>JASSUJ010000001.1:0-2444062 GCA_031963405.1 Mycoavidus cysteinexigens
TTGCGTACCGATGCAGGTTATGGTGAGCCAGTACGCGTTTATCAGGCGGCGAGTGATGGCCAGGAAGCGAGTTGGATTGTAGAAGAAATTAGTGCCTTGCTTGGGCAGCAAGTCGAAGGTGATCAGATTGCGTTGCTCTATCGTAGCAACGCCCAATCACGCATTCTTGAACATACTTTAGTCGGGGCGGGCATTCCCTATCGGGTTTATGGCGGGTTACGCTTTTTTGAGCGGCAAGAGATTAAGCATGCGTTGGCTTATTTGCGTCTGATTGATAATCCAAATGATGATACGGCGTTGGTGCGAGTCGTCAATTTTCCAGCTCGTGGTATTGGTGCTCGTTCGCTCGAGCAGTTAACTGATATCGCCCGCATGCATGCTTGTTCATTAGCCGAGGCAGTGCCTTATTTAGCGGGTAAAGCGGGCGCTAACTTAGGCGCGTTTCTTGGTTTACTAGAAAAAATGCGGGTTGAGACGCAGCGCTTAAATTTGCCTGAGACGGTGGCATACGTAACGAAAGCAAGTGGTTTGATTAATCACTATCTGACTGAGCGCGAAGGGCAAGAGCGTATCGATAATTTGCACGAATTGATCAATGCTGCGACTGCTTTTGTAAGCGAAGCTGGCTATGGTATTGCCGCCCCAGCCCGCATGTTGCGAGCTGGTCATGTGACAGCACCAGTCCTGACTCAAGCGAATATTGCCGTGGAGGAAACCGGTTTCGCTGTACCGGAAGGCGGCGATGAAATGACGCCACTTGCGGCTTTCTTATCGCATGCTTCATTGGAAGCGGGCGATAACCAAGCACAAGCAGGGCAAGCTGCCGTGCAACTGATGACTGTGCACGCAGCCAAAGGGTTGGAATTTAAGGCGGTATTTATTACAGGCCTTGAAGAAGGGCTTTTCCCTCACGAAAATAGTACGGCCGACTTACAAAGCTTAGAAGAAGAGAGACGGCTGATGTATGTAGCCATTACTCGTGCTAAGCAGCGGCTCTATATTTCTTTTGCGCAAAGTCGGATGCTGCATGGGCAGACACGTTATGGCGTACGCTCGCGTTTTCTTGAAGAGTTGCCAGAAAGTGTATTGAAGTGGCTCACACCAAAATTCTCTGACTTTAGTCAGGGTTGGGGGCAGACGCGCAGCATTGCCGAGCCTAAGCTAGCATCAGTCGATTCACAGGTTTACTCACGACAAAATAAACAAAATGAGACTGGCTTTCGTCTTGGCCAGGCTGTGTTTCACTCGAAGTTTGGTGAAGGGGCGATTATTCAACTGGAAGGAAATGGCCCAGATGCGCGTGCGCAAGTTAGGTTTGGCCGCCACGGCGAAAAATGGCTTGCTCTTGCGGTCGCTAAGCTACAGATCATTGACTGATGACTACTGAGGCCAGGGAGGCTGTAGGTTTGAAGGAGGGCAGGAAAGCCTACTGCCAAACCGACACCTCTCCTCGGTTTACACAACGCTTACCTACAACTCATAGCGCCCCCAAATGAGCCCAACAGCCCCTCGTCTACGGGGAACAATGGTGGTCATTAGGGAGAATTTATTAAAGCGTATTGAGCCAACTGGAAGGAGCAGTGGAATAGGAAGGTAGTGCAATATATCTGCTCGCGCAGTGAAGCCAGCTGTAAAACCTGCACCAAAGGATAATGAGTCAATGGGCCGCGTAAACCATTGATGCGCATAGCCTACGACAGGTTCAAGATCTTTATGCGAGTCAAGAAACGTAAAAGCATAAATCAGATCTTGATTACCATTCTCATCAGTCCAGTGCTTGCCTAAGCCACCACCGTACGCTCTTGCGTTTAAATTTTTTTTACTAAACGTAGCACCAGAATGCCAGGTATAACCTGTGAGGTACAAATCCCAGCTACCGTCTTGATAGGTTTTGACTACATGTTGATTGGCATATTCTGTTGATTTGCACTTGTAGTCGCTCCATTGCGCATGAGCAAGGGGCGAGAATTCGCAGAGAGTGGCGATTACCGCTAAACAAAAAATTTTCTTAATTCTCATACAGCTGTATCTATTTCAATAAATAAGGGGTGATCTATATTTTTAGGAAGCAGTTAATTGATGCGCAATGAGTGATGCGCAATGGGTTGCCCCCTAGCACCTGCAAGGTAGCTAATGGTTTCTTAACATGGGTGCAGTGGAGTTTAGTTAGTAGCTGGTAATGCTGCCGTGTCACCAAAGCAGCTACGATAAGTAATATAGAACGAGCAATAAAACATACTCGTCAAAATAAGCGAGAGCGGCATGATTATGATGGCAGCAAGCGTGGTCAACCCAAGCGCACGGAAAAGAATCGCAAGGCTTGCTGAAAGGGTGACTGCAAACCCCATCCAAAGCAGGGTATACAAAATAAAAGCACCGCGATTGCGCCAGCAACTAACAGCACTGAAGAAAAGTGCTTTGCGTGGCGAAATGTTATTCCAGGCAGTGAGGGTGGGCGCGAACCAAAATAATACTGCGATTGGTATATAGGCAATGATTGTAACGAGCACTGCACCTGGTACGCCACTTTGCATCAGAAGCTGATTATCGGCTTGTGAGCGACCGAGGAACAAACGCATAAGCACACCTCCATCAACCAGCGATGAGAGAGCGAGCGAAATCAAAGTAGCGATGATGTACGTAAGCCCGAGCATGAGCAAATGCTTTCTAACCGTGCTGCCGTAATCACGAAAGCCTGTTAATAAAGCTAGCGGTGAAATAGCCTGGTTAGTCATGAGCGCGCGACCAACGTGCATAAAGCCCACTGATAAACCAGGCAATAAGAGCAGGGGGAGTAAAGGGCCGAGCACTGGCACAAGGGAAAAAAGCATCATCGCGAAGATGTAGGTCAAAAAAATCGATAAAGCTTTCAGTGGATGGCTGAAAAACAGCTTGATGCCTTGGCAGAACCATTCATAACCGGCTTTGGTAGGATGTTCGTTAAGGTACATAGTGAATTAACCGGCAATAGAAAAAATGGTTAGAAAGCTGATATTTAAAAACACGCTGCTTTTAACAAATAGATGAGCAGGCAGAGCATATACTGAATAAATCTGCATTTCGAGCACTATTGTGTTGAGAAAACTTAGCAAACACAGTGCTGCGCAGCACTATGCGGGCTGAGTGGCTCACGCAGCTCAGAACATTTCAAAAAATCCTAAACAGGCATTTAAATCCAGGCTAGCGCTGGGGAATGAATCCGATCTAGCAAAATGCGCTCAAAATGAGTTGGGTCATGCGCGTTGAGTAGCGCTGCCGGGCGGGGTAAATAAAAGTCATACAGCCGCGATATCCAAAAGCGTAAAGCAGCAGCGCGCAACATGGCGCGCCAATTGAGGGCTTCGCTTGTTGTGAAAGGGCGGGCGCGTTCGTAGGCTTGCAAAAAGGCACTAGTACGCGCGTTATCAAGTTGACCCGTGGCTAGGTCAATGCACCAATCATTCACGCACACAGCGATATCAAAAAGCCACTTATCGTCGCCGGCAAAATAAAAATCGAAAAATCCGCTCAGTCGGTCTTGCCCATCAGTCTGAGTGGCAGGCGCAAATAGGACATTATCGCGAAATAAATCACAGTGACAGGGGCCACCTGGCATGCGCAAATAGTCGTTGGACGCAAAAAATGTTTGCTGAAAAGTAAGCTCTCCCAGCAGCAGTTCACGTTGAGCTTGATTCAAAAAAGGTAGTAATTCAGGTGCAGTAGTGCGCCACCAGCTAAGACTACGCAGATTCGGTTGATGCAACGTAAAAGTACTCCCTGCTTGGTGCATAAGCGCGAGCATATAGCCTACTTCAGCGCAGTGGTGCGCAGTGGGCGTAAGTTGCACGCTTCCCTCAAGCTTCGTCACAAGAGCGGCTGGCTTACCGTTTAACTCACCAAATAGGGATCCATCTCCACGTGTGATGGGCTTGGGTACGCTTACTTGATGCGTGGCAAGATGCTGCATCAAGTGCAGATAAAACGATAGCTCGCCCGCAGAGAGCTTCTCAAACAGCGTAAGAACGTATTCACCCTGATCAGTAGTCAAAAAGAAGTTGCTATTCTCAATGCCGGATTCAATTCCCCGAAAATCGAGAATAGAGCCGAGCGTATAAGCTTGCAGCCAGGGCGTAAGTTGGGGTTTGGTAACAGCAGTGAAGACAGCCATGAAAATAAAAGGAAGTGAGAGGGCAAAGAAAACGCGCTACAGCGCATTAGTAGGAGAAGCGCATAGCTGGCAAACGTTGCTCAGGTATACCGTTATTTTGTGCAGCAGGCGTAGTGTCAGAAGAGGTGGGTAAATAATAATAGGTACCAAAATTAGAGTGAACCTTGATTTCGGGCTTTTTGCCAGGCGAACGGTATTCAGTAATTTCAGTGCCGATTTGCCCTTTATAGTAAAAGCTAGGAATACGGGGGAGCTGGGTTTGCACCGTCGCGCTCGCGCTCGCTTTTTCAGTCGCTGTTTTATTGATAGCTGCAAGGTTGGGTAAACCGGCTGCCTCTTGCCTGGCTTCATCTGATAACTCATCAGGCTCAGTCAATGTATGGGAAGCAGCAGACGTTGCCCATGCCAGCAAGCTTACGGCGATAACAACGCATGCAAAAAATGGCCCCATCCGACTTCTCCGAAAATTACGACGAATTTTAGCAAACTTAGTTGTCTTCATAAGGACGCCGTGCGTAAATTTTTAACATCTGTTATCGACTGGAGCAAATACTCGTCAGTTGGAGCAGATCAATAGAGCAGAGAAGTCAAACAAATAAAGCCTCTTTGAAGTGAAGACGCTTAAACCTTGATTAAAGATTTAAAGCTAAAAAATTAGCTTGCAACCCTATGCTTGAGCCTCTAACCAAGCTTTATGACGCTTCTCATCTTCCCAGCCACGCTCTAAAGCATCTACTGCGTTGGGCCATACATCTGCATGGTGATTCAACCTTTCATAAGCAGTATTAGTGTCTATTTCATTATCTTTCATTGCTCTCAATATGGTTTGGTCTCCAAGCATACTTGCTGCAATGATTTTCCCTTTTAGCAAATGCTTTTTCATATCAGGCCCTTCGGGGGGAAGGCTGCCATGCCTTTCCATTACCTCAGAAAGTTCAACAATATGACGCTTATGATCAGTTAAAAATTCTGATAATTTTTCCTTATAAAAGTCGTTTTTTACGCGCTCAATAGCGGCTTGGTATGCCGTAACAGCATCGTAATCCAACTCTATAAGCTCTTTTAGCGCATCTAAAAACTCTGCCTGTTTACCCACTAATGTCACCATTTCTTGCTCCTTCTTCGGGGTCACAACTCATTCAAGTGAATCACAAAAAAACAGTAAATTATGCAGCTGACCATGGCTAGCTAGGCCAAATACTTCCCATAAACCCGTGCGCTTCGCAGCCTAAACCATAGAACCTGACCTAGCAAAATGACAGCAATGCGCCATATCTTCAAGCCGCAATTGCCATACCATGCCGGCCCTATAGCGGCCTTTTGCTTGAGTCCAAGCCAGGCTTTAAAGAAAAATTTTCTATAAAAAATATGACGTAGTGACAACAACTTATGCACTTTAGCGTGAATGAAATGAATTTTTAAACAAGAAAGCCTATTCATTCTCTATCAAACTACTATATAATCCGCCTCCTCGGGTCGTTAGCTCAGCTGGTAGAGCAGCGGACTTTTAATCCGTTGGTCGCAGGTTCGATCCCTGCACGGCCTACCATATCCGAAAGGGCTTACAGCGATGTAAGCCCTTTTTATTTAAAAGCCACTTCAGCTAAATTACACCTAGGCCGCTGCCTTTTTAGCGCACACTCCATGCAATTCTGGCGGGGTGAAAGTTGTATGGGATTGCACCCATTGCGCTAGATGTGCCGATTAAATGTGCATACCGCTGCACCATCTCTAGCGTTTCCCCTCCCCCCTAGCTCCTTAAGCACATACAAAGGCGTGCCGCGTTGGACATGCAATTAGCCCACGTGTGCCGTAAATCGTGCCACCTAAAATCCTTAAGGCCAGCTGTCTTAACAGCTTTGGTCGAGGTTTGTGTAATCAGTTTAAAGTCGGTAGCATCCTGCATTTAATGGAACCGGATATCAATCAAGAGGTATACGGCTTACCTGAATACTTAGGCGCCTTACATGCGGCTTGGCTCAATGAATCGGCAACCTTGTTTCGGCGTAAGTATTACGAGAATGGCAGCCATGCCGGTTTTATTTTGTATATGACGGATGCCGCACACCGGGAGGCCGATGTGAATAACCTGCGTCAAGCACTTAAAGAAAGTAAAGGGCCAGGAAATTTTAGGAATCTATTTGTGTATGCGCCGAATGGCAAAAAAGATGGACTCCAAATTATCCCCGTTTCTGAAGTTACTGCGAAAGATGAATTTTTTAATATTAAGGATGTCACGCGGGATGATTTACTCGCCGCGCATCGTGTACCGCCGCAACTCTTAGGCATTGTGCCAAGTAATACCGGCGGCTAAGCTTTTTACTCAGCATGAGATTCAACCGTTGCAAACGCGTTTTGCTGCGCTGAATAGATGGCTGGATAAGGAAGTGAGCCAATTCAAAGCTGGTTAGCGCATTTTCGCTTTAACTCATGCTTCAAATAATCGAGTAAGTCTATTTTTTGTTTTGATGAAATAGATGGTGGTGAGTCGTATCTGCAATCAGGTATGCAAGCGCATTGCTACGTTCCCATACCTGACCTTTGGCACGCTTTACTACCGGGTCGGCCTCACATCGTTTGGCCCGTAGCCATACCTCTTGTCACAATACTGATCTTTACAGTTTCCTGGGACACCCGTGCCTGTTCTAATACCCATGCACCACTCCCACCTCGTTTGGTTGCCTTCTAGGTCGGCGCATATTTGCTCCCGGCTACGAGGGGGGGCTTTTTCTTCACTTATAGGTAGATTGTTATAGAAGCTTTGTGCAAATGTTAAACGATTGCGCAAATTTTCCTCTTCGGGGGTGTAGTTCTGTCTATATACGATATATCCATCTTCCGGTATCTTTTCCATTTTGCCAGGTGCGTATTTAAATGAATACTGCGAGTAACACTGAGACCGGGCCTCAAGTTCTTCGCGCGTCAGCCTATAACCGAATGCTGGATCAATATCCTCATGACTATAATCTTTGAAGAGTTTAATTTTATATTTTGCTTCAATAATTTCTTTGTTATCCAGACGACGAATTTTTGATGGCCAAGGTATTGGGGTATCGCACTCTGCTTTAGCGTTAGCCAGCACAGTCTCTGAGTCAAGAGTCTCAGCTCGAGAGATACTGAGGGCCAAACAGAAGCTCATAAATAATATCAATTGTAGTAATCTATTTTTATTTTTCTGATGGAAAGCAATCATAATTCCTGCTCCTTTTATTTTTCGATGATAAAAAAATAATTTTTCCGTTCTACTAAAAAACCAAACCTTACAGACTGGATATAAAAAATAGTCCTATTGGTTGGCATATCTGCCATAACACTAATAGGACTATTTTCTTTTAATCGCAAAAGTGGTGCCTGATATAACTCATAGCCATTGGTGCTTTCTAAAATTTTTAGAACGATATCGTCTACATCTTTTCTAATCAGTATGATTCCATTTTTTCTCCTGATAACGATTAATGCACACTGAATGCTTTTGACTTCTGCATTTCAGGATGAATAACGTATCGGCTTTAGAGCATGACTAATATTTACTCGTCTTATTGCACCCTAGATAAGCGCTAAAGGCTTTCTAGCCTCTCTTCCTTTCTACCCTATCTCCTCAGAAGCTTTTTTAAGGGCCTTATTTGCCCTTACTTGAGGTGAGTCGGCCCCTTAGCGTCGGGTAACAGCAGCACCTTGCGGCGCCGCCGTCCCCTAAGAACGGAGCGTGCGACTTTCACCGCACTCCGCTCAAGCCTCTCAAAGTCTTCTGTCGTCAACCGGCGAGTTCCGGAATCGTTGGTATTGGCGCTGCACGAAATAATCATCCCACTTTGGGTCAAATGGATTGGCTGCACATTGAATTTTCAGGTGCCGTCGGATGGGTGTATCTTTGGCTTTCGCCAGTGCGACAACCCCCTTGGCATCTGCATTTTCGTCAGCAGCGAATATCCAGTCGCGATGTCCTATGCGTCTGAAATATTTTGCTTTAATCCATCGTGCTCCTTTGTTCGGATGACGACGTTTTGCCCAGCGCCACAGCAGCGACCAAAGATAGCTATCCACTTTTCCAAAGACTTCCTTAGCAACGCCGTGCCGATGATATTGCGCCCATCCGAGAATGACAGGATTGAGTTGCCGTATCAGGTTTATCGGTTTTGCCATCAGATTGCCTTTGACGATTTCCCTCAGTTTCCTGCATAGAAACTGGATACTTTTCTGTGCAGGTATCGTCAGCAACTTGTTGCCGTAGCGACGAATATTGATACCTAGAAAATCGAACCCTTCCTCAATGGCTGTGACGCGCGTTTTCTCAGCAGAAAGCGATAACCCTCTTTTTGCCAGGAATCCTTCGATGAGCGGTCTGACTTTTTGCTCCAAGAATTCTTTCGACTTTCCTGTCACAATAAAATCATCGGCGTATCGAACAAAATTCAGGCAGTCGCTGTAGCGCTTGCGTCTAATACCTACAAGCTCATGGGTCAAATGTGCTTGCAGACCATCGAGTGCCATGGTTGCCACCGTCGGAGAAATAATCCCGCCTTGTGGAGTACCTGCCCTGGTAGGGGAAAGTGTATGGCTTTCCATGAAGCCAGCCTTCAGCCAGGATGCCAGTATCGCTTTATCCGTTGGGATGTTGGCGAGTAGCCAGTCATGGCTGAGGTTGTCAAAGCAGCCCTGAATGTCCGCTTCCAAAACCCATCTGGCAGAGTATTTCTGCGATAGCACATTAAAACACTGTTCAATCGCGTCTGCCGTTGAGCGTTTTTGGCGAAATCCATAGGAATGCGGGTCTGCTGTGGTCTCCGAGATGGGGGCCAGCGCTTGCAGATAAAGCGCCTGCATGGCTCTGTCCCTAATCGTCGGAATCCCAAGCGGACGCAGCTTGCCATTGCTCTTCGGGATATATATCCTGCGCAATGGCAAAGCACGATACCCACGTCTGCTGAGCGACAATATGCCGCTCCACTTGGCTTTAGGCGTAGTCCACCTTGCCTTGTCCACTCCTGCTGTGCGTTTACCTTGATTCTCGGTCACTCGTTTTACTGCCAGTGCTTTCGCGCTGAACGAGTGGGTCAGTAGCCATTGCAAGGCTTTCACCTTGTGCCAGCGGCTTTCCTTTACTGCCTTCACGATACGCACTTGCAGCTTTCTGACTTCTCGGCGGCACTGGTTCCAGTCGATCTGGTTCCAATGGTTAGAGTCGTCGGCTGGTGCACCCATTAAATCAATGGTCATTTGCGATTCCTGCCTTCAAAAGTTCTACAAATTCTCTCGTGATGAGAGACCAGACGGAAGTGGGCCTGCTTTCGCATGAGATGATGTTTCAATCTCTATCCCCGCTATTACAGCGAGGCATTCGCTTTCTCCGTCATCCCATACCCGCACCGCCAACAGCTTCCCTTACGGGTCACCTGCCACGAGGGCAGCGATACGGGCTTACCATGTTCCGTCGGAATAACACAATGGGTTAGGCTCTGCCTTTCCACCGGTAGCTGTGATGTCCGTGTATCCCTATGCGTTAGAAGGATAGCCAGCTACGTGCCTTTTGGCTCCAGCCTGTCAGCGCCTTTGGCTGGTTGGGGGTGACGATGTTTAATCAGCAGTTCACCTAGGTTAGCCAATACCATCAAGCCTAGCGTGGGGCCGCTTTTGCGCTAGCAGCTACCACTACATTGTCCCGACCGCTTCAGACCAGACAGTTACCTGTCTCGCTTGGGTCGGTAGGCTACCGTTGACGGCACAACGGGCTTTGTCATCGCGTTGATCTGCGAGCAAAGCAATTATTCCGACAGCTTCATGTCGCACAACGCAGTCCCCCGCCCCCCTGCGACTTTCATAGTATGGGATAAAAAAAGAGGTTACAAAGGTAACAAATATCAAAAAAATATTAGGCATAGGTGAGTAATTGCGTGATGTAAAACAAGAGATAAGCTTAGAAAAATATCTGAATTAAAGAGAGTTGTTAATTTTAAGGATAGATTAGGGTATGGCAATCTTTGCAGATTAGTACAGAGCTATTTTTACTGTGCGCTTTAGAAAATTTTCCGTTTTGAGGCATAAAAAAGCAGGCTAAGCAGCCTGCAATAAATTAATTTACCAAAATTTTATAAAAATAAAATTTTATTTTTTTCGAGGAATAATATTTAGCACATGAAGATCTAATCCTGAAAATATAGTGCTTTTATCATCATGATATTCAGGAATTTTTGGCATATCTATCCAAATAGTATTATTGTCTTCATCCTCAGTTGCAAACTCAACCGTAGTAAAATCTGGATTATTTCTATATAAATTTTCTTTAAATAATTTAAATTTTTTTGTATGCTTTATTTCTTTGCCATCCCTGCCGATATGAACTTCAAAATAAGTATCTTCAGGTAATTCTTGATCGAATCCTTGAGTGAAATATCCTTTTATATCAAGATCAAATGTTTTAGGAAATTTTGATACAAACTCTAACATCACTTGAGAATCTCTTGCGTATCTACCTCGTTTACTGTCATTTCCCAATCCATGGGTACGCATAATTAACTTGTCCGCATCAGGATCATGAGGTGAATAAAAAATATTATTTTTTATAGGGGGAAGTGAGGTTGTAGTGATTGAAGATCGCTTTAGTATTTCAGTCAGTTCTTGTTGGGTTTTTTTTAAAGCCTGGATTTCTTCATCTTTTATTTGGGATTGCTGAATTTCGTCTTTAAGAAGATTTCTTAGCTCTTGTAATTCTTTTCTTAGAGGTTCTTGAGCCTCCTCAATTATTGTTGACAGCTCATCTCTGAGAGTAGAAATAACATTACCGCTCGACTGAGATTCATTATTTTCTATGCTATAGAAATCTTGAGCCCGGAGAGCACCTTGGGTAGTTTGAGGATGGACGTGTGTCATATTTAATCTCCACGATTAATTTTTAGCTAATAAAAAATTAATATATCTCCTGCAAGATGACTAGCCTATAACTTTTTATCCCTTTTCTATATAAGGCAATGACATTAATATTTTCTGTTACCACCTATACCCTGCAAACCCCCTGTAAAAAATTACGCGATAAAGTGAAATTGATTAACACCACGCTATTTTCACCAAATTACGCACTGTAAGATTTTTTGTTAAGAAGGGTTAGCTTGCCTGTAAGTGCTCGGCATGAATGAGCAATTGCTTAATACAAAATAAGAGATAAGAATAAAATTTCTCAATTGAAGGGAGGGGGATAGCCTTTTCTATTTTGTTCAGCAATTTTGGGGTTATTCTGTATTCGCGCTTAGTTAGTGGGACTATCACTCTCCCTTTTGAGGTATCGAATGTACCTTTGAGCCATTTTTTTACCGGCATAAATTAGACGCTGGAAACCGTACATGCTTAGTGATCGCATCCTTTTCGAATGACAAAAATTTTCCTTGACCATCTGGATTATGGCTAAGGAGTGACTACACAATTGTTCGGCAATGGTTAAGTGTGGCTGAGTATTGGCCACCAATGAGGATGCTAGAAATAAAGCAATCACTTTCGTTGCATGCATTAAAGCTGATAGAGAGAATTGAGACTTTGCCAAATAATCAACAATATCTTATTGAAGAGTTAGTGAAGCAATTTTATGAAAGCCTGTCTAAATAAATTGCTTGAGCAAGCTGAAAAAAATGAAACGCATTAGGAAAGACGGTTTTATGCCAGCGTGCAATGTAAGTATTTCTTGAGTAAGAGATTACGCCATTAAAGCAGTGGTTTAATGGCGTAATCTCTTACGGTGGGAAGGTTTCTCGGAGGTTAAAGTAGCAGGTTGACTGTCTGGGCTATTTTCTCCTAGCGTACTCCCATTTCTTTTGTTGTTGAGGCTGTTTTGATATGTTTGCTTGAATTTCTCAATTTTATCTTGATTATTTTTGATCAGTTCCTCGTATTTTTTCCGTCCTTGCGCGTATTGTTCTGGGTCTTTTTCAGATTCTGTGTTTTTGTATTTGTTTTTATAATTATTCGCTGCATTTTTAGCTTGTGCATACGTAATTTCAAATTTTCTGGTAATTAATATAATAGAAATTATATCTTTATTATTGAAGCCATATCTTAAGGCATCTGCAATAACACTATTCTTTTTTTGGGACGTGGATGTAATATTATATTGTTTCTCAATTTCTGGCCTTTCTTTAAAGGCGGTATTAATCAAAAATGCTGCTGCAGCCTTATCTTTAGCTATTCCTTCCTTAATTAAAATATTACCTATTTCAGCATAATATTTATCACTTGTAACAGCTTGACTAATAATTTTTTGTACAGGAGTCAAGTCGCTAGATAAAGGGGGGTGAGATTGTTTTTTTTCTAGGATTGCATCTGCAATATTAAATGGCTTTCCTGAGGTCATGGCAGCCTGTTTTTTTCTGTACATAGCACGCATCCAAAAAATATTTACTCTCTGTCCAAAGTTTATTTCATCGGATCCCAATCTGCGTACTGATAATGTATGCTTTGACGATAAAACGAAATATTTTTTTCTGCTCCGCACTAGCTGCGCCTGCATTGAATTTTTCTAAGCTGTAGAAAGTCAGTTTTTACAAATGCACTGGAGGATGAGGTTCAATACGTGGATGAAGTAAACAGGTGGCTTGGCTTCTAGGCTTATCTTTTTGCCCACAAGTAGAAGGCTTTTTTGATTGAGGCAGTGGATATTGCCCCCATTAAAATGCAGTTTTATTTTTTGGCGGACAGTTGAGCATTTGCATTTTTTTACCTGCAATATTTTATAGAAATATCTTATCAATGTTTCTCAAAAAATCTTTAACCTTTTTAAGTCAATCCATTTCATCAGCTCCATCAGACTAAATAACTAGTTTAGTTTATTCCTTAATCAAATCCGATTTCTTCAATATTTCTAAAAATTTTAATTTTTGTTGTGGTTCTAATTGATTTACTTGTTCTATTAAATGTTCGATTTTATTTTTTAATTCTCCTAGTCTTACGCTTTTTATCTTTAAATCTGTCATATATGCTTTTTGTTTGGTTCTAAATGTCTTCTGTGCAAGGCGATTTTGTTCTGCTCTTTTGAGATTTATTTTATTATTAAAGAAAAGAGTTTGAATTAAATTATCTTCATTCTTAGTCTTAATTTCTTGCTCAGTAATATGCTTCGGAATAATCGGTGCACCCGCTGTAGTATTTACTGCGCCACTATTTGGGCCTGAAAATTGAGAGGAAGGATGTGAAATTTCCTGGAAGACAGCATTATCGTTTTTTTGTTTTTTTCTAGATGTCTTCTTTGTAGAGGTTTTTTTCGCCTTTGTGATGGCAGCCGATTCATTCTGAGAGGAGAAATTTTGAATTGAACTACCTTTACCCTTAACCTTAATTTTTTCCTCATGAGTATGACTAAAGAGCCTTTGTATGGCTTCCTCATCGCTTCCAACCTTTTCTCCGTGCATCGTGCCATTGCCATTTATTGGATTTAATAGCAGCTGCAAAGCTGGGTCTATAGTATTAAGCGACTGGCCTGGTGATGTATCGCCTTCTTCCTCTGCTAAAGGTAAATTAGCGTGGCAAATATCTTGTTGAATTAAATTAGGGCCAATGGTTGTAAGAGGATTCCAAGTAAATTGATTCGGAAATAAATGGCTAAAAGCCTTACTTGTTTCGAAAAAGTAAGAAGGAGGGAAGCAGTTATTTATTTGAATAGAAGGCTGCAGCGCAGAATGCTCGCTTGTTTCTGCAAAGGGTGCAGGAATAGCATCAGGCTCTTCTCCCCATACTTGCTCGGGAAATAAAAATGGTCGGCCCATAGTAAAAGAATTGGGCGCATTTGAAATTTGTAAATTTGAGTGCTGAGACGAATGAATTTCCCCTATCGAAGAGCTTTGCCCCGTATTTAGATTTGTTCTTGGATAGTTGCGCGGTGCGTAGGGGGCAGCTCGAGTGCAGTGATTCAGTGGCATGTGGACGTTATGGTTAGTTTTATTCTTTTTTTAAAGCTTAAATAAACACCCTATTACACAATATAGTAAGAGCGAATATCCGTGCCTTAAAGCGAAGCGATATAACTCAAGTCGTGAGGTGCCGTGCCTTGGCCAGGCTTTTGATGACCTTATCTTCGAAATTACTTTGGTCTTCCTGACTAGCAAGTACAACGTTATTTCTGCGTGATTTCAACTATTACGGATACAGTTCACTGAGTAGGGCAGTATGTTGAGCGCTCAAATTACGCGCTCAACACAATTCTTGCTGCCCAATAACAGCGGGAAGCTGTTTAGGGGATTTGATACGCAGTTGCTTATTGACATTCATGCGGCCAAACACGACCTCAATATCTGATTTTGGTACGCCGAATTCTCTTGCTAGGAAGCGCACCATATGATCAGTTGCTTTGCCATCACAGGGCGTAGCCGTGACGCTGACTTTAAGCTGATGCCCTTTGATCTTGCCAATAGCATTCTGTTTTGCATTTGGCTTGCCGAGAATATTGAGGACGAGTGTATCGCCATCCCAGGAAAAAACAGATGGCTGAACGGTACGTTTGGTTTTCGGGGCGCCTAAATTGACTTCGCTACGTTTCATCGCTGCCGTTGGGTTTAATTATTTATTTCTGAGCGCATTTTTTTATCCTCTATTCTGAATATCATTTGCAGTTATAAAGAAGAGGGTAGAGCGAGCGCTATGTTTGCCAGGCGCTTACCAAGTGCTATGGTTAGGGTTTTTTCTTCGTCACTTAAAATGAGTTGTGATACAGCATTACCGCTGCCGCTGGCCGGAGCGAAGTGGCTTGCGCCGTAAGGTGAGCCTCCTGTACGGGTAGAGGTAAGCCCGCTTTCGGCATAGGGAATGCCAACGATCAGCATGCCATGGTGTAAAAGAGGCAACATCATGGATAAAAGCGTGCTTTCTTGCCCACCGTGTAAGGAGCTGGTTGAGGTAAAGACGCAGGCGGGTTTGCCTATCAGTGCGCCTGAAGCCCACTGTGGCGAAGTCGTATCAAGAAAATACTTAAGTGGCGCCGCCATATTGCCAAAGCGCGTTGGTGAGCCGAGTGCCAGGCCTGCGCATTCTTCAAGGTCGCGTACTTCGACATAGGGTGGGCCGTCAGCCGGGATATCGGATTGTGTTGCTTCGCATACGGTAGAAATGGGCGGGACGGTGCGTATGCGCGCTTGTGCGCTGGGTACGCTATCGATACCTTGTGCAAGGCAAAGGGCTAACTCTCGTGTTGTGCCGTGTCGGCTGTAATATAAAACAAGGATATCTTTCATAAAGGCTAATGAGTGAAAGCAACGAATAAAACTTACATGTATGAGACAGCTTGGTGCAAGTTTTGCCGCGAGCTTGGTTTAATTAAACGATTTATTTGTTTCATGACAAAGCGTAGTAGCGAATATCGTCTCGCGCAAGTCGCTGGCAGCCTGACTTTTACTACGGTGCTAGCGCTAGTCCCATTGCTCACTGTAGGCTTTGCTATTTTTACAGCATTTCCTCTATTTGCCTCATTTCAGCTTGAGCTGCAAAATTATTTAGCTGAACATTTAATGCCAGCGCAAATCAGCAATCAAATTTTTGAATATTTGAATCAGTTCTCCGCCAACGCGAAAAGTTTGACTACGGTAGGCTCACTGGCGCTCGTGGGGACATCGATTATTACCCTGATGACGGTGGAAGCTGAGCTCAATTTAATTTGGCGTGTCCGCAAACCACGGCCACTTACGCAGCGTGTGCTGGTGTATTGGGCAAGTATCACACTTGGGCCAATTTTATTGGGTGTGAGTTTTTCGATTTCATCTTATCTGGTCAGCCAGCCTTTACTCGCGACTCATACGGATGCCTTAGCTGCTAGGTGGTTGTTGGGTAGTGCGACTTTGGCGCTTTCGGTATTGGCTTTGACAGCCTTATATGTTTATTTGCCTAACTGCCGCGTGAGATGGCGTGATGCGTTGATTGGCGGCATAGTGGCGGCCGTTGCCTTTGAAGGTGCAAAGCGTGGCTTTGGTTTATATATTCGTCAATTTCCCACTTATGCTGCTGTATATGGGGCTTTTGCTGCAGTACCAATTTTTTTATTATGGGTATATTTGAGTTGGCTTATCACTTTGGGCGGCGCTGTACTGACCTCTGCTTTACCAGCGATCCGAATGGGTGAATTGAAGCGTCCACGTTTTGTGGGGAGCGATTTACTAGATGCACTTGAGTTGCTCGTTAGCCTTGAGAAAGCGCAAGAGAATAGGGCAGTAGGCTGTACGATAACTGAGCTGGTAAAAATTGTGCAGCGCAGCATTGAAACCACGACACTGCTGCTCACTAAGCTTGAAGCGCGTGGATGGGTTGCTAAGCTACAGCGAGAAGGCATGGCTGAAAAATGGATATTAATCTTTCCAACACAGCGGATTATGCTATCAGCGCTTTTTGATTTATTTGTTATTGACCGCGCTAAATTTATTGCTCAACTTGAGCAGACAGCTATACAAATAGATAGCCAAAAACTGAATAAGGCGCTGAAGAGCAATGAAATGAATTTAACACTTGCTGAGCTGATTAATGAGCCAACCTAAAGCTTCTATTGGGCGCTGCCAATCAGGCAACAAGAAGGGAGTTAGTTAAGGAAAGTCTGCTAAATCGGCTTGCCACCTCAACATGTTTTGCCCTCGACTTAGGTAGACTTTTTTTCAATGTAAGCTAGTGAAAAAAAGGGGGCTAACTGAAGCTATAAATATATTTTAATTAATGATATCGGATTTTTATATTATTAAAAATAAACTCAAAAAGGACGTCAGGTGAAAATTAATCATTTATTTCTGTTTTTTCTTAGTTTTTTCCTGGGTTGTACTAGCTACAGCCAGGTCAATAATAGCGATCGCTATATTGCAGGTGAGCATGTTTATAGCTTCGAGAAATTAGATAATACGCATGAAAATTATTATTGTGAGCCGCAAGGTACGGGGCGAGTGATATTTTATAATCACTCAGAAATAATCTCTGGTTTTGATACAAGAGGCGTATTAAAAGCACATACCGATGAGCTTAAGAATTATTATTTTGATGCTTTTCATGACCCTAGAGCAGAGCGTGCAAATATAAAAGGACAAATGTGGGTTATTTCGCCTTCTCAAGTAAAGCTTAAGTGCTTTCCTGGCAAAGGTGGACGCTCGCAAATTTTCCCTGGGCCGTACGGTTAAGTAAAGGTTAATAAACCAGGAGCGGCAGCATGGCACCACTCCTGGTTTATTGAGCGCCTCTTCAATCTAATCTACTAAAATTTATCCAGCAATTCGCTTAAAGATTGTCAGTTGATTAACGGGTGTGCACAATACGAAAACACAAGCTTTGGGGATATAGCGCTGCCCCTTTCTTATCAAGCATGTTGAGGAAAGTTGAAATAGGTTTTCAGGAGATCGTGATGCGTGTCAGTAATATTTTAAAAATAAAAGGTAATGCGCTTTTTACGGTAACGGCTGATACGCCGCTGCTTGAGGCTATCGATAGTATGGCAACGCACGATATTGGCTCGCTGGTGGTAATGGAAAGTGGGCAGCTTGTCGGCATGGTTACCTTCCGTGAAATTATCGGCAAGTTGCATGAAAATGGTGGAGCCATTGGTACTACCACGGTGCGTAAAGTGATGGATGATCATCCATTAACTTGTACCCTTGAGACTGAAGTGGATGAAGTGCGGCGCATGATGCTTGAGCAACACGCCCGTTATTTGGCCGTCTTGGATAAGGGCATGCTGATGGGCGTTGTCTCTTTCTATGATGTAGCGAAGGCCGTAGTGGAGGGGCAAGACTTTGAAAATCGCTTACTGAAAGCCTATATTCGCGATTGGCCATCAACTGAAGATGGATCGACCAAAGTAGGGCTAGGACATTGAGTAAAAAGCTAGTTTAGCCAAGGGTAAGAAGCTGACAGCAAACGCAAACAATCAGGCAACGGCACTTGCCTGGCATAATAGCGACTCTAATTTTTGGTAGAGAGTGATATGTCTGGCAATACACTTGGTACGCTTTTTACAGTGACAACTTTTGGTGAATCACACGGACCTGCGATTGGCTGTGTGATTGATGGTTGTCCGCCTGGTTTGACGTTAACCGTGAATGATATTCAAGGTGATTTGGATCGCCGCAAACCGGGCACATCACGGCATGTCACGCAGCGCAACGAGGCAGATCAAGTAGAAATTCTCTCAGGTGTCTTTGAAGACACGACGACAGGCGCCCCGATTTGCCTGTTAATCCGCAATACTGACCACCGCAGCAAAGATTACACCGAGATCGCCGAGGCTTTTCGCCCCGGCCACGCAGACTATACCTATTGGCATAAATATGGCATCCGTGATTATCGTGGAGGTGGCCGTTCATCTGCTCGCCTAACTGCGCCTGTGGTGGCAGCGGGAGCGGTGGCGAAGAAATGGTTAAGCGAGCATCTGGGCGTGCAAGTACGTGGGTATATGGCAGCGCTTGGCGAGATTGAGATTCCTTTTGTCGATTGGGCATTTACTTCGGAAAACCCATTTTTCGCACCGAATGCGGAAATTGTCCCGCAGCTTGAAGCGTATATGGATACGCTGCGCCGAGACGGTGATTCAATTGGCGCACGTATTACAGTTGCCGCGAGTGGCGTGCCAATCGGGCTAGGTGAGCCTGTTTTCGATAGATTGGATGCTGATATTGCTCATGCCATGATGGGCATTAATGCTGTCAAAGGGGTAGAAATTGGTGCAGGCTTTGCAAGCGTCGCACAGCGCGGCTCACAGCACGGCGATGAAATCACGCCCAACGGGTTCTTGAGTAATCATGCAGGTGGCATACTCGGCGGCATTTCGAGTGGACAAGATATTGTTGTATCGCTCGCGCTCAAGCCAACTTCAAGCATTCGTACCGAGCGACGCTCGATTAATAAAGTGGGCGAACCAGCGCTGATCAAAACCCTAGGGCGACATGATCCCTGCGTTGGAATCCGCGCCACCCCCATTGCCGAAGCAATGCTCGCGCTGGTGCTGATTGATCATGCGCTGCGTCATCGGGGGCAGTGCGGCGATGTACAACGCACCTCCTAAGCTAATTTCTAGCATCTATTTCATAAATGCCTATTCCTGGGGTGAGGTATTGAATTAAATACCTCACTTCACCTCAACTGTTGTTGTGGCAATTGAGGGCATGCTTTAGAGATGGTTGCGTTGGGTCTTCTAGAGTAGTTGGGGTTTGGGCAATTAAGAACCTTTGCATTCCAATAAATGGAAATATATCTGCCTCAATCAGAAATACGTTAAATTAAATGTGAATTTTTCTCAAAGGAAAAAATAAGCATCAATTTTGAAGTGCATAAAAAATTTTTATGCTAAATAATTTAATTTTATATCATCTAAAAAAGAATGCTTTAGATGAGATCCTTTTGTGCTAGACACAATTTTTGCGTATTCCTCACTTTTATTTTTTTTATGCTCTTCTCTGTATGTAGGTCCCTTTACTCTGCGTATGCCTCCATCATTGCAATATATAGCTTCCTCACTTTTCTCTAAATTTAAGATTATTATTTCTGTTTCTAAAATTCTTTCTAAAAAATAATCAAATGCATTTCTTTTGAAATTATTTTTAGATAAAAATAATATTCTAATTCCATTGTTTTTTATTAAATCAAAGATAACGTCTAATATTCCATTATTGTATTCTTTATTTTCTTCGTGCAGATCGGTTATCAAATTGTTTGATAAGTTTATGTTTTTTATATTCGGAGTTAAAATTCTGTTTAAATTTCTAACTCCTTCGTTGCTGATATCATTGCTTTCTAGTGATAACGTACGAAGTGTGGGGGGAAGCCTGTCTTCTAAATCAAGAAACCATGTGTTGCCGCTTGCCACTTTATTTAACGAAAGCATAGAAATAGACGTATATTGAAGACCTTCTGCTAGATTCGCTATACATTTTTCAACGGTTGGATTATCCTCAATGATTAATTGGGAATTATTTCCATATAATGCTTCCCCTAATTCTTTCATATGAGATGGCAAAAAATTACCATTATTTTTTAAGGATAGGGTAATTTTTCCAGGCCTTATATATTCTTCAATTTCCCCAGAAGCTAGCTCTCTAATTTTTATAAAAGGATATTGGATAGCCAGTGCAAGTTGCTTGATTAGTTCGATCGAAGGGATGTGGATCCCGGAATTTAATATTTTTATATCTAAGCTTTTAATGGATTTTTGATGTTTTGTGGCGGCGAGTAACGCATAAAATATAACCTTAATATTATACTTGCTATGGACGCAAGCATTTAAAATAATGGGGTCTTCTTTATGATTATTTGGAATAAACACATTCCATGATAAATGCTTTATAGATGATGACTGGAGAGTGGCTGATAAGCGATCTATGGGATTTAAAATTTTTTTAATATTATTTACTAAGTCAGTATATAATGGATCATTATTTCTAAGTACGCATGGTTGATCAAAAAACCCTTTTTTCTTAATAAAACGCTGGACGGACTCTCTGCTCCACGCATGCTGCGCTGCTATGCCGCATTCTTCTGAAGTTGTTAGCAACCTATTAATAATATTCCGAGTTAGGCTGTCGGATTTCTTCAGTTCAACTAGTCGTTTTACGGTTTGAGCCTGATCCATGCCCTTTAGTGACAAGGCAATAATCTCTACCATTAACTCGGTAATCTCATAGACACGTCGCGCCGCTGTAGTTGGGGGTGGAGCAATTTTTTTTGATTCTGCGGGCGTTTTTTTTTGTTGCGCTTGATCTACGCCCTTCAATGACCAACCAAAGATCTTTGCCATTACCTCGGTAATCTCATAGATACGTTGTGCTACTGAAGTTGGTGGAAAAGCAACCTCTTGTGATTCTGCGGGCGTTTTTTTTTGTAATCTTTGAGAAGGTGGAGGCTCGACGTTAGAAAAAATATAGGAATGCTTACTCAAAAAGTATGCTTTCGTAATGGAATTAAGACTCAAAATTTGTCTCCAGAATTTTAATTATTTCTATAAAAAGAATTTATATATTTTGACGCACGCTCTTTAAATACAGCTTCAGGGCATACTGTCTTATTTAAAATAATTTCTATTTATGCAATTATTATTCCAATTGAATTTTCTATATTCTCGCTATATGCTTATTCGTCTTTATAAAAACGAATCAGTCTGGCTCGTGCTATAAGCAGCATTATTCGATATCTACAATTAAGAAATTCTGGCTCTTGTAACTACCCTATATAAGCTTTTCAATTTGGCAGGTTTTTTGTTACGCATCCAATATGAATATACTCTTGGTGGGTTAATTCCTCTGCAAATAGGCTATGACGGGCGTAGGGAAACGCGACGGCAAAAGGGGAGACTGTAATCGTTGGGAGGAAGCATCGACTGTAAATAGCCGCGCATATTAACAAGAATTAGCTAAAACACCAGATCAAAAAGCGGCGGAGTGGGGAAGAAACTGAAAAATACTATAATCTACTTAGATTATCAGGAGGATTTTAAAATCCTCCTGGGTTTAAAAAAGCTAGGTGTTGGATTTTTTTGAAAACTTTCCTTACATATTTGGATAATTCGGTCCACCACCGCCCTCTGGTGCTACCCAAACGATATTTTGCGTGGGGTCTTTAATATCGCACGCCTTACAGTGCACACAATTTTGCGCGTTAATTTGTAAGCGCTGTGCGTTGGGTGCAGCATTAGGACTGACCTGATCATCTGCCACAAACTCATAAACACCGGCTGGGCAATAACGCTGCTCTGGTCCGGCATACGTACGTAGATTGACCTCGACGGGGACTTTCGGGTCTTTCAACGTTAAATGTACAGGCTGATTTTCTTCGTGATTGGTATTCGACAGAAACACCGATGACAACCGATCAAAAGTCAACGTGCCATCTGGTTTCGGATAATCGATGGGTTGAAATTGTGCGGCAGGTCGCAGGCAAGCGTGATCGGGCAGGCGATGATGAAGTGTCCACGGCACATTGCCACCGAAAATCTTTTGTTCAACCCCAGTCATTAATGTACCGGCCACTAAGCCTTTGCTCATCCATTGCTTAAAGTTGCGTGCTTGGTACAGCTCGTCATACAACCATGATTGCTTAAAGGCTTGTGGGTAGGCATCTAGTGAATCAGCTTGGCGGCCTGCTCGTAAGGCGTCAAATGCTGCTTCAGCGGCCAGCATGCCGGTTTTAATGGCAGCATGACTGCCTTTGATGCGTGCCGCATTGAGAAAACCTGCTTCACAACCAACCAGTGCACCGCCTGGAAACACGAGTTTGGGCAAGGAGCTAAGCCCACCCGCGGCAATTGTCCGTGCACCGTATGAAATACGCTTACCCCCGGTGAAAAAATGACGAATCGCAGGGTGTGTTTTGTAGCGTTGAAACTCTTCAAACGGCGACAGGTAAGGGTTGGCGTAGCCAAGCCCAACGACCAAGCCTACGGCTACCTGATTGTCTTCCAAGTGGTAGAGAAAGGCACCGCCATAGGTGGCATTGTCAAGCGGCCAGCCAGCACTATGAATAACCAAGCCTGCTTGATGCTGGGCTGGATCAATCTCCCACAATTCCTTAATGCCAAGTCCATAAACTTGTGGGTCGCTATGCTTATTTAATTGATACTTATGCTGCAACTGACGCCCCAAATGACCGCGTGCGCCCTCACAAAAAAGTGTGTACTTGGCGTGCAATTCCATGCCCAATTGGAAACGCTCAGTGGGTTCGCCATCACGTCCTATCCCCATCTCGCCAGTGGCTACGCCAATGACTGCGCCAGCGTCGTTATATAAAACTTCAGTGGCTGCAAAGCCGGCAAAAATATCTACGCCATGCGCTTCAGCAACGGTGCCAAGCCAGCGCACTACATTCGCCAAGCTAATTACATAATTGCCGCCATTTTGAAAATTATCTGGCAGTAACCAATCAGGCACTTGAAACGCTTTATTGCGCGTTAAAAAAAGAAAGCGGTCCTCTGTCACTAAAGCTTTAAGGGGCGCGCCTTGCGCGTGCCAATCAGGAATTAGCTCGCTCAGGGCATCGGGATCCATCACCGCGCCTGATAATGTGTGTGCACCAATCTCCGCACCTTTCTCCAGCACACATACGCTAATTTCACTGCCTTTTTCTTGCGCAAGTTGCTTAGCTCGAATGGCTGCAGCGAGCCCTGCTGGGCCTCCACCGACAATGACCAGGTCATATTCCATCGATTCGCGTGGGCCATACTGCTGAATAAGGGGGGAGGTTGGGGAAGAAGAGGTCATGCGCATCCTTGCGGCGATTCATTTTTATTTAATAGATTGTCTAGCAATCAAGAGGCTGCCCGCAACCTTGTCACTAACTTTGATGTGCTTCGAATA
Source organism: Mycoavidus cysteinexigens (assembly GCA_031963405.1). Classification (GTDB taxonomy): domain Bacteria; phylum Pseudomonadota; class Gammaproteobacteria; order Burkholderiales; family Burkholderiaceae; genus JASSUD01. Next base: position 23,422 of record JASSUJ010000001.1, read on the forward strand.
AATCTTTCAGAAGTAAAAGCATATACTTTTGCGTCTATTTCTCAGAATCTGTGAGAGGCGATGCAAGCGCATTATGCCTTTTTGTTGTACTAGCGCTTTGCCAGCATCGGTTTTCTTCGCTCGCGATTTATGTAGCGTCTTCTGAAAGCGTCAACAGATATAGGCAAACGCTGATATTTGCTTAGATTATGGCTTTCTTAGCGAAGAGGTAGGCAGGTTTTGCGAAGCAAAAGCTGGGTATGAGGGTGATAGCCATTTTGCCAGCTTTCCCAAGTCTTGGATGTGCGTTACATTGCCATTCATGGTTCTTTTAATTATCAAGCGAGCTATTGGCTCATATTGAAATTAAAATTGATAGAAATTATCTTAAGCGCGCTAAAAAATACTTAGAAAACTTATTAGAAGTTTGTAATCCCAGGTAAAAAACTAGCTAAAACTTTTGTCTATTACATTTATGCTCAGGTTTTTTTGTGCCTATATTTGGCTTTATCTAGCTAAGATTTTGCTTCTGGTTGGCAATTTTCAACAATAACTTAGGCGTGCTTTGTTTAAATTTTATTTAATTGCGTCGTCTTGTGAAATGTTAAGCGCGTCAATGAAGCTTTAGGTAAGGGCTGAATAAGCTGCGAATTATTCAGCCCTTACCTAAATAGACTGAAAGTAAAAAATTCTCATGTAAACAGCACACTGGTATAGCACAGAGGTATGACAGAACGCGCGGTTTATTTAGCGTTTCCCTAAATAGAGCAAAAATTTGCAATGATGTTGCTTAATGAATTCTCCTCAGTCTTTATCACCTGAATCCGACTCACCTTTATTGAGCGATGCGCTGCGCTTTGTGCGTGCCCATGCTGATCAGCTGCACTTGCCTTCGGGCGAGGGCGCAGTTGAGCATGCGCTTGGCACACTGCGTATTCTCAAAACCTTAAAGGCTGACCATGCTGCACAAGCTGCGGCAGTGCTGTTTTCGATTGCGGCTCACGTCGAAATTGCTAATGAGCAATTTACCGAGCGCTTCGGAGCAGAAGTGGCGCAACTGGTCGCTGACGTATGCAAACTGATGCGACTCAGCATAGCAGGGGAAAAGGCTGCCAATTCTCTAACGGCCAGCCGGGCACAGCGCGATATCAAGCAGCAGCGCCGTGCCCAGGTTGAAGCGCTGCGCAAAATGCTGTTGGCTTTTTCTCAAGATATTCGCATTGTGCTAATCAGGTTAGCGTCACGTTTGCAAACTCTGCGTTACCACGCTGCGCAAAAAGTCCCGCTTGAGCCTGAAATTGCTCGAGAAACGCTCGATCTAGACGCACCCTTAGCTAATCGACTCGGAATTTGGCAGTTGAAATGGGAACTTGAGGATTTGGCGTTTCGATTTGAAGATCCGCAGACCTATAAACGCATTGCACGCTGGCTTGATGAAAAGCGCGTGGAGCGCGAAGCCTTTATTGCACAGGCGATTAAGCGCTTACAAAGCGAATTGCAAAAGGCTGAGATCAAAGCCGAGATAAGTGGCCGCCCTAAGCATATCTATAGCATTTGGCGAAAGATGCGCGGCAAGCAAATTGATTTTTCTGAGCTTTACGATGTGCATGCCTTTCGTGTGATTGTGGATGATGTGAAAGATTGCTATGCCGTATTGGGCATTGTGCATCATATCTGGCAGCCTATTCCTAAAGAGTTTGATGATTACATTTCGCGCCCTAAGCCGAACGGCTACAAATCTCTGCATACGGTCGTGTTGGATGATGAAGGGCGTGCGCTAGAAGTGCAAATTCGCACCACCGAAATGCATCGCTTTTCTGAATACGGTGTTGCTGCGCATTGGCGCTATAAGGAGTCTGGTAGCAAAGGTTACCGCGGGCAATTCGCAGCTGCTGGTCAGTACGATCAAAAGATTGCATGGCTGCGCCAACTGGTAGCTTGGAAAACTGAGACTACCGATAACTTAGTATCGAGTAAGCCGGCTACGGCTGATGCCAAATCTTTAGAGCCGTTACAGCCAATCCCGTTGGATGATCGTCTTTACGTGCTAACTCCACAGGCGCGAGTGGTTGAGCTGCCACGTGGAGCAACGCCGGTGGATTTTGCTTATTACCTCCACACCGAACTAGGCCATCGTTGCCGTGGCGCACGCATTGATGGGGCCATGGTGCCGCTTAATACAGCTTTACAAAATGGTCAAACGGTAGAAATTGTTGCTGTTAAGCAAGGGGGGCCATCGCGTGACTGGCTTAACGCTCAGCACGGCTATTTGCATAGTGCTCGCGCTAAACAAAAAGTACGGGCGTGGTTTAACGCCATCGAAGCTGAAGAAAATATTGCACAAGGACGCGCCCTGGTTGAAAAAACCTTGCAGCGTGAAGGCAAGACCTCGGTCAATCTTGATGAGTTAGCTGCTAAGCTGAATTTTAAAACTTCGGAAGAGCTATTCACTGCGCTTAGCAAAGAGGAATTTAGTCTACGGCACGTCGAACAAGTGCTGCGCGAGGCACCTATTCAAGCTACTCAAGAGCCGTTGGAAACGACTACTTCCATCATCCCTAAAAAAAACAGCAATCCGCACGCAACAAAAGGTGCGGCAAATAGCGTATTAGTGGTGGGTGTTGGGGCGCTAGCCAGCCAATTCGCACGCTGCTGCCATCCAGCGCCACCTGATGCAATCTCAGGTTTTATCACGCGCGGTAAAGGCGTCTCGATTCATCGTGCCCATTGCCCAAGCTTTGCACGTTTGGCTAAGCGTGCGCCTGAGCGAATTGTGCAAACCTCCTGGTCTACCGAAGCCTTGAGCGGCAAAGCTGAGGCTGGCTACATCGTCGACCTTTCAGTTGAAGCCGTAGATCGTCCAGGTTTGCTGCGCGATATTTCTGAAATTTTGGTGCGTGAAAAAATTAATGTGCTGGGTGGAAAAGCTCAGTCTAAGCGCAGCTTTGCCATGATGCACTTCACCGTAGAAGTTCCTAATACGCGGCAAGTACAGCGCGCACTCATCCTCCTTGGCAAAGTCCCAGGCGTATTGCATGCAGTACGCAAAAACTAATAATTGCTGAACTCGAAGGCTGGGGTGATAAATAGAATTAAATGCAGAACCCCAACACCGCTCACCTCAAAGCAACCATCTTTCAATGACTACAGCAGCATGTTGGGATCCCTTCGGCACCCTCAATCTACAAGCTTGAGCACCTTGTGAGAGGTCCATATCGTCTAGTGAATAGCGTGCATTAATTTGGGAGTGCTCTAATAGATAGATCTATATCCCGTTGCGATGATAAGGCCTTAAAAATCTTAAATTCAAAAGAGGGCAATGATCGATGAAGTATCTTCGTATCGTAGTTATGTTTACTGCCGCTATTTGTTGCAGTGCTTGTGCATCTGAGCCAGCGAAAACAAAACGTTGCAGTACTTGGAATTCTAGTTCAGGGCACACACAAAAAAAATGCTGGAAAGAGGCTGTGTCACAACTGGACCTAAATGGTTGCGCTGGCGATGAAGTGGATGCAGCCGACGATGAGCTTAATCGTGTATATAGATCAATAAAAATTCGATATAAAGAAGATGCTATTTTTCTTAAATACCTTAAAGCATCTCAGCTTGCATGGATTAAATTCAGCGATGCCCAATTGGAGATGAGATATCCCACTTACCCAGGGGATCCTCGCCATTATGGTTCAATACATCCTATGTGCTACGGCCTTTATAGAGCGAAATTAATTCGTGAAAGAATTAATGTGCTTGAGGAATGGCTCACGACTGAGTATCCAGGAGATGGAGAATCTTGCACTGGGTCTATCAACGTGTCCGCTAGTGGAAATTTAAAGAGCTACTTTTTTCAAGGATGTCCTGGAAGCCGTTGAATTTAGCGTTTATTTCCCTACGTTTCTGGATTAATTAAATCGTAGGCTGGGGTTGGGGTGCTCGTTGTATTAAATATAGAACCCCCACGTAACCTGCCTTCCACTCAACTTAGCAATTACCACAACAGCATGTTGTGGCCCCATATTAAATTCAATTCGTCATTCCAACATACGTGGATTAGGCTGCCAGTTTGGAAAGATCTGCAATACAGTTCATTTGCGTGTGAAGCTGGGTGAGTAAGGCTAGGCGGTTAGTTCGCAGTGCCTCGTCCTCACTATTGACCATGACTTTCTCAAAGAAGGCATCAACACTTAAGCGTAAATGGGCCAGCGTGGAAAGTGCTTCGGTATAGCGGTTTGCTGCTAGGTGGGTTTGCACAATGGGAGTGAGCTTTTCAAGCTGCGCATGTAGCACCTGCTCAGCGTTTTCAGCAAAAAGCTTAGGCTGTACGGCAAAGGTGTTGCCAGGAGATTTTTTGAGGATATTGGTAATGCGTTTATTCGCTGCGGCTAGCGCGTTCGCTTCTGGAAGGGCGGCAAAAGCGCGCACAGCATCTAGTCGTGCGGTCAGATCATCGAGGCGTGTTGGCGCATCGCGCAAAACCGCGTCGATTTCATCGATCTGATAGCCTCGCTCACGCAATAGACCGCGTAGTCTATCCGCGCAAAAAGTGAGCAGCGCGGGAAGTGGATTAGTCACTTCTGCTAAGGAGGCAAATGGTGCATAACCAATTTGCAAAAGCGTTGTCAGATCAAGCGGCAATGCTTTCTCAAGCATAATGCGCAACACGCCTAAGGCATGGCGGCGCAGTGCAAATGGGTCTTTTTCGCCAGTGGGAACGAGGCCAATACCCCAAATGCCAACTAGCGTCTCTACCTTATCTGCAAGGGCTACTACGGTGCTGATAAGGGCAGAGGGCAGTGCATCGCCAGCAAAGCGCGGCTGATAATGTTCGGTACAGGCACGGCCAACTTCTTCAGGTTCCCCATCATGGCGGGCGTAATACATGCCCATGGTCCCTTGCAATTCGGGGAATTCGCCCACCATGGCCGTGGTTAAATCAGCTTTAGCAAGATAAGCAGCACGTGCGGCGAGTAGAGGGTCAGCACCCAATAGCGGTGCTAGCTGGGTAGCAATCGCTTGTATGCGCTCAACACGCTGTAATTGCGAACCTAATTTATGGTGGTAAATAACGTTGCCAAGTAATGGCAGGCGCTCAGCGAGAGGCTGTTTTTTATCTTGCTCAAAAAAGAATTTAGCATCGGCAAAACGTGGGCGCACCACGCGTTCATTACCTTGGATAATTTCTTTAGGGGTTGCGGTCTCTAAATTAGAAACCACCAGAAAGCGAGCTTGCAGCCGACCGTTTGTGTCAGTGAGTGCGAAATATTTCTGATTCGTTTGCATCGTAAGAATTAGGCATTCTTGGGGCACAGCCAGAAACTCTTCTTCAAAATGGCAGACATAGACAGTTGGCCATTCGACCAATGCCGTCACTTCATCCAGCAAGGCCGCAGGCATCAGCACTTGATCATTACCTGCGCATGCGAGTAGTTGAGCATGGATAGCTGCCCGTCGCGCTGAGTAGCTCGCCAGCACGCGACCTTTGTCGTGCAAGGTGCTGGCATAGTGTTGCGCATCAGAAAGGCTTATCTCGCCCGTTGATAAAAAGCGATGGCCTAAAGTTGTACGTCCGGCGCGCAGCCCCAAGGCTGTAACCGGTACGATATCTTCGCCATGCAGCGCCACTAGTCCATGCACAGGGCGCACAAATTGCACCGACGCGCCATCTGGACGCTGATAGCTCATCGTTTTAGCAATCGGTAGTTGGGCCAGCGTCTCATCAAGGGCTGTTTGCAGCGCATTGGGTAGCTCTGCGCCAGGCACGGTGCGGGTGACGAAAAAAGCTTCGTTTTTGCCATCTGAAGCCCGCTCGAGGTCGGTAATCGTTAAATGCGATAGTTTAAGTGCCGCCAGTTTTTTTATCAGCGGCGCGGTGGCTTGGCCCTCACTATCAAGTGCTACTGAGACAGGCAAAACTTTTTCACGTACCTCTTTGGCTGGCGCACTAGCGTGCACTTGGCTGATCACAATGGCTAAACGACGTGGCGTCGCATAACTTTTGTAGCTAGCCTCTGGCGCTAGTAGCTCACAAGCCGCAAGGCGCGTCATCAACCCATCGGCAAAAGCCTGCGCTAAATTAGCAAGTGACTTAGGCGGTAACTCTTCGGTGAATAATTCAACGAGTAAAGGGCGTGCAGAGGGGAGGGGAGATACAGGAGTTAAGGAAGTCGGTTTCATAGCTTATTGCCAGTCACGCCCTAGTGATTAGGCGGGTAAAAATTGTCATCTTAAAGACCCTGGTGAAATTATTCATCCCAAGGGCATACGAGTTGTAGGTCTGGATATTGGAAATCTTTTTTATTGCGCGTAACTAAACGCAAATCATGATAAAGGGCTGTAGCGGCAATAAGGCTATCGACAGCGGGTAGAGGTTTCTTTGTGGTCCCTTGTAAGCGCCCCCACCGATCAGCAATCTCTATGCTAATCGGCAATACACGCTCACCAAACCGCTTAGGTAGCTCGTTCTCAAGCCAAATTCGTAAGGCTTCTTGGCGAGGGTGTTGCACTAAAAGCTCAATTCCTTTACGAATTTCGCCGAGCGTTAGTACGCTAATATGCAAAACTTCGTCCGATATAGCATCGAACCAACGTAGAACATTCGAGTCAGGTTTGGGGCGCACTAATTCAGAGAGCACATTGGTATCAAGCAGATAGCTCATAGATCAATTTGGCGTGTTAGCGAATTATCCCGATTTAATTCAAGCTCTACCCCAACCAATGGGGATTGTTGCATAAATTGAGTAAAAGACAATTTAGGCTTAAGTAGCGCGTCATAGGTTTCTTTTGAGAGCACCACAACAGCATCTTTCCCTCTTAGCGTAATAGCTTGTGGCTTGTCTAGAAGTGCTTTTTTAACGACTTCGCTTAAACGGGCTTTAGCGGTTTGTAATTGCCAAGTTTGCATGAGGTCACCCCACAATCAGACTAATTGGTCTGATTATACTGTTGAAACTTAAAAGTGTCGCTGTATTACAGCGTCCCTCGTATTCATGTGGTAGGTAGAGGCGTTTTGCCAAGCATAGGAAAGCCTAATTTTTCGCGTGAATTGTAGTAGGCCTGTGCGACTAAGCGGGATAAGGCGCGAATGCGTCCGATATAAGCGGCACGTGCAGTAACAGAAATAGCTCCGCGTGCATCGAGCAGGTTGAAGGTGTGGCCAGCTTTTAAAATCATTTCATACGCAGGTAGCGCGAGAGGAACCTCGATCAGGCGCTTTGCCTCAGCTTCGTAATGGTTGAAAAAATCAAATAGTAAGCTGGTGTTGGAGTGCTCGAAGTTGTAGGTAGATTGCTCGACTTCATTTTGGTGAAACACATCACCGTACAATAACTTGCGCTTTACCCCTTGCTCTTCCCATTCAGTCCAAACTAGATCGTAAACATTTTCAACTTTTTGCAGCGCCATCGCGAGTCGCTCAAGGCCATAGGTAATTTCTCCGAGCACAGGCTTGCAGTTAAGTCCGCCCACTTGCTGAAAATAAGTGAACTGGGTGACTTCCATCCCATTCAGCCACACTTCCCAGCCCAATCCCCACGCGCCAAGGGTGGGGTTTTCCCAGTCATCTTCAACAAAACGCACATCGTTTTGTGTCAGGTCAAGGCCGAGTGCCTGCAGGGATGCCAGATAGAGATCAAGGATATTTTCTGGTGCTGGCTTTAACGCAACTTGATATTGATAGTAATGCTGTAAGCGATTGGGGTTATTGCCATAGCGGCCATCCTTGGGGCGGCGCGAGGGCTGAACGTAAGCAGTGCGCCAAGGCTCTGGCCCCAGTGCGCGCAAAAAGGTAGCGGTGTGCGAAGTACCTGCGCCAACCTCCATATCATACGGTTGCAAGAGTGCGCAGCCTTGGGCGTTCCAATACGTTTGCAGAGTGAGGATAAGTTGTTGGAAGGTCAGCATAAAAATTTTACAAGCTAGGGTGTGTTCTCAAATGGTAGCGAGCGAGCATCAGCGTGATTGCCAAGATCAGCAGCGGCCCGTGTTTGGGTAAAGCTATGCAGGAACCGGAGTGTACGCTAATACATCAGGATTCCTGCTACCTTCCAACTCCGCCTGATGTGCGCGCAGTAGCTTTGCGGGCGTACCCTAAAGCATTTGGATTTAAACGGGCTTGGTTTGTTGACGCAAGCGCAGACCAGCCAAACCTAACATGATAGCAAGCGAAACTAGCAAGACCGGCAAGTTGCCATAAGTAATATAGGGCGTTAAGCCTGCTCTGCCTTGCACGTGTATGTTCAGCGTACCAACCGTAAAAACAGGTAAGCGCGCTAGCACACGACCATCGTGGTCAATCGCTGCGGTGGCACCCGTATTCGTGGCGCGCAGCACAGGCCGGCCCGTCTCAAGTGCACGCATGCGCGCCATCTGCAAATGCTGGTCAAGCGCAATGGTATTGCCAAACCAGCCAAGATTCGTCGCGTTGACCAGTAAACTCGCAGGCTTTGATGCTTGCCGCAAGGAGCGGGCAACTTCTTCCCCAAAAATATCCTCATAGCAAATGCCGAGCGCAAGTGCTTGATCGCGCACAGAAAATATATGCTGCGTGTTTTGCTCTAAAGCGCCTCGCGTAAAATCAGTCAGCGGGATTTTCATCGCATCAATAAACCAATGAAAGCCCCACGGCACAAATTCACCAAACGGGACAAGATGACGCTTATTGTATTGGTAAAGCTCATCATTATGTGGCGTTAGGCCAAACAGGCTATTGGTAAATCCAAGCGCGCCGGTTGAGGTCGGCGCTGTGCCTACTGCGCCTAGTAAGATAGTTGAGTTGGTTTGGTCAGCAAACTGGCGTATCGCCTCTGCAAATGAAGCCGGCACCTGCGAGACTAATAGCGGCAGCGCAGTTTCTGGCGTGATGATCAAATCAGCAGCTTGTGCGGTAATGAGCTGCTGATAGCGCATCAGCGTGGCATTAAGATTAAGCTCTTGAAATTTTAAGTCTTGCGGCACATTCCCTTGTAGTAAGCGCACGCTGAGCGGCGCACCATGCGGCGTAGTCCAGCTTATCTTAGCGGCGCTTATTCCACCTGTTATAAGAGCCACGATGATAATCAGCGGGGCGGTTATGCGCACAAGCGTATCGGTTGAGTTTGGGTTGGTTAAACCGTCATAAAGACTAGTGAGTGCCTGCACTAGCAAGGCCGCGAGCCAGGCAAGCAGCCAGCTTATCCCATACACACCCACCATAGGCGCATAGCCCGCGAGTGGCCCATCCACTTGCGCATAACCGAGGGCCAGCCAAGGAAATCCAGTGAATACAGTGCCTCGTAGCCATTCTGTTAGCGTCCAGGCGCTAGCGAAGGCTAAGCTGCTACGCCAATTAAATAGTCTGGATGTTGTCGCAGAGTTTGCCGCTAAAGCATTATTAGGCGTGCAAATACGCCACAGCACAGCGGCGAGCGCTGGATAAAGGGCGAGATACAGCGCAACCAGAATAAGCGCAGCGAGCGCGAGCACAGTCGGTATCTCACCATAAGTGTGCATGCTGACATAAAGCCAAAATACGCCGCTGATAAATTGACCAAAACCAAGCGCGCTTCCCACTAATGCGGCCTCGCGTACAGTGCGTGTGCGCATAATCAGCGCACAGCCGAGGGCAAAAATGATAATCCCAAACCATCCGCCGTGTGGCGTAGGTGCAAATGAAAGCGTATTGAGCGCCCCGACTGAAGCCATTAGCAGGGCACCTAGCAGATAGCGCGCTAAACGTTGTGCAAATGGAGTGTGCTTAGTCCGGGTAGAGGGCGGCACGGGCAGAGCTTTTGCGGCAGTTGAAGGGAGGGGGTTCATACGTTTAGCAGCGGTAGCAGCAAGCTTTATAAAAAGCGCATGCTTGCGCCTAAAAATTTAGGTATTTGTAGAAGCGTATTGTTACACCATCAAACTTGCCCTGATGAAGCGCATGCGGGTTGATATGCCGCTTCCGTAGTTTTGCAGCTAGCCACAAGGCTTGTGTTGGTCAATTGCCTTTAGTTGTTCCAATGAGTGTGCTTTTTCAGTGCTTATTCATACTCGTTAATTCCTTCGAGAGAAGGGGCACTTCGGGCAGATCGCACGTAGTTTTGACTGCGTGGACGAGATTGTTTGTCTCGGCTGTGGTCAGTGTTTTTAAATCCCCATCACTAAAATAGACCAGTGCCTTCAAGCTTTCGCTTGGACGATTTCACTCTTATCCCATGTGGCTCAGCGCTTCTTCAGCCTTCAGATAATTCGTGTGCAGCAGTTTGACTAGAGGCCTCATTCAAATCACGCTGCACCAGTAGCATATGAATTTGACGAGCGTCGCTGCGTAGAATTTCAAAGGTTAAATCGTCAATTTTGACTTTTTCGCCCCGATGCGGCACATGCCCAAAATGTTGGATCACGAAGCCGCCGATGGTATCCGCTTCATCGCTGCTGTAATCAGTACCGAAGACTTCGTTGAATTGCTCAATTTCCGTCAAGGCGCGGGTTCGGTAGTGGCCATCAGGTAAACGAATAATATTGTCTTCGTCTTCATCAAAGTCATATTCGTCTTCAATATCGCCAACAATCTGTTCTAGTACGTCTTCAATGGTGACGAGTCCTGCCACACCGCCATATTCATCGACGACAATCGCAATGTGGTTGTGCGTTACTCGAAAGTCGTGCAGCAGGGTATTTAAGCGTTTTGATTCGGGAATAAATACCGCTGGGCGCAGCATGCCGCGTATATCGCAGTCTTCTTCTGCGTAAAAGCGCAGTAAATCTTTAGCCAGCAAAATACCGATCACGTTGTCACGGTTACCTTCATAAACGGGGTAGCGTGAATGTGCTTTGTCCAGCACAAATGGCATTAAAGTGGCAGCGCTATCGGTAATATTAATCGCATTAATTTGGACGCGCGGCACCATGATGTCGCGTGCGCACAAATCAGCCATTTGAAATACACCCTCAATCATCGCGAGCGAATCAGCTTCAATTAAATTCCGACTGTGTGCCTCTTGCAGAATTTCGAGCAGTTCGCTACGTGTTTCAGGTTCAGGGGAGATCAGATTAGTTAAACGTTCAAGTAGCGAGCGTGGGCGCTCAGCAATCTTGTGTCTGGGGTAAGGGTCATTCATCTTGGGAATAGGGATTAGCAAAGCCTAGCTTGGTGAGGATATCTATTTCGCGAGCTTCCATTTCTTGTGCTGGTGCATCTTCGTCATGATCGTAGCCTTGTGCGTGCAGTACGCCATGCACGATCAGGTGCGCATAATGAGCGGCGAGGGTTTTGTTTTGTTGTTGAGCTTCAGTTTCGATAACTGGGCAACACAAAACAATATCGCTCAGCACCCGCTCATTTTCGTAGCTTGGGTAATCAAACGTTAGCACGTTGGTGGCTTTTGCTTTGCTTCGATAGGTCCGGTTGAGTCGGAGGCCTTCGCGCTCGCCAACAAAACGCAACGTGAATTGAGCATCTCGTGACAGGGCAGCCTTAATCCAACGTCTGAGCGTCATGCGTGGCAGTAGCGCTTTATGTTCTGCAAAGCGAGGCGGATATTGTACGGTTAGCGCTAGACGGGGAGGGCGTTTCATCGGTGTTTGTGTGTGTTGGTTTGGTCGGCATGCGCGGCGTAAGCTTCAACGATGCGCGCTACTAACGGGTGGCGCACTACATCAGCACTACTAAAGTGCGTTAACGCAATGCCGCGTATGTCAGAGAGAATCGTAAGCGCTTCTCCAAGACCGCTTTTTTGCGCGCGTGGCAGATCAACTTGGGTCGTGTCCCCAGTAATGACCGCTTTTGAGCCAAAGCCAATACGTGTAAGAAACATTTTCATCTGCTCAGGCGTGGTGTTTTGCGCCTCGTCGAGGATGATAAAAGCATGATTCAACGTACGTCCGCGCATATATGCAAGCGGCGCGATTTCGATGGCTTGTCGCTCAAATAGCTTATTCGTTTTATCAAAACCAAGCAGATCATAGAGCGCATCGTAAAGCGGGCGCAAATAAGGGTCGACTTTTTGGCTCAGATCTCCGGGCAAGAAGCCTAGCCGTTCACCCGCCTCAACCGCTGGGCGGGTTAAAACGATACGTTTAACTTGGTCACGCTCTAGCGCATCCACCGCGCAGGCTACGGCTAAATAGGTTTTGCCAGTGCCCGCTGGCCCCGTGCCAAAGGTGATATCGTGCGACAGAATATTTTTTAGATAGGTGCGTTGCACCGGCGTGCGCCCACGTAAATCAGGGCGACGCGTATAGAGTGTGAGTGCCGATTGCTCTTCAGTGTCTGTTGCAAGCGGTAGCGTCGTCGCCACTTTATCTGGATGGTCTGCATTGTCGATGGCCATACGTTGGCGGGCCTCAAGCAGTCCAAACTGAATGTCATCGAGCGATAACGGATGCTTCGCTAGCTTATAAAATTTCTCAAGCGCAGCCAGCGCTAACTGCGCGTATTGACCGCTTACGCTAATTTGATGTCCCCGTCGTCTTAGGGTGACGTCGAGCGCTTGTTCAATTTGGCGCAAATTCTCGTCAAGCGGGCCGCACAAGTTAGCCAGCTGCACATTGCCTTGCTGGGGGGCGGTAAAAGCTAAAGAAGTGTTAGAAGTTTTTTTAGGAGCTGGCAAAGTTAAGTTTCGTATAAGTGAGTAAGAGGTTCATCGGCTATGACCAGCGAGCCGCCTAAGGAGTGGGCGTAAGCTTTTTCAATTTTGACATCGATCAGCTGCCCAATTAGGCGCGCGTGCTGGGCAGGTGGCACAAAGAAGTTAACAACCCGGTTATTTTCAGTGCGACCGCATAGCTCATCGGCATTTTTACGTGACGGTCCTTCGACTAGCACGGATTCAATTTTACCTACCATCGATGCGCTGATTTTCTTCTCATTCACTTCCAGCGCTGCTTGTAAACGATGTAGCCGCGCCAGTTTAACTTCATGCGGGGTCTCATCGACTAAATTAGCAGCTGGCGTGCCAGGGCGAGGGCTGTATATAAAAGAAAAACTTGCGTCGTAGCCGATACTGTCAACTAAATCCATGAGCTTATTAAAATCGTCATCCGTTTCGCCTGGGAAACCAACGATAAAATCGGTAGATAAACAAATATCAGGACGGATGGCACGCAGGCGTCGCACGATGGATTTGTACTCGAGTACCGTATAGCCGCGCTTCATCGCCGCTAAAATCCGATCTGAACCGTGCTGCACAGGTAAATGCAGATGGTTAGCTAGCTTAGGTATGCGTGCATAAGTATCAATTAGGCGTTGCGTAAATTCCTTTGGATGTGAGGTGGTAAAGCGAATGCGTTCAATCCCAGGGATTTCGGCAACGCATTCTATGAGCGTCGAAAAATCGGCAATTTGCCCCGCCTCTTCGCTGTCGCTATGATGCGACTGCTTGGAGAAAACGCCGCGATAGCCATTCACATTTTGTCCGAGTAATGTAACTTCACGCACGTCTTGCTCAGCCAAACAAGCAATCTCAGTCAATATGTCATCGAGCGGCCTTGAAACTTCCTCGCCACGTGTATAAGGGACGACGCAGTAACTGCAGTATTTACTACAGCCTTCCATAATTGATACAAAAGCGCTTGGGCCGTCGGTGCGTGGCGGTGGCAGATGGTCAAATTTCTCGATTTCAGGAAAAGAGATATCAACCTGAGCCTGGCCAGTGCGACGCCGTTGCTCAACTAATGCAGGTAAACGATGCAAAGTCTGCGGGCCAAACACGACATCGACATACGGCGCCCGCGTCATAATCGCCGCGCCTTCTTGGCTGGCCACACAACCGCCAACGCCGACCAGCAGGTTAGGATTCTTTTCTTTCAGCTCACGTACTCGACCCAAATCAGAAAAAAGCTTTTCTTGCGCTTTCTCGCGCACCGAGCAGGTGTTGAACAGAATGATATCCGCGTCTTGCGCTACCTCAGTCTGAGTAAAATTTTCTGCTTGTGCTAAGACGTCGACCATTTTGTCAGAGTCGTATTCATTCATCTGACAGCCAAAGGTTTTGACGAAGACTTTTTTATTCATAAAAAATGTAGACCGAAGTGATTGGTCTTAATTAACTGAGCTCAGTTAATTAAGAAGTAGGTTAATCAATCGTTCAGTAATGGGTAAGCTAAGGAAGGTTTGCTTAAGTCAGATAGCAGCGTCGTATCTCACTGCTAATATTTGTGCACTACCTAAGTCGGCATGCTGTGCATCTGATTTATGCCACCTTTCTTTAGCGATCCAGTCAGGCAGTGAATTAACTGCTAACTGAGAAAAGCCCTGAATCAATTGAGACCAAGCAATGCTGGCGGGGACACTATATACCTTAGGCATAAAGGCATGAAGCTGCGCGGGCTTGATTCAGAGTTTCCTTAGCTGCTGATTATATCTTTTGCTTTTCCAAACTGGCTGAAAACTTGTAGATTGGGGTGAAAGGGCTTGATGCAATACAGAACCCGATATCAGCCACTTTTGAAGAGGGTGAACAAGTTCTTACACATCCATCTCTTCTGCCCGGTGACATGCCACCATGCGGCCGTCGACTGCGCGTAGAGCTGGGGCTTCTTGGCGGCAGCGTTCAATGGCATAGGGGCAGCGTGGGTTAAAAGCGCAGCCAGAAGGTGGGTTAAGCGGGGAAGGCAATTCGCCCTGAATTGGAATTCTCACGCGCCTATCAGCCTGATACATAGCAGGCGTGGCCGACATTAACATGCGTGTATAGGGATGGCGAGGACGGGAGAAAATTGTCTGCTTGTCACCGATTTCAGCAATGCTGCCGAAATACATCACCATCACCTCATGGGCGATATGCTCAACGACTGATAGGTTATGCGAGATAAATACGTAGCTTGTGTTAAAGCGATCTTGCAAATCCATAAACAGATTCAATATCTGAGCCTGAATGGAAACATCAAGTGCAGAGACGGGTTCGTCAGCCACGACAATCGATGGCTTTAAAATCATGGCCCGTGCAATTGCAATCCGTTGTCGTTGACCGCCTGAGAACATATGTGGATAGCGCTTGGCATGTTCAGTACGCAGGCCAACTGTATGGAGAGCTTCTAGTATGCGTTCGGCGCGTTCGGCAGCGCCAAGTGATGTGTTGACGAGCAATGGCTCAGTTAAAGTAGCGGCAATCGTTTTGCGTGGATTTAATGAGGCAAAAGGATTTTGAAACACCATTTGCACGCACTGTCGTAAGGCAGCAGGCACTTTACGAGCGGCAAAGTTGACTGCTTGGCCATTGAGTATTAGTGAGCCGGCGTTAGGCGTTTCAATCATGGTTAGCTGACGCGCGAGCGTCGATTTGCCACAACCGGATTCTCCAACCACAGCGAGTGTTTTACCGCGTGTGACGGCAAATGACACATCATTGAGGGCTTTCACTACATTGCTGCCAAAAAAGCCATCCCGAACCGTATAGTGTTTGCTCAAATGCTGAGCAATCAGAACGCTCTCGGATTGCATGGGGGCGGGCTGAAGCAAGGGAAGATTCATCGCATATCTCCAGCTAGTGCTTCAAGATTAAGTGGCTTGATGCAGCGCGCTTGCGCTATTTTTTGTCCATCGAGCTCTAAAGTGGCGAGCGCAGGCCGTCCTTGATTGCAAGCTTCAATCCTATATTTGCAGCGTGGCGCAAATAAGCAGCCGCTAGGACGATCATTGCGGCCTGGCACTAAGCCCGGTAGGGCGGCTAAGCGCTTTGCACCACGGTTATGTTCAGGAATCGCTGCTAGTAACGCCTGTGTATAAGGATGGTGCGGCTTGTCGAAGATAGCGGGAACCTGATTGGTCTCAATAATTTGGCCTGCATACATAACGGCTACACGTTGTGCTACTTCAGCTACCACAGCCAAATCATGCGAAATTAAGATTAACGCCATGCCATATTGTTTTTGCAAATCCATCAGTAATTGCATGATCTGCGCTTGGATGGTGACATCAAGCGCTGTAGTCGGTTCATCCGCTATCAGTAGCTTAGGTTTGCACGCAATTGCCATGGCAATCATCACGCGCTGATTCATGCCGCCCGATAATTGGTGTGGAAAGGCGTTGAGCCGGTTTTTTGCATCAGCGATACCCACTTGATCAAGCAATTCAAGTGTGCGCGCTTCAAGCTGAGCGCCACGCAGCCTTTCATGCAGGCGTAATACCTCTTTAATTTGATTGCCAATCGTGTAGCTTGGATTAAGGCTTGCGGCCGCATCTTGAAACACCATGGACAAATCTTTGCCGGTAAGTTGGCGGCGTGCACGTGGTGAGGCGTTAAGCAAATCTTGCCCGGCGAAGGTGATAGCATCAGCACTCACTTTGCCTGGCGCATCAATCAAGCCCATTAAGGCTAGCATTGTCACGCTTTTGCCTGAGCCAGATTCGCCCACCACGCCCACTACTTCACCTGGTGCAATACTGAAATCAACTCCATCTACTGCGGCTAAGCCGTCAAAATCGACAGAGAGATTGGAGATTTTCAATAGCTTATTAGTCATCTAGAAAGTCTTCCTTGCCCATCTCTTGTTGTGCTTTGATAGATTGAGGAACTCAAGCACTATGGGTCTCTATATTATGGTTTGAAGCTGCTTGACAGCTTCGAACGTAGGCGGAAATTGGGCGCACAGTCCTTACCCAATGTCAGGTTGTCCTTTTTAAACGTGGGTCTAGCGCATCACGTAGGCCATCGCCTAAGACATTAATGGCGAGTACCGTCACTAAGATGGCAATGCCAGGCATCGTTACAATCCACCAAGCGCTGTCGATATAGTCGCGTGCGGAGGCGAGCATTGCGCCCCACTCAGCCAGTGGAGGTTGCACGCCAAGCCCTAAAAAGCCAAGCGCTGCTGCATCCAGAATGGCGGTAGAAAAACCTAATGTGGCTTGCACAATCAAGGGTGCCGCGCAGTTTGGCAGTACTTGTGAAAACATCAGTCTGAGCGTGCCTGCACCCGCTACACGCGAAGCCACGACATACTCTTTATGCAGCTCGCTCAGGGCGGATGCACGTGTGAGCCGTACGTAGCTTGGCAAGGCAACTGTTGCAATGGCAAAAGTCGTATTCGCCAAGCCCGGGCCAAGCACGGCCACTACTGCAATAGCGAGTAAGAGCGAGGGTAGGGCGAGCAGGATATCGGTCAGGCGCATAATTGATGTGCCTAACCAAGCTGGGAAAAAAGCTGCACAAAGGCCAAGGGTAATGCCTGGCAGTAGCGCGAGAAATACCGATACTCCACCAATCCACAAAGAGAGACGGGCCCCATAGATGAGGCGCGACAGGATATCGCGTCCAGCCTCATCAGTGCCGAGTAGGAAATGTCGTGAGCCGCCCTCAAGCCAGGCCGGTGGAATTCTGACCACATCGCGGTATTGCTCGATCGGGCTGTGCGGTGCGAAAAAGGGCGCGCCCAGCGCAAGCACGATAAGTATGAGTAGTAAGACGCCGGCGACAAGCGCCCCGCGATTCATACTGAAATGCCGCCAGAATTCGCGTAGCGCGGCAAAATGATCAACTGGGGCTGGGGCAGGAGAGGCAAGCTGTGCTTGAAGTTCGCTCATTATTTATTTTGCATCGTTTGTTCTATCTTGTATGCCGGATACGTGGATTCAGTGTGCCATAGAGCAGATCGACGAGCAGATTAACGATAATCACGACCAGCGCAATAAGTAGAATGCCACCCTGCACCACAGGGTAATCGCGTCGGCTAATTGCATCGATCAGCCATTTGCCCACACCCGGCCAAGAAAAAATGGTTTCGGTAAGCACGGCACCCGCCATCAGCGTACTCACTTGTAAACCAATCACTGTTACCACTGGAATTAAGGCATTGCGCAACGCGTGCTTAATGATCACGCGAGCGGGTGATAAGCCTTTGGCGCGTGCTGCGCGGATGTAATCTTCGCGCAGTACTTCAAGCATGGAGGAGCGGGTCATGCGTGCAATGACCGCAAGTGGAATGGTGCCGAGCACAATGGCGGGTAAGAGCAAATGGATAAAGGCTGAGGCCAACGCGCCCTTATCGTCTGCAAGCCACGCATCAATCAGCATAAAACCTGTGGTGGCTGGCACGTCATATTCAATCGCAATGCGGCCTGAAACAGGGGTTAAACCAAGCTTGACCGAGAACAGCATGATGAGAATTAAGCCCCACCAGAAAATCGGCATCGAATAACCCGCGAGCGCAGTACTCATCACGCCATGATCGACAGCAGTGCCGCGCTTAAGCGCGGCAGCAATGCCCGCTGGCAAGCCGATAATGACAGCAAAGAGGAGAGCACATAGCGCAAGCTCGAGGGTAGCGGGAAAGCGCGCCGCAAATTCCTCTAAGACGCTGGTATTGGTAATAAGTGAAGTGCCTAAATCGCCTTGTACAGCGCGGCCGATATAGTGCGCATATTGCACAGGTAACGGTGCGTCGAGCCCAAAGCGATGCATGGCAGCGGCGTGCAGCTCAGGGTCAACCGCGCGCTCTCCCATCATGATTTCGATTGGGTCGCCTGGAATCAAATGCACCAGGGCGAAGGTAAATAGCGTAATGCCGATGCAGGTCGGCAATAGCATGCCGATATGGCGCAGAATAAATCGCAGCATGTCTTTTAGATGTTTGATCCAGAAGCCTCAGCGGGCTGGTTGCTAACTTGCCAGATTAGTACTTGGAAATAGTCTGGTGCTAAGTCAGCGTAGCCGCTTTTTTTGTTTCTGCTGCTTCTGGTTTTCATGGTGAGATTGTCCGTTAGAACCTGTTTAGGCTTTCCCTAGGGCTTTTGTACCGCCTTGCCGTACAGAGTTGTACTGTCTGCGGCGGCACAAGGCCCCTAGGAAAACCCTAAACAGGTTCTAAGAGAGGAGATTAGGCCTCCCTTTTTTAGTTCTCTACGCCTACGCCAGAAAATCTTGTCAGGCCAAACGGGTCAATTTTAAAATTGCTGACCTGCTTATTGATGGGCTGATAAACGGTTGAGTGACCAATTGGTGTAAATGGCACTTCGCGTTTAAAGATTTGCTGTGCTTGTCGATAAAGTACCTCGCGTTTAGCTTGGTCGGTAGTTTGACGTGCTTGAGTTAATACGGCATCAAATGGCTGGTAGCACCATCTAGAGAAATTCGTGCCATTGACCGCATTGCAGCTCAGCAATACGCTTAGCCAGTTATCTGGGTCACCATTATCGCCAGTCCAGCCGATAAGAACCGTATCGTGTTCACCGCTGTGGGCGCGTTTAATATATTCACCCCATTCGTAGGTGACGATTTTTGCCTGTACGCCGATTTTTGCCCAGTCAGCTTGAATCATTTCAGCCATTAAACGGGCATTCGGATTGTACGGCCGTTGTACTGGCATCGCCCATAACGAGATACTAAAGCCCTGCGGATAACCGGCTTGCGTAAGCAAGGCTTTGGCCGCTTGCAGATCGTAAGGTGCGTCTTTAAGCGTTTTATCGTAAGACCATTGGGTCGGTGGCATAGGCGCATGCGCAACTTGTCCAACACCGCCATACACCGCCTGGATAATGGCTTTTTTATTGATCGCCATATCCAGCGCGCGACGCACTAGAGTTTGGTTAAGCGGTTTATGTTCAGTGTTGTATGCCACATAACCTAGGTTAAAACCGACTTGGTTGGGCAGGGCCAGGTGCTTCTCAGTTTTAAGGCTCACAATATCAGCCGGACGCGGGTAGCTCATCACTTGGCATTCATTGCGTTTAAGCTTTTGCACGCGAACTGCTGGATCGACAGTGATTGAAAAAATTAGATTGTTTAAGCGCACCGCACCTTTTTTCCAATATTCAAGATTACCTACATAACGAATCGTGGAATCTCTTATATAGCTACGGAAAATGAAGGGACCGGTACCGATTGGATGCCAATTAATATCGGACGCTTTGCCCGCGGCAAGCAGCTTTTCCGCGTATTCAGCTGACAAAATCGAAGCAAATGGCATTGCTATGTCTTGCAAGAATGGGGCATCCACTTTATGCAGCGTGAAGCGCACTGTATAAGGGTCAAGCTTTTCTATTTTGGCGATATTTTTGTTAAGCCCCATATCCGTAAAATACGGAAATTGCACTGGATAGGCTTGTTGAAAAGGCATGCTGGGGTCGCGCATGCGATTAAAAGTGAACAGCACATCGTCTGCATTAAAATCGCGCGTCGGCTTGAAATATGACGTGGTATGGAATTTCACGCCAGGGCGTAAATGAAAAGTATAAATTAGCCCATTTGGTGATATTTCCCAATGGGTCGCGAGCCCTGGCTCAACTTGCGTTTCGCCGCGCTTAAATTGGACTAATTGGTTATAAAGCGTGGTTGAGCTGGCTACGAAATCCACACTGCTCGTATATTGGGCTGCGTCAAATCCTGCTGGGCTGCCTTCGGAGCAATAGACGAGCGTCCGCTGCGGCTCTAGCGCGTGCGTGTTAAACGCAAGCATAAACATAGCGCTGGTTAGCATAATCTTAAGTGCATTACTTGCAGCATGAATCATGAGGCTTCCTTGCGTGGCTTTTTGAGTTGCTGAGTTGCTTACCTGAGCAGAAATTTTTCTGTAAGCCTAAAAACTTATCCATAAATGGCCTAAAAAGCTGCGATTTTTAGTTAGTCGGAATGAGCAGTTTTTACTTACGTTTATGTCCACTACGTTTCGCGTGCGCTAATTTCCCGCATTTAACAGCGTGTAGACAATTTATGGATAGGCTCTAAGAACTTAATTGGGAATAGTCGTGTCTCCTAGACGGCTATAGAGATTAGCGTATTTTGCATGCAGCTGCTGACCCTGGCACAGAAAAAACAAGCTAACCAAAACTTAACTAACTTCTATGTTTGGTTTTATGGTTCTTTTATACCTCTATCTTAGGGGATAAAAAGCCGAGCTAAATCAGGCTTGTAAGCTAAATTTTACTGCGCCAAAGCTATGCCCCATTTCTTAAAAAGGTCACGGCGACGGCATGTAAAAACCGTAGATTATAGCCAGCGCTGGCTCATTCCGACAAGGTAAGGTCGTTTTAACGGGTAAAAGAGCTGCGAAAGAATGGGGGAAAAATTGATAGAAAACTTAAGGGAAATCTCGAATTAGCTAACAAAAAATAGCGTCCTGTAGTCATTAATGTTGGGGTTCTTCATTTTAAGCTAACTACCCCCCACCTTACGAAAAATGCTACGGCTCGTTGGCTTCACCCTTACTGGGGGATCTTGTAGATACGCATCTTCAAATGCGTTGCCACGCCTGCGCCTTGTGTTTCTATGCTGTGTTTTTACATTATGTTTTTGATCGTGCAGGCGCACTGATTTGGAATGATGTTTCTTATTCTTAGTCTATTTTTAGTATTTTCTTAATCAAGGCTGTTTTATGCCAGCGTATAAATTCTTGCGTTCTTACCACTTCCCCCCATAAATAAAGCGCATTAGAAAAACTTTAAAAGGACGCTAAGGCCGTGCTACCTCGAAGGCAAATTTTGGATTGCATCCAGCACTTGGCTGATTAATTTCCGAGATGTCCGGATTTGACGCAAGCGCATGATTTCCTAACTCATATTGGCTGGCGGAAGCTAGCCTTACGTATTTTGCATTTGCCTGCGCTGCGATGATTTGCTGCGACAGATCTTTGGCAAGCTCGTCTGCTGGAGGCGCCGATTTGTTTTCATTCCTATATGGAGTGGGCGACTGAAGATTGGCCGTTGATAGAGCTGCGTCAAGTGATCTATCCGCAAGCAAGGCTTTAGTAGAAGGTGGTTGAATAGGTGAGTTGTCATGGCCTATCCAACCTCCTATTAAACACAGCAGAGAAAGGCGCCACAACCATTTCGTCATGCGCTTATTGATTAACACTTGACTTAGCTTAGCCAGAGCTAAACGGGCGGTAGCTTCATCGGGAAAATGGGCGAGCTTTACCTTTGATCCAGTTGCATTGGTCATCTGCAAAATAAAGCTCTGGCTTTCAGAGGCTACTGAAAAGCGCCAAGGACCAGCAAGTTCCCTCCTTGGCAGCAGATGAAACTCACCACCAAGGCGCTGCGGCAGTGAAAGGCATAGATAGTGGCGTGTCAGTTTTACTTCAATCGAAGGCCTCATACTTCGTTGCATACGAGAGAGTGCGGCAGCTAGCGCTTTCCTTATGGCCTGGCCTATTTGCTTAAACATGGACTTTCTTCCCTTTATAAATCGGGCGGCGGTTTTATGCCTAAAGGTCTGTAGGGCTAGCAAGGCCAAGACAAGCGTACTGTCGGCGTTAATGCCTCCTGCTTACGATTTAGGTAACCTTCTTTAAATAATTAGCGAATGTTTTTCATCATACGCAAGCAAAATCAAAGCGCACATTAGCCTTTTAGCTAATCTGCATTTCATGCTTGTTAGATAATTTTTCGGTAGAGAAGAAGTGTGGTGCAGGGCAATTTGCAATGGGAAGTGATTGAAGTCAGCTTTAACGGCCTCCTCGACCCTTGCTTTTTCTCTGAGGAGAATGTTCTCCACTTTTCGCATCCTGGCCTCCATTATTACCACGAGAATTAAAACTTACTGAGCTTCCATTTTTGGGTAATGAATAAGCGCTATGAGGATTTGTTGTAGCTACCCTATCTGCTGCAAGCATATTGTCAGCATGTATTCTTAGGGCTTCCTTCATGGGTGTAAAAGTTACTATAACTTCTCCTCTGATTGGCGGACGACCAGCTGTAGGATTATCGATATTATTTATTGGTGACTTCCCCACAGCACTATTAGCTGGATCTCTAATATTCCCTCTTACGTGTTCTGTTTGGACATCGCTCGGTTTATGCATAGCGTCGCTTTCCCTTTGTCCAGGATTATTTTTGGCATTAGTTGCCGGGATTATGTGTATAACGTTATCCGCCTCTGAAAAGTGGGCTCGACGTGGAGAGGAGGCTAATGTTGTCCCTGAGTAAGCTGATAATCCTGGCGAGAGCAGGAGAGTAGATGTTGGGCTCATCGCGTAAAAATCTAAATCTTTATTTGCCTCTTTATTTGGTTTTATTTCGACAGTCAGATTACTTGCTCTTTCGGTATGGGCTGCGTCAATTCCACTCAAGGTTTTTACATCAAGCAGCCCTTTGCGCAAATAAGATATCGATGATTCCAACTGCTTTAACCAATTTTTTAAAAAAGATAAATTTTCAAATCTTTGATCTGCCTCGGATAAATTCCCAAATCTTGGATTTTCCGTTCTTAAATTTCGCAATTTTTCAATTTTTACTCTTTCATTTTCAAATTCTTTGTTTTCAAATTCTTTCTCTATTTCATCTGCAAGCTCCTTAGATTTTTTCTGAATATTTTTAAGTGATTCTTCATTGCTAGTTATTATTTTTTTTAAACTTTCAAGAGAAGTTTTTGGATTGTTCGATATTTCTTCTGATTTTGACGATAGTGCTAACCTAACATTTTCAGGTAGCTCTTTTAGAATTACAAAAAACGGTTTTTCAGTTGATGAACCTAACTGTTTTCTCAAATATTTTTTCGAATCTTCTAAAAATTTATCTAAATCCTGGCACAACTTTTCCGAAAGCCAAACAGTAGAAGTTGATTCTCTCCGAGATGGTTGGAAAATTTGTGCATTATTTATTAAATCCAAGGACTTTCGGTGCACCGCTTTTAGCTCGCGTAGCGTCTCACCTAAAAGAAGGGATGGAGGTTCAAGGGAAGCTGTAGGTTGATTCGTGTCTATACTTTTCTGCAAGGTAATGCCGGTAGAGTTAACACTATTTGCGCTGGCAGAGATAACGAAGGGATTTTTTTGCAAAGCAGTACCGCTATTATTGTTTGTTGTCTCATTAGATGAGAGAGCACTGCTTTGCTTAGTTGTTGACGATCCTTGCGCTTTTTGCTTAAAAAAATTTAATACATAATTTGATTTCTCTTTTACAGATTGAATCATTTTAGAAAAAATGTTCGGGGAGGCCATAAATTTTCTCCTAGCCGCTTCAGAAAACTTACGCTCTCAGACTAACTTTTTTTGTTCTCAATCCTTTCGCTAATACGAAAGCAAGTTGTCTTTGACGAACCAAGAATAGTAAAAATATTGCTTCGTTAAACCTCCTAAAAAATTGAAAAGCCGTTTTGCCTCAAGCTTTTCAACGCTGAACCAATCATCTTGGCGAACTTGAAAAATAAAATATTGATTAATCTTATATTTAAGTCACGATCATTTTTAAGTCATGAGCGAAAGGCATATTGCTACTGACTTATCAATTAATGCACGCTTAAGAAACTTTGCATAACCTGCGGTGGCGTTATATCTCGTAGTATTTTTTTGT
The DNA here is from genome assembly GCA_031963405.1 of Mycoavidus cysteinexigens. Taxonomy (GTDB): domain Bacteria; phylum Pseudomonadota; class Gammaproteobacteria; order Burkholderiales; family Burkholderiaceae; genus JASSUD01. The sequence continues at coordinate 47,588 of JASSUJ010000001.1, forward strand.
ATGTACTAAATGTAATGTCTGTACCGGTATTTCGTGCGGGCGGGTTATGCCGAGCGTCTTTAGGGAATGGTGATTAAAGTAAACCGAGTGTGGCTTCATGTCTGTGCGTTAAGCGTCTTGATCGTGCATGCGTATAGTTGGTCTCGGCCTACTTTTATCGCAATTGATTCAGTAGTTTTTCCGCATTTATTGGTACGAGGCATAGAAAGATGTACGTTCTTTCTGTTTTTTTCGCGCTGTTTTTGTTGCTTAATCTACTCTTTATGCAGAATCAGCATAAATTGGGGACGCAGGCGGTAACGGGTGAAGCAGTAGCGATCAGCGGCAATATTCAAATTTATCGCAATGCGGTGATTCGTTATGCACGTGCCAATAGTGGGGTTGAGGGAGTGGCTGCAGATACTTATTTGAACCTACCTGCTTGGTTTAAACGGCTGCCAGCTTTGCATAATTACGTTGTGCATGGCAAAGCTTATGTCTATTACGTAGCGCATCAGCCTGAGTTAGCTTATGCGCTGGCACAAGCGAGTCATAACTCGATTTTTATTGGAATTAAGCGTAATGGAATGTTGTATCACCCCCTGCGAGGTGCAACCTCAATCCATTTGCCTGCCACTATTCCAGAAAACAGCGTGGTGTATGCAGATGGTTAAGGGCCTGTTCAGCGCCTTTAAAAAAACAAAAAATAGAGGTTTGTGATCTACAGGTTGGAGTTCTGCATTTAATTCAATTCGTTATCTCAACTTACTAAAAACGGCAAAGCGCGACAGGTTGAGGTGACGAAGGAACCCCAACATGATTACTTCGCGCCTCTATTAAGGAAGCCCTTACGCAGCTCTAAAATATTTGCATTTAAGAAACTCCAACTTTGCTTAATTTGCTTAAGTCAGGCTGAGAAGAGTATTACGTCTGTCCCATAACTCTTCGTGCTGAGGTTTAAAAGTGGGATGCGCTTATTCAATTCAATAAATTTTCTGGTCGCGTAAGCGTACCGCTTGAACCGATATATTTTGTTCCAGATCAATTCGGTGCGACCTTAATAGCTAGCGGCATAGGCAGCACTTTTGCGTTGTTGTAGCGACAACTCTTCTGTATCACGGCGATTTTGGCGAGCGAGCCGAATTGCAAGCAAGGTTTCGATGCGCTCCTGCACCTGCTGTTTGTATAGATTGAGAAAATTTTCTAGTGCCTTCATCTGCACATATTCGGTTAGCAGCGGCACGATGCCGCGCTCGGCTTGCTCTGCATGCCACTCTGGATTGGCGAAGCGTTTTAACACTTCGCTTGTAAGAATTTCAATCGAAGAAAGGTCGTCAAATTGCTCTACCGTAGGGGCCACTGATGTTGCTGTGTCTGCTGTATCTACTGCTGATAGAGCCCACTTAGTCAACGGTAAGGTAAACATAGTAAAAAGATTTGAGGCGTGCAGAGAAGCAAAAGAAGCCGACTTTACGCTAAGTTTGTCATTGCATACGCCGTTCACAGGTGCATGGATGGGATAGCGATCTGTGCCTTCAGCGCCAAGTTTGTGCTCAATTTTTTTACATAGCAGTGGCTCAGGATCAACGTTAATACTGCTTTTTTTATCACCGCGCCCCTTCACTACTTCGAAATGAAGGTGTGCAGCAGTGACCTTGCCAGTGTTACCAGAGCGGGCAATTTCTTGGCCTATGGTTACATGGGCTCCTGGGTCAACGGCGGCATGGCTCAGATGTAGATATCTGAGCATTGTCTCAGTCCTACCTACAACGCGGACTTCTTGACCGCCAGCTTCAGAAAAGCGGCGCTGAATATATCCTTCTTGGGCTGCTACAAGCGGCGTGCCTTTATATGCTCGAAAATCAACGCCTTTATGCTGTAACCATTTATGCTGCAGCGGGTGGAAACGGCAGCCATAAATATTAGTGATCATTTGCGGTGCAGCAGTGGAGATTGGCGAAATTAAGCAAATGGTTGCGTTTGCCGTTAGGACGCTTAGAGCAAGTAGGGCCAATGCACAAAAAGTATTTTTCATTGCTGATGGCGCCGCGTATGTTGCGCGATTAAAGCATGAAAGCTATGGGCCGCAGCAGATAGGGCGGCTTGATCAGACAGTTGCTCTAGCGCATTGGCTTGCGCTTGCGCTGACTTAAGTTGAATCCGAGCAAGGGGCGCTTCAGTTAAGGGATGCACTGCATTACGCACAAAAGCGAGTGCCGCCTTATATTCATTCTCCGATAAGGTTTGGTATTGCCCCGCACCAGGGTTAAGGATGGTGTTCAGACTAAGGTCTGCGTTTTGTAAAGCAAGAGAAGGTTGCAAGCTACAACGCTGGCGCGTTTGCTCATCGCTTGAACAGTAAAAGCGGTGTTGTTCAACCATGATGGCAGGGTCAACCGGCTTGGCTGAATAAAAAGACTGAGCAAAGGCAGAGTTGCTATGGGCAATTTGCTTACGTATTACTGTGTCCTGCTCAGCGAGTAGCGCCGCATTGGTTACGCTTAACGACTGTTCGGCCGGCAGAACAGCACGTTGCGCAGCTTGGTGAGCGCGCTGTTGCATATAAAGCCGAGTGCGCAAAGCGATGGCACCCTGCTTAAAAGCGCGTTGCTGTGCGCTTTGCTTAGTCAATTCTCGATAAAGTTTGCCAAAGCCTGTTTCTAGTGAGTGGTAAAGCGTTTTTTCAAGCGTGGTTAAGACGCGATTGGTAGCGCTTGCGATGGATGAAACGATCTGCGTACCAGCTTGTATAAATGCCGCATGACCTACCCAACCCCAAGGGTCGCAGCAAGCCCATGCACGTACAAAGGGTGCATTCATGCTGATAAGCACTAGTGCAATCAATGTTGCCGCTAGGGTTTTTAAGAAAGTTTGCATAACTTCCTCGATTATTTTTCTCTACATTTCTTCTAACTATTCCCGCATCAGCCTTGTTTCTATTGGATGAAGCTTCTTGGAACCTGCCTACAAATTGCCTAAAAGGCCATGATTCGTGTTTTTTCAAATCCTGGGCGGTGCTCGGAATCCTCATGTACACCCACGTACACTCCGGTTCCTGCAAGGTTTACTCAACTAAGGGCCTCCCCGACTGACGGCCTTTTAGACAATTTGTAGACAGTTTCTTAGTGCATTGGTAGGTTGCAAAGAGTTCGGCAAAGATTTATTCATTTAGCGGCCTGCTTTAGCAGCGGCAGTGCGCGCTTGTGCTAAACGCGTGGCTGCGTCACGTTTTACATCTAGCGCAAGTTGAGTGGCGAGTACGGTCTCGATGCGCTCCATTTGTTGGAAGGATTTAAGGTCCATCCAGAGCTTGAGTGCCTGCATTTTGTTCTGCTCACGCATTAAATTTTCTAGGGAAAACCCGGCAATCATTTTGTACCAGACGGGCGAGGTGAAGCGGCCACGAACCTGGCTTTCCATCAATTCCAACTCGGATACATCTGCTTTGTTAAGCAGGGCAGAGGAGCCAAGTCCCCTTATTGGCGTACGTAATGCTGCAGCGTGGTTAAGTGAATTTGCTGCCACTGAGGCGCGGCTTTGTTCAATGTATTGAGCTGCAACAAAGGCTTTACCTTGTGAGGTTTTTTCCCAAGCCTTTGGAATTGGCTGAGTTGGCACTGGATTGGTTAGGTGATTGATCAGTGTGTGTGCGGCGTCAAGTTGTGCCGGGTTGTAGTGCGTGGTGTTGAGCATCGTATCGGCACGTACATCAGCATTTTGTAGGTTGGCCGCGGCGGGTGCATTGCAGCGCCCCAGTTGGGCGTCTTGCTGCGAGCAATATAGGGTGGTGTGTTTGGTATAGATCTGTGTCATGGCAGCGGCGGCATTTGGCGTAAACAGCGTGCGTTGTGTGAAGTCGCGGTTAAAGTCATTTAACTGCGCCAAGGTTTCTGCGCTTGCTCGACCGCCTGCAGCGGCGCCAGCTGTTTCAAAGCAAGCGCGTGGTGACAGTTCATATTTCAGTGTGGCATCAGCTCTTGCCTGTTCGATCATCATTTGCGCTTGGGACACCCGTGCGCCTTGTTCAAAAACGCGTTGTGCAGCCGTTTGCTTGTTAATCTCAACGTAAAGTTTATTAAAGCCTCGCTCTAGGGCGAGGTTAATGCGTTCCAACCACGCGACAATTGTTGAAGTTGCGCTCGTGATTGCGGCTGACACAGTAGAACCAGCAGCGGTTGCTCCTTGCGCGGCTATGGCTCCATCGCCACAGCACGCATAGGTGGGTGACGGTATGGCTATATTGAGTGCAGCGAAAACAGCTACGCCGAAAGCGCTGAGCGCATGTCTACGAATTTTATTCATCACCTTTTCTGCTCAGAGAATCGCTGAATAAGTGGGAAATTGGGCCATACCTGTTTACCGTACATTTTTACTTCCTACTTCAGCATATTGATAACGCGGTCAATGGTTTTCTGTACTACCGGACGTTTATTTGATCTCTCAATAGCATCCAGAAAAACAGGCGTGTCAGCTGTCATAGGGTTATCGCTCTGCATAGAGAAAGCCGTGCTTTGATTGAGTTCAGGTAGCTGGCCGACTACACCAGAAATTGACTGCTTAGCCTCATTTAGCGATTTTTCAAATTGGTCACGTGCCGCTTGGCAAGTGCGTTGTAGCAATTGTTTGGCTACCTGAGCGAGAACGGTATCGTCTAACAAGCTAGGTAGGCTGCTTTTGAATTTCGTAATGAAATCAAGACAAGGTAGGGTGGCATCATCAAAAGTTTTGCCTGGATTAGTGCGTGGCTGATACGTTTGCAAATATTTCATCTGCGCGGCTTGTGCAGCTTGTTTCACCTCATCGCAATACGCTTGCGCTGTCTGAGGCTCGAGCCCCCACGCGTAATTTGAGGATAGGCCTGTAGCGACTAAGGTAACTAAGGCCTGCAGCACGAGAAATAGTTTGATGGATGGCTTTTTACTCACAGTAAAGCTCAGTCAGCAAGACGTGGAATTGAGCCTTAATCATAGAGGCGCAACAATAAAAATCTAACTAGCCAAAAGCCATATTGATTAGCCACTCCAACCTCACCCAGAATATTCGCAAGCGCTAAGAACCTGTTCACGAATGAACGTACTGCCCGTGTCGGCATTGTTTCCCCCTAATTTATTAAGACATAGCTCACACCCTAATCGAGCTTTTTTGATAATGATTTTGATGTGCCGATGAAATGATTTTAATGAGTTTGGGCAAGGCTAACTGGCTGTGCTAGATGTCTGCTGCGCAAAGTAGGGAGGGGTAAAAGTATGGAACTCAAACCAGTCAAAGTAGCCTCTAGCTTTGCTTTAGCTTGTACGGGGGCGCCTACTTTACTCAGGGCCATGCGTGAAATTAACGGTGCGGTTAAGGAAAGCATAGTCCGCACCCAGCAACGCTTGCAGGGGTTGCGGCAGGCCAGTGCGAGGCCGCGGCAGGAGAGTTTTAGTGCAGCACTAAGACGTTTGAATCTGGGGGAAAGCGATTTGTCGGCGTGTGTGCAGGCTTTTCAAAAACGCTCAGGTAATTGGTTTTTATTGTGTTCACTCGCTTTTGCTTTTTTGGTTGTGACGCCGCTAATTGGGCAGAGCAAGACAAGTCAGTGGGCGAGTCATTTGCTTTTGTCGAGCGGGGTGATGCTAGTAGCAGCAGCCAAAGCTTTGGTGTGGCATTTTCGTGCTTGTCAAACGCGTGAGTGTGCGCTTTATGCGTTTGGGCCATGGTTTAAGCAAGATCGATGGGTGCGTCGATGCTTTGTTGTTTTGGCTTTTGGTCTGCTACTGATGGGGGCTTTGCTTAGTACCTCAGTTTACTCAGCGGGTGTTGATTTCAGCCAATTTAAGCCGCCGGCCGGGGATGCGTCGGTAGCATTTTTGCGAGAAATTTTTGGCACAGTCATTGACCAAATTTATGCTGGGGCAGACCCTGGCACAGAAGCATCGGCCAATGTACTTAGCCGTATGCTCGGCCCTTTTAATAGCGCCGTGCTGTTTTTTGGCATGCTATTTATTAGCTACACCACCATTAAGGGAACGATTGATTCGGCGCACGACGGGGAGTTGCTGGGGAAAAAAATGTCATCGGCTTGGTTGCCGCTACGTACTGTTACTGCTGCTGCACTACTGTTGCCACTTAGTTCTGGTTATTCGCTAATTCAAATTGGGGTGCTATGGCTTGCGGTGCAATCGGTAGGCCTGGCTGGCTTGGTACTCCGTGCAGGGCTGGATTATGTTGCTGAAACAAATATGGTGATGCAGCCGCATATCCCTGATGCTCGCCCGCTCGCAGCAAATGTTCTGCGTTTTGAAGTATGCCGGGCTGCGCTTAACCAGCAATTTGTTGGCTCTGGCCGTTATGAAAAGATCGTGCTGCGAGAAGTTCCGCAAACTATTGTTGTGACCCCGGACAAGCAGATGTATACCGGTGGGCTAGATAATGCGGTACCTGTTTTAAAGCTTATCAGGCTCTATCGGCAGGCCAAACAGCTAATTCCGACACGTTATACCGTAGTCAATTTTGAGTGGCGAGCGCAGCATGGCAGCTATCTCAACCCCGTTGTATGCGGTGCATTGAAATGGGAGGAGGCAGAAACAAGGGGGGAGCGTAGTGACAACCTGAAGATTGCGAAAGGCCCAATTATGGCCGCGCATGCTCAGGCGGTGCGTCAAATGATTCAAACGCTGCGACCATTTGCCGAAGCGCTTGCAGCAGGCCAAAAACCTGAGCCTGGTGTGCTGGAGTCTGCTGCTGCGCATTATGAAAAAACTTTAGTTGATGCAGCTAAGAATGCGTTGCAGCAAACGAATGACGCTGGACGGGCGAGTTTTTTAGAATGGGCTAAGGAGGGAGGATGGATTTTTCTGCCGACTTATTACAACCATTTTATTCAGCTCAACGATGTGATGCAGTCAGCGCTTAATACGCTGCCAGTCTCTCGCGCCATTGAGATTGAAGATAAAGAAGTGCAAACCGTGTTGCGTAGCTATCAAGATGTTTTGCTAACAGCTGAAGAATATATTAAGCATCGCGAGGCAGCGCCTCGTAAAGCGTATCAGCAACAAGTTGCTACTAGTACGCAAGTGCCGCATAGTTGGGAAGATGCTAAACGTTTGTTAGCAAGCCTTGCGCAGCATGCTATCTACCAGTTCACGCAAGAATTAGCAGGTAGCAATCTTTCACATGTGGGGCAAATTAAAGCGCTTGGCGACTCGATTATTCACACTGGCGAAGGTTTATTAGGCTCGCTTTTTACCATCAATGGTTTCAGCCATGGAAATGGGATAAAGCTTACGCTGGGTACGTTTTTCGATATTGGCGCTGCGGTTTCTTCAATTTCTGGCTTATTGACGACATTGGCTTTAACCATCCTCTTTTTTGGCGCTTGGGCTGCGTATTATGTGCCAATGATTCCATTTATTACTGCTGTAACCGCCGTGATTAAATGGTTTGTTTTAGTTTTTGAATCTGTGATTGCCGCGCCAATTTTTGCACTGGCCCATTTGCACCCCGATGGCAGTGATTCAGTGGGTAAAGGTGGGCCTGGGTATATGTTGATCTTAGGCAATTTTTTGCGTCCAACCCTGACTGTTTTTGGCTTCTTTGGCAGTATTTGGCTTATGCAGCCGGTGAGTGGTTTCGTCAACGCTGCCTATATCACTGCAGTAGCAGGCGCTGAATATAACTCTTTATCAGGGGTGGTGGCTTTTCTGGCTTATGTAGGGATTTACGTCATGCTGATGACAGGTGTGGTTCATTCAATTTTCACCTTAGTTAACTGGCTGCCTGACAATGTATTGAGCTGGCTTGGCGGCACGCTCGATACAAAAGATATAGGAGGCAGTGCAACTGAAGCAAGTGGAGGTTTTAAAGGCATACCGGTAGATATTCCACAGGGTGCAGGCAAAGAAGGTCACAGTGCGAACAAAGCAGACAGTAAAGGTGAGCGGGGGAAACATCCTGCCAGTAATAAAGAATTGCTGGGTGGGCATTCTTAATCGATAGTTCGTAGGTGCTTCCTATTAATCGCTGGGCAGTAAAGCAATCGCTTTGAATGTTAAATTATTTTGTGCCATAGATTTTGAGTCGGGTGTAGTGATTGCGGAGGTGGTTTGCTTTCATCACTTTTAGTTTTTTTTATTACCTGTTTACTGATCGATTTAGCTTGGAGAATAGTTTGCTCAGTAGCTTGGTAATCACTACAAAAATAATCTGCGGTATGGCTACAAATGCAGAGGAAGGCTTTGGCTTATCTTGCGCTAGAGTTTCGACGATGAGCCATGGCATCGGAGGATGTTTGAATGCCTCAGGATAAATATTTCTTCATATCTAGAGAAAGGCTTGATATTGGCTTGAATTGGTCGAGCATTTGGGATGCAAAGCCGACTTCTTCGTAAGACTGGTTTATTTGCGCTTGCCCCACAGCCGGCATTATTGCCTCGACAGCAAGGTTAATTTGCTCATTGTATTGGGCTATGCGCACATCATTTTGAGCTATTTGCGTTTGTTTTTTCTGTTGGGGTATTGGTACTTGTACATTAGGTTCCTCGAGTACTTTAATAGACGCTTGGTCTTTTTCTCTAAGTTTAAAAAGTTTGTTTTTTGATTGAGTTGCTTTTCTTGAAGCGTGTGAAGAAGATTTTGCTAGATCAGATTTTTTGTGGTTCGGTGCATCTTGGGATGTGTCGCAGTCCGGTTTAGGAGTTAGCTTAAATATAGAGAGGAAATCAGTTTTGCGAAATTGATTGCTTTTTTGGCGAACGCTTGAAGAAAATTTCCTCAATTTTTTATTTAAAGAAGAGAAAGAAGAGAAAGGAGACATTTTTTCTTGATTTAAATTCTCCTTATCACTGAAGCAAATGCTTTCAAACTCTTCAATTGATTCGAAGCTAGACCTAGATCGAGGAGAAGCGAGGTCAAAGTGAGTAGGCATCAAATCAATCCTTTAAGCAATTGGCGAAGTCATATGTCATGGCTGTCTGTGCAATAACTGCTAAAAAATACGCTGTTTAGTCCCCCATATACTCCGGTTCCTCCAAGGGTTACTCAACTAAGGGCCTCCCCCGACTGACGGCCTTTTAGACAATTTGTAGACAGGTTCTTAGAGTATGGATAAAGGGCAGTAAATTAAAGCAAGTCTGCGAAATGATTGATGGTTTTGCGAATGATGATGCAGAAAATTCTTGGTTTTAGATGAATTAATTTAAGGGAAGGAATTCATGATCGGCAAGCTGCTATACCTAATAAACTACCCCAGTTTAGCTATTGAAAAGCTATAAAAGTGGCGAAAAAAGCCGTGCTACGTGCATTACTATGCGCTGCCACGTAGAGGCATGAGTAATTTCGGTTAAGGGCACAGGGTAAGCGTGAGTGAAGTCTTCTTCTAGCATAGCGGCCACTTCAGCTGCAAAGACCTTATCAACGGTTAAAAGCGTGATTTCGAAGTTGAGCCGAAAGGAACGGTTATCTAGATTTGCGCTGCCGATAGCGGCTGCACTGTCGTCGATTAGCATTACTTTTTGGTGGCAAAATCCTGGTTTGTAGCGAAAGATTTTGATGCCGGCCAGTACGGCATCGTGCGCGTATAGCATTGAGGCGTAAAAGACCCCGTAATGATCGCTCTGGTGGGGGATCAAGATGCGCACTTCTACGCCTCGCATCACAGCAAGCCTGAGTGCTGAGAAAACGGCTTCATCTGGCACAAAGTATGGCGTGGAAATCCAGACGCGGTGGTGCGCGGTATTAATGGCTTCCACAAAAAACAGTGAGCAAGTCTCGTATTGATCTGCAGGGCCGCTTGCAATTGCTAAGCAGTGCATATTGGTATTGAGCTGCGGGGTAGGGGGCTCACTCAAGGGTAGGACTTGTGTAGCCCAGAACCAGTCTTGGATAAAGATTTCTTGAATATCTGCAACGACTAATCCTTCAATATCGAGATGCGTATCGCGCCAGGGTGAGAGGCGTGTTTTTCTGCCAAGATATTCGTCACCCACGTTATGGCCGCCGATAAATGCACGTTTACCATCAACGATGACGATTTTCCGGTGGTTGCGAAAGTTCAGCTGAAAGCGATTAATAAAACGCCTAGTGGCGAATTTATGGGTTTCTACGCCGCCTGCGCGCAAAGTTTCTACATAGTGGCGTGGCAGCTTTGAGCAACCAATTCCGTCATATAAAAAATATACTTGTACGCCCTGTATAGCTTTGGCCAAAAGTACTTGCTGTAGTTGTCGCCCAAGTTGATCGTCATGGACTACAAAATATTGCACCATCACATAGCGCGTGGCTTGCTCAATTGCCGCAAAAATTGCCGCAAAAGTCGCTTCTCCATTAATCAATAAGCGCACCCGATTAGCTGGTGTGAAATGAGTGCCAGCGAGCTGCTCAAGCGCACGCGTGGCACGATGGCCGATGCGTTCAATCAACGTATCGTGGCAATTGAATCGGGGCAGTTTGGCTTTTCCGGCAACAGACTGAAACTGGCTGCGCATTTGTAAATCTCTTAGCCGACGCGCGTCGACATAACCAAAAAAACGGTTGCTGCCTAAAAAAAGATAAGGAATCAAAGTGAAATAGGGCAGAGCAACTAAAGAAATAGCCCATGCAACGGCGCCTTGTGAAGTGCGCGCATACTGAATAACGTGGAAGGCAGCGATGATGCCGCCGGTATGCATGAGCGCAATAAATATGCTCACCAGTAAGCTAATTGAAAACCAATTCATAAGCCTCCAGATTTGTGGTGACTGGCGCGAAAGTGCCACTAGAAAGGCGTTTCAGTGTGGCATTGTTTACTCACTTTAAAAATTAGAGCGTAGCCTATAAAGGTTTACTAATTAGATAGCTGAATGATCTTTAGGAAGGTTCAACTTCTAATCGTTTTTTAAACGGGTTTAGTGAGGCTCTCTATAACCTTTCTAATGAATAGGTGGATAAGTGAGGCATCTAAAACTAGTGCTAAAAAATTGTGTCAATAAAAAGCTGGGAGCTGCTGCTTCTACGCACAGCAGTTTATTGACGGGTAAACGGGCAAAGCGATGTCTCGTGAAGACAGCAAGGTTTAGTTAAGCAAGTCAGCTTGACGCAGCAAAAAGACGCTATTTTCGCTAGCGTTTGTGCTGAGCCAAGTGAAATTCAAATCTGGGAAAGCGGCTTCGAGATGGGCGCGTTCGTGCCCAATTTCTACTACAAGCACGCCGTTTGGCGTAAGTCTTGTGCGTGCTCCCTCGATGATGGGGCGCACGAGTTCCATGCCATCTTTGCCACCTGCTAGCGCCAGTTCAGGCTCATGCTGATATTCACGCGGCAGCGCCTGCATGGAAGCTTCATTGACATATGGGGGGTTGGCTATGATCAAGTCGTATTGGCGTGCTGCTGGCAATGGATCATAAAGATTGCCTGCGTACAGGGTGATACGCTCGTTTAAATCATATTCGGTGATATTACGCTGGGCGATAGCGAATGCCTTTTCAGACAGCTCAACGGCATCGACCTGCGCTTGCTCAAAACGGTCAGCTGCGAGGATGGCTAGGCAAGCTGAGCCGGTGCATAAATCGAGCACGGCTTGCACTGAGTCAGGGTCATCAATCCACGGCTCAAAATGGCTGAGTAGTGGTTCGCCAATAAATGAGCGGGGCACGATGACGTTTTCATCGACATAAAAACGATAGCCGTGTAGCCAAGCTTCGCCAGTGAGATAGGCCGCCGGCATACGTTCTTTAATGCGCCGCTCTACTATATTAAGTATGGCGTCAATTTCGGAGCTAAGCAGCTGTGCATCGAGGAATGGCTCAAGCATATCCAAAGGTAAATGCAGGGTATGCAAAATTAAATACACTGCCTCGTCATAGGCGCAGGTGTTGCTTTGTCCGTAGGCTAATTGGGCTTTGGTAAAACGTGAAACCGCATAGCGCAGTAGATCGCGTGGTGTAGAAAAAGGTAGAGTTGTCATAAAAAATAAAAGAGATTAAATGCAATGAAATTAAGCGATCAATTGTTCCAGGACGCGCCGATAAATGTTTTTTAAAGGGTTGATGCTAGTCAGGGAAATGTGCTCATTAATTTGGTGAATGCTCGCATTAATTGGGCCAAACTCGATGACTTGCGGGCATAGCTTAGCGATGAAACGGCCATCGGAGGTGCCGCCAGTGGTTGAAAGCGCTGGGGTAATGCCTGTTTCGTCTTGAATCGCAACGCTTAGCGCGTTGGAAAGCGTGCCGCGTGGTGTCAAAAAAGGCGAGCCATTTAGCGTCCAGTTCAGCACATAGTCTTTTTCTGGCAGTAAACCATGTGAGGCCAGTATGGCGTGTACTCGTTCCTTAAGCGATTCAGCCGTGCTGGCTGGTGCAAAACGGAAATTAAAATCTACTACGAGCGTGGCAGGAATCACATTAGTTGCGCCGGTGCCCGCGTTAAGGTTAGAGATTTGCCAGGAGGTGGGTGGAAAATATTCGTCACCACTATCCCAGTTTGTTTGTACGAGTTCCGCTAGCGCTGGCGCGAAAAGGTGAATAGGGTTGCGTGCTAAATGAGGGTAAGCGATGTGGCCCTGTACGCCTCGTATAGTTAATTGGCCGGACAGTGAACCGCGCCGCCCATTTTTTATTGTGTCCCCCAAGATAGCGACACTGGTCGGTTCACCAACAATGCAGTAATCCAACCGTTCGTTACGCGCTTGCAAAGCATCAATGATTTTTATTGTGCCATCGGTAGCGGGCCCTTCCTCATCACTGGTGAGCAAGAAGGCAATTGAGCCAGCATGCTGTGGGTGAGCCGCAATAAATTCCTCCGTGGCCACCACAAAACAGGCAAGTGAAGTTTTCATATCGGCCGCGCCGCGCGCATACAGCTTGCCATCTCGGTGGGTGGGGGTAAAAGGCGGCGAATCCCATGCTTCTAATGGACCTGTTGGTACTACATCGGTGTGTCCGGCAAAACCTAGCAATTTACCCGCACGCGCCGCACTGCCACGTCGTACTGCCCATAGATTAGTGACGCCGGCGAATACCAGCGTTTCACAAGTAAAGCCGATTTTTTCTAAGCGATTAGCGATAAGGGCTTGGCACCCTGCATCATTAGGTGTAATCGAAGCCCGGGTGAGCAATTGTTCAGTGAGAGCAAGTGTGGCGGACATAAGAAAATTTTCCCGTTACTGAATTTTTTTAAACATTGTAAGGATATAAGTCATTAGATTGAGCATAGCTATTTGGGAGGGGATGAGGCAGACGGTTTACGCAGTAATATCAGCAACTCTCGCTTTCTTTATAGTGTGAACGAGGGCAATAGTAAGCACTCTTGTTGAAGACGCTGCCTTTAAATAATTAAAGTTTACTAGGGGGCTGGAGCGCGTAGCTGAAGAATCAAGTCAATATTAGCTCGCTCTTCAGCCTGTATTGAATTTATGTAGTGCTCTATTTAAAAAGAGCAAGATATCTATCGTTTAAGAATCCCACCGCTTTAACGCGGTTATCGATAGTGATAACAGGGCGTTTAATAAGGCTGGGGTTCTCTACCATCAGTGCAAGTGCTTGTTCTTCATGTTCGGCCGTTGCTTTTACTGCGTCAGATAAATTACGCCAGCTCGTACCTCGGCGATTTAAAAGAGTTTCAAGGGGGATGTCTTGTAACCAGTTGTGTAGTGTCTCGAGGGTAATGCCCGCTTTTTTGAAATCATGAAAAGTATAGGCAATCTGATTTTCAGTTAGCCACGCCCGTGCTTTTTTGACCGTGTCGCAATTGTTAATGCCATACATGATGAGTGCCATTAAATACCTCTCAAGAGTTCATTTAAGGCTGTTTTAGCGCGCGTTTGTGCATCGATTTTTTTGACGATGACGGCTGCATACAAGCTATATTTGCCATCTTTTGAGGGCAAGTTGCCAGGCACTACCACTGAGCCAGGCGGCACGCGTCCATAGAAAATTTGGCCGCTGTCTCGATCATAAATTTTGGTACTTTGGCCAATAAAAACGCCCATTGAGATTACCGAGTTAGTGCCGACAATCACACCTTCAACAATTTCAGAGCGCGCACCGATAAAGCAGTTGTCTTCGATAATTACCGGATTGGCTTGAAGTGGCTCGAGTACGCCGCCTAATCCAACCCCACCTGAAATATGGACATTTTTGCCGACTTGCGCGCATGAGCCAACGGTGGCCCAAGTGTCGATCATTGTGCCTTCGTCAATATAAGCACCGATGTTGACGTAGGAGGGCATTAAGACAACGTTTTTTGCGATAAATGAACCGCGTCGTGCCATAGCAGGCGGTACCACACGAAAACCACCTGCAGCGAAATCAGCTTCGCTGTAAGCAGCGAATTTACTAGGTACTTTGTCGTAAAACTGGGAGTAGCCACCTGATAAGACGGTATTGTTTTCTAGCCGAAAAGATAACAGCACCGCTTGTTTTAGCCACGCGTTAACTACCCATTCATTGCCTTGCTTTTCTGCTATGCGCCAAGTGCCTTGATCTAGTTGATTCAGGACATGGGAAACAGCTTCACGTAGCTCAGCGCTAGCTGAAGTGGGAGTGAGCTCAGCGCGATTTTCCCACGCTTTTTCAATGAGATTTTGTAATTGTTCGGACATAGCAATGAGTATGTGATGAGTGAGTGGAGGGCTGTATTTATACTTTCGCGTAGCGCTAATACAGAGACTTTTTTAAGCTTGGCACTGCTCGTTTTTTTCGCTTGTTAACCTAGTCATACTTAGCGATACGCTGCGTTGGGCTGGATGGATTTAAGCATTTTTTAAGCGCTGGCAGCATTCAACAATACGTTGCGCTCCTTCAAGGCATTCGTTAAGTGGTGCTACCAAGGCTAAACGTAAATGAGCGTGACCAGGATTCAGGCCATGCGCCTCGCGTGATAAGTAGGAGCCGGGCAAGACGGTGACGTTATAGTCTGTAAATAACTGCTTGGCAAACTGCGTATCATCTAGATCTAGCCCAGCAATATTGGCCCACAGATAAAAACCAGCCTGTGGCATGTGTACATCGAGTACCTTGGCGAGCAGTGGCGTAACCGCCTGAAATTTTTCTACATACTTAGCCCGGTTTTCACGGACATGCGCTTCATCGCGCCATGCTGCAACACTGGCAGCCTGCACGACTGGGCTTAAAGCTGAACCGTGATAAGTGCGATAGTGCAGAAATTGCTTAAGTAATGTAGCGTCACCTGCTGCAAAACCTGAACGTAAGCCTGGTGCATTTGACCGTTTGGATAAGCTTGAGAGAACAATCAACCGTTTAAAATCACGTCCAAGCTGGTGCGCTGCTTGCAGTGCGCCGAGCGGCGGATTAGCTTCATCAAAATAAATCTCGGAATAACACTCGTCAGAGGCGATAACAAAGCCGTAACGATCGCTTAGCGTAAATAGCTCGCGCCAGTCAGTAAGCGATAGTACTGCGCCAGTTGGGTTATTCGGTGTGCAAACATAGAGCAGCTGCGTGCGTGCCCAAACTTCAGCAGGCACGCTCGCATAATTGAGAGCGTAATCAGATGTATTCGGCTCGCTATTGACGAAATAAAGTTGTGCTCCCGCGAGCAGTGCTGCGCCTTCGTAGATTTGGTAGAAAGGGTTGGGGCAGATAACAGTGGCCTGCGGCACGCTGCTATCGATGACTGTTTGAGCTAAAGCAAAAAGTGCTTCGCGCGAACCCGCCACGGGCAGTATCTCGGTGTCTGGGTCAATATATGGAAGCCGATAGCGTTTTTGCAGCCAATCAGCGATGCTTTGTCGCAGTGTTTGCGCACCAATGATAGTTGGATAGTAAGCTAACCCATCAACTGCGTTAATCAACGCATCTTTAATGAGTTGCGGAGTGGGATGCTTCGGTTCACCGATGCCAAAACTAATAGGCTTGAAAGGTCCCGGTGTCTGCTCAGCGAGCAACACTCTCAATTTCTCAAATGGGTATGGCTGTAGTTTGTTAAGGTTTGGGTTCACGGAACGAGGCTGGTAGCGTAGGCGCTAGCTTGCGTTGGCTAGTTAAGTTTATAAAATTTAAGCAAAGTAGCGTGGTACAAAGGAAGTGCGCAAATGACTGCTAACTTAATCAAAAGCACGGAAGACCGAGTTAAGCACTACAATTTGCATACTTTCGTGGCGAATAACTAAAAGTATGACGTCATCCCTAGCTTACTTAGCGCTTCCTAGAAGCTTCAAATTATATCTTTTTTACTAATTTATTTTTTCTGCTGAAGAGCTTTTAAAAATATCCTTCCTTAAGTGCTAAGAATCTATCCAAAAATTGACTAGGTAAAAGTTTGTAAGGCAGCTGAAAGGCATAATTAAAAACTGCTTAAAAAGCAGGCGCTTGAAAAAATAAAAGCAAATAAAAGCTTAAGTAAACCCTAAATTAATCGTAAACAAAGAATGCTGATGCAGGCAGAGCACCTGGTAGGATAAGCATATAAGAGGCGTGAGTGTGGCGCTGCCCCCCCAAGGTATCCAGTATTTTTTAAAATTATCTTAAAAAATATTGCAGTAAACAGAATAATAAATAGAGTAATAAAGGCGCAATAAGGTGAAATATGAGAGTTAAACAACACGGTACGCAGGAATCAGCAAAATTTTTTGCTGCCTTATTTTTAAACCGTCAGGCGCAATGGCCAGCCTTTGCCTTGATTGCTGGCGCATCGATTTGGGGCGTGATTTGGTATCCATTACGCCAATTAGCTGCGTTGGGCTTGTCAGGTGCTCTAGCTGCGGCACTCATTGGGCTGGTAGCGTGTTGCTTTGCGCTGGTTGCATTTCGTCGACCGTTGTTGGAGTCGTGGCGGATTATATTGACGCAAGCCGCACCCAAAGGAAGTTCGTACTGGTTGTTGCCGATCTTAGGGGTGACAGCTGGGATGAGCACCGTAAGCATTATATGGGGCATGATTCATGGTGAAGTGATGCGGGTGCTGTTGTTGTTTTATCTGTCACCTGTGTGGACCGCATTCTTTGCTCATTGGCTTTTACGCGAACGGGTCACCTTGGTCGACATGGCGGCTGCGCTGTGCGCGCTGACAGGCGCGGCGCTGATTTTGTGGTCGCCTGAGCTGGGATTCCCCGTACCAACCGAGTTAGCTGAGTGGGCGGGTCTTTTTGCTGGGATTGGTTTTGCTTTGCAAAATGTATTGGCGCTCAAAATTAGTCGTACGCTGCCCGTGCAAACACCGCAATTGCGCACGGCCGTTGTGTTTGCGGGCGATACGGTGATTGGTTTTTTGATTTGCGGATTTGAGTGGATGCGCGGCTCTCTTATGAGTGCGCCACTGACACAGCCAGGTTTTGCTTTTGCCTTATTAATCGGCTTAGGTATTTTGCTCGCAGCCAATAGCCTGTTGATTCAATATGGTTTGTCACGTATGCCAGCAAATCGCGCTGCGCTTTTAATGCTTTTTGAAATCGTAGTGACGGCTATTTCATCTTGGTTGTTAGCGGGTGAAACGCTAGGATGGCGTGAAATTTCTGGGGGTGGGGCAATTGTGCTGGCTTCTCTTTTGTCTAGTTGGTTTCAGCAGCAGCAAGAGCGTGCTGCCCACCAGGCTGTGCCATAGAAGGGCGGTGGTATGATGGCCGCTTATTTATAAGAGCCCGTTTATCGTTTCCAAAGGAATCCAATAAGGGGCACCTTTTTTCGGCGTTGTGTCAGAGGTGCTCGTCATTCTTAGGTACGAATAAAGTACATTTTGCTTACTACAAGGTTTTATCCAAATGACTGACTTCCCTCAATAAGGGCACTTTGGGAAAATCGTAAATTGCTTTTTAAACTCTAATCAATAGTTATTCCGGTGCGTCTAACTTCAATCAAGCTGGCTGGCTTTAAATCATTTGTTGACCCGACCCATTTTCAGGTGCCGGGTCAACTGGTAGGCGTGGTCGGCCCAAATGGCTGCGGTAAGTCGAATATTATCGATGCAGTGCGGTGGGTGCTGGGTGAGTCGCGTGCTTCTGAATTGCGCGGTGAATCGATGCAAGATGTCATTTTTAATGGCTCGACGCATCGCAAGCCGGGCAGTCGTGCTAGTGTTGAGTTAGTGTTTGATAATAGCGCTGGGCGCGCTAGCGGCCAGTGGAGCCAATACGCGGAAATTGCCGTGAAGCGTGTATTGGCGCGCGATGGCGCTGGCAGCTATTTAATTAATAATTTGCCGGCGCGGCGACGTGATATTCAGGATATTTTTCTTGGCACTGGTTTAGGGCCACGTGCTTACGCGATTATTGGGCAGGGCATGATCGCGCGCATTATCGAAGCTAAACCCGAAGACCTGCGCATTTTCTTAGAAGAGGCTGCGGGTGTCTCGAAATATAAAGAGCGTCGCCGCGAAACTGAAAATCGATTACACGATACACGTGAGAATTTAACGCGTGTAGAAGACATCTTGCGCGAGCTGAGCGCTAATCTTGACAAACTAGAAATACAGGCTGCAATCGCGCAGCAATACCAAACGCTACGCGCACAAAGCGATGAGCAGCAACAGCTGCTTTTACTGCTGCGCAAAACTGAAGCACAGCAGGAGCAGGCACGCCAACAGCGCGAGCTGGCTGCAGTAGAAATCGAAATAGAAGCGCAGATGGCGAAATTGCGAGAGCTTGAGGCGCAGCTCGACGCACTGCGCCTTGCTTCCCATGTTGCGAGTGGTACGCTGCAGCAGGCTCAAGGTGCGTTGTACCAAACCAATGCTGAAGTGAGTCGGCTAGAAGCCGAAATTCGCTTTACAGCGGATGCGCAAGAGCGAGTTCGTAAACAAATTGCTACGCTGAGCGCACAACGTGAGCAATGGCTAGCTCAAGCTGAACAGGCAGGCGTCGATCTTGAAACAGCGTTGGAAGCATTAGCGATTGCTGAAGAAAAAAGCGCTTGTCAGCAAGATGAGGCAGTGGCACACAATGAGGTGCTAGATACGCTGGAAATGCGTTGGCGCACGGCGCAGCAGCAGCAAACAGCGCAGCGCGCAGAAATCGCGCAGACCGAGCAAGCCTTGCAGCTTGAAATGGCCCAGCAGCGCAATGCTGACCAGCAGTTGCAGCAATGGCAGCAACGCCAGCAAAAACTACAACACGAATTGCGCGAACTGCCTGCGCCTGAGCAAGCGCAATTAGCAGCGCAGCGCCAAAAATTGGCCGACTATGAAGTTAAGTTGCGCATCTGTGAAGCGCAACTTGCCCAGGCGCAGCAAGCACTGCCACCGTGTGAAACTAAGGCACGCGAGACGCAGCAACAGGCGCAAGCTGAGAGCGCGCAAATACATACACTGGCAGCGCGTTTAGCCGCTTTAAAACAACTGCAAGACCAAGTACAAACCGAAGGCAAACTACAACCGTGGTTGGAGCAACATCAACTGGCTACAGCTCCACGTCTGTGGCAAAAGCTGCAATTCGAAGCGGGGGGTGAGGGTTGGGAGCTAGCGTTTGAAGCGGTATTGCGTGAGCGACTTGTGGCGATTGAAGTGACTGATCTTGAAAGCGTTGCTTCATTGTTTGATAAAGCTCCACCTGCCAAGCTAGCTTTTGCTGCACCGCCCCCGATGAATGCTCCTTTGACTCAGATTAGCTCGCTGGCTAGGTCAGCTGGCTTGCGGCCTGTGCTGTCGCTGTTGCGTATACCCGACCCAGATTTACGTGCGATATTAAAGGATTGGCTTGGTTCAACCTTTATTGCTGATAACTTTGCACAAGCTTTAGCGCAGCGCGCTCAATTACCTGAAGGTGGGGTGTTTGTAGTTAAAGAAGGGCACCAAATTGGTCGTGCCAGCGTGCAGCTGTACGCGGCGGATGACGCCCAAGCTGGCATGCTTGCACGTCAACAGGAAATTGAGAATCTGGCGCGCCAGGTGCGCGCGCAGCAGATGATGGCTGAAGATACGCAAGCCAATGCGATGCGTGCGCAGGCTGCAGCTCAGCAGGTGCGCCAGCAGCTTGCTGAAGCACGCACACAATCTGAGCAGGCCACACAATTGGCCCATGTTTGTCAGCTTGAGGTGTTAAAAAGCGAGCAAGCGCATGAGCGTTATACGAGTCGTCACACGCAAATTCAAGAAGAACTCGAAGAAAGCGCTGCGCAGCTTGAAGAGCAACATGCGCGGCGTGCTGTTACTGAAGAAAATCTTGCTCGCTTTGAGGCTAGTTTAGCTGAGGGGCAAGCACGTTTTGCTGATAGTCAACGTGACTTTGACGCGCTGGACGATGAATTGGCACGGGCACGTCTTAAAGTGCGTGATACTGAGCGTGCAGCAGCTGATGCACAATATCAAGCGCGCAATGCCGCGCATAAAATCGACGAATTGAAACGCGCGATTCAGCTCGCTGAGCAGCAAGCGCAACAGAGCGCCGCTGCACTTGAAGAAGCTCGTACGCAATTGACTTCAATTGACGAAGAAGCTGTACGTGCAAGCTTAGCTATTGAATTGGCTGAGCGTATTGCGCAAGAAGCTGCGTTGCTGGCAGCGCGCACTGAAATGGAGGAGTTGGAAGCGCGCTTGCGTACGACTGATATAGCACGCTTAACTTGCGAAAAATCATCGAATACCTTGCGTGAACAAAGCGTCGCGCTACAGCTCAAAGAACAGGCAGCGCGCTTAAATCGCGAGCAATTTAGCGAACAGTTGGGTGCGCTTGGGGCGGATGAAGCGATGCTCATGCCTAAATTAAACCCTGCTGTTAAAGCTTCTTCCTTACAAAATGAACTGACTCGACTCAACCAAGCTATTCAGGCGCTTGGCCCGGTTAATATGGCGGCGCTAGATGAGCTGGCCAATGCGCAGCAGCGTAAGCAATTTCTTGACGCACAGCTGGCTGATTTGACTGGAGCCATGAACACGCTGGAAGATGCGATTCGCAAAATTGACCAGGAAACACGGCAACTCTTACAGCACACCTTTGATGATGTGAATCGGCATTTTGGTGAGTTGTTTCCACGCTTATTTGGCGGCGGCCAAGCTAAATTAGTGATGACTGGAGATGAAATTCTAGATGCAGGCGTGCAAGTAATGGCGCAGCCGCCGGGTAAAAAAAATTCAACGATTCATCTATTATCTGGCGGCGAAAAAGCGTTAACTGCCACGGCGTTAGTATTTGCCATGTTTCAGCTTAATCCCGCCCCATTTTGCCTGTTGGATGAAGTGGACGCGCCACTGGATGATGCCAATACTGAACGTTTTGCTAATTTGGTACGCGAAATGTCTGACAAGACGCAATTTCTTTTTATCTCTCATAACAAAATTGCGATGGAAATGGCGCAGCAACTAATCGGTGTCACTATGCAAGAGCAAGGTGTCTCGCGTATTGTTGCGGTGGATATGGAAGGCGCTGCTGATTTAGTGCAAAGCGCTGCGTGACATTTGAAGAGAATGCCAATTACAGCCGCTTAGCTGTGAATGGAATGAATTCTCGTAATAATTGAGTTAAATAACAAAAGCCAAGGGTAGTGAAGAGATTGCAGAATTGATGTGTGCGACAGAGAAAAAATTTTCTGCTGGCCTATTTTTCTGTTTCTCGACCGCTGCTTGCGGATGAGGAGAAGATATGAACGAACTGCAACTCGGCTTGCTGGGCGCGGGAGCGGTGATTTTAATTGGTGTAGTTGGGTATAACGCTTGGCAACACGCAAAAATTCGCCGCAAGATGCCACGTACGCCCTCGGCTGACGCCACTTCTTTTACGCCAACGGAAGCAGGCGAAGAGGATGCGATAGATGAGCGGCCTTTTATTGAGCCCTTGCATGAGTCTAGCGCGCACAACATGCTTGCTAATGCAGAATCGACGCAGATGCAGCCCAATTTCGAAGGTGAGGGCGCCGACAATACATTAGCGGGGGCTGCTGTACAGTCTGGTGCTATCGCTTTACCCATTGCTATCGATATGCGCATTGATTGTATTGTTCCGCTTCATCTTGTGCAGTCTGTAGCAGCTGAAAAAGTTACCATGCTTACCCGGCAGTTAAGGCGCGCAGGCCAAAAACCCGTGTTCATCGAAGGACAGACTGAAAATGGCGACTGGCAAACGCTACAAACTGGCGAGCGCTATCGGCAATTGCGGGTAGCCGTGCAATTAGCTAACCGCTCTGGCCCACTTAACGAAGTTGAATTTTCAGAATTTGTGAGTGCTGTACAGGTGCTGGCCGATGCGTTAAATGCTGAGCCGGACTTTCCTGATATGTTGGAAACCGCCACAATGGCTCGCCAGCTCGATGCTTACGCGGTGCAATGCGATAGACAATTGTCGATCAATTTAATGTCAGACGGTGCGCCTTGGTCGGCTAACTATGTACAAGCAGTAGCCGCTCAGGATGGCTTACTGCTGTCGCGCGATGGCACGCGTTTTGTAAAACTGGATGCGCAGCAGCACCCTATCTTTATGCTGCAGTTTGGCAATACCAACTTTTTACGCGATGACCTGACCTATAAAGGTGGCCAACTTATTACCCTGCTGCTTGATGTGCCGGTAGCCGACGAAGACATTCTGCCTTTCAGGCTCATGTGTGATTACGCCGCCTCTTTGTCCCAACGTATCGGCGCGCGTATCGTCGATGACCAACGCCAACCACTGCCAGAAGCTACGCTACGAGCCATAGAAAAACAATTGTTGATGCTCTATGCAAAACTTGAAGAAGCTGGCTTACCTGCTGGTTCACCTGCAGCGCGGCGGTTGTTTAGCCACTAATCTTACTCTTTGTTGGGCAGTCAGCCGCATTGCTGATAAGCGCTTCTATCTACTGCTTTATGTAGGGGTGGGGGCGCGATAAAGCCATTTTTTCTAAAAATCTGGCAGTTCTTCCCTCTCCCCTTCTAGATAATGAAATTGTGCTTGCTTTCAATAAGCAGCCGCGATTTACATTAGTTCATCTTTAATCTATCGATGGTAAAGCGTCTACCTCTCTATATGATGAGGGCATCTCCAGTTGAAATAACTGTAAATCTGTTCATTCAAAATTTTCAGAGAAGAAGTAATTAAAGCCTGCAGACTGAGCTCTATTGGTGCGCTAAGTTTTTTATGGCACAAGCGAAGGCTTGCATCGCTCAAGCAAAAACAAGATCAAATTTCCTAAGATTAATAAATTGTTAGTGCGTCAGTGGTTTGGTGACTAAGTTAATTTTTGTCAGGCCTGTCGCTTGCAGCGTTGCTAGGAGTGAGGCGATATGAGCATAAGGAACAGTCTGCTCAGCGTATAGATAGAGTTCTGTTGACGGATTGTTGCGTGCTACTGAAGTAAGGTGAGCGTGCAGGGTGGTGGGGCTGATAGAGTTTTCATTCCAGAGTAGCGTCCCATTGGCCCGCAATGTGAGATTGATAAGTGCTGGCTGTGTATGGAGCGGTTGGCTATTAGCTTGCGGTAAGTCAAGGCGGATAACCTGCTCAACAATAGGAAGGGCGAGAAGAAAAATAATTAGCAATACTAACAACACATCGATCAACGGTGTCATGTTGATATCGCTGATGAGTTCGTCTGTATCGTGGTTAGTAAAAGGGGAAGTCGCCATGCTGGGTGATCAGAGCAGAAAGATAGAGGACAGAAAATTTTTCGGATTGTTTAAAGCGTTTGATAAGTAAAGCAAGAAAAAACCATAGATAAACTACGCTTGCTACTTTTCCTTAAGCTCAATTTAGGGCTAAGTCCGCTGCGCGAGCTCCTGTCATTGCATCTATTGTTAGAAAAAGGGCAACGGGTAAAGGGTAGCGTGCAAATGAATTGTACCTATCTACCTTATCCAAAGCGGGCCTTCTTACTAACCGATTGCTAATTACAAGCGCGTTAAATTTTTTTTGGCTTACTTTGTTTGCATAGTTTTTTCTAGAAGTTTCCGCTAACTCTTTGTTATATCGGGGATATTTTTCCTGGATGGGTGGCGAGGCAGAGAGGGAGGCGGGAGCGGGAAGGGGAGGGGATGAAAATAAATGAAAAGAATTGAGGGAAAGGGGTTGACGGCGGGGGGGAGGATGTTCATAATCTCGTTTCTCTGCAGCACGGCAGTAACGCAGACGAGCCACCCGGGGGTGGTTTGAAAGGTCTTTAACAAGTTAACAACCGATAAGAGTGAGCGCGATTCAGCTGATTCTCTGACGCAAGTTAGGGGGTCAAAAAAATTGCGTTTACTCAGAAGATACAAGAGATTGTATCAACCTTTGAGTAAGCGACTGCGACGAGACGCAGAAGCAGTAAACATGGATATAAACTGAAGAGTTTGATCCTGGCTCAGATTGAACGCTGGCGGCATGCTTGACACATGCAAGTCGAACGGCAGCGCGGGCTTCGGCCTGGCGGCGAGTGGCGAACGGGTGAGTAATACATCGGAACGTGTCTGTTAGAGGGGGATAGCCCGACGAAAGTCGGATTAATACCGCATATTCTCTACGGAGGAAAGCGGGGGACCAAATTTATTTGGCCTCGCGCTAACAGGGCGGCCGATGTCAGATTAGCTTGTTGGTGGGGTAAAAGCCTACCAAGGCAGTGATCTGTAGTTGGTCTGAGAGGATGGCCAGCCACACTGGGACTGAGACACGGCCCAGACTCCTACGGGAGGCAGCAGTGGGGAATTTTGGACAATGGGGGCAACCCTGATCCAGCAATGCCGCGTGTGTGAAGAAGGCCTTCGGGTTGTAAAGCACTTTTGTTCGGGAAGAAAAGATTTGTGTTAACACCATGAATCGATGACGGTACCGGAAGAATAAGCACCGGCTAACTACGTGCCAGCAGCCGCGGTAATACGTAGGGTGCGAGCGTTAATCGGAATAATTGGGCGTAAAGGGTGCGCAGGCGGTAAGCTAAGACGGATGTGAAAGCCCCGGGCTCAACCTGGGAATGGCATACGTGACTGGCTCACTAGAATATGGCAGAGGGAGGTAGAATTCCACATGTAGCAGTGAAATGCGTAGATATGTGGAGGAACACCGATGGCGAAGGCAGCCTCCTGGGTCAATATTGACGCTCAGGCACGAAAGCGTGGGGAGCAAACAGGATTAGATACCCTGGTAGTCCACGCCCTAAACGATGTCAACTAGTTGTTGGGGAAAACTTTCCTTAGTAACGTAGCTTACGCGTGAAGTTGACCGCCTGGGGAGTACGGTCGCAAGATTAAAACTCAAAGGAATTGACGGGGACCCGCACAAGCGGTGGATGATGTGGATTAATTCGATGCAACGCGAAAAACCTTACCTACCCTTGACATGTATCGAACTTGGCTGAAAGGTTGAGGTGCCCGAAAGGGAGCGATAACACAGGTGCTGCATGGCTGTCGTCAGCTCGTGTCGTGAGATGTTGGGTTAAGTCCCGCAACGAGCGCAACCCCTGTCTTTAGTTGCTACGCAAGGGCACTCTAAAGAAACTGCCGGTGACAAACCGGAGGAAGGCGGGGATGACGTCAAGTCCTCATGGCCCTTATGGGTAGGGCTTCACACGTCATACAATGGTCGGTACAGAGGGCAGCCAACCCGCGAGGGGGAGCTAATCCTAAAAAGCCGATCGTAGTCCGGATTGCAGTCTGCAACTCGACTGCATGAAGTTGGAATCGCTAGTAATCGCGGATCAGCATGCCGCGGTGAATACGTTCTCGGGTCTTGTACACACCGCCCGTCACACCATGGGAGTGGGTTTTACCAGAAGTGGCTAGTCTAACCGCAAGGGGGACGGTCACCACGGTAAGATTCATGACTGGGGTGAAGTCGTAACAAGGTAGCCGTACCGGAAGGTGCGGCTGGATCACCTCCTTTCTCGATAGAGCTGTTTCGCGCTCACCCTTATCGGTTGTTGATATCAGGATCAAAAGATGGAAAGCGATACTCAAGAAAAGTCAAGGTTAGCCTAGCTAAATGACTGAAGGTGAGAATGGTTTTTTGTTTGATGAAGCTGATTGGGTCTGTAGCTCAGTTGGTTAGAGCACACGCTTGATAAGCGTGGGGTCGTAGGTTCAACTCCTACCAGACCCACCATGTCAGGGGACAGAAGACAGGGATTAGGAATCAAAGGGTGAGTTTCACGTCTTTGGAGCTGATCGCTGTATTCTGTCCTCTGATAGGGGGCATAGCTCAGCTGGGAGAGCACCTGCTTTGCAAGCAGGGGGTCGTCGGTTCGATCCCGACTGTCTCCACCATGTTGGGTGACAGCAGAAAGTGATCAGTGTGAGTGGTGATGGCACGGATTGTTTTCTACTGTTCCTCTTTATGGGGATTGATCTTTAAAAATTTGGGAAGAAGAAATTCACTTGGGTTGTATGGCTGAAAGGCTGTATGGCTCAGTGAATGGGTGATTGAATCATCAACGTATCGTCGCGAGACAAAAGGCGCGGTGATACGGCAACACATGCAACATTGTAAGCAGACACCCTAGTTATAGGGTCAAGCGAATAAGTGCATGCGGTGGATGCCTTGGCGATTACAGGCGATGAAGGACGTGGTAGCCTGCGAAAAGCTTCGGGGAGCTGGCAAATAAGCATTGATCCGAAGATGTCCGAATGGGGAAACCCGGTCCAATTGGACCATCCTTGACTGAATACATAGGTCAAGAGAAGCGAACGCGGTGAACTGAAACATCTAAGTAACCGTAGGAAAAGAAATCAACCGAGATTCCCTAAGTAGCGGCGAGCGAAAGGGGAAGAGCCAGTATTTTTTAGCAGCATCGTTAGCAGAATAGTCTGGAAAGGCTAGCCAAAGACAGTGATAGCCTGGTATGCAAAAACGGCGTTGTGGAACTAAGGATACGACAAGTAGGGCGGGACACGAGAAATCCTGTCTGAAGATGGGGGGACCATCCTCCAAGGCTAAATACTCGTAATCGACCGATAGTGAACTAGTACCGTGAGGGAAAGGCGAAAAGAACCCCGGAAGGGGAGTGAAATAGATCCTGAAACCGCATGCATACAAACAGTAGGAGCCTCGTAAGGGGTGACTGCGTACCTTTTGTATAATGGGTCAGCGACTTACGTTCAGTAGCAAGCTTAACCGAATAGGGCAGGCGTAGCGAAAGCGAGTCCGAATAGGGCGATTAGTTGCTGGGCGTAGACCCGAAACCGGGTGAGCTATCCATGGCCAGGATGAAGGTGCGGTAACACGTACTGGAGGTCCGAACCCACTAATGTTGAAAAATTAGGGGATGAGCTGTGGATAGGGGTGAAAGGCTAACCAAACCCGGAGATAGCTGGTTCTCTCCGAAAACTATTGAGGTAGTGCCTCGTGTATCACCTTTGGGGGTAGAGCACTGTCATGGTCGAGGGGTCCATTGCGGATTACCTCACCATAGCAAACTTCGAATACCAAAGCATGTAGCACGGGAGACAGACATCGGGTGCTAACGTCCGGTGTCGAGAGGGAAACAACCCAGACCACCAGCTAAGGTCCCAAAGATTGGCTCAGTGGGAAACGAAGTGGGAAGGCAAAAACAGTCAGGAGGTTGGCTTAGAAGCAGCCACCCTTTAAAGAAAGCGTAATAGCTCACTGATCGAGTCGTCCTGCGCGGAAGATGTAACGGGGCTCAAGCCAGTCACCGAAGCTGTGGATGCACGCTTTTAGCGTGCATGGTAGGAGAGCGTTCCGTAAGCCTGTGAAGGTGCCTTGAGAAGGGTGCTGGAGGTATCGGAAGTGCGAATGCTGACATGAGTAGCGATAAAGGGGGTGAAAAGCCCCCTCGCCGTAAGCCTAAGGATTCCTACGCAACGTTCATCGGCGTAGGGTGAGTCGGCCCCTAAGGCGAGGCTGAAAAGCGTAGCTGATGGGAAGCAGGTTAATATTCCTGCACCATTGTTAGATGCGATGGGGGGACGGATCGCGGAAAGTTGTCCAGGCGTTGGTAGTCCTGGTCTCTACATTGGAGAAGGTGCTTAGGTAAATCCGGGCACGGAATTCAAGGGTGTGGAGCGAGCGAACTGAGTTCGTGAAGCAATTGGAAGTGGTTCCAAGAAAAGCCTCTAAGCTTCAGTCTAACAAGACCGTACCGCAAACCGACACAGGTAGGCGAGATGAGTATTCTCAGGCGCTTGAGAGAACTCGGGAGAAGGAACTCGGCAAATTAGCACCGTAACTTCGGGAGAAGGTGCGCCTCAGTAACTTGATAAGCGTAACGCTTAAAGGGTGAGAAGGCTGCAATGAAATGGTGGCTGCGACTGTTTAATAAAAACACAGCACTCTGCAAACACGTAAGTGGACGTATAGGGTGTGACGCCTGCCCGGTGCCGGAAGATTAAATGAAGAGGTGAGAGCTTCGGATTGAAGTCCCGGTAAACGGCGGCCGTAACTATAACGGTCCTAAGGTAGCGAAATTCCTTGTCGGGTAAGTTCCGACCTGCACGAATGGCGTAACGATGGCCACACTGTCTCCTCCCGAGACTCAGCGAAGTTGAAATGGTTGTGATGATGCAATCTACCCGCGGCTAGACGGAAAGACCCCA
Source organism: Mycoavidus cysteinexigens (assembly GCA_031963405.1). Lineage (GTDB taxonomy): Bacteria > Pseudomonadota > Gammaproteobacteria > Burkholderiales > Burkholderiaceae > JASSUD01. The sequence goes on from JASSUJ010000001.1 coordinate 75,902, forward strand.
TGAACCTTAACTGTAGCTTTGCATGGAATAGTGAATCTGCTTGTGTAGGATAGGTGGGAGGCTGTGAAACAGAGACGCTAGTTTCTGTGGAGCCAACCTTGAAATACCACCCTGGCAGATGCGCAATTCTAACCTAGGCCCGTTATCCGGGTCGGGGACAGTGCATGGTGGGCAGTTTGACTGGGGCGGTCTCCTCCTAAAGAGTAACGGAGGAGTACAAAGGTACGCTAAGCACGGTCGGAAATCGTGCGTATAGTGCAATGGCATAAGCGTGCTTAACTGCGAGACCGACAAGTCGAGCAGGTGCGAAAGCAGGTCATAGTGATCTGGTGATTCTGTATGGAAGGGTCATCACTCAACGGATAAAAGGTACTCTGGGGATAACAGGCTGATACCGCCCAAGAGTTCCTATCGACGGCGGTGTTTGGCACCTCGATGTCGGCTCATCTCATCCTGGGGCTGTAGCCGGTCCCAAGGGTATGGCTGTTCGCCATTTAAAGAGGTACGTGAGCTGGGTTTAAAACGTCGTGAGACAGTTTGGTCCCTATCTGCCGTGGGCGTTGGAAAATTGAAAGGTCCTGTTCCTAGTACGAGAGGACCGGAATGGACGAACCTCTGGTGTACCGGTTGTCACGCCCGTGGCATCGCCGGGTAGCTAAGTTCGGAAAAGATAACCGCTGAAAGCATCTAAGTGGGAAACTTGCCTTAAGATTAGTTTTCCCTGTCCCTTGAGGACACTAAAGGGTCGTTCGAGACTAGGACGTTGATAGGCTGGGTGTGGAAGCACAGTAATGTGTGTAGCTAACCAGTACTAATTGCCCGTGAGGCTTGACCCTATAACTAGGTTGTCTGCTCATACAAAGCATGTGATATAAAGATGATGCAATTACCCCTTCTTCTTCCCAACCCTTTCGTCAAGTCGATCATCGTATCGGCTTGACCACCCTCTACGCTTGATGACCACAGCGAGTCGGAACCACCCCTTCCCATCCCGAACAGGACCGTGAAACGACTCCACGCCAATGATAGTGCGGATACCCGTGTGAAAGTAGGTAATCGTCAAGCACCCATGCCAACACCCCCGTTAGCCCAATCGGTTAACGGGGGTGTTTTTATTGGTCCCTGCTATTCTCTCGCCGTTATCTTCCCCTCGCTCGCCGTCTGTGGCGGTAGGCTAAGGCCGCTGGCCGCCAGCCCCGGGTTCGCCCCTTACCCGAGGCGGAGGCCGTTGCCTTCCCCTCTCTGCGCGCCCTTAGTCGTGTCCCCGCCTCCCGCTTTCCCTTCCCGATAAGGATGAGCACCCCCGCCTGCCGTCTCGATTAGGGCCCGCTGATAAAGGCGGAGCCTAACCTTAGGCTTTGTCTGTATCGGCATTTTTTCCTCTAATTCAGATAGATTCTTCTTGGCATTGATAGCAGTTTCTCATCTAAAAAATCATAGCTCTATACCGCTAGCTAGTTGGCTTTAAATAAATCATTTTGCCGACATGGAGTTATATTGTTAAACCGGTCACTAAATTATCAGTAGAGCAGGGTACTCAAATTGGCTAAATTAGCTATGTGCATCGACGCATTTATATTCGTTTTTCAAGCAGTGTCCATATTGCTTTACACCGCTTAAATCTCGAGAAGCAGTTCTTATTCACGATGTATTTCTTGAAATATCTGAAGTATCTTTCGATAGCCAAATTCTTCGTAAATAAGAATTACAAAATTATTCAGGTTCGGTTATTTAAATGCTGGAAATAAAACGTTTTTTGACATGAGTTAACTAACTCTAATCAAAAAATAATGATTGATCGTGAGCGCGGTATATTTTTTATATAGTCTGGCAGAGATGGTATTAATGAAATAAGTTTTACTGAGAAATATGGAAGATGGCTGAAATAGATGAAGAGCAGTAATGCAAACATCATCTATTTGTATATTTTGATTTAGCCCAAAAAATATAGGGTGAAGGAAAGCAATTTTCGCGAAGCGTGAAAGGAGTTCTTTTAGGCTTAATTTGAAGAGGTGCTTAATGTGTCTCCCTTCTTATAAACTTCGCAAGCCGCTTTTGACGAACAAGTTAGGATAACTTTTTGTCAATTACTAAGCATATCTTATTTCCATATGCAATCTTTTGCAGATGAGGTAGAAAGCTCTTCTAAAATTTTTGCATGCACCGCTTCTTCTTCAGAGCTAGCTAAATGAATTGGAAGAGAAGTGGGTAGAGGAGCAATAATTGTTTCGGCATCTATAGAAATTGATACAACCTCTTCATCAGCAATAGCCAGCTGTGTTTGTCCACGTGTGAGCGCTAAATAAACCTGAGCGAGTAATTCAGCATCTAAGAGCGCGCCATGCAGTGTTCGATGTGCGCGACGAATACTGAAGCGATCGCAGAGCGAATCCAATGAATGCCGCTTCCCCGGGAAGAGAAGTTTTGATTGCGCGAGTGTATCAATGACTGAGTTGCAATAGCTCGTAAAGGGAGAACGTCCTAGTCGTGCTAACTCTGCGTTAAGAAACCCTACATCGAACGGTGCATTATGAATAATAACTTCAGCGTCCTTTAAGAAATCGCAAAATTGCTCTGCAATCTCGGCAAACTTTGGTTTATCCCTCAAAAATTCGGTGGTAAGGCCATGCACAGCTAGCGCGCCTGGGTCACTGTCCCTCTCTGGATTGAGATAAAAGTGCAGCGTATTGCCAGTTAACCGACGCTGATATAGTTCAACGCAGCCAATTTCAATGACGCGATCACCTCTGGATGGGCTTAATCCGGTGGTTTCGGTATCGATAACGAGTTGGCGCATGTCTCTCCTTAATAATTCTTCACAGTTGTGATGCCGCGATTGGCGAGTACATCAGCACGCTCATTTTCTGGATGGCCATTATGGCCTCTAACCCATTGCCACTTTACTTTGTAACGATTGGCCAATGCGTCCAGACGCTTCCATAAATCTACATTTTTTACAGGCGTTTTTGTGCTCGTCTGCCAATTTCTCTTCTTCCAATTGTGAATCCATTCACTCATGCCTTTTTGCACATACTGAGAATCAGTATAAACGGTCGCTTCACATAGCTGCTCTAGGGCTTCAAGGCCAGCGATAACAGCCATTAACTCCATACGGTTATTAGTGGTTTGGGGTTCTCCCCCAAATAATTCTTTTTCATGCGTTGGATAACGCAGTATCACACCCCACCCCCCGGGGCCTGGGTTGCCCTTACAGGCGCCATCGGTATAAATTTCAACGAGATCTACAGTCATTTTTTATTCAAAGCTACGTGGTGTAGCGACAGAGGTGAAAGAAGGTACAAGCGTTGAGGCCTTAGCACGCTTAGGCGCAATCAAACGCATGCCGCGTACTCGTTTAACGGCCGTAATCATATAAGCTGCGCCTAAAATGGGCCACCAGCGATCTCCAGCGGCCTCCATAAAATTATATCGGTCGAGCCAAATTTGGCTTCTCAAGGCTGGTCGGTAGCAACCAAAGCGGCCTCTATTCAATTCAAAACCAAGTAGTTTAAGCCAATCTTTCAGGCGAGAAAATGCAATTAAATTTTGCACAGCTGGCATAAAAGGTCGCTTAACCATTTGCCCAAGTAATTGTTGTGCTCCCCACAAACTTAAAGAATTAAAGCCAAGAATAATCAGTCGCCCCTCTGGCAGCAGTACACGCTCTGCCTCTCTCAACAAATAATGTGGATCATGCGTGAATTCAAGGGTATGGGGTAAAACGAGCAGATCAACACTTTGCGTCTCAAAAGGCAATTCGGGGAAATTGCACCAGATAAGGCGATCTTTTAGCGGTTGATCAGCAGTGCTTTGGCTATGCTGAGATGCGCTGAAATTGTAAGTATAGGGTGCGCTGACACTGCTTGCAGCATCTAGTGCCAAGCCGCGATAAGGCATGCGATTTTCACGCAGCGCGTCGATTTGTGGCAGGCCAAGCTGCAAGGCATGGTAACCAAAAATATCAGGCACGTTTTGATCAAGCTGCGCTTGTTCCCAAGCAAGCAAATAACGGCCGGGTGGTGACTGAGCCCAGCTAAGCCAGTCTATAATGGGTTTATCAGCCATATTTTTTACATACATCCCTATTTGTAATGTCACCTACAATCAAATACACAGCACTACCCGCGTTGCAAACCAACTATATTTGGATAGTATCGGATGAGCGTAATGCGGTGGCGATCGACCCAGGCGATGCCGCTCCAGTAAAAGCACTATTGACCGAGTCAGGTCTGCAGCTGAGTGCCATTTTACTCACACATCATCATCACGACCATGTAGGCGGAGTGGCTAATCTTCTGGGTGAGTATGATGTGCCGGTATATGGCCCGGCATATGAGCTCATCGAATGGATAACACATCCAGTACGAGAGGGCGATATAGTCTGCCCAAATAAATTACCTATACAGTTCACCGTACTTGACATACCAGGACATACACGTGGCCATATTGCCTTTTTTCAAGATGAAAAAAGAGAGGCAAAAGGAGATAAACAACGGCGAGAGCCTCCCCCGCCCCATCTATTCTGCGGAGATACCCTGTTTGCAAGTGGATGCGGCCGCCTTTTTGAAGGTACGCCACAACAAATGCTAGCTTCTCTTGATAAGCTAGCAGCGCTTCCTGACACAACTTATGTCCATTGTGCACATGAATATACTTTAGCTAACTTGCGCTTTGCGCTTATGTGCGAGCCTAATAACGCTGAATTATATGCCTGGCAACACAAGGCACAAGCGTTAAGGGATTATAATCAGCCTACAGTGCCAACTACCATTGGGTACGAAAAGCAGGTTAATCCATTTTTGCGAGTAGATAACTTAGCACTGCAGCAGAGGCTTGCTCATTTACTATCTGTACCTGTCAATGATCGGCTGACTGCCTTCACTGTCATGCGAAAATGGAAAGACCAATGCTAGGGGACCTCTGCATGGCCTCGTTGGGTGGCGTTATACCTGCTTGCCCAAGGGGGCATGCAGAGGTTCTTTAGGTAATGAGGGCCTCACCATTTTTTCGCTAAACTATCTCCATTACGATAAATAGGCTGCTTTTCAGAAATTTATCCTTCACTTTTTTCCTAAAAGGTTGACGGAAAGCCTGAGCTTCCTTAGTATCTTCGTAATATTTTTATGGTTGTTTGTTGAATCAGGATGTTTCATGCGATTAATCTTTAGTGCGTTCAGTGCTCTGCTAGTTTTATTAGTAGCAGCCTGCGCCAGTACGTCGCCTGATATGGGGGATGAATCTAAATCCTCCACCGCTTCTACTTTTCCTTTCTCGCGTTCAAGTGCGGCCAAAAGCGCTGCTGAGAAGCCTATTGTCGATGTTGACCGCGCTTCTGTTAATACCTTAGCAGAAGGTTCTAGCGATCTTTGGCAGCGCATTCGGCAGGGCTTTCAAATGCCTGATCTCAACAATGATCTCGTGCAAGCGCAGATTGCTTGGTATGCCGCTCGGCCAGAGTATGTGCAGCGCATGGCGGAAAGATCTAAACTTTATCTGCATCACATTACCGAAGAGCTAGAAGCGCGGCATATGCCCACTGAGCTTGCGCTACTCCCATTTATCGAGTCCGGCTATAATCCGCAGGCTTTATCAATTGCTAAAGCCGCTGGCATGTGGCAATTTGTGCCAGGTACTGGGCGTACGTTTAACCTGAAGCAGAATATGTTTCAGGATCAACGTCGTGATGTGTTAGCGTCGACCAGCGCCGCGCTTGATTATTTGACAAAGCTATATCAAATGTTTGGCGATTGGTATCTTGCGTTAGCGGCCTATAATTGTGGCGAGGGGCGGGTGCAGCGCTCAATTGCGCGTAACCGAGCTGCTGGCTTACCCACTGATTATCAAAGCATCAGGCTGCCCAACGAAACGCGTAATTATGTACCGAAGTTGCAAGCAGTAAAAAATATAGTGGTTAATCCGCAAATGTATAACCTGGCTTTGCCAGCTATTCCTAACCACCCGTATTTTGTGATCGTTACTACCGCGCGCGATATGGATGTGAGAGTGGCGGCACAGCTTGCTGATTTACCACTCAATGAATTTAAAGCGCTTAATCCTTCGTTTAAAAAGCCAGTGATTTTGGGCGCCACGCACCCACAAATTCTGCTGCCATTCGAAAATGCGCAAACCTTTGAAACAAATTTAAAATCGTACTACGGGTCACTGTCGAGCTGGACTACTTATAGAGTCAGAAAAATTACGCGTCCTGCTGCACTGGCTGCGAAAATTGGCGTTAACCCAGCCACGCTGATAACGGTGAACAAAATTCCTGCAGGCATGCGACTCAAACCAGGCTCAACCTTGTTAGTGCCTAAAGTGGGTAACGATGCTGTGGCTGATATCAGCGCTGCCATTGCAGAAGGGGCCATATTGTCCATTGAGCCGGATGTGGCGCCTACGCGTAAAATGCTCGTACGCGTACAGCGGCGTGACATGCTGGCGACGGTTGCTAAGCGCTATCGTGTGTCGACGGCACAAATTCGTGTCTGGAATAAGATAAACGGTAATCGTTTGGTGCCAGGTCAAGTATTGGTGTTGCATGTCTCTACCAATAGATCACTGGGTCGCCAGCCACTTAGAACAGCAGTCTCCTCATCGGCACGTCAGAAAAAAGTGATGATGAAAGCAAACGCATCCACGCGTAAAATTAGTGCTAAACGGATTACCAAAAATCAACGTCCATTAGCTAAGCAGCCCGCTCCTCGAGCGCGCAGTAAAGCTATTAAACCTACCGCCAAGTAAAGTCAAACCGACCTCTTTATAATTGCGGCTGATAACAGCGAAGTAATGCTGCCAGTCGAATGAATTGAGGTGTAACAAGACTTATGGCGTGTGTGCAAGCAGCCCTAATGCAGGGCTGCTTGCACAAGTCATCTTATCCTTTAGGAGCTATCTGTGGTGCCATCTATTTTGCCGATTTCTCGGCTAGCCTTGCTAGCGCTTGCCGACGGTACGGTTTTTCGTGGCAGTGCAATAGGAGCCGCAGGTTGTACCGTTGGCGAAGTGGTATTCAATACCGCCCTTACTGGCTATCAAGAAATCCTTACCGATCCAAGTTATGCGCGTCAGATTGTTACCTTAACTTATCCACATATTGGGAATGTGGGCATCAACGATGAAGATGCAGAAGCTGCCAAAGTTTATGCAGCAGGGCTCGTTATCCGTGATCTACCCATTATGGCATCGAATTTTCGGCAACAAACCTCCCTTGCTGACTATTTGAAAAGCACGGGTGTTGTCGCGATTTCTGGCATTGATACGCGCCGTCTGACTCGACTATTGCGCGATAAAGGCGCGCAGGGCGGGTGTATCCTAACCGATGAAGATAACCCGGCCAAAGCCATAGCATTGGCCCGCTCTTTCCCTGGATTAGCAGGCATGGACTTGGCAAAAGAAGTGTCGGTGCAGCAGTCTTACGAATGGACGCAAACGGAGTGGCGCCTGGGGGCCGGCTATGGCCAACTAACCCAGCCTACTTATCGTGTGGTTGCGTTCGACTATGGACTGAAATTTAATTTGCTACGCATGCTGGCGCAGCGTGGCTGCCATCTTACTGTGCTGCCGGCACAGGCTACAGCTGCTGATGCACTCGCGCTCAAGCCAGATGGTATCTTCTTATCGAATGGCCCAGGCGACCCGGAACCTTGTGATTATGCGATTCGTACGACACAAGCGTTACTAGATACTGGCTTGCCGACCTTTGGTATTTGCTTAGGCCATCAAATTATGGGGCTAGCCATTGGTGCCAAGACAGTAAAAATGAAACATGGCCATCATGGCGCCAATCATCCTGTAAAAGACCTGGTAGATGGCCGCGTGCTGATCACTTCGCAGAACCATGGCTTTGTGATTGATGCAGATTCATTGCCAAATAATGCAAAAATCACGCATGTTTCGTTGTTCGATGGCACCTTGCAAGGCTTTGAGCTCACTGATCGGCCTGCCTTTTGTTTTCAAGGGCACCCGGAAGCCTCTCCTGGCCCGCATGATCTTAGCTATTTATTTGACCGTTTTATACAGCTAATGGCAGAGGCTAAGCGGTAGCTTTGCGAAAGGAAACTCAGCACAGCTAATTGCCTCACATTGAGTTGCTAGAGCTTTACCTAAAGCCGTGTAGGCTTGCGCTGCAAGTCAGTTTTTTTACGCCTAAATGTTTATAGGAATCTCTGTATAGCTCCTTAGCAAGGAATGCCTTTGCTGTTAGTACAATGTGTACGGCAGGAGGTGTAACTCTGCTAGCAGGTTATGCAGAGGTTCCATAGCCTAACTTTGACCCTTGATTCTTAAGTCTCGATATGCCTAAACGCACCGATCTCAAAAGTATTCTTATCATCGGCGCTGGCCCGATTGTTATTGGGCAAGCCTGTGAATTTGATTATTCAGGCGCGCAGGCCTGTAAAGCATTACGCGAAGAAGGGTATAAAGTCATACTCGTCAATAGCAACCCTGCCACGATCATGACTGATCCGCATATGGCAGATGTTACCTATATCGAGCCGATCACTCCGGAAATCGTAGAAAAAATTCTGGCCAAAGAGCGCTGCGATGCGATTTTGCCGACCATGGGCGGGCAAACAGCGCTTAACTGCGCGCTTGCCTTGCACCAGCAAGGGATACTTGAACGCTACGGCGTAGAGTTGATTGGCGCCTCACCCGAGGCTATCGACAAAGCTGAAGACAGGCAGAAATTTAAAAATGCCATGACGAAAATCGGCCTGAGCTCAGCATACTCAGCCGTGGCTCATTCAATGTCAGAAGCTTTTGCCGTGCAGGCGCAGATTGCTGTCAAAACAGGTGGCATAGGTTACCCGGTGATTATTCGCCCCTCTTTTACGATGGGTGGGTCAGGTGGTGGAATTGCCTATAGTGCTGAGGAATTTGAAGAGATCTGCCAACGCGGCTTAGCTTTGTCGCCAACCAATGAACTACTCATTGAAGAGTCGCTGCTCGGGTGGAAAGAATTCGAAATGGAAGTCGTGCGCGATAAACGCGACAACTGCATTATCGTCTGCTCGATTGAAAATCTCGACCCAATGGGTATTCATACCGGCGATTCAATCACGGTTGCCCCAGCCCAGACCCTCACAGATAAAGAATATCAGCTAATGCGTAATGCCTCGCTGGCTGTGCTGCGAGAAATTGGCGTTGACACCGGTGGCTCCAACGTACAATTTGCGATCAACCCAGCCGATGGGCGCATGATCGTTATTGAAATGAATCCTCGCGTTTCTCGCTCCTCAGCCTTAGCTTCAAAGGCAACTGGCTTTCCTATTGCGAAAATCGCGGCTAAGCTCGCCGTAGGCTATACGCTTGATGAGTTAAAAAATGATATTACGGGTGGGCAAACTCCTGCTTCCTTTGAGCCAACAATTGACTATGTTGTCACCAAAATTCCACGCTTTGCCTTTGAAAAATTCCGCGAAGCCGACCCGCAACTCACGACACAAATGAAATCGGTCGGAGAAGTCATGGCAATTGGCCGGACTTTCCAAGAGTCATTCCAAAAAGCATTGCGTAGCCTCGAAATTGGCATTGATGGCTTAGATAGACTATCTGCCAACCGTGACGAGATTATGAAAGAAATCAGGGTGGCGGGTCCAAGCCGAATTTTGTACGTGGGCGATGCTTTCCGCCTCGGTCTTTCGCTGGATGAAATCCATCAAGAAACCTATATTGACCCATGGTTCCTCGCGCAAATTGAACAAATTATCCTGAAGGAAAAAGCACTAGAGCAGCGCTCCCTCGAGAGCTTGCAAGGTGCTGAATGGCATTACCTTAAACAAAGTGGATTTTCTGATCGACGATTGGCCACTTTGCTAAACGCTACGCAAAACGAAGTGCGTAAGGGGCGCCTCTCTTTTAATGTTCGGCCTGTGTATAAGCGAGTTGACACCTGTGCTGCTGAATTTGCGACCAATACAGCGTATTTGTATTCAACTTATGAAGAAGAGTGCGAAGCGCAACCGACGAACGGCAAAAAAATTATCATCTTAGGCGGTGGTCCGAACCGCATCGGGCAAGGTATTGAATTCGATTACTGCTGCACGCACGCAGCACTTGCGTTGCGCGAAGATGGTTATGAGACCATCATGGTCAACTGTAATCCGGAAACCGTATCGACTGATTACGATACTTCTGACCGCCTGTATTTTGAGCCGCTAACCCTAGAAGATGTGCTAGAAATTGTCGACAAAGAGCAGCCGCTAGGGGTGATTGTCCAGTATGGTGGGCAGACCCCACTTAATCTCGCACTTCAGTTGGAAGCGCATGGCGTGCCGATTATTGGTACTTCTGTCGATATGATTGATGCCGCTGAAGACCGTGAGCGCTTTCAGAAGATTTTGCATCAACTTGGGTTGCATCAGCCGCCTAATCGTATCGCTCATACTGAAGGCGAGGCGTTAGCGCTCGCGGCTGAAATTGGCTATCCCTTAGTCGTGCGACCTTCTTATGTGCTCGGTGGGCGTGCGATGGAAATCGTTTGTGTGCCAAGCGATCTTGAACACTATATGCGGGAAGCGGTGAAAGTCTCAAATGACTCACCCATACTGCTCGATCTTTTCTTAAATGATGCGATTGAGTGCGATGTCGATTGTATTTCTGACGGCAAGGAAGTGTTTATCGGCGGCGTCATGCAGCATATTGAACAGGCAGGTATTCACTCAGGCGATTCAGCTTGTTCTCTGCCACCTTATTCATTAAAAGCAGAAACCATCGAGATCATCAAGCAACAAACTGTGGCAATGGCGAAAGCCTTAAAGGTAGTTGGCTTAATGAATGTGCAATTTGCCATTCAACAAGCCCAGCACGCCGACGGCCATACTGAAGATAAGGTATACGTATTAGAAGTCAATCCACGCGCTTCGCGTACCGTGCCCTACGTTTCAAAAGCCACTAGTTTGCCGCTGGCGAAAATTGCAGCACGCTGTATGGTTGGGCAGAGCTTAGCGGAACAGCAGATCCAAAAAGAAGTTGAGCTACCTTATTTCAGTGTGAAGGAAGCCGTGTTTCCTTTCTCCAAATTCCCTGCTGTGGATCCTGTGCTGGGCCCAGAAATGCGCTCAACAGGCGAAGTGATGGGAGTTGGGCAGACTTTTGGTGAGGCCCTGCTTAAATCACAGATTGCCGCTGGTTCGCGTCTGCCTGAAACGGGCGCTGTCTTTTTAAGTGTGAAAGACAGTGATAAAGCAGGCACCATTAAATTGGCACGCGAATTGCAAGAACTTGGTTATTCGCTGGTTGCCACCAAGGGCACAGCAGCCGCGATTAAAGCGGCTGGCATGGTGGTGCAAGTTGTCAACAAAGTAAAAGAAGGTGGCCCACATATTGTTGACATGATCGAACAGGGTGAAATTAGCCTGGTCTTTACAACAGTAAATGAAACTCGATCCGCTATTGCCGATTCGCGCTCGATCCGCACAAGCTCTCAAGCGAATAGAGTCGCTTACTATACGACGATGTCAGGTGCGCATGCGGTGGTTGAAGGACTGCGTTATTTGCAAAATCTCGAAGTTTACGATTTACAAGGGTTGCACGCACGCCTACACTAAGCACATATTTCACTAAGAGCAGATTTACAAAATTCGGGGTAAACGTTTTAGCGCGGCTTGGCCGCGCTAAAACATTGCGGCCCTTTATTTTGAGTATTTGCGATAAGTCTGGTGTATCTTGCTTTCTGAATATTAAGGAAGCTCTGCTTAACTTGGGGGCAAGGGATGCCTTTGCTAGCCGTGCTCGTACAACTAGCACGGCAATGCGGCATGTCGTAACCTCAGCGTTATGCAGAACTTCCTTAAGCGTAGTAGAGCTGGTCGTTAGCTATATCGTAAACATTGCTCTACTGTCTCTCATTTTTTTTTGTCTATTTAAGGCTTATGAGTACTAGTACTATTCCGTTGACCACGACTGGTTTTGACCGACTGAAGGCCGAATTGCATCGACTCAAAACAGTTGAGCGCCCAGCTGTCATTAAATCGATTGGAGAGGCGCGTGCCCACGGCGATCTTTCTGAAAACGCCGAATATTCTGCAGCTAAGGAAAAGCAAGCCTTTACAGAAGGTCGGATTCTCGAACTTGAATCAAAACTTGCCGTCGCGCAGGTCATTGATCCTGCGAAGATTGATGCAGATGGCCGTATCGTCTTTGGCGCTACTATTGAACTTGCTGACCTCGAGTCGGGCGATGCAGTTATCTATCAAATAGTCGGAGACGAAGAATCTGATATTGATCAAGGCCTCATTTCTATTAGCTCGCCGCTGGCGCGCGCGTTGATTGGTAAATACCAAGGTGATGTAGCGACCGTACAAGCCCCGCGCGGCGTGCGCGAATACGAAATCATGGCGATTCGCTATATTTGAAGTAGGTCTTTATCGCTGACCTGGCTTTATGCAAAAGCATTGATATTTGACTTAATTGCCAAAAAGCCAGGTTTAGCGCGCTGCCTTACCAGTAGTGCAGTTGGGGAAGATTTTTTTATTGTTTCGCCAACATTTTTTTACTCACTGTACGCCTCTTGACTTTCTTGATTAAGCCGCCTGATGTGACCCGTTGATTCCCTAGCACAACTGTCCGTTTAGGCTTAACGCGGCGCATAGAGTTAGGGTTGCGCTTAACAATTTTGACTAAGCGGGGCGCAGGGCCTGCGGTATTTTTCCCAGATACAGAGCGTGCGGCGTCATCGTAGGGCGCAGGCGGTGCTGGACGCCAGATAACAAGTAGCTTGCCAATTTTTTGGATGGGCGCTGCATTGAGTTTTTGACAAATAGTCTCATAAAGTTCAACGCGTACTTGTCGGTCGTCGCCAAAAATGCGCACTTTAATCAGCTCATGAGCAGTCAAGTGGCAGTCAATTTCGTTAAGTACTGCGTCGTTTAAACCGTCGGTACCGATGAGTACGGTAGGGTTTAATGAGTGAGCTAAAGCACGCAAGGCAGCGCGCTGAACAGAAGAGATAGTTAAAATAGCCATTACAATCAGTATAAAAATCAGAAAATAGGCAGCAAAAAGTATTCAGGAACTACGGAGTAAACGGCGAGACAGCATTATGTCTCTTTACGTTACAAGATATACTGCCCGAGACGGTATATCTTGCCAGTCGGGTTATACAGCCCTTCCTTAACTTTTTCTTGAATACAAAATTTGTTACAGGGTTGGAATAAAAGCTAGACCCAAAAAAATAAGCTAACAATATTAGGTAAAAAGCGTGCGAGATAAGACTTTACTACAAACTTTCCTAGATAAAACTTTCGTGATACCTAATTTACCAAGTCAGGCATTATCTGACAAAAGCATGGCGCTGTAGAATTTTTCATGGCAAAAAATCGATTTAACACCTCTTGGTTGCATGACCATCTCAACGATCCTTATGTCAAGCTAGCGCAGCGCGAAGGATACCGTACCCGTGCTGTATACAAATTAAAGGAAATCGATGAGCAAGATGGGCTTATCCGTGCTGGGCAAAATATTGTCGATCTTGGTGCGGCGCCTGGTAGTTGGAGCCAGTATATCCGCCATCGACTAGCCCGTGGTGGGGCAGAGGGCGGTGGTATTAACGGCAACATCATTGCGCTTGATATGCTGCCTATGGAGCCAATTCCCGATGTGCACTTTATTCAAGGCGATTTTCGCGAGGATGAAGTATTGGATCAGCTTGCAGCATCGGTGGGTACCGGTAAGATAGATCTTGTTTTATCAGATATGGCCCCCAACTTATCAGGGGTAGCTGCGGTTGATGTGGCACGTATTGAACATGTATGCGAGCTTGCACTTGAATTTTCGCAGCGTTTTTTAAAACCGGAAGGTGCGCTTCTGGTCAAATGCTTTCATGGCAGCGGTTATAGTCAACTGATAGAGCGCTTTAAGCGCTGTTTTAAATCGGTGGTAGCGCGCAAACCCAAAGCTTCGCGTGATAAATCCTCAGAAGTTTATGTGTTGAGTAAGTTTTTAAGAACTCACCCTGAAAGTTAGTTAGCAAACACTGAATAAAGTACGAGCGATATCATTTTTTTGTTGGTGGCAGGTTAATGTTTAGGCTAGCTGCCTTGCTCACAATGTATTGACTCATGATGGAGTCAGCGCTGTTTCAGCAAATAAGTATTGTTAAATATTGCAAAAAAGGTTGCCAAATCTAGCTTAATACTCGAATTCTTCACCTATTGCAGCTATGCTTCAGTTTCGCCTAAGCTATTCTGGCTAAATTTTATTAGCTGTAATATTCCCGCTCTCTAGCCTATTTTTATTAAATTGATAGGGAAAGGAAGAGTAAGCAAGGCATAGATTCAAGCTTTTTACGTAGGGTAAATAAAGAGCTTATAGTGGCATAAAATCAGCAATCCTCTAAAGGTCTACATGGTTTTTGCTATGGTGACGAAATAAGGACTAGATTAAAATTGTTTATTTTTCATGAAATGTTTCATGAATCGATTCATCAAGCGTTGAATCAACCGGGGGCGGTCTTATGACTGCTCATCGTGCTAAATGCTCTTTACGAAGCATTTCTAGTTCACGATTGATCCAGCGCTTTCTTTAGTAATAATGATGGTAGTGATATCAGTTAAGGAGTCATGCTTTGAACAATAATATGTTTTCAAAAGCAGCCGTGTGGCTAGTCATTGCCCTGGCGCTGTTTACCGTGTTCAAGCAATTCGATAAGCCTCGTGTCCAGGAAAGTATTCCCTATTCGCAGTTTATGGACGATGCTAAAAACGGCAAGGTTAAGACGGTTGTGATTCAAGGCCGTAATTTGGCTATTACGCCAACTGAGGGTGAGAAATATCAAATTATCTCGCCAGACGATACGTGGATGATTAGTGATTTGCTCAAATATGGCGTGCAGATCACCACCAAAGCGGATGAAAAACCTAATTTCCTCATTTCCATCCTGTCGTATCTGGGGCCAACCTTATTAATCATTGGTTTCTGGTTCTACATGATGCGGCAGATGCAAGGCGGTGGCAAAGGCGGGGCTTTTTCCTTTGGCAAATCGCGCGCGCGCCTAATTGATGAGAATAACAACGCAGTGACTTTTGCCGATGTGGCTGGCTGCGATGAAGCTAAAGAAGAAGTATCAGAGCTAGTCGATTTCTTACGCGACCCACAAAAATTCCAGAAACTGGGTGGCCGCATTCCGCGAGGTGTATTGCTAGTTGGGCTACCAGGTACAGGTAAAACCTTGCTCGCTAAAGCTATTGCGGGCGAAGCCAAAGTGCCTTTCTTTAGTATTTCTGGCTCAGATTTTGTCGAGATGTTTGTTGGTGTGGGCGCCGCGCGCGTGCGCGATATGTTTGAGCAAGCTAAAAAGAGCTCACCCTGTATCGTTTTTATCGATGAAATCGATGCGGTAGGGCGCCAGCGTGGCGCTGGTATGGGTGGGGGCAATGATGAGCGCGAGCAAACGCTAAATCAAATGCTCGTCGAAATGGATGGCTTTGAAGCGAACTTAGGCGTGATTGTAATTGCTGCGACCAATCGTGCTGATGTGCTCGATAAGGCGCTGTTACGACCAGGGCGCTTTGATCGTCAAGTCTACGTTGGTCTGCCTGATATTCGAGGCCGTGAACAAATTCTCGGCGTACATCTACGCAAAGTACCGATCTCGAGCGATGTCGATGCCTCAATTATTGCACGTGGCACGCCTGGTTTTTCAGGTGCGGATTTAGCCAATTTGGTCAATGAAGCGGCGCTTTTTGCTGCACGGCGTAGTAAGCGTACTGTAGAAATGCAAGATTTTGAGGATGCTAAAGACAAAATCTTTATGGGGCCGGAGCGCAAATCAGCAGTGATGCGTGAAGAAGAGCGCCGCAATACTGCCTACCATGAGTCAGGCCATGCCGTGGTGGCAAAGTTATTGCCTCATGCTGATCCAGTACATAAGGTTACGATTATGCCGCGTGGTGGTGCATTAGGTATCACCTGGCAACTACCTGAATTTGATCGTGTTAATTTGTATCGCGACAAAATGCTCGAAGAAATAGCCATTTTATTTGGCGGACGCGCGGCTGAAGAAATTTTTCTTAACTCGATGTCAAGCGGTGCGTCTAACGATTTTGAGCGTGCCACTAAACTAGCGCGTGATATGGTCACCCGCTACGGCATGTCAGATCTATTGGGCACGATGATTTACGTCGATACCGAGCAAGATTCACTGCTAGGCCGCATGTCGTCGAAAACGGTCTCTGAAGCCACGCAACAAAAAGTGGATGCAGAGATTCGCCTGATTATCGACAAACAGTATGCGCTTGCTCGTCAGCTGTTAGAGCAAAACCGCGACAAAGTCGAAAAAATGGTGAAGGCATTGCTTGAATGGGAAACAGTCGATGCTACACAAGTCAACGACATCATGAATGGCAACGAACCACAGCCACCCCATAGCAGCTCATCCGGTGATAGCCCAAGCAACCCAAGTGGCGGCGATGGAGATAGCAGCGTTGAAGCAACTAAAAAACCAGCTAGCGTTGCTGCCCCAGCGGCTTGAATAATAGCTGAGTAGTAAAAAATGAGCGCCCAGAAATAGGGCGCTCATTTTTTTTTGGTCAACCTTCGTGATATAAAATGTAGTCTTTAAATTTGGGTTGTAAGTATGAGCTGCTCAATGTCCGGTTGAGTTATCAAGAAAATCTTTAATGAAAAGCATCTCTGCTCTTAAGCCAACCTATTTCCAGTGTGGCCGCTTTCGCCTCTCGTTAGAGCGTCCTTTAGTCATGGGTATTTTAAATGTCACCCCTGATTCATTCTCTGACGGTGGCCATTTTGTGCGTATTGCCACAGCCTTGGCGCATGCGCAGCAGATGATCGAAGAAGGCGCGGATTTAATCGATATTGGCGGTGAGTCGACTCGTCCGGGGGCGTCGCCAGTATCGCTTGAGGTAGAGCTGGAAAGAGTGCTGCCAGTGATTGAAGCGTTGCGCAAATTAAATGTGCCATTGTCGGTAGATACGTATAAGCCCGACGTGATGCGAGCAGCGTTAGCCGCTGGCGCAGATATGATTAACGATATCTGGGGCTTTCGTCAGCCGCAAGCGCTTGAAGCAGTGGCGTACAGCACATGCGGCTTGTGCGTGATGCACATGCACGGTGAGCCGCAAACTATGCAGCGAACGTCTATCTCTCAAGACGTCATTACTGAAGTAGGTGAATTTTTGCAACAACGCATGGCTGCCTTGCAAGCCGTGGGAGTGAACCGGGAACGTATTAGCCTAGACCCAGGCTGCGGATTTGGTAAAACAGTCGAGCAAAATTACGCCTTACTCGCGCATCTTGCCAAGCTTGCTCCGTTGGATGTGCCTCTGCTGATCGGTGTGTCGCGTAAATCAATGCTAGGCGTAGTGACAGGCCGTCCCGCTGAGCAACGCGTGGCGGCAAGCGTGGCCGCTGCTGTCTGCGCCGCTGAGCGGGGCGCGCGTATTATCCGTGTACACGACGTGGGGCCAACGGTAGACGCTTTAAAAGTATGGCAAGCCATGCAAAATCAGCTTTGAGACCATAATGTTGGGGTTCCGTATTGAGTAAAACGCTTCCCCCAACACAATCCACTTTTGAGGGTTGTAAGCAGGTTCTTAGAGAGCGTTAAAAAAACGCTCAGTCTCAAATCACATTAAAAAAATTTATTATGACTCGTCATTATTTTGGCACTGATGGAATTCGCGGCAGAGTTGGCGAAGCGCCCATTACCCCAGACTTTATGCTGCGTTTAGGCTATGCGGCAGGCAAGGTGCTCGCCAATACAGATTATTGGCTTCAGACTGAAGCGCGGCCTATGGTGTTAATTGGTAAAGACACACGTGTGTCTGGCTATATGCTCGAAGCAGCGCTTGAAGCAGGGTTTTCTGCCGCTGGCGTGGATGTCATGCTCGCGGGCCCAATGCCTACCCCCGGTATTGCGTATTTAACCCGTGCTTTACGTTTGACAGGTGGCGTAGTCATTAGCGCTTCGCATAATCCCTATCAAGACAATGGCATTAAATTCTTTTCTGCCGACGGCAATAAACTCGCAGATGACATTGAACAGCGCATTGAAGCCTATTTAGAGGAGCCGCTTATCTGCGCGCCTTCCGAACGGCTTGGCAAAGCCCATCGGCTTAATGACGCAGCAGGACGTTATATCGAATTTTGTAAAAGCACTTTCCCCGCTCAATTTGATTTGCGGGGTATTAAGCTGGTGGTCGATTGCGCACATGGTGCGGCTTATCATATTGCCCCGCATGTATTTCATGAGCTGGGTGCTGAGGTCATCTCGATTGGCGTGCAACCCAATGGCTTCAATATTAATGATCAAGTCGGCGCGACGGCACCACAAGCGCTGATTAAAGCGGTACAAGATAATCACGCAGATTTTGGTATTGCTTTAGACGGCGACGCTGATCGCTTGCAGCTCGTCGATGCAGCAGGGCGCTTATACAATGGCGATGAGCTTCTCTATATGCTGGTTGTCGATCGTCTAGCGACAGAAGGCAAAGTCGCCGGCGCAGTAGGTACGCTGATGACGAACTATGCTGTTGAAGTTGCGCTACAACGCTTAAATGTTCCTTTTGTGCGGGCGGCAGTAGGAGATCGCTATGTCCTTGAACAATTGAGAGCACGTGGCTGGCAGCTTGGGGCAGAAGGGTCTGGCCATATTTTATCGTTAGACCGGCACACTACAGGCGATGGTATTGTCGCCGCCTTATTAGTGCTTGCTGCGTTGCGCCGTAGCGGCAAGAACTTACGAGCCTTGTTAGGAGATTTGCAGCTTTTCCCACAAGAGCTTATTAGTGTACCTATTCACGCCCATCTGAATTGGCGTGAGAACCAAGCGCTAAACGAGGCAATTGCCGCGACTGAGCGTGCATTAGGTAACAATGGACGAGTCCTAATCCGTGCTTCTGGTACTGAGCCTGTGTTGCGTGTCATGGTTGAAGCTGGTGATGCAGATGCTGCGCTCATGCATGCGCAAGCATTGGCTGAGACGGTACGAAGGGCATCAGCTTAAAAATTAGCCAGTCAAATCTGTAAAAATAGGTTTTTTATCGGATAAAAGCAAAGTATGCTTTGGCTTAAACCTTAAATAAGGTATTTGAACAATTTTAAAGGCATTAAAATTATGGCAGGCTCTATCCGACTCTCTTCTTCACTTTCTGCCTGTAGTGCTCCTATTTCTCAGCGCAAAGCAGTCAGTTTTTGTGTTGCTCACGGAGCGCAACCCGCTCCCTACAAAACTACTGATTTCCCCCATAAAGATGAGTTTAGGCAACAGTCACTGCGCAGAGTATTCGATGTGAGCGAGGTCCGCGCAGATAGAATCCGCGCCCGCCTTTCTTCTATTTCTTCCTACCATACGGCTGTTTCTCACCAAGAAGATGAGCTTGAGCAACAAGATAATGAAGATATTCAAACGAGACTGCCAGAATTATCTAGCAGTCATGGCAGGCTTACTTCTTCTTCACTTGTCTCTTTCCCTCCGTTGCCCGATTCTTTAGAAGAGAAGTCATTAATTGCAAGAATTTTAGAAGCACTTGGCTTAGGCGAGCTTGGCGAAGAGAGAGATTCAGCATCAGTTATAGAAGAGAGGCCGTTAATTGCAAGAATTTTAGAAGTACTCGGCTTAGATGATCTTGACGAAGAAAGAGATTTAGCACCACTTTTAGTCTTAAGAGATGCCTTGCTTGGTCTGAATAGTCTGTTTAATCCGAATTACTGCGTAGGAAAAAGTGATATAGAAGAGAGTGATTTGCTTGCTATGGATCATGTGCGACCGCTTAATCGGGCTGCTTTAATAGGTGGAGTGATAGCAGTGGTGGCAGTAAGCGTAATGGCTAAAATATTATGCGCTCCACTTTCTGTGCTAGTACTGGCTACTCTTAGTACGGCCTTATTGATAAAACTGATCCGCGATTGCATTTTTTTGCTTAGAGAGGAAAATATCCATTTTCACTTTCCGTGGGAATAGTCCTGCGCCAAGCCGAGCATTGCGTCCTTAATTGAACTGTTCAATCGGTAATTTAATTTGCCCGAGGAGCTAGCGGCGATTTTTTAAGGTACTGGTGCTTGAGAAAATGTAAGGTGCGGAACAAGAGATTAGCCAAGCATATATAAAGATTGCTAGACTGCGTAAAAAATTGAAGTGATTTCAAACGAGTGGTTTTAAAAGCGTTAAAAAAACATCATGTCAATCCGTACTGTACCTACTGTAACTCCATGGCATTCTTGTAAGTCTACTGCTAGTAGACAATCTATTAAGGCCCTTGATTCTGGCTTAAAGCCTAAATTTGAGCCAGATGCTCAAAAGGATGTCGCGCCTGGTATCCAGCGCCTTGCTTTATCTTTATTGCCTTCCTCTTCTGATTCTTTATCATCTAGTCGTGAATCTGATCAGTCTGAACTAAGGCAGAGAAAACGGAGTAAAGCTGCTAGAGATGTTCAAGCAAGAAAGCCGGATGAAGTTGATAAGGACAAACCCGCAACGGTAGAGGGAACTGAAAAGAGTATACCTGGCATAAATTTTCCTGCTCGGCATATACGTATTGAGAGCTTCGCCCGACGCGTGCCAAATACTCCACCTGAAATTGCCCACCTGATGGAGCTTACTAAGCAGACAAAAGCTCAAGCGAAAGCACCATCAGTACTGGCAAGGTTAGGCTTAATCGCTGACGTGTTAGCCATTGCTGCGGTAATTAGTGTGGCTAATATGTTAGGTGCTCCATTTGTTGTATTGGCACTGCTTGGCCTTGCTACTGCATCTCTAACGCAGGAAATGCGCTACAACAGATTACGGTCACACATTCCTCATAGCCGGCTGAATTGATCTTCTAAAACTGAATGTATTCGCGCAAATGAGCGGCTAGCGATTTTTTCGGTTTATGCCCGTGCTGAAAAAAGCAGAAGGCGATAAACAAGAGATCAGTCAGGCCTAAATAACGTTTGCCAACCACTCGCCTATGCCAAAGAAGGATAAAAGCAAGAGATAGTTGGCAAACTCAAGTGCTTTAAATCAATACCCTGATTCACTCAGTGACTGCATTCTCTTAACTTCCTTTTGGATTTTTCTTACTTTTTTTAGGGAAAGCCCCAATCGTATTCATTCGTCAAATAAAAAGAAAATCCTAGGAACAGCATTCTTTTCTTTAAAGGATGCTGGCGTGCCTGCAATCTATAGGCGTTGTTACTGGGAAACAATTCACAAAAATGGCGAAGCGAGCGATGTTTAATCAGTTTTTCCAAACAGTTCAGATTGTGATTGCGGATGAATATCCGTTGGTATTAATGGCGGTTGAGCAAGCGCTTGAAGGGCGTGACAACTGGCAAGTGGTAGCGACTGCTACCACCGAGGAAGATCTTTCCGACAAACTTCAAAAGACGCGCTGCGATGTCCTGGTCTATGGCCTGCATCATGACGAAGGCTTAACTTACGCGAGCTTGCCAGCGCTTGAAAAGCTGGTGTACTCATATCCAAATACAAAAGTCATCGTACTCGCGCAGCATACTGACCCAACCATCATCACTAGAATTTTAGCGGCGGGCTGTGGTGGTTTCATCGACACATCAATAGGGCTTGCGCAATTGCCTTATGCCATCGATGAAATGCGCAAAGGTGGCCGTTATGTTGATCCGCTTACCACTAAGCTTTTAGTCCAGCATATGTTCGTCGGTAGCGCTCGGCAACAATTGTCTGGTAAAGAGCTAACGCCGCGTGAAAAAGAGGTCATTAGGCTATTTGAGAAAGGGATGAATGTGAGCGAAATTGCCTGCCATACGCAGCGTAGCGTTAAAACCATTCATACCCAAAAACAAAGCGCTATGCGTAAGCTTGGGGTACGAAATGGCAATGAATTAATTGACGCGTTTAAGTATATTGAATCAAATTAAGCAAGCATTGAATAAACTGCAGCTAAGAAGCTGTCTACAAACCGCTTAAAAGACCGTGATTCGCGTATTTGTCAAATGCAGGGCGGTGTTCGGAATCCTCATGTCTCATGTACTTATGGGAACGAAGTTCCTGCGCTCCGTCTTTCCCCGACTGACAGCCTTTTAGACAATTTGTAGACAGGTTCTAAGATAGTTAGAGCCTGTCCTCAATGAAAACGAGCTCGCGAAGGTAGCAGCCAGCGCGCCCTGCGGCGTCGCGTGACGCTTGTTTGGGTCAACCAAACGGCGCGCACCCGGCGTCATGCTCGCGGCGATACGTCCAGTATTCGCCGCCTCACATTCCTTAGATGCGCGCCTAAAAGCCGTCAACGCGAGCCCGTTTTCATTGAGGACAGGCCCTAACCATTGGGCTAGCGCTATAAACGCGGCGTATGCCTTTCTAACTCCTCTATAATAAATTTTGTTTTTGATTAAGAGCTAAGAAGTCTGGTAGCTCTCATGCTTTATTTCAGTGTTTTTCTTCGTATTTAATTGAGCAAAATTTCTATTATTCGATTGCGCAGCATGCGTAACTTATAAGGCATCCGTTTTGATTCGGCCCTATAATCAGCGCTTTGACAATTATCGAACCATTATTTTCTGTGCCCAATACTCATTCTGATACCTTGCTAACGCTGCGTGATATCGACTTCGGATATGGCGAGCAACCTGTCTTATCCAATCTAAATATGCGCTTTCAGCGCGGCCAAGTCGTGGCTGTCATGGGTGGCTCTGGCTGTGGCAAAACTACTATTTTGCGACTTATTGCTGGCTTGGTACGGGCACAGCGCGGGCAAGTGCTACTTGAGGGCAACGATTTAGCGGGAGCTACAGAAGCTGAGCTTTACAAGCTACGCCGTAAAATGGGCATGCTGTTTCAGTTTGGTGCACTTTTTACCGATATGTCGGTCTTTGAAAACGTCGCCTTTCCGTTGCGTGAGCATGTAGATCTTCCCGAAGCTGTGCTGCGTGATCTAGTGATGATGAAGCTTAATGCGGTAGGCCTGCGAGGGGCTCGCGATCTTCTACCAGCAGAAATTTCCGGCGGCATGGCACGGCGTGTTGCATTAGCCCGTGCTATCGCACTTGATCCAACCCTACTTTTGTATGACGAGCCTTTTGCCGGGCTTGACCCTATCTCGCTTGGTATCATTGCGAACTTGATCCGCACGCTTAATGATGCGCTGGGTGCTACATCGATTATCGTGACGCATGATGTGCCTGAGTCATTCGCGATTGCCGACACTATTTATTTTATTGCGAATGGCGGTGTACTCGCGGTAGGGACGCCAGACGAACTGCGTGCCTCGACCGACCCAAGTGTGCGCCAGTTTATTGATGCAGCGCCCGATGGACCATTCCGTTTCCATTATGCAGGGGCGCCTTTAGCTACCGATTTCGGCTTGCAAGGGCAAGTAGGAGACCGTTAATGAAAGCTATGTTTGGTGCACTCGGTGCATTAGGAAGTGCTGTGCTTAGTGTCCTGAACCACTTGGGAGAGGGCGTACAGCTATTTATACGCTTGCTCCGTGAAGTGACTGTCCTGACACGCCGCCCGCAATTGGTGATGAAACAACTCCATTTTGTGGGTAATTATTCGCTCATCATTATTACCGTATCAGGGCTTTTTGTTGGCTTTGTGCTTGGCTTGCAAGGTTATTACACATTAAGTCGCTATGGTTCGGAACAAGCACTCGGCTTGCTGGTTGCGTTATCCCTGGTACGCGAGCTTGGGCCAGTTGTCACTGCGCTATTGTTTGCCGGTCGCGCCGGCACCTCACTCACAGCCGAGATTGGGCTGATGAAGGCAGGTGAGCAGCTTAGCGCGATGGAAATGATGGCAGTTAATCCAATTAAGGCGGTGCTAGCACCGCGCTTTTGGGCGGGCGTGGTGGCACTACCGATTCTGACTGCGCTTTTTAGTGCTGTTGGTATTTTGGGCGGCTATTTCGTTGGAGTAGGCTTGATTGGTGTTGATGCGAGCGCATTCTGGGCGCAAATGCAAGGTGGTGTTGATGTTTGGCACGACGTTGGCAATGGTGTCGTAAAAAGCCTCGTGTTTGGTTTTGCCGTGACTTTTACTGCGCTGTATCAAGGCTATATTGCTAAACCAACGCCTGAAGGGGTCGCGCGTGCCACCACTCGCACGGTTGTGTTTGCGTCGCTGGTTGTGTTGGGCTTGGACTTTCTGCTCACTGCGCTGATGTTTAGTAAATGATCGTTGAAGAATGCCTAAATAAGCTCGTAGCAGGGCTGCCTTCTTGTCGTATGCCCCCATGTCCTGCACTAAGGCTCCTTGCCACAGGGTTAGGTAGACCTTCCTTAATAGCTTAGTAATAGTTGAGAAAAGAATGAAAAAAACTGCGCTTAATTGCTGGGTTGGCTTTTTTGTTGTGCTGGGTTTTGTAGCGCTTTTATTTCTTGCGCTGAAAGCTGGCAATATGAGTTCGCTATCCTTTAAGTCTCATTATTCAGTTAAGCTGAAATTCGATAATATTGGTGGCCTTAAGCCACATGCGCCGGTGAAAAGTTCGGGCGTCACCGTTGGACGTGTCACAAGTATCGACTTTGACAATGATGACTATCAAGCATTAGTCACGCTCAGTATCGATCAACCCTATCATTTCCCTAGAGATACCTTCGCAAAAATTCTTACAACGGGTGTGCTGGGTGAGCAATATATCGGTCTTGACCCAGGCGGCGATGATGAGATGTTAGAAGAGGGCGATACCATTACGATGACACAGTCAGCTGTGTTGCTAGAAAATTTGATTAGCCAATTTCTTTATAACAAAGCTGCTGATGCCGGCGGAGCACAACATGCTCCAGCGCCTGCAGCAAAAGCTGAACCAATTGAAAAGCAAGCTGAAAAACGCGTTGAAAAAAATACCAAAGAAAATCTAATCCAAGACGAAAAGCAAGGGGATGCTAAGTAATGAAGAAGTGGCATTTCTTGCATTCTTTTTTGCGTTCGGTGGTGCTTGGCTTAACTTGTGCCTTGACTGCTTGTTCAACAGTGCAAACACCTTCGGCGGCAGACCCATTTGAAGGTTTTAACCGCACAGTATTCACGTTTAATGAGGCGGTAGACAGGGCCGCGCTTAAACCAGTAGCAAAAACCTATAATCGTGCATTGCCGAGAAAAGTGCGCGCGAGCGTGACAAATTTTTTCGCCAATATCGGTGACTTTTATACGATGCTGAACGATTTACTACAAGGCAATATTAAAGCGGGCGCTGAAGACATGATGCGCATCACGATTAACTCATTGTTTGGCGTAGTAGGTTTTTTTGATGTGGCAACAGAGGCTGGCATACCAAAACACCAGCAAGACTTTGGACAAACGCTCGGTTTTTATGGCATGAATTCAGGCCCTTATCTAGTCTTGCCTTTGTTGGGACCAAGCACAGTCCGCGATACAGCTGGGTTGATAGTAGACCGTTTGGCTGATCCAACCAGTTATATCCATCCCAACAGCGCTCGTACTAGCTTATATGGATTGCGCCTTGTGAATACACGGGCTTCCTTATTGCAAGCCACTAATTTGTTTTCTAAAGTGGCATTTGATAAATATTCATTTACGCGTGACGCCTTTTTGCAGCATCGGCGCTATTTGATTCGGGGTTCAGATGCGGGCTTTGATTATGAAGATGAAGATGAGGGCGAAGCGCTAGCGCCCGGTGAGTCCGTCCAGCCTCGAGCCGTTGCCAATCCAAATCCTATAGACTCAGCCACGCCTCCACCCGGCACAGCTAGCGCTACTAAACCAGCACCTGCTGCTGCCACATCAAGTACGCGTGCCAACTTAGCAGAGCCTATTCCCGAGTCTGAGGCTGATGAACATAGGGGAGTGCCGCCGTCGCATATTCTGCCGCCGGTCAACTATTTCCCTAATTTTCGCTTGCCATGACGCGTTAGGTTTAGCTGCTGGCTGAGCTGAAATGGCTAGGTATGATTTTTAAGTAATCGTTTCGAAGCGACGCTTTAGATAATAATTTTTTACGAGGTAAAAGAATGAAACAACGACAGAAATGGTTAGGCTGGTGTGCACTGATTAGCATGTGCTTTGCTTTGAATGGTCAGGCTGTGGCACAGAGCACTGATGTAAGTACGCCTGACGGTTTAATCAAGTCGGTGACTGCAGATGTCATGAAAACGGTGAGAAGCGACCCAGCGATGCAGCAGGGCAATCTGAATAAGATTACTCAGCTAGTGGATGAGAAGGTGCTGCCATATGCTGATTTGGAAAAGAGCACACGGCTTGTGATCGGACCTCACTGGCGGCGCGCGACAGAAACGCAGCGCCAACAACTGGTCAAGCAATTTAAAGATTTGCTGTTCTACACTTACTCAGGTGCAGTAGCGCAAATTCGCGACCAGCAAATTAGGGTTTTGCCTTTTAAAGCGCCTGCCGAGGCGAGCGATGTTGTGGTAAAAACAGAGATCGTTAATCAAGGTCAAGCGCAATCTATGACCCTTGATTACCGTCTAACAAAAACGGCAGCGGGTTGGAAAGTGTATGACGTTAGTATTGCCGGCGTGTCGATCATTGCCAACTACCGTGGTCAATTTAAAGAAATTATTGCGCGCAGCGGCCTAGATGGCTTGCTAAAAGAACTTGAGCAGCGTAATCAGCGCCTAGCTGCCAGCAAATAATGACCCAATTTAAAACAGATTCAACGCTCAGCCTCACTAATGCAGCCGATGCTTACAAAGCTGGCTTGGAACAAATTAGTGATGGAGCGACCAGTATAGATTGCGCGCTGCTAAGCCAGTTTGATTCGTCAGCGCTGGCCGTGTTACTAGCGTGGCAACGCGTAGCACTCGCACGCGGCGTTAAGTTGACAATTCTTAATCTTCCGCGCAAGCTCAGCAGCTTAGCCCAAGCTTATGGTATCGATCAGCTGCTGACTGTTGCGGCCCATGTTGATGCTCTTTGACAATCCTTAGAATCTGTTCAAAGTTTTTCAAAAGTGCCTTTATTTGAGGGAGTTCGGAGCGCAGTAACCGGAATGTACATAAGTACATGAGGATTCCGAGCACCGCACGACCGCAAAGAAGGGTGCTTTTGGGAGACTTGGAATAGGTTCTAGGGCAAATTAAAACACTGTTGGCTCCTATGCAATCAATTGAAATCCATAACGTTAAAAAGCGCTATAACGGCTTGCAAGCGCTTAAAGGTGTTGATTTATCTATTAAAGCGGGCGAGTTTTTTGGCTTGCTTGGCCCCAATGGCGCAGGTAAAACGACCTTAATTAGTATTTTGGCGGGGCTTGTGCGCGCTGATGAAGGGACAATTAAAGTGCATGGCTACGATGTAGCCACCGATTTTCGGGCCGCTCGCCGCATGCTTGGGGTAGTGCCTCAAGAGCTAGTTTTTGACCCATTTTTTACCGTGCGCGAAACCTTGCGTTTACAGTCTGGCTATTACGGTTTGAATCGTAATGATGATTGGATTGACGAGGTAATGGCCAATCTTGATCTGAGCGACAAAGCAGACGCCAATATGCGCGCACTTTCTGGCGGCATGAAGCGGCGTGTGTTGGTAGCACAAGCGCTTGTGCATCGCCCCCCAGTCATTGTGTTAGACGAACCAACAGCCGGGGTTGATGTTAGTCTGCGCCAAACGCTTTGGAAATTTATTGGCAGCCTGCATCGCGCAGGCCATACGATTGTGCTGACGACTCATTATCTGGAAGAAGCCGAGCAGCTGTGCGAGCGTATTGCCATGCTAAAAAGTGGTGCAGTAGTCGCCCTTGATCGCACCCCCACTTTATTGCAGCGTTTTGCGGGCACCCAGCTAGTATTTCGCTTAAAGCAGGGTGTATTGCCGGCTGAATTGCAAAAGCTCGACAGTGGCGTGCAGACTAGCCAGCATCAGCACTCGTTGCTACTCAATTCTTACGATGAAATTGAACCTATCTTGGCAAAATGCCGTGCAGCAGGGTGTGAATTCGATGAAATTGAAATTCGCAAGGCCGACCTTGAGGACGTGTTTATGCAAGTGATGAATGGCTCGGAAAACGGGGAGGCAATGGCATGAAAGACATATTGATAGGTTTTCGTACACTGTTTTATAAAGAAATTTTGCGTTTTTGGAAGGTTAGCTTTCAGACGGTAGCCGCGCCTGTCATCACCGCGCTGCTCTATTTAGCTGTATTCGGCCATACTTTGCAAAATCGTGTAGAAGTCTTCCCAGGCGTGAGTTATACAAGCTTTTTGATACCTGGCTTGGTCATGATGAGCATTCTGCAAAATGCTTTTGCTAATAGCTCATCATCGCTAATTCAATCTAAGATTACCGGCAATATTCTGTTTATGCTGCTCTCGCCACTTGGACATTGGGAAATCTTTGGCGCGTATGTGCTGGCTTCAATGGTGCGCGGCTTATGTGTGGGCCTTGGCGTTTTTGTCATGACATTTTGGTTTGCGCCAATCAGCTTTGCTCACCCGTTGGCTATCTTTGCATTTGCCTTATTAGGCTCAGCAGTGCTGGGCACGCTTGGCTTAATCGCTGGCATTTGCGCAGAGAAATTTGACCAGCTGGCTGCTTTTCAGAATTTCTTGATTATGCCGCTGACATTTTTGTCCGGTGTTTTTTATTCAATGCACTCGCTTCCGTCGCTTTGGCAAAGCATTTCGCATTTCAATCCATTCTTCTACATGATTGATGGCTTCCGCTACGGATTTTTTGGTGTGTCAGATATGCCACTGTTGCATAGCCTAGCGGTTGTTAGTGGATTTTTGGCTTTACTAGCAATAACTACAGTCAGCTTGTTAGCTCGTGGTTATAAATTACGCTCTTGAGAAATAGTTATGTCTGTTACTCCTCAACAAATTCAAGATTACATCACCGCTAAGCTCGCTTGCGAGCATATTGAAGTGAATGGAGATGGGCAGCATTTCTTCGCCACCATCGTAAGCCATGCTTTTGTCGGTAAAGCGCAAATTGCGCGACAACGGCTTGTCTATGCAGCGCTTGGCGATAGGATGCAAAGTGAGATTCATGCGCTGAGCATGCAAACGCTAGCGCCAGCTGAATATTCAGCTACGGCACAGCCTGAGTCACCCATTAATTAATTTCCACATTCAACACGCTCTTCTAAAAAACGCTGAATTAACTATTTCTGGTTGATTCAGCGCTTCCCCCAAACTGATATTTACTACCTGCTACCCATGTTATGGACAAATTATTAATTAAAGGTGGGCGGCGACTCACTGGGGAAATTAATATCTCCGGCGCTAAGAATGCAGCACTGCCTGCATTGTGCGCGAGCTTACTCTCTGCTGATTCGATTAGCTTAAGCAATATGCCTAACTTGCAAGACGTGCGTACCATGCTCGATTTGCTCAGGCAAATGGGCGTACAGGCTGAAATGTCAGGCGAGATAGTGACGCTTAATGCAAGCCAGCTTAATAACCCATTTGCTCCCTATGAATTAGTTAAAGCCATGCGTGCGTCGATTTTGGTGCTGGGGCCATTAGTCGCGCGCTTTGGCGTAGCACGTGTGTCGCTACCAGGTGGCTGTGCGATTGGCACGCGTCCGGTTGATCAACATATCAAAGGTCTGCAAGCACTTGGCGCTGAAATCAAAATCGAGCATGGCTATATCGAAGCCCGTGCTAAAAAGCTAATCGGCAATCGGCTCGTCACCGATATGATTACCGTGACGGGTACCGAAAATTTATTGATGGCGGCGACTCTAGCGCAAGGCGAAACAGTGATCGAAAACGCTGCACGCGAGCCGGAAATTACTGACCTTGCCAATCTCTTAATTGCCATGGGAGCAAAAATCAGTGGAGTTGGCACTGACCGTCTAGTGGTTCAGGGCGTTGATCAATTGCATGGCGCGCAGCATGCCGTCATCGCTGACCGCATTGAGGCAGGCACTTTCCTCTGTGCGGTAGCAGCCGTTGGGGGAGACGTAACATTGCGTAATGTCTCGCCGCTCTTGCTTGAAGCTGCGCTAGAAAAGCTAGTGGAAGCGGGTGCTAACATTACTACAGGTGATGATTGGATACGTATATCTATGCAGCGTCGCCCAACTGCTACCAGTTTCCGTACCTCAGAATACCCAGCTTTCCCGACCGATCTACAAGCGCAATTTATGGCGCTTAACTGTATTGCAGAGGGGAGCTCAAAAGTCGTTGAAACGATTTTCGAAAATCGTTTCATGCATGTGCAAGAGCTAAACCGATTGGGCGCAAAGATTATGGCAGATGGCCATACCGCCTTTATTACTGGTGTTGATCGTCTATCTGGGGCGAAGGTCATGGCGACTGATTTACGTGCGTCAGCAAGCCTCGTGATCGCCGGCTTAGTAGCAGAAGGGGAAACCTTGATTGAACGCATTTATCATTTAGATCGTGGCTACGATCAAATGGAGAAAAAGCTATTAGCGGTCGGCGCAGAAGTACATCGCGTACATCATTAAACCAGAAACTTTGCATAAGTCGGGAGACGGCATCATGCTTTTTTGCCTCCCAGCTTATCTAGCCGCGTAGATTAGGGCGATTGAAAGAATATCTTGAGGGCGTTGTGTTGAGGTTTCTTCGTCACCTCAACCTGCGAATTGGCATTCCTATCTTCCTGCTTATGCAAAACTCCCTAGTGCTTTAAAGTCAGCTCATTAGGCGTAAAGCAGTAGTTAATCGTAGCAATTAAAGTTGGTAATGCTCAAAATAAATTAGGCTATGTTTAGCTCGTATTTAGACTTTATATCTGACTAGAATTACGTGATAAAAACAACGAGATAAAAAATACGTAATGAATACTACGGATACCCTGCTGCATCTTGCAGCTTTGCTTGAGCAGCGTAAAAAGGAGAGGGCGGATCAATCTTATGTTGCCAGTCTCTTTGCTAAAGGCGAAGATGCGGTTTTAAAAAAAATTGGCGAAGAGGCGACTGAAGTTGTCATGGCTGCCAAAGATATGCGCTACCACGCAGATCCCTCTAAGCTCATTGGAGAGGTTGCAGATTTATGGTTTCATTGCCTAGCGATGCTAGCCTATTTCGATCTTTCGCCGGCTATGGTAGTGGCTGAACTAGAGCGCCGCGCTGCTATGCCAGGGCTCGAAGAAGAATCTTTGAGTAAGCTTCAAAAACGTGAAAGTGAGAAGCAAAAGAATATCTAAGGAAGGACTGCATAAGCTAGCTAGCGGTTTCATGCCTCGTAGTATGGCTTTTTTATGTGCGAGTGTACTGCCAAGCAAAGGCATTTCTTGATCTCAGGTTATGCAGATCCTCACTAAATTAGCGCTTACAAATATTGATAAGTTTTGCTGAACACTAATGAATATGGATGCAGATTTTCAAAAAGGCATCAATATTGCGTTATTGATTTACTTCCTGATGAGATAAAGCGATGACCGAGCCGCATCAATTTGATTCTAAGCCCACAGCGTCTGCTACACAGCTAGTAAGAAGCGCAGAAGAGCAGCGTCTGCATACCTTGACTCATATTCTATATGCGCTGTACGCGCTCAGTTATTTAACCGCAGGCATGAGCGCATTAGCCGCCATCATTATTAATTACATCAAGCGTGAAGACACGGCAGGCACACTTTACGCCTCACACTTTACATGGCAGATTCGCACTTTTTGGTGGTCGCTAGCGTGGGGCATTTTAGGTTTTGTGCTGGCAATAGTGGCAGTAGGCTTTATCGTAATGTGGGTATCGGCAATTTGGATGCTGTATCGGATTGTTAAGGGGTGGCTGTATCTATACGACACCAAACCCATGCCCACCTCGGGAAGTGTCTGAATCGACCTGGGGCGGCGTCATGCCTCCTCGCCGTACTAGCGTACTGTCTCGTCGGCATTCCTTGCCCCAGGCCGTAGATGGTTAACGGGATGGCGTCCCAACAACATAACCACTTCAAAGCTGCAACATGCTGGGGTTTGGTATTTGATTAAATGTACGAGTTGGGGGCATTTCTTGCTAGTGGGTAGTTTAGTGCTTTCTATATTGCGGTGAAAAATCGGGAGTGGGGCGGTAGTTGTTAAGCAGATTAACTAGAAGAAACTGGGGTGGATTGAGGTGAAACTGGAAAGCTGTCTTTTTTGCAAAATTGCTGCGGGTGAGATACCCAGTCATAAAGTTTATGAAGATGATGAATTCTATGCGTTTCATGATATTCATCCAGCGGCGCCTGTACATGTGTTGCTAATTCCGCGCCAACATATTGCTACGCTGTCAGATTGCGGTGTGGAGCAGGAGGCGTTGCTCGGTAAGATGATGGGGTTGGCAGCGCGTCTTGCTAAGCAACTTGGTCTGGCTTATACGCCAGAAGAGCAGGGGGCAGAGGTGCCGGAAGCTAATGGTTTTCGTACGGTGATTAATACTGGCCCAGGCGGTGGGCAGGAAGTTTATCATTTGCATTTGCATATTCTTGGCGGTAAGCGCCCTTGGGCACGTATGGGCTAGGTCGAAAGTAGTAAATCAACCGAGGGGGCGGCGTCATGCTGGATCAAAGTACTTAGCGTACTGTCTTCATCGGCATTACTTGCACGCAACTTAAATTTACTACTGCCGATAGGTTGGTTTAGTCCTTCCGATAAATTAAAGGGGAAATGCAATGGGTTCATTAAGTATATGGCACTGGTTAATTGTTCTATTGATTGTTGCCTTGGTTTTTGGCACAAAAAAATTGCGCAATATTGGTACTGATTTGGGTGGTGCTGTCAAAGGCTTTAAGGAAGGGATGCGCGAGGGTGAGCATCGCGAAGAATCGAAAGATTTACCGCCTAATCAGGCAATTGATATCAAATCTGAAAATAAAACCTCAACGCGTGATGCGCATTAAGGTTAGCGCTGGCCTCGCTTGGTTCGGCTTGCGAGGCTGTTTCAAACCACTTTAGTTTGTCTGTGCCATGCGCAAGTCTTGAGTGGCTTGTGATGGGACGAGAAGCTTTCTGAATGATTTACCCCCTCACTCGGCAGCTGAAATGCACTGCATACTAGGTTATTGCCCGAAGAGGATACGAGACTGCTGGAATTATGCTTGATCTGGGTTTAACGAAACTTGCGGTGATTGGCGTGGTTGCGCTGGTAGTGGTTGGACCAGAGCGTTTGCCACGCGTAGCGCGCACCATGGGCGCACTATTTGGCCGAGCACAGCGCTATGTCAGCGAGGTTAAGGCTGAAGTGACACGCGAGCTTGAGCTAGAAGAGCTAAAGCAAATTCGTAGCAGCTTTAAGCAGGCCGCGCAGGATATAGAAGGCGCGATGAATGAAAAAGAGCACCTTTCATCCGTGCAGCTGGATAAAGCGGGCATGCCACAGACAAGCAATCATCCCCCCCCAGCTTGGACCTTGGGTACCCCGCTGAAAAAGTCTTGGCGTGCAAAGCGTTCAGGATTGCCGCTATGGTACAAGCAGGTAGCGGTAAAGCGCGTGTATGTACAGTCTGGTGCGGCGCGAGTAGCGAGGCATCGGGCCACTAGTCCACGCCAACCAACACGTTTTTTTTAAGAGACTATAAATAGTCTCTTAAACAGTTTTTTAAAAATCTAAAAAGCTGTGATTTACGATCAGACAGTACCCTCAATTCTCATCGCCTGTTATATACGCTCTGTTTTTTGTGCGCTGGCTTCTTCCAACTGACAATCTTTTCACTATTTTTAAAGCAGCGCCTGAGAATTTATTTAAAGGGCGAACAGTTATTGGCTTAATTCTTCTTTAATTAGGGTTTGGTGTGAGCTACTCTGAACAAAACGAAACAACGCAAAGCGCCTTTATTTCTCATCTAATTGAATTGCGCAATCGCGTCATACGCGCAGGGCTTGCAGTGATTGTCGTATTTGTTGCGCTGGCTTATTGGGCGCCGGCTATTTTTCACTTATTTGCACGCCCGTTATTAATGAATTTGCCAAAAGATGGCAAGATGATTGTCACCGATGTAACCGGCTCTTTCTTTGTGCCGATGAAGGTTACGCTGCTGGTCGCCTTTGTGCTGGCCTTGCCGTTTGTGTTGTATCAGCTGTGGGCATTTGTTGCGCCAGGACTGTACCAGCATGAAAAGAAATTAATCGTGCCGCTTGTGAGTAGTAGCTATCTGCTGTTTTTAGGCGGTATGGCGTTCACTTATTGGGTGGTCTTTCCGATGCTGTTTCGAGTGATTGCTCATTACAATGCGCCGCTCGGTGCGCAGATGTCGACTGACATCAACCATTACCTCGATTTCGCACTCACCATGTTTTTAGCTTTTGGTTTGACCTTTGAGGTGCCGCTCGCAGTTGTACTTTGCGTACGTATGGGCGTGTTAACGATTGCCAAATTAAAGCAGATACGCCCTTATGTCATCGTTGGCGCATTTGTCATTTCTGCCATTGTCACCCCACCCGATGTATTTTCTCAGCTAGTTCTAGCTATACCGTTGATCTTGCTATACGAGGCAGGCATTTTGGCTGCGCGCTTTTTCGAGCCTAAGCCAAAGGATTGAAGTAAACCTCACGGCCAGTTCATAGGTTAGGGGGAAGCGTTTAATTCAATTCATCACCCCAACCTATCTTTAATCAGAGGATTTAACGTGCCCTCAGCTTAAAGAGCGCTTTTAGGGCACTAAATAAACAAGCGCTAAAAGCTTATGAATCAAAAGAGGGGAGATGGTAAAAGCCTAGCGAAGCCTTGACCTGAAAGTGAGATGGCTTAGCTATTTTCAGGCACGTCCTCTTCTTCACTATCAGTCTCTTCCTTTTCTCCCTCATCCTCTTCTTCTTTTGGTGGCGGTGGGCGTTTCACTACTGTTAGGGTCAGATCTAAGTGTTTGTTTTTGCGTGCCAGTGCTAGTTTGACTGAACTGCCAGGTTGAATCCGAGCGATCATCTCAAGCAACTGGTTACGGTTGGTAATCGCTTGGTCATTGACACTGATAATAATATCGCCTGGGCGTATGCCTGCTTTGTCAGCGGGTCCGCCTTGTAAAACGCCGGCAATCAAAGCACCGGATTTTTGTGTAAGTGCAAAAGACTCAGCAATTTCTGGCGTAATATTTTGTGGCTCAACGCCAATCCAGCCACGTGTTACCGTGCCCGTAGCAATAATGCTTTCTAACACAGTGCGCAAGGTGGGAACAGGCACGGCAAAGCCAATGCCAAGTGAGCCGCCTGTACGTGAATAAATGGCTGTATTAATGCCGAGTAAATTCCCATCTGCATCGACTAATGCGCCGCCTGAATTGCCAGGATTAATTGAGGCATCAGTTTGAATAAAATTTTCAAATGCATTAATGCCAAGGTTATCTCTTCCCAGTGCACTGATAATACCTATTGTGACTGTTTGCCCAACCCCAAAAGGGTTGCCAATCGCTAAAGCTACATCGCCAACACGCGCTTTTTCAAAGCGGCTAAAGGTGATAGTGGGTAAATCTTTAAGATCAATTTTTAAGACGGCCAGATCTGTTTCTGGATCAGTGCCAATCAGCTTGGCGGAAGCTTTGCGCCCATCTGCTAGCACCACTTCAATATCGTCTGCGCCGCCCACCACATGCTCATCCGTTAGAATGTATCCTCGCGCATCGACGATCACGCCGGAGCCAAGGTTAGCTGCGGATTGATCTAATGGCTGTTTGCCACCTTCACCAAAAAAATATTGAAAAAACTGGTTATTTAGGCGAGGGGCGCGTAACTGCTTGCCTTCTTTGCTGGAAAAAACATTGACTACCGCTGGCATCGCTTTTTGCGCAGCATCCGCATATGATCTTTCTGCCGTACGCGAGCCAAAGGTCGGCCTAGTATGTTGCAGCGCAATAATCGGCTCAGCTAAACGCCAGCCAAAGTGGCCCGGGCTCGGCAGCCACTGGGGTTTGAGGGTGGCGATAATAAACACTACGGTCAGTAAGACCGTAGTAGCTTGCGCGAGAAATAACCAAAAGCGTTTCAGCATTGGAAGATAAGAAGTCAGAATATTGAGGGCGAAAAATAGGGATGAATTGCGAAGAGCTTGAATTGTACTTGAATAATTTGCTGAAAGCCGACCAGTTTCGGGATTACTGTCCGAACGGCTTACAAGTGCAAGGACGACAAAAAATTAAGAAAATCGCCACTGGTGTGACAGCTTCGCTGGCATTTCTCGAGGCTGCTGTGCAGTGGGGCGCAGATGCCGTATTGGTGCATCATGGCTATTTCTGGAAACAAGAGGCGCCAGTTATTAAAGGCTTGAAACAGCGACGGCTGCGCACGCTATTACTCAATGACATTAACTTATTTGCCTACCATTTGCCGCTTGATGCGCATGCCGAGCTTGGTAATAATGCGTGCTTAGGCGAACGTTTAGGTTGGCGTGCTGAGGGTCGCTTTGGTACAGATCAATTGGGATGGATTGGAAGTTTGTCTGAGCCCATGACCCTTGCCGATTTAGCGATGCAGGTTGAACGCACACTGCATAGAAAACCCCTTGTATTAGGTGAATCTCAGGCAAAGTTAAAAAAGGTAAGGTGCATTGCATGGTGCACGGGCGCCGCGCAAAACTTCTTTAGCGAAGCGATTGCCGCAGGAGCTGAAGTTTATCTAAGCGGAGAAGTTTCTGAGCCGACTATGCACTTAGCCCATGAAAGCGGGGTTGCCTATATAGCTGCCGGCCATCATGCGACCGAGCGTTATGGCGTGCAAGCACTAGGTGCGCATCTTGCTGAGACGTTTGGCCTGACGCATAAATTTATTGAGATCGACAATCCGGTTTAAGTGCTTGTTCAAAGTCTCAAAAAAGGCGACAAGTAGAGGTAATTGGCAATCATATTGGGGTGCCATATTTAATTCAATTCATCATCTCAACCTACAAAAAATGGTAAATAACTGTAGGTTGGGGCGACGCAGGAACATCAACAGGCAGAATTTTTTACACTCCCGTTTTAAAGCGGCTTTTAAGTGAAGAGCAAAGTAGGAAATCAGTATAATTATTTTCGTCCGCAAAAATCCAACCGAAAAGTAGAATAGGAAATGCGAGAGAGCGACAAAAGTAGCGATACAAATAGCGATAAAAAAAGCGTCGATAACAGTCGTCGCACTTGGCTGATCGCCACCTCTGTAGCAGGTGGAGCGGCCGGTATGGCAACGTTAGTTCCATTTGCTGCATCGTTAGCTCCTTCAGAGAAAGCTAAAGCTGCCGGTGCGCCAGTAGAAGTTGATATTAGCCAACTTAACCCAGGCGCAATGATGACGGTGGCATGGCGCGGCAAGCCGGTATGGATTGTGAACCGTACTGAGCACATGCTAGCCAATGTAACGAAAGCCGATGCGATGGTGGCCGACCCGCAAACCCAAAAAACGTTTTCAATGCCATTGCCTGATTACTGCAATAACCCATATCGTGCTCGTGTTGAGCATAAAAATATTCTGGTTCTGTTGGGTGTCTGTACGCATTTGGGTTGCTCACCAACGGAACGTTTCCAAGAAGGTCCCCAACCTAATTTGCCTAGCAATTGGCTTGGCGGTTGGTTGTGTCCGTGCCATGGTTCAACTTTTGATTTAGCGGGACG
The DNA here is from genome assembly GCA_031963405.1 of Mycoavidus cysteinexigens. Classification (GTDB taxonomy): domain Bacteria; phylum Pseudomonadota; class Gammaproteobacteria; order Burkholderiales; family Burkholderiaceae; genus JASSUD01. The sequence continues at coordinate 113,256 of JASSUJ010000001.1, forward strand.
CGTGTTTAAAAATAAACCGGCTACGCAAAATCTTGATATTCCTCCTTATATGTTTTCTTCCCCCACGCACCTTGTGATTGGAAAAGATGAGAAAGGAGAGGCATAAATGGCTACTGACCAGTCAATGAAAGAGCAAACCAAAAAAGCCGCGTGGCTAGATTGGGTTGATCAGCGCTTCCCATTTAGCTCGACGCTGAAAGCGCATCTCACTGAGTACTACGCACCAAAGAATTTTAACTTCTGGTATTTCTTCGGCTCACTCTCGCTGCTTGTGCTGGTGATTCAAATCGTGAGTGGGATTTTTCTCGCGATGAACTATAAGCCTGCTGCTGACCTTGCTTTTTCATCAGTCGAATACATCATGCGTGAAGTGCCGTGGGGCTGGTTGATTCGCTATATGCACTCAACTGGCGCTTCAATGTTCTTCGTGGTGGTTTATTTTCATATGTTCCGCGGCTTTCTCTATGGCTCGTATCGTAAGCCGAGAGAGCTCGTTTGGATATTTGGCTGCGTAGTCTTTCTATTGTTGATGGCGGAAGCTTTCTTTGGCTATTTATTGCCTTGGGGACAGATGTCCTATTGGGGCGCGCAAGTCATTACTAATATTTTTTCAGCTATTCCCGTCATTGGTCCTGATTTGGCGCTATGGATACGCGGCGATTATGTCGTGAGTGATATAACGTTGAACCGTTTCTTCGCTTTTCATGTGATTGCCATTCCACTCGTCTTGGTGGCGCTGGTGTGGGCCCATATTATTGCCTTGCATCAAGTCGGCTCGAATAATCCAGATGGCGTGGAAATCAAAGACCAAAAGGATGAGCGTGGCATTCCATTAGATGGCATTCCTTTCCATCCGTACTACAGCGTGCATGATTTAATGGGCGCCTCTATCTTTTTGATGATCTTCTGCGCCATCCTCTTTTTTGCACCGGAGATGGGTGGGTATTTTCTTGAAGCCAATAATTTTGTCCCAGCTGACCCGTTAAAAACACCGAATGAAATTGCCCCAGTTTGGTATTTCACGGCTTTTTATTCGATGCTGCGCGCCACGACGGATGAATTTAAAACGATATTAATGGTCGCCCTTGGTGCGCTCGGATTGCTCAGTATGCTGCGTTTGCGCACAGTTAAACGCAAAGCGATAACAGCCGCAGTCCTATTGTTGATCTTGCTTGCCATGAAGGTAACTGAAGCGAGATTTTGGGGAGTGGTCGTGATGGGGGGGGCGGTGATCACCTTATTCTTTTTACCGTGGTTAGATCGTAGCCCAGTGAAATCGATTCGTTATCGCCCATTTTTCCATAAAATCTTTCTGGCAATTTTTGTATTAGATTTTTTAACGCTAGCTTTTCTAGGTACCAAGCCTCCTTCTCCAATAAGTAATGCGATTTCGCAAATTGGTACTTTGCTGTACTTTGCTTTTTTCTATTTAATGCCTATTTGGTCGCGGTTGGGCACATTTAAACCAGTGCCAGAGCGCGTTACCTTTTCCCATTAGGGAGTCTCTGCATAATCCCATAGCGGCGTTATGCCTTTTGCCGTACTTTTTGTACTGGCAGCCAAGGCATTCCTTACTATAGGGCTTATGTAGAGGTTCTTTGGCGGGTTCAACACGAGAGCCAAGCTGATGTTGAGCAAGACCCTACTGTCGATATTTTTCTTGGTTGGCGCACTGACAACCTCGGTGCTTAATGCTTCTGCTAATGAAGCCGGTGTGCCGCTTGAGCGTGCGCCTAACCGTTTAAATGACCTCACTGCGCTTCAGCGCGGTGCACAGCTTTTTGTTAATTACTGCTTGAATTGTCACAGTGCGAAAGAGATGCGCTATAGCCGATTGCGCGATATAGGCATTAATGAGCGCGAGGTAGAAAAAAATCTCTTGTTTACGGCTGATAAAGTGGGTCAGACGATGACAGTCGCAATGCGTGCTGAAGACGCCAAGCAATGGTTTGGCATGGCACCGCCTGATTTATCAGTAGAAGCGCGGGCGCGTTCGGCAGACTGGCTGTATACCTATCTGCGCAGCTTCTATCGCGATGATACACGGCCTACTGGCTGGAATAACCGCGTCTTTGAAAATGTTGGCATGCCGCATGTGATGTGGACTTTGCAAGGGCAGCGCGGCGCTAAATTTGAAGAAATCAAAGCAGCTAGCGAAGGGGGGAAGGAAAATCAGCAAAGCGCGTCGGGACACAAATTTATCGGTTATCAGCAGCTTACGCCCGGCGAGCTTTCTGCCGTAGAGTATGATTCGGCTGTTGCGGATTTAGTCTCTTACTTAGTTTGGATGGCTGAACCCGCGCAGAAAACGCGTAAGCAACTGGGCGTTTGGGTACTATTGTTTCTAGGTTTATTTAGCATCTTAACGTGGCGGCTCAATGCTGCTTACTGGAAAGACATTAAATAAAATTTAATATATTGAGCCAGTCATCAAGTACCTAGCGCGACTAACTTGCCTCTCTCTGGGAAATTTCCTCTTCGTTCTGGCGTAACTGCTAGCCACGTGGCGGCCGCATTTTCCTATTGCTGCATAAGAAGCCTTAGCGCTATATGGAGAGAGTGGCCGAGAGAAATGCGATTTGGTCGCGTTAGACTAAGCTTCCAACGCCTTGCAAAACACTTCGATCAGGAAAATGAGCGGACAGAAAACGATATGCGCGTAGACGAATATCAAGATTTCTGCTACCTTCCGTCCGCGAAGAAGAGTGTGGCTGTTGGTTTTTTTGGCGACATTAAATAAGCTTTTATAAGCTGTCTTAAAAGTAGCTTGAAATTAGCAATAAGGCTCTCATTGAGAACATTAAGTCATTTTATGAAAACCTTGTGTACCAGGTTTTTAATAGCTTATGTGTTGAGAGGGCTTTGCTTTTTGGCTATTTTTAAGGCAGCTTTTAGGTAAGTGCTATGGGTGGTGCTTACTTGATGCTGGCTCTTCCGCTTTTTAAGGGAACGGAAAATGATGCATTTATATTCAGACGACACTTCACCTTTTTGTCAGCGATGCCGCCAGGTCTTGTTTGAAAAAGGGATGGATTTTGAAATTCGTGATGTTGACCTGTTTAACAAGCCTGAAGATATTGCGGTAATGAACCCGTATGGGCAAGTTCCTATCTTGGTCGAACGTGATTTGATTCTGTATGAATCAAATATTATTAACGAATACATCGATGCTCGTTTCCCTCATCCGCAGCTGATGCCAGCTGACCCGATGCAGTGTGCGCGTGCGCGTTTATTATTGTTTAACCTCGAACGAGAGCTATTTGCTTACGTGAGCCAGTTTGAGGCGGAAAGAAAAGGTAAAGCAACTGAACAAAGCTTAGAAGAAGCGCGTCTTGCAATTCGCGATCGCTTGACCCAGCTTGCCCCGATTTTTACGAAAAATAAATACATGCTCGGCGAAGCCTTTACCATAGTTGATATCGCAATTGCACCACTACTATGGCGCTTAGAGCATTACGGCGTTGAGCTACCTAAGGCCGCAGCACCCCTTAGAACCTATGCCGAACGCATTTTTAGCCGTCAAGCTTTTATCGATGCACTAACTCCTGCTGAAAAAGCGATGCGCCGTTAAAATAATAGGTAGAGCAATAAATACGCGAGCGGTCAATTAGGAAATTTGATGTCAGATACTTCCACCAAGCCTTATCTATTAAGAGCGCTATATGAATGGTGTACCGATAACGGCTATACACCCCATATAGCGGTGTATGTCGATCATCGTACCCATGTTCCTCAGGCATTCGTCAATAATGATGAAATCATCTTGAACATCAGTGCGCGAGCTGCGCATCAGTTGCTAATAGATAATGAGTGGATCGACTTTCATGGCCGTTTTGCTGGCCGCTCGCACAAAATTCAAGTACCTATTACTAACGTCCTAGCCATCTATGCACTTGAGAATGGACAAGGCATGGCTTTCCCTGTGGAGAAAGAAAGCTTAGCCAATGAGCCGCCACGCGAAAAAGAAACAACAGAGTTAGAGACACAAGAAGAACTGCCTGAAACCAGCTCGTCCGAAGACGAACAAAAAGAAAAACAAAATAAAACTACCGATAAAGGTAGAAGAGGCCACTTAACCTTAATTAAATAAGTTAGAATTCCGTTTTTGCCGGCTTAGCTCATCTGGTAGAGCACTTGATTTGTAATCAAGGGGTGGCGGGTTCGAGTCCTGCAGCCGGCACCATAAAAGCCTTATAAATCAAGCACTTACGTTTTTATAGAAGCCGTTTTCTTCCCTAGAATTCGGTGGAATTCCGCTCAGTAAGACAGCATTTTTCTACCAAAAATCTCGATAGCTCTTTTCCCCGCATTTTCATCTGCTGATGGCATCCAACGGCCATAACGGCGCGCTATCATCATCCAATCAGCAAGCCCCATCTGCCCCGCAACCCACATCGGATGCTCGCCTGCCGATAGCATCATTGACGCATAAGTATGTCGTGTCTGATACGGCCAACGATACCTTACCTCAGTGCGTTCTAAGCCAGCTCTCCATGCACGTCTTATTGGGCGGTCGCCAGTCCAACGTTGTTGAGTATTTGGATTGTGAAAAATGGCATTGCTTTCATTAAAAAAGGTATGCTTTTTTTGTGCGTTCAGGGCGGCGAGCGCTGGAGAAAGAATTTTGACTTCTCTTCGACCAGCGCGTGTTTTTGTAACCTCTATTTTGCCATTTGCTGCCGCAGTCATTGCTTTACATACCCTAACGCATTCCCGCGAAAAATCGATGTCTTTCCAATTGAGCGCTATGAGTTCGCTTGTGCGTAGACCTGTCCAAAACGCGAATTGAATTAAATTGCGTACTTGATCAGTAAGTGCTTCAAGGATGGTCATTGGCTCCTCAATCGTGAAAGGATCAATATCATCTTCATCTCTAGGTATCTCTTTTCTGCGATAAGTCCACTTAGATAAGGGATTTTCGGTGATTAGCCTATTATTTACAGCATCAGTTAATGCCGAGCGTAAACAGCTTTGTATATTTGCTAGCCTTTTATTACTGAGCGGAGATTCATGATCAATATCAATGATATTAAGCCAGTCTTCAATATGTTCGCGTTCTAATATCGATAAACAATCTTCACCGAATTTAGGGATAAGTAAATTATTAACAATAGATTTATATTCTCGGTATGTGCTTGCTGCTATATGTTTCTCTTTACGCTCAAGCCACCTTTCGAGATATTTCCCTACTTTTTTGGTATCGCCTGAGTTATCGATATTCTCATCAGAATTATTGGTATATTTCGCTACTCGTGGTCCTGACCCAGTTTTAGATGCAGTTAAAACTAGAAAAAATTGGGGTAGGACCAGTTTGAGAAATAGTGGGTCACCCATCGGATTACATACTAAGGTCGAGACACCATAGTTCTAGCTTTGATGTATAAATCTGGCTTCGCAAAAAAAGGAAAAAAACGATGCTAGGTCATATTCAATCTTCAACTTCCTCCAAGTTAAGACGCTCTGTTTCCACTTCCGATAGTTATGACATAGATCAAACACTACAAAAGGAAACAGATACAGAAATACGAAATTCTGACGCTCTCTTAATTCATTCTACTTCTACTGCTAAAAAAGATGGTGAGGCTAAGACTTTAGAGGGTCAATCTACTCATTCAAGCATTGCTCTAGTGAGTGCAGATGAGGAGTTAGCGTTAATAGAAAAAGTGGAAAAGCTGGAATTGAATGCTAAAAGTGCTGCGAAGCAGGCAGACAAACTTAACGCTAAAGTTGTCGCTAGTGCTACTAGCCTAAGTGCATCTACTGTGGAGTGTATTGCTTTTAACAATGGTCAATTTGGTAAAGCAAAAAGCGCTGTTGTTAAGAAGAGTACAGTAACTTTTACTACTGAAAAACTTACGTCAATTTTTTCTCGAATTGATGATGTTTCCAGCTTGGTAGAACGTTTGAGTGATTCATCTGATCTATCAGATTTATCTTTGTCTAATTTAAAGAAGGGTAACGCTAAATTAGAAAGAATCGAAATTCGCTGGCATTTGGCAGCTAAGATGGTCAGTGCTTTTCTTAGCAATCAGTTCTTAAGCGCTAACGTCATTGCCGAGGTCATGCAGTTAGAGCCTTTCATGCAGGAAGAATTAAGGCAGGCGGTACGAAATAAAATTCAGGGCATGTTGGATCATATAGTTGATGGAGTTAAGCAGTATGCGGAGCTAGAGGCTGCCGATGAAAATGAAGGCCTTGCCGCACTTGCTTCATTGAATAATCTAAGATTAATAACGACGAACGCCGGTTTTATTAGTCTAAAAAAAGATAATTTGATAAAAACTTTACGCGCTTTGAGAAGATTGCTAGAAAATGTCGACGCATACACGAAAAAATACCGAGAGCAATTAAATATTTCAGCCTCTCAAATATTAGCTGAGATAGCTGTTCAAATAGCTAAGGAACCGCTTAATAGTGAAAAATTTGATCGAACATTACAGCGTTTGTTTGATTACTTTAAAAACCTAAAGGATAAGCGCGATCCTTACTTGGTTTATCGTGCTGCCTATGCTCGCCAAGCTTTAATTGATATTTATGCTCAAACACGAGATAAATCATCTAAAGGTAGCAGCTTCGATCGAGCAACAGATGCAGAGAAAACAGTAAACGAAGATTTAGCCAAACAAGTCGAAGAACTCAGGATCTCTAAGGCAGGCACAGCGTTAGCAACTCATCACGTCACTTCTGGTCGAAATGAAAAATCGACTTCTTCAGAAAAAAGTAAAGAGGAGATTGCTGATGATTTTTCCATTGCATGGGGTACTCAACAAACAAGCTCTTGGTATCAAAGTTTGCGTGCACTAGATCAAATCATAGCTAAACGGGTAACGGGTGAAGTTACGCTCAGTGCTTTAAAAAAGTATTTAGATCGGCCCCTTGTCTCTGAAGGAAAACTATTTTTGTGGGGGATATATGAGCGAGGGGTTAACTTATTGTTAAATGCCTGTTTAAGAAAGGAGGGGTGGAGAGAAGTATTTAACCTTCTAAGTCCAAATTTTTTCGATAGAAAAATACAGCTCAAATCTTTAAATACGACAAAGAGTCTCTTTAGAAGCGTTATTTTGCCAACCGATGAGGATTTTGCTTGGACTATGCCTACAAAAGAAAAGTATTCAAGACAAAAGCTAGAGCTTTGGCTTGGAGAGCATGGTATTGATCAAATTTTGTTAAAAGATTCCATTACTAAATTCGAAGAACTATTGTCAAACCGAATTTTCTCCCCAATCGCTTCCAATCTCTTAACTCAGCATAGTAAGAAAATGGTGTTGGCAGAACAAAGAAAGAGGAGGGCTGATCCAGCATCTAATCCACCAGAAGATGGCCTACATAAGATAGAAACTCAAAACAGCCGCCTCCGCTTTCCTCGACGTCTGCAATGGGTAGACCAAACAGAGAAAAATATTGCATTGACTAAATATGTAAAAACAGATCTTGGAAACCGTAAGGTAATCTATTTAATCGCATACAGCATGGGTATGGGTATAGGCTCTTTGACTTTGAAGGGAGAGAGCAAATTCACTCAAAAAGGTGAGCCAAGAAAACGTTCACATAGCGAACCAATTTTACTTGGTACCGAACAAGTAGGGTCTATTGCAATAAAAGGAGAGGAGGTACTGAGTTTAAAGGGGTTTACTAGAGAGTATTGCACTTCGACAAATGAACCTTGCTCTGGAAAAAGGCAACAAAACTGTAAGGAAGCTCTATTGCCGGAGCTTTTACCATTTTTCTTCGCGAACGATTATAGTGGCTCAGACGATGCGAAAGGATTTAAAAAGAAGATTATTGACCATCTCCGTAAGCAATCGCCTAACTGGGAAAGCCAGTATGAGAGCGATTATAAAAGCGACGAAGAAAGCGAAGCAGAATACGATGCGTTTTTGGTACATAGCCCCCATTTTGTGGGGAAAGACTTAAACAAGGCGAAGGATCGTAAGCAATCTGTCCCAGTAGAACGTTTATATGCTCACCTTAATGGAAGAGCTTTTGAAAAAAGGGATACGACTCTCCGTCTTGGTGACGATCGATATTTTTACAGGGATCCTAAGAGACAAATCTTTGCCGACTATGCATGCCCCGGCGAAAAGGGCTACCGAGCTTCGGTAGTGCAAGAAGATAATAAGCGAATTTTGGCTTTAGATACTTTAGACACAAAAGGTAAATCTAAAGCCAAGCCTATTTCGAGCGCGGCATCTGAAATTGAAAAAAATCAGCAAACGTTTTCGGAAATGAAATTTGTCTAATTAGTCACTAAATCCCTAGCCATCATTTTTAGATTCAAAAATAAGAAAAATTTTTACGAAAATGAACTGCCCTGCGGCAAGGGAATTAGACTAGAAAAGCTTCTTGCCCTATCTGACTGAGTACTCAGTCAGATAGGGCAATGTTTTTAGCATACGCAACAACGCAGTACAAAGATCACAGACAGATTCTTAGGAAAATTCTTCCATGAGAAGGAGGAAGATAAGGGCTACAACTAGCCTATTACTTTTAAGCTTAGGAGATTTATTAAGAATGGCAGCTTTATGCCAACATATCCCTATAAACCCTTATGGAATATAGGCAGGGTGCGGGTTCGAGTCCGAGTCCTGCAGCCGGCACCATCAAAGCCTTATAAATCAGAGACTTAGGTTTTTTAAAAGTCATCTTTTCCGTCTGATCTTCCTCCCTTCCTCACTGATTGAATCGACAGCATTTTTTAGCAAAAAGTGCGGCAACCTTTTGTCATTCCTTTAATGCGTGCAGTTAGCCTTAATAGTACGTGAGTTTTGTTTAAGGCACGCAATCAAAGAAGCAGAAGCACCTCCAAGTAGCTCGTAATATGGAGTTTTTCCGAAACCAATAAATATCCCGAGCAAGGAGGTGCCGTGACAAGTTTAACTGTGTGATTCGGCGGTAATAGATGTCAGGATGGAGAACAGGTAGTCGTCCTATAAATGATCTTGCCGTTCAAGCAGCGCTCGAGGATGGCGAGGTCATTTGCTGCAGGCATTGCGTCAATATTCATTGAATCGCGCGGTATTTCTTTTCGCTGGTTGACCGTGGGAAGACGCCAGTCCTTTGCTAAGTTGTATTTCTTAGCGATAACTGCGCCGGCTTTGGCGTCTGCATCGTTCAGGCCCATCCCGCTGTCCACAAATTTCCGATACAAAGCATCGAAGTCGGCGCTGATGTTTACGTCCTGTTGGGTTGCGATAGACGCCGGATCTGCCTGCAACACCTGCCACTTTTTGCCATCCTCCCAAACAGAGCGGTTTGGGTCCGGACTGTAATAGCTTTCCGCGACCACTCGAAATCCGTTACCTTCAGGTTGAGTGATTTCGTTCCGGCGGACCGAAATCTCGACTAAATCGGCGCCAAATGTTGCTACTTTTTCAGCGATCGCAATCGCCGTTGCCGACCATTCGGAAGCGCTGCCTCCATTCACTCCAACCTCAACCTTTGCGACTTTCAGATTATTTCGAAAAGCGTCGCTGAGGGAGGCTCCTTCAATAGTGAATGGCAGGGCCTTTACCGTCGGTGCATTTGGATTTATCGGAGTTGAGACAATGGTTTTTTCGTCGTCGCCACACGCACCTAAAACGCCGACAACTACGCACGCTAACAATAATGCTTTCATATTTCTCATATTTTTTTACTTGTCTGTGTATTCAGCATATTTCCATCTGTAGGACTTAAGCTATTTATATTATCAAAATGGTCTTTATATAGCTCGTCTATCTCATCGCCCATCTTTTTAAGCGAGCCGATGACTGAATCGTCATACGCGACTACGACAAAAGAATCGCTAATCTCTCTAGTGACCGTTTCTTCTTCTGCTATCTATAAAGTTTTAAGCTTGCCAGTATGGAGATTTTCACTCATCAGTTAAGGACCTGAAAGAACCGAGATCAAACAGTAGGGGGCGACCTTATATGTGCAGGGAGCAAAAATAAGTCAACTTGAATGCCAACAAAGGGCAGCTTTGAATCATCAAGATCAAGAGATTCAGGATTTAAAAGCAATCATCTTTGATTTGAAGGCTAGACTTGATGCTGTAGAGCAAAAAGGAAGATTTGACCATAGCAAAGGCCATATTTGAGCAAATAGGCAGCATGGGAGGAGATTGGTGCTACAGAGCTTTTTTTTAAAGCCAAAAAGCTGTTCTCACGTCTATATAGAACAGCTTTTTGACTATAAACTAAATATAACAATAAATCATTGGCATATTAATAAATTGCATGCACTTATTTTAATTAAGAATGACGTTAATAGGTTTCCTAGTTTCATTCCTCTCTTTATTTCTTCTTTCTATCTCTTCATTAATCTCAGCAACTCTTCTTTCTACCTCTCCAACATCAGACCAAAGAAAATTTCCCCTTAAATCTAGCGTTTCGATTGATGTGTTGAGGAGTACAGATTCAGTAGGTATCGGGGGGATTAAAACTCCTACTTCATTAATTCGTATGAAAAGGTTTTTTAAAGATAATTCGCGAAGATTTTTTGCGTTCGGTAATTTCTTTGCTAATAATTCTAAACCAGATTTGGCCGGGTCACCTCGAGCTTCCCAGTCATTTAAATGTAATTGAGAAATTTCAACTTGCCCAAAGTATTCACATATTTCCTTCAAGCCATCATCTAGAATTTCTATATTTCTTATATTGCCTGATAAGTTTAAACTATAAAGCTTTTTCCCAGAAAGGATGCATCTTAGATCAGCAAGATCTTGGGGTAGAAGGTTGTTATATTTTAATGATAAATCAATATGAGATAAATTTTTATTATTTTCAAAAATATTTCTTAGTAGATCTACTAAGCGGAGTTCATCTATCCTATAAATGCTTGGTTGCAAATTTTCTATATTTAATTTTATATTTTGTATATCTTTTTTTTGCATAATTGCAGCGACAGCAATCCTGCAATTTTCTTTTAATTTTTCAAGATTAAATTCATAAGAAATATCAGCTCCAACATTGGCTGTTGAATCCAATACCTTAGTGATCGACGAGAAAATCTTATCAGGATCCGATTCAATATCATAAATAATTTTTTTTATGCTGTCCTCGCATGCCTGCATCTGCTCTTTAATCTCATCGGGTAATGGATAGCTTGTATTTATTATTGGTCTTTTTAATACCGACATAGACTGAGCAGTATACTCAACCGGCGATTTTTCATTGTAAGTCTTGTTTTCTTCGCTAGCTGCAGATTTTTCTGGCCAACATCCTAAAGAGCAATATCCAAAAACGGCAGCTAGCTTCTCTAGGGGACTACTGCTTATGAATTTTTTAGTCTGAGGAGATTTTTCGCTTGAATTAGAAAGGTATGAGTGTGTTGAATCATAATCTTTTGATCCAGTTGGGCTTTGCAACAAAGGTGTAGTCGTAGCATGATTAATGCGTGAAGTCATAGAAAATGCTCCTTTTTAGTAATGATTTTCTATAAAAATTTCTTAAAATCTTATTTAGTATTTCTTAAGAAGTAGTACCTAAAATGTAAAATGGATCAGATATACGCTAGTATTAAGTTTAATCTCATAATTTTTATTGAAATTAAAATAATATGAAAATCAATGCGAGGAATTTGCAGTTATTGGGACAGCGCTGTTATAAAAATCGCCATGTTTAGGTGACAAAATAAAAAATTATCAGGTGTTCGTCTCGTTCGGATGAAATTCTTTAACTCAATCAGTTTCTTTTTGCTGAATGATTAATCTTAGATTGAAAAAATTTTATTAAAAATTTTCTAAATTATAGTCGATGTAGCAACAACGCCAAAAAAACTAATGAATCAATTAAATGGGTCACTGATAACGATAAAACAATGCCTATTGCAGGCAAGGAAACTTTCTCGCGTGAATACGTGAGCGAGCTACGCGAAGAAAACCAAGCATGGAAACAGAAATACGAAAAGACACTCGTCTGCCTGCATCGTTAAATTTGCTAGCTTCAGATCATCTATATCAATCAAGCTAGCTTCAGCATAGATAATGCACTCGTTCGCTACTTGCTGGACCTAGTCATTCCTAAGTCATTCACGATTGGGTCAGTTCAAGATTTGCCACACGTGGCTTATGAGAAACGCAAACCGACCTATCTCCGTTCAGTATAGGTCGTTTCTTTTATTTTAGGAGAAATATATGCCGACCCACTGAACTTCCGCCAGCCATTCAAGAATGGCTTTCTTGCCCGTGAATTTCAAGTTGGTTTGCAGTCTGTTTTATCGTTTCGCTCGATTGCTGATCGGGAGATATTTGCTAACCAGGTTGGCGAAACGATTACCAAAATGCGTGTCGGTCTTAAGCCACCTGTAGAGGCGCCAGCTAATCCTGCAACGAATGCAAATCTCGACAACGGCATGACGCCATCCAGCTATGCGCTTGAGCAATACACATTAGGCATTGCCATGTATTGCGACACGATTGATTTAAACATTGCAAGGAGTCGCCTGGCAATTAAAGATTTGTTTTTGCAAAACGCAGGCAACAATGGCAAGCAATACGTTTTTTGATGCTTATTTAGGCGGCAATACCTTGGGCAAGGGGACAAGGCGGAATCTAAAATTGTTGAAGACCGCTAGGTCTTGGAGTTAGCCGCTGATGATATTCGCGGCTTTAAAGCACGATCCTCCTTGAAGCCATAACTTGCCGTGAGGGGCATTTTTTTACTTTTGCCACCAGAATTTCTGGTGTGCTCGCTTTTCATGCCTCACCTTTGAGCGATAGGGCTTTGATTCTTTATATAGCCTTAAGAATTCGCCTTCATATACCTTCACTAGCTTAGGCTCTTGGCGGAAGATATTAAAATTTTCTGCGTTTTTAACATCGCCACCTTGAGTGAAATTCATCGAACCAAAGCCCACTGCGCCATCTACGATGATGAATTTGTGGTGCATGATTGCATAGCGATGGTTGATTTTAATATCCACCCCCGCATTCGCTAAAAAAGTCGCGCGACTGTATTTAGCTGATTCATTGGAAGCATCTAAAACCAAATGCACTTTAACGCCGCGTGCATGCGCTTCTTTAAGCGCTTGCGCGATTTGGTTTGAGGTAAAGCCATAGCCTGCTAGCAAAACACGCTTTTTTGCTCGTTGAATGAGTCGGGTCACCATCGAGCCGCACGTATGTGTATAGGAAAAGCATGTTTCAACAGAAGCGCCAGAGTTAAGCACTTGGGTTTCGCTATAGGCTGCAGTGGTAAATACACCGCACAGCAAGGCAGTACATAATTTGGATAGGATTTTCATGAGAGCTACAATTTTGCGACAAAGGCTGGATTGTACCGACAACTGCTTAATTCTCCCTTTCTCTTTTGAACTTTCACTACCATGGAATATAGGCCGGGTGCTGGTTCGAGTCGTGCAGTCCCATCAGATTCTTATAAATCAGAGAGTTAAATCGCTACACGCTGGCTAACCAAACGAGAGGTCAAGCGCTGCATTTCGCGCACGCGAAGCTATTACCGGGGAAGGCGGATTAGCTGTAAGCGGTAGGGAAGGCGAGGCCGCCTTACTGTGAAAGATGGAGAGGTGAGAGCAGAAGGCGTGAGCTTGACCCATCACACGCGTGGCGGGGTGGAATCGGAAGGTGGAGAAACAGGTGTGTCGAAGTAAAAGTCTTCTTTCAGAAAATGAGGGACCATTTCTATTCATCGAAAGAAAAAATGCTTGCTAAAAAACGTTTCGCTTGATCGTAAAGTACTTCGCCCAAAGCAGCGCTATCTTGAAGAGCCTAGCTTTTAATACTCAGTAATATTCCGCGTTTAATTCAACGAACTGCTCGACGAGCGTTTGGTTTTTAACCTCGTCCATACCTATTTTCTTTCTCATTTCATACATATAAACGGTTTAAAATTAGCTTATATAGTTTGGTATATAGATTGCGTTATGGCGCTCATAGGTAATCTTATGTCAACAAAAGAAGAGAAAACGGATTTTGCCCAACGATTGAATATTGCTTTAAAGGCTTCACACCCCTCCAACCTTAAAGTAGTTAAAGGGGGAACTGATTTAGCGCGGCAGTTTAATTTAAAGCATAAAGGCAATAGTGGCGTAACGCCGCAAGCTGCACATAAATGGCTAACAGGCCAAGTTATACCCACTCACGACAAAATTAGAACCCTAGCCGAATGGTTAGGGGTGAGTGAACATTGGCTGCGTTACGGGCCACCGCCTGAAAGGCTAATGATTACAAATCAGCGGATAAAAAAAATAAAACATCCGCTTTCACCTCAGACATTAAAATTAATCGAAAACATTGAAACATTGCCTAAGCATCAGCGTTATTTGGTGGAAGAAATAGTGAGGGAGTTTCTGGGAAATTTCCCTGAATAATCAATTAGGCAGTTAATACGCAGGCTAATAGAAGGAGGGGCCGGCAATGGTGATATCTGAGCATTGTATTGCTGGGGCAGGTTATCCATGAGCACCCTGCTTTTTCTGGAAGGCAGTTTTTTGGAAAAACGGCATTCTCTTCAAAAGGCTTAGTGCTCGCCTCTTTTCACCTCTTCAATGAGAATACAACCTAAATTACCAAGCTACCATTAGCGGGGTGAGGTGGTTAAGTTTTAACCTCTCCTGCATTGCCTTTAGCCTATACAAAAAATCATCCATCAAACAGCTCGTATTAAAAATACTCTATTTGTCCTATACCAGAGCAAAAAAATAGGATAGGTTCTTACCTTTAAAGTTAAATTATTGTAAAGAGTAATATCGAAGATGCAGTATGTAGTGGGCGCTACATAGAAAGAAGCCAGAGTTCATGGATTACCAATTTTATTTTTAAATCAATAAAATAAAATTCTCATTTTTTATTAAATTAAGTAAGGAATTTCTATGGAAAATAATACGATCACCCATTTGTCGTATCCGCTAACAATTCATCAAAATTATAATAATATTAATACGCAAAATTATCAGCCCCAACAAGAACGCTACTTTCTATTGGATCCTGAAGGTCGGCCTATGAATCTTGCAGGTTTACTTCTTTCGTTATCAGAGTCTACAAGCAAGTTAATAAATTTATCTGTGGAAGATATAGCTATATTGTCAAAAAATTTTTCTCACTCATCTAATGAACAATTAGAGAGATCCATAAATCTCATTTGTTATGGTAAAGGAATGTTAGCGTCAACAGTACTGTTAGGAATAGCTTGCACGATCTCTTCACTGGCTGGCATGACACTACCCTTCTTTATGTATGCCTTACTTGCGATGGGCATTTTCACATCAGGAAGTATGATTATGCAATGCAAAAATATACGCCAGCAAGTAATTAGAGATGAGTATCATCAGCTATTAAGAGCTTGATTAATTTAATTGAAAAAATACATATAGATTTCGCGCACTAATAAGCAAATTTGCCGATACCTTTACATCTCGCTTAACACATTCAATCCAATTCAAGTGAAATGTAAAGGCATTGCTAAGTATTTAAAAAAACGGTGCTCATTGGACTCTCTTGATGAACCCGTTTTAAATGCCAAAGCTAAATGCCATCTGCGCAAAACGTAAATTAAGTAGAGGTTTATGCCCACTCAGAAAAGCTAAAGGTCCTTCAGCTGCGATTGTCCAGTCTCCTGAGCCAAGTTGCACGCGCGCCAGCAAATGACCTTCGGTTACTTGAATCGCACCACTCTCCGACCACTGTGCAGTTGGCAATGAAATACGCCACCAACCAGGCAAAGTAAAGCCTGGACGAAATTGAAATGAGGCAATTGCTTGTCCATTTGCCGTGGCACTGGCCTCAAAAATTGTGCTGTCACTCAGCTCGAAGGCGCCCAATTGTTTTGGAATGCCCCACAATGCGCGACCACCTGCCACAGAAGCCGGGCTATCGACCCAGGCGTGAGTAATAGAACCTAAGCGCCGATGATTCGCTTTCACCTGAACGATGAGGATTAATTCGTTGTATTCCAGAACACTGCCTGGCGTATAGGTCACCCACCCGGTGACCACCGTGGCGCGCCCAAAACGAATCACTGGCTCAACACCTGCTGGAAAAACAATGGGTAAATCTTTGATTGGAATTTGCCATATTGACATATGCCCTGTGCCGCCAAGACGCCAAGGGGAAGGGGGATAATTTATCCCCTCTGCATCGGTAAGCCAACTTGATGGTGTCCGCAACTTCATTATGTATTTTTATGGTGTGATTTTGCTTGCTGACTCAGCAATAGGCTTCTTTCGGCGTCTAGTAGCAAGGCATGCCGACGACAGTACATTAATCCGGGGAGGCATAACGCCGCTACGAGGTTTCGAGAGAAGTCTAATGGCAAAAATGGCGATCGATCTATATACCCTACTTATCCGGTAAAACATCCATGCGAAAATTTGCTGCATGGCGGCTACCTTTATGTTTGCCACATCCCGTGGTTGATTTCAAAAATACACTGTAAAGCCTGTCAGACGCGAGCTCATTTCACTAAAACGCCTGCTTAACTTCGCCAAGCTAATCAAAATTTCGCAAAAATTAGGCGCTAAGCAGCAGCATCCCGCATATTTTTAATTAACTGCATTGAACTCTATGCAGTCATTTTTAAATAGCTCCTAGTACGGTAAATTTGCCTGTTGTGATTAGAATTAATTTAAGAAATGTCTAAAAGGTTGTCAGCGTATTTGCCAAACCTTGAAGGACGGAGCGCAGAAACTGGAGCGTACATAGACGTACGTGAGGATTCTGAGCACCGCCCCGCATCTCACAAATACGCAGATCACGGCCTTTTGGGGATTGATGAAATGCGTTCTACATGTAGGTGCCAGAAACGGACATAAACCCTCGCCTCATACGGAGAAGATTATCGTGGCGTCTGTTGATTCCTGCCCTATAGCTGCCCACGCGGCTTACCCACAATTTTCCGTTCAATTCAGTAAAAGTGCCTGTAAGCCAGTGGTTTGTGCAGAAAACCCAATTTCTTCTTTCGACGCTAGCGACCTCGATTTAGCTGAAATTATTGCGCGTATGCAAACAGCGACTGCGCTTAAAAACAAAGGACTGCTTGACGAAGCCACTAACTACCATTTAGCTAGTGGCGGCAGTGCTTGGCGCGCCCGCCTGGCACTTGCGGCTAGCGCTACCCTAGGAATATCTCGCACTGATGCGGTTAATCTTGGAACTGCTTGCGAATTGATCCATCAAGCCTCGATTGTTCACGATGACGTGCAAGACCAGATACCTGTGCGGCGTAATCAACCCACCTGTGCGGCGCGCTTCGGTGCAGCTACTGCAATCTGTGTTGGAGATCATTTGCTGGCCACTGCTTTTGGTGTGCTGGCGGAAACTGGCTCCGCTAAGCTGATCAGATGTTTTGCGGAACGCTTAGGGAGCATGATGAGTGGGCAAACGGAAGAGTTCCATCCGACCCTGTGGCGCACTATCTCGCCCACTCATTACGGCAATATTATTGAAGCCAAAACAGGCGTGTTAGCAGCGCTACCCATTGAAGGAGCAGTGTTGTTGGCTGACCAACCAGCTGTCATCGCTAATTCAGCCATACAAGCTGCACGCTTGCTAGGCGCTGCTTTTCAAATCAATGATGATATTGAGGATCTACAAGAAGATCTAGCGCGCGGCGCGCTGAATGGAAGCGTGGTCTACTATCTGGCGATGGCCACGCCAGAAGAGCGAGCAGCGTTACTAACATTGCTGGAACGTGCGCCTGATTGCGCTGCTGCTGTGGCCTGGATGCCTCGAATGGACACCGCTGTGCAGCGTTGCAGCGCGCTTGCGATCAATCTGCTGAATGAAAGCATTGCGCTAGCCGTGGCTACGCCGCTACAAGAAATCTTAACAGCAGCCGCCACTAAGCTGTTGCTTCGCCATTTACCGAGCACCCAACTATGAAATACGATCTTCTCAACACCATTAATACGCCTAAGGATTTACGCCAACTTAAAACCAGCCAGCTTAAGCAATTAGCGCGAGAATTAAGAGCCTTTGTATTAGAGAGCGTATCGAGCACGGGCGGACATCTGTCGTCCAACCTGGGCACAGTGGAATTAACCATTGCATTGCATTATGTTTTCAATACGCCCCAAGATCGTATCGTCTGGGATGTCGGTCATCAAAGCTATCCGCACAAGATTCTGACAGGCCGCCGAGAGGCTATGGCAACACTGCGTCAATGGGAAGGTATCTCGGGCTTCCCGCGGCGCGATGAATCTATTTACGACACTTTTGGCACGGCCCATTCAAGCACTTCTATTTCAGCCGCTTTAGGAATGGCGCTAGCAGCTAAGAACCAAGGACAAGCACGCCACTGCATCGCCGTCATCGGCGATGGTGCAATAACGGCAGGCATGGCATTCGAAGCGATGAATAATGCGGGTGTATATAGCGATTTGCCGCTCATCGTGATTTTGAATGACAACGACATGTCAATTTCTCCACCCGTAGGCGCGCTCCATCACCATTTAACGCACTTGATGGCAGGCAAATTTTATACGGCAGCGCGGCGCGAGGGTGCAAGGGAGGCACTAAGCAGATCCTTAGAAATAGCACCCGAGATTGAAAGTCATGCCGAAGATAGGATGGCGCCTGCGACGCTATTTGAGGAATTAGGATTTAACTATCTTGGCCCCATCGATGGGCACAATCTTAATGCGCTTATTTCGACTTTGCGCAACCTTAAACAACTGCAAGGTCCACAATTCTTGCATGTGGTTACACGCAAAGGACAAGGCTATAAGCCTGCAGAAGCCGATCCGGTGCTCTATCATGGCCCCGGAAAATTCAATCCCCAAGAAGGTGTCAAGCCAAGCAAGAGTCGTCTTCCCACCTATACTCAAGTTTTTGGCGACTGGCTGTGCGATATGGCCGCACAGGATGAACGTGTGGTCGGTATTACCCCGGCGATGCGCGAAGGCTCAGGACTTGTGGCATTTGCACAGCGCTTTCCTACACGGTATTACGATGTAGGGATTGCCGAACAGCATGCGGTAACGTTTGCAGGCGGGTTAGCGGTCGAAGGGATGAAGCCAGTGGTGGCCATTTATTCCACCTTTTTGCAGCGGGCTTATGATCAATTGATTCACGATATTGCACTACAAAATCTGCCAGTTATTTTTGCTTTAGACCGAGCAGGTTTAGTCGGCGCAGATGGCGCAACACATGCCGGTGCTTATGATTTAGCCTATTTGCGCTGTATCCCGAATATGGTAGTCATGGCTCCTACAGATGAAAATGAATGCCGGCAAATGCTGTATACGGCTTTTATGCACAATGGGCCAGCTGCGGTGCGTTATCCACGTGGCACAGGATTAGGCGTAGAGATCCAGCAAGCGATGACAGCGCTGCCGCTAGGACAAGGAGAAATCCGGCGTGAATCTAGCGCGCTGCCAGGACAGCGCGTGGCATTATTAGCGTTTGGCAGTATGCTCGGGCCAGCGCTGACGGCGGCAGAATCGCTAGATGCGACAGTGGCAAATATGCGTTTTGTTAAACCACTCGATGAAGCGCTTCTCAAAAACTTGGCAGCCAATCATGATTATCTAGTAACCATCGAGGAAGGATGCGTGCATGGGGGGGCAGGATCGGCCTGCATAGAGGCATTGCTCACTGCCGGAGTGTCTTGCCAGATTCTGCAATTGGGCCTTCCCGACCGCTTTATCGAACACGGTGAGCCCGCACAGTTATTAGCTTTATGTGGCTTGGATGCAGCAGGCATTATTCATTCGATTGAAGAGCGTTTCGGTTTATCAGCGTTTAAAATTGTTAATTCGTCTAAATTAGCTGCATAAAACATTAGGGCCTATCCTCAATTAAAACGGGCTCGCGAAGGTAGCAGCCAGCGCACCCTGCAAGGAGCGCTGGCTGCTACCTTCCTCTAAAAAACGCATCTTAAATGAGAGGTTGACGGCTTTTAGGCGCGCCACCAAGGAATGTGAAGCGGCGAATACTGGACGTATCGCCGCGAGCATGACGCCGGGTGCGCGCCTAAAAGCCGTCAACGCGAGCCTGTTTTAATTGAGGATAGGCCCTAAGGCAATTTGCTTTTATCCTTTGCTGACAAGCATGGGGTAAAAGTGAATTGCCTTACTCGTAAATATTGAATTCAAGACGAACCCGATGTCTGGACTGATGCGGTGTCCAATACAGTTGGCATTTTAAAATGAACCTTTTCTTCAATGCCCGGCAAAACTTCTATGTCGGTAGCACCTAGCATGTGCAGACGTTCTACGAGTTCCTGTACCAAAATTTCTGGCGTTGAGGCGCCTGCGGTGACGCCAACAACAGCAACATCAGCCAACCAAGCTGGGTTGAGGGCTGCGGCATCAGCGATCAAATAGCTGCGTACGCCTTGCTGCTGCGCAAGCTCTTGTAGCCGGCTGGCATTAGAGCTATTAGATGCGCCGACCACTAGAATGAGATCGGTTTGTTTCGCGAGTTCGCGCACCGCCTGTTGACGATGCTGCGTGGCATAGCAAATATCGCGTGTGTCTGGCCCGATTGTTTCGGGAAAGCGCTGCTTAAGTGCCGAGATCATCTCTCGGGTATCGTCCACGCTTAGCGTGGTTTGCGTCACATAAGATAAGCGCGCCGTCGCTTCTATTTGAAGATCAGCCACTTCGGCTAAAGTAGCAATCAGATGAACTTTGCCGCTAACCTGGCCCATCGTACCTTCTACTTCGGGATGGCCGCGATGGCCAATCAATATCAGTTCGTGGCCGCTATCAACGTATTTTTGTGCTTCTTTATGCACTTTCGAAACCAGTGGGCAAGTGGCATCGATCACTCGTAACGCCCGCAACTTCGCTTCTTCCTCAACGCGTCGCGCCACACCATGTGCGCTAAATATCGTAATGCTATGGGGGGGGATTTCGTCCAAGCTCTCAACAAAGATCGCTCCCTTCGCACGTAAGTTATCAACCACATGCTGGTTATGGACGATTTGGTGGCGTACGTAAACAGGTGCGCCATATTTTTCAAGTGCTCGTTCAACGATCTTGACGGCCCGTTCAACGCCCGCACAAAAACCGCGGGGCTGAGCTAATATTATTTTCATTGTTATGGCCTTCAAAAAACAGGGTAGTGCTCTGTCCTATAGGTAACTCTTTTTCATTAGGGAAAGTTTGCATAACCCGATGGCGGCGTCGTGCAAACTTTCCTTAGACCTCTTTAAAAACCCGTAGCGGTAGGATAATCAACGGCAGCCTCCTTGCCAGTACCCTAGTACTTTGCTCCGGAATGACGCTGTTAGGGGAAAGAAGTCTATGAGCTCTGTGCTTGACGACTAAGCCATAGGCAAACGACCATATGGGGCAAAGTCAGCGCCGCGATCAGCCGTGCTCCTACAACAAACACGGCAAGTGCTCCTCCACTGCGACCATATAACCACCATAAAACGCCCAAACCAAGTGCGCAGAGCACAGCCGTGGGAGCCAGAGTACGCAGTAACCAATGGCATGCTTGCTGTTTCGCAAATGGCGCGTGCCAAGCGCCTAATCGCAGCACGTGCCGAACTGAATGGCCAAAGCAGAAATACAATGCCAAGGCAAGTAAAGGCGGGAGCAAGATAAAAGCGCCAGCTTGCATCAGCAGTTCTAAACTTTGTATGCGCCATAGTGGCGCTGCTTTGGCGTGGTCATCAGAGAGACGTAGGCTCGCTATGACAAACCAGCATAAGCCAAAGAACCATAGTAGGCATAGCGGCGGCGCCAGAGTGCGGATAACCGGCGCAAGTGTGGCGACAGGCAACGCCGCCAAACTTGCTAGCAGTGACGTTGTGTATTCTGGATAAATGCTTAACGGTAGCAAGACCGGCATGCCACCCCGCACAAACACTGCGACTGAGTAAGGTAGGGAAGGGGGGGCCAAACCATCTTCTACATCGCCGAGCCCAAAATGCGACACGCACATCATCAAAAAAACAATTAGCGTCACAGCTGGGGCATAAACCCATCCGAGCAACACGAGCGCTGTCAAGCCTAGATAACCCACCAAAAACAAGAGCCACCACTGAGGTCCAAGTTGAGGTAGCAAGCGGCGGGCTGCGACCCAATGATCAAAGGCGCCATGCGGAAAGCCGATTAATACTGTGCCAATTGCCAACACGCAATACACAGTTAGCGATTGGGTACCCAGCCCGAAGCGGCTAGCGATACAAGCCGCAACGAGCAATAGCACCATGCTCCAAGAGTGCCATTGCAGGGCAGAGGGTAACCAGGGTTTAAGAGAGGGGTTTGGTGTAGTCAGATTCATTTTCTTACTCAGAAGTCATGAGAGCTTGTGTCGTGTTTGCCCTGTCTTCGACGGCACGCGTTGCCAGAGAAACGCTAAACAGGCTCTGTGAGATTTCACCGCGCGCGCCATACTTGCGCTAGTGACGGTAACAACGCGGTAGCTACCGTAGCGCAATCGGTAAAACGCGCTTGTTCGCTTAAAAAGCGTATCAGCACACTCGGCGGACAATGGGTAAAAAGAGCACGGAACATGGCAGGTGCACAGTGGGGCATACGGCTCAAGCACGAAAGAAAAATACGATCCATCCAGCGTATTACTCCCGAACGTTTAGTAATAGCACGTGGTGGGCGTCCTAACTTGAGATCTTGGACAATCCGCTCACACTGCGCTTGAATGGCAATGAAACCATAGCCAGTAGCTGGCCGAAGTGCGCCTGCTGCGCTCCCCAACGGATGAATACGCGGTGAGCGTTGAATCGGGCGAAACCACGGATCCATTGGTAATGCGCCTTGTTCTTCGAATAACAGGCGAGTCTTATGCGTGCCGCGTATGCCGTAGTGTTTAGCTAAATAAGCAGTCAACGTGGCACGATGATCTGGTGGACAGAAACCTGGCGGGGCAAAATAGGTATCTTCAATTAAAGCGCGCTGAGAACTTAGCGGTAAGACATAAACAAAGTGCGTGGCTTCTTGGGATACACGGAAATCCATTAGCAAAGCCGTGCTGGGATCAAATACGGGCTGTTCAGTTTCAATCTCTTGTCCAAGAAAGCGCTGTATTAATCCATGCTGACCAAGCTCGCTAGGCGGTCGGCTATCAAATACTTGTCGAACTCGCACCCATTCTGGTAAATGCAGCGTTACGTGGTCTCTCTCTTCTTCAAGCTCAACAATGTGCGTGCCTAGTCGAATATCGACGTTAGCTGCTTGACGCAAGCGGGTGAATGCCAATTCATAAACTGCATCGGAGCATAGTGACTCATACCGCATGCCGGGCACAGAGCGTTTCACTACCCCTTCGTCCGTGGCAATCGACCACGCATCCCAATGACTTGAAACTGCTGCTTGGAAAGGATGCTGTACCATGCCTGACCAGTAAGACCACGTGCGATCTCGGCAATAATGCGTGCGTGAGTCGATCAACAATACGCGCAAACGAGGCGTAGATAACTCTGCTAAACGTAGAGCCAGGCTTAGGCCAGCTAAGCCGGCACCGATGATTGCTATATCGTAATCTACCCGGCTACTCATAGACTCGCCCCGGGCATGCCGGTGAGAGCGTAGTGCAAAGAGGTATTGTGAGCGATGACACGGCGCGGCATAGCGACGCCGCTAACCACAGCCTTCATTAATAAAATTGAGCGCTGCCAAGTCGGCACGATATACCGTCCAGTCGTCAAATAATTAGGGCCTAACTGCAGAATGTGCTGTCCTATTGCTTGATAAAGACGCTTGGCTGCCAAAATAGCTAGGCTTGCCCGGTACGGCAAAAACCTCAAGCCTTGGACACCGCTTTCATAATATTTATCGGCTAATGCCAGTAGGCGTTGCACTGCAGCAAACACTGCTTCAGGACAGTCCTGTATCTGTGCCGGCATTAAACCTGAAGGCAACCAAGCTGCCGGTAGATAGAACCGATTACGAGCGGCATCTTCTACTACATCGCGAGCAATATTCGTGAATTGCATGGCGATGCCAAGATCGATTGCATAAGGTTGTGCAGCACGCTCAGTCACACCCAGTACTGAGCACATCATTAGACCCACCGTGCCCGCTACGCCATAAGCGTAGCGAATTAAGCCAATTTCATCGGCTACGCGTACCGGCTCTAAGTCAGACAAAACAGTCTCGATTAATTGCACGGCAACTTCCTGACTAGCGTGACAATGCCGTGTTAATGCCAAAAATTGGGCTGCCAGCCAATGAGTGGTGTCGCCGTTTAGCACAGCCAAGCGTACTGCTTGCAGCTGTGCACGAGCGCTTTCGGTATCTGTTGCGTTATCAGCCAGGTCGTCTATTGCGCGGCAGAACGCGTATAACTGCGCCGCACTAGTCAGGTGGGTGCGCGACAGCAACGCCCCTGCTAGACGAAAACTACGCCCATAATGCGAAAGTACTGTAAGCGCTTCCTGTGTCATACGCTAATTTCCTCTCGCAGCAGATGCTCTACCACCTTAGCCGAGCTTAATACGCCTGGCACGCCCGCTCCTGGGTGGGTGCCTGCACCCACCAAGTAGAGGTTCTCGACTTCTTCCGACAAATTGTGAAAACGAAAATAGCCTGATTGCCGCAGCGTCGGCGCAATTGAAAATCCAGCACCATGCTCGCTTAAATAGTCGCGGGAAAAATCGATTGGGTTTAAATGAAAAGAAGTGGTGATATGCTGCTCCACCTCGGGTAGCTCTCGCTCGCTAAGGATTGCCAGAATACGTTTAGTCAAAACTGCGGAAGCAGTGTCCCAGTCAATATCCGCCTGCAGATTAGGCACAGGGGCAAGGACGTAAAAGGCATCATGCTTAGGTGGGGCTAGGGTTGGATCAGTTGCAGTCGGTCGATGCAAATAAAGACTGAGATCCTCAGGAAGGGTAGTGCTGTGGCCGAAAACCTCATCCAATAATTCGCGATAGCGCTCACCTAGCATAATGGTGTGGTGCGCAGTATTAGGATACTGACGGTTAGTGCCGAAATAGAGGACAAACAAACCCATTGAGTATTGCAAACGAGAGAGCCGCTGATCGGTCCAGACGCGCCGCTTCCCAGGAGGAAGCAGATGCTTGTAGAGGGTAGGTGGATCTACATTGGCAATTACCACATCTGCTGAAATTTGTTTTCCTCCGGCTAGTACCACGCCAACAGCACGATTGTCCTTCATGGTGAGGCGCTCGACTGTGGAGTTGGTCATCACCTTGATATTGCGCCTTTCCATTAATTTACCGAGAGCGGCTACCAGCGCGGTTGTACCTCCACGCGCAAACCATATTCCAAAGCGTTGTTCCAGATAGGGAATCAAAGCGTAGATAGCACTGGTGTGATAGGGATGCCCCCCCACTAATAGGGGTTGCAAGCTCAATACACGTCGTAGCGCTTCATTGCTAATAAAGCGGCTAACCATGTCATAGACTGAAAGGTAACCGCCATAGCGCAATATCATCGGTAGTGCGCGCAACATTTGTAGAGGTCGATGAAAAGGCTTGTCACAATAGGTTTCGAAGCCAATTTCAAATAATGCGCGAGCACGCTCCATAAACTTATCATAGCCAGCAATATCTTCCGGCGCGAAGTCGAGCACGGCCTGACGTAGCTCTGCTGCGCTACTACCATACTTAAAATGGCTGCCATCGGGAAACGTGATGCGATACCAGGGTTCAACGGGTATCAGCTCTACATGATCGGAAAGACGCTCGCCGAACAGAGCAAAAAGCTCTTCAAGCAACATCGGTGCAGTAATCACTGTAGGGCCAGCATCAAAAGTGTAGCCATCGCGACGAAATACCCGTGCCCGCCCGCCGATTTGTTCGAGCCGTTCCACGACCGTAACTTCAAAGCCCAGCGCACGTGCACGCAATGCCGCAGCAATACCACCCAGGCCTGCGCCGATGACAACGGCATGGCGGCGCTGCGGCGAGACAAAACTAACTTTTCTATCAAACAACGAATTGAGTAACTTCATAACCAACTAGCGTCCTGTTCACAAAAAAAGCTACTGCGCAAATCTGCTTATAGCCCGTGCACTTTTCGCCATACATCCTTAAATAAATGGGTAAAGAACGCTTTCGTCAGCAATATTAGTGAAGGTAAAAAGAAAAGAATGGGGTGAAAAACGAAACTTTGTTTATGCCGCCGAACAGTAAGAAGCAAGCAAAACAAATTAAGAATAGTGAGGGGCAAAGTAGAGACGTAGAGCACGGTTCGGCAGGTAAACGTCGAGTCTTGGTTAGCGATGAAAGGTACGCCCCTCTCTGAACTACAAGAACTTGGGGGGTGAAAGATGGTAAAGATGGAAAGTCTCTATGCGTTCTTCTTTTCCGCGAGAAAAACAATAATAGCTTTGCTCAGTTGAATCAATACAATCCAAAGTAATAACTACAGACAGAAATTTGCGGGCAAGAAGCGCTAAGAATTATTGATGTGAATACCCTATGGCAAAGAAATAGTCAGCGATTGGAAAATAAAAGTGTAATGCAAAACAAATGAGTAAATATATTCATAGGCCTTCAGGGGATTAGCATGCGCGTACCCAATATTACTAGCACTCCAACCAGCCTCCCAGTTCAAAATGACACTCAAATTGAAGATGATTCTTCCATAGCTCATTATCATTTGCTTTCTGAAAGAGTGAATGAGCTAACTACAAAAGTTGAAGAACTTACAGTCGATCAAAAAAATAGACTATGTAGGGTAGAAAATTTAATTAAAGATAACAATCAGAAAGACAAAAAAATTCTTGAGTTAGAGGGATTAGTTAAAGAATTAACTGAAAAAACAAATAAAAATTCAAAATCAAGTTCAAATTTCCCTGTCAAAAACAATACTTTTTATAATCTGAACGATCCGGCTATGCATAATTTAATCTATCGTGCGCAGGGTGTGGGAGATTGGGAAGGGAAAGGTGATTGGCCTATGGGCAGAAACGCAATAATGATTGAATTCGTTTCACCTTTTCCTAAAAAATTTACCCTTGATATAAAAGGAATTTATCTGGATTATAGTCAAGAACCTTATGAGATTTATATCGGCAAATTTAATGAAAAACGACATAAACAAGAATCTCAACCGTTTGGGTCTCAACGAAATTATGCTTCCGTTTTATTTGATACAGAGGATGAGGATAACAATACTCTCTGGATAGTTTCATCAAGAAATAATAATAATATTAGGATAAGTATTAAATCTATAAATATCATCCCAAGAAAGTAAATGTATCAATTGGTAGGGATTTTTCTAATAGATTGATTTAAATCTATAAAGATTTCCAAAAATTAACTGACTCAAAAAATTAGAAATTTGTTCTAAATTTTTTGAGTCAGTTCATAAAGAGATTTTTTACTTTTCTTCCGGTTCATCGAATTCCCTTAAAAGAATTTGATTTTCAACCTTGTGCATACCTTTATTTATTTTTCGATTCTCAGTAATCAAATTTGGCTCTTGAAAATACCATTCGCTAGTGCACAGCTTTTTGTTAAATTCCCTTAAACGAGAGTAAATGCTGGCAGCACTCTCTCGAAGACATTCTTGATATAAATTTTACTTTCAGAGTGGATAACTAAAGCTAATTTCTCAGAAGCTTCCCACCAACTTATCTCAGACATAACCTCAGTAGAATCAAATATTAGAACGGCTTTAGCTTCATATTTTCAAAAGTGTCGTAGGCGGGAAAGGTCTTTATTGATAAAACCTTGCAAAAACAGGAATGCCTTACATCATTTTAAAATCGTAGGACAAATTACAAATGACAACTTTTCGCCAGCATATCCTTGCAAACTCTTGTGGGGCACCAAATACTCCTCCAGCAATTGCCAATTTCTACCAGACCTCTCGCTAAATATAAGGCAAAGCAAGATCATTGAACGTTAAGTCAGATAGAACGATATTTTGAGCATACGCAACAACGCACGCAGTCTTAACTTTGGTAAAGACTCATGAAAATGTTTGTGATAAATAAGGCTGGGAAAAGGGCAGGGGAACGATAAAAGAGAGATATTTAAGAGATGCCGCCGCTTCCTCAAAATAAAAATTGCGGAGCAAAATAAAAAAGGCTTACAGCGATGTAAGCCTTTTAGCATCTGGCTCCCCGACCAGGGCTTTAACCTGGGACCTGCGGATTAACAGTCCTGAGCTTAATTACTGTAAATCCTCCATATACTCTAGCCTTTCATATAGGGGAATGTAGGGAGTGCTAGAGGCTTAATGTCTGGATTTTACGGGGCTTCACGCCCTTACTTTGGTTTAATGTTTTAGAGAGAAAGTCTAATAGCAACAGGCTTTTATTTAATTTATACCCTTGCTGGGAGTTATTTCGGTAGTGAATTCTCTTGTAGAGAGTTTTATTTAGAAAGTTAAACCATGAATAGCAACTAGAATAATGATATTCAGGCTTTGATCGGAAAGTTGCGGAGTGAAAACATGAAAGTTAGGTACACGGCTGTCACAGAATTGAGCCATCAGAAAACACTACCGCGAAAAGTGATCTCGGCGTTGATCTATATAATGAATAATGATGAAAATAAGCTTGTCAGATCTGTGTTCGCCAATGCATTAGGCAACCAGGAGATAGGCATTACATTTATTTTGTAATACATATGCCTCGAAGAAGGCAATGTAAGTCTCCGTTAAAAAGACAAAAATCAAAGAAGAAAGCATCTTTAGGCTTTATGCCGCGCTACAGTTAGCGGCAGGTATGGGTCACCAAGTGGTACGCCCTATGCTCTCTTCTCTATTGCCTCCTTTAGAAGCTTTTCCATCCTATCGATCTTAGAATTAAGACTGCGAACCTCTTCTACACGTTTTTCTTCTAATTTAATTAAATCAGATTTAAGATTACGAACCTCTGCTCCATGTTCTTCTTGTAATTTAAATAAGTCTTTTTGTGTTTGAATGAACGCTTCCTGTGTTTTAAATAATTCTTTTTGTGTTTGAATGAAAGTTTCCTGTGTTTTAACTATATTCTGCGTATTCATATCTTCAATCCATTTTTCAAATTGACTAATCTGTTGCTCAAAATCACTCATCCTTCTTTCCAAGATACATAACAATATTGCTGAGAAAACCTCTTCTTTTAATTTTTTTAAATCATCAGTTTGATACTGGTTCAGCTTGTCGATGAGAGGATTAAATATATCATTAATCCACCATGTTATTAAATTCGTTCCCAACGCCATCCATAAACCAATAACTGGGCTTCTTCGTAAAATATTAATGATAGTCGACGGAATATTAGCTAGAGGTAAAATACCTGTCACCAATTTAAACAAAAGCCTAAGCCGATCAAAATTATAGAGGTCTTTCCCTTTAACATCCTCTTCAATAAAGGTTAGAAACTTTAGTACATTTCCATTATTAGTGCTACTTGCCATAGGGTTCAGCATAATTTCATGTTCTTTGTTTGTTGTATTAGTTCTGCTTGAATTTAGGCTATATATAAAATTCGGTTGATGCTTTCCCTAATGCATACTGCCGATAGTGGAGAGGGGACAGAAGCATTCAGGCTACAGCGCACCTTGCGCTAGCATTAGGGGCATTAAGATAAAATAATAGAGAGTGGCCTTAAAATAAGATAAATGCCTTATTTAATAAATGTGTAGTTATATAGCGGATGTATAGCAAATAGCTATTCACTGGAATAATTTTTTTGATAGAAATATTCTTTACTCGTATCGTTGGAACCAGTTCAAAGCCCCTTTGGATGAGAAAAATAAAGATATTCTATTTTGCGAGGTAATTTTTTAGGTTATTTAGATAGGAAGGAGCATGCTTCTATTGAGGCTTGGAAAATAAACCGAGCCTTTAATCACAGGCCGATCAACCAACCCAAGTTGCTATGGAGTAGCGTATTTAACAGGCCAACGCCCTGCGGACGTGCTCGAACTGATGCAGGCCAACATTCGGGATGGTGCTATTGAGATGCAACAGAATAAAATAAAAAAGCGGCTATGTATTGAAATTAAAGGGGAATTAGCCAAATTGATTGGCCGCTTAACTCAGTCATTCCATAATCCCGATAAAATAAACCTCATTAGCGCTATTGCGCAAAGAGGACGGTAAACCATTAACTTATTTGGCATTACGTTTTCGATTCGAGAAGGCGCGGGAAAAAGCCGCAAAATTTGCAAGAGAGCAGGGGCAACAAGAGTTAGCTAGCTGTATTGAAAATTTCCAGTTTCGGGATTTACGCGCTAAAGCTAAAACGGATAAAGAAGATCGAGAAGGTAGGGCCGCCGCTAAAAATCAACTCGGACATGCTAGCGAAAATATGACTAATAGATATGTGAGACACCGCAGAGGACAGCCCGTTAGCCCGACCAAATAATCCTCTAAATTGCGGAACAAATTCGAGTTGAGAAGATATGCAAAAAGCAAAAATTGCGGAACAGCCCCCTAAATTGCGGAACAAATAAAAAAGGCTTACATCGCTGTAAGCCTTTTAGCATCTGGCTCCCCGACCAGGGCTCGAACCTGGGACCTGCGGATTAACAGTCCGTCGCTCTACCGACTGAGCTATCGGGGAAAAGGTGGAGACGGGATTCTATTGAGGCCCGCCTAGCTTGTCAAGAAAGTTTTCACATTTTGATCTATTTCAAAATATGAAAATACATATAAAGCATGTGTATTACGCTTTAACGTTTCAATAAATGCCGTTTGTCAGTGATGTCTTTCCACTGGTCAGCATCAGGCAAGGGGGCTTGCGATCTGGTGATGGTCGGCCATTGTCGGGAAAGGGCGGCATTGATTTCGATGAAGTCCTGCTGATTGCCAGGTACATCTTCTTCTGCATAAATGGCCGAGACAGGGCATTCAGCGACGCATACTGCGCAATCGATGCATTCGTCAGGATCAATGACTAAAAAGTTAGCGCGCCGCTGGCTATTATCTCCATCGCCGCTTTTTTCATCGTATTTATGGAAGCAATCTACTGGGCATACATCGACGCAGTCGGTGTAAAGGCAATTAATACAGCTCTCAGTGACAACGTGAGTCATACAAACTCTCTCGGAAACAATAAAGATAGCCAACTGCTGAATGCAGGTTGTGATTTTTTCTCATGGAATGCAATTGTAGCGCACTGCTTTTCCTAAGCTGTGCATTTTGGCTGTCAGGTCTGTTTTGGTTTAGTTTGAAAATAGTTTTGAGAGCTAACGAAATGCTGAATAAGCGGGGAATGGCATCGTGCCCTACAGGCAGATGTTTGTGCCGGCATTCAATGCCTACGGCCTATTTAACGCTTCGCTGAAGCGAGAAAAAAAGCATGAGAAGTAGGGCGCTTCACCCTGATGAGGTGTTGCGCTAGTTGCCTGTTAAGTGATTTTCCGTTAGGCAACTGTCCGTTATAGTTGTCCAATAAGCAATTTCCCGTTAGAATTGCCGGTTTACTCGCCTTGCTGCACCGGTTTTGATGCCCGGGTGGCTGTTATCCATAAGGAATATTATGCGTCATTATGAAATTGTTTTTATTGTACGTCCTGACCAAAGCGAGCAAGTGGGCGCGATGGTCGATCGGTATAAAGGTATTATTACCGCTCGCAGTGGACAAATTCACCGTGTTGAAGATTGGGGCCGTCGTCAGTTGGCCTATATGATCGAGAAGAAAATTGCCAAAGCCCACTATGTCTGCATGAATATTGAGTGCGATAAAGAAACGCTACTAGAGCTTGAGCAAACTTTCAAATTTAATGATGCTGTATTGCGTCATTTAATTGTCCAGATGAAAAAAGCAGTGGTTGATCCTTCTCCAATGATGAAGGAAGTCCAGCGCGAAGAAGCGAAAAAAGCAGCTTCAGCCCACGCGGCTTGAGTGTGAGTTTAGTTAGGGCCGTGTACGAGTAAGTGACGCCTAGCAGTACCAAGCATTAGCTTTGTGCGGTGCTTAACAGTTGGAAGCAGTGAGGCAACGATGAATCGGGTATGGCTTGAAGCAAGTATTATCGAGCGATCCCCCATTCGCTATACACCAGCTGGTGTGCCTATTGTGCAATGTACGTTAGTGCATCGTTCAGAGGTAATAGAAGCTGGCGTGAGGCGCAAGGTTGAAATGACTGTGCCAGCTGTGGTGGCAGGCGAGCTAAGTGGTTTATTAGCGTGCTATGAACTTGGTCGTCTAGCTAACTTTATAGGCTTTCTTGCTCCGCGCAGCCTTAAGGCTCATACGCTTACCTTTCACATTACTGAGTTACAAGAGATTCACAAGGATTAAACATGCCTCGCTTTTTTGGTAAAAAATTCGACAAGAAAAATGATTTTCGCCGTCAGCAGCAAAACCCTTTGTTTAAGCGCAAGAAATTTTGCCGCTTTACTGCTGCTAAGGTTGAGCAAATTGATTACAAAGATATTGATACGCTAAAAGATTTTATTGGCGAGAGTGGAAAAATTACACCAGCCCGTCTTACAGGTAATAAAGCGCGCTTTCAACGTCAGTTAAATCAGGCAATTAAGCGGGCGCGTTTTCTTGCGTTACTGCCATACACTGATTTGCACAAGGCTTGATGCATCACGGCGCGACTAGGAGAATATAAATGGAAGTTATTTTGCTGAAAGATGTCCGTAGCCGTAAGCGCGGTAACCGTCAACTAGGTAATATCGGTGATATTGTTGAAGTAAAAAATGGCTTTGCCCGTTTTTTATTTTCAAAAGGGATTGCTTGCTTTGCTACGCCAGCGGCGCGCGAAGAAATTGAGCAACGACGTGCAGAATTAGAGAAACAAGCAGCTGATGAACTATGCTTAGCGCGCTTACAAGGCGAGAAATTAGCAGGTTTGACTTTGCAGATCTCGCAAAAAGCGGGTATGAGCGGCTTGCTGTTTGGCTCTGTAACGAAAGAAATGATTGTTAAATCGCTTAAAAATCATGGCTTTACTGTTGAAAGAGCGCAAGTGACCATACCTGATGGATTGTTAAAAAGGGTGGGTGATCATACTGTGCAAGTTGAATTGCATGCTGATGTGTTGATTGATGTGAAAGTGTCAGTGCTTGGTGAAGCTGCTTAAGGATTATGTTGTTGCGGCTTAAGGAAGTGTTGAATAAATTGTGAGCAAGGAATGCCGATGTAGTTAGTGCAACTGTACTGACTGTGGCGTATGAGGCTACTCCCGGTTTATTCTATTCTTGGCCTAACAAGAACTTTCTAAGTGGTAGTGAACAAAGACGGAAGCCGTAAGGCTTCCGTCTTTGTCGTTTATACTTACCGAAAATTGCTTTAGAGTCTATTCACGATCTTTCTAAAGGGTTGCTAGCGTAGTTGCTAAATCCAGGAAGACGGCATATGGGTAACCCCAGGCATGAACCTCCGTCCTCATTGAGTATATGAAGATTCCGAGCCCCACCCAGAATTTGACAACAACGCAAATCATGGCCGTTTAGGGGGATCGTGAACATGTTCTTAAAAAAATCACCTTAATCAATGAATAACATTAAACCAGACCCACAGATCGAATCACTGAAAGTCCCGCCACACTCGATTGAAGCTGAGCAATCAGTGCTAGGCGGGCTTTTGCTAGATAACAGCGCGTGGGATCGCATCGCGGATTTTCTGCGCGAAAGTGATTTTTATCGTTATGACCATCGGTTGATTTTTAAGCACATTGGCAAGCTTATTTCAGTTGCGCGTCCAGCCGATGTGATTACGGTATTTGAAGCCCTGACAAATACTGCGCAAGCTAATGATGTGGGTGGCTTAGCTTATTTAAACGCGTTGGCGCAAAACACGCCAAGCGCGGCGAATATCCGCCGTTATGCAGAAATTGTCCGCGATCGCTCAGTACTGCGTAGGCTTGTGACAGTAGCAGATGAAATTTCTGGCGATGCCTTTAATCCGCAGGGCAGGGAAGTGCGCCAATTACTTGATGAAGCTGAATCAAAAGTATTCGCGATCGCTGAAGAAGGTGCGCGTGGTACGCAAGGCTTTATGGAGATTAAGCCACTGCTGTCACAAGTCGTCGAACGGATTGATACGCTTTACCATCAAGATAATCCCAATGATGTAACTGGCACACCGACAGGTTTCGTTGATCTTGATCGAATGACTTCAGGCATGCACGGTGGCGAATTAATTATCGTGGCTGGCCGCCCATCAATGGGTAAAACTTCGCTCGCGATGAATATTGGCGAATACGTGGCCGTTGAATATGGCTTGCCAGTAGCCGTTTTCTCAATGGAAATGCCGGGCGCACAGCTTGCCATGCGTATGCTTGGTTCGGTAGGTCGACTGGACGCGCACCGATTGCGTACCGGTAAGCTGGTTGATGAAGATTGGCCTAAACTCACGCACGCCATGCAAAAAATGAGTGATGCTCAGCTTTTTATCGACGAGCAAGGTGCGCTTAACCCGCTAGAGCTGCGCGCGCGTGCGCGGCGCTTGTCGCGTCAATGCGGGCAACTTGGCATGATTATCATCGACTATATACAGCTGATGTCATCCGCCTCTTCAAACGAAAATCGGGCGACCGAGCTTTCTGAAATTTCACGCTCATTAAAGAGTCTTGCTAAAGAACTCAACGTACCTGTGGTTGCCTTATCACAGCTTAATCGTAGCCTTGAACAACGTCCTAATAAACGTCCTTTAATGTCTGACTTGCGCGAATCTGGTGCGATTGAACAGGATGCTGATGTGATTTATTTCATTTATCGAGACGAAGTGTATAACCCAGATAGTCAAGATAAAGGCACAGCTGAAATTATTATTGCTAAACAGCGTAACGGCCCAATTGGGACGGTACGGCTAGCCTTTTTGGGGCAATATACAAAATTCGATAATTTTACTGGGCATTCAGCCTATAGCCCCGATTAATCTATTGTTAAGAAAGCCCTACATCAATCAAGAGTGCGAAATGCTAGGGAAGGGCTGAATGGCTAGGGAACAAAGAAAGCTGCCGCGCAGGTAGTGTAACGAGTCAATGAGCGCAGACTATGAGGCATGACGCAGCCCTCAGTCTATTTTTCGCTTTCGTAGCCCGGCACAAATAATATGTTTGTAAAGCAGAAAAGCATGAACTTGTTGTTAATTGATTCGATGTTTTCTTGAAGAGCGAGTTTTACCCGCTGTATATGAGATAGAATGCGATGCTTTTTTAGATACTGTCTAATCGTTTATTAGGCTGCGTGGTCAAGCGTCAGTAAGACCATTGTGCCTCAAGCTTTGAGATAGTTTTATTGGTCATTTTGTTATTACGCAGGGACTTGCATGTTCAGCCGCTTTCTTCCCACCGAAAATAAATTCTTCGAAATCTTCAATGCTCACGCGGAATGCCTAGTCGATGGGATTCATGAGCTAAGACGTTTAATTGATAATCTTGGCGAAGCTGAGATTCATAAGCAGAATGTGCAGGCGAGCGAAAAGCGCGCAGATAAGCTCACGCATGAAGCCATGGATCTACTGCATAAGGTTTTTATCACGCCGTTTGATCGTGATGAAATCCACAAACTTATCAGCACCATGGACGATATTCTCGACTTAATCGAGGACGTAGCGACCGCTATTTGGCTGTACGATGTGCAGACGCTGCCAGCTGAAGCTAGCGAGCTAGTACGCATTAGCGTGGCTTGTTGCGAGCAAGTTAAGCTGGCTGTTGAGCGGCTTAGCAATATAAAAAATGCTGATGAAATCTTGAGCATTTGCACAGAAATTGACCAGCTTGAATCAGAAGCCGACCGCGAATTGCGAGGCGCCATCTCTAAACTTTTCCGTGAAGAGAACGATGTGAAAACGCTTATCAAACACAAGGCAATTTTTGAGCTGCTCGAAGAGGTGACGGATAAGTGTGAAGATGTCGCCAATATTATCGAAGGCATCGTGTTAGAAAACGCATAACTTGCTAGGAAGCATTGATGCCATCGATTCAATTGAGCATATGGGTACTTGGGCTGCTAGTGATGCTGGCGCTCGCTTTTGACTGTATGAATGGTTTTCACGACGCGGCGAATTCAATTGCCACTGTCGTTTCAACCGGCGTACTTAAACCTCAACATGCGGTGATTTTTGCTGCTGTCTGTAATGTCCTTGCGTATTTCATCTTTCATTTAAAAGTGGCCACCACGGTTGGGCGCGGCACGATTGACCCAGCTATCGTTGATCACTATGTGATCTTTGGTGCACTAGTGGGCGCGATTGGCTGGAATGTGATTACTTGGTATTACGGTATTCCTTCTAGCTCATCACATGCGTTAATTGGCGGCTTAGTGGGGGCCGCACTTGCTAAAGCTGGGCCTAGCGTACTGAATGCTGCTGGTTTGCTGAAAACTATCGCTTTTATCTTTTTGTCTCCGCTACTTGGCTTTATCCTTGGCTCACTCTTTATGTTCTGCGTGTCGTGGATTTTTTTCCGCACGCCGCCGCATAAGATAGATCGTCATTTTCGACGTTATCAGCTCCTCTCTGCAGGGCTTTATAGCCTTGGCCATGGGGGTAATGATGCGCAAAAGACGATAGGCGTTATTTGGATGCTATTGATAGCTACTGGCTATACTTCCAATAATTTCCACGCGCCTCCGATTTGGGTTATTGCGAGTTGTTATGGGGCAATGGGTTTTGGCACTTTGTTTGGCGGCTGGCGCATTGTGCGCACGATGGGGCAAAAAATTACCAAATTGAAGCCCGTCAACGGCTTTTGCGCTGAACTGGGCGGTTCATTCACGCTGTTTCTTGCTTCTTTTCTAGGTATTCCAGTCTCAACTACGCATACCATTACAGGTGCTATTATCGGCGTTGGCGCGATGCAGAAATTCTCCGCTGTGCGTTGGGGCGTGGCTGGCAGTATTGTTTGGGCCTGGATCTTAACTATTCCCGCTTCTGCCTTGATAGCTGCGCTTGGTTGGCGTATAGGCCGCGCATTTTTATAAGCCTGAATGAGTTCTAATTGGATAAAAGAAATAATAGAGGGATGATATGGGGCCGCACTTTTTACTACCGTTAAGACATACGCATAGCTTGCCTAATTTAAGAGCAAGTGGAGTTCAAACATCTGAGCAAAATGCGGGTGAGCGGGCGGGGAAGCACTCTCTTGGAAGGCGGCTTAGTACCAGTGATATTCAAACCTTCACTCATGATTTTTTAAAAAATAAAAGTGAAGCAGCTGGGGAAATATATCGCCAATTTCAACTTGATTTTTCGGTCGATGGCTCGGATGGCGTTTCAGTAAAAGTTTCTCTGTATAAAACAAGGGAAGAAGAAACTATCGTTGTTTTGTCAGGTGTCAAAGATACTGAGCAGAACACAAAGTTCTCCCGGACTTTGGTTTCGCTGAGTCAAGCATTGCAAAAATTATTTGATAGTTCTGAGTATGCAGAAATTAGGTCGTCCAAACATCAAGTAATTGTGCCGCTGGCTATTGATTCGATACAGCACTGGGTAATGCTGCGGATAGAATTTAACGGAGAAGATGCGCCGATCGAAGTTAATGTATTGGACTCTAAGCCAAATTGGTTCCGTTCCCTTCGAAATTTTTTCATGAATTTGATTGGGTTTTTCAATCGTTCTGGTTATAGCTATTCTTCTGTTGAAGGGACATTAAAAAAACAACTGAAGAGTGAAATAAATTTTTCAGAATACGGCCTTGGCCAGCAAGGGCTGACAGATGCCACTAATTGCGGGCGTTATGTTTCTTGGAATATCCAGCTGATCTTCGAAGGTAAGAGAACGCCAGAACAATTAGCTCAGGTAAAGTTCAGCGAGCAAGATATGATTGATTTCGATAAAAAGTTGGCAAATATCGAAGAGAGACAACAATCATTTTTTTCTGCTACTCATCAAGGTTCTTCTTCGCGGTCAGAAATTGAGATATCAACAGATAAAGAAGATGACTTCGAGGTAATTGCTACGGATAGCGATGTTCAAGGCTCTACAATTAGAGACCTAGTTTAATTATTTAAACAACGTGTTTAGTAGTGCTGCTGCGCTGTGATTGTAAGCTGAGCGACCTTTACTTATTGGGTAGTATGCAAAGCTAGAATTCGTCTGCTTTCATCTTTAAGTCTTTTTCTTGTAGTAAATAGGCAGCGAGCCAGCCTTATCTATATATCTGTATTTATTTTGACTAGGCCGCTGCTATTATTTTCTAAGCTACTCTTCGCACAAGCTAAGCGAAGAGTAGTTATATCCCCAATTAAAGCACTTCTGACGCATAATCAGCCAAGCGTGAGCGTTCGCCGCGCGCTAAGGTGATATGTCCGCCATTTTTCCAGCCTTTGAAGCGTTCGATTACGTAGGTAAGCCCAGAGCTGCCTTCGGTGAGGTAGGGCGTATCAATCTGCGCGATATTACCCAAGCAAACGATTTTTGTGCCGGGGCCCGCGCGTGTAACCAAAGTTTTCATTTGCTTAGGCGTGAGATTTTGCGCTTCGTCGATAATCACAAATTTATTGACGAAGGTACGTCCGCGCATAAAGCTCATACTTTTTACTTTTAAGCGTGAGCGGATTAGCTCTTGTGCGGCAGTTTTACTCCATTCGCCACTTGAGTCATCGGTTTTTTGCAGAACCTCAAGATTGTCATCAAACGCCCCCATCCACGGCTGCATTTTTTCTTCTTCAGTACCGGGCAAAAAGCCAATATCTTCGCCCACAGGAACGGTTGCGCGGGTCACAATAATTTCGTTATAGCGCTTGTCATCCAAGACTTGAGTCAAGGCTGCGGCGAGTGCGACTAGGGTTTTACCTGTGCCGGCTTGCCCCAGGAGCGTGACAAAATCAATATCTGGGTTCATCAGCAAATTCAGCGCAAAATTTTGCTCGCGATTACGTGCTGTAATGCCCCATACATGATGTTTGTCATGACTGTAGTCGCGCAAGGTATGCACCAGCGCAGTTTTGCCATTAACTTCTTTAACCTGAGCGTAGAAGGCTGCTTCGCCATTAGAGGGCTCTAAGTAAATAAAGTCATTCACCAAAAATGAATCGCATAATGGCCCGGCAATTCGATAATAATTAATGCCGGTGCTTTTATCTGGCCAGCTCTCTACGCCTTTGCCGTGCTGCTCCCAGAAATCCGCTGGTAGGGCGCGCACGCCGGAATACAGCAGGTCTCTATCTTCCAGTACTTGGTCATTAAAATAGTCTTCTGCAGGTAAGCCAAGCGCATGCGCTTTGACGCGCATATTGATATCTTTCGAAACCAATACCACCTGTTGCTTGGGAAAGGTTTTTTGTAAAGTATGGACGACGCTTAGGATTTGATTGTCGGCTTTACCCTGCGGCAAGCCCTCAACTGGCTCAATTTTTTCGCGTGTCTGAAAAAATAAACACCCGGCGGCTTCCTGATTGCCTAAGCGTGACAAAGGAATGCCACTGGTCAATAAATCGGTTGCATCGGCTACCAGCGCATCGAGTGTACGGCTAACTTGACGCGCATTACGCGCCACTTCTGACATGCCTTTCTTATTGTTATCCAGCTCTTCCAGCGTGATCATCGGTAAATAGATGTCGTGCTCTTCAAAGCGGAACAAGCTTGATGGGTCGTGCATTAATACATTGGTATCAAGCACAAAAATTCTACTGCCATTATTGGCGATATTTTTT
Organism: Mycoavidus cysteinexigens; assembly: GCA_031963405.1. GTDB lineage: Bacteria > Pseudomonadota > Gammaproteobacteria > Burkholderiales > Burkholderiaceae > JASSUD01. Next base: position 152,628 of record JASSUJ010000001.1, read on the forward strand.
TGCCCATCATTTTTAGATGAAGTGCGGCGGGAGCGGCGCTTGGCCGTGCTATCTGTGGCAGGCATTGGCGCTGCAGCCTGAGCTGAAGGGGCCGCTATTTTGGTTGCGGCTGCCTCATACTTGGTTGACGATGACAGCAAAGCTGCCACAGGTGCTTGGCGAGTAGAGGAAGAGGGGGAAGGCGATGAAGGGATAGGCGTACTCGCTACGCTTGCCGCAGCTTGCTGAGTTTGAGATGCTGTATCCGCCTTGCTTAACTCAGCGCCAGCGCGCGTACGCTTTTTAGCGCTTTTGGTCGCTTGCGCGGACTGCGTTTGAATCTTATCGTTCAAGGGCAATAGATCACCGAGCTGTTTCGGCAGAGGAGGCAAAGGCATAGCTTTTTTGAGAAACCGATTAATTAATGAAGTACGCGCTGGCTAAGAATTTACCCACCAAGCGTGCAAAAGTTGTTATTTTTTGAGTCTTAATTTTTTAGAAACTGTTCACGATTTTAAAAAATCATTCTTGAGGCCGTCATGCTGGAGTGACGAATTGAATTAAATACCGCACCCCAACAAAACGCACTTCACGCTCTTAGTAAATTTATTAAGAAAGCTCAAGGTTCGTCACGGTCTGTACAGCTTCCAGCACTTCTTGCGCATGATCTGGCACTTTAACGCCACGCCACTCATGCCGCAGCACCCCATGTTCATCGAGTAAAAAAGTACTACGCTCAATGCCTCGTACGTCTTTACCATAGAGTTTTTTGTTCTTGATCACAGCAAAAAGTGTGCAAAGTTTTTCGTCTGTATCAGAAATCAAGGCAAAAGGTAGCTCAAGCTTAGCCTTAAAGCGCTCATGCGATGCGAGGCTATCGCGAGAAATACCTACAATTTCTGTGTTTGCCTTGCAAAAAGTCGAATATAAATCTCGAAATGCAATGCTTTCGTTGGTGCAGCCGGGTGTATCGTCTTTCGGATAAAAGTACAACACCAATTTTTTACCACGCTGATGCGCTAACGAAAATTCGCCGTTTTCACCATTAGTCGCTGGGGCAATAAAATCCGGCACAACTTTATCAAGTGCAATACTCATGACTTATTTCTCCTTCAAAAAGGATAGCACGTGAATCATCGTTGAGCATTAAGGAAGCTCTGCATAATCCTAAGGCAGTATTAACCGCTATAGGTGCTGTACAGCGCTTCCTTATGCAAAGCTTACTTACGCTGAGTTAAGCTTATTTTCACTTATTGGTCTTCGCTTACTTTTATTCGAAGAGTGCCAGTACTTCAGCAGCATGGCCGCAATAGGCAATAAAGATTTTGCGTAATGCTTGATCCATGGTAGTTGTAGGCTTCCAATTTAATTCAGCCATCGTATTGGCGATTTTCGGCACACGGTTTTGCATATCTTGATAACCACTGCCATAGTATTCACTAGATGGCGTGTCGAGCAACTTCACTTGTGCTGACTGGGTTGCATACTCAGGAAATTGAGCAGCGAGCGCGAGCATTTGCTGCGCAAGTTCACGCACGGAAAAATTATTCATTGGATTACCAATGTTATAAATCTTACCGCTGGCGATACCATTTGGGTTTTCGATAATGCGCATTAAAGCATCGATACCATCATCGATATCGGTAAAAGCACGTTTTTGCGCGCCACCATCGACCAAATTAATATTTTCACCGCGCACAATATGCCCCAAAAATTGGGTCACTACGCGCGAGCTACCTTCTTTAGGGGTATTAATTGAATCTAAGCCTGGGCCAATCCAATTAAATGGACGAAATAGGGTGAAATTCAACCCCTCCATGCCATAGCCCCAGATTACGCGATCCATTAACTGCTTAGAGGCCGCATAAATCCAACGTGGCTTATTAATCGGCCCATACACTAGTGAAGAAGATTCTGGATCAAATTCGTTATCCTCGCACTTTCCGTACACTTCAGAGGTAGAAGGAAAGACGAGATGTTTATGGTATTTGACTGCTGAGCGGACAATCGGCAGATTTGCTTCAAAATCCAGCTCAAATACACGTAACGGTTGCTTGACATAAGTGGCTGGCGTAGCAATCGCAACCAGCGGCAAGATGACATCACATTTGCGAATGTAATACTCAACCCACTCTTTATTGATCGTGATATCGCCTTCGGTGAAGTGCATGCGGGGATGGTCGATCAGATCATTGATGCGATCGGTAGACATATCCATACCGTACACATCCCAGTCAGTCGTCTCGAGAATACGCTGAGATAAATGATGCCCAATAAAGCCGTTGACGCCGAGGATAAGAATTTTTTTCATTGCTTAGGTGCGTTTAAGGTTGCTGGGAGAGTGCTCGCTTGTGGAGCTGTTTCCTGAGAGATTTGCTCAAGACGTGTTTGCGCAAAATAGCGTGGCCGTGCGCTGACCTGTTGATAAATGCGTCCAATATATTCGCCAAGTAATCCCAAGGAGAACAGGATTACCCCGAGCAAGAAGAAGGTAATGGCAAATAGGGTGAATACACCTTCTAGTTCTGCGCCCAAGATAAGGCGACGTACCGTCAGTAGAATAAATAATGCTGCTGAGCCGGAAGAGAGCAAAATACCAATGAACGAAAGCCATTGTAAAGGCGCAACTGAGAAACCGGTGACCAAATCAAAACTAAGGCGGATCAATCCGTATAGAGAATATTTTGAGTCGCCCGCAAAGCGTTCCGCATGCCCCACTTCAATTTCAGTGGGGTTTGTTGCAAACGAATAGCCAAGCGCAGGAATGAATATATTGGTCTCGTTATAGTTATTGATCATATCGGTAATACGGCGGCTGTAGCCACGCAGCATGCAACCGTGGTCAGTGAGTCGAACGCTTGTAATGCGTTCGCGCACCCAATTCATGAAACGGGAAGCTTTATGGCGCCACAAGCTATGTCCTCGCTTAGCCCGAATCGTACCTACATAATCGTGACCTTCTTGCATCTTGGCGACTAGTTTGCCGATGTCTTCCGGTGGATTTTGTAAATCGGCATCTAAAGTAATCACCATGTCCCCACGTGATGCCTCAAAGCCAGCGAGCAAGGCCATATATTGGCCATGATTGTTATGTAAATTAACGACGCGTGTCACTTCAGGACGTAACTGGAATTGCTCGGAGAGCATCGCGGCTGAGCGATCGCGACTGCCATCATTGATAAAAAGTACTTCATAGGAAACCGTCAGCGCGTCAAGCGACTTGTAAAGTCTAGCGAATAGCTCAGTTAAAACAGCTTCTTCGTTGTACACGGGAATGACAATAGATAATTCAGGTTTATTCATATTTGAAATTGCTCGCAAATTTGATTAACAGCATTGACTACACGCTTGATGTCATGCTCTTTCATAGTGGGAAATAAGGGAAGGGTGACAATTGCCGCACCAACCCGCTCTGCTTCAGGAAACATGCCCGCAGTAAATCCGCGTTCACGGTATAGCTTAAACAAATGAATCGGTGGGTAATGTACGCCGCTACCAATCCCTCGGGCATGCAATTCAGCCATAAAGACAGCACGTGGAATTGACAGTGTCTGTAATGGCAGCACGATCTGGAACATATGCCAGTTTGAATTAACAAAATCCGCGATAGGTAAAGCAACGCCGCTGGCGAGTGCCGCTCCATTCGCAAAATGCTCGAAATAGAGGCGTGCAAGCTCACGCCGTTGCTTGGTGAAAGTGGCTAAGTGAGGCAACTGGCCTAGCCCGACACGGGCGGCGACATCAGTTAAATTAAATTTACCTCCAAGCACCTCCACTTCCATGCCATCTAAGCCAGAACGTACGACGCCTTGTAAGCGATACTGTTCAGCCAGGCGGGCTTCCTCTTCATTATTGAGAACAAGTGCGCCCCCTTCAATGCAGGTTAAATTTTTATTGGCGTGAAAGCTAAACGATACCAAATCACCCAAAGCGCCGATGCGTTGGCCGTGCCAACTTGAACCGAGCGCTTGCGCTGCATCTTCAATAACGCGTAAACCATGCTTATTAGCTAGCGCATATAAACGCTCCATATCGAGCGGCAAGCCTGCTAAATAAACTGGCATCAACGCTTTAGTGCGCGGCGTAATAGCTTGTTCAATTTGATTTAAATCAATATTGCGTGTGCTTGGATCAATATCGACAAATACTGGCGTAGCGCCCACAGTAAGAATCGTATTGCTGGTGGAAACCCATGAGAGGGGGGTAGTGATAACCTCATCACCCACGCCCACCCCTGCGATACGTAAACCAACTTCTAGTGTGGCTGTACCGGAATTAAAAGTGCGTACTGGGCGCCCACCAACATAGTCAGATAACGCGGCTTCAAACTTTTGATTTTGTGCGCCAGTCGTAATCCAGCCAGAACGCAGCACATCGGCTACCCCTTCAATCGTAGCTTCGTCGATGGTTGGGCGAGTAAAAGGAAGGAAATCTAAGCTCATGAAGATATATGTTGTCGCTTATGCTAAAAAATTAAGAGCGCGCCCGTATAAGGTATTACGCTATATACACGGTAACTGCCAGATAGGGGATATTGAATCACTCGTATCTGTGAAAGATCGTGAACAGGTTCTTACTAAAACTAAATCTAGAAATGTAGCTGCGTACTATTAATCAATAGACCTCTATTGAACCGACTTTAACTACGCGCCAGCAAATAAACACCAAGCAGAATTATACCGATGCCTAGCATACGCTGGAGGGTAAGTGCCTCGCCAAAAAAATAAGAGGCCAACAGCGCATTAAGCACATACCCGATAGAGAGCATCGGGTAGGCAATCGAAACGTCCACGCGGGATAAGCCAACAATCCAAACCAGCAAGCTCACGCCATAACAGCCTAGGCCCGCCAGCAGGGGGACTTGTGTAATAAGTTTCAGTCCAACTGGGAGGAGATTGGCACGGGAGACCTCAAAGGCGCCAACTGCATTGACGCCAGCCTTCAAAAGTAATTGGGCACAGGCATTTAATAAAACACCGCTTAATAAACAGATCAATGAAAGACGGTTCATTTAGCACGCTATAGATATTGAGATTGAAAAAATAGGGCTCTTCTCTAAGAATCAGCCCACAAATTACCTAAAAATCCGTGATTTGCGTTTCTTTAAATCTTGGGTAGTGCTCGCAATCCTCATGTACGTCTATTCCGGTGGCTCCCCTCCATCTTCGCCCGACTGACGACTTTTTAGGTGATTGATAGGCAGACTCTAAAAAAGAAGTTTTTTAGAGTCTGCCTAAACTAAAAAATAATAGAAGAAGTGCTCGAATTGAAAAACGCTAATTTAAGGTTTGGCTACGATCACGCGTCTACCATCACGAGCCAGTACCCGCATTGGCAGGCCTTGAGCAGCTAACTCATCGTACAGCTGCGGCCTCAGTAGGGCGAACCCAACCGGCTCATGCTGCCAGCGTTGCTTCCAGGCTTCTACAGTGGGCATCCACTTATTGGGTTCTTGTGTGACACCAAAGCGTAGTTCATCCGCATGCTCAACCAGCGTCATTGGGCGCTGCAAGTAAAACGGCAAAGTATGGTCGAGCATGTCTACCGAATAAAACGGTGTAGTAGCCGGTAGTCGTGCCAATTCAGCTTTGACTGCGGGGGTCAGTTTCACGCCACTACTTTCATAGCCAAATATCTGATGCGCATTACCTGCGATAGTAACTGCGACAAACCAACCACAGGCGTAAAGGATAACAGCTTGAATAAGGCCTTCTTTAGAAGCCGTGCGTCGTAACGCAAGCCAGGTAAATACTGTGCTAGCGAGCACAATAAATAGCGAAACGTAGGCCCATTTCATATAAGCACGGTAAAGTGCGTTGGGTGTTTGGGCGTCACCAAGCTTCGATAAAAACAGCAGGCCCACGCAGGCACCGGCTAGTCCCACCATGTAACCGACTAATTGGCGTTGCCATTGTGCGCGCGTCACAAGCGGCAAATAGAGGCCAAGCAGTAACGCTATGGCAGGCGCAATGGGCAAAGTATAAGAAATTAATTTCGAATGCGAAAAACTATAGAACACAAAAATAAATACTGACCAAATAAATAATAGCCAGGTGGGCGAAAAACTATTTGATTGACGTGGCAGTTTTAAGGCGTGCTTTGCACTTTGTACGCTGATGGATAGCCAAGGCAAAAAGCCAGCTAAGAGCACCGGGATAAAGTAATAAAAAGGGCCGGGGCGATTTTGCTCAGGCGTTAGATAGCGCCTGAAATGCTGCACCATAAAGAAGAAATCAAAAAAGGATGGGTAGTGCACCTGCATTAATACAAACCAAGGCACAGCAACTGCGCTAAAAATCAGTAGGCCGCTGACTAAATAAAGTCGCCGCCATAGCGCAAAATCACGTGTGACGAGGGTATAGAGAACCAACACAGCGCCTGGCAAAATAATGCCAATTAACCCTTTACTTAGCACCGCGCAAGCCATCGCAGCCCAACTTAGCCACATCCAATAACGCACTGTTCGCGTAGGTAAGTTTGACCGCTGTGCGAGCAGCAATGAGCACAGCGTTAGCTCCATCCAAAAAGCTAAACCCATATCAAGCGTATTAAAGTGCCCTAATAGCGCCCAATAGGGTGAGCTCGCTAATACTAGTGCGGCAAAAAATCCCACTCGTTTGTTAAACACACGGGCACCGGTAAAAGCGATTAGAGCAATGCCGATAAAACTAGTCACCGCGGTATACAAGCGCGCCTGCCAATCACCTACGCCAAATACAGCAAAAGTCGCTGCATTCATCCACATCTGCAGTGGTGGCTTTTCAAAGTAAAGATAACCGTTATAGCGTGGTGCTAACCAATCGCCGCTAACCATCATTTCGCGGGCAATTTCTGCGTAGCGACCTTCATCACTGGGAATAAGGTGGCGAAGATTGAGTTGAGCAAACCAAATCAAGGTAAAGATTAGGCACAGAAAAATAAATGCGGTAGATGTCTGCCGCAGCCGTGGCGTGGTGTTGTACATAGAGGAGGGAAGACTGTTTAACTTTGGATATGGAAGGTCTGCATAAGCCGGATGGCGAGGTCATACCGACTTGCCGCCAAGGTCTCCCTTGCTCTCCGACTTATGTAGACCTTCCATAGAACTTAATATTGGCAGGATATTACCAGGCATAGCGTTTTGTTATTCATAATGAAGACTATTTAAGGAAGCACTGAAGCCCTTGTATGCAAAAGTTGCAGAGAGTGCGACTGTCCGTTAGGGTTTGTTTAGCCTTTTCCAAAAGCATCTTTTTTAAAGGGAGGCACAGCACTCGCAATCTTTATGTATTAATCTAGATTGTGGTTGTTGCAGGGTTTTACCCCCTACGGTGCTCTCGCAAATAAGAGCGCTTGGAGAAAATGCTATAAACAGACGCTTAAAGAAAAAGTGCGACATGCCCCAGTTTATTGAGCATTTTCTTAGGTGATGTTGTAGGATTTCTTTATTGCTCGATCTCATTTTCAATCAAAAGCGCAGCGGCCACCCGACGGCCTTCAGCCATCAAGATATTGTAAGTGCGGCAAGCTGCGTGGAAATCCATGGTTTCAATACCGATGCGCTGAGCAATCAACGGAGCAATGAGCGAGGCTGAAGGAAAGCGTAGCTTGCTGCCACTCCCAAAGATAACCACTTCACATGCGCCTGCTGCACTTTTTTCAGTGGCATTGGCAATGATCTGCGCAAAGTGTTCAGATGATAGGGCTGCAAACGAGGTGACCGGCCATCTGAACACCGGCGCATCTGGCAGCACAATAATGCTGCTGGTATAGCGCTCATCATTGATTGCTACATAATCAGCGCCATAGGCTGTGATGGTATTGAGGGCGGGCAGAGAGTCTTGATGAAGTTTCAAAGTAGTTTGTATTGTTAGCGTAGCTTTTTAATCTATGTTGGCATTTTTTGCTTGTAGGTTGATTGAGTGTTTTCCCCAAGCGTAAGTTAGAAGCACTTGAGCACATCGCCAAAGCCCATAAAAATTCACTAAATTATAACTTTTTGCCCATTGTGAAGCTTATTCCCAAATCGAACAAACTCCTTAAAGTCTCCTACGATATCCGTGGCGCTGTCATGGCAGAAGCTAAACGGTTAGAAGAAAGTGGGCAGGGCATTATTCACTTAAATCTTGGCAACCTTGCGCCTTTTGGCTTTGAGCCGCCAGCTGCCATTGTGCAAGAGATGGTCCAGCATCTTCCAGCCGCGGCAGGCTATGCTGAGTCAAAAGGAGTACGCGCGGTGCGGGCGGCGATTCAAGAGGAGACGCGGCAAAAAAAGATTGCTGGTGTGACAATCGATGATATCTACTTGGGCAACGGTGTTTCCGAGTTAATCGTGATGTCGATGCAGGGCTTGCTCAATGATGCAGATCAAGTGCTGTTGCCCGCGCCTGACTATCCGCTATGGACTGCCGCAGTTAATTTGTCGGGCGGCGCCCCCGTGCACTATTTATGTGATGAGCAAAATGGCTGGTTGCCTGACCTAGATGATATTCGCGCCAAAATCACCCCCAAAACACGTGCTTTAGTCATCATCAATCCGAATAATCCGACGGGTGCGCTGTATCCAGATAGTGTATTGCGGGAATTAGTTGAAATAGCTCGCCGCCATGAGCTGATTATTTTTTCCGATGAAATCTACGACAAGCTTATTTACGATGGCTTAACGCACACCGCAATAGCCTCGCTATCGGATGATGTGATGACCGTCACTTTCAATGGCTTGTCAAAAAACTATTGTTTATGCGGCTACCGTGCCGGCTGGATGGTGGTTTCCGGCTTATCTGGCAACATGCGTCAACGTGCCCGCGATTATCTTGATGCACTCAATACCCTATCTTCAATGCGCCTGTGCGCGAATGTACCTGCCCAATATGCAGTGCTCGCTGCACTAAAAGATAAGCAAAGCCCTGCACAGCTGGTGGCGCCTGGCGGCCGCTTATTTGAACAGCGTGAGCTAGCTTATCAAATGCTTAACCAGATTCCGGGCGTTTCATGTGTTAAGCCACAGGCTGCGCTGTATATGTTTGTGCGACTTGATCCAACGTTTTATCCGATTGCAAATGATCAGCGCTTTATTCTAGATCTCTTAATTCAAGAGCAAGTATTGGTTGTGCAAGGCAGCGGCTTTAATTGGCCAACCCCTGACCATTTTCGCGTTGTGTTTTTACCTAAGGTAGACGAGCTACGAGAGGCTATTACACGCATTGCTCGCTTTTTAGACGGGTACCCGGCGCGTGGCGCTTAACATGTAATTTTTATACAGCTTGTGCAAAGCTAGGAGTGAGCATTAAGCAGATCAGTTAAACGTATATTCGCCAATTACTTCTTCTTGGTCTGCAACCCGCATCTCATGAATCAGCGAATAGGGCAGATTGGGATTTTCCTTAACTATTTTGCCAATTTGAGACCAATGTTCAATTTGCTTAGACAAAGAGCGACGCTGAAGATGTGCGTAGCGTTTAGCTTGCTCGACAAAAGTAGCTGAGAGTTTGATATTGGTTGGCATATCATCTTCGTAATAAACAAGATTATTAGACCTCTTTCGAAACCCCGTAGCGGCATCATTCCGCATCAAAGTACAGTTGTACTGGCATCAAAGGAATTCCTTGCTACGGGGTTTCGAAAGAGGTCTATTTTGTAGGAGGGCATAACTATGCCGCAAATTGTCTTAGAACCTGTCTACAAATTGTCTAAAAGGTTGTCAGTCGGGGGAGGCCGGAGCGGAGGAACCGGAGTGTACGTGGGTGTACATGAGGATTCCGAGCACCGCCCGACCCCGAATCACAGCCTTTTAGGCAATTTGTAGGCAGGTTCTTAGAAAATAATCACCGCATGCCACTACGCCTTGACGAGCAAAGAAGCTATTGCTAAGCATCATGATCGGGTAGGGGATTGCGCTATTGATTGGTACAATCTCGCCCACCTCTTTTAACTGTTCTCCCCTCAAAAGCTACTTAGATCGTCACTCATGGAATCCATCAAAGCAGGCCTGTTAGGCTTCGGTACAGTCGGACGCGGCACTTTTAATGTATTAAAACGCAATCAAGAAGAAATTAGCCGCCGCGCTGGGCGTGGTATTGAAATTACGCGTATTGCGGTGCGCGATGTGGCGCGTGCGCAGGCTGCGCTCGATGGAGATGCAGTCAGGGTGGATGCTGATCCATGGTCATTGATTAATGATCCATCGATTGACATCGTTATTGAAGCGATGGGTGGGATTGAGCCGGCTCGTGAATTTGTGCTGCAGGCGTTAGCGCGTGGCAAGCATGTGGTGACGGCGAATAAAGCGCTGTTGGCCTTGCATGGCAACGAAATTTTTCAGGCAGCGTGCAAGCACGGCGTGATGGTTGCATTTGAAGCAGCGGTAGCAGGCGGCATACCGATTATTAAAGCACTACGTGAAGGACTAACGGCGAATCGAATTGAATCTATTGTTGGCATCATTAATGGCACAACAAACTTTATTCTTTCTCAGATGCGCTCTTGCGGCGTTGATTTTGCGACTGCGCTTGCTGATGCACAGCAGCTGGGCTATGCCGAAGCCGACCCGACTTTTGATATTGAAGGAATTGACGCGGCTCACAAAGCAACCTTAATGAGCGCCATTGCCTTTGGCGTGCCGGTGCAATTTGAGCGAGCGCATATTGAAGGCATTACCCAGCTTGCCTCCCGTGATATTCAATACGCCGAAGAATTGGGTTACTGCATTAAATTGCTAGGCGTGATACGGCGTACTGAGCTTGGTATTGAATTACGGGTACATCCCACATTAATTCCTGCGTCTCATTTATTGGCGAATGTTGACGGGGCCATGAATGCGGTGTTAGTGCAGGGTGACGCCGTTGGCCCAACCCTCTATTACGGCAAAGGTGCAGGCGGAGAGCCAACGGCATCAGCTGTGGTGGCTGATTTAGTGGATGTCACACGTTTACATACGGCTGACCCTGAGCATCGCGTTCCGCATCTCGCGTTCCAGCCCGATCGTTTATCAAATATTCCTATTTTGTCGATTGAAGAAGTCACAAGCCGCTACTACTTAAGATTGCGCGTGATCGACCAAGCTGGCGTGCTCGCTGAGATCACTAAAATTTTCGCCGCGCACCAAATTTCTATCGATGCCTTGCTTCAAAAAGAAGCCGTATATCAAGGAACCCAGCAACTAGGGGCGAAGAACAAAACAGGGGCGGTGGAGACAGATTTGATTTTGCTCACCCACGCTACGCTTGAAAAACAGCTTAACGCTGCCATAGCCCAAATAGAAGCGCTGCCAACCGTGATTGCTCAGGCAATCAAACTACGCTTAGAGCGCCTTTCTTAAGGCTACTTGAAGGTTATTTATGGACTACATTTCTACCCGTGGTGCCGCTGATAAGACGCGCTATACTTTTTCTGAGATTTTGTTAGCAGGTTTAGCAAAAGATGGTGGTCTTTACTTACCAAGCGTCTATCCACAGATAACGCAGGCTGAATTAAGCCAGTGGCGCACGCTGCCATATGCAGAGCTTGCCTACCAAATTTTTTCTAAATTCTGCGACGATATTCCTTCCCAGGAGCTGCGCTCCCTGATGCAACGCACCTACACCGAACAGGTGTATTGTCATGCGCGCGCATCTGCCAACGCAGCTGAGATTACGCCGCTTACGGCGCTTGGGGTTGAGCAGGGCGCACCTATCTCCTTGCTTGAGCTATCGAACGGCCCAACGCTTGCATTCAAAGACATTGCCATGCAGCTATTAGGCAATTTATTTGAATTCGCCTTAGCAAAATCAGCTCAGCAGCTGAATATCTTGGGGGCAACCTCGGGCGATACCGGCAGTGCTGCTGAATATGCGATGCGAGGCAAAGAGGGGGTTCGGGTCTTTATGCTTTCGCCACACCGCAAGATGAGCGCCTTTCAAGCAGCACAAATGTATAGCTTGCATGACCCGAATATTTTTAATTTGGCGGTATTGGGCGTTTTTGATGATTGCCAAGATATTGTAAAAGCTGTCTCGAACGATCTTGCTTTTAAGGCTCGCTATCAAATTGGCACAGTGAATTCGATTAACTGGGCGCGGGTATTAGCGCAGGTGGTGTATTACTTTAAAGCCTATTTTGCAGCAACTCAGACAAACGACCAGTTAGTCTCCTTTGCTGTGCCTTCCGGTAATTTTGGCAATGTCTGTGCGGGGCATATTGCACGGATGATGGGCCTACCTATTAAAAAGCTAGTGGTTGCGACCAACGAAAATGATGTGCTGGATGAATTTTTCCGCACAGGCGTGTATCGGGTGCGTGATTCATCGCAGACTTATCACACTAGCAGCCCTAGTATGGATATTTCTAAAGCGTCAAACTTTGAACGTTTTGTCTTTGATTTGCTGAACCGTGATGTGGTGCGCATTCAGCAATTATTTGGCGAGCTTGAGTCAACAGGTGGCTTTGATTTACGCCAAAGCGGCGAATTTGAACGCATCGCGCAGTTTGGCTTTGTCTCAGGTCGCAGTACTCACGCTGATCGCGTGGCCACCATTCGAGATGTTTATACGCGTTATCAAACCATGATCGATACGCATACGGCAGATGGTTTGAGCGCTGCACGTCAGTATCTTGAGCCAAACGTGCCCATGATCGTGCTCGAAACCGCGCAACCCAGTAAATTTGGCCAAACTATCCAAGAAGCGCTTGGTTGTGAGCCTACACGTCCAGCTGCCTTCGCAGACCTAGAAAATTTACCGCAACGCTTTGAAGTTTTGCCGGCTGATGTGCAGCGCGTGAAAGACTATATTGCTGCGCACGTAGATTAAGCAAATATTGAGTCAGCTGAGCGCAGGGCATGATGCTTTCTTAGCTTATAAGCGTGCCGCCCCTGCCTCAGCACGCCTTGCGCGCGACTTACTCCGCATTTCTCTCCAAATAGATTCGATTTGCAGGTAGGCGCTAAATTTGCAAATAAACTTGAAAATCGTTTAAGCAACCTTATCTCTAGGGAAGGCCTGCATAACCCTATAGCGGCGTCATACCTCTCTTTTTTACATTAGTAATAATGTACTAGCAGCAAAGGTATTCCTTGCTATAAGGGTATGCAGACCTTCGCTAGGTTAGCCAGAAACTCAAAATGAGATAGCAGGTGGCTGTACAAAGACGGTTTTTACGGCTGGCTTAAGGTTTGAAAAAAGGCTGAATAGAGTAGGGAGCTAGCCACACTTCGCTGTAAATGGATTCAGCGCTTCCTTGATCAAAATAGTTTGCCATAGCTTAAAAGAGATGCCTCATGAGAATCGATAAATTCACCACTCCTTTACAAGAAGCCTTAGCCGATGCACAAAGTCTGGCGGTCGGCCGAGATAATCAATATATCGAGCCGCTACACCTGCTCTTTGCTTTACTGAAAACCTCAGAAAGTGCTGCTTATTCATTATTGGCGCGTACTGGTGTGCGCGTGCAGCCGTTGCAGGCGGCCTTAATGGAGGCGCTAGACCGTTTACCTAAAGTTCATGGGGCAGAGGCGAATGTCCAGATAGGGCGAGAGCTAGCAGCGCTGCTTAATCAAGCTGACAAAGAGGCGCAAAAAGCGGGCGATAGTTATATTGCCAGTGAAATGTTTTTACTCGCCATCGCCGATGATAAAGGCAGCGCGGGTACCTTAGCGCGCCAACATGGACTCACGCGTAAAGCGCTAGAAGCCGCAGTCCATGCGGTGCGGGGTGGCCAAGCGGTACAAAGCCAAGAGGCAGAAGGCCAACGCGAAGCACTCAAAAAATATACGCTCGATCTTACTGAGCGTGCGCGCTCAGGCAAGCTTGACCCGGTGATTGGGCGAGACGATGAAATTCGCCGCGCTATTCAAATTTTGCAGCGCCGTACTAAAAATAACCCTGTGCTTATTGGTGAACCTGGCGTGGGTAAAACGGCGATTGTCGAAGGGCTCGCGCAGCGCATCGTGAATGGCGAAGTACCTGAATCCTTAAAAAATAAGCGTGTGCTGGCGCTTGATATGGCAGCGCTGCTGGCTGGCGCCAAATACCGCGGTGAATTTGAAGAGCGCTTAAAGGCAGTGCTCAAAGACATTACGCAAGACCAAGGGCAGACCATCGTTTTTATCGATGAACTCCATACCATGGTCGGTGCGGGTAAAGCGGAAGGTGCAATGGATGCAGGCAATATGCTAAAGCCTGCCTTAGCGCGTGGTGAATTGCATTGTATTGGCGCGACTACGCTTGATGAATATCGCAAATATATTGAAAAAGATGCTGCGCTTGAGCGGCGTTTTCAAAAAGTACTGGTAGAAGAGCCATCAGTAGAGGCAACCATCGCCATACTGCGTGGTTTGCAGGAAAAATATGAAGTACACCATGGCGTAGAAATCACTGATCCAGCGATTGTGGCAGCGGCAGAATTGTCTTATCGCTATATCACTGATCGTTTTCTGCCAGATAAAGCGATTGATCTAATCGACGAAGCCGCGTCAAAAATCAAAATGGAAATCGATTCTAAACCGGAGCAAATGGACCGGCTTGAGCGTCGTTTAATCCAACTCAAAATTGAGCGTGAGGCCGTAAAAAAAGAGAAAGATGAAGCCTCGCAAAAACGTCTGCAGCTAATCGAAGAAGAAATTACTCGACTGAGCAAAGAATACGGCGATTTGGAAGAAATTTGGCTTTCCGAGAAAGCGGCTGTGCAGGGTAGTGCGCAGTTAAAAGAAGAGATTGATCGCACGCGGGCGCAAATTGCTACGCTGCAACGTGAGGGTAAGCTCGATAAAGTAGCTGAGCTGCAATACGGGAAGCTGCCGCAGCTTGAAGCACAGCTTAAAGAAGTCGCCAGCGCCGAGGAAGATGGTGCGAACAAAGTTGCCCCTCGTTTGCAGTTATTGCGTACGCAAGTGGGGGCAGAAGAAATTGCTGAAATCGTCTCACGTGCGACAGGCATTCCAGTCGCACGCATGATGCAGGGCGAACGTGAAAAACTCCTGCAAATCGAAGCCAAACTGCATGAGCGGGTTATTGGGCAAGATGAAGCAGTACAGGCAGTAGCTGACGCTATTCGCCGTTCACGTGCTGGTTTGGCAGACCCCAACCGCCCATACGGCTCTTTCTTATTTTTAGGGCCAACAGGTGTTGGTAAAACAGAGCTGTGCAAAGCGCTGGCGATGTTTTTATTTGATTCAGAAGAGCATTTAATTCGCATCGATATGAGCGAATTTATGGAGAAACACAGCGTTGCCCGGCTTATCGGTGCGCCGCCAGGCTATGTAGGCTACGAAGAAGGCGGCTATCTCACCGAGGCGGTGCGACGTAAACCATATAGCGTGATTTTGCTCGACGAAGTTGAAAAAGCGCATACGGATGTATTTAACGTCTTACTACAAGTGCTTGATGATGGCCGCATGACCGATGGGCAAGGGCGTACGGTTGATTTTAAAAACACTGTGATTGTGATGACCTCTAATCTTGGGTCACAGATTATTCAGGGTATGGCCGGTGAGCCTCATCAGGCGGTGCGTGACGCAGTATGGGTTGAAGTTAAGCAATATTTCCGGCCGGAATTTTTAAACCGAATAGATGAAGTGGTAGTCTTTCACAGCTTAGACCAAACCCATATTGAAGCTATCGCAAAAATTCAACTTGCTGCCTTAGGTAAGCGAGTTGCAAATCTTGATATGCAATTAGATTTTTCTGAGATATCGCTTGTGCAGTTGAGTAAAGTTGGCTACGATGCGATATTCGGTGCTCGCCCCTTGAAACGAGCGATTCAACAACAGATCGAAAATCCGCTCGCTAAACTTCTCTTATCCGGTCAATTCGGCCCTAAGGACGTTATTTTGGTTGATTATCGAGACCAGCAGTTTGTGTTTGAGCGGGTTACGCATTAGAAATTTAGCGAATTTTAGCTGTAGCTGGCTGCAAAAAGCATAGGGTAAAGAACCCTAAAATAATTTACTGCTTTTCACGAAAGGAATATAAATGTCCGTAGCATCAATCCCTCCTAGTAGATCACGTTCACCATCAGAGGCTACGCGTATGTCCTTGGAGTCGGCTGATACAGCTACTACGTTAGTAGATGAATCTTTTGAAGGCAACTCTAGGGAAGCTTTGGATGCGCCAAAAATTGAAGAAAAAAGTATAAGCGCGGAAAACTTTTTACATCTAGAAGAAGCGATAGAAGCGCAAGTGCTTGTAAGTGCTAAAGAAAAAATTCAATCTCTAGTTCAGTCTGCGGCTGGTACCCTCGCAAGTCTATGCTCTTTGCCTAAAAGTGCTGCAGCTACATCAGTAGAAGAGCCCCCATCTAAGAGTTCGAAAATAACATCGTTTAAAATCGCTACACTCACGATTGGATGCGCGAAGGCTATCGCGGTGCGATTTTCTAAATCTCTTAAAAAAAATGCAGATATCGATTTTGATATTAAGCTCTATCAAAGAGGCTTGAAGTTTAATGAGAAAATATTGGTTCCTGCTCGGGCGGAATTGATCGCTGCTCAAAAAAAACTTGAAGAGGCAGAAGAGAAAGTATCAAAATTAAAAAGCGCTGCTGAAAAATTCGAAACATCCATTAAAGAAAGATTCAGTGAGCCATTAAAGTATCAGAAAAAAATCATTTTTAACTTCGCTAATTACAGTGATTTAACAAAATCAATCAATGAGCTCGAAAAAGATCGGGAAAGTGAAGAGAAAAAATTCAAGGCCTTCGGATTTTTTAAAATTTTAAATATTTTAGGTTTTTCAAAATTTTTTAGAAATGAAGAAAAGATTCTTTCTTTAGAAAGAAATATATACTTTATTAAAAATAATCTCCTTTCGATAGAAAAAGACTTTTCCGGATGGATTGATGAATATTATGAAAATAAAAACAAAGATATAAATAAATTTAAAAAAGAGTTTAATAGATTTTTATCCGAAAATGTACAGAAACGCTATGCTTATGTTGAAGAGGAAGGAACGGGTGAGAGCAATGTTCTTTCTCCAGCGAAGCTAAAGAATGCTGAAGAATGGTCAAAATGGCAATTTCAAGAAGAAGAAAAATTAAATAGTTTCATAAAAAACTATAAAGATTTTTTGGATGAAGAAGTTAGTGCGAAACTCGGCTCTTTGTCAGTCGTAATTCAGCTGGAAAATGAAAGGGTAAGACAAGCGCAGACAAAAGTAGAAGAGATAGAGGCAGAAATAGTGAAGAATAAAGAACAAATTAAAAAATTTAATGAACCTAAGTTAAATAGCACACTCTCGGAACAAAGCGCATTACATACTGATTTATCTGTTGACACAATTAAGGCATATGCCTAGTGCTTTCATTTAATAAAATTGAATCATTTGGCAATGCAGTAAATTAGCTTGGTCAGCAAGAAAAGATTTTATTAGGCCCGCTCTATAATAAATGGAGCGGGCCTTTTCTTTTGCTTGCACTTAATTTTACAGAAATAGATAATTTAAATATTTCTAAAATTTTTAATAAAATTATAGAGGGAAAGCTTCCGCTATTTTATGTGGCTTCAAGGATGAGCTAAATGCTTCTTTTGTTATTTCTGAAGTGAGCGATATCTTATTCTTTTAAATTCAAACTCAGTGCTTTACTAGTAGATCTGCCTCAAGAGCTAATTGGTATTGATTTAAAAATACCAATATCTGATAAATTCAATTTATTATTCTAGTATTTGTATTTGCAAGGTGGATTTTGGAAAATATGGTCCACTTATAAATCTCTTTATCTTTTATAGCGAGATTTTTTATTCGATTTGAGGGCTTTAAAAAATGGAAAAATTGCAGCAATAAGGGAGTTGTAAATTTCTAGCCTTCGGTAAACAATATTAGCTTTATAAGCAGACGAAAAAAAAGGGGATAAGCCGAAGCTTATCCCCTTTTTCTATATTTCTAAAAGCTTATCGTGTACGCGAAAAAGTCTTGCCGCCGTTTCCTTGCGGTGCTCTTCCTCTTGATGGGCCATTTGATGGGCGGCCATTATTTGATGGACGGCCACCACCACCTGACGAACGCTGTGGTGGGCGTTTGCTATTGCGTGAAGGAGCGAAGGAAGGAGTGCGACGTGGCTCAAAGCCTGCAATCACGCTAATTGGCAAAGGTTGCTTAGTAAAATTTTCAATGCGGCGAACCATTTGCATTTCGGCATGATGCACGAGGCTTACTGCAATACCGCTGCGCCCAGCACGACCTGTACGACCGATACGATGCACGTAGTCTTCAGCGAACTTAGGTAAGTCGTAGTTGAATACGTGGGTAATGGTCGGCACATCAATACCGCGTGCTGCAACGTCGGTAGCCACGAGGATTTGTACACGTTGTTCGCGTAATGCGCGAAGTGTGCGAGTACGAGCACTTTGTGGCAAGTCACCGTGTAGCGCAGCTGATGTGAAACCTGCGTCAGCTAATGTATCTGCTAATTCGTCGGCACTGCTTTTTGTCGCGGTAAAGACGACGGCTTGGTCTAACGCCTCATCCTTCAACAAATGCATGAGCAGACGGTCTTTATGCGTGCGATCATCTACCCAATGAATGGATTGGGTAATGTTAGCAGGACGGTCAGTACGCTGAAGAATTTCGATGCGTTCTGGTGAGTTGAGTAGACGCTTGGTTAAGCTGCCGATTCGGTTGTCAATGGTGGCCGAGAAAAGCAGAGTTTGGCGCGTTGCAGGCGTAGCTGCCACGATGGTTTCAATATCATCGATAAAGCCCATGTCTAGCATGCGGTCTGCTTCATCGAGCACGAGCGTAGCCAGTCCGGAAAGATCAATCTTGCCACTTTTTAAATGGTCAATCAGGCGGCCTGGTGTTGCCACAATGATTTCAGGTTGCTTGGAAAGTGCTGCAAGCTGTTGGGGATACGGCATACCACCCAGTACGCTTACTACTTGTAAGCGTTTCAAAAACTGCCCGTAAGTTTTAGCCGCGTTCGTTACTTGCAGCGCAAGCTCACGTGTTGGTGTCAGCACCAGTACAAAAGGCTTGGCTGGCTGATAAGAAGGGCGGCGGCCGCCGCGTTCTGAGCTAGAGCTAGAACGCGCGCTAACAACGGCAGGGCGCTCACCACGTTCTGTACGCTCTTTTTCCATCTGCGCCAAGCGTTGAATGACAGGTGCCATAAAAGCTAAGGTTTTACCTGAGCCAGTTTGACTGGAACCCAGCACATCACCGCCAGCTAAAGCGACGGGAATAGCGCGTTGTTGTATGGTGGTAGGGGAAACATAACCTTCTGCTTCGAAGATACGTATAATTTCTGGGCATAAACCCAGATCGGCGAAAGCTAAACCTTTGGCCGATTTTTCAGGCGAAGTTTGTGTTTGTTCGGATGTCATTGTGATCGATTCCTGGGAAAGTGAAACAATGCGTTAGCGCCAATCGCTAGTACCCAGGTCATCGAATGCAAAGACAAATCGCACTATCGGAAAGGGTATCGCCCGCGCCATGTCTCTGCGTACAGGGCGGCGTGAGAAACTGTATGAAGCGCGGAAGAAATATACCGCCTCAAGAACGGCCCGCTTATGCCAAATAAATAACTTGAGCGGCTACCATGCAGACTTTGGAAGAAAAGACAGTTTCTAAATGGATCGGAGCAAAACGCTACAACGACCTCACTGCTAAATTAAATGTTGTTCAGTGAACTCGTGGCACGTATTGTAGCGACATTTGCCCAGCCATGCTAGTTAATCTCTTTTTAAAGACAACTTAGGGAAGCGCTGGGCAATACTTTAGAGGCAGGAGCGCAAGCATCCTTAATGCAGTACTGCACGTTATGTGCAATAAATTTTTCCATTGCATCTCTCAGTTGCTGCTCTGCGACTTCTTTTGCTTTTATCCTCAAAGCTTTTTGCTCAAGCTCAGCTTTTTTCTTTTCTATCCTTAAAACTTCTTGTTTAAGCGCCTCCTTTTTCTGCTCTATTTCGGTAAATATATCGCTAAGACTGGCATCTTTGGTGAGTGTACGGGCGATTAGAATAGGGGCTACTGAGTGTGTTCGCGCCCTCTCAGCGAGGAAAAGTGTTGAATGTATGTTCTTTTTGGGCGTAAGCGATACCTCCCTATTTAAAATTCTCTCGATCGAGGCTTTCTCATTTAGAATTTTCTCGTTATAGATATACGCTTTCAAAAGTCCCAGGACATCGTTTACCTGGCTACAAGTATCTTGAACTGCTTGAGATGAGGCTGGCAAGTTAGCTTCGGAGAAGCTTTGCACCTTCGCGTCAAGCACGCTTTTAAATCTGTTAAAAGGCAAAGCTAGATTAGAGCTATTGTTAGTAAGTGCGCCTATTAGCCTATTGACCATAACTAATTTCTCTTTTTTAGTAAAAATGGATTGTAAAAAATTTTATATCCTCTTTCCATAGAAAAAGGTCCTCTAATTGTTGAGGTGGTTAGTGAAAAGTTGCCTGAAGTCAGCCTTTCTTATGGTTCAATAATATCTTCTAGTATTGTCTAAAATTTTCTCTTTGAAATGAGCAAAATAGGGACTGTTGGCAACAGCGATTAAACTAGTGCGGGATTTGTGGTGAGGATCGGTGCAGGTTAAGGAAGATAAACAGCAGAAGATAAGCAACGCGACTATAGAGAACAGCGTTATCACGCGCTTGCTTTATGAGAAAACGTTGGCTCATGTTGGTCTTCATGTCGCGGAAAATAAGTCGATAAATTAGACTTTTATCAATTTTGTACAGGTTTTTAAATTAATTAATGAACGCTCAATCTGCACTATTAGCGCTAGAGGCATCCACTGAATATTGTTCAGTGGCGCTCGCGGTTTTTTCTGCTGAAGCAAATGCTCTGCCTCAGCTTTTTATTCGGCATGAAGCAACTGGAGCGCAGTCGAGCGCGCGCATTTTGCCAGCTGTGCGCGAAGTATGTGAAGAAGCTAAGCTAAGTGTGCATGATTGTGTCGCGCTTGCCTGCGGTGCCGGGCCAGGTTCATTTACGGGTTTGCGTACTGCAGTAGGGGTGACGCAGGGTCTTGCTTTCGCATTAAATAAACCAGTACTGCCTGTCTGTACGCTGATGGCTTGCGCGCAAGCGGCGCGTCAGCAGCAGGGGGCAGCATTGCAGCATGTCCTGGTAGCGCTTGATGCACGTATGGATGAAGTGTATTGGGGGAGCTTTGTCTGGCATGCAGAAACCGGGCAATGGCTTACCGTGCAAGCGGCTGCAGTGAGCGCTCCAGAAGAGCTGGTCGCTCCTCAAGCCCCGTTTGTGTTGGCAGGTAATGCGGCAACAATTTTTGGCTCTCGGCTAAAGGTAGCTGAGCAAGCAGCGGTGGTGGATACTTTGGCGCTGCCTCATGCAGCGCATATTGCGACGCTTGGTTGGCAGGCGCTGCAAGCCGGCCACGCGGTGCCAGCGCAACAGTTGGCGCCTTTTTATATTCGGAACAAAGTTGCACTGACTATTGCCGAACGCAAGGCAGCAGCGCAAAGCGTTAAATAAGAATAGACCTCTTTCGAAACCCCGTAGCAAGGAATTCCGACGAAGACAGTACAACTAGTACGGCGAGGAGGAATGACGCCGCTACGGGGTTTCGAAAGAGGTCTAATGAACAAGAAATAAGCGTCTATGCAACCGACTTATCTTTCTTCTATGACTAAGTCTGACCTTGACCAAATTATGGTTTTGGAGCAATTGGCTCATGCCTTTCCGTGGAGTTACGGCCACTTTGAGGATGCGTTAGCCAGCGGTAACTGGGGTTTATGCCTGCGCGATAGTGAACAGCAATTGTTAGGTTATGGTTTATTCATGTCGGTCGTAGATGAAATACATTTATTAAATCTTTGCATCGCGCCATTTGCTCAGGGAAAAGGTTTCGCGCTCAAATTGCTAAAAGAAGCAGTGCGTTTAGGTTATGCAGATAAATTTACCAGCATGTTGCTTGAAGTGAGAGCCTCTAATCAACGCGCACTGCATTTATATGAAAGATTTGGTTTTAGCATGATAGGGCGTCGGAAGAATTACTATCCGGCTTATCATGGTAGTCGTGAAGATGGAATAGTGATGCGCTTAGAACTTGTTCAGGGTTTCCCTAGCGCCCTCGCGCCGCCTTGCCGTACGCTTTAGTACTGTCTGCGTCGACGCGAGGCCACTAGGAAAACCCTGAACAAGTTCTTAAAGCTTTCAAAGGAAAGGTATGTCACAGCCTAAATTGCAGCCTAAAATTCTTGCCGCCTTGGGTCTTACGCCAATTTGGGTACGGCGTAACGCTGCCCCAGCACCTTGCTCTACGCAGCCGAGTGTGACGGCGCACGCACCTTCCTTGTTATCGGCTCTGCCTGTGCTGAATGAAGGGGCTGAGAAGGCGCTACCTAACGTTGGGCAGCAGCCTACGCACGAGCTATCCTCTTTCTCCACCACGCTAACGAGCAGCCATGCCGATGTGCCGATCACTGAACTAGATTGGGGTGCTTTAAAAGAGCGAGTAAGTCATTGCACACATTGCAAGCTGTGCGAAACACGGACGCAAACGGTGTTTGGGGTGGGTGATCAACAGGCTGATTGGATGCTTATTGGTGAGGCGCCTGGTGCTAATGAAGATAAACAAGGTGAGCCTTTTGTCGGCCAAGCAGGTAAATTACTCGACAATATGTTGCATGCAGTAGGACGTGCGCGTGGCGAGGGTGTATATATTGCGAACGTAATTAAATGCCGACCGCCTGGCAATCGAGATCCGCATCCAGATGAAATCGCCAAGTGCGAGCCTTATCTGCAACGGCAGCTTGCCTTAATTCGCCCTAAACTGATTATTGCACTAGGCCGTTTTGCCGCACAAAGCCTATTAAAAACGCAGGCCAGCATCGCTTCGATGCGCTCTCGCGTACATGAGTATGAAGGCGTGCCGGTGATTATTACCTACCATCCTGCGTATTTATTACGAAACATGCCTGACAAAGCAAAGGCATGGGCTGATCTGTGCTTTGCGCAGCAAACGTATCAAGAAATCACTGCTTAAAAATCTGTTCCGAAGATCAATTATCTGGCTAATGTTTTTCTTCGCCAATTAGGGCAGTGGCATCAAATTGACGCTGATTAGCTTGGTGCACTCGCAAGACAAGCCACATCAACACGCATACAAGAGCGCCGAGCAAAGTCAGCACAAGGGTAATGGGAATCTCTAGCCAAATTAATAATGCGTACACGCATAGCATCACTAACACTGATAAATTCTCGTTAAAGTTTTGCACCGCAATCGAATGGCCCGCGGAGAGCAACAGATGGCCGCGATGCTGAAGTAGGGCGTTCATCGGCACGACAAAAAAGCCGCATAGCGCACCCACCATAATTAAAAATACATCAGCAAGAAGGCGGTAAGCAGGTAAATACAGTCGACCAATGTGTAGCCCCAAATCAGCAGGAAGTAAATCTTTGTTGTAAAAAGCGAGCGCCATCACGGCGCCCCCTATCAATATGCCCACAGGCAATACTGATAGTGAACGCTTAAGGGGTACCCGAGTTGCCGCGATAAACGCGCCTATTGCCACGCCAACGGCGACCATGACTTGTAGTAGCGCCGCTTCTGACAAACTCATATCCAGCGAAGTTGCCGCCCAATTCAAAATAATAAATTGTAGAACCGCGCCGGCTCCCCAGAAGAGGGTGGTGACAGCGAGTGAAATTTGTCCCAGCTTGTCACGCCATAACGTAACGAAGCAATGACAAAAATCAGTGCATAGACGCCACGGGGCAAGAGGCTGTTTTAAGTAACGCGCACCCGTATCGGGAATAAATAAGTTGAACAGCGCAGCAAGCAGATAAATACCTATAATCACCACTATTGCTGGTTGCGTACTCGCCGCGATGAAAGGGATAGGTAAAGCTAATAGAGAGTCGAGCAGATGAGGGGTAATCAGCATCCCACCAATGGCCGTACCAAAAATGATTGAGGTAACGGTAGTGCCTTCAATCCAGCCATTGGCGGCAACTAGTCGAGATGGCGGTAGCAATTCGGTGAGAATGCCGTACTTAGCGGGTGAGTAGGCTGCTGCACCAAATCCAACCACACCGTAGGCAAGCAGCGGATGTTCGCCCACTAGCATGAGGAGGCAACCGACGCTTTTAATGGCGTTAGTGATCATCATGGCGCGGCCTTTTGGCATCGAATCAGCAAAGGCACCGACAAAGGCTGCGAGCAGGACGTATGACAGCACAAAGAAGAGCTTCAGCAGAGGTGTCATCCATTGCGGAGCGTACAGCGCTTCAAGCCTGGCAATAGCCACGATAAGCAGTGCATTATCGGCCAGCGACGAAAAAAACTGCGCGGCCATAATTGTGTAAAAACCTTTTTTCATCGGAGATAGTATTCGTTTTGCATAGGCTTATCACTTGCTGCGGGATGGGCGATTGACAAATGCCTGATTTAACACAGGTAACGCGCTTCGCTTTATAACACGAAATTACGCAAACTCTAACGCATGCCTTGGATTGTATGAGCTTAACTTTTAAGAGATCGTTTATCGTCTCCCGAAGAGCTTAATAAGACTCCCTTGAGTTGCGTCTGGAGAGCGCAGAATTTTATGTACGCTATGCGCACGCCGGTTTTGAATCTCTTATCCAGCAATCAGGGCGTTTTTGAAGGATTTTAAGCAGACGCTAAGGAAGCGCTGAATCGAATTTAAGTAAGAAGTATTTTTCTAACTGCATACTCAACATATTATGCTTACTTGTTTCTACAACGTTGAAGAAACACTTTTCTCTCATAACTCGCCCATTTGTTTTGCCTAGAGCTTATTTCATCTTTCCCTAGCAAGGCTAAAAACCATTACGCTGTTTACAGCGCTTTAAGTATTGATTGGATATTGATACTTAAGTTTGCATACTTAAGCCTGAATATTTAGGCATTGATGAAATGCGTTTTAAATGATGAATGGGTGGACTATTGAGTAGCCTACTTTTATTTGCTGAACCAAATTTATGCCTCGTCCTATTTCTGCTGTTATCCACACTGCTGCACTTGCTAACAATCTCTCTGTAGTACGCCGTCTTGCTCCACAGTCAAAAACATGGGCCGTTGTTAAAGCGAACGCTTATGGGCATGGCTTAGCGCATATTTTTGCTGGTTTGCGCAGCACCGATGGCTTTGGTCTGCTTGATTTTGAAGATGCTATTAAGCTGCGCGAACTAGGCTGGGCTGGCCCTATCTTGCTTCTGGAAGGTTTTTTTTGCGCAGCTGATCTTGCCCTAATCGACCGCTATAGCTTAACGACTACTGTGCATTGCGAAGAGCAGTTACGGCTGCTTGAAATGGCACGTTTAAGTAAACCTGTGTCGATTCACCTAAAAATGAATAGCGGTATGAATCGACTGGGTTTTGCGCCCACGAATTTTCGCTCAGCATGGGCACGGGCCAAAGCGTGTTCGCAAATTGGCCAAATTGTGTTGATGCAGCATTTTTCAGATGCAGATAACGCAAATGGCATTGCCCAGCAAATTGAAAATTTTGAGCGTGGTGCAGCAGGCATTGCTGGTTTGCGTTGTTTGAGCAATTCAGCCGCCATACTGTGGCACTCACATGTGCAGGGTGATTGGGTAC
Organism: Mycoavidus cysteinexigens; assembly: GCA_031963405.1. Lineage (GTDB taxonomy): Bacteria > Pseudomonadota > Gammaproteobacteria > Burkholderiales > Burkholderiaceae > JASSUD01. The sequence continues at coordinate 178,080 of JASSUJ010000001.1, forward strand.
GGCCGGGCATTATGCTGTATGGCGCCTCACCTTCAGGCGTTGCCGCCGACATCGCTGAGAGTGAGCTTGTGCCAGCCATGACTCTCACTAGCGAAATTATCGCCATACAAGATTTGGCCATAGGCGATACTGTAGGTTATGGTTCGCTCTATCGTGCGCTAAAGCCAATGCGTATTGGTATTGTGGCGTGTGGCTATGCTGACGGTTATCCGTTTCAGGCACCGACCGGTACTCCTGTTATCGTGCAAGGCGTGCGCACCCGAATAGTTGGACGTATTTCTATGGATATGATGGCGGTCGATCTAAGCCCTGTCTTAGCTTGCACCCCGTCCGTTGGTATTGGTTCGCCGGTCGAACTCTGGGGTAAGCAGCTTCCGATCGATGAAGTCGCGCGGGCAGCCGGTACACTTGGTTATGAACTCATGTGCGCGGTGTCGCCGCGCGTTCGTATACAGGCACAGTAGCATGACAAAAACTAAAACAGCCTATGTATGTAGTGCGTGCGGGAGCCAAGCTTCAAAATGGCAAGGACGCTGCCTAGCCTGTGGGGCATGGAATACGCTGATTGAAACTGTGCTTGAGACACCCACTACACAGCGTTTTCAAGCACTCGCCAAAACCTCGCCGGTACAAACATTAGCTTCCCTGCAAGCTAGCGATGTACCGCGTTTTTCCAGTGGTGTTAGCGAATTTGATCGGGTCTTAGGTGGTGGGTTAGTCGCTGGTGGCGTGGTATTGATTGGAGGCGACCCAGGCATTGGCAAATCAACGCTACTTCTCCAGTCGCTCGCCGCGCTCGCGCGTGAAAAACGTGTGCTCTATGTGAGCGGCGAAGAGTCAGGCGCGCAAATCGCGCTACGTGCACAGCGGCTTGGTTTATTAGACCACCCTGAGCAAAGCAGCGAGCTGCGGCTATTAGCCGAAATTCAATTAGAAAAAATCCGAACAGCCATCGACGCTGAGCGCCCAAGTGTAGCCGTCATTGATTCGATTCAAACCATCTATTCAGAAGCGCTGGCCTCAGCGCCCGGCTCAGTCGCGCAAGTGCGGGAGTGCGCAGCACAATTAACACGCTTAGCTAAACAGATGGGCGTAACCATGATTATGGTCGGGCACGTTACTAAAGAAGGGAATTTGGCCGGACCTCGTGTGCTTGAGCATATCGTGGATACGGTTCTGTATTTTGAAGGGGATACGCATTCTGCCTTTCGACTAGTGCGTGCCTTTAAAAACCGCTTTGGTGCGGTTAATGAGTTAGGCGTTTTCGCCATGACTGAGCGAGGCCTACGAGGCGTCTCTAATCCTTCTGCGCTCTTTTTATCGCAACATGAGCAAACAGTACCTGGCTCGTGTGTGCTGGTTACGCAGGAAGGCTCGCGCCCATTGCTGGTTGAAATTCAGGCTTTAGTCGACACCGCACACATACCTAACCCGCGCCGACTTGCCGTGGGGCTTGAGCAAAACCGGCTTGCCATGCTGCTAGCGGTGCTACACAGGCACGCTGGCATTGCTTGTTTTGACCAAGACGTTTTCTTAAATGCGGTGGGCGGGGTAAGAATTAGCGAGCCTGCTGCTGATTTGGCGGTGTTGCTCGCGATTCATTCTTCGCTGCGTAATCAAGCGCTCCCTAAAGGCTTGGTGGTTTTTGGCGAAGTCGGGCTAGCTGGAGAAATTCGCCCTTGCCCTCGCGGGCAAGAGCGCTTAAAGGAAGCGGTGAAGCTAGGTTTTTCAGTGGCCTTAATTCCTAAAGCCAATGCACCTAAGCAGCCTATCGAAGGCCTGCGCGTAATAGCGGTTGATCGCATTGAAGAAGCGATTGAACAGGCATACAGCTAGTACTTCTTTCTTGAATACCTAAAACTACTGACTTCATCTTCTTCGTCCGTCTTGGCGAGATGGCGAGCAAGTGGCGTGAGGCTCATAAAATTAGCATGCTCGCGCTGCACCTAAGCGCTCTCAATGCCCGAGGCTTAACAAACGCCAGAGCAAAGCTTTTTTCTTGGGTGCTTTATCTTGTATATAAGCTTGTCCGCTTTCGGGATTAACTGAGAGTTGATTTACGTCCAGTTTTTCGCCCTTGCTGATAAGCCCTGCAAGATGGTTAAACTCAAGCCGAATATTTTTAGAGATAGAGCCGTCTTTGATACCTTGCCGGTATAGAAAGAGCGCTTTGCAAAGGAGAGGCAGGGTGGTTTCTAATGCGCTTTGCCAATCTTTCCCCGTCTTCTCAGCATAATTAGCAGCATTCACGAGCATCGCTGGGACATAGGTTGGCGTGAGGGGCAAGCTATCCGCCGATGCAATATTCAATTCTTGATGTGCTTGATCTCTCAGCTCTGGTGGCAGCGATTTATAGGCCTTAACTAACTGTTTGCCTTTCTCTGCATCTGAGAAAGGCACTCGCAACATTGCGCTTAAGCGCGCCAGCACTTCACGATCTGGATCATCATCATTAATTCCCAACCATCTACTGCGGGTGTCCACGATATATTTAATCGCAGTTTGTCCGTTCTGTCCTAGCTCTTTTGAAAGCTTGCATGCTTCATAAGTGAGCTGCATATTCTCGAACGTCGCTTGATTAAGTACCTTTGAGCCTTGTGTGAATTTATGGCCCAACGCGCCTGCCACGTCGCAAAGATGGACAAGCCACGCAAAATCGAACGCTTCTGGCTCACTTTTAAGTAGCTTAGATTTTTCTATACCAGCAAACATCCGAGCACCGCCTTCCAGATGAGTGATATGGCCGAAATGAGCGAGATCAGCTGTATTTTTAAGCAGCTCCTGTGCTGGATTAGGCAATTTTTGAAAGCTCGCAAAGGCTTTTAATTCCAGTGCTGAGGCTGACTGCATTAACTGCGCGTGAAAATCGTCGTGGTCAACGGCTGTCATTCCGTAAGGGCGCAGTTCCTCGCGTAGCACGGTCGATTTTCCAAAATCTCCCATCACAAGTGCAACTTCCAGGGTGTTCCGTAAGACGCCAGATTCCCACCCCCGTTCGCTATAAACAGTTTCAAGTTTTTGATATAAATCGTGAAGTAATCGAAAGCTTTCCCGGGAGAGTTTCGGTTCATCCTGAGAACCAATAAATTGCTCATAGGCATCGTAATTACCGCGGATAATCCAATCCAGGCAACGTAAACTTTGAATACTACGGTCAAATTCTGGGTACGAGTGGCCAAAGAGACGCTGGGATGGTAACAACTGCTCGTTCTTGGCACTCAGCGCAGCGCCTTCACTGGTTACATGAGCATTGGGATCTGCAAGATAGTGCAACTCCGGATGTTTTTGATAGATTGTCTCAACAGAAAATATAGCATCGCTTGTGCTGACTGATTGGGTTCTATCCGATGCAGAAGGTGTCAAAGGCAAAGGCCGCAGACTCCTCAATGGCCCAACGTTCGAAGAATTATTAGTAAGTAATTGTCTGCTTTCAATCTGATCAGAGTGCAGAGTGATCGATGAAGGAGGTGCCGGAGGCGATGAAGAAATAATAATCATAGTTATCGTCCCTCAAAGGGCTTGAATAAAGTTTGGGGAATGGAGCCCTGGCACAAGTCTGGAGGTACTTTGCAATCCTTTTTCTGAGACGACCCCTAATAGACGAATAAACATTGAAAAAATGGCGGGTAAGGCTTGCCATCTTCGGTTGTTCAATGGACTAATGATTAAACAGCTTCTACGCACTAGCCAATTCGCTGGCGAACTTTCAAAAAATATTAATCAAATGAACGCCAGCTTTGTTCATCCTGCCTGCTCAATTTCTTCTTGCAGCGTAAGCCATGCACTTTCAGCTTTTGCGAGCTGCTTTTCTACATCAGCATGTCGCTTAAGCGTTTCATTTAAAGATGCTTGTTTCTCAGGCAGATAATTTTCAGTATCGGCGAGAAAAGTATCAAGTGTCGATTTTTTAGCGTTTAAAGCTTCTAGTTCCCTCTCAAGCTTTGCGCTTTGCTTTTTGAGCTGTGTGGCGTTAAGTCGATTGCTAGCTTGTGGCTGAGGCTGACTTTTATGCTTTTCCCCAGGCGCTGCATCCTGCGCACGACTCGCTTTATTTTTACGCGCATTGCGTGTGGCAGCAGCCTCGCGCAATAGCCAGTCACGATAATCGCCTAAGTCGCCATCAAAAGGCTGTAGCTGTCCCTTCGCGACCAACATAAATTGATCGGTGGTGGCGCTTAATAAGTAGCGATCATGCGATACCAAAATTAGGGTTCCGTCGAATTGAGCTAGTGCGATAGTCAGCGCATCACGGGTTTCTAAGTCAAGGTGGTTGGTTGGCTCATCAAGTAATAATAGATTTGGCCTTTTCCAGAGAATGAGCGCAAGGGCAAGACGCGCTTTTTCACCGCCGGAGAAGGGCGCAATCGGCGTGGTTGCCATATCCCCGCGAAAGTTAAAGCCACCTAAGAAATTGCGTAGCTCTTGCTCCCGTGCATCTGGGCTAAGACGAGAAAGATGCTGTAGCGCAGAATCGGCAGGTTGCAGCGTCTCGACCTGATGCTGCGCAAAGTAGCCGATTTGCAAACCTGTGCCACGGCAAATATTGCCTGCTACCGATGGCAGTACGCCGGCCAGTGTTTTAATCAAGGTTGATTTACCTTGACCATTGGCACCCAATAACCCAATGCGCTCGCCGTTTTGTAGTGAGAGCGTTACGCCGTTAACAATAGCGGTTTCACGTTTGCCTGGCTCGTAACCACAACTGACTTTCTCAAACGTTAAGAGAGGATTCGGCGCCGTAGTTGCGCTGCGAAACTTAAAAGTAAACGGGGAGTCTTCACGTACTTGCGCCACGCGCTCCATTTTTTCCAACGCTTTGATACGACTTTGTGCTTGTCGTGCTTTGGTGGCTTTGGCTTTAAAACGGTCAATAAAACTTTGCAGGTGCTCAATGCGATTTTGCTGCTTGTTATAGCTGCTTTGCTGCAGCGCTAATTGTTGTGCACGCAGTGTTTCAAACTGGCTGTAATTGCCGCTATAGCGTTTTACCTGCTGCGCTTCAATATGCAAGGTAACGTTACACACCGCATCCAGAAACTCTCGGTCATGCGAAATAACCACCAGCGTGCCCGCGTAGCGGCGCAGCCAATCCTCGAGCCAGATAATGGCGTCTAGATCAAGGTGATTGGTGGGTTCATCAAGCAAAAGCAAATCAGAGCGGCACATTAGCGCTTGCGCAAGGTTCAAGCGCATACGCCAGCCGCCTGAAAAATTCTTAACCGGCTGGTTTGTTTGCTCAAGTGTAAAGCCTAGACCAAGCAGCAACGCTTGCGCGCGTGCTGGTGCTGAATAACCGTCGGCCTCAGCAAAAGCAGCATGTGCATTAGCTTCAGCCAACCCATCACCCGCTGCTGCCGCGGCAGCAATGCTCGCTTCAATCTTGCACAACGCAGCATCGCCATCAAGCGTATAAGCCAAAGCGCTTTTATCAGTCGTTGGGGTATGTTGTGCCACATGGGCCACCTGCCAAGAAGGCGGCCAGAAAATTTCGCCAAAATCTGGAGGTACTTGGCCAAGCAAGGCCGCAAACAGCGTCGATTTACCCGCGCCATTGGCACCCACCAGCCCGATCCTCTCACCTATGTTGAGCGTTAGCGAAACATTATCAAACAGCGACTTAGTGCCGCGTGCGAGAGTAAATTGCTTAAGACAAATCAAAATGAAAACCTACAGAAAAATTGCTATTTTAGAACTTAAATGATCGGCTTGCGTGCACAAGCTATGTTAAACAGGTTGTATTTGTAACGATTTTTATGGTGAATCGACGTTATTCTTTTGCTTGAGGCTGCCTGCCTATTATTTTTTTGCATAGTTTTTAGGCTTGTCTACTGTGGATAATTTCATATTACCTGGCCATTTTTTTGATGATATTGATGGCTAAGTTTATCGCTATAGACGAACTGTTCCGCTTGCTCAATGGTCTGAGTGGTAAATGAGCACACTTCTTCTTTAACTGGGTCAAATAGCGTTTTAGCTGTTTCCTTGGGTTCGTCTAAGTCACTGCAAAGTCGGGTATGGCCGTTAAATGGTGTTGCCTTGTCAATTGCATAGGCTAGATACCATAAATTTATATTTCCTCTTCTTTTAAGGTGGTCGGTTTTTTCTTTTTTTTCTAATAGTTTGATTGCTTCATTTTTTAAATCGCAGTGATATTGCAGGGCCCAACGTAGCTTAATTCGCAGATCGAGGGGGCTTTCGAAACGCGGTACTTTTTTAAGGAGATTTAGCGCTAGCTGATCGGCTTTGATGAAATTTTGCGCGTGCCAGGCAAAATCAGCGCTGTCTGAAAAGGAAGCTTTCAAAGCAATAAGCTGCTTTATTGTGTGGTGCAAGTATTCCTTGAGATTGTTCGGCTTATCTAAGCTGGTGAGTTCCTGTAGCTCTAGCACAGCACTTAAATTCGGACAAATTTCCAGCGCAGATAAAAGGCGTATGTTTACACTGCTCTCTATCAATTTCTTATCTTTTTGAGCTTCATTAAGATCATTTCCTCTGCTTAGACATTGAATAATTTGATTAGCTAAATCATTGACTACCTCTTCAATTTTTTGCTGCGAAGTCGGGATGTTTTGTCGATTTTGTGTAGCTATTGCAAGTTGATTAGTTTCTTCGTTTGCAGTAGATGTTTTAACCCTTTGTTTCTTTTTTCTTAAGAAGGAAAAAGTAGAAGTGCCGAGTTTGAATGAAAATTTTCCAGATGTAATCGAGGAGGAAACTGATGGATTGTCTTCCTCTACTCCTCCACGAAGAGAAGTTTGTTGATCTTGGCTACGGGTTTTTATGATCGTCATATAACGGCATCCTCTCATCAAGTTACAGCGATAGACGATAAGCGTATCTTCGGAAAAAAATGAATTAAGGCAATGTGGCGCAAAGATCGATGATTTTGCGAAGTATTTTCAGGAGTCTCTGAATGTTAGATAAGAAAGTATCTTTTGTGGTTTCTTGAAAACGCTGTGCTTTGCCATTGAAAATAGCTAAGTCGAAAGACGATGAAGTGGAATTAAACGAGAGAGGAGGGGGCTAAAAACCGTTGTAAATCTGGGCTTTGTAAAAAATTATTTGAAATCAATCAGAGAGATTACATTCCAAGTTCTATAACGAGACTAAGATAATTCTTATTATAATTGCCGTTTAATTATTCCAAATCATGTTGCTTATTGTGGTGTTCGCGCGATGCGTGGCTGTCATCTAAGTACTATTACGAGAAAAAATTGACGATGTCCGAAGATACCTCTCCTAATAATTTCGATTTTCTTCGCCTTGTCACGGCTTATCTCGTTTTATTCAGCCATCATTTTCAGTTAACTGGGCACGCAGAACCGATTGTCGGCTTCCAAGGTTTGGGATTACTTAGGGTTTTGATCTTCTTTTCAATTAGCGGCTATTTGGTTGCGCAAAGTTGGGAGCGTGATTCGTCGGTTTGGCGTTTCTTGGCCAAGCGTATCTTGCGCATCTGGCCAGGGCTGATTGTGGTGACCTTAATAACAGCGCTATTGCTGGGGCCGAGTGTTTCGACACTTCCACTTAAAGATTATTTCCTGGCTTCGCAGACATGGGAATTTTTCCAAACATTGAAGCTAAGCATACGTCATACCCTGCCTGGCGTCTTCATAGACAATCCTAGTAGCGGAATCGTCAGCGGTACGTTATGGTCACTTCGAGTCGAGTTCCGTTGGTACTTAATCCTGTTAGCCTTAGGTGCGATTGGCTTACTTCGTCGCCGATCTTTGCTTTTAACTGGCACTATTGTGTTTGCGGTCTTTGTTTTTGCCATTCAAGACCCCCAGCACAATCCTCCTCGAAGTCATAACTTTCCGCTTGGAGCATTCTTTTTTTATGGGGCATGCCTGCATTATTTCCGGGATTTTTGGTCAACACGACCCAAGTTGGTTTTGTCTGTCTTTGGTCTGATAAGTGCTTTTCTCTTTGCTATTGACTATAAATACGCAGCTCTCTTTCTGATGGTGCCGATATTAGTTATTTTTTTTGGTTCGGCCTCTACACCATTTATCCGACGTGCTGGGCGTTTTGGAGACTTCTCATTTGGCATTTATATCTATGCTTTCCCGGTGCAGCAGACGGTGGTTATGTTGACCAGCAATCAGCCGTCGATGTGGGTCACATTAATTATCTCGACCATCATTACGCTAGTGCTGGCGATTCTATCGTGGCATCTTGTCGAGCGTCCCGCGCTAAGGTTAAAGCGCCATTTGAGGCGGACAGGCGAGCATCATATTCCACTTGATGCAGAGGTGCCTAAACAGTTCAAGTGCATGGAAGATGTAAATTTGCTTTCTGATAAGACAGCGCAGTATTCAAGGCGGCTGCGTCCTGCAGATACGGTTTAGCCATTCAGTGGAGAGCGGCTACGTACAAATAGCGTACGAGCCGTGGTCTCTTCATTGAAGCATTGGCTGAGCACCAGCGCTATTTGATTGAGGAACTAGGGAAGCCAGGGTGATCCGCTAACAACAGAGAGGTCATTTTTTCTATTCTCCAGTAACTCGCAAATTGATTCAGTGTTTCCTTAAGCGAGAGTAGTACCTGGAGTTATATGGAGTTTTGCCGATTTCAACACTACTAATTTTTCTAAATTACCTAACTCCGAGGGGTCTGCAGCATTGACTACCCGCTGCCATTCTGCATCTAAGGCTGTTAATTTCGGTGCGCTAGTTAAGATTGCTTTGAAGAAAGCCTTAGAAAACTCAGTTCCCCTAAGTTTCAAAAACGCTAATTTTTTTAAAGGGGGCAACTTTGCGATAGTGAACCCTTGGCGAGCGAATCCTCTGCACTCGCTTAGATATAAATTTGTTAGATCGGGCGCACTGGCGAGAATTTTGGTGAGGAATGAGTCAGGGAAACTAGAATGGCTTAGGTTCAAAGATATCAATTTTTTTAAAGGAGGTAATACCCAACGTCCTAAGATACTGGAAGAGCTTAGATCTAAGCTTGTTAACTCGGACGTACTAGCTGCATTGAATCCGTTCCAATGGTTTAGCTTTAAACTTGTTAAATTGGGCGCGCAGATTAGGAGAGCTCGGAGAAATCCCCCGCCAAGCTGAGGATGGCATAGGCTTAAATCCTCTAATTGTTCAAAACAAGGTAACTTCCATTCTTTTTCGGCATTGAGAGCGTTGCAATCTTTTAGACTTAACTTCCTTACCTTACATGCACTCTCTAGGAGAGCCCCGAAAAGCTCAGCAGGGAGTTGAGAATCGTTTAGGCTTAAATCCTCTAATTTTTCTAAAAGAGATAACTTTTTGTACTCTGTAGCACTTTGTACGTTGCAACTGTCTAGCGTTAAGCTTGTTAAGTTGGGCGTATTGGCTAGGATTGCGATAAATAGTGAAGCAGGGAGAAGAGTTTCATTTATGGCTAAGGATTTTAGCTCTTTGAAATTGCGGATTAGGTTTGGGGTTGCTAGTTGCTTTAAATTGAAAACGTCTTCAGAGAGAGCACTTGCACTTAGTTTCAAGTGCTGTATATCCGGAGGCAAAGCTTTTAAAGTTTCATAGATAACTTCCTGACCTATTAGCTCTAGCGTAGCTTTCATCTCTGTTTTTTTGAGCGAAACCAGTGCCTGCTCAAATTCTGCTACTTCTTTTACCTCAATCACATCGAATGATGTATCTTGCCGCTGAACTGCGGTTAATGAATTTAGGTTGGAAATAGTATTAACAGAAAGGGCTTTGTTTCTTATGGCAGAGCAATTCCTCACATCGGAAGTAAACATTTATTTTGCCTTTTAAAGCACGAGAAAAGCGGTGGAAAAATAGTGCCACATGCGCCGCTCTTGAAATGGCCCAATGCAGCTTTTTGCAAATATTGGACAGAAAATCTAAGCATTAACTCAGAAAAATGCCTGATTTAAAAAATAACAAGGCGTTAACCTTAAGTTACTAAGAAGTGTGGGTATGTCGAATGCTTCGCCCAAGCGCTTTTCGACTTGTGATATCGATAGCTATCCTAAAGATAGGATAGAGAATTATCTCTAACAGATATGATGATAATTCTTATGTATTTCCTATTTTGATTTAGACTCCCATTTTCTGTTAACGAGGCTTTGCAAAATTATTGGAGGTAGTATTTGCCTCCAGTTTTTATCGTGCTTCTTGCTGCAATAAATTTTAGCTAACAAGCTGTTTATAAGACGGCAACAAGATCGTGTATTAAAGTAAGTCTGCTTAATCCAGCACAAGCAATGCTTGTGCTGGTAGTCCAAGCTAGTATGACTAAGGGGTGCGAGCTTGGTACGCAGCTATGTAAGTCTGCTTTAATTCTTATTGCAAGAAAATAAATTAACCAAATCATTTTTTTTATGCAGACTCTACGTTTCCCTCGCACGGTTTTGGCTGTGCTAATACTTGGCTCGATTATTTTTTTTACTTTCCGTTTGTTACAGCTACTACATTACGGTAATGCAGCGCTGTTTGCTCAGCAACGTGATGATTTGCTGCATGCTTTTTGGGTTGGTACACGTTTTGATTTGAAAATGCTGGCGACAGGCTTGCTGCTAACTGTTGTTCCTCTGCGTTTATGCGCTTTGCTACCTGTTTTGCGTCGCAGAGCGGCTAGCTTGGAGCTGCCGTTAGTGGCGATATTATTTTGGTTAATTAATTTTGCGGCCATTTGTCAGTATTTTTATTACGATTTTTATCAAACTCCGTTTACTCCGCTCGTGTTTGGTTTTTACGAAGATGATACGCAGGCCATCATCGTTTCGATTCTAGATAGGTATCCAGTAGCGTTAGTTTTTTGCATCGTGTTCATATTAACGGCTGTGCAAACTTATTTAACCTATCGCTGGGCGCGTACGATACAAGCTCATCAGGTACCTGTCTTATCAACTAGGTGTTTAGTCTCGACCATTGTTATCCTGCTGGCATTATTTTTTCTCGCGCGTGGCCAATTAGGCACTCTCCCATTACGTAAGAGTGATGCTACGATCTCGCCTAACCCTTTTGTTAACGACTTAGTGCGCAACGCTTGGCAAACTTTGTACGATGCCGTGAAAGATCGGTATGAGCAAATTGAAATTGGCAATAACCCAAGCGCGCAATTAAACACCTACGGCTTTGCTTCACTCGATGAGTTAGCGCATACCCTGGGGGCGCGTTCAGGCAATCCAGATGATTTAGAAGCTTTTATCTTTCGTCGTACACCACATAATCCATGGCTTGCAGCTCACCCACCGCATATTGTTTTTACGCTGATGGAATCATGGGGCATGCAGCCGCTCAAGCTGAGTACAGCAAAAAATGACCTCACTGGCGCATTAGGCAAATATTTAAAGCGCGGCCCGCTTTTTGAAAACTTCTTCCCTTCTCAATTAGCTACACATGCTTCCTTAGAAGCATTGCTTCTTAATTCGCCATTATCGCCACTGCCATACGATCAAAGTAACTATATTACTTACAGGGCGGCAGCAGCTAAGCCATTTAAGGAAAAGGGTTATCGCACAGTATTTATCTATGGCGGCAGTGGGGATTGGCAGCAGATAGACCGGACTATGTCACACCAATACTTCGATGAATTTTACGAAGAGAGCCATATCCTGGCACGCTATCCCGAGGCTAAAAAGAATGTATGGGGCGTTGATGATGAATATTTATTCCGCTTTGGCTTTGAGATCTTGCAAGAGGCTGAAAAGCGGGGGGAAAAAGTTTTTCTATTTTTATTAACGATGACCAATCATTCCCCCAATCAAATAGTCGCTGATTATCAGAGGTTGCCGCTGGACTTGCCTAAACTACACCCGCAGTTGGCTGGCAACATACAAGACTCAGAAAAAATGGCGTGGACCTATCAATATGCGAATCATCAGCTTGGTTTATTTCTTGATCGTATTGATCAATCGCGGAGCTTAAAAGAAAAAACGCTAGTGCTGGCAACAGGCGACCATAATCGCACCTTCTTGAAATATGAGCTCCCAGCTACCAGTAAAGATTTATTTAGCGTGCCTGCCTATTTCTATCTGCCTCGCGCCTATCGGCCTGCTTTTACGCCTGATACCAAGCGTTTTGCCGGACACCGCGACCTTTTTCCCACGCTCTATAACCTCACCCTGTCAGATGCGGTTTATCCCAGTTTAGGTGAGAACTTATTTACTGATCTGCCTTCAGAAGAGCAATTTGCAATGGTAGATAACAAGTTTATGTTTAGCCAAGAAGGGGCGTTATTGCCTTTTGTGGGCTCTTATCTGTCTGCTTTTCAATGGGATAAAACACATACCACGCTAAGCCTTGAGACACAGCCCCGTCCATTTTTACTAGAGCAAGGCAAACGAGCTCGTGCTTGGTTAGCCTTAGCGGATTGGTATACCCGTTATCAAGTGATTCAAGAATGGAAGCATATTAGTAGAACTGGGATAAGTACGCAGCCTGTGGGGAATCATTAATAATTGCTAAGCGGGTTTATGTCATTGCCCTCAACTCAGCCGGCCTATCGTTTCAGGCGCATGCTATAGGCGCAGTTTAACGCGCCTATAGCATGCGTTTTTATATTCTTGCGGCAGCTTGTGTTTTGCCATGCTGGAAGAATGCACTTGTCCCTTGTTTAACGAATCTTAGCTACGCATTAAGCTGCCTTTGATGGAGCATCAGTTCGTTGATCGCGGGTTATGGCAGCTCCTTGATTAGCGGCATTCGCAGCTTCCTCACGGCGGGTGATCGCAGCAAGCTGACAGCCGGCGACGACTGCATCTTGATGGGCGGCGATAAAAGCATGCTGACGGCCGGTAAAAACAGCATTCTGGTGGGCGGAGCTCACAGCAAGCTGATTGGCAGCCTCGGCTCCACATTGACGGGGGGCGGAGAACGCGACACTGATTTTTCGGTGCTGGAATGGCAAGCGTTATAAAAGCGTCGTGGCGCGCACGGGCAAGGATGGCGTGGAGGCAGATGTGCCTTATCAGCTGGATGATGCAGATAACATTGTCGGTAAAGCCGATGAGTAGCAGTGAGGCTTCGCTGGCGATTGGTTAGTGGGCTCAATACAGATACTTGAAAGGAATAAATGCAATTTTTTAAAAATGTTGAGTCAAATGCAGAGAATTTTCAGCTTAATTTATTGAGGTAGGGGGGATAGTCGGAATAAAACGGAATGTAGCAACCGAAATGAAAACTCCGGTTGTCTGCAACTCTGGCTTTTCAGGAAATTTGAAATAAATTTTAGAGAAAAACCATGCTTTCTGTTTTTATTAAAAAACTTAACCTATTTGCAAAATAGGACCTAGCTCGGATTCTGTTGAAGAAACTAAATCATCAAATAAAAAGGGAAGTTTTTCAATATTATTTGGGATCGATTGATCTTTTATTTTATTCGAAATTTTGTATGGCGATGCTCCTGCTTTTATTTTTAGGAAGCAGCAGCATTTCCTAAATTAGTCTCTACTTTTATTTCATAGCGCATACTTGCAAATATAGAATAAATGCCTGCATATTGATCTGCAGTAATTTTTCTTTCGGCTTCTTCTAGAGAAATTAAATACTCGTGATGCAGGGTGAAAATGGCATGCTCTTATTTAAATGGATAGTTATCATTAAAAGATAAACTGTTAGGATTGAGTTTGGCTAAATATTGCATAATCTTAGCTAAATATTCCATGCCTGATTCGGATTAAATTTTTTTAAAATTATTATTTTTTGAATTTAAAAACTGTACGAGGATAGAGTTAGATCTCGCAGTCAAATTATCGTTTGCACACTATTATCTAATGGATTATTAATTTGAGAATTCGATAGAACGTTATTTCGGTTTTCTTGATTGGCTCTATTGCCAAGAGCTCGTGGGGTAGAGTTGATTTTTGAAAATGCTTCCATAATGGTTTGCTTTTTTATGGTGAGTAATAATTATTAATAAGCTAACTGCGGCAGATAGCCTTAAGAAATTTCTGTTGGATAAGGCGCGAATTATCCCAAACTTTAAAAATTATGTTTAAGAAGCACTAATTGATAAGGTTGTTGCTTGTTTTACATGAAGGGGATAAAGCTGCGGCATCAGCCTAATAGAGTAAGAGATGAGGCTAGGGCGCATTGCCATACAAATATAGAGTGGGTAACCCTCTCTGCCTTGTATCTGCACGTTCAATGCTTAAATGGTGAAACTAGGTAGACGCGCCAATATACGCGCGTCGCGCGCAATGGCTATCGTGGCATCGGTGTTGGTGGCGCGTAGAGCGGGACGGCCTGTTTCGAGAGCACGCATGCGTGCTATTTAGATTTTTTATTTAAGTAGGAATAAAAAAGTACCTTAAATCAAGAAATATCTAAAATATTTGACATCAAAGTAGAGACTTCTTGAGCACCATACTGAGTGAGTAATTGAGTATTTTCTAGACTTAAATTTTGTGCCTCCTCAATATTCGCACCGCCTGCGTTTAACATAGCTTGATGTGACGACCAGTATAAATAGATATCACAGTGGTCATTGTCGATTTCTTCGACTCGCCAACAGCGGATAGATTGATCTGGTCCACTTGTTATCAGCAGCGTTTCACCTCTGTCAGTTTTGACCCAGCCTACTGAGACAGGACGCCGAGCCAGTCCCTCAATTTTTGCCAGACATTTTTGTGAATCGACAGACCATATTTCGAACTTGCTCCAGCCACCTGAGGCTAACCATCTGCCATCCGGTGAGAAGGCCAAGCTGCTTGCTCCATCAGGACTTGCATTTAGATAGCCATCAGGATATTCATATTTACTCAGATTAGCTTTGATTGACCAGAGATTAATCCTGCTATCGTCGCGCCCTACAGCAAGTTGCTTGCTATCTGGCGAAAAGACCATGCTACTAAACGCAACAGGGTCATCCTCTTGGCTGAATCCGCCTATTTTAAAATGATGCTTTTTATAGTTGGAGGATTCGGTGCTAAGTGCAATTAATTCCAAACCATGATCTCCATCGCCCAAAGCAAGCCATTGGCCATTTTCAGAGAATGCGACGCTGTAGATGCTTCCGTAATGTAGGGAGTTCTTTGTTAGCTCACCTTTAAATTCAGGGGTAGAAGCCTTGAGCGACCACAGTTTAGCTGACTTATCCTGACTACCTGAAACTAGCCATTTGCTATCGGCCGAGAATGCCAGAGATGTCACGGGGCCCGTGTGTTTTGTTAGTTGAAACCTAGAATATTCCGGTGATTTAACTTGTAGATTCCATAAATTGACCGTTTTATCCTCAGCCAAGGCAAGCCAATGACCATCTTTTGAAAAAGCTACGTTTGAAAATTCTATATTGGAAGTTCTTGCGCTTGTTATTGGCGGAGGAGGGCCTAATCTGATGGTTACTTGTAAGACAGGCACATCTTTTTTAATCGACCACAGCGTGATTGCCCTATCATGACTGTGTATAGCGAGCCACTTTCCATTCTGAGAAAGGGCCATACTCTTTACTGAGCCGGTATGTCCAGCAGGAACACGCCAAGACATGCGCGGATCAATTTCAGCAACCCGTGCTTTATCCTTATTAAAACTATAACTTTGATTATTAGTGTTACCAAATAAGGGCGTAATCCATTGAGAATTGGATGGGGTGACCAGTTTGCAATACATGGCAAAGTCAATATGCCAGGTTTGCCAAAGCATAAAGGGAATATTCTCTACCAGCCAGATATTAACCGTAAAATTAAAACTACCACTGGCTGAAATTAACCATTTGCCATCCGGCGAAAACGATACCATATTCATCGTTTCACCCTCTTCTTTGAGGATGTGTTCGAGTTTAGTTTGCTCAGCCTCAAGTGACCATAATTCAATCGAGCCATTTTTCCCGCTTAAGGCTAGCCACTTGCCGTTTGGTGAAAATGGCATATCACCCAACTCAATATAATCCTTAAAAATATGTTCTAGCTTAGGAGATCTATCTTTAAGTGACCATAGTTCTACTCCGTTATAACTATCGCTTAAAGCTAACCGATCACTATTTGGTGAAAAGGCGATATAAGATGTGCTCAAACGTTCGACTTGCAGTGTATGAGAATGTGTAGGTATGCCATTTTCAAGTGACCATAGATTAATAGTCTCGTTATTACCATTCAAAGCTAGCCACTTACTATCTGGCGAAAATGCCAGGGCTAAATGCTGGTTGCTGTTAAATTCTTGATGGAGTACAGGCGGGGTAACTGCAACGGACCATAATTTAACAACTTGATCGCTGCCAGAGATGAGCCACTTACCATCCTTCGAGCAAGCGCGTATTTCATCGATGGGTTCTTTTAATATAAGTGAGAGAATGGAGGAGTCAATCTGGCTTAATACGCTGTTTGCTTTAGAAAGAGGTATAGCACCAAAATTTACGTTGGCTAAATTGGCTCCTTCAAAATTAGTTTTTCGTAGCCACGCTCCTTGCAGATTCACCCCACTTAAGTCAGCTCTCTGAAATTGAGTGTTATCGAATATGCCAAAACTCAAATCCGCACCACTG
Source organism: Mycoavidus cysteinexigens (assembly GCA_031963405.1). GTDB lineage: Bacteria > Pseudomonadota > Gammaproteobacteria > Burkholderiales > Burkholderiaceae > JASSUD01. The sequence continues at coordinate 194,502 of JASSUJ010000001.1, forward strand.
ACTTGAATCCCTCTAAAATCCATACCATTCAATGGTATGCCCGCTTTAACTAGTAGCGTTAACGCATTGCCTGCCTGAATGTGCACTTGACCATCCGTCTTTGAACGCTCAACCCATCTGAGAAGTTCTTGCTGCAAAGCAGGAGATTGTTGTATCCGTTCTGCAAGAAAATTAAGTAACTTCGAGTCTTTTATCAAACAAAGTAGATTAAATAGGGCCGGTATCTTTACGATTTGATGAAATTGATCCGTCTTTTGCTCAAACAGTGCACGGAACTGATCGACTACAAATTCTTTTAATTTAGGTACTCGAGCCAAAAGAATTTGCTGCTGTAACTGCTGCTGTGAGGGTTGTTGTGGTGGAATTCTTTGAAGTAGATGAGAGAGCAAGTGCAGTCCCCAGGCAGGTGAAGACTGTGCTCTTTGATTTTCGCTTAAATCTGTTAGTGCTTCACTATAACTATCTCGTGTATCTGGATCTAGCAAGTCTTCTATTTCTGCTCGTATTTCTGGGGGCAACGATAATAGAGTTGTTTTTGCAGGAGTAACGAAAGAGTGACACTGATTGGTAATATTTAAAGGCATACCTTAAATATGGGCACTTTTTTATCGTGCACCATCTCCCGCAAAAAATATGAAAGATTGATATCAGCAGATGCTAGATTTTCTAGAGCAGTCTTAGATATGTACGACTAATTTGCCAAACACTCGATTCATCGAATATTCATGCTCATTCTTAGTGATTCCATCGAGAAATAAGATGCCCGTACGTTAGGGGAATCTCGTTACGCTGTTTGGTATTAGAGAACTCAAAAAACTTGCTTGTCCTATCTCTATGACCTTAATTAAATGCCTAAATTTAATCGGTGCATTGGCTTAAAAGCTTATGTTTTTTCAATGAATGAAATAATCGGGTATTTGCCTGCTTTGGCTGCTTTGCGTTTATCCTGCAGATATGATCTCCATCATTTTTGAAAAATTAAGACAGAAACTAGATAAGTTACATCAAGATCATCTATATAACGAAAATGGCCTTGATCGAGATGCAAGAAAAAAAGATCATGCGCTATACCTAGTATTAAAGGGCATATTCAAGCGGCATATAGGGCGTGTCTTGTATGTTGCGAAGGCATATCCAAGATAGCTAACTACTTTCCTATGGGTAGGCGACGGTGACTGCGTTGATTAGCTTAGTAATTGCGCTCACGATGCCGGATGCGCGCAAGCAGGGGGGAGTCTTTATAAATACAAGCGCCGGGCAAACATTAAACGCCTGCCCTGTAGGAACAAACTAATAAAAGGCCCTAGTTCATTCTTAGGAATATATAAGATACTGTTTCCAACAAAAAATATTTCAGTAAAAAAAACAGACTAGGAAGGTGTTATGCCTCAAGAGTCGAAAAGAAGAATGTATGCTTGTTCCGGCAAGTGGAATACAGCAAGCTGCAATCGCAGCAGTGTCATAACTTATCTTCTATATCTGGCCCCCTGATATGACGGGCGGCAGTCAGTTATCAATTTGGCAAAACGAGCAAGCGCACTTGTTTGGTAGCTGTCATATCGCAAAGCGAATACACAAGGTTTTTTGGATACCACCACTTTATGAGTACCAGGCTAAAACCAACTTAAGGACTCGACCATTGCGACCCTTACGGCTTCCGCTTAGGGTATTGCCATCAAGGCAATACTTAAACACCCAATACGCGTTGATATAAGTTTGCGCACCAGATTTTTCTGGCTCTTCGATAGGTAGACGCAATTGCGGCCAAATATGGCACAAAAAGCTGACATTCTGGAGCCAAAACAGCCCAAAATCACCACAAAAAGGGGAAATTCAATTTTTGTAAGTGATTGATTTTAAAGGATTCTTGGTGGAGCCAGCGGGAATCGAACCCGCGGTCAAGCCTTAATCTACGGGGCTTTGAGGGTAAATGCTGGCAAAAAGCTGGCATTTTTTGAAAGTTTCGCTTTTGCTTATAAATCAGCAGCGTCTTATGGCAAGAGAAATCAGTCATATACGATCTAAAAATGCGCAGTACGACTCAACAACGGGCCTAGTTAGCATTATTGGGTTTATCGTGCTGTATGGCGGTATGTGTCAAATGCTCTGCAATAACAGCTTTGATTAAGGTGGTGCCAGATCAGGTCTTTGCGTGGATTGGTGGGCAGATGGCGAATCGGGTGGGGGAGCCATGATTGAGAAGCAACTAGAAGGTGACAATCTACCCCTTTCGTACGATCGCTATCATTGGTGAACAGTTTCTTAAAAAAGAGAATAATAGTTGCTATTTTACATGCAAACATGCACTATTATTTCCATGCCAAGAAGATCCAATGCCGCTAATATGCTCCCCACCCCAGTGGAGCGTACCCTCATCACGCTGGGAGAGCATCTCCATATCGCTCGAAAGCGCCGCAAGGAAACCCTGCTTTCTTTTGCTGAGCGCATGCAAGTGTCAGTGCCTACCCTGCGTAAGATGGAGCGAGGCGATCCGACCGTCTCCATTTCAGTCTATGCAATGGCCTTATGGCTGATCGGGCGAATACAGTTTCTTGCTGAAATTGCTAATCCGATGAGCGATGAGACGGCTTTGCTGCTTGATCTGCGTAATCTACGCACCCAGCAAAAAGGATCATCACGATGAACCATGAGCTGTACGTCTGGATTTATCCGCCTAGCGCCCTCGAACCTGTGCCGTGCGGTACGCTTGATTTAATCGGCGGTCGGCGGTGTTTGTTCTCCTATGCAAGCACATGGCTAGCACGCCCGGATGCATTCGCCCTTTCACCAGACCTACCGCTTAAAACGGGGCAGTTTGAACCGCCAGTTGGACTTGATCTGGCCCCCATCTTTGAAGACGCAGGACCTGATCGGTGGGGCCACAAGATCATTGACAAAATTTTCCAACTGCCACGTCGTGCGCCGATTGATTATTTAGCAGCTGCTGGCGAAGACCGAATTGGCGCCCTCGGTTTTTCTATGTCACCCATTCGCTATATCGTAGCAAAGGAGCAGGTTTTTCACGCGACGGATCTGGCGGATTTGCTGCGAGCAGCACAGGCAATCGAACATCGAATTCCAATTGATGACGAAATGCGACGACTCTTACGACCAGGCTCCTCTGCGGGCGGCGCTCGACCTAAAGCTATTATTCAAGACGAGGGGCGGCGCTGGATTGCCAAGTTTCCTGCGGAAGACGATATGGTAGATATGTGCGCCCTCGAACACGCTTCACTTCAAATAGCACGGACATGCGGCATTTCGGTTCCTGAGTCGCGATTGGTGCCGATACGAGGAAAAAACATTCTGCTTGTTGAGCGCTTTGATCGCAATCCGAATGGCGCGCGCCATCACTTTGCAAGCGCTCGGACACTCTTGATCGCACAGGGCGTCAGCACTGACGACATGGCCTATTCTGACCTCGCGGATACGGCGCGAAAGTTTTCAAGCACGTCCCGTGAAGATTGCCGCCAGATTTTTTTGCGCATGACGTTCAATGTGCTAATGGAAAACACCGACGATCATGAGAAAAACCATGCGTTTCTTCGTGACGGGAATGGCTGGAAGCTCGCGCCTGCGTATGATATACAGCCCCAGCTACAAGGCGTTGGCTATCAGCAGTTACGGGTCGGCAAATTAGCGCATGAGCCGTCGATCACGAATGTTCTTTCTGATTGCGGACGCTTCATGTTGACAACAGATGAGGCCGTTAGTGAAGTGAATCGGATGGTGGCGGTGCTCATGCGTTGGCCGGAACACTTTGTGGCAGCCGGTGTATCAGAAGCTGATGTTGCTTTGTGTCGACAATACGTTCGTGTTGAAGCACAAGCTGCATGCTTGCTAGCCGCCGAGCCAACGAAATGCAAAATGAGCGATAAGCGAAAGCCGTCTCGCCCTCGCATGTGAAATCTCAGGAATACATGCTTTCTTGATTAGCAAACAGCATTTTCATTTAGCGTACTTTTGACGAGCGTGAAAAGGTTGGACTGTTAGTCGCCGCCGAGTAGCGCGACTGATGCGCATTCATGGCTTGCGAGACGTATGTTGTCGCCGCTATCACGCAACAACTCGAGGCGATCTGAAGCGACCTGTCGCCCCTAATATTGAATCGCTTTGCGATTTTCGTTAAACGAATATAGGCAAGAGGGCGGCATTTGCTTTTTGTAAATGTAGAGGCAATCGAATCAATCCGTTGGTTTAGGATGATTTTGTTGTTTTTCTTGAGAATCGCTCGCAGGGATAAGTTGTGGCAAATCGACCCATCCTTTAACGTGGCTAATCATTTTGTGCACCGTATCGTTGGCATTGACTACCCATAGTTTCGTCTGTGGGTGACTGATAGGCCACACTCATACTAGCTCATCATCGAGTGCTTGTCCCAAACTCTCGACGCCCGTAAAGTCGAGTTCGACCTCACTGAATTGCTCAAACCGTACTGCTGCTCGCTTGGCCTGCAAACGCGAAATCAAATTGCCTTCGAGTGCTGCGAGGGAGATAAAAAAACGGGTTTTGTAGAAGGTCAACGCTTCCGTATCGCAGAAACGATTAAACCCTTGCACTGCGGTCCTGAGGCTATCGTTGGCGATCTCCATCTGAATCAGCGCCCCCCGCATTGATCATGAGTAAACGAAACCGACAATTCTGCTGGCTCAATGATAAAGCGATCAAACACCTTGCTGGCAAAAAATAGACCCTCACCACTATGTGTCTCGGGAGTGACGGTAAGTTTGCCTTTGACCAGCTCGATCAATGCATGGATGTCCGAATCCAACCCGAAGTGAGCGCGAAGTTTCGCAAACACGCCAATACCATCGTCTTCGATTTCAAAGACAGTGGACATAGTGTCCTGTCTGACGAAAACGGTAATTTACCGCCTTGGCTGAAGTGGTTTCAGACTTTCGATGCGTCACTAGATGCCGGTTGGCAGGATGGGTACCTTGACCCGTCCTGAGGAACAACGCCCTTTAAACGTTACCTGGAGCGCGTTTATTGGCTCTACCGTAATCCTGCACAGGGTTTCGATTATTGGCCACTTGGCTTGCCATTCGATCCTGAACAGTGGCGGGTCGTGCACTATATGGATGAGTCTAAGCGTGTGCTATTTGTCGCGGTAGGGAATGGTTTTAACATCTATTACCACGGGCGTTTCGGCATGCTGAAGCTCGGCTGGAAAGCTGGGAGTTATTGGCAAGGCCACGACTGAAAGAAGACGCCTTGGGGCCAGTCTGGCGAGTGCCGTTGTGCTTCAGCATGAGTCCTTTTAAAAGGCGGCTTGTCACTGACAAACGCAAGACTAAGTAGTTAAATTTATCTTTATCAAAACGAAAGCCCCAACTGTGGCAAGCAGTTGGGGCTTTCTGGCTTCCATCCTCTGAAGCAACCAGCAGGAAGAACATGAATGAAGTTTAGCAAAAAAATGGTGAACGCAATGAAATTATTCGTCGAGCACAAGTCGCTACGCTATGCGTATTACATCGGTCTGGGCGCTATTTATCTGTTTAGTTTTGCGGCACTATCCTGCGGGTTTCATTGCGTTTGGATTTGGGCTAGCTAAATAAAATCACGCGGTCATTCGATAGGCAAGCCAACAGCCTTAAAAGCCAAACTCAATGCAAGAGCTTCTTGCATTGCCAATTGATCAGCTTGGTCGCTCATTTTCTTCGTCGTATCTAAATCAGCTTTCACAAGAGCGCCTATTTTTATCTGCTGAGTTAATGCCCATTTTTTGTGAGTGTCAATTGCCTCAGCGATATAACGTTTTGCATCAGCATTTGCAACAGCTGGAATTTCCACATTGGTGGCTTGCTCCAAGGTTGAAAACATTTCTGTGGCGCGGGCATCGATGGATTTTGACGTTTCAGCTTTGGTAAGTTTTTCACCCTTGAGCATTTTTTCTATAACGTTCAAAATTACTTTGCCTAACTTCTTCCTGATTTTCAGCGTATCTAAATTATCGCAATGCGTGAATTTAGCCGCTGCCTGGCTGTTACCACGCAATGCGAATGCGTGTGTAACGCGGCTATGTAAAAACATGGCCGTGATTGACTATCCATTCTGTAACTAGAGCACCCAATCTGTGCTCGCTACTTTTGTGCAGCTCTTCCTCACGGCTGAAGATAGGGTTAGGTGAAAACTAAAAACGATACTGACAAGCTGAGATAAACAGAGTAAAAACTGCTAACGAATAGGCTGAAATTCGTTAGCAGCTTAAGGCTATCTAAAAGGGCAGGGGGCATAGGAGCTTTTTTAAGATAAGCTCTAGCTAACGCGATGCGTTGCCGTTGTCCGCCGGAAAGTTTATAGCCACCTGCTCCAACAATAATGTCATAACCGTTCTCTAAAAATGGAATAAACTCTTCGCATAAGCACACTTTCCGTCTTCATATTAAGGGATTTACGGAATTGTTCAGGGGCGTCGACTTATCAGGGCTAATTTGAGCGGTCATATTGCTATCATTCGTGCAACGCAGCTAGGCCAATCGGTAGTTTACATCGAGAGGAGTGTGTTCTATATTTCTTAGTGTATCTGTTAGTTTTTTTAATTCCAGATTAGCCTTATATATACATGCTTGAGTTTTATTGCGATTTTCTATTTCTGCTGATTGTTGAGTTTGATGGTTTGACGAAGATAAGCCGTAAATAGCCGTATAACTTGCAGAATTCAGTATGAATGGGATTTTTGAATGATATTTTTCGACGATAAGAAGATTTTTCTCAATGGTATCAATAAAGTGAAGCGCATCTTTATCAGGAATATGCCTCGCAGGAAAAGCTTCTCTCACCATTTTTATGATTGCAGGAGAGATTATTAAGAGAAATAATAGTTGAATTGAAAATATAACCCAACCAACTATCCAAGCTTTACGAGAGCCGTCGGTAATAGTTTTCCAATCAAGATAAAAATAAATAGCCGTGAATATACTTAGTATTGCTAACGTACATCGTGAATCTGTTTTTTTCACCCAATTCTGCGGTGGCGGTGACATTATCCTCAATCTAGCACATGATAGTATTTCTCGGCATTCTGAGAACTGTTGTTTTAAATTAATAAATTTCTCTTCTATATCGACAGATATAAGTTTGCCTCGCTCACTTTCTGTCAGCTCTAGGTGACCAGACTGCCATTTTTCATGATAAAGCTTAAGAATATCGGAAACTTCACGGGTAAATGATAAAAAATTTTTTTGTGTGGTTTTATAAAAAATTACATTTGAGTTAATATTGTATCTTGCTATATATAGGTAAATATATAGATCCATTATGGCTGGAGAATTTATAGCGATATTATTTTGTATTACCTTAAGTTCTTTCTCTGCTGCGGAAAAAATAAATTTTATCCATTCATCTCTAAATTGCCCGCTTATATTTAATGTCTCGCGATAAAAAGAATAGCATGCTTTATTTGCCTGGGACAAACAAAGTCTTTCTGAGAAAGATAGATATTTATAAATATCATATTTTATATCAGGTATTTCCAAATCGAAAAAATTATCAAAATTTAATTTTTTCTTTTGCGGAGAAATTTGTGAGGAAATAAGCTGGGCTTCGCTAGATGAGGGATTTATTGGCGGACAATTTGTCGATTCTGATGATACTAAATTAATAGCTCTAATTTCTTGCAAAGGATATTCGACTGACGGAAAGTTATGAAGAGGTAAGAGAGGAGGGTTGTTTACCCTTGCTGCTGAGCTAAACATAATAATTTCTCCGCTTCAAAGAATTAAAATGAACTGCACTAAATAGAGTTAATTTGATTGCGCGCTCTTATTTATAAAAAAATATTTTTTGCAGAAAACACTAAACGTATTCATTGGTAATTTATGAGTATAGCCAGTAGGCATTACATCACCGCGGAGCTCAGCTGAATCTCTTAGGAGTGATAAAAATGCCTCAATCATTTATTAATGAAAAAGCATTCTCCCTTGGAGTGTGCAGCTCTAAAGAGCCAGCATTTTCAATTTACGCTGAGATAAAAAAATAAGTATCTATTTTGATGGATAAATAATTCCATGCAAGCAGAGGTATAAATTCCTCAATTTCTACGGCTTTTCACTTGAGTCTAGAAAAGCAGGAATAGTTGACATTAAAACTTCGCTCTCATTATTAATGCTGCGTATGAGTTTAAAAGGATGGTGAAATGCCTGGCTTACCAGTGTGGGAGTGATGATGTCGCGTGCGCTACCGCCGATTGCGTTGGTTAAAAGTGCGTGGGTTGCAAAATGCCGTGCAAGATTTAAGTCGTGGCAAGAAAAAATAATAGGGCGATCAGGATTGTCAGCTAGCCAGTTACGTAATAACTGAAAACTAGCAATTTGATATGCTAAATCTAAGAAGCCGTCCCCGAATAAATCGTTTTTCGAATTAACACGCTAAAAATGCAAAGCGCTATCCAGCGTAGGACGGCATAAAAAGGATAAAGTAGGACATAAAAAAGCCTCAGCTTTTTGAGGATAAAGTCGTAATTACTACTCCTAACACGCCTTTGAGCCAATTGCGTCCCAATTTATCATCCGCTTTCATATGACCAATGGTCAACTCAATGGAGCTACGCCACCTAATGATTGCTAGCGTGCGTGTGATTCCTTGGCGTAAGCCAGCATGATAGATTTTTACCGCGTCAATTTTCATGCCTCGGTAACCCCGGTTCACAATGGCCACTTCTGGAGCCACGTAACTCAACATCACTGCTTGTTCCAGTGCTTCAGCCAGTGTATGGCCATCATAGGGATTGCCGGGCATCGATCGCGCTCCCACCACTAAGCCTTCTTTGTGAGTCGTGGTGATCGACACGTTGACACAAAACTCATAAGGCTTGCGCGAATGCACTCCACCTATGGGGGGTGCAAGGCATAGAGCTTATTTTTGTCTTTGGGCTTCTGTGCAATGACTCGTTCGTGCGAACCAACAACTCTCGCAATGCACCGCGACTTTGATCTGCAACTGACTCGAGTTGCCTTTCAACATCGCGCATCACGCGTCCTACTCATGAACGCAAGGTGCGTAATGTCTTGCGCATGTGCTTATATTGCTTCGCGTGCACATAACGACTGATCTGACTGGTATTGCCAAGTATCACTCATATCGATGGTAGTGCTAGGGTCCAATCAGTAAAAAAACATGAAAACCCTAAATTTTATTTATTGATAGAAAGCTTCGCAAGCATTACAGACATTCCAATTTTGCTAAATGCTTCTCTTAATACTCAAGGACATCCAATTGTTGAGACGCCATATGAAGCTATAAAAGCTTTTCAGTCTTCAGCGATTGATGTCAAATGCCCAAGGACAAACATGCCTTTTATATTTCCTAGCTCGTGTGTTCGGGTATTCATCTCTACGCCGCCGAATTTGTGCTGTCTTATCAATCCAGCCTGAGCCAGGTTGCGAATAAGGGGCGAATCTATCTTAATTAGTTCAGATGGGGTATCTGATAAAAGTGTTTTAATATTTAATTGAAAGTATGCTAAGAGAGAAGAGCCGGGGAGTTTTCATATAATCATTTTTATCAAGTCGACGATATTAATATGTGAATATTAATCCTGTGTCCAATAATAGGCTTTGCAAGCAGAATTTATTCCTCGAGAGGAAAAATAAAATCAAGCCGCAAGAATTTTTTCTCAAAAAATCCAATTATCTGTATTTTGAAATTCAAAGAAGCAGCAGCATGCTAACCCACGCTAGGTAAGCAACGCGCATGGCAACTATTTTGGCTGTCGTGTAGGGTGATATGGGCAGGCTGTGCCTATACCAAATTTGATATAGCAAGCGGTGAAAATGGAACGAAATAAAACCCTCATTGCTGAGGTTCATTTCGAGCTTTTTGCGGAGAAAATGCAGGGAATATTAGAAGAACCTTCTAATATTCTTATTAGAATGCTCAACCATCATTTGGCTGAGACCCTTGAGTTTACTGGTCGGGGCGACATGATTCGAACATGCGACCTTCTGATCCCAAAGCAGTACTGAAAGATGCCGTAATCATATGAATTTAAAAGGATTTTTGGCTTGATCGTCTAATATTTTTTGCTCGAAATTACTCCCACCCCACCGTATTACCGTAGACTAAATCAATCATATTAGAACATTTTCAGTCTAGCAAAATTTTTCTGTAACGCTATGAATGTAAGCGTTGCCGCAGTCCTTATCATGAACTCACAAAGTTAGCTACACATAGGCGTAGCTGCCCTCCTTACCCTGCTATAAAAAAGCATTTAAAGTTCGGTTGGGTACTGTTGAAAGGTATTAAATTTTTATATGTGATTATTAAAAATCTTCGCCATATAAATTATTAACAGAAAATATAGAGTCATTTTCTGTTAGTGGCTTATAAAGATATTTAACTATTAGATAGACGATTTTTTAGTAACGCTAGAAGGTGAAATTTTGTGCGGCCTAACAGGTGCCTGCTGTTGTAGTAACCCGCATTTTGCTTTAATGGCTGGCGCACACGATGAGATGGAGATAGTAGGTTGGTTGAATAAATTCCGTACGACGTGTTTAAGCGTGGGGAGCAACTCATAAAAGCCATAGGCGTCATTGATGGCCTAAAACATCGAGCGAGACAGGCTGTACATCAGGTTCACAATCAGGTTGAAGTAGATGAATTAATTAAGGATTTTGATATGCAGTTAAACGCTGTACTCGTCAACCTTGAGGAGGCAACATGACTTTTATTCAATCCTTAGCGCTTTATCCGCTGATGGCGTTAGTTTCCTTACTTTTTACAGCCTTCGCCATGCTGGCGGTTAACTGGTGGGCACCTTTATTCGCTGATGACAAAGGCAACCTACCCGACTGGCTTAAATGGTTTCAACCCTTCGATTCATCATTAGATGAGGCGTGGCGAGGGGGTTATCTTGACCCCTCATGGGGTGCTTCTCCGGTTAAACGCTACCTTGCTCGCGTGTATTGGCTCTACCGCAATCCGGCTTCTGGCTTTGATTATTGGGTATTGGGCGTACCGTTTGAGGCCAGACAATGGCGCGTTATCCGATATATTGATACGCCTCAATTGGTGCTATTTGTAGCGATTGGTAACAGTTTTAACGTCTATTACCATGGCCGCTTAGGCATGCTCAAACTCGGTTGGAAAGCTTGGAATCGTTGGGATGGCAAAGGCTGGCATGCACCTAACTGGCAGCGTTATGCACGCCTGCCGCTGTGTTTCACCGTGAGTCCTTTTAAACGACGGCTTGCCCCTGATAAACGCAAGACTAGATAGTTAAATTTATCTCTATCAACCAGAAAGCCCCAACTGTGACGAGCAGTTGGGGCTTTCTGTTTTTCATCCTCTGAAGCAACCAGAAGGAAGAACATGAATTTAGCAAAGAAATGGTGAACGCAATGAAATTATTCGTCGAGCACAAGTCGCTACGCTATGCGTATTACATCGGCCTGGGCGCTATTTATTTGTTTGGTTTTGTCGCACTGGTTAAAGCGCTTAAAGGGTAAGCCGTTTATTCCAAGATGGTAGTTTTTTTATTAAGAGATCAAGATGGCCGAACCTTTTTCGTCTAGCTCAATGGCAACCGGCTTCGCGCTCGCCTGCGGGGTGAGTCTAGCCAGCTTTTTCCCTGGCGTTGACGGTAATGCGCTAGTCGGCGCATTTGCAGGCGCAGCTGTTTTTGTGCTGCATGCGCCGACTTTACGCTTAGCACTGCGCATTAGCTATTTTGCGCTCTCTATTGTGGCGGGTTATTTAGCCGCACCCGAGCTAACCCAATGGCTGCCTATCCATGAACACGGTATTTCCGCTTTTATTGCGTCAGCTGCAGTGATTACCCTCACGCACAAAGGCTTGGATGCGCTTAACAAGCTAGATCTGTTCGACTGGCTCAAGCGTGGGAGGCAGCCTAAATGAATCAAGTGTTGCTAATGCTCAATGCGCTCGCTGCTTTAGGCATTACGTTGCGCTTACTCACTTATCAACGTAGCGAATCACCGCATAACTGGCGTATGGCGCTTTTAGCTTATGGGCTCATTGTCGCGTGCGGGATCACGGTAATACGCACGGTCTGCCGCCAATATACCGGGCCTGTTGATCTGTCTGAAGTGGTGCTCAAATTCACGCTATTGATGGTGATATGGCGTGTACGCGGCAATGTCGCTTGTTTGGTGCATCCCGGAAAATGTAATGAATGATAAGCAAATCGCACTACTGTGTGCAGAACTCAAGCGTGATGAAGGGGTACGGCTGAAGCCTTATCGAGATACGGTCGACAAGCTCACGATTGGTACGGGGCGCAACTTAGATGATGTGGGGATCAGTCTCGCTGAAAACGATTGTTTGTTAATCAATGATATTCATCGTGTGGAACGAGATCTCGATCAATATTTGCCGTGGTGGCGCGGGTTAGATGACGTCCGTCAGCGCGTACTTTCCAATATGTGCTTTAACCTAGGTATCGGTAAATTACTTGGCTTTAAGCAAACGTTACAGCTTATTCAAAGCGGCCAATATGAAGCAGCGGCGAGGGCGATGCTGCAATCTAAGTGGGCTAATCAAGTGAAGCAGCGTGCAGTGCGACTAGCAGCCATGATGAGGGTAGGGCAAGCATGATTGGCTGGTTCATTCGTTTGATAGGTGGGTCAAGGTTTACGCTTGCTGCATTCGTGGGGGGACTGCTGGCTGGTAGCATCGTATGGCAATTCCAGACGATGCGCTATGACGTAAAGCTCGCTCTCGCTAACGCAGCACTGACCACCTACCAAGCACAGATCGCCGCAGCGCAAGCACAGTTGACCGAAGCCCAAGCCAAGGTCGTCACAAAAGTGGAAGTGCGTTATCGTGATCGTATCAAAGTCGTCAAACAAAAAGGCGACACCATTATTAGAGAGGTACCTATCTATGTCACCGAACAAGATACTCGCCGCTTTGGCGTTAATGTTGGCTTTGTGCGCGTGTATAACGCCGCCTTCACAGGGGAACCTGCCGGAGCCGCCGCCGAGTCTGACCGACAACCCGCCGGACTTTCGCTTACTGAACTTGCAGAAGCCAGTGCCTTTAACGCCAATATCTGTCGGCAGTGGCGAGAGCAGGCGTTAGGGTGGCAGAGGTTCTATCGGAAGTTGCGGGGATTCGAAGATTAGCGCCGCTACATACTACCGGGTTACTTCTCATTGTCGTGGGATTTAGCCATTCAGTAGAGAGCGGCTGCGTTCAGATAGCGTATGGGCGTGATCGCTAATGGCTTATTTCCCTGTATAAGTTTCCTTAGCTTGCGCAACAAACAACGGTTATTGGGATTGACGCAAGAAGACAAAGAAATGATTCGAGATAAGCTATTGACGCACTTTTTAGGCTAATGACAAGGCTGTGTCTCATTCAGCCAAAGAACACTATAGTGGCAAAGCGTATTGGCGTAATAACTTGTCACTTCGCTAAGTTGCTCTGGCTTTCCTTTTAATACCTTTTTAGCTTCATCTAGGCACAACATCGCTAAATCTAGCGCGAGGAGACACCCGCGATTAATCGAGTATACCTCTAAGAATGCCAACCGGCAGAAGGACTCTTAGCGGCTAGAGCCTCCCGACAAGCCCGACAAACCCCAGAAACCACGAGCCTCTCTTCTCTCTGAGCTCCTCTGTGCTCTGAATTCTTGCAACGCAGCAGCTTGTTGGGCACGGCGCCGTTCTTTGTCTTGCATTCGGTGCAGGAACGGACTGCTTGGAGGTTCATCCCAAAACGGATGCCAAGCGGGGGGGGCATAGCGGTACCGCTCCATGGTAGCGATATTAAGAGTCTCTGTGCCAGGCTCAGGCCACATCAGCGCTACACGCCTCAGACTCTCGCTCGCACAATATGGGATGGACTCATGCCGAGCCCATGCAATCCTACCGCTCTGAAAATCTTTGAGCAACCTAAGGGCACTGTCTCGGGCCTCAATATCGCGTTGAATACACCCTAGCCGCTCTAATCGATCACATAAGCCACGCAGAAACGGTGCCTCACACGGAGGTTGATTCGATTTTCCCGCGAGCAGGCTTCCTAATAAATCAAGTCGCCCCTCCATAATCAGCATATCAATAAAGCAGAGTTCTCTATACCAAACAGGGGCGCGCTTGAACCATTCAATGTCACGCAATGCCTTGTTAAAGTTATCCCATGCGCCTAAAAGTAGGCTAGGATTAACGGCCTCTGGTATAATCGCCAAGCCGTGACTAAAACCTACCTTTAAACCAAACGCTGTTAAGTACAGTACCCCTCTCACGACAGACGGCGCACGGCGCTGTGCTGCTTGCCCAAATGTCTCATTATTCGGTATGTCAGCTAACGCTTTCTGACTATACTCCGCGAGCCAAATCAGCTCGGGGTAACTCGCATGTTTGAATCTATTGTTGAGTACGTTATTGAGAATATCCTTGACCGTTCGGTCAAGTCCTACTACATTATTAGAAACCATCAGATCTAACACGAGTGAAAGGGTCTGCAACAAAGTTTGGACTTGTTCTAAATTGTTCTCGACCTGGATGTTCTGTAGCAAAGGAAGCAACGCCTTCAATACTACGACGCAGTCGCCTGATACATAAATATCTTCCTCAAGATTCTTGCGATAAAGCATCATTACCGACAAACCACGCAATAGAGAAAGGTCAAGCAGACGACTTTTTTCGAGCTCACCTAACAATGCATTGGTAATGCTGCGATGCAACCCTGAGTCATCGATAGAGGCGAGTGCGACACTTTCTTGTATACGCGCAAGACCTTTTGGACTAGCTTGTGCCACCTCCCTGGCGTATCCCATCCAGGCTCCTAGACGCAAATGATCATTGTATACAATCCCTCTAGTCCCTCGTGTATTCTGAATATTTTGCTGCATATTCTGTATACAGTAAGCCAGATGGCGGGTGTCTTGGATAAGGTCAATCTGGCCCGATGTTGGTACAGAGTACGATAACGCAGGGGCAGGTTGCAGCTGCTGAGTAAAAAATGGCGAGACGGAGCTCTGAAGACCGTCCATATGTTGGTTAAACTGTGGGTTATCTACTCGATCTAAAGGGGTACCACGGACGACATTTTGTCTAGGGTCAACCCGGCCTATGCAGTTGGGATTTTGAATGCTGTGCTGAGCAACCTCTTCAAACAACTGATCTGCTAGAGCTTCTTGTCCCTGACTGCGTAAAAAACTGCTGTACTTATAACCAGTGTTCGCAACCAGTTGCTTTATTTTAGGTTGACTCGGCTTTAACTCAACCGCTGCCCTTGCATATTCATAAGCACTTTTATAAGCATTTTCAGCCTCACTAAAGTTTCTCTGCCCTTCCAGTACGCGACCACGACCAAGGTAGAGGGCGGCAAGAGTCCGCTTTACCTCGAATTTGTTCACATCGCTCCGCTCTGCTTTTTCAATCGCTTTGAAATAGCGCGCCCCCGCTTTATTCAGGTCACCTTGCTGTTCATAAGCGGCCGCCTTTTTTTGAGAGTTATGGGCCGGCATCAAGGCAATTCCTGTGCTCCCAATGTGGTTTCCCATTGTCCCTACCGCCGTCAGCATTCCCCATACCATTTCTTTCTCCTTGATCCCCCGATGATTCTTTATGCTCTTTTTATGCACAAAATCTATACTGTATTAACCTGGCCCTATAGTGCCAAAGGCTTTCCAGTGGGCTAGTTAATGCTTTACCGGCACTACGAGAGCTTGATGGATATTGGATGGTGTAAATCTAAGTTTTTAGCCTTAGACCATTAGATAAATAATGTTAAAAATAAAAAACTCCTATGCTTCAAAAGACAGAAAGGAGAATCTTTCTGCTTTTCTAAACCGGAGCATGTATGGAGAATTTTCGCCAATCAGACTACGAAATTATCAAAAGAGCCAAGCGTGAATTAGATGTTGAGTTTGAGAAAGCTTTAGATAAATTTCACAAAGGCCGTGAACTGCCTCTTGATAAGCGTATGGAAGTATTCATTGAACGCATTACACAGAGTATTTAATGTGCAAAAGAAGGAGGGTCTGAGGCTGAAGCCTTTGAAATACTTATTTTGTGTTGGGACGAAGCAAAAAATATTGAATGCGATATTGTGCATACTCTCTTTACGCATTTGTCAAAAGGCAAGACGGCGAAACATGCGAACTAATAGCTCCATCATTTCAACTGCGCAAACTAAGAGTAATTGCCCCAAGCACCATTGGCTCAGAGGAGTTTTAGAGAAAGCCGCTTTTGCACAGCGATTGCGCCTTGCTTTAAATCAGCTAGCCTTAAAGGCTGCCTATCTCCCAACTTTAAAGCGGTTAAAGGAGGAACGGATTTAGCCCGGCAGTTTAATTTAAAGCATACCGGCAATAGTGGAGTAACACCGCAAGCTGCGCATAAATGGCTTACAGGCCAAGTTATACCGACTACAGACAAAATTAAAACCCTAGCCGAATGGCTAGGCGTGACAGCGCATTGGCTGCATTATGGGCCGCCGCCTGCAAAATTAATCATTCAGCGTCAGCAGGCAGAAAAAATAAAATCCTCGCCTTCACCGCAAATATTAAAGCTCATCGAAAAAATTGAAGCATTGCCGGAGCATCAACGTTATTTGATTGAAGAAGTAGTAGCACAGTTCTTTGGAAATTTTTCTGAATAACTGAGTGATTGATGCAGGCCGTGATTCAGCGGGAAGATGTGGCCTTTATTAATCATATCGAATGCACAAGCATTTTAAAAACATGAATATCTCTCCAATCCTTTAGCCTTTAAAAAGCTATTGATCAAAGTTGATTCACCCCTCTACCTAGGCTATTCAGCCCAGCGCCATATATCCGATTATTCAGGTATTGACCATATAACTTTAAGTAATTATCCCTGACATGATTAAGAATCGTCTTATTGATAGATTGTGTTTGAAGTTGTGCGCTGCTTTTTTTAGTCTCGCAGCTTGGCGTGTTATAGCGATGAGGCAAAGCTACTTTCGCACGTAATTTAAAGAAGTTTAGTGTAAGTTGAACTCTTGAAAGGCTGGCTATGCTGACAGATGTGCTTAACCCTATTTTTAATCCTATTCTGATTCCTATAGGCAATTACCTACGGCCTGAAACTAAAATTGATGGCAGGTTGTCTGACCTCCAGGATAAGTTGAGCAATTTCAGCAGAAAGAAAACGATAGAAAACCCTGTGCTTCGCGCACAAATTAGGCAACTATCAAGGGATTTAGGAGCACTTAATCTCACCCGAAATTTTTTACCATCTCAGAAAGATCGAGAAAAAACGCTGAATCTTGCGAATGGGATTATTGATTTTGTTGAGGACCAGATATTGCCGTTCTTAGCTAATGTAGACGCGCAGATCAACTCAAACTTAACGAATAAAAGTCATCCAGGTATTAACCAAGTGGCAGCAGATAAAATTTATGCTCAGTCCGCGGAAATCTTAGATGAGATCAGCGAGCTAAAATCGCAGAGCGAAAAATTGCCATCACTATGGAAAGACACCGCTTGGAAAAACTTAGCACTGCTTGTAGGTATGGCAATATTGTGCACTCTTGGTCAGACGGTAACTGTACTGACAGTAGGAGTTGGAGCGCTCTGGCTTTTATACGAAGTACACTACAACTATAAAAAAGATATTTTTGATAAAGCGAACGGTTTATTGGATAACCTTGTCGCACACGATAACAAAATTAGACAGAATGTTACGGAACATCGGGCGACTTATAATAATTATCAAAACCAAGTATTGGCAAAAAAATGGGAAACGCTGCTATGTTATTTTCAGACGTTAGCTAATAATCCTTATATGGTAGAGAATCCAGGTCATCTAAGCATGGAGTTAGAGTTAGAGTTAGATTAGGATTGCTCTTAGCAGCGGAAGCATTCGGCACATCTCTAAATTTTTAAAAAAGCTGGAGTTCTGCCTGATACGCCTAGCTAATAGACTAATGAAATACAGGAAAATTTATGTATCCACTATCTTCGCCTAATAACTCATCTTCATCAGCAGTACGGGATTTTGCTAAAGCTACTCAAGCTACGGGACAAAATTTGGATAATCTGAATGAGATAACTGACCAGGTTACGCAACAAATAGTGCAAACAGCTTCACGGAATAAAGAAGAATATACTGTGCTTCTGGATAGGATAGGTAAGGGCAAGACTATCAGCAAAGAGGTGCAAAAGATATTAGAAGATATTACAGGTCCCGATGGCAGAATAGACCCGGCGAAAAAAGCAAATTTAGAAAGGCACGTTAGAAATTTATCAAAAATATTTAATAATATGGAAGGTATAGTGAGTCCTAGTCTCACTGCGCAGCAGGCAGCTCAACAAGTTCTTTCACAAATGATAGCCGGCGAAGGAAAGGATTTAGGGCCGCTTCCTCCAGGTTCTGCGCCAGCTTAAAGTATTAGTCAATACTATCGATACTTTTTGATTTTATTGATTCAGTCAAATACAACGCAAAGCCCTGCTAAAAGCGGGGCTTTGCACATGTAACGAGCATGCTTTTAAGAGTTGGATAATCTTAGAGGAAAGCAGGAGAAAAAGCGCTTCACCCTCATTTTTCAAATAAATCTGCTGGCTAGCACCTAGATTCACTTTTTCTCTCAGAATTTCCGATGTACTCGCTTTTTATGCCTCACCTTTTGGCAATAGGACTTTGATTCTTTCTATAGCCTTGAGAACTCGCCCTCATAAACCTTCACTAGCTTAGGCTCTTGGCGGAAGATATTAAAATTTTCTGCGCTCTTAACCTCGCCACCCTGAGTGAAATCCATCGAATCAAAGCCCACTGCGCCATCTACGATGATGAATTTGTGATGCATGGTTGCATAGCGATGGTTGTTTTTAATATTTACCCCCGCATTCGCACCAAATGCACTTTAACGCTGCGCGTATGCGCTTCTTTAATGGCTTGCGCGATTTGGTTTGAGGTAAAGCCATATCCGGCTAACAAAATACGCTTGTTGGCTCGTTAAATGAGTCGAGCCATCTTCGAAGCGCACGTATGCGTATAGGAAAAGCAAGTTTAAACAGAAGCGCCTGAGTTAAGCACTTGGGTTCGCTATAGGCCGCAACGGCAAATACACCGCCCAGTAAGGCAACGCATCATTTGAGTCGGTTTAGGATTCTGTTTGCAAAGGTTGGAGCAAACGTTCTTTCTTGGTAAGTAATGCGGGAGAGAGGGTAGAGGGACAGGCTAGAAAAAAGAGAGAGATCTACTAGGAGGCGCTACTGCTTCCTAAAAATAAAAATTGCGGAGCAAGGACGGAATTGCGGAGCAAAAAGAGCGTTTCAATCTTGCTGAAACCCTGGGTTTTGTTGGTCGGGGCGACATGATTCGAACATGCGACCTTCTGATCCCAAATCAGATGCGCTACCAGGCTGCGCTACGCCCCGTTTTTGATGTAGCCGCGAATTCTAGCGGATGTTTGGCGATACGTCAAAGAGATTTAAAAGAATTTTTGTTTTGGTGTTGGGTCATGGAGTGGGTCGAGTGTTTTTTGGGTTGAGCGCAAGATTCCATTTTTATCAAAATAAAAGTGGTAGAGCAGGTAATAAATGTGGCTTTCCTGGTAGCGGTAGCTCCACACTTCGCGTTGCATGCGCGCAAAGTATGTCGTTTGGGCGGGTTTGCCAAAGTGCGTGAGTATGTCGTGCTTGGACCATTTGTTGATTTCCGCTTGGGCGAATTCCTGAGTCGTTAATATTGGCTTAACGTAAATGATTTTGCCTTTAGCATCAATTTCAGCTGCCGTAGCAAAAGAACCGTATGGTTGGGTGGTCCATAGCAAGCGCTTACCACCATTTGGCAAAGGATAGATTTCATGAGGTTGGCCGAGTTTGGCGACAACGACGGAGGCGTCTTGCCCCGCTTGAAAGTTTTGCCACGGGGCAGTGCAAGCAAGTAGAGAAAGTGTCACGCTACTAGTGAGTACCGCGCAGCGAGCACTTTTAGTTAGTAGGCCTCTTTCGAAACCCCGTAGCGGCGTCATTCCTCCTCGCCGTACTAGTGTACTGTCTTTGTCGGAATTCCTTGCTACGGGGTTTCGAAAGAAGTCTAGTAAATTAATTAGTAAGTTGAAAAATGAGCGCATAGAAACTCCATATTCTAGGATTGAGGTGAGTCGCTTTACTTCTATTAGCCTTTAGAACTTGTCAATGTCTCTCAAAAGCTCCCTTCTTAGGGAGGGTGCAGTGCTCGAAATCCTCATGTAGTTGAGTACATTTTGGTTTCTGCGCGCCGGACTCTCTCCAATAAAGCACTGTTGAAATACTTTGAATAAGTTCTTAGTGTCTATTTATCGTCTTTCCCAAAGTGGTTGTGCAGTGCTGAAATCTTTATATACGTTATATGCGCTAAGTACAGTTTCTGTGCGCCTGACTCACAATAAGAGTGCTTTTAGAAAACGCTAAGCAAGCACTTAGTGCGGTTTATGCTAGTATCCGCCTTTTGTTGTAAATGGAAGTAGTGTTGATGTAATGGCATAAAGCCGCTTCACAGCACTCACGGCACGGCCTTTCTTCTGTGACCGCTTGTTTAGATTTTAAGGAAAATAATTATGTCTAGTGCAAATAGAGATAAATCTAAAGTCATCGCGCAATTTGCTCGCGGTGAAAACGATACGGGTTCGCCCGAAGTACAAGTCGCTTTGTTGACTTCAACAATTAAAGAGTTGATGGCGCATTTCACCGCCCATCCTCATGACAATCATAGCCGCCGCGGGCTTCTGCAGATGGTAAGCCGTCGCCGTAAATTGCTTAGCTATTTGAAGAAGAAAAATGCGGCTCGCTACTTTGCGTTGATTAAAAGCTTGGAACTGCGCAAGTAAGCAAGTTACACAACGCTGCAGTATCGCTGCAGCGTTGTGTGCATATGCTTTTGATCAGTGCCAAGGACTGTCGGCATCTCTTTAAATATTGTGATGCTGATGCGTCTGAATACATAACCTCATAACCTTTAAGCAAAGTTTTTTCTATTTTGTTTTAAACAGGTTCTAAGGAAGCTCTGCATAAGTCTGAGGGCCTTTGCCAAGCAAGCGTGGCGCCGCTCCAGGGTTATGCAGAGCTTCCTTAAAATAAATGCCTGTGTCATCTGACTGATGCAGGCATTATTTATATGTGGCTTTTTTTCTGCATATCTGAAGGCCGGTATAAGCGCTTTGCTTAGATAAAGCCCGGAGGCTACTGAGATAGTAAGAAATAAATAAGAATTATTGCTGTGCTCAAACAGCGCCAACGCTGAGGAAGGCGCCGAACAGTTCCTGCTTTATTCAGCGTTTTTTGAGCATGGTTTTTGAGCGGTTTATAAATATCTTTTAATACATATCAGGCAATGAAGCCTGACGCTGCATGAGAGCGGCTTGGATAATTCTTATGATGCGTTGAGTAATGCAGATAACAACTTAACCCAAGCCAGTGCGCAGCCATGTCGCAAAGTAATTAGGCGGCATATCTAACTAGGAGTAGTAATGTTTCATAAGATTAGCAAAGAATTCCAATGGGGACAGCATACTGTCCGTTTTGAAACTGGTGAGATCGCACGCCAAGCTGGCGGTGCTGTGCTGGTAGATATGAATGAAACGGTAGTGTTGGCTACTGTGGTGGGCGCCAAGCACGCGAAGCCAGGGCAGGATTTTTTCCCGCTAACTGTTGATTACATCGAAAAAACTTATGCAGCAGGGCGTATCCCTGGCAGTTTCTTTCGCCGTGAAGGCCGTCCATCAGAAGGCGAGACTTTAATTTCACGCTTGATTGATCGACCACTGCGTCCGTTGTTTCCGGAAGGTTTTTACAATGAAGTGCAAGTTATTGTGCATGTCATGTCGGTTAATCCAGAAGTATCAACCGATATCCCAGCCATGCTCGCAGCTTCTGCAGCATTAGCCATTTCTGGCATTCCATTTAATGGCCCAATTGGCGCAGCACGTGTTGCTTATTTGGATGGCCAATATGTGTTGAATCCAAGCCGTGAACAATTAAAAAAATCAGCGCTTGATTTAGTGGTAGCGGGAACTGAAGCAGCAGTATTGATGGTTGAGGCGCAAGCTGAACAATTACCTGAAGATGTGATGCTAGGCGCTGTGGTTTTTGGTCACGAACAAATGCAAACGGCCATCAATGTTATTCATGAGTTGGCTCGCGAAGGCGGCAAACCAGAATGGGATTGGCAACCAGCACAGCAAGATCAGGCCCTTCTTAGCCGTGTGACTGAGCTTGCTCAAGCACAATTACAAGAAGCCTATCAATTGCGTGAAAAACAAGCACGTAGTGAAAAGGTAAAAGCAATTTACACCACTGTCACTAGCCAATTGATTGAAGAGGCTAGCGCAGCGGGTACGTTGGTGCCAGACGCAGCAGCGATTGGTAATGTTTTATTTGATCTTGAAGCAAAGCTTGTACGCGATCAAATTCTTGCTGGTGAAGCACGTATTGATGGACGCGGTACACGTGATGTGCGCCCAATCAGTATTCGCACTGGCGTGCTACCACGCACCCACGGCTCTGCACTTTTCACGAGAGGTGAAACTCAGGCGCTAGCAGTTGCTACGTTGGGTACTAAAAGCGATGAACAGACGATAGACGCTATCGATGGCGAATATCGTGAGCGTTTTATGCTGCACTACAATATGCCGCCATTTGCAACTGGCGAAGTAGGGCGCACAGGTACACCAAAGCGTCGTGAAATTGGTCATGGTCGTCTCGCTAAGCGTGCACTTACCCCATGTTTGCCAAGTGAAGCAGAGTTTGGCTACACAGTGCGCGTGGTGTCTGAAATTACTGAATCAAATGGCTCTTCGTCAATGGCTTCTGTCTGTGGCGGGTGTTTAGCGCTCATGGATGCTGGTGTGCCAATGAAAGCGCATGTGGCTGGCATTGCGATGGGTTTGATTCTTGATTTGGAAAGCAGCCGCTTTGCTGTGCTGACTGATATCTTGGGTGATGAAGATCATCTAGGCGATATGGACTTTAAAGTAGCCGGTACCGCCACAGGCATTACTGCACTGCAAATGGATATCAAGATCCAAGGTGTACGCAAAGAAATTATGATGTGCGCGCTTGAGCAAGCTAAAGAAGGGCGTTTGCATATTCTCGAAAAAATGCAACAAGCCGTATCTGGGGCACGGGACGAGCTGTCAGCATTTGCGCCTAGAATGGAAACCATGAAAATCAATCCGGAAAAAATCCGTGATGTGATCGGTAAAGGTGGCTCAGTTATTCGTGCGTTGACAGAAGAAACTGGCACTACCATTGATATTTCTGATGATGGCGTGCTCACTATCGCAAGTGTTAACGCTTCAAGTATTGAAGACGCTAAACAGCGGATTAAAAACCTCATTACTGAGATTGAAGTCGGCCAGGTTTACACAGGTACAGTCGAGAAGATTCTGCACTTTGGCGCTATCGTCCGTGTCTTGCCTAATCGCGAAGGTTTGCTACATATCTCTGAGCTCGCTAATGAGCGTGTCAACAATGTGAGTGACTACTTACAAGAAGGGCAAGAGGTTACAGTCAAAGTAATCCAAACAGACGAAAAAGGCCGCATGCGTTTATCTTTAAAAGCATTGTTGAACGCTGATTCTGGATCTGACTCTGGATATAGCTCTGGCTCTGAATCCGAAACTGAGTCTGAAGTAGAGCGCTAGGCTTAGCTTGTTTATCCTGATTTTTGCTTGCAAATAGCTTTGTTAGTCTTGCAAAACGGTTAAAGCTGTTCACCATGAAAGTGATCGAAATCACTGAACCTGGCGGTGCCGACGTGCTGAAGCAGGCACAGCGTCCGTTACCTGTACCAAAGGCGGGCGAGGTGCTGATTCGAGTTGCCGCCTCTGGGATTAATCGCCCAGATGTGTTGCAACGTAAAGGCCGTTATCCAGCACCGCCAGGCGCCTCTGATATTCTTGGTTTAGAGGTAGCGGGAGAAATTGTTGATGGTGATCTGTCACACGCAGATAACCGTTGGCAATTTAAAAAAAAGGATCGGGTATGTGCGCTACTGCAAGGTGGTGGCTACGCGCAATTTGCTTGTGCGCCACTGGCGCAGTGCTTGCCGATACCGAAGGATTTATCAGAGGTTGAAGCCGCATCATTACCCGAAACTTTTTTTACCGTATGGAGCAATGTATTTGACCGTGCTCGACTTGGTGTCAATCAACAAGATGAAACTGAGACTTTGTTGGTTCAAGGCGGAACAAGTGGAATCGGGGTAGCCGCTATTCAAATTGCACGTGCCCTCGGGCACCGTGTTTTTGCAACAGCGGGGACAGAAGATAAATGCCGTGCTTGCGAGGCACTCGGTGCTGAGCGGGCAATTAACTATAAAGAAGAGGATTTTGTTGACGTCGTCAAAGCTCTAACTCAGGCGAACGGCGTTGACGTCATTCTCGATATGGTTGGCGGTGCTTATATTCCGCGTGAGCTGAAAACGCTTGCACTAGATGGTCGCTTAGTGCTTATTGCGCTTTTGGGTGGAGCTAAAGCTGAAATTAATTTTAGCGAGCTATTAACCCGGCGCCTAACCATCACAGGCTCAACACTACGGGCACGCTCGGTAGCATTTAAAGCAAAGATTGCAGCTCAATTGAAAGAGCGTGTATGGCCCTTGCTTGAATCCAAGCAAATTCGCCCAGTTATTCACCAAGTATTTCCTTATAGCGATGCGGCATGTGCACATGCGCTAATGGAAGAGGGGAGTCATATCGGCAAGCTGATACTTGAATGGTAACTAAGGAAAGTCTGCATAACTCGCGCTTACGAAATGCCTTTGCTGCCGTTACATCAGTACGGCAAGTAAGCATGACGGCGCTCGTGGGTTATGCAGACTTTCCTTAAGTGGCGAACTGAGTAGTGAACTAAGTGGCGAGCCTAATGAGGCTATTTATTCATGACACAATCAAACGCCAAACTTATTGTCGGAAATTGGAAAATGTATGGCAGCCTAGCTGAAAATGCTTCGCTGCTAGCCGCGCTACAGCTAGAGGCCACTAAATTTTCTCAGGCCGTGCGCATGGCTGTATGTGTACCATTTCCTTACCTGGCACAGGCACAAGCCGCCTTGCAGAGTAGTGCCATTGCTTGGGGCGTGCAAGATATATCTGCTTATCAGCACGGCGCCTATACGGGTGAAGTTGCAGCATCGATGGCAGCCGAGTTCGGGGCAACATTTACTATTGTTGGGCATTCTGAGCGTCGCGCTTACCATCACGAAAGTGATGCCGAGATAGCAGAAAAAACGTTGCGTGCTCTCGAAGTTGGGCTAACTCCTATTGTTTGCGTAGGCGAAACACGTGTTGAACGTGATGCAGGGCGCGCTGAGGAAGTAGTTGGGCAACAATTACAAAGCGTGCTTGATAAACTTAGCTCAGCGCAAGCCACGCGTTTAGTGCTTGCCTACGAGCCTGTATGGGCAATTGGTGCAGCTAAAAGTGCGAGTGCGCAAGAAGCCCAGGCTATGCACAGTTTTTTGCGGCGCCAGCTTGCTGCAAAAGGGGAAAATGTTGCACAAATTCCTCTTCTGTACGGTGGCAGCGTAAAAGCCGGCAATGCGGCGGAATTATTTGGTGAAGCGGATATCGATGGGGGGTTGATTGGTGGAGCGTCACTAGAGCCACAAGCCTTTCTTTCGATTTATCATGCGGCAACATTAACTTAAGCAAGGTCTGTTTAGACAGGCTGATTCAGTTATCACTGCCATCTTGTAGGCGGTGTTTTGCAAACGAGCTCAGCTGATGTAATAAAGCTCGTGAATAATCAATTTCAGGCGGATCACATGTTATTAAAAACTTTGATGATGGTAGGGCAAATTCTGTCAGCACTAGGCGTGATTGGATTGGTACTGGTACAACATGGCAAGGGTGCTGATATGGGTGCGGCCTTTGGTAGTGGCAACTCAGGTAGCCTTTTTGGCGCCTCAGGCTCAGCCAATTTTTTGTCGCGTACAACGGCTGTATTAGCCGCATTTTTCTTTGTATGTACGCTAGCACTGACTTTTCTCAGCTCGCATAAGTTGCCTTCATCAGCTGGTGTGCTAAGTACTACAACCACTATGCCTGCTCCAATTGATGCACCACCTGCTGAAGCAGAGTCAAATCAAGATGTGCCTAAATAAGGCAATGGCAAAGTGAGTTGATCAGTAAGTTGCATGGTTTTAGGCGTTTACATAAGCCTAGTCATGCAATGAATGCTAGTTTTACGAATTTATTGGCTCAAATAATATAAAACAGTGCAATAAATGCGTTGAATCGGCGGCGCGAATTGGTTAGAATTCCGAACTTGTTATTGCGCTGATGTATTTAAGTTAATGCACTGGCGCTGCAGTAGCATTTTAAAAATGCCGACGTGGTGAAATTGGTAGACACGCTATCTTGAGGGGGTAGTGGCTGAAAAGCTGTATGAGTTCGAGTCTCATCGTCGGCACCAGTTATTCTTTATGATTCCTTGTTTTATAAGGAATTTTTTTATTCGATGTAATGGCTAGAATTTAGCCCTTCTAAACTTCTCTCCTCTTCCCAAATAAACATGAGTGAAAGCATCGCTCTGTCAAAATCTGTCCTTTTGTAAAAAATCCCTTTTGAAATGATGTTAAATGACTGAGTCCAACCACTGGCGGGCAAATTCAGCGAGTATCCTTGAGTTATATTAAGAGCGGGGCTCCCGACTTAGAGAGTGAACAATGAGTGAAATTGTTATTTACGAGCCAGCAGATGGCGGGGGCGTTACTGTTCGGCTTGAAGGCAAGAGTCTTTGGTTGACTCAAGAGCAAATTGCTGACTTATTTAAAAGAGAACGGTCAGTCATTACCAAGCATTTACGCAATATCTTTCAGGATGGTGAACTGGTTGAAGAAAGCAATGTGCAAAATTTGCACATTGCTGGTTCGGATAAGCCAGTCAAATTTTACAACCTGGACGCTATTATTTCTGTCGGGTATAGAGTCAACTCCAAACGCGGCACACAGTTTCGTCAATGGGCAACAAATATTCTGCATAATCATTTAACGCAGGGTTGGACACTAGACCGCGCTCGATTCGAGCGCAACGCGACCGAACTGGAAGCGGCGCTGACATTGGTCAGGAAAACTGCTCAATCGCCAGATTTGATTGTGGAAACTGGACGAGGACTAGTTGAGATTGTCAGCCGTTATACCCAAACTTTTTTATTGTTGCAGCGTTACGATGAAGGATTATTGAGCGATCCTAACGGGACTGCGGGCGGCATAATGCCATCTCTTGTCGAGGTAAGGGAAGCCATCAGCAGCTTGAAAATCGATCTCATGTCCCGGGGCGAAGCCAGCGATCTTTTCGGGCTTGAACGTGGTGATGCACTCCCAGCACTACTTGGAAATCTTGATCAGTCCGTATTTGGTGAGCCGGCTTATTCGACTATTGAAAGCAAAGCGGCCCATTTATTGTATTTCGTCATCAAGAACCATCCCCTGTGTGATGGCAATAAGCGCACTGGTGCTTTCCTCTTTGTCGATTTTCTGAACCGAAACAATGCACTGATGCGAGGCGGTCAACCGATAATCAACGATATCGGACTCGCGGCATTGGCGCTGCTGGTCGCCGAATCGGCCCCAACACAGAAAGATATAATGATTCGTCTAATTGAAAATATGCTGGTCGGGGTGCGATAGAGGGCCAAAAGGTGCCTCAAATGCAAAGCAGTCGTGGGCCAAGCGCGGTCATTGCCATCATCAACGTAAATTGAGCGCTTCAGAATCATCGGCCAAATCTGAAAATCTGTTTGTCATGGATATATGCTAATCAGCCCAAATTGAGAATAAACATAGGAGTTACCCAGATGTATCGTATTTACACGCTCATGCTCGCCTCACTTTTCATCTTATCGGGCTGCTCCACTAACTCTTTCGGAGTGAGTCAGAAAGAATGGGAACAGCTCACGCCAGAACAAAAGACCATGGTGATCGAAGGCTATAATCAACGCAAGCAAAGAGAGGCAGAATTGGCGCCTTTAAGAGATGCGGTCAGCGCAATTGAGACAGGTATTTACCTTTCTCACTGACCCGCTTGGGAATTTGGTCAGGGTGAAACACTTATCTCTTAGAAAAAGCGCGAGTAAATAATTTATCCGAGCCAGCGCTGCACTGCTACGGTAATGCCAAAGCCACCGATAAACAGCCACGCGTATAAAGCGCCTCCGGCGAGCAGGGCGCGCAGTCCGGCTTGCTTGATTTGTGCAAAACGGGTTTCGAGACCAAGTGCAGTCATTGCCATCGTCAGCGCAAATGTATCTAACTGATTAATTGACTGAGTCACTGCTGGTGGCAATATATGTATCGAATTTAACGCGACAAAAAAGAGGAAGCCGAGTGCAAACCACGGCACCGGCATCTTGCGAGGCACCTTTGAATCAGCACGGTGAGTACTTCGGGCAAGCCAAGCGGACAGTACAAGCAGTACAGGCGCCAATAACACAACGCGCGTCATCTTAACTATGGTGGCGATGTGTGTCGCGTCGGCGCTGACTACGCTCGCTGCGCCCACTACCTGCGCGACTTCGTGAATGGTGCCGCCGAAGAATAGGCCTACGCCAACCGTATCGAGAGGCAGCCAGCCAGTACGATATAGCGCTGGGTACAAAAACATTGACAGCGTACCGAATAGCACAACACTACCGACTGCCATCATGCTTTTATGCGGCTTCGACTGCAGCATCGATTCAAATGCAAGCACCGCTGCTGCGCCACATATTGCACTGCCAGCGGCGGTCAAAATTGCCGTGTCTCGATCAAGCTTCAGTACACGCATACAAAACCAGACGCCAACTAATAAAGTACTAATGACAACGGCTGTCGACACGGTCAAGCCCGGCAGGCCGACCTGGACAATTTCCTGAAAACTAACTCGTAATCCGTAGAAGGCAATGGCGATGCGCAGCAGTCTGCGTGCCGAGAAATTAACGCCAGTAGCCCAACTGTCCGGCATCCCGCTACGTAGCGTGTTGCCGTAAAGTGCGCCGACGACGATGCCGATAATAAGCGAGCTGAGTCTGAGGTGTGCAATTTCTGGTAACGCGGATAACTGCGTAACCGCAAGGGCTAACAGCGCGACGAATAATACGCCATTGATTTGGCCAAGCCATGCACCTCGTGATTTAACGGTGGAAACGTTAGGTGTAGGCAGTGGGGCAGAAGTCGATGGCATAGCGTACTGGTCAATTTAGAGAAGGGCGCATAGCCCGCGGGCAAAAAGGCATGACGCTGCCCTGGCTTATGCAGACCTTTAGCCGTAGTTATTCACTTAATTGGGAATAACGTGAAGGATTAGGAACGCGGTTAACTCTATTCATTTTGCAGACAAAGCGGCATTGATAAAGATCAGATTCGACTATCAGAAAAGGCATCCTTACCGCGAGAGAGCTAGAGCCGCTGTGTATCGACTTAGCATCTGTTCATGATCTTTTTAAAAGGCCGTCAGTTGGGAAAGGCCGGCGCGCAGGAACCTTCGCTCTCATATAAATATAATGAGGATGCCAAGCACCGTCCAACCCCACATCACGGCCTTCATGAAAACTAATCACGAAAATTATCGAACTCAAGTGGCATATCGGTAATATCTTTTTTCAACAAAGCGATGGCTGCTTGTAAATCATCTCGCTTTGTACCCGTTACGCGGACAGTGTCGCCTTGAATACTGCCTTGGACTTTAATTTTGCTGTCTTTCAGGCATTTAACAATTTTCTTGCCAAGCTCAGTAGATAGGCCTTCGCTTAGTTTAGCGGCCTGCTTGCGCTTATCGCTGCCGATTTTTTCAATGCTTTGATAGTCCAAAAAGCGAATATCAACTTGGCGTTTGGCTAGTTTTAAAAGTAATACATCTTTGACTTGCTCTAGCTGAAAATCGTTATCTGCATAGAGGGTGAGCGTAGATTCTTTTTCTTCATACGTAACGCGTGCATCTGAGCCTTTGAAATCGAAGCGTGTACTAATCTCTTTATTCGCCTGATCTAAGGCATTTTTTACTTCAACTTTATTAGGTTTAGAAACAATATCAAAAGAAGGCATGAAATTTCCTTGAGAAATAAAAGTATCAGAAGGTAAAAAAGGGTAAGGCGATAGTACAGCAGGGCAGATGCCAGGCTATAAATTACCTCGCTGCATTTCCCATAGTTTGGCATACCGCCCACCCATTGCGATGAGATCTTGATGAGCGCCATCTTCAACAATCTCTCCTCGATGAAAAACTAAAATACGATCCATATCGAGTAGGGTAGATAAACGGTGAGCAATAACTAAAGTCGTACAGTTTTGTTTTTGCCTAGATAGGCTGTAGAGGCTTTCCTGAATCTCTGCCTCTGTTAGCGAGTCGAGCGCGGAGGTGGCCTCATCCAAAATCAAAATTTTTGCATTTTTTAGAAAGGCCCGTGCAATAGCGATACGCTGGCGCTGGCCACCAGAGAGTTTGACACCGCGTTCCCCCACTTGCGTGTGATAGCCATGCGAAAGTTGCCCAATAAAACCATCACACCGTGCTAGACGAGCCGCCTCATACACAGCTTCATCGCTTGCATGTGGCGAACCATAGCGAATATTTTCTAGCACGCTTCGATGAAAGAGGAGGGGATCTTGGGGGATAAAGCTAACGTTCTCGCGCAAGGAGGCTTGCGTGACTTCCCGAATATCTTGCCCATCAATCAAAATGCGGCCTGCATGTAGATCGTAATAGCGGAGGATCAGTTGTACGAAAGTCGTCTTTCCACCACCCGATTCGCCTACTAATCCTACTTTTTCGCTGGCTTTTAAATGTATGGTCTGAGGTGGTGTTTTTCTACGAGCAATGAAGTTAGGGTTGAGTTTCTCTGAAGGATTTAATGAGGCATAAGTCAGCTTCTTCGAATGCGCATAGTCAAAAACTACGTTATCGAAGAAGATATCCCCGCGACATACCTCTAGCGTTTTGGCATGCGAAACATCCTGAATTTCAGGTGCAGTCTGCAGCAGCGACAAGGCTTGTTTACAAACCCCTATTTCTTTAAAAAGCTCAGGTAGTTGATTACTCAACATCCACAGCATACCCATAATGCCCCAACACGCATTCACAATTAAGATGGCTTCGCCAAGCGTTAGCGTGCCGCGACTCCAGGCAAATAAGGCGCCGCCTATCTCGCCTATGCCAATACATAGCGCAGAGGTGAAACCCAGCACGATTTTCATTTGCTCGATTAAAAGCAAAGAGTGAACTTGCTGTTGCTGTTCTATATCTTGGCCTGGCAAAAACTCACTGTACTCAAATGATTGGCGCGAAAAAATACGTACCGCTACCATATTCGAGAAAATATCGACGATACGTCCTTGTACAGCGCTACGTGTAGCTGCATGGATCTCAGAACGCTTATTACAACGAGGAGCAAAGTATAAAGCTATGCTGATATGCAGTATGGCCCAGCTTAAGAAAACGCCTGCAAAAATATAATTTAAGCGAGAAAAAATCGCAGCCACGACCAAGATAGAGCACAGCACTGGAATGACTTGGCCAATGACGATGATAAAAATACGTGTTGGACCTCGGCTAATATCGTTGACTTTATTAGCCATACTGCCAGACGGATGATTGGCAAAAAAAGCGTGCGAATGCTCCATCAAGCGCTGCAACATAGCTTTTCGTACTGCTGCCTCGAAACGAGGAAAAAGCCACGCATTGCAAAAGCCATATAAACGATAAACCACGTCCATTAAAACCCAAGCTCCCATCAGCCCGAGAAAAATGAAAAACGGCTCTGTTTTTATAAAAGACGCGAATGACAGCATTTGGGAGGTTGTGGCTTGATACCGCAACATCGCGTCTAAAAAAATACGCAGCAGTGAGGGCCACAAAGAAGTTTCAACCAACATCGCTGCTATGGCGAGTAACAATGTAGCTAGAAACGCCCAGCGATAAGCACGGATAAAAGGCCAGAGGAAGCTGGATAGCGTCAGTGAAGTAGAAGGCGACGAGCGCTTTAAGAAAGGCATATGTAATAAGAACGTTAAAAAGCAGTTTAAAACTAAAATTTGTTGATAGCTTTAAAAAGGGAATGAATGCACCTGGCATGGTGGGGTTGCCTGGAATTTTCGCAAAAGAAAATATAGCGGCATGACAACCGACAAAATCTAGCCGTGTGTGCGTACACCCTTCAGCTTGCGTGAAGTGAAGCTAAAAGAGCATGAAATGCTATGAGGAAACTACACTTAGAATTGAATTGACGAATGACGATACCTGAAATGGGCAGAAAAGATTTACGTTCAAGTTGCACATCATATCTCATGATGCGTGCGAGTGCATTGGGGTTATTTATCGAAATTGGGTGACACTGCACAAAAGGATTAATCGATTGCTGATAGTGTTAGGTGCTAGTCAAAGCATTTAATCGAGCAATGAAAGATTTCATTTAAAAAATGCTGCGTGGCAGCTCCGCTACCTGTGACCGTAGACTCCAAATTTAACTTCTTATTTTATCTTCGTATACCGCAGCAAAACTTCGTGTTTCTATAGAAAGCACTTATTTACTACCAGATAATTATGTTTTAGGAAAAGGTGGCGCTATGGTTAAATTCAAAGATTGGGTCGTATCTCTTTATAAGCAGCCCCATTCGGATCGTTCGGATTCTTCCTCAAGGAGGGGAAAAAAGCTGCCAGCCTCGCCGTATTTAGAATCCTTTAATAGAAAATCAAACCAATCTCATCGCGTATCTACAGATACGTCAATTTTTTCAACAGAGGAAAAGGAAAAATCTGGAAAGGATTCTCTACCAATAGATAAACCAAATTCTATTTCTCCCCAACAAAATATGAGAAAGGAAAAAGAAGTTTTAGCTCAGAGCAAGGAAAATTATAATAAATTAAGACCATCAAGAGATCCTGATTATTATCGATTCGTCAACCAAGAATATATATCTATTCATAGAACATTTAATAACATAATTGGCTCGCTTGATAAAGAAGAAGATAAGAAATTTTTTCTTGAAATAAGATATAAAGCTTTAAAATTAGCAAGAAAGAATACATCTGATACATCTACTTTAATTATTCCATTTCATAAAAATTTGTCACACAAATACAGGAATGAATTATGTGCTTTATCAGGTAAGGGGAAAATAAAAAAAGTAGTATTAGAGAAAGAGCCACGAGCGTCTTTAGATGAGCCCTTAGAAGATCTCATAAAAATAAGCCACGCGCTTAGAGAGTCCTTACCAGAAGATAAGCCGATCCAGCAAGAGCAAGGCAAACGAGCTTCATTAGAAAGCAATCAAACAGTCTCTGCTACCTCTATTAATTCAGATACAACCTTAGTCAGCCCAACAACTGCACCAAGAAGGCCTGGCTAATTTCTTATCAATAAAGCCAGGTATGCTCTCTGCTACAACAATTGCATAGAAATTCCATGCCAATTAAGGCAAAAAAAATCATGCGATTTCCAACAAAGCAACGCAAAGCACAGGCGGATAACTTAAATCAATCTCATGCAGCAGCAATGCCGCACGAGCGGGATGAAACACCCCAATCGCAACAAGCGGGGCAGCGCATTAAACAAGCCTATAAGGATATCGAAGCAGGACGAATGGATACTGATAGACGTGGCGGTAGTGAATATCAAAAGAAAACCCAAAATGACAGCCAAGCAAACATTAACTCGCAGGCCTTAGAAGATAATGAACTATAGCTGTTCTAACTGCTTGATAGTCGTAAATGGGAATATGCTGAAAATCTCTCTGCTGGATATTCTCATTAAATACCTAAATACAGACCGGACTTACTCTTAGCAAAAAGACGATATTTGTTCTACACCCTTCTAGGTTGTGTCGATTGCATTAATAGCCGATCCTTTTATTGAAACGAAGATATTTGAGAGTCGACGTCACCTCAAGATTTAATAAAAAGGAGCTACTAATATCATGACAAACTGCAGCGAAATACTTAGACATTGTGTATTCAATACTGTTATCAAAGATTCTACAAAATCCGTTTGCCATTTCCATGCGCCCTAAAAATGGAACAAACCCAATTCCGATTCAAATCAATTCGAGCACGGGAAGCTCTGCCGCCCATCCAAAAGGAGAATGCAAAGCGCCAGAGAGATGTAATTTGATACGCGGCGGCTCTCGCATATTAGGCTGCCAATGTGCTGTCAGAGGGTGCCGTCCAGGCCTTACAGTATAGAAAAAGTAATGTCAGTTCTGTGGTAACCCTTGTCAAATGTCCTCTATGTGATGAATGAATGCCAAATTTAACATAAGTCAAATTGACGGTAATGCATATTTGCATTACCATTTGATGAATCTATCAATAAATTCACAAGGACATCATCATGACTACATTGACCGTTACCGCACGGGGGCAAGTGACGTTTAGAAAAGATGTGTTGCAACACCTGGGTATCAAACCCGGTCAACAAATCGACTTTGACAAATTGCCGGGAGGTGAGCTGAGAATAAGAGGGGCGCGCCCTACAGGGAGTATCAAAAACTTTATTGGTTTGCTTGCTAATAGCACAGACAAAGTCCTTTCTATAGAAGAAATGAACGAAATTGCTGCTGCTGGTTGGGCTGGCGAAAAATGAAAATATCTGTTGATACCAATATTCTTGCTCGCGCCGTACTACAAGATGACAATGAACAGGGGCACAAAGCGGCTAAGCTGCTGGAAGAAGCAACATTAATTGCTGTTTCACTTCCTTGCCTGTGTGAGCTTGTTTGGATACTACTCAGAGGTATGCAATTCTCAAAAGAGAAAGTTGCTACTGTTATTCGGTCTTTGCTTGATACTGGAAATGTGGTGATGAATCGCCCAGCTGTTGAAGCTGGCCTAGCAATCCTTGAGGTTGGCGGAGATTTTGCTGATGGCGTCATTGCCTACGAGGGTAATTGGCTTGGCGGAGAAACTTTCATCTCTTTTGATAAAAAAGCGGTTACGCTCCTCACAGCTCAAGGCCAATCAGCGCGCCTTTTATGAGACAAAGTAAAGGGGCTGGAAAGCCTCTGATGCTAATAAACGCTCAACTAACCAGCTCATAAAGCAAAGCGCGAATTTCTCTGATCTGTTTTGCATCTAGCCTCGGCTTCCTTCTTCTAGATTATTTCCTCTAAATATTAATGTTGAATTAACGGTTCTCCAGTATATGAATGCAAAAAAGTGTTAAATATGGCACCAAGTCCATTAATACCTGATTTAAAAGAACGATTAAAAGCCATGATAATTGGCTTTATAAAAGAACATAAGGATGAAGATACTTATGAATATAAAATTTTCTCTAAATTCGAATATTTAACCCGTGGATTGGGTGATTCAATTTGCAAGGTTATCGATAAATTAGGCAAAGCTAAGTATTATCAGCATCGAGAAGAAATTAAACCATTGAATGGTTCTGATGAAGCAATCAATAAATTAAAAGATGGCGCTATTTTAAGCTGGAAGCAGTTGAATGCATTATTTAGCGGATGCAGAAAAAAAGAGTTAATCCGTAATAATATAGAAAAAGAATATTATTACGAGGATAGAGAATATCATCAAATTTATCCACTATTAGAAGATTCAGATTTTCTGGATGAAATTCTGCAAAAAGCCATTTATGAATTAGAGGGAAGTTATATAGTTCGTAACTTGGTCAGGCTTGACAAGGTTATTGGTTGTAGTTTGGGAGGCTTTACTTTTACTGGACTGGAAAAAGGTGAAGACGTTCCAATAAAAGTGCTCGTAATTATTCCTAGGGAAGAAGATCACTCTTATAGTATGCAATTTGGTATCGCGCCAGATTATATCAATCATGCTCTCGAAAAAATCAAAGCGACACGTAGATACTATAAAGATGAAGGATATTATAAAAATAAAAAATCCGCTTTATTTACCTTTGAAAATAATTTAATGCAGATTAGTAATTACTACGTTTCGATGGAAGAAGACTGCTATTTATCCGATGAGTTTGTAGATAGTTTATCTCACTTCATTTATGACGATGATACGCATATTCTTGAAATTGAAACCAAGCAAAATAAAGGTCGGATTGACGAAGAAGTTGCAACTTCATGGCTGAGTGATTCTGAGTTGTATGATGAAGAGACTAAGTATGCACTCTTTAACCATTATTACGATAATTATGCCAAAGGTTTAAAAATATATAAAATCCCCCAGCCTGCATTCGATTGGACGCTTCACCTGGAAAAAATAAAGGCGAAACTAGCCCAATTCAAAGCATCGGGAGTGAGTATAGGATATCTCGATATACGGGAATATATTCTCTTTACTAAATACAATATTTCGTTTGAGCGTTCTCCAGAGAATTATTTTGAAATTTATGGGACTCAAGAAGCCCTCGCGCTATTTTTTTTACTACGAACGAATGAAGAATTAGTGGGGTTTGAAATGGCCCGTGATAGTTTGGACGAAAAGGATGTACACATAGTTGATCATTTTTACCCTGATAGAGGTGAAGGGTTTTCTGCGGCAATTTACGCCCACCATTTTGGTTCTGTAAAAAACCGTATTGAAACGAATATCGACCTTACGTTCTGTTATTTGATGGGGCGGTATCAAGAATGTAAGCAGGTGCCCGCTGATATCACCAAGCAGTCGCCAGACGGCACGCCAAGATATCCCAATTGATCAGGTGGGGGGAACTATGGATCGGGTGACAGTTAACACAACCAACCGCTCCTCAAAATTTACCATAGCTAGGTTAAATATTAATTTTGGCTAATGACGAGTCGAATTTTTTATCCTTATTTAATTTCTTAATACAAAATGCCAATAGACTCTAATAATTTAGAAAAAATCATTAAAGATAAGTGCCGGAAATTTCTTGATAAGAAATCTGAGGAAAAAAATTATCGTCCATTTCAATATTTTAATGATGAAATACTCAGTAGAGTAATCCACTGGCTTGTACACGAAAGTGAATTAAATCGAATAATCTGTAACTTTGTTGGATTTACAGAGGATGCGGGTATTTTTGTTAATTGGATATCTGATGATTATACAAGAATAACAGTTTATTTGAACGGTATAGAACCTGAGTTTGGCGCTCTATTACGCGTATCTACAATCATTAATATTCCCCATACTGAACTTGATTTTAGCCTTCCCTGTCTTGCAAAAAGCATACAAGAAATAGAATGCATAATTGCAGATGAGTATTTAGATCGATTAATGGATAAATATATTCCACAAGGCTTGTATAAATATTCCAGCGTATTTCAAGAGGTGAAGCCAACTTTACTCGATATAGATGATGTTAGGGCTACACAATGTAAAGATTCTGAATTCCCGGAGCAGCAATGTGCTTTTATCGGTTTTCGTCGAGAACACGTCAGTGACTTTATTAAGACGCGTATCGCTGAGTTTATCCATGATCCCTCGCAGAATATTTTACAAATCAACGATCCACGTTTTTTAGAAGAATCTAAGGATTTTTTCAACCCGGAAACGAATCTCATAGAGATGTGTGAAGGGATCAGGTTATATAAATTACCCACCATAGACTATAGCGAAGAATATGCGCTCATAGAAAAAATATGTGCCAGATGGCAAATCAGTGTTGAGTCACTGTTTTATGAAGAATATATGACGAGTTGTACCAGTGCTGAATGGTCGCCTGATAACTATTTAGAGCTCTATGCGACACAAATGGGTCTCGAGGAAATTTTTAAAGAGATATTAAATGCAGGTGGGCTTTCTGATGTATTTTTTCCCACCAATGCATCGCTCGGGGGTGGGCGGGCTTTTTTACTTAACTGACAGGAAATTTGGTGCTGAAGAAAATACCTTGGTTGATGAGCTAAGGAGTCTCGTTATATATAAAGATGATTCAGAAAAATAATAACAGGCACATACTATGATTAATCCTACCATCAATAGTTTTTTTTACTCGTCCTATTGCATATGTTCATGGTTCCAATAAACCAGATGAGATCGACGTCACCATAGTGTCAAGATATATAGAAAGCAATCGTTACAAGGTGAATCCTGTCAATATGACGGTTTGTTACGCGTTCTACGCTTGAATAGGCTGAGGTTGATGCCCTATGTCATTCATTGATCAGATTCTAGACAATTTTTTTTTAAGACGCAGCAAACCTGTCTAGGATGTTTTCCATCTTATTCATACCCCAAGAATTTAAGAGAATATAAGTGCAAGATTTAACATTCAATATTAATAAGCATGTCCATTGGAAAAAAGATTTCGATAACGTTTCATTTATTGATCGGGGTGAATGGAAAGCGAAAGAAGGGGTATTCAGGGATCGCTACTGGCAGTTTGAATGTGCTGAGGCAGATGGAAAGTTAGTAACGCTCAATGCCAATCCTGCTGGGGTCAATCAGTTTCTTGAGCAATTATTAAGCTTTAACTTACCCAGTTGCGCGCATTCTGCTGAATTTTTCATGCATCAAGAGATTGAGCCCAGGAAATGTTTGAAAGGGGAAGTTTATAGAGACTTTGACGATGGGATGACGGAGGAAGAGCGTGATGCAGACTGTGAATACTTCTCCTCCTGTGGCAGTGATAATTTGACCGGTTATTGTTTAAGGTCCTCATCCTCACGAATGAACGTTGCGGTTAATCAAGTCATTGTTAAATGGTATCCGCAAGTTCAGGGGCGGTTGATGGCGCTGAGCATGGATGTGCAAGCGTTTCAGGTGACGCTTCATCTCAATCGAGCAGGCTATTCGGATTGGCTCTACATTATGGAGCTCTACCGCGATCAGTATGCGCATTTTGACTTATTTAAACCGCGCCAGAGAATTATCGATAAATTTGGTGCATCCCGTTACTATTTAACCGACTGTCCTGTCGGTTGTGAGGAAGAGCCAATCGTTCACTTTCAGGTATGGAAAGATTGCGATATCCCGAAAATCATCAATTTGCTGAGTTATTCCTTCATCCGCGAAGGGCGGAAACAAGAATTGACCGATGAACACGTGGGCGATGCTCAAGTCCCCGTTACCTCAGGAAACAAGATTTATTTCAAATCAGTGGGTGGGCCGGTATTGAGTCCCAAAGATTTTAGGCAATTTGTCGACAAACTTGTCGCCAATAACGGACGTGATCCTGACAATCTGAAAATATACGAAGGTCAGCAAGAAGAACGCTTGTTCCTACAAAAGAGCCCACGGGGGCATCTGGAATGGGAGGCTATCATCCTAACCTGCATTGAAAGGTTTCATGAACTTGACTACCTGGATTATCAAGTGACATGCCCTAATACTGAATATGAATACGAGGCGCATGACTTTTATATTGATGATGCTTTATGCGAAGGCAAACGAAAGCGATTTAATCGGGTCAGGTTCGTATTTTTACGCAGCGACAATTTATATTTATTTTCTGCAGAGTATGATGCAAAAAATGAAATTATTTATTTTTATATTAGTTATCTGGAATTATTTAAATGGTTAGATAATCTCATTCGGTATAAATGGAAGGCTGACGGTACGATGAATGAGGAAGCGTTCATTAAGTACCATAAAGAGGGCGATAGGTCTCAAAAGTATCATGTGGCGGATATCCGCTATGGTCATCCCGCTTGGTATAAATTTCCTGTCATGGAAGTTTTATCATGTTTTGATAGAGGGGAATTATTTGGAAATATACCTTCGCCCGGCGCGCAATGCTGGCCTCAGCCACGGGAACATCATGATGAATACAATGTTTATCGATGCCCAGAGCGCGCGTTTATTATTAAGCTTGCCTCTGCTATGCCCCACACCTTTATGATCAACCCGATTGCGACATTGAATCGGCCCTGGGAGGATCAGTAATTTTTGGCTCATCTATTTTAACAATATAGACCCAAGGAAAGCGTCATGCATATTAGCACTGGGCTTCGTTCTTATCAGTCCTATCCCTCACAGTTGCCTTCTTCTCAAAATAGGCCACCCGAAGTTCAGGTCGTTTCTTTATAAACAATATTTGTTGATAGCCCTATCAATAAGGCGGTTTGTTGCGCTTGAGGTTGGCACTCTATTTCCTTCATTGATCAGGTTTTAGACAATTTATTTTTAAGACGCAGAAGGACGTGTCAAAAAGATGAACTTGTAGCGCCGAAAATACGCATTCGCCTTGATGGTTTCCAAAGAGTCCAGATCGATAGAATTTTCAACTTAATGAGAGAGATATGCATGGCACATTTTTGGGCAATGCCACTCCGTCATCTTCTGAACGAAAAGTTACTGCTATGGTAAAACGCCTAGGCAGCCTGGCTGAGATTTAAAACAGCTGGCCAGCGAAAAATTTAATGGGCGTATGCATACCAATCGCCCAGCTGAGAAACTAGCAAATTAAATTTATATTAATCTCGGGTTGACGGTTCTCCCGTACATGAATGCAAGAAAGTGTTAAATATGACAACAAACCCATTAATACCGGATTTAAAAGAACGATTAAAAGCCATGATAATTGGCTTTATAAAAGAACATAAGAATGAAGATACTTATGAATATAAGATTTTCTCTAAATTCGAATATTTAACTCGTGGATTGGGTTATTCAATTTGCAAGGTTATCGATAAATTAGGCAAGGCTAAATATTATCAGCATCGAGAAGAAATTAAACCATTGAATGGTTCTGATGCAGCAATCAATAAATTAAAAGATGGCGCTATTTTAAGCTGGAAGCAGTTGAATGCATTATTTAGCGGATGCAGAAGAAAAGAGTTAATCCGTACTAATATAGAAAAAGAATATTATTACGAAGATAGAGAATATCATCATATTTATCCAACATTAGAAGATCCAGATTTTTTAGATGAAGTCCTGCAAAAAGTCATTTATGAATTAGAGGGAAGCCATATAGTTCGTAACTTGGTCAGGCTTGACAAATTTATTGGTTGCGATTTGGATAGTTTTACTTTTACTGGGCTGGAAAAAGATGACGACGTTCCAATAAAGGTACTCGTAATTATTCCTAGAGAAGAAGATCATTCTTATAGTATGCAATTTGGTATTGCGCCAGATTATATCAATCATGCTCTTCAAAAAATTAAAGCGACACGTAGATATTATAAAGATGAAGGGTATTATAAAAATAAAAAATCCGCTTCATTTACCTTCGATAATAATTTAATGCAGATTGCTAATTATTACATTTCTATGGAAGAAGACTGCTACTTATCCGATGAATTTGTAGATAGTTTATCTCACTTTATCTATGACGATGATACGCATATTTTTGAAACTGAAACCAAGCAAAATAGAGGTCGGATTGATGAAGAAGTTGCCACTTCATGGCTGAGTGATTCTGAGTTGTATGATCAAGAGACTAAGTATGCACTCTTTAACCATTATTACGATAATTACGCCAAAGGCTTAAAAATATATAAAATTCCCCAAGCTCCATTCGATTGGACGCTTTACCTGGAAAAAATAAAGGCAAAACTAGCCCAATTCAAAGCAGCGGGGGTACGTTTAGAAAATAATATACGAGAATATATCCTTTTTACCAAATACGATATCTCTTTTGAATACTCTCCAGATAATTATTTTGAGATTTATGGGACCCAAGAAGCCCTCGCGCTATTTCTCTTACCACGAACGAATGAAGAATTAGTGGGGTTTGAAATGGTCTGTGATTACTTGGAGGAAAAAAATGTACGCATAGTTGATCATTTTTACCCTGAAATTGGTGAAGGACTCTTTGCGGCAACTTATGCCCATCATTTTGGTTCTGTAAAAAACCGTATTGAAACGAATATAGATCTTACTTTCTGCTATTTGATGGGGCGGTATCAAGAGTGTAAGCAGGTACCCGCTGATATCACCAAGCAGTCGCCAGACGGCACGCTAAGAGATATCAATTGATGAATACAAACCTTGAATTCTGATATTTGATGGGATGAATTGATGAACCTATAGCCAAACTATAATCCTTGCTTTTTGAGCCGTCAGTCACAAAAAGCGGCTAGTGATAATCAAGTTAGCCATTCGCTA
Organism: Mycoavidus cysteinexigens; assembly: GCA_031963405.1. Taxonomy (GTDB): domain Bacteria; phylum Pseudomonadota; class Gammaproteobacteria; order Burkholderiales; family Burkholderiaceae; genus JASSUD01. Next base: position 236,337 of record JASSUJ010000001.1, read on the forward strand.
CAAACCATCATCGTTGAACCCTATGTAGGGAGTAATGGATATTTGTTTTTAAGACGCAGAAGGACGTGTCAGAAAGGTGAACTTGTAGCGACGAAAATACGCATTCGCCTTGATAGTTTCCTAAGAGTCCAGATCGATAGAATTTTCAACTTAATGAGAGAGATATGCATGGCACATTTTTGGGCAATGCCACTCAGTCATCTTCTGAACGAAAAGTTACTGCTATGGTAAAACGCCTAGACAGACTTGCTGAGATTCGAAACAGCTGGATAGTGAAAAATTTAATGAGCGCATGTGTACCAATTGCCCAAAGGGCAATCTAGTCAATTAAATTTATTATTAATCTCGGATTAATAGTTCTTCAGTACATGAAAGAAAGTGTTGGATATGACAAGAAGCCCATACATGGCAATAGAGAATTTAATTCATTGAAGGGTGCTGATGCAGCCATAAATAAATTAAAAGATGGCGCTATTTTAAGCTGGAAACAGTTGAATGCACTATTTTTGAATTTAAATAATATATCTTTTATTGAGTAAAAAATAATGATAAGTTCAACTAATAAAGCCGCATCTGCGGTAAGCTATCCCATTGCGCCAGAAAGGCGGGGCGAAATAAATAATATTAATGAAGATCATTCTGTATCTTCATTATTCAAATCTCATACATCGGAGCATATCAAAAGAACAGTTCCTCAATTGCCACCGGAATTGATGGATATAATTTTTATTCATGTTATGAATGCATGCTCACGCATAGAATCTGCGCAGCAATTAATTGTGTTTATGAACGTTAATCGTGATTTTTATTGCAGAGCTAAAAAATTATTGGAATATCCTGATATGCGTGCGATATGGAATGATAATAAAAAATTTTTACATATACTGGAATTCTGCCTGCGTTGCAATATTACGCCTAAAGAAATAGAAGATGAAAATTGGAGTGTTACGCCTAAAGAAATAGAAGATAAAATAGAATCGTTCTGTTGGCGATCTTATTTTTTAAAAAATAGATCCCAATTTTCAGATGAGCAAATCGATTTTTCATTTAAATATCTTCATAAAAAAGCACATCCCGAAATATTAAAGAGCATTAGAGGACACTTCGATATAGAAAATATTCTTTTGAATGGGCAACGTCAGCTTGAAAGGGTTAAGATTCTAGAAATATATCTAGCCGACACCTTGAGGGATAAGCATAAAGCCTTACTTAGTAAGTCTCCGTGCATAAATAACTCCTTATTACCCCGTATAGAGTTATTGCCTTTTGAACAGGATGCTGAATTTAAAGACAATTTATTAAAATTCGATGTAGCTTCTGAATTAAAACTGGTGCCACATCGTACAAATCCTTGCTTAGTGATGTAGAGTTATTGCCTCTTGAACTGGCTATTGAATTAAAATAGTGCTGATGTAGCAATAAAAAAATTAAAAGAAGACGCTATTTTAAACTGGCAACAGTTGAATGCGCTATTTAGCGGATGCGAAAGAAAAGAGTTAATCTACACGAATATAGAAAAAGAATACTAAGTCACTGCGCACAAATATCTCTATATTAAGCATATTTAACTGACTCAAAAGATAAGAGATGAAACTGAAGCCGCTGGAGTTGAGCACAGAGGAGAAAGGGAAGCTATAGCGAGGGGCGAAAGTCGTAGCGATTTAAGGGTACGAGATCGCTCACAAACCATTCTGTGGTTCCATGAGGGGGTTCCAGACTTCAGAGACAGCACGCGTTTGCATTCAATATCAGGAAAAGAAACATACTATTGTCACTGAACTACAAACGACTGATCCTGATATTCAGAACCGCCTAAACGGCAAAGGAAAAATACTTGCCATCTGCCTATACGATCGCCACGGGAATACGAAAGCAGGTATTGAATTCCATCATCCACAAGATACAAGTCAAACGACTTTTCACGCTATTTTCTCTGAAAACGTTCTGCATATCGATGTGCGCTTAAAAGCGTCAAACTACAAAAATGGTTAATGGTGTATTAAATACTGAGCATACTTTCCCGATCACTCAACTCAGGTCGTTCCTTTATAAACAGTATTGCTTGATAACCCAGTCAATAAGACAGTCTGTTGCGCTTTCTATGCTTGAATAAATCGAGGTTGACACCCTATTTCCTTCATTACTCAGATTCTAGAGAATTTTTTTTAAGACGCAGCAAACCTGTCCGGGACGCTTTCCATCTTATCCATACCTCAAGACGAGATCACTGCTCAACTGAAATACATCCAATGAGCACATGTATACCAATTGCTCAGCTGACGATCCAGTACATGAATGCAAGCTCTTTATCATAGCCAGGTTAAATATCAATTTTAGTTAATGACAAGAAGAATTTATTATTCCTTACTTAATTGCTTAATACAAAATGCCAATAAACTCTAATAATTTAGACCAAATCATTAAAGATAAGTGCCGGAAATTTCTTAATAAGAAATCTGAGGCAAAAAATTATCACCCATTGAAATATTTTAATGATGAAATACTCAGTAGAGTAATCCATTGGCTCGTATATGAAAGCGAATTAAGTAAAATAATCCTTAAATTTGTTGGAATTACAGAGAATACTGGTATTTTTATTCGTGAGATATATGATGATCATATAAAAATAACAGTTTATTTTAATGGTATAGAACCCGAGTTTAGCGCTCTATTACAGATATACACTATCATTAATATTCCCCATACTGAACTTGATTTTAGTCATCCCTGCCTTCCAAAAAACATACAAACTATAGAGTACAGAATTGCAGATGAGTATTTAAATCAGTTAATGGACAAGTATATTCCGCAAGGCTTGTATAAATATTCCAGCTTATTTCAAGAGGTGAGGCCTACGCTACTCGATATAGACGATGTCAGGGCCACACAATGTAAGGACTTTGAATACCCAGATCGGCAATGTGCCTTTATAGAATTTCGTAGAGATCAAGTCAGTGATTTGATTAAGGCTTATTTTATCGATTTTATCAATGACCCCTCACAGGATATTTTACAAATCAACGATCCACGTTTTTTAGAAGAATTTAAGAATTTTCTCAACCCGGAAACTAATCTAATAGAAATGTGTAAAGGGATTAGATTATATAAATTACCCTCCATAGACTATAGCCAGGAATATGCGCTCATAGAAAAAATATGTGCCAGATGGCAAGTCAGTGGTGAGTACTATGAAGAGTTTATGACAAGTTGTACCAGCGCTGAATTGTCACCCGATAATTATTTAGAGCTTTATGCGACACAAATGGGTTTTGACGCTATTTTTAAAGAGATATTAAATGCAGGTGGGCTTTCTGATGAGTTTCTTCCTGTCAGCGCGTGGATCGGAGTGGGAGGGTCTTTTTACTTAACTGAGAGGAAATTGGGTGCGGAAGAAAATACCTTGGTTGATGAGCTAAGGAGTCTCGTTATATATGAAGATGATGATTCAGATATAGATGAAGATTTAGAATATAGATAATGATTTAGAAAAATAATAGCAGGTACATACTATGTTTAACCCTACTATCAACAGTTTTTTGACTTGTCCGATTGCACCTATTCAGGGCTCCAATCAACCCGAAGAGACCGACGTCACGATAGTGTCGCGATACATAGGAAGCAATGGCTACACGGTGAGTATTGAAGCATCCTCTATTTTTTATAAGATCAAGGCTAAAATCATTTCCCCGAATGGCGGCAATTTGGAGATCACTGTAGAAAATATATGTAATGGCCTGGATAGCAGGCCATTAACAGTGGAACAGATCATGGGAATGATTCATAACGGCCCACATGCATTTAAAGCTATCTATTTGCCAGAAACAAATAAAGTCTATATTTGGCCGCATATGAAAGCTGCGGGTGAGGGCAATTTTTTCATGAATAACAAGGCGCTTAATCCCTTTGTAGGAACCAAGATCGCTCGTTTAGGAGAAACGCTTAGGAATCCAAACTTCAAAATTCCAGGCACAAGCAAAACAGTGGCTAAAGTAGGAGGATTTGGACCTGGTAAGGATAATAGAGCTTTTGTCTCTCACGATAGGACCGTTACCTCAATTTCAACGTCATCGAGGCGTACGGGAATACCGGATTACACCTGGCGGCAATGAATGATAATTTGGCGTTCGCTGCTTAAACGCTAATTTCAAGTGCAATACCGTTGCCTTCTTCTCAAAATAGGTCCCCCGAAGTTCAGGTTGTTTCTTTATAAACTGTGTTTGTTGATAGCCCTATCAATAAGGCGGTGTGTTGTGGTTGAGGTTGGCACTCTATTTCTCTCATTATTCAGATTCTAGGCAACTTGTTTTTAAGACGCAGAAGGACGTGTCAGAAAGATGAACTTGTAGCCACGAAAATACGCATTCGCCTTGATAGTTTCCTAAGAGTCCAGATCGATAGAATTTTCAACTTAATGAGAGAGATATGCATGGCACATTTTTGGGCAATGCCACTCCGTCATCTTCTGAACGAAAAGTTACTGCTATGGTAAAACGCGTAGACAGACTTGCTTAGATTCGAAACAGCTGGATAGTGAAAAATTTAATAAGCGCATGTGTACCAATTGCCCAGAGGGCAATCTAGTCAATTAAATTTATTATTAATCTCAGATTAATAGTTCTTCAGTACATGAAAGAAAGTGTTGGATATGACAAGAAGCCCATACGTGGTAATAGAGAATTTAATTCATTGAAGGGTGCTGATGCAGTCATAAATAAATTAAAAGATGGTGCTATTTTAAGCTGGAAATAGTTGAATGCATTATTTAAGCTAATGACAAGACGAATTTTTATCCTTATTTAATTGCTTAATAAAAAATGCCAATAAACTCTAATAAATTAGAACAAATCATTAAAGATAAGTGCCGGAAATTTCTTAATAAGAAATCTGAGGCAAAAAATTATCGTTCATTGAAATATTTTAATGATGAAATACTCAGTAGAGTCATCCATTGGCTTGTACACGAGAGTGAATTAAATCGAATAATCTGTAGCTTTGTTGGAATTACAGAGGAGGCTAGCATTTATGTTAATGAAGAATATGACGAAATTATAGAAATAAGAATTTATTTTAACGGTATAGAACCCGTGTTCAATGCTCTATTACACATATACACTATCATTAATCTTCCCCATACTGAACTTGCTTCTAGCCATCCCTGTCTTCCAAAAAACATACAAGACATAGAATGCAGAATTGCAGATGAGTATTTAAATCAATTAATGGACAAGTATATTCCGCAAGGCTTGTATAAAAATTCCAGCTTATTTCAAGAGGTGAAGCCCACGCTACTCGATATAGATGATGTCAGGGCCACACAATGTAAGGACTTTGAATACCCAGATCGGCAATGTGCCTTTATAGAATTTCGTAGAGATCAAGTCAGTGATTTGATTAAGGCTCATATCACTGAGTTTATCAATGACCCCTCACAGGATATTTTACAAATCAACGACCCAAGTTTTTTAGAAGAATCCAAGGATTTTCTGAATCCGGAAACGAATCTAATAGAAATGTGTAAAGGGATCAGATTATATAAATTACCCTCCATCGACTATAGTGAAGAATATGCGCTAATAGAAAAAATATGTGCCAAATGGCAACTCAGTGGTGAGTCACTATTTTATGAAGAATATATGACTAGTTGTACCAGCGCTGAATTGTCGCCAGATAACTATTTAGAGCTATATGCCACACAAACTGGCTTTGACGCTATTTTTAAAGAGATATTAAATGCAGGTGGGCTTTCTGATGAGTTTCTTCCCTCCAGCGCATGGCTCGGAGTGGGAGGGTCTTTTTACTTAACTGAGAGGAAATTGGGTGCTGAAGAAAATACCTTGGTTGATGAGCTAAGGAGTCTCGTCATATATACAGAAGATGATTCAGAGAAATAATCGCAGGCACATACTATGATCAATCCTACCATCAATAGTTTTTTTAATCGTCCTATTGCACCTACTCAGGATTTCAATCAACCCGATGAGATCGGTATGGTCATAGTATCGCGATACATAGGAAGCAATGGCTACGCGGTGAGTATTGAAGCGTCCCCTATTTCTTGCAAGATTAAGGCCAACATCCTTTCCCCGAATGACGCCAGTTTTGAGATCACTGTAGAAAGCATATGTAATGGTCTGGATAGTAAGCCATTAACAGTGGAACAGATCATGGGCATGATTCATAGCGGCCCACAGGCATTTAAAGCCATCTATTTGCCGGAAACCAATAAAGTCTATATTTGGCCGCATATGAAAGCTGCGGGTGAGGGCAATTTTTTCATGACTAACAAGGCGCTTAATCCTTTTATAGGAACCAAGATCGCTCGTTTAGGCAATATGCTTAAGAATGACAACTTTAAAATTCCAGGCACAAGTAAAACAGTGGCTGAAGTAGGAGGATTTAGAGCTGGTAAGGATAATAGAACTTTTATCTCTAAAGATTCGACCGTTACCGTTCATTTTGATACAGGTCATCGAGCTTATGAAAATGAGCCCGTCCATGTAGGCGTGAAGATTTGGACCAAGAACGCTACAGAACAGGTCAAGATCAATTACCCTATTAATCCTTACGATTCTAGATGGCGTAACGTAATAAAAAAACAAAATCAAGTGCGTATTAGCGAGGACCCTAAATATCATCCAGTCCCCAAGAAAAGAGACGGTGGTGGCAATGGCGGAGGCTCTGGACCAAAGGGCGGTGGCTCCGGATCAAAGGGGGGCGGAGGAAGAAGTGGTGGAAACAACGGTCAACCTGGCTCAGATGGCAATCGCGGAGACGGCGGAAAACGCGGTGCTGGCGGTGGCACTATGGCTGGATTTAAAAACAACGTCGGCCAACAGGGCTTAACCGATAGTTACAACGGCGCCAATCGCAGTCACCAGCTAGAAAAAGCCGCTCATCAACAAGAAATTGGTGGTGTAGCTGTCGCTGATCCCAACGGGATTTTGCTGAATCTAAATAGTAGCCTCTACGATCTCACTGCCGATGGTTACTGGATCACTTTTCCTTTTTTAACCAAGAGTGATAGGGCGCCTTTCTCAAACCAGTGGCTCCAACAAATCATCCGCGAGCTTGCGCAAAACGTCTACATCCATAACACCTTCCCTTTTTATAGCCTGCATTTTACAAAAGAGGGCACCCTCTATTCTGTCATCCACCCCGCCTACCAAAACACACTCGTTGGTAAAGTCATTGGCATGATCGATTACTTTATGAAAGGCTATTTGAATGGCGGCTATTTCAAGGAAAAGGATCTGATTCGCTTTGCGGGTGATAAGTCGTCCTGGATTAACAATATGGATCAATTAAAGCCATCTATCCAGTCGATGGAAGCGTTATATCAGGAGACGTTTCAAGACGATAGTGAGTATACGCCGCTCACCCAACTTCTACAGAAATACCATATTAGTCAATACGGCTGGAAGCTCGATGACACGGCTTTAGACAAGATCCAGCAGCGGTTCCAGATCTCGTTTCGGATCATCGCCAAACAAGACAAAATCGAAAAGCATGACGGCACCTTGTTATTTCAAGGTGGAATGGATGTGTTGTATACGATTGAATGTCATCGCGTCGCGATTGATCAAGTGGAACAATACGAGGCATCAACAGAATACCGAGTGCTCAAACAGTTTTGCGATAAAGTCGCCAACGATATAAAAGCCAGGCTACGGCATTTACCGCCGTGCCAGGACTATTTCAAGATGTTGGACGTTATTTGCGCGCTGTCTTACTACTTTAGCAGTCTTAAAAGACAAGAGATGGTGCCTAAGCTATTGCCTGTCATTGCCGATGTGCAGCAAGCCTGCCTGGGAATTTTTCCCCCGTATCCCAAGACGCAGCTGGAACCTAAGGTGAATGTCGTCACGCTGTGGGATGTGATTAAAGACCTGGATAAAGATGAAAATGAAGATGAAGATGAAGGAAACGTAACCTTACTCGAGGAATTTTTACGGCAAGAAAGCCAGGAAATTGCGCCCCAATTGCAAACGGCTTTGGTCAAGGCCATCCAAAAGCTGCTGCCCAAAGAGGCAATCAAGTTTGACGCAATGGAGCTGAACCAGCTGGTTCTAGAGTTGACTAAGAAAATATTGGATGAAGTATCAAAATTAAAGGAAAAGTTGTTTTCGACAGAGATTGATCAGTACCTACAAAAATTAGAAGCGAAACAGAGAGAGGTAGAAGAAAATATCGAAGAGCATCAGGCAATGCGCTTGTCGCTACGCGAGCAGCTTGAACAAAGCGTTAATCTGCAACGTCTAGAAATCAGTCAGGTTTCCATTCCCTATGGGTACGTAAGGGTTTTTCAGGGGCAGCGTTATACATCCGAGTCTAGGCTTAAAGATGCTATGCATCGTAGCCTTAATAATCATGTAGAAGCAGCCTATAAGCAAGCTGTTAAAACGTTTGATGAACACATCGCCAAAGTGGGCAGTGGGTTGGAAGAGATCAGAGCAGAGCTTGTCAGAATTGGCACGATGCGTCGATCGATAAACACGCACCCCAGTCATCAAGCGATTGCTGAGTCCATTAAGCTGCCGATACCTGGTTTCATGAAGAAGCCTCCCACATTTGTCTCGACAGATGATGAAGCACCCTTGGTGCGCATCCATGGAGGAACTGGTTTTAGGCTTGAGGATCAAGCCATCTTATTGAATACCGCACTGGTCACCAGCTTAAGTCAGCAGTTAGATGAATACTCGGCCAGCATGTCGGAAAAAGAGCCAGGCGAGGTATGGAAATCCGTCAAGATCAACCATCAAAGCTATCAAGCTTTTTATCTTGAGCATACAAGCTTATTAGACAACAGCGCGCTAGAGCAAAGTCTTATCAAGCCCAATATGGCCAGCACGGCTATGGAGAAGCAATGGATCCATCTCGCGGCAAAAGATCCGTCGGAAGCGCAGTTAGACGCAGTGACTGAATTCATCGCCCGCAATAAGCCGATGCTCAATCTCAATATCACCGATGCTTACGGGAATACTGCCTTACACCTGGCAGCCATGAATAATAATCTGGAACTCGCTGAGTTTTTATTAACACACGGCGTCAAAATCGATGTACTGAACCAATTTGGCAATTCACCTTTGCATGTCGCCAGCATGTATGGGCATGACGAGATCATCATTGCCATTTATCAGGCCAATCAGAATAGTCTTCGCCAGTTAACGATGAATGATGAGAGCGCGTTATATTTAGCGGTACTCCATCATCGTTTGGAAACGGTTAAGTTGTTGGTGTCGTATGGTTTGGATGTGAATGAAATAGGCATCAATGGTATACCGCTTATTTATACGGCTTTGTATCACCATTCTTTCGACATAAGCGATTATTTGTTATCCAGGCCGGGGATTAACGTTCGTTTTCAATTAGAAAATGACAATACGCTGCTTCATCTGGCGGTTCTCGTAAATGCTGAAGCGCAGATACAACAGCTTTTAAGTAAGCAGATTGATCTCACTGTGCAAAACCGTGATGGTAAAACACCACTGCATATTGCGGTGGCGCTTGGGTATCTGAACATCGTTAAGCAATTGCTGGACAAGGAGAATAGGGGGCGTCTGGACAGCGTCTGGCAATTGTTTGATCAGCATACCCCTTTAGAACGAGTCGATTCAGCGGGTAATACGCCGCTTCATCTGGCCATCAAGCACCATCAGAAAGCGGTGAGTGATTATTTGCTGGAAATAGGCGCTAAAACGAACCAAAGCATTGATGGTGGGAACGCATTAACCCACGCATTAAAAACCGGGCAAGTCAGTGTGGCCAAAGCCCTATTAAAAGCTAACCAATTTAAGCTGAACACCCATAATCAGATCGATAAAGATAATTTTTTATGGATGTGTAAACTGGGTTTATGGCGCTTATGTGAACAAATTATCGCGCGCGATCCCGCCTGGATAATTCAGACGCTCGACCCAGACCATGCTGAGCTGAACTGCTATATTGATTATGTATGCAAAGATAACCGCGTTACGCAATGGAACCATTTGCTTGCAATCTTCAAAGCGGGCACTTTATCCGCAGCCTCTCAAACTCAATCAACATCGAAGGCAGGTAGCGCTGATAACCAGCTAAGTGCGAGCCGAATTGAAGAATTGAAGGCGTATCTAGAAGATACGCCTGAGTTAATAAGCGGATTTAGCCAATCTCAAATTGAAGAATTGAAAACGTGTCTAGAAAAGATGCCTGCGTTAACAAGCAAAGTTAGCCAATTAGCAGAGACAGTTGGTCAATTAGCAGAGAGGGTTAGCCAATTAGCAGAGACAGTTAGCCAATTAGACGAGACAGCTAGCCCATTGCCAGGGAAAATGCCTGCCTCTAATGATATTCACCCACAAAGAACGCCCAGCGACAGCCCTCATCCTTATTTAAAAGCGCATGCTGCTAAGCTTTATGAGCTGGCGATTAAATACCGCAGTCATGCGATGTTAGACCGATTGCAGCCTCTGCTTCACGGAGTAAATTCTTATCCTCTTTACAGTAAACTATTCAAGAAAGATCGACTTGCTTCCTATAGCAACTACAACCTGATTCAATTTGCAGTGAGATATGGCTTGCCACAATTTTATGAGCCCTATATCGCACGCGTGAAGGATCAAGCTGCGTTTGAGTTTGCTACTGCCGAGGGGAAAAGCCTGCTGTATTTAGCCGCTGAAAGCGGTAACCGTCAGTTGATTGAGAAGTTGCTGGACAAGAAAGCACGCCCGATAGCGCCTAATGGCCGACACTTCTTTTATGCCTTAATCGAGCACCACCACTCAGACATCATCCGTCATCTATTGTTAGATGAACGTTACGGTTCTTCTTTAAACATCAATGGGTTGGTGAGTGAGAAAGAAAAACTCCGCGCGATCGATTTAGCGTGTAAGCGCGGCGATTTAAAGATGGCAACCAGCTTGATTCAATGGGGAGCTAAAATTGATGAGCCCAATCCACATCGTTACCTTCCCATCTATTACGCCATTGCAAACAATGCACCACATCTCATCCGGCTCATCTTTAAATATGAGATCGGCGATATAGAACTGATTTTAAATGACGCTATTCGCCTGCATAAGAATGCAATCTTCCTGCAATTATTGAAGATTAGACCGGAATTTAAAAAAACCATCCTGCATTGTGCTGACAGCCTGCTGGTCACCGCCATTGACCATTGTAACGTCAATGCTTACAGGCTTTTAACCGGTCTTGTTGGCGCCAAAGTAGGCAAGGATGCATTGCTGCATCGAGCGATCATCCGTAATGCGCATGAAATCGTCCCTTTACTGATCGCTGCTGGTTGTGATAGGCATGCAGAAGAAAATGGCCGCACGCCGTTAGAACTTGCTTGCGAACTGAATCACGATTTATGCGTACGCGCACTTCTTCAAGGCGGCCCATTAAGCCAGGGGCGCAGGGTCAAGTCGAGCAAATGGATGGAGTTGATTATAGCGGGCAAAGAGGCAGCGGTTAATCAGCATTTCATTGAAGCGATCAAACGCGATGACCTGAATAAAGTTAAGCAATTAACGCCTCTATATGCACCGGTTAATCTTAAGTATCTTCACAAAGACAAAGAAATCAATGCTTCGTTATTGGACATAGCGATCCTGGAAAACAAACCGAAGATCATCCAATATTTACTCACAGATCGTCGTTGTGATCCGTATACCACCAATTCTTTAGACTTAAGTGCCGTTCACCTGTTAATGAGACTCAGGGATGCTCAATTTACGGTTGAACTCATTAAAAAATTTAAATTAGACATCAACCGAGGTAACCCAAGGGATGGCGATACTCCGTTACACATAGCCCTGTTGAGCCAAAACCAGGCGATGGCGAATTATTTAATGAAAAACGGCGCTGATAAGTATGCCGAAACGGCTGCTGGCAAAAATGTATTACAAGTTGCTATCGAACAAAAAAACTTGGACTTCATCAAACTCGCAATCGAAGAATATGCTTATAACTTACATCATAAGAACTCGCTGCAAGAGTCTGCGCTGGCCATGGCGCTGAAAGCGGGCAATTTGGAAATTGCCCAGTATCTGGTTGAGTCCGGTGCTGATATCAATGGTATAGACGGGTTTAAGCAACGCACCATGCTGCATTATGCCGTTTTGTCACACAATGCCAAAACCGTATTCTATGTGCTCAGTTGCGGCGCTCAGACTAGAGTCCAAGACAATATGGGCATGCTGCCTGTGCATCTGGCCGCCAAACAAGGCGACTTGGAAATCGTTGATTTACTTGATGATATCGAGGAACGGGAGAAGGGCGAAGGAACGGTTGTAGCGCTCACTGACCTGCGCGATAGAGACGTCAGGGATTTTGCGTTAATCCATCGCCGCACAGAATTAAGCGCTCATCTGACGCAAAAGCATGGGCTACCGCTTAGCAATAAGGTGACTTTAAACCAGCCAATTCGCTTTAAAAAGTATAGACAAGGTGATAACACTTCGTTAGAACTCGCCATCCAGGCAGAAGACCAGACGACAGTCGCTGAGTTAATCGATCAAGTTGCCGAGGATGATGCTTTTCATATCAAAAGAGCACTGGTAGCCGCAAGCACCAGCCAGAATTTTGAGCTATTCAGTTATGTTATGGACAAGCTGTGGGATGGTGAAAACCAGCAGATATTACAAGATTGCCTGGCTTCGGCCATTAACAATAACCGTACAGAAAACGTCAAACAACTGCTGAGCTGGATGGGAGAAGACCGGGAAAACCTTATCTTTGACGATGGATCAACGCCCATCGTACTAGCCTGTACGGTCAAAGCGCACGATGTGCTAAAAGAATTGTTAACGCATATCAAACCAAGCCACCAAGAAATTTATGCGGCATTCCAACAATTAATACGGCATGATCAACTCGTGATGGCGAAACTACTTTATGCCTATGACAAAGCAGCAATCCATGCCACAGGCAGCAATGGAGAGACATTACTGCACCATGCGGTCAAGCATAATCGACCCAATATGGTGGCTTTTTTCATCCTATGCGGCTGTGTTGATAAAGAAAATAAGGTGGGCAAAACTGCCTTAAGCCAGGCAATGCTCGCGAATCAAACTGAATGCATCAAATACTTGACGACAGCTTATCCGTCTGGTGTTAAAGCGGGTCAGGGTTTGCTCCAATACATCGCCCGGGAGCAACGCTTAGATTACGCTACGCTGAACTGGTTATGCCGTTTCCAGGATATTAATGCACAGGGTGAGGCGGGCCAAACCGCATTACATTACGCCATTCAACATCATGATTTCAGAGCAGTTGAAATTCTGTTAACCCATCAGGCGGATATCACCCTCACGAATCAGTACAACCAGGATGCCCTTCAGCTGGCTTCTGCTGATCCATTGATGTTTGAGAAACTCGCCAAGTCTATCCATCTACCGCACGTGATTTGGAGTGTTGGGAACAGTCATAGAGATGACCGGATCAGTGTCATCAAGGAACTGCTCGCCAGCGCGAACAAGGACCATCGCTACCTATATGAACTATTGACCCGCGTAGTGAACAGCGGGTCTGAAGCCAATGCAAAGTACTGCGTCGCGCTGTATCAGCAGCTCTACCCCAATGCCACTTCGTTGCTGGAATCCGCTTACCAAGCTTATCAAGCTTATCGGCGCTCAGATGATTCGAAACAAGAAACCCATGCGCGAGTTTTAAGCTGGTTATTGGAAAACTACCACAACCCCTATACAGCCTTCGGCAGCAAGCTGGCTGAAATCAAGTCAAAACCCAAGTTAGGTAGAATTTATCAAGCTTGGTACAACAAGCAATGGAAGACACTCACCGAGCGCCTCAACCACAACCTTCAGTTCAAAAGCATGGATGTCGTTTTAGAGCTGTTGAAGTCGCTGATGCCTCAAATAGAAGAGGGTTGCGCGCGAGCTAACACATACGACGATGCATCTTGGGTGCAGCTGTTCCTATTTTTTGATGCAGCGATCATTCAAGTCAGCGACGTGGCTCCTAAAGCGCTGATAAGCGCCATGCAAAACGCTGCTACGCCCACTGGGCAAGCCATTATCCGTAAAGCAGTAGCGCAACCTTATTTACGAGATCTCATCGCCTCTGTGCGTAGCAGTTCTGAAAAATGTGTGATTCTCTAGGGTAATTTAAATGTTAAATCCAAGAATTCCTTTAGCTAATAGGGCTCAGCGCGGTATAGCCCCCACTCGCGCAAAACAGAAAGCGTTGCAGACTGAGAGGGCACCAGCAGTCGGAAGTCAAGCCATCGAACATTTACGGCAAGGTAAGTTTGGTGATTTCAAAGCAAGCCATCAAGGACGTGGTTTAGATGAAATTTTGACAGCATTTCGGGGACCAAGCAGTCATGTTCAACATCCTCTTGGCAATGAAGCGATTCATACTATTAAAGAGCAACTATTATTAGTCAGGGAATTTGATCAGGAAATCCAGGATTTTTCTGTTGATCAGTTAAAGGAATTAATGAGCCGTATTAAGCAAGTGCTCAATTCTTCCAACCAAACTTCATCCAATGTGCAGGAAAAAGCTATATGCCAATTGATAGCTGTTGCCAATCGCGCATTCGCTCAATTCTTTAATTTGAAGCCCTATGATGTGCAAATTCTGGCTGTACTTGGAATCCTAACGTCAAGGGGCGATTTTAAAGGGTGTTTGGCGCAAATTAAAACCGGCGAAGGAAAGTCTACCGTTGTAACGCTGCTGGCGCTCATTCTGGCCTGCCAGGGGAAATGTATCGATGTGATTACTTCTACCGAGTACCTGTCAAAAAGAGACGAACGCAAATACAAGCCATTTTTTGGCTTCTTCGACATAACGACGTCTCATATATGCACTAACGCATTCACTCCCGATCATTTTTCTGGCCAAATTGTATATGGCACTAATTACAACTTTGAGTTTTCAGTTTTATTCGACAAGCTCTATTTAAAAGCGAATCGAATTTTATACAACAATAGAAGCCATAGCCGGCCATTTCATGTAGCCATTGTCGATGAAGTGGATAATATGCTGCTTGATAAAGCTTCTAATTCCGCACGAATTGCCCACCAAAATCAAAAAAGCTTAACCGCCTTATATCCCGTTATTTATGACTATGTTGAAGAAAATTGCCGTGCTTGGAAAGCGCCAGACATGGGCACCATTTCAGCTTGCGCACATTTAGTTAAACAGTATGAGCTCCCGGAAAAACAGTTGCGAGAATTCATCGATAACGCCTATCAAGCCTGTTTTAAACATAAGTTGGATGAACATTACTGCCTGAGAAAACCAACCGAGCATTCCGGACACGATGAAAATCTTGAAGTGGTCATTATTGATAGAGACACTGGACGGTTATCTGAGAAAAGCCGCTGGCAGCATGGCTTACACCAATTTCTTGAATATAAGCATGGTTTGCCCATCCAAGAAGAGACTTTAACCTTAGGTGCTTTATCACACCCGGCATTTTTTTCTTACTATGAGGAAATCTACGGCGTAACCGGCTCATTGGGGGCCGATATTGAGCGCAACGAGGTTACCGAGATATATGGTTTGACAAGCTTTGATGTACCAACCCATAAGCCTTCACTCCTTAAGAAATTACCAACCATCATCTGTCATACAGAACAAGAGTTTAATAGCACTCTGCTTAACGAAGTATTAAGCGAAGTTAAAGCTGGACGGCCTTGTTTGGTTTTATGTAATTCCATAGCGAAGAGTCATACCCTCTATCAACTAATCAAACCAGAGGTGTCTGACATTCAGCTTTTAAACGATGTGCAAAATGAAGATGAAGATTTTTTGGTAGCAAGGGCAGCGCATAGCGGCTTTGTAACCGTTGCGACCAATGCTGCAGCTAGGGGCACTGATATTAATGTCTTAAGGAAAGCAGTAGAAAATGGCGGCTTAGCTGTGAGATCTACTTCTTTTCACCTAAATGAACGTGGTGAAATACAAGAAATCGGGCGCGGTGACCGTCAGGGGAAACCTAGTAGCTACAGGCTTATCCTGCCCCCTGACGATGAATTACTTTTAAGCATCGGTAGTGGCAAGATTGAAATGCTTATTGCATTAATGGGGATGATGGTTGAGAAAGAGTCGTTAACCAGTATTGAGTACGCGGCCATTCATTCATTACTTTCAAATAACGGTGGTGACAAGGTTGAAGAGCTCAAAGCATTAAGGAAGGGGATGGTTGAGAAAACGTCGTTAATCAGACGTAAGCGCGCTGCCATTCATTTAGCTCAGCATCATGTCCTGGAAAGCTTCTGCAATGAGTTTCAGAATAAATTCGCTACCTCAATCAATCGACATGCCATATTAAACGAGTGGGCAGAATTCTATACCGATCTGGATAAGCTCGAAATTAATTTAGAGCATGACTTTGATGCGGCATTGTTGAATTACAAGAACAAGCTCAATAGCTCGTATGATCATTTTATGAAAAGCCTGGCTGCCTGAAGTAGGGGGCTTTGGGCTACTCGGCCTCCTAAATAGGCCTATATTGATTGCTGTTATTACCCAGCAATTGCAGCAGATTAGGATAAACAAATAAATTTTTCCTTGCTGTACTGCTTTTCACACAGCACACCCAACTCAACTGATCCTTCAAATAACGTGAAGTCGCTGACCGTTTAGCAATATTTGTGTGATTTACATAGCCAGCCACTATCAATAAGGCATCGGTTCCCAGAGAAAAACTAGGTTTCGTACAAGCACCCACAACCCAAAACGAAACCGCCTGTTCAGTTATACAAGGTATATAGAAATAGTAGATCGAGGCATAGATCCATCTTTCTCATGAGGTGCGACGCAATGCAGCTACGAGAGGGAGGAGCTTCGACTATCGAGCAAGTACAGCCACTTCATCAAGTACTCCATTGCTTGGCTAAGGAATAATGGTTGTTTCTAACTATGGATCTAAGGGGCAGGAAGGTGCTCAAGAAACGGAGAGATTGTTTCAGGATCATAGACGGATTGCTTAGGCACGCTCAGTGTCACCTTTTAAGGTGACAAAATACAGGACACATTTTTTTCTCCTACCTTACTAGGCTTGAATAAAACGTTTTAGGCGCCACTAGCGAAGTGTTGTTCTGCTTTTTCTATTTTTCCAAATAGTCCAGCGCGCATCCTTAGTGCCATCACCATCCTTATTAAGGAGGCAACTCGCATCTGCGCCGTGCAAAAGTAACGCATCTACCATGCCAAAATGACCAGCGCTCATAGCACAGAGCAATGCGCTTTCTCCAAATTCATCAAGCACATCTGGATTAAGATTGTGCTTGAGTAAT
The DNA here is from genome assembly GCA_031963405.1 of Mycoavidus cysteinexigens. Classification (GTDB taxonomy): domain Bacteria; phylum Pseudomonadota; class Gammaproteobacteria; order Burkholderiales; family Burkholderiaceae; genus JASSUD01. The sequence goes on from JASSUJ010000001.1 coordinate 253,580, forward strand.
TTTATGAGAAGGCTTTCTTTCCCATTTTTAATGGCCCAATGCAGTAGGCCAGGCTCCAAGATAGCATCTACTTTACTAGCAAGTAGGTTATCTACTGCCCTGTCGTTGTTGCAGGAAGAAGCATTTCCATAAGTCTTTATGATTCCATTCCAAACTTGTCCAGGAATAAGTCCAATAAACTTTCCCATATCCGGCTCTCGCTCTTGTGTAAAGATTGAACAGATATGCGTGACCATAAATAGCCCAAGCTGATTGGTTATACGCAAATCCCTAGGCATTGCGTTGCCCAAATGATTGAGAGGGGGCAGACCGATGTCTACCAAATCGCCCACTGTTAGATTGGGGTATCCCCCATATCTATGTTTAGGTAAAGGTTTGGCAGAAAAAAGTTTAACGGTTCCCAGGAAATCGCCATAGCCCCTTTTGGCCTTCTTTAATAAAAAGAGTGGGATTAATTGCGCTAATAGCAAATTTTCTTGCTTAAGAATTTTTCCTTGAAGCATGGTGCAGAACGCTTCTTGATGGCGCTTTGCTTGAAGGGTTTCCCTTTTCTCAATCGCTTTATGGATAGCTTGAAAAATACTTTGTAGATTTTTAAGTACGTCTTCTTTAAGGAGTGTTTGTGCTTCTTCGGAAAATAAAAATTTGCCTATCTGCAAATCTATTGCAGCATTCACCAGGCTAAAGCAAGTCTTACTTACCAATAAGAAGCTGTACCAACTCTGGCAGTAGTCTAGGATCCGTAGCCCAATTTCAGTAGGTACATTGCAAAGTGAGTTCTGAGTTTGCTTAACAGAGAATGCTCTTCCTACATTTCCTTGCGATGCTTCTGCCACGGGTGTAGGTTGCATATAGTGCAGGGAAGCCGAGTGCAATGATGGCAAGGGCCGCAGCGTTTCTGGGATAGGATTGGCATTGATCATGTCTATATTTTCCGACGAGGTAAAAAACTACTGCACTTTATGTTCCTCACTGTACATAAAAACATATAACTCAGCAGCCCAGAGGAATACTTATAAAATAAACTACAAGCCTTATGCACTGAAAAAGGTCATGCAAATTTGTCTGCGCTCGATAAAATGAAATTTATAAAAAATAAAAATGTGAATAGTTTAAAAACCTTATTTTTTTAGGTATAGTAAGATTTTTCTTATAAACATAAAAATAGGCTTTTAGCCCCTTCATAAAAGGCAGCACAAATATGTTTGGCGTTCAATCCAGGGTCAGTTCATCGAACAGCTCTTCTCCTTCCACAACAAGATTCCCAGACTCTGCTCCGCCCTCCGAAGAAGGCCTTTTTGAAGGCAATGCAATTCAAAGGTCTTTTCAGGCATTGCCTTGCCCCTTTGAGGCAAACCTCCCTATCAACGTTTGGGTACAAATTTCTCAATACCTAACGATAAATGATTTTAAAAATCTTGGAGGGACATGCAAGGCCGGCGAATTGATAATGAGGACGCTGATAGGAAATTTTTTGGCCAGATGCGGCGCTGACATCAACGATTTGTATAACAACGTCGACCGTCTATTCCACCATATGGCTCAGAATAATCAGCCTGAGGGACTAGAATTTTTGGCTAGTTGGTTCCCAACTTCTTTCAATAAGTGTAGAGAAGCCCTGTTACAAATCGCAATTTCTAATGGAAGCTGCCCTCTATTAAAGTTTTTTGCTGGCAATTTAGGGGATACATTTAATAATTATCACCAGCGTATATTGTCCATTGCGGTTCCTAATGATCACGTGGACGTAGTGCAATTTTTGTCTGAACGAGGGGTATGGGCAAACATAGATCTTGCCATTGCCCATCATAGCCTCAAGACCGTAACTTTTTTATTTAATTCGATGCTAACCCCGAACACTGCGCAGGCAGAGCGCCTGTTAGAAGTCACTGCTGCGAAGGGATCCTTTTCTATATTTGAGTTTTTAGCTCAGAAATTGGAAACGGTATTGAATGACCATAAAGGGTATCTATGGCCAATTGCAATTGCTGCAAATCAGCTACATATAGCTCAAACTTTGAGTAATCTAGGGGCATTATCAAACAATTCCACCCTATTAAAAGCTATCAGCAAGCGTAACCTCGGTGTAGTAACCTTTTTAGCTTATTTTATGCCGGACCTGTTCAAGGCTCCAGAGGTTCTATTGGAAGCGGCCACTGCTAACGGCTCTATTTCTATATTAGAGTTTCTAGCTAAGAAGTTTGAAGAGGAATTTCATAAGCTCAAACAAAATCTATTGTTTACTGCAACTGCTGCAGGTCAGTTGCATATAATTCGTTTTTTGGTTGAGCATAATGCTGACCTATTTCAGCAGAATACTGAAGCTGAGTCCCTATTGGATATCGCAGTTCTCAATGGCCAACTTGATACACTAAAGCGTTTGGCTGCGGTGATGAAAGAGCAGTTCACTGAAGACATAGAACAACTGCTCTACACCGCAACTTTTAAGGGACACGTTCACATATTAAAGTTTTTAATTGGAGAGAATGAAGAGGTATTTAATAAGATTAAAAACGACCTAATGCTCAATGCGATCACGCACCGTCACATGCCTGCAATTCGATATTTGATGAGTCAAGGGGCAAGACAAGATGATGACGCTACATGGACCCTATTGCATGCGTCCGTGTCACAAGATCAAGCCGATGCCGATGCCGATATAGTGGAGCTTTTCCTCAAGGGCGCCGTAAGCCCAAATACTCTCCACGGAGAGCATACTCCGCTCAGCCTTGCGATTTCTAATAAACGTTTAGATATAATCCAACTTTTAGGCAAGTACGACGCGAACGTATATCTGCTACACGGAGACGTCGACCGAAAGTCTCCATTAACGATGGCAGTTGAAAATAATCTTCCTGAAATATTTAACGCGCTTATTGAAAGCGACTGCTTTCATGAGTCAAGTTTTTATAAACCAAGGTCACATTTTTATGAGGCACGTCCCTCGGAAAATTTTGCGCTACTAGCACTAGTAGCGGACCGTATGCCAGACATGATTCATCGCCTGATAACAAAATTGGGAGGGGAACTAGCTGTGTTGCATGCTGCTGTTGAAAATGGGAATGAGGCAGCAGTGAGGATAGTTTTTAACCAGCCTTATCTGCCATCTAGCAATGAAGTCGGTGAACTGCTCAAATTGGTAGAGGAACCAAATCCTACTATTGCTGGCATTTTGCAAGACCAGCTCGAGTACGCGCTGGAGCGGGAGAATGAATCTAAGGAGTAACCCTATCTCGGACAACGCGCTCTTCTTACTCAATACTAAATTGATCCGATAATAAAAAATTATCATCCCCTTCTCTATATAGTTTTTTCTATCCATAAAAAATGCCTGTTTTTGCTTTTGCAAAAACAGGCATTTTTTATTACATACTGAGCCAAGAATTCTAGGGAACCTCTGCAAAACCCCTTGATATTATTGCCACTTAATTTTAAATATTTTAAATTTTTTGGAATCGATTCAAAAATATATCGTAAGCTTTCACCGATAATTTCTATATTACTTAAATGTAAATTGTCAATTCTTGTAGACTTAAGGTATTGAGCTAAGACAGATGAAAATTTGTTTGATATTTTATTATTACTTAAATCTAATGTAGTTATATTTTTATTTAAAATAATTTTCTCAAGAAGGCCACAGCGTCAGAAATAGTTTTTTCAGTTTTGATTGCTGCTCTACAGGATAAAAATGAGGTTGTTAGATTGGAGGCGAGTAGGGCATTAGCTACCCAAAAAGCGCTACCAGAGAAAGCTATCTCAGCTTTGATCTCTGCTCTACAAGACAAAAAGCAGTCTGTCAGATCTGCAGTTACCTGGCCATTAGAAGCTCAGGAAACGCTGCCAGAGGTTACTATTCCTGCTTTGATTTCTGCTCTACGAAATAATTCCGAGTATGTCAGGTCTGTAGCGGCACGGATATTAGGTTCCCAGAAAACGCTTCCAGAAGCGATCCTCTTAACCTTGATCTCTGCTCTACAAGATGAAAACAGAAATGGGGTTTTCAGGTCTGCGGTTGCCAGGGCATTAGATCTCCGGCAGCGACGGTTTTCGTTGTTGTTGAAAATCCCATAAATTTTACATAATACAAATTATCATATATTAACGTGTAGCGGCTAAGTAGTAATGTCCGGTTTTAGCTAAATAGAAATGTCTTGTTTTTAACCCTATGCTGAGCAATTTATCCTGCTGAGCTGAGGGTTTTAATGGCTAAACCTGGATGTATTACGATGAGCATGCGCGAACTTGACCGAGTCAAGGTCATAGAAGCTGTTATCGAACGTCGTTTGAAGCATTACCAAGCCGCAGAGCGCCTAGGGTTAAGCACTCGGCAAATTACGCGAATTGTTGATCGCTATCTCCAATTTGGCGCGTCTGGAATGCCTTCTTGCCATCGCGGCAAGGCAAGTAATCATCAACTCTCAGCGAATGTAGTGTCTCGTGCAGTTGCGCTGATTCGTGAGCATTATTCAGACTTTGGCCCTACATTGGCATGCGAAAAGCTCTGTGAATGCCATGGCATCAAGCTGGCCAAGGAAACGGTGCGCAGCTTGATGATTGAAGCCAATCTATGGGTGCCTAGACGACAACGCCCTCCTAAGATTTACCAGCCTAGAAATCGACGAGCCTGCCTGGGCGAATTGATTCAAATTGATGGTAGCGACCACGCTTGGTTCGAAGATCGAGGCCCTGCTTGTACCTTGCTGGTATACGTGGACGATGCAACGAGCCGCATCATGCATTTACACTTTACCCCTACTGAATCCACTTTCAGCTACTTTGAAGCAACACGCGCTTACTTAGAAAAATACGGTAAACCTGTTGCATTTTATAGTGATAAAGCCACTATTTTCCGTAGTGCGCAACCTGCCACACGTAGCGATAAAGGGATGACCCATTTCGGTCGTGCCATGTATGAGCTTAATATTGAAAATATTTGTGCGAATTCAAGTCAGGCAAAGGGGCGCGTTGAGAGAGCTAATCTGACGTTGCAAGATCGGTTAGTGAAAGAACTTCGATTACGTGGCATTAGCAATAAAGAAGCAGCCAATGCTTTTATCCCGCGCTTTATTGCTGATTTTAATGCGCGTTTTGCAAAGCCCCCTAAAAGCAACTTCAATGCGCACCGTCCACTGCGTGAAGATGAGGCTCTCGATACGATTTTTACATGGCGCGAGCCCCGCCGTGTAACGCATTCACTGACCGTGCAATATGATCGCGTGATTTATCTGCTTAACGATACCGCTGAAACACGCAAGTTGATGAATCAATACATTGAAGTCTACGAATATCCTGATGGCCGCATTGAACTATGTGCTAACGGCATAGCCCTTGATTATCAACGCTATGACAGATTGTCTGAAATAAATCATGGTGCAGTGGTAGAACATAAACGATTAAGCCATATTCTCCAAACAGCACAACTTCTACAAGCGCAACGTGATAATCGCCGTGCATCGGATTCTCCATCGAGATCTAATCAAGGCATTGTCCCGAATCAGAAAAAGCGCCAGGCAGGAACAAAAAAGCAGCATGAATTTACAACAGAGGATTTAACAACGGCTGTTATGCAAGTAGCAGCTCATCGCAACAACAAAGAGACACCACATCCAATTAAATAATAGGAATCAGACATTTCTATTTAGCCAGAAACCAGACATTTGTAATTAGCCTTGACATAACGTGTAGCGGCTAAGTAGTAATGTCCGGTTTTAGCTAAATAGAAATGTCTTGTTTTTAACCCTATGCTGAGCAATTTATCCTGCTGAGCTGAGGGTTTTAATGGCTAAACCTGGATGTATTACGATGAGCATGCGCGAACTTGACCGAGTCAAGGTCATAGAAGCTGTTATCGAACGTCGTTTGAAGCATTACCAAGCCGCAGAGCGCCTAGGGTTAAGCACTCGGCAAATTACGCGAATTGTTGATCGCTATCTCCAATTTGGCGCGTCTGGAATGCCTTCTTGCCATCGCGGCAAGGCAAGTAATCATCAACTCTCAGCGAATGTAGTGTCTCGTGCAGTTGCGCTGATTCGTGAGCATTATTCAGACTTTGGCCCTACATTGGCATGCGAAAAGCTCTGTGAATGCCATGGCATCAAGCTGGCCAAGGAAACGGTGCGCAGCTTGATGATTGAAGCCAATCTATGGGTGCCTAGACGACAACGCCCTCCTAAGATTTACCAGCCTAGAAATCGACGAGCCTGCCTGGGCGAATTGATTCAAATTGATGGTAGCGACCACGCTTGGTTCGAAGATCGAGGCCCTGCTTGTACCTTGCTGGTATACGTGGACGATGCAACGAGCCGCATCATGCATTTACACTTTACCCCTACTGAATCCACTTTCAGCTACTTTGAAGCAACACGCGCTTACTTAGAAAAATACGGTAAACCTGTTGCATTTTATAGTGATAAAGCCACTATTTTCCGTAGTGCGCAACCTGCCACACGTAGCGATAAAGGGATGACCCATTTCGGTCGTGCCATGTATGAGCTTAATATTGAAAATATTTGTGCGAATTCAAGTCAGGCAAAGGGGCGCGTTGAGAGAGCTAATCTGACGTTGCAAGATCGGTTAGTGAAAGAACTTCGATTACGTGGCATTAGCAATAAAGAAGCAGCCAATGCTTTTATCCCGCGCTTTATTGCTGATTTTAATGCGCGTTTTGCAAAGCCCCCTAAAAGCAACTTCAATGCGCACCGTCCACTGCGTGAAGATGAGGCTCTCGATACGATTTTTACATGGCGCGAGCCCCGCCGTGTAACGCATTCACTGACCGTGCAATATGATCGCGTGATTTATCTGCTTAACGATACCGCTGAAACACGCAAGTTGATGAATCAATACATTGAAGTCTACGAATATCCTGATGGCCGCATTGAACTATGTGCTAACGGCATAGCCCTTGATTATCAACGCTATGACAGATTGTCTGAAATAAATCATGGTGCAGTGGTAGAACATAAACGATTAAGCCATATTCTCCAAACAGCACAACTTCTACAAGCGCAACGTGATAATCGCCGTGCATCGGATTCTCCATCGAGATCTAATCAAGGCATTGTCCCGAATCAGAAAAAGCGCCAGGCAGGAACAAAAAAGCAGCATGAATTTACAACAGAGGATTTAACAACGGCTGTTATGCAAGTAGCAGCTCATCGCAACAACAAAGAGACACCACATCCAATTAAATAATAGGAATCAGACATTTCTATTTAGCCAGAAACCAGACATTTGTAATTAGCCTTGACATAACGTGTAAGACCAAAGTTGTAATGTCGTATCTGGGCAAACTTGAAATGTCTGCTCTCTAACCAGCTGAGCGATTTATACCGCTGAGCTGAGGGTTTTAATGGCTAAACCTGGATATATTCCTAGCAAAATCCTGTAGTCCTTTTAATTAAGATTTCGCGAAGCGGCCTCAAGCATTCTTTCTACATTCGTTAAGTCGGATTCAATACCTACAATTTCTAATCCACCAGAGGATTCATTAATCCACATCACCGTAAAAATAAGCTCGTTCAAAGGTTGAGTACCAGAATAGGCACCCTTTAGCCCCATTAGGCTTGACAATAATAATGCTGACCATGTTCTCTGGTTGAATAAATTAACAATGGTGGGGGCTAATTTATATGTAATGGTGCCTGCTATGGCAGCCTTTACCAAAGTGCTCGATTTTAAGTTATGAGGTATTTGCTCAGGATTTCCTTCTTGTAATTCAGGGAAATCAGAGCTGACAACCATGATCGCCATTAAGCCTGACAGTAATAATGTTGGCCAAGTGCTGAATAGACTCGCAAGGAAGGTTGCTAATTTATATTCAATAGCGGCTGTTATTACAGCACTTACACCTAAAGTAATCCATTTTAGATCGTGGACCATTTGTTCAGGATCGCTTTTTTTCAGTTCAATAAGCCGCTCTTGGTATTGCGTCAATGTTTCATATATCTCGCACATCTCTTTTCGACGCTCTGGCGTAAAGCTATCTTTATGGATACTTAAACTTAATTGCCTAGATTGCTCTATTACAGCGATAAGTTTTTCTTGACATGCTTCTAACCGAGTGGGAATGGGAGGAGAAGAATAGACATAAGAAGGAGAGTAGCGTAACCATGTAGGAGCGGAAGTTGGATTAATAGGAATAGCAGCAGGCATGAAGATTTCCCTTTTATTAAAAAAATGACTATTGGAATAATGCTAATAGGGAAGCGCTGATTTAATATCAAGCGAAGAGTGTAATTTGCTATTTAAGGCAGGCAAAGGAAAAATCTATACAAGCCCTTCCCCATCTGTTTTTTTAATGTGATGGATAGGCTCCCTACTGTAGGTGAAATCAAGGTAGGGGCAACCGTCACACACAATTTGATCTTTGATCGGCTCTAATGCTTCGTTTTTCAGGCTGAATTTAGACTAGATTGCGACATTTCAACTTTGTTGGCCATACGGCATCTGAACTTTGCCTTGACATGACGTGTAGGCTATTTAGCCAGAACGGATGGCCTATCCTGACATCCGGTTAAAGTATACTCCCAGACGAAATTCAGACGATTCAGTACGTCCGCTAACAGAAAAAGGCAATTTTGAGGAGTAACTATGTCTTCATTACCGTGGCTCGCGATCTTTCTGGCGGTGCCAGCAACGTGGACTGCAGCGTTCCGATGGCTGGGTCTGGCGCTACTGGTTTTGGGCTATGGTGCCGCGCTGGCGAATGGGCAATTGGGTCTCCTGGCCTCAATCCCTGTCGCGTTGCTCTTCCTTGCCGCTTATGCGGTCTCGCCAGGTCGCAAACTACATGTCCAATATGCCGGGCACATGCTGTTTCTGGCACTTGCGATTGCACTTTGCATGCATTGGTTACCAGGCTTCCATAACCTCCAGGTCATTGGTCCCGTGCGCTTCACGCCGGATGCCATGCCCTTTACGATGTATCTCAACCTGGACAAACCGCTGATCGGCTTCTGGCTACTGCTGGTGCTTCCCTGGATTCGGCCGTCGTATGAGCTGCGAGCGTCGTTGGTGTCCGGCATCGCGGGTTTGCTGATCACAGTGGTGACCTGCCTGACTGTTGCCCTGTTGCTCGGACGCGTCGCGTGGGTGCCGAAGTGGCCTGCCGATAGCTGGTTGTGGATGCTGAACAATCTACTGCTTGTCACGCTTACCGAGGAAGCTTTGTTTCGCGGCTATCTGCAAGGCGGCCTAGAGAGGCTCCTCCAGCGTTGGAGATGGGGAAACGTGATCGCCTTATGCGTGGCGGCCGGACTGTTTGGTCTAGCTCACATTTCAGGCGGATGGCAATGGATGGTGCTCGGGAGCGTCGCGGGCATCGGATACGGATTGACATATCGCTTTGGCGGACTGCCAGCTGCCATCACGGCCCACTTCGGTCTGAATGTGGCGCACTTCTTCCTGTTTACGTATCCGATGTTACAGTTCACCGATCGGCTATGAGCCGCGCTTCCGCTTCATAGCTTCGCTTCTTGCGAGCATCAAATCCGCACGACTACGCCTTCACGGAACTAGTATGCGCCCAACAGCCGCACTTCGGCTTAGCGTACGATTTTTTCCATTTCGTGAGCAGACCCCATTCTCTTCGTATGGCGTTTGCCGATGGAGGCTACACGGGACCCTGATTGATTGGGCTCAAGCCTTGTTTTGTTGGATACTCACCGCGCTCAAGCGAACCGACAAATCTTGTTTTGCTGTGTTGCCTAAGCGATGGATTGTTGAGCGTACTTTCGCTTGATTAGGCGGGTCTCGGCGTTTGCCTAAAGGTTATGAAATTTATACGCATCATGCGGAAACCTTTATCAATATGGCCATAACTCATATCTTTATCAAACGATTAGCGCGAATTTGATTGAGTGACTTGAATTGAGGAATTTTATAATTCAATTCGTTTGCATTCCTCAATTGGTTATCAATCTCTTGTTCATCAATATGAACGTCATTTAAGTTGCTGCAGTAAAAAGTTTGGGCAGGGTTACTGCTTCTTCAAAAACTATATCAATTGCTGTTGACACCACGAGGTTCCATGCAGATCGAGTTACTGGAAATCAGCGAGCATTTTCACCGCTTTCCCCCTTTCGATGCCCTGCCCCAGGAAACCCTGGAAGCCGTCGCCCGACGCGTCGAGGTCAGCTATTTCAAGGCCGGCAGTGAGATCCTCGAAGCCGGTGCCGCCATTCACGACCTGCATTATGTGCGCAGTGGCGCAGTCGAAATTTATCGGCGCAGTGGCGAGCTTTACAACCGTCTGGTGGAGGGCGATATCTTCGGTCAGGCCGGCTTGTTGCGTAGTAACAAGGTTCGCTTCCCGGCACGGGCCCTTGAAGACAGCCTGATCTATTTCATCCCAGCGGATGTTTTTGCCCAGCTGTGTGAGCAATATGATAGCTTCGCCGATTTTGTCGAGGCCGAAGGTCACTCAAGGCTGAAGTCGGCCGTCGAGGCCCAGGGGCGTGCAAGCGAGCTGATCCAGCTCAAGTCCCGTGCGCTGATTTCGCGGGATCTGGTCTGGGTGACGCCCAAGACTAGCGTGCACGAAGCCGCACGGCTGATGTCCCAGGAAAGTGTCTCCTGTGTCGTAGTCCTGGAGCCAGCCGGGCAAAATTCGGAAAAAATGCTTGGCATCGTCACCGACCGGGACCTGCGTACTCGCGTGGTAGCCGCCAACCGCACTGGCGACATCGCCATCGGCGAAGTGATGTCGATCGATCCGGTGGTCATCCAAGACGATGACTCGGTGTTCGACGCCATGTTGTGCATGCTCAGGAGCAATATTCATCACCTGCCGGTGGTACGCAAGGGCCGCGCCCTGGGCCTGATCAACCTGTCAGACATTATCCGGCACGAGTCCCAGAGCAGCCTGTACCTGGTTAACAGCATCTCCAACCAGACCTCTGTCAACGGTCTGCGATCGCTGATCAGGGATCTGCGCGGCACTTACCTTCGCATGGTGCGCAACGGTGCGACGGCCCATATGATCGGCAGCGCCATCTCCGGCATTGGCCGCGCCTTCACCCAGCGATTGCTTGAATTGGCCGAGCGGGAGCTGGGGCCGCCTCCGGTTCCGTACTGCTTCATGGTGCTGGGATCGATGGCGCGGGACGAGCAATTGTTGGTCACCGACCAGGACAACGCACTGGTGCTGGACGATAGATTCGACCCGGCGCAGCACGACGAATATTTCATGAAACTGGCCACCTTCGTCAGCGACGGGCTCGCACAGTGCGGCTATAGCTACTGCAAGGGCGGCATCATGGCAACCAATGCCCAATGGCGTCAGCCATTAAGGGTGTGGCGCGACTATTTCAGCCAGTGGATCGAGAAGCCGAACGCCGCTACCCTTCTCAACAGTTACATCTTCTTTGATCTGGATGGGGTCTATGGTCAGCTGGAAATGGTGGACGAGCTAAAGGCACTCTGCGCTGAAAAATCCAGCGTGACGCCCGCCTTCCTGGCGGCGATGGCCCGTAATGCATTGAACCGGACGCCACCGTTGGGTTTCTTTCGCACGTTCGTGATGGAAACCGATGGCAGGCAGAAACAGATCATCAACCTCAAGGGCCGTGGTACAGCGCCCCTGACCGACCTGATCCGCATTCATGCTCTGGCTTGCGGGACTACGGCGCAAAATTCCTTTGATCGACTCGAAGCCATCAGCACCACGCAGCTGGTGCAACCCGAAGCCATCGAGCATTTACGCTACGCACTAGAATTTCTTTCGATGGTGCGCATTCGACACCAGGCCGATGCCATCGAACAAGGCAGCAAACCGGACAACTACATCGAGCCCGAGCGCTTTTCCACGACTGAGCGTCACAACCTCAAGGAAGCGTTTCAGGTATTGAGTAATGCGCAGAAATTCTTGCGGTTCCGTTATCCCGGACACGCCCGGCCAACACGATGAACAACCCACAGATACCGAAGGGGCAGAAAGCGCTAGACTGGGCGGCACGCTTCAAGCTACTGGCGCAGCAAGCCCGGCACCCCCTGCTGCAGCGTTTCTATCAGGCTGGCTCAATCAGCGCCCAGACCCCGCTGGAGCAGGTAGAGCTGCTAGCCATGGACCTGGAAACCACCGGTTTGAATGCGCGCACCGATAGTATCGTCAGTATCGGCCTGCTGCCTTTCACTCTGAAGCGGATACGCTGTGGCGAAGCCTTGTATTGGGTGATCAAGCCTTCGCAGCTGAGTCATGAATCGGTGACGTTTCACCGCATCACCCACGCTGACGTCCGCCATGCACCTCGGTTGCCGGACGTCATGAAAAAAGTGCTGGAGACAATGGAAAGGAAAATCATGGTCGTGCATTACCGAGCCATTGAGCGCAACTTTCTGGATCAGGCGTTACGCCATTACTTTGGGGAAGGCCTGCATTTCCCAGTAATTGACACCATGCAATTGGAGGCGCGGCAGGTCCGCGGTGATCGCGGTTGGCTTTACCGGCTGTTTCGGCGCTCCCCTGCCTCTATCCGGCTGGCGGACAGTCGCGCGCGTTACCATCTGCCGCCCTATCACGCCCATCATGCCTTGACTGATGCCCTGGCTACCGCGGAGCTGCTGCAAGCACAAATAGCCACTCACTACAGCCCATCCATCGCCATCAGGCAATTGTGGGATTGAAATGACATTGTGGCGAGGGAGCATACTCCCTCGCCACAATGAGATTAACGCGTCAGGCTCGCGGTTCAGACATCAATCCCTTGACCAGCGAAATACAGCCCAGCAGCAAGACAATGGCAAACGGTAACCCAGTGGAGACCGCCATGGCTTGCAATGCGATCAAACCTCCACCCAACAACAGGGCAATGGCAATCAGCCCTCCGATGATGGCCCAGAAGACACGCTGTGGAACGGGCGCATCGACCTTGCCGCCGGCGGTGATCGTATCGATGACCAGGGAGCCGGAATCCGAAGAGGTGATGAAAAATACCATCACCAGCACGATACCGAGCAGTGACGTGACTTCCTTAAGCGGGAGCCCTTCGAGCATAGCAAACAGCTTGAGCTCCAACACCGCATCCTTGACTTCGCTAAGACCCTGGAGGGCGACCTGGTCGATGGCGGTTCCGCCAAAGGTAGTCATCCACAATACCGACACCAGCGAAGGCACCAACATAACTGATATCAAGAAGGCGCGGACGGTACGGCCACGGCTGACACGGGCAATGAACATACCTACGAAAGGCGACCAACTGAGCCACCAGGCCCAGTAGAACGCCGTCCAGTTTTGGGTGAACTTGGTATCTGTGCGAGCAAAGGGGTTGGAAAGCGCCGGTAAATATTCGGCATAAGTCACTAGATTCTTGAAGAAGCCGGTGAGGATAGACAGAGTTGGCCCAACCACAATAATGAACAATAGCAGCAACAGCGCCAGGCCCATGTTGATTTCGGAAAGCAGCTTGACGCCCTTCTCCAGCCCGGCGAGCACCGACCACAGGGCAATTAGGGTGATGCCGATGATCAGCACGACTTTGCTCACGTTGGTAGATTGAATGCCAAACAGGTGTTCAATCCCCGCTGCGGCCTGCTCGGCACCGATGCCCAGCGAAGTCGCCAGCCCGAACAATGTGGCGAATACCGCCAGAATGTCGATGATGTGGCCGGACCATCCCCAGACGCGCTCACCTAGCAGTGGGTAAAAGATCGAGCGTATCGAAAGCGGCAAGCCTTTGTTGAAGGAAAACAAAGCCAAAGATAAACCAACGATGGCATAGATGGCCCAAGGGTGCAGGCCCCAGTGGAAGATCGTCGCGGCCATAGCCAGGTCGGCGGAGGCTTTCATGTCGCCCGCTGCGCCGCCCAGAGGGGCCCAGTCGGTACGCGCCCCGGCGGCGTCGAGTGTGACACCTCCCATGGCCGCAGAGTAATGGGACATGGGCTCTGCTACGCCGTAGAACATCAGGCCAATACCCATCCCGGCGGCAAACAGCATCGAGAGCCAGCCCAGGTACGAATAATCTGGCGTGGCATCCCTACCGCCCAATCGAACCTTGCCTAGTGGCGAGACAATCAGCGCCAGACATAACACCACAAAGATATTGGCGACACTCATGAAGAACCAGGCCAGATGCTCAGTCAACCAACTGCGCATGGCGCTGAAAAGCGGTTCGACTTCGTTCTGCAGTGCAAGCGTCACGATGACGAACAGCAGAATAGTAGCCGCAGAGATGATGAAAACTTTACCGTGAATATCCAGAGAAAAAGAGAACTGGCCTCGGATATTGTCCTGCCCGATAACGTAGTCGGTGTCGATAAGGTTGGCTTTGCCGCTTGGGGCTGGTATCCCTTCTATGCCGGTTGACTGGGATTGTCCTGATAGATCGTCTACAGGGTTTTTACCCACGAGAATCTCCTTTTATTAATGGCACGCTTCGGCGTGCAATGGTCTGATAGGCCCCGCTGTTCCTATGGTAAAAACGAGATGTGTGCGCAGGTATTGGAGTTAACCCATTTTCGCGGACAGTTAAGGACTCCCATTTTTGATGTGGAAGCAGGTGCAAAAATGTTTTGCGATGTGGAATATATATCCGATGTGGCCAGATCTGCTTTGCCTATGTTGAGGTTGTACCATGCCTCATCCAGGTAAATACGGCTAAGCGTGTTTCTACTTTACTTTTTATTGATGGCGCCCAGCATAAGCTTGGCAAGAGACCCGCCAATGGCCCACCCCACCACGCGTCGACTCCATACATCCAGAACCACGGTCAGATAAATGAAGTCTGCCCAAGTCGGCATATACGTGGCATCTGCTACCCACCGTTGATTAGGCTCCTGGGCAATAAATTGACGATTCACCAAATCCGACGCAGGAGGATGCCCGCGGGTTGCGCTGCGTTGTGGCAACCTGGTAGCGGCGACGACACACCCCCTCGCATCAGCCGCACCACACGCTGACGACTCACAATCCAATCCTATTTCATGAGTTCAGCATGCACACGGGGCATACCATAGGCGACATCTGATTGAGCGTGTATGGTGGGAGTGCATTCTATCAGTTTCAAATTTGCTTGCTTACGGACGACTTGGCGCTCGCTCGCGCCAAGCATAGTTCACTAAAGTTTTTGAGCTTCAGGCCAGCATGAGCCCAAGGTCTTCTTCGTCATAGCCTACTTGGCTTAGGCGCTCTGCTTCTCGATTAGTCATATTGATTAGATTCCTCTCTGTTAGAGGCAAGAACTCATGTTCTGCTAGTCTCTCAGGAGACCTGCTATTTTTAGTGGATATCCCTTGAATGTAATTCCCCAAATTCCATGATTTCATCCTCTCATTATTGTCGATGGATGTCAGCACTTCTCCGCCTGGCGAGAAGTTCACGCTAAACACTGCAGCGTCATGCCCTTCAAGCGTATACAGCATTTCTCCATCCTCCACACTCCATAGCTGCACTGTACCGTCGTCGTTTCCCGACGCTAATAAGCTACTGTCTGGTGAAAAACTCATACTCCATACGCAATCACTGGCTTCTAGGGTATGTAGCGCTTCTCCGCTGTGCACACTCCAAAGTTTCAACTCCGCATCCTCACTTGCTGACGCAAGAATCTTACTGTCTGGTGAAAAAGTCACACTGAATACTTCAGTGCTATGCCCTTTGAGCACGCCTGCGAATTTGAAAGTTTCAGTTTCAATTTCATACAGCCCAATCTCACCATTCTTTGCGGCTAGCGCCAACAAGCAACCATCACTTGAATAACAATGGTCATTTATTTCCATCCCCATCTCTACACTATGCGGCTCACTACCTCTAAGAGTAGTGTCCTCCAACTGATATGGCACTACAGGTTTTATGGTGGAATTTGACAATGGCAACATTTTTAATATCTCCTTTAGCCGGTACTATTAAGCCATCTGATCATGGGGTGGGCTGAGATCGGGAAACAAGTTCCAGAATAATTCTTCACGGGGAAAATTAACCCACTAATTATTGAGCATTAGAATCAAACGCTGCGCTGCAGCGATGCTTGCTTTTTAGCCTCTATATGCCGAATGATGGCGGCGAGCGCGCCGAATATACCAACGCAGATCAAAACACTGCCTATGTCATGCAAGCGAGGCTCATGTTTTCCATTAGCCTCTCTATAATTTTCTACGCATAGAACGATGAATCCGCTCAAGAACGTCAAAGATGAAGCTCGTACAAGTCTCTTAAAAGAAAAAATCCCTTGCGCAGCTAATTCAGCCGTATCTACACGTGTGCGCCCTGAACGTGAGTAGGAGGAGATAAGAGCAGAAGGAATGGTAGAGAAGGCTGTTAACGTAGAAGAGTTAGAATCAACTGATGACCGAGGATGATCAAAATCAGCTGCTCCAGTGGTTAACGTAGCAGTGTCAGAGTTCGTCGTTAATGTAGAAGGAATAGAAGAGGCGGTTAACGTACGGGTACGCTGGTGAGCGTATGCGCTCGACGAAGTAGATGAGTAATTTACTTGGGGTATTCCCATGTTCGAAGAAAATAAAGGTGTGATTGCTGGCATAGTAGAACTCCCCATCAATCTTTTCCGCTGTTTTCTAATTAGCCATAAAACGAGCTTTTTCAGTAGTTGAGCAGTATAAAAAATTAAGCCTTAAGCCACCTTTATAACTACCCATCACTCATGGCCCCTACTGCCATAAATAAAAGTATAAGTTGGATATTCTGCTTAAACTATGACTAGTTACCATAAGTTAAATGAAGTACTTTTTAATTTTTTAGCGATTAGTCTTTTGGCTTCTGGAGGATTTTTTTATGAAACTATCGACTTCTATTCCAACGTTTTCCCAGTTGCCGCATCTATATCTTATTACGCCTGAGCCAAGCGGTTCAGATGAGCTTTCCGATTTCATGGCTCACCTCGAAAAAGCGCTTATCTCAGGAATTCGATTAGTACAGCTAAGGGCCAAAAAACTAGACCCTAAAATATATGAATCATTAGCCCAACAAGTACTGGCTTGCTGCCATCGATATCAGGCTCTCTTATTGTTAAATTCCACCCCCCAAAAAGCAATTGAGCTAAATGCAGACGGCGTGCATTTAGATAGCGCACGACTAATGTCCTGTCAAAACCGTCCGTTGGGCACGAACAAGCTTGTATCTGCAGCTTGCCACAATGAGGCGCAGCTAAAAAAAGCTGAAAGCATTGGGGTGGACTTCGTCACCTTATCTCCTGTTTTGCATACGCAAAGCCACCCTGAAGCAAAGCCTTTAGGCTGGGATAATTTTGCAAAGCTGACTTCCTCTACCAATCGCCAAGTCTATGCGTTAGGAGGAATGAAAAGAGAAGATTTAAATAATGCTCAGGGGCATGGTGCTTATGGGATTGCGGCAATTACTGCGCTTTGGAACGAAAAATGATTTGATGAATAGCTCTTTTATTTTTCGGCTAAATTATCCTTTCTGGAAAGCCCAAGATGCTCTCCAGCCGATATCAGGTCTTCCCTCCCCCTTGGCGCCATGCGCTTCTCCTTGCACTCTCAAAAGCAGCAAACGGTGGAAACCATTCTGTAACTCTGATCTCGCGTGAGATGAGAAGAGTTAAATGATGGATGGAATGAATTTTCACTTACAAGAATTTTATTTTCAGTCAATCCATTTTCTGATAGTTTTCTCCTTTTACTTAAATCATCCCATAGTGTACATAGGTTATTAGGGTTGAACCTAGTTTTCGGTAAATCTAGATCATCAGATGATTTTATTTTTGAATTACACTGCCTATAGCTATTTACACTTCCTGATACAGATAAAACTGACATAACCACTCCTTTAAATAATATATTTATATTGCCGATATTTGGCAATTTAAAAAATTAATATTTATAGCAATGCAAAAGTATCTTTAAATTAAATTTATAATATTTTTGTCGTATAAAATAATAAGCCACGCCTTATGGATTGTATTTTATATGACGAATGATTGTTTAAAATAGCGAATAAATTTTGATAGTACGCTTATTTGATATAATAAATAATAAAAATATCATTAATTTATGAAATTTTTATGTATTATTATTGCTTTTATAATTGCGCATACACCTTGAAAATCGGATGTGTAATGAAATACCGACTTATCCTTCAGTGTTAATTGGTATGGCTGAAGCAGAAAATAAGATACAGGATTGAGGCTCAGGCATAAAGAACGCATCAAGCGTATACGCAAGTACATGACGCTCTAAGGCATATTTCTCATTAGCAGTCGTAGCTTTCCAGAAATAGATGCCTGTGGTTGATATAGCGGCTAACACAGCCACTATAAGTGGTGCTTTCACCGCTGCTAGAAAAAACCGGGCTTAATTCAGCCATAGTTCAGTACCACGCGAAAAACTGCCTATGCTTCCTCGACCTTCTCGTTTTGCCATGCTTCTCCCTTTACATGGTTTTAGCGTAGCTCGCACACTACATGATCATCAAAATTAGTTAAAAAGCGTAGTTACATAAGCATGGCAACTACCTAGACTGAGTTTGAATTTAAGAAATTCAGACTAAAAATAAGGTACATCATGTTTTCTCCTGCGATCTGTTCATCCTCAAGCCACCCTGCCTTACCTTTAGCTGCATCAGCAGATGAAAAAATAAATGCTATAGAAGAAAAAGAAGCATCTATTTCTACCGCAGCGCCCTATTTACCACCAGAATTGATAGAAAAAATTCTTTATTTTTTAGTCACACCCTATGAGCCTATAAAATCGGCCTTTAATTTATATTCCGCTTTATGGGTTAGAGTATTTCATGAAAGAGTTCATCAAATATTAAATGAAATCATAAAAAATCATATTATTATTAGAACAAGCGACTCCCCTTCATTTTCACAAAACTATATTTTTCATGATTCAAAATTAACTTGCAAAGATATAGCAGTTCTCGTACATATAAAAAAAAGATTCACGAGAGACATAAATAAAATACTTTCTTTTAGCATTGAAAAGCAGATGAAAGAATGCAATGAAATTATTCATACTATTTTAAATAAGCCATCGTACTATACAGATGATCAGGCTGAATATAGCATTCAATATCTTTTAAAAAATATACAGCATATTAAAGTTGATTTTTATGATTGTGAGATGCGCAAATCTATGATATTACTTAAAATTTTATCAGAAAAAACAAATATAGAAAATCTTTCCATAATTGGAGGTGGAATTTTTGCTAGTAATATAATATATTTTGTAAATAGATTAGAAGCAATTGTCAGTCAAAATAAAAAAATCCTTACAATTAATGAAATAAATTTAAGACGAGCCAACTTTAATGGCAAAAAAATTATAGAAAAATTTGGAGCAGCATTAGCGGGAAAAAACGTCATCAATCTAGTATTGAGCGAAAATAAAATAGAAGAAAAACAAGTATTAATTTTGTCTAGAATTATTAAAAATATAAAAATAAATAAATTACATATAAGCTTCAATAATATTGGCGATGAAGGTTTTCAGCATATTGTTAATGCTTTACCTGAAGAATTGACATATTTAAACATAAATGCAATAGGCATTAGCTTATATGGAGCAAATCTTTTACTAAATAGATTAAGAACGATAAAAACAAAAATTGAACAAATAGACTTAATAGGAAATGGTCTATTTGAGCACCAATTTAATTTAGAAGATGTAAAGAATGAGGCAGGACAACTTATTAAGTTTAATTTTGGAGAGTTTAAAAAGGATTTTTTTGGTAGAATTTGTGCTTACTAGCACATTTATATCACTACATTCTATTTATCTAATAATGTTATATCGAGATTTAAAATTACACAACTAATCTACGCCGGATCATATCTTTAATTTATGTCAACTTTTTAACGCTTCCTTAAGCTTTTCTAATTTTATCTATGCCGTTCTTTACGCATCGTAATAATCTTGAATAATTTATAATAAATTATCTATAGTGGAATAACGGGTAGGATTATTATAAAAAAGACGATTTTTTTAAGTTAAAAAATTTTACAATTTAATAATACAGGAAAATCAATAATGAACATTAACAACATTACATCAAATAATAAAATATCATCACAGCTTTCAATAAATCATGATCTTGTCATGAAAGATAGGACAACAGAAGAGAAAATAAAAATCCAGTTTAGTGATTCCATGATGGAATTCATGAAAATAGAAATGGGGAAATTTAGCGCAGGCTCTTTAAAAAAAGAGGAAATCCAGGCAGCTTTTCAAGCATCATCACTGAATGAAATGCAGTACATGAATTTCCTTATTCAACCAGATAGTAAAGAAAGATGTGAAAATGTCCTGATAGCACTAGAGGAAGTAGCACGTAAAACAGATATACAAGTTTTGCAGCTGAACATACCTAGACTTTATGATGAGTCAACATACTCAGATAATTTTATTAATGATCTATTTGAAAAAATAAAATTAATAATATCAAATAATAAAGAATTATCTCGCATAGGATTAAGTTGTCAACGATTCGATATGCGTTCATGCATTACTACTCTAGGAGAAGCTCTCGCGGGTAGAGTTGTTGATAATTTTTTAATTCGCGACAATCAAATTGGAGAGGCGGGTGCAAAAGAGTTAGCCCCATATCTTAAAACCATGACCATTGAGTATTTATTGATAATTAACAATCAAATTGGCAATTCAGGTTTAGAGCATATAGCTAAGTCATTACCTAAGGGGCTGAAAAGCTTACATATAGACTATAACAATATTACTCAAGAAGGCGTAGATAAATTTTTCGAAATATTATCAGGATATGCAAAAGATTATCCAGAATATGATTTGACACTTGAGGGAGTTAATTTAAATGGCAATACTTTATCTGAAAATCAATTGAATTACCCTGAGATGAAAAACAGCCACGGTAAAATTATCAGATTTTCTCCTGAGAAACTTATGCACGGCATAATGGCATAACGCTTTTGCTTTGACATATGCCGCTCCTCGATATGAAAGTTAAAACAAAAGCTAACTTCCCTGTGAGCGATTCAGCTTTCCACTTCCACACTGGCCCAGCACACCAAACTGGCATTTTTTTACAGCGCCGGACGCGACCCCGGCGATAGCAGCGACACATTACGGTGAGTGTCAACACAGTGCTTAAGCAGAACGTGCCGTACGCGAATTTCGGCTTATCGTCGAATTTCCGTCTTAATTCAGCATCCGTGTTGACGATGAATAACAACATTCTAAAATCGTTGTCTAGAGGGCGGGGATTTTTGTCCTGGCTTTACTTAAAATAGTTCATCAATATCTGCATTCAACATAATTTTACTGCTCTTTCATGTATTTTCTGGCTGCAGTAAGCCATTTTAGAAAATCCAGCTCTTTACCCTAATATATATGCAAGCGAATATTTGCCGATGCTTGCTGATTTCTCTACTAATTGCGCTTCTAAGACAACCGTGCCTTCGTTGTTGTTTACTGGCTTAGCTTCTGAGGCTATCTCTAAAACTTGTATAAAAATATTAAGGTAACGTATGGCAGCCAGCTTTCCAATTTCCCTTTCACTCATAAGATTCTCTACTGCGGTAGGGAAATCTATTTCCCCTTCTTTTATTTCTTTCGCTAATTCTCTCGCACGCAGGTTAATAGGTGATCCCGGCTTGAGGTAAGACCTATAAGCTAAGAAGGTACCAGATGAGATATTCCTTTCTTCTGCAACATCCTTTATCACTTTTTGCTGTATAACTTTTCTCTTTCGCTTGTCGTTCTCTTCATTTATCTTCTTGAGACCAGCCAGCACTGCTCTTAATGTTTCTTTAGATTGTGCGGCTTTTTCAGCATTAAACTCATCTCTTCTACTTAGAGGAAAGCTAGCGTTATTTAGGGATGGTGCATTACTTTTCGATGTAGGGTTCATGAGATATATTCCATTTTCACTTTTTCTTACTCAAGACTTTATTCTTATCGCTATCTGTTTATATAGCGATAACGAATTTTTCTATTTCAAAGCGAAAAGAAATTAACTACAACCCCATCATTTCTATCTTATGCGTCAACCTCTCAACTGGCTCCGCATGAGGATTGACGCTCGCAGCAGCTAGCTTAGTAGCAGGCGTGCGTAAGGGGTGCGGCGTAGTATTGGATTGTGGGGCAAGTCGAATCTGCTCGTACATCCACTGAATCGCGCCGCTCCATTGGTGCGGCTGATAGGTAGAAACAAATGCTTGTACGTTCTCAGGCTTAGCGAAGTACTCATGAATCGTCTTCATCCGCACAAGCGATAGAAATTTTAGAGCGTCAGCAAGAGAAAGAACGGCATATTGACTATATGCATAGTGTCTTTGTTTACGAGGGTAGACCAGTTACTCAAACTTCAACCAAAGCTTGGTACAAGGCATTGAAAGCCTCTGACATTAAGAATTTCAGGTGGCACGATCTGCGGCACACGTGGGGGAGTTGGCATATTCAGCGCGGTACACTCTTATATGTACTTAAGGAGTTAGCGGGATGGGAAACACTAGAGATAGTTCAGTATGAGGACATGATTCTCATCTTATTAAGAATTTACTCATATTCAATAAGTGATAAAAAAAACTGACATAAAATATTTTAAACTATGGGCATATAACATAGTTACAAATGGAACATTTACAATGAGAAAATTACCTCTTTCTATAGATGAATTGATAAATAGTATTTCAGATATTTTTAAAAATAATAAAAAAATTGAAGTCGTAGATGTTTTAGCTTTGGATAAGAATGAAATATAGCCTCATCATTTAAATATAGTAGGAATATTTTAGAATTAACCTTAATGAACAGCTGCTTTATGTTCCTAGAGGCTCATAAAACAACGTGACGCATCCAACTTAAAAAAGCTGTTCATCCTGTGGTGAGTAAATCACAACGCAAAGGCACGTCGTTCCGCGCACATGCAGTACCGGCGCCACCTAGGCATTGCACATTCCACTCAAGCTCTTTGCGTCGGATACCGATTCACCTTTGTGCCAATCGATCTCCCAATCACAGCAATCAAACGGATTGGTCTGCATGTCACTATGAATTTCTTCACCCTCTGCATGAGTAATTTTCTTAAAGCTGTGAGTAGAATGGCGCAAAGTTACTCACATTTTTAGCGTGGTGCATAGAGGAACAGAGCGGCAGTTAGGACTAATAAAAACCCCTGAAAGTCTTATAAATACTAGGGTTTAGTGTGGATTTGAGTAAAGCTGAGGCAAGTTGAGATAGGAGGAGTGGCCTGCCCACGATAGCCCCAAGGCGGCGGTGAAAGTGTTTATCATTTCTGCGATACGGAAGCGTTGGACTTCTACAAAATCCAATTTTTTATCTCGCTTACAGCACTTGAAGGTAATTTGATTTAGTGCTCGTGATCCAAGCAAGTAACAGTACGTTTTGAACAATTCAGTGAGGTCGAACTCGACTTGACGGGTGTCGAGTCGAGAGTGAAATCTGGGGAGCAATGGAGCATTCAATCGACATAAGCCGGCTTCCTACTCCAAAGCCATCTCGTTCACATCTTTTGACCGAGGGCTCTTTCTATTTTTTTGTCGGTCTTGTACTGGCTCAACGCGTATACAGCCCAGACTACCGCCGGTAGCCAGCCAATCAGGGTAAGCTGAAGAATCAAGCAGATGATGCCGGCTATCGGCCGACCGATAGTAAAAAATGTCAGCCACGGTAAAATCAGTGCAATTAGCAATCGCATTTTCTCTCTCTTTCGTCGTTAGTCAGTTATCTAGTCAATTGGCTTCCCAGCTTGCGCTGGTTAGATTCATGCCGTGTCGCTGCTCTTCCTTGCCGGCACTATTAGCTGATGTACCTTATCTCGCACTAACGTGGGTACGAGAGCAGATAGTTACCGTATTAGATCGGCACCTCTCGCAAGTAGATTTAGCGCAGCATAATATCTCATTATTAAAAGCCAGTGAAGGCAGAGATCGTGGATCGCATCGATCAAGAGGAAGCGGCTTTATCAACACCAACGCCAAGAACAGAAGAAATAAAAGCACGTCAAAAAGAGGAAATAGAAGAAGAAATTGAAATCCCCCCCATTCATTCTCAGCCTAACAAAATACGATCAGAACCTTGTCCTCGCACAACTGAAGTGATAACCGAACAATGTGCGCCTCTCACAAAAGATAGAACTAAAAATAACGATAAAGATGAAATGGAGGCGAACCCTGGCGCACAAACAGCGCTAGAAAAATTGATCGATACCTATGGAGAGGCTGCCGATATTTTAAAAGAAGCAATTTGGCCGACGCTAAATGGCAAGCAGGAACTCGGTGAAGTGATTGACCTTTTTCAAAACAAAGTGGCCATTCTCTATCCCGAAGGTGTCCAAAAGCTCGGTGTTGTCGCTGAGGTAGTGACGCAATTATCCCAAACTAACGCGATTGCCTCTGGTTCGATTCTGCTTGGGCGTAAGGTGCAAGAGTGCGACGGCAAAAAAGTCCTTCTGCTGGCAAAACCATTATCAGAAGCAATAACCGCCGTGTTGAATGAGCTATCTCACAGTGAAGATGTAGCCGTTGCAAAAAAAACTTATCAATACCCCCATCAAAATAAAAGATTTGGGAATCAAAAAGAACAACGCCCTTCCTCTGTCCTATCTAAACCCGCAACCGAATCGATGCGGTGCACACCAGAATCAGAAAAAGAATATGTAGAGGATATGACTTTTATCTCGCAGATGACCCATGAAAAAGCCATCCAAATGCTGAAAACCATGATTCAAGAACACCAAGGGCGCTGGCTTGTCACCCCTGTTATGCAACAAGACGGATACCTCATTACCAGTGATCACGCACTGAATCGAATAATCGAAGCGTACCCAGAATTGGGTAATCAATATCAACTTCGCAGCCGCATTCTTTTAGATCGGCATAAGCCGCTGTTGCGTACCCAGGCAGGCCAATTGAGATTAAAAATAAAGGAATAAGAACATGCCATTACAAGCTGACTCTTTAGTCTATGAATCGCCTTGGCGGCCAAACTATGAAATGCAAGCCGTGGTGGGATGGGTGTGCGCGGCAATCACTGCATTAACATTGTGCTCACTCAGCACAATGCCTGCTGAGCCTTTTTATTGGATCAGCGTCATCTGTGCTGTCATGATTTTGTTCAGACTCCCTAAAGCTGTTCAGTTGCACCGATCACAAAAATGCTTACGCGGACATGGCCTTTCTTTTTTATCATTGCAAGCCCTCAAAAAACGGATGACAAAACATCCTGGCACCCTATGGTTAGGACACGGCTTTGTTTGGGAAAACCGCCATACTCAACGAGCATTTGAGGTGCTTAAACGTGACTGGCAAGCGATTACGCCCTACGTCTCCAAGCGGCCCGCAGACCAACCGATTGGACAACCTTGGATCCACAGTGTTGAACCCAAGGAAACAGCGCAATACCAGCCGCTTCCTCATTTAGAAGGCCACACCCTTATTTTAGGTACAACAGGAAGCGGCAAAACCCGCTTTTCTGATTTACTCATTACACAAGCTGTTCTGCGAGAAGAGGCGGTCATTATCATTGATCCTAAAGGCGATAAAGAGCTGCGGGACAACGCACGCCGTGCTTGTGAGGCTATCGGCCACCCTGGAAGATTTGTCGTTTTTCACCCCGCATTTCCAGAAGAGAGCGTGCGCCTCGACCCGCTACGTAACTTCACACGAGTCACTGAACTTGCAAGCCGCCTTGCCGCGTTGATTCCCTCTGAAATAGGGGCTGACCCCTTTAAGTCTTTTGGCTGGCAAGCCTTAAATAATATCGCACAAGGCTTGGTGATGATTTGCGAGCGTCCCAATCTTATTCTATTGCGCCGTTACCTAGAAGGAGGCGCGGCAGGTTTGGTCAGCCGTGCTGTGCAAGCATACAGTGCACGTGTCTTGCCGCATTGGGAAGTCAAAGCTAAGCCATATCTTGATAAAGCCCAGGCAGGTTCACGCGAAAGACGCGCTACCGCGATGATGCGTTTTTATTATGATGAGGTTCAACCTGAACATCCGAATGCAGACTTAGAGGGGTTGCTGTCGATGTTCCAGCACGACACGACCCACTTTGCCAAAATGGTGGCGTCTTTGTTGCCGATTATGAATATGCTGACATCAGGCGACTTAGGCAAACTGCTTTCACCAGACCCAAATGATTTAGAAGACAAACGACCTATGACGGATATGGCCAAGATCATTAACAATGGTCAAGTCGCTTATATTGGCCTAGATTGCTTAACCGACAGCATGGTAGGCAGTGCAATTGGTTCTATTGCGGTATCGGATTTAACCGCCGTAGCGGGAGATCGATACAACTATGGCGTCAATAACCGTCGAGTTAATATTTTTATTGACGAAACGGTTGAAATTCTCAATGAACCCGTTATCCAGTCGCTCAATAAAGGCAGAGGAGCTGGATTCAATTTGGTTCTCGCTGCGCAAACTTGTGCAGATTTTCCGGCACGACTAGGCAGTGAACATAAAGCGCGACAGGTACTAGGCAATATAAATAATCAGTTTGTATTACGCGTCATCGACTCGGAAACGCAAAAATATGTCGTCGATAGCTTGCCTAAAACTCGTATCAAGCACGTCATGCGCACTCAAGGTCAAACCACACTCGGGGAATCCCCTTGGTTATATGGCGGCAATCAGGGAGAACGATTGATCGAAGAAGAAGCCGATCTATTTCCTGCCCCATTGCTCGGCATGCTGCCTAATTTGGAATATATCGCCAAAATTTCTGGTGGAAAAATTATTAAGGGGCGTTTTCCTGTACTGACACAATAAAGGAATGCTTAGATGAAACTTCCTCTATGGCTTTGTGCTTGGTTACTCGCAGCGGAATGCGTGATGATTTTGGTCTTCATTCCTGGAAGATGGACAGATCGTGCTATTCAAAAGGAATCTACGCTCATCAAACAACACTTCGGTACTCAAGGCTACCTCTGGATTGAAACACAAGCTTCAAAGTGGTTTCGAGCGAGCATGATTGATTCTGGCGTTTATGCCGGCATACGTCGCGCTTACCTTCCAGATAAAGCGCAACACAAGCGATCTAACGGCATGGAGCATTTTGCACGCCCTTGGTTTACATGGGCAGAAGGTCGCATCAAAGCACTGATGAATGTGATCTATCAATTCTATGTTCGTTTAGCGCTGCTCTTGGCTTGGTTGCCCTATATGCTGATTTTATTGGCTCCAGCCGCTTTAGATGGGTGGCTGGCATGGAAAATCAAACGGACTAATTTTGATTACGTGAGCCCCGCTATTCATCGTTATAGCCTGCATGGCTTGATGTTTTTGCTCATGGGATTGGGATTGATCTTTTTGTTACCACTTACAATCAACCCGATGATTATCCCCGTTGTGATGATGACAGCGTGTGTTTTGTTAGGATGGGTATTAGGAAATTGGCAAAAACGGATTTAGGGCATTTTTCGATAATGTTGTCCATCCATCCGATCAAAACTCCCCTCAATACGTGGAAAAAAGCGCGCCACATGATAAGACTCACCACGCGACTGACCATCGCCATGCTGGACTTTAGCGGGCGTGATCTGTTATCTGCATCCCTCTCAGGGACAAGGACCCCATACCCCTCATCCCCACCGACTGAACGGTTTCATTTAGACCATGAATAGCCCCGCCCCCTTTGGGCAAGGCAAGTTCAGGAACCTGGACTTGATCATTATTTTTCAAAGGAAATCTCCAAAAGGCGGTTTTTTTTAACGCTTTGATGTGCTTTTTGCCGCCCTATTTAATGGGATTCTTTTCTTTTACCCTCGTTCTTTTTAACTAACTTCGATACCTCAACACCAAATGCTTTTCCTCCATCTTTCGCCGTATAACGAATACAAACAATGATATCGGTTAAAGACTCTAGGAGTGTCTTTTGCACTTCATCGGTGTGTTCAGGAAAAGTCAATTGCCACTCTGACACAGCACCTGTACCTTCGAATGGGAGATAGCGTTCGTCACCAAAATTCAAATAGAACAGGCCGCTATCACCTATTCCTGTCGACAAGGCTATTTGCTGGCTCGCCCGTAAATTGGATTTGACGGCAGTCTGCGAACCTTCCGGGTCTTTCGAATTGAAAAGATACTTGATGGCCGCAGCGTCTGGTTTCACGATCACATCACTTTTTGTTTGGGTCAGGATAGCCCGCACATCTTGGTAAGGACCAATCACAGCCGGTAACGATACGCTGACGGTAACGATCTGCCGTAAATAATGCCCTGGATAGCGTTTATCGAAATCCTGCTCGGTCAGACTGAAGGTAATCGATCCGCCGTTTTCTGAGCTTGTTTTTAATGTCTTTAATTTCTCTTCCCACTTCTCCCCTCGCGACTCAAACAATTTTTTGAGCGAAACGGTATGCACGATCTCAAGCTTGCGTTCGTTGCGAGTCAAATAGGCCTGATCCATCCGGTGCAAGGCTAGCTTCAACATTTCTCCGGCCAGCAGACCTCGATAAAGATCTTGCCATGCTCCCGTCTGAATAAAACGGGGCGCTTCATAATCGCCCGTTTCATACTGCCAAGCCGCCTCGCTCAACAGGCATAAAGAAACAACGGAGTCATAAGCTTGAAAATACAGTGCAGCAAGTTGCCCGGCCATCCATTGGTACAGCGACTCAGCCGTAAACCGGCTGGTGAGAAAATCGTAATTGGCTTGAAGGTGTTTTTGCTGGGCTTTGATCTGGGCTTTCTGTTTTTTAAACAGCTCTAGCTGCTGCTTTTGTGCAGCGATTTGCTGATCGATCTGCTTAACGTCAACAGTGGCCAATTTAGACTGGAGCTCCCATTCTTCCGCGCGACGCCGATATTGCTCTGAAATCTCCATCTGGTTAGCCAGCAGCGAAGTTACCTCCGATTCGCAGAGCAGCCCATCCGCTGTGGCGTAGAACGGTCCAGAAAACTCTGAGCCACCTGCGGCCACCCCATAAATATTAGGGACCATCGAGGCGGCAGCGCCCGCAGCCCGCAGTGCTGGGGCACCGGCAGCGACTCCAGATGCGGTTCCCCGCAAGACCCTCACTTGATCCTCAGCGGCTGATGTATTCTCATTGAATAGCCTTTGATAATAAGACTCACGGGTCATAGCGGACTCCTTACTAAGTGTGAGCCCTTCCAATGTCTTTTTCCCCATTTCAATGGTCAAATCCTGCAATTCCACTGTGAAGCCTAGGAGTTCTCCCTGCTGCACGTGCTGGAGACGTTCCAACTCGGCGGCATCCTTGCGCTCCAGCGTGCTTTGCAGCGCATTACCAAATTGGATCAGCATTTCTACTGCACCCATAGCTTTGCTCATCATCGCGCTAAAGCGCAGTGGAGGAATCGGCAAGACCGTCACCAATCTAGTACCGCCAGATCCGCCGCGACTGCGCGCAGCGAGCAATTCCATCGGATCGAGTGGCGCATCGAACAGCGGTAGATTCAAGGGTTTGCCATCCAGGGTTAAGCTATGGCGCAGGTTATAGAGGCGAGTGTCGATCTTTTGCCAGTAATCGTGCAGGGCTTTATTTAAGGGCAGTGAAAATGCTCCGGCCACCGATTTTTTGTTGGACGCATGATTTTCAACGAGTTTCTGCAGCTTGTGAGGTACCCATTTCCGCGCCACTTTCGTTGTAGGCACTTCCCCCAACAGTGCACAGGCTTGCAGATACCACTGCTTGGCTTCGCCCAGTGATTCTCGCGTCAATTCTCGATAACAGGCATCACCCTGATCCAGCAGATTCTTGATATAGGCAAAGAAAACGGCCTTGCGATAGTGGATCGGGTACACCATGGCCAATTCGTCCGGGTCTACTGCACCGGGGCCAATCATCTCTGCATCAGCGCCATCCTCTAAAAGCCCTTGCATACGCCAATAATTGCCATGTATATCCGAAGGCGAAAAGAGATAGTGCAACCACTGCGTGGCTTCATCAAAGCGTTGCTCTAAGTTCAAACGGTGCGCGACTAGGAAGGGCATGTGAAAAAACAATTCCCAGAAATACAGGCTATTGGCACCCTGGAAGTCCATCGGCATCCTGTTTGTTTCAGAACCGTTGAAATTAGGCTCGGTAATATTTTGTGCGGAGAAACCAAGCACCGCGTCAATGCCTACATTGGCATTTTTAATCAACGTTTTAGCAAAAAGCGTATTGAGGCGAATAGGCGAATAGGCCATCTCCTTAGGGAACTTCAGATATTGAACAAATGCCGATTTTTGGGGGGCAGACTGTACTTTTGTATTAATAGTTAAATATTGGCTATCTTTTGCAGGTGGCATTGAGAAAATAGGAACTACGAAAGGCCTGCGCCTAACCATGCCCGGTATAGAAAAATAACCTTCAATAATGCCAATTTGCTTTTCTGCATGAAATAGCGTGAAGTTAACTTTTGCTGTGGACGGCCCATTGCCAGGCGCTGCTTCGGCCTTATCGAGTTCCTTCCCGTCTTTATCCTTAATTACTATATGCGTTAATTTTACCCTTGGGTTTCTAGAGCTAACACGTAGAGCAATATAGGGCCTCATCGTAACTTCTACAGTTACTTTCGTAGAGCCATTATTTTTTTGAGGAGTGGTTGTCAAAGCTAGATAGTCTCGAAGAGCAAGTTCTCCTGTTCCAATGCCTGCTCCAAGCACTACTTGCCACTGGTCCTGGGAATTATGCCCATGCATGACAATTTTAGTGCCTTGCGCCTCTATTTCTTGTGCTGCTTCTAAGTCTTTTAGTGTTTTTAATTTTTCTAATAGACTTATTTTTTTTAGCTCTTCTTCTTTTTTCTTTGCATTTAATTCATTTATCTTATCTAATTTATCTATTAAACTTATTAAATCTATTTTTATTATTGATTCTCCTAATTCTTTAAATTTTCCCCCTTCTTCTGCTCCTATTTTTTGTAGTTTTTTTAATACGTTTACTGCTTTTAGTGTTTCTTGCTTTTCTAGCGCTTTTAGTCTTTTTAATATTTTTAATGCTTCTAATGTTTTTAGTGCTTCTTGTGCCTGTTTTCCCAAGTTAGATAAGTCAAATGTTTCACCTTTGGTCGAAATATCATTGAGCAGCGCATCGTATTTATAAACATTACATTCATTCATTTCGTTGGTATCCAAACCCAACAGTAGATATAACTCTTCTTTTCCTTGGTCTACATCTACGTATGCGCTAAAGTATGCCGCTTCTTTGTCTGCGGGAAGATTTTTGAGCTCCAGCGGCGCACTCCAACTATCATCAAAACGCTTAAAGGCTAGCCTCACAAACGTGCCAGACTGCTGGATCGGCTTATTCAAAATCAATTGTGTTTGGTTGCCCTCTGATGCGATAAAGGTTGCTTCCTGACCAGCGGCTGACGCCACGCCTTCTTGTGCTGCCGATTCACACCAGGCGATATAGAGCCGCCCATTCATAAAAATAGGGCACACTAAACTATCCATCGCATTCCCCACCGCTGCATCGAGGGGTTTCCATTCGGTCCAAGCCGTTGGGAAAAGTATTTTCTCTGTCTTTACATCTGGGTGTTTTGCCAGATTCAACGAGCGCCAATAATACTTGTGCGGCTTGTTTTTCGTTCGGCCGATGAAATAAACCATCTGTTCTATCCGCGCCTCATAACCACTGATCACTTCCAAATTGCTAACTTCTTCAAAGTCGTTTAGGTAATCCAACACGGCGCTCTGCGCTTCGTCTTTATTAATGCGCCCCTGATTCAAACGGGTTTCTAATTGCTTAAACAGCGCGGTTTTCGACTTGCGCAGCGTGGGGTTAAGATAATTTTCTGGATAGGTTTCCAGCGCGCGGTTGCCGGCCCAGACGGCGTAGCGGCTATCATTTTCCTGCCATTGACGCACTTCATCAGGCATGACTTTGGTATTTGGCTCGCGACGCTGTACCAGGCGATTGAGGTAAAGCTGCAAGCTTGCGATGCCCTCAGCAACCTTACTTGTGCGTACCGTGCTGGATATCAACGGATCGATCAGCAAATAGGCATATAAATCCTCTGCGGTATGGACTTTTTTTGCCAGAGCATCATCTTTTTTAGGGATCACATGCCCGAGGTAAAAATCGACGAGTGCATCGCGTTTAGCTTCATTCAGTTGGGCTTCAATATTGGCGTTCATAAGGATAGGTTGCCTTTGAGAGAAATGCGGGAGCCAAGGGAGTTTGTTTAATAGTGCTTATTTTTACGCTGCCTGAGTGGAGGCAGCTCGCGCTGCAGCGCTGATCACCGCCTGTCCTACGGCTTGCCATTCAGAGAATCCCTCCATCTCATAGAGCTTGGCGGCCTCTAGCAGCGAAGCTACTGAGAGCCTCGTTTGCCGCGATAAGGTGTGCAAACGCATGAGCCAATCTAGATGATCGAGAGGGTTATCCCCCTGCTTGCCAGCTTTCTCCATCGCTGTTTTTACTTCCGACTTCTCCCAGCTGAGCAAGCCCGCTAGCAATGTATAGGTGCTATCTGTATGAATTTGACCATTCGCATTGAAGTGCTGCAGGTAATCAATCGCTTGCGCTTCATCCTTCGCATTGGGTGACAAAAAATCAGCGTAGCGACTCAATCGATAAATGTCTTGAAGGGTTAGATCAACATGTTTTGTCCATTCAGGCCTTGTCAGCAAAGTCTCCAAGGCCATAGCACTGAGTTTGAGTTTTTTGACCACGCCAACATGACAATCCAACGCACATACAGTTTGAAGATATTCATCTGAAATCTTGTTAGGGGCATCTTCTGTTAAATCAAGCGTCTTGCTAACGAGCGCATGCCAATCAAAATGTGGCCATTGCAGGACGGCGCGCAAGACTTCTAATGGAAGGTTATAGAGCTGGCTTAAGGTGCTCGCCGTTGCGTTCAATTGCGCAGCATGTGCTCGGGAGATGATTTGTAAAAGTTGGGTACTTACTGAAAGGAAAGCTTCTTCGGAAAGAGATGTTTCTTCGGAAGGGAAAATTTCTTTGAAAAAAGTAGTTTTTGGATCAATGTCTTCTTGTGTCAGCTTCTCTGATAATTTTTCTTGAATTTTAGATAAATCATCCACTTCATTTTTTAATGGACTTATTTTCTCAATGAACGAATTAAATTCTGGATATTCGCAAAACAATGGGTTTTTATATATTTTATCCAAAGCATCATATTTTTCTAATAACGATACAAATAGAGTGGGATTTTTTATTTTTAAATAAAAATCCTTTTGAAAATTTATAAATCTACCAAGAAGCGCATTAAAATGTATTAATTCACTACTTTTTCCAGTAAGATTAATGCTACATATTTTATTTATGGCAGCCATTAATTTTTCTTGTTCTAAAAGAATTTTCTTTTCCCAATCATCAGCATATTGACCACAATAAATATTAAATATTTCACTTTGAGCTTCATTTATTTTAGAAAAATATTCTTCTAACTGATAATTATCTCCATTGCTACCCTTCTTATAGATCGTGAGCGTCTCAGGCAAATATTGTCCTACCTCCTCATTATTCAAACGTATTTGTTTTTTTTGCATTAAAATTTCTTCATGAAGAGTCTTAATTTTTTCTTTTTTTAGCTCCTCAAATTTTTTATTAATTTCTTTTATTTCTTCTTTCTTAACTTCAATAATCTTCTCTGTCTTTTCCCATTCCGTCAAATGCTCGAAAGCTTTAGGCGCAATAACAATCCCTTTTTCATTAACAAAGTTTTTTAAACTAGCCAGCCATTTAATAGATTCCTTTGACCCATTAGGAGGTAGAGGAAGTTCAATACAAGCAAAGCTCGCTTCGCTCAATACAAAAGGCTGAATTGCTTGTTTAAGAGGATGAAGTCGCTTGAGCAAAGCCCCTTTATCCACGTGCGGCAAGTTCGATGAGGTACACCATGCCACGACTTGCGCCACAGAAAGTTTGTGGGCTTTCAACCAGTGCACAGCTGATTCGAGTGCCAGGATGACATCCAGAATGTCAACGTGACCTTCTGAGGCTTCTGTGATGGATGGGCTAAGTAAAATCTTGATATAGACGTCTTTGTCATTTTGCTTATCACCTATCAAGCGCAGCAGCATTAGCCCTTCTTCCACACTCAAACCCAATAGCCGTGGAATTTTGACTAGGCGATACAGCGCCGAAATGATAGATAGCGAGCGCTTGAGTTCACCACAAGCAGATTCTACCAACGCTGCAAGCTGAGCAAAAATCGCCTCTGAAACCCCTAAACCAGTACACAGATGCTGCACCGTTTCACTATCATTAATATTAAACGGCTGATCATCGATTCGAATTGATGTACCTGAGCCGGTGGCATAGAACAAACGATCTAGCAACGAGGTGGCATTGTCACAAGCATACGGTGAAATTTTGTAAATCAATGCAGCAAACTCGTCCGCTTCCAGCCGGTATTCGCGCTGCAAATGGCGGAATAAACCTAGGCCGCGCAGCATGCCATCATTAAATTCTTCTACCTGATTTTTATTGTTTGACGCACGTGCCAAAGCAGCGACCAACCAGTCCAACTGATCGTAAGGCAACGTCAGCCAACGCTGGAGCCGGATCAGGCGGTTCAGACGAGCGAAGACTGCTGGAGTCCCAATCATCCGATCCTCAGACACAGTGAAAGCAGTGATGTTCTCGTCTTGACGCAAGTAAATAGCACCGTATTCAGGCGCTTCAAACTTATTTTCTTGAGATACTGTAATAGGCTGTTGCGATGAAGGATTCACTATTTTGGGAGAGCATGTCGCTGCATACACACCCCTCGCAAGAAGCTGATCCATTTCGCCACACTGTAGTCCTGTCATTTGGCAAAATGTATCTAATTTCACCCAAAGGTTTCTACAGTGAGGTGTCTGAAATTTTCCTTCTTCGTTGTTAAACAATGAACCATAATTTAACTGTAAATATGCCTCCTCAGCCTTTGAGTGTGAATATTTCCCCTTATTGTTAATTTTATCCGTGAGAATTTTTTGTTGCTCTAGACTTAATTCCACATACGCTCTCAGCGCAGCGCGCGCACTCTCACCGCCAATACCTTCACCGATAAATCCAGACGATTGCTGACTAGTTTGGCGAATCACTGTGCCCAAACTGGTTTTGGCTGCTCTCAAGCCCAGAGTGATTTGATTGAGCGGCAGATGAAAGGGCAAGCTAAAGGGATACCGTGTGGTAGATAGCTTTTGATCGAGATTTATAGAGTTTTGCTTGTCGATCGATTTACTCAGAATTTCATTGACAAGCTCAAGAGTCGAGACTTCCTTGTTTACTGCTACATCATCTATCAGAAGATCAGCCAAATCTGGTCTACGCGTCTCAAGGTTGTCTGGTTTAGTCTCAAGGCTGTCGGATTTATTCTCCCCTTCAATCTGCCGAGCAAGCGTATACAAATGCGCTAAATAGGCTACATGCGAATCCCAAGCTTCCAAACTCCCAGGCGCCGCGCGTTCAGCCCATTTTTCTTTAAATAAACTCAGATAAGTTGGATGATCATCGCTTGTTGCTAGCTCGTTGCCGCCGTGCAACGCACCATCAATCAGCTTCCGTTTTTTTTTAGCCACTGTGGCTACTGCTTCCTTATATCTTTCGCTAGCACCAGTTATACCTCCATAAATCGCTACAAATCGATCTTGTGTATACGCTGCGATTTTAAAATCATCAGTAGGCAGCTTAAGAGGGGCATTAGCAGCCATTGAGCGGTCCTTTAAAGGAAACAAGAAATAGAGCTACCCTTGCGACAACAAGTGTCGAAATGGAGTAGCAAGAGCAATATCGAAAGGGTCAGCTAATTTTCAAAAATCAGCCAAAAATATTTTGAGCAGGATGGGCTAGAAGATTTACTTTTTGACATAGTCTGAAATGTGCTGAGAAATTTTATAGGTCTTAATTTTCTTGTATAAAAACACAAAAACTAACCTATCTCAGCCAGGTCATCAGCCTAGTCCGATGGAGTTAACAGAAAAGTTACTCTGATTTTTATTTAAGAAAGACCTTATAGCGTTTTCATTATTCAACTTCTTCTTAAAAATCAATTTGGATTTTTCATTGAAATGAAGAAACGCATTAACTGGTGGTACAGAGATGAGAAGTGATAAGTCAGGGAATCAGTCCACGCCAACAATTGAACTGATCAAAACTAAACAACCACCGGCTAAAGCCGGTGGTTGTTTAGTTGATTTCTTGCATCTATCTTTAAAACATTCGCAAAATTTTCTACAAGTCAATTCTGTCAGCATTGTGTGATTCATGCGCCATCATTGGCCCCGCACCTTGGAATCAAAGCCTACACTCGATTTGCTAGCCAACCAAAGACAAATGCTTGATTCTGCTCTCGACTTTCAGCAAGTTCAATATATCGCGCCCCTTGCAAGCTACTGAACGCCTTGCGGAGCACGACTTCTCCTTGCTGTTTACGCTTGTTCATAAAGATCGTGAAAGCGCTAACAGTTTTAGGACCTATCGCGCCGTCTACCGCCATATCTGGGTAGTCAGTTTGTTGGCGATTCAAAACATTGAGCGTGCGCTGCAAAAACTTCGCTGCGGTCCCCGTCCCCATATTGACCGCTATATCAAATAATTTAAGCGCAACCGGTTTGGATAGTTCAGCAATGGCATCCAGATGCAGTGGATTCCAATAGCGACGTTGATAGATTGCTTTAGCCGTTGCCAATGTCAACTCCTTCATTGGACCCTTATAGCCGTTCTCGCGAGCCACCGCCTCAGTAATGCCATAGTTAGTGGCTCCTCCACGATCAGCAGCATGATTCGAATACCCCCCTTCCAGCCTAACCGTATGCTCAAATGCCTCATCGAATGCCGTCATCATTTTTCTTATCCTTGAATGGTTGATTGATGTTTCTTCGCAAAAAGCCAATCTTTAAAAGTAGGAGCTGATGCAATCTGGTATCAGCGACTATCCTAAAAATAAAGATCATCAAAGTAGCAAAGAAGTGAGGCAGAAATAATAAGGTGAAGAGCTGTATGCGCTCCTGGCTCATAAGAAATTCAATTCTTATTGAACTTAAAAAATGAAGGCATGCAATTAAAGGATAATATTTACCTGCCTTTTTCAAAAAGAAAAAATGTTTAGTAAACCGATATTTTGGAACGTTGCCCTCTTTCCGCCCATGCTTATAAAAGTGCCTATAGAGGTAGTCTCTATAGGCACTTTTATTTGTGCTACTTCGTATAGTCAAACAACGTTTTTATTCGGAATGACTCATTCTATGATTATCTGATTACTTCTTTCCCGGTGAAATCCTAAACAAATTCTTACCCTTTCTTGCTATACCCACATTTATATATGTAGGTATAGCCTAAGTAATTTATCTTGGTATCGGCGGAAGGGTGTTGATTGTCGCCGGGTCTCTACGCACAAAAGCGGGTTTTGGATTCTTTGCTGGGTTAACGAGCCATTTATGCAATGCTTTGCGCTCGTCTCCACTCATATATGCTCCTCCTTTAAACATCTCTGATCTGGCTGTCACTGCCTCAAATTTGTCGTGATATACAACAGTAGCCTCTGCCGCAGTAGTGGTTCCAGTTGTTGGGAGATAAGGAACCTTCTTCGTATGCTCAATCATATTTATAAAAGAGTCATTTGCACCTACAACACCATTAGGAAAAGGAGCGGTATCGTTGATTACCTCTTTGTAAAAATCGGTATCTGCATAGAGTCTTTGATTTAATGCTATAGCCGTGCCAGCCCGGTCATCTGCCAAATGCTCGGTCTGGCGGGCCCGGTAAGCATGCGAACTGGTGGCTGGATTTGTATCTGTGGTCGTTCCTTTAGTGCCTGTTCCTATATGGGAATTGGTGTATTTAGCACCATCACCTGAATGAGCTTCTTTTGCTTCTTGATAGGCCGGGGCGTAATTTTCAATTTGCCTATGTAATGTTTTAGTAGCTGGCGGGAGCGCCTTAAACGCTGCTGACTTTCCTTGTCTAGGTCCGCCGGCAGCTAGCACGTTAAATCCAATCACATGTTCAGATTCATGGCTGTCGCTGCCCTTTGCTATCCCAAGGCGTATCTGTTCGTCACCTTTCTTACCATGCGTACCGGGATGCAGATCAGCAGCTACCCCACCAATATTGGCCGTGGTTACTTTTTTTACCTTCTTAGGAGCTGGGCCTGCAGCGCCTGGAGCCTTTCTCTTTCCTGCTAATCCATCCGGATCGACCAGCGTAATGGGATTATTTCTGACCATTCTGTATAGATTGAGTCCATCCACGCCTCCCGCCGGATCAGGATTTAACCATCGTCCTAGCCACGGTGCGTAGTAGCGATAGCCGTAGTAATACAGCCCAGTTGCATCCCGCTCTTTACCTGAATAGCGAACATATTTGTATTTGGCTTCGCTCGCATTTTTACTCGACCAAACGGCAGTCCCCCCATACGGGTAATACTCTTCATAGGTCAGTTTATTGGCTTGTCCATCTAACTCTAACGAGCTCGAGCCTAAGTGATTGTCGAGACTATAGCGTGCTTGGTCATTATGTATATCTTCTGGTTGACCCACTTCCCAATGCAACAGGCGCAGAGACATCCCTCCTCCTGCCGCCGATAGTACTTGTAGGCGTTCATTCACACGCTCAGTACCGTCCTCGTTTACATCTACCTGACGCTGTTCACGCCACTCAATACCTGGTAGGTAACGCACTTCTTCTATATGTCGCTGGTTACCCGCTAGCCAGCAACGCACTTTTCGCACACGCTGACTCGCACTGGTATAGATATAACGCTCATCATCTGCGTTCGACGGACGATCAATTTGCACTACGCGGCTTAATTGATTACGACCATTCCATGTCAACGGCTGGCCGGGTTGCAACTGTTTCAGATTGCCATTCGAATCAAAATAGCTATCCACTTGCTCAGGCGTCGCTTCCCATTCCTCGGGAACTACTCGGTTTGAGCATGATGACACTGTCATGTTCAGCGTATAACTCTGCGCACCCGTATGCTGCATTTTGATGAGATTTCCGCCTGGGTCATAGGTGTAACGGCGGGTGTAGTTCACTAGTTGCGTATCGTCGATATTTTGCCAAGGAGGTAAAGCAACGCCTTGCCGTAAGGCTTGTGCGCTTTCTCGACCTGTAGCGCTAAGTAATTGATAGCACGAATCGTATTGGTAATTGGCGTTAGGATCGACACGTTGGTTGTGCGTGTAGCGCGTAGATTGCGCAGTATCTTCGATACATGTGATATTTCCGACAGGGTCATAGGTGTACTGCAGATTCTGCAAAACAGCGCTATCTCTTTCCCGCTGGGCAGTTAGCCGATGCAATCGTTGTGTGGTCGCTTCATATTCATACGTGCGTAAAATTCCATTTCCTGCACGTGCCTGTAACGGAACACCCAACGCGTTGTACGTCAAATCAAATGCAATGCGGCGTTCTCTTTGTTTCTCTAGCTGTAACCAGCTGGCTTTGAGCTGGCCTACCAGGTTTTGTTCATATCGCCTACGACAGCCTGCTGCATCAGTTTCGGTTAGTAACTCACCCAACGCGTTGTAAGTCCAGTGGGTGGTATAGCGATGCGTTTCAAGCAGTGTTTCTCTTGCTTCTTCATCTTTAGGCCAATTGGGTTCATCCAAGCTGCCTAAAAAGCGTCGGGTTTCATTGAGAGGCTCACCCGTCAGTGCATAGCTGGAAATCTGTACACAACCAGCTGTGTCATCATGACGAATCAGGCAGCCGCGTAAATTTTGTCTGGCCTCACTGTCAGCGTCGCCATAAAAGAAGCGTTCGCGGCAGCTTTCATCTGCTCCATCAGCTAA
This sequence comes from Mycoavidus cysteinexigens, assembly GCA_031963405.1. Lineage (GTDB taxonomy): Bacteria > Pseudomonadota > Gammaproteobacteria > Burkholderiales > Burkholderiaceae > JASSUD01. The sequence goes on from JASSUJ010000001.1 coordinate 293,201, forward strand.
CTGCTCAAAGCGCATAGTGGTACGCCCCAACGCATCACATTCCCAACGTTGCCTATGCTTATTGCTATCAGCCGACCAAATTAAAAGACCACGCGCATCTTGCAGTTGCACTTGTGTACCTGCATCGATGCTTTCTGTCCGAATCGGTTGACCAGATAACATCCGGCTATAGCGAAAATTCGGCGTTGCGGTTGGTTGCAGCGCTCGCACGGGATCCGCACTGCTTTGCAATTCCCCGCTGGCATCGAATACATGCCGGGTAATGTATGTTTGCCGTTCGCCTGCTTCAACAATGCGGTTGTATTCAACGTTGCGCACTGTCAGCCCGCGATTATCTCGGACCACCACAGATGGGGTATCTTTACATAATGATGTTGTGCTACGCATGCCCTTATCTCCACAAAATGCAGCGTCGGTATTGTCTTTATCTTCTCTTTTTTAAATGCTTCGTTGTTTCAAAGCATCGGTTATATAACTATCGCGAGCTTTTACTGCTTAGGTAGGAGATGCCCTCCTCCTTTGAATAACAAACAAAAGCGTATCTGTCGTTATATTGATCACACTCTCCTAAGCGGCATGACTTTTTGCGCCAAAACGTTTAGCGATAGCAGCAGATCTAACGTTTATAGCGTCTGTTTGAACCTTTGTTATATTTAGCTTTTTTGATAATCTTTTTAGAGACTTAATTGTTAAAAAAGTGCCTACACCTTTAATATTGAATTGATCATTTGCTGCAGTGTGAGCTGGCATATTTGGATCAGCCTTTTGATACGCAGAATTATGAAGCTGCGTTTCCGGATGTGCTAACGCGTAATTAACGATAACTTCTGTTTTAGAGGTTTTGCTATCAGTATATGTTTTCAATTCAGCCATACCATATATCTCTCTATTATCCGGAATTTTGTCTTTATCCTCTTTACGCATTAATGCAAAAAAGCGAGTTTCACTTGAAAAAGAGGGATGATTATCAACGGAGGAATAATGCCCTTGGTCAGCGAAATGATCCCGTGCAGACCTCAACATATAGCGCGAAATGTCTTCCCCGAGACTAATATTTTCAGCCATTTTATCTGGCAAATCTCGACTGCCCTCATAATGATCATATTTTTTATTATATTTATCTAAATGATTGACAAATTCCTCTCCTCCCAATAAAAAACCACTTTTAATATCATTAACCTCAACCAGTTTAAATTTATTCGAGCTCACAAATTTATTTTTTGAAGAATCGAATACTTTTATTTTTGTTTGAGCAGCTTTTAGTCTTAATAATGCTTTTTCCTTTATTCCAATATCTATCTGGAATTTTCCTGTCTCAGGAACTAACCCATCCGCATCTTTAAACAAAACAGGATTATTTCTGACCATTCGATATAAATTAAGACCATCAATGGCTAATGCTGGATCAGGATTCAACCATCGTCCTAGCCATGGTGCGTAGTAGCGGTAACCGTAGTAATACAGCCCTGTCGCATCTCTCTCTTTACCCGAGTAACGCACATATTTGTACTTCGCTTCAATCTGGCTTTTCGCAGTCCAAATTGCCGTGCCGCCATAGGGGTAATACTCTTCATAGGTCAGCTTATGGGCTTGTCCATCTAACTCCAGCGTGCTCGAGCCTAAGTGATTATCAAGACTGTAACGTGCTTGATCATTAGTTATGTCTTCTGGTTGACCCACCTCCCAATGCAACAAACGCAGAGACATCCCTCCTACTGCCATCGATAACATTTGTAGACGTTCATTCACACGTGCATCACCCTCCCCCTCCTTGCTTACATCTGCCTGGCGTTGTTCGCGCAATTCAAGGCCTGGCAGGTAACGCACCTCTTCTGTATGTTGCTGGTTGCCAGCTAGCCAGCGGCGTACTTTTCTTACACGTTGGCTCTCACTGGCATAGATATAACGCTCATCATCTGCGTTCGAAGGACGATCAATTTGCACTACGCGGCTTAATTGATTACGGCCATTCCATGTCAACGGCTGGCCAGGCTGTAACTGTTTCAGGTTGCCATTCAAATCAAAATAGCTATCTACTTGTTCAGGCGTCGCTTCCCATTCCTCCGGAACAATTCGGTTTGAATAGGCTGACACTGTCATACCAAGTGAGTAATTTTGCTTCTCTGCTGTGTGTTGTATTTTGCAAAGGTTCCCACCTGCGTCATAGGTATAGCGGCGGGTGTAATTGACTAGCTGTGTGTTGTCGAATTTTTGCCAAGGTGGCAACGCAATTCCTTGTCGTGGGGCTTGCTCACTTTCGCGCCCTGTGGCGCTAAGTAATTGATAGCACGCATCGTATTCGTAGATAGCAACAGGATCGACACGTTGATTGCGCGTATAGCGCGTAGGCTGCGCGATATCTTCGATACGAGTGATATTTCCGACAGGGTCATAGGTATAGCGTAAATTCTGCAACGCTGTACTATCACTTTCTCTCAGCGCGTTCAGCCGCTGCAATCGCTGCGTCGTTGCTTCATATTCATACGTGCGCACCACCCCATTTCCTATCCGTATTTGTAAGGTGGCGCCCCACGCGTTGTATTGCAGATTGGAGGCTATTGGGCGTTCTGCTTGGCCTGCCAACTTTAGCCAAACTGCTTTGGTCTGGCCCGCAAAGTTTTGTTCATACCGCCTACGATGGCCTGCGGCATCAGTTTCGGTCAGTAACTCGCTCAACGCGTTGTAAGTCCGGTGGGTGGTATGGCTATACTCTTCAAGCAATGCCTCGCTTGCTTCTTCATCTTCAGGCCAATTGGGTTTATCCAAACTGCTTAAAAAGCGTCGGGCTTCATTGAGAGGCTTACCCGTCAGCGCGTAGCTGGAAATCTGTACGCAGCCAGCTGTGTCATCATGACGAATAAGGCACCCTCGTAAATTTTGTCCAGCTTCGCTGTCGGCGTCACCATAAAAGAAGCGTTCGCGGCAACTTTCTTCCATATCGTCGGAAGCCTGCTCAAAACATCGGGTAGGGCGACCCAAAGCATCATATTCCCAGCGTTGCCTATTCTTATTGCTGTCAGCCGCCCAAATTAGAAGACCACGCGCATCTTGCAGTTGCACTTGTGTGCCTGCATCGATGCTCTCTGTTCGAATCGGAAGACCAGATAACGTTCGACGATAGTGGAAATTCGGCGTGGCAGTCGGCTGCAGCGCACGCACTGGATCTGCACTGCTTTGCAGCTCACCACTGGCATCGAATACGTGCCGGGTAATGTATATTTGCCGCTCGCCCCCTTCGGTCACGCGATTGTATTCAACGTTGCGCACAGTCAAACCGCGATTATCTCGGACCGCCACCGAAGGCGTGTCTTTACATAATGATGTTGTGCTACGCATGCCCTTGTCTCCCATGGAGGGTTTATCGCCGTATTCAATCTTCAATCACTTCTGGAATCCGCTGCCCTAACTGATCAAATTAAGCAAACTATTTAGGTGCAGCGTTGGTATCGTCTTTATCTTGAGGAACCTCTGCATAAGCCCGTGGGAAGCAGGATAATCAACTGCAGCCCCCCTTCTTTACATTGGGTACTAATGTACTGACAGCAAAGGCATGCCTTGCCGAATGGCTTATGCAAAGGTCCCTTAATTTTCATATCTCTCAGACGAGCTTTTATTGCCTAGGCAAATCGGAAGTAGAAGCCCTTCTTCTCGCTCCCAGGGTGTCTATTGCTCGACTTCCTGCAGCTAGGACCCGCGGAGCATCCCCTACTATATTGGTCGGGGCGTTATTTGCTCCTATTGAAAAATGCGTGTCAGATTTATGCTGCCAATGAATCTGCCATCTTCTGCCACTTCTATTGTATTTCGCATAAGCGAAACCCATTCTGGTCTGCTCACCCGCCGTAAAACCGTAATCTTCATAGTTCATTATCCCAGCGAGACCTTTGCCATGATGCGAAGCAAATTCAGGAGTTAATTCCCCTTCTTCTGTAAAGCCCAAGCCAAAATACTGCGCACGTAGGTGGGGTGATACAAATCTTCTATTACCATTAGCATCTGTCTCCATACCTGAATCCCCTTCGACGTGTCTGAATCGATAAAAATCCCTACCATCTCTTTGGATTTGATCGGCCATGATCGAGCACCCACTAAAGTCTGGAGTAAAAACAAATTCCGCCTCATTATTTTGTAGATTGGGATGGGCAGGCACATCAACATGCCCTCCTTGAGGAGCCCAATACGCGGAAACAAATTGATCTCTATTGCTGTCATCTATTGGTTCGTGCACCGCCGTTAACTTAACGATGACGGAAGTTCCTACGCGATCCAATTGGTATTTATCTATAGCAAATGGATAAGGTGTCCCTTCTCTTGAGCTAACTTCTACTCTATTTCTATAATTGGCGCCTTCTGCCATAGGATGAGCCGCCGTCATAAAATAGCTCGCGGAAAAATATTCAGGGGCCGCTTTAAAATACATGGCACTTGTACGCCGCTCGTTTGCGTCGGTGGGCGCTAAACCATCCTGATCTAACAATTTAATCGGATTATTTCTAACCATTCTGTATGGATTCAGTCCATCCACTGTTCCTGCCGGATCAGGATTGATCCAACGCCCTAGCCACGGTGCGTAATAGCGATAACCGTAGTAATACAGCCCCGTCGCATCTCTTTCTTTGCCGCAATAACGCACATACTTGTATTTGGCTTCGCTGGTACTTTTACTCGACCAAACAGATGTTCCGCCGTATGGGTAATATTCTTCATAGGTTAGTTTATTACCCTCTCCATCTAACTCTAGCGTGCTTGAACCTAAATGATTATCGAGACTGTAACGTGCTTGGTCGTTAGTTATATCGTCTGGTTGGCCTATTTCCCAATGCAACAGGCGCAGAAACATTCCTCCCGCATCCACCGACAGCACTTGTAAGTTTTCATTCACACGTGCAGTACTTGCATTGTTTACGTCCGCCTGACACTGTTCGCGCCATTCAATACCTGGCAGGTAACGCACTTCTTCTGTATGTTGCTGATTGCCCGCGAGCCAGCAACGCATTTTTCGTACACGCTGACTCGCGCTGGCATAGATATAACGCTCATCATCTGGATTCGAAGGACGGTCAATTTGCACCACGCGGCTTAATTGATTAAGGCCGTTCCACACCAACGGCTGACCAGGTTGAAGCTGTTTCAGGTTGCCCTTGGAATCAAAATAATTATCCACTTGCTCAGGCGTCGCTTCCCATTCTTCGGGAACCACTCGGTTTGAACGCGATGACACTGTCATGTTCAGCGCATAACTTTGAGCGCCAGTGTGTTGTGTTTTGCAAAGATTGCCGCTTGGGTCATAGGTATAGCGGCGGGTGTAATTGACTAGCTGCGTATCGTCGAAATTTTGCAAGCCTGACAGAGAAGGCCCTTGCTGTATGGCTTGCGCACTTTCTCGACCTGTGGCGCTAAGTAATTGATAGCACGCATCGTATTCATAGGTAGCGGTAGGATCCACACGTTGATTGCGTGTGTACCGTGTGGGCTGTACCTTGTCTTCTACGCTAATCACGTTTCCAACCGGGTCATAGGTATAGCGCAGATCCTGCAACATCGTCTGGTCTTTTTCGCGCACAGCGCCTAATCGGCTTAATCGCTGTGTCGTTACTTCATATTCATACGCGCGCACCACTCCATTTCCCATTCGCAGTTGTATCGGAGCACCCCAGGCGTTGTACGCTAGATTCGACGCAATCTGGTGTTCTTCTTGGTCTGCCAACTGGAGCCAAACTGCTTTGGATTGGCCGGCAAGGTTTTGTTCATAACGCTTACGATGACCTGCCGCATCAGTCTCTGTCAGTAACTCCCCCAACGCGTTGTAAGTCCGGCGAGTGGTATAGCTATACTCTTCAAGCAATGCTTCGCCTGCTTCTTTATCTTTAGGCCAATTGGGTTCATCCAAACTACTTAAAAAGCGTCTAGCTTCATTGAGAGGCTTACCTATCAGTGCATAGCTAGAAATCTGGACGCAACCAGCTGTGTCAGCATGACGAATCAGGCATCCTCGTAAATTTTGTCCGGCCTCACTGTCGGCGTCGCCATAAAAGAAGCGTTCACGGCAGCTTTCCTCGTTATCGTTGGTAGTCTGCTCAAAATATCGAGTAGAGCGGCCCAACGCATCATATTCCCAGCGTTTCCTATGCATATTGCTATCAGCGGACCAAATTAGAAGACCACGGGCATCTTGCAGTTGCACTTGCGTGCCCGCATCAACGCTCTCCATGCGAACCTGTTGGCCTGATAGCATCCGCTTATACGAGAAATTCGGCGTGCTGTTCGATTGCAGCGCGCGCCTCGGATCTGCACTGCTTTGCAGCTCGCCGCTGGCATCAAACACATGCCGGGTAATGTACAGTTGCCGCTCACCCCCTTCGATAACGCGGTTGTATTCAACGTTACGTACGGTCAAGCCACGATTATCTCGAACGACCACTGACGGGGTGTCTTTACATAATTTCGTGGCACGCATTCCGTTCTCTCGAGATGGATAAGACATCATGGTGTTGCACTTTCAACCGTTTCTAGCATCTGCTCAGTAGGCTGAGCTGATTGTGCGGACTGTGTAGAAGTAGCGTCGGTATCATTTTCATCTTCATGTATATCGAACCACACACCAAGGGTGGTACGCCGCCAATAACCGGCTGCCGTTTTAGCTTGCACATTGCGCCCGAGTGGATCGTAGTAATAGGTGTCGTAATGCCCACATTGCCGCAGCGAGGCATCGTTTACATACTGGTAGGTATTGATGAAATAAGGCTGATAGGTGCGCACGGGTAGGCCTTTATTGTTGTATTCAACCCGTCCAGAGACAACCCAGCGCACATCTGCATTTTGAGTCAGCGGCTGCCCTCCTTGCAGGACTAAATTACCTTTGTCATCGGCAACCCACGCGTCACCAGCGTCGACTCGTTGCTTGGTTTGTAAGCTTCGCCCAAAGCCATCGGCAAAAACGATGGCGCAACGAATTTGCCGCTGTGCATCGTCTGGATAGCGATCATGCGTAAAGGCAACACTATGGATAGGGGTGCGCGGCGTGTTGTTGAATAGTTGGATAAGCTGCTGCCAATCTTCAGCAGACCAATCACTACCCACAGGGGGTGCGTTATGCCAGTGATAGCGTGCGCGAATCCAACCAGCTGTAGTAATGAACCCCAGTTTGCGTAGCGTGGCCTGATCAATGCCGCTGGGTAACGCTGAAGGATCAAGTTGTCCCATCCAGCTAAAGGCAGCGTCGTAATAGACGACAGCGGCTTGTTGGATAGCCTGCGACGGATCCGCCAGCGCCGCTTCTACGGTTGTAATCGAAGTCCGATATTGCTCAACCGGCGTAAAACCGATCGGCCGTTTGTTTTCTGTGCCATAGGAAGCCGAAACACGTAACCGCCCCAACGGGTCGTAAGCAGCTTCTTGGGTATTCTGGTTGAGATCGATGATTTTTTGAGGTTGTAGCCTGCGGTAGTCATGGAGAACTTGAGTGACATTACCTAGCGCATCAGTCACCTGTTTCAGGCAGCAGGCATAAGCATCATAGTCAAACTGGGTTTTAGCGCTTGTGTCTTTAAAAGGCGCAATTTGACAAGTTAAATGCATAAAACCCGTCAACGATGCATAGCAAGCCCTCGCGCTAGGGCGCCAGTAATAGCCTTCCTGGTTCAGGTATTGAGCATCGGCCATCATCGATTGAAGCGCTTCTCCCGTTAAGAACCCTTCCATGGCCTTGGTTAAATCTTGATTGGTAATTTCTGCCTGCTCGATATGGCTAAAGAGGGCCTCTCGGGTGGCTTGCCCAAACGGCAAAGGTGTTTGGGCTCCAGGCGCAATGTAATAATGCCGCGTCCACTCTATTTGCTCTGGCTCTGGCAGCGGCTGCGGTAGACCGCTTTGATCAATTAGTTGCTCATAGCCCAGCAATTTATCGACCGTGACACCTGCCCTGAAAGTGAGAGCATTTGTCTTTGTTTCGCACGTTAAAGACAAGCGCCATTGCTGCGGATCTTGGTCAAAATGAAGCACGCGCGGCGTCTTATGCTCAGTGAGACGCAATATTTGCTGCTGTTCATCTGAATATTCGACAGGCGTGGTAGCACCAATGCGTCGCGGATAATGGACAGTAGCCGTGTGCGTAACCGTGCCATAGTTATCTACCTGTAATGTCACGTCATGAGTACAGAGCGGATCGCTAGGCGTGCGTTCGTATTGCCAAGTGATTTGCTCAAGCTGCAGGGGCAGCAATACGTTCGGGTGGCCTGCTTGGACAATGCGTACTTGGTAGCGGAATTCGGTCACTGTATAAGGGTGCGCAGCATCTGGAGTTTGATCGATCCCATAGACCTCCTCACGCGTCACACGTCCTCGCAAAGCACGACGCATATCGTATAACGTAGCGGCATCCGGGTTGGTGAGTTCTTTATCGGTTTGATCAACCAAGCGTGTTTTGCCTAATGACTGCGCTTCGCTATCTCCTTTGTAATACTCATTCGCATACGCATCGTCTTGTTCAGCGCCTACCCTAAACCAAGTCTGCCTCAATACAGGTGCTGTCAGTGTGTCTTTTTCATCGGCCGTTGCAGTCTCAGTTGGGGCTTCGGTATCCAAGTGCATGACATGACCAAAGCCACGGAATTCTCGCTCATGACCATCATAAAAACCGTGTCGATAGCTGTAGCGTTGTGTCAGCGTATTACCTGTGATCTCATCAGCGTGCAGCATTTGCGACACGACTTGTACAGGAAATGGTAGATGGCTGACTGCTTTTGGCGAAGCCGCTTTTTCATCGAGCCATTCTTGGGCAGAGCTGCGATATCGGATCGATACATCCAAGCCGCGGTTATTATTCAGACGTTCTAAAAGATACGGTTTGCCCGCTGTGTTGAATTCGCATATCCAATGCTTAAGCGTCATATGCGGTTGGGTGATGACTAAAGTGGCGCAGCCAGTACCCTTTACATCGGCAAAATTGACATGGCACAAATTATCGTAGGCCATGCCTTTTGGAAACGGCAGCTGCACCGGGGCTGCTAGGCCATTGCCCGAGGTATTCAAGAAAATACTTAATTGATCGCGTTCGATATAAATTAAATCGGCGGCTCCTGAACCATCTAAGTCCGCTAAGAGCACGCGACTGGGGTTGAACTCTGTTTCTTTAAACGGCAGATTAGCGACTCGAATCGCTTGACCAAATCGGCCTCGTCCCAAATTAGGCCAGCATTCCAAACGGTCATAACGAACTCGCACGAGATGGCCTTGTCCACTGCCCAACACATCCGAGAAAGCAACCAATTCGTTTTCGGCTGCATTGAATAGCGGCAGCGTATCTGACACAGTGTGCGCGACGTCGATTGGCGGCTCGAAGCCTTTTTCTCTGCGATTGATATAGAGTCGCACGCTTTTTGGCCCAATCAGCGCTAAGTCGGACAAACCGCCTCCAACCAAGTCGGCTAATTGGGCGGATGATTCGAGAAATTCAGTTGGAAAGGCATCAAATGGAGTGAAATTCTGCCATTGCCCTTCTGAGCCTAGCGTAAAGAAACCTGCCAGCCCTGGCTGACTGATGACCCAATCGAGCCGTCCATCGCCAGTTAGATCCATCAGTGCACGCCGCTCCTCAAGTGGTAATCCAGCCGTTGGCAAATCTGGAAGGAGCCGCCACGGCGCATAGGCAACTGCATCTTTATCATCAGAATCTTTGTCGCGGCATGGCGCACGATACAAGTAGCTACTGCCATCTCGGTACAGCACACCTGGCAGTCCTTCGCCGTATAGGTCAACCATTTGATACAGGACGCCATCGTTCATCCCTTCGAGCGCGTCGAACGGTTTAAATTGCGCCTGCCCTACCTCGAACGCAGTCGTAAAGTTAAATTCTAGTGGTGGGGTATTAATTGAAGCCGCCTGCCCCGTCGCTGGGTCAATGCCGTAGCCGGTGGAATAAGCGGCGCGCAAGCGCGTCACAATATTCGACTCGTCGTATTCCAACGCGAGCCGGTTAACCAAGGTTGGGGCTTCACCTAGTTCGTCGAAACGGTGGAACATCAATACTTGCCGGCACAAACGATGGGTGCGCACTTCAAAGCCCGCTGCATAACCGGAAAAAGCATCAGCACGCGCAAGCCAGTTCTGTATTTCTTCGTAGTTGGGCGTGGCGTCGAGATCTGCTGCATGCTCGCCATAATCAAAAACCAATTCGAACAGCCAGTCTTTTGCAACTGGCGGCAAGCCTGTATCACTCATCAGATACAGCCCTTGTGCCGCGGTACGGTTGCCATAGCGCACCTGCTTTAGGTAGCGTTGCGCTCGTCTCTCACGCACCGATTCAATGGGGGAAGTTGTATCCACACCTTCTGCATTTTCGGCTTTGTGCAGATAGTAGATGTGCTCACCATTCGGTGAGACGGATTCTTCTAAAAGCCAGCTCACGCATTGTTCTGGTTTAGCCGGATTAGCAATTCTTGCTTCAGCGCTCTTGCCAAATACATGCTGATTCCCATCAGCTGCACCTAAGAACCAAAACGAATCTTGCGCATCGCCGCCTTGCCAATAGCTTAAATGGTCAAATCGTCCTTCAACAATTGGGAAGTAGCGAGTCACTTTGTACGACTTCCCAGCGACTTCTTTTTGACTGCTGATAATCTCGCCACCGCTTCTGGTTTCAGGCGCCAAAATTTCGCCATCAATATCCAAAAATACATCCTGTTCCGAATACTGCGGCACACCCTTTGACGTACGGCGATTAATGCTCGGCAAGCTTAGATTAAAACCTAAGCCAAAAGGACTATTCCCATTACCACTGGCATACTGCAACGCTAGCGTTGGTGCAAAGCCCCGGCCAGGCGTGATCGGCAGCGGCACGTTCAAGCTCACCGTGCCACTCATACCGCCACCGTTTAACGATTCTCCCATCCCCTGAATCGCACCGCCTCCTTTAGGGAAGCTTACTTCAGGGATGGCAACTTTTTCATTATTGTTCTGAGGCATTTCGCTGTTCCATTCAGTGAGTCCGTATCCATCTCATAGCGCTTATAAAAACAGCAGCCCGACCTATTCCTATTTAGATATTCGGTTGCCGTTTCTACCGAGATAAAACTAGTTAACTGCGCGCACGATGATCGTTGGCAATCGGTAGTTTTTTCTAAGCTAATTAATTCTTTAACTCTCCCTGCACAGTCTGAGCGTAGCTAGGGCCTCCGTCTTTAGCGGTGTAGCGCACGCGAATGATGATGTCTGTTAGGTTCTCCAACAGCGCTTTTTGCCGATCGTCCGACTGAGGGTTGGGGAAGCTCAACTGCCATTTCGATACAGCGCCGGTTCCCTCGAAAGGCAAGTAGCGCTCATCACTGAAATTCAGCACAAACAAGCCGCTATCGTCGATGCCTGTCGATAGAACAATTTGCTGGCTGGCGCGTAGATTCACCTTGACGTTATCGCCAGCGCTCTGGTTCTTGCCCATTAGATATTTGGCGCCCTCGATATCTGGTTTGGTCAACAACGCATTGCTGGTTTGCGTTAGGACAGCACGCACATCCTGATACGGTGCGGTAACCGCAGGTAACGAAACCGTCACCGCAACCAGCTGACGCAGGTAATGTCCTGGATAGTCTTCGGCAAAGAGCTGCTCCCTCAGATCAAAATCCAATACCCCGCTTTTTAGCTTGTTGCCCCACTCGTCTCCAAGTAGTGCCTTGAGTGATATGGTTTTGACCACTTCGAGACGTCGCTCATTACGCATCAGATAAGCTTGATCCATGCGGTTGAGCGCTAATTTCAGCGTCTCACCCGAGAGCAGCCCTTTGTATAGATCGCTCCAAGCGCCTGGTTGAATAAAGCGCGTGGTGAATTCGCCCATTTCATACTGCCAAGAAGATTCCGCTGCCATGCATAAGGACACCACCGCATCATAGGCTTGGAAGTACAGCGCTGATAGCTGGCCGATCAGCCATTGGTACAGCGTGGCACTGGTAAAGCGCGCGGATAAAAATTCCATCATCGCTTTCGTGTGCTTTTGCTGTAGCTGCACTTGCTGCAGCTGAGTGCGATTCGCAGCTAGTTGTAATTTTTGTACTTCGATTTGATGTGCAGCTTGATCGGCATCCAGATCTGCCTGTTTGTATTGGAGTTCCCATTCCTGACGACGGCGCAGAAACTGTTGGGACGCTTCAATACGGTACGCATCCGCTTCCAGCGCGCTTCCCACCAGCTGTGCAACGTATGCCCCTGCTTGTAACGGCGCGCCGTAATGCATACCACCGCCGGCAAAACCGAAAATATTCGGCGCTAAATCAGCCGCTGCGCCACCTGCAAATAACCCTTGTCCAACGGCACTTGCAGCCGTTGCAGCGGTACGCATATCCATCGCCTGACGTTCGCTGCTCGAGATGTTTTCATCATATAAGCCGCGATAATGATCGCGCCGCTCTTTCGCTGCGCGCTGCGTAATCGCTAAGCCTTCGAGACTAGCTTGCGCCATCGTAATGGCTTGCTGTTGCAAATCGAGGGTGAAACCGAGCACCTCCAATTGTTGTGACAGCTGCAATTGCTCGGTATCGCGTCCATCTTTGCGTTCTAATAAGCTCAATAGATTATTGCCATATTGGATCAGGGTATCGACTGCCTGTTGTGCTTTGCCCAACATCATCGGGAAGCGATACGGTGGAATAGCAACCGCGGCGAGCGTCAAGCTTCCGACTCCTCCTGCACCGTTGGCACGCAGCGCCAGCAGATCGCGTGGATTCATCATTGGTGCGAACAGCGGTAGCGATAGCGGTTTGCCATCTAAGGTCAGACTGTGGCGCAAATTGTAAAGACGGGATTCGAGCGTGGTCCATGTGTCTAATAACTCGCTATTGAGCGGATTGCGAAAATATTTATCATCCACATCAGCAGCCCGCATCGTCACATCGTGTACAGCCGGTAAATACGATAGCGTAGGCAGCAATTTCTGCTCTAATTGACGCAAATCCGGGGAATGGGAATCAGCAATCTCTTTGAGCGTAGCTGGGGTCCAGCTCGAGGTGTAATTTGTATCAGGGCGCGCACCCATCAGATCAAGCGCGGCGACATACCAGAGCTTGGCAGAAGTCAGTCCGTCCGGCGTGAGTTCGCGATAGGCTGCATCGCCGCGATCTATCATATTGCGAACATACTTCATGTAGACCGCCTTACGGTAACGAACCGGGTCGCTTACAGCGATCTGATCAGGATCACTCGGGCTGAGTAGGCGGCCTGCAATTGAACTAAGTAGATCCTCACTGATAGGACGCACATTCCAGTAAGGCGGTTTTTTATTTGGTATATCCGCTTTTTTGTCGTAAGGATTGAAAATATAGTGTAGCCAGTCGGCTGACTCTTGGTAGCGCTGCTCCAAATTCAAGCGCCACGCTACTAAGAAGGGCATGTGGAAGAATAACTCCCAGAAATACAGACTATTCGCCCCTTTAAAGTCCATTGGCACATCGGCGGCGCCCTCAGGCACTCCAGGTTCTTTTATTAATTGCGAACTCCATTGCAGCAAGCTATCGATAGATTTATTCGCAAGCGCAACTAACTTTTTACCGAACAATGTATTCAGACGAATAGTCTTAGGCTCCATGCTTGGAACCACTTTACTCAGGTCAAGGAATTGAGCACCGTTTGTCGCATCGATATAGACATTGATTAAAGAGTCTTCTTTTAGTTTGAGGTTTACTCGGTACAGCGTGGATGACTCTACGAGCGTATTACTTCCATCCTTAACCGTAGCTGTAATCAAGTAATAATAAATGCTATCGATATTCGCAGCAGACTCAGCATTTCCGTCTAAAGAGAAAGTCTGCGCGCTTCCATCAAGTGGCACCGATCCATTTTTTATTGGTGGGTTCTTTTTTCCATCTTTATCTGAAGGGCAAATCGTAACGTCTGCAGTCAAAGCTAACTCTGTCACATTTACCATCTCGCCCACTGCATCGCCTTGGTTGCTATGAACGGTGATTTTTCCTTTTGGAATTGCGCCGATTTCCCATTTAATCGATTTATATTTGCCATCCTTATCGAAGCTTATAACGATCTTGCCGTCTTGAGGCCCAAACCGCTTTATTGGAAATTCCAGGTCAATACCAGTGGCGACAAAATCTGTGCTTGGCTCAGAAATAGCGGCTGTTGACTTGTCTAAACTCCCCGCAGGCAGTTGTTTGATGGCAGTATTTTCGTTTTCCTCAACAAAAGAGAGGTTCGCGAAATTAGAAAGCGTGACAGAACATTTTGCTTCAGGATCGGCATTCGGCACTGAGCAGGAGAACTTAACACCATTGAAATTGGCGAATTTATAAATACTGCACTGCATTGACGCCAATTTGAAGTCAATACCACTCTCGCCTTTAATAGGGAATTCAATAGTTGCCGGTACAGGAAGGGCTGGATTAGGTGTAGGCGAAGATAATTTTTCCGACCCTACATCGAAATCCAAGCTGGCATAAGGATGCCCTACCAGCTTTGACTTGCCAAAGCTCTTAATCAGCGAGTTCACTTGTTGCGTATCAGGCTTGTCAAGCTCAGTTAAAAGAGCGTCAAATGCACACGCAATAGGTGTCTCCCCTTCTTTATCTGCGACTACAAAAATTTTCTCATCATTATTAATCGCTACGATTAGACGTTGGGCCAGGTAGCCATACGTTTCACCTTCTTTTGCCCCAATCGACTGCATTAATTGTGGCGTACTCCAACCGTTTCCGAGCAACTTATGCGTGAGATATATTTTGGTGAGATAAGTCCGCTTCGGTTCGTTTTTGCTTTCAGATTCTGAAGTTGAATACGAAGGCTCCTCTCTCAATTCAGCGATTACCCAAAAAACATAGAGTCGATTATTAAAAAAGACTGGCCGCGGAGTATCGACTACATTACCTCCCTCCACGGGCAGATCAATTTTTTTCCAATCGCTCCAGGCAGTAGGTGGAAGTGTAGATGTATCGCCTTTCTTCGACATATCGAGCATGCGCCAATAATATTGATAAGGTTGTGTGCGCGTGCGGCCGATAAAGTAGTAGGTATCTTTGTCCCTTGCCGTACCATTTTCATACCCTGAGGTCACTTCAAGGTTAGCGACTTCCTCAAAGCCATTAAGATAGGCCAGCACGGCCCCTTCTACTGCTTCTTCGGTAATCTTCCCTTGATTTAACGTGGTTTCCAGTTGCTCGAAGAGCTTTGTCTTACCGATGCGCAGGGTAGGATCAATATAGTTTTCCGCCATAATGCGGATTTGCTGATTCGCAGCCCAGATAGGATAGCGGCTATCGTTATTCTGCCAATCTTCTCTTGTTTCGACAGTTTGAATTTCTTCGTTATACCCAGGCTCGATATGCATCATGATGCCGCTGATATATTGCTGCAGCGACGCCATCGCTTGCGCGACTCGGCTGGTAATTACGTTATTCGCGACCTGGTTGTCGAGCAGTAAGTATTCGTACAGGTCGTTAGGGTTTTTCAAGTTGCCGCGCAGTTTTTCGAACTGGCTTTCTTTCGGAACTAACTGACCAAGGTAATAGGCAACGCGTGCATCGCGTTGGGCTTCTTTGAGTGCGTCATTAATGCCGGTCATCATGGCTCCCTGTTCGCTCTCGATGGAGGAGGCTACGAATAGGCCACCTATCGAGAATTAGCGCATGTTTAAAAAAAGGATTGAAAGAAAAAAATATTCCGCTGATCAGACGTGGTGTCTTAACAAACTCCACGTCTGATCGACCACTACTACCTAATCATTTATTGGCTTTATCGTTGTACCGAGCGATCAGCGCTGCTGCAGTAACCTTATAGTCTTCTCGAATTGGGTAATCAGCCGTTGTTCCTCGAGTCTTTAACGTGATCTCTGCTGGCAGACCGTATGCGTTGGATAAAACTTGGCAGCGCAAAATCCAGTCAATTTCAGCGAGTGTCTTGGCTAACTTCGCCTGCAATTCTTGAAAGAGGGTATGGATAGAGGCAACGTCCCAATTGATGAGCACGGCGAGCAAGTTGGTGCAATCCTCAATGGCCGTGTCGTAAGGGTCATATCCATTCGCTGTTTCGATATAGCGCAAGACCATTTCTTCAGGCTGTGACGTGGTGCTAATCAAATCATGTAGCCGACTGAGGAAATAAAGACTTGCCAAACCCAACGGCAGGTGTGGATTAGATTGCGCTGATAGTAGGAAGAACTGGCCTACCACTGGAGGAGGATTTTCTGCGATGCGCTCCGGATAAGGAATAATCCTTTGCAACGCAGAATCACTCAATTTCAGCAGATTAAGCGCTACCGCATAGCGGCTGATCGCGTACATCAAATCGACAAACGGCGTGCGTTGCTTGCTTGGCGCAACTCCCGCGGCCTGACGAGCCATCGTCTCTAAGCAGCCTACCAACAAGTCATGCTCCGGCGTGCCCATCCAATTAAATAGCCAAGGCACCTGCCGCGGTTCTGGACCGAATAGCTTGGAAATCGCCATGTAGACGCATTTATTCTGTGCAGCCTGGGTCGACTTCAATAATGCTGTCAGAATCTCGAGGCAGCGTTTTCGATCTTCGTCACTCAAATTCAGACCGGCAAGTACCGCCCAAATTAGCCCGTCTATGCCACTTCCCTGCGCAATATTTTTGAGTAAATGCCCATCTTCGCCGCCAATCCAGCCATGCTCAGCATCGACAAAGGAAATACTCAGCAGAGACGCATATTGAGAGAGAGGAGATTGCCTCGATGGAAGCGGTACCGGCGAGATACGTGACCAAGAGTCGCCGCCATTAACGGTATGCAAGATGATTCCATTCCTACTGACCAACCAGCCATTCTGTTGATCAACAAACTGAAAGTCATTAATCCGCCCGTCTTCACCGAGTTCCGGCTTCAGATCTAATAGCTGCCAATTGCTGCCAGCATTCACCGTGCGTACTAGGCGATGCTGCGTGTCATAGGTGGTGGTCAGTAACGTGCCTTCTGCTCCCCCGATCCATGCATGCGAAGGATCAAGAACAAAAATCGCCCGCAATTCAGTATCAAAAACTTGCTTGGTATCAAGAGAAAGTGGAGTCCAAGTTACACCGCCGTCTTTGGTATAGAGAATCGTCCCTGCTTCACTGACTAGCCAACCCTTGTCAGCATCTAAAAAGGCAACGTCATTGATAGGGTGTGTGCCCAGCTCTGGAATCGCTTGCGCTTGCCATGTCGTGCCGCCATCCCATGTGCGCAACAGCGTATGCGTTTGGGTATCTTTTATTGTGAGCAAGCAACCATTTGACGCGCCGATCCAACCATGCCACGCATCGACCATAGATATGCTCCATAGATCGATATCCACATCGACGGGCGCATTCGCAATGCGGGTCAAGTTACTGCCCCCATCCAAAGTGCGCAGGATGGTTCCTTTTTCGCTGACTAGCCAGCCGTTATAGGGGTCAACAAACCCAATATCGCGGATAGGGCCTTCACATAATTCAGGGATCGCTCGTTCTTGCCAGGTCACGCCACCGTTGCGCGTACGCACTAGTACATGCGCGCCGGCGTCATCCATCTTCAGCACCGACCACGCTGAACCGCCAATCCAACCGTGCGTAGCGTCGAGCATGAACAGGCTCCACACATTAACGCCTGAAATCGGATGTTTCAGACCTGACCAATTTTCTCCACCATCGGTGGTATGAAAGATCATGCCTTTTTCGCCGACCAACCAGCCATTTGTACTATCGGTGAACACGACATCATGAATCGTGCCTTGCAAACCTGTGCTCGCCGGCATTTGCCAGTCTGCGCCAGCATTCGTGGTGCGTCTTAGTGTCAGTTTTCCTTCGTCACGCAACGCTAACAAGCCACCTGCCGTTGCGCCGATCCATCCATGCCAAGGATCGAACATGAAAATGCTTTGTAAATTGGCATCTGTTAATGGATTCGAAAGCGTCTCCCATTTCTTGCCACCATCAGCGGTATAAAAAATTTCTTTATCGCTGATCAGCCAAGCATGGGTTTGATCGATGAAATTAAAATCGCGCAGCGGACGATGATTGAGGTTGGGTAATTTTTGTTCTTGCCAACTTAACCCGCCATCCTGTGTGGATAAAATGCCGTCAAGGGCGCCTGTGTTGTCAGGTTTATCTTTGACGATCTTCGCCCATCCTGTTTTGCCATCCGCGAAATGGAGTTGATCAATTTTTACTGCGTGTGCTAAAGGCGAACAAGGTATCCATGTTATGCCGTAATCGGTTGAGTGATAGACCACAGCGGCGCCTTCCTTTTCACCACCAATCCAGCCCCTTGCCCTATCGTCAAACGTGATTCGATGCAAGGTCGCTGATTGATCCGCGAAAGGCTGTTTACCCCAATTTATCCCACCATCAGGGCTGCGCATAATTACGCCTTGCTCACCAATGGCTAAGCCCAAATTAAACGCAGGTCCTTCAAAGTAAACGTCATGCAGCCGCCCTCCTTCAGGGACAGCAACTGGCTTGCTGGTAGTTCCGTTGATCTGAATCAGCGTGTCATTGGCATCGGCAATGCACCAACATTCTTCTGCACTGCGCGCCAACACTCGCGTATTTGCCCATAGCTTAGGTGTGTCAATAAATAACCAGTTTTGCCCGCCGTCTGCGGTTTTGATGACATTAACTGTTCCATTGTCTTTGGATGCAATCGCCCAACCATGCGTTTCATCGACGAAGCGTAGGTGTTTGATCGTCACGTCTTTGATTTGGGGCGATGATAGATTGAGCCATTGACCCGGCTCTTTATTGCTGGCACTTAACCAACCCGTTTGCGCATCTACGAAGCTGAGATGATCTAAGCGCGCAGTGTCCTCTAGCGCTTTGGCCGTCCAACTCCGCCCACCATCCGTAGTGGAGTAGATAACGCCAGATGCCGCATCGCCCCCGGTGATCCAACCATGGTTTGCATCAAAGAAATGCACGCGCAACAGCGTTGCATTTTTTGTTAGAAATGATTGCTGCTGCCAGCTTTGACCGCCATTCTCGCTTTTCAGTAATGTGCCTTTGGCACCTACAGCCCAGCCGATTTCTCCAAAAAAGCACAGGTCATACAAGCGCCCATTTGACACGTCATGTACGGTTTCTTGCCCGTCTTTGATTTGGATTAGCTGTCCTATCTCATTGCCAATACCCCAACACTCATTGCGTCCTTTGGCAAATATGCGAGAGCGAGAAAAGAGAGGAGTATTTGTGACTACAGACCACGAGATACCACTATCGGTGCTTTGCAGAAGTTGGCTAGTGCCATCTTTTTTCTGTGCCTTAGCCCACCCATGGCATTTATCGACAAAATGGAGGCTCTTGATAGTGAAGTCTTGGTCGTAGTCGTTAGGCAGCGCGCGCCATTGCCCTAGTTCACCGACTTGCGCTCTAGCCCATCCATTTTGAGTATCCACAAAATGGAGTAGGTCAATCTGCGCCGCATGCTCCAACGGGATAATATGCGGCGTCCATGTCCCCCCCCCATTTGAAGTGAGATAGACGGTGCCGACACCTTGATTCTCACCACTGATCCAGCCCGTTTGCGGGTCTTGGAACGTAACACGATGCAATGTTGCGGATGCGTCCACAAAAGGTTGTTTGTCCCAGTTTGTGCCAGCATTGATACTTCTCATAACAGTACCTTGGTCACCGACTGCCAAGATGAATGCGGGTTCGACAATGCAAACGTCGCGCAGCCGCCCTCCTCCGGGAACGGAAATCGTTGTACCCGTAGCTCCCTTGATTTGGATCAATGTGTCGTTTGCGTCTGCAATACACCAACACTCTTCTACACCACGTGCAAACACCCGCGTATTCGCCCATAGCTTAGTAGGCGTCTCGATAGATATCCAGGTTTGCCCGCCGTCCGCAGTCTTAATGACGTTAACCGTTCCATTGTCTTTAGATGAAATCGCCCAACCATGTTTTTCATCGACGAAGTGCAGCTGCTTAATCGCAACATCAGTCGCATTGACCACGCCCTCTGCTGAAGACAAAGGCGGTAACAACTGCCATTGATCTTGCTGGCTACCTAAGGTGCGCGCCCAACCCGTCTGCGCGTTGACAAAACCAAAGTGATCGATATATGAAGCATGGCCTTGGGAGCGGGTGGTCCAGGTTATGCCGCCATCGGTAGTCCGATACACGGCGCCGCCTTTTGCATCACCGCATCCAATCCAACCGTTTTTATCGTCAAAGAAAGAAACACGCAGGAAAGTTGCGCTTGAATTTGGAGAGGCTTGTTGTACCCAGTTTTTTCCGCCATCAGTGCTTTTCAAAAGCACGCCTTTGGCGCCTACAGCCCAGCCTGTATTTCCGATGAAGCAGATATCATGCAGTCGCCACTTGCCTGGCACTGCCACCACGGTTCCTTGCTTGGCCTTAATTTGAATCAGCTGCCCCAATTCATTGCCAATGCACCAGCATTCATCTGCCGCTTTAGCAAACACACGAGAGCGATAAAAAATTGGCGCAGTATCTATCTTCGACCAGGTGACGCCACTGTCATCGGTTTGCAGAATCTGCAGCGGACCTTCCGTTGGTTGCGCTATGGCCCAGCCGTGGTGCCTATCGAAGAAATGTAGACACTCAATAGTAAGATCTGGATCGATGCTGGGCCCGGTTGGGAGCACCTTCCATCTGGTCAAATCACCGACTTGTGCTCTAGCCCATCCGTGGGTTGTATCGATAAAATTAAGGTGGTCGATTTCTGCTGCATGGTCTAACGGAATCTGTGGCGTCCAGTTTGTACCGCCATTTGTCGTGCGGTAAACGGTGCCCGTGTCATTACTTTTCCCACCGATCCAGCCATTTTTGTCATCTTCAAATACGACACGCAATAGGGTCGCTTTTGCGTCAGGAGCGGTTTGTTTTGTCCAATTTTTACCGCCGTCCACGCTCTTTATCACTGCACCTTGTTCACCAACGGCCCAACCAATTTGGTTAACAAAGCACACATCGTGCAACTGTAGATCGATTGGCGTATCGCATTCACGTTGATAGACATGCTTGCCTTTGATTTGCAGCAAGGTTCCTTTTTTAGCACCGATACACCAACACTCATCAGGCGCTCTGGCAAACATGCGCGCATCTTTAGCAATCTGATTGTCTTTAATCTGCACGCCTCCTTTGCCCTCGATTTGCAGTGCTATCTTGGCCCATGTAATGCCGCCATCGCTGCTACGCAGCATATCGATGCTGCCATCTGCTGCTTGTGCTTGTGCCCAGCCATGCATCTCATCGACAAAATGCAGATACTTGATCGTAAATTCGGGGTTGTAATCAGGTAATGCATGCCAGCCTTCTTGACCATCTGCGCCTTCTGAGACACTGAAGACCTCACTCTCCGTCGGCACCTCTTTGATAAGCCCTTGCTCATCGACGAGCGCCTCTAGAGCTTTCATCCAGTCAATGCGCTTTACGTTACCGTGCTCATCAGCTAATTCTTCAGTAGGTAAACCACTTTGGGCAAAGCGTTCGGCAGACAGACAAACGGCCTGGACTTGCTGGCCCAGCTCTTGAGCAAAACGCACTAGCTCTTCAGTTTCGACTGGGAATTCTTCAGCGAGACCCAACGCATGCTCGACAGCGAGCGGCGACATCGTATGCGACTGTAGCCAGTCGACCAACGCTTCGGCAGTCAGCATGGCGCTAAAAACATCGACTTCACCCTTTTTGTAAGGAGTCGCTTTGATAATGGCTTCTGTCCATTTAGGGTTTACCGACTTCAAGATGCGCAACAATGCTTGTCCTTCGCGCACGTTATAGCCAAATAAACGAGGCAAAGCGACCAGCCGATACAAGGCAGAGAAAATGGGTAGCGTGCGCTGTAATTTACCTTCTGGGATATCGGGAGCATCCTCCACAATCGAGCCAATCAACGCAAGCTCTTCTGCCTTAATCTTCAAGCCAGCGCAGAGGGTTTGCACGGTTGCAGTAGTACTATCGGCATAAAGAAAATCGCTCCCATCTACAGGCAGTTCATCGCGCACGCCAGCGACCGCACCGAACAATTGATCATAGAATGGCGTATCGTTACCGGCAGCATAGGGGTTCAGTTGCCAGATCAAAGCGCAAAACGGCTCCGGCTTTATCCGATAGCGCTCGCGCCAGCGCTTAAACAGACCCACTGCTCGCACGCTGCGATCATCCAATGCAAGGTCCCGCCCAAATGCTAGGTAGCTTGCTTGCGTGGCCGCTCTAATCATCCAATCGATTCGATCAAATGGCACTTCGGTCCAACGTTGCAAACGAATCAGTTTGTTGATCTTCCATAGATTTCTGGCATTCAATCCAGTAATCGCGTCCTCAGATGAGCTGATTGGCGTACCCGAGCCTGAATTAATATAGGCAGAGCCATATAGCAGGCGCAGATCGTTTGGACTTTCTGGGTTTTTGATCGCAGACGAGCGCTTAGGTTTGTAATTACCTTGTGAGAGCAAGGCATCGAGTTCACTACCGATTAAGCTGGTTGCCTCCAAAAAGCGGGAAACGCTGCTCAAATTTTGGACCATCGTGCCGCTAGGGTCAGTAACCTTTAGCTCAAATAGACCGAAGTTCGTCCACAAGAAAGCAGCTTTATTGGCTTCAGCATCAGGCTCTGCCTCAACTATCAGAGTATGTGCCCCTTCACTAAGCTGACTCGACGCCAACAAAGCACGGGCTTGCGTGTCTGAATCACTCCCGAGCGGGAAATAAGGCGCAACGGTGTCTGCCTGCTGAATCACCCGCCCCAAGTCTGTTTTCTGCTCTTGCAGCACTAGACTGATTTGTTTCATCCAAAGATCAAACGGCAATTGGAACGGGTACCGTGTCGTAGCCATTACGTCGTCTACTACTACGCTCCCGTCACCTTTCTGAATGGCTTTGTCTAATATTTCAAGAACCAGCGAGAGCGTCGGAATCTCTTGGTAAGTGCTTTGCTCATCAATGACCAATTCTTTGAGGTCGGTGCGGCGCATATCGAGTGTGATCGCGCCTTCTTTGTCAACTGCTACTGCCTCTAGCAGACAAGCGAGCTTGTACAAATCCACCACATAATGCACAGGAGAAGTCTTCGCCTCGATCGCGCCTGGCTTGCACATTGAAGTCCAATCGTCGTCAGGAAATTGCCCTTGGTAAGTAGGTATATCTACCAACGCTAATGGCTGCGCCAATTCACCTTCTGCGGCCGGCGCCATCGCTCTTCGCGACTGCGTATTTGCTACTTGGCGAGATAGATGCAGTAGCTGATTGGCATAACTGACAGCAAGCGTATGCATATCAGCTGGTTCCGCGTCGGCGACCGGAGAGGAAGCTGCCTTCTCTACTGAGGAACCTCCCCCTTCTACTGCGGAATAGTATTGAGTGACGAATTGTTCGCGCGGCAACCTAGCAATATCAAACACTGAGGCAAAGCCCAATTTGGCTAGCCTAGCAGAGCTATCTTTATCCCCAGCAACAGCTTGAAGCAAACGAGAAGTAGCCGATTTGGCTGAAGTGCGACGAGTAGTATCAGACTTTTTCATGCGAAAAAACCCCTTCTTTTTAAAAAATAAGTTCAGCGATACCGCGCGTATGCATAGGCCTACGCTACAAGACGTGATTTGTTTTTTGCCACTCGTTTCTGATCCAAACCTCAACAGACGTCGAAAACATCGCGCCCTACCAAAAAGGAATGGGTATACCCAAAATAAGCAGCGTATTACGGCCCATCAGCCTGCTAAATAAATGCAGTGTGATGGTATGAAGGAAGATAAATAAAGGAGGGATATAAATAGGAAAAATATGCGTAGAAAATGGCTTTCTTGCAATTAATATATATTTTTAACTTTATTTTAAAGTTATTATTTTTCATTCTTATATCTTATTATTTATATTAATACAAAAATCAGCAAACTTTAACTCAGTTAGCGATCTTTTCACAAATAGATAAAGATTGAGATCTATTATCAGGCGGCCTAAAAAATTATCATGTACTTTGTATACACGCCATTTCTTGGTTTCAGCCTCTAAAATCGATAATCTTTTAGATATTGATGAAATGAGCTCTACTAATACTGGATCTTCAGCCTGCCTCCCATAAATTACATGTATTTTTATTTATCTATGCAACGTTTAGATTTTCCAAATTATCTATCTCGTTGGCTTAGGCGTATAAGAACATAAAATAAAGATTAATTTATCTAGGTAATTTACCTATGTCTTTTCATTTATATAAAAAATGGGCTATCCACATTAGGAATAATCTTATAAATAATTGATCATATTAAATGAGAGCTAAATAAAGTGAGAACCAAGTTTGAGGAATTGAGTGGATATTGCAGAGTACGCAGTGCAGTTACTCTAGCGGTGGATTATTCCTGACAGCGCGGATAAGGCTGTTCTGATGGCGAAATCTGCGTTGATGAATGCAAGACTGTCTTAAGGTTTAAAAATCATGCAAAAAGCGCCCCCTCATAAAAAGCAACAGCAACGGACTAGCGTTGCGCGTGCTCAAAGGTGGCAAGCTGATTCATCAAAGCCCTCGTTTACACACACAGCAACATTTGCAAAAGAATTGCAAACAACTCTTAATTAAGCTGAATACGGAAGCGCATTAGCCTCAAATCTATTTTTATCGATAAATGGAAGTGCAGCACGGGGAGGCTACCCCCCCCTCGGTTTGAATTATGCCAAGCTAGCGCTAACGTGCTATTACGCTCGGTTTTAAGCCACATCGAGATAAGCTAATCTGGATAGCCTTCTCCCGTTAGGCAGGTAGTGTGAATACCGATGCTTTGCCTCTTTCCGTCAGCAAGAATGACGATTGCTCCTGCAAAGCCTGGCGCGGCCCTCCTGTCACGCCGCGTTGCTTGAGTAACTGCGTATTCGTTTCGCTGAGTCCGACAACACCTTGAATGGACATACCTGGCAGCGTTAATGTCGTTTGTGCGGATGCCCATCCCACTGTAACGTCACCCGGCATATATCACCTTCGCGATGCACTTGCCAAAGGCGTACCACTTTGTCGCTACTTCCCGTTATCAGCCAAAACCCTTTTTCGGTTGTCTGCCAAGCAACAGAATTGACGGCCCCTTTAAAACCTTGGATCACGGCCAAACATTTGCCTGAGGTGGTCGACCACAGCCACACTGCCCCGTCCTCGGACCCCGACGCTAACATTTGACCATCTTCCGACAGCGCGACATCTTTCACCCATCACAGCTTGCTGCCTGACTGATTTGTTGGTCTTGATATAAGGCTTAACGAACTGAGAAGCCAGCAGCTTCAACGTGCAGCTTGCACTTTATAGCTTACGTGCCCAGTAGTGGGTGCTACCGTAGGTCTCTATGCCACTTAAGCAAATTGAAAGGTTGACGAAGAATTTCACCATCTGGTCGCGGCGCAACTGCTGCTTAATAAGGACCTTGCCAAACTCATTGATTCCATGCAGCTGGAATATAGTTTTTTGCCAAATCAATACCGACTTGTAGCCGCCTTCGTCTCAGATGCTTCTGCCTGTTCAATGGGTTAGATTGAATTCCCGTTTTCTAAACTCAAAGCCCTGCTATGAAAAGCCGCTATCTGGCAGGCCTGACCATTCGGCACATGGTCAACACTAACCCATAAAGATAAAAATTAAGCCAACACTGGTTGATCACGCTGGCTGGATGTACTGTCGGACGGTGCTTGATCAAATTGCCTACCATTCTGCTTGTGCCAAAGCTCAGCGTATTCACCGTGTTGCGCTAGCAGGCTCTGATGCGTACCGGATTCCACAATAGCGCCTTTCTCCGTACTTCCGGCTTTTTACTTCCTACGCTGCACGTTAAAAGTCAGCTTCTCCGACTCCTTGCTCCCCCTTTCCAGTAGTAATCCCTGTTCCCTGCTTTTCGCTGTTTCGCTGCTTCGCTTCAAAGGAACACGCCGTCTCTTTTGAGTAGACCGCGCTGTTTTACCCGGTTTCGGGTCCTTCTTCGCGACCGCTTGTGCGACTGCGTCACCAAATGTTTTACCCCCATCTCGTGCCGTGTAGCGAATACAGACAATGACGTCCGTCAAAGATTCAAGCAACGCCTTTTGATCTGTCTTATCGTGTCGAGGGAAACTCAGCGTCCAGTTCGACACAGCACCGGTGCCTTCGAAAGGCAGATACCGCTCATCGCCAAAATTCAAGACAAACAGACCGCTATCGTTGATCCCCGTAGACAGAGCAATCTGCTGGCTAGCGCGTTGATTTGTTTTGAGGTTATCGCCCTGAAGAGCCGTCCCCTTTATCAGGCTGGTCACCAACGTGGTGTCTGGCTTCAACACAAGGGCATTGCTGGTTTGCGTCAAAATCGCCCGCACATTTTGATACGGCCCCACCACTGCTGGCAGAGAGATCGATACATTGACCAGTTGACGGAGATAGTGACCCGGATAGTCCTGGTCAAACATTAATTCAGTTAACTGAAATGACACGCTACCATTGCTAACTTCCACGCCATTGGAAGGCGGTTTCCTGGAGCCTGATTTACTCCTGCCGCAGAGTATTTCGAGGGCTTCTTGCCATTTATCCTGCCCACCGATTAACTGCTTCAACGATACAGTTTTAGTAATTTCCAAGCATCGTTCATCACGGCTCAGGTAAGCCACTTCCATTTGCTGCAAATTCAGCTTCAATGTTTCGCCGACGAGCAGACCCCGGTAACTATCATTCCATGCAGCGGTTTGAATAAAGCGCGTCGTAAAATCGCCCCGCTCATACTGCCAGCAGGCCTCAGCACCTAGGCACAGCGAGAGCACTGCATCGTAAGCTTGGTAATACAACGCGGCCACTTGGCCGATGATCCACTGATACAGCGACGCTTGCGTAAAACGCGTTTTCAGGAAAGTGAACATTGCCTGTGTTTTGGCCTGCTGGGCTGTGGCCTGTTGCAACGTGGTTTGTGCAGCTTGAATTTGTAGATCTTGTGTGGCGATCTGTTTATCGATCGCATCCATTTCGCTTTGCGCCTGTTTATATTGGAATTCCCATTCCTCACGACGACGGCGATATTGCTCTGACTGGCCTATGCGGCTAGCGTTTCTATCTATTGCATCACCGGACATTTGACTCGCAAATGCCAGCGCGCCCAGCGGCGCACCCAATTCCATGCCACCATCCGCCATACCAAAAATATTAGGCGCGAGTGAAACACATCCACTGGCGGTCTGAAATCCAGTAGCAGTGATCGCTGCGACCTGCGCTGCTGACTGCAAATCCATGGCCTGTTGCTCGGCGCTAGAGATATTTTGATCGCATAGCGCTTTGTAGTTTTCATAGCGCTTCTCTGCAGCGGTTCTGCTGCTCTCCAACGCGGCTTTGCCCGCTTGAGCGCTATCGATAGACTGCTGTTGCAAGGTGAGCACGTAGCTTGAGAGTTCGAGTAGCTGAGACTGTTGCAGTTCCTCTTGTGCTGCGCGGTCCTGGCGCTCCAACGCTGACAATAGCGTATCGCCAAAGTGACTGAGCCGTTCCACCGCAGAAAACGCGCGCGGCAAAAGGGCGCGAAAGCGGTAAGGCGGAATGTTTACCACGCTGCTACTGCCCCCGCTCGCCAGCGTGCCGCTATTGGCGCGGCGCGCCAGGAGTTCTTGCGGGTTCATCGGCGTGGCATACAAAGGCAACGACAGTGGCTTACCGTCTAAGGTCAGGTTATGGCGCAGGTTATAGAGCCGACTTTCAAGCGTGTTCCAATAATCTAGCAGCTGGGTATTGAGCGGTAGGACGAAGCGATCGTTATCCACCGATCTCAGCGTGCTGTGATGGGTGCCTGGTATCGATAACAAATCTTGTGGGTTGCAATCTTGTTCCAGCTTGCGCAACGCCCCATTCTTGCTTTCGGCAATACTTGTTAGCTTGTCGTCGCGCCATATCCCAGAGAGATGGACATCTGGCCGTGGCCCCAGCAAACTCATCGCTTGGCCGTAGCGCACCCTGGCTGCGGTTAGCCCGTCACGCGTCAACTGGCGGTAAAAAGCATCCCCTTGATCAACCAGATTGCGCACGTAAGTTAAAAATATGGCTTTCTGGTAGTGTATGGGGCCCGCATAGGCAATGGCATCGGGATCGGCCGAGCCGGCCACCACATGCGCCGGATTGCCCTCTCTTAGTAAGGGGCGCACATTCCAGCAACCCGCTCCGTCGCGATCATGTTGGGCTGAGGGATTAAAAATAGTGTGCAACCACTTTTGTGCATGCTCGTATTGCTGTTCGGCACTGAAACGGTAGGCGACCAAGAAAGGTAAATGGAAGAATAATTCCCAGAAGTACAAGCTATTAGCGCCGTAGAAATCCATCGGTTCAGGTGGCTTATCCTCATCAAAATTAGCCTCTAGCTTTTGATCCTGCACCTCGCATTGCAGCAGGCTCTCAATACCGATATTGGCCCTTTTGATTAATTCTTTGACAAAGGTGGTATTCAGGCGGGTATTGTCGGGTAAATTTTTGTATATTTCTTTTTCTAATTCTTTAATTGCCTCTTGTTTTTTTATTTTTTTTTCTTCAAATTCTTTAATTTCTTCTTGTGTTTTTGGGTTTTCCTTTTCTAAGGCTTTAATTTCTTCTTCTAATGCTTTGATTTTACCTTCTACTTCTTTAACTTTGTCAGTGTCAACTTCTTCTTTTTTATTTTCTTCTTTTAAAAAATCCAGGAATTGCACATTCCCTAAGGCCTTGTCATACCGCTCTTTTAGAACGGGCAATTCAAAATTCTGGGCATTCACATATTTCAACTTGACGACAAAACATTTTGCCGAATAAATACTTTTTTCCCATTTTTTTGATTTATACTGATTCCCCTGAATTCCGTGCCAAAACGTATATTTCATTTCTCTTTTATCAGGGAAATCGCTCAATGAAATAGCATGTGAGCCGCTTAATGCACTTGGAGCGGTAATGGTATAGCGAAAGTTTGGATCACTATTTATAGCAGAGTGACCACCATTAATATTATCCTTTAACCAAATGCGATGCTTATAGTCTTTGGTAATGGCTATTTTTGAATAATCCGTTAATTCTTGGAGATAGCCGTATCGCTGACCATGGGATATGAAAAATGGCTGAACTTTATCTCCTGATATAAATTCGTTATGAAAAGATATGATTTTTCCAGATAGATCTAATCTATTAGTTTTACTTTTACCATCCCAACTTAACATCCCATCGTCATGAATATGAATATCGTAATATAAAAAACTCCGACCTGAACCACCATCAATGTCGGAATATAAAACATAGGTACCCTGCCGCATTTCATCATCGCTATTATCTTTCCTATATGAGAGAAACGCCTTCGAGCCTGTTATATAATTTCCTCCGTCAGAAACAATTTCAAATGGATCTTCAATATAATATTTAGATTTGCCATCATCCGTTGTGTTGAAGGTGTACTTATTCTCAAAATTATTTGTAAGATTGGACACGACCTTTAAGGTAAAGCCTTTTTCAACATACACCTCATGGCCGCCACCGGATTCCCAGTCCGATATATTTTCGATTACACCTGCATCATTCCAATCCCTACTCGTATCGCGCGTGACCGAGTCCACCGCATAGACCTTCTGATAAACTGCGCGCTGCAGTTTCTTTGTCTCCTTGAACTGCGCATACATAAATTTTTCATTTGGCTTAGTTATTGTGCGAGATATCAAGGCAGAGTCAAAACTGGCACCAAAGGAAATGGTCGGTTTATTTTCTTGATTATGCTCTTCGACAAAATGAGACTTAAATAGCCCCATAAATAACCGGCCAGCCCCATCATTATCTGAGTGGCCTTTATCATCAATATTTCCATTTCCAGAAAAATCCACTATGGCGATGGAATCAATCTCTGTCGGGTGAATGGTTTTCGATTCTGTCCCCTCATTGATATAGATCCCATCTACGCTGATGGTTTTCCCTGCCCCATCGTCTTTTACTTCAGCATTATTCGGCGCGCTCCAGCTACCGTCATAGCGTTTATAAGCAAATTTAAGACGATAATAATATTCAGTCGTACTTTTGTTTGAGTCATCTGGGTCTTTTTTCGCTACCGGATCACGCTCCGCCCAAATCACATACAACCTATTGTTGTAATAGACGGGCCTGACCGTTTTCTCCAGCACTGTCCCCCCACTCAGCGGCAAATCGACAGAGGCCCAATCGCTCCAGCAATTGGGGGTGATCTTTGCGCTGTCCGTTGGTTTTTGACTCAGGTCCAGCATGCGCCAGTAATATCGATAGGGATTGACGTTAGTTCGGCCAATAAAGTAGTACCTGGCCGTCGTGATATCGTCTTGATCGATGTAACCGCTCAATACATAGAGATTACTGACCGCCTCAAATTCATGGAGATAAGCCAGTACGGCGTCCTGTACCTTGGTTGGCGCTAAACAATTTTGATTGAGCGTATTTTCTAGATGGGTAAAGTAGTGGCTTTTGTTAATACGCGAAATCGGCGTGAGATAATTTTCCGGGTAATCTTGAAGTTCTTGCTCAGCCGCCCAAACCGCATATTGACTATCGCTTTGCTGCCAGGATTTCACCTGCGAAGGCTCTAGAACATCCGAATGCCCCGGCTCCATATTCAAAATACGTTGGAAAATATACTGTTGGATGCTGGCAATAGCCTGCGCCACCTTGCTGGTTTGGACTTCACCCGCGACTAAGCTATCGATTAACAGATATTCATACAGCGCTTCTTCTGTCTTGATTCCATGCTGCCCCTTCCTGTGCTCCTCACCCAAAAACAGTGCAACCAACGCATCTCGCTGGGATTCCATAAGCTGCTTTTCTATCGCATTCATACTGACTCTATCCTTTGACTTATTGTTCGGTTTGTCATAGCAGCCTATGACTGCGGCCGCATCAGCGCATTCAGGCCGCTTGTTCGTGCTCTCTCTTTTGCACGCCAACCATCATGGCTTCGCCGACAGCTTGCCAATCGGCGTAAAGTGAGTCCGGTTTCAGGCTGTTAATCTGCCTCATTTGAGCCACAGACAAACCGGTCTGTTGCGATAGGGTTTGCATGCGCATGGCTTGATCGAGGAATACCAGCAGGGCTTTTTCAGGAATATCGCCTACGCTTTGCACCTCGCTCACGTCCCACTTCAATAGTTTTGCCAGTTGCGTGCGGGTTTTGACTTGATTCCCTGTGCTGTGGTTCAGGATCATATGTAAAACATCGTCTTCTGTTGCGGCATTCAGATGCAGCA
Organism: Mycoavidus cysteinexigens; assembly: GCA_031963405.1. Taxonomy (GTDB): domain Bacteria; phylum Pseudomonadota; class Gammaproteobacteria; order Burkholderiales; family Burkholderiaceae; genus JASSUD01. Next base: position 324,320 of record JASSUJ010000001.1, read on the forward strand.
GATCCTGGTAGCGGCTGAGGTAATACAGTGCTGATAACGATAGCGGCAGCGACTTCTTGTCAGCAGTCAATATCGCCACAGGCATAAATTGATCCGGCTGGGTTAGCAGTTGGTTGAGTAGTGCTGGACTGAGTTGGAATTGCCTCACTAGTGTGGCATAGCGCACGAGGTCGTACATTGACTTTAGATAGTCATTGCTTAATTCTTCAGGTTTGTTTTTGTCTTTGAGTGCCCAGGATTCTTTCAGGAAAGTATACGTATTGCTGCCCGACCACTGGAGCAGTAGTGTCGGTAATTGTTGCGCAATCTGCATCGCTTTGGCCAAAGTGCTAGTTGCCACACTGTCCTGCGCTGTTTTTGCTTGCAGAAACAGTGGTTTCAGCTTGGCCACCAGCTCAGTCTTCAGCGCTGAGCTCAGTTTTTGCTCCAGAGCCTGCTCTAACGTTTCCCCGAGCTTCACAAGCACGGTTGGAATCAATCCATTGTCATCGCGCAGATCTTTCTCTTTAAAGAGCTTGAGCCAGTCCAACTCCTCGCCTTTCGTATCTTTTTCAGGCAAATTCAGACCCGACAGAGTTTCTTGACTCAGCAGAACGCTCTTCAGATGTTCATTAGTTTCTTTAATGAGCGCCAGATGCATCGCATTCCCGGCTAAATTGTCCGGCGCTGGGGTTAACCAGGACTGCAAGACTTGCGTAGACAGCTTATGTTGCTGCACCCAGTCTGCCAGCCAAGAAAAGGCTAGCAACAACGTTAGTACGTCTTTGGCTATCGAATCTTCTGCCTGGAGTGTCACTACCTTGGGAATGCCAGCCAATTGTTTTATGGTCTGGCCGTCTTTATCCAACAATACCAACAACGCCAATCCTTCCTCTATGCTCAGCCCCACCAGGCGTGGCAGCGTCACCAACCGGTAAAATGCCGATACCACGGGCAGTGAACAGTTCAACATAGGCTTATCTTTGTTGCCCTGCGCTTCATTTATCAAATCCGCTAGCAGTCGGAACTGAGTCGCATTAATTCTCAGCCCAGCGCACAGCTGCTTAACAATCCGGCCATTTCGGCGGTCATCTGATGTGGTGTAGTCAAAATCTTGCCAATCGATGGCAAAAGGTTGCTCGAACAACAATGGCGAGTTAAATACTCGGTCTAGAAATGGCGTTTCTGGGGAGACGGCATACGGCGTGATTTCATGGATGAAAGCAGCAAACTGCTCTGGGGTGATGTCATAGCGCTGTTGATAATGCTGGAACACCCCCAGCGCGCGCAGGGTATGATCATTCATGAATAACTCCATCGAATTGTCATCCTCTTCCGCGCGCATCACGGAGGTCACCAGCAAATCAACTTTGTCAAAAGACAGGGCCAGCCAGCGCTGCAAACGGACCATGCGATTGATGCGGTCTAGCCGGTCATCATTGTGATCGACTAACTGGAGCTCACCTGCTTGCTCTTTGAAGAGCATAAGATCAGGCGCCTTACCGGCATGAATAAACACAGCGCCATAGCGATACGGCTCGTGGTCCATGGCCGTGATATTCGGTGAAAGTACGACATTGGTAGCATTCTCATTGCGGCAGAGCAATTGCTCAACTTGGGTTACGGTTAACCCCGTGCGTGCGGTAAGCGTCTTTAAAAGATTGAAATCGGTTGGAGTAATATGTTCATCGCCGTAATTCTTCCGATAGAAGTCTGCTGGCCGAGATGTACCGTCACGAAACCACGGCGCTTCATTAATAATTTTCATCTGTTCCGGCGCGAGGCTACTGGCCAGTTGCTGACTATCGCTTAGTGAGGCGCATGTCTCATTAGATAAGCCCGATAATAAAAAAACAGGAAAATCGGCCATCTGCTGCACGCGTAGCGCCAACAACGGGGCGTTGGTATTTTTTACCGCGACCAATAATTGATGATGCGCAAAATGGTAAGGCAGTGTATTGGGGTAGCGCTGTTCGGCTGAGACAGTATTCGCTGATTTCCCATTAAACCGAGCTTTAAGGGCCGTGGACAAAATTTCATTAACCAGCTTCAACGTGGGAAGGGTTTGGTTGATAGCGTCGTTATTGATACAAAGCTCGGCCAGATCTGGGCGCCGTCGGGCCAATGTGATCATGGATCCTTCCTGAGCACTTTTTTCCAAATCCAGCGCCACGCTATAAATATGGCTCAAATAAGCGACGACCGAGTCATTAGCCTCTGGCGCGCCGACGTGGCATAGATTAGCCCAGTTTTCATTAAAAAAATTTTGATAAGTGGGACCACCAGCTAGGGCGCTTAAATCCTGTTGCGGTGATGAAGGACTCGCCTGCGTCAACCGATCTTTTCTAAAAAGGCGGCTAACCTGGATCGCATATCCGATTGCCATGTCATAAATTGGCTCAGTCTTGGGGCCAAAATCTTGGCTGCGTTGCCTAATAAACTGCTGGCGAGGAATGCGGACAATGTCGAATATAGAATCACAATTTAGCGCATTATCTGCAAGGCCATAAGTTTTCTCAATCAGTTCTACCAGTTTACTTGGATCCGCCATAACCCTTCCTATGTTGTCCTATTCGCTTTTGTAATAACTAGGCACCGGCAAAGTTGCTTGCCGTTTTCACCCACCACTGCTGTACGAGCAATGCCATACGGCCGCTTAAAAAACCTCTGAAAAACGGCTTCTCAAACCATTTTTCAGAGGTTTTTTAACATTTATTTTTCTATTGCACCCGTTGATAAATAGAAGTCACCCTTTATAATTTTTTAGAATGATAGGTATAAAAACAATTTTAGCTATATATATATAAACCATAAAAACGAGCAATATCTTTTCTAAATTTCCACTTTATCTATATTTTAAATATAGATAAAAAATAAAAATATACCGAAGCAGAAATGCTATCTAAAATTTTCGGAGTAATCGATAGATGAGTACATATAAAAACAAGTATAACTATCAAAAACCAAAACAAGCGACGCCGAAATAACGTTATATTTTAATATTCATTCTGATGATGTTTTTGTTGTTTTTGATATTTTCGCCTCTATCACATAAGTCATCCGGTAATATTTTAGATTAATGTATTTGACCTTTCGCCAGCACCCGAATCAAAACATAAAAGAAGTACTAATCTACCAAGGTCATCAACCTAATTTTCTTACTTACAAGAAAATAAGTCATTGATACCAGTGGGAAATGTAGCTGTGTTACAGCCATCTGCAGTGTAGAGGGAGGGCGGGTCTGCACGGTTAGCGTGCGAAGCTTGGGCGGAGAACAGTAAGGTGATAAGTTAGGAAGGTATGCCGTATTCGTCCTACTCACAACGAGCTTGCTCAACAGCCAAAAAGCGCCCACGACACATATAAGTAAAGCGCAGTTGATTTAGCGAAAAGCAGGCAATGAATACGGATAAATCTAATAGAGCATATAGAGTTGAGTCCAACTTTCTGAACCCATCATAAGATAAATCTTATTTTTAAGTGTAATTACGCAGCCGATTCATATAAAAGAGCCGCACCCGCAAATTGAATTGCCCTCCCAAAAAAAGTTAGAACGCGGTGTCCAATTTTTTTGGGTCAGTCCATAACTAAGTGGCGTAAATTTGATTAAGCATTTTAATTTTTAATATCACTCTACTTATCCATTTCTAATTTCCCAAATCGGGCAATTTGTCGCCCTTCATCCACCCCTTCCTTGCTTAACAATATCGCCATATCCAAAAGCAACAAGGCGATGAAACCCACCCAAATCCCGAGCCGTATCGATGATCCTCCTCACCTCTTACTGTGGAGTTTGGATGAGATCGTTCCTACGTTATTAGGTCTTGTCATCGGCATGATGCTGGGCAAAGCGCTTATTTGCCTTTTCAGTGGGATGCTCATCACCAATCTGTATAAGCGCTTTCGGGATAATCATCCAGATGGTTATTTGCTGCATCTGCTTTATTGGGGAGGCTTTTTGATGAATCTTGGCTTGTTGACCAGGAAAAAACCGCTATCGCTCAAAAATCCGTTTATTCGGAGATATTGGCCTTGAAGCTGCGCGATTTTCTAAAAACCTGGGAAGGGACAGAACAAGAGAACAAATGGAATCGTCTGTTTATGGCGGGGTTGATTGCGACGTTGTGCCTCATGTCACTCAAGCTCTTTAGCAAAGAAACGATTGTGACGATTCAGCCGATGACGTTATCGGAAGAAGCGTGGGTGTCAAAGCATCAGGCATCGACTTCTTATAAACAGGCATGGGGATTTTTTCTGGCCCAGCTCACTGGAAATATTACGCCCAGCACAGTGAATTTCATCAAAGCGCGTATCGGCCCCCTACTCTCCCCTGCGATTTATCAGCAAGTGATCGATACGATAGAAGTCCAAGCCAAACAAATCCAAAACGACCGCGTCACGATGCGCTTTGAGCCGCGTTTAGTCGAATACGAACCCGACTCAGACACAGTATTCGTCTACGGTTACTCGTTTGAAAAAGGCGCTTCCTCGCAAGAACAGCGTAGCGAGCGCACCTATGAGTATGTGATCAAAATTGCTCACTATCTGCCTCTAATTGAGCGCATCGATACCTATATCGGCCAGCCCAGAACACAAAAGGTATTAGCGCAACGCCAATATGAGGAAGAAAGAGCGGAGCAAGAGAAGGAAAAACCATGAGTAGGATGCGCAATACGGTATTTGTTCTGTGCAGTGTGTTTACGCTCAAATGGGCTTGGGCAGAAGAGATCGCGATGCCGATTGTGCCGCTTAGTGTGTTGAAGCAAGATCAGTCCGCATTCCCTTCCCTGCCCCGTCCAGTCGCAACAAAAACAATAACCCCGCCATTAGAAAAGTTACCCCCTCCTCTCTTCTATTTGAAGCGCCTTCAATTAACAAATATATCAGCCGTTTTCACCAGCGTTGGTCGTTTATATGAACTTTCTATCAAAGCAAAAATTCAGTTTGAAGTTAATATCAGAACAGGTATAAAATACCAGCATGACAGATCAAGAAAAACAGCTCATCTGGATAGGGAGCAGTAAAAAGGACTTAATGGCGCTTCCGCTCGATGTGCGGAAGTTTTTTGGTCACGCCTTGGATTTTGCGCAGCGTGGCGACCATCATGATGCGGTGAAAGTCCTTAAGGGCTTTGGTGGGGCTGGCGTTCTTGAGATCGTCGAAGACGATACAAGTGGTACATACCGCGCCGTCTACACAGTGAAATTCTCAGAAGCGGTGTTTGTCCTGCATTGCTTTCAGAAAAAGAGCAAAAGCGGAATCGCCACGCCGAAAGAGGACATGGACATTATTCGCGCTAGGCTGAAAATTGCTGAGGCGCTAACAAAGGAGCTAAGACATGGCAAAACGCATGATTGAAGGCATCGAAATAGAAACCAGTTTGGGCAATGTCTTTGCTGACCTTGGCCTGCCTGATGCGGAAAAGCTTAAGATTAAGTCTGGCTTAGTGATCGAGATCACTCGCGCTGTGCGTCGCCTTGGTCTGACACAAGATGAGGCCGGTCGCCGTATGGGTATTGCACAATCAAAAGTGTCTAACATGATGCGAGGAGACTTCGCCAATCTCTCCGAGCGTAAGCTAATGGAATGCCTAAACCGACTCGGATACGACATTGAGATCAAGGTACGTCCAACAACAGAGTCGGTCGGCCATTTGACTCTTGCAATGTCCTAACCAAAACTTTATTTAGCCGTTTTTACTGCTAAAGACGCAGAAGATTAGTTTATTTACTAAATAGTTAACTTCTTGTCCAATGATAGGTTCTGCCTTGTCTTGCTTAATTTTTTCCCGATATTGCTCAAAAGCATTGACTGCGTAGACTGTCTTTAACGCCTTTGCGATTTTCTCAGCTGCAGCAACCCTAATAGATGCCTGGCCGCCTTGCCTTGTAATTTTCACGAGTCGCTGCATAACGATATTTAATATCTTGTCAAAGCGTGCCCTAGCCCGCTTTTTCTCGACTTTTTAAATCGATTATTTACTTTCCTCTTAAGATTTCCCAAATCGGGCATTTAGACTGCCCCCATCAAGTCTGCTTCGCAATTACCCTCCCCACATGAAACCAGAACGATTTGGGGAGTGTTATGCAAAAAATAGGGATGGCCGCATTTGCCGTTATTACTTTCTTTTTCTTTCCGCTGACAACATGGGCGCTTGATACCTCTCAAATAACAGCGACTGATCTTCAGGCTAATCCCATTGAAGATATTGTTAACTTGCCGATCAAAGGTATGCGTGCGGTACAAAGTAACGGGCAGACGGTGCTCTTATCGGACAATGGCCGCTTTGTCTTTACCGGACAGCTCTATGATCTTTGGTACAAAAAGTCACTGAATACATTAGCTGAGATGCGTGAAGTCGTTGATCGTATTGATCTCAAACGCATGGGATTGGATATCGACAAGTTAAATACGGTTTCGTTGGGTTCTGGTCCTAAGCAAGTGGGCGTTTTTGTCGATCCGCGCTGCCACTACTGTCATGCGTTGATGAACGACGCTCAAGCACTGGTTAAGCAATACACATTCAAATTGGTAGCAATTCCTGTTCTCGGTGAAGCGTCCAACCGCCTCGCCAAAGCGATGTCGTGTGCGAAGAATAAAAAACAAGCGCTGAAGGCACTAGCCAATCAAACCTTAGACAAGCTCCCCACGCAATCAGCCTGCTCCACTGAGCAATATGATCGAACACTGCTTGCCGCTCAATTGATGAATATTGAAGGCGTACCTTATGTGATTGCACCAAATGGTCAAATCAGTTATGGCCGCCCGATGAATCTTCAAGCTTGGCTGGCAGCAAATTCATGAATGACTTCATCACATTCAAGAAAAAAACAGAGGACGCGCTGATACCCGACTATGAGCTAGCCGCTAGTGTCATTCCTGTCTTGGCTTATTGCGAAGAAGATCATGTTTTTTTGATGGATGACCGGAGCCTGGGCTTTGGTTTTATTTGTGAGCCTTTAGTCGGCTCAGATGAAAAAATCCAAGGGCGGGTCAATAGCTTTCTCAATCAACCTTATCCCGCCCATACGCTGCTGCAATTTGCCTTATTTCGCTCGCCCGATATTTATCAACAGATGGCTCAAATGTTCGGGTTGCGTGATCATTTTCGGCATCCTTTATTGCATTCGGTTATTCAACAACGTGCCGCTTTTTTACAAGCGCATACCCAAAAGCATCTCCTTGCGCATACCCCTCGAGGGATTTTCAATAATGGTCTGGTGCAAGATTTAAAGCTTTTCATCACTTGCAAAGTGCCCATTAAAGGCAATAGGCCGAATCAAGAGGAATGCGTTCAATTGGCGCAATTAAGAATCAAAGTCGACTCTTCATTGCGCACGATTGGCTTACGCCCGCAGACCATTACGGCTGCACACTACATTCGGATCATGAATACGCTGCTGAATTGGGGAGAGAATGCGGCTTGGCGGCATGAGGCGGTTCAGTGGGAAACAGATAAACCGATTGCCGCGCAAGTGTTTGACTATGACACTGACATCGAGGTGAAAAAAAATGGCGTACGACTAGGCGATTGCCATGTCAAAGTGCTTTCCGCTAAAAAAATTACGGATCTTTTCTATTTTGGCGATGCCATGACGTATATCGGGGACTTAAGCGGAGGTAACTCAAACCTCAAAGAAAATTATCTCGTCGTCACCAATTTGTCCTTTCCCGATACGGAGAAAACCAAAGGGGCATTAGAGCGCAAACGGCAATTTACCGTGAATCAAGCCTATGGACCGCTCCTTAAATTCGTCCCCGTTTTGGCAGATAAAAAAGAAAGCTTCGATATCTTGTATGAATCGATGAAGGAAGGCGCGAGGCCCGTTAAGCTCAGTTATTCCGTTGTCCTCTTTGCCCCCACCCAAGAAAGAGTCGAATCCGCGGCAATTGCTGCACGAGCACTATGGCGAGAAAACCGTTTTGAGCTGATGGAAGATCAATTTATCAGCTTGCCGATGTTTATCAATTGTCTACCTTTATGCACAGATCGCCATGCGATACGGGATTTGTTCCGTTACAAAACCATGACAACCGAACACGCGGCCGTAGTGATTCCCCTTTTTGGTGAATGGAAAGGCACTGGCACTTTTCATTCCGCATTGCTGTCTCGTAACGGACAACTCATGAGCTTGTCTCTCCATGACAGTGATACGAATAAGAACGCCGTGATTGCCGCTGAATCAGGGTCGGGGAAATCTTTTCTGACCAATGACAAGATTGTGTCGTACCTCTCGGAAGGCGCATTGGTGTGGGTAATCGATGCGGGGCGCTCTTATGAAAACCTGTGCCTATTACTCGGTGGCGATTTTATTCACTTTGGAGAAGGCAGCGATATTTGCTTGAATCCCTTTGCGTTGATTCAAGACTATGAAGATGAAGAAGATGCGGTTGTCAGCCTCGTCATTACGATGGCCTCTGAAGACGATGCGCTCGACGACTGGCAAAGCGCAAAGCTGAAACAATTAATGCGCGAGTTGTGGGATGAAAAAGGCAGCACCATGACGGTCGATGATATTGCTCAGCGCTGCCTCGAGGGTAGCGATCAACGCATCCAAGATGTCGGGACGCAACTCTATCCTTTTACGAGTCAAGGTAGCTACGGCAAATATGTCTGTGGGCCAAACACGATTCATTTCAATAACCCCTTGACCGTGCTTGAACTCGATGATCTGCAAGGACGTAAACATTTACGCCAAGTCATCTTAATGCAACTGATTTATCGCATTCAACGCGAAGTCTATTTAGGTGAGCATGATCGTAAAAAGATTGTGTTTATTGATGAGGGATGGGATCTACTGAATGTCTAAGTCTCAAGAAAACAAAAAAAGCCGAATCGCTGTCTTTATCGAACACTTTTATCGCAAATCCCGTAAGTACAGTGGCTCCATCATCATCGTGACCCAATCAGTCAATGATTTATATGAAAGCCCGGTAGGTCGCGCTATCGCTGAAAACTCAGCGAATATGTTCTTACTCGGACAAACCGAAGAAACCATCGAATCCTTAAAGCGCAGTGGCCGCCTCACCGTTTCCGAGGGCGGTTTTCATTTGCTGAAAACCGTGCATACAATTGGCGGCGCGTATTCTGAGATTTTTATTAAATCCAAGCGTGGAATTGGCGTGGGGCGGCTGATTGTGAGTGACGTTCAAAAGCTACTTTACTCGACGCATCCTGATGATGTGTATGCGATTAGCCAGCATAGAAAGCGGGGATTGTCAGTGCCAGAGGCGATTCAAGCGGTACTCAGTGAGCGCGCAGAAAAAGCGTAATGGCGTGGAGCTTAAGCTGCCTCGAGTCCGATATGCATAGCCTTTGTGGATAACTAAAAAGTGTCTATGCGCAGTACTGATGGCACTGTTTAATCGCACCTCTCTATCAAGAAAAAGCTGTTCACTAACCAATCTGCTTTAATTGCTCAATTTGAACAATGATTGTGCTGTGCGGCTGAGCCAGGCTTATCTTTTTATCAAGCTCACCGCTCTGCAAACGCGCCTGATCGATCTCCTCCTATCATCGCGTTATCTCCGCCACAAGCTTCACTATCTGAATTAGATCAATACATGGCAAAGACGCGCCAAGCTTTTTTATTGTTGCAAAAGGCTAGTTATTTAGTCCTAGACGCCAATTAGATCTATATACAGCACCCCTTTGATGAACTTTTAGCCATTGAGGCCACCAGCCAATAAATTGGTGCTCAAAAGTACCTCTATCGTTTTCTGACAGAACAGCCAGCGGCCATGCTGGCTAAAGGCATGCCATCAGAAAATGTAGAGTTATTTGTGCACACTGACTTAATCCTACAAATAGCGTATAGAACATTCATTTCCCTGACCTTAAACTTATTTTTTTGCGGACGTATTACGTCACCACCCTCGAATTTTTCCGTGGAAAACTGTGACGGCGAACTGAACGTAGGCGGGAAATTTTAAGAAGAAATTTATTGTTACCCACTTATTCTAGGGTATTAAAAATTCGCCTTACTCTTTAAATAAGGTCAATATTATGCTGCCGATAAATCAAATATATAGTAGTAGCAATTCTGATAAATTTATATCTGCACAGCCTCTAGCTAATTCAATAGATCAGCAAGCTAATCAAAATGAGCCTTTTCTTCTGACTACTGAATCGCCAAAAACAGAAATCATTGATTCTCGCAAAAAAATCAAAGGTTTTTATTCATTACCTGCTGAAATCAATCTTCTTATATTAGAAAATCTCCATCAGCCATATTTTTATGCGTTTTTACAAGTTAGTCGGCATTGCCTCAAAATTTTTTATCAATACTTGTGCAATCGATTTCGCATTTATATTTCAGAAGAGGATAGCGCCGCTGAAAAAGCGTCTGAAATTAATCGCTTTCTTAATGAAAATAAAGATAGTGTTAAACGCGCGTTACGATCCCATATCGCTCCTCAGGCATTACCACTTAATATTAAGGTTTTTTATTCATTTATCCGTCATATTTTTTTCAAATCGACTTTGTTAAAGCGCAACCCTCTTTTATTCCTTAGATGGATTATTAAAAATGAAAAATATTATCAATTAACGCCTCAAAAATGTATAGAGATGGGCCTGTTTCCAAAGAAAGAGATAGCCATCGCATTAGACGAAAAATTTTCCCAAAGACAAAGTTATTTTTTAATCGAGCAAAGCCTACCTATTTTTTCACAAAAATCAGAAGTTTCTGTTGATCACTTTATAAAAATCCCTAAGGATGAGCTAAAAAAAGGCATAGTTAAAGCATTTTCCACATCAGAAGGCGAGCAGATAGCGGCGGATATGCTCGATAGCCATCTGTTTCGAGCTGCACATCGGTTTACTAGAGCAAAACAAGAAAACCCAGCAATATGGTTCTTTAACAAAGCAATAGAGCATAATTCTACGGAGTTAGAACGAAAGCATTGGAAAGAATGGCTAAGAAAATGTATTGCTGCGGGAATTAGAGTAGAGCATTACGAAGAAGGTCAATCCCTCATCTATGACGCAATAGACAAAGGAAATGAGGATAAAGAATTAATTGAACTGGCATTACGTACTGGAGCCGATCCAAACAAAACTGGAAGATACGGAGAACCTCCATTACGTTTAGCCATTAAGCGAAATTACTCGCTTGAAATTATTAAGCTGCTAATTAAATACGGAGCTAATCCAAAGCCTCGCCCCTATTATGGTAGGTCTTTGTTATATGCTCTTTTTGAAAAAGAACACCATGATTTTTCCCAAGAATCTAGCAGGCTAATGCGCACAAATAGCGCTTCACCAGCAGGCATCGGTCTTGGCACTGAGTCAGGAAGAAAATATAAAGAAACCTCTTCGTACCAACTTATTACAAAAAAACTAACTATTGCTAAGGCTTTGTTTCCTCAAGGAGAGATGTACGATGAAGAAAACGGCCACACAGCGTTATCTATCGTACTTAAAAATTATCATGATAATCCTGAGATCATTCGCGCTGTGCTTGAATATGGAGAAAAGCCTGACCAGCTAGTACCTCTCCGTTATTCTAGTGACAAGAAACAATTCTCAGCATTATCCATGCTGTGCGAAGAAGATTGGAAGGACTCTGCTGAGACCGCTACCCAAATTGCCAAGCTGCTTATCGAGTACGGGGCCAAGATTGACACAGAAAATTCTCACGGCACGCTGCTGCACCAAATCATATACGCATCACGTTATTTTAGATCTTTTAATTCAGAATTATTTTCATTTCTCATTAAAAGCGGATTAAACCCTAATAAAAAAAATAAAGCTGGTGATCCTCCAATGCTTTACGCAATTAAAAATTCAAAAATATATCTAATAGAATTTTTATTAAATAACGGCGCAAGTGTAGCTCAAACAGATTCTAATAACAATAACGCGCTAGACTTACTATTTTCAAAGAAATACGCTGATGCAGATAAAATAGTCAACGTTATCAATTTATTATTTAAACACGGAGCAAAGCCTGAGCATTTAAAAACTCAAAATTGGCTTCGCCTTTTTACCGACCCCCCTTATTTTGAAGGGAGCGCTCCAGATAACTGCAAAGCACTTTTCAAAATAATAACGGTCTTAGTTGAGAAAGGTTTTAATCTCAATGTCACAGATAATGCTACACAACAAAGTGCATTACATCTGGCAGTGCGAAATAGAAAATTTACTGGCGAATTTATAAAAGATTTGCTGCAACTTGGCGCAAGAGCTGATCTCAAAGATAGATATGGAGCAACACCGTATACCTTGGCATCTCACAAAAAACGGGAAGTTCTAATAACACGTGGTATATACCGCTGAGAGGTAGCGCAAGCATTGGTTAAAAATGATTTCGCTTTATTTAGAATGGTGACATCGCCGCTACCCCTTCTTTACATTACTTGTTTTAAAAATAGTCAGTCTTGGCGGCTCTGCTTAACCGTGCTCTTCTATCAATAAAAATCCCGTCACCAACCAATCTGCATTAATTGCTCAAATTGAGCAATTAATGCCATCTGAACTCAAATCCTGACGTCTTACCATCACGGCATGAACCGTATTCAATCGATTGTGCTGGTGGTAGTGATGGGCCTATTAGTTGGGCTGAGCCAGGCTTATCTTTTTCTCAAACTCACTACGCTGCAAGCACGGCTTGAGCGATCTCCTCCTATCGTGGTGATCGATGTCGCTAACCTCATTGCCTCATCCCCATCGCCAACCTCTCAAGCGGAGTTAGATCAACACATGGCAAAGGCGCGCCAAGCTTTCTTGGCGTTACAACAGGCCGGTTATTTAATTCTCGACGCCAATGCGGTGTTAGGCGCGCCTGCCGATCTTTATTTAAGTACCGAGGTCATGTCACCGTGAGTTTTTTCGTCAAAAAAATGTCTTGGACGCGGTTTTGGTGCCAAGCCACGTTGATCTTAGCGCTGCTATGGCTTACCGGTCATGCCTTTGCTAGTCACTACCGTATTGGGGTCGATGAGCAAAAAGAAAAATGCTTACCCGGCTATTCGGTCTATTTGATTGATTTGAAAGATAAAAATTTAAAGCGCGGCCACCTTTACGCCTTTTCCTTTCAAGATAAGCGGATGCTCAAAATTCTCACGGCGATACCAAACGATACGGTCGAAATCGATGACTCACAAAAAATCAAAGTCAACGGCCAAGTTGTAGGAGAAGGCTTATATCTCGCGAACCAATTAGGTTATCCAGACAACCACTTCTACGGGAAAACCGTACTTAAAGAAGGACACTATTGGTTTATGGGCAAAAGCTTTAATAGCTTTGATTCACGCTATTGGGGTGCGGTCAAAGAAGATCAAATTATTGGTCGGGCATATGCACTGTTTTAAAGAGATCGTTGCTGTAGCGTCTGTAACCATAATAGGAAGTAGCTTTGCCTCCCCTCCTCTAACGTCAGCAGATGAAGCTCTTATTAAAGAAGGACAACGTATCGCTGAAACAGCGCATCAATTAAAGCAAGCCGATTGGCAGCAAAACGCCCATATGGACACCGCTCGGCAAGAAGCAAAGCGTTTTTTTAAAGAACTCCAAACTTCCTCGTCTGTCATACAAGCTTTACAGCAATCGTCACCTAACAAGGGAAATGCTCTCCCCTACAAGACGCTTGTCTTTGCCTCTTATTCCTTAGGAGAGAGAGGACTGAATGACCTACTGGAGAGCGTTGCTGAGAAACCTGACACGGTAGTGGTATTTCGAGGTATCCCCAAAGAGATGAACTTAGGGGAAGGAATCAGAACCATTCAGGCGCTAGCTGCGCAAAAAAAGCCTATTCCTAGTATCGTAATTGACCCTACGCTGTTCAAGCAATTCCACGTCGCAGCGGTGCCTACTCTGGTGGTGTTGAAGCATTTGCCCTCATCCGGCCAAGCACCACAAATTCTAGCCAGCGTACAAGGAATGATTAATCTTCAGTGGCTAAGGCGTCGGGTGGCGCAAGGGTTCACAGGTGATCAAGGCATCAAAGGCCCGACCGAAGCAATTAGCGAACCTGATTTGATTGACGTCTTACAAGAACGGCTTGTCCATATCGATTGGGAAAAGAAAAAACAAACGATTGCAAAACAGTTTTGGCACAAACGGCATTTTTATCGTTTATCACTTGCGAAGAAAACACAAACTCGCTTTATCAATCCAAGCATTACCGCAACAGACGAGGTCCGACGGGCGGATGGCACCGTCTTAATTCAACGTGGCACCACAATTAATCCATTGACGCTACGAGATTTCACGCAAGCCGTGATTGTGTTTGACCCGTTAGATAAGCGGCAATTGACTTGGCTTACCCAAACGCTACCGACCCTGAAAAAACGCCCAGGTGTATCACATCTAACGTTAATTGCTACGCAATTTGATCGAGAAAAAGGCTGGGACGCTTATACAGCACTCACTGATGCAGTAGAGGCACCCGTGTATCTCTTAACGCCTGATATTGTGGAACGCTTTGCTTTAAGGGCAACCCCTTCGATCATTACGGCACAAGGTAAACACTTCGTTGTCGAAGAAATCGTTCCTGCTTCTATTGATAAGCAGGAGGCTCCTCTATGAATCGCTTGGAACGACCGATCATGGGCTATCACGGGGGTAAATGGCGCACGGAGGTGATTTTAATTTCGCCTAGTGCGCAAAAAAACACAGCATCCCAATTGCCCTTAGAGATAAGCGTTACCACAGTACACAATAAGGAAAAGCAGCATGCGCCGACCACTGCTTAGCCTTGTACTCATTAGCTGCTTAGGCGTTAGCCTCGCCCACGCCGACCCGGGTTGCCAGAACGCCAATGTAATCGGCCCTAAATTGATTACGGATATCTGCTGGTCGTGTCTCTTCCCGATCCGATTAGCCGGAGTCACGATCAGCGGCCCAGGTGGACATGTACCTGACGATGCCGCTAAAACCGTACTCTGTGCCTGTCCTGATAAAGCGGGATTGCCTAAGCCAGGTGTAACCATCTCCATGTGGGAACCAGCCAGGTTGATTGAATTTCAACGGGTACCAGGCTGTGCGTCGGTTCTGAATGGCACACGCTTTCCATTCAATCGCACCTTTCAAGGTCACCACGGCAATGGCGATATGGATGGGGGAGATGGCTCTTTTATGCACTACCACGTCTACGCCTTTCCGCTTCTTGCTCTCTTGGATATGTTTGTTAAGCCCAACTGCAATCCAGAAGGCTTTACCGATATCGATTTGCTCTATCTGTCTGAATTAGATCCCACCTGGAATAACGACGAACTTGCCTTTTTTACCAATCCCGAAGCCGCATTGGTGGCGAACCCTGTGGCAGCACTAGCGTGTACTGCGGATGCGGTGGCAGCCACAGCAGGCAAACCGCTCAAACAACTCTTTTGGTGCGCAGGTTCCTGGGGAACCCTCTATCCATTAAGCGGCTTTCAAAACGGCGGCAAAGGCGTCATTCGGGATAGCAGTCTGCTCACCGCAAGAGTTTTAGTCGCTTTGCATCGCCGCGGCTTGATGTGGCGCACGATGGGTTCCGATGCGCTTTGCCGCGGCAAGATTGCACCGACGCTGCCTAAAACCCAATACCAATTCACGCTCTTGCACCCCGTGCCTGAAACCCACTCTGCCCATGTCATGGGGGAATCAACACTCACGTGGGGAATTGCGAAGACCGTCCCTGCGGTAGGCCAAGACCCGATTTATACGATCTGGCGATGGCTAGATTGTTGCAATAATTAAGGGGTAGGCAGCGATGAGAGGGGGCAAACTCTATAAGGGAATCGCTTACCTGCTGCTGGTAATTTTCCCGCTGTCTGCACTGGCTTCAGAAGTCAATCGTACTGCAACCGCTGCGCGTGATACCGCTGCTTTAGTAGCGGCTCCAGCGCCTGCTGACTTTAAACAACTGGGCCAAGAAGCCAAGGCATTAGGTACCAATCAAGCCGCCTCACTCAAAAACCAAGCAAGCCAGATCACAGAGGGAACCATGACGGCTCCTGTGCTGAAAAACGGCCAATTTGAAGCAGGCAACACAAAACTTTACGTAGACGATCTGTTTCCAGGTACCCGGCGAGATACCCCTGATCCGGCCAATACCTATTTTCCTGATGGTAAAAAGCCTGATCTCGATCAGCTCAAAGACGTCTATGAGGCGGATAAAGCGATGGGTGAAGCGGGAGAATTCGCCAAAAAAGGATTATGGAAAGAAACGCAGCAAGCCCACCCTTCGATTGGCGGGGCTGCGTATCAAGTTGTGCTCGATGCGTCACGGCGCACGCGACCTGACTTCAGCAACGATCCCTTGCTCAATCAAAGCAAACGAACTTATCAAGATATCGACAAGCTATCAAAATGGTTTGGGGATTGTTCCACCGATACCACCTACGAGCGCAAAGAACGTATCACGCATATCCCTGACTACCAACGTTGCGCGCAGCTGTATAAGCCTGCGGGTGGGTGCGTCATTCAGCACACTATCGAAATTGATACCGAACCGACTGATATGGTGTTTTTGGTCGATAACTCGGCCTCAATGCAGTCGGTGATTACCGATTTGCAAAATAATGTGCGTACTTTTGCCAATCTGATTACGCAAGGCAAAGCACGCAACCTGCGCTTAGGAGGGGCGGCGTTTCGAGAATGGGACTACATCCGAGACAATGTATCTTTATCAGAGGATGTTAACCATTTTCAAGGATGGCTTAACAAGGTAGGGACTGCACCTGCACCAACACGCCCCTTTTCCGTAGTCAAATGGGCCGCAGAGCATTTTGCGTGGCGCGATAATGTGCATCGCGTGATCGTACTAATTGGCAATGATGATTACGGTTGCGGCCTTGGGCCGGGAGAGCAAGGATGCCCTAGTCGAGATGCCGTGATCAACGCCTTAAGTAGTCAAGGTATTCAGCTATATATTTTTCACAATAATCCCGAAGTGAAATCCCTGGGCCACCATCTGACTGATTATTTCTCTGGCCCACGCCTGCTTAAATTTGCCCAATTTTTCACCGTCGTCACCGATCACTGGTCGCCGCAATCATGCATTAATGATGCTATCGCGTCATTAGAAGAATTTTGTGAAGGTACGTACACTCCAATGCCTGCTACGGATGACCACTGTGTGAATTTATCGGGCTTTGACGTCTGCAAAGATGATCCGATTTATCAAAAGCTCAAGCCACCACCGATTCCCCATGTCCCCAAACTGGCTGCCAAAGTGGAGGTCTCCGCGCTGCGATGTGACTATAACCACGGCGAAGGCAGCTGTTGGATGGATGCGCAAGGGAAAAAGCAGTGCCTCAGTAACGATAAAGATGTGGATCAATGTCAGCCCTTAGAAGCGAATCCGAAATGCGGCTTTGTCAGCTCCCAATGCGTAGAAGGGGCGAAAGGCGCTTGGGGTAACTGTTACGTCTGGGAAAGGACGTATGACTGTGGCGAAGATATTAAGGTGCCGACACTCGATAAATCGACACAATACCGATGCGCTGGTCCTGTGCGATGTATGGGTGAAGATTGCGTTGATATTGATCGCTCGCAAAGTAGCGATTTTGCGAAGGTAGCGGCGTTACTGAATGCCGCGCAGTTTATGACGCAAGATATGGATTGCAAGGATGTGACGGGCAGTAACAATCTGTATTGTCGTGCCTTTGCAGGGAAAGGCAGTGAATGCAAAATTGCAGTCGGCGGCATTCAAAATTGCTGCAAAAACCCGACAAACCTGTCGATGAACGACTATCTCACGCTGATTTTATCGGTGCCAAAGCTCGACGGCGCGATGATGAATATTGGGGATGGACGTACGCTAGCTGGTTTGAAAGGGGCGTATCAGTTACTGCGCAATCCTGCGCTGAATGGCTGGACGGAAGTCACCAAGCCGTTCATCACTTACTTGGAGAACATGACCGGCGCATTTAACAATTTTGTGCAGCCCGTCACGGATGTCGCCAAGCAAGCACTGTCTGCACTGAAAGACCAGGTTACAAAAATCACGTCCAAAGTCCTCACCAATGCCTCTGCCACGGGGGCAGCCGGGGTTCCTGCTGGTGCGCCGCAATCGATGACCGAACAATTGCTCGGCCAACAAGGCGCGGCGATGCTCTCCACCGCGATGACTGTTTATACCGCCTATGTCGTCACGATGGTGATGATTCAGGTAATTTGGAAATGCGAGAAAGAAGAGTTTGAGACGAACGCCAAGCGGCAACTTAAAAACTGCACGCATTTAGGTTCCTATTGCAAAACCAAAGTACTCGGCGCATGTATCGAAAAGCGTGAAGCCTATTGCTGTTTTAACTCACCGCTCTCTCGCATCATTCAAGAACAAGTCCGTCCCCAGCTCGGCTTAGATTGGGGGAGTGCCAAACAGCCACAGTGCGACGGTATTCCGATAGAACGTATGGGCGAGGTCGATTGGAATAAAGTGAATCTCGATGAATGGATAGAATTGCTTCAGCAAAATGGGCATTTCCCAATCCAGAGCGCTTAACGCATGAGGCGCTTACAGGCGCAGGTAATCCGTTTAATGTCGATGGCAAGCGCAAGAACGTGGTGGATCGCACTGTGGAGCGGTTAAAAGGTGTCGAAGTGGATAAACTTAGAGATCAGGCAACTAAGCTGATCAAACCGGATACAGGAGCGTGGGGAAGCTAGATGAGTACATCTCAAGCAATAGCAATTTTACAGATTGGTCGATCCGATCGAGCTAGCTATAACAGGCTATGTTTTTTTACAGCATTTATTAATTGAGGACACGTCCTAGCTTAGCCTTCTCCATTTTATCTCAAGAAAGCTTACCTTCTTCCCGAATCCGAGTCATCTCTTGGGAGAATCGCCCCCCAAAATTCTCACTGTTGAGGGAGATTGCGCTTGAGCTCCTTCAAAAGTTGCTACTTTCTCCCTAGCCCAATTTGCTGCTTGAGAGATTAACTCGGAAAAACCCTCGCTGTTGACGGATATTACGTCGGAAACTCCTTCGGAAGATGCTGTGGCAGCCCCACGCTGCTTTAACAGCTTATAGTTGACGGGGCTTACCCCCCGTACACCTTCGATGGATGTCCCTCTGACAGTCAAAAAACTATGCGTCGTACTCCAGCACAACTCCATTTTATACGCTTCCCCCTCCTTTTTTACTTTCCACTGGCGTACAGATTTATCTGCACTGCTCACACCCAGATAGCAGCCGTCGGAAGCCTCTTTCCAGGCAAGGCCTATGACTGGCCCACAATTTTGAATGATCATTTGGCACTGACCAGTTTGCGGGTTCCACAGCCGCACCGTCTTGTCCCCACTGCCTGAGGCGAGCTGCTCGCCGCTCGGCGAATATACTACGCTCATAACGGTACCGGTATGGCCTTCTAAAATGTGGCTGAGCTGACCAGTTTTCGCGTTCCACAGCCGCACCGTCTTGTCATCACTGCCCGACGCGAGCTGCTCGCCGTTGGGCGAATACACTACGCTATAAACAGCGGCGGTATGGCCTTCTAAGGTGAGGCCTGGGGCACCGCTTCGGACATCCCACAGCCGCACCGTCTTGTCCATACTGCCCGACGCAAGCTGCTCGCCGTTTGGCGAATACGCTACACTATAAACACCGGCAGTATGTCCTTCTAAGGTGAGGGCTAGGGCACCGGTTTGCACGTCCCACAGACGCACCGTCTTATCCCAACTGCCTGACGCAAGCTGCTCGCCGCCCGCCGAATAAACCACACTATAAACAGCGGCAGTATGGCCTTCTAAGGTGAAGCCTGGGGTACCACTTTGCGCTTCCCACAAACGCACTGTCTTGTCCCCACTGCTTGAGGCGAGCTGCTCACCGGTGGGAGAATACACTACGTTATAAACAGCGGCGGTATGACCTTCTAAGGTGCAACCCGGGGTGCCGCTTTGTGCGTCCCACAGACGCACCGTCTTGTCCAAACTGCCCGACGCAAGCTGCTCACCGCTGGGTGAATACACCACGCTCCAAACACCGTCGGTATGGCCTTTTACCGGGAAGCTGAG
The DNA here is from genome assembly GCA_031963405.1 of Mycoavidus cysteinexigens. Classification (GTDB taxonomy): domain Bacteria; phylum Pseudomonadota; class Gammaproteobacteria; order Burkholderiales; family Burkholderiaceae; genus JASSUD01. The sequence goes on from JASSUJ010000001.1 coordinate 344,244, forward strand.
TGCGCCGCTTTGTGCATTCCATAACCGCACTGTCTTGTCCACACTGCCCGAGGCGAGCTGTTCGCCGTTAGGCGAATACATCACGCTCCAAACCCCATCGGTATGTCCTTCTAAGATGAGGCCTGGGGCACCGGTTTGCGCGTCCCACAGACGCACCGTCTTGTCCCCACTACCCGACACGAGCTGCTCGCCGCTCGGCGAATACACCACGCTCACCACACTGGCGGCGTGCCCCTCTAAAATGAGGCTCGGAGCGCCGCTTTGCACGTCCCACAGACGCACTGTCCTGTCCCAACTGCCCGAGGCAAGCTGTTCGCCATTCGGCGAATACACCACGCTCAAAACTTTATCGGTATGTCCTTCTATGGTGAGGCCCGGAGCACCGCTTTGCGCGTCCCACAAACGCACCGTCCTGTCCCAACTGCCTGAGGCAACCTGTTCACCGCTCGGCGAATACGCTACGCTCATAACAGTACCGTTATGTCCTTCTAAGATGAGGCCTGGGGCACCGGTTTGCGCGTCCCACAAACGCACCGTATGGTCCGCGCTGCCTGAAGCGAGTTGCCCACCACTTGGCGAATACACCACACTTAAAACGATACCGGTATGTCCTTCTAAAATGTGGCTGAGCTGACCGGTTTTCGCATTCCACAGACGCACTGTCTTGTCCCCACTGCCCGAGGCAAGCTGCCCACTGCTAGGCGAATACACCACGCCCCTAACCCAATCTTTATGGCCTTCTAAGGTATAAATTTTTTCCCAATTCGAGATTGCGTATACGCTAATCTTTCCGTCATAAAGCCCTGCAGCATAAGTTTTACCATCGGGCGAATATGCACAGGACCTCACGCCGCTCTCTTCCTGGAGATAAGGCCATTCGCCAAACTGCACTCCATCCATTTGCGCATCGCTGACATTCGCCTGACGCAGCCAAATATGACGAAGATGCGTTTTGCTTAAATCTGCTCCTTGCAACTGAGCAGAATCGAATACCCCCCCACTCAGATCTGCCCCAGGGACCTTAATTCCCCTTAAATCCGCTCCATTAAATTGGACGCCGGCTCTAACTAACACCGTAATCGCATTCGCTGCTGCTCTCGCCAACTCAGCATTTGTCTTCGTACACTCAATCACTTGCAGGAGCTGCACTTTAAACGTCGCCTCTTGTTGTACTCTTTCTGATAAAAAATTTAATATTGCTGGGTCACGGGCGATGTAGATGGTATTAAACCAAGCTTCTTGCTCCAGCTCGCTACTTTCGTTGAACTCTTCCCACAATGCCCATGCCACAAAATAATCCCGCAAGGATTTATGGATAAATCGATAGGTTTTGCCCAACCCATTAGCGGTGTCTTGGCAAATCAACGGTGCATTTAAGCGCTTGAGTTTGGTTCCGAGATCCGTATTACTCAATAAGTTCTCACGCCAATCTTCGCCTGCCATGTCACGTGCTCGTTTTGACTTAGATGCTGGACTGGTATAACTGCTCACCACTTCCCCTGCCTGATACATCTGCATTGCCAACGCTTGGCTAAAAAGCATTTGCTGGCTATAAAAGCCTTCCTCTTCTAAGCGTTTGAACTCTTCGGTTTCTTTGGTGTCCAGTCTAATTTGGGATAAACGCTGCTGGGAGCGTGCGAACCAACTTGCTACAAACTGCGCATACAAAGATAACCGCGTAAAACGCGTGTCCTTTCGTTCAGCCTGGTTGAGGGTAGGTAATGCACTGACCGCCAGTTTGAGCAAAAAGGGATTGCTGACCAATGCTTGTACGCTGGGCTCTTCAAAGGCGGCTATATAGTCTTGTGCACTCCATAGGGCATGGGGATGGGTTGCGCTATAGCGATCGACATAACACGCTATCGTTTCTTTTGAGAAAAACGCCATCCGATATTCCTGGAGCGCCATAGGCTCGCCCGGTGGATGAAATTTGTATTGATACCCCGCTCCTAAATATTCGGAGCGACTACTGATAATAATTTTGGCGTTCTTAAATTTACCTAGCGCATTATCTTGATAGAACGGTCGATGGCGGTGCTCGATTTCATCAAAACCATCCAAAATCAGCACAAAATGATATTGGGTTTGCAAGGTATGTATCTGTTCTTCTGTAAAGCCGTGCTGCTTAAAAAACGTACTGACCAGGTTGGGGGATGTGCTTGGCAAGCTCGATAACGCGATAAAGATCGGAATAGCCTGTTCTTCAGGTTTGGTGGCCTGCATATACTTTTGCCACAAACTGCGGGCTACATATCGGTTGAAAGTGGACTTGCCGATGCCCGCGTCTCCTGACAATAACAAGCACTCTTTTTCTGACTCCAAAAAATCGTGGATTTTGTTTTCTAAATCAAAACGCGTGTCATCGTGTAAAGCCATTCCTTCCGGAGCGACATAATTCGCAAGCGCATCTTTAATCTCTCTATCTTGCTCTAAACCATCTACATAATCGGCACGTAATTTCTCAATTTGATGCGCTAAGGTGTTGAATAACTTTTTCACCAAAGGCTTCGCTAATGTACGACGCGCTGCTTGCAATAATTCAGTGCTGATGCCTTCTTTGCCAATGGCATACCAATCGAAGGAGAGCGTGATACTGCTTGAAGTGCGTTGAGCAGCACGATTTTCTAAACGTATCAACGTTGTCTGAGCTTTTTGCTTGACGCAATCAATCTCCGAGTGAGAGCGTGCCAATCCTCCTGCCTGCGAATCCATCCAGTGCGCACTGTTTTGGGCTAAGCTTTTTAAAAACTGGATAGCTTGCTCTTGAATGACCAGATCTTCTTCTACGCAGACAATGCGCTCTAAACGCTGGCACACGCCTTGTAAAAAATCAACATGGTGGCGATACGCGCTGTGGCGTATGAATTGCTCGAATTTGCTCCACGCTTTAGTGTCTATTAATAGGTCCAAGCACTGTAGCGCGGTATACCATCCTTTCTGGCTGGGCCGATCTTCATAGCTGGTTTTAAGCTCGCCGAAAGAAACCGCCATTTCTTGTGCATCCTTGATCGCCGCTTTCAGTCCTCCTGTCGCGCCTACCGTATTAGCTAACTCCCGCGCACCAGCAAAGGTATCTTCAAAGCGATCAAAACTCTCCAATAATTTATCGACATCACAATTTTTGATCGCACTCGCTAAGCTCAGCACCCCTTTGCCTGCAGAGAAAAGACAACGTAGCACGGCCTCCCCGGTGCTCTCATCATTGGGCACATAGGCTAAGGCTTCTTGGGCATAGCGAATATGCCAGGCCAAATCAACGTCTTGGTGGGGATTGAGTACATCTTCCTCGCGCAAGACATCCTGTAGTGGCTTTTGCAGCTGCTCACGGCTAATACCTGCCACGCCTGCTTGCACCATCGCATCGAGCAATTGCGCGATGGCTTCGACGAGTTCCTGGACGGGCGCAGGGTTTCCTTTGTGCACAGCTTTAAGGCGAACTAGCAGCACACTTAAGATACTGGTCCAAGTATCTGCGCGCACACCATCTTCTTTTTTGAGTAAGCGTGCGGGACAGTGGCGCACGATCATGGCTAGCCCTTGCACCACCGCACTATTGAGCGGGGCATGCTGCGTGGGATTCAACGCGTGTACCGCGTGTGCAATTAATGCGCTATATATTTCTGCGTAGGGAATTGCTGCCAACTCGGCCGCTTCGCGCATACAGAGTAAATCTTTACCTTTGCGCTTCCCAAAGCGTTCGACCACCTCACGTGCAAGCAAATATAACTGCTTGTGTTGGGCGGCATCACCGCTTGTTTGTTGCAGGCACCAGGCGAGGTGCTCGGTATTTTCAATGTCATCGGGGCCTACCAAGCGATAGGGCTGACTCAGAAGAGAAGGCGGTGGCGTACTGGCAAAAAATTCAGCAGGCAGGCCCGTTGGCAACACCGGCGCAGGCGGTACAGAAGAAGGAGGAAGGGTAGCTTTTCTCTGTATTTTTGCCTGTCTTGGTGTACAGGCTAAGCGATCTAGGCAGGCTTTTATTACTTCTTGCTTGGCCGTGTCAGGAGAATAGGCTTGTGCTTTGAGGTAATTTATCCGCACCTCCTCGGTCGTACCATCCTTTCCTAATTGGATAATGTGCGCACGCGTCAGATGCACGTCGGCCAATAGACGCTTCGCTTCAAGTAGATGGCCATCGCTTTGAAGCAGCGTTTTTAATGCCGCTTTCGCTTTAATAAGGTTATTGAGTGCCGAATCCCATTCTTTTTTTTCTTGGCATGCCTCGGCCTGTTTGAGATGCGCCTGCGCACGATCCAGCGCCTGCGCTTTCGGTTGCCAAGATTCCACCATCCTCGCCGTGATCCGTGAAAGCATTTTTTTCCTTATTGGTTTTATTTTTTAGCTATCGCGCGCTTTTTGTGGCGGACAAGTGGTAAAGGATTCATAGATGCCCAGAAAGCATCAAACTGTACTGTGCCGGATTTAAACCGTTATGCAGAAAACGTGGCTCATCGTGGGTACTAAAGATAAGAATAGTCCGCAAAAATCAGATGATACCTAGAGTTGTCTGCAGCAGGAAATAGGGGAAGCCAGGCATGCGGTGCTGTAGGCACTGTGCAGCCCTAACCGTTGGATAGTGGAAACCATGAAACACACGCCATGGACTAAGTCCAAACGAGATCAAAGAAACTCGCCTGCGCCAAGAAAAAGCGTCTCAGATAGGATATGTCAGCCTCTCAAAGTTTCTGAGGCCATCAACCAAAAGACGAGCAAATTTATGCTTGATGCGAAACGTATTGCTGTTTTAACTCGCCGCTTTCTCGCATTATTCAAGAACAAGTCCGTTCCCAACTCGGCCTAGATTGGGGTAATGCCAAACAGCCGCAATGTAACGGTATTCCGATAGAACGTATGGGTGAAGTCGATTGGAATAAAGTCAATCTCGATGAATGGATAGGATTGCCTCAGCAAAATGGGCATTTCCCCAATCCAGAGCGTTTAAAGCATGAAGCCCTAACAGGATCAGGCAACCCATTTAATACTGATGGAAAGCGCAAGAATGTACCGGATCGCACCACAGAGCGGTTAAAGGGGGTGGAAGTCGATAAGCTAAGAGATCAGGCGACAAAACTGATCAAGCCCGATACCGGGGCGCGTTAAAGCTTACTCTAGTGGCTATCCTACGCACAAAGGTTGTTCCTCAAAAAAGGCTGTTACACACAATATCCAGTATTTCTCCCTAACCCAAACGGCGAATTTGGGGCCTAGGATATAGATAAATTAGATCTGCCTTTAATTATTCAAAGCGCGGGACTATTTGTGTGTCACTCAGAGCGCGAAGTGGAAAGTGGTTCCACTAAAGGCCGCAATGGGAGGAAAAATGCACTCGGGATTTGTTGCAAAGGTTAGCCTATCACTGGGGAGTACTTACCCCTGCAGGGCGGTGGCAGAGGATCATTATCAAGCAGCGTTAAAGCAGGATAGACAAGGTAATGTAATAAAGGCAGAGCAAAGCTATACAAAAGCTATAGAGAATATGCAAGAAGCCTATGGCCGCTATCCTAAAAAATACAAAGTGTGCCAACTCTTAGCAGAGATTCATTTTAAATATGGTCTGCTACTTGAAAAGCAGGCTAATAAAGTGACAGAGACAGAAGAGAATTATCAAAAGGCCGAACAACATATCGCAACAGCAAATGATTCAAAATCCCACGACAACGACATACATCGTCTAACACACGACATACTGAGTCAGTACGCCTCTTTTTTATGTACCCAAGGCAAAAGAGAAGAGGCCAAAGTACGATTCAAGAAAGCAGGCTTATTTGCTCCTCAAACTCTCCTTTCTGATCGAATCGATAATCCAGCATTTAATGCGCACCTTGCGCAGTTCACCCATTACTCCGCCCCTTTTTTTAGCGTAGCCGCACCATGTAGCCAGGCACTGTTTAGTCCCCCTATTCCCTCTAAAGAAGAAGCCGATGGGGTGATTCAGGCATTTGAGAAGACACGACTCAAAGGATTAAGCGATGTACAAGAACTGGCTTCCTTGACTGCGCTAAATGATGTCAATGTGTATAGCGCTCTTACTAGAGCATTGTTAAGCGGAGTGCAACCGAAAGAAAACATTCCTCTCAACCCTTTTTTACTGGGCGGACTGTCTGTCGTGATGGACCGTCGTGCCCAATTCGAGCAAGAGGATTCTCAACTTATCAGTGACATGGTCAGGAGCCTCGGGGCATTAGTGGACCTCTTAGAAAATATGCAGATTAGCAAAAATCACCGGCAGGTCGAGATAGTGCTGCAAATGCTGTCACTGCTATTAGATCAAATGGTGTATTTCAATGTGAAAGGCCTCGAACGAGAGACTGTTACGCGATTGCACACTAAACTGGATCAGATTAAGGATGAAAAACAGCTGGTTTTGAATTGGCGTGTGCAATACATCCGGCAAGCGTTACGCCGTGTTCCTAATAACGCCAACTTTCTGCAAGCGTTACAAGAAAAGCTACCTCCTGCGGTAGGCGGTTTTATTTATCTAGGGACATTTGGTTTAAAAGTCACTGCTGGCGCTACGTCAGGCGGCGTTGTCGGAGGGTTAGAGATTGACAAGTTATGGGAAGCGTTTAAGTGCTTTAACGAGGCTTTTAAAGGACACAATCAAAAGAAATATGAGAGCTGGTATGGGGCACTTCGTCTACTCGATCTTTTGATTGAGACAAATCACATAGAAAAAATAGGGAAACTGCTCTCTCCAGCAAATCAAATATCCAACCCCTGGGCTAATCAGCTTTTAACCAATGAATGGTTCTTACGGGGGCTCTGTGATCGCTTAGAGCGCCTGGCGTATAGTTCCCATCCAGCGACGCGAGACGATGCGCTGCGCCTACTGAAAGGTTTTAAAGAAGGTCAGATAGCATCGGTACCGTATGGGGACGTTAAAAACTATGCACTGGCATGCCTAAATCGTATCGCAAGGATATGGCCTCAGCCTAATGTCGAACAGATAGAAGCCGCCGGTCATTTCCCCCCGGTTTGGCATCCTTTTTGGCGGGAAAATATTTCCCAAGCCTTATTGAATCAGGTGCGTGAGAAAGCCAAGAGAAGTGAGTATTTTGGGCTGATACCAGGGATCAGAGAGAATGTGATTGCCATACATCAGCACTTTAAGCCTATACCATTGAGTGAGTTGCTGTTCCAAGTGAAAACAGCACTCGCTCAGCATTACGAATCTGCTTTGAAGATTAAACGTATCTCTGGCAAAGAACTTGACCTTGAAGATTGCTATATCAATTTAGCAATTGTTAAAAGTCAAGCCCAGCAAGAGGCTGATAGAGAAAAACGGCAATCCAAGTTTTATCGTCCTTCCAGTTATGAAGAGATTCAAGGAACGAACCTACAAGAAGAGCCGATTCCACTAGAGAAATTGTTCGATGCATGCAAGCTGTCCGGTGATACAGAAGGCACTTGTAACCGGATACTGATTCAAGGGCGAGCGGGGATCGGTAAAACGACGCTGTGCAAAAAGCTTGTTCATGAATATCAAAAAGGATTATGGCAAGACCGCTTCGATGCCGTGCTGTGGTTACCGCTGCGCGAGCTGAAAACTTACGACACTTATAGGCTAGAAGAGCTTCTAAAGCACAAATATTTTTCTCAACATACAGAGTGTGAACACCTTGCTCAACAACTGAGCCGCCATTCGGGCAAAATTCTGTTCATCTTAGATGGCTTGGATGAAATCGTAGCGGATCTGGATAAAAATGTGCGATTAAAAGACTTTCTCGATCACTTATTTAAGCAACCTCACCTGATCGTGACGTCTCGTCCCGCAGGGGTTAATCCTTCCAAACTGAAAGTTTTTAATCTTCACCTCGAAACGATTGGCTTTAGTCAAGAAAACGTTCGCACTTATCTGGAAAAAGTCGAGCCTGAATTTGCGACTGAGATTCAAGAAGCTATGGAGCGTACCCCTTTCATACGAGAACTTGGGAATACTCCAGTACAGCTTGATGCCTTATGCTACAGCTGGCCAGAGGTAAAAGCTGCAATACAAAAAGGCGCAACAGTAACGATGACCATGCTGTATCAAGCGATGGTGGACAAACTGTGGCGCAAAGATGCTGAACGCTTGAGCAAAGAGTCGGGTGGAAAAGCGTTACAAACCGCTGATTTAAGGCAAGCCTCAAGCACAAAAGTGGCGAGGCTTATGGCGGATGAGATCGACTATCTGAGCTATTTAGGCTTTAGAGGGCTGCAAGATAATTTGATTGAGTTTGATCTGACGTATTTGCGAAAAGTCACCGATGCACTAGAAGCGGCGCGAGAAAAAGAGCTGTCTGGGACATTACAACGCGATATTAAAGACACTTCTTTTTTACATACAGTGAATACTAATCTTGATGAGGATAAGCATGCGTATCACTTTTTACACTTAACCTTTCAAGAATTCTTTGCGGCGAAGTTTTTAGTCCAGCATTTTCGGGCGTATTTGACGGCAGAGGGAGCCTATAAGACGCAAGCCGAAGTCATTCAGAAAGGATTGGTGTTAGAGCTAAAAGCCCTTCAGGATTTTGTGGGTCAACATAAATATAACCCGCGCTATCAGATCGTGTGGCGGATGGTCACGGGGTTATTGGAGGGGGAAACACTTGAGGGCTTCTTTAAACTCTTAGAAGAAAAACCACGAGATTTGCTTGGAGGCGCGCATGTTTATCTGATCACGCACTGTTTGCACGAAGCCCGTACTCGATTATCTGAGCCTACCATTCAGCGCTTAGAAAAGGTGCTAGAGGAAGGACTCCAGCTAGAGTTGAAGTTAAAAGGAGAATATGAGGGGAAGACAATAGGGAGCCGATTAGGGCGCCTGCCTGCTTTCCCTGAACATTTATTACTTAAATTATTTGAATCTAACAAACAGCATAGTCAATATCGGTGGGATATTTTTAGCGATTTGGAAAGGCGCCCGACTGTGTCGGACAAAGCCTTAGCAATCTTAAGCGGAGCACCAGAAGATGAGGATACTTATGATTCGCATGGCAGGAACTCTGAGAAGACCGTAGAGGCCCTGCTTAATAGGCAGCTGCTACAGGAGGAGGATTTTCTGACCGCAATGTTGGCGGATAGGGCTTTACGTTTTAAGGCCGAAAAATCTGAGCAAGTCCGAGATGCTCTCCTTACGCACCTAGAGAAGGAAGATGAGATTACTACGATTAAATGGGGGGCAGTCAGTGCATTAGGTCCTAGTGCAGTCAATTCTACGCAAGTCCGAGATGCCCTCCTTAGGCGCCTAGAGAAGGATGAACATCCTAAGATCAGAGAGGAGGCAGCCCGCGCATTAGGCCCTACTGCAGCCAATTCTGCGCGAGTCCGAGATGCCCTCCTTACACTCCTAGAGAAGGATAAGGATCTTGAGGTCAGGAAGTGGGCAGCCCATGCATTAGGTTCTCATGCAGCCAATTTTGAGGAAATCCAAGAGGCCCTCCTTACACTATTAGCGAAGGATAAGGATCCTAATATCATACAGGCGGCAGCCCGCGCATTAGGTCCTAGTGCAGCCGATTCTGCACGAGTTCAAAAGGCTCTCCTTACACTCCTAGAGAAGGATAAAGATCCTGAGGTCAGATGGGAGACAACCCAAGCATTAGGTCCTAGTGCAGCTAATTCTGCGCGAGTCCAAAAGGCCCTCCTTACACTCCTAGAGAAGGAGGATGACGATCCTACAATCAAATGGGGGACAGCCCGCGCATTAGGTCCTAGTGCAGCTAATTCTGCGCGAGTCCAAAAGGCCCTCCTTAAGCAGCTAGGGAAAAATAAACCTCCTCAGCTCAGACTGGAGGCAGCCCAGGCATTAAGTTCTCATGCAGTCAATTTTGAGGAAATCCAAAAGGCCCTCCTTACGCGCCTAGAAAAGGATAAGGATCCTAAGGTCATATGGGAGGCAGCCAGCGTATTAGGTCCTCATGCAGCCAATTCTAAGGAAATCCGAGATGCCCTCCTTAAACGGCTAAAGGAGAATGAGGATCCTCGAGTCAGAGAAGGAGCAGCCAGCGCATTAGGCAAATATGCGATGAACTCGAAAGAGGTTTTAGATGCAGTAATTAACCTATTAGGGACGACGTATGCCGCCAATGCTGCCTACCACATATTAAGTGGAAGTGGAAATACTGCCCAAGCGTATCGCGTGCTGCCTGATTTATCTTTTGACCAACTTCAGAAATTTTATACAGAATTCCTGTTTTCCTGCAATTCCAACATTAATAGTCCTCTCTATTGCCAGGACGATTACCAGGGCAAAGCTCTGCATTTCTATACCGCGACCGGGCTAGGAGAACCTATTCCTATTAGTGACGAGCAAGCCCACAATATCGCCCAGGCTTTTGAACAGGCTAGAAAAAATGCCTGCGCTGCTTTTCTATCAGAAGAAGCCGCTTTGGAATCAGAGCGCGCTATTGATGAAGAGATGGAATCAAAAAATAACCTCTCTTTGGCAAGGGAGTTGTCTTTCACGGAAGAATAAAACAACGGTGACTATTAAGGCAATTTTTCCGGCTGCCCTTTTATTTCCGTTGCGATGCTCGGCTTTCAACGCCCATTTTTACCATTTGCCAAACGAGAGCCAACATTAGGCGTCAACAAAAGCCATGCCTAGAAGTTTTTTTTTGCGCTGACTTCAAAGTAGTCGGTGCTGAATAAACCGTTTTGCGAATTAATTTCTCTACAAACGCAAACCGATAACAAACGTAGTGCGGAATAAAATAGATAAAACAAAGGCACTCTTTGCTACAGGGATTATGCAGAGATTCCCTTATAAGACGAAGAGCTTAATGTTTGTTTACCTCCTTGGCTGATGTGGTATATGTCAATATTGGCTACGGTCCCCCTATATATAAAACAAACAGGTTATTTCATCTGCAAAGATAGTGAGTCGAATTGGAAATCATGATTCACAGATTTTATTTTTGCAAAGAGCTGCAGAGTTGTCTGCGCTATTAGTATCTAAAGCTTCTTACCCCAAATTCATAAGCACCAGTTCGCCGCTCTTTTTTCGTTTGTGCGATTCACAGACACCGTTTATCTTTCCGCTGCCTCTTCTACTTCATCCTCTTGAAGCAACCCCTCATCAACAGTTTCTTGGCTGACTTCCTCCTCGCTGCTATCTAAAGACGCTTCTACTAATTTTCCTTGCGCATGAGCGGCGGCACGGGCACGTTTAGCAATGCCCGTAATACGGTCAGCTAGTTTCAGCAAGCGTTGCTGCCACTGATAGGTTCCATCTTTACGCTGCTTATTGGTCAAAACACCATGAAACCATAGCGTATCCATTTGTTCTATCAGAACATCTAGCTTCTTTATTAAGCTGGCAAATTGCGCTACCTGTGGAGAGGTAATCTCGATGTCATATTCTGACGGGTGCGTATATGTTGGTTTGTCTTCAATGCCGTGGTCTTCTATTAATTTTTTAAATTGAGCTTCAGATTTATCGATATCTTGCTCGACCTTTTTAATATCTTCCAATAGCAGTTTTCCAACTTCATCTATTTTCTCTTGAGTACTAATAATAGGAAGAATAACGTCGATATTAAATAGCGCATGCTTTACGCGCTCAAACTTCCTTGTCATTACCCGTTGGGCTTGCAAGCTGTTTATTTTTATCGTTTTGTTAAAAACAGGGCAAGAATAGATGGCACGTTCTTGAGTAGGTTGCTCCACGGTCTGCGCTTCAGCCATTTTTGAGGATCCTTGAGAAGAAAAGATAAACGACACCTCACCAAGATATCTTTTATTGGCTTAACTTCATCTTCAACAAATTCCCCAAAATGGGGAATTAGCCGATATCGGCAACCCAAGCTACTGCGTTATTGTAAGGCTTGTTTAGTCATTGCATGGCTAATCTCTCGGTAGCTGGCCTTCATAAAAAACAGCGCTTGTCTTTTTATTCAATGATCTTCTTCTATCCCCAGCGGGAACAATATCCCGCATGGGGTGTTGCTCCTGTTTATCAAACTAAAAGGAGTAACAGCGTGTCTATCCTGACTTTTATTATCGTTTTAATCATGGGTTTGGGCTTTTTATACATAGGCGCAAGCGTTTTTGCAAAGAGTTGCTTATTACTGGTCGGCCTACTCCATACACATACGGGAAATGACTGGATAAGAAGCAATGCCTTGCCCATCACAAAACAAATCGCCGGTCGTTGTATTCAGTTGGCTAAATACACGATAGCGCGAGTTCGGCGTCGTCAATCTCTATCAACAATAGATTTGGCAGCGCTTGATGTGCCAGCTTATTTAAGAAAAAGCAAAAAAAGAAAAAGCGAGAAGATCGTTTGCTTCTAAACCAGACGCTATCGATCTCACTTCATTTTTTATCATTTATCTACCAGCTCAGTTGGGCGACTATGCCCAACTCGGCATAGATGCGCCCACTGATTTTATCTAATCATAGGAGCGTACCCATGTCCCTCTCTACAGAATCTAAGCTTGATGAAGTTTTTAAAACGCCTAATACCGCTGACGAAATTAAAGCCACGGATCATGCGAATAAGGCCAACCCCTTCATCCCAAAAACTAATCCTAACTATGTTCTTAATCGAGCTTTTGCCCGTGAAGTCGTCGCTTTTCTACAGTTTCCTAACGGTGACTCCCTTTTTGTGACTGGCCCTACAGGCTCGGGTAAAACATCATGCGTGACAGAAATTGCGGCTCGTATGAAATGGCCGGTGCAGCATTTCACTGTACACGGAAATATGGAGTTATCTGATCTGATCGGACAATACAAATTAGCCACTTCCCAACCTGGAGAAGCGCCTTCTATGCAATTTATCTATGGCCCTTTAGCCATAGCCATGCGAGAAGGTCACATCTTTCTCATCGATGAGTTTGATGTCGCCAATTCTGCTGAAATTCCAGGCTCACCATTTATTCAGCGTTTCTCTAGCTTAATTAAACTGAATTTCTTGTGGCAAGGCGAATCGCATTTCTATAGATATTTTCGTTATTAATACGGAAGTTTCGATGCTTAACATTTAATTAAGAAGATAAGTTGCATTAAATATTTTTTTAATAGCATTATTTTCAAAAAATGTTGAGAGCATCATGGCTGATTACTTATCAGATACGTCTGGCACTTCCTCAATTTCTTCAGGCGGCCCATCATCACCTTCCATACCATCTTCTAAAAATGATTCACCGCCGAGAAATGCTCCGAGCCGTCCCGTCTCACCCGGACGATTGGGAAATTTAAGTTCAATATCAGCATCAATCCCACAATTACCTGAATCAAACACACCTTCCCGCCCTAGTAGTCCTAGCCTCTCTTTTAAACTTCAGCTTGATAATTTATTTAATGATTATCTAACCGTAGCAAAAGATGACAAACAACGCCAGTGTAGAGAAAAAATTATTGAGAAAATTAAATCGAGTGTAAATAAAGAAAATAGAGAGTTGGATTTAAAAGATTGTGATCCTAAGAATGTTCGAGAGTTGAATGGCGATATTATGCTTGCATTACAAGGAAGATTTGATTCGGTTTATTTCCCAAAAGGATTGAAGTCTTTGCCTAAAGGTTTGGCAGAATTAAATGCTAAAGAAATTATTGTTTTTGGCTATCGAGGTTTTAAAATTAATTTATCAGAAGCCAAAAATATTAAAAGAGTAGTAGCAACTGGAGAAAATTTAAAAACGGTGCGAGTTCCCGTCGGAGCTGAGTCCTATTTTTTTGACCAAGGGGAAGGTTCTGTAAAAACTAGTCTTTACCAAGATGGCGTCAAAGTTGCTCAAGAACCAGCAAAGGGCCATACACATTTTGCTCCTATTAAAGGGCGCGAGTTTGATTCAGAAACGAGTTTTAACAATACAGTGGAGTTTATTCAAAGAGACCCTCGCCTATCGTCGCAAAAGATTGTATGTGCGCAACTTTCACTATATGACATGTTTCTTACCCAAGCTTATTATGCAGAGAGAAATACAAATGAAAATTATCCGAGCCTAGCATCTGAGCGCAAAAGAAGAATGGGAAGTGAAAAAGATGTACAAAGTAATGTTACAAGTGAGCTTAATAACTATATATTTCAGATTGATCTTTGCTCACCCAAAATCTATAAGGTTAGCCATAATCAATTAGGAGGTTTTCTTCAAGTTATAGTTAATCAAATGCAGAAGGAGGATTCGCCAAAGAGGATGTATTTCGATGTGGGAACGGGCAACCATGCTATGCATATGGTAGTTACATATAAAAAACCTACAACGATTAAACCAGAAAGAGTAAAAATAATATTATTCGACCCTAATCGTGGCCTTACTCATAAAGCTAGAATTGAGAATCAAAAAAATTTAAAGCAGATGAAAACCAAGGACCTTTTTTTAGAAAAGGGAGGCGATAACCTAATGGAGGCTTATTATGAAGGGAGAAAATTTACTACTTTTACGCCGGTACCTGCAGATGCTTATGAAAAATTTAACAATGGAGAGCCAATATTCGACGAAGTGCGATCGGACAGATCCATTGAAATATTTGCATCTGACGAAGAGAGGTCTAATTTACGTGAATTCTATGATGTAATCAGTCATGCCTTACCGCTAAATGAGTTAGAAGATCAGCTTGAAAATTGCCCTTTTGAAGAAGCAAAGAAAATATTAATTTCTGAAATGCCTCTTGATAAAACTCCAGCGATATTTAGTTTGGTAAAAAATATTAAGGCTGTGGATACAATAAAAGGTGTGGGTCATAACGCCGCTATTACTCTTGCGAAATGGGGCAGTCTAGTACTGCAAACGTTTGAGCAAGGAAAACTAACAAACGCCGAAGTAGTAGAAATTTTCACTGCACAAAAGGGGGCTGCCAAACTCTTTGGCGCCTTGTGCGGTTCTGGTCATCCAGAACTGATGACGGTATATGGCAATTTGCTAATCAAAGCATTTCAGAGTGGAGCTTTGGAAAAGGAAGACGTACTAGGCTTAATACAGGGAAGCCTCTTTAGCCCAACAGGTAGCGATGCAAATCCAGCCCTAACCGAGGCATACGGCAAGCTGGTGTTGGATTGGCACAAGGCAAAGATTTTGACGCAGGAACAGATGTTAGAGCAGCTAGGCTATGACGAATATAATCCAAAATTTGCTCAATTAGTGCAAAGCAATGAAGATGTTAATCCTGAGCGCATCACAGCACATGGCAACCTTGGGCTATGGGCATGGGAAGCTGGTCTATTGTCAAAGGAACAATTAGAGAATTTTTTAGCGGCTAGGTCTGGCGAATTAGATTTCAAAGGTGAATCAGCATTTCACACACTACTGAAAATAGGCGATCCGGCTAATATAAAAGCGTATGGTTAGCTAATAATCCGAGCGCAGCAACATCGAGGTCTGACTGGCAAAGCGCTAGAAAATATATTTGCTGCTAATCATGAGGGAACATCAGGCTTTCACGAACTTTTGAAAAGCCAGGATATTCCTGAAGAGAGTGCTCTTAGCATTGAAGCTTTTTGGGATACGCTACAACAAACGCGGAAAAAGAATAATAGTATAGAAAACATAATTGACAATGTAATCATAGGACTAAATAGCGATCAGGTTGCGAGGCTGCTAGAGGCTCCCGCTATTATTGATAATAATGGGGTAAAAATTACAAGGTTAGGGATTTGCGCCATTGTTGAAAATAATGATGCGCCCACGATGCAGGCGTGGGCGCAAACAGTCTTAGAGGCACGGCGTAATAATTACTTAACAAGCCAGCAGTTATCAAAGATGTGGAGTGGTCAGGGACAATCTAATAACGGCGAATTAGTATTAGATGTGGCATTGAAAGATGGAGGAGATAAGGATGGAGTTATTGCGGTGTGGGCTGCTAACATAAATGAAGCGCACAAAAATCAACTGCTAACGGGTCAGGAAGTGGTAGATATTTTGCTATCTAAGGCATCTAATGGCGCCCCGCTTTTAAGTATTTGGTTACATGCCCGCAATCAACAAGCAATAGAGGGCTACAATCAACTTTTACAAAGGCTACAGCTTAATCCGGAAATGTGTCGCGCTCTGCATGATTCACTAGAATCGATTGTTAATTCTCAAGGATGGATTTGGAATAGCCCAACGACTGAATATAAAGAAATTTCGCAAAGCCAACCAGATTTGAAAGAATCATTCGAAGCAGTATTGAATACTCTTAAGTAAATATTTTAAAAAGATAGATTTTTTAGATAATCTTTTATGTTTATAAGATTTATTATTAATTAGCATCTGATAAGCAAATTCTGTTAAACATCCAAAGCTGCGAATATACTTGCTTAATAAACTAAGAGTATCGCTATGAGACTATATCCTCCTCTTCCGTCAGCCACTTCGGTTTTATCAGATAATACTTTACCAACGCCAAATGAATTTAAAGAAAAAGTACACTGTCAACAGCAGAGCGTATTTTTGAAGAAATTACCTCCTGAGTTATTGTCCAAGATTTTTTTAATGCTATGGCCTAGTGATACTTTTTCTCTCATAAGAACATGTAAGGCTATTTATCAATACTTACCTTTTTATAAAGATAATTATTGGAAGCCAAAATTCGACAATTTCGCTAGTGCATATGGTTTTTTAAAAAACAGATATGATATTGGTGAAAGGTACCCCTATTGGTTGAGCGAGCTTCGCTCAGGCGTGCTTCAAGGAACTATTCAAGATATTGATATATTTAGGGTTATAGAGTTATATAAAAGTCCGCTACACAGCAGATGTTTAAATGATTTAATCGAACAAAATATAGTAGAACTACAGCAGCTTGAAAGCGTGAATTTACAGTCTCATCATGAAGCTCGCTTGCTTCACAACGGGAGTATTTCTACACAGCTTCAACAATCTAAATCGCTTGATTCAGAAGCTTTAAAAGCTTTGTCACGCATACCAAAGGAATATACTGGCACCGATGGAGTGAAAAAAGCTTTTCTGTGCAATAAGAAAGAAATAATTAAAGATATGATATTAGCTAAAGTCTTTATTAATACCCGCGACCATAATTTTTATGAAACTCCACTCCATGAGGTTGCACGATTAGGAGAGCATAAATTAGCAAAAGCCTTACTTAAAGCTGGCGCACAGCCCTCTTTACAAATGAAAAATAAAGAGGGGAAAATCCCGATAGAATTAGCAGCGGACGACAAAATGATCCAAATTTTAAATTCCGCCATAAAAACTTAACTTAGCCAGGCAGTCAAGAAGTACCTTCGTCTCGATTTAAGAAAATGCTGTGACAGTTTTATGTATTTTCATCTAAATTAAGCTAGAAGAATCTAAATATATCCATTTTCAAAAAAATAGCGATAAAAATTTTGATTTTTTGTCTTATGTAAAGTTTACGGGATTTCCGACAACAACGAAAACCGTCGCTGCCGGATGAGGGACAGGCCGGTTTCGTTGAACATGTAATGGCGGATTAGCTCGTCCTTGGTGTTGGGTAACGCTAGCAGGTTTTCACGCTAGATAGCATTGCTAATGCTGCTACCCTGACCAAGTCCCTGCATTCTCGCCTGAATCCCAACACCACCTCAAATTTGGTGGAAATTATGCAATACCAATTGACGTATCCACCAATGCTCTGGCTGCCCCGGAGCTGATAGTCTTGTTCTCATTATCTAAAGCAAGGCTCAACGCAGAAATGGCCGCTTCTGGCAGCGCCTTCTGCATACCTAATACCCTAGTAATTGCGTACCTGACAGATTCGTTTTTATTCTCGTCTCGTAAAGTAGATATCAAAGTAGAAAGAGCGGTTGCTGGCAGCGATTTCTGGACGCCTAGTGCCCAAGAAGCCTCAGACCTGACTAACTCATTTTCATCCCATAGCGCCGAAACCAAAGCTAAAATTGCGTTCTCTGACAACGTTTCCTGAGCTCCTAGTAACCCAGCAGCCGCAATCCTAAGAGATCTGTTTTCATCCTTTAAAGCAGAGATCAAGGCTGAAATAGTATCGTTGGGTAGCGCTTTCTGGAGATCTAATGCCCTGGCAACCGCAGACCTGAAAAACCCACTTCCGTTTTCATCTTGTAGAGCAGCGATCAAAGTTGAAAGGATCGTTTCTGGAAACGTTTTCTGGAAGCCTAATACCCTTGCCGCTGCAGATCTGAAAGACCCATTTTCGTTTTCATCTTGTAGAGCAGAGACCAAGTTTAAAAGGATCGCTTCTGGAAGCGTTTTCTGGAAGCCTAATATCCATGCCGCTGCAGACCTGACATACTCGGAATTATTTCGTAGAGTGGAAATCAAAGCAGGAATAGCAACCTCTGGCAGCGTTTCCTGAGCTTTTAATAGCCGGGTAACTGCAGATCTGACAGACTGGTTTTTGTCTTGCAGAGCAGAGATCAAAGCAGGAATAGTAACCTCTGGCAGTGTTTCCTGAGCTTCTAATAGCCAGGTAACTGCAGATCTGACAGACTGGTTTTTGTCTTGTAGAGCAGAGATCAAGGAGAAAATAGTAGTTTCTGGTAGTGCTTTGTGTGCATCTAATAATCCAGCAACTGGAAACTTAACAGACTCACCATCGTCTCCTAAGGCGGAAAGAATGCTGGGCTCTGACAGGGCTTTCTGGGCTTCTAATACCTGGGCAGCCTTAGACCTGACAGACTCGCTTTTGTTAAATAGAGCAGAAATCAAAGAGGACAGAACTGTTTCTGATAGTACCTTTTGGGCACTTAATACTTCAAGAGCCTCAACCTTGCCGTACTCGGAATTGCCTTGTAGTGTAGAGATCAAAGCTGAGATAGCTTTCTCTGGGAGCGCTTTTTGGGTAGCTAATGCCCTACTCGCCTCAAACCTAACATCCCTGTTTTTATCCTGTAGCGCGGAAATCAAAGCGAACAGAGCCGCTTCTAATGGCACCTTCTGGGCAGCTAATATTGTAGTAGCCTCAACCCTGCCATCTTCGATATCGCCTTGTAGCGTAGAGATCAAAGCTGAGATAGCTTTCTCGGGTAGCGCTTTTTGGGTAACTAATGCCCTACTCGCCCCAAACCTCACAACCTCGTTTTTATCCTGCAGCGCGGAAATCAAAGCGAACAGAGCCGCTTCTGATAGCATCTCCTGAGCAGCTAATACTCTGATAGCCTTAGCCCTGCCATCTTCGATGCCGCCTTGTAGCGTAGAGATCAAAGCTGAGATAGCTTTCTCGGGTAGCGCTTCTTGGGTAGCTAATGCCCAACTCGCCTCAGACCTAACAACCTCATTTTTATCCTGTAGAGCAGCAATCAAGACTGAAAAAACCATTTCTGACGCTGCCCCT
This sequence comes from Mycoavidus cysteinexigens, assembly GCA_031963405.1. Classification (GTDB taxonomy): domain Bacteria; phylum Pseudomonadota; class Gammaproteobacteria; order Burkholderiales; family Burkholderiaceae; genus JASSUD01. Next base: position 363,444 of record JASSUJ010000001.1, read on the forward strand.
TTGGCGTTTAATGTCACGGCAGCCTTAAACCTAACAGACTTACTTCTGTCATCCAAAGCAAAGTTTAAGGCTGAAATAGCCTTCTCGGGTAACCCTGTCGTTTTGGAAGCTAATGCCGCGGCCGACTGAGACCGCATATCCTCGTCTTTATCTTTATCCTGCAAAGTAGAAATCAAAGCGGACAGAATTACTTCTGATAGCTCATTTTGGACACTTAATACTTCAAGAGCCTTAACGCTGCCGTATTTGAAATCACCGTGTAGCGTGGAGATTAAGGCTAAAATAGTAGCTTCTGGCAGCGACTTTGGAGAGAAGGAGAGCATTTTTAATGCCATAGCAGCCTCAGATCTAACGTCCATGTCTTTATCCCGTAAGGCGGAAACTAAAGCAGACAGAGCCGCATCTGGAAGCGTCTTTTGAATACCTAATCTTCTAGCAGCCATAGACCTGATAGACTTATTTTCATTCAGTACTAAATCTGTGATCAACGCGGAAATGGCAAATTCTGGTAGCGTTTCATACCCACCTAGTACACTAACAGCCCGATCTCTCACATCGTTATCATTATCCTCTAGGGCTAAGTTCAAAGCCGCAAAGGCAGACTTTGGCAACGTATTGTAGGCACGTAATGCACTGGCTGCTGCGTCCCTAACTATCCAGCTTTTATCCCATAAAGCAGTGGTCAAGGTTAGAACAGCAGACTCTGGTAAATTGTTTTTCCCCCCTAGTACACTGACTGCCTCAGACCTTACGTTCTCGTCTTTATCCTGTAGAGCGGAAATCAAAGTAGAAATGGCGTTATCAGACAAAACTTGGCGTGCTTCTAAAGTTCGTATAATTTTTTTCTTATCACTTTTAGGATCATCGAAGCACTTGAGCAACAGGTGCTCCGGGAACGTCGCCTTGGAGCCCAATTCAATCAACCAGTCATCTTTTCTAGATTCCATCTCAAAACGCAACCACTGCATCAAACTTGCTTCTAGCCTTTTAACTGTGGCCGTCTTCAATTGAGTGCGCGCTTCATTTAAGCATTCCATTACCATTTGCTGATGGCGCATCTCAGTCAAATCTCGTGGTGATTGCTCCAGTATATTTATAAAGGCTTCCGCTGCCTCATCTTTAAGCAAGCCCGCAACCATCCTCCATACAATCTCATACCGCGGATTGTATTTATGCTGTTGGATAAAAGTGATGAGCTTTTGCTTGCTTAATACGAGGGTGGCGTCAGACTTTACCGTGGGCGACCAATAGGCTGCTATATGGCGCACGATCCATTTCGCGGCAAAAAATTCCTGAAATGTTAAATGCAAGAAATGATAAGAGCGTTTTTCTTCATCCGGTTCTTTTGCATCCGCTGTGTGTAAGAGCGAGGTATTTTTTAATGTATAAGCCTCTATATCTATACCCCCGATTTCATCAAGCTCCCTTTCACATTGAGACAAATCTTCCCAGCTAAATTCAATTTCCCCTGTCTCCAGCCCCTTAAAGGCTAAATAGCCCAAGGAGTGGGTGACAGGATCCATCCGTTTTTCCAACTTATAATCGGTTAAGTTTTCTCCAGATTTTCTTTTCTCTAAACGTTTACTATCCTTCAACCACAGTTGACGAACCATCGCGTCGTACAAACTTGCCATCGTAACGGTTTGATTCTTGGGTAGTTTATTCCAGCTAAAACAGAGTGCGTCTAGCTGGATTGGGATATTCACCAGTCCTTGAATCAATGGGGTATGTTTTATAAATGCCTTAATCGCTTCTACTGTATTTGCATCCTTCACAAATTTCGTAATGTAAGCATCCACATTCTCCGGACTAAATCCGATTGTTTCTAATTCCAGATCAAGCTGACCCAATTGACTGATATCCACTCCAGAGGGGCGCGAGGTCATGACCACATGCTTCTGATTCATCAGCGTGGTTAAAAATTTTCCGACTGGATCACTTTTGCCTAATTTGTCTGCAACTTCGTCTAGACCATCCAGAATAAAAAGGGTTTTATCTTTATTCTCAAGCAATAACTGAGCTAATTGGATTCGTTTTCCCGCATGATTAAAGTAATAGTCAGTCAGCATTGTTTCCAGACTAAAATATTTATTCTCATCCCTTTTTAGTTGCCGTAATGGCACCCACAGGACCGCTTCAAAACGATCTCGCCAAAGCTGTTTAGTCTGATACGCATCTTCGATTTTCTTACATAAAGTCGTTTTCCCTATTCCTGCTCGACCATAAATTAATATTTTTTTAGGGATACCTGTTGATCCATCTCTTAATTTCTGAGACGCAAAAAGGCTTTCTAGCGTAATTGGCTTATTGTAATTAGCTGAGATCAGTTGTGTCTGTTCACTGCTGGGTAAACGTGCAAAAGTTTTGGCCTGATTATCCAGGCTAGTTCTACCTTTTTTTTGCGTCTGACTCTCAACAATGGCTAAATTGATATAGCACTCTTCCAACCCCATGATTTCTCCAGATACTCGTTGAATGGAGAGGCTAGGTTGATAGTGCTCATAAAGTGAACTGCGCAACTCTAACAAGGAGGGCTTAATCTTTTGCTGCGCTTGTTTCAGTAACTCATTGCCTGGCGCCGCCGACCAAAACGAGTGCCATGCAGCAGGGGCATACTCTTCTCGCTCCATCACACTCAGCTTAGGAGTTGGCCACATTAAGGCCAGACGATTTAACTTCTGGCCCGCATAGCGTTTGACGCCCTCATAATCGGCCCAATCTATGCCGCCATTCTTAAAACTTTGCAGTAACCTCAATGCACTATCTTGTGTGTCAGAGCTGGATTGGACACAAGCTAGTCGCTCTAATCGATCACATAAGCCATATACATACTGTTCATTACACTGATCTGGATTCTTAGGGAGGCGTTGATTGAATAAATCCAGCCTTCCCAACGTCATCAGAAAATCTAAATAGCGAAGCTCCTCATACCAGGACGCATATCTAGACCGTGTTATTTCGCTGAATGCTTCTTTGAAGCTTTGATAGGCATCCCAAAGCTTGTCCAGCTCCAGCCCCCCCATTATTCCTCCTGAAGGGATACTCGAGGCCACCTTTAAGCCAAAAGTGGTTAAATACGCAGCCCCACTCAAAGCGGGGAGCGCTCGCCGAAATACCTCCTCAAGTACCGTTTCATTATTCGGTAGGCGCCTTAATGCTTGTTGAGTTGATTCAAGCAGCCAAGCCAGCTCAGGATATTTTTCCCGATCACTAAATTGGCTTAACGCTTTCTTCAGCGGTTCTTCAACCTTAACTCGATCCAGCTCTCTGACTTGAAGGTAAACCATCTGGTCTAACAAAAGAGAGATCGTTTGTAATAACGTGCTGATTTGCTCCGCATTGCCATGAGCAGGCGTACGCTCTAATAATTGAGTCAAACTCGTCAAAATTTTGATGCAATCGCTTTCAGAATGATAATCACCCTTCAAATGCGTTCGGTGAAAAATCATGACGGATAGCCCTCGTAGCAGAGAGAGCCTCAATAGGCGATTCACTTCAGGCTTCAATGCGTCCAAAAATGCATCGGTGATTTCTCGGTAAAGGCCAGGATGATCTATCGCAGCCAGGGCGACTATTTCTTGGATATGGGCGAGTCTTTTAACATGAAGACCTTTAAATTGCTCTACTACTAAATAGGCATGGCTTATCCAATTACTTTTACTTTCTTCGTGAGATCCATGCGTGATGCACCAGGCGAGATGGCGTGTTTCTTGAATTGATTCACCTGGTTGAGGTAAGGAATAAGGCTGTGTAGAAACAGAAAGCGGTGGTAATAGATGAAAAAATGGCTGCGTGCAGAGGCCAAGACCCTGAAGATAGTTTTCAAAAGCTACGTTGTTAACGGAAAAAGAGGGATTGCCTCCGGAAATATTTTGCTGAGAAAGAACGACTGCTGGCGGAGAGAAAAATCCTTTAACGTTTGGTGCTATTCGAAAAGTTGAAGTTTGCTCAATCAATTTGTCAAAGTCTTGTAGCATTCGATCCGCTTGAGCAGCTTCTCCACGCTCTTTTAAGAGATGACAGTATTCGCGTCCCGCTATGCCTATCTTCCTTAGCAAATCCTCCGTTTCCTCTTGATCTTGCTTTAAATTTTCTGCCTTGCGCCCATGCTTTATCGCTTGTTCATAATATTTTCCAGCTTCAGGGAGATCATCTTTTGCTTGTAGCCAACACGCATAATCAAAAGAAATTTGGGCAAAGGTCCGATTGACTGAAGAAGAATTAGGGTGGTCTTGAAGGACTTTTTCTACTTTATCCAATGCCTGACAATATGCGTGCCCAGCATTAGCGATACGGTCTTGTTTAAGCACGTCTTTAAGTTGCGCTGTAATGCCTTTCAAAGTGAGGGTGGTGTTTCCTGTTGCTTGGCCGAATCGCTCAGCCACTTTATGAAGGCTTGCGGAACTTATCATTATTATTTCCTTTAAATCTTATTTAATGTTTTACCGCTAGCCATTTAACATTGCCTAGCTCAAGGCATTCGTTCCATCAATGCAAGCAAAAAGAAAAGATAAAGTGAGTGGGCGCTGTTTTATCTTTTGCGCTCTTTCTTGTCTATAAGTTCAAACCCAGAAACATCATTCCCTATCCAGCCCTAAGATAAACAATAATGAAGGTATTTGCTCTTATCCCATAAGATGAATTGAATCAAAAATAAAAATTATCTTTGTTTCAAAAGATAGCAAGGTAAGGGATAGGGCCAACGTATTAATTACGCGCGGTGCAGTTGCGAAGACTGTTCATCATCAATAGCGCCAATCTCATGCTTTAACATGGGGTATGTATGGAAAATTTCTCGCACTCAGATGATGAATTGATCAGGCAAGGGCCGCTTGAATTAATGATGGAATATGAAGAAGCACTAGACCAATTTATGGAAAGAAAGCTCCTACCGATAGATAAACATTTGCAGGCCGCTCTTGAGCATATTAGTGAAGATATTGCAGCTGCCAAGTAGGAAGGTTCGCAGGCGGGAGAATTCGAGCTAATGATTTTAGGTGCGGACGAAGCTAAATGTATCTCTCACGATATTGTGCATATCCTTTATTATGCATGCACTCAAAAAATGGGGTTTACCTGAATATCCGTTTTTGACAAAGCGTTGGTAATACTAAAAGCTCACCAAAACCATACAATAAGTACGTACGTCTTTAATGATTATTTAATGATTATTTTTTATTCAATTTATTAGAGGGAATATGAGCGATATTCTCCCCCCGTAAGTCAACCAAGAAAGATGTGTATCTCATGCGAGTTCATCTCGAAAGTGAATTGAAAGCGCTCAATCTCTTACGAGACTTCATCATTTATCATTTTTTTATCGCCTTCCGAATAATTTCTGACCTTAACCTTTCTTTCATCTACATCTTCATAGAAAGAAGAGCGGCAAAAATGAGCGGTCGGACTTTATTTTTCCACTGAATACTAAATTCATTTAGCGATAAATATTCGTATTTTTAAATGCTTTTACCATTTTCTAGACCAGTGGTGAGATCAATTATTTTTTAATTAGGTTGACGAATTATTAAAAATAGCTAACGGCTTACTATTCGGCAATTCAATAATTGAAGCACCTCCTTTTCAAAGGTATGTATGCTTTCTCTTAATGCAAACAATGCCGCGACCTCAGAGCCACGCACCCAATTCTTCGTATTTATCCACGCAACCTGTTCCTGAATCTTCTTCTAAGTCGCCTCACCACACTTTGTGTGAAAATTTACCTAAAAGGCAGCAAGAAGAGTTATCCCCAATACAAACAAATTCTTCTGGCAATATACCGGCGCCGTCAGCGTCTGGTATTCCGCCTACAACAGATTCCTCTAGCAGATATCTTGTAGACGCACGTCTAAAAATAGCGCAGCAGGTGCTTAACCAAATAAGGGGAAGAATCCCAGGCAAATCAACAAATAAGACTTATGGGACTAACCCGCCCGATCGAAAATCCAAGCTGTACAGTCATCAAGCGCTTACTGACCGCTTCAACGCTTGGCAAGCTAAACAAAAGAGCTCATCTATATCTAAGATTGAATTGGCAAATTGTGGAGATCTTAGTTTTTTAGCAGCGCTTACTTTATCTCGTTCTTGATGTGCAAGTTGCAACTCAATATGTTTATGTTCGAAGCCTTCCTCATGCAATATAGTTGAGGCTATACCTCTAAACCCATGGACTGTCATTCTAGAGTGATATCCCATGCGATACAGTGCGTAAAGCATCGTGTTATTACTCATTCCTTTATATCTTTTATTTTCGTGTGGGAGAAAGAACGCTGTAGGCCCTGTCAGTTTGCGAATTTGCTGAATCACTTCTACAGCCTGTTTTGATAAAGGAATAATATGAGGTGTTGGCATCTTCATACGCTCGGCTGGAATACGCCACTGTGCTTTTTCTAAATTGAATTCTTCATAGACAGCTTCAATAAGATCACTCGTGCGCACAAAAGTTAGGGCAATGAGCTGTAGAGCTAGACGCGTTAAAGATTTTCCCTCGTAAGGAGGAAGAGCATAAGTTTCAATTCGGCCTAATAATTCAGGCAGTTCATGGGTTTTGAGACGCGCAAAATTTTTAGATTGAGGGGGCGGTAAGATATCAGAAGGTTTAATCTCTGCGGCTGGATTACGCGTAGCTAAGCCATGTGCAATCGCATAACGCATGATCTGCCCACATTTCTCAAAAGCTTTATAAGCAACATCAAGCGCGTCTCGCGCCTCTATTTTCTTAATAACTTTAATCAACAAAGGAGTTTCTATTCCTGCAATCGGTAGCGTCCCTAGCTCAGGAAAAAGATCTCCTTCCAATCGACGTCAAACACTGTCTGCATAACGCTTTACTCTGGCCGACTTCCAACTTGCCCACCATTTCCGCGCTACGGCCTCAAAACTATGTTCATTCGTGACTGCTTTCGATAATTTTTCTGCTTGACGCGCTTGAGAAGGGTCGATGTCTTGGCTCAGTAATTCCTGAGCTTTAGCCTTTTTTAGGCGAGCTTCTTTTAGACTGATACTAGGATAAACCCCTAACGAAATCATTTTGGACTTACCATTGAATCGATAACGGAATCGCCATCCTTTTGCTCCATTCGGAGCGATCAACAAGACAAGCCCTTCTCCATCTGGTAGCCGCACCGTTTTATTCTCAGGCTTTGTACTACGAATAAGCATATCTGTTAACGGTGCTCCATCCTCCGTATGAGTAACTTTTTTAACGCTGTGAGTAGAATAGCGCAAAGTTACTCACATTTTTAGTGGGGTGCATAGAGGAGCAGTTAGAGCTAGAAAAAACCCATAAAAGCCTTGTAAATACTAGGGTTTGTTGTAGATTTGAGTAAAGCTGAGGCGGGTTGTGAAAGGAAGGATGGCCTGCCCAGAGGGATTCGAACCCCCGACCCTCAGCTTAGAAGGCTGATGCTCTATCCATCTGAGCTATGGGCAGGTAAAAAAATGGGTAAAAAATAATTAAGGGTGAATGATAAACCATGTGAGCGCTAATGCGCCCATACAAATGCAATAAATTCCAAACCAGGCAAGGCGCCCTTTGCCTTCAAAGTAGCGCATCAAAAAGCGTACGCTTAAATAAGCCGTGATTGCTGTCAATATTCCGCCTAATAGCGCAGTGCCTAGCTGACCTTTCGGCTCCAAAAAGAGTTCAGGTAATTTGAGTATGCCTGCTGCAAAAATAATGGGGGTGCCTAGCAGGAATGAAAATTCAGCGGCTTTTTCTGCACTTAGTCCAAGGCTGACGCCGGTAATCATGGTGAGTCCACTGCGTGAAAAACCTGGAATAAGTGCGCCAATTTGCGCAAAACCAATCGCTGCGGCACGAGCAAAGCTTAGTTTTTGCGGTGTAGTACTCGGGCGTCGCCGCTGGAAACGGTCGCCTATATAGAGCAGCAAGCCATTGATGATAAGTGCTGCTCCAACAATTCTCAGATCATAAAAAAGCTTTTCTAGTGGCTTTTCTAGTATTAACCCAACTAAGCCCGCAGGTATCGTCCCTATGATTAATGCCCAAGCGAGATGGCCCTCGTCATTTGGACGCCCGCGTACTGAATTCAGCCAGCCTTTTAAGAGAGCAAACCAACGCACACGAAAATACCACAGTAGCGCAAGCGCAGTCCCCATGTGCAGGGCCACTAAAAATGGAACCAGTTGCGGTGTATGTTTACTGATATGTAAGTTAAATAAACCTGGCAAAATTAACGTGTGTCCAAGGCTACTCACTGGAAACAATTCGGTCACGCCTTGCAAGACACTCAAAAAAAGTAAAAATTCTATGCTCATGTGAGTCCCTGCATTTTCCAATTCGATAGAGCTACATTAACCGCTACAATGTGCTTATGAGTAAATAACCCGGCGATTTTATAGCAAATGAAACGTCTGGTTGAAATTATGTCTATTTTTACGTCAATAGGTCTCTTTCGAAACGCCGTAACAAGGAATTTCATTGATGCTAGTACAAAAGTACTTTGATCTGAAATGACGCCGCTATGGTAGTTCGGAAGAGGTCTAATGATTGCTTCCGTGATCAAACTCCGTAGGCCACATATGCCACAAAATTTTTTACGTTTTCTATTTCATGGTGCGCTAGTGATAGCGCTTGCTGCTTGCGGCTCAACGTCAGTTAAGCCAACTTTTTATCGCGTTAAGCAAGGCGATACGCTAGAGCGTATTGCTAAGCGCTACCATCAAAAACCGCAAAATATTCTGCGCTGGAATAAATTGTCAGGGCCTAGAGCTATTCAAGCCGGGCAGGTATTACGGGTGACGCCAGCGTGGCGGGCAGCCGCACCAATCCGTGCGCGAGTGCTACCCGCAGCAAAATATGCGCAGACAGGCAGTCAGCTTAAAAAATCGCCCTCCTCCCCTGCTTCAGCCGCTCCAGCTGCGACACCAGCGCTTGCTTTACAGTGGCCAACGCATGGTCCGGTTCTGAGTGGCTTTGATGGTAATGCTAACAAAGGCGTCAATATCGGCGGCAAGCTGGGTACGCCTATTCAAGCCGCAACAGACGGCACTGTCGTGTATTCAGGCAACGGCCTACGCGGCTATGGAAATTTGTTGATTATTAAACATCAAGATGATTTCTTGACGGTCTATGCGCACAATCGCACCTTGCTCGCGAAAGAAGGTCAAAAAGTAAAAAAAGGGCAGCAGGTAGCCGAAATGGGTAATACCGATGCCAATGGAAACCGAGTTATGCTGCACTTTGAAGTGCGTTATAAAGGACATTCTGTAGATCCAATGCGTTATCTGCCAGGGCGTTAGCACCTGCTTGGATTAGCTAAGAACCTTTACATAATCTCTGTAGCAAATAATACCTTTGCTGCCAGTACGCCAGTACATCAAGCTGCGCATGACGACGCTAAGAACTTATACAGCGGTTCACTAGCGCCGCCTTTACTTTTACTTCTCTCACTATGACTGTCCAGCTCTCTTTTGACGATATAACTGCTACCCAGCCTAAGCGCACATCTGCTGCTGAGGCTGCTAAGTCAGTGCCTAACGCTGCCACGCACACTCCAATGATGCAGCAATACTTACGCATCAAAGCTGAGCATCCGCACAACATGGTTTTTTACCGGATGGGGGATTTCTACGAGCTATTTTTTGAGGATGCAGAAAAAGCGGCACGTTTGCTTAATCTCACGTTAACCCAACGCGGTGCTTCAGCTGGGCAACCTATCAAAATGGCAGGGGTGCCTCACCATGCCGCTGAGCAATATCTTGCCAAGCTCGTGAAACTAGGTGAATCGGTTGCTATTTGCGAGCAAATAGGCGACCCCGCTACGTCAAAAGGGCCAGTCGAGCGTAAAGTCGTGCGCATCGTTACGCCTGGCACGATCACTGATGCCGCTTTTCTAACGGATAAATGCGATAGTTATTTGCTGGCCCTAACCAGAGGGCGCTCAGGCCGTGAACAGAAAGTAACCATTGGCCTAGCCTGGCTCAATCTTGCTAGTGGTGCGCTGCGGCTTGCTGAAATAAAAACTGATGAAATACCTGTTGCATTAGAAAGAATACGTCCAGCTGAAATATTGCTGGCCGAGGGTGATAGCCATACTGATTCACCACTTCTCAATTTGCCTATGGCAACAGGCGCAGTGACGCATGTCCCTACTTGGCATTTTGATATTGATGGTGGGCGTACGCGTCTATGCGAGCAGCTAGGCGTAAGCGGCTTGGACGGCTTTAATGCGCAGGGCATGTCAGTAGCCTGTGGTGCGGCTGGCGCCTTGCTGCTTTATGCAGCTGCAACGCAAAGACAGCAGCTACGTCATGTGCGCAGCTTGCAAGTTGAACATGAATCCGCTTACATCAGCCTTGACCCAGCTACGCGCCGTAATCTAGAGCTAACTGAGACGCTACGTGGTACCGAAGCACCGACTTTATTATCTTTACTTGATACTTGCTGCACCTCAATGGGCAGCCGACGCTTACGACATTGGCTGCATCATGCACCGCGTGACGCACGCATTGCCCAAGCCCGCCATCAAGCTATCCATGCTCTCTTAACGCATACATCGATAACTCACCTCGATTCGCTGCGGCAAGCGTTAAAACCCATTTCAGACGTTGAGCGGATTACTGCGCGGCTTGCCCTTTTAAGCGCCCGTCCCCGTGATTTAGCAAGTTTGCGAGATTCGCTCGTGCGCCTACCTATTGTGCGCGGACATGCCAATCTACCTGCAGAATTATTAAATTATCTGCACGCTGCGCTGACCCCTTCTGCTGGGTGTTTATCGCTATTAGAGCAAGCTATTGCGCCTGAACCTTCTACTTTTGTGCGCGATGGCGGCGTCATCGCACGCGGCTACGATGCGCAGCTCGATGAGCTGCGTGATATGTCAGAAAATTGCGCTCAGTTTTTGCTTGCCCTTGAGGCACGTGAGCGCGAGCGTACAGGCATTGCCAACTTGCGCGTTGAATACAATAAGGTCCACGGCTTTTATATTGAAGTCACACGAGGTCAAGTAGACAAAGTGCCAGATGATTACCGGCGTCGTCAAACTCTAAAAAATGCCGAACGCTATATCACGCCAGAATTAAAAGCCTTTGAAGACAAGGCGCTATCCTCGCAAGAGCGTGCGCTAGCACGTGAGAAAGCGCTATACGATGCTTTGTTGCAAGCGCTGTTACCTTTTATTTCAGATTGTCAGCGAGTGGCTCATGCACTGGCCGAGCTTGATACGCTGGCAGCGCTGGCTGAGCGAGCGCGTACGCTAGAGTGGGTGATGCCTGAATTTACTGAGGCTTCCATTATTGAATTTGAGCAAGCTCGACATCCTGTGGTGCAAGCACAAGTTGAAAACTTTATGCCGAATGACTGCGCGCTGTCTGACCAACGCAAATTGCTATTGATTACCGGCCCCAATATGGGCGGCAAATCAACTTTTATGCGGCAAACTGCGCTCATCACGCTGCTCGCGTACATGGGCTCGTATGTACCTGCCAAACGGGCACGCTTGGGCCCCATTGATCGCATTTTTACGCGCATTGGCGCAGCAGATGATTTGGCTGGCGGTCGTTCGACCTTTATGGTGGAAATGACAGAGGCTGCAGCGATTTTAAATGGCGCCAGTTCATCGAGCTTGGTGCTGATGGACGAAATTGGTCGAGGTACCTCAACCTTTGATGGGCTAGCCTTAGCGTGGGCCATTGCGCGGCATTTATTAACCCATACTCGCTGCTATACGCTATTTGCTACCCATTACTTTGAGCTAACTCAACTGCCTGAAGAATTTCCACACGCCGCGAATATTCATTTATCAGCGGTTGAACATGAGCAAGGCATTGTCTTTCTGCATACAGTCGAAGAAGGCCCTGCTAATCAAAGCTATGGGCTGCAGGTAGCAGCGCTTGCTGGCGTGCCACAGACGGTAATTGATAGCGCTCGGCAGCATCTGACGCAACTTGAACAGCAGGCGTTTAGTTATTCTGCATCTGATGATGCTGTCCGCTCTACGTCAGTCGTTCGCGCTCCTGCGCTTAATCCGTCTGCTCAACCTCTACCCTCTATGGCTGCTCCGGCTATGCCGACTGCCTGGCAAAGCGCGGTAGAAAAATTACGCGACCTTGATCTTGATGAAATGCGGCCACGCGAAGCGCTTAGCACGCTTTTTGAACTATATGATCTGGTTAAGTCTAATTAAGCAATAGCCTTAAAAATTAAAAAAGCGCTGAAAAACCTCTGAGCAACGTCAGTGCCATACTACTTAATTCGGCCTTCGTTGCTCTCGGTTGTTTTAGCGCTTTCTAGCTAGAGAGCTTAATGCAAGGTAGGGGTTTGATTATTCTTGCCCTCTTCCTCCATTTCAGTTCCATGCGTATCAAGACCATCGGCACCATGCGCGTGCTCATGCAAAATTTCTTCAGCAGTTGCTTCACGCACGTCGGTAACTTTTAAGCTAAAGCGTAGCGCAATGCCGGCTAGTGGGTGATTACCATCCACTACCACTTTATCTTCTGCAATATCCGTTACCGTATAAATGACAGGGTCTTGAGTTTCGTCATCTTCATCATCCGGAATGCCTTCAAACTGCATACCAACTTCCAGTGGATCCGAAAAACGACTACGTTCTTCAATTTTTACTAGCTCAGCGTCATATTCACCAAACGCATCGTTTGGTTCAAGCTGAATTTGCGCTTCAAACCCCAGTTCCTGGCCTTCTAGCGCTTCCTCTATCTTCGGGAAAATGCCTTCATAGCCGCCATGCAGATAGACTATTGGCTCATCACCTTCCTCAATCACATTACCTTGCGCATCCGAAAGTTTATAGTCGATCGAGACGACGGTATTTTTTGCAATTTTCTTTTTTTCAATATTCATTCTGTAATTCTCCAAAATACAAACAGCATTATACGATGCCTTGTCCCTGATACTTTATCTAGCCGCTTTAAATCATGTTAAGGAAGGCTTGCATAGTCCCGTAGCGAGAGCCGGTGCTTAGGGTACTGATCGCGAGGCATAATATCGCTCCACAGGTACGAAGGCCAAGTATGCAGCGGTTTCCAGCTATCTTTGCGCCAACTAAGCTATGGATACACTTTACGCACTACAGATTTTACCTAGCTAGAACCTACCATCCAGCTGATAATCCGTTGGGAGCAATGCAACAAGCTTTATCATTCTGTAACATTCTTTAACTTTCTTACCTAACAAGGGCGCTTAGTATTAGCATCTAGCTCGAAGGAAACACAAGCCTAGCTTAGATAGGATCTTGTGGAATGCTTTATTAATGAACAAGTAATGACCAAATAAGGATCAAGCGCCCCCTGGCTAGTAATTTATCGACGCTAGAGATGAAAGTGCCTATAATTTCCAGCCAATCGTATGTAAGTCATACGTAAAGGTCGTACCTTGCTTATCTCTAACCATAAAAGGACTTGATAATGAAAAAATGTCTCCTCGTTACTCTTCTGACGGCAGCCTTCGCTCTCTCAGCTTGCCCTCAAAATAATTCCAATAAAGAGAACGAACAGAGCGCACCTAATGCCGCTAGCGAAACAACGTCAGCTGCATCAGTTTCCGCTATTTCAGAAGTAGGCGGTGCGTCAGGAGTAACTCCTATCAGCTCAGTAGTGGCTTCAGAAGCCGTTCCTGCTAGCACAGCTTCTTCAGTACAATAATAATCAGCATCTACATCTACCAGTAATATAGGTAGCTCAGCCTCACTCATCATGTCCTCGATCAACTAGTTTGAACGAGCTTTATGAGTGGGGCTCATTTTATTTGGGTTAGCGTGTTACTTCTGCTTTTTCAAGGCCTATGAAGTATGCGAACTTTCGCATAGATTCTTAGAACCTATTACACACCTTCCTCAAGCTTCCCTTTTCTTCCTTTTTCCCAATACTTGAGATCTTCACAGTCATTCATTTATACATAGTTTTAAATAAATGAAAGCCTCTCCCAAGAACCTAGGCTGACAATATTAGAGATGGTCGGACTGTATGTTGGAACAATGAAGGAACCTCAACATAATGACTACAAAACGCTTATTTTTGCCTTTTAGATAATGGGAGGCACGCCCTAAGAGAAGCAGAAAAATTTTGAATAGATTCTTAGTGGTAGTAAGCGTTGAATCAGTTGAAAATCAAGAATACCCGCACAAGGAAAAGCTGACTCAGTACATTTAAATACATACCAGGAGGCATGGCGCCTCCCGGTTTATTCAGCGTGTCCTAGACAAACTACTAGCCCGCTAATTTAATTCAGCATGCAAGGACAAAATAAGGCGCCGCGCAGCAGGTGTATTATCTATTTGCCCATTCTCTGTAACGACAGCCACCTGGGTTTTAGCCTTATTATTTACTGACTGAACACGAATCAAATAAATAGCTGATTTTGATGATTTTTGCCCATGACGGTTAAAAATTTTCTTCAGTAAGCTAGGTTTTTGGGGTGCCTTGCTTTCTTCTGCTGCTGTAGTTTCATCCGACATTTTTTCTATCAAGCGCCCGGCATACAGTCCCCTGCCCTTATCGCGCTGCTCAATAGTGAAATTCATACGATCAAGCGCTAAGCCAACCCGCCACCAAACACGCTCGAAAGATTCATCTAAAGCGATCAGCGTTGCATTCTCTTGCTCATTAACGGTTACTGTCGCCCGCGCTGTTTGCTGAGCTTGGCTAATGAGATTTTGTGCTTGCGCTTGGCTAAGTCCTAAATTTTCCATTAGCCGCGTTAGGAAAGCGAGTTCAAGATTAGGTTCACGCGCCCTATCTTGCCAGCGGGAAGAATCTTTACGACCAATCACGACTTCTTCCATACCATGATGGGTAATCGAAATAGCCGTTCCATTCGCACTACGCTGAACCAGCGTGCGGAATTTATCGCGTGTACCAGACGAATACAGATTTTCAAAGAATTTGCCTACGCTTTTACGGAACCCACTGTGCGGGATTCTGGCCCGATTTTCAGTCCAGTCTGTTTCCATAATGCCTAGCTCTGGCTGGTCAGTCATCAGGGTAAAGCCACTTTTCTGCCACAGCTCTTGCAGTTGCGGCCATAACTTTTCAGGCGAATAATCCGTGACCACAAGCCAGTAAGCATTGCCATCGTATTCGACATGCAAACGTTGCTGTAGCTCTTGCTTGGTGGTTGTTGTGCGATTAGCTGTTTGATTGCCCAATGATGCTGGATCAGCAGGCATCACAAAATGCCGCTTAGATTGTTCCTGAGTTAAATCAACTGGAACAGAAAGCGCTGGGCCAGGCTCGGCACTTTGATAGTTAATCTTATCCGAGGAAAACCATTCATTTAGCGTGTTACATCCACCAAGCAGAGAACCTGCAGTGACTGCAAAAGTAGCGCGCAGCAAAAAAATATAATGATTAGTTAGTTTCATTTAGAAAGGCTCAAGTAAGGTTCACTCAGTTAGGGCTTAATTAAGCTTTGCTTCACGTAGCGCAGTGCGAACCGTTGCATGATATTGCGCCGCAAGTGGCGTCAGTGGCAGGCGGATACCAGCCGGTATTTTGCCTAATTGATTCAATGCCCATTTGACTGGAATGGGATTAGCTTCTACAAATAAATTCCGATGCAATGATAGAAGCTGCATGTGGATAGCACGTGCTGTTTTAACATCACCATTAAGCGCAGCCTTGCATAAGTTACTCATGGCTCTCGGTGCCACATTTGCTGTGACAGAGATATTGCCATGCCCCCCCATTAGCATCAGTGCAATAGCGCTCGCATCGTCGCCACTATAAATAGAAAAGCCAGCAGGCATAGATTTAACTAAATCCATGCCACGATAACAATCTCCAGATGCGTCTTTTATGCCCACAATGCCTGGAATTTTGCTTAAACGCAGTGCGGTTTCAGTGCTCATATCGACTACCGTACGGCTAGGCACATTGTAGAGAATAAGAGGTAAATCTACGTTTTCAGCAATCTTTGCAAAGTGGCGAAACATCCCTTCTTGACTTGGCTTGTTATAGTAAGGAACAACTTGCAAGGCCGCATCCGCGCCAACTTGCTTAGCGTATTGGGCAAGGACAATCGCTTCGGCCGTTGAATTGCCGCCTGCACCAGCAATAATCGGGATGCGTTTAGCTGCATGCTCTACCGCCACTTTAATCAACAAGCAGTGTTCTTCAACAGAAACCGTGGCTGACTCCCCACTCGTTCCGACCACCACTATGCCGTCAGTGCCTTCGGCAATATGCCAGTCAATTAAGGAGCGCAGCGTGGATAAATCCAAACTGCCATCCTCAAACATAGGTGTAACTAGCGCGACAATACTGCCGCGCAAAGTAAAATTAGAAGTTCCGTTAGTCATGAAAGGTCGTGCAAGGCAATACGCTTAGGCGGGAAATGGAAATGGCATTGTAACGGATTACATTCAGCAGCTGCAGCTAATCAAAATGCTGGGCAAGCATACTTAAAATCTGCTTAAAGCCTTCTGGCAGCGCCCTTGCTTATCGTGGATTGATTCTAAAGGCGCCTTTGGAAAACACTAAATAGGTCCCAAAGAAACGTTACATAAACTAGGAACGATGTCAGGTTTTCCAATAGGCTCTTACATTCAGGTGTATTGCCTGTGCCAACATTCGTGGCTCATGCTTGATTCAGCGTTTCCTTAATTCGATGACAAGCCCATAGCCTCGCGCACTTCTCGCATGGTTTCATGCGCTAAATGGCGAGCCTTATCGCAGCCATCTGCCACGATGGCGCGCAATAACGATGGGTCATCCTGATAAGCTTGTACACGCTCAAGCATCGGCTGCTGTTCGCGCAAAATTTCATCAATCACAGGCTGCTTACATTCCAGGCAGCCAATGCCAGCGCTACGACATCCTTTTTGCACCCATTCACGCGTATCCTCTCCAGAGTAAACCAAGTGCAACTGCCATACTGGGCATTTATCTGGATCGCCTGGATCGGTGCGACGCACACGTGCTGGGTCAGTTGGCATGGTGCGAACTTTCTTTTCAATCTCCGCCCGAGGCTCGCGTAACCCAATCGTATTGCCATAGGATTTTGACATTTTCTGCCCATTCAACCCTGGCAACCGAGAGGTTTTAGTCAACAATGCTTGTGGCTCAACCAGAATGATTTTGCCCGCACCTTCAAGATAGCCAAAGAGCCGCTCTCGATCACTCATCGACAAACTTTGAGACTCCTGCAAAAGTGCGTGTGCTTGGTCCAGCGCTTCATCATCGCCTTCTTGCTGATAAGCATTACGCAATTCATGATAGCGGCGTGCACGTTTAGCACCCAGCTTTTTCACCGCTTCCAGTGCTTTTTTCTCAAAGTCTGCTTCGCGGCCATATAAATGGTTAAAGCGCCGCGCCAGCTCACGTGTAATTTCCACATGGGGCACTTGATCTTCACCTACAGGTATATGCGACGCGCGGTACAGCAATATATCTGCGGCCATTAACACCGGATAACCCAGAAAACCATAGGTAAATAAATCTCTGCCCTTTAATTTTTCAAGCTGCTCTTTATAAGTCGGTACACGTTCTAGCCAACTTAAAGGCGTGCTCATACCAAGCAATAATGCTAACTCGGCATGTTCAGGTACCCGACTTTGGATAAAAAGGGTCGCTTGCGTGGGGTCAACCCCTGCCGCCAGCCAATCAAGAATAATTTCCCAGGTGTGTTTTTCAAGCGCGTCGGGCGTTTCGTAATGGGTGGTCAACGCGTGCAAATCAGCCACGAAAAAAAGACAGGGATATTCTGCCTGTAGCTGAATCCAATTTTTCAATACGCCGTGGTAATGACCAAGATGCAAGGCGCCTGTTGGGCGCATGCCAGAAATAATACGAGCTGGGAACATAATCAATTAATTAATAAAAACAACAAAAGGAGCAAGCAATCCGCTAATCAGTTGGTACCCGAATTCCATCAGCGGGAGCAACCATAAATTGCCAAGCAAGCCCGTTACCATGAGTGCTATCACGATCAAAAAACCATACGGCTCAATACGTGCCAGCATCAACGCTTGACGTGCGGGTAGCAGAGAAACCAGCATACGCCCGCCATCTAGCGGCGGAATCGGAAGCAAATTAAAGATACACATCACAAGATTAACCAGCACCCCCGCTACTGCCATGCGCAGAAAGAAAGCCTCGTTAATATGCGCAGCACGCAACACAACGCTAAACAGGCCCCAGATAAAAGCTTGTGCAAAATTACAAGCGGGCCCCGCTAGCGAAACCCATAAGCTATGCCATCGGGGACTACGTAAATTGCGAAATAAAACTGGCACAGGCTTGGCATAACCAAATAAAAAAGCCCCGCCCGTGGCTAAATAAATCACCAAGGGCATGACGATAGTACCAAGCGGGTCAATATGCCTCAACGGATTCAAGCTTACCCGCCCCATCAGATAGGCGGTGTTATCCCCAAAACGATGTGCGATGTAACCATGAGCGGCTTCATGCAAAGTAATTGCAAAAAGCACCGGCAGTGCATAAACCGTAATTGTCTGTATTATCGAATCATTCATAGATTGTCATTGTAACAAGCTGCATCAGCCTTTCAGCGACGCATGCTGTTAATTACTGTAGATGGGGCGAGCACGCAACGCTTATCAATCGGATGCGCTACCTTAGGGCCTGTTCATAATCTCAAAAATCACCCTTGAGTTGAGGCCGTGATGTTGGGGTACTTCGTCACCCAAGCACAATCCATTTCTGAAGATCGTGCACAGATTTTTAGAATCTTTTCAAAGAAACAGTCAAGCTAACCACAGATGCCAAAATATAAATTAACATAAGAACTTTTCAAAAGCGTATTCAAGAATACTCTTTAAAAAACCCCAGGTAGAAATTTCACTGAAAAAAGCCTCGAATTAAACGCAAGTCATGCATATCAACTCAGACTGCATCTTTCTATGGGATAGTTCAATGGCCAGATATAACATCATTCCTACTTGTTTTAGCGTTTCATTAGCCGTTTGCTGGCTCTGAAAAAATTAGCTGAGAAAAAATATCAGGTGATAAAGATCAATATGAAACTCTCACTTTCCACTTTAAACCTTCGCTCATTAAGTAAGCCCCTGCTAGTTGCTGCAAGTATCGCACTGGCTAGCTGTGCTGCGCCCCCTCAAGCTCGGTTGCTAAGCCGCCTCCCCGCCTCTCATCCGGACGCAGCAGCTACCTCCGTAGAAACGCTGAGTAAATCTGAGCGTAAAAACTATGCCGAAATAGACAAGCAGGTGCTAGAAGAGCAACAACAGGCCATTGCTAAAGACAGGGAAGTGCAAGCCTATTACAACCGCCGATCAGCACCCATTGGCTATTATGGCTATTACCATCACTCGCCAAGCTGGAGATTAGGTTTTCCTTTCGACCCAATCTGGTGGTGGTAGTTAGCCAAATTTTTTCATTGAGGTAGCTGCTAGCAAACGCCGGCGATTTACTGCTTCATTTCTTTTTATTCTCAGGTTCCCGATTAGATCGTTTGACTAATTTAGACGGCTTAGTCAAACGACTAGGTGGATCAGGAACGACGCTCGCTGGCTGCGCAGAAATACGCCCTCTCTTGCGAGCTAATGATTGAGCCGCAGGCGGCGTGGGCAAGGGTGTAGTAGGCGAAACAAAATGCACAAACGCTTCGTCGGCCTTAATCATGCCAAGGTCATAACGCGCGCGCTCTTCAATTGCGGTCATGCCTTCCCCAAGGCTACTCACTTCGCCCGCCAGGCGTTCATTGTGCCCTTTAAGCACGCTATTTTTTTGCTGTTGCTCGACAAGCTCGGCCTGTAAGGCACGCACACGCAACCAGCCCCCATGTCCGAGCCAAAGAGGATATTGAATCAATAACAGCAAAACGGTAAGTACCACGGTCACAAGCCGCATCGTATTCCTGTACGTTCGTTATCCATTGGCTAGCGCCTTTCTCGAGTGAACTGCAGCTTTTTGTCCCTTGTCTGCAGTCTGCAGTACTACTCCGTTGCACTACCCCCCTGCTCTTGCGTGAAAATCTTTATGTCACACATCATTAGAGAGACGTTGAAGTAAGCAAGCGTGCCGTCATGCCATTGCCTGCGTTGACATTAGTTACGCTTGCTTAAGCTCACTCTTGCCAACGCTTACGTTGCAATGCTTTTAATTCAGCTGTCGCTTACAGATTACGCAAATTATAAAAAGCTGAGCGACCTGGATAAGTGGCAATCTCGCCTAAATCTTCTTCGATACGCAATAATTGATTGTACTTAGCCATACGATCACTGCGCGAGGCCGAACCAGTTTTAATCTGACCCGCATTAAGACCCACCGCAATATCAGCAATCATCGCATCTTCCGTTTCACCCGAACGATGCGATACTACAGCTGTGTAGCCTGCGCGTTTAGCCATTTCAACCGCTGCAAAAGTCTCTGTCAACGTGCCAATTTGGTTAATCTTAACCAAAATTGAATTGGCTACCCCGCGTTGAATACCTTCTTTTAAAAGGCGCGTATTGGTTACGAATAAATCGTCTCCAACTAACTGAATTTTTGAACCGAGCTGCTGCGTCAGATACTGCCATCCGTCCCAGTCGTTTTCAGCCATGCCATCTTCAATTGAGATCAGCGGGAACTTATCGGCAAGCGTGCCTAGATAGTGGGCAAATTCAGCTGAAGAAAGACGCAGCCCTTCGCTACTTAGATGATAGTGACCGTCACGATAGAATTCACTTGAAGCACAATCCAGCGCCAACAACACTTCCTCACCAGCACGATAGCCAGCCGCCTCGATCGCTTTTAAGACGGTCGATAAGCATTCTTCATTACTGCCAAAATCCGGCGCAAAGCCACCTTCATCGCCCACCGCTGTACTCATGCCACGCTCAGCTAGTATTTTTTTGAGGGCATGAAACACTTCGACGCCACAACGTAGCGCTTCGCGAAAGCTAGGCCGGCCAACTGGCACAATCATAAATTCTTGAATATCCAAGCGGTTATTCGCATGCGCGCCGCCATTCACAATATTCATCATAGGTACAGGCATTTGCACGGCGCCCGTACCGCCAAAATAGCGATATAGCGGCAAGCCCGACTCTTCCGCGGCTGCTTTTGCTACTGCCATAGAGACAGCAAGCAAAGCATTCGCACCGAGACGTGATTTATTCTCCGTGCCGTCCAATTCAATTAAAGTTTTATCTAAGAAAGCTTGTTCGCCAGCTTCTAGCCCCACGATGGCAGAGGAAATTTCCGTATTGATGTGACTCACTGCTTGCAGCACACCTTTACCCAGATAACGTCCGGCTTCACCATCACGTAATTCAATCGCTTCACGCGTACCTGTTGACGCACCAGAAGGAACCGCAGCTCGCCCCATAACACCTGAGTCTAGCAACACATCACATTCAACTGTGGGATAACCGCGAGAATCAAGAATTTCACGACCGACAATGTCGACAATAGCGCTCATAACTTCCCTAACAAATTTTTAAATAAATTTTTGATTGTGCTTTTAAAGCAGCTTGCTCAATTAAATTCGTTTTCCAACAACGGCGTTTGTTTAACCGCGCGATCAATCGGGAGCAAGGTGCTTAATAGCTCACGCATTTTGTTTAGAGGAACCGCATTCGGGCCATCAGATTTTGCTTGGGATGGTTGCGGATGGGTTTCCATAAAAATTCCAGCTATCCCTGCTGCTACCGCTGCGCGCGCGAGCACGGGCACAAACTCACGCTGCCCGCCGGAGCTGGTTCCATTTCCGCCGGGTAGCTGCACTGAATGCGTTGCATCAAATACCACTGGCGCCCCCGTTTCACGCAAAATAGCCAGCGCCCGCATATCCACCACCAGGTTGTTATAACCAAACGATACGCCGCGCTCGCATGCTAGAAAACGATCTTCGCTTAATCCCGCAGCACGCGCTGCAGCGCGTGCCTTGTGCATAACATGTTGCATATCATGCGGCGCCAAAAACTGGCCTTTTTTAATATTGACGGGCTTGCCTGAACGTGCGCAAGCCTGGATAAAATCGGTTTGTCGGCATAAAAAAGCAGGCGTTTGCAATACATCGACCACTTCGGCCGCAACTGGCACTTCATCTGCTGTATGCACATCAGTCAACACAGACACACCAATCTGCTGCTTAACTTCTGCCAAGATTTTTAAGCCTTGTTCAATCCCAAAGCCTCGAAAAGATTGATCGGAGCTTCGATTAGCCTTGTCATACGATGATTTATAAATCAACGGTATACCCAGCTCTGTACAAATTTCCTTAAGCGCGCCAGCCGTATCTAACGCCATCTGTAAAGACTCGATGACGCACGGACCCGCAATCAGGAAAAAAGGCTGATCAAGCCCTACTTCAATCCCACAAAGTTTCATATCCCAACCTTAAACTATCCGTTTATTGACTGCGCCTAGAGCGCCTATTCAGCGTCCTCCAAAAGCACCTTTCTTGTGTATTTGCCAAATCCGGTGCGGTGCTCCCTGACTCTTCCAAATAAGGGCACTATTGAAAAAACGCTGAGTAGGCGCTAAGAAAAATGCTGAATCAATCGAGGGCGGAAGCAGCGGCATCCCTTACACTCGGTTGATTCGGTGCTTACTTTAAGCTGTTTTCTACTAATTAATTACTGCTTAGTACTGGCTGAGCGTTCTTGTTGAGCTTCGATTGAAGCTGATAATCCAAAGCCGCTTTGACAAAAGCACTAAAAAGTGGATGACCATCACGTGGCGTTGACGTGAACTCAGGATGAAACTGAACGCCAACAAACCAAGGATGAAGGGTTTCAGATAGCTCCATGATTTCTGGCAAGCTCTCAGTTGGCGTACGCGCGCTAATCATTAAACCTTTCTTTTCCAGCTCAGGCACAAAATGATTATTCACTTCATAGCGATGCCGATGTCGCTCGTTCACCTCATCGCCATAAATACGATGTGCCTTAGTCCCAGGCACAATCGGGCAACGCTGTGCGCCTAAGCGCATGGAGCCACCTAGTTGCGAATGCGTGTCACGCTTTTCGATACGTCCGCTTGCATCTTGCCATTCGGTAATCAGCCCAACTACCGGAGCTGGCGTGTCAGGCGCAAATTCAGTACTGTTTGCCTGCGTCAGTCCCGCCATATGCCGGGCGAACTCAACCACAGCTAACTGCATGCCAAGGCAAATGCCTAAATAAGGCATTTTGGCTTCACGCGCATATTGAATCGCTGTAATCTTGCCTTCAATCCCGCGCTGACCAAAGCCGCCCGGCACAATAATGGCATCTAAATGGGTTAAACAAGCCGTGCCATCTCTTTCAATCGCTTCAGAATCAATATAGTCAATATTGACCTTGGTTAAGGTATGAATTGACGCGTGCTTTAAGGCTTCGATCAGCGATTTATACGATTCGGTCAAATCAGTATATTTACCCACCATCCCAACTGTAATTTCGTGCGTTGGATGCTCTAAGGCCTTAGCAAGCTGTGCCCATACCGACAAATCAGCTGGCTTAGGCGATAAATTTAATTCCTCGCAAATAATTTTATCGAGGCCTTGATCACACAGCATTTGCGGTATTTGATAGATGCTGCTGGCATCCCATACTGAAATCACTGCCTCTTGCGGCACATTCGAAAAAAGAGAAATTTTTGCTAGCTCATCGTCAGGAATACGTCGATCTGCGCGGCAGAGCAAGGCGTGCGGCAAAATCCCAATCTCACGTAATTTTTGTACGCTATGTTGAGTAGGCTTAGTCTTCAGTTCACCCGCCGTACTCATATAAGGCACAAGCGTTAAATGAATAAAGCAGGCTTGATGACGGCCAAGCCGCAAGCTCATTTGCCGCACCGCCTCTAAAAATGGCAATGATTCAATATCCCCAACAGTACCGCCAATTTCAACAATGGCAATATCGGGTGCGTGGCACGTTGCTGCCTGCACCCCACGTTCAATAAACGCTTGGATTTCATTGGTGACATGCGGAATCACCTGCACTGTCTTGCCGAGATAATCACCACGCCGTTCTTTACGAATCACAGATTCGTAAATCTGCCCCGTCGTGAAATTATTTGCTTTACGCATTTTAGTGCTAATAAAGCGCTCGTAATGACCCAGATCAAGATCAGTTTCAGCGCCATCTTCAGTGACAAATACCTCACCGTGCTGAAACGGACTCATCGTGCCAGGATCGACATTAATATAGGGGTCTAGCTTAAGCAAAGTGACCTGCAAGCCACGCGATTCAAGAATCGCAGCGAGCGAAGCAGCTGCAATGCCTTTTCCAAGAGACGACACAACGCCGCCAGTAACAAATACGTATTGGGTCATTGCTTGTGTTTGGTCAGATGAATAACGGGCGCACACGCTAGCCGAATGGATAGTTTCATATAGAGCCTGTTAGTAGCACACTCAATGCTTGTGCTAGCTTGATTACGGGAAAGCAAGATTATATCTGAAGGGCTAGGAAGACACTGAATAACTCGAGGGCAATATCAAGCATTTTTGCCTTACTAATTGTCTTTTCCAAGAAAAAACACACACGCTACCTCTAGTGCAAATACCGTGGCAACAATGGTGAGGAGCCTTCGCTAGCGCTAGCCTGAATATATTTCTAGCGCGCTTTTGAGATGCTTTCCATCTCCTTTACGCTTTCCTTTACCTTTTTAAAGGCTATCTAGTTTAAGTAAGCTACAACGTAGCACTAGCAGCCATTAGACCTCTTTCGAAACCCCGTAGCGGCGTCATTGTGCGTCAAAGTACTAGTTATACTGGCATCAAAGGAATTCTTTGCTACGGGATTTCGAAAGAGGTCTATTTCATAATTCTCACCTTACGCCCTTCAAAGAAATCCATGCTTATAAGCAACCTACTCTCTGCCTGTCTTCCTAGATTTCATTCCTTTTCTAATGCTCCCGACATAACAAACGCACCTACTACCCCGACGGATCAAGAATCAACAAAAAGCGTAAGCGTATTACGAACCTATATAGAAAAAATTTCTACACGACTTCCAAGCAATATAGTGAGAGGGTATGTGCAGAGTATGTTGGAGCGACTTGGTGTTCAGGAGCAAGACGTACCGGTCGAGAATGCACGCGATATACCTCGTTCGCCTCCTTCTATGGAACGTCTTGCATATACTGATTCAGTATCCCAAGCGATTGTGAATATGTCGGTGGAGAGCTTGAACGGTAAAGTAACAGAAAAAGAAATTCAGTCGTTTATCAGCTATATAAAGACTTTAGAACCAAAACCCACGAATGCGAAGAATGAGTGGATCCAAGGTCGCAGCGGTGAAAATCTGAAGGCTATGGCCTTAGTTTTTGAGATTGCGCCACGAATAGAAATTCTGAATAAAATGATATCGTTTTGTGACACGCTCTTGTCCATACGCAACGATCTGAAGGGAAAACATAAGATTTGGACGGGTCGGGTCGATCCAGTTTGGCCTAATAAGATTCATGTAAAACAGATTCAAACTGGTGGTGAACAAGGTGATCCCGTCGGACATCTCGCTGCTTGCGCTAGGCAAATTCTGCAAACACGTGACATCTACAATAAAGTCATTCCTGGCGGCGACCCCCATAAATTTGGAAAGACCTATCTAGAACGAGCTAAGCGTTACCTAATTGAAGCGGACAGAACGGTAGACCAGCACATTCTGAAATCACTACTCGTGCTGAATAATGACAATCATATGTACTTCTCAAAGAGATCACCCTACAAAGGTGGGCAGCCAGTACCGTGGAATCAACAAATGATGTTTGCTTATGGCTTTATGAATCTAGCCCAGGCACATGAGTTATTAGAGGATACGCCGGGGCGGGGCAAGCGGATTAAGCTTTACGATCAGATTCTCCAATCCAACATTGACTGGTTTTTTAAAGATGGTGTGTCGCAAAAAAAATTTTCCACGTATGACTGGGGCTATGCCATGCCCAATAAAACGGGTGAAGATTGCAATCACGGCAGTCTTGATGTAGCAGGCCTTTACCGACTGTATGCAAGCGGTCGGTACCGCCGCATCAGTGCCGAACAGTTAGTGCCTATTGCCAACACTGTTACGAACGTAATTTCTCTAGGTAAGCGGCGCTACGCCGGCCGCTTGAACGGCACCAGTAGCCGCACTGGTAACTCGGCAGGCACTGATCGATTACGTAGCGGCTTTCTATTTACGGCGCTGTTTAAGCCTAAGGCCTACCAACAAATGATGGCTGGGGCGGAGATTAAAGCAGGGGGAAGCACTGGCCGGATTGATGTTTACTCACGCTTTTTGTGGGTTAAGCATCAGCGTTCGCAAGCCAAGGCGTCAGCAGCACAAGCAGGTCAAGTGATATAGAGTAGCGCTTAAACCTGGAGCAAGGAAAGCCTTTGCTACCAGTACAAATGTACCCAATATAAAAAATGGAGGCATGATGCCCCCTTGGGTTATTCAGGCTTTTCTAGACTTTCCTTAGGGAACCTCTGCATAACCCCCATAGCAAGGAATGCCTTTGCTGCCAGTACATCAGTACGGCAAGGAGGCATAACGCCGCTATGGGGGTATGCAGAGGTTCCCTAGCTCAATTACGCTATCACTAAGCTATTTAGGTGATGTCTTAAAGCATTGCCCTCAAATTGAGTCAAGCGATTGACTAGCTCGATGCGTTTTTGGTTTATTTTCTCCAGAAAATTTTCTGTGCTAGCGCTAGTAGGGCCATTGTTTGCGGAGGTAGAAATACCTCCGTGCCAGCTAGCAAATATATCGGAAGCGCTCATTTTTTCTAATATATCTCGCGCAGTTTTATTTTTCTGATTCTTCAACAGCGGATTAACACCTGTGTTAAGCAAAAAATTCACTACTGAAAAATGGCCTTGTTGAGCCACGAGATGCAGCAGAGTGTTCCCGTTTTCTGTGTTTTGCCAGTTCAAATCCAAGCCGGCTTTAATCAGGATTTTGATCTTATCTATATCAATTGCGGGCGCAGTTCTGTCAGTCGCTTTTTTCTTAATTATTTTATGCAGCAGGATAGATATCTTTTGATTTTCCCTATTTCTGGTGCTGATCGTTATGCCACCGTCCACAAGATTTTTGATTCTCGTCCAATCCCTTTCTTCTCCTGTCTCCGATGCCCACTGTTCAAATGCCCACTGTATTGGATGAGGTGAGGCGGCAGCTGAAGCATGCTCATTTATTACATTACCCAACCCACTTTTAAGCACAAGCTCTACTGCTTTGGCATTATCTTTAGCACTCGTTTTTAAAGTATTAATTTGAGTACTATTTTTTAAATATCTGATTAAGCCTGCGCCGTTCTCAAATATATCAACTGGGATTTGTTCAATGCTCGCTATATCAATCTCATGCGCTTGCGCAAAAAACGCAGGCATATTTTTCCAAATAAAATAAGCTTTGGGCTCGCAAAAAGGAGCGCTGGAAACATGGGTAGATCCTTTCCAGACAAATGGCCCCCCAATCTTTCGCAAAGTCTCTGGATTTATATAATTCTTTTTTGTAAAAGCCAAAATCAGCAGTTTCATCGCCTCAAAAAGACTGCGTTTGCTGCTCGCTTGCTTATCCATATTGCTGATAAATATTGCAAGTGTATTTCGAGCTTCATACTCGTCACACGTGAGATCTCGGCGCTGAGACTCTGCATTAAGCGATACTTTAAATTTCTCAGAATTTAAAAAATCTTCTGCCTCTGCTTCGGTCTCAATTTTAAGACCTTCAAACAAAGCACACAGTTCCAACCAAAACGGCATAGACGATAAGCCCGACGCTTGATTAACTTGGCCGGGCATAGGGCTATCAAGTAGTGTAAGGGCATATTGCGCCGATTGAGCAGAGACCATAGTTGGCGCAGTAAGCGTCGCTCTAACGTTAATCGGAGTAAGGTTTATTGGCATCAGAATAGCTCTCAAAAAGTGGGCTTGCTAAAAGAAAGCTATTTTTATCATTAAATGATTTATTTAGGGAACCTCTGCATAACCTCCATAGCAAGGAATGCCTTTGCTGCCAGTACAATCAGTACGGCAAGGAGGCATGACGCCGCTATGGGGGTTATGCAGAGGTTCCTTAGTCACTTAAAAGCTAAGCAAACAAAATAAGAGAGAGAGCCTCAAAGGCTTTATTTTTCTTCATCTCCCCATCCAATAACGCTGCCGCGCTTGGCGATAGCGCTTGGTAATAAGTTCTGCCTTTTGCGTCTCAAAGCTGATTGCACCGTCACGGTCGCTTCGATGCAGTATTATGCCATGTGCTTCATAACGTGCTAACACGAGCGGGTGAGGATGGTTAAAGCGGTTGCGATAACCAACCTGAAACACTGCCTCACGTGGCGCAACAGCATCCAGAAAAAGCTCTGTTGATGAGGTCTTACTGCCGTGGTGCGGAGCAATTAATAGCGTTGCACGCAGTAGAGATGGATTGCGCTTAATTAACGCACGCTCTTCAGGCGCTTCAATATCTCCCGTCAAAAGTACAGCATGCTGGCCGTTCTCAATCCGTAAAACGCAACTACCTGCGTTGCGTACCCCGCGTAGCTGTGGTGCATCGGGCCATAGCATGGTGAATTTAATGCCATCCCATACCCAACTTTCGCCTGCCTGACAGCGTGTTGTATCGCTTGTGGCCTGAGCTATATGCCATAGGGGATGATGGCTAGGTAGTGAGGCGCGTAGTCGCGCAATAGGCATGGCAGAGGCTATTGTTTGTGCCCCTCCTTCATGATCACTATCAGCATGGCTAACGACGAGTGCATCGAGCCGTTTAATGCCCGCTGAGCGCAAATAAGGCAGCACAATGCGCTGTCCCGCATCCGTCGCGGCATCATAGCTTGGGCCAGTGTCAAATAGCAGACGATGATGGGCCGTTTCAACCAAAGCGGAGGCGCCCTGCCCAACGTCTAGTACAGTGAGGCGAAATTCCCCAGCTGCGGGGGCACGCCGCGCTGGCAATAGGAGCGGTAAAAATAGCAGCAAAGCTACCATGCGCCACTTCCACCTACAGGGTGCCACCCAAAATGCCACACCTAGCATAGCTAAAGCTAACGCCCCAATAGTCGGCACTGGTAACGGCCATATGGCCCAAGTAGGCGCGGCTAGCTTGGCAAGCAATTCAGCCAATGGCGCAAAGCTTAAATGGGCCACCTTAAAGGCCCAAGCATCGAGCGGTGCTGGCAACACAATTCCTACTAGCACCAGCGGCGTCACCAAAAAACTCACCCACGGAATAGCAAAAGCATTCGCTATTGGGCTAATCAGCGAGACTTGTGCGAACCACAGAGCGGTGAGCGGCATGAGACCAAGTGTCACTGCCCCTTGAATTTGGGAAGCAGCGCGCAATATCTGAAGCAGTTTTTTACTACGCGTTTTAAGCCAATCACTTATGCCATTTGCAACGCGAGCGAAAGTTAAGCGCTTAGCAGGAGTCTGCTTAAATAAGTGGGACTGATTTGAGAAATCCGGTGTAAGTGAGCAGACTGGGTTTTGTTTAAACTGCCTCATCTGAGTGTGGGCCACGCTCAGAATAATCGCCACTGCACCAAATGAAAGCCAAAATCCAGCGGATAAAACCGCCCAAGGGTCGATCAACAGCACGACAGCCAAAGCCCAGGCGAGCACAACTGAAGCACCTACCTCGCGTGCGCCCAAGCCCGCACCAACCGCTACGGTCAACATAATTAGTGCGCGTTGGGCAGGTACCCCTAACCCTGCTAACACTGCATAGGCAGCGCCTGCACTTAATCCCATTAGCGCAGCAATTCGAGGTGCAGCTAGCCATAATAGCGCACGCTTATTTATCCATCCTACTTGGCGCCATAGGCACCCCGCCAGCGCTGCAGCAAAGCCTGCGACTAAAGAAATATGCAAACCAGAAATCGCGACTAAATGGTTTGTGCCAGTGCGTGTAAAAAGTTGCCAATCCTGCGCTGAGATACCCGCTTGCCAACCCATCGCAAGCGCTGTAATAACGCCTGCATGTGGCGCTTGCGGTAAGGCTTCTGCAATACGCTGACGCAATGTGGCACGCCAGCGCTGCACCGTGAGCGCTAAGCCATTGGCACACCCTAGCCAGCTTGGCGCTGGTTGTGCTCGCACATAGCCTGTAGCGCGCAGATTACGAGCCAGCATGGACGCCTCAAAGTCAGTGCCATATTCATTTGCATAACCATGCACCCGTGTTAAGCGCACTGTCAAAGCCCAGCGTTCGCCTATTTGCAAAGGCGGCACAGGTGCGTTGGGCTGGGCATACCAATTTAATTGTATGAGTCGTGGAAAAAGAGAGGGTTGATTGGCGCTTTTTTCGATAGCAAAAACAAAACTTGTAACGCGCCCTCGAACTGCGGGCAGCCCCACTATTACACCAGTGACTTGAATATCACGCCGTTCAAGCCCAACCGGCAAGCTATACGCAAGTCGTGCGGTAGCGCGCCACGCAGCGAAGCTATAGCCCAGCGCGAGCGCGGCTAAGAAAACCAGACCTAAGGTGCTCAGCTCAAGCAGGTACCATTTTGTCGCCTGCTGCGCTAATTGAGGCATGCGGTAATGCAGGCAGCTGTATAGCGTATTCCGTTTTCTTTGGAGAGCAAAGGCGGCGCTGCCGCCTAGGCAGGCGAACACCAGCCAAGCTGCTAACATATTTGAGCTCAGCAAGACAGCGCTTTGCTGCCACCACCACACGCCAAGCGCAAAGCCACATAAGAGTACCCTCACCTCTGCCTCGCTCAACGCTGCTGCTCGCTACGGCTTACGGCTAGCGCATCGCTAAATAACGGCTAAAAGCATAGCCCGATGTAGCTAGCTAGAACTCATTTATAAGACGCTTTGAACAAATTAGTTTGAAGACACTATTATGCGTAGCTTAAGCTCAAACGGGGCAAGGCAATATGCGCGTTAGCCGTTGTGCAGAGGGATAGTTCTTCGCAGCTTATGCCGCGCAGCTCGGCTAAAGTTTGGGCAATGCGGGGTAATTCAGTTGGGGCGTTACGCTCTCGGTAGCGCCAGGCAGGCGGAAGGTCCGGTGCATCAGTTTCCAGCACGATAGCAGTGAGCGGTAACTGGATGGCTAAGCGCCGAATTTGTTGGGATCGTGTAAAAGTTAGCATGCCGCCAAAGCCTAGTTTCAGCCCTTGCGTAAGAAAGGCTTCAGCTTGTTGAAAGCTTCCATTAAACGCATGCGCAATGCCGCGCTTAATGCCAAAACGACGCAGCCCTTTTAATACCTGGTCCTGCGCACGACGCACATGGCACAGCACGGGTAAATCAAAGTCGCGAGCGATTTTTAATTGCTCTGCATAAAAAAACTGTTGCCGCTCTTGATCTGACTCAGCCATAAAATTATCCAGGCCAATCTCACCAATTCCCACCAAACGCGGATCATCAAGATTGGCTTGCACAGCCAAACGTAGTGCCTTAAGGTCATCTACCTGTGCGTCTGTTGTGAAAAGGGGATGAATCCCAAGCGTATACGCACCACCTGCTATCTGGCTGGCTAGTGATTGCACTGCATCAAAACGGCTGCGTGTTACAGCAGGTATAACTATCCGCTCTACCCCTGCTCTCAACGCTGCGTGTGCTACTAGCTGACGGTCAGCCTCAAATTCAGCTGCATCTAGATGGCAGTGTGTATCAATCCACATCGTATTCAACTTTTAGTCGCAAAACTTTTTCTGTCTGATTTTTAATTAAGAAAACCATTAAAATATAATTAATTTATTGCATATCATATTTTATAAAAAATCTTAAGAAAGCACTGGACAAATCGCAAATAAGGAACGCTTTTTTACCCATCCACTAGCATAAAAGGTAGAAAGGTGCGGCCGGCATGATGCTGCTTCGGTTTATTCGGCGTCCCTTAAAGCCTCGCTTTTAACTAAGAAAAATATTAAAAGAATAAGTAACTTATCGCATATCAAATTTTATAAAAAATTTTTTATAACGAGGATGCTAGTATGCCGAAAAATTAATTAGAGGATTTTAATGTCTTGCTCAATTTTATTCCCTTTATCTGGTCCATTTTATAGAGACACCTCGTTTAATTATTTAAGTGAGGAAAATCAAGATGTAGGTGGCGAACCGTTATCAACACTCCATAAAAAAAATAATTCCACGCTTTTAAGTCTTCTGCCTTCGTCGTTTACATTCGAAGCAGAAAAAGGTCTTACTGTTTCAATGGAATCTCTTCATACCATTGAAGCGTGCATATGTTCCTCAGAGGCAGACTTTAGAGAGATTAAGCAAGATAGCTGCGGACGCACACTTTTGCATCAATTGGTCCTCACTCTTGATGAGCCAGTTGGACGGTATTATAAAGGCAGAAAAAAAATAAGAGACTTGGAGTTAATGGATATAAATCAGATTAGCTCAAGCTATATCAATCAAGTTACAGGATTGCCCACGCCCAGGCTTAGTGAAAAACTTATCAATAAAATTATAAAAAATTATAGGTATCTTATAAAAAAAGACCTCAGAAAGCAGGTCAAATCCATCAAGGATGCCAGCTCAGAGTACAGAAATTTAAACAGCGAAGAATTAAAATCTTCTGCAAAAAATATGATTAATATTTTTTACAACTCAATTAAAATACAAGTTTCAAATTTTAATATCGTACATTTTAATAAAAATAATATTATTTATCGTGGCCCTATAATTTTCCCTAAGACAGGGCCTGAGAAAGCAGTGAAAGAAATCTCTGAGTATCTTGCAGATAGGGAGTTAGCGGCCGACCTTTACAACTTTGCAAAAGAATTAACTATATTTGACAAAATTATCCTTGGCTTGATCGTAAGAGGTGTAAATATCAACGCATCCACTACGACAACTAAAGAAACAGCGCTGCATCTCGCAGTACAACAGCAAAATTGCTTTTTACTCGTTCTCGCCCTGCTTAAGCATGGTGCTAATCCTAATTTACTCGATAAATCTTCTGAAACAGCGCTACATCTCGTTATCCAAGCTGAAGACGCTCTCTCAATCCTGCCCATTCTGCTCGAATATGGCGCTAATCCTAATGTACCCAATAAATTTTTTGAAACAGCGTTACATCTCGCGGTCAAAACTAAACATGCTCTCTCAATCGTACCCATGCTGCTCGAGTATGGGGCAAAAATTGATATCCGTGATCAACACTTAGAAACAGCGCTGCACCGTGCCGTCAATAACAAAAATGCTGCCTCAATTTTGACTCTTCTACTCAATGCTGGTGCTGATCCTGATGCGCCTAATGAGCGTCAGGAAACTGCGTTGCATCTCGCTCTCAAAACCGAAAATGCTTTCTCAACCGTACTCACTCTGCTTGATTATGGTGCTGATTCTAATGCGTCTAACGAGCATCTGGAAACAGCATTACACCTTGCTACTCAATCCAAAAACGCTAGCTTAATCGCACCCATTCTGCTTCAGTACGGCGCGGACCCTACTTTATGCAATAAAGATGGACAAACAGCAATAGATATTGCCCATAACAATGGTGACTATGATCTCGTTAACCTTTTAAAGCTGGGGCGACCTTCAAAAAAACCTTTAACAACAAAGTTAACACCTCCTACAAATGGCAGGATCCACTTAGGAACGGCAGCTGCAGTTCAAGGAACTGATGCGATTTTAGTCAAGCAAGGAAAAAGGATGCCATCAGAACCAGCGCGCTCTGCGGTAGAAACGCTTCAGCAAACTTTAAGCAGCCCTCCGATTTCTCAACAGAGTGATTTCAGTCGTTTTATACAGCCGATTAACGGGTTTCTAAAAACTGCGCTTAAAGTACGCCTAGAGCTAACAAACATTGCTTAAATTTAGCTCAAACTATTTACGCCATATAGCGTTTAGCTGACTGATTGAGCATACGCGAGTGGGTTATGGTGTGTTTTATGATGGTGTGACTATAGAACCTCTGCATGACTCCGCTAAGAGACATGCAGAAATTCCTTAGATTACTTAAAAATGAATTAACTATTTACTGGAAAGGGTCTATATAAATTGGCTGGTAGTAACAACATTCTATGCAGGTCGTAATGGAACGATGTTTACTCAATTAGCTTTCCATTTTCCAGTTTCAGCACGCGGTCGCAACGTGCGGCAAGCTCAATGTCGTGCGTGACAATCACGAAGCTGGTTTGCATAGTTTGCGATAAATCTAGCACTTGCTTAAAGACTGTTTCAGCTACAGCTCGATCGAGATTACCGGTTGGCTCATCAGCCAACACACAGGCTGGGTTGGTCACTAGCGCACGCGCGAGCGCAACGCGTTGACGCTCGCCACCCGATAGCTCGCCCGGACGATGCTCAGCGCGTTGACCCAACGCCATTTTTTTTAGCATCACAAGCGCGTCTTCACGTGCCTTAGCCACGCTCACGCCACGAATGCGCAATGGCATGGCCACGTTATCCAAGGCGCTAAATTCGGGCAGCAAATGATGAAATTGATAGACAAAGCCAAGCGCGCGGTTACGTAAATTAGACTTAGCCCTCTCGCCAAGTTCACTAAATGCTTGACCAAGCAGCGTTACCTTACCTGCACTTGGTTCATCCAAACCGCCAAGCAAATGTAATAAGGTACTTTTGCCAGAGCCAGAGGTACCCACAATTGCGACTTTTTCACCCGCCGCTACGCGCAGTTGCACATCACACAATACCTCTACTTGCAGGTGAGCCTGACTAAAAGTTTTTTTTAGGTGAAAAGCTTCGAGCACGCTTGAGCTAGCGTCTTGCATGGGATGAGTTAGGTTATTCATAGCGCAGTGCCTCCGCTGGTCGCACGCGCGCGGCACGCCAGCTTGGATAAAAAGTAGCCAACACTGACAAAATAAACGCCATGGAGCCAATGCGCAGCACATCGCTAGCTTCCAGTTTAGATGGCAATTCACTAATGAAATACACACTCGAAGGCAGGAATTGCCAACCGAACACATACTCAATAAATGGCACAACAGTTGGGATGCTGGCTGAAATAACGCAGCCTAGCGTCACGCCCAGCAAGGTTCCCGCTAAACCAATGGTCATGCCTTGCACCATAAAAATTTGCATAATTGAACTAGGCTGAGCGCCAAGCGTGCGCAGAATGGCAATATCGGCTTGTTTATCAGTGACTGTCATCACCAGCGAAGAAACCAAATTAAAAGCGGCTACTGCAATAATTAAAGTGAGAATAATAAACATCATGCGCTTCTCAATTTGCACCGCTGAAAACCAAGTTTGATTCTGCTTGGTCCAATCAACTAATTCCAAATCACCCGATAACGAATGTGCCAATTCCAGTGCAACAGAAGGCGCGCGGTGCATGTCTTCAAGGCGTAAGCGCACGCCAGTTGGTGCACTTAAACGTAAAAATGTTTGCGCATCAGCCATATTCAACAAGGCCAGCGCGCTATCGAAAGTGTAGTGTCCAGATCTAAAAATCCCGACTACTGTAAATTGCTTCAAGCGCGGCAACAAGCCCGCCGGGGTAACCGTTCCTTGAGGTGCAACTAACATCACTTTGTCACCTAAACCCACATGCAGATTAAGGGCTAAATCAGCCCCCAGCACCACACCAAATCTCCCCGGCTTTAGATTGCTTAGGCTGCCTTTGTGCATCTGAGTACTCAAACTAGAAACATGAGGCTCAAGAGCTGGCTCAATCCCGCGTACAAGCACACCGTTAACTGAATTGCGATTCGTTAGCAAAGCCTGAGCTTCGATATAAGGAGCCGCCGCGACCACTTGCGGATGGCGTAACGCTTCATCAGCAGTACGCCGCCACTCAGGCATTACATGCGTCGGCGAAAAAATCTCAATGTGGGCAAGCACCGACAACATCCGATCACGTACTTCATGCTGAAAGCCATTCATTACAGAGAGCACCACAATTAACGCGGCTACGCCAAGGGCAATACCCAGCATCGAAATTAATGAGATAAAGGAAATAAAACCATTACCTGTTGTGCGTTTACTCGCGCGCGTATAACGCCAACCAATTTGCCATTCGTAAGGAAGTTTCAACGTCATTCCTTAATGAGAAAAAAATAGAAAACTAACATCAAACCCTCAAGCGCAGCCATACAGCACCATCTTAAAAAATAAAACACCAAATAAATCGCAAACAAAAAAACACTACTGGCCGCGAGTAAGGAATGCCTTTGCCAGTACGGCAAGGAGACATGATGCCACTCTCTGCCTACTCAACACACCATGAGAAGTGTTCAATAAGCCGCGAGCAAGGAGGTATGACGCCGCTCCCGGCTTATTGAACACTTCCAAAAATATTAAGTTGTGCAGTCTGCCATACAATACACAGCTATGCACCCTACTCCCCTACACTTCTTATTACCCTTTGCGCTGCCTGCGGTAGATGTTGATTTGGCTGATAAAGCTACGCTCGCGCAATCTGCCTATGCCCAATTACTGCGCCGTGCAACGCTCGTCGAGCGTCATAACGGCGCAGCATTTCAACGTGTGCTGCCTCATGAAAGCTGGCTTATGCGCTACTTTGAGATTGCACCTCACGGCACCGAAATTGAGCAAGCCCCATTTGCCCCTTATATGCTATTGGCTGAGGGCGGCTTACCCGGCACAGCTCTCTGGACGTGCGTTGAACCAGTGCATTTTCAGCTAGCACATGATCATTTGGTACTCGCTAATCCAGCAACACTCGCCCTTACTCATGACGAAGCACTCAGTCTGCTAGAGGCAGCTAAACCCAGCTTTGCTGCATTCAATTTAAACCTTGCTGCCCCCACTCCATACCGCTGGTATCTGTCAGGTGAGGCGCTTGGCGAATGGTTGAGCACTGCGCCCCTGCGAGCCAGTGGGCGTAATATTGAAATTTGGTTACCCGCCGACAAAAAATCAGCCAAAGCATCTACCTCACGTACACGCGCTTGGCTGAAGTTACAAAATGAAGTGCAGATGGTATGGTTTGATCATCCCGTTAACCATGCACGCGAGGCGCTGGGCCAAGCTACGGTTAATTCAATTTGGCTATATGCTCAGGGAGCACTGCAGACTGTACCGCGCCCTTTTACCCGCATCTTCTCAAATGCTGCTGTTACACGTGGCTTAGGGTTAGCTGCTCAAGCGCAGGTTGCTAGCGTGCCGTCAAATTTTGCTGAGCTTCAGTTAGCAACGAATGGGTTAGGTGAGTTAAAAAACAAGGCAACTTGGCCAAGCACACTTATAGAGCTTGATCACTTTACCCAACCTTATATCCAACAAGATGCGTCAGCACAGCGTGAAGCTTTTGCAGCGCTTGAGCGCAATTGGTTTGCGCCTGCCTTGCAAGCCCTTAAAAATGGCATGCTGCCTTCACTAGCGCTGACTTTATGCGGGGAAACTGAGCGCATTACTTTGCAAGTGACGCGTGCTGATTTACGTAAGTTTTGGCGCCGGCGCACGCTGGCTTCACTACTTCCTTATTAGTTAATTAATGGTATTAATTCATTCATGATCCGCATCGTTAACCGCACACACACTCCTGCTGACGCAGAAATACTCATACGCCAAGGCTTACATCCCGTGCTTGCTCGGTTATACGCGGCACGCGGCGTGGCAAGTGCGCACGAAACGTCGGCTCAATTAGCCCGCTTACTGCCCCCTACTGCGTTAAAGGGAATAGAGGAGGCAGCCACCCTGCTCGCTAATGCAATTGCCACAGGCAAAAAAATGCTGGTCATCGCCGATTATGATTGTGATGGGGCGACAGCCTGCGCAGTAGCTGTGCGTGGCTTACGTGCATTTGGCGCGCAAATTGACTATTTAGTGCCCAATCGCTTTGAGTATGGCTATGGCTTAACGCCAGAAATCGTAGCCCTGGCGGCTACCCGCAAGCCTGATCTATTAATCACTGTGGATAACGGCATTGCCAGCGTAGAAGGAGTGGCCGCTGCTAATCAACTGGGTATCGAAGTACTAATCACCGACCATCACTTACCCGGCGAGGACCTGCCGCAAGCTAACGCTATCGTCAACCCTAATCAGCCAAACTGCCCTTTTACCAGCAAGCATTTAGCAGGGGTTGGGGTCATTTTTTATGTCTTGCTCGCGCTGCGTGCGCATTTGCGACAAAGCGGTGCTTTCCTTGAGAAACCAGAGCCACGTCTTGATAACTTGCTTGATTTAGTCGCGCTTGGCACCGTAGCTGATCTTGTCAAATTAGATAGCAATAACCGTATTTTGGTAGCCCAAGGCCTGGCACGCATCCGCGCTGGTCGCATGCAAGTAGGCATCGCGGCACTCTTTCGTGCAGCAGGCCGTGAAGCTAGAAATGCTGCAACTTATGACCTTGGCTTTGCACTGGGGCCACGTCTCAATGCAGCAGGTCGGCTGGCTGACATGTCGCTTGGTATTGAATGCTTACTCACTGACGATGCAGGCCGCGCTTGGGCGCTAGCACAACAGCTTGATGAAATGAACCGCACTCGCCGCGAAATAGAAGCGTCGATGCAGGAAGAAGCCTTGAGTCATTTGGCAGAAATCAAGCCTAGCGGATGTATGACCCTTACCCTCTTCAATCCAACCTGGCACCAAGGCGTTATTGGCATCGTGGCTTCGCGCCTTAAAGAGCGTTACTTTCGCCCTGCCATCACTTTTGCCCTAGCTGATGAGGATGGCACGCGCGTCAAAGGC
Source organism: Mycoavidus cysteinexigens (assembly GCA_031963405.1). GTDB lineage: Bacteria > Pseudomonadota > Gammaproteobacteria > Burkholderiales > Burkholderiaceae > JASSUD01. The sequence continues at coordinate 401,896 of JASSUJ010000001.1, forward strand.
TCAGGACGTTCAATTGCAGGCTTTCACCTACGTGATGCGTTAGATTTAGTTTCCAAGCGGCATCCTGGCTTACTGATTACCTTTGGTGGCCATGCCATGGCAGCAGGCCTAACTTTACATACTAATAATGTTCCAGCATTTAGCGCTGCCTTTGAAGAAGTTGGCCAAGAATGGCTTGGCACGGCACCGCTGGAACAGAAGCTTGAAACCGATGGCGAACTAGAGGATGCCTATTTCACTCCCCAGTTTGTCGAATTGATCGAGACAGAGGTGTGGGGTCAAGGCTTTCCAGCCCCGGTTTTTTCAGGGGAATTTGAAATTGCTTCCCAAGCGCTAGTGAAAGAAAAACACTTAAAGCTACAACTATTACGCAACCGCCAGCGCTATTCAGCCATCTGGTTCAACCGCACCGAGCTATTGCCTGCGCGTGCGCACGTCGCTTATCGACTCATGAGTGACGTATGGAATGGCGTCAGCCGAGTACAGCTGATTGTTGAGCATGCGACCGGTTAAATGCAATGTGCGACAGTTAATTTTCAACTTTTTTAATGGCCAATAGACCTCCACCTGATCACCTACACTCCCTCTTTCCTCTAGCAGAGATGAGTTCAAATACAGCACTGCTTGGATAGAACAAAGGTTTAGGCAGACATCCCTTAGAAGCTATGGGGATTTGCGAGTATTTTTCTGCGACGGCCCCTACAAGCTCATAAGGCGTAATTCGCACATAGCTATCAAAAATTTCATCTGTGAGCACAACCTTTATCCATAAGGATTTCAGCAGATGAGGCCCCCTCCTCATAACCCAGAATCCGGTCAATAGATTTATTTTTGGATATCGCTGGGACGCATCAATAGCTTATTAATCGCATGGCTGGCTGCAAAAATTTAATTTCCCTTCTTATTTGGCTAACACCTTACTTTTTCCTTGTAAATAAGGACTAGAATCTAAATGTGACTTTAAACTCACAAAAGTTATAACAGGCCCACCAATATGCGGAAATTGCTTGCCTGGCAAGACAGAATTCACTTTAAGCTCTTGAGTGAATGTCATGTTTATCTTGCATTCGTGTTGGCAAGCGCCTGGTTGCTGACGGCCTGCGTGAGCGGGCCATTTACCCCAATCGTAAGTTCTGCCGCATTGCCGCAAATCTTCGCTCATCGCGGCGGCGCTGCTGATGCGCCGGAGAACACGCTTAACGCGATCCGGCTCGCGGTTGCGCACCGAGCCGATGGCATGTGGCTCACCGTACAGTTGAGCAAAGACGGCGTGCCCGTGCTCTACCGCCCCATTGATCTCTCCATATTGACAAACGCGTCCGGCCCAGTTGCACATTACACAGCGGCCGAACTGGCCCGGATGAATGCTGGATGGAGTTTCAAGAATGCGAAAGGGCAATATTCATATCGCAACCATCCAATCGGCATTCCAACACTACGTGATGCATTGCGCGAGCTACCAGCCGGCATGCCAGTGGTGCTCGACATGAAAGCATTGCCTGCCAAGCTGCAAGCGCGCGCGGTAGCACAGGTGCTGAGTAAGGAGAACGCGTGGCCGCGAGTAACCATCTATTCGACTGAGGCAGCGTATCAACAGGCTTTCACTGCCTATTCACAAGCCCGGTTATTTGAATCGCGCGATGCAACGCGCAACCGATTAGCGAATTTTTTGCTCAATGAAGGGTGCAAAAGTGTACCGCCGAAATCTGTATGGACTGGCTTCGAATTTCATCGAAATCTGGCTGTAATGGAGAAATTTACCCTGGGTGAAGGTATCTCGCAGGTCAACGGGACCATGTGGACACCAGCGACAGTTACCTGCTTCCGTCAGCAGGCACCCGTGAAAATCTTCGCGTTTGCGGTGAACAACGCAAGCGACTATCGCACGGCGGCATGCCTTGGCCTCGATGCTGTGTTGTCTGACTCGCCACGGAAGATGGCAGTGATCAAAGCCAAGTTAAAAGGTGCGCCATTGCAGTGTGAGGCAACGGCGGAAGGAATGAAGGCCGAAGGGGAAAGCCGGACAACCTCAAACGCGTCATCGGCAAGCAAGCTGACGCCACCCTAGCCAATATGGACGGTTTGACCTCGACATGAATGCTAGGCTGGCATTGTTATGATCAAGATGGCGGCTGGTGACACGAGTGTTGGGTCTGCCCCTAGTTACAGAGAATGCGTTTCAAATACTTTACCTCCAGCACGGCTTAGTGCTTGCGCTAATTTCTTATCGAAGGTGGCTAATGTCGCATCTGAGCGCAGTGCTAAGTCGAGATAGCTTGCATCATAAGCAGTCAAACTATGCTCGCGAGCAAGCGCCATAATCAGGTCTCGGCGGCTGGCAGTTGGGGTATCGTCAGTCATAATCGGCAAGCGTGAGAGTCGGCTTAAATAGTCGAGTACTTGCGCCGAGCTCACTACTTGTCGACGTTCCCCTACTAGCAGCGCATTGGCAATTTCGAGGTGCCACAGCGCTGGCACAAAAGCATCGGCTTCGCTAATTGCCAAGAGTACGCTCTGCGCACAGTGTGCCTGAGCAGCATCGCTGCGCTCAAAAAACCAGGCTAGTGCCATTGAAGCATCGATAACTAGTTTCATTGCCGACCTTCAGCAATCCAATGCGCGAGTGTTTCGCCGCCTACCCCATGCACTTTATTAATGCTTTGCATGGCTGCCACTGCAACCTGGGCGGCAGTGCGAGTCACGCTTGTGTTTGGAACTAAATTAGCCACAGCTCGGCCACGCTGCATAATGGTGTAGCAATGGCCTTGCCGCACTTTGCTGAGTAAGCGGGAAAACTGCATATTTTCGTCAAAAGTTATCATTTCAAAAGCCTCCAAATCCACTTGATTGCCCTTAGGTATTCCTTGCTGTAGCGCAAGTTCAGAGGCAGTCGCCCCTTGCAAATTAAACGGCACAGCCTTCTCCGCTGCGATGCGAGTTAACAATATCCGCACAACATCCGATACCGACAAACTCATGCCCGCTAATACTGCTGCCGCTTTTTTCTTAACGCCTTCTTCAAGGCGTATATGCACCATCGTGGTCGTACCCATCATTCCCCTTCCATTAGCTATTGAGATACATTGTATCTCATATAAATCGAGATAGATGAAAGAAAAATAAGGTAGAGCAAGGTAAGCGTGCCTAAGCATATTTCGATGCTAGCAGCAGATTAACTAAGGAACCTCTGCATGGTGCCGCTACAGGGGTTATGCAAAGGTTCCTTAAAAATAGCACCTGACACTAAGCGGATACACTCTGCCTTTCGGCTATAATTTGAGCTTTTTTTAGGAACCAGGCTCATCATGGAAGCTGAACGTTTAAACGCGCTCGACGCTACGCTCATTGACCTGCTCAAGCGCACCACAGCGCTACGGGGGTATCTTTGACTGCGATGCTAAGCAAATCCGCCTCGTAGAAGTTGATCAAGCGCTTGAAGATCCATCGGTATGGAGCGACTCAAAGCGTGCACAAGCGCTTGGCAGAGAAAAAAAACTGCTTGAAAGCACGCTCTTTCCATTACGCGAGCTCGACCAAGGTTTAGGCGATACGCAAGAGCTATTTGAGCTTGCGCGTGATGAAGCTGATGAAGATACGCTGCTTGCGATTGAAGCCGATCTGGCTACGCTGCAAACGCGTGTAGGCGATATTGAGTTTCGTCGCATGTTTAGTAACCCCGCCGACCCCAATAACTGTTTTATCGATATTCAATCAGGTGCGGGTGGCACTGAAGCTTGTGATTGGGCAGCTATGCTGCTGCGTCAATATTTGCGCTACTGTGAGCGCAAGGGCTTTAAAACTGAATTACTAGAAGAAGTCGCAGGTGAAGTGGCGGGGATTAAAAGCGCTACCTTTAAAGTCGAAGGCTCTTATGCCTACGGCTATTTGCGCACTGAAACCGGTGTGCATAGGCTGGTGCGCAAGTCACCGTTTGACTCATCAGGTGGCCGGCATACATCATTTTCATCCGTTTTTGTTTACCCAGAAGTCGATGACTCAATTGAGATTGAGGTCAATCCGGGCGATCTGCGTATCGATACTTACCGCGCTTCTGGTGCGGGTGGTCAACATATTAATAAAACTGATTCGGCAGTACGTATTACGCATATGCCTAGCGGCATTGTGGTGCAGTGTCAAAGTGACCGCTCACAACATCGCAACCGAGCAGAAGCCATGGCGATGCTCAAATCGCGACTCTATGAGCTTGAAATGCGTAAGCGCCAGGCCGAGCAAAATAAGCTTGAATCAAGTAAAACTGATGTGGGCTGGGGCCATCAAATCCGCTCTTATGTATTAGATCAAAGTCGTATTAAAGACTTACGTACTAACATTGAAATGAGTAACACGCGTGCGGTGCTAGATGGCGATCTGGATCCTTTTATCCAGGTAAGCCTGCAACAAGGCGTTTAGCCTATTTCTCGAATGATTGATAACGCAAAATCTCCCCCGCAGACGGTACAAGAGTACGGCTGCGGGGGCGACAAAACTGCAGATCCTTCGAGGAACGCGCTAAAAAATAAAGCCATTTTAGTTACCCTTATTTACCCTGATCTTTTTAACTGATTGCACCAAGACCATGACCGGATCGAATAACGCGCCCGCAGTTGCAGGCCAAGCGGCTGACGAAAATACCATCATTGCCGAGCGACGCGAGAAACTAAACGCACTACGCGAGGAAGGCATTGCCTACCCTAATGATTTTCGTCCTACCCACCAAGCCGCTTTATTGCATGAGCAATATGAACAAGCTGATAAAGCCTCGCTTGAAGAGACAGCACTTGAGGTTTCGCTAGCTGGGCGCATGATGCTCAAGCGAGTCATGGGTAAAGCAAGCTTTGCTACGGTGCAAGACGCTTCTGGGCAAATACAGTTTTTTATTACGCCGGCCCATGTAGATGAAGCGACTTATCAGGCATTTAAGAAATGGGATTTGGGCGATATCATCGCAGCGCGCGGCGTATTATTTCGAACTGAAAAAGGCGAGCTTTCTATCCGCTGCACTGAGTTGCGGCTGCTTGCTAAAGCGCTACGCCCGCTGCCAGATAAATTTCATGGCTTGGCCGATCAAGAAATGCGCTATCGGCAACGCTATGTGGACTTGATCACCACGCCTCAGGTACGTAAAACATTTACCGCTCGCGCCAAAATCATTTCGTCGATTCGCCAGCACATGAGTGCAGACAACTTTATCGAAGTTGAAACGCCTATGCTGCAACCAATTCCCGGTGGTGCAGCAGCTAAGCCCTTTATCACGCATCACAATACCTTTGATATGGCCATGTTTCTGCGCATTTCGCCAGAACTGTATTTAAAGCGCCTAGTGGTTGGGGGCTTTGAGCGTGTGTTTGAAATTAATCGTAACTTCCGTAACGAAGGTGTGTCACCACGTCACAATCCTGAATTCACGATGATGGAATTCTATGCAGCCTATACAGATTATCAATGGCTCATGGAATTTACCGAGCAGATCATTCAGCGAGCTGCAATTGATGCGCTCGGTACGGCCACGATTCAGTATCAAGGACGGCTATTAGACTTAAGCAAGCCCTTTCATCGCTTAACCATCACGCAAGCGATACAAAAGTACGCTTCTCACTACAGCGATGCTCAACTCAAGGATGCCGATTTCCTTAAAGCTGAGCTCAAAAAATTTGGTGTCTCTAGCGAATCTCCAGCCTTACGACAAGCGAGCCTTGGCGCCTTGCAATTGGCACTCTTTGAGGAAACGGCTGAGTCGCAATTATGGGAGCCAACTTATATTATCGATTACCCAGTGGATGTGTCACCGTTGGCACGCGCTTCTGATACAGCAGCGGGCATTACCGAAAGGTTTGAGCTATTTATTACAGGGCGTGAAATTGCCAATGGCTTCTCTGAGCTGAATGATCCAGAAGACCAAGCCGCTCGCTTTAAAGCGCAAGTGGAGCGTAAAGACGCTGGCGATGAAGAAGCCATGTATTACGATGCCGATTACATCCGAGCACTCGAACACGGCATGCCTCCTACAGGCGGCTGCGGCATTGGGATTGACCGGCTAGTTATGCTATTAACAGATAGCGCGAATATTCGAGATGTGATTTTGTTCCCGCAATTGCGGCGTGAAGACTAGAGGTTGCAGATGCGTAGGTTGGGGTGAAGCGTTTAATTAAATACAGAACCCCAACATACTGTCGTGGCAATTGAAATATTGCTGTGAGGTGAATTGTGTTGGGGTTCCTTTGTCGCCCAAACCTACGAATCGGTGAGAAGAATTTCGCTGCCTTTCTCCAACATCACGGCCTCAAGGATGATTTTTTGAGATCGTGAGTAGGCTCTTAGAAATCAAACATTAGCGCATTCACTAGGATCAAAAATGCAGCGCAGTCTGTTCCCTTTGCTAGCTTTTCTGCTTTTTTTGCTGACTGGCTTGCCCCTCTCGATCCGCGCTCAGCAGCTGCCATCGGCTAGCGCATCTGCCTCTGCTCCTGCATCCGCGGCGATCACATTAATCGCAGCTGAAAATGTCTATGGTGATGTGCTCAAGCAACTCGGTGGCTCCCGGGTTGAAGTCACCAATATCATTAGCCAACCTACGCAAGACCCTCATCTTTTTGAAGTCAATGCCAAGACAGCACGGCGCTTGGCTAAAGCCAAGTTAGTGATTTATAACGGTGCCGCTTATGATCCTTGGGTAAGCCACTTATTGGCTGCCAGCCCGAACCCATTGCGTGGGCAAATTGTAATCGCTACGCTAGTTGGCAAAGGGGCTCGTGACAATCCCCATCTTTGGTATTTACCTGCCACGATGCCCACCCTGGCTCAGGCAGTACATACCTTTTTGCTACAAGCTGACCCGGCTCATCAGCCCGAATATGATGCGCGCTTGGCCGCTTTTCTCAATTCACTAGTACCAATTGACGCAAAAATTGCTGCGCTACGAGCCAAATATCAAGGTTTACCGGTAGGAGCGACTGAGCCAATTTTTGACTATATGGCTGAAGCTATTGGTTTGCAAAATCGGCATACACGTTTACAGCTTGCCGTGATGAATGGCACAGAACCGAGTGCGACTGATATTGCTGCGTTTGCGGATGATATTGCTCAACGGCGTATTAAATTGCTGATTTACAATCAGCAAACCTCGCCTCCCATCGCACAACGTTTACTCGCTTTAGCACAGCAGGCGGGAATTGCTGTGTTGCATGTTACAGAAACACTACCCACTGGCCTCTCGTATCAAGAATGGATGCTCGCTCAGCTTAATGAAATGGATAGCGAGCTTGAGCACGCATTTAAAAAGACGCTGGCGCAACCGTCTCAATGAACCACCCTTCTCTTTCCTCTGCCCCTAGCTCGGCGCTTGACTTACGCGGCGTTACGCTCGAGCTTGGCAAACGTACCATCTTAAATAACATCAGCTTATCTATTGAGCCAGGTGAATTTATCGGTGTATTTGGTCCCAATGGCGCTGGCAAAACCACTCTATTACGTGCACTGCTTGGGCTAGTTCAGCCACGCTCGGGCACGCTGCATGTGCTGGGCCAAAAAGTGATGCGCGGCAACCCAGCCATTGGTTATTTACCGCAAACACGCAACATACCCAGCCAACTTACCCACCTCAGTGGGCGCGACTTTATTGCTAGCTCAATCAATGGGCACCAATGGGGCCTGCGCTGGCTTGGCAAAAAGGAACAACATGCCATTGACCGTGCCCTTGCGCTGGTCGATGCAACGGCTTTGGCACACCGCCCGCTGGCTGAAATGTCAGGCGGTGAAAGGCAACGCTTATGGTTTGCCCAATGCTTGTTAGATAAACCTCAGCTGCTCTTACTTGACGAGCCGCTGATCAGCTTAGACCCTCACCACCAAAAAAGTATCATCGAATTGGCGCAACGACTGCACCAAGAGTTAAAGATGACGGTGCTTTTTTGTGCGCACGAACTTAACCCTCTTATAGAGGCACTCGACCGCGTTCTTTATCTGGGGCGTGGGCAAGCCGCACTGGGTAGTGTGGAGGAAGTTATTTGTACGCCTGTGCTGTCACAGCTATATGGCTCAACCATCGATGTATTGCGTGTCAATGGCCGTATTTTTGTAATGTCAGGCAATGCGCAAATTGAAACGGAAGTCTGCCACGATGCTTAAATATGATTTTATGCTGCACGCCTTTGCAGCCTCTGGCATGGTGGCTATCGTCGCTGGCATGGTAGGTTTTTTTCTGGTGATGCGGCAGCAAACTTTTGCTGGACATGCGCTATCTCATGTAGGCTTTACTGGCGCGACTGGCGCTGCGCTGCTTGGTATCTCGCCGCTTTGGGGCTTACTTGGTGTGACGCTTGCAGCAGGCCTTGGCATGGGTGCACTCGGCGAAAAACTTAGCGGTCGAGATGTGGCAATTGGCGTTATTTTGTCGCTCTCGCTTGGCTTTGGCTTATTATTTCTGCATTTTTTCACCGCCTATGCCACGCAAGTCAATGCCTTACTCTTTGGCAATGTATTAGGTGTGAGCGTAGCGATGCTTAAAATTCTCGCGACCTTAAGCGTAGTGAGCTTAGCCGCACTTGCTCTGCTTATGCGTCCACTCGTTTTCACGACCCTTCAACCTGAGCTTGCCGAAGCCAAAGGCGTTTCGTTACGGCTGATATCCATGCTGTTTCTCGCCATCGTGGCGCTCGCCGTTGCAGCCTGTACCCAAATCGTGGGTGTGCTGCTGGTGTTTACCTTAATGGTTGGCCCAGCCGCTGCAGCGCAAAATTTAACCAGCCGCCTTAATCTTGGTTTATTGACAGCCGCCCTGCTCGCCCTCGCTCAAGCTTGGCTTGGCATTACCCTCGCCTTTTATACTAATTGGCCGACCAGCTTCTGGATTACTGCCATCAGCGCGGGAGTTTATGCGTTAAGTTTGTTGGCTAAGCGATAACTCAGACGAGTGTTTTTGTGAGACTTTTAACAGACTCTCAAAACTGATAGCGCGCCCAAATTAAGCCTACTGCTCCTCGCTTGCGAGGAATCATCGACCCCATCAGTGAAAACTTATTAAAGCGCACTGTGCCTACAGGCAAGATGAATGGCAAGGGTATATACCGCAGCATATCTGCACGTCCCGTCAAACCAATTGAAAGCCCTCCACCTACCGACATTTGGCCAATTGGTTTGGTAAACCATATGCGCGCATAACCAGCGATTGGCTGGACGTGCTTATACGAATCAAGAAATACAAAGGTATAGAGAAGATCTTCATGGCCATTTTCATCAGTCCAGTGTTTACCAAAGCCACCTCCATACGATTGAGCGTTCAATTTTTTTCCGCTAAAGGTAGCGCCGGCATGCCAGGCATAACCGGTTAGATAGACATCCCAACTTCCCTTTTGATAAGGTCTGACCACATGTTGGCAGGTGGCCGCAGCCGATTCATTGATGAAATTGCAAGGCTCAGTAGCAAACGCGGGTAATTGAAATGTAAAGGTTGCCGCTGCGACACAAAAAATTTTCTTGATTTTCATAGGGATAGAGATGGGTTGCATATTGAGCTTTGAATCAACAACTATCTTGCTAAGCTAAATAGCAGCTGCTTAAATTTTTGTTTGCTTGCTTTTGGTAACTTAGAGATTTTTATAGAGTTAGCTCATAAAAGCCCCTCCAACATTAGATGGAATATCCAATGTTGGAGGGGCTTTAGCTGGAAGCGTAATTTATATAATTAAGAACGCAATAAATATTCCAGAGCTGGCTGCGCCATTCAATTTAGCTTTTAAGGGGCTGTGGGGGAAGACAAAAATTTCAACAGGTTGCGGTGGGATAATTGGGAGAATATTTTGAGGGAAGTTGTGCTGGGGGTTCCTTCGTCACCCCAATCTACGAGCTACTTATTAAAAATTTAACGATTTTTTCCTTGCTAAATTTTATCTTGCACGCGAGAAGTTACGTTTATGAGTCTCTGGAACTGGCTTAGCGGTCGACTGAGGTGTTATCTCTTGCGAGAAGCGTTTTGCAACTTGTGCTTCAGGGTGGGGCACTGTTTGATTCACTATCTGCGGCTTAAGCTTAAACGAGCTAACTTGCTGAATTTCCATCTGCTTTGCATTTCTTACTTTCTCGATTATTAAATAGGCTTGAGCGATTGCTAGCCGATCTTTATCCTCTGCTTTACCTTCCACTCGAGATATTTGGAAAGATTCTGTTTGCAGCATTCGCATTGATAGAGATAAGTTTGCTGAAGCTTCTATATTGTTAGAATTGCCCGGCAAGCTCTGTGCAATCTTTTCTCTAACTTTTTGCTGTTCCGTAGCCTGAGAGGAAATTTCACTTTCATGCGACTTTGTTAACTCATTAGGCCTAGATTCATTAGTTTTAATAATGTCAAGACTGGGGTTGAAGTTACGCTCAGAACCTGGCTCTTTCGTCAAACTTGAACTTCTCGAAGGAATAATAGGTTGTTGCCCTTTCGGCAAACTCGAACTTCTCGTGGGAGTCGCTGGTTGTTGTTGCCCTCGTGGCAAATTCGGATTTGTTAAGCCAAGGGATTCTTGAGACTTAACCTGTGCCTGCTGAGCGTCATTTTCTTGTACCCCAACAGGCTTTCCTGGTACTTGCATATCGCTAAGTTTGGATGAGAGCTCAGCCGCATTCATTTCTTTTTCGGAAGGTATAGGCGGATTATCAATCTGAGGAGCTACCTTTGATTGAAAAGGAGACTGAGAAACAGACTGGCGCAGATCTTTGAAAAAATTAATGACTGATCCAAAAAAGGCACGAGTTTTAGAAATTTCTTGATGTGCTTGCCCATTTTCTAATTCTTTTGACCTTTCGAATTCCACTACATTTCTAGGAACAGGGCTATGAGATATATCAGCGCTCTTCTTTTCACTAGAATCTATATCGCGTGGCATAAATTCCTCCTAAGCACTTTACCTTTAGTGTAGGTTATTTCCTTTTAGACGCTTACTCGAAGAAGAAAATTAGTCATCTTTAGCGAAGCTCAAATTTGAGGCGACTTGTTTCTTATGCTTGTCTATCCGGCAAATATTTTTACTCGGGCACTCTCGCCCTGAGTTTCTTTTAAGATTTATATGATTTGCGTATCAAAGGCTTAATGAAGCCTTGATATCAAGTTATCTATAGATGCGTTACTGATAAGAAGATCAGTAATAGACGATGAGTTTCAGTGATTTTTAATAATGCTGAAGAGCGCCTGCTTGCGAGTATCCTTTTTAAGGATAAAAAAGCTGCTGTAATTTAACAAATTTAGAAAAACAAGTTTATAGTAATTAAAAAAACTATTTCGAGACCATATAAAGGAGTCATTTATTATGCAAGGCCTATCTAATTATCACTCTATCCAAAGTAAGCCGCCTACTGTCATCACTATAAATCCAGAGGATGTGCCTGAAGCTCAAGAAAATGAATTAGCGTCTTTTCTACCCGCTAAAAGTGTAAGTACTTTGATAGCTGCGATCATGCCAGCTTCTGTATTTATATCTTTATTTATAATATCTGAATCTAATTTATATTCTCTCTATGACTGGCTGTTGATAAGCACAGTGGTCACTTCCATCGCGCTGTTAAGCCTTTCTAGCTTGCACAATGATATTAGCTGGAATATGGCTTACTCGACACAAGCGGCTCAAGAAGTAACGCAGAATTTGCCGGTTGGAAGAGCCTAATCTACAAGCCTAATGCGCTCCCGCTCGGTTTTAGAAGCGGGAGGTAGGGGTGTAACAATTCCCCCATAGCTCAGCTAAATTAGCTATCAAGATCAGGAAAAATATCTCCCCATTTTTTCTTTTTTAATGCTTGATATTTGAGCTTTTCGCGGCGCAGTGTAGATGTTTTCTGTAATCCGTTCTCGGTACAAATAGAAAAATTGAGACCAGCCTTAGTTTGCTGCACTTGCTCGACAATACGGGCGGTATAAGCTCGCTTCGTAACAGATGGTTTTGCCATCACTAAATAAGAAAACTTTTCATCTTCAAAAGGCAGCGTGGCATTTTTGGCGCGCATATGGTCTCTTGAACGAGGTAACCGTACCGAAAAATGGCACCAATCAGGTAATGTCTTGGGGCAGGAAAGCTCATGCGAGCAAGGCGCAACGACATGGGCACCCAGCTCTATTAATAGACGGCGTGCCTCAAGAATACGTAGATAACCCTCTGTTGTGCCAGGCTCAATCAGCACCATGACACGCTCTGTTTTTTCCCATAAGCCCGGCAAAAAAGATTGGATTGAGGCAGTAGGTAACTCTGCCAGCGAGTAACTGGCGATAACCATATCGTATGAATCTTTTAAAGTTAATGGATAACGAAAATCTTGCTGATGGAAAAGCGCAGATTGCAGTGCAGTATGCTCGCTACTCGCCGCGAGATTTTTTGCCAACTTTAAAAATGAGGCACTGCTATCAATCAGAGTGATTTTTTCAATATCTGGCCATATCTGCAGCGCAGCCCAACTGGCTGTACCTGGCCCAGCACCCACGTCTAATAAAGACCTTGGCATTAAATCAGCGCTTAAAGCGGCTGCTTGCAAAGACGCCGTTACAGAAGCAAAGGTTGCGGGTAAGCGTGAGGTTAAATAAGCGGTGATATCTAATTGATCTAATAGCAAATTTGCTGACGCACCAGCAGATCGATAGTGCTGCGACATTTCTGTCGCGCGCTGTGCGATTTCTTTGCGCGAGATACCTTGTAACAAAGCATCGATCGCCGCTTTAAAAGCTTCAGGAAGCATAAACACCGTGATTTATTTAAAAGACTTAAGAAAGGGTCGGCATATTGCAGCGGAACGCATAACGCCGCTAGCTGGATTATGCAGATCTTCTTTAATTGATGTGTAATTTGTGCACGCTGACGAATATTAGTTCAGGATGGGGAATTGATGTTTTTCTGGCTTATTATCTAGTCGCCTAGTTTTTTGTTTTAGCCTCGCGCTTCGCTCAATTAGCGAGCGCGCACTTGTGTGTAGTAGCTGCGCAGAAATATTTGATATAGATTACCAGGCCCAGACTTCGCCAGAATGAATGCAACACCCAGATAATGATAATAGCTATTCAGGTGTTCAGCATATCGCTAAAAAAAATTAGTGCCACCAAAATGCAAAAAAATTCTTAAATATTTATCTGAAATTGACTATAGCCCTGCATGAAATGAAAGACTAATCAAAATATAGTGTTTTTGTATTACTCCTTTCATGCCTTCTGTTATATACACCGTCCTGGGAGAAGAAATGGGTCTTTCAATATCAAAAGCGGCAAATCCGCCAGCCATCGTACAAGGACCGAATTTAGACGCGACCTCCATTACTATTGACCAAGATCAGATTCAGGTAGTAGATCAAAATAAAAATTTGCTTGATTTACCCAATGAGGTATTAATTGGGATTTTAAAAAAACTTCCGATACGCAATCTTCTCGATTTTAAAACGGTAAGTAAATCTGCCGAAAGGTTAGCAGATTCGGCTTTATTTGAATCGTTTCCGACTCATGCTTTCGCAAGCATTGATAAGATGTACGAATTTTTAAAAGCTAAGCCCTCTTTTTTTTCTTCCTCTTCTTGGCACTTCCATTTATACAAAATGGTTATCTCTAAAAAGACTACCAAAGGAGATATTTATGCCATCAAAGCTCTGCTTGCAAAACCATTAGCTGAGCGGTCGCTTCAAGATCTGGTAGAGGTAGGATTATTAAACGAAAGTCAGCGTATGACTGTGGAGAGAAGCGCTGCGCATGCGAGCTATATGACTTCCAATGCAGTCATTTTAGACCTTACCCAAGGAATCGAGCCTAACTTTGATTACTTACTAGCCGTACCAACAGACTGGATTGCAGACGGAATAATAGGTGCGTTCTCTCGGTTGCAGGAGCCGCAAGGTGAAAATTGCTTGATGGCTATGGTGGGTAGTAGGCTCTTCATTCAGAGTCGCAATATAGGAAATTTAGGCGCGACTCCGCTGCATAAAGCTGTCGGCCTTAGATTTCTGGCTGGAATTAATCTTTTGCTCGCTGCAAAAGCCGACATCAATATGACAGATGGTATCGGCAATACCGCCCTGCACTATGCAGCACTCTTCAATTACGCCGAAGCAATTGAGTATTTACTTGCTAGAGGTGCAGATCCTAATTTGCGCAATAGAGAGGGGAAAACTGCTTTGCATTTTGCAGTTACAAAACAATTCGTTCCGATAGCACGCGCCTTGTTAGCTGCCAATCCAAATATCGATTTACAAGATAAAGCAGGTTGGACACCATTGCATTATGCCGTTTCGAGCAAGCTGCCTGATTTTGTTCAGATGCTAATAGCAGCTGGCGCTAATCTTAACGTACAGAGTAAGAAAAGCTGGACACCTTTGCATTATGCAGTGAGTGGCGGCTATGCTGATTTAACTCAGACTCTGCTTGCAGCTGAGCTGGATATTAATCTTCAAAATGAAGTGGGATGGACTGCCCTACACATGGCAATTTTTCTTAACCGCATTGATCTGGTTCAGATATTAATCGCTATCAGCGATATAGATTTAGCACTGCAAGATAACGCGAAGCAAACCGCGCTGAATTTGGCAATCGCGCTAAAGCATATCGATATTGTTAAAGTTTTACGCCAGCCGCATCCAGACCGACCTTCTCCTTCTTTATCTTGGTCTGACAGCTTGGTTTATTACTTCGCATGAAAGTTTAGTCATTTGCATCGCTTGGCTTTAAACGAGGAAATGGAATAGTCAACTATTGATATAGAAGGAGTTTGTTATGGAGAGCACCGCTGGTATTTCTAATGCTCCTAGTGCAGCACCTTTGCCCTCTCCCCAGGAAACTAATATTGCAATAGAGAATAATAATGCTCAGGAACAACCTGCTCATGGTGATGCGCCTCAAGAGGCCAGTTCTACCCCGCCTCTCGAGCCACATGATATTGAGAGAAACTTCTACAAACTTAGAGAAAAGTTGCAGGAGCAAGTAGATCCTCTTAAAAATACTGCTTTCAAGGTTAGTATGCTGGGATGGCTAGTGCTTTTAGGCGCGTCCATTGGGCAATACATTGCTGCTCCCAGCGATGGCGCGCCTAATAAGGCATCTCCTGCTTATATTGCCTTTACATGTACTTACTTCGTAGGATGGCTGATGATAATAAGGGCAATACCTCTAGATTATCAGCGGGACGTCATTGAGCGTGAAGCAGATCTGTTTAAGTATCCAGGGCGTTTTAATTGGAGCTAACAAGTTTCAAACTATCAGGAATTACTCGAATCCATTCAGTATTAGTTTCCCATCACAGTGAAACAAACAAAACAAGAGCCACTTATCACATTAGCTATGCGATGAATCTCATAGCTTTAAATTCTCCGCCTTTATTTTCAGCTTTAATTTGATCTTCTAATTTGGAGATTAATGCATTATTTTCATCGTTAAACTGCTCGATTTGCTCTGTCGAGTAACCATCGCCATCATTGTAAGGATGCTCGATTTCTACTGCCAAAGCATCAGCAATCACCAGCCTAACCTCTGGCGGACACTTTTCGCTATGCTGCGAAAGATATCTCAACGTTTGAAAGATTGGTTTGGCCATCCTTGTTTCTGATAGTGCTACCAAGCTGTTCACTGCTGCCTCTGCGACTTCCTTATTTCCATACCTTATAGCAGTCATCAATGCCTGAGCGCCAACCACAGACTTTGGACTTTGCTCTGCCAATACCTCAGTAACGGTGGATCTAATATCCGGGCCCTTGCTCGCATCCTGTGCAATAACGATCAATTGCTCAATAAAAGAGTCGAGCAAGAAAATATCGATTAGTGCGTCGGCAGCGTTTTTCCGCGTCTGCTTGTCTACGGACTGCACCTCATTAATCAATTTCTGAACATCAGCATCAGACTGTAGGCTTTGCCCCATTGATGAATAATGGATTCTTCCCATTGGCGCTGATAAGCCATGACTATACATCTAACTCTCCTAGCAGGATTTCGCTGAAAATTAATTACTAATGTGCCTTTATTTCTTATGGCAGAACAATATGAGAGAAATGAGCTGCCAGATCGGCTTTTTACTTATTATGATGAACCGCTTGAATACGTATTTGACCTTATTATTAAGCGAATCTTGGCATTCGGAGAAATACAGGCAGAATGTTTCTATTATTTGATGTGGGTCCTTGCTGCGTTTTTTAGCTTACAGACACAATCAATGCCATAAATAGCCCATAAGCTAGCCGATAAAATAGCAAATACGGTGAGCATATCGGAGAATTTTTTTATTTGTGTAAAGTTGAACAGCAACATAAAAATTCCCGTAAACAGCATTTTTATTCCGCCTTGCAGAGCACTTGCTGCACCTTTGTTAATTTCAACGCCGCCCATGCTAAGGACTAAAGTTAGCGGTGCGCAAATTCCGCTAGTAAAACCCACCAGAAAAGAAAATAAAAGAATGAGAAGCGGATTTTTATCAAAATCCAATAAAAAGAATAGAAGAAATATCGCGCTATATAGCAGCAGCGTATACAAATAGAGCCGCTTCGATGGCACCGCATTCAACGCTCCGCCCATCAGCCATGAGCCTGCCAGAATGGCAGCTGAATAAGATAGATAGAATAGGCTATTTTCTACGGGTGAATAACCTAAGGTATAAAAAGCAAAGGGAGAAATAGAATAATATCCAATCGTAAAAACGAAGACTAATGCTGAGCAAAGGCTATAAGAAACAAAGTTGAAATCTCTAATTAACAATTTATATGCAATTAAATACCTTTCCCTCTTTCCTTGTGGAAAATAAGTTTCCTGCATAAATACAAATAAAAAAATTAGAGAGAGGAAAGTAATAATGGCCAGGCAGATAAATGAATATCGCCATCCATAAAATTCTTGTATTACCCCACCCAACAAAGGCGCGAGCGCTGGCGATATCTGACTTGACATTGCAAAGTAAGAAAATGCTTTTTTGAGTAGGTGGGTATCATTAAAAACATCAACAATAATCGCGCGTGAAATAACTGTGCACCCTGCGGTACCCATTGCGGTTAGCATTCTGGCTGCATAAAGCATAGTTATATTCTGAGCCATTGCCGAACATAACAAGCCTGCACAGGCGATACCAAAAGAAATAAGGATTGGCCTCTTTCTTCCTTTACGATCGGAGTAAGACCCATAAATAAACTGCGCAATGCCAAGCACACTCATATAGACGACGATGAGGGTTTTGATTTCTCCTTGAGAGGCTTGAAGATCCTTCATCATGTAAGGGAGTGAGGGGTTGAAGAAGTCAACCGCCATCAACCCAGAGACCAGCAAGAAACATGAAATCAATACCGCCCTCTTCTGGCGTTTATCATTCATAACGTCCCCGTTTTCACGATGCGCTTTTTATATTCTGATGCAGGAGTTTCTGCTTCATGGCTGCAGATCATGTCAATCAGGAAAGTGCCGTGCCGCTTTTTCTTCTCTTTTAGCGCATCGCTTAGCTCGTCAAGCGTATTAACCCTCCAAGCAGTGAGTCCCAACGCTTGTGCGAGTTTTCTCCAATCATGAGAGGGAAGCGCACTCATTTCTTTAATATTCCGCTTATTATTAAAATAGGTTGCTCCATAATAAGCGTTATTAAATACGATATATAAAATATCTCTGTTGTACCTAGCAGCAGTTTGAATTTCCATACCGTGCATTAGCATACATCCGTCGCCCGTTATGACAACACACGGTTCATTTCTGGCTAAAGATATTCCAATGCTTGCAGGTATAGCCCATCCCATAGGGCAAATCGTATTAGCTGAAAAAAAACCCCTACTCTTTTTAGCCATCCAATAGTGGGTCGCAAATGCACGGTGATTACCAGAATCTGCTATACAAATATAGTTTTCAAGTAGTTGGTTAATAGTTTGCACTGCATCAGCCGGATGAATCCCGGTGTATTTATTTCTTTCTATCTCATAAAAAAATGGTATTGATTGGGCTTCTTTAATAATATATTTATTTGCCTCTCTGGTTTTTTCCAAATAACCTTTTTCATCAATGAATGAGAGAAATTCAGCTTCATCTGAGACAATTACTTCATCTACATCAATAATAAAATCTAAATCGGCAATATCTTTTCCTACTTGGAGAATATATTTTTCTTTTTTTATATCTTGATCCCAAACCAAGCTTGTCCACTGTGTGGCATCAAAACCTAACAGAATAAGAATATCGATTTTATTAGAGAGAATTGTCTCGATTGCTTTTCTATGTCCAGAATAACCATAAACTCCTAAGTAGTTTCTATGATCTTCTGGAAATACACCTTTTGAGCTTACTGTACTAGCAACAGGAATATTGTATTTTTCTGATAGCTGTATTAATTGCTTTGAAACTTGTCGGTTGCTCGCCCTTGCGCCTACCAAAATTGCTACACGAGAATTTTCTTTGATTATGTTTTCACAGAAAATCTTCGCTCTATCCCGATCAATACATTTATTATTGACAATGCCATAAGCGATTGGCTTATATAAACTTTTTATTTCCTCTAAAAGGACATCTTTGGCCACAGAGAAATAAGCAGGCCCCTTATGGTTCCCATACATTGTTTTAACTATAGATTTGAAATATCTAGGCAAATTCTCAACATCGCGAACATGATAAGAAGCATTTGTAATGGGTTTTAGTGCGGTCGCCAAATCTAATCCTGATTGAGTCGAATCCTGCAGTGCACCCATCATTTCATAATGCTTCGGAATTTGGCCGGAAATAAGCATCACGGGGTAATGATCAGCGTACGCGTTAGCGACACCGCCCATCGCGTTCGCCACCCCTGGCCCATCTAATACGATAGCGGCACCAAATTTTTCAGACGCTCTAGCATATCCTTCTGCCATCATCATGGCTCCACCTTCAAAAGCGGCCACAATAGGAGAAATTTTCTCTTGCTTTTCTAGATTAAAACAAGACATGAAAGGATTAATCATTTTTGCAGGAACCATAAAAAAATACTCAATACCTTCTTGGTATAAGGCATCTAAAATATAATTCGCCGCTTTCATATATTCTGCTTTTTAATATAATGATTAACATCAATAAATTTAATCCTATCTTTGAAAAAATGTATGCCCTCGCTATTAAATGAATCCGGATAATTTACTTTAGGAATATCCTCAAAAAATGCTTTATCTCTATGTTGTGTAAAATCAGAAATATGAATTTTTTTATTTACTCTGGAAAGTAAGTATGTTAAATAAATGTTTGCTAATTTATCAGAAGTTGAAACTGTCCACTGCAAAGCTAATCGGTGTGAATTTCTCTCAGTAATAGGCATGGTTCCTCGGTGGATAACACGATAATCGAAAACAATTAGATCGCCAGCCTTTGATAAAATTGAGTAATTAGCTGCTTCATCCGCAGATAAAATAATTTCTTTTTTTACTTCTTTATTAAGCCGATGTGTCCCAGGCATTACATCTAAACCTCCGCCAGCCTCTCTTGAGTTATCTTGCAAGTAAATATTAAACATATAAAACTCTGGGAGCGAATTTTCGTCCTGCACTTTCTCTTTAAAAAACAAATCATCTGTATGCCAATTAATATATAAATTATTTCTAATTGTTATGTTCGGATATAAATATATTATTTCATCATCAGAAAATATTTCTTTCAATAAATTACTTATCTTTTCTTGAAAAAATATTTTGGATATCAGCTTTTCTTTTAAAAAAATAGTTGGGCGAATTGCTCCCCCACCATAGATTTTAAAGATATGAATAGCCTTATCTTTTAAAGCTTCTACATCGTTCTGTGATAGAACATTAGGGATGATAAAAAAGCCCTGCTTCTTTAAATTTTCTAGATGTATGGAGTGACTCATCACAGTCCCACCGTAAGGTTATTTTTCCCCTACAGCCGTCAAAGCGATCCTTGGAGCAATAAGATGCCTTGCTCCACGAACCGGTTTGATAGTTAGCATGCTGGCAATAAGATGTTCATCGTAACCAAGGCTGCTTAATGAAACGCATCGCTCAAGCATTTCTGGTTCAACATTGAAATATTTGTCAAATATCTCCCCCAGATCACTGTATTCAATATCGCCATTCGTAATTTTTGTGCCTATTCTGTCTAAAGCATATAAATTAATCAGGTATTTATAAAAATCTTTTTTTGCCTGCTCATCTGATATATCGCTGCTTATTTTTAATATGAATGGATCATAAATATGATGAACGCTTATATTTTTAAATCCAGCTGTATGCAAAAGAGACTTCATGCTTTGTGGAGTAAAGTGCTCATATTGATGACCACAATGACGGTAAGTATCGATACAAACGCTGTACCATTGAGCTGTAGCGCTGCGAGATTCAAAATCTTGCAACGCAAAAGTTCCCCCCTTTTTTATTTTTTGATAACAACCCCAAATAAACTCTTCACGATTTTGAATTGGAATATGGTGAGAGCCATAGGAACAGGCAGCATATTCTGCAATGTTCTGTTTGAGGAAATTTGATCGAATATCACTGTAATAGATTAATTTTTGATCTAACACGCCTTGGATTACCAGGTTCAGTGATACATCATTACCTATATATTTTGGATGCTTAGCGTAAAGTTGCTCCAGCATTCTACCCATCGTTCCATTTCCGGCCAGTACGTCTAGCAAGACTTCATGCTCTTCCCAACTTTTCTCTCTTTGTAAAAGAAAAAATATTCCTTTATATCCTATGCTGCGAGAAGTGATTTTTTTTAAATCAAGTTGTTGAACGCCATATTTACTTCCCACCTCACCATGAGAAAATCCTCCTTTATCCATATTCTTTAAATTTTCAAACCATTTACTCAAATCATTTAAATTATTATTAGTTATATTGACATAATGGACTGGGTCATCAAATTGGGTTTCAAGTAAAACGATAAAGTCTTGTAGTGAACGTATATCCCCAGAGTCAGAAAGGCTGATATCTTTTGCAGAAGAATAATTCTTGACAGCATACATCTTTGCCCCCTTAAAATAATAATGATGAGCTGTTGCTTAAGAATAATTTAAGATAGATATTGACTCATAGTTTTTACATTACAGTTAAATTAAAAATTTCAATTAATATTAAAATTAAGCATTTAAAGCAGGATTAAATCTATTATTATCCCATTGATTTCTTCTATACCCAGAAAAAGGATTAATATGAGAAAAATTTCCGTAAAAAGTTCGCACTCTATTAATTAAAGGCTGCTCTTCTTCGTTGGCCTCTGAGGATTGAGTGTTTTCTGCGACAGTGCCTCGCCTAAAAAAATAAAATAGCGTCTCGTTTATCCAAGTTTGGACATTATTTCCTAACGATCTGTTTTGCTCAGTATTTAGGCTTACTGAATCAACAATCACATGGCTTTTTCGGTACCAATAACTTGTCATCATCAATGCGCCAACCGTAAAAGCCAGTGCTCTACCTAAAAATATCCCTAATGATCCCAACGGAGATTTAAATCCAAGGAGTACAGAAGCTACCATTCCCACTGCGGTAACACTGGACATAGAAGACAACATAGCAAAAGCTGTGTCGTTATAAGCGCGTAATGTGCCTGAAAGAACATTGCGAATAGCATCTGGAATTAAACTTATCGTTGAAACCAATAGAAAAATCTTAGCTTGCTCAATAATTTTTTCATCACCCGTTGCCTTCTTATCAATGAATAAAGAAATAATTTGCCTAGGCGCAGCCACGAACAAAAATAGAGCGGTTATGGGAATGAGTACTCCAACTAATAAACTGGCATAACCATATTGCGTTGCATCTTTAAATCGTTCTTCTACCACTGCATGTTTAGCAAGCACACCTGAGACATGTGCTAAACCAAAAATAATCGGTGTAATAATATTTGTCGTATACCAAGCAGGAACACTAGCCAACAAATTATCTTGGTTAATCAACCCAATCATGGCTGTTAATATCACAACATAAAATGTCTCTATCCCTACTTGCAGGCCAATGGCTGTACCTTTCCCAAGTAACTTGCTGACGCTCGGTATACTGCTTTCTGCCGGGGAAGTGCCAAGCAGTTGGTATGGACGATAGGAATGACTAGAAAGTAAATAGAGCGTGGTGGTTAAGACACTGCCCCAGCCCGCAATAAGATTGGCTAACCCAACCCCTGAAGCGCCCAATTTAGGTAATGATCCGTACCCATTCATCAAGGAATAACTCAAGGGTATTAATAGCGCCGAATACAAGATGGAATGCGCGGCCATGGCCGAGTAATTATTAGTGGCGGATAAAATCTGAATATTATGCATAAACATAATATTGGCCGGAACAGCAAAGCAGAAAAGACGATTGTGCTGGTCGATAATGTCCGTCACGCCAGTGGGTTGATGGGTCAATTTGAATAAAGGCCCAGTCAAACGCATGAATACTAAAGCAGGAACGCCTAAGCACAGAGACATCGCTATCCCTTTTCGATACAGCACACCAATTTCTGGTAATCGCCGCGCTGCCAGCGCGCCTCGTGCATAAACGCCAATAATAAACATGGCGCCTGTCGTCGTGTAGAGAGTTGCAATTTGCGTGGAGTTAATCAAACCACTCGCTGCCAAATGCTGTGCGTCCTCCGCCCCCAATATAGAGCGACTGGCCACGTTAGCTCCAATATAAATCAGACGACAAGTTACAAATTTCGCAGAATGACTTACCAACTCTTTGGCAGCTGTTGTCAAAGCTAACTGACCATCTTGCGGGACATCACTCGTGACATTATCTGCGGCAGAAGCATCCGAAACGGTGGCTGTTGGCCTTTCATTGATAAGCGGCACGCTATTTGTCTGTATTACATTTATCGGCATAATGAACACTCCTATAAACAGGAATCTTCAGCTTGCTCAACAATAAAATATATGCCTGAGTAAGATTATTGCTTAGCTAAAAAAATAAAAATTCCCTAAAAATTTAAAATTACCCCTGAATTTTTATTAGACACTCTCTTAGAAAATTAATTTCATTGATAATGATGAGATTATTTTTACGTATATTTTTATATATCTCTAATAATATATTCTAAGCTTAAATATATATATTTTTTAAAAATATCAGGTTAAGAGATGAGAAATAGACACCTCCAAAACTAACAAGAGGCACTAAAAAATATTGAACGTGACGTGTTGCAGCGAGAGGAGAAAAGGGCTGCCGACAGCGGAGAAGGAATTGGCTTATCTAACTTTACCTAAGCAGTTAGCTATGAGTCATTTTTAAAATATGAAGCAGGAATAGATATATCTCAACAATTAATCGTACAAATTAAGTCTTTGAGGTTCGCTAAAGATGACTTATTTTCCCCTTCGAGTCAGTATATAAAGTGAAATGATCTAAGCTAAAGGCAATGATTTATGATGAGCTAAGGAGAAATTGATGGATCTCGTTGATAAAGTTTCTTCATTTGTGAGCTCCCTTTTTTCTTCGCAACAGACAATTACGGAGAACCGGTCTTCAAATGTGGCAGCAGAAAATAAGCAAAAAAGGGAAAAAATTCTTGAAGCTTTCCCTGGCACATTCGCTTTTAGTAGATCGCTAACATCTCAAAATGGCGCCAGCACTAGTGCTGGAACTGTAAAAAAAACAGCACCACCATCCGCTAGTAATTTGCCTCCAAAAAAGATAATTTCCCAATGCAGGCTGAGCGACTCTCAAGCAAGCCTTGAGTCTTCCCGAAAAAAATTTGCGCTTTACAAAGGGCTAAAAGATGGGTCTGAGCAAGTGTACGCGCAGCAAATATATATAAGAGATACACAGGAAAGTTGGAAAAAATCTTTTTCCCAATTTCAAGAATCTCTGGATGCACTCCGTCGAGAGCGCAAACTGAATCCGAGCACAGAAAGCGATTTCCTGGAAAAATTTAAGCTTCATGCAAAAGATTTGCATGCGCATGGAGAAGAATTGTTACCTTATCTAAAGGGAATCCCAAAAGATCGAATCGATAATCTCCAAACAATCCTTGATACATTAGGGAACTGGAAAGATGAAGCAACATTGCCTAGCTTACAAGCAAATATATTTCGCCCCTCCGCCATTTCTTCTTCGGCAATTATTCCTATGAGAGGCACAAATTCTCACTACCAAAAACCTCCCACAAAACAACGGCATTAATATTCGTGAAATAGTCGGTTTAGATCTTGGTCATAAAAATCACAATACTAATGACAAGTCATCACTCGTTTTTCAATCAGCGTCCAGTTTATCTATAGAAGCCTTAATAGATCACTAACTCCATAAATTGCGGTTCCAAGAAAGACCAAAGGAGGTAGGTACTGTAGTGCTGTCAGCACAGGAGATTCAGTATTAAAAAGTTTGCTTATTTGCGGGCTGAAATATGCGACGGCAGCATTAACTATCAAACCCGATAAATTGAACAGAATCCCCAACAATAAAAACGTCTGACCATGACGCCTTTCAAGCGGGACAAATTGAGGTAGCAAGGTGAGAAAGAAAATGAGAATTTTTGGATTCATAACATTAAGTAAGAATCCACCTAATAACTTGTTTTCATTAGGCATTGTTTTGCTTTGGGGCTGAGAAACTACTCTGCCCTTCCCTGTCGGAAAGCTTGCATAGGCTAAATAGCAGAGATACAAAGAACCTACTATTTTAAGCGCTGCATAAAGCAGCGGCGAAGCCGTGATTAATTTCGACAGCCCAAACACGGTAATCAATACATACGCAAATGTGCCCAGCTCAACCCCTACCGCTGCTGCCATTCCAGCACTGCGTCCCCGCTGTAATGTGGAATGAATACAGTAAAACATAGCCATACCAGGCGTTAGGCTAATTGTCAGCGTGGTGATAAAGAAAGGGAGAAAATTTATTTCCATCGGTCAAATACTCTTTTTTGGTAATTTTTTAGCCGCTACATTTTCCCAATAGATTTGGATTCAGCTTAAGTTTATTACCTAAAGCTTCAGATATAGTGAGCTCGATTATAGAAGTTTTGCTAAGAATAGAATCAGAAAATAAATGGTGTTAGGAGTAGACGATAGGCCGCTTCTATGCGCACTCAAACATGCCAACGAGCGGCAGGTTGGTGTGACGAAGGAACCCATCAAACATGATTACCTCTCACCTCTGCGTGCCATCTTTTTTGAAAGCTTGAACTCAAAGTTAAAAATTCAGAAACATTAATTGTTTGTTTTATTAAGCATAGTTTTCGCCCATTTTTGTTGAAATGCTTGGAGTGTTTTTTCGTGAAATGGGGAAAAGCAGCCGCCATTAAAAGCAGTAGAGGTAAAGGTGGAAGAAGTTCGTACGCGGTGCATGCCTTCAACGATAGGAATGTCTTCTCGATTTACGCGATCCCAGTTTTTTATCGCTTGCTCTTTGGCTTGAGTATGGTTTTCGTCAGTCGAACTGGCCGGTGCAAAAAAGAACCAGATATTTTCTTCCGTAGTCGATACATCGATAGGGTTAACAGTGAAGACGAATAAATAATCTGCATGCAGGCCCATCATAAGATTAGGGAATAGATGAAGGTATTCGGCGCTTTTGTGTAATGAATTGGGTAAGCCATTAAATTTATTTAGTCCGCTATGCCCTACCAGATTAGCGTCATACAAGCGTGTGCCAACGCCAAAGTAGCTGTCTTCAACGATTGAATAATGCTCGCCCCATGGTGAAGCTTTATTTAACGATGGGTGAACGAAAGGATTGTGGTAGCTATCGATAAAGTTTTCGACGATCAACTTCCAGTTGGCGTGAAGCTTATAGTTAAGCCCACCGCCATATTTCATCTGCGACAATGGATAGGCTTGCCAACGCTGATTGATAGGTTGCATCACTTCTGATAAAGGAGGCGCTTTGCTCCCCAAATTAATAAAAATAAGCTGGTGCCATTGGTCAACCCGAATAGGTGTTAATCCTTCTACTTCTTCACCATTTTTTATTTCTTGATCTTGCCTTTCTCTACCTACTATTTCTTCTTTCAATACACTTATTTTTTGATTTTGCAAACGAGGGTTTAAAGATTGAATACGATGATCGCGTAAGCCATTAAAGTGGCTGGCACAGATCAATCGGCCATCCAAAGCATAACGCCAAGCATGATAAGGACAAACGATTGACGCTTTTTGCTGAGATTTTTCAGTAGCGAGCACTGCGCCCCGATGCTTGCAAGCATTATGAAAAGCGTGCAGCTGACCTTGAGCATCGCGCGTCAGAAGAATAGGAAAGCCCGCAACAGTTAACGGAAGGATATCGCCTGGCTTGGCAATTTGCGCTTCTGTGGCAACAACCTGCCAGCATTGCTCTCCTATACTCTCCCACTCGTAACGAAATAAACTAGGCTCTGTATAAAACTGATTGACTAGTGGAAACGCTTGCTCTATTGGGCGAGTTAATTCATCTAAGGTTACTTGAAAAGAGAGCGCTTTTACCTGGGTGGAAGCATTCATTTGAGTCTTTCTCCTAGTAGGCCGAGGTTTCTCTGACAGTCAACACATTTCAGTCAAAATATTTCGTATGGCATTCTTTGTTCTGTAACAAAATTTTGATATTCACCAAATCCCTGAGTTTTTTACTCGACTACCTTTTTTATTTGTGACCTCTTTTATTTTTCCACAAGATTTTTAATTATATTTTTCGTAGGCTCTTTAAGTTTTTCCTGCTCTTCCAATTCAATAGAATGAACTACACCCTAAATTTGGATGCTGTGAACTAATCCAATTTTTAAGGTTATTTTTTTAGAAAAAACTGTGCAAATTTATTGGAATGTGGAGATTGGAGAGAATAAGGAAAGTAAAGAAGGTGTGATTAATTGCGTAGCCAAACTTGATTAACGAGCTATAGATTGGCAGTTGGAGACACGACATAAGTGTGGAGAGATTCTTGTGCTTGCAGCCATTGAGTAGTTGTATTGGATGACATGGCTTATTAGAAAGAAAAGAAGAGGCATCTAACAGGCTAGATATAATTTTTCTACTCCACCAAAGTCAGGTAATGAGCACTGACTCTGGTAGGAGGATTGACTAAAGCGATGAGAAGCTACTTGGATATTCTTTTGCTTTACCGTACGTTAAACGATATCCATCGGCAGAAACCGTTTCATTTTCTCCGTCATCTCAACAAATTTCTTGCTAAGAATACCAAGCTGGCTTTGCAGCGATTCAATCTGCTCAGCTTGCTGTGCGCACAATGTTTGAGTTATGTCTAACGTTTTTTGAACTTTTTCTAAAGCATCGCCTGCATTACTTTGGTCTGCTTGAACTTTTCTGAGCTGCTCCTGAGTTTCGTACGCATTGACTTCAAACAAAGCTTTCAGGCTTTCATGCCGTGCATAGTCTCGGGATTCAGCGCCGTGTAATTTTTCTCCAAGCTCGCTTAAAGTATCCCGTTGCTCCTCTAGAAGCTCGTATAACTCTTCTTCCGTCTTGTTTAAAGCATCGTCTCGCCGCGCTTCATTTTCACGGAATTTTTGCGGTCTTATAGGCAACCAGCGATTTGCCCCCGTTATGCCCATCCTAATCTCCTTCAAAGAATGCCTAAGATCATTCATCATCAATTTCAGATTCTCTGCTTATGAATCAATGCTGGGTATAAGTAAATCACCCTATCAGAGCAATGCGCCTAGTGCATACTTTTATAAAACGTGCTCAGCAGCAATAAAAAGCCTAGCCCAAACGTTGCAAACACTACACTCAATGGTAGCGCAGTGCTAACTTTTCAATGAGAAGGAACAACGTCCAGGAAAAGAAGCACTGCGTGCACGATTTGATAAAGCTAGAGAATTAGAGGACAAGCTGGCGTAGAAAAAGCAGATTTTCAATGTCGAGATTTGCATACTAAGGCGAGCACACATAAAACGTAAAGCGCTGACAATTAATTGTCAGCGCTTTACGTTTTATAGATGCAATAACACTCGCTCTAGACTATTTTTTGCGTATCCCCTTAAGCCCGATAGATATATCCGCACCATTCTGGCATATATGCATTAAGGCGCTGCGCATATGTTTGCGAGCTTTGGGACTTCGTTACCCCTAGTTTTTTGTCCATCTTTCCCTTCAAAAAATCTGCAACTTCGAAGTGGCCATATTCAAGCGCAATACTATAGGGAGTTTGCCCAGAGGAAGTTGTTAAGTGTATGTTCGCACCTTTCTCAACGAAGAATTTAACTACCTCGAGGTGGCCATATTCAGCTGCAAGGAATACGGGAGTTTCTTTATTGCGATTGATTAAGCCGTTAGGTGAGAATTTTTTATCTCCCTCAAACAAGGCTTTAATTACGTTGAGATTGCCAGCTCTAGCGGCATAATTTAAGGGGGTCATTCCGTTCTCATCTTGCACGGTTTTTTCTACCCCTCCCTCAATTAACGTCTTAACCAGACCAAGGAAGCCGCCTTCGGCTGCGTCGTGCAATAAGTTTTTTTTGTGGCTATCTGCACTGATTTCGACGAGAGTCGGAAGCGTTGTGGAATGCTTTCTCGAAATGGCGAACTCAAGCATATTTACATCACTGTCGTATTGCTCTTGTGGCGCCAAAATCAGCTCAGCTATGTTCTGTAGGCGCTCAGGTATGTTATTTGTTTTGCTACATTCCTCCATAGACTTCTTAAAGTCCTCTGCAAACCTATCATATTCATCTACACACAATTTCATCAGCGGTTGGATCGCAGGGTCAATTTTTCTCGACAAAGCCCTTTCAAGTAGCATTAAGCCTTCTGAATATCGGTCTAGGCTCTCAGCTAATGAGTCTATATATTGTTCGTTTTCATGCTTGGCGCTACGCGTTAGATGGCCGACTGATCCAATTGTATGGCCCTGTGTTTTCCCATATAGGTCTACACATTGAGCTAAGGCATCTGTATTTTGCCCATTCTCGTTTACCTCGCTCTTTATCTCAGACAAATCTGCGAGCTCTTTGATCAAAGAGGAAATAGATGGATGATCTGGAGGAGTGTTTCGCAATTTTTTGTAGAGCGAACTCAAGCCGTCTTTTAGTAATGCTTCATCTGCTCGGACTATATTGCGCTCTTTGTCGCTTGCCTCACCCTTTTGCTGGTCAAACAGATGCGCGCACACTTTTATCAGCTCATAAATAGCTTTGCTACTGTTGTGTTGCGAAAGCGCCTGAAAAAGCAATTGCACGCTATTTATTACATACTGCTTTTTTTGTAAGGCAGTCAATTTGTCTTCGTTCAATGCACACTTACTTATATCGTCCTGTGCGCTAGTTTCAGGAATGTATTTTTTGATCAATTCCTGAATCACTAGATCGTTTTGTTCCGAAATTGCATGACTAAGCAATTGTAAGTGCTCTTCACGCGCTTTTTTAAATAGCGATAAGTTCTTTGAACGCTCGCTTTCAAGACGTTTAGCGCTCTCTGAATATGTTCTCTCAATCCGTTGTACATCCCTTAAAAAATCGGCGTCAAATGGTTGCAAACTCTTTAAGCCTTCTTTTTTAGACAGCGGCAAGCTCTTTGAATGCTCTCTTTCAAGCAACTTTAAGTTCTTTACATGCTCTTTTGAGAGCAGTTGTAAACTCTGTGAATATTTTTTTATTAATGAATTAGTGAACTCAAATGCAATGTGCGAGCTCTCACCTAAGTCTGCCGGCGCGCTAAATGGATAAACGAGCACTCTCGCCGCAAGCTGATCTGTACAAATGTCTGGCGGCTCTTTATCAAAAACAGCCTGCTGCGCATCATTTTCAGATTCAGTCAATTCCACGGCGGTAGCTGCGCGAACAAAATTAGCAGCAGCTGTGCGAACAATCTCAACAGCAAGATACTGACAAATCGAGTGAAAAAACCCTGGGGTAGTACTCGATGTTCCGAAGTTTGACATATGACTACTGTCTGGCGGCTCTTTATCAAAAGCAGCCTGCTGCGCATCATTTTCAGGGTCAGTCAATTCCACGGCGGTAGCTGTGCGAACAAAATTAGCAGCAGCTGCGCGAACAATATCAACAGCAACATACTGATAAATCGAGTGAAAAAACCCTGGGGTGGTACCCGATGTTCCGAAGTTTGACATATGACTATTCCCTAAAAAAGATCACAACGCTACTTCGCGCACACAACGTTATTCTATACACACGCAAAGAAGAATATTCTTATACACAAAATAAAGTCTTAAATCTACATAAGATCCCCGAATTTGATCTGAAATATAAATTGGCGCCACCACGTTCTCATGCAACACGCTACGCCCTCAAGATATCTATCTAGTTCCTCTAGCCTAAAGTCTGTCAATCTAATTGTGCTCACTCCCAAATATAGCTTTCATCCTTCAACATCTATGTGCTGAAATAGCATTTTTATGATCTATGAATCTGGCGAATGGGAAATAACTAGATTGACTAAACATTAAATTTGCTCTTTTAAAAAAACATACCTGAAAATTTATTATGTGCCAACCCGTTAATTCTTTTATTAAATTATTTTTTCAGCGCAGTGAAACTCTCTCTCCTGCCACTTATGAAGCTGAATCTTCGTGCTCTGAGGGAACTATTTCTCAGAGAGAAGAAGCTATTGCTCCCCTCATTGATGAAATTCAACCTTCACAATCTAATCAACATTACGGCAGCACTTCCGTCACAAAACAAGCTGATATCTCTGTATTGAAAGCAAATTTAGCTTTAATTGAAGCCATTAATCGTAAAATTATTGACACAAATAAATACATGGCTTTTGCTACCTCCCTTATTACATTAATTGCATGCCTTACCATACGAGAGAATGCTGAGCGCGGAGAGTCTTTCTACACTCCCCTGGTGTACGGGATGGGTTTGGCACATATAAGTTTGTTGCTTATATCTATGAAACTGTCTTTCCAAGAAAAAAATCTTAAAAATGAAATTCAGCAAAACAATACACGTCCATCTGAAACGCAATCTTTACTTGAATATGCTTAAGAAAATTTAAGACTTACGTAGGAAAGGTCGCCATAACCCAGCTGACAGCCTCATACTTCCTATTTGATCTAACGGATATCCCTTGTAATTCGCCCAATATCTCTCGCCTCTCGCTACAATCAGGCAACTCAAATTTCCCACGCTATACAGCGCGCTAGTGCCATGAAAAAACTACTTGTCTTGCCAGGCGATGGCATTGGCCCAGAAATATGCGAGGCCGTTTTGCCCGTGTTTAAGCAGCTTGCTTTACCTATCGAATTAACAGTAGGAGAAATCGGTCAAGTGTGTTGGCATCAAGCTGGTAATACTGTGCCAGAAAAAACCTGGCAGCAGATTGCACAAAGTGATGCTGTTCTTCTGGGAACGCTTACTAGCCCTGGTAAACAGCAGGCTGAAGCTACTTTGCCAACTGAATTGCAAGGACAAGGTATTAAATATGTTTCCCCGCTTACTCAATTACAGCAGCGACTAGACCTATTTGCCAATGTGCGACCTGCACAGCATTGGGTTGGTAAGCATAGGCCATTTCGATGCTGTGTTATTTATGGGAATACAGAAGGACGCTATGCAGGCAGAGGTCAGCGCGATTTGCCTGAAGTTATGCAGGGTATACTGCAGCGCCCTGGCCTAGCGTGTCATGGCGTTGAAGAAGGAAGCCTCAATATTCGTCATGGCTTGGCACGACTTTTTCAATACGCTTTTGAGCATGCGAATGCGCAAGGCTATAGCCGCGTGACATTCGCGGATAAACCCAATGCCTTACATAAAGACGAGCTGCTTGCAGCCGATATTTTTTATTCAATTGCCGCGCATCACCCAACCATCCGTGCCGATATTCAATATGTTAATGACCTAACGCTATCGCTAGTACGTAAACCAGAAGAATTTGGAGTTATCGTTACCGACAATATGTTCGGCGATCTTCTCTCTGATTTAGTCGCAGGGATGATGGGAGGGTTAGGCGTTGCGCCCAGCATCAATGTGAGCCAGAAAATCTGTTGTTTCGCGCCAGCGCATGGTGAAGCGCTTGAAATGGTGGGGAAAGATCGGGCTAATCCAACTGCCATGTTTTTAAGTGTAGCGCTCGCTCTACGCCACCTTGGGTTTGCGTCACAGGCTAGCAGCCTTGAGCAAGCGGTGCGCTCGGTCATGATGAAAGAGCGTCACGTTACTTATGATTTAGGCGGCCAAGCTGGAACACGCAGCATGGCACAGGCCATCTTAGATGAAGTAGCTCACCCTCAACCATCACGACAAGCCAGCATACTGTGCATAGGAGACGAGTTATTACGGGGGCAAAACAGCAATACCAATGCGCAAGAATTTGCGCAGCGGCTCAGTCAGGCTCAGTATGGGGTAAGCCTGCAAATGGTCTGTGGCGATCAACCTTCGTCGATTTGTCATGCGTTGGAGACTTGCTTAGGCCACGCTGACCTTATCATTGTGAGCGGAGGGTTAGGCCCGACTTCTGATGATGTCACCCGAGAAGCGATTGCTTCTACCGCAGGAGTACAACTACAGCTAGACGAACCAAGCTGGATTGCAATTCAAGCGCGTTTACAGGGCTTTGGCTTAGAGGTGGCACCTTCTAACCGCAGGCAGGCATTTTTCCCTCAAGGGGCGCGCATTGTCCCTAACAAAAATGGCACAGCCCCTGGATTCACCATGACTATTGATGGGCGCACCTTGCATGTGCTACCCGGCCCGCCCAAGGAATGCTTACCTATGCTTGAGACCTTACTTGCTCAAGAGGAGAAAGAAACACCTACTCCTAGTCAGGAAATTTATCACTTGCGCTTGCTGGGCGTGATTGAAAGCGATATAGCGCAGATCGTTGATGCTCAGCTCACTGAGATTCGTGAGCATGCTGAAGTGAGTTATCTCTGTCACTATCCGTATATGAATATACGCGTCGCGATTGCCGCGAGAAAGCAGAAAGAACTAGCAGAGAAAATGACTGAACTAGAAATATTATTTAAAGACAATCTCGTTAGCAAAGAAGAGCGTACCGCGCTAGAGCAACTGGAAACATACCTGACCCAATATCCGCTAATGATTGAAGACACACTCACACAAGGGGTATTTGCTGCGCGTATTGCAAGTCAATTTAAAGCGAAATGCTTAGCGCCTAGCGTCCCAACTCTACCTATCACGGTAAAAGCCAGCACGGCCGATTCATTAGGGCCGCCCTTTCACGGCAGCACGCTTTTTCAATGTTCGATAGAGCTGGGCACCGAACACCACGACTATGCAATGCGCACGCCTAAACGAGGACCAGAAATTGTGGATAGTGCCTGCGAGTTTATCGCTTGGAGCATTTTGCGTAGTTGCCAACAACTCGAAGTGAGAGGCTTGAAATAATTTATGTCTAAAGCTTCTGAACGTTTATTTGTTGTCACTGGTGGCCCTGGCTCAGGAAAAAGTACCTTACTCGATGCACTAGAACGCGTTGGTTTTGCTCGAACAGCTGAGGCTGGGCGAGGCATTATTCAAGATCAAGCCGCTATCAACGGCCAAGGATTACCGTGGCAAAACCCTCAGCTTTATGCAGAAATGATGTTGAGTTGGGAGATGCGTTCCTACCATCTCGCTTTAAATCACCGTGGG
The DNA here is from genome assembly GCA_031963405.1 of Mycoavidus cysteinexigens. GTDB lineage: Bacteria > Pseudomonadota > Gammaproteobacteria > Burkholderiales > Burkholderiaceae > JASSUD01. The sequence continues at coordinate 435,293 of JASSUJ010000001.1, forward strand.
CCAGTTTTCTTTGATCGCAGCGTGCTTGATGTCATTGGTTACTTGCGTCTACTAGGTTTACCTGTGCCCTCTTACATGCAGCAGGCAGCACAGAGCTTTACTTACCATCGTCGCGTATTTATCGCTCCTCCTTGGCCTGAAATTTTTGAACAAGATAGCGAGCGTAAACAAACTTTCGACGAAGCCGAGCGAACTTATCAAGCGATGGTCGACGCCTATACTGAATATGGCTATGAACTGTTGCCTTTACCCCTTGCTAGCATTCAAGAGCGCCTTCGATTCATCATTAAACAGGCAGGAGTAAAGAGTCGCGGGTATTAGAAGCCATTTTATAAACTGACAGCGATCTATTGCGCCAGGCGGTATGCCAACAGATGAATGGCTCGCCCAGCGCAGAAAAATGATTATTGAGCCAAAGTTTCTCGACTGGTTTTACTGATGTGCAGTTTCATCGCTTGCGATATAGATAAACTAAGATTCAACCGGCTGGCATACCTCACTGTTCGATGTGGCAGATGCGGGTAACGGGTTATGCGTTTCTGGCAACGTAGGTATAGAAACAGGCTGCCTCTCCTGTTTCTCCTGCTTGGTCGCTAAATTGATCGACATAGGCAGTTGATGCACGCCTCTGATCAAACAGTCATAGAGCTGCGCCACATTACGGTCTCCAAAGCCACCGCAGCCTGCTGCTGGAATATGATGAGCAGCTTGGTTTAGGCGGGGAACACGACTAATGAGTTCAAAAAATACACCTGGAATATCATCAAGGTAAGGGAAAAAGACCTGTACCAAGGCGCAGTCTTCTTCAAAATCAAGCAACATGCCATAACGCTGAAGCTTGTCGAAGGCGTCTGGGGTAAGAAAATCTAAGGCAATGGGGCGAATTTTTTCGTAATAGCTAGCAGCTGGAGACGGCATCGATTGCCAGGTTCCACGCTCACTTAGAAAATCTGCCAGCTGCAAAATATCCTCACAACGTAAAGCGATGTGATGCACATAAACACCGCCATTAGCTTGCAATGCTTGCTCAAAAATACTGTTTTTATTCGTTGGTTGCACCAAAGTCATTAAGCCTTCACAGCTCTCACTACTTAAAGTGATAGCGCTTAATGGGCGATGTATCGCTTGCTCGTCAAAAATTCTGAAAGGTGCCCAAGCGGTCAGTGCCCGCAAACGCTGGCTGACTTGACTAACATTCTTCACATTGACCGCGATGTGATCAATGCTCGTAATGCCACCAGGCGCAAATGCCATCGTTTGAGCATTTACTTCTTCAGATACTTCTGCCGATGCGCATGGGATAAAACCCGGCATACCGCGTGGAATGCCAGAGGAAAAAGAAGGTGATTCATATACATCAGAAGCTAAAAAACGCAGACTCAACTGCCCTAACGCATTTGGCAAGGAGACATCCATGGCCCCAGACGAATGTCTTTGCAGAGACTCTGTGCCCTCATGCTGCAATGCGCCAGATAAATGAGAATAAGCTTCATCAGGGTCAGCCACATTAAATCCTATGGCCCGCACATGAATATTTTTAGTGCTTTTCAAGCCTCGATGAAAGCTATTAGCCTCAGTGGCATCCTCATTTTTTTTATTAGTCGCTGGTGCACTACAAATAATCATCGCTTGCTGACTCTGCAAACAATAACTAATCCCCAATGCAGTTTTTAAGGTACTGACCAAAGGCATACCTAAGGTATTAGAAAGCACCGTTGCCAATAAACGGGCGTGACTACATTGAAACTCAACATGATGAAAAAATGATGCTTGAATCGGCAGAGCTGGTTTTGTACGCGATGACATAATGCTCCCTCAGTGAATCTCAGTGATTTATAAGTAGGCAAAACATCATGCTAGCCAAGCAGCTAACGCTATTTGATAGGGTGCTTTCTGAAACTTTTGGGAGGGGAAAGTAACTTATCCATTAGTCAATTGATTAAGGCGAGTCAGAATTTAAAAAATAATTCAAATACTTTGAAAATCTATGTCTATGCTTCTTCCCTATAAGAGGCCTCCTCGCCTGGCGAGCCAGCATCCACCCGCATCCATTTAAACATTGACGAAAATGGCGCGATGCATACCCAAGCAAGTATCAATCTCTACTTAGCAACACAGCGTGTCAGGCCTCGGTCGATTGGCGCTGTAAAACATAAATTCTGTAAAGTTTAAAAAAACATCGCAATAAGACTTCACAAGCAAAAAAGGAGTCGCTATAATGCGACGCTTCAGTTGACGCACAGCACTAAGCAAAGATTTTGTCCCCTTCGTCTAGAGGCCTAGGACATCACCCTTTCACGGTGAGTACAGGGGTTCGAATCCCCTAGGGGACGCCAGTTATCGCAGCAGTAGCTAAGATACCTGACACGGTATCAGCGCTTGCGGAACAAAAGCGTGGAGTGGTAGTTCAGTTGGTTAGAATACCGGCCTGTCACGCCGGGGGTCGCGGGTTCGAGCCCCGTCCACTCCGCCAACAATTTATGTATCAGAAGCGAAAATAAAAACGCTGAAAATTAATACAATTCCGCGCAAGCGGTTTTTTTTTGCCTAAGCTACGCTGAATTTTCTGTCTACGCTGTATTTAGAAATCGCTATCGGTCTTTGGCCTTCCCTCCCCAGCTTTTATTTCTCCCCTCCCCCCTCTTTTATCTTTAAAAAGCCTTTTCGCTCAATCGCCCTCATAACGCTTACGCGTCATTACGACTAAGCGAAACGCCACTTCTCCTCAGCAAAAAATAATGAGGGAGCTTTGCTTTTAAAAGGGAAAATTGCTTCAGAAAAATTTCTGTAGATAAAAGCAATGGCTTATACAAGCCAATAACATCAAAATTATTCAAAAATTGTAGCGATAGCTTAGCCTAAAGCAGCTCTGTGGCAGGTCTTGTATTGGGAAGACTACCTATATGGATAGCAAAGCTCACCAATGTAGCAAAAGTAACAGTCCCAGCTATGCCTCTAATTAATGACTCATGCTCATTATCAAATTCTTTAGCTTGCATAATCAGGTTACATACATAGAGAAAAGGAAAAATTGCTGCATGCGCTGCTATCCTTGACTTTAAAGCACGCGTATCAAGACCAGTTTCTGTCAGTGAATCGTTATCTTCCGCTGACCTACTTGAAAACTCACTCGATTGATCGCTTTCATCGCTAATGAGGAGAGTCTGCTCGCTGGCATTCGACTCTTCATATATCGTAGCCAGCTGAGGTTTAATTATCGTGATAGTAGATGCGCGTCTAGGCGACGCTTGAGGGGAGAAAGAAAGTGCTTGAGGCATAATCAGCTTTTTTATTAATTTCCGTTTAGGCTACTTTCTTACTGTAGCAATATTAACCTTCAGAAATAAGGGAGAAATTCTCTGCTTAAATTGACACTCCTAATATAGGAGAAACAAGGTATTTTTGACTTAGAGCTGACGAAATTTATTTTTCATGGCAGACCTGCACAAGGTCAATTTCCCCTTGCCTTAGCGATAACACTCTGTGGCTCTGGAGCTGAGTTTACGCTTATCGTTTTTCCATTCGACTTAACCAATGCCTGCGCTAAGTGCGTCCATAAAAAAATGGACACCATCTTAATTCAATCTTCTTAAATTCCTGTATCACTTCACTGATTTCTTCAACAGCGCCGCTTTTATTGATATAGGCAGGGCTAAACTGTCCATTCTGAAAGTATCGAGCCGCAACATAAGTCAATATATTTTGATAGCGCCCATACTTCTCAAAGCCGTCAATTTAATCTAAATCAAGCGCACAGCGGGACAAAAAGAAGGATGGAAAAGACAACAATGAACAACGAAACCAGCCGCAAAATTCTTGAAGAAATTACGTCGTACCGGAAAAGCGTAAGCAATCTTCATCCTAAAGCCGACCATGCAACGGAAAAACTTCCCGCCAAATTGTTCGACTTCGATGAAATCGTGCAGCACCCAGGGGCTGCCGTGCCCGCTGAGGAGATTGACAACGCCGCAGCGAAATATATCGATAAACTCAAAAACTTCGAAAATCGCTCAATCGATGCAAAATGCATCATCGCCATCCTTAGAGGGGTGGAAATCTGTCTGAATAATATTTCGGCGCTTGCGCAGCGCATCACAGCAGATGTTCAGCATGGCCATTTCGATGAGGCGTCGATTAAGGTCACCTGGATGAATCACTTCAACGATTCACTTCACCGGTTTTCTCAGCTTCTGGTGCAAACAGATGCCGGTCAACTCGACGGTGATTTCTTGTCGATCGAAGACTCAGCCACGTTTTCACTTTATGCCGAAAAAGTTGAAGCAATGCATGAGACTTTAAAAACGACCGCCGCAGAATCAATCGATGACATCGCCGCTCATGACATCGATAATCTTCAGCGCTTTACCTTCTTTCACAGCTTCATCAACACAAATTACGAAACGATCTGGCTATCCATCCTACGCCACGTGCGCATTCCTGGCGTATACCGCACAGCGGGGGAAAGTTCAGCGCATTTCTATCAACGTATTGTGCAAAGTGATGAAGCACCACACGACACAGTCGCGCCTGTCGATCTGAAAGATGTCACCTATCTGATGCAGTTTCGTGCCTACCATCACATCACCGGCATTTTTGTAGGCTTAGCCAACGACCTCTTAGCGGGGGCCATCTTGACGCTCGTGGATGAGGCCCATTCCTCTTTCCACTCCGAAGCAAAGGCGCTTATATTGTGCAACAAGGCGCTACAAGTCATCAGTGATAGTATGAAACCGATCGTGCGCACCTTGACTCCCAAAGCCTACTTTGCGATAAGCCCTGCCGTAAGACTTATCAGTGGCTCGCATTCGCACAAGCTACTCAAAAGTCTATTTGTCACGCTCTACCCAGCACTAGTTCGATCGCTCCGTCTACGTCTGGCAAATTTCGATGAAACCACTGCTCTCGATGACAGTGCGATGCTGAATCAAGCATTACAGGTACTACGTTCCAACGAGCAACCTGAGCTGAGCGAGATGATTCGCCATACCGTGTCTATTTATCAATATGTGCGCACCTGGCGCGACGAGCATCAGTTCGCGAACGTCCAAGTCGGCCTGAGTCCAAAAGGCCAAACCCCCACTGCCTCAGTTTCTGGCACAGAGAAAGCGACGCAAACTATTTACAACTTCAGGCACACGGATAAGAAAGATGCGATCAGCCCGCTTTATGAAGCCGTGCTTGGCAAACAACCAGCCGATCCGCTTGACATTGTGCACGCGGGACGCTTCGACGAATACATGACTTATCTCACCGCAGATGCAGTCCTAGCCATGCACTCGGGCGTTCCAGTCAATGTAAGTGAAATGTGCGGGTAGAAGTACCATTCTGATAAAACTGCCGTTAGTGAGAGCCGCCGGCCCTGACCTGATTTCAGAATTAGCGGCAGAAGATAATAGCGCCCTTCGTGATTGGCCCTGCCCCACTCATCTTTCCTTTGGTGAATGGGGGCAGGCCTTCAGACCAGCGTCTTATTGGGCCGCACTCCAACCGTTACAAACGAATGGATTTTAAGGACTGAGCCATGCTTTTCACTTTCTGGAAGCTTTCCTCTCCAGCAAAAGAATTGACTGGTGAATGCCAGAGATGAAAAACTTCTGTAGCACAATATCCACGCTTACGTTTTAACCCTGACAGATACAATCGAATAACAAGCTCACGATCTTCGTGTCCCCAACCAATGAAACTCTCATCAAAGCCACGGATCTGCTGAAAGTCATCGTGCCACATCGCTAAATTGCAGCCTTTAATACCATGCAAAGAATGCTTACCTATTTTTCTGATTGGCCCAACCGGGATTTTCAGGAGTGGCAGAAATTTACTTATTTTTTTCCGAATACGGTTGAGAAACCAATCGAAGCGTGAAGCTTGATGAATTTTTATTTTGGCCGACAAAATTTTATGGGTGAAATCACGTTCTAACCATATCCGGCTGCCTGCAATAACATAGCCCCTTTCAGCCAACCGACGATGCTGCGCTACAAAATCTCGCTGCGGGATACAATCCCCATCTAGAAAAACCAAATAATCGCCAGTTGAGGCCGCTACGCCTTTATTGCGGATGGCAGCAAGCCGAAAGCCTTCATCAGGCTGCCAAATATGGCGCATTGCTATATCAGATTGCTTGGCAAAAGACTCCACGAGCAGTCGAGTTTCGCTTGTAGAGCCATCATCAGCAATAACAATTTCAAAATTTTTCTCTGTCTGAGCCAAAAGCCCATTCAAGACAGCTTCTAAAGCATCAGGTCTATTGTAGGTCGATACAATGACCGAAATATGGCGAGGTATAGGCATAAATTAACGGTCGAATTTTCTTTAAAATCTAATTGCCTTAATCATTTATCTTTCACTCATTTGAGATTGAAGAAAAATCATCAATAGCTCGAGAAAATAGCAGTTTTAAAAAAAACTGCAAATATTCAATTCAAAATTACATGAAACCACGTACTTTGAGCCTACGCACCTGCTGCCCGTTAACGCTTTTCTTCTTCATTCATGTCCCGCTAAATCGATGCTAGCTAAATGATAAACATGCTATGACTTTCCCTGCTTAATAATGGACAACGCTGTCCCAATCATCGTACTCACTTCGCTTAAATTCGCCGGTACAATTAACGTATTACCCGTCTTTGCAAGGTGTCTAAAAGCATCCACATATTGTTCCGCTACTTTCATGTTAACCGCTTCCATTCCACCAGAGGATTGAATAGCCTGACCAATTTTTGCAATGGCTTGCGCGTTGGCTTCGGCTACCGCAAGAATTGCACTTGCTTGGCCTTGCGCCTGGTTAATAGCCGCCTGTTTTTCACCTTCCGATCGTTGAATCTCGGCTTCCCGCGCGCCAGTGGCAAGGTTAATTTGTTCTTGCCGCCGGCCTTCAGAGGCTGCAATTAAAGCGCGTTTTTCACGTTCAGCGGTAATTTGCGATTGCATCGCATGTAAGATTTCTTTAGGTGGCGTAAGATCCTTGATTTCGTAACGAAGCACTTTAACGCCCCAATTTCCCGCCGCTTCGTCTAAGGCTTCCACAATACTATGGTTGATGATTGCGCGCTCTTCAAAGGTTTTGTCGAGTTCCAGTTTACCAATGACGGAACGTAACGTTGTTTGCGCTAGCTGCGTGATTGCAGCCAGATAATTGCTTGAGCCATAAGAGGCTTTCATCGGGTCTGTTACTTGGAAATAGAGCACACCATCGACTTGCAATTGCGTGTTATCTCGCGTGATGCAAATTTGACTAGGCACATCCAGCGGAATTTCTTTCAAACTATGCTGATAAGCGACACGGTCGATGAAAGGAAGTACAACGTTTGCCCCTGGTGTGAGCGTCGCATGGTAACGACCTAACCTCTCCACGACCCAGGCATGTTGTTGAGGCACAATTTTTACCGTTTTTACGATAATTGTGATTGCTATGATGAAGATCATGAGCGTGATTAACATTATTTTTCCTTGTAGATCGACTAATAACTAGCGTTTAGCGGCGACAATAAGAAGATTGCCGCGCATGGCTTTAATTTCATACCACTGGCCAGCGCCTGTTTCGCCTACTGCCAGCTCCACATCCCACTGCGCGCCACGATACATTGCACGCGCACGCCGCCCCTGCCAGGCATCCACTTGCACAAATGCCCCCAGATCAAGATTATTGTCTGAAATCTGTTGTTCATGCTTGCTCGACACCGCCAAACGAGAACGGCGTAAAAAATATACAGCACCCAGCGCAACCACTGCACCAATCATCAGTTGGTCAGAAACTGAAAAACCTAGTAAGGCCGCCGCACCTCCCGCGAGACAGCCTAGTGCAATCATGAGGAGATAAAACGTACCCGTGAGCAACTCAACTATTACGAGTCCCCCTGCTAACAGCCACCAAAAATGCAAACCGATAGCGTTAAATACAAGCATATTTTCAGTTAATTTGAGCATCGTTAATTTCTCACTTCACTACTTTTATTTATCACTCAACTTTAACTAATCACATTTGGGCTGACATCTGCTGTGCAAACTTGTACCACGCTAGATTTAGCAGTGCCTGTGCCGCTAGCATAGCGCTAAAGTCTAAGTTATGGGTTAGTACCCTAAAGCCCTTCAGAGCATTTATTCAGCATGCAGATAGATTCACATTCTCTAATAATTTCATGCACTAGCCAGCATAAGACCGTCGTGGTCATTCGATTTGTCAAAAAACGGTGTTTGAAACTGCTACCGGGGACAGACGACGCTAAACACAGGCGCAAAAAAAACTGCAGTGGCGCGAGTTTACGGCGTGCTTCGTTCTGCTCAGTGTTAGCTTTTTAACGGACGCTGAGGCCACTCCCATTCAATTATTAACGGAAAAAAAGCAGCATTATTAAATAAAAATTTTTTAACAATATCAATGGCTTAAAACTTTTCTTACTTGCTTAGCAGATTGAGAAGGCTGCTGTTGCGAAAGAGAATCACGATTCTTGCCAATAATAGTCAGCGTTTGATTTACGCCGTGTACACCTGCTGGCTGATGCTTCAGGTCAATTGCAGAATTCGTATCAACATTGAGAGCCACAGGATTACCTGTGTGCAAAGCACCATTTTTAATCACCATTGCAGCGTTAGCTTCTAATTTAATTTCTATAGGAATTTTTTCCTCTTTCATCATCTTCCAAACTGCATAGGCATCTTGCATGCTAGTTGACATAAATTTTTGACCATCTATCACATTAAACAATCCCTCTACAGTTTTCTCATCATACCTAGCAGGGTCTTGAGAAATATTACTAAATAAATTATTAATTAACGTTGGATAATCCCTCTCTTTATTTTCTTGGTTTTCTATATGCTTTGCAAAAACCAGATTGATTGACGTTGGCTTTAAATCTTCTTTCCATTCTTTTATTTCATTTTCTACAGCTTGATCATGGCTTTCACCCTTCAATAAACAATTTGCAGGATAATGATAGGCGCCATATTTACCTGTATCTTTATTATAACCACTAATAAATGTGCACGAATGCAGGGGTGAGGTACATACGGCGGGAGCTTCTTCACCTACGGCGTCAGTACTGTGAGCAATAACACCTTGACCCATTTCAATAAAATGTGTTGTCATTTCTTTCTCTATAGCGATAATCAGGAGGCACACATAAAAAATATATGTAGATTATTTTTTATTAAAAATAAAACCTCACTCTCTCAATTAAAATATTTATTCTATCAACCAGGAATTAATATAATAATTGGATTTATCTCTATCTGGAAAAAGCTTTATCTAATTTAAAAAAAGAGTTTATATATATTACTGAACAACTATTACATGAAATTCATTCGTCCTACAGAATAATTATTAAATAATAGGAAAGTGTAAATCGTCCATATAAATTTTTTTGTTTTTCTAATAGCAGTCGATAATGAGAATTTAACTAAGGCGAGCAAAGCGCTAAATTCTATCTAGCTCTTTGCTCGCCCAATTTTCTAAAAACATTACCGCCAGCCTGGTACATACCTCGACAACAACACTTCCCCACGCCAGCAGATGCTAAACGCAGACGTAAAAAAACCCGCAGTGATGCGGGTTTCAGCGTCTTTTTTGCTTTCTGCTGCTAGTTGTTGCCAGACCTCAAATCATTCCCACTCAATCGTCGCAGGCGGTTTGCCTGAGATATCGTAGACCACGCGGTTAATGCCACGCACTTCGTTAATGATGCGATTTGACACATGGGCCAATAGAGTATGCGGTAAATGCGCCCAAGTGGCAGTCATAAAATCTTGCGTTTGCACAGCGCGTAAGGCAACCACATATTCATAGGTGCGCCCGTCACCCATCACACCTACGCTTTTAACTGGTAGGAATACGGCAAAGGCTTGGCTTGTGAGTTCGTACCAAGATTTTCCCGAGACAGGATCGATCGTGTCATACAGCGCTTCAATGAAGATAGCGTCAGCACGCTGTAATAAGCCAATGTATTCGCGTTTAACTTCGCCAAGAATGCGCACGCCCAAACCGGGGCCTGGGAAGGGATGGCGATATACCATGGTTTCGGGCAATCCAAGCGCTACCCCAAGTTCCCGCACTTCATCTTTGAAGAGTTCTCGTAAAGGCTCAAGCAGCTTCAAATTTAAAGTTTTGGGCAGCCCGCCGACATTGTGGTGGCTTTTAATCACTGCTGCGCCTTGGTTATTTCCACCCGCAGATTCAATGACATCCGGATAGATGGTGCCTTGGGCTAACCATTTGACTCCATTGGCGCCATGCGCCAATTTCTTCGCTTCACTTTGGAAAACTTCAACAAACTCAGCACCAATAATTTTGCGTTTTTCTTCTGGATCAGTAACACCTGCTAACCTTGTTAAGAAGGTTTCGCTAGCATCGACATGAATCACATTGACGCCTAAGTAGTTAGCAAAGGTATTCATCACTTGCTTGGCTTCATCTAGCCGCAACAAACCGTGGTCGACAAAAACACAGGTGAGTTGCGAGCCAATAGCACGATGCAGGAGAGCCGCGGCCACCGATGAATCAACGCCACCAGAGAGGCCGAGAATCACTCCTTCAGTACCCACTTGCTGGCGGATTTGCGCGATCACTTCCTCGACGTAGTCGCCCATTACCCAATCTGGTTTCGCTTTACATAAATCCAATACAAATCGGGATAAAAGTAACGCGCCTTGCGCGGTATGAGTCACTTCGGGATGGAACTGAACGCCGTAAAAACGCCGTTCATCATCTGCCATCGCGGCGATCGGGCAGGATTCGTTGGTCGCCAGCAGTGTAAAGCCAGCAGGCATTTGCGTGACTTTATCGCCATGGCTCATCCAAACTTTTAGCATGCCATGTGTATCTAAACGGAAGTCTTCTATGCCAGCAAGCAGCTGTGATTGTCCTTGCACGCGTACTTCTGCGTAGCCAAACTCACCCGTTTGGCCTGTTTCAACTTGGCCGCCTAACTGCTTTGCCATCGTCTGCATACCGTAGCAGATGCCAAGTACTGGCACGCCTAGCGTGAAAACCGCTTCCGGCGCGCGCGGGGTGCATTCCGCCGTCACCGAATTAGGTCCACCCGACAAGATAATGCCTTTCGGCGCAAATTCACGCACAAAGGCATCATCGACATTCCACGGGTGGATTTCGCAATAGACATGCAGCGCCCGAATTCGGCGTGCGATTAGTTGAGTGACTTGAGAGCCAAAATCGAGGATGAGAATCTTGTCATGCATGAGCGTAGCCGGAAAATCAGAAGGATGATAGGCACCTTGAGAAAAGCACCTTGAGGAAAACTCTTTTAAAAAAGCTTAAGCAGGCTTTTAAAGCCTGCTTAAAATATTTGTAAGTACTTGCAGCATCTTTTCTAAATCTTCAAACAACATCCAAGGCAGCGGCCTTTTTTAAGATTACGGGTGCGCAAAAATCTTAGTGCTTACTATACACACCAACTTCCGCGCTCCCGTTAGCCTCAAGAAAAGCGCTTTTAGAAAATTTTGGGCAAGACTCTAAAACAAAGAGGCTTAGTTTTTTCAATCAACTTGATAATTAGGTGCCTCTTTCATGATCTGCACATCATGAACATGCGACTCACGCATGCCAGATGCAGTGATCTCAACGAAACAACTCTTATCATGCAGCTCTGGAATAGTTTGGCAGCCGCAATAGCCCATGCTCGCGCGCACGCCACCAGTCAGTTGAAAAACAATTCCGTTGACACTGCCTTTGTAGGGCACTCGCCCTTCAATACCTTCCGGTACTAGCTTATCTACATTGGCCGAGCTATCTTGAAAGTAGCGATCCGCTGCGCCTTCTTTCATCGCCCCCACGGAACCCATGCCGCGATACGATTTGTAAGAGCGCCCTTGGTATAGAAAAACTTCACCAGGCGCTTCTTCGGTACCAGAAAACATACCGCCCATCATCACGCTTTGGGCGCCCGCTGCGAGAGCTTTAGAAATATCGCCTGAATAACGTATCCCACCATCAGAAATCACTGGCACGTCTGAGCCAGCCAAGGCTTTGTATACATTGGCAATCGCAGACATTTGTGGCATGCCTACCCCCGCAATAATCCGGGTAGTACAGATTGAGCCTGGTCCAATTCCCACTTTAACGCCGTCTGCGCCGTGTTCAACAAGCGCTAGCGCTGCTTCGCCGGTGGCAATATTGCCACCCACTACATCAATTTGAGGGAAATTTTGTTTAATCCAGCGCACTCTTTCAAGCACGCTTTGGCTATGGCCGTGCGCAGTGTCAACCACAATGACATCAACACCTGCTTGCACAAGCAGCTCAACCCGCTCTTCATTGTCTGCACCAACACCAACCGCCGCGCCTACGCGCAACTGGCCATGCTCATCTTTGCAAGCCAGCGGATGTTCGGTGGCTTTTAAAATATCTTTAACCGTAATTAAGCCGCGCAATTCAGACGCTTGATTAACCACCAACACACGCTCTAACCGATGTTCGTGCATCAAGGCTTTAGCTTCTGCGAGAGGCGTGCCTTCCTGCACCGTAATGAGACGCTCGCGCGGTGTCATGATAGTGGTGATGGAAGCATTTAAGCGAGTCTCGAAGCGCAAATCGCGATTCGTCAAAATACCGACTAGGCGCGTGCCTTCAACTACTGGAAAGCCTGAAATACCATATTGCTCGGCGAGCGTTAACGCCTCTTGCACCGTGGCAGTTGGCGATAAAGTAATCGGGTCGCTCACTACACCAGCTTCGAAGCGCTTTACTTTCTTAACTTCGCGCGCTTGCTGAGCAGCCGATAAATTTTTGTGAATAATACCGATACCCCCTAGCTGCGCCATCGCAATAGCCAACCGGGCTTCAGTGACCGTATCCATGGCCGCTGAAACCAGCGGTATATTCAAGGAAATACGGCGGGTAAATTGAGTTTTAAGAGAAGTATCACGTGGAACCACTTTTGAGAAAGCGGGTACCAGTAGTACATCATCGAATGTAAGGGCTTTTTGAATCAGACGCATAACCTATCCTGTAGGCACAAAGAAAGATTATACGTGATAGCTTAAGTACTTGATGAGTATCCTCATCAAAATGAAAGTTTAGTCTCAAATAATTTATGTATAAGTGCGCTTGGCCAACCATTTTCGCCCTTCCTGCGAACCCGCGGCACGGGCTTTAGCGACTCGCTGCTGCCGCGCCATCTTTGGCTCGACTTGTAAAGGACGATAAATTTCTACTCTGTCATCCATCATCAATATCGCATCAAGAGATTTGAACTTGCCAAATACCCCCACTTTCTGTTTAGTTAAATCAATCTGCGGATGTAGCTTAAGCACGCCTGATGCGTCAATCGCCTGCTGCACCGTAGCGCCAGCTGGCAGCGTCACTTGCAAAAAAGTTTGGTGCTCGGCTAAGGCATAGCAGACTTCAACTTCGATGAGAGACGGTTTTTTTTGCATAGTATTTTTTAGCTATTGCTCTCGGTTTATAAACAATTTAAGCCTTACGCTCTGCGGGTGAAGCTCTACTTTATTTCATTTAAAAAAATTATTATCCGCATTTCAATACATACGTTTTATCAAATTTGCTCAACCTGTCAGAAGTTTTACATTGAGCCAAACTTTTTAGCATAGAGAGCCGCGCAGAAAAATAAGAAAAGAGCAAGAAAAGAAGTATGCGATAGCGAAATAATTGATGGTTTTTTTAAGATATTCTTTGAGTTTATTCAACATTTCACCCAGTGAATTACCTCCAAAATTGTATAGCGATTCAGTTTTTTTTAATGTAGCTCGGCTTGAGAAAGCCTGAACTAAGTCATTAAGCTGCGAAATTTTCAAAGCAAATGGAATAGCTTAAAGATAAAAGGCATAGCCATAACAGCTGCCAAAACCATGCTACCCAGACGAGCCGTTATTTGCGATAGCAACTTATCTAACTTAGCGTCCACGGTCACGAATCTAGCATCTATGGTAGAAAACCTGGCGTCTACAGTAGCGAATTTAACATCCATATCTTTACGCAAATCAGTTATCTCAGCTCGCAAATTCGCTTCCAAGGTTTGCATATTATCTTTAGTAGCCAACTCCCTGGTGTTTGCCTCAAAGACTTTAGACAAAGCATGCGCTTGCGCTTCGGCATGCTCACGAGGCACCCCTGCCACTTCTAGCCCTTTGGCAAACTCCAAGGAATTAAATGTAAATACAGATAGGCTCATCTCTCATCTCCTTGATGCGAATATTAACATCCGTACAAGCACTGCAGCATTAGCCAGAAGGTGAATGCGCTTGCAAAGAGAAAAATGGTATTAATTAAAATGTGATGGTTAAGGAGGCTCTTCATAAGCGATGAGCAAGAGGGCCTTACACCACCCTCTGGCTAGACAAACCCTCTATAAAAATAGCTTGGCCCATCATTACCAAACTTATATAAACTCCCTTAGCGCGGTGCTCCAAGTAAAATGCTTTTATTTCCATCAATAGACCTCTTTCGAAATTTCGTAGCAAGGAATGCCGACGAAGACAATACAAGGGTACGGCGAGGAGGCATGACGCCGCTACGGGGGTTCGAAAGAGGTCTAATGATTTATGCCCACTTCTTCCTTTTCTGCTCAAAATATGCCTAATGCAAATCCATTCGAGGCGCTACGCAGTGGTGGCGCTTTTACACTGCTTGATCAATTTGGTGTCATCGAAGCCAGTGGCGCTGATGCAGCGACTTTTTTACACAATCAGCTGACTAATGAGGTGCAGAATCTAGCACCCACTAAAGCCCAGTTAGCAGGCTTGTGCTCAGTGAAAGGACGATTGTTAGCCTCGTTTCTTCTGTGGCGCTCAGCCGAAACAATCCAGCTCATGTTGCCTGCTGCTTTGCAAGCCGCCGTGCAAAAACGCCTCTCAATGTTTATTTTGCGCAGCAAGGTTAAATTAGATGATGCAAGCCCACGGCTTGCGCTAATAGGGCTAATGGGCTGCGTCGAAAACACGCTTGCCCACCTCTTCCCTACTCTGCCGCAAGCTGCGTATGAGAAAGTGGAAAGTCCAGCTGGCGCACTGATTCGGTTAACGGATTTACCTAGCACCTTGGCTGATGCTGGGCATGCAGCATCAGGGCTAGCACGCTATCTATGGATTACATCGCGCGAAGCTAGCCTCGCGCGCACTGAATTACTCGCCACTGATTTGACCCAAGTGCCCTCTACTATTTGGGACTGGTGTGACATTCAAGCAGGCATACCACGCATTACTGAGCCGATGCAGGAGCAGTTTGTACCGCAAATGGTTAACTTTGAATTAATTGGTGGGATAAATTTCCGCAAAGGCTGCTACCCAGGCCAAGAAGTGGTTGCTCGCCTGCAGTACCGCGGCGTAGTCAGGCGACGTACGCTACTTGCACATACCGAATCGGCACAGCCTGGCTTAGATGTATTTCATTCAGAGGAGCCAAGCCAAGCCTGCGGCATAGTGATTAATGTAGCGCCGGCGCCAAACGGTGGCGTAGATTGTTTGGTGCAATTACAGCTGAGCGTGCTCAAGCAAGGCACGCTGCATGTCGGCACGGCTAACGGGCATATACTTGAGTTACTGCCACTGCCATATGCTTTACCAGAAATGGAATGAAATTTTTCTTTATAAAGAGCTAGAAAAACCCCATTCGAAGAAAGCTAGGGAAACGCTCAGTAAACCGAAAGCGCGAATGGGTGCATATCATGATGCAAGCTCATGTGAGGGAATAAGGCTGCTTACTTTTCTCTTCTGCAGCACAGCCTCTCTAGATAAATTTTCACAACGGATTTGACGAGGTAATTGGTATGCCGTTTTACTCAAACGCAAGCGAGTTGCCTGATCTAACTAACGCATTCGCACAGCCTCTACCTGACAGTCTGGTATCACTTGGCACTGATTTTTATACGAGATTGCCAGCCGCACCGATTCCCGCTCCTTATTTAATTGGTTTTTCAGAGGAAGCGGCTGCATTACTCGGTTTTGACGCGCAGCTTGCGCGCAATCCAGCTTTTATTGAGTGGTTCGCTGGCAACCAAACTCATTTGCTCGCTCCTCATGCGCAGCCGTTTGCCACTGTCTATTCTGGGCATCAGTTTGGGGTTTGGGCAGGTCAGCTCGGTGATGGTCGAGCGCTTATGCTGGGAGAAATTGAGCATCAGCACACACGCTATGAAGTGCAATTAAAAGGCGCAGGGCCCACGCCTTATGCACGCATGGGTGATGGTCGAGCAGTATTGCGTTCATCAATCCGAGAATTTTTGTGCTCGGAGGCAATGCACCATCTCGGTGTGCCTACTACACGTGCGCTATGCGTGATTGGCTCTGATCTGCCTGTGCGCCGCGAGCAAATCGAAACAGCGGCTGTAGCTACACGCATCGCTCCAAGTTTCGTGCGCTTTGGGCATTTTGAGCATTTCTACGCATGCAACCGCGCTGATCTCATCGCACAGCTAGCTGATCATGTAATCGCACGCCACTATCCTGAATGCCAGGAGGCAGCCAATCCCTACTTAGCTCTTTTTAAAGAGGTTACGCTGCGCACAGCTGATTTGCTTGCTCACTGGCAAAGCATTGGCTTTTGTCACGGCGTCATGAATACGGACAATATGTCGATTTTAGGTTTGACGATAGATTACGGCCCGTATGGGTTTATCGATGAATTTAATTTCAACCATATCTGCAATCATTCAGATCATGCTGGGCGCTATGCATATCAGCAGCAGCCGCATGTTGCGTATTGGAATCTTGCTTGCTTAGCGCGAGCGCTCTTACCCATTATCGACAAGGGTCAAATTGATCCATGCACGCTTGAGGAAGTGCAACAAGCACTAGACGCTTTTAAAACGCGTTTCGCGGAGGCTTTTAGAACTCGCATGCGATCGAAACTCGGCCTCACTCACACGCATGAAGACGATGACAAATTGATTGAACATCTATTTAAGACAATGCACGAGAACCATGCCGATTTCACACTAACCTTTCGCCAGCTGGCACAAATTTCATCACACCACAGTAAAAGTGACACCTCTGTCAGTGCACTCTTCGCTGATCGCTCTGCTTGCCAGGCGTGGCTGTGTGACTATCGGACACGACTTTCGATTGAAAGCCGCGATGATATTGAGCGGGCTGTTGCAATGAACCGCGTGAACCCTAAATACGTATTGCGTAACTATTTAGTAGAAAACGCCATTCAACGCGCCAAACAAAAAGACTTCTCTGAAGTTGAGCAGTTACTTAATGTACTGCGCCACCCATTTGATGAAGCACCAAAATATCAAGCCTATGCGCAGCTACCCCCTAGCTGGGCAAGCTCACTTGAAGTGAGCTGCTCATCTTAGGGCCTGTCCTCAATTATGGGTATGCTCTTCGCTATCGATCTGCGTCAGTATCTGGTGAGCTATGGTCAGGCGGTCGTCTATTGGGTAGTTCTTGTTGGCTAGGATAACGATTCCGAGCTGTTTCTTCGGAATGAACGCAACATACGCACCGAAGCCATTGGTTGAGCCAGTTTTATTGATCCAAACGTCTTCTTGGGGCTTCTGTGGCGGCATTATTGGAGTCGCTGGCGCCCCTTTCAAGAGCATTGCTGACGAGTTTCCTTCAAGTAGTGTCTTCAACCTGGCCGGATACGGATATTGTTCCCACATCAGATCTTGGGTCATTACCCCAACCTTGAAATAGCCAGTATGTGTATTGGTAATTGCGCGCTGCAGCTTCTCGTCTAACTTGATTAAATTCATATTAGCCTGCAAAAAGCAACTCATATCACTCGCTGTAGACTTGATGCCATAAGCTTCAGAAGAGAGGATGTCAGCTGCCATTCTGATCGGCGCATCTTCCTTCGTATAGCCTTGCGCGTAGTCAACCATTTTACTTTTGGGCACATTGATATAACTGTTCTTCATGCCAAGCGCAGAAAACAGCTGCTGCTCTATCAGCACATCAAAATGCTGACCCATACTCTTCGCCGTTATCAGGCCGAGCGTTCCGATGCCAGGATTCGTGTAAGTTCGATATGTTCCTGGCGCATAAGTAGGCTGCCACACCTTGAAATACTGCATCAACTGAGCGTTGCTTTGAATCTCATCCGGCACCTGCAATGGAAGCCCACCGGGAGTATGTGTACCCAAATTGAGAAGGCTCAAATTACCGAATTGACTACCTTGCAACAGCGGCAGGTGCGTGCTTACCTTATCTGACAAAGAGAGGCGGCCATTAACCTGTGCATAGGAAGTCAGCGTCGCCGTGAAAGTTTTACTGATTGAACCGAGCTCAAACAGTGTGTCGCGCGTGACAGGCTTGCGGGTTTGCGTTGACCTCACGCCATAGTTGAATACGTACGGTTTACTATTAACGATAACGCCGACCGCCATGCCAGGAATACCATACTTCTCTTTTATCGGCCCAATCGCCCGGTCCACCACCCGCTTAACCTTATCTTGCTGGCTATCGGTTGCATGGCTGGCACTTAAGGTTAGGCATGGAGCAGCTATCATTATTGCCACTTTGCTTAAAAATCTAAATCTCATCTCTTTGTTTTCCTTAAGCGAAAGGTAAATTCATTGACTTTCTGAACTCAGGCATCATATCAATTGAGTTCAATGGTCGTTTTAAGAATGTGTTTAAAGGAAGGGAAACAATGTCTGACACTAAGACTCAACCATCTATTAAAAAAGTCATCAAAACCGATGCTGCCTGGCGCACACAGCTATCTGATGCTGCCTATCAAGTCACACGCCATGCCGCTACCGAGCGTGCTTTTACCGGCAGCTACTGGAACCATTGGGAAAATGGCGTATATCAATGCGTTTGCTGTGGGGCACCACTCTTTGAAACTAGCGCTAAATTTGATGCAGGCTGCGGTTGGCCCAGTTTCGAGAGCCCCGTTGCAGACCATATGATTGAAGAAAAAGTCGACCAAGCACATGGCATGACACGCACTGAAGTACGGTGCCAGGCATGTGAGGCGCATCTTGGCCATGTTTTTCCTGATGGTCCACCGAGCACAGGTTTACGCTATTGCATCAATTCAGCTGCGTTACAATTTGTGCCACACGACGATCTTAAAGAAAATACTGAATAAACTGAGACCGACGTTATGCGTCATGGACGTACTCAATGTACTATCGCTGGCTCGCAGTTTACATAGCTTATTTACGCCGTTATTCAGCGCTTCCTTAGGGGAACCTCTGCATAACCCTCATAGCAAGGAATGCCGACGCAGACAGTACAATCAGTACGGCAAGGAGGCATGACGCCGCTATGGGGGTTATGCAGAGGTTCCTTAGGCTTCTCAAACAGCAAGCCTTCACTATTCATTCAAAACACTATGAAATTTTTATTTGATCTTTTCCCGCTGCTTGTATTTTTTATCGCTTTTAAGGTTTGGGGTATTTATGCCGCCACTGCCACGGCGATTGCCGCAACGGTATTGCAAATCATTTGGGTGGCTTTACGTAAACGTCGAGTCGAACCGATGTTATGGGTGAATTTAGGCGTAATCGGTATATTTGGTGGTGCCACGCTTATTTTCCATAACGAGTCTTTTATTAAATGGAAACCCACTGTGCTGTATTGGCTGTTTGCCATAGCCATGATGGTTGCGCAATTTGGCTTCCAAAAAAATTCGCTGAAAGGCATGCTGAATAATAAAATCGACTTACCCCAGCGCGCTTGGGATCAACTCAATGTCGCCTGGGCCATTTTCTTTGCGGTCTTAGGCGCATTGAATTTAGTCATTGCCTATTACTTATCAACCGAAATGTGGGTGAACTTCAAACTTTTTGGCTCTAGCGTATTGATGTTGATCTTTATCCTTGCGCAAAGTTTGTGGCTGGCAAAACATATACAAGAAAAACAAAAGAATTAAGGGAGGTCTGCATAATCCGTGATCAGCTGTACGATGCCGCTGCCGGTTTATGCAGCACTTCTCAGAACCTGTTCAAAGTCTTCACTTTAACGAACTACGGCAACACTCCTATGCACAAACGCCTTGATGACCCCATCGCCTTTATTAAAACGCGCATTAATGACGCACTTGCTCCGGTTGAGTTAATCATCCAAGACGATAGCGCGCAGCACGTAGGCCACGCAGGCGCGGCTGAGGGCGGCCATTTCAGCATTATCGTGGTGGCTTCTGCATTTACTGATAAACCTCGAGTAGAACGCCATCGCTTGGTTTATCAGGCCTTAGCTGATGCCATGCAAGCAGGCATTCATGCTCTGGCCATCACCGCCTATACCCCTGAAGAATTCGAAAAACAGAAAAAAACTTAAACGATTTCTCAGAAAAACAGCGGCACAGCCGCTGTTTTCTCAAACTATAGTGACTTGCTATAAAGAGTCAGACTTCATCGCTTCGCTTTAATAGAAATTTCTTCGTACCTGATAAGATAAAACTCGCCTTTTAAGATAAAACAAGATTGATATATCTCACTTTGTCATTTCTTAATGAGGGGGCAAGATGTTTTTTTCAGTGCGGCAATCTAAGCCATTAGGGAATACCTCTTCTCTGGATTCAGCTCAATCCCCTCCTAGATCTCGAAGTTTTTTACAGCGCCTAAAGAAATTTGGAGAATTAAATAATTGTCCCCCACCTGCAGAGCACAAAAATATCTTAGCTTCTAATCAATATCTGCCCGAAAATGCTTCACCAGCAAATAATGACAACTTAAAAGACAAGTGGGTCCTCTTAGCAGAAAGCGGCAACTCGACGCAACGAAGTTCGCTCGATTCCCAAGAGAATTGGAGCGATGTAGACTCAGATTTATATTCAGATTCAGATTCATTGCAATCATTACAGAGCGAAGTAGCTTCGGAATATGAGGCTTCGGAATACAAGAAAACCACTGATTCAACAGTTTTAAATTGGTCTCTAGAAAAATGCTTGCCACATACTGATTAAGAATTAAAAAATCCTCATCAAGGCATAAAAGCTTTTAAAGTCCTAACAAACTAAAGCTTGCTCAACTAATACTCCTTTCGCTACGAGTATTTTTTAATCTCACTCATTCAATTTATGGCCAATCCGCCTAGACATATGGCATGCTCCGGATTTGCGCCGTATTCCTGAAGTTCAGCTCATGCCCGTCACACGCAAAGTTAGCAACTGCGCGTGCAGCGCGGGTATTAACGGCGCAATTTTCACCACTGTGAGTATTTCGGTAGCGGACTGTGCTTAACTTAGCGACACCTTAGCTACACATCAGCTGAGTACAGTTTTAACTCACTAGCTGCAGCCATCACCATTTGAAACTAAGCATCTAAGATAAGGAGCTTTAAATGACACGCAAATACACTTGGCTTCTCGCCACGTTGGTTTGTTGCGCTACCCCTTTGATGGCAACGCCTGCTATCGCGCAAAATATTGCCGTGGTTAACGGTACGCCCATTCCTTCAGGGCGAGCAGAAGCGCTACTGCAAGAATTTATACGCCAAGGCCAGCCAGATACACCTGAGTTGCGTACAGCAGTGCGTGAAGAGTTGATTAATCGCGAAATACTGATGCAAGAAGCTGCGCGTCGTGGCCTACCGAATCAGCCAGAATTAAAAGCGCAATTAGCGATTGCTCAGCAAAGCGTAGTGATTCGCGCCTTAATTCAAGATTTCTGGCAAAACCATGCTGCAAGTGACGCCGAGTTACGCGCCGCCTATCTGGCGATATCGCAGAAAATGGGTAATAAAGAATATCAATTGCACCACATCTTGCTAGATAACGAAGCGCAGGCCAAAGAGTTAGTGAGCAAAATTAAAGGCGGGGCAAATTTTGAAGAATTGGCCAAACAATATTCAAAAGACCCAGGCTCTGCCAAAAACGGAGGCGCCCTCGATTGGGCCGTACCGCAAAGCTATGTGCCCGAGTTTGCTCAAAGCATAATGCGTTTAAAGCCAGGCAAAATTACTGAGCAGCCAGTGCGTACCCAGTTTGGCTGGCACATCATTCGCCTTGACAATACCCGCACCCTCGCAGCCCCCTCCTTTGAGCAAGTCAAGCCTCAACTTGCCGAGCAAATACAGCAAGAAAAGCTGCAAAACTTTATCGACAATTTGCGCGCTCACGCCAAAATTAAGTAATCAGTTTTTGTTTTGAATGACTGCCAATTAAGGCAGTTATTATCAGTTTCAGCCTCTATTCAAACTGCTATGCGGCACCCTTTTCATCGGGTACCGCATAGCACCGCTTCACTCCCTGCCAAACTTCATCTTTCAGCCTTCTCCTGTAAGCCTAGTGCATTTGCAAGCGCGCTAGCAATTAAAAACCAGCCTTACTAGCACTGCACGCAGCACTTCCTCTCACTTCTATTTGGGAGCAATCCAATTTATCCATTGCTTTGATCATCCGCACAATAGGCCTTTTTCTAAACCCCGTAGCAAGGAGTTCCCTTGATGTGCGCACAAACCGTATTTTGATCCGGGATGACGCCGCTACGGGATGTCGAAAAAGGTCTAATAACGCCGACTTACTAGACAACATAAGGAAAGTATGAGGTTGCTTAATATTTACTGGTTACTAGCCACTTGTGAAGCTGGCAGCTTATATCTATGAATGTCATTGTAATCGGCGGCGGAATTTCTGGGGTTGCTACCGCTTATTGGCTGCATAAAAGCGGACATCGCGTCTCTCTGATTGATCGGCATGCCACGGTGGCGCAGGAAGCTACCTTCGGCCATAGCGGCCTCTTATTGCCAACGCCACTGGATGCTGGCTTGCATCTTGGCAGCTTGCTTGAAGTGCCAAATATGCGGCAAGGATGGTTTAGCAGCTATCAGAGCAAGCGCCTAAGCATCGAAGAGCAACGGCGAGCACAACAAGAAGATGAGCTACGCTTAGAGCATTTCGCTGCGCAATATATGCGCTTAAAGCCACTCATCGATTTATCACGCACGGCTTTGGCCGAAATTGAAGCCAGCCACGCGCTTGAATATGAGCAGCGCACGGGTGTGCTGCATCTATTCCGTTCACTCGCTGATTTTAAATGCGGCCGCTTAGCCTTGGTACTCTTGGCTCAGCAGCAATATCCTCATCGCCTATTGGGCATGGAGGAGTGCTTAGCACTAGAACCTTCATTAACATCTGAGCCATTTGCTGGCGGCGCTTACTTGCCCAATGAGCGCAGCGCCAACTGTCCGCTTTTTGCCAAGCAGCTCAAACGAGTTCTTGATGAAGCAGGTGTGCAATTACTGCTAGATCGAGAAGTCGTGCATATGTGTATTGATGACAGTCAGGCATTTGTAGAAATTGCACAGTGCAACCATGCCACTGGCAATGCGCCGATTAAAACGCCGCCGACTGAAACCCTATCAGCTGATGCAATTGTGGTGGCAGCGGGTGCTGGCAGCCCAGCGCTATTAGCTCACGCTGGACTAGAGCTGCCCTTGCATGCTGTGCGCTGCCACACTATTACGGCACCCATTGCCAATCAAGAAACAGCACCCCAAATGACCGTGATCGACCCTGTGCAACAGACCACGATGACGCGCTTAAATAATCGCATCCGTATCGCTGGCGCGCCGATACCGCAACCTCTACCAAAAGGCGCGCCTGCGCCAAATAAATTGCGTCGACATTTGTTGGATAAGGCAGAGCAAACTGCACAGCAGTGGTTGCCAAGCGCCTTCAAATTATCCGCTAGCCGCACTGGGGATAACTGTCGATTGCTCTCTGAAGATGGCTTGCCTATTGTGGGGGCTTTGTCTAATCAGCGTCTATTTGTCAATATCGCCCATGGGCCAAACGGTTGGGGGCTCGCTTGTGGTGCCGCTAAGGCAATAGCAGATATGATTAGCGGCAACTCACCTGAGCTTGATGAAGGTACGCTTGCGGCACTTTCACCTAAGCGTTTTGAACCTAGCCTTGAAAGTTGTGAATAACCTTTTTCACTTTAATTTCTAAGAGCCTGCATAGCATTTCCCCAAAGCACCCTTATTTAGGAGAGTCAGGAGCAAAGAAACCAGAGCGCACTTAGCCTCCATGAGGATTTCGAGCACCGCATAAGCTCGAAAAAAATGACCGCTAATTCGCAGCCGCCTGGTTGATTTCAGAGGGTGGTGAATCAGCAGTCAATTTTTCAAAGCTTGCATACACAGAAAAAGCCATGGCCAACGTTATTATTAGTCAGCCTAAGAAGCCAGCTCACCTATCGCTCCACGTTGCTTTAAGAGCTTCTCATTTATTTGACTTAGGCCTTGTACGCCTTGGATAGAGGCATCCGTCAATGTAAGCGCTGAATGCGTCGAACTCCAATTCAGGCGGACGTGATACCGGCCACTTTCTTCTATTACCTGCCACAGTCGAACTGACTTATCGGAACCACTGGTCACCAAGTAGTTTCCATCCTGGGTTTTTTTCCAGGCGACATTCGTAGCCCCTCCGTAAAAGCCATCAATCACTACCAGAGGCTGACCTGAGGCAATATCCCACAGCCGCACCGTGCCATCGTGACTGCTGGAGACAAGCTGTGTGCCATCGGGCGAGTACACGATACTCGAAATATTAATATTGCTACCCTTAGTATGTCCTTTTAAGGTGTGCAGGAGTTGACCAGTTTGCACATCCCACAGCTCTATGGAAGAGCCGCTATCATCGGTTGCCCGGCTAGCGGAGGCAATTTTCTGGCCATCAGGTGAATACTCAACTTTTAGGATCGAGCCAGCCTGTCCTTTTAAGGTCTGGATGAATTGACCGGATTGCGCGTCAAATAATTGCACGGTACCGTCCTCAGCGCAGAAAGCAATATGGTCACCGTTAGGTGAGTACACGAAATCCCAAATATAAGGTGAAGCCATCGGATCCCAATAAGTGCCGCTAGGTTTGCTTAGTGTATAGCTAAGCTGACCGGATTCTGCATCCCACAATCGTATCTTGCCGTTGTCGCCATAAGGGCGGGAGGCAATCTGCTTGCCATTGGGCGAATACCTTACCTGCTCAACCCAGTTGGTATGCCCTGTTAAGGTGCGGATGAGTTCACCAGTTTGTGTATCCCACAGCCGTACAGTGTTGTCATAGCTGCCAGAGGCGATCTGCTTGCCGTCGAGTGAATACACTACGCTATAAACCTTATCATTATGTCCTGTTAAGGTGCGGATGAGCCGACCGGTTTGTGCATCCCACAGCCGTATGCTAGCGTCAAAACTGCAGGAGGCAAGCTGCTCGCCGTCGGGCGAATAAGTCATACTCCAAACGACCTCAGTATGACCGCTTAAGGTGTGAAGGAGCTGACCGGATTGCGCGTCCCACAGCCGCACGGTGTTGTCCATACTGCAGGAGGCAATCTGTTCGCGAGTGGGCGAATATACTGCGCTATAAACCTGCTTAGTATGTCCGTTTGCAGTGTGCTTGGATTGACCGGGTTGCGCGTCCCATAGCCGCACAATACCGTCCTCACCATAAGAGGCAATCTGCTCGCCATTGGGTGAATACCTCACGCTATAAACTGGATGGGTATGCCCGTTCAAGGTGTGGAGGAGATCACCCGTTTGTGCGTCCCACAACCGTACGGAATGATCCCTATTACCGGAGGCAATCTGCTTACCGTTGCGCGAATATGCCACGCTCCAAACAGAGTCAGGATGTTTTAAGGTGCGGATGAGCCGGCCAGTTTTTGCGTCCCATAGCTTGACGTCATCAACGGCGCGAGAGGCCATCTGCTCACCTGTGGGCGAATACACCGCACGCTCCCCCCAGTATGTCCGTAAGGTATGGAGGGACTGACCGGATTGAGCGTCCCATAGCTGCACGGTGCTGAGCTCGCTGCCAGCGGCAATTTGCTTACCGTTGGGCGAATACGCCACATACGAAACAAAGTCGGCATGCCCTTTTAAAGTGCGGAGGAGCTGTCCGGATTGCGCGTCCCACTGCTGTACGGTGTAGTTTTCACTGTCAGAGTCAAGCTCCTCCCTGTCCCTCCTGCCTATCTTGGTGTTGTCCTTACTGCTACAGACAAGCTGCTTGCCATCCGGCGAATATGCCAAACTTACAACCGGGTAGACATTCCCTTCTAGGATGTAGTCGAGGTTACCGGATTGGGTGTCCCACAATCGCACAGTGCAATCCTTACTGCCGGAGGCAATCTGCTCGTTGATAGGCGAGTAGACCAAGCTTACAACTGGCTCAGTATGCCCATTTAAGGAGCGAATAAGCTGGCCGTTTTTTGCGTCCCAAAGCTGCACGATGTTGCTGCCATAGCTATAGGAGGCAATCCGCTCGCTGTTGGGGGAATACACCACGCTCGAAACCGATTCGGCATGTCCATTCAGGACGTGGATTCTTTCCCAGTTTGACGTGTCATACACGTTGATCGTGCCATTTTCAAAGCCAGCAGCACAGGTTTCTCCATTCGGAGAATACGTGCAAGTGGTGACCGCGCTGTCTCCTTTAAGAAAAGGCCATTCACCAAACTGCACGCCCTCCATCTTTGCGCCACTTAAATTGGCCTGACGCAACCATATATTGCGAAGATTAGCCTGGCTTAAATCGGCTCCTTGCAACTGCGCATAATCAAATACCCCAAAACTCAAATCTGCACCCGGAATCCGGATTCCCTGTAAATCCGCGCCATTAAACTGCACACCCGCTCTGATTAATATTGTGATGGCATTTGCAGCCCCAACAGTCACAAGGGCATGGGGGTCTTTAGAGGCTTCTATCCATTCCTGTAGATAGGCTTTAAAGGCAGGTTGCTGCTCGACCCGCTCGACTAAGAAATCGAGAATCAACGCTTCCTTTACAAGTAATAGCTGATTGAGCACCGCGTTCAGATCCAGTTTGTTGCTGTCCGATGCGTAATGCTTAAATTTCGGCCCACAAATAGCGCGTGCCACTAAATAATCTTGAATCGATTTATGCAAAAAGCGGTAGCTCTGATTGTCTCGAATAAGCGGTGCATTAAAAAATAATAAACGAGCCTCTTCCGTAGGATTAGCGACATAAACGCGCCAAGCTTCTGGAAAAGCGTGATCACTTTCTACGTCATAGAACGCTTGTATCTTTTGTGCTTTAGTGAGTGCAAACGCCATCTCTTGACTAGCGCGCAGTCCCTTGGCACTAAAATTAGCGCTCAGCCGTTTTAATGCCGTTTTCTCATCCTTGGTTAATTCAATATGCTTTAAACGATCTAAAGAGCGTTCCCACCACAATAATAAAAACTTATCGTATAAGGTAATCCGAGTGATAGGCGCTGCCTCATTATCTGTGCGTAAGGTCGGTAAAATCTCTAAAGCCATGCGCAACAAAAACGGACGACGTATCGCCTCTTTGAGGGTCGGCAAATCATTTAGTGCCGCTTGATAGCGATCTGAATCCCAGCCTACAACGGTGCGCCCTGCCTCCCGGCAATATTTTTGAATATATTTTTCTGCCCAGTCATCTGAAATAGGGGCAAGCCAATACTCTTGCAGTGCATTGAATTGCCCTCTTTTTTGGAACTGGCTGCGATAGCCTTCCTCAAGATATTCGGGGCGTGAGCTGACAATAATGTGCGCATCCCACTGGTCCAGCTTATTCTGCGTATAAAACGCTTGGGAGCGATGTTGAATTTCATCAAAGCCATCTAAAATAAAAATAAACCGCTTCGCACGCAGCGCATCGATCGTCTTTTGTTCGAATCCTTGCTTACGCAAATAATTCTCCACAAGATCTCCGCCAAAAGGAGGACATTCTGCCAATGCAATAAAAATCGGAATGGGCATGTCTTCGGCAGTACGGGCCTCCCACAGCGCACGTGCTAAAAACCGAGCAAAAGTGGATTTGCCCGACCCCGCCTCACCTAAAAGTAAAAGTACTTTTTTATTCGAATGGAAGAACGCTTCTATCTTTTCCATTAATACAAAGGACTCTTTAGCCTCAGCGCTCTCCTGTCCGTCAGGAGGAATGTAGTGTGTTAATGCATCTTTAATCGAATCGATGTCTTTAAGTGTCTTCAGATAGGCATCTTTGAGCCCGTCAATACTCTCCCCTAACTGTACGATGGGTTGATTACGAGTATCAGTATTTTGCAGCGTGATTGCTTCGAGCTGCGCTTCAATCCGTTGCATACCTAGTTGCATACCTAGCTCAACGGTCTGCTGCACGGTAGTAGAGAGGGTGTATATCACCTGCGCACGTTGCGCTTTCTGCTTCACGCTTTCTAACAGCTCCTGATGCTCCGAGACGTACCATAGGGGTTCCCATACCGGAGGCAAAGTGGCGTGATGCGAGAAGGCTACCGCCTGTAGGGTCTGCGCATTTGCTCCAACGACAGCCCAATTTATAGCGGGACGCATAAGTTGGCTAACGGTACTTGGAACACTAGCAGGTATACCTCGTAGCCGCTGCAGCGCAGCCTGTGCGCTTTTACGTACATATTTATCTTGGCTGGGATGCGCTAATCTTTCTAAGAAATCCAGCGCGCCTTTGCGAATGGCTGCCTCTTTTTGGGTGAGAAGGATCTGTTCTATACGTAGGCTCACACCTTGTAAGAAACTAGGATCCCTTGCCAGTTTACTTTTGCAGACAAACTGCTCGAATCGTGTGATGTCTTGAAGACGTAACAGGGTGTCGATATAGAGAAGCCCCTTATACCAAGCAAACTTCAACTGTATATTGGAGGCGGCATTAAAAAAACTTTCAAAAGAGCTCAGGAATTTCTCAGGATCCTGATTCAAGATAGCCTGTGAGGTAGACACTACACCGAGGGTTATCTGCACACTATGGCGCGCAATGCTCCCGGCGAGCGATTCATCATTGCCGAGATAAGCCAAGGCCTGGCAGGCATAACGCCCTTGGAAGTCTATCGTGACATCCGCATGATTTTTGACCCGGCCTAGCGCATCTTGGAGTTGCTGACAAATCACTTTGCGCTCTAGCCCTGTGACTCTATTCCATACCATGGCGTCTAATACGGAACATATCGCTTGCAGCATAGGCATAAGCTGCTTGGCATTATTTTCTAGGTAAATAG
Organism: Mycoavidus cysteinexigens; assembly: GCA_031963405.1. Classification (GTDB taxonomy): domain Bacteria; phylum Pseudomonadota; class Gammaproteobacteria; order Burkholderiales; family Burkholderiaceae; genus JASSUD01. The sequence continues at coordinate 464,158 of JASSUJ010000001.1, forward strand.
TGGATAAACACGTCTGTAAGGCAGACAGGATGTTGACCCATAATTCTGGGTTATGAGTCAAGTCTAGCTGCTCAGGGGGATGTTCAATAATGACAGCTAAACCTTGCGCCACTTCTGCATACAGGATCGGATTACGGTCCTCCCGGAGCGCCTTAAGAAGTTGCCCCATAATTTGCTGGTACAGCCCTCGATCTGGCACGGTGGCGAGGATCACTAATTCCTGTATACGCTCAAGGCTGGGCGGCTTTTCCTCAAACTTGGCAACAATTTCTTCTGCAAACTTATAAAAAGGTCTTCTCGCTTCACCATTGAAGCTGTTGAGCGATGCGACCAAGATGTGTAAATCATCCACTTTATGCACTGCATCTACGGCACTCGCCTTCGGAAGTACATGCTTTGTCAGCTGGATATTGACAGGGAAAAAAGGCCCTGCAGCGGGAACTTTAGAGTTAGACGTCGATTTGAATGCCTGGGTGATGAAATGCCCTATCTCTACTACGCGATTACGCCATTCCGTGGAAATAAGGGACGTATCTTGCATGCCCGGCATGACAGGGGGAAGCTTTTGCAGACATGTTTTAGCTAAGGTGACATCGTAGGGGGTGATAGCTGTATAGCTTGCGCGGGCTTTATTTAATTGGTGTTTATCACGGTAGGCATCCCCCAGCGCTTCGTAGCCCCTTGCTATTTGTATTCTAAGAGCATCTTTCTGTATAGAGAGGGTAGTGGCTTTTTCAAAGTCCGTTTTTAAGCTATCTAGTATTTTTTTTGCTGCAGTGAAATCGAATGGTTGGGTACTTTGTATAGTAGGGATAACGTTCCCTTGCACTGATGTACTAGCAGCAGGGAATGTTGAGTGAAGCATATATTATTCCTATGAATAAATTCCCTGCCGACAGGCAAGCGCAAAGAATGCGTTTGTATCTTTCTTAGCACCTCTCTTGCAATCACCTAAAATACTGAATAAGGCAAGGTGTTAGAGATAGCATAGCCACTAAGATATGCAGCCTTGAATAGCATGGTAGGGTTAGCCTGCCGTCCGACCAACCCAGAAAAACCATCAATACAGATAAATTTAATAATGCATAGTGAGTAGGCGCGAGCTAATAGCTAACGCAATTTTTTGCGGAAATCGTTGATTCATGTACAAAGGCGAGTGCAGCCCTTGCCGCGAAACAGCTTAAGCCCAAGACTCCAGCACTATGGATGGTGAGGCTCATGCAATCGCAGGAGCACAGCAATCTGCTCGCCAATAGATGTATATGAAGATCGCTACTGATTGAACTTTTGATTGGATTTTTTGGAGATCGAGAGCACGTTCTAAGCGCCTATCTTTGTTACAACAGACCCGTTTAATCTTTACGGCTCTGCTAAATACCATAAAGATTCGATGGCGCTCGCTATGATTGAGTAGACTATCGTGCATTTCTTTTAAGAGTCGGGGCAAAGTCTCTTGGCAGTAGCTTTCCCTAAATATCGCTGAGTTTTACTATGACTTCTCCATTGGTTTCCTGTACTCATGATATGGCGCTACCGCTTTATACCGTAGCCCAGTTGCGCGCCATTGAAGAGGCAGCTACGCAAGCTTTGCCGCCTTTTACGTTAATGGCACGGGCTGGTGAAGCCGCTGCCTTTCTTCTCCAACATCAATTAGCCGGCATTGCGCCAGAAAAACGCTACATTTGGCTAGCTGCAGGGCCAGGAAATAATGGCGGTGATGCGCTCTCCACTGCAACCATACTGCACCAACATGGCATGACAGTTAAAGTGTGCATGCCGGTTGAAGTTAAAACTGATGATGCGCGTCATGCGCTGCAAATAGCGCGTGCAGCAGGCGTCTCGATTGTTACTGCCCTACCAGACGATGACGAGTTAGCAAATTACAGATGGGTAGTCGATGGATTATTCGGCATTGGCCTGACCCAACCTCTCACTGGCGTTTTTGCTCAATTAGTTAAACAAATAGCTAAATGGAAGCAACGTGGGGGATCCGTGCTAGCGCTAGATGTACCAAGTGGGCTCAATAGCGACACTGGCCAAGTTATCCCTCATAGCGTAGCGATTAAGGCTACGTATACGATTACTTTTATCGGCGCAAAGCCTGGCCTATATACAGCGTGTGGACGTGATTATGCGGGTGCTATTGCTATCGCCCCGCTGGAGCTTGAAGCCGGGAGGGCTGCTGCTTCGCCTCCTTTTACCACTTCAAACATTTGGCTTAATGCACCTGAGCTTTTTACAAGACATTTACCAGAGCGCCCTCACCTGGCACATAAAGGAACTTTTGGCAGCTTGACAGTCGTAGGCGGGGCTGATGGCATGTGCGGCGCTCCTATTTTGGCGGCTCGGGCTGCGCTCTTAGCAGGGGCTGGTAAAGTAGCAGTAGCCCTACTCAGTGACCACCCATTCCCTTACGACCCGCTTTACCCTGAACTCATGCTGCATCGCTTTACACCACGTGAGGTAGCAGATAAGCCCAATGAAGTTCATGCAAGGACCACCAGTGATGCACTAGTGATTGGCTGTGGCCTAGGGCAGAGCAAGCAAGCGCAAACGGCACTCGAAGACAGTATCAACACAACAAGTACGCTGTTAATCGACGCCGATGGCTTAAACCTAATCGCCAAGCGCCCCTATCTTGCAGCTTTAGTCGCGCAGCGCAGCAGCACTACCGTCATTACCCCTCACCCGCTTGAAGCAGCACGGCTTCTCGCATGCGATGTACAAACCATACAAGACAATCGACTGGATGCAGCACGCGAGCTGACCAAAAAATTCTCGGCTATTACCGTACTAAAAGGAAGCGGTACGCTCATTGCCTCACCAGATGGGCGTGTAGCCGTCAATCAGAGCGGCCACGTCGCACTTGCGACAGGCGGCACTGGCGATGTCTTAAGCGGCCTCATCGGCGCTTTACTGGCGCAGCGCATGCAACCCTTTGCGGCCGCACTCACTGCTGTTTTTTTGCATGGACGTGCCGCTGAATCTTTAGTGAGCACGGCAGATGGACCGAGCGGCTTAACTGCTAGCGAAATCGCCCCAAGATTTCGCCGCCTCTTTAATCAACTCGCTCGTACCTATGATGAAAATTAAATGCTCATACTTTAAAATAGGTTCTTATACAGATTCATAAGAAAGCCGACTTGCACAAACTCTACAATATGGGATAAGTACGCTCAGTCACATGCTGCATTTTCTGAAATGCGCTGGCAGCTAGCACGTACGGCTTAACTATTCCCTTATACTTATCCCTTATCAAGATCGACCTATAAAGGCTGGCTAGCCGGCCTTTCACTTTCTTTATTTCTCCGCCTTTTTTATAAACGGCTTATGCCCCACCCAACTTCATTACCTGCTTGGCTTGCACTAGAAGCGCACTACCGCACCATACGTAATCAGTCTATGCGTGACTGGTTTGCTGCTGCTCAGGATCAATCGCCTACGCGTGCTCAACGCTTTACGCTAGAAGGTGGTGGTCTTACGCTAGATTTTTCAAAAAACCGCATTACCGATCAAACCCTTCAGCTCTTGTTTCAATTGGCCCGTGAAAGCGGCGTTGAAAAGCAACGCGACGCCATGTTTGCCGGTGCCATCGTGAATACAACCGAGCAGCGACCTGCCTTGCATACTGCGCTACGCGCTCGCACTACCGATACCCCTTACGCCAATCAGATACAGCGAGAGCATGCAAAAATGGCAGCCTTCGCCGAACAGATACGCACTGGTCAATGGTTAGGCCATAGCGGCAAACCGATTCGGCATATTGTTAACTTGGGTATTGGTGGCTCTGATTTAGGCCCAAAAATGGTGTGTGAGGCGCTAAAGCATCTAGGGCATGAGCAGCTTTCTATGCACTTTGTCACCAATGTTGATGGCACCGATTTGCAGCGTGTACTCTCACAGATTGATGCTGAAACCACGCTCGTTATTATTGTTTCGAAAACCTTCACCACCCTCGAGACACTTACCAATGCACGCTCCATGCGTCGCTGGCTGATAGACAATGGCATGCCTGAAGCCAAGCTAGCGCAACATTGTGTCGGGGTATCAGCCAATGCCAACGAGGCTGTCCAATTTGGCATTGCGCCAGAGAATGTGTTTGCTATGTGGGAATGGGTAGGTGGACGCTATTCTTTATGGTCAGCAGCAGGATTGGCGATTATGTTGCTACTTGGGCCCGCTCATTTTGATGAGTTGCTAGCAGGGGCACGGCTCATGGATGAGCACTTTTGCACGGTACCTCTTGAGCGTAATTTGCCGACTATTCTCGGGCTGCTTGGCATTTGGTACCGAAACTTTTTTAATTTTTCGACACAATTGATCACCCCGTATGCGCATGCCCTGCGCTACTTGCCAGCCTATTTGCAGCAGCTTGAAATGGAAAGCAATGGTAAGTCTGTGGATGTAAACGGCGAGCGCATCGGCCATTCAACTGCTGCTGTGTTATGGGGCGAGGCGGGTACCAATGGGCAACATGCCTTCTTTCAAATGTTGCACCAGGGTACGAACATCGTACCGATTGACTTTATCGTCGCCTTAAGCCCCGAGCATCCATACCTTGACCATCACCTGAAGTTGCTGGCCAACTGCTTTGCGCAAAGTGAAGCGCTCATGCGCGGCCGCACTCAAGAAGAAGCAACTCGCTTAGTCGGGCCAGAAAAAGCGGAATTAGCACCCCATCTGATGTTTGCGGGTAACCGACCATCAAACACCATTGTGCTTGATGCCCTCACCCCCCATTCGCTCGGCGCATTAATCGCGCTTTATGAACATAAAGTATTCGTGCAAGCGACAGTATGGAATATCAACCCTTTCGATCAGTGGGGAGTGGAGCTTGGGAAAACACTCAGTAAAGAAATTGAGCAAACCTTAGCTGACCCAGTCGCGAGCCTCGCTCACCATGATTCATCAACTTGCGCGCTGATTGCGCGGGCACAAGCTAAACTGGCTACGTTGAATCATCGTTGATGTCAGCTTCTGTCTAGACATATAGCGCTGGAGTTGCCTCATCTTTCATGGATGCCTTCGATTCGTTTCAACGTATCCACGAGAAAGGAGAGCAACTCCATTTCTGTTATTGATTCTGTTGTTTAACCCCCCAGTTTGACAATGAATGGGATTATTTAGGCTCTCCTGGCCAACGAGTCATAAGCATTTTGCTGTTCCTTTACTGCCACTAGCTTGTATTTATATTCTCCGCCCAATACTTTTACCTGTTCCTCTGGATTAGTTTTTTGGCTATCAAGCTGGACAGTAATTTCTGAACGAATAAAACTTTTATTAGGCTGGCATTGTATTTTTTGAGTATCCTCTACTGAATCTGGAATATCAGCTGGCATGACTTCTGATATTTTATCCCGGTGCACAACAATTTTTAGCTGTATGCTGCCGTCGTGCTGCCGGTTTAAGTAAAAAACAATTGTTCGCCTGCTTTCACTTTCTATAGGAGTAATTTTTATAGGTGGAATAGTTTCTATAAAGAATGTTCCTGTCCTGCCTAGGAAGAACTCCGTAATAGTGGCGCCTTGACTCAACCAAAATGAAAATAGTCGAAAATCTTGGTCATTTTTCTTGAGCTCATCGTGATATTTACAAAAATCCTGCAAAATATTAAGAACAATATCTCTTTTATGTTGAGGATTTTTAGAAAAATTATATTCTTTGCCATCAATATAAATTGCAGATATAAAGTTTCTCTTTATATCATCCATAAATTGCGGAGATACTCCAATAATTTCCGGGACGGATTTTATAATTTTATATAGAGGCTTTTCTTTATCTCCTTTTTGAAGGTTAATTTTTATTGAGCCCAATGCTACTTTAGGAATAGGGCCTGAAAATATGGGGTATGCTTTTACTTTTTCAGCAATACTAAGAATTTTCGCATCCTGCTGCCCAAGATCAATATGAAAATGCTTTTTAATTGCTTCTCTATATTCATTAAATAGCGATGGCGGGATAAATGTTTTGTGCTCATCATTAGGAAGCAAAAGCATAGATAGACAAGATGCCAAATCTTTCAGCTGTGCGCCTTGATGAGGGCGATCTGAGTCAATTGAACTGCCAGCTCTATTTATAGCCCTCTGTAGAGTTTGATATGCTTGGATTGAAGTTATAGAAGAGAGTTCATCCTCTTTTTTTTCTAGGAAAATTGCTCTACCAGCCTTTTCAATATATTCAGTCAACGCAATTGAAGATGAGTTTGTAGCGGATATAAAGGAAGAGTTAGTAGACAAATCATAATAAAGCTGTGATTTTAGGTGATTCGAGCGCAGTTTATAAAAATAGTCTATCGCCTTGTCTGCATTTTGTTTCAGGATATTAATATAAAAAAGCTGGGCTTGCTCTTCACAAGATGCTTGTAGCTTATTTTGAATTTCTTTGGTTATGTTTTGGAATATTTGCTGCTTTCTAAGTGGCAAATCGGATGCGTGATAATTATATGCTCGCGTAAGTATCTCTCGGTATTTTTCTAATGTTTGTATATCGTACGCAGCTTCACTCCAACAAAATCCATTTATTTTCTCAAAGAAATTCTCAATATAGACACAGAGGTTTTTAAGTCCTTCCTGAATCTCAACAAATAATTTCCCCTCATTATATTTTAATGCTTGATCTAAAGCAGTTTCGCCACTCTCTTTTTCTGCTTTTGTTTTTAACGCAAGATTTAAAACAGGAGGCAGAAAAATATCAAGTACATACATTTCATTATTAAGAATATCAAAAGCAGCAGGCTCAGCTTTTAGATTTTTTAACTCACTCAGACTGCCTGTTACGCGATTCAGCACTTCTTCGAACAAATCTTTTTGAATTTCCGAATTTTCTTTAGCGGCTAACTCTGAAATATTTGATATTGGGAATATCTGATAAATCTCTCGCAAGTTATTAAATTGTTCTAATGGAATATTAGATAGTAATTTCTTAAAATCATTTAAAGATAAGCCGTTTTTTAGCTCTGAAAATATAAGCTGAATTTCTTTAGCGACGAATTGGCTAAGGTAGGATGCAGGCCATATTGAGGTTGAATCTCTAGAAGAGCGGGTAATTGTATCGAAAGAAATTTGCAGGCGATCACTGATTTTTTCTTCGTTGTTTTTTTTAAAAGCCGCTGCTTGAGAGGGTATAGGGTGCAAGCTAGTAGCGGCATTTATCCTGATGTCTCCATCTCTTGTACTAAAGTTTATTGCAGCACTAACTCCCCAAAGCTCTATAAGAGTACGTTCAAATTTTATGAAGGCATCTTTAAACTTAGACTGGCTATCAGGAAGCTCGGAGAAAAATAAGCGGAAGCCAGTCTTTCTAAGCTTCACAGCTTCGCCTTCAGCTTGTTTCTTTAGACTCGGATACGCCTGAAAGTAGAGGTGCATCTGCCCAATGGAACTCTTATATTGTTTGATGCGCTCAAAGTCTTTGCATAATGGATCTTCGAACGTTTCTTCCCATTTTTTGACGTAGCGTACTGCATTTTCTAAATCCGAATCGGATAAACCATCAATAAGGTAGGTTGATGGGTAGCCATCCTCTTTGCCGATTTCTTGAGTTCTTTCTGGCACTCCCTCATTTTCTAAGCTGGTGCTCTTGCGCTTATCAGGGATAACAAAATAGGACAACAGATAAGATGCAAATTTTTTTGACTCGCTTGATGTTGGGGTAGGTTGAGAAAAAGCTTCATACAATTTATCCCAAGCTTCAGAAGTTAGATCATCTACTATGCGCTCAGCTATATTCTTCTGAACTTCCCTAGGAATATTCAGTTTGTGCATCATATTTTGATCTACAAACCATTTCCAAACCACTTTAAGGGTAGGAGTATCGAGCGCATTGAAATTAATTTCGTGTTTATCTGTATCCGTATCCGTACCTACTTTTTGCTGTAATAAATAACCCCAACTTTGCAAAAATTTAAAACAACTGGCCTCGTTATGCACCTCTTTAGCAACGATGTATTTCATAAAGGCATCGGATTGCAATACATAGAGTAAAGCAGTTTTTTTGTCGGCATCGAGCCCACCCCAGCATTTTTCGAGAAGACCACAATCTTCTCGAAAAAAAATTGTCATAAACTTGTACCTCTGTATAGCTTTCCCCTCTTTTTCCTTATGAGAACTCGGCGGGGATAATAATGGCGCGATGATTGGATTACTTCCATTCTCCTTAAGCACCACAGCATATTTACTAAGCTCCTCTAAACATTTAGCGCCTTCTTTTACCTCATCTTCCGAAAAATGAGATGGACTGCTATCGGAAGTGGGTGAAAGGGCATTCGAAACCAGTGTATAGGTGGTGCTGACACCTTGATTAAGCAGATTTAGAGGATTCATATAGGCGATGAGGGAACTTTGGTTAAGCAAAATAGGAAAAATACAAATCTTCTAAAAGCCTGTTGAAAACCTCTCTCACAAGGCTAGCCTTTGCTACCAGTAAAACGCGTACTGGCCTAGACTCAGGGAGATTTTCTTGCGGAACTGTTTTTTCTTCGCAGGCTTGATAATTAGCAGGAGGCTGGAACGGTGAACCCAAATCCAGAAATTCCCCATCTCCTTTACTTACAAATAAGATAAGAAGTTTCTGAAAGATATAAGATTTTGCTAATCGATATCCCTAGGCAAAAACCTTAACTAATTGCAATTCTGGATATGAGAGAGGAAGAAGAGAGAAGGCGGTACAGGTAAGGTTGGATTTTTTGGCGGCAAGCAATCAGCGATGATGTAGCAATTCCCCTGCAATACTTTATATAACTAAATTAGCTTATGCAGAACGTTTATTACAAAACAGGCCGCTCATATTGAGCGGCCTGTCTTAATCAACTTATTGTAATTAGCTAAATCAAATAACTACTATTCATCTGCCTCTGACGCGGGCACTTTGTACACTTTCACTTTAGAACGTGCACGCAACGACGCAAGGTATGCGTTCATTTCGCTCTGCCCATTCATTTGTGTAAGCTGCTGCTGAGCAGAGGTAAGCAGATGTGGATCAATAGCAGGCGTATTAACCGAGTTGATTCGATAAATAGCGTATCCATCAAGACCTAGATCAACCCCTATATATTTAGGGGCTGGCTTATCCTGAGATTGCGCATTGAAATCTGCTTTGAAAATAGCCGCCATCGCCGCGGGTGATAAACCTTGCGAATTAGCATGTGAAACTTTAATAGGAGCCGAAAATCCTTGCGTTGACGGCGTCTTTTGTAAAGCTGCGAGCTGATTTACGCCTGCCTGTCTGGCCTGTGCCGCCGCCTGCACAGCACTTACTTTGGCTTGCACTTGTCGCTTCACCGCGTCAAATGGCCGCACTGCCGCTGGCTGGTAATTGATAACGCGAGCTGCTACCAAGGTGTTATTACCAGCCTCAATGGCAGGCGTATTGTGTTTATTTTCAAGAGAATCTTCAGCAAACACTGCCGCCAGAATTTTGGGCTGACTCAATGGATGCGTAGCTGGCAGCGCCGAATTTGGCTCACGTCTAACGGTGGCAGTTTGAATCGTCAGCTTAAATTTCTCGGCAGCCGGTTTTAGGCTATCAGCTTGTTCGTAAACCAAATTCGAAAATTGTTCGGCTTGCTCAGCGAATTGACGCACTACCTGCTGCTTTTGCAAAGCTACGGCGATAGTTGACTTAACCTCTTCAAATGGCAGTGTAACGGCAGGCTTCATGTCCGTGACTTGGATCAAATGATAGCCAAAGTCTGACTCAACTACGCCGCTTATTTCTTGCTGCTTGAGTTTAAAGGCGGCGGTTTCAAAGGCCTTATCCATCATATTGCGACCGAAGTATCCCAAATCGCCGCCTTTGCTAGCTGAGCCTGGATCTTGCGAGTTTTCTTGTGCTGCTTGAGCAAATTTCTCCGGATGAGCGCGTAGGCGTTCTTTCAACGCCGCTGCCTTCGAACGTGCATTAGCCCGCTCGGTTGCATTGGCTTGCGCAGATACCGCAAACAAAATATGGCGCGCACGTATTTGTTTCTCAGTACGATAAGCGGCAAGATGGTCTTGATAATATTGCTTCAGCTCTACATCGCTCGGCTCAATTGTTTTAGCAATGGCCGCTGCGCTTAAACTGACATACTGAATTTTGGCCGTTTCAGGTTGAGTGAATTCATTCGGATGGGCATCGTAATACTGCCGCAAATCTGCTTCATTTGGCTGCACTTTGGTGCGGTAATCGGCAGCATGAAGCACGAGTGATTGCACTTCACGTTGTTGCTCAGATAAGGCTACCAGGCGCTCAGTCAACGCTTTGGGCATAAAGGCACTGGCCTCAATGCTATCGCCAATCTGCTCACTCGCTAGCATCGCACGTACGCGGCTATCAAATTGCTCAGGGGTAAGTTGCTGCGCTGCAAGAAAACGCTGATATCTATCTAAATCAATCGTCCCATCAGGCTTACGCAATTGAGAGATACCGGGCATTTCAAGAATTGTCCGCCGCACTGCTTCATCAGAGGCCGTCAAATGCTTACGCTGAATTTCAGCACTAAGCATATACTGCTGAATCAAACTATCGAGCAGCGCTTGCCGAATCACTGGGGTATCCATAGTTTTTGCATCAAATGCGCTGCCAAGCATTTGACGAATACGCGCTAGCCGATCACGTACGGCCGCTTCGTATTCTTGCCGGGCAATGGGGCGTCCATTAACTTTGGCCACGGTTGCGCTGTCATCAAAAAAACCGCGCAACCCCTGCGCACCAACCAAACCTAAACTCGGCACAATAAACAGCGCGAGCAGGAGTTGCATTAGACGTTTGTGATTACGAAAAAAATCAAGCATGCGAAATGGTATGAAAGGTATAAAACAAATGGTGGTATTTAAGAAGCCGCGAAATAAACCTAGAACGCGGTGACGCCTCTTTGCCGTACAAATTTACTGTCTGCGTAATTGATTTATCAGAATTTTCGCTGACACATCTTGCAATGACTCATCCAATTCAACTGATTTTTTGAGCGGCCTTATTTATACCATATTCACGCTATCGCAATTTGCTTACGCTAATTGTTAGATTAACGTGACGAAAGAGCCCCAATCTCGTGACTACAGAGCGCTTATGCGTGCCGAGGTTATTCCTCACAACCGGCACCGAGAATGACATAGTAGGTAATTTTTTACCATGACCCATCAAGCCATTTACATTTTTCTTGGCAATAAGTGACGGAGCTGATAGAGGCTAGAGAACACTAGCTGGAGATATTTTTGAAGCCCAATACTGACGAGGCTTTTGATTGTCATTGACAAAGAAGACAGGAATAGATGGTGGGTGCTGAGAGGCTCGAACTCCCGACCTAAGCCTTGTAAGGGCTCCGCTCTACCAACTGAGCTAAGCACCCTATTCCTAAGAGATAGAGGCAATTAAATCTTTAATGCCCCCACAACAAGGCGCGTAGTCTACTGCATTTATTCAGACTTTCCAAGCATGTTTATCTATATGTTTATAAAAAAAGTCATTTTGTAGCAGTTTATTCAACAAATAAGATAAAAACTGCGCGCGCCTCGTTGCAATGTGGCGATTAAATTAATGCAGCGCGCAACGGTGTGTGCTCGTACCAAGGTCGACTTGAATCGTAACGTGGTGCACCGCATGCTCGTGATTCAGCGTATGCACAACGTCATCAAGAAAATCATCCCCTGGATGGCCTTTAGGCATCACAAGATGCACGGTCATGGAACTTTCAGTGGTGGACAGTCCCCATACATGCAAATCATGCACACTTTCAACGCCGGGCAATGCTTCAAGGTAGGCTTCGATGCGACGCGTATTGATATGTGCTGGCACGGCATTTAGCGCAAGCCGCATCGCGTCGCGCAACAAACCCCAAGTGCCATAAACAATCACAAGCACAACCACAATCGCCAGTGCAGGATCGACCCAATGCCAGCCAGTAGCCAACACAACCAGCCCACCAATTGCTACCGCAGCCGAAATTGCGGCATCACCAATCATATGGAGAAATGCGCCCCGTAGGTTGAGATCATTCTTGCTGCCTTTCATAAAAAGCCAGGCGGAAAAGCTATTAATGAGCATGCCTGTAATCGCCACACCAAAGACCGTGGCGCCTGCCACCGGCATCGGGTGACGAAAACGCTGCACGGCTTCCCAAACAATAGCGCCTGAAGCCACCAGCAATAGCATGGCATTGGCTAATGACGCAAGAATTGACGAGCTGCGCAAACCAAATGTGTAATGCGTAGAGGGCTGTTTTTTAGAGAGCCAAACTGCTCCCCACGCTAGCAAAAGGCCCAACATATCAGAGAGATTGTGCCCCGCATCCGCCAGCAATGCGGTTGAATTAGCCAACCATCCATACACCCCTTGCATCCCAATAATGACTGCATATCCAAGGCTTGCCAATACAAAGGCACTAGGATGCATCGTCTCAGGGTTGCCGTGATGATGGTGATGGCCATGTCCGTGCGTATGCCCATGTGAATGTCCATTTCCATGCTGATGTTCAGGCATGGCAGGAGAGTCAACATGAGAGGCTGTATTAGCCTGCGCGTCATCTGGGCGAGTATCAGGCAAGCGTGTAGCCATTAATCCGTTTCCTGTGAGGTAGGTTCAAAGGTTTCATGTAAAGCAATTTGTAGTTTCGCGTGAATGCGTACAAACCAGCGCCACATAATGACTAATAAGAAAGCCGCACACCCTAGCACAACAAAAAGCAACTCGGTAGGCGGCAAAATGCCCCTGCTTAATGCCGTTAAAAATAAAAATACGCCTAGCATTGCCACCGCTGGAATCAATTCTGTCAAAACACGGCGGATGCCTGTAGTAAATCTACCAGCCACGGCTGGACGCACGCTGATTTCAGCTAACAACATGCCGAGTGATTTAAATTTACGATAAACCGCAACCAGAAACGGCATCGACATCATCAGTGCAGCGCTCCAGAGGACAACATTTTGCCAGCACACCTCGGGCACCCACTTACCCAACCAGTGATGCGCGCCCCCCTCAAAATAAGAAAATCCCAAGAAGATAGTAGCCACCAAAGCCAGGTTCACCCCAATTTGCCAAATTATGTTCCGGATTAACTTAAATAAAGCAGCGCCATCCCCTGCAAGCTTCAAATTAGAGAGCCATTTCGTGTAAGAGGTAAACATGCCAACGAGAGGGCGTGGCAATAGCTTGCCAGCCTTTTGGGTAAGTGGGTCGGCACTACGAATTAAGTAAGGTGTAAAGAGTGTGGTTAACGCAGATACCGAAACAGCAATCGGATACAGAAAATCACTTGTTACTCTCAGCGAAACACCAAGCGCTGCAATAATGAAAGAAAACTCGCCAATCTGCGCCGCGCTCATCCCAACCCGCATGGCGGTACGACCATTGTGACCCGCCACAAACGTACCCAAACCGCAACTTACTATCTTGCCCAGCACAACAGCAAAAGTAATCACCGCAATTGGCCAAGCATATTGAGACAACACACGCGGGTCGAGCATTAAGCCAATGGCGACAAAGAAAATGGCACTAAACATATCGCGCAACGGTGCCACTACCCTTTCAATTGCACGCAAAGCGCTTGACTCAGCCATAATCGCGCCGCTGACAAAAGCACCCAGAGCAATGCTGTAGCCAAATTGCACCACTATCAAACAAAACCCAAAACACAGCCCAAGCACGACAACTAGCAGCACCTCGTCACTTTTAAAGCGGGTGACATATTGCAATAGACGCGGCACGAGCAAAATACCAACCGTCAAAGAAACCACCATAAACAACATCAGCTTGGCAAGCGTCAGCATCACATGCCCTGCATCGATTCCTCCACTGCTAGCAATCCCTGACAAAAGGGCAATCATTGCAATTGCCAGAATATCTTCGACAATCAAAATGCCAAAAATCACTTGCGCAAAGTGCTGGCGTTTTAAGCGCAGATCGTCAAGCGCCTTAACAATGATAGTGGTGGAAGAAATCGCTAGCATAGCGCCCAAGAACAGCGCATCCATCGCTTTCCAACCGAAACTACGCCCAATCTCGTAGCCTACCCACAGCATGACAGTAATTTCTGAAAGTGCAGCGACTACAGCTGACACCCCTACCTTAGCGAGTTTGCGTAAATTAAACTCAAGCCCTAGCGAAAACATTAAAAAAACCACGCCAAGCTCCCCTAGCGTGTGAATCGTTTCTTTATCGCGGATTAATTCAAAAGGCGGTGTATGCGGGCCAAGGATGACACCAGCAACAATATAACCAAGCACAACTGGCTGCTTCAAGATATGAAAAAGCACAGTAATTACGCCAGCGACTAGCATGATCATCGCCAAATCTTGGATAAAACCAATCACGTGCGTGTGGTGCATGCAAAAAAATCCTTTGATTAAGCTTTAAGTAATATTCCTAAATATAGCGGATAAAACTATGCCGCTAAAATTAGCGGCTCGATAAAATTCAAAAACTGCACAGCTATTTTGGACATTTTTTACAGCTGCTGTCCACAAATTGATATCGCATTTTATGGAACAAGCAATTAGGCACGTTACAATCTCGTCTCAGTGACTAGCCTTAATCTTCTTATGAATCAGCCACCCTACTTGCACAATGCGTTGCGCAGCGAACAACGCTTGCTTGCCTTTTTAAGCTTATTTAGCCTCGCCCTTATCGGCGGAGCTTTGTACCTACAGTTTTATCAGCACGCTGACCCCTGCCCGCTGTGTATCTTACAACGCTATGCGTATTTGCTTATTGCGTTCTTCACATTGTTTGGCGCAACAGCGCGTAGCGCGAGCATACTGAGGCTGGCACAAATACTTACCCTGGTGGCTACAGTCAGCGGCATGGCCGCAGCCGGAAGACAACTGTGGCTACTAGCACACCCTTTTCTGAGTTGTGGCTTTGATGCACTAGAACCTATCCTGAATAAAATACCGCTTGCAAAAAGCTTGCCTTTTATGTTTAAGGTGGCGGGTTTATGCGAAACCACCGACAGCCTAGTGCTGGGCTTATCGCTACCAGCCTGGTCCCTGCTTGGCTATTCGCTCATCTTCGTGCTAGTTAGCCATAGCCTGTGGAAAAAAATTACTGCCTAAATTGCAACTGAGTGCCACTGAATTGCCACCTCAAGCATGTGCTGGCTGATAAAAGACTTTCGGAGTATTTAATTAATGCAAAATCGTCCTACGCTTACCCAATACTTGATCGAGCTACAACGCCAAGATCAAACGGTTTCAGCTAACTTACAGCTTTTGCTAGAAGGCGTTGCAGATGCCTGCAAAATCATCAGCCATCAAGTCGGCCAAGGAGCACTCGGCGGCATTTTAGGCAGTCTTGACAAAGAAAACGTACAGGGCGAAACCCAAAAAAAACTTGATGTCATCGCCAATCAAATTCTGCTGCAAGCCAATGAATGGCGCGGCACTGTCGCCGCGATGGCTTCGGAAGAGCTTGAGGAAATTTATGCGGTACCGCCGGCCTATCCGCAAGGTGAATATTTATTACTATTTGATCCGCTTGACGGCTCTTCAAATATTGACGTAAACGTCTCGATTGGTACCATTTTTTCAATCTTGCGTTGTCCAAGCACTGCCACTCCCCCTACAGAAGAGTCCTTCTTGCAGCCCGGCACCCAGCAAGTGGCTGCCGGCTATGTCGTGTATGGGCCGCAAACCGTACTCGTGTTATCAACTGGCCAAGGCGTACACTGCTTTACGCTAGATCGAGAGCTAGGCATTTGGATTCTTACCCAACGCGACTTACGTATTCCCGAAACAACCCAGGAGTTTGCGATCAATGCCTCCAATGCACGACATTGGCATCCTCCCGTAAAGCGTTACATCGATGAATTGCTAGCGGGTCAAGATGGAGTGCGCGAACAAAACTTCAATATGCGCTGGGTTGCCTCGATGGTGGCCGACGTACATCGCATCCTGAACCGTGGCGGCATTTTTATGTACCCAGCTGATCAGCGCGACCCAAGCAAACCCGGCAGACTACGTTTAATGTACGAAGCTAACCCAATGGCCTTCCTCATCGAACAAGCCGGTGGTGCTGCAACCAATGGCTTGCAGCGCATCTTAGAAGTCACCCCCACCCATTTACACCAACGAGTCGCCGTCTTACTAGGCTCAAAAAACGAAGTCGAACGTGTGACGCGCTATCACGATGAGACACAAACCGCTTAATGCAACAATGTAGGTACAAGTCAATGCTTTAGAGGCTTGGCAGCACCGCAATAAGGTCGCTATAATTGCGCCCTTATTGCACATGCCGAAATAGCTCAGTTGGTAGAGCAGCGCATTCGTAATGCGAAGGTCGGGGGTTCGACTCCTCTTTTCGGCACCAATAATCTCTTTTAAACCCTTATTTCATAAGGGTTTTTTCTTTATTTTGGCGCAACCAATACAAATACTACGTCAAGCGGCAAAAACCCAAGCACCTGCTGTGTTACCTCCTTCCCTATTAAAGTGCTGAACTGACACTCTATCCTTGCTAGCAAAATATACATTTAGATGCTTTAAGCCTTTTCAAGCCGTTAGGCTAATAAGCCTAGTTTAGCTGGCTTGATGACTAGGCTAAATATTCTGAACCGCTCTTGCTCCCCTCTATTCAATTTGCAATCAATTTGCTTTTCAATTCGCCCACTGCACGACGCTCAACTGACGCAGGATCAATTTGACCAAAATCATGATATGAGATATAAACGCCGGACCGTCAGGGGAGTCTCGCCAATGAGACTGAGAGGCTGAAAGAAGATGTATGGCTCAGCGACCCTTTGAACCTGGCCAAGTTGATACTGGTGTAGGAAGACAGAAGTATTGTCGTCTCTTTGTTATGAGAATGGCCATTAGGGCCAACCTTCCTTTTGTTCTGTCTGGGGCGCACGCCCCATCTTAACTCACCATTATCCACGGCCTCAGTCACCATGAGCTCGAGGAGAAAGCAGTGAGTCAATACGCCTTACCTAATCTAAGCAATACAATTACTTCATCTGCATCACGTCCGGGCTATAGGCTCGTTAATCACCTAACGCTTCACTTCATTACGTTTTTCTCAAGCGCAAGAGCGACAGGGCGAGACACTACTTTTTATCTCAGAGCAACTTGATATAGCGGTGCCCTGCCGATCTTTTTGAAAGCCTAGCGCCTCTTTTAATTGCTCTTGGGCGTTTTTTTTAAGCCATCCCTCTATTTTTTGATTTTTGCAGTGCAACAAATTCAAAGAAAGTTTGCATAAACCCCGGGGCAGCGCCATGCCTCCTTGCCGTGCAACCGTACTGGCAGAAAAGGTATTTCTCGCCCGCAGCTTATGCAGACCTTCCAAACTCTTACTAAAAGGTTTCTCATGAAGTCTGCGCCTGAATTTATTGCTACCGACGCGCAAGTCGAATCTGATCTATGCAAGCCCTTTGCCAATTCCAGCAAGGTGTATATAGAAGGCACGCGCCATGATCTGCGCGTGCCGATGCGCAAAATTTCACAAGCCGATACCTCTACTCAAGGCCCGCAAGAGCCCAATCCTCCCGTTTACGTTTACGACACATCAGGTCCTTACACCGATCCACAGGCCTCTATCGATATTCGCGCTGGCTTGCCCCCTGCTCGCTCAGCTTGGATTGAAGAACGTGGCAATACAGAGCTATTAAGCGGCTATACCAGCGACTTTAGTCGTGCGCTACAAGAAAAACAGCAAGAAAAAGATACGGCACCGTGGCGCTTTTCAGGCTCGCCTAAAGCGCCACGGCGAGCTCGCAACGGTGCGAATGTCACACAAATGCACGCAGCTAAGCAGGGCATCATTACGCCTGAAATGGAGTTTGTTGCCATCCGTGAAAATCAACAGCGTGCGCAATACATTACCAGCCTCAAAGAAAGCGGCCTAATGGGCCAAAAAATGGCCCAGCTATTGTGCCGCCAGCATGCAGGCGAAGCATTTGGTGCAAAGCTCAGTGAGCGGCAAGCTGTTGAGCGCGTGGAAGGTGTGCTGACCCAAACGAAAGGGATGGACATCACGCCTGAATTTGTGCGCGATGAAATTGCCAGAGGCCGGGCCATTATTCCCAACAATATCAATCACCCTGAAAGCGAGCCGATGATTATCGGGCGTAATTTCTTGGTGAAAGTCAACGCTAATATCGGCAACTCTGCCGTGACCTCCTCCATTGGTGAGGAAGTCGACAAGATGATCTGGGCCACCCGCTGGGGCGCAGACACGATCATGGATCTCTCCACCGGAAAGCGCATTCATGAAACACGTGAATGGATTATCCGCAATAGCCCTGTGCCCATCGGCACCGTGCCGATCTATCAAGCTTTAGAAAAAGTAAATGGGCGCGCCGAAGCGCTTACCTGGCCCATTTTTAGAGACACGTTAATCGAACAGGCCGAGCAAGGGGTCGATTACTTCACTATCCATGCAGGTATACGTCTACGGCACATCCCCCTTACTGCAAACCGAATGACAGGTATTGTTTCCCGCGGGGGCTCCATTATGGCTAAGTGGTGTTTAGCGCACCATAAAGAAAGTTTTCTCTACGAACACTTTGAAGATATTTGCGACATCATGAAGAGCTATGACGTGAGCTTCTCGCTAGGCGATGGATTGCGCCCTGGATCGATCTATGATGCCAACGATGCAGCGCAGTTCGCCGAACTTGAAACGCTAGGAGAATTAACAAAAATCGCCTGGCAACATGATGTGCAAACGATGGTTGAAGGGCCTGGCCATGTGCCGATGCAGCTCATCAAAGAAAATATGGATAAGCAGCTCGATTTATGCCAAGAAGCTCCTTTTTATACGCTGGGGCCGCTAACCACCGATATCGCTCCAGGCTACGATCACATTACCTCCGGCATAGGTGCTGCCATGATCGGTTGGTACGGCACAGCAATGCTTTGCTATGTCACCCCTAAAGAGCATTTAGGCTTACCCAATAAAGAAGATGTCAAAGAAGGAATGATCACGTACAAACTCGCGGCACATGCAGCGGATTTAGCCAAAGGTCATCCAGGCGCGCAAATTCGAGATAATGCGCTGTCCAAAGCACGCTTTGAGTTTCGTTGGGAAGATCAATTTAATTTAAGCCTAGATCCTGAACGTTCACGTGCCTATCACGATGCCACGCTCCCCAAAGAGTCGGCAAAAGTCGCGCACTTTTGCTCGATGTGCGGCCCCCACTTCTGCTCAATGAAAATCACGCAAGACATTCGAGATTTTGCTGCGCAACAATCTCTTTCTGCCGAGCAGGTGCTACAGGATGGATTGCAAGAAAAAGCAATGGAATTCTCGGAAGTGGGCGGGGAGATTTATGTAAAGCAGTAAATGCTGAGCAAGGCGGCCATGCCTTGGCATAAAAGAGTGGCCGCCTTCGCTTTCTTTAGAAGCTTACCGCAAGTTACTAACATCGATGGCTAGCGGCCACATCGCTTATATAAAAATCATGAGCTACGCGCATTAGTTTGGTTAATGGCACTATATTGCTGTGCATATAGTGCAAGTTGGTAAGCTATTTTCTCTATATATGGATATAAGATTTGTAAGCGAGTTGCGCAAAGTATGGGCTGGTAAGTTAGAAGCTTGTGTAAAATAGCTGAGCTCTCTGCAAGCAAATACGTCCTTGTGAGGTTGGTTGCTTGCATAAATTCCATCGCTTCCCTGGCTTTGCCAATCGCAATCATTCTTTCTCCATACTCACTTTCTGTGTAGTCGATTTTTCCGCCTTCGTTTTCATCCTCTAACTTTTCTTGCTCTTGAGTTAATGGCCTCAATGCTTTTTCAAAATCTTTAACTCGCTCTCGGTGCAGATAAGCTTGCCAAGGAGGATATTTGCTTAAAAAAGCAAACATTTCTGCGCTATTTTCCAGAGCGCGTAACTTTTTTTCAGCTCGGTTAATATCATTTGGTGTAAGACGGGCAGTAGTTGAGTACTCCATATAATCGCTTTTTATAGGAAGATCAAAATTTTTCTTTAGCTCAATCATTAACTTAAGATATATTTCTGCTGGGTCAACTAAGCCTTCAATAACCTGCTGATCTGCGCCTGGGTTGTCTTCTTCAATCCGTCTTATTTGCTTCTCAACTACTTGTTGAGTAATCCGCCTAACTTCTATTTCTCGGCACGCTCGCTTACCGATTTTTAATAATTCTTGCCAGTCATATTTTCCCTTTAAAGCGTCGTGCTCAATCATGGAAAATTCAATATTTTCTAAGCCAATCAAGGCTTTGTCTTCGCAAGTAGCATTTGCTTCTTTAGCTAGTTCAACGCACTTTATAAATAACTCCTCCTCCCCTCTTTCTTTTTCTTCTTCTAATTTTTTTAATACCTCCCTAACCCTCTGTCTTATCAAATTAAGGCTTCGGTTCTTTGTGCTTTTCCTCAGTTTTTCTAGCAATAGCAATATATCTTCAATGTCACCATTTCTATTAAAATAATTCACCCATTTTTTTGCTCTATTCCTACTTCCCCATTGCTCAATTTCCTCTTGAATACACTGAGATAAAGGAATTATTAAAGAATGATTATTTTGAACAATATTCTGTTGAAAAATATTATTTGGAAAGGCACCTGGCATAGTATAAGTGCCAGTTCTATTAGGTAAAGATTGTAAATCTGAGTGATTTTCGGCACGTGCAAGGATTGGCTCTTCTATCTCACCGACTTCAGATCCATTCCGCATCCCCGCTAACCAGCCTATAACATTATCGAGATACCTCATATATCTCCTGAAATATTTTACTCAGCGTGATAAAAACAATTCTAAAAACTTATTTATCTTATATAAAATATAGATTTATTCGATATCATCCATCTTAATTTACGAAAATTAGTTTAAAAAAGCGAAATTCAGAAACAGAAAATTTCAAGATAATATTTTTCAACCGATAATTTATTTCACAGAAATACGGATTATTAAAATATTAGGATGGGAGAAGCAGGAAAATGCTAGGGCTAAAGAAATACTATAAGTATAAAACTTAAATAATTTTATAGCAGTCCACTGCCGCATTTCCAAACAGTGAGCCGCTTAATTATTTATTTTTTCATTTTCGTCAATAAGTATAAACCCGCACGATTAAAGTAACCCCCTGGCTATTTGCGATAAGCTTAACGAGAATGCCCGCCGAGAGGGTGGCAGATCTATACCTTGGTCAAATGGCAAGTGAGTAATGCCTGAAATGCTCATATGCCAGCGCAGTGAACTTGCCAAATTATTCGCCAAATATATTATTGATTAAATATTTGATATACGACATCAACCTGATAATTGCCAACGTGAAACGAAAAGCTCACACAACATAATCAGCTTAATAAAAACAAGGTATTTATCTTATCCAAAAAAATTCTTTCATAAATTATGCTGAGTTTGTCGGTTTCAATTGGAACTGACAAATTTAGCCACTTGCGCAGCTTGCTTGTGGCATTGTTTTTTATTTTCTTATTTTTATTTTTAATATTCAGGAGAATAATATGAATAACAAAGACCTCAACACGACCGAAACTGTTGATTTTCAAGAAGAAAATGAATTATTCACAGAATTCTGTGCTTCTGAAATCACCTTAGGCGGCTCTGGACAATATAGAGAAGCTGGCGTTGGTCGCTTTCTATAAGCATTAAAAATATAAAAATAAAAAAATAATTCAATGCAGTAAGCAAGTACCCTTCACCTCCCTCTCTATGAGGAAGCCCAATTAGCCTAATCGAAGAGCCCGGGAGGTGAAGCATTCATGTGTTCTACCATAAAAGAACCTCTGCATAACCCCTGTAGCAAGGAATGCCGACGCAGACAGTACACTAGTACGGCAAGGAGGCATGACGCCGCTACAGGGGTTATGCAGAGGTTCCTTAGCTGTCACACGAAAAGCGGGCAAATATGTTCCATCATTTCATGCCCTCCGTTTTGGGCGCATGTTTTTCTAATCAGATCATCATGCTAGATACCACTCGTGATCGATACGCTGTGTTATCACATACCCAGTCTGCTCAAGTGGCTCCGTATATTGGCCTGCAATTGCCAAATGCACCGCCCCATACAGCCCAATCTACAGCCCTACTCAAACAATTGATTAGTGCAGGATGGCTCACAGAGGCGACTTTTCCTCATCTTGATCTTAAATTCAACACAGTCAGTCCTACGCCACAAACCGGCGGAATGTCAGCTAATGGCTGGAAATTGCCTGAGGACGCTTTTGACGATCGTCCTCCATTAAGTTTAATTGTTAAAGCACTCTTTATTTTGAGGTCGGTACACAAGTGTGCGACTCGCGAGAAACTCCCTGGACTTCTGCAACAGTGCGCGCGCGCCCATCAAGAAACAGACTTAGTGTTTGGCCAACCAGTGGACTATGCACCGTTTGTGAAGGCACTCAACTGGGCTTGTTTGCTCTACTTCAAATCAACGAAATGCTTGGAATGGTCAGTAGCACTAACCCGCTTGTGCGCGCAGGCTGGACTGGCTTTAAAGCTAGTAATCGGCGTGCAATCTTTTCCTTTCTATGCGCACGCATGGTCAGAAGCCAATGGTGTAGTGATTGGCGATAGCCCGAGCAGAAGGGAAGAGCTATCTGTCATCCTGGACTTTCCTACTTCCTTATTAGAACTCCCTCATGACCTTACTCGGCATCGTCTATCCGCATTCACAAGATTGTTTGGCACCAAATCGACGCTGGCAAGTCATTCTTAATAAAGAAAACCAAGTCGCGGGGGCACTCTGGCAGGAAGAAGAAGGCCTACACAGCACGCATATGCTGCAAGAAGACAATGCCACTCATTACTATTGCTTATATGGAAATGTATTTTCTAAAGCCGATAATCGCCCGCTAAGCAAAGCGGATTTACCTGCCATTGTGTTAAAAGGCCCTGAGCAGCTCACCGCCCAATTTTGGGGAAAATATCTCTGGGTATGCTTTGACAAGGTAGCGCAGCAATTTATCTGCGTCAGCGATCCTAGCAGTCAATGGGCAGTGTATTGGTCTTGGTCAGCGCGCTACGGCTTATTATTTTCAGATTCGATCAATTGCTTATACGAAGCACTTAGCGAACGCGGCGAGCGCCCGGGATGGAATGGGGCTTTTTTCCCCGCCTGGTTGCATACCGGGTCGGTGCAAAATGGCGATATGCCCTTTGATTCTATATCTGAACTCCCCGCAGGCTGTGCGCTTGTCTGCACGCCGAGGCGCAAACCACACATCATGCCAGTTTGGGATCCGCTAGCGCACTCTTCCCAAAGTGCGACGCAAAACCCATTTGACTTACTCAAAAGTTATCTGAAACTACATATCTCCCATATCAGCCATCCGGTATTGGAACTTTCGGGCGGATTGGAGTCCAGCTCAGTTTTACTCGCTTTGCGCGCGATATCTGCGCCTGAAAGACAATTGACGTGTGCCCATTATTACAACGCGCAGGTTGCTTCTTCCAATGAGCTGGCGCATGCGAAAAGTGTTGCACAACATGCGCGAGCCCACTTGCATGAAGTTGATACACAAACGCTGTCCTTCGCACCTGTGCAAACCATTCCACGCATGGCAAAGCCGCACATTAGATACTGCCTGCTAGGATTCAATCAAGAGTTTGCAAGTCGGCTAGAAAATCAGGAAAACACGCCACTTATCAGCGGACATGGCGGCGATGCTCTGTTCCTTGCCCCACCGCCTTTTAGTGTGCTGGCGGATGCGGTGCTTGGCTTACGCTGGCGGCAAATGATGAAGATTGCGATGGAATTGGCATTGATGCACAGAACGTCGCTCCCACAAGTGGCGCGCAAGGCCATGCAGTCCCTCTTTGCTGCAGACCCTTCTGAAAATATCAATGGCAACTTTGCTCTGTCCTCCGAGGCATCTCAACAGTTAACCAGCAAGGGCCGAGCTCATTTACATCCATTTTTTCAAAAAACAAAAATTCGTCGACCAGGTAAGTTGTATCAACTATTTTTAGCTTTTTTATCATTGGATGATATCCGAGCACCTGCTCACCCTTTTAAAAACCTTACGCATTACCCTTTTTTGTGCCAACCCATGATTGAGTTAGGGGTCTCTACCCCTAGCTATACGCACTTTGAGGGAGTGCATAACCGCATTATTTTAAGAAAATCGGTCTCACGGGCAACCGACTACGCCAATCTATGGCGACGCAATAAAGGGGAAACTTCAGGCATTGATCTACTCGGTATCCGTCAGCATAAAAAACATATTATGGAGCTCTGCTTAGAAGGCTTCCTTGCAAAGGAAGGCTATATCGATGTAGCTAAAACGCACATGGCTATCCAAGAAAGCAGCAAAGGTCGAAATGAATACTTTATGGATATCCTGCATATTTTTGCTGTTGAGCTCTTTATGCAGGGATGGCGGCAAGCATAATTTTGAAGACCGTAAACAGCTTCTTAAAGCCTGTTATTTCACTTATCAGAATTATGCTTTCGCTATAGTCCATAGCCACTCAACCAATTAATTATTTTGTTTCTTTTATTGACTGGTAAGGATAGTCGCGCACAGTCAAAGAAAAACCGTGCTCGTTTGCAATTAACGTGGCGGGTGTGCCAACTGGGAGAGTGACAAGGTCTGGGCAATGGCCAAACGGCAGGTGGGTGATGACTGGGATGCCAATCACTGAGCGAATTTGTTCAATCATTTCTGGCATGCCATAGGGGCTGTTTTGCTCAGCAGGCTGACCGGCACTGAAGTCACCTAAAATAAGTGCCTGTTGACGGGCTAACACGCCAGCATAGTGAAGTTGATAAATCATTCTCTCAATTCTAAAAGGTGCTTCATTCACATCTTCGAGAAAGAGAATGCCACCGTCAATTTGAGGGAAGTAAGGCGTACCTATCAGCGACGCGATAATCGCTAAATTACCGCCCCAAAGCGTGCCGCTGACGTGGGCCGATTGGTGTTGTGACACGGTGCTTTTTATCGTGACTTCAGGCGCCGCTAAAATATTTTGAAAATGACGCATCGTAAAATCACTGAGTATCTCAGCGCCAAAGTCACTGCATAACATTGGCCCCGCAAAAGTGGGCAGACTAGCCTTTGCTAAGAGCGCCATTTGAATAGCAGTGAAATCACTATAGCCAATCAGCACAGTGGGTTTGCCCGTCAGGCGGCGCCGCAAGCCAGCATAGTCAAGCATGGGCAAAATGCGGGTAGCCCCGTAGCCACCGCGTATGGAGAGCACTACATCAGGTAATGGTTGTGCGGGGTTAACGAGTTGATTGATGTCAGCGGCTCGCTGTGCATCAGTCCCGGCAAAGCGTTGAAAGCGTCGTTGTGTCACAGCGATATCAGTAACCGTTGCACCTTGCGCCTGCAGGCGTTGTAAGGCACGTTGTACGGTAGCTTGCTCTTTCGGATAACCCGAGGGGGCAATTAGAGAAAAGATGCGATGCTTGATCGGGTTAGGGGTTTCCATCATGGCTTGTGCATGGGCGAGTTTTCAGTGACTAGGAAAGCTAATGCTGTAGGCACAAGTTCGTATTTTTGTACGCCCTTACTACGCTTGGTTAGCGGTTAGTCATTTAAAAAAATAGATTCTACAATTTGTTAGCCGCACGCAAGGCACTGCGCTTGGCAGCAAAGAAATCCTTGAGCACATGCGCGCACTCAGCTTCCATGATTCCCCCTTCAACTTGCGTATGATGATTCAGTTGACGTGTACCAAAAGCATCAAGCACGCTGCCGCATACCCCTGTTTTCGGGTCGCGTGCACCAAATACGATACGTGCAAGGCGCGCTTGCATAATGACACCTGCGCACATTAAGCAAGGCTCAAGCGTGACATACAATTCGCAGCCAGGCAGTCGATAATTACCTAATATTTTGGCGGCAGCGCGTAACGCGACCATTTCAGCGTGTGCTGAAGGGTCATGCGTGCTGATGGGACAGTTAAATCCGCTTGCCACCACTTGATCATCGCGTACAACAATCGCGCCAACCGGCACTTCACCTTGCATACGAGCCTGTTGTGCTGCGGCTAACGCAAGCGACATAAAATGCGCTTGGCGCTCGGGGTCAGATGTCATGCCTTATTCTTTGGCTTTAGCCATAATAAAAACGCGCTAGCTTAGTCAATTTTCTAGTTTGACGCTAGGATTTACGCAAAACCCTCTCTCTCACTGCTCACTACGTTAAGATTGAATAGTTGAAGGTAACAGCGTGTTTATACCTACTTTCTTACTGCTCAACCTTGTTTCAATCTCTTTTTTATCGATAGCTTAATTTTCTCGTGACTGATTCCGCTAAGCTTGCTCCTGGCCTTACTGATCGCCCTATTGATCAACTCACTGATCAAATCAATCAGCTGCTGCCCCAAACACAATGCACCAAATGCGGCTATGCAGGCTGTAAGCCTTATGCTGAAGCCATTGCAAATGGCACAGCGAGCTACAACCAATGCCCGCCAGGTGGCCAAGAAGGAATAGAACGCCTGGCTGCACTTTTGCATAAACCAGTGATTGCGCTTAACCCGGAAAATGGCGTTGAGCGACCACGCACAGTCGCGTTGATTGATGAAACACTGTGTATTGGCTGTACGCTTTGCATCCAAGCTTGTCCAGTAGATGCTATAGCTGGCGCCCCCAAACAAATGCACACGGTAGTGACAGCGCTCTGCACGGGCTGCGATTTATGTGTGCCGCCCTGCCCTGTTGACTGCATTACGATGGTACCAGTCACGGGTGCTGCAACTGGTTGGCAAGCTTGGTCACAACCACAAGCTGATGCGGCACGCAGTCGCCATGAGCGTCACCTCAATAGACACAAACGCGCATTAACCTCTACCAAAACAAAGGCACCTGCTACGCCAGCGGAGAATAGCCAAGCCCCGCTCCCCCCACCCACTCTTCCCACCAGCGCAGAGGCTACCCACGATGCTTCTAGTAAAAGGCAAGCGCTTGTCCAAGCAGCCTTGGCACGTGCACGCCAACGCCAGCAAGCGATAGAAGTGCAAAATAGGATTAGAGCCAAAGAGAAAAGCGAAGAAAGCATGCATAGCAGCGATGCTCTACCCTAAGAGGTAAATCAATAGAATAGATAAGCTATAGAAAAGAAATGCAGAAAGGGAAAGTATGAATGCTGCAAAACGCTTTGCAATTTATGAAACACTACAAAGCCTAGATCCTCATCCAACTACCGAGCTTGAATATAAAAGTCCGTTTGAGCTTTTGGTTGCTGTGGTGCTGTCAGCGCAGGCAACCGATAAATCAGTCAATTTAGCCACGCGCAAATTATTTACGGTGGCCAATACGCCGCAAGCGATGTGCGCACTCGGTGAAACTCAGCTGTTGGAATATCTCAAAACCATCAACCTATTTCGCACCAAGGCCAGAAATGTTATTGCCTTATGCGGGCTGTTGCTCGAACACTATGACGGCAATGTTCCGGCTGATCGGAAAGCGCTCGAGTCGCTGCCAGGCGTCGGCCCTAAAACAGCCAGCGTAGTGCTGAATACCGCTTTCGGGCACCCTACTATTGCGGTAGACACGCATATTTTTCGGGTGGCTAATCGAACTGGCTTAGCACCCGGCAAAAATGTGCGAGAAGTTGAACGTGCACTGGAAAAACATACCCCACGACAGTTTCAACACGACGCCCATCATTGGCTGATTTTGCATGGCCGCTATATTTGCAAGGCACGCACACCTGAGTGCTGGCGCTGCCCGCTGGCAACACTATGTGAGTTTAAGCAAAAAACACCACCACCTAGCATTAAAGTGCCACGTGTTTCTCGTAAGGCAGGGTTAGCGGGGAGCTGAAGCAGAGGGGCATTCAAGGAATGTAGAGGCAAGCAATAAGCGAGAAGTAGATGTAACGCTACTCCTCGCTTATTTACCTTTCTTTGTAACGCAATGGATTATCTTTTCTGCGTCAAGTCGCCAGGCAATGATTCAATGTAGGCGGCAATATCGAGCAGATCACTTTGTGACAGATTCTGCACTTGCACTTGCATGATGGGGTGATTACGGCCAACTAATGGGTTGCTATCCGCTATTTGGTAAGCACGCATTGAGAAATAGAGATAATCAGCATGCTGCCCTCCAAGCTTTGGATAGTCGGGACTAATTGGCTGATTAAAATTAGCACCGTGACAGGCTGCACAATTATTGCGTTCAACTAGCGTGCGGCCATTGCTGATATCAGCGGCGTATGCCAATTGAGCTAATTGAGCCAATTGCAGGGCGCTAAACACGGCGATGGCTGTCAAACGCTTTTTCATCGATCTTTCTATCCTTTTGCGACAATGCAAAAAATCTTATTGGCTTTATGGTTTAGGGCGATGCTTATCAGATGGCTTTTGCGCGGCATAGTAAGCCGCAATTTCAGCGATATCTTGATCACTTAATGAGGCAGCAATAGCCTGCATCGGTGAAAATTTACGGGTGCCATTTTTATATTGCTGCAAAGCAGTTTCAATATATTTAGCGTTTTGGCCACCCAGCATAGGCACCCGATACACCTCGGGAAAGCCCGTGCGGTAATCCGCGATATTGTGGCAACCTATACATATTTCGACTTTACGCTGCGCAGCAGTAGATTCACCGTGCGCGGTGCTCATGGCTGATAAAAACATCGTAAAGACGGCCGAAATGACCAATTTATTCATAGCTTCTCAATGCAAACAGGCCGAGAAAAACCGCCGATTGTAACGCGCGCAAAGCCCGCCGTCTATTACGGGGCGACTTATATGCGCTTTTTTATTCAACAGTTCCTTATTAACCTGAGTCTATTTCAATCATTTTCTTATCATGCACTGCTCTGTTAACTACTATGCTATGGAAGACGGCTTAGAACTGGTTCTAAGAAGACATCTCAGAAAGCCAAGCAACAAGCATGATAATTAAAAAAATAGTTGAGGAAATACCATGAATGCACTTGATACGCTAAAAAAATACAGCACTGTCGTAGCGGATACGAGTGATTTTCTGCTTTTAAAAAGCTATCAACCACAAGATGCAACCACTAATCCGTCACTGATTTTAAAAGCAGTCACCCAGGGTGAGTACCGCCCACTATTGAATCAGATTGTGCACAAGCATCGTACACAGACAGCAGATCAGATCATCGACCATCTATTAGTCACTATTGGATGCGAGATTCTCTCGATTATTCCGGGACGCGTCTCAACTGAAGTCGATGCGCGGCTGTCATTTAACACGCTAGCTACCGTTGAAAAAGCTCATACACTGATAGCACTCTATGAAAAATTAGGCGTTGCGCGTGAGCGCGTGCTAATCAAAATTGCATCGACGTGGGAAGGGATTCGAGCTGCTGAAATACTTGAACGCTCAGGCATTAACTGCAATATGACCTTGCTCTTTTCTCTATCGCAAGCCGTCGCCTGTGCTGAAGCTGGAGTGAAACTGATTTCGCCTTTTGTTGGTCGCATCGATGATTGGTATCAGCAAAAAGCCAAAATGCAGGTCAATAAGGCAGAAGAAGCACGCGACACTAATTTAGCTGGACCAGGTGTGGAGTCAGTGCGACGCATCTATGACTACTATAAGCAATTTGGCTATGCCACTGAAATTATGGCGGCGAGCTTTCGTAGCACTGCACAAATTATGGCGCTCGCCGGTTGTGATTTGCTCACCATCAGCCCATCTTTATTGCAAGAGCTGCAAGATAGCTCGCGTACATTTGCGCGTAAATTATTGCCGCAGGCAGCAAACGAAACGGTTGAACAAATCCAATTGGATGAGCCAACTTTTCGCTACCAACTTAATCAAGATGCGATGACAACTGAAAAATTAGCCGAAGGAATTCGACAATTCGTTGCCGATACGCTCAGGCTTGAAGCGCTAGTCAATCAGCAAAAAAGCGTCGAATAGATAGATACTAAGCAATCATCATAAAGAGCAAGCGCAAATAAAGGCCTGCTTATAAAAAGTGACGTCTTAAGATTTTTTGGATTTACCCATGACACTGTAAGTAGTCAGATAAATATGGCCGAGGCAAAATCGCGCCCTCACTGCAGATTAATAAGCACTACCTCGGCCAGATATTTACTTTCTGTTTTCAGATATTCGTCATTTATCCAGTGCAGTGTTTAGCATTTGATTGGCGCTAAGCACTAGCTCGCTTAAGTAAAGTGGATGCTTTAGGCTGTGCGGTTTTAGATAGTTTTTCAAAATTTTCTCGAATGGCTTCTAATAATTCTGGATATCTATCTCGATAGCTATCTTGAGATAAATAAGAACCCATCCAATCAAGAACTTTTTTTTGCTCGCCTACAGATAAATCCTGCCATTTTCCCGCTAATTCTTTCAAAATAGATAGAGGCACTTCCTGATCATCGCTACCATTTAAATATGGAGTAAGCAATTCAATAATTTTAGGCCGATCTTTTTTAAACAGAGGCTCCCAATTTTTTATCATGCTAGCGAGTATTTTATTTTTGTTAATTGCACTTGGTAAATATTCCTTTAGCAACCCCATCAATTCATATTTTTTTGTCTCGGAAAATAATTCCCATACTTCTGTTATACCCATTAAGACTGGAGTAATTGCTTCCCTGGGAACTTTTTTCAAAAATATATCTAAAATTTCTAAAATTCTATATTGACTATTCAAATGAATAGTATTGCTACCATAATCTCTAGGATACCTAGATAATAAGTCAAGTTGATGAATTTTATCTAATAATTCCACAATATCATTTAATATAACTTCCAATTCATTTTCTGCTATCACTTTAAAATAATCATGAAAATGACTTAATAATTTTATTTCCTCTACGTATTTACCTCTACTTTTATTTTTTATATTTTCTAAGCTATTATTTAAAATAACCAAAATTACATTATGTGGCAATCTTGAATTACCCTTCAACAGTGACATTTTCTCTAAAAATGATAATTTTTTTATTATTTCTATAAACAGATTAGAAAATTCTTCTTCTTGTGAGAATAACTGTATTTTTTCCAAAACTATAGATCTAAGTTCCATTGGCAACGAATCCAAATAGTCGCTACCTAACTTTTTCACGATAGGTCTGATCGCTTCTTGAGGTAAGCTCAGAAAATATTTTATTAATGCTTGATAGACTAAAGGATTCAAATATATTTTTGTAGAGTTATTGGGAAAAAGTAAATTTAGTCCCATCTCTTTTAATATTCGACCAAATTCTTGGGTAGGCCCTTCTGCCAAACCCCTTAGTGCAATGCCTAATGTTTCATCGGCGCTTTGCTGTCCACGCCGTGGTCTCGGCCCTTCTAGGTCTTTTAAAAAATATTTTTTTACTGATTCACATTTTTTAAAGTTTATC
This sequence comes from Mycoavidus cysteinexigens, assembly GCA_031963405.1. GTDB lineage: Bacteria > Pseudomonadota > Gammaproteobacteria > Burkholderiales > Burkholderiaceae > JASSUD01. The sequence goes on from JASSUJ010000001.1 coordinate 495,345, forward strand.
TGAAGCGACGAAGCAGAGAAAAGTTCAAACCACTTTTCTAAGAGTTCTTCTTGTATCTCTCTAGCCCTATTTAAGCTTGGCTGTGAATCCGGTGTATAAGCACCAGCGTCTAGAAATCCTTTAACCCCCCGTAAGGCTGTGTCACATTCGTCGAATGTTAGATAGTGAGGGGAAAGTAATTCGTACCGGCTAGTAAAAATCCTAGCATTTCTTGTATTAAATAGGCGAGAGGGAGGGCATTCGAGCATAAATGCTCGTAATTCAAAGTTATTTTCAAAAAATTTCCACTTAAATAAAGAGCTGTTACTTTTAAGTGTATTTATTTTTTCTGTGTGAAGAGATTTTTCAGCTTCAAGACTAGCTATTCTTTCCTGGCTCTTATGCAGCATTTCTTCAATTTCAGATTCAAATCCAACTATTCTCTCCGGACTTATATGTCTTTTTCCTTCAATTTCTTCTTTAATTTCTGTTAGCCGCTGTGAACGTGACTGTATTTCCTCTTCATGTCGTTTCAGCTCTCTTGTCACTCCATAAAGTGTTTCCCAAAAAAAGACTGCATTACCTTCATTTGTTGAAGAGGTGGCCAATACTTGCCACAAAGCAATTTTTGAATTTATATCATCTATATTTTTTTCGATTTCTCTTCGCAGTTCTTCAATTCGAAGTGGGCTTGGTCTACGTGTTGAAGAAATAGAATTTGTAGATTGATCGGTTGATGTGCTTGAGCTATTAGGATGATGAACTGAAGAAGAGCCTGAAACAGGGAGCATTTAATTTTCCTTAGAATGTGGTGATCTCACAAACTAACAAACTTTTTCATAAAAGCTGATCCGTTTTTTTGCCTAAAAAAGCCGATTCAACCCGCTCTCTACCTAAGGGAAAAACAAGGTAAGCGCACTGCCTAAATCGGCGTGCACACTGGCATTCAGCATTTGCTACAGGTCGTTCTGTAAGCGTTCACGCCATAAAAGCAGCTTTTCTTCGAAGGATAAGGCCGCATAAGCCGGGCTAGATGAAGGTAAGACAGCCGTTTGATAACCCGCAGCGCGCATAACCGACTCAAAGCGGCCGGCTGCTTTACCGTTAAAGCCAATTTTACAAAGTTGTGGGGCAAGTTTTTTTAGTAAGGCAAAATCATTTGGGCTAGCGGCACGGATTGCCGTATCCAGGCTGCCGCTGCGCTCACACGCTGCGAGCACGTCCCACACGCCAATTTGATGCGCTAAAACGCGCTCAAGCCGCTGTGGGTAGTCAAGTGCTACCAAAGGTTCGTCTAGTAGCTCTCCTAACAAACGCCAGAATTGATTGCGCGGATGCGCATAATATTGAGTCGCAGCAAGCGACGCTTCACCTGGAAAACTACCCAGCAATAAGAGGCGCGTATCAGGCGCAAGCACTGGCGGGAAACCTGTCAGTCGCATGTGCTCACCTTAATCTTGTTGCGCTCGGCCAAACGCATCCATAGCGTATCTAACAGACACTCTGTCACCAGTAACGGCACACCTTTGCGCACAAAAATTGAGCGGCGCGCAGCTAAGGTAGAGGTCTTGCTAGCTTTTGCACCACCCATACATGCCAAGCGGTAAAGCGGATGACACCGGCTAATACGTCGGCTCGCCAGCACTGAACGCGTAATTGACTTGTCTTGATATAACAAAGTACTCAACGATTGAGTATGCAAGCCACGCAAGGCGCGCCAAACGCCACGACTAGCAGCCAATGGCACCACGCTACGCGCAGCTACAAAGGGCGTGCCATTGACTCGCAACAAAACCTCGCGCACCCACAGTAGCGTTCGCGCATTTACGCCTAAACAGGCAGATTCATCCGCCCGCCCCAATTCAACGGCCTCTCGTATCAGCAATACGTCAAACTGACCTAAGGCCGTCAAATGCTGCGTTAGCGAGCCGCCACGGCTTAGCCAATCTTTTTGGGTAGAAGAGAAAATGGCGCGTGGTGCGATGCGCCATTGTGAGTTAGCTGGATTGAAAAGCATCGGCATCCCAGACAAAGCGTTCAGCCGGGCATATAGCCCAGCTGAACAGACTCTATTAAGAATCGGCCAACAATAAAGCGTTTGTCCGCTTCACATAATTAGCTGGGTCTTCTAATGAGCCCCCTTCAGCCAATAATGCTTGATCAAATAACAGATAACACCAGTCAGCAAAATCTGGCTGATCTAAAGTGAAGCGCTTATTTAGCCGCTCAATCAGTGGATGCTCAGCGTTAATTTCAAGAATTGGCTTAAAGTCAGGTGTTTTTTGGCCAGAAGCTTTTAATAGACGCTGCAAATAACCGCTCATTTCATCGTTATCCGCCACCAAGCAAGAAGGTGAGTCAGTGAGTCTAAAAGTGAGGCGCACTTCTTTGGCTTTCTCTTTCAGCACTTCCTGCATTTTTTCGAGTAGTGGCTTTAAGGTTTGATTGACTTCTTCCTGCGCTTTTTTGTCCTCATCATTTAAGCCGCCTAAATCGAGGTCGCCACGCGCTACGCTGGTCATCGGCTTACCATCAAATTCGCGCAAGAACGAAAGCATCCACTCATCAACCCGCTCGGTAAGCAGCAAGACTTCCACCTCTTTTTTGCGGAACACTTCGAGATGCGGACTATTGCGAGCCGCCTGCCAACTATCCGCCGTCAGATAATAAATATGCGTTTGGCCCTCTTTCATCCGCTGCACATAATCAGCCAAGGTCACTGTTTGCTGAGCAGTATCAGCATGCGTGCTGGCAAAGCGCAATAATTTTGCAATACGCTCTCGGTTCGCTTGGTCTTCGCCCATCCCTTCTTTAAAAGCTTGACCAAAATTATCCCAAAAGGTTTGGTATTGGCTGGCATCTTTTTCTGCCAAGTCTTCCAACATAGTCAGCACACGCTTTGTCACTCCATCATGAATTGACTTCACATCGCGGCTTTGCTGCAAAAGTTCGCGTGACACATTGAGAGGCAAATCATTGGAATCGACCACACCACGGATAAAGCGCAAATAAGATGGCAGCAGCTGCTTAGCGTCATCCATAATAAAAACGCGCTTCACATACAACTTCAAGCCGCTTGGCTGATCGCGATCCCACAAATCAAATGGCGCTCGTGCTGGCAAATACAACAGCTGGGTATATTCATTACGCCCTTCCACGCGATTATGCGTCCAAGCCAAAGGCGCTTCATTAGCATGCGTCAGATGCTGATAAAAATGCTGGTACTGCTCATCGCTAATTTCATTCTTCGCACGCGTCCAGATAGCGCTGGCTTGATTAACCGTTTCGTCCTCATCTTGGCGCACCATTTCACCTTTTTCCTGATCCCATTCTTCTTTTTGCATCAAGATGGGCAAGGCGATATGGTCTGAATATTTTTGGATAACAGATTTCAGCTGCCACGCAGAGAGGAACTCATCTTCACCCTCGCGCAGATGCAAAATAATCGACGTACCACGGTCAGCACGCTCAATGGTTTCAAGGCTAAACTCGCCCTCGCCTGCACTTTCCCAGCGCACGCCTTCATTCGCGGATAACCCCGCGCGACGTGTTTCAACCGTAATTTTATTGGCAACAATAAAACCCGAATAAAAACCTACCCCAAACTGGCCAATCAGCGCAGCATCTTTTTGCTCATCGCCTGATAGCTTGGTAAAAAATTCTTTTGTTCCTGAGCGCGCAATCGTGCCGAGATGCGAAACCACCTCATCACGGCTCATCCCAATACCGTTATCTTCAATCGTAATCGTGCGTGCCTCTTTGTCATACGACACACGAATGCGCAAATTCGGATCATTTTCATACAGCGAAACATCAGCAATCGCCTCAAAACGCAACTTATCCGCCGCATCCGACGCATTTGAAATCAGCTCGCGCATAAAAATTTCTTTATGGCTATATAGCGAATGAATCATCAAGTGCAGAAGCTGCTTCACTTCCGCCTGGAAGCTCATGGTTTCTTGTGCCATGGTCTAAATCCTCAAAAACGTTAAATCATAAAAATTAGGTAACCCACCAATAATGGGGACGGCTTGGCTGTTTTTCAATGCCTTAAACCTAAGCTCTCATCAATTCGAGCTTAGAAGCGATATAAAGGTTGGCAGAATTGTACCCAATAAGTTTTTCGCTAACCTTAACGCCAGGCTAAGACAGCATCCTGCAAGCGCTGCTCTAACAGCAAACTACACAATACAACGTCTCTATGACTAGTGTTATTCCAATCTCAGCGTACCTTACGAAAGGTGAGATTAATGCGTTGCGCACCTAGCAAAGGATGGTGGTCTTCTCTGAGGGGTAATACGCCGTGATAACGCAGTCGATCCTCTCCACCCCACACCACAACATCACCATGTACTAATTGAGTGCGTACGGTCTTACCGCTACGCTCGAGCGTACCGAATAGAAAAATAGCGGGCGCCCCAAGAGACACTGAGACGATGGGAGAGTTTAAATCATCCTCACTTTTATCCTGATGCAAAGAGAGTCGACTTCCTGGCAAATAACGATTAACTAGGCAAGCATCTGGCTTGAAATTATCAAACCCTGCCTCGGCAGCTGCCTCGCGTGCTAATTGAGCAAAAAAAGCAGGCATCGAAGGCCAAGCTAAACCAGTTTCCGGGTCTTTCTCCGTGTATCGATAACCATCTCGATCAGAAAACCAGCCCAGTTGCCCACAATTCATTAACCCAACCGACATCGTGAAACCACCGGGCGTAACGAGATACCGAAAAGCTGTTTGTTGTTGCAGCGCATGAATAGCTGGCAATAGCTTATCGACATAAGGCTCAGCAAAGCCACGCAAAATAAAAGAGCGAGGCCCAATCACTTCACGACTGCCATGAGATGGAGGGAAAAGATCGAATGTTATGGATTTCATTAGTCTTATTCAATCAAAGACTGCCCGTTAAAAAGTAAAGCAACGCTAAAATTAATAATCAAAAAAATAGTAAAAACAACCTATAGCTCAAAAAAAGAAATAACTTTTAAATAAAAGGAATTTTTAAAAAATCTTATTAAATATACCATCACCACATCTAAAATTAACAAAAAAATATTATGAATATAAGTCCTTCATTACTCCCTTTACACAGAATATTTGAGCAAAATAGCAATACCAATCAAAATCAATTCAAAGCCTTCCAAGAAAATCTTGAAGAAGTTTTAAGAAAAAAAATTAATACACAAGAAAATAACAAAGAATATGACGAAGCCAAACTATGCGATCAAAGCATAAAATCTATTATAGTTGATGAATTATGGAATGAAGTAGAAGACTTTGAACAATTAAGCAAAGAAATTTTTTATGGAATGGAAAAAATAATAGAAGGAGTTAAAAAATTTAATTTCAAAATACAAAACATAAGCCTTTACAATGATTTTTTATGGGAAAATAGAAGTATTCCCAAATCACACTTATTATTACTTGATGCGCTAGCAAATAAACAAGACATAAAAAATCTTTCTCTATGGGCAGCCAATATTGCCACAAATAAAAATTCATTTTATTGCAGATTACCCCTAAATATAAATGAGGCATTAAAAAATGATTGGATGATTTCATTAGGGATGAATACGCACCCAGAAGAAAAGAGTAGCGTCGGTCATTTTATTAAAGACTTTCCATTTGGGGAAATATTAGAAGCCTCCAATCATGGAGGGATTCTATATAAAAAGCTACCTACAACAACAGATGAACTAATAAATAAAATTATTAATGTTATAAAAAATAATAGAAATATAGAAATTGATGTCTTATTTTTAGATCAAAACGAAATTAGAACTGAGCATATAGAAGAATTAGCAAAAATACTATCAGACAAAAAAATTGGCACTCTATCCCTCGCCTGCAATCCAGGAATTAGAGGGGAAGGTGCACGCATATTATGCCAGTATATTAAAAATTCCGGGGTTAGATATTTAGATTTATCAAATTGCTCTATTGATTTTTACAGCGCAAAAATTTTAATTGAAAATCTACCGAATTCAATAAACTTCATTGATTTATCATACAACATTCCAATTAAACAACTAAGAGATTTCATTTCTTCTACGCTAAACAAAAAAGGAATTAAACACTCTATAGAAGGATAGAATGCTTAATGTTTAATATTTATCATTAAATTATTAATATAATTTTATATAAATAATTAGCAGAAGATAAAAATACACAAACTTGCTATGAATTAGGGAGTGCTAAGTCTGGCAGTACCCAACAGATAATCTTGCATCAATAAAAGCCTTAACCCCTCCTGTGTTGATTCATAAAAAAACACCCTAAAAGTTCGGAGCAGCGTCTAGCTTTTAGGGTGTAGTTCAAAAACAGGGCTTTAGAAGCGCATTAACAAAGCTAAGATCTTTGCTAGCTTTGATCAAAGTTGAGCAGCTTTTAGTACATCTTCAGACGCTAGTTTTATTTGGCTATGGTTAATTTCCGCATGCTTGAATAATTCGTTTTCTATCTCTTCTGAATTCATTCCTTCTTCCAAATATAAAGGTTTCAATTCTTGCAAGCTCTGCCAATATTGATTATCTTTTTCATCAAGGAAGAATTTTATTTTTCCAGATAGAGGAAAGTTATTCACCAGATTTTGGACAGCTTCGCGATAATTTTTATCAGGACTTAATCCGTCGCTAATGAGAGATGAAAGTATTTGGTCGCTTTGACTATCTGTCAGCTGAACCCCAGCTTCATTAGAGATTTTTACCAAGCTATTACGTAAATTTTGCGCTTCAATTTGAAAGGCATTTTCATATTTCTTTTTAAGTTTTCGATGCTCAACAAGCGTAAGCGTAGAGGTGCGCTCAGCTTCATTAAATTTCTCTTGTATTAATAACTTTAAATCTTGAATTTCTTGGCTAAGGGAGGTCTGCATAGCCGAGGGCGTTGTCATGCCTTCTTGTGGTGCTCGCGTACTGGCAGCAACGGCATTTTTTGCGCGTGGCTTATGCAGATCGCTCTTAAGTATTTGAGTCGATTCATCTTCGACTTTTGCAGTGGCTGCGTGCATTTCATTTGATTGCGTACTGGCTTGGGCAAATGCTTGCTCATTGCGCTGAGCAAAGGTCATTTCAACTTTGGCTTTCTCATTCTTTATATCTTGTTCAAGTAAATCAATCACTCCTTTTATGAGTTTTTTACTTTTTACTTGCGGTAAGGTTTGGGAAGTAAACTCTTTTGCACCGGCTTTTAATATGAAGCTTGCTGACGTACAAATGGCAGCCGTAATGCCCATATCTAAGAATAGAGAAAACAAGCTAATAACCCCAACAAACAAATCTAAACGCCACTCCCAAGCGCTGGGTAAAGATTGGTTTTCCGTTATTTCTGCTATTACGTTACTCAGCTTTTTAATGCGACTATCAATTTTTGCAATAAATTCAGCATTTTGTTCTTGGCTTAATATCTCTAGTTCGTCTGGATATTGAGCAGAGCGTTTATCGAGGTATTCAATAAAATCATGGCTAATATCAAATATCTCGATCAATTGAGCTTGTATATTTTTTTTATCTAATTCTCTGTCTTCTGAGGTGAACCACCACTCACTATCTAAATCACAGTAATAATTCTTGATACTTTGTAATTTTTTTGAAAGTGATTCATAGAATTCACTCTGCTTATCCGATTTTTTAGCCGACGGCGCTTCATCCGTGGCAAGGTAAATCACGAGTGGATGTTTGTCGACGACATATCTGACCTCGCGCAGATTACCGCTTGAATCTAAATATTCTTCTACTTCGAACTCTCGCTTGCCTATTAATGTTTGATCACGATAAGCCAGCTTACGAAGCTCTCCATCGCTATCGTGATATAGCTTTATTTCTTTTTCTCTTCCTAGAGGAGTGACAGTTTGCGTCAGCTGAACAGAATCGAAGCTAGCATTTTCAGCAGCGACAAGCGTATTAATCGAAGCAGTGTCACTGAAAAAATCTTTTACTTCTTCCATGTGTTGAGCTAACGAAGCATCGCTTAGTTGTGTAGTAGCGGCATTATCCGGTGGGCAAGCTCGGCTTTTAACGTTCTTTTTACTATTTTTAACCCGTCCCTCTTTCACCGCTTTGCGCAGATTTTTTGCATACTCCGCTGGTTCGCGAGAAGGGAATATTGGCGATGTTTTCAAAGACATCCTATTACCCCCTTGTCTGTTGGCATTACAATTTCAAGAAAAACTTACTATTCTAATGATTTAGCATTCAACTAAGTTAAGCAAAAGACCTTAGATGTCTATTGCAAGCGAGCGGAAAACCTTAGGTAAGGAGGTATCGCTTAAAGAAAGGCAACGACGAAGAAGCCCTGAAAAATTCTTAGCCTCTGTCTATAAATCGCTTTTTTATGCCTTGCCTATAACAATGCTATAAAAAGCAAGCAGCACTAGGCCATGAAATGCACATACTTATTACTATCCCATTTCACGCTAATCGATTGCGCTTCCTAGTGTATTCTGCAAAATATACGCGGCTTTATTCTTGATTTTGACGCCCGAGCATAGGAAATCATTAAAAATGGCTTGCCCATTCACTAATCAAAAAGGAAGGTTTGATGTTTGACGAAATTTCAGTTTTTTTAATTAACATCGTTTTTACACTTTTCGGGAGCCTCCTATTGCTGCGTGCTTGGATGCAGACAGTGAATGTCGTTTCACACTCAGTTCTATCGCACACCGTTTGGCAAGCTACCGACTGGCTGGTGCGTCCGCTGCATCGGGTTCTACCTAAGCAAAGTAAAATTGATGGCGTGAGTTTACTTGCCGCTTGGCTCACTGCCTTGGTCTATTTAGTGTTATTGACTCTCTCAGGCGGTGGCGATCCACTTAGCCTTTTACCTAGCGGGCTGATCGTTGCGCTTTTGATTGTCTTTAAGTGGGCGCTTAATTTATTGATTTGGTCCACCCTGATCTTCAGTATTTTGTCATGGGCCATGCCGCAATCGCCCGCCTTTGCAGTTCTGTATCACCTCACCGCGCCGTTACTCCATCCAATCCGCCGCTTCTTGCCACAAACTAAAGGCCTAGATTTGTCTCCACTGATTTTATTAGTGTTAGCGCAGATAGTCTTGATAGTGGTTACGCGCGTTAGCTTGGGGCTTTGAAATTTAGCCTTTGACCCTACCGGAGCCGCAATGTGCAGCAACAAATATAAAAGCGCTAAGCAACGCTGCACATTTGACAAAAACATAGCTTTTTAAAAAAAGCTAATTAAGGAATAGCTGCTTATTAAAAGCTTATTTAAGCTACGCATTCTTGCTAGCCAATAACTTCGCCTAAGCATTTATTTTTTCCGATTTCATTCCCTATCTTTATAAGCATCCTCCTATAGTGGACGGGAGGATGAACTCATCTGGCTTATACAACAAGATAGAGCGCTTTAAAATAAAAGAGTGATTATTTAATCTAGATTATCAAACCCTGATTTGGCGTATGGAGAAAATAATGAAAATAAATGCAAATACTGAGCAACCCGCCCCACCCTCTATCTCACCACTCTCCTCTCCCACACCATCTTCTAAGTCGAAAAGGATAGGAGATCTATATGGTTCACTAAGCGGGGGGCAAGCCCGCTCTGATCCTTGGAGTCAGGGGAAAACACAACAGTTAAATAGAAATCCTTCATCTTCCGAGTCCATTGAGAAACGCGCAAAATCTGCCCCGCGCCCCTCTGCAAAACCTCCTACAACTCCGCCTGTGTCGCGACCCAGTCCTACTAACCTGCATCAGCCAATTTCACCTCCTAAATCTAAGAAAGTGTCCCCCGCTGTGATTGGAGGCAGTATTGGAGGGGTGGTAATAGCTTTGGCAATGATTGCAGTTCTAATCCACTGCTACAAGAAAACGCAAAAAAGGAGAAATAACTTTAGTGATACTTAAGTTTAGCGGTCATCGCTGACCAACAGGCATAGCACTATGTTTGAGATAAGATCAAATAAGCAGGAAGTTAGGACTTATCCTCAATGAAAACGGGCTCGCGTTGACGGCTTTCAGGCACGCACCCGGCGCCATGCTCGCGGCGATACGTCCAGTATTCGTCGCGTCCAATTCCTTGGGTGCGTGCCTGAAAGCCGTCAACCTCTCATTTAAGATGAGTTTTTTAGAAAAACGCACCAGCCAGCGCGCCCCGTTCCTTGCAGGGCGCACTGGCTGGCACGTTCGCGAGCCCGTTTTCATTGAGGACAGGCCCTAATCCATCTCACGACTAGGCAATGTACAAATAAGGGCTTCTAAGCGGTCGATATTGACGGGTTTGGTTAAGTGATTCATAAAGCCTGCTGCCCGGCAGCGCTGGATATCTTCTTCCATGCCATAACCGGTAATGGCGATGGACGGAGCATTATCTTGTAAGGTGGTCCAGGCTTGCGCTACCTCAAGTCCGCTGCCATCGGGTAGGCCAAGATCACTGATGAGTAAATCAAAGCGAGTCTCACGCGCTGCCTGCAAGGCAGAATTGACGGTAGCTGTTACATGTACGGTATGCCCCAATGCTTCTAGCAGTTGAGCCATCGCTGAAGAGGTATATTCATTATCTTCCACCAACAACACACGCAAGCCGCGTGCACTGGCGGGCACGTTGCTTGCCGTACATTTGTCATCCACAGCAGAGAGCGTTTGTGCCCGTACGGGCAAAGTTAAGGTAAAACATGCGCCCTGATTGCGTCCTTTGCTTTCTGCACTGAGGGTGCCGCCATGCTTTTGCGCGAGCGTTTTAGCAATAGCAAGCCCAAGACCTAAGCCACCAAAATTATGCGAGATCGTATCGTCGGCTTGTTCAAACGCCGAGAAAATGCGAGACAGTGCATCTGCACTAATGCCAATGCCGGTGTCGGTTACAGCCACAGCTACAGTCGCCAGATCAGGGTTATAGGTATGCACTTCAATAGCACCGCCGGCAGGTGTAAATTTCACCGCATTTTTTACCAAGTTCCAAATGATTTGCTGTAAACGGGCAGCGTCACCTGAGACGCGCGTAGCAGTTGCATCAAAGCGCTTGGTCAAGATCAATCGTTTACCGTGAATCTCCGAGGTCGACATATCAATTGCGCTTTCTAAAAGCGCAATCAAGTCGACTATTTGAAAATGTAAGCTTAATTTGCCACGCGCTATGCTGGTTAAATCGAGCAAATCATCGATTAAACGTGCCTCTAATTCAACGTTACGACGGATAACCTCAAGCGTATTGGCAAGCGCTTCCGGTAAATTTGCTTTCAGCTCTATCAAGCGTACTGCAGCCAAAATAGGGGTAAGTGGGGTGCGCAATTCATGCGAAAGGATGGCAATAAAATTATCTTTGGCGCGGTTGGCGGTCTCAGCTTTTTCCTTAGCGAACCGCAACGCATCAGCCGCAATGCGTGCTTCGGTTGCATCGCGGATGACTTTTGAGTAACCGATCAACTCGCCTTGCTCATCGCGAATGGCAGTAGTTACGCCTGCCGCAAAAAATGAATGCCCATCTTTGCGCAGCAACCAGCGGTCATCGCTACAGCTGCCAAGGCGCTGTGCTTTTTCTAGTCGACGCCTAAAAGTCTGAGCCCCTTCGCGACTATAAAAAATGCAAGCTGATTGCCCAACAATTTCTTGCGCCGTATAGCCAAAAATACGCTCAGAAGCGGCGTTCCACGTTCTAATTCGTCCACTTGGATCAAGCGTAATAACTGCATAATCTTTTAGCGCATTCACAAGCAAGCGAAAATGGGTCTCCGTTTCACGTAATGCACGCTCTGCTTGAATTCGCTGGCGACGTTCGGTCACTTCAGTTAAGGCCCGCTGCACAACAGCCGGCAAGCGCCGCAAGCGTTGCTTTAGCACATAGTCAGTAGCACCTTGCTTGAGCATATCAACAGCGTACTCCTCACCCAATACACCAGAGATAAAAATAAAAGGTGTGTCTAACCCTTGCTCGCGCACTATCGCTAGTGCTTGCGCGCCCGAGAATGAAGCCAACATAAAATCTGCCAGGATAATATCGAAGGTTTGACTCGATAGCCGCTCAATAAAATCAGAACGTTTATCGACAATGGCAGCTTCACAACGATAGTCAGCTAACTCAAGCACGGCGAGCGTCAACTCTGCGTCTAAATGATTATCTTCTACTAACAGCAAACGCAATGATTGCATAATGTCTTAGCTTTAATCTGCAAGCGCTAGCGACAAGCGTCAGCGCTTGCATAATTTGAAATAGTGATGAGAGCATAAACTGCTTCTGCATCGACAAGACTACCGATAAAGTAATGTTGAAACGTTTGCTGGCTTGCTTACTTGCAGCAATTTTTTGATCTGACAAGTATTGGAATACGGGTCTAGCGCTTCACTTTTTAGTGGATGCTTACCCAGTAGCACCCAATCTTTTGCTGATAGGTGGCACTTTGGCGCCACGCTATGAAGACCTATTTATTGGCTTGCTTAGAAGCCACGATGCGCTTCTGCTGGCTGGAAATTGGATGCTTACAAGCTCATGGCAGAACAAGCAGAAAGCATACCCAATGAAATAGCGCCCTCTGTCATCCCCTCTATTTACGCTTAAAGCGCTTACAAGACTTTAAAAAAGCCAGCAACGAAGTGGTCGGCTTAGTTATCTATGGAGAGTGTGTTCCATATTGGGCAAAAACGCACAGAACAAGCTTTTAAGTTTTTGCAAACTAAACACTAATTAGAGAACAGCGGCGTAGAGCCTGTTTATCATCTTCAAAAGTGGGTTGTGTTGGGGTTCCGTATTGAATCAACCTTTTCACCCCAACAGATTCACTCACGCAAATTTTAAAATTCTTTGAACAGGTTCTGAGACAGCCAGAGGAATAGAAACCAGTAAGTACATAATATACATGAGTGCCTATGCACCCTCCTGCCTACACCAGAAAGCCGCCTTGATCTCTTTTGAGAGCTTATCAGGAGGCACTGAAAAATTTCACTGCTTCACTTTCACTATGATTACCGTGCCATCGGCCAGTACAATTTTTTTAAGCTGTCCATTCAATGGCATTTCAAAACGCACCACTTCCTGATGCGCATGATCAACAGGACAATAAATTTCTACTCCTTTTTCTAACTGATGCGCGTAGCTACCTTGCGGGGTATGGGCACTAAAGCTGAGTTGAATCGAGACCATGTTATTTAACCCAATCACAGGGGCAAGCCTCACTTTAATTTGTTGCAACATCTCGTAGTTTGCATTCAACGGCAAACTGTCAATATGCGGGCAGCGTAAGTCGACTAGTGCGGCGCCAGTAGGAGGTTGTGTTTTCCAACTGAAATCATCCATGGCGCCAGAAGCAATGGCACGTGTCTCAGCAACATTGCCATATTGTTTCGACACAACCTTGACCGTATAGCTCAACGGTGCATCCAGTGACTTCGTCGGGCGGCTCCAAGCATTAGGAAGGGCCTTGATACTTCCCACCATTAGCGTGAGCGAGCACATGCACAGCAGGCCCAAATTAATCCGTCTTAAGATAGTTAAGGAAGATTTCATAGTAGTGCTCTCCGGGTTTAAGAAGCTACTGGCAGAATGGCTAAAACTTGCTTCATCAACGTTTTAAAGGTCGTCACTAAACATGGCACTTACCATTCGTTGTTACCCACTTAGCAACATTCCATGATCCAGGCCGTACTGCTGTCCTACTGCCCTATCACTTCTCATGCCAGACCCTATTTCATGGCTGACGCCGCTACGGGTTTATACAGAGCTTTTCTCAGATTAGTTCTATATTTAAACCGAGCACTTTTTTTATAGATTCTTGGTCTTCTTTTTTAAGTTTTGGCAAACTCTCTTCCAAAAGACTTTGAACACCTGGTCGAATGGTATAAGTGAAATTTATATTTTCTGCTAAAGCCAATAATATTGGAGAGCGCTCTTCTATAAGTATTTTTGGCAGCTGTGTATACAATATTTGAAAAATAGTTTGCTCTATAGGAATAAGTCCTGACCAGAATTTTAATTTATAGATTAATTCAATAAGTATTGGTTGCAAAAATTCTAGCGATAAACCTTTAACAAGGTCATCCTTTACAAATTGCAAAAAGCTTTTTGACAAATAGGGTTCCCAACCCCATGTATGTGCTTCTTTTATGAAAGGCAAGAGCAATTTATCAGGATTTTTTTAACCGATTCGCTCCCAATATGGCTATAAGCTTTTCTCTGCATAAAATATGGCCATTGACCTAAATTTTGTATCATTAAAATCAATAACTGTGTAGCTTTTTCTTCTTGCAGTTGACCTATCCCTATTAGGAGAAGGTCAACTGCAGTTTCTTCCATATTTTTAATCGTCGAATATTGAATCGCTGAAGTTGAATTTCTTCTTATTTCAGGAAAAGAAATGCGTATTAACCTGATTAATAAATTTTACAAATCTATATCAGGCACATTTTTTAATTATTTTTTTAATAGCGATAATATAGATAATATATTCTGATGATACAGCGTAGCGGTCCCATCAGAATCAAAACATTTTTCAATGATAGTTAATAGTATGGTGCTGAACCATTGCTTTGGAGAGGAATTGAGCCATTCAAATAAACGCTCAGATAAGTTTTCTTTTGAGAGCGACTTTGAGCTTGTGTTTGCTTTCGGCAAAAAACCACATAAGCTAAAAACCATCGGCCACAATTCCAAAGGAATATGACCTAAATTTTTTATCAATTCTGCCTGCACGGAATACTTTTTTTTGATTGTTATCCAGTTGGCAGATAAGCATTTCTTAAAATTTTCTAGCAATATTTTATATTCTTGTGGATTTTGCAAAGAAGGAAGTACTTTAATATAGCGCGCTATAACTGTTGCAATTGAGTCTTCCGTTCGAAACGCGCTATTGGGTGGTGTTAAGGCAAGTTTACGTAGCTCGTCGCTTTGAACAAAAATCCACCTTTGCAATGAAATAGGGAGCTGCCTTTGCATTAAAAACCAAAGGCATTTAAACGAGCGCTATAGGTGGGAGTTAAGGCAAGTTTGCCAATCTCATCTTTTTGAGTAAATGTGTCTCTTTTTAACGGATCAAGAATATGTTTTTGAAATGAAGCGAAGATTTTTATCGAAGAACTACTCTTTTTATCAAAGAACACACATGCTAAGACCCAAGCCTTTATTGTCTCAGGGTCTTTTATGTGCGCCCCAATACAAAGTAAGACATCCGTAGGAAAATTTTTCCTTGAGGATAATGGGCTAGATACCGCTTGCTGCGGATCATCTTCTGGTTTTTTAGTTTGTAAGGCTTTAGGGGGGAGCGGGCGAGGCGCACCAGACGGAGCGTTAAAAGGAGAACAGATATTCATGTCAATTAGTGAAAAAAAGAAGGTCTTTCTGTTCTTTGAAGCATAGGGACATTTGATGAGGCCACTTCAAATCACAACTTTTTAGCCATTGATGGAATCAGCTCTAAAAAGGAAAGCAGACAGTAGCATTCGCTCAGACATTACAATAAACGCTTTTTCCACACAGACGATTATCCTCTCTTCACCTCTTTTTCTAATCATTTCTCTTAGCTCATGAATCTTGTTGTACAAAGTCTGCAGCCCCTCTCTGCTGCGCAACGCCAAGCCCTCCCCGCGCTTATGCCTAGCGCCACCGCTATTTTCCCAGACCCTTATACGCTACGTATAAGCGAAGTCGATGCCAGCCGCCGCGCCGAAGTAGACGCATATTGCGCTGAGCACCAGCTGGACTTCGCTTATATTCCAAGCTTGCGCTTAGCTGATTTTAAAGTGCTTGCCATTGATATGGATTCGACGCTAATTACCATCGAATGTATTGATGAGATCGCTGATTTTTGTGGCATGAAAAAAGAAGTAGCAGCCATCACCGAGGCATCGATGCGAGGTGAAATAAAAGATTTCGATGAAAGCTTAAGACAGCGTGTTGCACTCTTAAAAGGGTTAGACGTAAGCGCACTTGAGCAAGTATTTAAGGAGCGGCTCAGGCTCACCCCAGGCGCGCAAGAATTGATAAACAAACTGCGTGCAGCAGGGCTGCGTACGCTGCTTGTGTCAGGAGGATTTACGTTTTTTGCCGATCGGCTAAAAACTCAACTTAAGCTGGATTATGCCCATGCTAATACGCTCGGCATTTCAGCTAACAAGCTGACTGGTAGCGTAGTCGGGAAAATTATTAACGCCGAAGCAAAAGCTCAAGCACTACGCGAAGTATGCGCGCAGCTTAACGTCGAACCCACACAGGCGATTGCAATTGGTGACGGGGCTAATGATTTGAAAATGATGTCTGCCGCTGGCCTCTCTATTGCTTTTTGTGCCAAACCGGCAGTACGTGAAGCAGCACATGTTGCGTTGAATTTTGTTGGGCTAGACGGCGTGCTGCGGCTCTTTGAATAAGACCCTCTTAGGAAATATCCGCATAAGCCACTGGCAATAAATGCCTTTGCTGCCAGTGCGCTAATACCTAATGTAGAAAAGGCCGGCACGACGCTGCCCCGATTTATGTAGAAGTTTCCTAGCTTTAATTCTGCTGCGTAGGCGAAGTAAGATGTAAAGCCATACTACGTGCAAGGTCTGCACGTAAATCAGCTTCATCTTCTAAACCAATAAAAAATCTTACTAAGCCACCCTTATGAGGCCAATGGCTTGCCGTGCGCATTTCAGGAATAGCATATGGCATAGCCAAGCTGTGAGCGCCGCCCCAACTAAAGCCAATTTTAAAAAGCTGTAAGTCTTCGACGAAGGCATCTATCTGTTCTGAAGAAAAAGCTTCGTTGAATACCACTGAAAAGAGCCCCCCTGCCTCGCTGAAATCACGTTGCCAATGGGCATGCCCTGGGCAATCAGGTAAGGCTGGGTGCAGCACCGCCGCGATTTCGGGGCATTTTTTTAGCCATTGCGCAACTGCCAATGCGCTGCGTGTGTGCGCTGCATAACGTATCGCCATGCTAGGTAAGCTACGCAGAATCAACCCACAGTCATCTGCTGAAACCCCATAGCCAAGATGAATACGGCCTAATTTCAGCTTTTCATGCAATTGCGCATCTACGGTGATGGTCGCTCCCATTAATACATCACTGCCACCTGATTGATATTTGGTGAGTGCTTGCATCGAAATATCACAGCCATGCTCGAAAGGCTTAAAAGCTAGGCCAGCTGAATAAGTATTATCCAGTGCAGTAATAATGCCGTGTGCGCGTGCTACCTGTGTAATAGCTCGCACATCAGGCACTTCCATGGTTACTGAGCCAGGCGCCTCGATCCAGATTAGGCGAGTATTCGGTTGCACAAGCGCTGCAATACCAGCGCCAATCATTGGGTCGTAGTAGCGAGCTGAAATACCAAAATTTTTGGTCAGCCAGTCGCCATGCTCACGGCTTGAGGTATAGACATTGTCAGGGATAAGTACGTCATCGCCCGGTTTCAATAGCCCTAAATAAACATTTGCAATCGCAGCCATCCCAGAAGGCTGCAGTAATGCCTGCTTACCCCCTTCTAATTCCGCTAGGCGCTGCGCGAGTAGCAACGAAGTAGGCGTTGCATGCAAACCATAGCGCCACTGCGAATCATCGCGCCAATCAGTCGAGCGCATGGTTTTTAGGTCAGGGAAAACAATGGTTGAGGCACGTGTAATGGGAGCTGGAAGCGCACTCCAATTTTTCGTGACAATTTCATTGTTATGCAGAAGTCGTGTAGATAAATGGCGGTCGGAAAAGGTATCAGTCATCGAAATTTATTTCAGCGAATGGAGTGATTGCAAGATTACCAAAATATAAACTAAATGAGTAAAAATTAGCGTGCTATTAAGCTCCTTACCTGAGCTCACCTACTCTTTAGTTCACTCAAATAAGCCAAATCAAGCTCGCAAAGCCTGCTTTCACCCCCTCACGCCGATACGAATAAAAACGTGCTGGATCAGAAAAGGTACACCATTGCCCTCCATCAATACGCTGAATATTGAGCCGTGCTAGGCGCTGCCTCGCAAGTAGGCAAAGGTCTGCCCAATATTTGTTAGGTATTTCTGGGTGAGGATGAAAGGCAGCAGCGGTAGCCACGCGCTCAGCGGGTGTCGCCGCTTGCAAAAAAGTATCTCGTACTTCAGCGCCAACTTCAAACGCTTGAGTACCAATGGCTGGCCCTAAAAAGGCGTAAAGCTCTTCATTGCCCGCCAATGCTGCAACTTGAGCTGCTGTATTTTCAAGCACACCCGCTGCTAGCCCACGCCAACCAGCATGCGCAGCACCTACGGCTTGCCCTGCCCGATCACAAATCAACACTGGCAAACAATCGGCGCTGATAGCTACACAGGCTATTTGTGGCTGTGCGGTTACACTGGCATCAGCCTGCGGCGCGGCCTCGCCTTTAGCTTGTTGCGCAAGCACTGCCTCAGCGTGCATCACCTGCGTGCCATGGACCTGCTCAAGCCAGGCTATTGGTACGCCGGCAAGCGCCGCTAGACGCGCCCGATTTTCGTTTAAACAGTGCGGCTCATCGCCGCTCTTAGGATTAAGGTTCAACCCACCTGGCTGTTCCAAACCCGCACGCCACTGACCATACGGCGGCGCGCTAACTCCTCCCACGCGAGTTGTAATTAGCGCACGTACGCGAGGTGGCGCTTGCCAGTTAGGCAGTAAGCAATCATTTAGGGTTAATAAAGACACGTAGCCACCTCTCAGAAACCATTTGGCGATGCGCTAACTAGCAATGTAGTTGTCATCCGACAATCTATAAAGTAGCAAACACAAGCAGTAACAAGTCACGTTAATTCCGACGAGGCGCCTATTTTTACGCAATTTCGCCTAACTACACCGCGCGCCCGCTTGGCAAAACTTTGTGGATTTTTATCACCGCCGCTTAGTACAAAGCTTGTTTATCGTTATGCAGTTTACGGTGTAGATCGGCCACCATCAGTCGCGGTAGTCAATACAACTGGGAGTTCTAAAGCATCCGCTAACGCGGCTAGATCAGCAGGCACAGGTGCATGAAAGGTGCAGGTCTCACCGCTTAATGGGTGGATTAATTCAAGCTGCCACGCATGCAAGGCTTGACGTGGGAAATTAAAAGCCAGTGAAGCAGCAGCATGTTCAGTTACATGCGCACTAAGTTTCTCGCCTTTCTTTCTGCCATATAGCGGATCGCCCAACAGCGGGTAGCCAAGATGCGCAAAATGAACGCGAATTTGATGGGTACGGCCCGTTTCAAGTGCACACTCAACTGCCGTAATCGACTGCCCCGCTACCTTGCTTAGGCCAATAGCTCGATAGTGAGTACGTGCTTGACGGCCACGCGTACCAGGCACAACAGCCATACGCAAGCGGTTACGAGGATCACGTCCAATCGGAGCATCAATCACACCTGAGGCTGCACTAGCGCCCCAGGCAAGCGCGTAATAGCAGCGTTTTACCGTACGCGCTTGCAATTGACGCACTAATTCTGTTTGTGCAGTTAAGGTACGGGCCACCACCATCAGACCCGAGGTTTCCTTATCCAAACGATGCACAATGCCTGCGCGTGGCAGCTGCGCTGCAGCTTTTCCATAACGATGCAAAAGCCCATTTAATAAAGTGCCTTGCCAATTGCCGGTAGCCGGATGAACTACTAAGCCAGCAGGCTTATTGATCACCAGCAGCGTGTCATCTTCGTACACTATTTCAAGTGGTATCGGTTCAGCAGTAAAAGCCAGCTGCTCAGGTAGCAAATCAGGCTCAACCACCACCTCAGCGTCGGCTAACGCTGGCTGACGCACGCTTGCTAGCACACCATTCATCTGCACACGCCCAGCTTTAATCCAATTTTGTAAGCATTGCCGCGAATATTTAGAAAATAAATTAGCTAAAACTTTATCTAAACGCTCGCCTGCTAATGCTGTCGGTATTTTTGCTGTGAGCGGTGCCAGCGGGTCATGAACGTCACTCGGCGTGGACGATAAATCCTCTGCTTCATCATCATCCAAGTGAATATGCTCAAGCGCGCGCTCGTATAGCTGCTGGCTTCGGTTATAATTTTCGGTCGGGAAATGACTCATAAAATATTAAGAAGCGAAAAAATGCGGATGCTAAATTTATTCAAAATGGCAGTACTAGCTGGGGTAGCAGTCATATTGACAGCCTGTGGCGGCTTGCCCGAAAAAGTTGACGAAACCTCAGCTTGGTCAACTGACAAATTATACGCAGAAGCGCAAGAAGCATTAGCTGGCCGTGATTGGGGCCATTGCATCAAGTATTTTGAAAAACTTGAAGGTCGCGATCCATTTAGCCGCCGTGCTCAACAGGCGCAAATTAATATTGCCTACTGTAACTGGAAAGATAAGGAACCTGCAGCAGCCAACCAAGCGCTTGAGCGCTTTATGCGCCTGCATCCAGATCATCCAGAAATGCCTTATGCGTATTACTTAAAAGGATTAATTAACTTTAAAGACGACCTTGGCTTTTTAGGCCGCTTAGGGCAGCAAGATATGAGCGAGCGCGACCCGCAAGCCCTACGGGACGCCTACGATGCTTTTAAAATCGTCATTGAGCGCTACCCGCAAAGCCGCTATGCGCCTGATGCCGCACAGCGCATGCGCTATATTGTCAATTCCTTAGCAGCATACGAAGTGCACACTGCCGACTATTATTACCGTCGTGGCGCTTATTTGGCTGCCGTCAATCGGGCACAATATACCCTAAAAAAATACCCCAACACGCCTGCTATCGAAGAAGCTTTGCACCTGATGGTTATCAGCTACCAAGCGCTTAATGAAACTCAATTAGCTAAAGATGCTGAGCGCGTGCTACGGGAAACTTTTCCTAACAGTGCTTATTTAAGCAATAAAGTGACTCGCCATTAATTTAGCTTGGCGCTTTTCTAAAAAGCGCCGATTTAAGTTTCGTAGCTAAAGAAAAAGAAGCACCTACTTGCGGATTGTTTTCCTGCACGTACTGCAATGCCTATACGGCTGAAATTAAAAGGGGATGGCTAATGCCATCCCCTTTTAATATTTAACCCCGCCAACTATACATGCCCAGCTTAGCTGGCCTTAGCATTTAAAGTAAGGTTACAGCGAGTAATACATCTCAAACTCTACCGGATGCGCGGTCATACGCAAGCGTGTGACTTCAGCAAACTTAAGTTCGATATAAGCATCCAGCATGCTATTGCTAAAGACGCCGCCACGAGTCAAAAATTCACGGTCTTGGTCTAAGCATTCAAGCGCCTGCTCTAGGCTCGAGCAAACAGTTGGGATTTTGCGGTCTTCTTCAGGCGAGAGCTCATACAAATTCTTATCCGCTGCTTCACCGGGGTGAATTTTATTTTGCACACCATCTAAACCCGCCATGAGTAAGGCTGGGAAGGCCAAGTACGGATTAGCCATGGGGTCTGGAAAACGTGTTTCAATACGCCGAGCATAATCTTGAGTCACATACGGCACACGAATCGCTGCTGAACGGTTACGCGCTGCATACGCCAGTTTCACTGGGGCTTCAAAGCCTGGCACAAGCCGTTTGTAAGAGTTGGTCGTTGGATTGGTAATAGCATTTAAAGCACGCGCATGCTTGATAATTCCACCGATGTAATACAACGCAAACTCTGACAAACCTGCATAGCCATCGCCAGCAAATAAATTTTTGCCCTCTTTCCAAATCGACTGGTGCACGTGCATGCCGGAACCGTTGTCGCCCACCAGAGGCTTAGGCATAAAAGTGGCTGTTTTGCCGTAGGTATGCGCCACGTTATGCACGATGTATTTCATCGCTTGCGTCCAATCAGCACGCTGCACTAACGTAGAAAACTTAGTGCCTACTTCATTTTGTCCTGCGCCACCCACTTCATGATGGTGCACTTCAACTGGAATCCCAATTTTTTCAAGCAACGTGCTAATTTCTGAACGTATGTCTTGAAAGCTATCAACTGGCGCTACAGGGAAATAGCCACCTTTGACAGCCGGCCGATGGCCGCTATTTCCGTGGTCATAAGCTTTGCTTGATGACCAAGGTGCTTCTTCTGACTCAATTTTGTAAAAAGAGCCAGACATATCAGTCTTCCATTGCACTGAATCGAACACAAAAAATTCCGGCTCTGGGCCGAAATAAGCTGTGTCACCTAATCCTGTGTTCTGCAAATACGCTTCTGCCCGTTTAGCAAGCGAACGAGGATCACGTTCATAACCTTTGCCATCCGAGGGTTCAATCACATCGCATGCCAAAACTAAGGTCGGCTCTTCGTAGAATGGGTCAATATAGGCGGTATTAGGATCTGGCACCAGCACCATATCAGAGGCTTCAATCCCTTTCCAACCGGCAATTGAGGAGCCATCGAACGCGAGGCCGCTTTCAAATTTATCCGCATTAAACATTGAGACCGGCACCGAAACGTGTTGTTCTTTGCCACGTGTATCTGTGAAGCGAAAGTCAACAAACTTAACTCCCTCGTCCTCGACAATTCGCATGACGTGGGCCACGGTTTTACTCATCTCTGGTCTCCTGTACGGTAATTTGCAAAAATTGCAAACCGAGATTTTATCGGATAATTGAACAAGAGCTTGAACTGATGTCTTATTTTATGATTCAAACCATGATCAGCACACACTGAAATTACTGCTTTGGCCTTAACTGATAAGAAAGAGCGCTGAGTAAATCACAAGCCAGACAATGCCTTTGCTGCTAATGCAAAGGCGCGATCAAAACGCATAGGGATGCTGCTCTCAAGCCGCCTTAAATATTCATGCAATAAAAACTTTAATATTTTTCACCATAAACGCTTCGCAATTTACGCTATAATCGCCCTCGCATTAAAAATGCAAGCGCCCGTGGCGGAATAGGTAGACGCAAGAGACTTAAACAATTTGAGCATCCTGTTGCGAAAGCACAGACGTGAATCCCGTCAAATTCAGCGAACCCCCTATATAGCTTATGTATCTCAGTTTATATGGCTATGTGAGGCAACGCTGAGCGAAGCCCTAAGCTATCAATGGTTTATCAAAGGCTAACCGCCCTAACCATTTAATACACTTAGGGAACGTGCAGAGACTTGACGGCGGGAACCTAAAGCGCGCAAAAATGCTGTGTCAGTTTGCATTCATTAAATTGAACTACAAGTTGAAACACATTCAGCTGCAAGCCAAGGTTAAGACAAAGTCCAGACCACGAACGGCCCCGTAGCCGGCAGCGAAAGCTGAAGTGGTAAGAAAATCTCTCGCCTTATAGGCGTGCCGGTTCGACTCCGGCTGGGCGCACCACGATATCCCTCTAGCATTTCCGAAGTTTTACCAGAAAACCTTGAAATATAAGGGGAAGCAGAACTTGCTACTCCTTATATTGCCCATCTTTTATCATTGACAGCCACCTATTTTGGGGCATATTCAAGGGCACAAATTCAAGGCACATCTATTTATGTCCCCCTGCAGATACCCTTAGTGGCAGCGCGAAACGCTAAGCCTAAAGCTAGCCGATAGCGGCGGCCTGTCTGTTACTTGACAGAGGCCATCGCATAATCAAAAGGGTAAGATTGCGTCGCGTTCAGAACTTGATCGAGCGTGTCAGCAAAAAGTAGTTTTCGCCTCAAGCGGCTAATTTCTCATCACCTTCAAAGCCATTGTTGCGCGGCATGCAAAATACGAACTATATAGAGAGTGCTGCTTTTTATCTGATACACAATAAACAGAGAGGCCCCACTTACAACAAGTTCCCGCGTATTAGGCGCCCACCCTGCTCGCCCCAACATTGGAAAGGTTACCAACTGATCGATTGCTTTAAATACACGCCCTACGACAGCCTGCGCGGCGCCTGGCTTATCCTGATGAATATAATCACGCACTGACTGTAAATCGTGGGTTGCTAGCCTGGTGAGTTTAACTTCCAAGTGACAGTCCCCATTCGCGTTTGACCTCTTCAAGATCAACGACAGAGTTCTGTTTAACCTCGTCTAGGCCTGCATGAATGGCCTGTACTTGCCATTCATGCAAATCAAGGTATTCCTCAATCGCTTTAGCAGCCAGAAAAGATTTTGAACGGGTTACTGATTTTGCCAGGCCCGCTAAACGTTTAGCGATATTCTCTGGTACACGCACTGAAATAAGAGTTGTGGTTGCCATAAAATCTCCTTGTATACATGTGAATCATATCGCCTCACTATGCTATTAATTTTTTATTCTGCACAAATACGGCTCATAAATTTCCTCATGGAGCGGTAGCTCCTGACTAATTATTTGAGTTGGCTGAAGCAGAATCAGCTGCGGACGTAGCCTGCGCGGCTTCTCGCTCAAGTAATGCGCGTTTACGTTCTATACCCCAAGCGTAACCCGCAAGTGCGCCGTTATTACGCACAACGCGATGACATGGGATGGCAAGTCCGATTTTGTTGACAGCGCAAGCGCTGGCGACGGCTCGCACGGCTTTTGGCATGCCAAGCCGATGTGCAAGCTCTGTATAAGAGATGGTCTGGCCAAGCGGAATTTGCTGCAGAGCCTGCCAAACTCGCTGTTGGAAGGCTGTACCCCGAATATCGAGCGGGAGATTAAGACCTAAACCCGGCGCTTCCACATAGCCCACGACCTGCGCCACTCGTGCTTCGTATTCTTTATCAGCCCCGATTAGCTTAGCTTGTGGGAAGCGGTCTTGCAGATTGCGAAGTAATTGATCAGGGTCCTCGCCAAGAAAAATTGCCACCACACCTTTCTTACTCGATGCAACCAAAATGGTGCCGAGTGTCGTTGTGCCTAACGCAAAATAAATTTGCTCATTCATTCCACCATCGCGGTATTGGGTTGGTGTCATGCCGAGTATGTGATTTGATTTTTCGTAGAAGCGACCGCTTGAATTAAAACCCGCCTCATAGATGGCTTGGGTGACGCTCTTTTTTGCGGCTAAATTTTGCCGGACTTTCACGGCACGCTGTGCAGCAGCGTACTCTTTCGGCGTCAACCCTGTTATGGATTTAAATAGGCGGTGAAAGTGGCTCACGCTGCATCCAACTGCATCAGCCAACTCATTTAGCGATAGCTCTGTCTGATTTTTCTCAATCATGCGACAGGCTTGGGCCACCAGAGCCACATTGTCATCTGCACTCACAAGACCGTCGGGATCACAGCGTTTACATGGCCTACAGCCGGTCATCTTGGCGCTCTCAAGCGTAGCGTGCAGTTGAACGTTTTGGGACTTGGCGCAGCGCGATGGGCAAGATGGACGGCAATAAACACCCGTGGTCGCCACGGAATACCAAAATTGGCCGTCAGCCGTCTTATCTCGAGCGACAACACGCGCCCAGCGTGGATCATCAGCTACGCTCGGTTGAGAAAATTTATTGGATTGGGAAAGTCTCTTAGCCATATCGATTTATTTTGCCATCAGGGAGATAGAGTGATGATGCCGCTAAAGTTTCAACGATGCACTCCGATACTTACTTGCAAATTCAATCACCTTTCGCTATTCCCACAAAAAAATCCTTATTGCAGCTTCTTCTGACTAAGTAGAGCGCTAGTCTGATTCCTAGCAGCTTTTAAAGTAGGACTCCATCAAACCTTACAATCAACATATTAAGTAAAATGTTATCGACTTCACAGAATTTGACTTAGGTTTTCTCTGCCTGCGCGAGCCTTTAGCTTGCGCGCTACATTAGCGCTATATTAGCTTTAACAAATCTAGGAAGGTTTACATAACCCGTGCGCGGCGTCATGCAAACCTTTCCCAAAGCCTATAAATAGCGAAAAAATAAAGAGCGCATGCTTCCACTTTTCTGCAGGAATAGATGTGACCATTACAAGAAACAGCGCTGAATTTATTGCTTGCCAGCAAAATAGGAATGACAGCGAATTATTCAAGGTACACGGTTTAGGTAATGAGTTAGTTGAGTCTGCTTGGGCTCCTTTAACCCTATCAGAGATAAATAAAGTATTGCGCCGCTTTACGCGCTTAGGTTCAGTCAAAGAAATAACGTGGCACAGTCCTCGCCCTTTCTCCACTGCTGCATTGGTGACAACCGCTAATGGGCCAGTATTCGTCAAGCGACACCACCATTGCGTGCGGGACACAAAGGGATTACTTGAAGAGCATCGTTTTATTGCGCATTTACACGCGGCCTGCTTGCCGGTAACTGAAGTGCTCAGTGATAACTCAGGCTCATCTGTGATTGTCGATGGAGTATGGAGTTATGAAGTACATGCGCAGGCGCCAGGTGTTGATTTGTATCGTGATGCGGTTTCTTGGTCTCCTTTTTTTAGCGTTGCGCATGCGCAGGCAGCTGGCTGCGCCTTAGCGCAGCTGCATTTGGCGGCACAGGGTTATCAAGCAGCGGAACGTCAAAGCACGGTACTGGTCTCTAGCGCTACTCTTTTAGGCAGTGATGATCTCATCGAGAGTCTCACGCAATTTATCAACCTGCGTCCCGCGCTCGCTGACTATCTAACAAAGCGCCAGTGGCATGCAGAGGTAACTCGCGAGCTACTGCCAAGGCACGCTAAACTTAAACCTTTTATCAAAGCCTTACCGCCGCTTTGGACACACAATGATTGGCATGCTTCCAACTTATTGTGGAGCAACGCGAGCGATACTGCAGGCGTCGCTACTATCATCGATTTTGGTCTCTCAAATAAGACTTTTGCGCTCTATGATTTAGCTACCGCGATTGAACGTAATGTGATTGAGTGGCTCGCTTTACCTTGCGATAGCGCTAAATTAGTGCACTTTGATCTTTTAGACGCATTGCTGGATGGCTATACATCGGTTAGGCCATTAAGCACGATAGAAACGACCGCTTTACCTTTATTGTTACCACTCGTACATATCGAATTCGCGCTGTCTGAAGTTTTATATTTCAATAGCGTAGCTAAATCTCAAGAGAATGCTGCATTGGCTTACGATGGATATTTTCTAGGGCATGCAGCGTGGTTTAAAAGCACTGCTGGCCAGCATCTACTGACTCATTTAAGGCAGCACCGCTGTTTGACTTAAGGAAGGTTTGTAGCCCCTAGGTTATGCAAGCCTTCCTTAAACGCTTCACTGCTCATTTCTTCTTTCTCTTACTTTAGCGAATAATTTTTCAGCTCATTTATGGACAATTTTTTAGAAATTAGCGCTGTTCTTCTAAGCGTGCTAGCCGTATGGTTAACGACCCAGCGCAATAAACTATGTTGGCCGATTGGCTTGGTATCAGTACTGCTATATGCGTGGATTTTTTGGCAGGCTAAGTTGTATTCAGACACCTTACTGCAACTAAGCTTTGTTGTGATGCAAATCTACGGATGGCAAAATTGGGCTACACAAAACGATGCTTCAAAAGAAGTTGCCGTAATACAAATTCCGCTCAACATTGGCGTACTAGGTGTAGCGATAGGGACATTAGGGAGCGTGGTATTGGGGGGAGTTATGTCGACTATGACAGATGCCTCCCTACCATGGCTTGATGCAGCGCTCACCAGTTTTAGCCTGGTCGCCCAATTTTGGATGGCACGCAAATATATTGCTTGCTGGTGGCTATGGATTATTGTGGATGTGATCTATGTCTGTGTTTACGGATTTAAAAACCTGCAGCTAACAGCTGGCCTCTATGTCATGTTGGTGATTTTGGCATGCCTTGGCTTACAACGATGGACACAAGCGTTAAATGCGCAAAAATCCGGCCAGCTACAGGCTCAATAAATTCATTATTTTTTATATGCAATACAGTTGATTAGAGAGATGTTGAATGAGCCAGGGCAATTTCATGCCTCATAAGTATGTCTCTTTACGTACTTCTATATTGCTGGCTGCAGGCATTCCTTGCTCATGGTTTATTCAGCACTTCCCTAGTCGCAAATTCGGTTTTTCGCTCGAAATGGCATGAATTGTGCGAATAGTAGCGGTGAGAGCTTCACGCTATTCTATTTTTTTAAGGAGAAATAATGCAAAGACGCGACTTTTTGCTTAAAACAGCTGCCTCCGTTGGCGTAGCAAGCCTCGCCTTAGCGGGCTGTACGGTGACAAAATCAACTAGCTCTAGATCACACGCTAATCCAGTGGTACGCAAGCATGATATTGATACCAACGTAGATTCAGCATTAAAGCGTCTTGGCACGATCGGCCCAGATGCAATGAATTTGGTGAGAAAAGCTCATGGCATACTGGTTTTTCCTGCTGTGATTGGTGGTGCAATATGGGTTGGTGGGCAATATGGCGAAGGTGCACTGCGCGTTAAAGGGCATATGAACGGTGGCAGCGAAGCTTATTACAATATCGTTTCTGCTTCATTTGGTGCTCAAATTGGTGCGCAGTCAAAGGCAATCTTTTTCCTTTTTATGACACCAGATTCGCTAAATAAATTTCGCAATGGGCCAGGTTGGTCAGGTGGCATCGATGGTTCAGTCGCAGCGTTGACAGTTGGAGCAAACGGCTCAATCGATTCCCGCACGGTACAAAAGCCAGTGATAGCTTTCGCTCTAACCAATGCCGGCTTGATGGCAAGCTTAGCGCTTGAAGGCACAAAAATTACAAAACTGAAGATGTAATCAGTACTTCATAGCAAAGTAATAAAAAAAATCCCAAGGTAGGTTGTTAAAACTACCTTGGGATTTTTCATGCGTGCTTAATAACTAGCCATATGAGTTAGACCTTGCCAAAAGTCTGACCGCATAGGGGTTTTGAACATTCTCTACCTAGACACAGAGGCATGGCGCTACCCCCGGCTTATGCAGGCCTTCCTTAGCTAACTTGCGGCACGCTCTCTGTATCTATGGCATTGGTTTGCTGTTGCGTAATTTCAGCTCGGATACGCGGTAAATAATCTGGGCAAGAGCGTTGAATAAAGACAAGCATCCCCTCTCTGATGCGGCAGCGCAAATCCCAAGCCTGCGCGGCATTCGCTGCACTGGCAAGGATGCGCAACTGCATGGCTTTTTCATTGGCATCAGCGACTTGCAGAACTTGCACTCGACGATCCCACTCAGGGGCTTCCTCGCATAAACGCACGAGTTCTTGACGCAATAGATCAAGTGGCGTTCGATAATCCACCCACAAAAATATTGAACCCACAATATGCGAATCGATGCGCGTCCAATTTTGGAAAGGATTTTCAATAAACCATTGCAGTGGTACCACCAAGCGCCGTTGATCCCATAGCCTGACCACTACATAGCTACCCGCAATTTCTTCAATGCGTCCCCATTCTCCCTGAATCACGACCACGTCATCGAGTCGAATAGGTTGCGTCAGCGCAATTTGCAACCCTGCAATTAAATTACCAAGTACAGGCCGCGCCGCTATACCGACCATCACACCAGCTACCCCAGCCGAGGCCAGTAGACTCGCACCAACCTGACGTACATCTGGAAAAACCATCAAAACCGACGCAACGCCCAGCACGATAATGATGACCATCATGCATCGCCCTAATACTTTTGCCTGCGTGTGCACTCTCCGTTCATAAAGATTGTCTTGCTTATCAATCGGGTGCATTAAGAGAAATACTTCACTAACAGCAGCAGATAAACGTACACCAAACCAAGTCAGCATGCTAATTAGCAGGAGCGCGCTGATATCGCGCACGACTAACAGCCAGGGCAAGCTTTGAGGCGCTTCCCAACAGACAAGCAGCAAAGCGAAGAAGGCTAGAACAAAACGGGTGGGTTGCTCGATATGGCGCAACACCATAGAAAGCGCAGGCTGTGAGCGAGTCAATCTTTTTATTACTTTGAAACCCATCCGATGACCAATCAAAGCTATCGCAAAGACAGTGATCATAATCAAGATAGTAGCCATCCAAGCATAGAAGGCTTCTTTAGGCACTGCTTCAACAATATCAGGAGTATGCATCTCGGCTTCCTTTATTTAAAACAAGGTAAGGTTACGAAAACGCTGAATAAACCAGCAGCAGCGTCATATCTCCTTGCTCTCAGCTTATTCAGCTTTTCCTTAAGGTGGCATTTATTACCTACGCTTTAAACGAACCTTACTTAATAAAAATCTGAACTCGAAATAAAGAATAGTACAAAAAAGCGGGGAGACTAGGCTTATTTGCTTGATTGCAAAACCCCACCCTTATCCCGAGAAGTGAAAATGCGTTTTACTATCCTATGCTGCGAGAGTAGCTTTAGTCATATCTGCCTTAGCGGTATTAGTATTGCCAGGCCGCCCATAAAACCACCCTTTCTTTTTTGCTTCTGCTTCCGACCAGCCCATTTCTGTTTGAATTTCTTGAGAAAATCCAATAGTTTCTGCAACTCTAAAAATAATTCGAAGATATTGTTTTTCTTGTTCCATTAAGATTTTTTCAGGCTTCACTACATTAGAAATCAAAGCTTGCATAGCCGATTTTAGAGAAGACGCTAATTTTTCAAATTGTGCTCTACTCGGTTGTAGTACTTTTTGTATTTCTTTTTCTACTTCTACTAGCTTTACTGCTTTCTCGGGATTACTTTTATCAAATTCTTCTAGCGACTCTAACGAAAGTTTTAATATTGGCCTTAGAGATAAATTTACAGTATTGATAATACCGTAAAGTTCTTTTATCGATGAATTTATGATCATGGAATCTCCAAAAATCTTCATCTGTAAATTCCCCTCAACCCTTTTTAGCAAAATCGTAGTATCTTTTTCTTGTGATAATAGTTCC
Organism: Mycoavidus cysteinexigens; assembly: GCA_031963405.1. Taxonomy (GTDB): domain Bacteria; phylum Pseudomonadota; class Gammaproteobacteria; order Burkholderiales; family Burkholderiaceae; genus JASSUD01. The sequence goes on from JASSUJ010000001.1 coordinate 525,791, forward strand.
GTTCTATGTCTAAAAACAAAATTAGAAATTATTGAACATGCGTTTAGAATAACTAGACTTAGGCCAAATCTGATTTTTATATCTCGTAAAAGTGAAATTATTTCAACAGATGTTTTTTTATTATTATTAAAAAGCGCAAGGAAATTATGTGATTCGTTATAAATTTCTTTAGTTTCAACTAAAACATCTGCAAAAATAAGCATATCTTTTAGTGATAAACCTTGAAGTTTATTTTTATTCGAATTTTGAGTTAAGCCATTAAAAATAGCCGGCATTACCTGTGCAAACTGATTTACTGTTAACACACTGTTTATATACGTCTTGGTCGCAGCTGAAGAAAGAGATAGCAAATCTTTTATTGGTAAACTTGATATTTTTTCTTTATTTTTTGCTATCTCATTAAAAATGACAGAAAAAGCTTTTCGACAAGCAGTTACGCTCTCTTCTGTTCGCTTAGCTTCTCCTTGTGAGATAGAAAACGGAAGAAGTTTATTTGCATGACTTAGTAATTTTGAGACCTCTTTACCTGCCAATTTTGCTTGAGTTTCAATCAAAGCTAGCGACAAAGATGATAAATATTCAGACGATAAATTCGGCAGTTTCTTTCCCATTATCTGATCAAGAATAATAAAGCATGCCTCTTGATAAGCGGCCACTCCTTCTTCTGCTAATTTAACTTCATCTGGCAAGCTAGAACGCGGAGGAAATTTATTTATATAACTCAGCAATTTTTCGACATTTTTATTTGCTAAATCTGGCCGCATCAGAGTTAAGGCTTGCGAAAAAGATAACCAATTTTTCGGCGATAAATTCAATAGTCCTCCTTCGCGCTCCATTATCTCTTCAACAATATCAATAGATACTTCTATAACATCTCCACGACTCACTCCTATATCTGGGCGGAGAGAAAAAGCCAGATGAGCCAGCAATTTGTCGACTGAGAGATTATCAAAGCCTCTGCTAGTAGAAGATGAAGTAATAGAAGGAGCAGAAAGAATGGAAGATAAATCCATCAGAAACATCTCTTATTTAAAGTTAATAAAAAGAAAAATCTTAAAACTTATTTTCAAATTATCCAAAAAGCTCATATTTGGGAGAAGCCTTAACGCAAAAATCGGAATGTACTTTAGTAAATGGAAATGCTGAGCACCGCGCGACCTCAGATATGGGCGCTGGTAAGACTCTAAAATTAATCCGCTGCCGCTTTAAAAAGCGTAAAGAAATTTTTACTAGTGGTAGCACCAATAAACTCTTCCGTCTCACCGCGCAGCTGCGCAATAAAACGAGCGGTATGGCTTACAAAAGCAGGCTCGTTAGTTTTGCCACGATATGGTACAGGCGCTAAGTAGGGAGCATCAGTCTCGATTAGCAGACGATCAGCCGGTACGCGCTTGGTCACGTCCTGCAAATTCTGTGCGCTTTTGAAAGTCACAATGCCAGAGATCGAAATATAGAAGTTGAGCGCGAGCGCAGCTTGCGCCACTTCCCACGTTTCAGTAAAGCAGTGCATTACACCGCCCACCTGTTCGGCGCCCTCTTCTTGCATAATTTTGATGGTGTCATCAGCTGAGGAACGGGTATGAATAATCAGCGGTTTGTCAGTGGCTCGTGCCGCGCGAATATGCGTACGAAAGCGCTCACGCTGCCACTCCATCTCATCAACTGACTTTCCTTCAAGCCGATAATAATCAAGCCCAGTTTCGCCTATCGCGACTACCTTTGGATGAGCCGCCAATTCAATTAGCTGTGCAACCGTTGGCTCAGTCACTTTTTCATAATCTGGATGCACGCCAACTGAAGCAAATAAATTGTCATGCTCTTGGGCTAACGCTAATACCTGAGGAAATGTTTCTAGGTTCACACTCACGCACAGCGCATGCGTTACCGCATGCTCGCGCATATTCTCAAGCAATTGCGGCAAGCGCTCGACGAGCCCTTCAAAATAAATATGGCAATGAGAATCAACAAACATTAATAAACCATCAGAAAGTAGTTAGGTTGCAAAACTAGGAAGACAAAATTCGGCAGTATGTAGGTGCCGTGTTCATTTTTGCATAGCCTCTTAGGCAGTAAAGATCGAGCGGTACGACAGCAGGAGCTCTTCAAACCACAAACGCAAATTCAGTGGATGGTTTTCAACGGCGCGCTGCAAGCTCACCGTACGCGCATATTCTGCAAGTTGCAGCAAATTAAGATGTTTTATGCAACGCTCAAGTGCTGCTGCTTCATCTGGGTAATAGCGCAAGCGCCCCGTGGCAGTTAAAGCAGTGAGGTCATACAACCAACGCTGTAACCAACCGAGCACCAGCGAGGCGGGTGTCGCTTGCAGGGCTTCAGCGCAGGCATAAACATCACACTGCGCGCCTGCCGCGAGTTGATCAAGCAAAAGGCGGTGCCATTCTGTTGCCTGCTTATTTTGCACATTATCCAGTGCTGTTAGCGGCGCACCGCCTGCCTGGGCTAGCGCAGCGGCCGCGACTTGTTGCTCTACATGCTGATTCTTTAGCCAGGCTAAAGCAGGTGTTAGCGCCGGCGCAGGCATAGGCCAACGCTGACAGCGACTGACGATAGTGGGCAGTAAGCGATCAAGGCGCGCGCACACTAGCAAAAATGCTACTTTCTCAGGCGGCTCTTCCAGGATTTTCAACAGTGCATTCGCCGCCGTGTGATTTAACGCTTCTGCTGGGTGCAGCAAAATAACTCGCCAGCCACCACGGTGCGCGCCAATGGAGCAGAAATCAAGCAGGCTACGTACCTGCTCTATTTTGATTTCTTTACTTGGCGCACGTGTTTTTTTAGCCGTCTCGCTAACAACCTGGTCTTTTTCTTGCGCCGTTTCTTCCAGCATATTTTCTGGGCAGAGCAGCCGATAATCTGGATGATTCCCTTGCGCCAACCAGTGACAAGCTGGGCAATGGCCACAAGCTTGCCCGTCCGCCGCTGGCGTTTCACACAATAGTGCGTGCGCAATAGCCTGCGCGAAGCTCACTTTACCAATACCCGCTAGCCCATGCAGTAGCAATGCATGTGGCCAGCGCGTGCGCAGTGCCTGCAGATTGTGCCACTCAGTTTGGTGCCAAGGATAAATCATGAGTTTGCTATTTCCTCAGCGAGCGCTTTTACTACCTGAGTCAACTCTTGTTGAATCTCTGCAATACTACGACTCGCATCGATGACCACAAAACGATTGCTTGCATGGGCAGCACGGCGCAGATATTCAGCACGCGTGCGAGTAAAAAAAGCGGCTGATTCACTTTCAAATTTATCTGGCGCACGCGCTGCCCCACGCCGTGTTTGAGCAATTTCAAGGGGCACGTCAAGCAGTATCGTTAAATCAGGTTGTACCTCGCTGTGCACCCAGTGCTCTAGCATCTCGAGCTTCTCCCGCATCAATCCTCTACCCCCTCCTTGATAAGCGAAAGTAGCATCGCTAAAACGATCAGATAGCACCCAGTCCCCACGCGCTAAAGCAGGCTCAATCACCTGGGCCAGGTGTTCACGACGCGCTGCAAACATGAGTAGCGTTTCTGTTTCCAAGTGCATCGTACGTTGCAACAACAATTCACGCAGTGTTTCTCCTAACGGGGTGCCGCCTGGCTCGCGTGTTACGCTCAAATGCCGCCCAGCTGCGGCTAATTTGGCTTGTAACTGCTCTGCAAACCAAGCCAGATGCGTGGTTTTACCCGCGCCATCGATGCCTTCGAACGTAATAAATTTACCACGGGTAGTTCGCTCAGTTTGCTTAGTTATTTCAGTCATGGCTGCATGCGAATAAATCTGTTAACGGCGCGATTATGCTCAAGCAAGGTATTGGAAAACTCGCTGGTACCATCACCGCGAGAGACAAAATAAAGCGCTTGGCTTAATGCAGGATTCAAGGAAGCAGCAAGCGAGGCAGCACCAGGCAAAGCAATCGGCGTGGGGGGTAAACCAGCACGCGTATACGTGTTGTAAACACCGTCTTTACGTAAATCTTTTTTAGAGATTCGGCCTGTATAACGTTCTGCCATGCCGTAAATAATAGTGGGGTCTGTCTGCAACGGCATACGAAGCCGTAGCCGGTTAATTAAAACAGCAGCTACTAAAGGACGATCAGCTGGCTGACCGGTTTCTTTTTCCACTAATGACGCCATAATCAGCGCTTCGTAAGGCGTTTTATAAGGCAAATTCGGCGCACGCATTTGCCAAGCTTGCATCAACCGCCGCTGCGCTAAACGATAGGTGCGTTTATAGATAACCAGATCACTTTCGCCCTTATCAAAAAAATACGTATCTGGAAAAAACAACCCTTCTGCGTGTTCCTCAGGAGCGCCAATAGCTTGCAGCAATTGCTTATCGGTCATGCCAATGGTGTCATGAAGTAACGCTGGATGTTGGTTAACCTCAGCTCGCATCTGGCTAAAGGTCCATCCTTCAATAATTTTTATCGCATATTGGTTGATTGCCCCCTCACCGCGAGCAATTTTTTGCAAAATTGAATAAGGCGTAATGCCATTATGAAAAGCGTAATTACCTGCTTTCAGATTAGTAGCAAGCCCAAAAATTCGACCAAGCCACTCAAAAAGCGTAGCGTTAACGGGCAAATCGCTCTTCTCAAGCTGAGCCGCGACAGCTTTTAGCGAAGTGCCAGGTTTAATCGTGACTTCTAGGGCATCACTATCAATCGTCAACGGCGCAGTGGCCCAATAGCCAAACATGCTGCCGCCAATAATGAGCAGCGCCACAACAACAGCCAGGCATTTCTTGATTAAAGGCAAGTCATCCAAGGTATTAGTAACTCCAACAATAACTATTTAATTTAGGAACCTCTGCATAGCCTCCGTAGCGGCGTCATTTCTCCTTGCCGTACTAGCGTACTGTCTGCGTCGGCATTCCTTGCTACGAAGGCTATGCAGAGGTTCCTGGGTAGCCTGCGACCTTTCGAAAAGGCAGCTTATAAAAGTTAAAAAATAAGGTGCAACTCGCTTTGATACCAGTGATTTACTGATTGGGACGCTTCTGCTCATCCCCAAATAAATCTTCTGCACGCTTCAGAAAAGATTCAACAAAGGTATTCGCAATATGATCAAAAACAGGGCCGATTAGCTTTTCAAGTAATAGATTAGAAAACTCATAGTGCAAACCAAAGTCTATTTTGCAAGCATCTTCCCGCAACGGCTTAAAGCGCCAATAACCCGTAAATTTCTTAAAGGGGCCATCGGTAAATTCCATATCAATACGAGTGGGTCGCTGGTGCGTGTTGTGCGTCGCAAAATGTTGCCGAATACCTTTGAAATTAATGTGAATCTTTGCCTCCATCCCTGTTTCATCGTATCGCAGTAAATCAACGCCGCTACACCACGGAAGAAAATGGGGATAGCCATTAACATCATTGACTAAGTCGAACATCTGCTCGGCTGAATGATTCACTAAAACAATTTTTTTAACCTCTGCCATTTTGGGAAACACGAAGTAAGGCACAGAAATCAAAATACTGTACCGTTGTAAAAAGAAAACTCAATGGGAATTAAGCTTTAAATTGGACAAAGCAATCGGATTATAGCCCTGCTTTTTAGTATCGCTTCCTGGCGAACATGAGAACCATTACTCACACATCTCTTGCTGAGCTTGATAAGAACCTGTTTAGTAATTGTTCAAAAGGTCGTCAGTCGGGGGAGGACGGAACGGAGGAACCGGAGTGTACGTAGGTGTACATGAGGATTCCGAGTACCGCCCGACCCCGAATCACGGCCTTTTGGGCGATTACTAAACAGGTTCTAAGGCGTAGCCTCGGCAGCATGGATGCCAAGCTTAGCAAGTAACGCACGATCTGCCTGTGCTTGAGGATTCGCCGTGGTTAACAGCTGTTCACCATAGAAAATTGAGTTTGCACCTGCCAGAAAACATAATGCCTGTAACGCTTCATCCATCTGTTCGCGACCCGCTGAGAGGCGCACCATCGCGCGTGGCATGGTGATCCGCGCGATTGCAATGGTTCGCACAAACTCGAAGGCATCGAGTGGCTCGACGTCGGCAAGCGGCGTACCTTCGACTTGCACCAGATTATTAATCGGCACCGACTCAGGATAGGGATCAAGATTGGCAAGTTGCGTGATTAGCCCCGCGCGCTCACGGCGTGATTCCCCCATTCCTACGATACCGCCACAACATACGTTAATACCAGCGTCGCGCACATACTTCAGGGTATCAAGTCGATCTTGATAGGTGCGGGTGCTGATGATTTGTCCGTAAAACTCGGGCGACGTGTCAAGGTTGTGGTTGTAATAATCAAGGCCTGCTTCGTTGAGCGCCTCCGCTTGACTTCCATTAAGCATGCCAAGCGTCATACAGGTTTCGAGACCAAGGGCTTTTACGCCGCGAATCATTTCAGTCACCGCAGCAATGTCTCGATCTTTGGGACTACGCCATGCAGCGCCCATACAAAAGCGCGTCGCACCTTGGTCTTTAGCGGCCTGTGCCGCTTCGAGCACCTTGCCAAGAGACATTAATTTATCCGCTTTGACAGGCGTGTCATGAGAAGCAGATTGCGGACAATACGCACAGTCTTCTGGGCAGCCGCCAGTCTTAATGGATAACAGCGTGGATAATTGCACCGCATTGGGATCAAAATGCGCGCGGTGCGTTTGTTGTGCACGGAACAGCAAATCGTTAAAGGGCAGCGCATAAAGCGCGGCTACATCAGTAACACTCCAACGTGGAGGCGGCGTGAGAGCACCAATCTCGGAAGCATTAAGCATGCGTGTGTGCTCAGAAGTATGAGGAGGAAGAACGTGATGCGCACTGACAATATTGTCAGTAGGCGTATCGAGTTGCGGTGGAGTAGGTTCGGTCACTTTCGGCAATCTTTACTAAAAAACTGATTGAAAATCACTGCGCATACAAACAAGCAATGGGGCGATATTCAAATAGGTCATCGCGATAGTCGCAGATGCTGGTTGCAAATAGGGAATGGTGCCAAGCAGCGGCGCGCGATATTGATGGTTAAGGCGCACACGTAGCGCATCGATATTTTCCTGAGCATAACGCATCATCGGATCAATCTGATTAGCCACCCATCCTGCGAGGGTAAGGCCGCGTGCAGCGATCGCCTCCGCAGTCAAAAGCGCATGATTCAGACATCCAAGTCGCATACCGACCACCAACACAACCGGCAGGTTTAATGCAAGCGCAAGGTCCGCAGTGTCTTGCGTATCATTAAGCGGCACACGAAAGCCACCGACTCCTTCAACGATAACAACATCCGCCGTTTGAAGCACCTGTGCATGGCAGGCAACGATTGATCCGATATTGAGCGTTACCCCTTCCTGGGCTGCGGCAATATGCGGCGCAGCAGGTTCTGTTAGCAGATAAGGCGTAGAAATATTGGCGGGTAATTTGACGTTTGCAGCATGGGCAAGTTGCTCGGCATCTTCGTTACACCATACGCCATTGCGATATTCAGCACCGGCCGCAATCGGCTTCATCGCAGCCGTACGCAGGCCATTCGCGCTGAACGCGCCTAACAGCGCCGTTGATACGAGAGTTTTACCAATCTCGGTATCAGTACCAGTAATAAAAAAAGATTGAGAAGGGGATGCGGTCAAAGCAGTTCCTGGCCAATTACCTGTTCAAGTGTCGCGCGCATGCGTGCGACAAGTAATTCGATTTCATCGTCAGACAAAATATAAGGCGGCATTATATATACCGTATTGCCAATGGGGCGCAGCAGCAGCTCATGTTGCAAGGCAGCCTCAAAAAAGCGGCGCGAGAAAGTTTTAGTGAGCGCATGGCTAGCTGAGCGCACATCAAATGCAATGATCGTCCCGCAGCGACGCAGATTACGCACCCGTGGATGATCTGCAAATGGCTCAAAAAGATGCGCAAGTCGGGCCGATTTGATACGATTTTGCCGCAGCACATCGTTGCTTTCAAACAGCTCAAGGGTTGCAAGTGCAGCGCGACAGGCGAGCGGGTTGCCCGTGTACGAATGCGAGTGTAAAAAACCCCGCGCCATCTCATCATCGTAAAATGCCTTGAAAATCGCATCACGCGTTAACACCACAGATAGAGGCAAATAACCGCCGCTGATACCTTTAGACAAACACAGGAAATCAGGCTGAATAGCCGCTTGTTCATACGCGAAAAAAGTACCGGTGCGACCGCACCCAACAGCAATCTCATCCGCGATCAAATGCACTTCGTAGTAATCGCACAGCGCCCGCAGCTCCGAAATAAAAAGAGGGTCGTGCATCGCCATGCCGGCCGCGCACTGAACGAGGGGTTCGATAATAATCGCGGCGATTTGGGTATGGCGAGCGTCAAGCAATTCAACGGTCGCAGCCAGGCTGCGCCGAGCCACATCTGCTGCTGTTTCGCCATCCGCCGCACCGCGTGCATCAGGCGACGGTATGACATGTGCGGGGCGCAGCATGCCATCGTACGCATCCTTAAAAATGGCGACATCTGTGACGCTAAGCGCACCAATCGTCTCCCCGTGATAGCCATTCGCGACGCAAACAAACTCGGACTTACCAGGCTGACCTTGATTTCGCCAATAATGAAAACTCATCTTCAGCGCAATTTCGACCGCTGATGCACCATCAGAGGCGAAAAACGCATGACCAAGCACGCCGCCTGTCAACCGGCTAAGCGCTTCGGCCAACTCAATCGCCGGCGTATGCGTACAGCCACCGAGCATCGCATGCTCAAGCGTATCGAGCTGCGCTTTAAGCGCATTATTGATATGCGCGTTGGCATGCCCAAAAAGATTAACCCACCATGAACTAATGGCATCGAGATACCTCCGCCCTTCAGTATCATATAGCCATGCCCCTGCCCCACGCGCAATGGGTAAAAGCGGCAACCGCTCGTGATGCTTCATTTGCGTACAAGGATGCCAAACCGATTTAAGGCTACGTTCAACCCAAGTCGAATTATTCATTTCACTTTACCATCGGTTCGTCGTTATCTTGTTTAAAAATATTCCGACTGTGGAAAGCCAAATTAGATAGCGTACCGACGACCAGGCTTTCCACGTTTTCAGTCGTAAGAGTAGTAGAAATTTTGTCTGGCCAGAGACCAACTTCAAACCGCTAGCAAGATTATAGAAAACATCAACATTGCCCAGGCGGTAATAAGTAATTCTCGCGGGACCATCTGACATAATGGTTTCGTCTCCTTCTTACATCACCTGTTAAAAAGAAACTTAAGTTTCTTGAATCTGTCTGCTCTTCTCCGCGAGGCATATTTAATTATTTTTCTTTAAAATGTATTTTGCTAACGAGATAGGTTTATATTCAATATTTGATTAATTCATATTTTCTTAAAGCGCTAAGGATCAATAAAATGCCACATATTTCATCTTCTTTACCTCGTTATTCTGATACGCGTGGCACGCAGACTAACCAGCCTGCAAATACTATTTACTCGTCATGCAAGCAAAAAATAATTGATATTCCTGAGCTGCGAGTAGAAATTGAAAAATCTATCCAAGATAAAAAGGCGAAGCTCGCGTATTGGCGGGCGTGGACTATACCCACAACAAAAAGTGGAGATACATTTAAATCTTTGAAGCATACGATTTTTCTAGCAAAAACACCAACATTCCTTGAGGAAAGAAAAAAAGAGCTTGAAGCGCTAATACAAGATGAAAAGGAAAAGAAAGAGACGCTGATAGATGAGAAAGAAATCGCGGCAACCGAACAAAAGCAACAAACGTACAAAAAAGAAATAGAGAAGATCGAAGAAGAAAAGCAGGCGCGCTACCAAGCAATTCTTACGGGTGCACCTGAACTACGCGCATTTATGCTAGAGCAACCATTTGAAGTATTTTGTGCGATAAATGCTGAAAAGCTTCAGAGCAAACAGTACGAGCGAGTTATTCCCTATTTGCAAAAATTTGTTGATCAATATGAACAAACCTCTCCTCATTTACAGACATTGGAAGAGCATAGCAAAGCATTACAAGCATTTAAAAAATTTCTAGCGTTTGTGCCTTATACCCCAGACCTTAGCCTAATCTTAGATAACGCTAAACAAATACAAAAAAAGCTATTAGCACAATGGTTTACACACTTTTGCGCTTCTGCAAAAGTATGCTCAACAGAACAGCACAAAGCAAAGCTTTTATCCCTCAAAAATCTCTTTTTACAAATCTCGCTGCAAAGTCATGAACAGCAGGTGGAGAACGGAGAATTCGGTGAAGAACTTAAAAATTTGGCAGAAAATCCTGTGGAAAAGCGGGGGGCTATATTAGGAAATTTAACAGCAGAACTAAAATCTCTAAAAAACCAAGAAATAATATATTTATATAATTATTTTATTTGCGAATCATTAATAAAATATTTTTCTACTTATTCAAAAAAAGAAGTTGAACTAATATTAAATAACTTAGCCAAAAGCTATTCCAACCTATTGCCGAAATTATTAAAATCATTTTTTTGGAAAGAGATAAACTTATACCCTGAAAACAAGAAATATATTTTCATTAAAGATGCCATATTAAGCGCATCATTCCCAGATAAAAATAAAATATTAAATAATTATCCAGGATTACCATATAACTCTATACTATACATCCTAGAGTCCGAGTTAAATTCTCTAACAATTAAACAAAATATAAATTTTCTTGGACACCTTTACAATTATGCTAAATCCGTACCAGAATCCGAGCTGAGATTAAATATAAAAGATATTATTGAACTTATTCAATCTGTTTCCGATCTTGGCTCACTAATTGGCTATAGCAAAACTGGGGAAATTAAAATCCATAGCGAACTCCAATATAAAATTAGTGCTTTATTAAGCAAATATCTACAAATACTGCCTACGGGCGCAACTCATTCACTTTTATTAGGCATGGTTAATATATTCAACCTATTCTGCAAAGGAGAAAAAAATAGACTAGATAAATTGATGAGGACATATTCTGGGATTGCATCTAATAAAGACGAATTATTATTAGAAATAATAAAAAATATGGATAATTTGGATAAAAAAGAAGACAAATCTTTATTTTTTCAATGGATTTATCCATACTTAAAAAAGAAACGTTTTCTGTTGCTAACCTTATCTGATTTTAAAATTTTATTAGAAAATTGGGGAAATTTCTCTAAGAGCCATCAAAAGAACATTATTGTCTGGCTAGAAAAATATTTATATCAAAATAAATCGTTAGAGTTATTGCAGGCTATAGAAAAAAATTTAGATAAATTACCTCAAGAATTACAGAAAGACGCAAATAAATTGCTTGCTCAAAATGGAAAGCAAGCTAAGAAGCAAGCAAGAAAACAAGCTCTAGAAGAAACGTTAGCTAAATTGCAAGTATCATAAAAAGCTAATGCAGATATGGAGCGAGCATAACGCATTGCAGCGCAACCGCAGCGACTGCTTTAGGTGGTCGAGTAGCCTGAGGGTGAGATCCCCTCGGGCTACTCGACCAGATCACATTCAAGCGTTTCCACGCCTAGCCTCGATAGCATGAACCTGCCCTACCCCTGTCCAGGCATGGCGATTCGGATGCGCTTGGGCGAAATCACTTTCATCCATAAACATCCCCCTCTATCTCCGCTGCTCTCGCTCTCGCTAACAAGAGCTTGAGGTCAGCTTGAGCTTGTTCGAAGCGCTTCGAGACAAACCCTGCCTGCGTGAGCGCCCCTTTCAGCGTATTGATATGCACCTAAAGACCCGATGCCTGCCGCAACTTGGCTAGCAGAGCGGGCGCACTAAGCGCTTCTGCCTCTGCCCATTGACTCAGTTGGACTTGGCTTGCTTCATCCAACTTGCGTCGTGCTCCGCTGCGTGCACAATCACGCAATGAGTTAAAGCCACGCGCACGCCGATGTTTACGTCGATCGTAAACAGTGTCTAAATGCCCCCTTGTTGCTGGCTAATATCTTTCGCCTTCGACCCTTGCGCAAAATACAGAATCGTTTGCGCTCGTTCTCACTCACGCCATCAGCACTACGTTTCACCAGCCTTTTCAGGCCGCCTTCTTCAGTCTCACTTAACTTCAATTCCATCCCTTTCCTCTTGGCTAGCCTAGCTTGAACAACAGGGCCTTATCTTACGGAATTAATTTTTGTTGATAACTTACCTAATGCCAGCACTTGGCTCAATAAAATCTGATTTTATATTTTTAGTGAATTAAATTTTTTCACGACTTCACCCTTTTAGGCTTGGATGGCAGAAATTGAATATCCAGTGATTATCCCGATAGTTGAGTTGGCTATAAACCGTAAAACTCTGGGTCTTTTGTACGTAGGCAATTAGCCTTTTAGCTTGATAGCGTGCTGAGTTTTCTCAGCATGAAGTCGTGATGCAAACCAGCCGTTACTTGCAGTTAAGTGCGGACTTCCATAAAGAATAAGAAAGAGCATGCTAAATATCTCAACACATTATGCGCAGAAGGCGCTCTTCCCACTTTCCACTGACCAAATTACATTAGATTTAAGGCAAGCGCGCGAGCATAAGAGAACGCATCCAGAGCAGGCAGACTCTTTGTATACGCAAGTGGAAAAGGCCTTACTTGAACTGGCTGAGCAGCAGAATGTGCAGCCGTTACCGTTGAGCGAGCGCGAGGAACGGTCTGAAACCCTGCAGCAGGAAGCATTACGTAAGCAGATTGCTGAGGTGTATGTCGAGCATGGAGAGGTGCTCGATAGGCTCAAACAAACTAAGCAAGCTCAGACGTGTTACGAGCAAGCGCAGGCATGGGATCCTTTGCGTACCGCGGCGCAGTTGAATCTTTCTTTACCCGCTACCGGCCCTCGGTTTTCTCTTGGTCGGCAAGCGTTCCAGCCAGCCCATTACGTTAACCGCACAGAATTGACTAAATTACTTGACTTGCTCAAAGAACAAGACAATGCGGTGATTGAAGTGATGGGGCCAGTTGGTGCAGGTAAGACCACCCTCCTCCAGCATTTAAGTCACCCTCGTCCTAATCCGTGCTTTAAGGATTATGATTTACTGGCATGGATCGACTGCCGCAGTGTGAGCTCTGCACATGCCGATATTCAAGCTATTAATCATACACTTGGCCATGGCAACTTAAGCCCACAAGCCGCGTTGCGGCAGTTAGCGAATTATGTCCAACAACATCCCCGTTCGCTTTTGATATTGGATGGGGTCGCCTCCAATAATATCGAGCTTATTTCAAGCTGGTTGAAACCTCTTTCTGGTTTGGGCCAATTAATCTATACGACAACCCAACCCTTGTCAGCGTCATTGAGCGGAAGTTTAGGGCGACCTGTTAAATCGTTGCCGCTTAATCTTTTTAATGCCGATCAAGCCAAGCAGTTAGTTCAGCAGCATCTCTCAGAGCAGGCGAAGGAATCATTGAAGGATGAGGATTTTTCTCAGGTCATTAAAATGACGAGGGGATATCCGGGAGTTATTAAAGCGTTATGTCAGCATTATCAATCGAGATCAGTGAAGTTTAAAAACTTTGCTGATTTCTTGCTGCAATCGCACGAACATCAGAGTAAGCGAGATGCTTTATTGGGTGAGATAGCGCAGGCGAGTCTTGAGTCACTCGAAGAGCAAGCATTGACCGATCCCATTGCCGCTCGGGCATTGACACTGCTTAAGCAAACGGCTTGGCTCGGAGGTCAATCGATTCCATTTGATTTTTTTGTCGATATTGTCGATAAACAGAAGCAAGTGGATTTCGATGCGATTCAAATTCTGTATGACAAACAGCTTGCAATGCTAGAGATTGATCGAGATACCCAAAGCCTGAAGCTTAATTCAGCTTTTGTGAGTGTGGTGCAAAAGCAGTTTGAATCAGAGCAACATTTGCTGCTAGAAAAAAATATCCAACGCCTGTCTGAGGTTTTTAGTTATTTAACGAATAATGAGGGAAAGCAAGGACATAAAAGCCAGCCTGATGATTTAAAGCCATATGCAGATTTGGTCGATACATTGCTATTTGAGACGTGCGTAAGACCTTTTCCATCTGAGGAGAAAACTTCTTTACTGGGCCAAACACTGTCTTTGTCTGAAAATAAACTGACTTTATTGAGCCAAGTGCTGGCATTAGGCAGCAGTCTAGCCAGACTCTACTATTTGCACCACGGTGCATTGCAGTTGGCCTATGAACGTCTAGACAAGGCCCAAGACTTCTTTAAGCTGGAAATCTCTGAGGAGCTCATGGCTCACTTTGAGCAAGAGCCAGAGAGCTTTACTTCACGCTCCATTAGCCAAGAAGAAGCTCAGTTACTCAAACTGTATAGCCAAGAATATCTGTATCAAAAAGCAACACTCGCCTCTCAGCTGACACCACGGGGTCAGGTACCTGCGTCAGTAGCACAGAATTTTAAGAAAAGTTATGCGATTCAAGTGAATTTAGGAGAGCACGTTAAGCCTGACGCCATTGCCTATACGCTGCTCAACTTTGCTCGAGCGTTGCGCAAGCAGGAGCGTTTAATCAATGCGCTTGAAACGTATGGCAAATTAAAGCAATGGATGGAACAATATCCCGAGCTGTTTGATGAAGTTACGCGTGCCAAGCTGCTAATAGATCAAGGCATTATCGAAAAAGAGGCGCAGGATAACTCTGGTGAGACTGATCCGAATTACACAACAGCGATCAATATGCTGCGCGAGACGCACGATGTTTATCTGCGTAATAAAAATATAGCAGGAAACCAGGACCGGAATTTGGGGATGGTATCTATTTACCTTGGCGAAGCCTATTTAGCTGATAAGCAATTTGAGCTAGGTATCCAACATACTTGCCAGATTTTGCATTACGACGGCGCGCGCCAACAAAACCAGGCACGTGCTTACTTCACTCTAGCGCGAGCGTTTGATGAAGCCGGGTATAGTGCGCTGGCTAAACTCTTTATTGACCAAGCCGCACCTTTACAAATCAAAGCTTATCAAGCTACTACAGAAGAGTGGCGTCTAAAGATAGAGGTAAAATTGCTGGCGCGTTATCAGAAAACTGAGCCGCTCGTGCAGATGAATCAATGGAAAACTCAAACTGACCTAGCCGAGCATTGCAGGCAATCTTTGGTCGACAGTAGTGCCCCGTCTCAGCATCTTTCACTTGCGAAAATACAAGAGCTGGAAGATCAAGCTTACAACTGGTTGTGGCGGCATCAAGACAAAACCAAAGTGGCAGCTAAACGCGTTGAGGCTGAAGAAACACAAGCTAAGAACGACAACGCGAAAAAAGAAGCGGCGGAAAGACTTGAGGTACAGCGTCAACAAGATGAAGTATGGTATCAAGAGTTTGCACACCGGACTAAGCTAGACAACCCTTATGCAATTAGCTTTGCTCAGCAATTCAAAGAAAAATTGGGGGATAAAATTCTGAATAAACTACGCGAGGCGCATAAAGAACCCATGCCAATGAGTAGAACTGAATTAGCTGTAGGCTTAGGTCAAGCACTTTCCGGCCTCGCACCTCAAATTCAAGTAGCCCCCACAGCTGGCGTTGAAGCAGTTATCGATTTGCCAACAATTTTGCAAGAGACGATCAAAACCTTGGGTGAGCGCAAACTTAGGCAGCAAAAGGTAGACGCTCACCGCGTGGCAGACCTTTTAAAAAAACCTGAGGAACAGTCAAAAAGCTTACAGATATTTCGCCATGTTAAGCCGCAAATTGATGAAATGGCCGACTATGCGGCGCGCTGCTGGCAGCCTGTATTTGCCGCTCACACCTGGTCTGATGAAGACATCCAAGCGCTAGCTGAAGATGGCGTGCACCACTTGATGAATTACTTTAAAGCCGGAAAAGTCAATGAACTCTCTTCTCAAGAGCGCGTAGTCTTTGCCTTGATGAACGGTGAAAAAAGTAGCCGCTTAAGTGTTAAAAAAGAGGAATTGGGACAGACAAAAGGACGCTGGAGTACGCAAGGCTTCTTTGCAAAACCTGGTATTAAAGTCGAGACCAAAGAAAACGGGCCAGAAATATACTTCCCTTCCTCCACGAAGGCACATCCGAGCGTTTACGGCTATCGCCTAGGGTCACCGATTGAAGGACGGGTAGGCGATCCTCCCTATAAGGGACCGTTTAAGAATGAAACGGAGGCCAACCAAAAAGCCAAAGAAGCGCGGGAGCAGAAAACTTCTTGTGTGGTGATGTAACCGCAGTGGATTCACACAAGCGCTACCCAATTCCAAAGAACCGCTTGAACGCCTTCATTAGAGAAGCGATCAGGAGAAGGTAGCGCTAGGATTAGGAAGGTATAACGTGTGCGATTCACAGACATCGGTGCGGCACCAAGGCGCGAAGGGAAAGTTATTCTTCTAAGCAGCTAAGCACACGACGGTGGTGAGGGCAGGCCCCTCGCCACCGTCGTGCCTCCATTTCCTCGTAACGCTAACAGGCAAGCATGGCTGGCTGTTTTGCGCATGGGCTTAAACCACAAAGTTTATATTTTTAGTGAATGAAATTTTTTCACGGTTTCCCATTTTTAGGCTTGAATGCTAGAAGCTGAATAGCAGCACACCCGTGGTCTGATCGAGGCATTCAAACACTGGCTGAGGATGGCGAAAGTACTTTCGCTAAAAAGCGAAGGGATTTTCGCTTGATATTTTCTGGAACCGTTGTAGTTTCTGGAGGCGAGAGGCGGAATCGAGCCAACGTACATGGCTTTGCAAGCCGCTGTGTTTGCTTTATTTTTCAAAGGCCTCAGCCATTTTCACTTTCGCCATTGAGCCAAATTAGGCGCCGGGCAGCCTTATTAGGCGGGGATATTAATCATGATGGCGAAAGTGATATTCCATCTATTTCAGAAAAGATTTGCTGAAGACTTCAAGGAAAAAGTTTCAAGATATAGATATTCAATAATTCGTCTTACGTGTAGACGCCGCTGAAAGTTGACTTAAGCCTATGCAGATCGGCCTGTGACTGCCGTTCAATAACATCAGTTTGGTGCGCCCAACATGAGCGTACCAAACAATAATGTTCTTTCAGCACCTATCAAAAAAGTAGTCATAGCAACTAACTCTATGGCTACTTCTTTATTCTTTTTCTAGGAAATAGATCAGGAAATACCGCCCCTAATGGAGGCAATCTTTTATTTGAATCCATATTTTCTATTATAAGAGACGATTCACTTTCCATATCTTCGTTATCAGAACTTCTCTCGCTTGTTGCAGGAAGAAATTCATCTTCCCTATCCTCCTCATCAAGATGAGTTTCGGATAAAAAATCAGCTAGGGTTTCCTCTCTGACTCCTTCAAAAGCCCGAAATATAGTTTGGAATTGCTCATTGCTAATTGGAATAGGTTTTCCTGGGCCAGTCGGGGTATAAAAATGTAACGCTTCATCGTGGTAATAAAGGTTAGTTATATCCTTCTTATCGAACAGGTAATCTTTATAAAAGCGTTGAAGTTCATCAGGAGATAGATAGGGCAATATGGAATACGCTTGATGAGGAAACTGGTCAAATATCCTATGTGCAGTATTAGCCTCGCCTGTCCTTAATAAATGGCCAATCTCCTCCAAAACCCCAGACGGGGTCATCAAGTAATGGCTTGATGTTTCGACCATGTTTGTTATCCCATCAAGACCCTGACTCTGCGCTAACCGCTTGTTCGAGCGATTTTCAATTGGCTCATTGGCGAACACCAGCGGGGCGATTACGCTGATTACCTTTGATTTTTCCTCCAAATCCTGAGCCTGCTCGAACCATTTTTTCAAGAGAGTAAGGATTGAATCATCCGTAGCCACCAATCTAACTAATAGCTGGGCTATTTTTTCTTTGCGCCAATAATTCCGCTCCTGCTCAAACCATTTTTTCAGGACAGTAAGGATTGAACCATCCGTGGCCGCCAGTGAGACTAATCTCTCAACTTTCTCTGCTTCTGATTCATAAAAATCGTTTAGCTCGAACCATTTTTTCAAGAGAGTACCAATTGACTCATTCTTGGGCATCAGCGAGGCTAATGCCAAGACTGTGCTTATTTTGACTGTGCTTATTTCGATCCGAGCAGCGTGTCCCTGTTCACACCATTCTTGCAGAAAAATAAGGATTGAACTATCCGTGGCTGCCAGCGGAGCTAATGCCAAAGCTATGCTTGCTTTGACCTGATAATCCCTCTCCTTCTCGAACCAATTTTTCAAGAGAGTACCAATTGCCTCATTCTTGGGCATCAGCGGGGCTAATGCCCAAATTATCGCTCCTTTAAGCTGAGAGTGCTGCGCATACCATTGTTGCAAGAGACTAAAGATCTGCTCATTCGTAATCGACAGCGGAGCTAATGCCTGGGCTATCTCTGCTTTGATCTGATAATCCGGCTCCTGCTTGAACCAATTTTTCAAGGGAGTACCAATTGCCTCATTCTTGGGCATCAGCGGGGCTAATGCCCAAATTATCGCTCCTTTAAGCTGAGAATGCTGCGCATACCATTGTTGCAAGAGACTAAAGATCTGCCCATTCGTAATCGACAGCGGAGCTAATGCCTGGACTATCTCTGCTTTGATCTGATAATCCGGCTCCTCCTCGAACCAATTTTGCAAAAGATTACGGATTGAATCATCCGTGGCCACCAACGGAGTTAATACCGAGGCTATTTTTGCTCTGATCAGATAATTCTCCTCTTGCTTCAGATCCCACTCGACCCATTCTTTCAAGAGATTACAGATTAACTTATTCGTGGCTGCCGGCGAGAGGAGTATCTTGGTTATCCTTATTTTAAACACAGGATTCCGCTCTTGCGCAAACCATTTTCTCACGCTAGTACGGATTGATTCATCTGTAGCTACCCATGGGACGAATGCCTCAACTATCTCTGCTTTATCCCGAGAATCCACAGCCTCAGACACGACCCATTTTTTCAAGAGATTACGGATTAACTCATCCGCGTCCACCAATGGAATTAATACCCTGATTAGCTCCAACGAAACGAACTGCTTCTGCTCCTCCTCACTCCATTTTTCCAAGAGAGTACGGACTGACTTATTCTTAGCTATCAGCGGGATGAAAGCCTTGACTATCTCTTCTCTGCACTCAAAACCCTGCTTCTGCTGGAACCATTTTTGCAAGAGAATAAGGATTGAATCCTCCGTGGCCACCAGCGGCGCGAATGCCTTCACTATCTCTTTTTTGGCCCAAGGTTCCTGCTCCTGCTCGAACCATTTTTCCAAAAGAATACGAATCGACTTATCCGTAGCCACCAGCGGTGCGAATGCCTCGACTATCGCTTCTCTGCCCGGAATTCCGCTGCCCGAATAATACTGATCCTGCTCCTGTTCGAACAATTTTTCGAAGAAAGTACGAATTGACTTATCTGTAGCCACCAGCGGCGCGAATGCGGCGATTATCTCTCTGCTTTTCCAAAAATGCCGCTCCTGCGCAAACCATTTTCTCAAGAAGGTTAGGATTGTCTGCGCGCTGGTATACTTGCTTAAGATCTTAGCTATATTAAATGCATAATCAGTGTCTGCATAAGCATTGCCTATAGCTTTTAGTATTTCAGTGAGAAATTGAAAAATTTCATCCGACACAGTCAGACGCGTTTCCCAGACGCCAACAATTCCTTTTTTATATATAGGATATTTCTTACAGAATGCCAATAACAAATGCTCAGGATAAGCAGGCGATCTAGCTAATGAGCTCCTGCCAAGCATTTCATTATAAAAACCTTCTCCGTCGATCCATACCTCAATCTCAAATGCCTCCTCTAGCTCTTTTTCTAAGCGCTCAATGGTAGATTCAGTCAATCGAGCACGTGCCTCATGCAAGCAATACATAATCAAGTCAAGATGGGCCTTCCCAATTAAATCCCGGGGGGGTTTTTCTAATAAATTAAAGAAACCCTCAAGCGTTGCTTCGTTTTCTAATAACCCGGCAACCATCCACCATACAATTTGATAGCGTGGGTTATATTTATGTTCATTGACAAACTGCCGAAGTTCTTCTTGCCCTAATACCAGGCCCTTTTCTGTTACTTCAGCCGGCGTCTTGTATTCTCCCTTCTCGCTCAAATAGGCTTGAAAATGTTTCGCTAAAAACTTCGCGGCAAAAAATTCCTGAAACGTCAAATGCCTGAATTGGTAGCTACGGTGACTTTCCTCTGCATCATCGGTATGCAGGAACGAGAGTTTTTTAAAGTTGGCTTCCCACGTAAAGGGGAGGTTCACCCCTTTTCTAGCAAGCTGCTTAACGAGCTTACTCAGGTCATGCTGATGAAATTCAATTTGATTACGTTGTAATCCCTGAAAAGCTAAGGTACTCAAAAAATCCTGTTCAGCTTGCACCAATTTCTCGAGTCGGAACGGGCTTAGCGCATTAATATGGCTCGCAGTTAATGGCTCTCCCCCTTCCCATTTGCCTAGACGCAGCATATCCTTACGCCATAATTTATTCATCATGATTTGATATAACGCCGTAACGGTCATCGCGCCTGGCGCTTCTTTCTGCAGTCGCTTGATTTCATCCCAACTGTAACAAAGCGCGTCCAACTGGACCGGCACGTTGACCAATTCACGGATGAAGGTATTGGCCTCGATGAGGCGCTTCATCTCCTCAGCCTGCAAAGACGGCATAATGTCCTGATTGTCGAGATAAGCAGTCACGTTCTCTTGGCTAAAACCCACCGTTTCCAACTCCAAATCTATCGGACCGGCTTGCCTCAAATCAACATAGGGCCGGGATGTAATCACTACTGCAGGCTGATTAAGTAACTGCTTAAGAAACCCGGCCATCGGTGTGTGTTCACCCCATTCCTGCGCCACTTCATCCCAGCCATCAAGCACAAAGAGAGTTCTATTTTTAGCAGGGCCGTCAATTTGCGCGGCGAGCGCCTTCGCTAAAGTCTGGCCATTGGGGTAGGGATAGAAATAGATTTTATGAAACAAGGTGGCCAGATCACAGCTTTTTTTGCCTTTGAGTGTACGCAGCGGAATCCACAGCAGGTAGTCAAAGCGATCGCTCCATTGTGCTTTTTGGGTGTACTCGTAGACGATTTTTTTGGATAAAGTCGTTTTGCCCGCCCCGGCCCCGCCTAGGATTAGGATCCGTTTTGGGATTACGTTCTTGCCGTTGCTTAATTTCCGGGGCTCAAATAGCATTTCGAGAGGGACCAATTTCTGTGGATTGGAATTGATCGTTTCGAAATTTTGTCGGCGATGAAAGTGGTTTGGTGAGGCCTCCTTCGCTTCAGGATTTTTCTCATCCTGCTTCTGAGATTTTTCCTCTTTTTGGCTCCCTTTTTCGTGTTCCACAATCGCCAGATTGATATAGCAACGCTCTATTGGTAGAGATTGGCCTGACAAACGTTGAATCGAGAGGCTCTTGGAAGAATAAGAGGCCTCTAGCGCTAATCGAATCGTAGCGGGTTCTACAAGCGCTTCGCCATTGATATGTTTAATTATTTCAGCGATACGCTCATAGATACTCTCATAGGCTTTCTGAAGACTCAGTTCGCGTAGATTGGAGGCGCTGTCTTTTTCCAATGCTTTGAGCGCTGTTACACACGTCTGATGCAGGAATAACGAAAATGTCTGCTTTGTCAAAGTACGAGAATGGTCTTCGCGTAACTTTTTCATACAGGCCTGGTAGATTTCGTTTTCCATCTTCCCAATGCACGGCTCCTGTTTAACAAAAAGCCGTTTTAATAGCTTAAAAAAGCCTACGTACGCGCCTTCATCCTTATACGTTTGTCGCCCCTCCCAAATTTTTGGCTCGCACCATATAGGGTCTTCAATTCGAATCCTAGTAGATTTATGAATAGACGCCGGGAAACATTTTTCAGCAGTATTGTTGAGCAATATAGGAATAACGCCATGCTCTTCTTTTGTGCACTCAAAACGGATTTGTAAAAAGACTAATTCTGTCAACACATGATGAAAGTCAGGCTCTTTTAAATGTTTGTTGACGACCTCGCGTAGTGCTCCTTCAATTGTTTCGATGTCGCTAGTAGAACCGACTTTCTTATAAGCATTTTTAATATCAGTGCTATAGCCTTGATAGCACGACGATGCCATATAGCGTCCAAGTACTTCCGAGCCGCACAAAATAACGCGAGCCACCGATCCTGTATGACCCGGCAATAAACAGAGTTGACTCGATAAAATATCGTTGGCCTTGGCCTCATCCTTCGGAGTAGCTGGAAGCGGCAAAGTTTGGTGCCCGCTGGCTGTGCGATCAGAATATAGATTGGAACGTAGATCGGATAACCACTTAATAAACTTTTGAGACACTCCCGCATCAGCTGTTCCAAAACGGTGATTGTTATGCGCATAGACCAGAAAAAGGCTAGGTGATGCTTGGCACAAATCCAAGTCCTGAAACTGTTTCAGGATGGTCTCAAATACGTCCCTCACCCAATGATGATGTTCATGTAGTTGAGGTTCTGCCGGTCTAGACGGCGAGGGAGAGGAAGCTCTCACAGGAGAAGCTACAGAGGGGGAAGCCGCGACTATTGCGGGACTTGCAGGCAACGCAGCATGGACATTAGAGGCGGCTAGTATTTTTTTATAGCTCCATGCTTCCGCTTTTTTAAGACTCGCTTTTGCTTTGTCGTGCTTATCCAATTTCTCTAGGACTTCTGCGCGCTCGCGATAAATATCGATAATGCTCTGCCGCAAGGCCTCTTCACCCGCTGTCTGAGGTGTACTGGCTCGGGTTAAGGCAACTCTTGCCTCCGATAATTGCAGTACACCTTCTTTATTCGCAACATACTTAAAGGCCACTTTTGCTTGTCCATACAAAACTAAGGCCATCTCGAAATGATGCATCTCCTTGTAGACACGAGCCTCGTCCAAATGGTTTTGTGCCCGCATCTGCAGCTGTTTATTTATTAAAGCTTGGGGAATGGGGCTAGCAGCAAGCATATTGTTTTTTTTAGGATTAATTGTTTGATGTTGCGGATGAATACTGACAGTACTGATGAGCTTATCAAAGAGAAGTATCAGCGTGCGAGACGGGAAATAGCTGAGTTTATATTTTTAGTGAATGAAATTTTTTCACGGTTTCACATTTTTAGGCTTGAATGCCAGAAATTGAATAGCAGCACACACGTGGTCTGATCGAGACATTCAAACACTGGGGCTAAGGATAGTGAGAGTACTTCCGCTAAAAAACGAAGGGATTTTGCTTGATATTTCTGGAACCGTTGTAGTTCCTGGAGGCGAGAGTCGGAATCGAACCAACGTCAACGGCTTTGCAGGCCGACGCATACTGGGAAGCAAAAGTCATCAGCTAACTTAGGCAAACCTTCCTCGAGCCATTAGCTATCACTATTTGCTCATCATAACGCGGTACACTGTTGACCATCTTCTGTTTGCCGATTTTTCATTTTTCCTTATGAGCATAATTGATAATAAAAAAGCCTTTTTTGACTATTTCATTGAAGAGCGCTATGAAGCCGGTCTTGTATTGCAAGGATGGGAAGTTAAAGCCATTCGAGCAGGACGCGCGCATATCAAAGAAGGATATATTTTGGTGCGCGATAACGCCCTGTTTCTCATTGGTGCGCATATCAGCCCGCTGCTCGCGGCTTCCACTCATATAAAACCTGACCCCGTGCGTACCCGTAAGCTTTTGCTGCACGCCAGTGAAATTAAAAAACTCATTGGCAAAACCGAGCAACGCGGCTACACCTTGGTGCCAATCAATTTGCACTATAAAGGGGGGCGCGTTAAATGCGAGGTTGGCTTGGCTAAAGGCAAGAAATTACATGACAAGCGCGAGGTTCAGAAGGATCGTGATTGGCAGCGCGACAAAGCTCGCTTATTACATAGCAGTAGTAGAGCAGAGTAAATTTATTGTCTGTGCACAAGCTTAGTTAATGCACAGACAAATATAAACCAAACAATATGCCTCTCTTCGACTCTCTTTTTTTAAAGAAAGTCTGCCTAACTCAGAGCTGGCAATATGCCTCCCTTTTTTACCTTGGGTACTAGCGCACTGGCAGTAAAAGCATCCTTTGCCCGAGGGTTAGGCAGCCCTTCCTTAAGCTCACTTTTTTAGAAAATAATTTTATGCAGCTCGCAACCTGGAACGTCAACTCCTTGAAAGTACGCTTACCACAAGTGATCACGTGGCTAGAAACCCATCCAGTGGACGTGTTGTGCCTGCAAGAAACTAAGTTATGTGACGAGAAATTTCCAGCTGCCGATTTAGAGGCAGTGGGCTATCGCAGTCTTTTCGCCGGTCAGCGCACCTATAACGGTGTAGCGCTACTCGTGCGCGAAGGCGCTTTAATTGATGAATTAAATATAGTGCGTCATTTACCCGGCTTTGCTGAACAGCAACGCTTAATCGCGGCAACCGTGAATGGGGTGCGCGTTATTTCAGCTTATTTTCCCAACGGCCAGGCGCTAACCAGCGATAAATTCGTCTATAAGATGCAATGGCTCGAAGCACTGCTCGAGTGGCTCAAAGACGAAATGACGCGCCATCCTCAGCTCGCTTTATTGGGTGACTTTAACATCGCGCCTGAAGACCGCGATGTACATAACCCTGAAGCTTGGGTCGGGCAAAATTTAGTTTCCCCCGCTGAACGCGAGGTGTTTATGCAATTGACTGCGCTTGGCTTAGTCGATGTATTTCGACAATTTGAGCAGCCAAACGATCTCTATAGTTGGTGGGATTATCGGCAAGGCGCATTTCGCCGTAATGCAGGGCTCAGGATTGACCATATTCTTCTCTCGCCTTCCATCGCTTCTACGTGCGTGCGCTGCGAAATCGACAAAACGCCGCGCAGTTGGACACAACCCTCTGACCATACGCCGGTGATTGCTGAGTTTTCCGTTTAAAAGTCTAATGGTATGACACACAACAATGGATGGAACAAATAATGCAAAGCAGTCAGCGGCAGACCTTCCTAAATTGAGAAAACTCTTTCAAATGGTGAAAAATCGTATGAGCTTATTTCAAGAATTTAAAAAATTTGCGCTCAAAGGTAATGTGATTGATCTAGCAGTCGGGGTAATTATCGGTGGCGCCTTTTCTACTATTGTCAATTCGGTCGTCAAAGATCTGATTATGCCGATTGTTGGGCTGGCCTCGGGTGGCTTTGATTTCACCCAAAAATTTATACGATTAGGGGAAATACCTGCTGCCTTCAAAGGCAATCCAAATTCTTATATCGATTTGCAAAAAGCAGGCGTCGCCGTGTTTGGCTATGGGAGTTTTATCACCGTCTTGATTAATTTTATTATTCTGGCGTTCATTATTTTTCTCATGGTGAGATTCATTAACAAACTGCAATTACCTGATTTTGGGAAGCCGATTGTGCCTGAAGACATCAAATTGCTACGCGAAATTCGCGATGCGCTGAATCAGCCCAAAACCACCAAATAATCCATATCAGATCAGCGGTGCGCTGCGTCGAAATACCCAGCGTGAAGCATCTGAGACCTGCGGCGCAAAGGCATAGCCTTCGTAGTTAAAATCTTGCAGGCGCTGCGGGTCGTCGATGCGATTGATAATCGCATAACGCGCCATTGCACCGCGGGCACGCTTCGCGTAAAAGCTCACTACTTTGTACTTTCCCTTCTCCTGCCCTTTCTGCTCATCTTCAAATACTGGCGTAATCACTGAAGCCTTAAGTTGCTTGGGCTTAACTGCTTTGAAATATTCGACTGAGGCCAAATTAACGACCGTAGCATCAGGCCCATTCTGCAGCAGTTGCTCATTTAACGCCGCGGTAATACACTCACCCCAAAAAGCATATAAATCTTTACCACGTGTAGTCACTAAACGCGTTCCCATTTCAAGTCGGTAAGCTTGCATCCAATCAAGTGGGCGCAATACGCCATACAAGCCAGACAAAATGCGCAGATGATCCTGCGCATAGGCTAAATCGTCAGCAGACAAGGTAGAAGCCTGCAGTCCTTCATAAACATCGCCGTTAAATGCCAGCAATGCTTGTTTAGCATTCTGCGCGCTAAATTTTGTTGTCCATTGGGCATAACGTTGTGCATTTAAACTCGCAAGCGATGCGGAAATTCCCATCAAACTGCTCAAACTCGTCGCTGAGAATTCACGCATATAGGCAACTAATTCAGCCGCTTCGTCAATAAAAATAGGCAGTGTGTGCGCGTCGAGCTGAGGAGGCGTCTGATAGTCTAGCGATTTGGCCGGAGATAAAACAATTATCATGAGCGTTAAGATAAATAAGTAAATTTCACTGATTGTAGCGAATCTAAGTAAGCCTTTCTGAGGCAGCACTTAACCATAGGAGCTTGAATCATGATCGATGTATACAGCTGGACTACACCCAACGGACAAAAAGCAATCATCATGCTTGAGGAATGCGGGCTGGAATACCAAATACACCCAGTCAATATTGCGGCAGGCGAGCAATTCAACCCCACCTTTCTTCAGATCAGCCCCAATAACAAAATTCCAGCTATTGTCGACAAGCAAGGGCCTAATGGCCAGTCGCTAGCCTTGTTTGAATCAGGTGCTATTCTCATCTATTTAGCCGAAAAAACCGGGCGTCTGATGCCCGCTGAGCCAAACAGCCGCTACCAAACGATGCAATGGCTAATGTTTCAGATGGGTGGGCTTGGACCCATGCTTGGCCAAAATCATCATTTCCGCCTCTTTGCACCTGAAAAAATTGAATACGCGATTGATCGGTATACCAAAGAAACGCAGCGTTTATATGGTGTCTTGGATAAACAACTGGCAAGTCACCCGTATATCGCTGGTGAGCAATATACGATTGCCGACATTGCAT
Source organism: Mycoavidus cysteinexigens (assembly GCA_031963405.1). Classification (GTDB taxonomy): domain Bacteria; phylum Pseudomonadota; class Gammaproteobacteria; order Burkholderiales; family Burkholderiaceae; genus JASSUD01. The sequence continues at coordinate 552,416 of JASSUJ010000001.1, forward strand.
GCTTTCCGTGGATCAACGCTTGGCAGAAGCAAGGCATCGAACTTGACACTTTTCCAAACGTTAAACGTTGGCATAAACAAGTGGGGGAACGCGCTGCAGTAAAACAAGCCATTGAAAAGCTGGCGCAGGCATGCCAATCCAGTCAAATTGCTAAATAAGCTGTGTCAGCCGATGATAACTTTAGGGAAGTGCTCAATAAGCCAAGGCAGGAATGCAGGCGTAGGCAGCATGATGCCGTTCCTAGGCTTATTCACTGCTTCCTTAAGGAACCTCTGCATAACCCCCATAGCAAGGAGGCATGACGCCGCTATGCAGAGGTTCCTTAGCTAAGGCAGGCTTTTATTGAGGCATATCAAGCGTGTATTGATTAGATAAGATTTTTTCTAACCAAAAGACGCCAATGATAGTTTTAACATCACTGATCACCCCGCTTCTCACCCACTCGCTAAGTTGCGAGACTTCAGCAATAAAAGTTTCGAGAAATTCACCTTGGTCGAGCTTGCGCTCGCCTTCAGTCAAGCCACGGGCAAGATAAATATCAATAAATTCGGTCGAATAAGAAATGACTGGATGAATCCGAGTCAGGCGTATCAATTCACGAGCGTGATAACCCGTTTCTTCCTGTAGCTCACGCTGCGCGCACACCAAGGGGTCTTCACCCGCGTCTAACTTACCAGCGGGGAATTCAAGCATGACTTGCGCGAGCGGATAACGATATTGGCGCTCCATTAATACGCGCTGATCATCAAAGAGCGGAATAATCATTACAGCACCAGGGTGTTCAATATATTCGCGTATGGTAATTTCACCATCCGGCAAGCGCACACGATCGCGCTTTATATTGAGGAAATCACCTTGATAAACTGTTTCGCCATCCAAGCGGGTTTCAATTAGGGCGGCGTCGGAAGAAGTAAAAACTTTACTCATAAACTTTAGGAGCGCTTAACTAGATAGCAGAAAACAAAGCCTGGAAAAGCCAACACTAAAAACAGGCTAAAAGTAATCGCGTAAAACTGCCAACCTTGCGCAAATACATTACCTAAGCGCGCTTCAAGCACATAACTTAAAAGGCGCGTGAGCCAATACAATACGCCCAACTCGGCCAAGCGCCATCCTATTGGCTTGTTTGGCTTAACTGACTTAGTTGACTTACTCTGCCAACGTAACGGTACCAGAGCGAATAAGCGCTGATTTAAAAAAGGCAAATTAGCAAAAGTTATCGCTACTAATACGACCAACCAAGCTGAGGCTTGCATCATTTAAACCGTCAAGAAATTAGCATTTGTTGAATCGAGCGCAAGCAGAGCGACATCAACGGCCCAGGCATAATGCCTAAAGCAAGTACGGCCAAACCATTTACCGTTAATAAAGTTTGAGCACTACGGCAAACGGTGAGCGGAGTCGGCTGAGTCGGAGCATCAAAGTACATCAACTTAACAATACGCAGATAATAAAATGCGCCGCATAAGGAAGTGAGCACAGCTAGCACGGCCAGCCAAGTAAATCCCGCGTTTACCACTGCTGCCAACACGGCAAATTTGGCATAGAAACCAGCGGTGGGCGGAATCCCAGCTAATGAAAACATCATGACTAACATCGCAAACGCAAGTGCTGGGTTGCGTTGGCTTAAGCCTTTCAAATCATCAATGTGGTCTGCTTCAAAGCCACGTTGCGCAAGCCGCAAGATCACGCCAAACGCACCAAGCGTAGTGACTAAATACACCAGGCTATAGAACATCGCTGAGCTGTACGCATTCTGTGCGCTTTCTGCCTGCCCATTAACCACGCCGGAGAGCAGCGCCAGAAAAACAAAACCCATATTGGCAATCGCCGAATAGGCGAGCATGCGCTTCACATTTTTTTGCATAATACCGGCTAGATTGCCAACGATTAACGACAGCGTGGCCGGAATAATCAGCATCTGTTGCCAGTTGACAGCCAGCGGTAATAAACCGCCCACAAGAAAACGCAAACCCCATGCAAAAGTCGCAACCTTTGGCCCACCAGCAGTCAGCAAGGTCATTGATGTAGGCGCACCGTGATAAACATCTGGTACCCACATATGAAATGGCACCGCACCCAATTTAAATGCAATGCTCACCACAATAAAAATTAAGCCGAATAGCAGCGCGGTATAGTTAAAGTACCCGGTGGCTATCGCACGAAATACATCAGCCACATCAAGCGAGCCAGTCGCGCCATACAGCATCGAAATACCATATAGCAAAAAGCCAGAGGCAAGCGCACCCAGCACATAATATTTAAGTGCAGCTTCAGCCGATAAGGTTGAGCCGCGCCGCAAAGCAATCATCGCGTATAGCGACAACGACATCAGCTCCAATCCTAAATACAGAATTAAGAAATGATGGCCTGAAATCATCACCAACTGGCCGAGCAATGAAAACAAGGCGAGCAGAATAAAATTACCGTTCAGCAAATCGCGTTGCGCCAAGTATTGACGCGCATAAATCAAAGAGGCAGCAAAGCCTGCGCTCACAAACGCTTTCATCACGTTGGCAAACGCGTCAACCACAAACATATTGGAGAAAAAATAATAAGACTGCTGCTGCAAGGCGAGCACCGCATAGCCTGCTGCGCTAATGATCGAGGCCCATACGGCAATAGCGTACGTTAGGCGAAGCCCAGCTTCATTTTTTTCTGCGCGCACCAGCTCATTGACCCACGCTAGAAACGTAGCTAGCAATAGGAAAGCATCCGGCCATAAAACATTGAGAGGCGTATTAAACATTATCTTTAATCCTTGGTAGAGCCTATTTACGATTTTCTGAAAATCATAAATAGGCTCTTATGGCAATTTTGACGTATTGGCATGAGAGAGAAGATGGCTTACCGAGGCGTGCATTTTATCGGCGATAGGCTTTGGATAAATCCCCATCGCTAAAACTAACACCGCTAGCGAAAGCAACATAAAAAATTCTCGTTTGCTTAAATCAGTCAGCTTGGCAACTTGTTCATTGGCAATCGGCCCGAAGTGCACGCGCTTAACCATCCACAGCGTATAAGCGGCACCCAAAATCAAAGTAAGCGCGGCGCCTAGCCCAATCCAAAAATTAAACTTAACTGCCCCAAGAATCACCAAAAACTCACCCACAAAGCCCGAAGTGCCAGGTAAGCCAGCATTGGCCATGGCAAAGAGCACAGCAAAAGCAGCAAATTTTGGCATGACATTCACAACACCACCGTAGTCTGCAATCAAGCGCGAGTGCATCCGATCATAGAGCACGCCAATACACAAGAACATGGCGCCAGACACCAAACCATGCGAAATCATCTGTATCACAGCCCCTTCCATGCCCAACGAATCAAACATGAAAAAGCCAAGGGTCACAAAACCCATATGCGCAATCGATGAATAAGCGACAAGCTTTTTCATATCAGCTTGCGCCAAGGCAACCAAACCAATGTAGATCACCGCAATCAGCGACAAGGTAATGATAAATGGAGCAAAGAAATGGCTCGCATCGGGTGCAATCGGCAGTGAGAAGCGCAGAAAACCGTAGGCACCTAGCTTTAACATAATGGCAGCCAATACTACCGAACCACCGGTAGGCGCCTCTACGTGGGCATCAGGCAACCAAGTATGCACGGGCCACATTGGTACCTTGACCGCAAACGCCATAAAAAACGCGATAAATAGCAGTATCTGAGGCGTCATTGAAAGTGGCAGCTGGTGCCACTCAGCAAGCGCAAATGTGCCTGACTTTACATACAAATAAATCAAGGCCACTAACATCAGTAGCGAACCTAGCAAGGTATAGAGGAAAAATTTAAATGCTGCGTATACTCGATTCGGACCGCCCCAGATACCAATAATAAGGTACATGGGAATCAAGGTAGCTTCAAAAAACACATAAAAAAGCAGCCCATCTTGCGCGAGAAATGCGCCATTCATGAGACCTGACAGAATCAAGAAAGCCGCCAGATACTGCGAGAGCCGCTCAGTCACACTGACCCATGCCGCCACCACGACAAACACCGTGATTAACGCGGTCAACACCACCAACCACAGCGAGATGCCATCTACGCCCAAATGGTAAGAAATGTTAAAGCGTTGCACCCAGCTGACTTTCTCAACGAACTGGAACGCTGCCGTACTTGCATCAAAATGACTGGCCAACGGCAAGGTAACTAATAGGCTGAGTATTGCCCCGAACAAGGCAAAGCGCTTCGTGCAAGCGGGATATTTATTCGCATCGATAGCAAGCACAGCGACGCCAAATGCAATAGGCAGCCAGATCGCCAAACTCAGAAGCGGAAAAGATTGCATGGTTATTCCTTGAAAACCATCTTGCAAAAATTCTGCCGGTTTGCGGGATAAATCGCGCACTGGCAGCAGCAAGAAAACGTTTCAGTTAATCAATTTAAGAAGGTCTACATGACTTGGTTGAGGAAGTCATGCCGGCTGCGTTAGGTGTTTTCTTGTATTAGCGCACTGGCAACAAAGGCATTCCTTGCCAGCCAGGCTATGCAGACCTTCCTTGCTTAATACGATGGCTTATTTGCCAACAACAATAACAAATAGCGTTAGCCCTACCAGCAGACCACCAATCATGACTAGCGCGTAATGGTACAGATAACCTGATTGCCATGAACGAATCGTACTGGCTACCCGAGTAGCAAGCCGGGCGCTGCCATTGACGATGCCATCGATAATCGCTTGATCGCTTTCTTGCCAAAGCCTTTTGCCCAGCCATACCGTGCCGCGGGCAAAAAGAATTTCATTGAGCTTATCGAGATAGTATTTATTCTCGAGCACAGCATGAACATCAGCAAAACGACGACGCAGCGCAGCAGGAAAGTCAGGACGTTTCAGATAAAAAACCCAAGCGACCAACACACCTGCACAGGCTAGCCATATAGGTAGCGTATGAATGGAATACGTTGCCATAGAGAACCAGCCATGAAATGCGTGCCGCATTTCTTCAATAGCTGGATGCTTATCACTGATAAAGATAACTTTGCTAAAAGCTATGCCGTGTGCAAAGAAGTCACCATACAACAGGGGTTGAATCGCAAAGGCACCAATAAATAGCGTAGGAATAGCCAGCAAAATCAACGGTAGCGTAATCACGCTTGGAGATTCATGAGGCGTATGAGGTGCGTGGGCATGATGATGCTCGTCTGCAGGTGCATGCGTATCGTGTCCATCGTTGTGATCATGGCCAAAGCGCTCTTTTCCATGAAATACCAAGAAGACCATGCGGAATGAATACAAGGCCGTCACAAAAACACTGGTAATCACTGCAAAGGTTGCAAAACCAGCACCCGCCAGATGAGATTCACTGACGGCCTCGATAATGGAGTCTTTCGAATAAAAGCCAGAGAAAAAAGGTGCGCCAATCAAGGCCAGCGAGCCGATTAACGAAGTGAGCCAGGTAATCGGCATATATTTGGCCAATCCGCCCATTTTGCGCATATCTTGCTCATGGTGCATGCCAACAATCACTGAACCAGCAGCCAAAAACAGCAGTGCTTTAAAAAAGGCATGGGTCATGAGGTGAAAGACAGCCGCTGAATAAGCTGAGGCACCCAATGCTACGGTCATATAGCCAAGCTGTGACAAAGTCGAATAAGCCACCACACGCTTGATGTCGTTTTGCACAATACCCAGCAGGCCCATAAACAACGCGGTAATGGCGCCTATTACCATCACAAATGACAAGGCAGCGTCTGACAACTCAAAGAGTGGTGACATGCGCGTCACCATAAAAATGCCCGCGGTCACCATCGTCGCTGCGTGGATTAATGCAGAAATTGGGGTGGGGCCTTCCATCGAATCAGGCAGCCACACATGCAGCGGGAACTGCGCAGATTTGCCCATTGCACCAATAAATAAGCAGATACAAGCAACGCTTAGAAGATTCCAATGCGTGCCTGGGAAAGTCATCGCAACCAGGGCTTCACGCTGACTAAAGATGGTCTCGTAATTGAGTGAGCCAGCGTGCGCTGCCAGCAAGCCAATGCCTAGCAGAAAGCCAAAGTCACCTACCCGATTTACCAAAAAAGCTTTTAAATTCGCATACACAGCGCTTGGGCGGGTATACCAAAAGCCAATCAGCAAATAAGAAACTAAGCCAACCGCTTCCCAGCCAAAAAAGAGTTGCAAGAAATTGTTGCTCATCACGAGCATCAACATCGCAAAAGTGAACAGCGAAAGATAGGAAAAGAAACGCTGATAACCGCTGTCATCCTGCATATAGCCAATGGTGTAAATATGCACCATTAGCGACACGAAGGTCACCACGCACATCATTAATGCAGTTAATGAATCGACCAAAAAGCCTATTTCGAATTTCATATTCCCAATAGGTGTCGGGACCTGCATCCACTCATAGAGCGTCGCGTTATACCCTGCTCCGCCTACCACGGCAACAAACACGATGGCTGACAGCACAAAGGCAAGTGCAACACCGGCAATCGCCACGGTATGAGCGCCCTTGCGCCCAATACTTTTGCCAAAAAGTCCAGCTATCAGTGAACCCACTAAGGGACTTAGTGGAATTGCAGAAAGCAAGGTGGAATTGAGCATCGTTGCCATAGCAGCTTAGTATGTTACGCGTAAAGGAAAGCCCGCCATGCCCATGATTTGCATGGCGAACACATCAATAATATTAGTTTGGAAGAACGCTCGGAACCTCTGCATAACCCCTTGGGCGGCGTTATGTCCCTTGCCATACCTCTAAATGCAATCTTATTTGAAAGACTTTTAAATCAGTAAGCAAAAGCAAAAATCTTAACCTTTCAAATGATCAAATGCTTTTGCATCAACTGTATCCAGTTTGCGAAACATGGTTACTAAAATCGCCAGGCCAATCGCGGCTTCGGCGGCGGCCACGGCGAGTACAAAGAAGACAAAAACTTGCCCGTGCAAATCTTTAAGAAAATGTGAAAAAGCCACAAAATTCGTATCAACAGCAAGCAGCATGAGTTCGATTGACATCAAAATAACAATCATATTGCGTCGATTTAAAAAAATACCGACCACACCAATCGCAAACAGCATCGCACTCAGAATCAGATAATGTGCGAGAGAAAACATATATGCTCCGGTTTGATTAAATTAGGAAAGGTCTGCACGCCTCCCCTTTTCACATTAAATCTGGCAGTGGCGGCAAAGGCATTCGTTGCCACAGAGCCAGCAGCTTTCCCTAGCGCCTTTGTTAAGCATTCAGCTTAGGCTCTGACGTTTCTTGCGGGATGGATTGCTCTGACTGCATTTTGACAAGCCGCACCCGCCCTGCAGGGGAGGCGCGAAGTTGTTCGGCTATGTCGGTGCGTTTACGATCCTTCCCGTGACGTAGAGTCAAGGCCAAGGCCGCGATAATGGCTACTAGCAACACCAATCCAGCAATTTCAAAGGCAAAAATATAGTCGGTGTAAATCAACTTGCCCAGCATGTGCGTGTTCGAATAGGTGCTGACTTGCTCACCCATGTGTTGTGCAGCAAGGGCAGTGGCAGTCGCGCTATAGCTATGCCATAAAATCAAGCCTGTCTCAAGCATCATCAAGATACCAACGCCGGCGGCAAGCGGCATAAAGCGCTTAAAATCTTCTCGTAAAGTGCTGGCTTTGAAATCAAGCATCATCACGACAAATAAAAACAGCACCATGACCGCGCCTACATAAACCAGCACCAGCAAGATGGCAAGAAATTCGGCCTGCAATAGCAACCACAACGCAGCGGCATTAAAGAAAGCAAGCACTAAAAATAGCGCCGACTGTACCGAATCAGGCGCACTCACCACACGTACGGCTGAAAACAGTAGTACGCCTGCGAAGAAATAAAACAACAAATTAGCAAAGTCCATCTTTAAAGGCTCATCAAGTAGATGATCAACAGTCAGCGATCAAGCATCCGGTTTAATAGTTTGACATCATCGAAATATTTCTTAGCTACAACTTAGACAGACCTTTCCCCAACACAACACTTACTACGGTATTTTTCTCAGGTAGTGTCTTTATTTAAACGGCGCATCAGCTGCTTTAGCTGCGGCAATTTCAGTCTCATAACGATCACCTACTGCCAGCAGCATTTCTTTTGTGAAATAGAGATCACCGCGCTTCTCACCATGATATTCAAGCATCTGAGTCTCAACAATGGCATCGACCGGGCAGCTTTCTTCACACAAACCGCAGAAGATACATTTAGTCAAATCAATGTCATAGCGCGTAGTGCGACGCGAATTGTCAGCGCGCTTTTCCGATTCAATGCTAATCGCTAATGCTGGGCATACTGCTTCGCATAACTTACAGGCGATGCATCGCTCTTCCCCATTCGGATAGCGACGTAGTGCGTGCAGCCCGCGAAAACGGGGCGACAGTGGTGTTTTTTCCTCTGGAAACTGCACCGTGACTTTACGTGCAAAGAGATAGCGTCCAGTGAGGGCTAAGCCTCGGAATAATTCAAGCAGCAAGAAGCTGCTGAAAAAACTTTTGATCCTAGTCCACATCATTTAGTCCATCTTCTGAGGAAGGTCTGTATAAGCCGGATGGCGGCGTCATACTTCCTTGCCGTACTTAACGTACTGTCTGCGTCAGTATTCCTTGCCATCCGACTTATACAGACCTTCCTTAATTATTCGTGCGATTTTTTATGATGCATCTTGTATTTTGTACAAGATGCACCTCCCTACTATTTCCAAATATTCCAAGGCGACATAATCACAAAACCTACTCCTACTAGCCATACGACTGATAGAGGGATAAAGATTTTCCAGGCCAAGCGCATAATTTGATCATAGCGATAGCGCGGGAAGGTAGCGCGTACCCAAATAAATACTGACAACAGTAAAAAGACTTTGAGCGCTAACCAGAAAAAACCAGGAACCCATGCAAGCAAGCTAAATGGTGCATCCCATCCGCCTAGAAAAAGGGTTGCTGTCAGGGTTGAGATAACGATCATATTGATATATTCAGCCAGGAAGAAAAGCGCAAAAGCCATCCCTGAATATTCCACCATATGACCGGCTACAATTTCTGACTCGCCTTCGACCACATCAAACGGATGCCGGTTCGTTTCCGCAATGCCCGAAATAAAATATATGCCAAAGATAGGCAATAGCGGCAGCCAATTCCACGACAATAAGTTCAAGCCAAGGCTAGCAAACATCCCTCTTTGCTGCGAATGGACGATATCCGATAGGTTAAGGCTGCCTGCAGTCATCAACACAACTGCCAGCGCAAACCCCATCGGGATTTCATACGAGACCATTTGTGCCGCTGCGCGCATCGCGCCTAGCAACGCATATTTTGAATTCGAGGCCCAACCCGCGAGAATCACGCCATACACGCCCACCGACGAGATCGCCATCACATATAGCAGGCCCGCGTTAATGTCACCTAATACCGCCTCTGCCTGAAAAGGAATCACAGCCCATACGGCAAAGGCAGGCGCCACTGTCATAATGGGTGCAAGCGCATAAAGCCAATGGGTTGCCTTAGTAGGAATAATCACTTCCTTTAAGAGCAGCTTCAGCACATCGGCAATCGGCTGCAATAAGCCAAGTGGCCCGACACGATTTGGCCCAAGCCGCACGTGCATCCAACCGATCAGCTTACGTTCCCATAAAATCAAATAAGCTACGCTTAATAGCAAGCACAGTATTAGCACCAAAATACGTGCCACTGTCCAGACTGTCGGCCAAGCCGCGCCAAGTACATGCTCACCAAAAGCATGAATCGCATTCAACCCACTCATTAAGCCATTTCCAAATGATAAAAAAGATTATCTACCTCAAGGCCTGTTTACGATCTTTCTAAAAGGCCGTCAGTCGGGGGTACCCAAAGCATGACTCACCACTTTTAAAAGACGCTGAACAGGTACTTAGCTATATCAATCCTAAGCTGCTTTTTCTACTTGCACTTCCCCAAACAAACTACCTAACTTTGCCGAGGCGCTAGTCGCTGCGCTCACACGCACCACTTTGGGCGATAAACGTGCATCGCGTATAGCTGGCATAGTTGCCGAATATTGGCCTTGTCGCACACATACTATATCGCCGTCTTGCAACCCCAAGCTATCAAATAAACTGGAGGGGAGCGCCGCGAAGCGAGCATTTTTAGCGGATTTGGTTAGCTGCAACGAAGGAGCACGACGCACTAACGGATCAGCTTGATAAATTGGCACATCAGCCAAACGTTCAAAAGCTTGAGAAGGTAAAACTTGACGCTGCGCGTAGCTAGCTTCAAAAGCTGTCCCAAGCAACACTTTTGCTCCGTCGATCTTATTCGACAGACGTTGGGCAAAATCATCCCCAATTTGCTTGAGTGTATCGATACGTACTTGCTCAACTGTCTCGTAAGCAAACCCTGGCAAATTTAATAAGCTACCTAACGCACGCAAGATTTTCCATCCTGGACGTGTTTCACCAAGCGGCCGTGCTACGCCATTGAAGCTTTGCAGCGTGCCTTGCGCATTGATAAAAGAGCCACCTGTTTCAGTAAACGGTGCTATGGGCAAAATCAGATCTAGTAAATGCGCACTATCCTGATGCGGTTTGAAAGCTGTAAAGCTCACCACTTGCTCTGCTTGTGCCAGCGCAGCTAGTGCTTCTGCTGGGTTTGCCAAATCATACTCAGGCTCAACGTTAAACAGCAGATAAGCCTTGCGAGGCTTTTTAAATACCTCAGCCGCATTTAACCCACCTCTACCCGGTGTTGTGCCAATCAAATGAGCACCGGTAGTATTAGCAGCTTCAGTCAAAAAGCCAAGCGTCGCGCCTGCATTGTCAGCCAGCCATTGCGCGGCTTCATGCAGTAAGCTGAAATCTGGATGCGAAAGCGCAGCGTTGCCGAGCAATACTGCGCGGTTGCTTGTTGCGTTGTTCAGTGCAAGCGCTGCAGCTTGTGCGACGGGCGTTGGGGTAATGTGTGCAAAGGCGCTCGGCACCGCCACTTCTTTGGCTCGCGCAAGTGCGGCAATGATGCCGCCTAGCTCATCCAGCCAAGCAGATGGCGCGGCGACTAAACGCTGCGCGGTAGGAATGAGTGCATCATCATCCAATGCGTTCAATAAATAAAGCTGTGCACCATTCTTCGCAGCTTGCCGCAAACGCGCGGCTAATAGCGGATGGTCACGATTCAGAAAAGAGCCAATCACGAGCGCGCTATCTAAGCTAGCTAGCGCTTCAATAGGCATACCAAGCCACGGCGCACCTTGGAGCGAGGCACGAAAATCAGTTTGTCGCAGTCGGAAGTCGAGATTGGTGATACCCAGCTGAGTACTCAACTGTTTCAACAAAAATAGTTCTTCCAGCGTACTGTGGGGGCTAGCTAAGATGGCAATCGAATCAGGCCCATGCTCACGCTTAATCGCCTCTAGCTGCTCAACCGCTACCGAGAGAGCGCTTTGCCAATCAAGTGCCTGCCATGTATCTGCCTGCTTTTGCATTGCTTGGGTTAAACGCTCTTCGCTATTTAAGCCTTCGTATGAAAAGCGGTCTTTATCAGAAATCCAACACTCGTTAATAGTTTCATTTTCAAGTGGCAATACACGCAACACGCGTTGTTGTTTGACTTGTACGATTAAGTTCGCTCCCACACTGTCATGTGGGCTAATGGATTTATAGCGGGTTAGCTCCCAATTACGGGCACTATAGCGGAAAGGTTTAGAGGTCAATGCACCGACTGGGCATAAATCGATCATATTGCCCGACAGTTCGGAATCGACCGAGTGACCAAGGAAGGAAGTGATTTCAGCATGCTCGCCACGCCCAAGCATACCCAATTCCATTACACCTGCTACTTCCTGCCCAAACCGCACGCATCGCGTACAGTGAATACAGCGGCTCATTTCTTCTGCCGAGATCAATGGCCCAAGTTGTTTATGGAAAACTACCCGCTTTTCTTCTTCGTAGCGCGACTTCGATTTGCCATAACCTACTGCCAAGTCTTGCAATTGGCATTCACCACCTTGATCGCAAATTGGACAATCAAGCGGATGGTTAATCAGCAGAAATTCCATCACCGCTTGCTGGGCTTTGAGTGCTTTTTCAGAGCGCGTTCTTACCACCATGCCATTGGAAACAGGCGTGGCACAGGCAGGTACTGCCTTAGGCATTTTTTCAACGTCAACCAGGCACATCCGGCAATTGGCCGCAATGGTCAATTTCTTGTGATAGCAAAAGTGCGGAATGTAGGTGTTAAGCTGCTGCGCAGCTTGAATCACCATCGTACCTTCGGGCACTTGAACTTTTTTGCCGTCTACTTCTAATTCAACCATGATAAGGCCGTCTCAAAAAGGGGAAACGTTGAATCGACCGAGAGCGGCGTCATACCGGCCGCATTTGTCTATTTCTTGTACTAATGTACTGTCTGCACCGGCATACTTTGCTTCCGGCCGATTCAACGTTTCCCATGCTGTGCTAAACAAACTGGGTATGGTGTTATACCGCCCTGCTCTACTAAATATGTTCTCTACGTCAGCATTTCTTGCTCGTTGCTAATTCAATACTTTCCAAATTTGCGTTTGCTAACAAACATCAAATAAGCATCAAATCGGCAAATTTATCTTTAGGCAGCGGCAACTTCGTCAAAAGCTGAGGCTGATGTCAAGCAGCGTTTGTGCTTGACGTGATATTCAAACTCATGCCAGAAATGCTTGAGCATACCTTGCACCGGCATTGCTGCGGCATCACCAAGCGCGCAGATGGTACGCCCCATAATGTTGCCTGCTACTGAATTGAGTAGATCGAGGTCTTCCGGGCGACCCTGTCCATGCTCGATGCGTTTGACAATGCGATAGAGCCAACCCGTGCCCTCACGGCATGGCGTGCATTGGCCGCAGGATTCTTCGTAATAAAAGTACGAAAGGCGCAGTAGCGCACGCACCATACAACGCGTTTCATCCATCACAATGACCGCACCAGAACCAAGCATCGATCCCGCTTTTGCAATCGAGTCGTAGTCCATATCGGTTTGCATCATTAAGTCGCCAGGCACTACAGGTGCTGAAGAACCGCCCGGTATTACTGCCTTAATGGCTTTGCCATTGCGCATGCCACCTGCAAGTTCGAGCAAAGTCGAAAAAGGCGTGCCCAGCGGTACTTCATAGTTGCCTGGCAAATTGACATCGCCTGAGACAGAAAAGATTTTCGTGCCGCCGTTATTAGGCTTGCCAATCTCTAAATAATTTTGGGGACCAATCGTTAACAGGAAAGGAACTGCCGCGAAGGTTTCCGTATTGTTAATCGTGGTGGGCTTGCCAAATAGACCGAAGCTTGCAGGAAAAGGCGGCTTAAAGCGTGGCTGACCCTTCTTGCCTTCAATCGACTCAAGCAGCGCTGTCTCTTCACCGCAGATATAGGCACCATAACCATGATGCGCGTGCAGCATAAATGAAAAGTCAGAACCACAAATATTTTGGCCTAAATAGCCTGCTGCTCCCGCTTCTTCAAGCGCGGCTTCAAAGCGTTCGTAGACTTCCCAAATTTCGCCGTGGATATAGTTATAGCCAACGGTGACGCCCATCGCATAGGCGCCAATCGCCATCCCTTCAATCAAGGAATGGGGGTTATAGCGCAAAATATCGCGGTCTTTAAAGGTGCCTGGCTCGCCTTCATCAGAATTACAAACGAGGTATTTTTGGCCTGGCAACTGGCGGGGCATAAAGCTCCATTTCAAACCAGTTGGAAAGCCTGCGCCACCACGCCCCCGTAAGCCGGATGCTTTAATCTCAGCAATCACCTGCTCAGGTGGAATTTTTTCAGTCAAGATACGGCGTAGTTGTTGGTAGCCACCGCGTGCTTCGTAATCTTTAAGATGCCAGTTTTCGCCATTTAAATTGGCGAGAATCAGCGGCTGCAGATGGCGTTCATGTAAGCACGTCATGAAGCTAACTCCTTAAGCAATTGGTCGAGCTTCTCGCGGCTCATCCAGCTACACATCCGTTTATTGTTCACTAACAATACCGGCGCATCACCGCATGCGCCCATACATTCGCCCTCTTTGAGGGTAAATTGCCCATCTGGCGTAGTCTCGTTAAAGCCAATACCCAGCTTGCTTTTCAGATAATCGGCAGCTTCTTGCGCACCAGAAAGCGCGCAAGGCAAATTAGTGCAGAGGGTAATTTTGTGGCGGCCAACTGGCGTTGTCTGATACATCGTATAAAAAGTTGCCACTTCCTGCACCGCAATCGTTGGCATCTTTAAATAATCGGCAATAAATTGCATGATTTCCGCAGAGAGCCAGCCATGCTCAGTCTGAGCAATGGCGAGCGCCGCCATCACGGCAGACTCGCGTCGGTCAGACGGATATTTTGCTACCGCAGCATCAATTTTCTTTAAGGATTCAGCACTGAGCATTTTCGAGCCTGACTCTTCTTTATCAAAGCGATCTTTATTACCCACGTTTTACCACGAGCTTTTTAGAACCTATTTAGTACCTTTCTGACGGCCTCGCGCCAACACAGACAGTACAACACGTACGGCAAGCCGGCGAGTCACCTAGTTTTACCGCATAACTTTCCAGAACCTGTTTAGGGTCTTCCTGGTGGTCTCGCGCCGCCGCAGACAGTACAACAACGTACGGCAAGGAGGCGCGAGACCGCCAGGGAGAGCCTAAACGGGTTCTAACTAGCGATCTATTTCACCGAATACGATGTCTTGCGTGCCAATAATGGTGACTGCATCGGCAATCATATGACCTGTTGCCATTTCGTTCAGTGCGGCTAAATGAGCAAACCCTGGTGCACGAATTTTTAGGCGATAAGGTTTGTTGGCTCCATCAGAAACCATGTAAATACCAAACTCGCCTTTGGGATGCTCGATCGCGGCATAGGCTTCACCTTCGGGCACATGGAAACCTTCTGTGAAGAGCTTGAAGTGATGAATCAACTCTTCCATATTGGTTTTCATATTGGCCCGTTTAGGGGGCGCTATTTTATGATTTTCGATCATTACGGGGCCAGGATTTTTACGCAACCATGCCACGCATTGCTTGACGATATGGTTGGCCTGCCGCATTTCCTCGACACGGACTAGATAACGGTCGTAACAGTCACCATTTGTGCCCACAGGAATATCGAAATCAAGCCGATCATAGACTTCATACGGTTGCTTCTTGCGCAGATCCCATTCCACCCCAGAGCCACGCAGCATCGGCCCAGTCAGCCCCAGCTGCAAAGCACGCTCAGGGCTTACGACACCAATCCCTACTAGCCGCTGTTTCCAAATGCGATTATCGGTCAACAGCGTTTCGTACTCGTCAACGCACTTCGGAAAACGCTGCGTAAAATCATCAATAAAATCTAGAACTGAGCCCTGACGCGATTCATTGAGCGCAGCCAATGCTTTTCCGTTACGAATTTTTGACGCTTTATATTGCGGCATGGCATCAGGCAAGTCTCGGTACACGCCACCTGGCCGATAATAGGCAGCGTGCATGCGCGCGCCAGATACCGCTTCGTAAACGTCCATTAAATCTTCACGCTCACGGAACGCATACAAAAATACTGCCATCGCGCCCACATCAAGCGCGTGTGAACCAATCCACATCAGATGATTCAGAATGCGCGTGATTTCATCGAACATCACACGGATATATTGCGCGCGCACCGGCACTTCAGCGCCAAGCAAACGCTCAATCGCCATCACATAGGCGTGCTCGTTCGCCATCATCGAGACATAATCCAGACGGTCCATATAAGGCAACGTCTGAAGATAAGTTTTGGTTTCGGCAAGCTTTTCAGTCGCGCGATGCAAAAGACCAATATGCGGGTCAGCTCGTTGAATAACTTCACCATCAAGCTCCAGCACCAAGCGCAGCACACCGTGCGCGGCTGGATGCTGTGGCCCGAAATTCAACGTATAGTTTTTAATTTTCGCCATAACGATCCTCACGGATCACGCGCGGCGTGAGTTCACGCGGCTCAATCGTGACCGGCTGATAAATGACCCGTTTTTCTGTTTCGTCGTAACGCATCTCGACATAACCAGAAGTGGGAAAATCTTTACGAAACGGGTGACCAATAAATCCATAGTCAGTGAGAATACGGCGCAAATCAGGATGGCCGTCAAATACGATGCCGAATAAGTCAAACGCTTCGCGTTCATACCAATCGGCCGAATTCCATACTTCAACCACTGAGGGCACAATGGGTATTGTGCTATCTGGCGCAAACACTTTTATGCGCACACGCCAATTATGCGTAAGCGAAAGTAAATGCAGCACTGTCGCAAAACGTAAACCGTCATAGCTACCATCGCCATAACCTAAATAGTCAACGCCACATAAATCGATTAACTGTGCAAAATCTAATGCTGGTTCATCGCGTAAACGGCGAGCCACCTCAAGATAATCGTTAGCATGCACAACTATCGTAAGCTCGCCAAACGCTTCACTGATGCTCAGCAGGCTAGCGCCAAACGTCGCTTCCAGGCTGGCTTTAAGAATTTCAAGTTTACGTGTCATGATTAAAAGCACTACAAGCACTACATTTATAGAAGCACGAGATAAACATCAAACAAGGCATGCCGACGCAGTCAGTACTGGCGGCACAACAGAGAAAAGATACTCGCCGTGGCTGATTCAGCGCTTTCTTATCGTCGTGCGATGGTCTGGGTTCGTTTAATTTTGGCTTGCAATTGAATAATGCCGTATACCAACGCTTCAGCAGTTGGTGGGCAACCCGGCACATAAATATCAACCGGCACAATACGGTCACAGCCACGCACAACTGAATAAGAATAATGATAGTAGCCACCGCCATTCGCGCATGACCCCATCGAAATAACCCAGCGTGGCTCTGCCATTTGGTCATACACCTTACGCAAAGCAGGCGCCATCTTATTGCACAGCGTGCCAGCCACAATCATCACATCAGCCTGGCGCGGGCTGGGTCGAAAAACCACTCCAAAGCGGTCTAGATCATAGCGAGATGCGCCCGCATGCATCATTTCCACTGCGCAGCAAGCCAAGCCAAATGTCATCGGCCAAAGCGAGCCGGTACGCGTCCAATTGATCAGCTTATCTGCCGTTGTGGTGACAAACCCTTCCCGTAGAATTCCTTCAATACTCATCTTTCACTCCACATCCTAAGCTGCTGCTCAAACGCAGCTTTTTTGCTGTGCATTTCGTTAGGTATAAGCTTTGTAGATTATTAGCAGCTTGCTAATAATCGCTTGCCACTAAGAAGCTATCAGTCAACACTTACTTTAAGCCGTATGGGTTATTCCCAATCAAACCCGCCTTTTTTCCAGATATAAGCAAAACCAAGCAGAAATTCGAGGACAAAAACCATCATCGCGCTAAAACCAGGCCAACCGATGTCTCTTAAAGCGACGCCCCACGGAAACAAGAAAGCCGTTTCCAAATCAAAAATAATGAAGAGAATGGCAATCAAGTAATACCGCACATCAAATTTCATGCGCGCATCTTCGAAGGCTGGAAAGCCACATTCATAGGGGGAATTCTTTTCACTATCGGGTTTATTGGGGCCTAACAATTTACCCAGGCAAACTAAGGCGAGCCCAACCCCGATCCCAATGACCAGGAAAAGAAAGACAGGAAAATAAGCGGCGAGGTTCAAGATAAACCTTTGGTGCTACGAAGTGTATGGAACGTTTTTAAAAACTAATGCGCATAAGACAAACTACCAATAAAGCATAGTCAGCGTTATGCGCTAGGATTCATTTTGTCTTTAGCGCGGCGCAGTACCACAGCACCTAACTCACTAGAAGCAAGACGCGCATAATATCATTTTTAATTTTCTGAGTTCCCGATTTCAGTCTTTTTTTCTCTTTGATGCGACAAATGCCGAGTAAAGGGCAAACAAGCTTACCGATGCAAGCGACGCATCAATACCATACTAAGATACAACGCAACGGCCTAATAGGTGCTGATTAGCTCAATAGACCTCTTTCGAAACCCCGTAGCGGCGTCATTCCTCCTCGCCGTACAGTTGTACTGTCTTCGTCAGAATTCCTTGCTACGCGGTTTTGAAAGAGGTCTAATCAACCACCTCCGTTTTCTACACGCAGCTCCTTGCCTATTGAGGACAGGCCCTAAGACAAAGGCGCCATTTCAGAAGACTCTAATATTCAAACCCCTTCACACAAGCTGTAATTGTTTACAGCTTCTACACATTAAAGAGGCCTCATCAACTAAAAAAATGAAAATATTTATGACCTCTTCTATTGCCCCGACGCCGATTTTCTCAGCAAGCTACTCTATCGCCACCACTGAAGAAGCAGAAATCGCACGCGCTAGCGAACAAAGTGAACATAAGAGAATGTCCGTCGAAGCAATGCAAGCATTATGGACTGCTATAGGCAGCGCAGCGGCTACCTTACTTACGATAGGAACTGAGACGACTAGCAAAGCACTAGCGGACGCTAACTATACAAAATGGGCCGACTGGACGCATCAAGGGGCAGCTTTCTGGCTAGGCCTATCGGTTACTTTGGGAGGCGCAGCAGCTTACTTTTGCATACTTGACCAAC
Organism: Mycoavidus cysteinexigens; assembly: GCA_031963405.1. Taxonomy (GTDB): domain Bacteria; phylum Pseudomonadota; class Gammaproteobacteria; order Burkholderiales; family Burkholderiaceae; genus JASSUD01. The sequence continues at coordinate 570,874 of JASSUJ010000001.1, forward strand.
TTGCTAAGCGCTCTAACAAGGCTAATCCACAAAACACTTCACTCAATCAATCTATTGCTGTAGTAAATCAAAATTTTGCCTACTCTAGCTATAACGACAATCTGGCTTGATCCATTTTTCATTTAATTCAACCGGAAATCAGGGTAGTTTTTCTCAATTACCTCACTCACCGCATCGTCAGAAGCCTTGTCTCATAAGCGGCACTAGCCTAATCAATCGTTTTTTTACTCTGTTTAATTGACCGCTGAAAGATCAGTGCTATTACAAGCAATTACTTCGCATGCTCTTTAAATGTAAATCTCAAATTGGTTGTGCCCCCCCGCACAAGCCAATAGCGGCGTGTATTTGCGAGATGGGTTGGTATAGATGGGTTTGAGAAAAGCTATCGGCATGCCTTGCGGGATCAAATCTTGCGTTAGCGTCTTGCGTTAGCGTTTAGGCAGCTTCATCGCTTGCGCACAACCTAAATCGGGGATAAAGCTCTTAATAATTTATTGCTTTGCTTGAGCCATGCCCCAGTGATAAAAGCAGTTATGACCATCTGTAAGATTTATTTTAAAAAAACAAGGTTTTTATCGTATTAAAACAGTTTTTTTACAGATTACTGTTAAGGAACAGGCCCAATGTAATCGTGGCGGAAGTTAACCACGTGCATAGTCTGTAAGTAGTTTCATTTTAATTCTCAATAGAGGAAGCGATATGAGCAACTATAAATATGTCGATATGCATGAAACTTTCAACTTCCAAGCAGAAGATGAATGCCTGACAGAATTCTGCGCTTCGGAAGTTACCTTAGGCGCTGTTGGGGAGAAAAACGAAGCTGGCTTTGGTAAATATGATGATGATCTTTAATCATCAGCGTTAAAAAAAGCGCTATGTAGTGCTAAACAAGCGTCCTTCCAATAAATGGATTTTGGAATTTTAAAATGACCAATAATTCAAAATGGCGAGGCGCTTGTTTAGTTTAGATAAAATAAACATAATACGAAAAAAAATCAAAATATTTCCCTCATTTTATGCTTACATAATCGTGGCGAAACTTAGCTATTTATGAAATCTACAAATGATTCCATTTTATTCCTGGCTAATAGGAGAAATAATATGAATCACGATCAAAATATCTATTTGAGTGAAATATTTAAGTTTGAAACAGAGAGTGAGGCTCTTACTGAGTTCCCCGCCTCCGAGCTTACATGCGGCGGCGCAGGAACGCTGATGGAAACCTTCTTTGGTGCTCATGACTCAAATCATTTGGCTTGACCCGAGCCGTGACCAATATGGCGTTTAACAAAACAAAGCTAAGGTTCGGCCAGCCTGAGGACTATGTCCCATTTATAGATGCACTGAATTGGATCTGTTTGCTTTACCCAAAATCCACAAAATGCTTAGCGTGGTTGGAAGCTCAAGGCATCGTTATTGGCGATAGCCCGCGTAGCAGAGAAGAATTAGCTGCCATTTTATCGTTTTCAACCCCCTTATTAAATCTCCTCTATGGCAATAATTGGCCTCGCCTATCCAAATTCACAAGCCTATTTAACCGAAAATCGAAATTGGCAGTTTATACGTGATGGGGCTAATCAAGTAGCTGGTGCGCTCTGGCAGGAAGAAGATTCTTACCATACTACTCACCTCATACAGGGAGAAAGGCGATCCTATTTTTATTGTCTTTATGGGGATGCGTTTTCTAAAATCAATAATAGCCCCATCTGCGAAGCAGACTTAGATGAGATTGCTTTAAAAGGCCCAGCACACTTAAGCAATCACTTTTGGGGAAGATATTTATTTGTATTTTTTGATAAATTAACTAAGCAATTTATCTGCTGTAGTGATCCTAGCAGCCAGTGGACCGTGTATTGGTCTTGGTCAGCGCAGCATGGCTTATTATTCTCAGATACGATTACCTGCCTACATCAGGCGCTTAGCGAGCGAGGTGAACGCCCAGGATGGAATACCGCTTTTTTCAGCACGTGGTTACACACCGGCACGGTTCAAAACGGCACACTGCCTTTCGATTCGATCTCTGAAATTCCAGCAGGTTGTGCGATTACTTATTCTCCGGGGAGCAAACCAAAAACGACGCCAGCTTGGGATCCCCTTGCGCATCCTTTCCAGAACGCATCTCGCAATCCGTTCGATATTCTCAAAAATTATCTTAGCCTGCGCCTATCTCCTAGCGACCAACCCGTACTGGAGTTATCCGGCGGCTTGGAATCTAGCTCAATTTTGCTAGCTTTGCGTGCCGTATCCTCGGGGCCATTGAACTGCGCGCATTATTACAATAGTTACGTCGCTTCCTCTAATGAGCTAGAGCACGCCCGAAGCATCGCGCAGCACACAGACGCACGGCTGTATGAAATCGATACACAAGTATTGTCATTCGCGCCATTACAAGCGATTCCGCCCATGGCGAAACCACATCTTAGATATTGCCTGATGGGATTCCAGCAATCCTTTGCTAACCAACTAGATGAGAGAGAAAACACGCTACTGATCAATGGGCATGGTGGAGATTCACTTTTTCTGGCACCGCCGCCTTATAGCGCGCTGGCAGATGCTTTACTCACTTTGCGCTGGGGGCAACTCAAGCGTATAGCGATGGATTTGGCATTGATACGTAGGGCCCCGCTTTTTCAGGTTACGCATCGAGCGATAAAGTCACTGTTCTCGTCAGATCCCTTTCAGCATATAGCAGGCAACTTTAAACTCTTCTCTGAGGCAGCGCGCCAGCAGCCTATCGATGGACGATCTCATTTACATCCATTCATCCAAAAAACGAAACATCATTTGCCAGGCAAGTGGTACCAACTTTTTTTAGCGTTTTTAGCGCTCGATGATATTCGATCGCCGGCCTATCCGTTCAAAGCATTCACCCATTACCCTTTTTTGTGCCAGCCGATGATTGAGATGGCGCTTTCTACGCCCAGCTATGACCACTTTGAAGGTGCGCATAATCGCATCCTCTTGAGGAAAGCGGTCTCTGCGGCAACGGGTTACCCGCACCTTTGGCGGCGTAATAAAGGGGAAACGACAGGTATTAATCTACTTGGTATTCGCCAACATAAGGACTATGTGATGGCACTTTGTTTGGAAGGTTTTCTGGCAAAGTCAGGCTACCTTGATGTGGCCCAAACCCATGCAGCCATTCAGGAGAGCAGTAAAGGGCGCAATGGCTACTTTATGGATATTTTGCCTATTTTCGCTGCAGAACTCTTTATTCAAGGATGGCAAAACACGTGAGCAGACTAAATCCGCCCCCTTCTTTAAAGACCATTTTTTTTCTACTGAAATGCTTATGGTCCAATACCTGGTCTGCGCATCTTCAAGTGATCGCAGCCATCGCCTGCACTAGCGCAGCCATTGGCTTGAATGTTGCCGCACCTATATTACTTAAGCATTTAATTGACCTCTTCACTACTTCATCACCTTCCGTGAGGACAGCTTATGCGCTTTGTGTAGCTTATGGAGGTGCGTGGTTCTTTTCGCAAGCTTTACGCCACGGTGATCAATATCTTCTAGTGGTGATCAATGAGCGCATCAAACGCATGATCACGCTCAATTACGTCAGCCAAGTGCTTGCTCAACCTGCTGTCGTACTCAATGATCATCAAACAGGGACAACCGCTAATGAGATCCGGCGTGCCCAAGATAGTGTCAGAGGCAGTCTGCTTGGGATTTTTTGGAGCATTGTGCCCCTTTGCATCGAAATCCTGTTTGCTGGTTTTGTCGTGCTTTCTCTATTTGGCGCACTCTATGCGGCTGTTTTGTTAGGATTTTTATTAGCTTATCTTGGCTTCACTGCAACGACGGTGAAGCGCTGTGAAACGCTACAACGTAAAGCCAATGCCGCAGCAGACCGTGCTTCTGCTAGCTTAATTGATGCCCTGGCCCATGCGGATACCATCAAAGCTTTTTCAAATGAAGCCAGTGAAATCGCGCAGCTTGATGACACGTTCCGTACTTGTGAACAAACAAGTGTGCGCATTACCCGCAAAATGGAAATATTTGGCACGATTCAACTGCTCATCATTGGCATTGGCCTCACTACCCTAACCTTTATGGCTTGCCGCGATATCCTGGCGCATCGCCTAACCATCGGCGACTTTGCCCTTTTAAGCAATTACCTATTGCAATTCACTTTACCGCTCGGTGCTTTTGGGTATGCGATACGAGAAGCCCATATTGGCTTATTTAATCTTGGAGAATTGCTGAAAAAACTGAGCATACGTCAACTTTTTCAGCCTATGAGCCCCACGCTTTTTAAGCGAGCACCATCAATTGAATTTCGAGAAGCCTGCTTTCATCATGCTTTTGGTAAATCAATTCTCAATCGGGCCAGCTTTTCTATTCCTGCGGGAACTTTTTGCGCGGTAGTCGGCTCAACAGGCGCAGGAAAATCCACTCTAATGAAATTGCTGTTGGGTTTATATACGCTCGATTCCGGACAGATACTGATCGATGGCCGACCACTTGAATCATTCTCAGCGCCCTCGTTACGCCAATCAATTAGCTATATGACACAGGACGTCCATTTACTGGACCGATCCTTACTTGAAAACCTCTGTTTCGCGTGCCCGGAAGCATCTGACGCGGCCATTCAACAAGCCATCCATGTCTCGATGCTAGCGCCAGTCATTGCGGCCCTGAAAGAAGGGCTCGACACCCGCATTGGTGAGCGAGGGAATAAATTATCCGGTGGCGAACGGCAAAGAGTGGCACTGGCACGCGCGTTGTTACGACAAAGCCCTGTCTTATTTTTGGATGAACCTACCGCAGCGCTTGACGCACAAACTGAAAGTGCCATTTTTCAGCACCTTTATACGCATTATCAGCACACTACCCGGTTTGTTATTGCGCACCGGCTTGCTGCCATTGCACATGCCGATTTAATTCTCGTGTTGAAAGAAGGCATTATCGCGGAATCCGGCACCCATCAAAGCCTATTAGCGCAACAGGGTGTTTATGCGGAACTTTGGCATAAACAAAACAGGGTGAAATTTGATCAGTCAGCAAATTTATCTGAACAAGAAGTGAGCTTGCCCTCATAAAACGTATCCCTTGAGAGATAATTACCCTCAAGGAGCAAGTCATGAAAGAGCAATCAAAGCGATCGCGGTACACACTGGAATTCAAACAAGAAGCGTTACGACTGATTAATGCAGGTCAAAGCGTAGCATCAATAGATGAGTTCAACCGGTCGTTGCAACACAGACAAATTTTATAGGTTAGCGTTTATTGGCCCATTGTTTGGAGGCCGACAATATGGCTGCAAACTCCTCACCCAGCATGGAATTGAGCCGTCGCGTGGGTGAATTAAAGGCTCGGGCAAGCCATCATGCGTAGTGCGTGAAGGAGGGTTGCGACTTTGTTAAGCGTCTTTGCGCTTTTGTTGGGTTTTGCTCTGGTGATGGTTTCCTTTTCAAAGCTTCAGGGTTTGCTGTAAATACTGGACGCTGAGTGGTTTCAATTACTGCGTGTTCCTCCACGTTAGAACTATTAGGAAATTCCTCCTCATACATTTCCCAATCGCCTTCATCAAAACTATCAGGAAGTTCTTCCTCCACTTTTATTTCGCGATCGTCCACGCTAGAACTATTAGAAAGCGCCTCTTCATCCCTTTCCCAATCGTCCTCATCAGAACTATTAGGAAGTTCCTGCAGAGATTGAGAAGGTAGCGTTGCTTCTTGCGATAGGATTTCCCATCTTTTTTCTCGATTTTGCTGAAGTGTGTGGGCTAGTCCAGGATGTTGCTTGATCAATTCAATAATATCTTTGTAAGTAGCGGCAAGCAAAGAACTGTCTGCCTCTGTTCCTTTTAGTTCGGCGACTATTTCTCTTATAGTGCATCTACCGTTTGCTAATTTCAAAATTTGCTTTTTCTGTGCGTCCAGATTATCCCATTCACTGATTTCCTCCAGAGACTGGGAGAAGAAGAGCCCTTCTTGTGACGAGCCTTTCCCTCTTTCTTTTTGATTCCACTCAAGCAAGCTTGTTAGCTCCGGGGTTTTCTTACCCGATTCAGTAATACGCTGAGCACAATCCTCACGATTTTTTTTACCCCCTAGCATTTCGGCTATTTGACTTTGAGTAAACCCGTCTATTGCGAGTTTGACAACTTTCTTTTCCTCTGATGTCAAATTATTGCGCCGAAGGAGTTTATCTAGAAAGGCAAAGCTTATTGCTAGAGAATGAGAGGATAGCGTTGCCTCTTCTGGCGCTTCTACTGGAACAATTCCCCCCAGAGGCTGGGAGAAGAAGCTGTCTTCTTGCGGCGAGCTTTCTTCTCTTTCTTCTTGATTCCGGTCGAGCAAGCTTTTTAGTTCCGGGCATTGAACGATCAATCGAGTAATAAGTAGAACACAATCATCATGATTTTTTTTACTATTACCTATTCGCACCATTTGCTGTTCGAGGGTTTCTTCGTAAGTGCCCCTATCTATTATGCATTGCACAATGTGCTCTTGTATCGGAGTTAGAGTGCCACTTTTAAGAAGTTCCTCTACAGAATCATAGGGAATGACTTTTTCCGAGGACTTTAAGAATGCCGCTTTATTGCGCTCGACTAAATCTTCTAGTTTCGGACATTGCTTAGTCAACTTATCAAAATAATAAGTCTCAACAGCCTCTAGGGGAGTTTTTATCTCTTCGGCTATTTCGCTTAGTTGATAGGCACCAAGCATTATGCGTTGCACAATTCGCTCTTGTATCTGGGTTAAAGCGCCTCTTTCAAGGAGTTCTTCTACAGAATCATAGGGAATGATTTTTCTCGGAGTTCGCTTAGGTGCTACTTCTTTATTGCGCTTTTGATTTTTGCTCTGGTTGGCACCGTCACTATTTTCATTGTGCTGGAGTAGGCCTGCTAATACCGAATATTGCGTCAGTCTATGAATCCTAAGCCGAGTAACATTTTTGTTAGCTGATTCGCTGATTATTTTGTGTCGAGTGTGTCCCTCTATGAGGCCTCGCACAACGTCCTTTTGTTCATTGCTCAGCGGGCTTTCACTAGCAAGGAATTCCTCTGCAGAACTATAATTTTCCGGGTTTGCCTTTTCTTTTCTGTGCTCGAGAAAAACTGCTAAGTCCGGGTATTGGTCAGTCGATCTATTAATATACCCCCCAACAATTCCTGGATGAATGCCTACCTCTTTAGCTATTTGGCTTGGTCGATAGGCGCCCCCTATTAGGCATTCCACAATCTTCTTCTGATTCGGATCCAGCTTAGCACCGTTACTATCAAGTAATTCTTCTACAGAGCTAAAGCGTATTGGGTTTGCTGTTCCTTTATTTTGCTTGAGTAAGCCTGCTAGGGGCGGGTATTGGTCAAGCAATTGATTAATATGGTCATAAGCAGTCCGTTCGGGGACGCCCATTTCCCTAACTATTTGGGGTCGAGTGTGTCCCTTTATGATGCGTCCCACAATGTCCTTTTGAGCAGCGTTCAGCGTGCTGCTATTCAGGAGTTCCTCTGCGGAACCAAATTTTTTAGAGGTTGCTTTTTCTTCATTTTGCCTGAGTAAGTCTGCTACTACCGAATGTCTCTGAGTCAGTCGAGTAATAGTCATGCCAGTAGCGTCTGGGCTATCTGATTCTTTGGTTATTTGGCTTCGAGAGTATCCCTCTGTTGCGAGTTGCACAATGTGCTTTTGCCTCAAGGTCAGCGTGCCGCTATTAAGGAGCTTATCTACAGAATCATAGGAAATGATTTTTCTCGAGAGCCACGGGAGTGGTGCTTGTTTATTACGCTTGCGTAAGTCTTCTAGTTCCGGGCATTGCTCGATCAATTGAGAAATATAGCTCTGAGCACTCGCTAGGGAAATGCCTAACTCTCTGGCTGTAATTGTTTTGCTTTGAGGGGCGCCATCTATTATGCGTTGCACTATGTGCTTTTTATGATTGCTCAGTGTGCCACTATTAAGGAGTTCCTTTGCAGAACCAAATTTTTTGGGGTGTGCTTTTTCTTCATTTTGCTTGAGTAAGTCTGCTACTACCGAATATCTCTGAGTCAGTCGAGTAATAAGCCTGCGGGTACCCTCTGGACTATCTGATTCTTTAACTATTTGACTTCGAATGTATCCCTCTGTTGCGCGTTGCATAATATGCTTTTGCCTCGGGGGCAGCATGCCACTATCAAGGAGCTCCTTTACAGAACCACAGTTTTTCAGGCTTGCTTTTTCTTCATTTTGCTTGAGTAAGTCTGCTACTACCCAATATCTCTGAGTCAGTCGAGTAATAGATGCGTCAATATTCTTTTTTTTGCCTGTTAACTTGCTGATTATTTGTTTTCGAGTGTCCCCTTCTATTAGGCATTGCACAATGGCCTCGTTCATCTGGCTCAGCGTGTCTCCCTTAAGGAGTTCCATTGCGGTTGCTTTAAGGGTTTCCAAATTTGAGGTAGGGAGAGTTGAGTCAGCGGGAGTTCTAGCAATGATTTCTGTTGAGCATCGCGGGGGCGTCCCTTGTTCGTCGTGCCGTGTGAGAGGTATTACGGTGGCTGGGAGAGGTAGAGTTGAATGAGCGTTAATTCTAGTTATTGTCATGATGCATCTTTTAAAAACTAAGAGTGACGACACTAATATAGTTTTACTAATATAGTTTTATTTTCTGCTGCTAAAAATGGGGAGTTATCAGAGTTTGACCTTCCGCCAGCAGCGCTACACCAATTATTTAATATAAGGGCCTAAGAATCTGTCTATAAATCGCCTAAAAGGCCGTGATTCGGGTCAGGGAGGCGTAATCCTCATGTGCCAACGTACACGCCGATTCCTGTGCTCCGTCCTCCCCCAGCTGACAACCTTTTAAACAATTTGTGGAGAGGTTATAAGAGCGTGTGTTTCTAAAAGCAGAATAAAAATGACTGTATTTTTTAACAGCAATACATTCAAAAAATCAGCACAACATAAGTACGGTGCCAGTAAAAAACCTTATTTTAACTTTTTGCCAGATTTTTACATAATTGTTTTTTTATATAACCCATTGTTATTTAATATATTTTTTTGACTTATTCGATGTTTTGGTTTGATCAATTTTTAAATAACACTTCAGGTTTCTACCTAGAGACATCCTTTACGCACGTAAACATGTAGCCCATTAACATCCATAATACGCAGCTTTCAGTTCATCCCGTTTAGCCCTGGCTTCAGCTAGTGATACATCAGGATAAGGACCAAAACTGCTCGTCTTCTGCCTCTCCTCAAACCGATACGCTATACGCCATACTTTGTTGCCTTTGGGCGACACCCGTAAAAAAAGCCCACCACCATCGAATAGTTTGTAATCTTTTTCATTGGGTTTCGCGGCTTTGCATTTAGCGTCGGAAAGCTATTTATAGGCATCCTAAATTCCGTCCTCTCACGGTGCCTACAAAGATGCCTACAAAGTAAGCGCGTAGTTGTGATCAGTTGCGTTGTTTTTGATTGAAAAAAGAAGCAAATAGATTCCCGCAAAGCCCTATTTTTAATGGCTTTTTGGTTAATTTGAAGGGAATTGTATTGGGTAATGCTGGGGGTAGTTGGCGGAGAGAAGGGGATTCGAACCCCTGATAGGTAATTAACCTATACACGCTTTCCAGGCGTGCGACTTCAGCCACTCATCCATCTCTCCGAAGGGAGCGATTATAGCAAACCAATTTTCATCTTCTACATCTATTTTCAGCATCTACTGCATTAATGCAGTAAGAAAATGCTGTATAAGCTGTAAAATCTGCGCTATATCCTTCGTCACATCTCTTTAGAGTGCCAACGCACTGCTTACATCATGATGTCCTATGCGCAATTTATTCAACGTTTGCCTAGTTGACTTTCTTTTTCCCTTATTATTGAATCTCAAAAAATCTCGTCAAAGGAAATTTCATGCAAAGCGATAAAAAGGTCATCGATTATCTGAATGCGCAGCTCAAAAATGAGCTAACTGCGATCAATCAGTATTTTTTGCATGCGCGCATGTATGAGCACTGGGGCTTAAAGAAGCTTGGCAAGCATGAATATGATGAGTCGATCGGTGAAATGAAGCATGCGGACTTGTTGATACAACGCATCTTTATGCTTGATGGCTTGCCTAATTTACAAGATCTACACAAATTATTAATTGGTGAGCATACCCAGGAAATTCTACAAAGCGATTTAACGCTTGAAAGACTTTCGCAAATCACCTGTAAAGAAGCCATCGCTTACTGTGAATCCGTGCGTGATTTTGTTTCGCGCGATATTTTTGGTTCAATTTTGAACGATACTGAAGAGCATATCGATTGGCTTGAAACGCAGATCGAACTCATCGACAAAGTGAGCATACAAAATTATCTGCAATCCCATATGGAAGCTGCAGTCTAGTTTTTGTCTTACTTTACTTCCTTTTCATTCTTCAACTACGCCTATGTCTCACCTTGCTTCACTAAATGATGCGCCAATTGGCATCTTTGACTCAGGCGTAGGCGGCTTATCTGTATGGCGTGCGATTCATGCTCGACTGCCTAACGAAGCGCTTATTTACTTCGCAGACTCGCATTACGCACCTTACGGAAAACGTTCTGATGACTTTATTATCCAACGTACGCTTGCGATTAGCCGTTGGTTCATCAAGGCTCAGGTCAAAGCGATTGTGATTGCTTGCAATACAGCAACGGTACATGCCGTTGGGCGGCTCAGGGATGAATTTAAGGTGCCCATCATTGGCATCGAACCTGGCCTTAAATTGGCAGCCGAGCAATCAACAACGGGGGTCGCAGGTGTGTTAGCCACTGCCAGCACACTACACAGCGCGAAATTTCATCATCTGCTAGAGCAATACGCTCCAGCTTGCTTATTTCTCTGCCAGGCAGGTCATGGCCTAGTCGAGGCGATTGAAAGCGGTGATACCACCTCCTCCAAGGTCACGTCCTTACTTAAAACTTACCTTACGCCAATGCTTGATGCAGGCGCTGATACGCTGGTGCTTGGCTCAACCCATTTTACTTTTCTAAGCGCTGCCATCCGCCAAATAGCTGGTGATCGGTTAAAACTTATTGAAACAGGCGAAGCCATCGCCCGTCAGCTTGAAAAACAGCTTAGTGAGCATCAACTCCAGGCTTCGCGCCAAGCAAGCCCCCTCTTACGCTTTTGTTCAAGTGCTGCCCACTCAGGCTTGTCAGCCCTTCTTAGCAACACACTGGACTTGCCAGGGGCTGCGGTTGAACACATCAACATACCCCTCCTTCAGCCCGCTAGCGAAAATCGATAATAGGTCAACGTAAAGCGTAAATTGTCTTTTTCACCGTTTTAGCAGGGCACTAGCCCTCACCTCAGGTGTATTTAAACTCAGCAGATATTAATCTCAGTTAAATACTGCTGTAAGCACTCCTACCGCTATAAACAGTTTTTTTGCACAACATCTCAAAAGCTTTTAAGCAGGCTCTAAAAACAGCTATTAGGCCAAGCAAATCAAGCTTAAACGCATCCTTTATTTCATCCATTCATAAAAAAATAAGCCGTCTGCAAATAAAAAAATCTTGCCAAAATATATTTTGTGAATAATAATTATTTTCATTCACAATCTAGGAAGGTCTGCATAACCCGGGGGCAAGAAATGCCGACGCAGACAGTACACTGGTATGGCAAGGAGGCATGACGCCGCCCCCGGGTTATGCAGACCTTCCTCAATTGGGCTCAAAAATGATTGTCTGTGTATGCAATTCAGTGACAGAAAAACGGTTGCGAGAAGCCATCTCAGAAGGCGCGGATTCCTTTGATGCTTTGCAATTTGAATTAGGCGTCGCGCTGTGTTGTGGCAAATGCGAACCCATGGCACGCGAAATACTCGCTGACGAAGTAGGCGACGACGACAGCAAGGCTAGCTGCCCCTTGACGCGCCCTCCTTCTCCCTACGCTACGCTCTTTTTCCAACCTCGCAGAAGCATCTAGAGCTCATTTCATAAATAGCCCTAAAGTCATAATTTAAGGCGATTTATGAAATGAGTTCTAGTTAAACCCTCCTGCCGCTTTTTCTCTTTTTTCTTTTCTCAAACACAGCTTATAGGTATCATCCTGCACGACGTTAAAGCGCATTTCATCAATATTTAAAATTGAGCTTCTAGGCTGTCAGCTAGAAGTGCCGCAATGTATACAGTTAGTCAAGAACCAAAGTTTTGACGCCCCCGGTTATGCCGACCTTCGCTAGCTTGATAAAATCATGCGTCAAACGCGTTTATCTATTATTTATTACTTTCTCTTCGTTACTACCGCTCACTTGGTCGCTTTAACGATGCTATGGATGTCGCATAGCACTGCTTTGGCTTTGCCACTCGCTTCAGCTTCGCCCTCCATTACTGCTACGCTTTTAAGCGCTGCGCCTCAGTCGCTTCACAAACAAATGCAGCAACAAGCGATACATATAAAGCGCCCCTCTACATCTGCCCTAATTCAAAAAAAAATCACGCGAACTGCTGTTAGGCCTACGCCATCTGCTGTGTCAGCTGCTACACAGTCCTTAGCGGCGCCACCAAACCGCACGGCCACATTAACCAACACGCTAACAAGCGACACCTCTTCCCCCCCTCGCTCCGTGCAACATCTTGATTGCCGCATCGCTCAACCGCGCTATCCAGTATTATCTCGGCAACGGGAAGAATCTGGCGTCGCCCTAATTAAGATGATTGTCAGTGCATATGGTGTAATCGAGCAGGCAACTGTGATACAAAGCAGCGGCTCTAATCGACTGGATTATGCTGCCCGCACAGCGGCCCTAACAAGTACCTGCCGCCCTTACCGATTGAATGGACAGCCACTGCGTGCAGCTGTCAATCTGCGCTTTAAATTTAGCCTGCAGGATTAAAAGACGTTCAATAGATTAGGCGCAATATCCTATTCTCCTGACATTAAAAATGTACTGTTTGAGACGCGTTCTTAATTCAAACAAACTTCTGTGAGAGAACACCATGCCAAACTACGGCTTAGCACATGCCTGGTATCAAGGCAACGTTGCAACCCAGGTAATAGCGCTGGTACTGCTCAGCATGTCGATACTGTCATGGACCATTATCGTCATCAAAAGCTGCGATTTATGGCGCTTAACTCGACTTGCAAAGCAAGTAGAAATTATCGACTCACCTTCTACCTTCTTTAACGAAAACCTAAGAAAACTTAACGCAACTAACGCCAATCCTTTCTTAACGCTGGCACACGCGGCCCAAGTCGCTGTCGACCATTATCAAAACCAACCGCCAGGGCAGCAGCACCTCAATCTCAGCGACTGGCTCACTCGCTGCCTAACTCAGGCGCGCAACGATAGCGTCATGCAGCTGCAGCGCGGCTTAGGCACACTTGCCTCAATTGGCTCAAGCGCCCCCTTCATTGGCCTACTCGGTACAGTCATTGGCATCTATCAAGCTTTGCTCACTCGCGGCGCTACTCAATTTACTGCACTCGCACAGCTTACCGGCCCACTTGGCGAAGCGCTCATCATGACGGCAGGCGGCCTCTTCGTCGCTATTCCAGCCGTGCTCGCCTACAATTTGCTCAGCAGCGGCAATAAAACCATTGTCAATAAATTGAACCGCTACGCCCATCAGCTGCATGTGCATTTCATGGCAGGTCGTCAGCAACCTCCCGTTACTTAAAAATTTATCTATCGCTCGCCTAAAAGGTTATCAACGACATAACCCATGCTAGAAAGCTTGCATCTGACTAGGAGCACGCAAGTACCGGCGCTTACAGATATCTATGAGCGCTAAAAAAATTCAACATAGCTTGGCTTGTGCATCGTTCCACATCAAACTAAACTTAGTCCTTATTAATGATTGGATTGCGCTCGATCTAGCCAAATGAGATTCTGTATAGCCATGCAGAATGATGGTTCGACAAACAAGCAACGCTACTTTTTGAGAAAATCATGAGCACTACTAAAAAACTGGTTATCTTGGATCGTGATGGCGTAATCAATTTTGATTCTGACGAATTTATTAAGTCTCCCGACGAATGGATACCTATTCCTGGCAGCTTAGAAGCGATTGCAAGGCTTAATCAGGCAGGTTATCGCGTAGTAGTTGCCTCAAACCAATCGGGCATTGGCCGCGCTTTATTTAAGATGTCTACCCTCAATGCTATCCATGGCAAAATGCACCGGGCTGCGGCCGCAGTGAGTGCACGTATCGAGGCCATATTTTTCTGCCCACATACGCCTAATGATGGATGCACATGCCGCAAGCCTAAGCCGGGTATGCTGCAGTCAATTATTGAACGCTTTAATATTGACCCACGCCTTACCCCCGTGGTTGGGGATGCGCAACGAGACTTAGAAGCAGCTGCGGCATTGGGTTTTCCAGCACACCTAGTCTTAACCGGGAAAGGCCAGGCCACACTCGTGGCAGATGCACTACCTGCGGGCGTTCAAGTGCATCAAGATTTAGCCGCTTTCTCAGCTGCTTTGCTTGCTAACCCACACGTTAAACATTAAAGGCGTATCGCCATGGCCGGCAATAAGCAAAATAGCCAAAACATAGATCACCCAAAAAATTCTGAATAAGCCACCTACCAAGCATACTGACGCTAGGTAAAACAATATCCTGCTGGTTTATTCAACACTTTCCTAAGTGATAGTGGTAACCATTCTGTGCTGCTCGAAAAAAATCCTTATGTCTCGTTTTAATTTATTTATTCGCTCATTACTTTTTTCGATTTATTTAGTCGTCTTTACGATTCCCTATGGCACCTTATGCGTGCTCGGGTTTCCATTTATATCTGTGCAACGCCGCTATCAAGTCATTGCCGCATGGTGTCGTGTCACCCTATGGGTGCTGCAGTTCATTAATGGCGTACGTTACGAAGTCAAAGGCTTTGACCACCTGCCTACTGGCCCAGCAGTCGTACTGGCTAAACACCAATCGGCATGGGAAACCCTCGCCTTGCCAGCGCTGCTGCCACGTAGGCTGTGCTTTGTATTAAAACGCGAAGTGCTATTTATTCCATTTTTTGGCTGGACCCTGAGCATGCTCAAAATGGTGCATATCGACCGCCAGAAAGCTCACCGTGCCGTCAACTCACTGTTGCAACAAGGACGCGCACGACTCGCCGAAGGAGCTTGGATCATTCTCTTTCCAGAAGGCACTCGCATGCCAGTCGGCACAAAAGGCACCTACAAAGCTGGCGGTGCACGCTTTGCTGTTGACGCTGGCGTGCCGATTATTCCGATTGCTCACAACGCCGGCCACGCTTGGCCACGCCATTCATTTCTCAAATACCCAAGCCTCGTTACCATTTCAATCGGCCCACCCATCGACACCACTGACCTAACCGTCGCCCAAGCCAACGCACGCGTTGAAGAATGGATCGAAACTGAAATGCGGCGTATTGACGCTGCTGCGTATTCTCCCAAACCTCCTAGATCACACTAATCCTTCAGTTTATTAAATTGCTTACTAAAGCATTTCCGCAAAAACGCGACTGCAAATTGAATGGCACAAAATAAATAAACATAGAAGTCGCGCCACTTAGCGAAACTCCTGGTTGGTAGGGTCGTGATTGAAAAAATGCGTTAGCTATAGCTTCATGCTTGCTATCAAAATCTTTTGAGGTCTTGGGAAATTGCTATGCTCAAAGTTGAAGAAACTGGCACACATTACTTCGCTTGTGCACGGCCCACTTCGCTTACTCTCAGCAAAAAATATCGCTATGAAGTAAAAAGAAGTTCTGATATTTACGCTCATTACTTCTGAATGGAGGTAAGAATGTTTAGCTTTAAGAAAGTTTTCAGCAGCACAACAGGTTTCTCACCCTCCTCTGACAACAGCTCATCAACGCGACCAAGCCCAACTAGGACAACATTAGCGAGAAGTCAGTCTTTTTCAACTTTACAGCCTATTAACGTAGGAGATACCCAAACTAGGCTCTTTATAGGAGAAGGCGAGGTTTTTAGCTCCTTTGTGGGGCAGTGCGACTCAGCAAATGACTCTCAACCAGGAGAAGCACCAGAGCAGAAGAAAGGATCAACAAAGCATAATCGACCTAGCTTTTCAAAACTTACCAAGAAAATGAGTCGAAGGCTCCTTAGTGTCCAACAGAAAACTGGCATGGCTGCCACTACAAATGAAAATAAGTCCTCTGATTTAGACGAGCAAATAAGCTCTCCCCCAAAGACTCTTCCTTCTCTGCCCTTTCCAACCACATCGCCACTAACAGCCTTATCGACTGACAACGCTATCAGTACATTTCTTTCTACAGACACATCAGAATCACCAACCTTATCTCTGTCTCTATCCCATAAGGAAAGTGTCAAACCCATTTTTCAGGATCAGAAGGCGTTAGATGAGGTTTGGAGCGCTTTATTCGAAATGTCTTTTTGTGAAGAAAGTGAGGAGATTTTTAAAGGCAATCATAAAGAACTAAAACAACAAATTAAAGAGCTCCTTTCGGCGCTCCAACCAACCAAAAATGCTGTCCAGAATGCACATGACTCACTTGGCTTAAAATTTTTGGGGGGTGAGGAAGAAAAAGAAGAAGTAATTAACTCCTACATAGCTGTCCCTCAAAATCAGTGGAAATTTCCCGTGGACTACTATCCAGATTTGCTTAATGCAGTTACGGCGAATTTAGAGAGCATTGTTCCTTCCACAGGTCATGATATCGCTAAGAGCAAGCTTCAGAAGCTAGAAGACGCAATCACCAAACTCTTTAAATCAGAATACGAGTCAATTGTTTCTAGCTTCCCCAAGCCGCCTCGGTCCATGGGAAATAGAATAAATATTTCAGCGGCCTCTATAGCTGAACCAGCAGCAACTAACGATTTTTCCGCAGCGTGGACAACATCTGATAAAAATACTTTATTTGTAGCAATTATGGAGAAGATCAATAAAAGTTTAACTCAAGAGACAGCATCGACTGAGGGAAAATTATTACTTCAATCAGTTAAAGTAAGCCAACGGCGTTTGCAAGCCTCGAGTAATGTTAATCAAGCTCTTTCTGCATCTGTACAGTCCGGTGTTTTAGGAAGAAAGAGACCAATAACGCGCGGGCAATTAGGCCCTTCCCCTCTTTTTAAAGGCTAATCACTAAGCAATAATTTATCTGCTTGAAGCGTGTTGGCACAGAGCATCAGGTTTATATATGGCCTGGCCTGCTGCGCCAATACTGCTTGGCGCTAGGACACTTAAAATTATTGCCTTTCGGTATAAACAAAGCTTGAGCGCTCAATAAAAATTTTGTTATTCGTTTTTTTATTTATGCCGTTTTGACTTTATTCAATGATTTTTTAAGCCTGCGCAGACTGCTCTAAATACTGCGCCAGGCGCACATATTCATCCACAGAAACTTCTTCAGCGCGGCGGGTTAGGTCAAAGTTGAGCGCTGCAAAATCAATCCGAGTTTGATAGTCGGCTAGGGTGTTGCGCAGCATTTTGCGACGCTGTGAAAAGGCAGCGCTGACAAGCGTGCCAAGGCGGGCAAGATTGACGGCTGGCAAAGTTTCAGCAGGATGGGGAATCAAGCGGACGATGGACGATTCGACTTTAGGAGGAGGAACGAATGCATCAGGTGGTACGTCCAACAATTTGTCGATTTCATAGTGGTATTGCAGCATCACTGAAAGTCGCCCGTAGGCTTTGCTACCAGGCGTTGCCACCATTCTGTCGACCACTTCTTTTTGCAGCATAAAATGCTGGTCAAGAATGTACGGCGCGTAGTTGATTAGATGAAAAAGCAGCGGGCTGGAAATGTTGTACGGTAAGTTACCCACCACACGTAATTTTGCCCCTTGTTTATTGTTACTAGTGGGCACAATTGACTCAGCAAGCGCTCCAAAATCAAAAGCCAATGCATCTGCGCTATGGAGTATTAGCCGTTCACCAAAGCGCTGTTGAAGGCGCACGGCTAAATCACGGTCTAACTCCACCGCGTGCAGTCTATCGAGCTGATTGAGCAATGGCTCAGTAAGCGCGCCAAGACCAGGGCCGATCTCTACCAGGCAATCTTGAGGTTGTGGCGCAATAGCTGAGATGATGTCGTAAATAACGCCTTCATCAGTTAGAAAATGTTGCCCAAAGCGCTTACGCGCAAAGTGGCCTTGATGGTGTTTATTAGCTTTGCTGCTTGACATGGTGCACAGATTTTTAAAGGAAATGTTCGGCTAAGGTAGACGTTCAGCGTAAGAGTGGATTGTTAACGCTGGCTTTTGCCAAAGGTCGGAAAGATTAGAGGATGTTCTGTTAAAAAACTCTATAGTTGTAAATAAACAGCGACAGAGATAGCAGGCTTTACTGCTGTATAGAAAAAAATATTAGCCAAAAATCGTCTGGTATTTTATGCCATCTATCGGATAGCCCAAAAAACTATTTATTTACTGAGCCAGTGAATAAGCAGTTTCATATCACCCTACTACGCTTGACTATTTTCCTGCTCAAGCTTCTTCTTATTTTTCCGCTTCCTTTCCTCTACGACACAGGCTAAAAAGCCGTACGCAGCGAAAGGACCCAGCACCAGAAAAGCAATAATAATATCCATTTCATCTTCCCTTATTTAGAACCATCCCTTCAACGAACAATATCATATCCATTACAAAAAGAAAGGATGCACGTAAGCCAGCATAATTCGCATCACTATCATTTGAAAAAACAAGCGTCAGCACACCGATAAGCGACGCTGCGGATAAGGTATGCAAAAATCGGCCTAAGGTTTCATTCTGTTGAGCTGTTCTATTGATTACAGCAAACATGGCACGCTGCCACCATATTTTGCAGACTTTGAGCATGGTTACCTTCTGCCGAAATATTCAGATTGAAGTGAAATTAGTGCCCATATTAAAGAAGGAGCGCTAACATAAACAATCGATCAATCGGTTAAAGAAACGCTGCAAAAAATGAAAGCATCAGCATGCCTTTTTGCCATACCGCTTAATACTCGCCATCAGCAAATTATTCAACGTTTGCCTAATGGCGTGCGAGTGTTATCGCTACATTAATCGCTTCGAGCAAACTACCTGAGTCAGCTTGGCCGGTGCCCGCAAGGGTAAGCGCAGTGCCATGGTCCACGGAGGTGCGCACGATAGGTAGGCCGAGGGTGATATTACAAGCACGCCCGAAGGTAGCGTATTTCAGTACGGGCAAGCCTTGATCGTGATACATCGCCAGCACACAGTCGGCGTCATCGAGATAGCATGGCTGGAACAAGGTATCAGCCGGATATGGGCCGCGTGCATCAAGGCCCAGCTGGCAGGCTTGCTGGATAGCAGGCGTAATGGTGTCGATTTCGGTGCGGCCTAAATAGCCATTTTCGCCTGCATGGGGGTTAAGTCCAGCAACCAGGATACGGGGAGCAGCTATGCTAAAACGGGTACGCAAATCATGGTCTAGTACACGCAGGGTATCGATTAGCCCTTCTATCGTCAGCGCAGCGCTTACCTCTTGCAACGGTATATGAGTGGTGGCAAGGGCGACGCGTAAGATACGTTGACTCAGCTTGTCTGGGCCAGCTAGCAGCATCACCACATGGGCCGCGCCGGTACGCTCAGCCAGGTATTCGGTGTGTCCGGTAAAAAGCGGGTCCGTTGGTAGCGCAGCTTGATTGATAACGCTTTTTTGCACCGGTGCTGTGACGATAGCATCGAAATTACCCGCCAGCGCACCATCGATGGCAGCATCAAGCAGCCCCAATACATAGCGTCCATTAGCTGGGTTCAATTGCCCTGCGTAACACGGTGCACCCAACGCGTGATGCTGTAGGGTGACTTGGCCAGTAGTCATAATCTGCCCCCACTCTACCCCAACAGCAGCCGCCCGTGCAGTAAGCAGCGACTGTTCGCCCAGCACAGTAAAGTGCACATCCGGCCAAGCATTTGGCTGACCTAATAAACCTTGGGCCAATGCCTGGGCAGTTAATTCTGGCCCGACGCCAGCCGGCTCACCAGTAGTAATGGCGATTTTTAGAGCAGGATTCATCCCAGACTCAAGCTTCATTTATAGCTTGTCAGTGTCTAGTTTATATTGAACGGTTGCGCTATCACGCAATGTACTTAACCAATTGGCATAAGCCTGCTCAGCCTTACGCGCACCAATTGCTTGTCGTACAGTTTCGCGTTCGTTATCCGATTCAGCACTGCGCCGGCTTAACACTTGAATTAAGTGATAGCCATATTCAGTCCGCACAGGCGCACTCACCTCCCCCTCTTTGAGCTGTTTAAACGCTTGCTCAAATTCAGGCACTGTTTCGCCGGCACTTAACCATCCTAAGTTGCCGCCTTGACTAGCAGAACCATCTTGCGAGTAAGTACGGGCAAAGGCAGCAAAATCACCACCGTCTTTAATTTTTTGCTTGATGGTGAGAAGCTGTTGTCGTGCTTTTTGCTCTGAGATACCTTTACCAATTCGAATTAAGATGTGGCGTACTTGCGTTTGCACTTGCTGGGGGCTTGCGCTTGGCATAGGTGTACTAGCAGATGAATTAGCAGGTGCACTATGTTTGCGCGCCAGATAATTTGCTACTTCGGCATCAGAGACAGTGATTTTGCTATCAATTTCTTTTTGGCGCAGCTGACTCAACATCAACTCACTTTTTACATCATGTTTGAATAAGGCCCAAGGTATCCCTTGCGCCTCAATACGCTTGCGGTATGCCTCAATCGTTAAGTGATTGCCATTAGCTAAACGTTCAACTGCACGCTGCACCGCAACATCATCCAGATCAATACCCTCTTCCTGTGCTTTTTGTAGTTGGATGCGCTCGAGCGCCATTTGCTCAAGCACTTGCGGCTCTAATTCAGCGAGTGGAGGAATAGGCATTTTTTGTTGCTGTAATTTGCGCATAATCAGCTGCGTGCGTTCATCCAAATCGCGCCGAGTAATGACTTCTTGATTCACAATCGCCACCACACGGTCTATCTCTTGGCTAGCACTATGTGCCAGAGCCTGCGCATGCGCGGAGCTATTTAAGAACGACAGTGCAGCACAGAAAATAAATGCAGCTGTGCCGTTTAACAAAATACGGGGAGGAATTTTCATCGCTATTTTTAGGCGGGTTAAAGACTAGTTGGGCTAATTAAAATATAAGCTAAGGAAGGTCTACATAAGTCGGCAGCGGCATCATGCCTAAATGCACTGTTTACACCGACCTTTCTTGCTCGCGATTGATTCAATGTTTCGTTAGATATCGGTTAAAAACTGAGTAAATTTTTTTAAGTTACATTCAACGCATTGTTAAATAATTCGCTGCTTTTTGGTTCACCCAAAAACGCTTAATCATAATCATTAAAACGTGAAGGTGGCTGCGGCACAGGCATTGGTGCATAGCCTGGTATGCTCGCCCGGAATTGCTCAAGCAAACCATTATCCGCTTTTGCAAATCCCTTTAATTCAAGTTGCGCCAAAATACGAGAGCCTGCCTGCGGCGCATCAGTCGCAAAATTAACACCATTGGCATAGCGCTGTAAGGCTAAACCAAATGACCAACAATCTTCACTATATTGAAAGCCGGCCAAACTATCTGTCATCCGATGACCGGAGAGATCATAGTTGATACGACCAATGCCATATAACTGATGCGTGATCGGCCATTGTGCAGAGATAATCACTTGCCTAATTGAGCGATTGCTCAACGTTGTAGTGGGGCGGGTATAGCGGTAACTCAAATTTAACGCTTTACGCTCCGCTGGAATCCAAGAAAAGCCAATATTAGAGCGAATCAACTGTTTATTATTAGGGTTATATTGCAAGGCAGCTTCTGATAAAAGACCTCGATTTAATCTAAATAAGGCGCCAGCCAACCAATCTGAATGGTTAGCACGCGCCAAAGGCGAATTAGCGTCGAAAACCACCCGCTGTTGTTGAAAATAATACTGCTGCGCAATCACAAAACGCGCGCGCTCGCTCCCAGAATCTGCGTCAATAAAGCGTGTTGTCACGCCGGTGGTAAGCCGATTAGCATCAGCGATGCGATCGTTCCCAACAAAAGTATTTTCAGTGTAAATCTCGGCCAAGCTGAAGTCTGATTCAGCAGAATCAAACTTCGGCACAAAAATCTGTTGTTGATACGGCGTATAAACATAGTACAAACGTGGTTCTAAGGTTTGGATATAAGCGTGCCCAAATAAATTTATCGCACGCTCAAAAGTTAAACCGCTATCTAGACTAAACGTTGGAATATTGATCGTGAAATCACGCTGATTGGACTGCTTGGGTTTCGAGATTGGGTCAAGCTTATACGCAGCCAAATGGTAACGCAGCTTCGGGATAATAAAGTAACCAGGCGCTAGTACAGGATAACTTAGCGTCGGATTTAACATCAGCCGCTGCCCTTCTACGTCCTCAGTCGTGGTACGAAAGTATGAGTAATCAGCTTCTGCGCCCAAGTCAAAATTTGCTACGTCATATTGCTGGTATTTGACATTTAACTGCGGCTCACGCCCATAAGGCTCAAACGTGGGTCGCAACACTTGCCAGCGTTGCACCCGGCTTAAGACCGACCATGGCCCTTGATGATAAGTCACACCGGCTTCTTGCTGAAATAACAGCTGCATACCACCTAGAAAAAGGTTATCAGCCATAAGGTCTTTCGGATAATTGGCATCCGAGACACGATGGTAATTAAGGTAAGCTCCTAAGCCATCACCAAAGTCTTGTTGATGCTGCAGATGAACAGCGTAGCGGTCAGTTTTGGTGAGGCGGTCATGCAGTATGCCCTCAACAAAAATTGTGCCGGTGTAATTTGGCGTTAAATAACGATATTCAGCGCCTAACTGCACACCACGCTCAGGAATAAAACGCGGATAGAGCGTCAGATCATAGTTAGGTGCAAGGTTTAAGTAATAAGGTAGGGTGAAGTTAAAGCCAGTGGTCGAATTGAAAGCGAAATGGGGCGGTAGCAAGCCTGATTTGCGTTCATTTGAGAGCGGAAAAGAAACATAGGGGCTAGCGAAAAGCGGCACATGCTGAAAATACAGCACGCTATTACGTGCCACGCCAGTATTGTTGCCCGTGTCTAAAGTAAATGAGCTTGCCTTTAAATACCACGCTGGGTCAGCGGCGCAGTGACAAGTTGTATAAGTACCGTGCTCGACAACAATGCGCTCAGGATCAAGCAAGTCAATCCGCTTAGCGTTGCCCGCGGCGCCCGTCGCATTTAAACGATAAGTTGGCGAGAGTAGATAACCTTCATTGGCCGCTACTTTGAGATGCGCTTCGGTACCCTTGAAGACATTGCCGTTATGCATCAGCACAACATGCCCATTTGCATCTGCTTGATCAGTCTCGGTGACATAGTGCAGCCTATCGCCTTTTATCACCGTCGTTGCTGTGCGTACCTCGCCTTGACCGATAATGTTTACCTCTTGGTCCATTTCTCCTGCTACGCGCTCACCCAGCACAAATCTGGCTGCCACATCGCCTGCTTGCAATGGATGCTCTTCAAGTGCAGGTGCTAGTGTTAAGCCTGAGGTCGGCAGTGTTTGGGGTGTAGCGGGTTTATCTTGCGCAAAACTGATAAGCGGCAAACAACCTGGCGCAGCTAGTAGGGCCAAAGTAAGGCGCGCAAGACGGCGCGTGAGATGACGAAAGGAAATCAAACGATAGAACGTGTTAGGTGGCATAAGCGCACTCGGCAACTCAATAACCAAGTGAATAGCCAAGCGTCTAACGCACACTCGAAACAGACTGATCGAAAAAAGGGATGGAATAAATGAGGAACAGCAGCATTCTTACCCACAGGCGTAAGGCATGCCTCGATATTCGTGGCTCTCAGTTTACTCAGCCCCTCTCAGGTCAATCCAGACAAAGTTAGCGCTAGAAAAAAGGCGAAAAAAACAGTTGGGTATTATATGACAAGTCGCTTTCGCCTTAGACAAGGACTGCATAAAACAGCGGCGACAATTTTGCTTTGGTGCCATACAATCGCGCTGTCTGCTTTGGTATCGTTGGCTTGCGAGGGATTTAAGGCTTTTTTAGCACTTTTGCAAAAACTCACTCAAAGCCTGTCAAAGCACAAGCTTTGAGTGAGTTTTTTCATTAGACCTCTTTCGAAACCTTGTAGCAAGGAATGCCTTTGCTGCCAGTACGCTAGTGCGGCAAGGGGAAATGACGCCGCTACAGGGTTTCAAAAGGGGTCTATTATTTTATTAACTGCTGATGACATTCAATTCCTCTACCGGTGGTCCCCGCACCACACAACTTTTAGATTGGCTAAGTGCGTTTGCGCCGCGCTATCAACTGGATCTAACTTCTCTCGCCCCAGCTTCCTCTGATGCCGGGACACGATGCTACTTCCGCCTGGCGAGCCAAAGCGAATACGGCTCAAGCTTAATTGCAGTAGATGCACCGCCACCAGAAAAAAATCGTGAGTTTGTACATATCGCCTCTCTTTTTACCGAGGCGGGGGTGCACGTACCGCACATTCTTGAAAGTGATGTTGAGCATGGCTTTATGCTCATCACTGACCTTGGCGGTGCGCTTTATCTTAACGAGTTAAAAGCCATGCCTGATCCCGCTCAAGCGCAGCCACTTTTTGAGGATGCCTTAGCTACGCTTATACGCTGGCAAAGTGCAACTCGCGCTAATGTTTTACCGCTTTATAGCGAAGCTTTACTGCGCCGGGAACTCGAGCTCTTTACCACTTGGTATATAGAGCGTCATTTGGGGTTTTCGCTGGATGACACCTCACGTGCTGCACTGGAATCAGTTTTTACTAAACTGATTGAACGAGCGCTCGCACAACCACAAGTTTTTGTGCATCGCGACTATATGCCACGCAACTTAATGCTTTGCCCTTCTCATAATCCTGGCGTGCTGGATTTTCAGGATGCCGTGCTCGGCCCCATCACCTATGACGTCGTTTCGCTTTTTCGGGATGCCTTCATTAGTTGGGAGCCAGATTTTGAGCTCGCTTGCGTCAAATCATATTGGGCTCAGGCACAAGCAGCACATCTTCCGGTCGGGAATGACTTTGCTCAGTTCTATCAAGACTTTGAATGGATGGGTTTGCAACGCCATTTAAAAGTGCTCGGTATTTTTGCACGCCTACATTACCGGGATGGCAAGCCGCACTATTTGCAAGACGCGCCACGCTTTCTTGCTTACCTACGCAGCGCCATCACTCGTTATCCTGAGCTAACGCCACTCGCACATGTGCTCGATAAGCTTGATGCCCATGCTGCTCGCGCAAGCGTGAACTCTTCAGCGGTGTTGCCATGACTGAATCCTTAATGCCAATAAAAACCGCCATGATTTTTGCTGCCGGACGCGGCAACCGCATGCGCCCCCTCACTGATACCTGCCCAAAGCCATTACTTGAAGTCGGAGGAAAACCGTTAATTGTCTGGCAAATCGAGCGTTTAGCCAAAGCGGGCTGCACCGCCATCATTATTAACCACGCCTGGCTTGGCGAATTAATTGAAACAACACTAGGCGATGGTGCGCGCTTCGGCGTGCAAATTTATTATTCGGCTGAAGATGAAGCACTAGAAACTGCAGGCGGTATTGCGCATGCGTTACCGCTGCTTAAAAAGCATAGCGCTTGTTCGACTTTTATCGGGGTGAGTGGCGATATTTTTACTGATTATGATTATCGTCAGCTTATGCTACCCGCACAGCGCATGGCGCAATCTGATGAAGCACAATTACATCTCGTGATGGTGCCCAACCCGGCTTACCATCCAAAGGGTGATTTCGCGCTTAAGGAAAATATAGACAAGGCGTGCTGTCATCTTTCGCTTGACGATGGACCGCGCTTTACCTTTGGCAATATTGGTGTTTACGATACGCGCATGTTTGAAGCCATTGCGCCAGGTACGGTCTGTCCACTTCTGCCCTACTACCACGCAGCGATTAACACGCAGCGCGCAACCGGTCAGCTTTACACTGGCTACTGGGCCAATGTCGGCACGCCTTTAGAATTACAAGCATTGGAGATACGCTTGCGTCGTAATGAACATACATCTTAAGATGCGCCCACACATAGCCATCCACCTATAATGAACTCACCCACCGCCTCCGCTGCCATCCCTACCGCCACCCTGGAAATTTACCGCCAACGCCGTGCACGCGTACTTGAAGCAATGCGTGCAGCAGGCGGCGGTATCGCGCTGATTCCTACCGCGCCCACCCGCACCCGTAACCGTGATAGCGAGCATCCCTATCGGCACGATAGTTATTTTTATTATTTAACCGGCTTTAACGAGCCTGAGGCATTTCTCGTTCTTAATGCCAACCCCAACCTCGCACATGACGCACCGGCCAGTTTGCTTTTCTGTCGCACCAAAGATGAAGCACGCGAAATTTGGGAAGGTTTCCATTATGGCCCAGCGGCAGCTCGCGAGATATTTGGTTTTGACGCAGCTTATAGTATTGACGAACTCGATGAGCATCTGCCGCAATTAATGCACGGAGCACAGGCGCTGTACTATGCGCTCGGCACATGTCGCAAGCTAGATACTCAAGTGCGCAGCTGGCTTAAAACTGTGCGGGCACAAAGCCGCAACAGCGCAACCGCGCCGCGCCAGCTGCATGACGTCACATCAATACTTAATGAAATGCGTCTACTAAAAGACGAACATGAGCTGAATATTATGCGGCGTGCGGCACGTATTTCTGTCGATGCGCATAAGCGCGTGCTGCAAATGTGCCGGCCTGGCATGTACGAATACGAGTTAGAAGCTGAGCTGCTCCACGAGTTTCGCAGGCAAGGTGCGCAAGCGCCTGCTTATAACTCGATTGTTGCCGCGGGCGCACACGCTTGCATACTGCATTATCCAGCCGGTTATGGGCGCGCGCATAACGGTGACTTAGTGTTGATCGATGCCGCATGCGAACTGGATGGTTACGCAGCCGATATCACGCGAACCTTTCCCATCAGCGGGCATTTTTCTGCGCCACAGCGTGAGCTCTACGAAATTGTACTAGCGGCCCAACAAGCAGCAGTCTCTGCGATAGGTGTTGGCGTGCCCTTTAATGAACCGCATATGGCAGCCGTGCGCGTGCTCGCTCAAGGCATGTTAGATACTGGCTTGCTCAATGCCAATCAGCATGGTTCAGTTGAAGATGTGATCGAAAAAAATGCCTATAAACGTTTTTATATGCACGGCACGAGCCACTGGTTAGGCATGGATGTGCATGATTGCGGCGATTACCGTCTGCGTCCGACCTCGAATCACGGCCTTTTAGGCGATTTGGGGGCAGGTTCTAAGACTGAGGCAGAACCTGCCTGGCGTAACTTAGCCGCAAATATGGTTTTGACGATTGAACCTGGCTTATATGTGCGCGCCGCTGAAGATGTGCCTGAGAAGTACTGGAATTTAGGAATTCGTATCGAAGATGACGCCATTGTCACTACCCAAGGTTGCGAATTGATCACGCGAGACCTACCCGTCTCCATTGAAGAAATTGAAGCACTTATGCGCGGCAACTGAGCGCTTATAGGTGCCCTCGTAGGTTAGGGTTCCGTATTTCATTAAACGCTTCACCCCAACCTACGAAGCAGCGAGAAGGAATTTTGCTGACTTTTGCCTTATCTAATAGGCGCAACCTTGTAGATACTGTCTTCAAACGCAAGCGGCAGCGTGCCACTCTCTATTCATTCAGCGTTTCACAAAGAGGCGCGCTACTTATACTTATCGTTGACATGATAGATTTTGATCTCATCATTGTAGGCGGCGGTCCTGTCGCCCTCGCCTTAGTAGGCTGGCTTACACAGCGCAGCGCAACACGCGCGCTCTCAGTGGCGCTGATTGACGCAAGCCCAGCAACAGAAGTTAAGCATGACCCGCGTGTGCTCGCTTTATCGCATGGCAGCCGCATCCTGCTGGAGCCGTTAGCCTGGCCTTTGAGCGCGACGCCAATCAAACACATCCATATTTCACGGCGCGGTCAATGCGGGCGCACGCTGCTCGATCATGATGAATACAACTTACCTGCGCTAGGCTATGTGTTGCGCTACGGAACGCTATTAGAGGCACTAAGCCAGGCTGTCAAAACCACAGGTAACTTACATCGGTTTAGCGCAACCACAGCAGGCAGCCCAACCCGCCAGGCAGATCATGTCACGCTGCCGATTAAGAATGCACAAGGCACGCACCTGCTACGTACTCAACTCCTAATCAATGCACAAGGCGGCCCTTTTGCTGCTTCACCAGTAACGCCCGATGCCCCACCGCGTCGCCGCACGCGCAGCTACATGCAAGCTGCCTTGGTCGGCACCGTGAGCGCCAGCATGCCCCGCCCCAATGTTGCGTGGGAACGCTTCACCCATGAAGGGCCGCTTGCACTCTTGCCACTGGGTGGCGCGCACAAGGCAAGTTATGCTTTTGTCTGGTGCTGTCAGCCCGAGCAAGCACAACGTCGATTAAGTCTGACTGATGAAGAGTTCGCAGCTGAATTGAATACTGCCTTTGGCCAAAAGATGGGACACTTAAGCGTAATCGATAAACGACATTTAATACCCCTTGCATTAAATGCACTTGAGACGCTTGTGGAAGATCGAATTGTCGCCATTGGCAACGCAGCACAAACGCTACACCCCGTAGCGGGACAAGGGCTCAACCTTGGGCTACGTGATGCCTATACGCTCGTCGAGACACTAGGCCAATTTGGTGTAACACCGCTTGCGCTAACCACCTTTGCGAAACGCCGCCGCCCTGATAGACAACTCACCATTAGTCTGACTGACAAATTAGCGCGCATTTTCACAAGCGAATACGATTTCTTGGGCGGAGCACGCTCGCAAGCCCTCACTGCCCTTTCTTGCGTGCCACTATTTAAAGCAATATTGGCACGCCATATGTTATTCGGCCGACGACGTTAGAGGTGGGTTGTGTTAGGGTGACAAAGGAACGCCAACAGGCAAAAACATGACACCGTTGGCGGTTTATGCAACGCTTTGCGTTCATATTCACATAAAACCTATCTTCATTCTGAAGCAGCTTAGTGCTAAGCTCCAGGACCTGAAAATTGAAAACACTTACGTTAAACACCCTCATCAGATAACGGTAGAATAAGACTTTTCTTTTGCCTATCTTTTTCTTCGTTGCAAATCTGCTAGGGAAGGTCTGCATAATTTAGAGCAAGGAATGCAGGCAGTACACTAGTGCCCAATGTAAAAAGGGAGGCATGACGCCGCTACAGGGTTATGCAGGCCTCCTTAGGTCAAGCAATTGACTCTCTTATTAAATATCCAGGTACCAAAGTAATGATCGCGAGCCATTTCTTCTATGTGGACTTGCGCCAGCCTAGCTTAGGGAAGATCGGCATAACGCCGCAAGCCTGGTTATGCCGACCTTCACTAGGTCAGTGTGCCCAGGCTCATCTAATACAGTCAAGGGCAGTATGAGCAAACACAATATCGAACAGTGTATTCAAGAAAGTCTGAAAATGTATTTTCAGGATCTGGATGGCGAGTGCGCACACGATATCTACAAAATGGTCATCTCGTGCGTCGAAAAGCAAGTTTTTGAATTTATGCTTGAACACACCAACGGCAACCAATCACTCGCCGCCAAATATCTCGGCATCAATCGCAACACCCTGCATAAAAAATTACAGCAATATGATTTGCCGTAAAGTTTTTGTGCCTTATTTTTTGCTTTATTTTTTTTCTTAAGCGTAGATCACCTACTCCTTCCCCTCCCTTTTACTCTCTCCACTCGTTTGCAAATATGATCAAACAAGCGCTTATTTCTGTTTCTGACAAATCAGGCATCGTTGAATTCGCCCGCCAGCTCTCTAAGTTAGGGGTACGAATTCTTTCAACTGGCGGCACAGCCAAAATACTTGCTGAAGCAAATATTCCAGTGACTGAAGTCGCTGAACATACGAATTTTCCAGAAATGCTCGATGGACGTGTCAAAACCCTCCATCCTAAAATTCACGGCGGCCTCCTCGCTCGGCGCGATATGCCAGCACATATGGCTGCTTTAGAAAAGCATGAGATTCCGACTATTGATCTGCTGGTAGTGAATCTTTATCCGTTTAAAGAAACGGTAGCCAAAGATGATTGCTCATTAGAAGACGCAATTGAAAATATTGATATTGGCGGCCCGGCCATGCTGCGCTCCGCAGCAAAAAATCATCGTGATGTCACGGTGTTGGTTGACCCAGCTGACTACCAAAAGGTATTGACTGAAATCCAGGAAAATCAACATACCGTTAGCGTAGAAACTAACTTCCAGCTGGCCATCAAAGCGTTTGCGCATACCGCGCAATATGACGGAGCGATTACGAATTACCTCACCAGCCTAGGTAAAGACCTCTCGCACGCTAATCGCCATGCCTTGCCAGGTATGCTCAATTTGGCTTTTGCTAAACGGCAAGATCTTCGCTACGGTGAAAACCCACACCAATATGCTGCGTTCTATCGCAGTCTCAACACCCCTCATGATGCATTTGCGAATTATCGTCAGCTACAAGGCAAAACCCTCTCTTACAATAACCTCGCCGATGCAGATACGGCTTGGGAATGTGTTAAGGCTTTTGAAACCTC
The DNA here is from genome assembly GCA_031963405.1 of Mycoavidus cysteinexigens. GTDB lineage: Bacteria > Pseudomonadota > Gammaproteobacteria > Burkholderiales > Burkholderiaceae > JASSUD01. Next base: position 601,278 of record JASSUJ010000001.1, read on the forward strand.
AGCCTGTGTCATCGTGAAGCATGCCAACCCGTGCGGTATAGCACTTGGCGCCACGCCAATTGAGGCTTACCGAAAAGCTTGGCAGACTGACCCAACCTCGGCCTTTGGGGGCATTCTTGCGTTTAATCGTGAAGTTGATGCAGTTGCTGCTCAAGCTATCCTTGCGCAATTTGTTGAAGTGATCATTGCGCCTAGCTTTAGCGAGGAAGCACAGCAAATATTCGCCAGCAAACAAAATATACGTGTCTTGGCAATACCGCTTAGTGCCATGCCGCAAGCTGCATTAACGTTAAAAAGCATTGATGGTGGCTTACTTGTGCAGTCGGCTGATATCAAAGGCATTGAAGCACGCGAGTTGCGAGTCGTCACGAAACGGCACCCTAACCCTAAAGAAATGGATGATTTGCTATTTGCTTGGCGGGTGGCGAAGTTTGTCAAATCGAATGCGATTGTATTTTGTGCGCAGCAAATGACGCTTGGCATTGGTGCAGGGCAAATGAGTCGCGTTGACTCCACCCACATTGCCAGCCTTAAAGCTAAGCACGCTGGCTTAAACCTGACAGGCTCAGCAGCTGCGTCTGATGCGTTCTTTCCATTTCGCGATGGTCTTGATGTGATCGCTGCTGCCGGTGCTAGCTGCGTGATTCAGCCTGGCGGATCAATTCGTGATGAAGAAGTGATTCAAGCGGCAGATGAGCATAATATCGCGATGATATTCACCGGCACACGGCATTTCCGCCATTAGAGCCTTCTTCGAATGATCTGCAACTGCGTCGCTCCCTCGGTGTTCTCCGCTTGCCGTACTCTTGTACTGCCTGCACGGAGGGTTTCGCGCTGCAAATCATGCGAGAAACACTCTAAAATCTTGCCATGAAAATCATTGGCATCGACCCAGGCCTGCGCGTCACTGGCTTTGGCATCATTGAGCAAGCGGGCGAGCATTTGAATTACGTGGCCAGTGGCGTAATCAAAACGGCTAACGCAGGGCTGCCTGAGCGACTGCATACAATTTGCAGCAACGTGGCAGCGCTGATTAACGAGCATGCCCCGACTCATGCCGCCATCGAAAAAGTTTTTGTTAACGTCAACCCTCAATCCACCCTGCTCTTAGGCCAGGCACGCGGCGCTGCAATTTGCGGCCTGATGTCAGGCGAGTTGCCTGTCTTTGAATACACGGCCCTACAATTAAAACAAGCCATCGTCGGCTATGGACGTGCCAGCAAAGCGCAAGTACAAGAAATGATTACGCGCTTACTGCGCTTAACTTCGCTACCTGGCACCGACGCAGCTGACGCACTTGGCGTAGCCATTTGCCACGCGCATAGCAGCAGCACTTTACACACCCTCTCAGCACTAGCACCTGGGCTGACCCAAAAAGGTTACCGGATGCGGCGTGGCCGGCTAATTGGCTAACGCAACGTCAATCTTTCTTTTCCTACCAATTAGAAAATCACTTTGAGTGGCACCAAAGTGAAGGTGGACTGCTACGCAATTTTTCTCGCTTTTATGGCTCACGACTTTTTGTCTACTCGCCTATCACCTTGATAATTATTGAAATTACCTGGTTCATCCAGCATATAAGATGCGCTTTAAATAGATAAAAAAGTGCCATGTAGTTGCACCTCAATAAAAATTAAAGCGGAGGAGATACCGTTATGCCATTTCTGCGTAATGCCTGGTACATCGCGGCTTGGGCCGAGGAATTATCATCTGAGAAGCTTTTAACGCGTACGATTCTCAGCGCACCCGTGTTGCTCTATCGCGAACCATCAGGCGCTGCTGTTGCGCTGTCCAATATTTGTCCACATCGTTTTGCGCCACTACACAAAGGAAAATTAGATCAAGGCTTGGTCGAATGCCCGTATCACGGCTTAGCCTTTGGGTCAGATGGGCGATGTAAGCGTAATCCGCATGGTGATGGGTATATTCCCGCCAATCTGAAGGTGCGAAGCTACCCGATTGTCGAGCGTTTTGGGGCAATTTGGATTTGGCTTGGCGACCCAGATCGCGCCGATGAAAGTCTTTTACCTGACTTTAGCTTTATCGACCCCAAGCACAATTTGGTCGCGCATCGCTGTGTGCCGATTAAAGCGAACTATATGTTAATTGCTGAGAACAATTTGGACCTCAGCCACCTTCAATTTATGCATCCAAATAGCGTAGGTAGCGACAAAATAGCGAATAGCCAGCTAGAAATTATTCAAGAGGGCAATACAGTTTGGTCAAAGCGTCGCATATATCAAGAAAAGCCTCCAGCATATATTTCAAGAGTACGTTCTATTCCAGAAGACGTACGGATAGATCGCCTGCTTGAGGTACGGTGGGAGCCACCTGGTATTGTCACCTTAGTGATCGATGTCACACGCAGCGGAACTGCTGAAAAATTTGGTTATCTATCGCATTCTGCCCAATGCTTGACACCTGAAACAGAAAGCAGCACCCACCAATTTTTTGCTTTTGGATTACCCAAAGAGATGGGTGAAATAGGCCAAAAATTTGTTGAGAGCTCTGCTGATACCGCTGTATTTGCTTTTAAGGAAGAAGATGGCCCAATACTTGATGCGCAACAGGAAACCGTTGGAGATCACGAATTTATGTCTTTGGAACCTATTTTATTACCGATAGATGGAGCAGCTATTCGCGCCCGACGCACCATGAATCAACTGATTGCTGCTGAAGTAGAAGCGGCACAAGTCATAAAGCAAGTCACTAAGTCAGCAATAAATTAATCGTTGTTGAAGCAAAAGCTCGTCGCCTGTGGCAGGCTTAAGTCTATTTTTGCTCGCTTACTGGCCTGCCGACTTAATTGCTTCAGGCGCGATTTTTAGCAGCCCAATTGGGGCCATTTGAGGCTGTGTAGGTTGGAGGTAAGAATTTTTTCTGCCTTCCAACCCCGTCTGATAAGACGCAGTAGATTTGAGGATATCCCCCTCGCCTGCTTACTTATTTACTTGCTTCATAGATCTATTTTGTTATTTCAATTGAGTAATGAGCGCAAGGGGCATCACACCGCCCCCTGGCTTAGGCAGATTTTCCTTAAGAAAATTATTCTCGCCCTCCAGCAAGCACGCTACACTCTCTCTTTTATTTTCTGTGTTTTTCTCTATCTATGATTGGTCGCATCGCTGGTATTCTGCTGGAAAAAAATCCGCCTCATCTGCTAGTTGATTGTCAGGGCATCGGTTATGAAATCGATGTGCCGATGAGCACTTTTTATCATCTTCCCGCTAATGGTGAGAAAGTCGTGCTATTAACTCAGTTGATTGTGCGTGAAGATGCACATTTGCTGTACGGCTTTGCGACCCATGAAGAGCGCGACACTTTTCGCAAATTACTTAAAATCAGCGGCTGCGGAGCACGCATGGCGCTGGCAGTACTGTCAGGCATGAGCATCGCCGAATTAGCCCAAGCTGTGATGACACAGAATGCGGCACTCCTCACGCCCATTCCAGGGATTGGCAAAAAAACCGCTGAGCGGCTCTTACTTGAATTGAAAGGTAAACTCAGTATCGAAAGCACTGCAGTCAGCGCTGGGCCTAGCGCCAGCTCGGCTAATGACATTTTGTACGCGTTATTAGCCCTAGGTTACTCAGAAAAAGAGGCCCTCCTGGCTACTAAGGCTGTGCCAGCCGGTACGCCTATCGCAGCAGGCATTAAGCTTGCCTTGAAAACACTTTTCAGCGCCTAAATCTAGGGGCTTTATTTAGGATTTCCAGAGAGCATGCTAACGGCGAAACCCGGCTCACAAAAGTCAGCGTGTATCCAGAAGCAGTTGATTGACGCCATTTAGGCACAGACGAGACGGTACAATCGCGACATGATAGAAACCGACAAAATAGTTAGTGAACGCCTTATCGCCGCTACCCCCAGCTCATCGCAAGAGGCTGTATTCGAGCGTGCTCTTCGGCCGCGCCAATTTGACGAATATGTAGGGCAGTTAAAAATCCGCGAGCAGCTTGAGATTTTTATTCAAGCCACCAAAAAGCGAGAAGAAGCGCTTGATCATGTTTTGTTATTTGGCCCACCAGGACTCGGTAAAACTACGCTCGCCCATATTATTGCGAAGGAACTTGGCGTCAATTTACGTCAGACTTCGGGGCCAGTACTCGAGCGCGCCGGTGATCTGGCTGCGTTATTAACTCATCTCGAAGCGCATGATGTGTTGTTTATCGATGAGATTCATCGACTGTCGCCGGTGATTGAAGAGATTCTCTACCCTGCCCTTGAAGATTATCAAATCGATATTATGATCGGGGAAGGCCCGGCCGCACGTAGTGTAAAACTTGATCTCAAGCCTTTTACGCTGGTAGGTGCTACCACACGTGCTGGCATGTTAACCAACCCGCTACGTGACCGTTTTGGCATTGTGGCGCGGCTTGAATTTTACAGCGCGCAGGAACTTGCCAAGATTGTGCATCGCTCTGCGCATCTATTAGGCGCAATGCTTGACGACAACGGTGCCCTAGAAATTGCTAAGCGCTCGCGCGGGACACCACGTATTGCTAACCGCCTACTGCGCCGCGTGCGCGATTACGCTGAGGTCAAGGGAGACGGTAAGATTACCGCGCAAATTGCTGATGCTGCGCTTGCCATGCTCGATGTTGATCCGGAGGGTTTTGACTTAATGGACCGTAAGCTACTCGAAGCCATTTTGTATAAATTTGATGGCGGCCCCGTTGGCCTTGATAACCTAGCCGCAGCTATTGGCGAAGAACGCGATACGATCGAGGATGTGCTGGAGCCTTATTTGATTCAGCAAGGTTTTTTACAGCGTACACCTCGTGGACGTGTCGCTACCTCGCTCACTTATCAGCATTTTGGGTTAAGCAAACCTGAGAAAAGCCCTGGCCCTACGTTATGGGAGTAATTGCATAATTTCCTTAATCCCGCAATTCAGGATAAGGAAAAAGCAAACAAGAAGATCAGGGCGAAATACAGCAATAGCGCTCTTTCGAAACCCCGTAGTCAGGAATTCCTTTGATGCCAGTACCACGAGTACTGTGATGCAAAATAACGCCGCTACGGGGTTTCGAAAAAGGTCTTATGAGACTCGTCACCTCATTAACACAGAGGCTTGTACCGCAGCCTTGTAAAAAGACTTCTACCCTACCAACCTCAGCACAAAAATCACCTTATCAAATAAACCGAAGCCCCCTATTAGGCACACAAACGGTGTATCGGTTCTTTTTTCCTTCCCCCACAAATACTTTATTTAACCCATAGCAGACAGTATTAGCTTAACTTCAGAATCGGCTAGTGCTTCTGGTCTTTAGCGCAAGACAACTTAAGCAATAGTTGCTACGCGGTAAAAGTTGAAAGTATTTCTTTTGATTACGACAGACATTGTCTATGTCTTTTTCGTTAGCTCACTTCATCTCGTACAAAAGAGTTGGCCATTGAGGCTCAGCGCGGTCCATTAAATGGGTGACAAACTCTATCAAATACACTGCTTCGGCATTTACAGTTCCCTCGTCACTGCAACCGCTTATTGACGTATAACGTAACAGCTAATGGAGAGCTTTACTATGATTGGCGTACCTCCCCCTAATTCTTCTGCCTTTTCTCGAAACGCTGGGCAAAACGCTCACCTAGATGAAGATTCTGCACAACAATCTTCGTCTGTTAGGACTCCCCAGCAGCACGCCCGTCACCGCAGTAGAACCATTAGTTCAGGACTCTTTCCCACACACTTCCTGCTACTTTCACCTCTCTCTTTGCAAAGTCCTCCTCAAACACGCAATGAAGAGGACCCGCTTATCTCAAGGCCTCAGTCTTATGGGCAGACTTATTCTTATACTGAGGGAAGCAGCGAAGAAGATGCAGTAAGCGTAAAAGGGTCTGTGTATGAGTATCATGGTCTTCCCTCTTTTCTCGTTTATTCTTCAGCTGTGTCTTTTTTGACTTTCACGATTGGATTAATAATAAAAGCAACAGTCGCTAATAAAGAGACCGGTTCGAAAAAGCCATTGGGTATTGACGACGTGCTTCTCTTCCTTGGAGCGGCCGGTATAGCTTCTAGTACCGTAGCGGTAATCACCATACTGAAAGAGAGAATGCATCGTCTCGCTTGAGCTAGGCGCTGATAAGCGTAGAATTTTTGCTCAAGCTGAACGACTGAGCAGAACTCAAGATGGATAGCGAGACCGAAGCAAAATGCTAGCTTGTGTCGAGGGGGTGTTGCAGCGATGGGCAGCACCACATAAAGCAGGAGCGCTACCCTTCTCTCAGCTAGTATTAGCGCACTATCTGCGCTAATACTGGCTGCTTGCGGTTAATTCACTCTTTTTCTAACTGGCTGTTTTTTACACGCCAATCTAATCAGTCAGCCAGACACCAGCGTAATACGCGCAAAGCGGCGCTTACCAACCTGCACTACATAACAGCCAGCTTGTAGCTTCAAGCTTTTGTCACTGACCTTTTCCCCATCAATACGCACGCCGCCTTGCTCAATATTACGCATCGCTTCGCTAGTCGATGGCACGAGGCTCGCCTGTTTAAGCAATGCGCTAATAGCGAGTGGCGCACCGCTTAACTGTAGCTCAGGAATGTCGTCGGGAATGCCACCTTGTGCACGTTGATTAAAATCTTCTAGCGCATGCTGAGCCGCGGCTAATGAATGAAAGCGTGTCACTATTTCTTGAGCAAGCAGCACTTTCAAGTCACGCGGATTGCGACCCGCTTCGGTGGCCCGACGAAATTCGTTAATTTCGTCGAGACTACGGGTGGATAGCAGCTCGTAGTAACGCCACATCAACTCATCTGAAATGCTCATCACCTTGCCAAACATATCGTTTGGCTTATCGTGCAACGCAATGACGTTTCCTTTCGACTTGGACATTTTTTCAACGCCATCCAGCCCCTCAAGTAGCGGCATGGTTAAGATACATTGCGGCTCTTGGCCAGCTTGCTTTTGCAGCTCGCGCCCAACCAATAAATTGAATTTTTGGTCGGTTCCACCCAGCTCCAAATCAGCTTGCAAAGCGACTGAATCGTAGCCTTGCATCAGTGGGTATAAGAATTCATGGATAGCAATGGGCGCATTGCCTTGAAAGCGTTTCTTAAAATCATCCCGCTCAAGTATGCGTGCCACCGTATATTGTGAGGCTAGGCGAATCATCCCATCCGCGCCGAGTGCCATCGACCATTCGCTGTTATAGCGAATTTCGGTTTTATCGCGATCTAAAACCAGTGACGCTTGCTCAAAATAGGTTTTTGCATTCGCTTCAATTTGCTCGCGCGTCAGCGGTGGCCGAGTTGCATTGCGCCCCGACGGGTCACCGATGAGCGAAGTAAAATCACCAATCAGAAAGATAACGGTATGGCCGAGCTCCTGTAATTGGCGCAATTTATTTAACACGACCGTATGGCCGAGATGAAGATCTGGCGCAGTTGGGTCAAGACCAAGCTTAACGCGTAGCGGCTTACCCGTAGCTTCGCTGCGAGCAAGCTTTTGCACAAATAAATCTTCAATGAGCAATTCATCGCAGCCTCGCTGCGTCACCGCAAGCGCATGACGCACTGCATCAGTAATCGGATAAAGCGTAGGCGTGCTTGAGGGCGTATTCATGGAAAATAAGAAAGAAAATAAGACAAATGAAAAAAATGGAGGGAAATTAGCGCAGCATTGTAAGTGAACAGGCGAAAAAAAGGCAGCGTATGCGCATTAGTTGATCGCTTATATACAAGACATCTATTTAAAGGGCAGCCGCGCTAGTATCATACATTTCCAATGAATTCTACATGGCTTAACCATGTAACCATGTCCAAAGCCTATCTAAGAATCGTTTCTCAGAAACTGTTTAGCGCCTCAACCGGTACATTAATATCTAATAGCGGAGAATTTTGTACATTACTTGGCAGATTACGTGCTTTCCTCGTCACAACCTTTTAGCAATTTTTTAGAGAAGTTTTAACGAAGGTTTTCCTAAATCAGAGGCAAGGCATCCTACCACCAGCCGGCTTAGGAAAGCCTTCATTAACAAGCACCTTCTTTTTAATCTCTACCCCAAGGAAATTTATTTTGGCAGCGAATATCTATTTTGGCTTAATGTCCGGTACAAGTTTAGATGGTATTGACGCTATAGCTGTGGAATTCACTGATGAGCAGCCTCCGCGCATACTGGCTGAAGCTTATATTGAATTCGAGCCAACATTACGCAAAATGCTCTTTGCGCTGCAGTCGCCTGGGGATAATGAAATTGATCGGGAAGCGCGTGCGGCTAACCAACTGACCGGATACTATGCGCTCGCCGTGCGCGAATTACTCGGCCGCACGTCACTAACATCAGCACAAGTGTGCGCCATCGGTGTGCATGGCCAAACTATTCGCCACTGCCCAGAACTCGGTTACAGCCGGCAAATTAATAATCCAGCGCTGCTGGCAGAATTAACCTCGATTGATATCGTGACAGATTTTCGCAGTCGCGATATAGCAGCAGGCGGCCAAGGCGCTCCGCTAGTGCCCGCTTTTCATGCCACCTTATTTAGCGCTGAAGACGAAACTCGTGTGATTTGCAATATTGGGGGCATTAGCAATCTGACTATTTTGCCTCCCAAAAATCAAGGTGAGGTCACCGGGTTTGATTGTGGTCCAGGCAATGTACTACTCAATTATTGGGCGAAACACCAGCTCAGTAAGCCGTATGACAATAATGGACAATTCGCTGCAAGCGGCAAGGTTAATGACCAGCTTCTGGCCGAGCTGCTTGCCGAGCCCTATTTTGAGTTAGCGCCACCGAAAAGTACTGGGCGAGACCTTTTTAACCCTACCTGGCTTAGTGCAAAACTTGAAAGATTCGGCTCTCTGCCAGCAGCGGATGTGCAAGCGACTTTAACCGCACTCACTGCAGCTAGCATCGCGCAAGATATCGTTCACTACGCGCCTGATTGCCAAAAGGTTTATCTCTGTGGTGGAGGCACGCGCAATGCAACTTTACTCAGTGCCTTGGCTGACGCATTCATTAAGTTAGGGAACCCAAATATTTCAGTGGCACTCACTGACGCACTCGGCGTTCCGGCGCATCAAATTGAAGCCTTAGCTTTCGCTTGGCTTGGGATGCGCTTCGTAAGCCGCCAGCCGGGCAACCTTGTCTTGGTTACAGGTGCTACAGGGCCACGTGTGCTAGGGGCGCTTTATCCCCGTTAAGAAGATGTGAAGAAAGCGTTGAACAAATCGAGAGTAGTGTCATGCCTGCATCGGCATTTCTTGCTCGCAACTGATGCAACGCTTACTTTCTATATTGAATAGACCTCTTTTGATATCTCGTAGCGAGGAATTCCTGTGAGGTCAGCACACTAGTGCTTTGATCGAGAATGACGCCGCTAGGGAGTTTCGAAAGAAATCTAATAAACTAGGAGCAGGCCAATACCCGTGCATCGCACAAACATGCTGCCACGATGTAGGCATTTTTTGCTCATCGTTTATTTAATACTTTGCCAATAGAGCTCAAGCTGAAAATGACGAGCCACAGCCACAAGTCGTAGTCGCATTGGGGTTTTTGATGACAAATTGCGCACCATTAATATCATCTTTATAGTCGATTTGCGCACCTACCAAGTAGTGATAACTAAATTCATCCACTAATAGACTAAAGTCATCTTGCCGCACGGTAATTTCGCTTTCTTCTTGAGTATCAGCGCTATGGCTTGTTGCTGCCGCCTCGCTTGGCTCCTCTATAAAAGTGAACCCTGCAACCGCATCATCTTCTTTTACATTTTGATCACAAGAAAAATTAATGACTGTGTCGCCTTCGCCTACGTCTTCATCAAAAGTAAAACCATATTGATAACCTGAGCAGCCCCCGCCTTGCACGAAAACGCGCAATTTCAATGCTGGGTTGCCTTCCTCATCAATCAATGTCTTAACCTTCTTCACTGCACTACCCGTCAAAACCAGCGGACCTGGTCTTTTTTTCTTCACAGTAAGTTTTGTTGCCACGCTGCCCATAAAATCCTCCAACAATGCTAATGGCCTCTATTGTAGGACGCATAAGAGGCGTTATGTACAAATAATAATGCCCGTCACCTAAGTGACGGGCATACAAAGCCTTAACAGATTTTTATCTGAAGCTGATCAAAACGCAAACTGATTGACTATGCCCCTAACAAGTTGCATTGAAGCAACCCAAACATTTTCCAAAAAATGGTGTTTGGGTAGCCAATCTTAAGCCAATGCTTAGCGTTTGGAGAATTGCTTCCTGCGACGTGCTTTATGGCGACCAACTTTCTTACGCTCGACAACACGTGCATCACGTGTCACAAAACCGGCTTTTGATAAAGTTGGCTTGAGCGTCGCTTCATAATCAATTAGCGCACGGGTAATGCCGTGACGCACAGCGCCAGCTTGGCCCGTTTCACCGCCGCCCGATACGTTAACTTTAATTTCAAAGTTATTGACGTGGTTGGTCAATTCCAACGGTTGACGTACGATCATCAACGAGGTTTCGCGGGAAAAATATTCAGCAATAGGCTTACCGTTCACAACGATACCGCTTTTGCCTTCTTTCCCGAGCTTAATAAAAACACGTGCCACCGCGCTTTTGCGACGGCCGGTGCCATAATTCCAATTTCCGATCATAGTTTTATCTCTTTAGATTTCGAGCACTTCTGGTTGCTGGGCGCTATGCGGGTGGGTAGCACCAGCATACACGCGAAGCTTCTTAAACATCGCATAGCCAAGGGTATTCTTTGGCAACATCCCTTTAATAGCTATCTCTAGCACACTCTCAGGCGCACTCGCTATCTTTTCGTTAAAGGTAGTTTCACGAATGCCGCCTGGATAACCCGTGTGGCGATAATATTTTTTATCAGTGGCCTTCTTCCCAGTGACTTCAATGCATTCTGCATTGATGATAATGACGGCATCACCGGTATCTACGTGCGGGGTATATTCAGGCTTGCGCTTACCGCGCAGAATGCATGCTACCTCAGCGGCAAGGCGTCCGAGGACTTTACCCCGAGCGTCAATCAGATACGTTTTACGCTGGACCAGACCGGGCTTAGCGGAATATGTTTTCATACTTAATCCAAAAATTTACCATATCTATGGGGCAGATTTGCTGATCTAACTCAGCCTAACTTACTCAGTTTCCCCACCTTCCGCCCAAAGACTCGGTCGGAAAAACATCGGATTGTAAAGGAATTTAGTCGGGCGCGTCAAAATTTTAAGAAATATTAGTCACAATACTACTTTCTGTAAAAATTAGTAGGGATGTATAAAAGAGGTAAAGGACCTGCTTAAAGGCTTGATAAAGGTCTGCATTTAAAATGCAGACTTTCTGCTCAGCAAAATTAAAGCGAAATTAGTCTAGCCTTTCAATGCTTGGCGCCCACCACTCCCCCTAATGCCGCCCCGCCAATCGTGCCGAGCGGCCCACCCGTTAGTACATAACCAAGTGCGCCACCGGCTGCCGCGCCAACTGCGGCCCCTTTCTGGGAGCGGTTCATAGAAGCACACGCTGTCAAACTCATCACCAATATAACACTGAGCAGGCATTTAGTAATTCTCATCATTTTTCTCCTTGAAAAAATCTGAATAAAACGAGAGCGGCACCCTGCCTTCCAATATATCTTTTATGTGAAGGCACTGCTTTTGAGTCGTCATTTCTTGCTCACGATTGATTCAACCTTTCCCTTGGCTCAGTAAGCTAAAATAGCTAACTCACCTAGCCAAGCTTTGCCACGCATGAATATTGAACTTAAAAACACCGCAGACACTGCCGATACCCCCCTTCCTTCCAATTTTATCCGCTCCATCATTGATGAAGATGGGCGTACTGGCAAATGGGCAAGTCGCCTAGAAACTCGCTTTCCGCCGGAGCCCAACGGTTATTTGCACATTGGTCATGCAAAAAGCATCTGCTTGAATTTTGGTGTAGCGCAAAATTACGGCGGTGTGTGTCATTTGCGATTTGATGATACCAACCCAGAAAAAGAGAATATTGAGTACGTCAATTCAATTATCGATATCATTAAATGGCTTGGTTTCTCATGGCAAAAGGATGACGCTAACCATCTGTACTATGCAAGCGATTACTACGAAAAGCTGTATAACTTTGCGGAAATATTAATTGAGCGCGGCTTAGCCTATGTCGATAGCGAAACGAGCGATGAGATACGCCTACACCGCGGCACCTTGACCGAAGCTGGCATCCATTCCATTTACCGCGAGCGCACACCAGCTGAGAACCTTGATCTGTTTAGGCGCATGCGCGCCGGCGAATTTAAGGAAGGCGAGCATGTGCTACGCGCCAAAATCGATATGGCGGCACCCAATCTCAATTTGCGTGATCCAGTCATCTACCGTATCCGCTATGCCAGCCATTACCGTACTGGCGACGCTTGGTGTATTTATCCACTCTACGACTACGCACACTGCATTTCGGATGCGCTGGAAAATATTACGCATTCGCTATGCTCTCTTGAGTTTGAAGATCACCGCCCGCTCTACGATTGGATTCTCAACCAACTAGCTGATGCAGAGGTATTTAAACGCCCCCTGCCTCAACAAATTGAATTTGCCCGACTCAATCTGACCTATGCGATCACGAGTAAGCGCAAGCTTTTGCAATTAGTGCAAGAAAAACACGTCGATGGCTGGGATGATCCGCGCATGCCAACCTTGGTAGGCTTGCGGCGACGTGGCTTTACCCCCGCCAGCATCCGGCTTTTTTGCGAGCGTATTGGCGTCTCTAAAGCAGATTCCTGGATCGACATGAGCGTACTTGAGCAAGCCCTGCGCGATGATCTTGACCCGATTGCCCCGCGCGCCATTGCTGTGCTCAACCCGCTTAAGCTAATCATTGATAATTACCCAGAGGGCGAAAGCGAGACATGCAGTGCCCCGATTCATCCGCATCATCCAGAGCGTGGTCGGCGTAATTTCCTGCTTTCTCGCGAATTGTGGATTGAGCGAGAAGACTTTAACGAGCACCCACCTAAAGGCTATTTCCGTCTATTTATAGGCAACCGCGTGCGCTTGCGTTACGGCTTTGTGATCGAATGCACACACGTCGATAAAGATGCAGATGGCAACGTCAGCGCAGTACATTGCCAATACTTTCCAGATAGCAAATCCGGCACCGAGGGAGCAGACCGCTATAAAGTCAAAGGTAATCTGCACTGGGTCAGCGCAGCACACGCCTATGCGGCTCAAGTGCGCTTATACGATCGGCTCTTCTGTACCACACACCCTGATGCTGGCGGACGCAATTTTCTTGAAGCACTTAATCCTAACTCTAAGCGCGTCGTCAACGCCTATCTGGAACCAGGCGTGCAAAAGCTGCAAGCCGAAACACAGGTACAGTTTGAACGCCACGGTTATTTTGTGGCCGACCGCATAGATTCCAAGCCAGGCCAGCCAGTTTTTAACCAAATCGTCAGTTTGAAAGATAGTTGGGGAAAGCCTACTTCAGCAAAGAAATAAGTCCATGAACACAGACCGCTATAGTCGCTGACACCTTAGCTGCTAGCTTTTATTGAGCATCTAAGCTCGCCCATCGTCAAAGGCTCCTTGTTCAAGGAGCCTTTCTATTTCAGATATAGAAAAATCCAAAGTACTACTCATTTACACCCAAATCCTTGCGGTGCTCCAATTTGATTGCAAAATAAGTTAATAATATTGAGGTCTAATTATTTAATAAAATAAAAATTATTTTTAACAATGGAGTTTCTCTCATGCGCTATAAACCGTCTACTAAACAGCATAAAATGGAGAACTGGAATGATATTAAGGATACCTACTCATGGAATGCTGAAACAGATTATCGACTACATCCTGAAGATTATAAAGTTGGAAAAGGCGAACAAGGCGTTCTTTTATGTGAGCCTTATAAATCAGAAATTCTGCCTCATTGGCGTTTCAAAGATGTTTCGACTGCCGAAATAAGTAGCACTAAAATCTTCGATATTTTCCAAACATATCTAGAAAAAGAAGATTTTGTAGGGGCGGATATGGCACGCAAGTTTCTGCAGATGGGTTATACGCGCGCACGCCGATATGCCAATCATGCAGGCGGAAGAAAATACGATCCACAAAGCGGAGAAGAATTACCACGCTCACCAGAAGACCCTGTAAAAGCCGCGAGCGCTGCTATTTTTTATAAAAAATGGCAAGAAGCAGAAAATAACGCTTTATATAAGGAAATGAAAAAAGAGTGGAAGAAAAACTATGGCTAACCATTAAGAACCTTAATCCTGCCCCGCACACCCTTACAATTCCGATTGATCTAAGAGTTCTTACGCTGCGATCGACGTCATGTTTTTTCACTATCAATAAATTCCTCAGTACAGAGCTTTTCGCTTTTTTCTGCGAATGCTCATTTTTCAAGAAAAAAATATCTTTCTGATTTATTTGTCACTCTCTCTTCCCCCTCCTAAATCCATTCTCAGCCCAGCTATTTCTCCATTTTTGAATAAGACAAACGGCTAGCTATAAAAGTTGAGGATATGCAGATTTAATCTGACATCGATCAGTATTCAAACGAGGCTCATAACGCAACGTTAACAAGTGGTGCCTGCAAGACTGAATTCGGCTAATTTTTGGATTGATAAATGAATGATCAATGCGTCCATAAACAGAATAATTTTCCACCAACATTTCAGCCATCTTTTTATGACAAGCATTCAGACCAATCCACGCTCCCATGCGGATGAAGCATGGAAATACGTGCTAAACGCGTATTTCCAGTCATTCATATGCTTTTTCTATCCTCATCTGGCTGAAAAAATTGATTGGGTGGCAGGCTATGAGATGCTCGATCAAGAACTTTTAAAAATCACATCTGACTCGATGATCAGCACGCGGCGGGTAGACAAATTAATCAAAGTTAGGTCTTTAGATGGGCAACATTGCCTCGTCCTTTTGCATGTCGAGGTACAAAATACGAGGGATAAGCACTTTGAGCAGCGACTATTTCAATATTTCTACCGACTGTATGACCGGCATGCCCTACCTGTTCTGACCTTAGCCATCTTGGCAGATGAGCGCGGCAGCTGGCGACCGAGCTGTTACACAAAGGAAGTGTGGGGGTATCCTGTTTGCCTCTTTCAATTTTTGATCAGTAAACTATTGGATTATCAAGGCCAGGAAGATCAATTAACGGAAATAGACAATCCGTTTGGTACAGTCGTCGCTGCGCATCTAGCTGGACTAAAAACACGCTCTATGCCAGAAGCCCGCTATGCCTCAAAGCTGGCCTTAACCCGAAAGCTTTACGATAAGGGTCTGGGGCGGGAAGCGATTATTAATCTCTATACTTTTATCGATGGTGTTTTGACTTTGCCAGAAAATTTGAGGAATCGTTATAATAAATCTATCGAAGAATTAGAACAGGAGCGCAATATGGCATATGTAACCAGCATGGAACGCCAGGGCATCGAAAAAGGTTTGCAGCAAGGCTTGCAACAAGGATTTGAGCAAGTAGCCATCAATTTATTGAAGACACACGCGCCTAAAGCCTTAATTGCTGAGGTTACTGGCTTGACTGAAGACAAAATTATGACTTTGGCTAAAAGCCTTGATACCTCATTAAACCCTACGGTTCAGTAAACTACTTACATTAAAAAAACCACATATCCTTGCAGAATTCTAAAGAAGCGTCGCAAGTACCTTTAAAGAAATACCAAAGGCATAGCAAAAACTCAGCGTCGTATTTATCCAGGGCTTCCCAGCCCATGCTCAAAAAAATATATAAGCCGAAGTAAGTTCGGCCTCCGCTGTAAGCGCTACGTGAAGTCTACCCAAAACGGGTAGCAGCATGCCTCATCGCTAGTGAAGCGTACTGCCTGCATCGGCATTCTTTGTCTCAGTTGTCCCAGATTTAAGCAGGCCTTCCTTAATTTAATTTTTCTCAGGCTGGGCAATTGATCTCAGTACGTAAGCTGCTGCTGCCAGACCAAAACTTGCTGTCACGCAAACGCTAGAGCCAAAGCCAGCGCAATTAATTCCAGCTGCCGCATTGACAGGCATATCAAGCTGGTCAGAAGCAGTCGTTGTGTCCTCTTGCTCTGACTCAAGTTGGCATGCGTTAGGTAAATCAGAGGGATAAGACGGATAAGTTAAGGGCTCATCCGAAAATACAGCTGGCACTTTAAACTTCGCTTTAGGCCCACGCGCAAAGCCGTGTTGTTTGCGCAAATGTGCACGTACTTTAGCCAGCAATGGGTCTTGCGTAGTCTGTGCTAAATCGCCTAGGCGAATTCGCAGTGGATCAAAACGCCCTCCAGCTCCTCCCACTGTAATCAGTGGCTGCTCATGCGCCACACACCAAGCAATGAGCTGGGCTTTAATGCGGGTTTGATCAATAGCATCAATGACATAATCAAACCCTTCGCTTAGCAGCGACGCCAAATTCCCTTCCTCGACAAACTCGTCTATCTGCGTCACCTCACACTGCGGATTGATAAGCTGAATTCTCTGGGCCATCGCTGCTACCTTGGCTTGCCCGTAGCTCCCTTGCAGTGCATGAATTTGCCGATTGGTATTGCCCTCAGTAATATGATCTAAATCAATCAACGTCAGCCTACCTACCGCATTCCGCGCTAATGCCTCAGCCACCCACGATCCGACTCCGCCAATTCCAATTACCGCAACCTTAGCTTGTTCAAACAAACGTAGCGCAGCTAACCCATATAAGCGGGCCACACCGGTGAAAAGACGCGCTGATTCGTTGTCTTCTATAAAATTTGATGAAGCTGAAGATGGCATAGTTAAAGTCTTAACAAACATAGAAGCTAAAAAGCAGTTTTAAAAAGTATGACTAAATTTCACTCAGGTCAGCAAAAGGCTGCGATCTTCATCTCTCACCTATATGCTCCGCTCCCTGCGCAGACCTTCCTTAATCACTAAACATGAAAAAATACGCCTTAAGTTTATTTGATTTTAAATACGCGCTTACTTAATCCATAAAAAAGTTCATGATTATGCTTATCCAAAAAGCCAAAGAAGGCCTGACTAAATCGGGGCTAGGGATGCCTACGCCTACAAACGGGTTAGGCAGATCACATCCCTAACTAAAAACTTAGAAAAGCGCTGAATCAATCGAGAACAAAAAATGCCAATGCAGACAATCCAGCTACTGCTCTTGGGTTATCCAACGCTTTTTTAGGCCAATTAATAACCCAAAAATATAACTCATTTTAATCACTCCGAAATTATGACTACACGTATCGATTTGAGCCGAAATTATTCACTAGACTCACTTGATGAAGCTGATCTTGATCCAAGCCCAATAGGCCAATTTGAGCATTGGTTTGAGCAGGCAGTTAAAGCTCAATTACCCGACCCTAATGCAATGACGTTAGCTACGGTTGGGCTGGATAGCCGTCCTTCGGCACGTATCGTGCTGCTCAAAGGCATTAGTGCAGATGGGTTTGCTTTCTTTACTGATTATCGCAGCCGTAAAGCTCAGGAGCTTGAGCAAAATCCTCAAGCCTGTTTAGTTTTTTACTGGGCTGAATTAGAACGTCAGGTACGTATTGAAGGAATCATTGAAAAAACTAACGAGACAGAGAGCAACGCCTATTTTGATTCTCGTCCATTGGCTTCAAGAATTGGCGCCTGGGCATCCGAGCAAAGCGCTGTGCTGTGTAGCCGTGAAACGCTCAGTGAGCGCCAGGTGCGCTGTGCTGCTCAGTTTGGTGAGCACCCGCCTCGCCCTCCGTATTGGGGAGGCTATCGTTTAAGGCCTGTGTGCTGCGAATTTTGGCAAGGGCGGCCTTCCCGCCTACACGATCGCTTTCAATATTTACGACAAGCAGATGGCAAATGGCGCATCACAAGGCTATTTCCCTAATGCCAGTTCAGCGTCTTGCAAAAGCATCTTTTATCGCCAGTAATATTTTGCTCAACAAAAGGGAGATATCAAATGTTTTGGGAAAAGTCACTGATCAGGTGGGCAGCTCAGATACGCGATAAATTTAATCTTCCTGCGCGACTCGTATTATGGAATGGGCGGCAACATGATTTTGGTCATTTCGTTGCCCCTCAGATCACCCTCCAAGCAAAAAGCATGGCGGCCCTCCCCTATTTGCTTGAACCAACCCTCGATAACTTGGGTGCTGCCTATGTAGAAGGGCAAATTGATATCGAAGGAAAATTAACCGATATCATTCATTTCAGCTATGCACTTGCCAAAAACACCGGCTCATCCGGCTATCACTTTTTGAATTGGCAGCGTTATTTGCCTCATAGCCGCACCATAGATAAGCAAGCCATCGAATATCATTACGATGTATCTAATGAGTTTTACCAACTGTGGTTGGACAAAAACATGGTGTATTCCTGCGCTTATTTTGAAAATGGCGACGAAAATCTTGAAACGGCTCAGTTGAAGAAAATTGACTACATTCTTACCAAAATTCAGGCGCAGGCCGGGCAAGCATTGCTCGATATCGGGTGCGGCTGGGGCGCTTTAGTCATTCGAGCTGCGCAGAAATTTGGCATGCAATGCGTAGGAATCACCTTATCGCAAAAACAGTATGAGCTAGCTAAAGCGCGCGTCGAGGCTGCAAAACTTACGCACCAGGTTGAAATACGGCTACAAGATTATCGTGACGTAATAGGCCAATTTGACCGCATCACTAGCATTGGTATGTTTGAGCACGTAGGGCGTAAAAACCTGCCTACCTATTTTGTAAAAATACAAAAACTTCTGAAAGACGATGGCATTGTGATGAATCACGGCATCACATCAACTGAATTAGATAGAAGAGAAAAGCCATTTGGCGGCAGCACATTTATCAGCAAATATGTATTCCCTCACGGTGAGCTCTCCCCTCTTTGTACAGTGTTGGAATCGATACAACGCAGCGGCTTTGAAGTATTCGATGTCGAGAACCTACGTCGCCATTATGTAAACACATTAAAACTATGGAGCGAAAACTTTGAGCACCATGCAACTGCTTTAAAGCAACTCATCGATGACCAGAAGTTTCGTATTTGGCGTATTTATTTGGCAGGCTGCGCCTACGCTTTTGAACGCGACGATACTTCAATTTATCAAATTGTTTGCCGTAAAGCTGGCCAAGCTGCACAAGCTTTACCTTACTCGCGCCAGTATATGTATGAAGATCGCCTGCAAAAAAGTGCAGCGCACAAGGTATCTCACTAACCCTTGCCCGAATGCGCTCAGTGAATCTATGCCTCCATCGGCTTTAAAAGCCATTCCTCTGCCGCCAATCTTTACAGCTACGCTACAATGGCTTCACCTTTAAAGAAGCGCTGGCAAGACCGAAGAGCGCTATCTGTCTCGCTTGTCTGCCGTACAGATCATTAGCGTTCTTTGCTCACCATTGATGCGGCCTCTGCTTTTGCAAGGCACTTCATCCTCTATGCTACTTATTGATAAAAATTTAGGTAAGCGCGCTGCGCAACATGAATCACACAAGAACACAACTCAAATAGATTGACGCTTGAATTTTTTGGTAGGCCTAGATTTTGCTTTAACAGCTAGACCAATTCATCTATATCAATACTTGGCTGCTGCTATCTGAATATAAAAATAGCGTATGTCCGATTGATGACTGATTTAAATAAGCTTACATAATAAGCTGACACATTCAGAGGATGTCATGTTAAACCCCAATCAGGAGAAGTGGATGTCAGATATTAAAACGATCTTGGCGGATGTCGAAGAACTTTTAAAGCAAACCGCGAACACAACAGGTGAGCGCGCCATCGAACTAAGAGAAAATGCCTTAACTAAGCTGAAACAAGCAAAAGAGAAAGCGGCAGAAGCACAGGCTGCTGTTATCGAAAAAGGTAAAAAGGCTGCGCATGCCACAGACGACTATGTGCGTGAACATCCGTGGCAAGCGGTTGGCGTTGTGGCTGGCGTGGGCATTTTGATTGGCTTGTTAATTAACCGTAAATAAACAACCGCAAATAAGGGAACCTCTGCATAACCCCTTGGGCGGCAGGATATACAACTACAGTCTCCCTTTTTTACATTAGGTACTAATGTACTGGCAGCAAAAGCATGCCAAGCCCTCGGGGTTATGCAGTGGTTCTAAACGCATTGGATGCGCCCTACGGGGCGCCGAAGAACGTTTGAACATTTTGCTGTTTGTTTATTTGTTTTTTAGGTACACACTTTTTTAGATCATGACTCATACGCATTCGTCAGACAGTCCATTTAAACGCATTTTGAAGTCAATATGCGCGCTTGCTCAGACTCGGGTCGAGTTAGTTAGCATTGAACTTACCGAAGAAAAAAATCGTATGTTCTCCGCGTTTTTTGGTGGATTGATAGCATTACTGTTCGGCGTAATGGCTCTTATCACGCTAACGGCGTTAGCGGTGCTAGTTTGTTGGGAAACTTACCGCTGGCAAGCGCTAGCAGGATTAGGCTTTTTGTATCTAGCTATTGCCATCATCTGCGCGCTTAGAACGTCCGCACAACTGCGTAAAGCCCCTTTTCTGCTTGAAGCAACACTTGCAGAATTCAAAAAGGACCGTGAGGCCTTTAAGAAAGCTTCCTAAGCACATCATGAACCACTCGAACCATTCATATCATTCATCTCTTTCCGCGCCACATCTTTCACGTCGCAAAAAACTTGCGCTGCGCAAAGAATTGCTACTCACGCGCGCAGCGCTTGAGCGCGCTACGCTGGTGCAAGCAAGTACCGAATTACGAGCTAAATATAAGCATTTTGGCTGGATCAAATGGCTCTTCCCCCGGCAGGCTACCTTCGGCAAAATCAGCGGACTAATGCGTAGCTATCCAATCTTGAGTGCAATTAGCTCATTGTTACTGGTGCCAACCCAAGTGGTTTTACGAGGTAAAGTAAAACCACTTATAAAATGGGGCATGCTTGGCTTTACAGCTTGGCAGGGCGTACGCCTTTACCTTACAAAACTAACGAACACTAATCGTTCCCGATAAAGCGTTTCAATGCCCTCTTCCCTTTGCTTTGTTTAAGGTAAATCTGCCGCAATCCTCTGATCAACTAGCGGATAAACATATCCTGCAGAACAATTCAGAAATAGCACAAAAAATTGTGGTGTTGGGGTTCCGTATTTAATCAAACCCCTCACCCCAACATTACGTCCTTAAGAGTGATTTTCCGAGATTGTGAACAGATTCTAAGATAAGCTAGGTTGATAGAAAAACAAGCAAATAAACTCACCCAAGCACGGCCCATTATTTGCCACGCCCCTGCCAACAAGCGGCAATTAGCTCACTAGTTGATTCTGCCCTACTCTGGTTCGACCGTCGCCCACGACTATCTAAGCCAAAGCTACCGCAGACATCAGTACTCATTGGACCCGCCTCAGTTGGCTGAGCCACAATCTTATATCCGCCAATGCCTGCTTCTTCTTGATGCACTTCTAATTGATAAATAGCTGCTCCCTGTGGTGGTGATCTAGCGAGATCATTGGGCAAGACTAATATCCTGCCATCTGTTGTAGCACCGGATTCGGCCAAAACTTGCTCGGCAAATTGCGCTGCTCGATAAACAGCGGCGATAGCAGCCAAACGATAACCGCGCTGTATATAAGTATGATAACTAGGCAGCAAATAGCTGCTTAAGACTGAAAGCATCGCTAACACTAATACAATTTCCAGCAAGCTGATACCGCGCTCGCTGTAACGATTATGCTGGGTCGGTTTTATCAAGATGTGAGACAGATCCATACGATAGCGCTCTAAAGAAGCGATCTACGGTCTAGAGGAGATCCACATAGCTCTCCTAGCCTCTCCAATAAATCGTCAGCTACGCTTTGTCAGTTGGAATTGAGTAGCTGAAGGCCGCTCTGCGACTGCGCGCCAGGTATGTCGCCAAACTGCATGCTTCAACAAACTGATTGATTGCACCCATGCTTGAGCATTCAGCGAGGAGCCAAAGCCGCGCACAGTAATCAGATACACAAAAAGATCAGGCTGCTCCGCCATTACCCACTGCTCAATCAAGCACTGCGGTGGGCGCGCCGCATGCGGCCATGAAGCCGTCAAATTAAACGCAGCATGTCCATTACCTTCAAATGCATTAGGTGCGCGCCAATAAGCTGGCTCAGCTTGCTCCGTCCAAACACGATACGGTGCGCTGCCCTGCTCTAGCTTTTTGATACACAAAACCCAGCCAGCATCCGCTGCATGCACTGCTTGCACACGATCACGCATATTTTTAGTGGTGCGTAAAGTCAGCACCAATCTATCTGCCGTCGCAGTAGCTAGCAGTTGCAGTAATGCAATCAAAAGCAGCACGCTTATCAGCGCCATGCCAGCCTGTTTATCACGACGGTCAACAGCCCGCTGTTGACGAAGTAAAAAAGCTCGCTTCACGCTTTAAATGCTCTCTTTGAACAAGGTAAGGAAAGTCTGCCTATGAAAGCACTGAATAAATCGTGAGCAAGGCATGCCCACGCAGATAATGCTCTAATACAGCAAAGTGGCATAACGCCGCTCCAGGTTTATTCAGCACCTGTAAAACCATCAGGTGAGCGGAAATTTAAAGAATTACGCAAGGCCACCCAAGTCGTTAATGCCTGACGAGGCAAGCCATCAGCAGAAGCAACTCGCCTACCATCGCAATCGAGATAAGTAGCATCCGTGGCATAACGCGTGCCTCGCATCACAACACATAGCTGCACCATGCTTACCTTATTCCACTGATCCGCAGCTATGGCTGAGGCATCCACTAAATTTAATCCACTTGCTGCATTTCCCAATTGATAACGTAGATACAAGCGCTCAACACCTTCCACTACAGGCTGGGCAATACCTGGCCCACCATTTCCCTCGCAATACAGCTCTGGCTTACCAGTCGAAGGGCTAAGACGCGCAAAAAAGCGATTGATTACCGGTACCATAGCCTGCTCCCCAGTATTTTTAGATGCCTCGATGGCTTGTCCTAAGCAATCAGTCGACTTGCCATCTCGACTCTTCCAAGTTGAAACGGCATCAGCCTGGTAACGTATTTCAATGCCATCTGAATGCCCTCCTCTTTCCGCTTTACACCTACGAGGCTTGGCAACCTCTTTTGTTGGGCGACTCGCAGTGCAACCAAACAGGCCCAAAAAATCAGCAACGTTATGCTGCCCATTCAACGGTGAGGAGAAACCTGCCATACGTAAATGAGTAGCGATTAAATGTAGCGCCGTCCACCCTGCTTCAGCAAGTTGACTCCGCTCAACTATCTGCTCGAAGGAGGCCCGTTGAGCGCGGTATAACGAGACTCCAGCAAGTGTCACACAGAGACCCAACGGCAGTGCAATCAATAATTCCAGCAAGGTATGCCCGTACATACGATTAATAAGGCAAATATGGCTAACGCTTTGCCATCGTGCTGCTATTTCGCACATTCTCTGTGCGGATTTTTTGAACTGTTGTCGTGGCAGACTATTTGCGCAGCCTGCAGGCCAACACCATTTTTTTATTAGGTTAGCCAAAAAGCTCATTGTGCTACTGCAACCGACACGCATTGGATAGCCTCTGATGAGCTAGAGAGTGGACAGTCTGCATTAGCTTGGTTAAGTTCACGCGTACTTTGTTTCGCTTCCTGCCAACGCAAAGTAATAAGGCTTACATTTTCCCCTTTATCGACAATATGTATGTCAGCACCAGGTAACAAAGCACTAGCGCGTGCCTGCCACTCAGTTTGCACGCGGCTTACTGGATAATCTGCGCGCAGCGCTTCAGCAGCAGCATCTACCAACTGCACCGCCTGAGCATAGCGTAGCGTCGCTTGCTGGATGCGCAATGAAGCTAACTGCAAACCAACGAGGCTAAGCGCTGCGACCCCAATTAACCCGATGGCGAGCATGACTTCGAGCAGCGAATCCCCACGTTGACGATATTTAAAATACGAAATGGCATGCTTCATGAGGCTACTCTAACCGGACAAGGTCCGTTAATCAGCCGTGTTCGACCGCCTGCCGATATCCTCACACAGCGGCGCAAGCGCTTACTCAAATTACTATCTGTGCTAAAACGCGCTACTAATTCAAAGCTGCGAAAGCCGCCCACTATCTGCCCAACGGGCGGCGTAAACCATAAAGGAGAAGCATTTTTTACTTGCAGCGTTACTCCTTCCAGTGGCGCTTGCACACGTAAAGCTTGCTGGAAACCCTCTCCCACCGCCGAAATGGTTTCAACAAATACGGCATAGCCACAGCCCCAATCATCTGCCAGCGTACCGTGTTCATTTGCGCTACAGACGCGTGCGCTAACGCTGCACTCGCCACGCTCATCAGCCCGACACACGGTAACTGGCACACCTCGTTTAAGCGCTTCGCTACGGGCATAGGAAAATGTTGCGAGCAAAGCCTGTGCATAGGTATCCAGGCGCTCACGTGCCAGCCAGTAACTCAATGCAGGAAACGTCGTGACAGCAAGTCCTGCCAAGATAGCCAACACCACCACCAATTCAGCCAGCACAAACCCAAACGACGTAGTTAACGATAGTTTGCAACGCATCCTTCCCTCTAGCAGTTAGCTTTACTTTAGGGAATGGCAGAGGCTGGCACAATTGGCCAAAAGGTGAACGATAAAAGTCAACGGCGGAAGCAGAGCAGCGATGCTCTACATGCTAGAGAGATGAAGGCTTAGTTGAAAACAAGACAGTGCAGCTCGCGTAGATTGAGGTAGCGTATTGAGTTAAATGCGTGAATAAAATACGAAGCGCTAGCCTATTGAGATGGCAGTTGAGAGGATGGTTGTGTTGAGGTTCCTTCGTCACCCCAATCTATGACTTCTTTTGGAAAATTTTGGAAGGGCCCTAAGAGCGCAGAATGAGGAAATCCGGCGTAGTCAGCATATCTATACGGCAAGAAGGCATGGTTCACAAATAGAACAACGCTTCGCGCTGATACAGTGTTTTTCTATTTGTTACGCGACAATGTTTTAACCAAATGCTGAAATTCAGCTACATCCTCAAAGCTTCGATAGACGGAAGCGAAGCGCACGTAAGCAATTTTATCGAGTT
Organism: Mycoavidus cysteinexigens; assembly: GCA_031963405.1. GTDB lineage: Bacteria > Pseudomonadota > Gammaproteobacteria > Burkholderiales > Burkholderiaceae > JASSUD01. The sequence goes on from JASSUJ010000001.1 coordinate 626,202, forward strand.
GACGTAATTCATTCATGACCCACTCGCCCAGCTTATCGCTATCAATTTCTCGATCACCAAGGCTCAGTAATTGATCTTCGATACGTGCCAATGCAGCATCTAAGGCCTCAGCACTAACCGGACGTTTGCGCAGCGCCAAGCGCATGCTAGAAACCAGTTTGCGGCGGTCAAAATCTACCCGGCTCCCATCTTTCTTAACTACCACTGGTAGCGTTAACTCTGCTCGCTCATAGGTCGTAAAGCGTCTCTCGCAGGTCACGCAGCGACGGCGACGCCGAATGGTTGCACCCTCTTCGGTAACACGCGAGTCGGTTACTTGGGTATCTTCATAGCGGCAGAAAGGACAGCGCATTGGGGGCTAAGTTCACTCGATGAATAGGTAGATAAGATACTTTGAACAGGTTCTAGCGCGTTTCACCGATGAATTGCAAAACGCCGTCCCCTGCGCCAGCAGTGTAGCAGGCAGGGGACGGCAAAGTTGCAGATCATTTGAGAAATGCGTCAACCATAAACTGGAAAACGGCGTGTCAATTCAGCCACTTGTTGGCGCACGCGCTCAAGATTAGTGGTATCTGCAGGATTATCTAGCACATCGCTAATCAGCTGCCCAACTTGTTCAGCTTCCGCTACTTTAAAACCTCGCGTAGTCATGGCAGGTGAACCGAGACGTATACCGCTAGTGATAAATGGGGATTGCGGGTCATTAGGAATGGCATTTTTATTCACAGTCAAATGCGCCAAACCTAGTGCAGCTTCCGCCTCTTTGCCGGTGAGGTGCTTAGCGCGTAAATCGACCAGCATTACATGACTTTCAGTACGTCCCGATACAATACGCAAATCACGTTTTATGAGCGTTTCAGCAAGCACTCGTGCATTATCGAGAACTTGCTGTTGATACACTTTAAATTCAGGCGCAAGCGCTTCTTTAAAGGCAATCGCTTTACCAGCAATCACGTGCATCAGCGGACCGCCTTGCAAACCTGGGAAGATCGCTGAATTAACCGCCTTTTCATGCTCGGCCTTCATTAAAATCACGCCGCCACGCGGGCCACGCAAGCTTTTGTGAGTAGTGGTTGTCACAAAATCTGCATGCGGCACTGGATTAGGATAAACGCCAGCAGCAATCAACCCTGCGTAATGCGCCATATCCACCATAAAATAGGCACCTACTGATTTAGCGATAGCCGCCATGCGAGCAAAATCAATTCGCAGTGAGAAGGCTGATGCACCGGCAATAATTAATTTTGGCCGATGCTGTTGAGCCAACGCTTGCGCTGCGTCGTAATCGATATCTTCGGCTTCATTCAGGCCATAGCTCACAATATTGAACCATTTGCCTGAAATATTCGCAGGTGAACCATGCGTTAGATGCCCACCATGCGCAAGGTTCATCCCCATAATGGTATCGCCGGGTTTGAGCGCGGCAAAGAAAACGCCCTGGTTCGCTTGCGAGCCTGAATTTGGCTGCACATTCGCAGCTTCCGCGCCAAATAGTTTTTTTACACGCTCAAGCGCCAGTTGCTCAACAATATCCACATATTCGCAACCACCATAATAGCGCTTACCCGGATAGCCTTCAGCGTACTTATTGGTTAATTGCGAGCCTTGCGCTGCCATGACAGCAGGACTCGTATAATTTTCCGACGCAATCAGCTCAATATGCTCTTCCTGCCGACGGTTTTCTTGTCCAATGGCCTGCCATATTTCGGGGTCAATCTTTTCAATCGTGTAGTCGGCTCTGTCAAACATAGTGTCTCAATCTTTGCGTAGGTAGGAAGCTTAGAAAACGCTGAATCAAGCAGGATTCAGTGCTTTCCCGCGGCTTAGGAGTGCGGCTAAAAATTTGCGGGAAGAATCCTCCTCCCGCTTAACGGACACAATTCTATAACAAGTCACGCACCTGCTTCAGCAATCGTTAAGGCTACGCACGCTTACTGAACCTCTTCAACACGCCGTAGCAAGGAATACCTTGGGTGTCAGTACAAAAAGAGTCATTTGATCCTGAATGATGCTTTTATCGGCATGTGAAAGCGCTCTAGCATTCAACTGAGAAGTGGAACGTATCAGCCCATTTCAGTCACGGGAATTTTCCGATAATTCATTCCCTTCCTTGAGCCTATTGAGCTTGGGCGTATACTGCCGATCACTGTCTATGACTGATAAAGCCGCTTTTGCTTACGCAAGGTCTGCAGCTAATGGAAGAGATATATTAAGATGAAATATAAAGGTAGCGTCATTTTTGTACTGACATGATAGCTATAGGGAAGTTTTGCATAAGCCAAGGAATGCCTTTGCTGCCAGTACGCTAGTACGGCAAAGAGGACATGATGCCGCCTCCGGTTTATGCAGGGCCTCCTAGGTCTTCTTTACTTTCATTGCTGACAAGGCGTATACAAGATGTCCTCTTTATCATCTGCCGGAAGTGCTACCGACTTAGCACATGCGTTTGCATGGAACATCCGTGTGTACTACGAAGACACAGATGCAGCTGGCATTGTTTTTTATGCTAATTATTTAAAATTTTTTGAGCGAGCGCGCACCGAATGGCTGCGCCAGCTTGGCATAGAGCAGCAGGCGTTAACTCAGCAAACTGGTACGCATTTTATTGTGCTTCATACCAGTATTGATTACCGAGCACCAGCAAGGCTTGACGATTTGCTTCAAATTGTGAGCAGCATTCAGCGCTTGGGTAAAGCGTCGGTTCATTTCACCCAGCAAGCTTGGGTCAACGATAAGTTGCTGGCGACTTGCACTATTCGCATAGGCTGCATTGAATCGACAGGTTTTAAACCCGTTGCGCTTCCAGCTCAGGTACTCACCGTGCTGCAACCTTTGCTTATGCCAAAAATAGCAGTTCAGCCAAGCTAGGGAAGCTCTGCAGAGGTTCCACCTCATCCACCGTTATCGTTTGAACCATTATGCCTCACACACAAGATCTCTCGATTCTTTCTCTTGCGTTAAACGCAAGCGCGCTGGCGCAAATTGTCATGGCTTTGCTGCTTGTTTTATCGCTCATGTCATGGACTTTTATTTTCAGAAAATGGTTCACCATACGCCGCACCCGCGCTGAAACGGAAGCTTTTGAACGCGATTTTTGGTCTGGTGGTGAATTACAAACGCTGTATCAAAACGCAACCAGCCGCCGTCGTACGGGTGGCGCCCTTGAGAGAATTTTCGAAGCGGGCATGCGAGAATTTCTGAAAGCCAAAGAGCAACGCCCAACAGATTCCAACGCGACCCTTGATGGAGCACGCCGCGCCATGCGGGCAGCTTTTCAGCGCGAAATGGATAATTTAGAAGCCAACCTAGCTTTTCTCGCATCAGTAGGCTCAGTCAGTCCTTATATCGGGCTGTTCGGTACAGTCTGGGGCATCATGAACGCATTTCGCGGCCTCGCCAACGTTCAGCAAGCTACGCTCGCTAATGTAGCACCAGGGATTGCGGAAGCGCTCGTCGCCACTGCGATTGGTTTATTTGCAGCCATTCCTGCTGTCATTGCGTATAACCGCTATGTGCATGATGTCGATCGCTTAGCAAGTCGCTTCGAAGTTTTTATTGAAGAATTTTTAAATATTTTGCAACGTCAAGGTCATTAAGGAGGGCATGATGGCAGGCGTATCCACAGGCTCAAACCTGCGTGGCAAACGTACTCGACGTGCGCTCGCTGATATTAATGTAGTGCCCTATATCGATGTCATGCTGGTGCTGCTAGTGATCTTTATGGTCACTGCCCCGATGATTACCCCTTCGGTAGTTAATTTACCCACGGTTGGCAACGCCGCACCACAGCCACAAATGCCGCCGGTAATTGTGAATATTCGGGCAGGCGGTGAACTATCCATTCGTTATAAAGACAATAACGCTGTGCATGAGCAAACTATGTCTAGCACGGCACTCGTAGCTTTCTTGCAGCGACGCCGGCCCATCTATGCGAACCAACCTGTAGTGATCGCCGCCGACAAGCGCGTGCAGTATGAGGCTGTGATGAAAGTCATGTCTGACTTAAAACAGCAAGGCATTAAACGGGTTGGATTATTGGTTAAATCGCCATGAATACCCACGTTACTTACCCTTTATCACCCCCGCCTGAACGCGGTACAGGGCCAGCCTTTGCGCTAGCCGCGTTGATGCATGTGCTGTTGCTTGCCTTATTAATTTATGGCATTCATTGGCAAAGCAGCACCCCAGCAGGCGTGGAGGCTGAGTTATGGACCGAACTGCCTGAGCTCACCCCTACTCCACCCACGCCTCCTGCTGCGCTGCGTCCACCTACGCCTCCTGCTACCTTGCAACCGCAGCCAGATAAGGCTGAGATCGCCCTTGAAAAAAATAAGCGCCGCCAACAGCAACTAGCAGATCAACAAAAGTTAGCCAAACAAGAGCAACTGAAAAAGCAACAACAGCTCGCTGACCGGCAACGCCAAGAGCGTTTAGCCCAAGAAAAAAAGCAGCAAGAACAAACACGGCTTAAACAGCAACTGGCCCAGCAAAAAGTCGAGCAACAGAAAAAGCTCAAACAACAAACAGCTCAGGCTAAAGCTCAAACTGAGCAACAACATCAAGCTCGCCTTGCCGCGCTCAAAAGCCTTGCTGCGAAAAATGCTGCAGGACACGGAAGCACCACCGCAAGCAATCGCAATGGTTCAGGTGGGCAAGGTTCGCCCGGTTATGCGAATAAAGTACGCCAACGCGTCAAGCCAAATATTATTTTTGAGGCGGGGAATGTAGAAGGTAACCCACGCACTGTGGTGTCAGTGCAATGTGCCCCAGATGGCGCCATCTTAAATGTGAGTTTGTCACGCTCAAGTGGCAATCCAGCTTGGGATGAGGCCGTCTTGCGCGCCGTGCAAAAATCTGACCCTATGCCACGTGACACGGATGGTAAAGTGCCTCGTCACTTCATCATGACTTTCCAGCCAAAAAATTGAGTTAAAGCATTTCCTTAGAACCTGTTTAGGGTTTTCCTAGTGGCCTGGCGCAGCCGCAGACAGTACAACTAGTACGGCAAGGCGGCGCCAGGGCGCTAGGGAAAGCCTAAACAGGTTCTAAGATGAAATGCGCTAAGACGGAGAATAATTCAATGAATAAGCTTATCTTCAAAACGCTCGCCATTAGCTGGCTCAGCCTTGCCAGCCTAACCGCGCAGGCGCAGTTGAAGGTCACTATCACCGGCGTGGGTTCTAACTTGTACCCGATCGCAGTGGCTAACTTTAGCGGCGAAACTGCTGCAGCCCAGCAAATTAGTACGATTATTCGTGCTGACCTCGCCCGTAGCGGCCGCTTTGTCAATATCGATGCAGGCGCAACACCCATTGCTGAAACTGAAGCGATTGATTTAGCCAGCTGGAAAACCAAAGGCGCTGATGCATTTGTCGCAGGCAGCGTCTCGCCATCAAATGAAAGTGGCGGCAACAATAAAGACTACTACAGCATACGCTTTCGCCTCAGCGACACTGTTAAGCGCCAAAGTTTAGGGGGTCTCGCACTAGCTGGGCCAGCCCATAGTTTGCGCGCCAGCGCCCATAAAGCGTCTGACTATATCTATCAACAACTATTAGGCGAGCGCGGTATATTTTCGACCCGTATTGCTTACGTCGTGCGCACCCAAAATCGCTATCAATTGCAAGTTTCTGACTCAGATGGCCAAAATCCGCAAATCGCCCTCGCTAGTACTGAACCCATCATCTCGCCAACTTGGTCACCAGATGGGACAAAGATTGCTTATGTCTCATTCGAGCAAAAAAAACCCGTGGTCTATATTCACGATTTAATCAGTGGGCAACGCACTGTAGTAGCCAATCAGAGAGGCAGCAATAGCGCACCTGCTTGGTCGCCTAATGGTAAGCAACTAGCTGTTGCTCTCTCGCTCACAGGTAATACCCAAATTTATCTCGTGAATGTCGATGGCAGCGGCCTGCGCCGTTTATCCAAAAGCAATAGCATTGATACTGAACCTCAATTCTCCCCGAACGGAGAAAGCATTTACTTCACGAGCGATCGAGGTGGCAGCCCGCAAATCTACAAAATGCCAAACTTGGGCGAGATTTTAGGTGGTCAAGCACAACGCGTCACCTTTCAAGGCCGCTACAACACGACGCCAAGAATCAGCCCCAATGGTAAATTGCTTGCCTATATTTCACGCATTAACGGCGGCTTCAAACTTCACTTGCAAGACTTAGCCAGTAACGAGGTAACATCGCTTACCGAGACCCGTTACGATGATTCCCCAAGTTTTGCTGCCAATAGCAAATATTTGCTGTATGCCACTCAAGCTAATGGGCGTGATGTGCTTGCTACTGTTTCTATCGATGCTCGTCCATCACAAATCTTATCGGTGCGTGGCAGCGATGTTCGTGACCCCAGCTGGGGACCTTTTCTGCAATCTTCAGGAGAATAAAAAATGCAGGCAAAACTTCGTTTAACCTTTGCCACTCTACTCATTAGCCTGCTGGCAGCTTGTCAGTCTGGCGTGAAACTTGATCCACCAGCCGCCACCCCGGCACAAGAAAGTGAAAGTGCAGAGGGAATGATTGGCACCCCCGAAAATGTACAACCAGTGGATGTGCAGCAAGTCAATGTTGATCCGCTCAGCCAATCTAAAAATCCGCTCGCTAAACGTAGCGTTTACTTCGATTTTGACGACTATACGGTAAAAGACGAGTATCAAGATTTGCTGAAACAGCATGCGCAATATCTGAAACTTCATCCAAAGACTCAGCTACGCCTTCAAGGACTCACTGACGAGCGCGGCACCAAAGAATATAACCTTGCACTTGGCCAGAAGCGTGCTGAGGCGGTAAGACGTGCGCTTTTAGTACTAGGCATACCTGCTTCACAAATGGAAGCCATCAGCCTTGGCAAAGAAAAATCTGAAACACAAACGCATGATGAAACAGCTTGGTCACAAAACCGCCGCGCTGACTTTATCTACGATAATAATTGAGGATGAAATTTATGCTTAAGAAAATCTGCCTAAATCGGATGGCGGCAGGACCTCGAACTGCAAGCCTTCTGGCTAGCCTCTTGCACTGTCTGCATTGGCATTCCTTGCCCTCCAGCTTATGCAGACTTTCTTTTGTGCGTTTTTGGCTACGCATCGCTGCCGCTGCGAGCCTGACGCTGGCAGCTTTAACGCCAGCGCATGCTGGCATATTTGATGATGCTGAGGCGCGTAAAGCTATTCTTGATTTGCGCGAACGCACCACCAGCTTAGAGAGTCAATTATCAGCAGCGCAGCAAGCGCTGCTCGATCAAAACAATCAAATTGTGCAACTGCAGCGTCAAACCGCCTCTTTGCGTGGCCAAAATGACGAATTGGTGAATCAGCTGACAACGCTGCAAAAAGCGATGAAAGAGTACTACGCTGACTTACATAATCAGGTAGAAAAACTTACCCCGAAGCCTCAACCAGAGGCAGATGAGCAAGAAGGTACAACAGCGGCTGTGGCTCCAGCTGCAAGCGAAAACGAAGTTTTCAATAGCGCGTTGAAACAGTTTAGACAAGGCAACTTTAAAGAAGCTGCCACCGCCTTTCGAAGCTTTCTCAAAAAATACCCGCAAAGCACACAGCAACCCGCCGCTCAATATTGGCTTGGCAACGCACTTTATGCTCAGCGTGATTACAAAGCTTCAAATGCCGTACTGCTTGGGCTAGTCAAACATTATCCAACCCACGCGCGCGCACCTGAAGCTCTGCTGGCTGTGGCACAAAATCAGCTTGAGCAAGGGCAAAAAAATCTAGCCAAGCAAACCTTGCAACAAATTATCAAGCAATACCCGCGCAGCGAAGCTGCTCGCACGGCTAAAACTCGGCTTAAATAAATATTTAAAGATAGGCTTATTAAAGACAAATTAAAAATCTTACAAAACCTTTTGTAAGCTAAAACTGCAGCGTAAAAAAGCTGCCTATTGAAGCTCCCCCCAAAATTTAGATGCCGAGCTAAATTTCTTGGAGCCTGTTCAAATTCTCTAAAAAGATGCGTTTCGGATGTGAGAGTAAGTATGTTGCCAATTTTTGTGGGTTGGGGCGACGGACTGAATTAAATACGGAATTTCAAATATGCAGACTTCTCATTCCGCCCCAAACACTCCCATTTTTGTCTCTATTTAGAGGCTTTGAACAGGTTTTCAGCTCTTCTTATCTTCTGCTGTACTAAGTGCAAGCCACACCACTTCCTTACCCATCCCACATTTAACTCTAAAAAGTGTGCCTGCAACAGCTGAGCCTCACATTTCGTAAAAAGCTTATAGCAGTTTCTACTGCACTAAAACCTCTACTACCCCACGAAAAACAGTCACGTAAAGTGAACCATTACTGCTCTCTCTGATTTGTTATTTCTATATTGGTATTAGACGCACTGACCTTTAATAACCAATTGGTGTAAGTATGACTAACTCATCTCCCACTATACGCGCCACCCCGTTGACTCAAGATACGCCTATCGATCAACCCATTAACGAAACCCATTCGCCATCTTCCAAAACTCATGCTCTTCCCCATTCTCAGTTATTTTCTGGAATGCCAAGCCTTGCCAAAACTTCATCTAAATCAACCAATATTACAGGGAGGAAAAGCCCAGTTCACTTAACCTCCTCTCAAAAAGAAACAGAAGAAACAAAAAGAAATCGCAGAGCTGCTTTTGTTGCAGACCCAGAAAATTTCGAGCATGGCTTTTCCTTTGACCCATACAACTCTCAGGAGGAATACATTGCTGCAAAAGGCACACTCCCTCATAGATATTTATCTGAATATAAGCAACAAGCTGGGGATGAGGATGGGGAGACAGATAATAAAATGGGATATTTTTTAAATGAATATCTACCAGACGAGTGGATATTCAGAGAAAACTTGAGAAAAAACGTTGGAGACGAATTTTACGCAAGCGATGTGAGTAAATATCAATATGAACAAGTTTCATCAACGCATGGATTTTCCGGGAAATTACCGAAAATAATAACAAGATATAACGTAGAAAATGAGGAAGCTGAAAAAGTAGCTAGACAATGGGAACATAATCCTGAAAAACTGAAAGAAGCTTTTCTGGCAGAGACCCAAAATGGGAGGAATACGCAGAGAATGATGAAAATATTTGGTTTGGAAGCGACTGCAGTTGAAGTTAGACATCATCCAGACTCTTATAAAGACAAGATAGACGTACTAGTTCATGTGCGGCCTATTTCTGAAACACCTACTGAAAAAAAAGCAGAGAACACTGATTAGACTTTTTATTTAAAAGATTCAGCAAACCTCTGCCTTCGAGCCGCCCCGTGACTAAACACTTGTTGCCAGCGTGATGCAATGTTGTCAATCAATCCAGGGGCGGTACTTGCAGCATTCAATTTTAGAGAAATGCAATAATCTTACTCACGCTTTTCTAAATGCGAATAAGCCAAGTGCGGTTTAACTAAATGAAGATAGATATCACGCTGAATCAATCACTAAATCTAGTTCGAAACTCCATAATAAGGAATGTCGACAAGAACTCTCACTAGCGGAAGTTTGGAGTGAGGCACACACCCCAAACATCATAGCCTCGAGCATGATTTTTCGAGGTTGTAAACAGCCTCTTAGCACCAAAGTGCAAGCACCTTCGCATTAATTCTCATACGGCTTATCAAAAGAAGCCGATACCACGCTTAAAACGCATACTGTTAAAGCAAAGGCTCCCCACTTAATCGTGGCATTTTCCAAATCTTTTATGGAGTCAGGCGATGGGCCAGGCGAATTTTTGGCTGCAATAGTTTGTGCGACGTTAAACACAGTGGCATAAACAGCAAGCACTGTTATGCAAGCTAATAGCGATGTTCTGAAATCATACGGTAGGCGTAGGCCTTCGTTTGTTAAGCGACTCCTATTTCTCGGCAGGCAGGCGAGTGCAGGATCTCCGTCTTGGTCTAACGAGCGTGAACGTTGGTGTATGTCACCTTTTTGCAAAGCACCGGACTGGCGTTGTATTTCATTTACGCCAGGGTGCACTATATTAGAGACGCGAATTTCTCTCTCCTTTAAATAAAAAAGCAAACAGACAAAATGTATTTTTCTATAAATTAAAATATGGAAAAACACGCCAAATATCGTTCCAGTTTTCCTAGAGAACGTTAATTTAAGCGAAATAATTTTTTCTTTGTCTGATAAAGGTTAAGTGCTCACTGCTTTAGCATGCAGAATTTTCTGTTTTTATATTTGCGCTTAGCATTCGACAAAATGCTATTAAACCGGATTAACAAATTAGGGAGTTACACTAAGTCGCGATTTTCTAATTAATCGCAATTGAATAACTTTATAAATACTGACGGCAGCAGATATAAAGCAAAAAAAGAAGGGTTGGATGAGATATGAAAACGTCAGTAAAAAACACGATGTATTTCAGTATTTGCTGAGCGAATAAATCAATAGGAAGCAAGTGCTGGTAGTTTAATCAACTGGGATTATTTGAGTGCGCACTTTAGCTTTAGTAGAAGATCGCTCAACTACCTTGGCCTCAGCTGATTTGAAGTGCGACGCTAGAAAACTAGACACTCGCTGGTCCAAATTTCTAGCGTCATTTCATATATACGAATGACTTCAAGGTAAGAAAGTGTTTTACAGCAGAGACTAAACAGCTTCTTAGAATTGCTGTATCGCTGCTAGCCTTGTAAGTACAAGGTCTCGCCCAAACACTTCGAGCACCCCATCGATGGCTGGTGTCTGTGTTGTCCCAGCAATGAGCAGGCGCACAGGCATAGCTAATTGGGGAAACTTAAGTCCATGCGCTTGTACCGTGGCTTTAAGAGCTGCATTAATTTCGTCACGCTGCCAAGCCATGTTCTGCAAGCGCTGCTGCAGATCGTTGAGCGCAGCGCGTGTTGCCTCAGTCAAATAAGGGCTAAGCACTTGCTGCGTCAATTGAGGTGCTTGGTAAAAAATTGTTGCGCTAGCGGCTAATTCTTTTAGCGTATGTGCTCGATCTTTCAGTAAACCTAGCACTGCAGACAGGGATGGGCCTTCACTCGCATCGATATCGAACTCAGCCAGAAAGGGCTGCACTAATTCAGCAAGACGTGCATTATCCGCTTGCTTAAGATAATGATGGTTGAGCCATTTCAATTTTTCTGGATCGTATTGAGCAGAAGATTTGCCAAGATGCGCCAAGTCAAACCATTCAATCAATTGCTCACGCGAAAAAATTTCATCGTCGCCATGTGACCAACCAAGACGTGCCAGATAATTCAGCACCGCTTCGGGCAGATACCCTTCAGCGCGGTACTGCATGACGCTCATCGCATCATTGCGCTTGGACATTTTTTCGCCCTTTTCATTCAGCACAGTTGGCAGATGCGCGTAGATAGGCGGTTCGTGGCCCAAGGCACGGAGGATATTGATTTGACGTGGGGTATTGTTGACATGGTCGTCACCGCGAATCACATGCGTGATACACATATCAAGATCGTCGACCACGACACAAAAATTATAAGTAGGCGAGCCATCAGCCCGAGCAATCACTAAATCATCCAGCTCTTGGTTAGCGATTTCGATACGCCCTTTGACTGCGTCGTCCCATACGACTGAACCCGTTAAGGGGTTTTTGAAACGCACCACAGGCTTAACGTCGGTCGGCGGCGTAGGTAGTACCTTGCCAGGCTCAGGACGCCAGCGTCCATCGTAACGTGGCTTTTCCCCGCGTACGCGTTGCGCTTCTCGCAATTCTTCTAATTCAGTCGCTGATACATAGCAAAGATAAGCTAAACCACGCTCTAGTAATTGCTGGATAACTTCACGGTAGCGTGGCATGCGCTGCATCTGATAAAACGGGCCTTCATCAAAATCGAGGCCAAGCCATTGCATGCCCTCAAGAATGACCTGCACCGAAGCATCGTTTGATCTTTCGGTATCAGTATCTTCGATACGCAGAATGAAAGCACCCTTCTGCTGGCGCGCAAACGCCCATGGGTACAACGCTGAACGGATGTTGCCGAGGTGAATAAAGCCAGTGGGGCTAGGTGCGAAACGGGTACGAACAGCAGTAGTAGTCACAGGAAGTACAGAAGATGCAGTAGAGGTCATTGCGCTGCCATAATGATGCGGCGTGCGCCGGTGTAACGTGCTTTCCAATAACTGTTAGCGAGCCTATCAATACGGATCGTTTTACCGGTTGCCGGCGAATGCACGAATTTATTATCGCCAATATAAATTCCCACATGGGAAACAGTACGGCGCATTGTATTAAAAAATACTAAATCGCCAGGCTGCAAATTATTCTGGCTGACTTTTCGGCCTACTCGGCTCATATCTATGGCGCGGCGCGGCAAAAGCAAGCCTACCGTATCTTGAAAGACATACCGAACAAAGCCACTGCAATCCATGCCAGACTTTGGCGTATTGCCGCCCCATTGATACCGTACACCGATCAATAGCAAGGCCTCGACCACTACATCGCTTGTATGTTGCGCAACATTAGAAAGGAATGTTTGAGCTGCTTTAAGAGGCTGATTGGCAATCGCTTTGACTGGGCTAGGCCGTGGCGACAATAAGGCAAGCGAATCAACTTTTTGCTGAGGCAAATTGATCGTGGTATCGGCCAAGACTTGACCTGCAGGAATGTAGAGCACGCTTGCCAACATACTGGCTGTTACATACGCACTGACCCGCTTAAAGATGTTTGAACTCATATAAATAAATCAACACCAATCAAAATGGATAAGGAAGCGCTGGATGAATCACCAATAGAAAAGCTCACCAAGCAATACATTTACAAGGCAAGCACAATAATCATTTGCAATCCATTCAATCTGACCTTAAGAGCGGGGGAATATAACAAGGTGCGCCCTCTGTGTCAAAATTCAGGCTCCTAAGCACATGTCCACCATTTCCTTTTAACAAGGCTTTTATAAAGCAATGCCTTGTACCTAGGGCCTCTTCTAGAACTATCCTGCTCAAGATTTACGTTGCTGCCCTCTGCACCTATCGTTGCAAACGCTTAGAGCCTGTTCACAAATTTTTAAAGTTGGGATGATGGCTATTTTTAACCGACTAAGTTGAACAAAAGAGCCAGGGGCCTTATCCAAGCGATATTAGTCGAAGCCAATTTGAAGAGATAAGGCAGCTAAATCTTTTTATAGCTCTTCGAGGTAAGCATATATTTTGCATGGAAATATGAGCTTCGGTTGCCGATGATGGGCAGTCATCAAGGCTTCTACTGCGCCGTTTTCTACTACTGTTTTTAAGAAAATAACTACGGGGAAAACGACCTGTTTTCGTTCTTATGCAATTTAAATTGCATAAGATTTTTATCATGCCTCATGTCTATTCAACTGAGGCTAAGTCATGCCAGCTGAACTTAATATCGATATACCAGCGCTAGCCATATTCAACCCTTTAGGTCAAGTTACTGTTGATTCTAATGGCCTTCCAAAATTGTCGAGTAAAAGCTTAGCTACCCAGAGCGCATGGCTTCTTAACCACGCTCCAAACAATCAACATATCAGCCCTATTCCGTACAATCGCAGCTCAGAAAATATCTTATTAGACTATCGTTTATATTTTCTAGAAAAATATAAATATATTAACTTCAAATTAAATATAATAAATATTTTCGGAGGTAATTTAACACCAGAAAAAGAATTGACACACAACAAAGAATTAAAATTAAATCAAGCAACGATAAAATTTTTAGGGAAATTAAACGAATTAATTGCCCAAAAAATATATTTAACTTCGAGAGATGCTGGACCAAGCCAGGAAGAATATAATTATTTTTTAAACGAAGTAGGAGCGCTATTTTCAGCAAAAAAAGAATTGGACGAGTTGGAGGAAAAAATAGAGCTAGAAATATTTTATTTGGACTCAAAAAAAATCAATTTAAATGAAAGTGAAAATTACTTAAAAAGACAGGAATTAGAAAAAAATAGATTTTTAAAGAAAAAAAATAATTAATCAAAAGTTACAATATATTTCTCACCGAAGTCACTACCAAGACAATAGATAATACCAAAATATTTCATCTATTAAGAAAACACTAATATTTTTTACCTGATGAATAAATCACAAAGAACGATTACCGAAGATAAATCTATTTTTTTGATCCTGACCGACTAATCTTTCCTTACCTTCTTTATCAAGCAGCTTAATTACTTGCGAGAAATTTTTTTCTATTTCCGTATACTTGGATGCTTCTATTAGATCTTGCTCTAACATATCTTGCTTATTAAATTCATTCACATTTTCATTTAAACGAGCAAAAGAATTTTTTAGATCTAATAGATTTTGTTGATTAAATTTTCTCAAGCCTTTATCTCGCTTATCTCGTTTAAGCACTTCCTCTGCAATATCAGCACCTGCCTTTAAAAAGCTTATGTTGTATAGGAATCTGTTGCCTAAGAATGCACTAAAACCTTTTGCTGACAGAGACAAACCTTGTGCTGTAAAAGCGGCCAAACCTTCAGGCAATTTAGCCTGCCTACTCACCTCTTCTGCAAGAATAGCGCATGCTTTCTCCCCCCAGACCTCATCATCTGGAAGCTGACTGAAGGCATTCACCAAAAGTGCCTGCTCTTGTCGTTTATTAACCATCTGATTTTTATCAAGGATAGGTCGGCTAAGCACTTCCTTTGCAATATCAGTGCATGCCTTTACAAAAATTGTATTGTACGGAGGTCTTTTACCCGTAAAGTTAATTAAAGCATTAGCTAAAAGCGACAAACCTTGAATGGTGAAAGCACCTAATCCCTCAAACGACTCAGCTCGTCTGCTCACTTCCTTTGCAAACACAGCACATACTTGCTGACGGAGGGCACTACAGGGAAGCTTAATAAAAGCATTCACAAAAATTGACAGATCTTTTGGCGTGAGAGCCTCTAAAACTTTATCAGCGTTAGGCTGGTTAATTAACTGAGATGTAAAGTTTGCATATGCTTCTGCATACGCTCGTTTCTTTGGCTCTTTGTTGTACTGGTTTGCTAAACGTAACCCTTTTTTTATATAGAGATTTTGCAGATTTTGATCGGCCTGAGTCCCTGAATTTGGAATACCTACACCTGCAGGTAAAGGCATAGCTCTTTTACCGGCAGCATAATTTGGTTGAGCGCTTGTACGGGAATCTTCTTTAATATTATTAAGGGTTAGACTAGTGCCATTCGGCCGCTTCACCAAAAAGCTTTTTTGCTCCTGAAAACCTTGCTTATCCTCCTCAGTCGTAGCTTCAACTCTGTTAATTCCCGGCATTAGTTTGATAGGATCAGTCATAAAAAATTTCCAATTTGCGGTGCAGGCCATTTCCATCTTTTGTAAATTCTCGCAAAGAGTGTTAGCAAAGCGCTTTTATGTAGAGTAACCAATAAAATTGATGAACATGGCTTAAAAATTCTCTCAATTAATCCTGAAATAGAATCCGCTTTTTCTCCCTTATAACCCGTACCCAAAAAACCTGCCACCTTGCAACTGCGAGAGTAAATCCAGTTTTATTAATCAATACCGCAAATCCTTTTGTGCTGTATGAGTGCCTTGAAAAGAGCTATATCGATTTTTTCTTGCAAGTAAAGGCCTCGGCTAAGCCAGAGTACGGCCATAAGCAAGGCAGTATTTCCGTATATACCAATGCCTCAGTATGTATTAGCTACCCAGCATTACACGGTCAAGCACATGCGGGGGGAGAGATATTAGCCAAGCTTTTAGCAAAGCCAGCACGAAAAATGCACTAATCAATATTGAATGCGCGCCCATCGCGGCATGACAAGGAAAATCCGCGGTGCTACACTACGCCGCAAAACAGTCACCATAAGCAAAAGGTAGTGGCGACTTAAACAGGATGGTAAGACGAGTCACTTCTAACAAAAGACTTATCTACCCACTCAATACGCCCTAACCAAGCTTTATGGTTGTATACAAATTCATTATTTGCAGATACGGAGTATCTATGGGCTTCCTCACTGGCAAACGCATTTTGCTCACTGGCCTTCTCTCAAAACACTCAATTGCTTTTGGCATCGCACAAGTCTGCCAACGCGAAGGGGCACAACTTGCTTTCACCTACGCTGATGAACGTTTTAAAGCACGAGTTACGGAATTTGCAAAAGAGTTCGGTAGCGAGCTCGTGTTCCTGTGCAACGTCAGCGATGATGAGCAAATAGAAAATACCTTTACTGAACTGAAAACACATTGGAAAAGCCTTGATGGCTTAGTGCATTCCATTGGTTTTGCACCACGTGAAGCGATTATGGGAGATTTCTTGGCAGGCTTAAGCCGTGAAAATTTTAATATCGCGCATGAGATTTCTGCCTACAGCTTCCCAGCATTAGCCAAAGCGGCACTGCCATTGCTAAGCCCGAAAGCCTCCTTACTCACGCTAACTTATTTAGGCGCTGAGAAAGTTGTTCCCAACTACAACACCATGGGCCTGGCCAAAGCCTCGCTTGAAGCCAGCGTACGCTACCTCGCGGCCACCCTTGGCCCACGCGGCATACGTGTTAACGGCATTTCAGCCGGCCCAATCAAAACCCTCGCGGCAAGTGGAATCAAGGACTTTGGCAAAATTCTAGATCACGTCGAAAAAAATGCGCCATTGCGCCGCAACGTCACCATTGAACAAGTGGGCAACGTCGCAGCATTTTTACTATCCGATCTAGCTGCAGCAGTCACCGCCGAAATTACTCACGTCGACGGCGGTTTCAACGCCATCGTCAGCGGTATGATTGACTAAGAAGGTCCTGCATAACCTGCGGGCAAGGAATGCCTTTATTGCCCACAGGTTATGCAGAGCGCCCTTAATTACACACAAAGATTGACTCTCTTTAACAGCTAACTATAATGGCACCTTCGCATTTGCGAGAGCATGCTCATTAACGCAACGAGCACGCCAACGCATCAATGCACACCTAGCCCAGGTGGCGGAATTGGTAGACGCACTAGTTTCAGGTACTAGCGGGTAACACCGTGGAGGTTCGAGTCCTCTCTTGGGCACCAACACCCCATATAAGTCCTTGTTTTATAAGGGTTTCTTCTTTAGTTTGGCGTAAATTTGGCGTAGCAGATAAAAATATCTCCCCCAAGAAACAACAAGCCATGCCTTTGTCGTGCTGCCTCCCTACCCCCTTAAAGCACTAAGCTAATTCTCTATTCTCCTAGCAAAATGCGCACTTATAGATGGTCTAAAGCTTTTTCGAGGCCTTAGGCTAACTTCAGCTCGCTCGATGACCACGCTAAATAGCGCATATTTGCTAGGGGGCCGGCGCGCCTCAAACAAAAGCAAAGAAAGCCATATAAGAGCCTATGTTGGGATAAAAACGAAAGATGTGGAGTTGGTTGGACACATAACTAGAAAGCCCCTGAGGCAATCTAAGGTGGAATAAGAGTGGCGAATATTAGCTATCTGTCGAAAGCGGGGATTTAGTCGGATTTAAACTGGACCATTTTCTTATCCAACCGCTTATTCAACTCAGTAAATTTTGCTTGAAACGGTTGAATCTCATGCTGTGTAGAAAGCTTAGCCGCCGTATCAGCCGTCCCACGATGGGCAGCGAGTAAGTCATCCCGCGTGACATTCTTGATATTAAATAATTCCTCTTTGGCGGTGGCTTCACAGAAATCGGGATAAGATATAAGCCATCTTTCTTTCCGTTCGGCGCATAGACAAACAGGTTTCTAAAATTCCCCATTTCTTTGCTTTTTTTCAGCGCTTGCCGTCACCCTTCACGGCGGATTCCTGGTGCGCGGCATTGGTCATATACAGAATAAAATCAATATAGTTTCCATTCCCATAATATTTTCACTTAAATAAAATGGCTGATTCATTTTTTTAACCCACAGATGAGTACGCCCCTATTTCTCATATAGAACGGTGACGTTTATGTTTAATTTGCGAATCATTTTTTTGTGAATTTTCTATGCTTTTCATTTTTAACTCTACTTTAGCAATGTTTGTTTGAGTTATTGAAAGAGAAGTTTCTATTTCTTCTCTATCCTTTAAATTCCCTTCCATATCTCTTCTAGTATTTTTAATATCTGAGTTTAAAAATACTACCCTTATTAATTCCCCATGTTTTAAATGATTACGCCATTCTTCTACAAAACCTTTTAATACCTCTCGTTGAGCATCTAATTCTTTTTCAACCTCTTTCAAATCATGCAGATCATTTTTTTCTTGTTCTTGAAGATATGCAAGATTTTCAGCTAATTTTTCAAAAACTCCTGAAGCTTTAATATCAATTTCTACATCATTGATATTAGAGCAAGAATTCCTTCTTTTAAGCGTACTAGATACCTCCACTCTATCAAGTTCAGTATTTTCATTGGGTAAAACTGGATAGCCTAGGTTATTTTCCATTTTCAACACTCGAGAATTAAATTTAAGTTAATTTAAGATAAAAAAATTAACTAATTATCGAGAAAGCGAAATCTTGCTAGATTTCCCGTAGCCATCATTATTTTTAAGTTATTTTCTTAAAAAAATTTAATCATTTAAGTTATACCATAAATTATCTTTAAGAAAATTTTTTGTAAAATAAGGAAAATTTGACTTATGAATCATATTAACTTGGAAAAGCGGAAATTAAAGAAGCGCTGATTTTTCTATTTCTTATCAGCTATAAACTGCACCACTTCTTGATCAAACCACTTATTTAGCTCAATCAAGCATATTTGCAATGGTTTAAGGCCATGAATCAGTGGCTGAAGGAAGATTTTTTACTTTTTGCCGGAGGGGAAGAGGAGAGCGCATCAGCTTGATTGGCTTGGGCTGCTTTTTTTCGCAAAGAGTATGCCCTCCCGGCCGCCAGTTGAGTAGCTCTACCAAGATCGGATTGCCTGTACTTTTTCTCTATAGCTTTACCAGCAGGTGATTGCTTGTACTTTTTTTGCGAAGCTCTACCAGCAGGTGATCGGTTATACTCTCTTTTCTTAGCTCTACGAGCATCTGATGGGCTGTGCGCTTCATCTTGCTGTCTTGCTCTCTCGTTAACAATTGTCCAAACTTGCCCCAGGCCGTCTTTAAAATCTTTCGCTCTTCCTTCGTTAACTAAAATATTAGCCACTGTAGCGTAACGTTTTCCCTCTTCAAGCTTTAGGTTTATCAATTCATCCGTTGCAAGCATCAAGACGGTGGCAGGCAATAACTGCTGAGATGGTTTTGTGGCTTGATTTCTCTGCGTAGACTGATCTAAATTATTTTGCTCTGGATGAGTAAATAAAAGCGTCGCGACTGATCGAATTGAGGGATCGGGGTCCTGAAGCAAATAATTGAATTGAACATTATCGTTTGACATCTTCGACAACATACTAAAGTTTTTAGCTATATATTCTTGCTCTTCTTTTGTATACATATACATCGGCCCCTCCCTCGCCGAATATTGACGACTTACCCAAAATCTATCGCAATCTGCGCTTAACCTGTTTAGGGATAGCGTATATCTTGGCGATAAAACGAAGACGCCTGTCCTAATCAATAACGGGTATAGCTGCTAGCCAATCTATCTATTGATTGATAAGCCACGCTAGAGACGGATTTTTATTCTATAAAATAGTTTTTTTACTGGATACGATTGGGCTGTTTTATATCATTTAGCAATTGGAGCAAGGATGACTGTTTCAGATTTTTTACCTACGCCATCAAGCCATGCGCGTTTATCTCCTTCCTCTGCGCACCGCTGGATGCGCTGCCCCGCCAGTCCTTGGCTAGAAGCGCCCTATCCGCCTATGAGCAGCGCCGTCACTAATGAAGGGCAGGATGCACATCAACTCGCAGCCCTTTGCTTAACGGCTTGTTGTGATACGAAGACTTTACTTGGTCACACGATGGATAACGGAAATATCGTTAATAAGAAGATGGCACGCGCGGTTCAACTCTATGTTGATCGGATACGTCAATCAGCAGCGGGACATACTTTGCTAGTTGAGCATCAAGTGCCTTTGACTCCGTTCACCGGAGAAAAAGAGGCTGTCGGTACCGCTGACGCGGTGATTTTGAAAATCGAAAATATGCCAGATGGCGCAGAATTAGAGGTGCACGATCTGAAATATGGCCGAGGGGTATGTGTTGAGGCGAAGAATAATGCGCAGCTTGCTTTATATGCTTTAGGCGCAAAACATGCCTTTAGCCATCTTGCCGACTTTAAACGTTTTCGTATGGTAATTCATCAACCCCGCTTAACTCATCATGTTGAAGCAGTATGGGCTGCGGAAACATTACACGCCTTTGCACAAGAGATTAAACAGTCTGCGCAAACTGTTTACGCATTAGAAAAGATGCTTTCCTCTTCTCTATATGAGGCTGCGGTGCCTGGAAAAAGCCAGTGTCGCTTTTGCCGAGCAAGGCGAGATTGCCCAGCTTATGCACAATTCTTTGATCTATAGTAATTCACAATTTCTGTGCATAACTCCGTTAACAAGTACTTGCAATCTCTCTTAACGCCAGGCAGGACAAAGCCCGTTTTAGATTGGTTAAATTTCTGGCGAATACTCTTTATGCAATCTTTTAGTGCGCTGAGAAGTCGTATTGTGTCGGACTTAGATTTTTCAAAAAACTTAAGCTGCCTTTCGTCATCCCTTATCTTTTGTCAGTTTTTTGAGGCGGGGATACACAATCAAACTGTTAGTTCATCAGGTGAATGTGACTTAAGCCAATTTTCTAATATGACAAAGTAAGCTGCGACGAAACCACATCCCAGTCCGACATCTCTTTTCAACCAAAGCATTTATTTGGGCTGCACTGAAGAGACTTATCCCTCTTTAAATCTAAGATCTCTCTCGCAGATATTTCTTTCGCCATGCCGGAAAATTCGCTATAGCGCACAAGTTTTCTTCATAGACCACTCTGCTGCTGCCATGAAATATATATTAAGGTAACTTATAAAACTGCTGAGGGACTTCGCTATGCCTATCACCTTGAACGTAGGATCATTTTCTCAATCAGCTACACGGCTCCAAGGCTCGCTACTGTCTCCGCCTAATTCTCCACGCTCATCTCCTACACGCTTTCGATTAGACACGGCAGACAATCCTCTTAAAAGAAAACGATCTCTAGAGCTCGATGAGTCATCAAAGCGAAGCAGGGACGGATTATATGAAACATATTTTAATTCTCGACGCTCGTCTTCCGCTTCTTCTTTAATAGGAGAGAGATCACCACAGCCTAACGAAGCATTAAGCTCGAATGATGACAAAGATATGCAAAATTTAGCAAAACTTTTGGATGATTTCACGGTGACCAAGCAGAAAATAAATTATTTTGCCGTGCCATCTAGTGAAGTAAGTGATATACAAGCTTTAACAACTAGTTTGGCTAAGGTTACGGTCACGTCAGAAAGAAATTATTTTCTCGCTTAGAAAAAACTCAAATTCTGCATAATAAGGTTGCCTTGCTTTTAATTTGGCGAGGCCATCCCAGCTCATCGGCAGCTCAAACCATTTGCTATTCATTCAGCATTCTAGATAGTCAAGCGCCTCAGCCAAATCTTGAAAATTACGAAATTAATTTTAGATACAAAATAAACCAGCATAATCTTCTTTACCGACTCTCTTACTAAATCACTTATTTCAAGCTTCCTTAATTCCGGGTCATATACGTAGGAAAGTAATGAGCTACTGTGTTTATATAGCCATTCGGATGAATTTAAAGAGGAAGCGTAATGTATTACTCTACTTTGGCAGCTCGTAGCCTGATAAAAATCAGTCGAAGTATCGGCCAAGGATGCCTATTTTTCGGTGTGTTAGCGGGTTTTCATTTAATACAAACGCCTACTTTTGCACTCGCCTTAATTTTTATTATGACTCCATTCCTGATTGGGAAAAAGTGCCCCCTTCAACCTGTTTTTAGGTTTCTTAATCAGCGTATTTGCAAAAACTATGTATTGAAGATTTATCGCCGTCTTGGCGTGTTTTGGATATTTTGGGGAGCTTGCTATTTGCTCAAAATATTTATTTTTGCTACAGATAAAATTGCCATTTATCAGTTTTATACTTTGTCAGATGCCCTGCTCATTTTTTCTTTTCTCACGCTTATCGCTTTAACTTTATTAAAAGTATTCTTGTATCTCATGAATAATAAAGTATGCAATGACACTAGCGCTTCTAATAAAGCTCAGAAGAATAGAAACTAGAAGCGCCCTCTCTTTCTAAAAGCGGAAGAATGAATAAAATGAGAGCAACATGATGCTTCCTTGTTGTACCAGCGTACTGTCTGCATCCGCCTCCCATACCCGCAATTTATTCAGCATTTAAAAGATAAAGCTTAGATCTCTGGCTATAAAAGCACTACCCCATCTACCTATTTACTTCGCTTAAATACTCATCTTTTCGGTTGTTATTTTCATATTTGTTGTGTTTTTCTATATTTCTATAACAAAGGGCATATTGCATTTTTATACGAATACATATACCCCTCTTTAGAAAGCGGCCTACTTATCTATTTTAGATAGGCGCATGCATGGAGAAAAAATCATGAAAGACGTCCTTCCATTTAATTTCTTCGTAAAAAAATCTCCTCCAGAAATAACTAGAAGTAGTGAAAGTGATAGCGGCTCTCTGTCTACAGGGAACGCCTCAAGTATTCTCGTAGCAAGAAGAAAAGTTTTTTTTAAAAAATATTGCAGCCCCCTCTTAAAGATAGCCTCGCCACTCGCCACAATAGGCTTCGCAATAGGAACTGGTGCTGCCTATAACAGGTATAAGGCTTCAGAGGCTAACAATCCATCGCCGCCTAGTGACGGTTTAGCTTATTCTCCCAGCGGGGATAATTATTTGCTCGCTGCGACGCTGGTAGCCGGAGCGTTTACAGTTGGCTTTCTTGTGATCAACCTATTTTTGCTGGCCCACTTCTTTGCAACAAAGTACAAAAGCGCTCAACCACCGCCAGCCAAAGACGCGACAGCATGCTAATGTGCAGATACTTTTAGCATGCCTTCTCTTTTACATGGCACTGCCAATTCCAGTTCATTTTTAACTGTATTGCTCCCGCACTCATATATTTAGAAAAGGGCTGAATAAGCTGAGGCAGAAAATGTCGATGTAGACAATACGCCTCAGTGTGTTTTTGCTGGGTGAAAAATGTGACGCTGCCACCCGGCTTAGACCATGCTTTCTGAATAAAAATAAAATAAGCAGAAGCTTATACAATACCGCCCAGCACTAAATCTTTTAAAAATTTAAACGCATTAATGCCATGACGCATAAGAAATGCGGAGGCTTTTATACAGATATAACGGCGCTCGTAATTTATGCGTATGTTGCAAACTATTTTTTAGGGGAAACGAAATGTCGGTTTACGAAAGATTAAAGCAACTTGATATCACCTTGCCCGACGCTAGCGTGCCTGCAGCAGCTTATTTGATGAGTCGACAAAGCGGCAACTTGGTTTATCTTTCCGGCCATATTGCAAAGCAAAATGGCAAACCATGGGTAGGCAAGCTTGGTGACACGATGCAAACGGCAGAAGGCCGCACAGCAGCACGCTCGATTGCGATTGATCTACTTGCCACTTTGCACGCTCATACGGGTGACTTGAATAGCGTGACGCGTATTGTGAAGGTGCTTAGCTTAGTTAATTGCACGCCTTCTTATACAGAGGCCCATTTAGTTACAAACGGGGCCTCTGAGCTTTTGGTAGAAGCCTTTGGCCAGGAAATTGGCGGACATGCACGCTCAGCATTTGGCGTGGCGCAGCTTCCCGTCGGCGCTTGCGTGGAGATTGAGCTGATTGCTGAAGTGGAGGCGGTGCTCGCATAGCCGTTGAACTCATTGCTGCAACGCGAAGCTATCACTTTTATTGCCTTTATGACATTAAGCGGGCTGCAGCGTTGTAGCTTTAAATTTTACGGCTAGCAGGCGGCCGCGGCGAGCACGCTTAGCTTGATATAGCGCTAAGTTTTTAGCATTCACAACTGTCTCGCCCGGTTTACCGCTACGGCTGGCCCCAGTGATCAGTAAGCCAGCCTCACCAAAGGCAACGGCTTGCGTCAACGTTTCTTGTGCTTCAAGCGCCATCAGCGTTACGCCGCGCCCACCATTTGATAGAACCTTCAGCTCATCAATGCCAAAGATCAATAAGCGGCCATCATTTGCTAAACAAGCAATAGAGCGTGCTTGTTGCTTATCAAATGGCGCGGGTCGAAGCGGTATAGCTGGCGCCTCAAGCGTGATAAACGCTTTGCCAGCCTTCATGCGGCCCACTAAATCACCCACTTTAACGGCAAAACCGAAACCAGCGCTGGTTGAGAGCAACAGCGACTGCTCTGTCGCGGCGGCAAAATAATGTACCAGATGCGTTCCCACTTCTAATTCGATCATCGCGGTAACTGGCGTCCCGTCACCCCGCCCGCCAGGTAGTGCTGCGACTGGGACAGAATAAACACGGCCATTACTACCAAAGGCAATCAAAACGTCCGGCGTGCGGCATTCGAAGGTGCCGTAGCACGCATCTCCTGTTTTAAACGAGAGTTGCGTGCCATCCAAGCCATGTCCCTTTTGCGTGCGCGCCCAACCTTTTTTCGAAACTATCACCGTCAGCGGTTCATCGATAACGGGGGCGGCGAAGGTCGCACGCTGCTCCGGCTGAATTAAGGTACGGCGTGCATCGCCATATTGCTTGGCGTCGGCATTAATTTCGCTAATCAGTAAGCGTTTCATCGCCGAGTCACTGGCTAATAGCTGCGCCAACCTAGTGTGCTCTTTACGTAATTCAGTCAACTCTTTTTCAAGCTTGATGCCCTCTAACCGAGCTAGCTGGCGCAGTCGAATTTCAAGAATATCTTCAGCCTGCCGATCACTCAGATTAAAAGCTTCAATGAGTGCGGCTTTGGGCTCATCTGATTCACGAATGATACGAATGACTTGATCAATATTTAGAAAGACGATCAGCCGTCCATCAAGAATATGGATGCGGTCTTCCACTTTGCCAAGCTGAAAGCGAGTACGGCGCGTTAATGCGACAAAACGAGACGCCGTCCATTCACGCAAGATTTCGACGACTGGCTTTTGACGTGGCCGACCATCGGTGCCAAGCATCACCAGATTAATCGCCGTATTCGATTCCATGCTCGTATGAGCCAGCAATGCGGTGATAAATTCTTGCGGGTCTTTACGGTTTGATTTGGGTTCAAAGACTAAACGTACTGATGCTTCTTTGCCTGACTCATCACGTACAGCATCAAGCAAGGCCAGCAGCGTTTGCTTAGTTTGCAGCTGCTCCGGCGTCAGCGCTTTTTTACTCGGTTTAATCTTGGGATTGGTGAGCTCCTCAATTTCCTCCAACACTTTTTGCGTTGAGGTATTAGGCGGCAATTCAGTCACCACCAATTGCCAATGCCCGCGCGCCAACTCCTCAATTTTCCAGCGTGCGCGCATTTTCAAGCTGCCCCGTCCGGCCTCATAGGCTGCCAAAATTTCTTCTGCACTCGAAATCAACTGGCCACCGCCAGGAAAATCTGGCCCTGGCATGATTTGCAGCAGTTCAGCACAGGAAATTTTCGGCTGCCGAATCATGGCAATCGCAGCCTCAGCCACTTCGCGCAAATTATGCGGTGGAATCTCCGTTGCAAGACCTACCGCAATACCTGAAGCACCGTTAAGTAGAACAAAAGGTAAACGTGCAGGTAGCTGTTTTGGCTCGCGCATCGAGCCATCATAATTAGGTACAAAATCAACGGTGTCTTCGTCAATTTCAGCCAGCAACAAACGAGCAATTGGCGTTAAGCGTGCTTCGGTATAACGCATCGCTGCTGCGCCATCACCATCACGCGAGCCGAAATTACCCTGACCATCAATCAATGGGTAACGTAAGGAAAAATCTTGAGCCAGCCGCACCAATGCATCATAAGCAGATTGATCGCCATGCGGATGGTACTTACCCAACACATCGCCCACCACCCGCGCTGATTTCACCGGCTTCGCATCAGCCGCCAAGCCCATTTCGTTCATGGCGTACAAGATGCGACGTTGTACCGGCTTTTGGCCATCACTCACTTCAGGCAAGGCACGGCCCTTGACCACGCTCACCGCGTAATCAAGGTAAGCACGTTCAGCATATTCACTAAGCGTTAGAAATTCGCTCGGTGGCGTGGCGGTATCAATCTCGAGTTGTTCCATTGAGGAGTTAGCCTATCGCATGATTTACAAATTTATTACTGACTTTTTTACTGCTGAATAAATTGTGGGCAAGAAAATGCTAAAACAGATATTACACTTGCACAACAAAAAGACATCATTTTGCTCTCAGTTTATTCAGCATTTCCTTAACTAAAAATTGGTTTTTATTGCCATCTACGCTGGATAGAAGGAAAAATATATTGAGTGGATATAAAGCCTACGGCGTTTGCGATCAATGAATTGGCGATTAGCAGCCATAGACCCTTTGAATAACTATGGGAATCTTTATAAAAGCTCTCAAAAAAAGAGATTGCTCTATGTAAAGATGCTTTCCTTTGCCCATATGTTTTACCTAGTTGAGCTTGATCAGAAGGATTAGACGAGCGAGTTAACTTATCTTTTTTTTCTTTAAAAGCCTTATATATCCCTTTCATCCCTTCTGGAACACTTTCCGAACAGGTATGGGGAAACTTTTTTTTATACAGCAGTATTATTCCTTCTAGCTTATTTCTAGTCTTGGGATGGCCTATCCACTTGTCATTCACCATATTCTGCAATACATCGAGTAAAACGTTAGGCAAGGGTATTAATTCTTTTAGCCGATGCTTCATTAAATCAAACTCTAAATGAAACAAGTAATCCGACTTAACAATCCAACTTTTTAGCGCTTGCCCCAATTCATCTATTTTTTTCAGCTCCTGCACCAAGTCATCTATTTTCTCTTTCTCCAGAATATTTTGTATTCTTTCTGAAGCTTTGCCAGAAGAAAAAGTATCCTCTACATTCCTAGAGAAAGCTGCTGGCACAGTAAAGGAACCGACATAATTATCCTCATATACCCAATTCGGTGAAGAAGGCAAAACCCCATTCAACGAAGCGGGTAAAGAGCTGCCCAAAATATCATTTGCAGAGGAGGAATCATAAGAATTACGCGGACTAGACAGCTCATAAGCATTGCTAGAGCTAGAGGAATGCAGTGAGAATGAAGATGAAGCTGCGGATGATAATGAATACAAGGACGAGGGCATTTTGTCTCCTTTATTTTTAATTGATCTGTTTATTCAACAGATTAGCTGCTTATATAGCGCTATTTTTATAATCTAACTTGAAACGTATTAAGGAAACGCTGCAAAACTCCTAGCGCGGCGTCATGCTGCTTTGCCGTACTCGTGCTGGCAGCAAAGGTATTCTTTGCTCCAGGGGGGCAGCGTTTCCTTAAGTATTTTTTATAGTGTCTTTTTGATTAAAGCGGAAAAGCGCTGAAGCAACATCAGCAGCAAACATAAGGCGCCAACAGGCTGCCCTCCTAATTATGCAGCGCTGCCTCAAATATCTGCTTCGACTTGATTACCCTTCTCTTCCAGCCAACCGCGTCGTGCCGCAGCTTCGTTTTTACCCATTAGCATATTCATCATGTCAACGGTTTGCTCAAAGTTGAAGCTACCCAGTGAAACGGGTAATAAACGCCGTGTATCGGGATTCATCGTGGTATCCCACAGTTGGATTGCGCTCATTTCACCAAGGCCTTTGAAACGGCTGATATTGAGTTGATTCTCACGCACACCATCCTTAAGGAGCTTATCGCGTATCGCGTTGAGTTCGCCTTCATCAAGCGCATACAGTTTTTGCGCTGGTCTTTTTCCGCGTGCTGGTGCATCCACGCGAAATAACGGGGGACGAGCCACATATACATGGTGATGTGCGATTAAACGAGGAAAATGCTTAAAGAAAAGCGTAAGTAACAATACTTGAATATGCGCACCATCGACATCCGCATCAGACAAAATGCAGATTTTTCCATAGCGCAAACCAGAAAGGTCTGGCGTATCGTTGGGGCCATGTGGATCAACACCAATTGCCACGGCAATATCATGCACCTCATGGTTGGCAAACAGCCGATCACGTTCAGCCTCCCACGTATTCAGTACTTTACCGCGCAAAGGCAGAATCGCCTGAAAGGCTTTGTCGCGCCCCATTTTTGCAGAGCCACCCGCTGAATCTCCTTCGACTAGAAAAAGCTCATTACGTGTTAACTCAGTTGACTCGCAATCGGTCAGCTTGCCTGGCAGCACCGCTACCCCAGAGCTTTTGCGTTTTTCAACTTTCTGGCCTGCACGGGTACGTGCTTGCGCTTGCCTAATCACTAGTTCAGCTAGCTTACGGCCATATTCAACATGTTGATTGAGCCAGAGTTCAAGCGCTGGGCGTAAGCATGAAGCGACTAGTCTCACCGCGTCACGGCTATTTAAGCGCTCTTTAATTTGCCCTTGAAATTGGGGGTCTAGCACCTTGGCTGAGAGTACAAATGATGCGCGCGCAAAGATATCTTCCGACAATAGCTTGACGCCTTTTGGCAAAAGACTATGCATTTCAATAAAACTTTTTACTGCTTGAAATAGCCCTTCGCGCAGCCCTGATTCGTGGGTACCACCAGCCGAAGTTGGGATCAAATTCACATACGATTCACGCAGCAGTCCACCCTCCTCGCTCCAAGCCACTGCCCAGGAGGCTCCTTCGCCAACCGCAAAATTTTCATCGCCATCGCCTTGTACTACAACACGCTCACCTTCAAAAAGTGGAATCAACGGCTCTACACCATTTAACCCTTCCAGCAAGTAACTACGTAAACCATCACGGTATTGCCAGCTTTGCCGCTCGCCACTTTTTTCAATCTCAAGCACCACCTCAACGCCTGGCAGTAACACCGCCTTGGAGCGCAAAAGCCGGTGCAATTCAGCGAGTGGCAACTGCGCGCTATCAAAATAATGAGCATCCGGCCACACTTTTACGCAGGTGCCACTTTTTTTCTCGCCGCGCACGCTATCGCGCACCGTGAGCGCTTGCGCTAACTCACCATGCTTAAAGCCAATTTGCGCAACCTTGCCCTCACGCCACACCGTCACATCAAGCTGTGTAGATAAGGCATTCGTCACCGACACGCCGACCCCATGCAAGCCGCCAGAAAAGGTATACGCTCCACCGGCAGTCTTATCGAACTTGCCCCCGGCATGTAAACGCGTAAAGACAATCTCAACCACTGGCGCACCTTCTTGCGGGTGCATGCCAAACGGGATGCCACGGCCGTTATCTACTACGCTTACCGCTCCATCTCGATGCAAAGTGACCATAATTTGCCGCGCATAACCACCCAAGGCTTCGTCAGAAGCATTGTCAATGACTTCTTGAATAATATGCAGTGGGTTATCCGTACGCGTGTACATGCCAGGCCGCTGTTTAACCGGCTCTAGTCCTTTGAGTACTTTAATTGATGCTTCGCTGTACGATCGAATGGGTTTTTTTGATGACATCTGGTCACACCTAAACTTATCCACGGCAACTGTGGAAAACCGCGGGGATAAGTCGTTGAGTTTTTAAAAAAGCTGATAATAAACAGGGCTGTTGCATGCTTGGCTTACATTTTGAGCAACGCGCTATACCGCTAAAGTCTGGCGCAACATTCAGGAAATGCTGAATCAAACACGAGCCCAAAATGTCGGCGAGGCCAGTACAACTAGGACTAGCGATAGAACATGGCACCACTCACGGTTGATTCACCTCTTCCTTGAGAAAGCAGCTCGCCTCTACGGAAAATTGGAGCATATACATAAATAATTCATCGGTGAAGACTGCGTAAGCACTAGAAGCCTGTTTCCAAATTTAAACTAGCGGCTTAGTAAAAAGATAGATTATGGCGATTCTGATAAAGGTTTTAGAGAAATGAATACAAATTTCATCAACTTTAGACAATCGGCCTATCAAAATTGACTATTGGATGAAAAAGAAGTGTGGGATATCTCTACACCTATGTTGCACAAACAAGCACACAGATGCGAGCGAATGGATCGGTCCAGCCGAGCGTAGTCACGCTGTATTAGGCAGTTTTAAGAGCGGGTACAGAAGTTTTGATGCTTACAACCATATCAAATGCCGAAAGCGCCATATTATTGAATTAGCTGCACTGTTAGCACACGATTAATTCACATACCGGACGGATAAGTTTCAATATCAGTTGGCTGAGTAGGCGCATCAGCATCGTTGATCTTATGCCTGTCTAGCGGCTGCAATGCTGTTGTGCAGCTGAAATGGACCACTGCATCAAACTGCGCAAATAAATTGGCATAGAAGTAGTGGCTAGTCTTTTCACTGTGCGGCAAATAGATCACCCCTATCGCGCGCTCGAGCCGCTCTGTTGCGAATGCGGTACGCATGGCTTCGCTGCCAGTAAATGGCAAAAACAGCGTATCGAGCCCTATTTCCTGCAAGACCCACTCATGACTATCTGGTCGTGACGGCCGCACATTTTTTATTTCCCAAGGTCCGCTCCATTCGCTAGCAGCAGTCACGGTTCCGGTATGCGTGGTGAAGCCTACACTTTTTGCACGCGCCCCCCATTTTTGTGAGACCAGTTGTCCCAGGTTGAGTTGACCTTGTCGCCCCATTTCGGTAGCACGCGCATCACCAAGATGCGAATTATGCGCCCAGACAATAATTTTCCCGTTTACCTGCCCAATAAGGCGCTCGAGTGTTTCCATCATATGCAGATCGCGCAGGTTCCAAGAAGCCGGGCCGGAACGGAACATTGCCCGATAGTAAGCTTCGGCATTGCAGACAACGCGTGCATTCTGTTCTGCATAGAAAGCGGCCTGGGCACTGTCGCTATCGTCTTCATCCAGTACGCTATGCGTATGCTTAATGAGCGCAATCAATTGTGCGATTGCTTCATCCTGGCAATCTTTGCGCAAACCCAAGGTGGTTTCGTAACCATAGCGCTGCGGGTCAATAATGCCGTTATCAAAGCATTGATAACATATCCGTGCATGCGCCGCGTACTCGGGGTCAACGCTTTCTAAATAGCGCAGTACTGCTTCTTGGGAGGCACTCAAACTATACAAATCGAGCCCATAAAAACCCACCGCTAACTTTAAGTTTCGATAGCTGATATTAAAACCGCGCAGCCACTCGATAAACTCTGCAACCACCTCATTTCGCCACATCCACTGCGGGAAGCGTCGGAACCCATTGAGCGCTTGTATGGCATTTTGGTCACTGCCACGTCCTGCAGCGTAACGGCTTACCCGATAACTATCTGGCCAGTCTGCTTCCACAGCAACCGCTGCAAAACCATGGTGTGCGATAAGTTCGCGTGTAATATTTGCCCGCGCTTGATAAAACTCCTGGGTGCCATGTGTGGCTTCGCCCAGTAGCACGATTTCTGCATCTTTTAGAAAATCAACAATGCGCACAACATCTTCTGGCCCAGTTAACGCAATCGCCTCTCGGCGTGCTAGCAAATTTGCTTGTGACGCCTCATACATGACTGATTCCCTCCTAACTTAGGATTAAGGCTCTTCCCCCTTATTTGCAGATAGATCAGCACGCGCTAATAAATCGATAACTTCCTGATCCTCAAGTTGCTCAAAATGGTCGTAATACTGCCCAACTGAACCAAACGGCTGAGGGCAAAATAGACAAACACCCTTATCGATAAGGCGCAAAATGCTATGCCATACGTCTAGCGGCGCTACCGGCGTGGCTACCACCAACGCTGCTACTTTTATACGCCGCAAGGCAGCTAAGGCTACCTTCATCGTGCTGCCAGTCGCGATCCCATCGTCGACCACAATTACTGTTTTTCCAACTAAATCAGGTGGCAACTTAGTGCCCCGGTATATTTGGCGTCGGCGCTCGATCTCATGTAATTGTTGTTGCTTCAGCGCTTCCAGATCATTATTTTTAAATTGCAATGCTTCGATCAAGCTTTCATTCCATACCACTTGATGTGCACTGCCATCGACGACTGCGCCAAGTGCTACCTCAGGCATGCTGGGCACACCGATTTTTCTAACTAACAAAATATCGAGCGGCGCATTAAGAGACTGTGCGATTTCAAAGCCGATCGGTAAGCCACCACGGGGCAACGCCAGCACAACGGGGTGCAGCAGGTGAAAAGACAGTAATGCACGGGCCAGTTGCTGGCCAGCAGCATGCCTATTGTTGAATAGAGGCCAATAGCTTTCTCGCATTATTTACTTTTAATCTGATTAATTTGTGCGGCCTTTTTCACTGATTCGTGCTCAAGACACGTTAAAACTTGTTGTTACCGCTATCGCCAATCATCATAAAATTCTCCCGTTTCCATATTTCTGCTATTTGTTCTTAACGCCCCTATTCAATACTTAGTTGTTCCTCTACCTGGGTAACGCCTGGCACTGACCAGACCCCCCGCCTGGCTTCCATTAACTCTGCCCAGGAACGCACTCGGCCTTTGAGCGTCACCTTACCTTGCGCGTTCACCTCAACCCCAATCTGCTCAGCATCGAGCTGTGCATGACGATGAAATTCCCGCTTAATCTGAGATTTGATTTCTTCTGCTGAGGGGCTCGTCCCTCTATTGATCAGAATCTGATTATTCAAGCTTTTTACGCCCGCGAGTCGCCTGATCGCTTTGTCAGCCGCTTCACGCTGGTACCACCAATCCACGTTGCCGGTGAGTATTACGCGACCATCCTCGACGCTGACCTTAATCTGATCCTGAGGTAAAGCGCTATTCCATTCCAAGGCATTGACAGCGGCGTTAGCAATAGCCGCATCTGATACTCGATAGCGGCTGGCTAATTCCACCTCGAGCTCATTAGCCACTCCTTTAACGCCAGCAATATTTTTGACAGCTCGCTCGGCAGCATGCTTTTCAAGCAAGCTGCTGACCTTACCGCCTAATGTCACGACTTTGCCATCAATAGCGACGGTAATATTGGAAGCATCTAAACTAGGCTCGAACTTGAGCTTTGCCATAATGTCTTCATAAAGCTGAGCATCAGTTTTCATCGTTCCCTCCTAGCTTTTGAACGGTAAAAAATTGCCCTAATCAGCTAAAAATTTTTTGTTATGTAAGTTTTTAAGATAGCTCTAATTTTTGTAGGTTACAAACGGGTCAATATCAGTCGAAGCTTGGAAAAATTTTTCTTTCTTATTCTTTGCAATAAGAGAGGGGGCGAAATGAAAGTGCCTAGCGCTTACGCTCCTCCACTTAATCCAATCCTGCAAAGCTCAAACTCCATGATAAAATTGCGCTCACTTTGAAGATGTATTTAGGTAGGTACATTCAACTTAAATTTCTCTCTGCGCTGCCGCCTGCATATAGCGAAAGCAAACGTAATTAACACGACAACCCTAAGGAAGTGCTGAATCAATCGCAAACAAAAATGCCTTTGCTGCCAGTACATTAGTACAGCGGCAAAGATATGGCACTACGCTCGATTTGCTCAGTATTTCCTTAATAACCTTATAACGCGAGCTGATGAAAAACTCAGCTGCGCTGGAGATTTTGATGGCCGGTCACTCTAAATGGGCCAATATCAAACATAAAAAAGCCGCTACAGATGCTAAACGCGGCAAGATTTGGACTCGTGTAATTAAAGAAATTACCGTTGCTGCCCGCTTAGGCGGAGGCGACGCGAATAGCAACCCGCGCTTGCGCCTGGCAATTGATAAAGCCACCGATGTTAATATGCCCAAAGACAATATTCAGCGGGCGATTTCGCGTGGCATAGGCGAGCTGGATGGGGCGCACTATGAAGAGCTACGCTACGAAGGCTATGGCCCGTCTGGTGCCGCAGTGATCGTTGAGTGCATGACGGATAACCGCATCCGCACCGTGGCTGAAGTACGCCATGCGTTTGCTAAACACGGCGGCAATATGGGGCAAGACGGCTGCGTCGCCTTTATGTTCACACACTGCGCTCAGCTGCTATTTGCACCTGATGTCTCTGAAGAAGCGTTAATGGAAATAGCACTTAACGTCGAAGCAGATGACATCATCAAAAACGATGATGGCAGCTTTGAGGTGATCTGCGCACCGGCTGACTTCGAGAAAGTAAAAAATGCATTTGCTGCAGCGGGTTTAGTCGCGGAATTCGCTGAGATTACGATGAAGCCGCAAAATGAAGTCAGCTTCACAGGTGAAGAGGCACTGAAGATGCAAAAACTGTTAGACGCTCTCGAAAATCTTGATGACGTGCAGCACGTGTTTAGCAATGCCGTGCTTGACGAAATTTGACAGCTACTGTCAAAAACAAGCAACGCTAACGCCTCGGTTGAGGGTGGCAAAGGAACCCCAACATAATTACCTTCAAAGAATCATCAAGATTGTCAGCAGCATGTTGGGGTTCCGTATTTAATTAAACGCTTTGCCCCCTACCATGCTTTGCCATTTTTTCTCGGTTGGGGGGATAAATTGAATTAAATGTAGAGAACCCCCACCGAGCAAGCCATAAATCTCTAATTTTTGTTTCTTTGAGACGTTGAACAGGCCGCTTAAAAACGAACCTTGGCAACGAATTTTTCACTTCGGACTCATTTCGGAAATTACTATGAAATTACTAGTGGTCGGCTCAGGTGGCCGGGAACATGCATTAGCATGGAAACTTGCTCAATCGGCGCTGGTACAACGTGTCTATGTGGCACCGGGCAATGGTGGCACAGCTTCTGACGACGCGCTGTGCAATGTACCCCTGACCGATTTCGAGGCACTGGCTGATTTCGTCGAGAAAGAGCAAATCGCACTTACTGTAGTTGGGCCAGAAGCCCCGCTGGCAGATGGTTTAGTCGATTTCTTTCGTGCCCGCGGCCTCAAAATATTTGGCCCTACTCAGCAAGCAGCGCAGCTGGAAAGCTCCAAGCAATTTGCTAAAGCCTTTATGCAACGGCATAACATTCCTACTGCCGAATACCAAAATTTTTCCGAAGCCGAAGCTGCGCATCAATATGTGGAAAGCAAAGGCGTACCGCTGGTCATCAAAGCGGATGGCTTAGCGTCAGGTAAAGGCGTAGTCGTCGCGCAGAGTCTTGCTGAAGCACACGCCGCCGTTGATACACTGCTGGCTGAGCGCAAACTTGCGGATGAAAAGGCCTCGATTATTATTGAAGAATATCTCGATGGGGAAGAAGCCAGCTTTATTGTGATGGTAGATGGCAAGCACGTGCTTGCGCTTGCCTCTAGCCAAGACCATAAGCGTCTGCTTGATGGCGATTTGGGACCAAATACTGGCGGCATGGGGGCTTACTCACCTGCACCCGTGATTACGCCACAATTGCATGCCCGCGTTATGCGGGAAATTATTTTGCCGACTGTAAACGGCATGGAAAGCGAAGGAAATCGCTTCACCGGCTTTTTATACGCAGGTTTAATGATTGATGCGCAAGGTCAGCCTAGAGTGCTTGAATTTAATTGCCGCCTGGGCGACCCTGAAGCTCAAGTCATTATGGCGCGCTTAAAAAGCGATTTTTCTAAAATCCTGGCGCAGGCTATTGCTGGCAAACTCGATGAAACCGAAGCCGAATGGGATCGCCGTACGGCGCTCGGCGTGGTACTTGCGGCCCGTAACTATCCGCAAACCCCGGCTCAAGGCGACGTCATCTCTGGTATCGCACCACCAACTGATAACGCCATCACCTTTCACGCTGCGACCAAGCTTGTCGATAATCAGCTTGTCACCACCGGCGGGCGCGTGCTTTGTGTAGTTGGGCTGGCAGATTCAGTACGCAGCGCACAGTCAGTCGCTTACGAGGCAGTGAACCAAATCACTTTTGATGGCATGCAATATCGACACGATATTGGCTATCGCGCAATCAATCGCAAGCAGTAAAGCCTCTCTCGAATGATCTGCAGCTTTACCCTCCCGCGCAGACAGTACTCTTGCACTGTCTGCGCGGGAGGGCTGCGCGTTGTAGATCATTGGAGACGCCCTAATCCCAGCCTACGCGGGCTATTAGTAGATACAAAAATATAAGGCTTTTAAACGCCTACTTATTGCCTGGACACCATTGTGGATAAACCCATCGATATTGCTACTGTGCGTGATTTTCTGCTGGGTTTACAGCAGCGCATCGTAGATACGTTAACGCAGCTTGATGGAAAATCTTTTACGCGGGATGCATGGCAAAAGCCTGCTAGCGAGCAGCTTTCTGGAGATGGTCTATCGTGCGTTATAGAGCAAGGCAATTTGTTTGAGCGCGGTGGCGTCAATTTCTCCCACGTGCGCGGCAATAAGCTACCAAGTGCAGCCACGGCCGCCCGCCCTCACCTAATTGGCTGCGGCTTTGAAGCCCTAGGTGTATCGCTCGTGCTGCATCCGAGAAATCCATATTGCCCAACGGTGCATATGAATGTGCGCATGCTTATCGCGACCGCTAAAGGCTTACCCGTCTCTGCTAACGCGCAGCCCCTCGCTGGAGATTGGCATACACAAAAAATGACACAGCATGCCCGCTGCGAAGATGCCAGCCTTTCTATGTCTTCTTATGGCGCAGATGAAACCGCCTCGGACGAGCCGGTTTTTTGGTTTGGCGGTGGCATGGATCTGACACCTTATTATGGCTTTATGGAAGATGCGCGGCATTTTCACCAAATCTGCCATGATGCACTTGCGCCATTTGGCGCAGCGTTATATCCGCGTTTTAAGCGTTGGTGCGACGAATATTTTTTTCTCAAACACCGCCACGAGCCACGTGGCATCGGCGGAATTTTCTACGATGATTTTGCTGAGCTTGGGTTTACTCGCAGCCTAGCCATGATGCAAAGCGTTGGCGAAGCTTTCCTTAAAGCTTATCAACCGATTATCGAAAAGCGTCGTGATTTACCTTTTGGGGAACGCGAACGAGAATTCCAATCTTACCGACGCGGACGCTATGCTGAATTTAATCTAGCCTTAGACCGCGGCACCTTATTTGGCTTACAAAGCGGTGGGCGCACTGAATCAATTCTGATGTCTTTACCCCCAGTGGCAACCTGGCGCTACGATTGGAAACCAGAGCCCAACTCACCCGAGGCGCAGCTTTATACAGATTTTCTAGTCGCACGCGATTGGCTTTAGGAATGAATTGCACGGCATGACGGATTTATCCATCGAGAATGAGTCAATTTGAAACAAGAGATAAAACTTCTCATTTTTTCTAGCGTTCTATGCACATTGGCATTTTAGGCGGTACTTTTGACCCCATTCACGAAGGGCATTTGGCGCTAGCGCGGCGCTTTGCTGAGCTATTACAGTTAACCGAGCTAATTTTATTACCAGCAGGTCAGCCCTGGCAAAAATCAAATATTTCGAGTGCACGCCATCGTCTTATGATGACCCGACTGGCCGCTAAAGAGCTTAATTTTTCAAACACCTTTGCAAACACTTCTGTCAGCGTCGCTACTGACGAAATTGAACGCAGTGGTCCAACTTTTACGCTTGATACGCTGATGGCGTGGCGCAAACGTATTGGTCCCCAGGCATCGTTGACCCTACTTATGGGTAATGATCAGCTGTGTCGACTCAATACCTGGCATAATTGGCGCAGCTTATTTGATTATGCTCATTTAGGCGTAGGATTACGGCCAGGTTTTACGCTCGCATCGGCGCCACCTGAGATCGCAGATGAAATCGCTATACGCGCAAGCACTAACGCTCAACTCCATGCACAGCCTCAAGGCTTAATTTTGCTGGATACGATGCTAACGCCTGATATTTCTTCGACGCATATTCGCCAAATCACCGCACATACGCCTGTACACAATCCAACGCATAATCAAACCGTATATAACGTGCCCCAAGCGGTTTGGCGATATATTCGTCGCTACCGCCTCTACCAAAGTTGACTATGGATCTTAGCAAACTACAACGCGCTATTCTCGACGGCCTCGAAGAAGCCAAAGCGCAAGACATTCAAGTATTTAATACCACGCATTTAAGCGAATTATTCGACTGTGTAGTCGTCGCAGGTGGCACTTCAAATCGACAAACAAGAGCACTCGCCTCCCACGTACGCAGCAAAGTGAAGGAAGCAGGCTTTGACGTTATTGGCACTGAAGGGGAAGAAAATGGCGAGTGGGTACTCGTCGATTGCGTCTACGCTATCGTGCATATTTTGCAGCCTGCCATGCGGCAACATTACAACCTAGAGGAACTCTGGGGCGATAAGCCGGTGCCAGTTAAACTCGCCGAGGCTCGCGAATCTAACTAATAAGTGCCTGAGCGTGCTTAGGCGGTGCCATGAACGAAGAAATTCTCATTAATGTCACGCCCCAGGAAACTCGCATTGCCCTTGTCCAGCATGGCGGCGCTCAGGAATTACATATCGAGCGCACGCCAACTTCAGGCCTGGCAAGCGAGCAAGGCCTAGTGGGCAACCTTTATCTTGGCAAAGTAATACGAGTTGTGCCGGGAATGCAGGCTGCCTTTCTTGATATTGGCCTCGCCCGTACGGCTTTTTTGCAAGCTGATGATCTCTGGCACCCTCTTCTTTCTAAGACCAATATTGCTAGCCACTCATCGACTCAGCAGCAACCGCCCATTGAAGAAACGCTATTTGTCGGCCAAACCCTGCTCGTACAAGTTATTAAAGACCCACTCGGGACAAAAGGCGCCAGGCTCTCAACCCGGCTTAGCTTAGCTGGGCGCTGGCTAGTCTATTTACCTCGTGAAGCGACGCTTGGCGTGTCGCAAAAAATTAGCGACTCGGCGCAGCGCAAAGCATTGCGCGCCTGCTTAAAAGCCGCGCTACCGCCTGACGAGTCGGGTGGTTATCTGATACGCACCAGTGCAACAGAAGCACCCGCCGATGGGCTGGCCGACGATATTGTGCATCTGCGCCAACAATGGGCCACCGTTTGCGCACAAGCACAACGTCTACCTGCGCCGGCTTTGCTGTATCAAGAGATCAATTTAGCGCAACGCGTACTGCGCGATATGGCAAGCGATAACACAACGCAGATTTCAATCGACTGCCCCAAAACCTTCCAACAGCTGAGCGAATTCGCCGCTGTCTTTGCGCCTAATCTGCAAGCCAAACTGCATCACTATGCACAAGCCAAACCAATCTTTGAGCACTACGCTATCGAAGCTGATCTTCAACTAGCGTTGGAAAAGCGCGTAGCCCTCAAATCTGGCGGCTATCTGATCATTGAGCAAACTGAGGCCATGGCAATCATTGATGTCAATACTGGTAACTGCACGGATGCACGTACCAGCGCTCAGACGATCCTTACTACCAATTTAGAGGCAGCGAACACACTAGCGCAGCAAGTACGACTACGTAATCTAGGTGGGATCATCGTCGTCGATTTTATCGATATGCCAAACCCGGCTCATCGCAACGCTGTGCTTACCGCATTAAAAGAGGCGCTCGCCAGCGACCGCGTGCCTTTCTCAGTTAGTCCCTTTTCTGCCTTTGGCCTAGTCGAAATCACGCGTAAGCGTACTCGCGCCTCACTTAGCGCTATCCTTTGCGAAGATTGCCCTACCTGCCACGGCAACGGGCAGATAAAGACGCAACGCACCATCTGTTATGAAATATTGCGGGAAATTTTAAACTCAGCGCGACAAACTAATTCAAACACTTTGCGCGTTTTTGCCGCACCCGTCATCATTGAACTTTTGCTTGCAGAAGAGTCTGTACATCTTGCACAGATGCGCGATTTAATTGGTAAACCGGTATCACTACAAAGCGTGGCGCAGTTTCATCAAGGACAATATGAAGTGGTGCCACTTAGCGACGAGCGCTGACTTCATTTCTTTTTAGGGGCCTCAGCCTGTATTGTCTGATTGCCATTGCACGTTCGTACTCGTCAATCTTCTGCGAGATCGCAGCGAGGTACAAATCATCCTCATAACCAGAATATTGGGTAACAGCTATCCTTTTAACTGCCTTGATCTCATGGATAACCGAATTGGTGACGCTGGCCAGTGGTGTATTCCCGAGCTGCTTATATTGAATTTTAATGCCTTGTCAGAAAGGCTTTGAACAGATTCGTCAATCTAGCCATTTCTTCGCTGTTATTACATAAAAACTTCTCTGCTTTCCTATGATGAATTGATTCCTGGATTGGAGAGCTGTTATTTGTTTAACGCAAATTGAATACACAAAAGAGGAGAAGCCATGCTTGGAAGCATATTAAGCCATGTTCGACGCGAAACTTCTGATACAACAACAAGGCAAACAACAGGGGCAACTTCCCTCTCTCGATTCAGCACACGTGTCACAGCAGGCTGTAGGACGTTGGTGGGCGTACCTCAGCGTTTGAAAGAAATGGCTACGCAAAAGAAAAAGACCGAAAAACCTGGCTTAGACGTGAATAAAGCAGGAGTTGTCACTAATAAACCGATAAGACAAACAACATCATCTTTTTGCTATCCCGGATCATCAGGGAAGAGCCAAGTTCAGCCGGATTCCGCCTTTCAGAAGCAAATCAATAGCGCGCAAAGTACGTTCCCTCTCCTCGATAGGCCTCCTGTTGGTGGAAGCTTTAGCATGCGACTAGAAGACATACTAGAAGACATAATAGGCTCTAATGATGCTCTGCCCCTTGCGAAACGGTATCAGAAGGATTTGAAACAGCAAATGGAAGATTTGGAACAACAAATGGAAGATTCGGAACAGCATGTGAAAGATTTGAAACAGTATGTGGAAGATTCAAAACAACTCCACATGGATTTGCAGCAGAATGAGAGGGAACGTCAACGATTAATCTGCTTATCTAAAGATATGGAGGACCGTTTAAAACTACTACAATCCAAAACTTCTGAGTTTCTGAGTTCGAACAAGCCTCGGCTCGCTAAGCATTCTTTTAATGATTCTATAAAAACTTGATATAGCTTAATACACAGTAAAAGGTAAGAAGGCTGCCCAGCATGGAACATAATGGCCGAGCTAATAGCATAAAAGCCGCGCTGCAGCTTCTTTTCATTCGTAGTTCTTAGAGCCTATTCACGATCTTTCTAAAAGGTCGTGATAGGCTCTTATCTTTATTTCGATTGAAGCTGATGGAGACGGGCATATAACCCCTGCTTACTGAGTAGCTCAACATGGCTACCTTGCTCAACGATGCGCCCTTCATCTAGCACCACAATACGGTTTGCTCGCTCAATCGTAGAAAGCCGATGCGCTATCACCAGCGTAGTGCGACCTTGCATTAAAGTTTCGAGCGCAGCCTGCACATGACGTTCCGATTCAGCGTCAAGCGCTGAGGTTGCCTCGTCTAGAATCAAAATCGGTGCATTTTTGTAAATTGCACGTGCAATCGCCAGCCGCTGCCGCTGCCCCCCTGACAATCTCATTCCATTTTTGCCAACTAAAGTATCGATTCCTTCAGGCAGTGCCGCGATCATCCCAGTTAAATGAGCGCTAGCTAAGGCTTGCTGAACTTTGGCGCGGTCAATCTCCTGCCCATAGTCTTGGCCGTAAGCCACATTGGCTGCGATTGAGTCATGAAACAGCACAACATCTTGACCAACAAATGCAATTTGACGGCGCAAATCAGCAAGTTGGTAATCATTAAGCGCAATGTCATCTAATAAAATTTGGCCGCCAGTTGGATCGAAAAAACGGGGCATTAAGCTCGCCAGGGTGGACTTGCCGCTGCCTGATGGCCCAACTAATGCCACCATTTCACCCGGCTCAATCACAAGCGAGATACCTGAGAGGGTTGGCAGTAATGCCGTAGCGGCTGCTGTAGTGGATGATTTGCTGGATGGCACTACCGAAGGTGTTTGTGATCCATAGCTGAAATGGACCTGTTGAAACTCAATTTTGCCGTGCGCGTGCAGCAAGGGTTGCGAGCCACCCTTTGGTTCAACCATCGGCTGATCGATTAAGCCGAAAATCAACTCCGCTGCCGTTATCCCACGCTGTAGCGGCTGATTCACATCTATCAGATGTTTTAGCGGAGAAATAATCAATAGCATGGACGTGACAAAAGCCACAAAGCCACCGACCGTAGTTTGATCTGCCGCTGATTGCAAAACCGCTAAGGTAATCACAATAGCCAGCGCAAATGAAGCGAGAAATTGCGTGAGTGGCTGCGCGAGGCCACCAAAAATTGTCATACGCATTGAGTAGCCACGCAGACGGCGACTCATAGCAGAGAAACGTTCTAGCTCATAAGGCTCGCCGTTATGCACTTTAACGACTTTATAACCGGCTACCGTTTCTTCAACGATATAAGACAGTTCATTGGTGAGCATTTGATGCTCACGATTTAAGCGCCGCAGACGTCGGTTAATTCTGCCAACGAGCCAACCTATCACGGGCAAAATCATCGCGACCACTAAGGTAAGCCGCCAATTAAGATAAAGCAGATAGCCAAGCAAAAAGCACACGGTGAGCGAATCACGTAAGAGTGTGACCATCACATTGGTGAGCGCATTCAGCACTTGGCTCACTTCAAAAACCATGGCGTTAATGAGTGTGCTAGCCGTTTCACGCTGAAAAAAAGTAGCGCTAGATTGCAGCACACGCTCAAACATTTGCAAGCGCAAAGTGAGCAAGATGCGATTTGACAACCAAGCCAACAAATAGTTAGACGCGTATTGAGCCACGCCTCGCATGAGGGCTAGGCCAATCACTGCTAGCGGAATCAGTCGTTTGAGCTGAGATGTCTGACCTTTAGTGCCAAAACCTTGATCCAACAAAGGCTTAAGGAGCGCCGGAATACCCGCCTCACTCGCCGCGACCAGACCCATCGCGAGAATAGCGCACAGTACTGCCCATAAATGCGGCTTCAAGTAGCGCCACAGGCGTTTAAGCACCACAGGCATCTCAGATGCTTTGGCGAGCGTGGAAAGGGAGGACTGGGGAAGCGAAAATGTTTTTTTCATGACTTACGTTATACTGCAAATCACCTATATGTTCAGTGTTTTGGATTAATCCTAATGATAGAAAAGCTATGTGCAAAATTACGGCACAGCCACCCCACGCTTACAACGCTTTCACCCCTCACAAATGAGGCAAGCAGTGCGCCGACCCAGTCTTTGAGCTCATATCCACTCGCTGCGGCACGGGCCTTTGCACTGCTCGCGTTGTGGTCAGTACCGTGCTCGACTGCACTGACCAATATTTCGATAATTCTTTTTACCCTTGCGGCTTTACTGGCACCAGAAGTATGGCGTAATGCACGCTTGATGCTGCGCCACCCGGTGAGCGTTGCCGCTATTTTACTGATGCTCGCGCTCACGCTGAGTTTGCTATATAGCGTAGCACCGCTCAGTGAAAGCGCAGCATGGCTGGCCAAATATCGAAAATTGCTTTTTATTCCCTTGCTTATCTTAGTCTTTCAAGGTGCTGACTTAGCCGAAACAGCCCGCCGCGGCTTGCTAGCTAGCGTGACCTTAGTTTTGCTACTCTCGACAGCCAATTACCTAGGCCTCACCGAGATCGGCCCTTTATACAACGCAAGCAACCCAGAAACGTATGCTTGGGTTTTCAAAAATCGCATTACTGCAGGCCTTTTTTCGGCCTTGCTATTTAATGTGGTCATGAGCGCCGCTCTCACGGCTAAAAATATCCGTATCAAGATGGCCTACTACGGGCTAGCTTGGTTAGCGTTTGCAAATGTATTTGTGATGCTGCAAGGCCGTACTGGCCAAATCATGGTGGCGCTTTTACTCTTTTATCAAGCCATACATTTTGCTTGGCATTATCGTCATAAAAGATTTTTTTCAGTCGCCCTACCCTTACTGATTTTGATCTTACCTTGTGTGGTACTGATTGGCTTTTCAGTACAGAAACAGGACAATCGCCTGATGCACATCACAACTGAAATCAGCGATTCTCAGCAGCGTAATGCAATCACCTCGTCTGGCTTGCGGCTCGAATGGTATCGCAGAAGCCTCGGCTTTTTCACGCAAAGACCGATTTTGGGATACGGTGTAGGCGCTGTACAACAAGAATTCAAGTTACTGACGCAAAGCGGAAATTATGCAAATGATAAAACCACTAACAACCCCCACAATCAATATCTTTTATTGGCTGTTGAGTTAGGGATAGTGGGTTTAGGCCTGTTTGCTAATCTGTTGTTTCAGATTGCCCGCGCAACAGCACGGCTGGCGCTGCCTGCGCGTGAGCTACTCGGCAGCTGGCTTTTCATGTTTGCGCTTGGGTGTTTAGTCAATTCTTTATTGCTTGATTTCTCTGAAGGCCATTTATTTGTACTGCTGAGCGGCATCTTGCTTGGCTGTACTAACTATGCAGGATCACAACATAAAAACATGCAACTAATTGGAGAAAAGTCTTGAGCCGTGCCAGCCTAAGTTTGATTGTTGTTGCGCTAAATGAAGCACACGATATTCGTGAGTGCCTTGAGTCAGTGCGGGGGTTGGTTGATGAGATGATTGTCTTTGATTCTGGCAGTACTGATGGCACACAAGCGTTGTGTCGCAGCCTTGGGGCACGCGTGTTTGAAACTGACTGGCCGGGCGATGGCCAACAAAAAAATCGTGCCTTGGATCAAGCAAGC
Organism: Mycoavidus cysteinexigens; assembly: GCA_031963405.1. Taxonomy (GTDB): domain Bacteria; phylum Pseudomonadota; class Gammaproteobacteria; order Burkholderiales; family Burkholderiaceae; genus JASSUD01. The sequence continues at coordinate 670,520 of JASSUJ010000001.1, forward strand.
AGTGACTGGGTACTTTGCCTTGACGCAGATGAACGCCTCAGCCCTGAGTTACGTGCTGAAATCGAACATATTTTGACTCTCAGCAACACTGATGCTGCTTATGCGACACCCCGTCGCTCTAGCTTTTGTGGCCGTTTTATGAAGCATGCCGGATGGTGGCCTGACTACGTCAAACGCCTATTTAAGCGTGACAGCGCGCGCTTTAGCGAGATGCGGGTTCACCCCAGTCTGATCGTTAAGGGGAAGCTCGGCAAACTTAAAGGGCCGATCATTCATATTTCCATTCCTGATTTACACGACGCGCTGGACAAAACCAATCTTTATTCCAGCGCTAGCGCTCAGACGCTCTTTGAGCAGGGCAAGCAAGCCTCACTACGTAAAGCGCTTGGGCATGGCCTATGGTCGTTTATCCGCACTTATTTTATGCGTCTCGGCTTTTTAGATGGTAAAGAAGGGCTAATGCTCGCCATCGCAAACGCGGAAGGCTCGTATTATCGCTATGTTAAGTTGATGATGATGCACCGCCAGGGGGAACGCCAAAACAACGCCAAACCTTAAAGAAAATTTGGCTCAATAGACTATTCAAAGTCTCAGAAAACAAAAATTAAAATCTTGTAGTCTGCATGTTGGGGTTTGCGCATCACCCCAACATGATCACCCCTCACCTCTTTAGCCGTCTTTTTGAGGCTTCTTTTAGTAACAGATTTCAACCGTGCAATCCGCATATTCACTTCTGAGTAATGCAATCAGCTCGTCCGCTGGCCTTACCCGCCAATTAGCCCCAAGCATAAATTCACTCTCAGCTATCGCGTTGCGATAATAAATTTGCACGGGCAATTTGCCGTCATCAAGGCTGTTCTCTGCTTGTGAGGGCTGGCCCGCTTGTTTTGACATAGAACGACCAGCAGCTTGCTGCGTGGGCGCTTGCGGCGGCTGGTTAGCGCTACTTTCACTACTTGTTTGATATTGCTTCAGCAGCTTGCCCAGCTTCTGCGCATCTGTCTTGCCATATAACGACAAGCGCAAAACACGAGCAAAACGGCTGCGGGCAATTTCCAGATTCATCACTGTCGTTGCTGAGAAACGTATGCCGCCTGAAAAGCTATCGTAACGCGCATTACCCTGCACAATCAAAAGCTCATCTTCCTTAAGGAAGCGTTTATAAGCTTCATATTGCTCATGGAAAACGCTGACTTCACATTGGCTGGTCATATCGTCAAGCAAGACAATAAGTATTTTGCCGCGCTGCGTCATTTGGGTACGCAGACTCACTATCACGCCAGCAACGAGCTTATCTCTGCCCTCTTTTAAGTCAGCCAGCGTTTGCTTAATAAAGCGACGTACTTCTGTTTGGTATCCATTAAAAGGATGCCCTGATAAATAAAAGCCAAGCGCTATCTTTTCTTCTTGCAGCTTGCGCTTCTCATCCCATGGCAACTCTTTAATGCGTTCAGAAGCGTACGCTAAGGCATTGTCACTTGCACTGTCATGCTCAAATAAGCCGCCTTGCAACACATTTGCATTGGCCTGCTCGGCAGCTTCGATAACGAAGGGCAAGCTCGCCAATAATTGGGCGCGATGGGTATCAAGTGAATCGAAGGCACCTGCGCGAATCAGCGCCTCCATGGCACGGCGATTGACGGTACGGCGATCAATGCGGGTGCAAAAATCGAGTAAATCAGTAAAAGGCTTTTCCTTGCGCGCTCGCACGATCTCTTCAATCGCGTTTTGACCACTTCCCTTAATTGCCCCCAACCCATAACGAATCGTTTTAGAGAAACGCTGCAAAGCCCCGGGGGCGGCGTCATGCCTGCTTGCCGTACTAGCGTACTGTCTGCGCAGGCATTCCTTGCCCCCGGAGCTTTGCAGCATTTCTTCGGTCGGTTCGGCGTCGGTGTGCGCAACTGGCTCAAAATAATAAGCAGACTGATTAATATCCGGCGGTAAAACGATAAGATTATTTGCTAAGCAATCCTCAAAGAGGATTTTGACCTTATCGGTATCATCCATCGCCAAACTCATATTGGCAGCCATAAAGGCAGCAGGATGATGCGCTTTTAGCCAGGCTGTGTAATAGGCAAGCAAAGCATACGCGGCCGCATGCGATTTATTAAAACCGTAGCCGGCAAATTTCTCCATTAAATCGAAGATTTCGTCGGCTTTCTCTCCACTCAGCCCATTTACCGCTGCACCCTCACGAAATAAGGCACGATGCTTAGCCATTTCCTCGGCTTTTTTCTTACCCATTGCACGACGCAGTAAATCGGCGCTACCCAGTGAGTAGCCACCAATAATTTGCGCCATCTGCATCACCTGCTCTTGGTAGACCATAATTCCGTAGGTCTCTTTGAGCACCGCTTCTACCCGCGCATCGGGATAGTCCACTTTTTCACGCCCGTGCTTACGTGCGCAAAAGCTTGGGATCAGATCCATTGGACCAGGTCGGTACAATGCCACCAAGGCAATGATGTCTTCGAAGCGATCTGGCTGCGCATCTTTAAGCATGCCCTGCATGCCGCGACTTTCAAACTGGAATACAGCGACCGTATTGGCTTTTTTCATGATCGCAAAAGCCGCTGGATCATCTAGCGGTATTTGCTCCAATGACCAATCAGTTTTAGTTGGGTCAAGCAGCTGAATATAACGCTTGGCCCAATTGAGAATGGTTAAAGTGGTCAAACCGAGAAAGTCAAATTTCAAAAGCCCAATGGCCTCAACGTCATCCTTGTCATATTGACTAATAATCCCGCTTTCATCGCTTTGCGTATACAAAGGGCAAAAATCAGTCAGCTTGCCCGGCGCAATCAGCACACCTCCAGCGTGCATCCCAACATTGCGTGAAAGACCTTCAACCCGCTGCGCTAGAGTGAGCAGTTGTTTGACTTCTTCTTCGCTTTCAAAACGCTCGGCAAGCAGCGGCTCCTCTTTCAGCGCGTCGCTAATGGTGACTAACTTACCGGGCTTAAATGGAATCAACTTAGCGATGCCATCGGTAAAGTTATAGCCTAAGTCCAGCACGCGTCCCACATCACGCACAGCGGCTTTCGCTGCCATCGTGCCAAAGGTGGCAATTTGCGAAACGGCTGGCGCACCATATTTAGTTCTTACATATTGAATCACGCGATCGCGCCCATGCTGGCAGAAATCGATATCAAAATCTGGCATCGAAACGCGTTCTGGATTGAGGAAGCGCTCAAATAGCAAGTTGTAATACAGCGGGTCGAGATCGGTGATGCCAAGCGCGTAAGCCACTAGGGAGCCAGCTCCTGAGCCACGCCCTGGGCCTACTGGCACGCCGTTATTTTTGGCCCAGTTGATAAAGTCAGCGACGATCAAAAAATAGCCTGGGAAGCCCATCCCAATGATCGTATTACACTCAAACTCAAGGCGCTTGTAATAGATTGGCCGTTGCCGCTCCCGCTCAGCGGGATCTTTAAATAATTGTTCAAGCCGCCCTTCAAGCCCCGCTTGCGACTGTTCTAGCAGATAAGCATCAAGCGTCATCCCAACAGGTGTTGGGAAAAGCGGCAATTTAGCTTTGCCTAGCTCCAAGATGAGATTACAACGTTTAGCAATCTCAACCGTGTTCGCAAGTGCTGACGGAATATCGGCAAAGCTTTCGCACATCTGCGCTTGCGTGCGAAAACACTGCTCAGTCGTAAAGCGTTTTGGACGGTTAGGGTTCGCCAAAATATCGCCTTGCGAGATACACACCCGCACTTCGTGCGCAGTGAAATCATCAACCGTCATAAATTGCACGGGATGGGTCGCCACCACCGGCAATTGCAAATCAGCGGCGAGCGTCAGCGTTTGCTGGATATAAGCCGTTTCACCCGGCTGCCCGGCGCGCTGTAATTCAAGATAAAAAGCATCGGGAAAAAGACAGGCCCAACGCTGCGCATGAGCACGCGCAAGTGCTGGCTTGCCATTGGTAAAGGCTTGCCCAACATCCCCTAAAAGTCCGCCAGATAAAGCTAGCAGACCGGTTGCCAGGCCTTCTTCAAACCATTGCGCATCAACTTCAGCACGCCCTTTATATTGATTAGTCAGCCAGGCCTTAGTGAGTAGCTCACATAAATTAAGATAGCCTGTCCAATTACGCACCAGCAGCAACAGTCGTCCAGGTTTATCGCGGTTGGCTGGATTACTGATCCATACATCACAGCCGACTATCGGCTTGACCCCGTGTTGACGAGCTTCTTGATAAAACTTTATCAAGCCAAAAGTATTGCTCAAATCAGTTAAGGCTAATGCGCCCTGCCCGTCTTGCGCTGCGGCTTGCACAGCATCTTCAAGCCGAACTGTGCCATCAACAATTGAATATTCAGAATGCAGGCGAAGATGAATAAAACGGGGGCTGGGCATATCAGAGCGGCAGTATTAAATATTGGATTAAGTTGTGCGTTTGTAGCGGGGGTTGCTAATGCGCTATGTCATTAGAACAGATTTTTAGAGCTAGTTTTAAATCTAAAAAAAACAAAAAGTAGAGGTTTGTGATCTGCCTGTCGGGGTAACGGGGGAATCTCAGCATGACTGCCTCTTACCTCTACTAGTCGTTTTATGAAACGTTGAGCAAGCGCTTAGAGGCTGAACTCACCAGTATCTATTCTTCCGATGCTTGACTACGAGCAACTCCTCCGCCAAGCAAAGCAGCCAACGGCCGTTTTTTAGACGTTCTGAGAAGGCTTCCCATCGTACTTTGCTGACTTGTTTGCCTATTAGCTTCAGCAGCGTTTGCTGTAGTCGGCGAAGGTTCGTAGGGTTTAGTAAAAAAGTCATCGACAGGCAAAGGCGCGACTCGAGTACGCGAGCTATGCGCAGCACTGCGGCCAGATGAATGAGAGGAAGCGCTATTAGATCGGGAGCGGCTCGCTGAAGAGTAAGGCACAGCCCGTGGCGAATTGATCACCAAAATCTCTTGATCAAGCGGACGCCCAATCAATTTCTCAATATCGGCCAATTGTTTATATTCATTTGGGCTACACAGCGAAAGTGCAGCGCCTGAGGCACCAGCGCGGCCTGTACGACCGATGCGGTGAACATAATCTTCTGGACTAAAAGGCAAATCAAAATTAATCACAGCCGGCAGCTCAGCAATATCCAACCCACGCGCAGCAATATCCGTCGCCACTAGCACTTTTATTGCCTTGTTCTTAAATTGCTCAAGCGCATTCATCCGCTCAAGTTGCGATTTGTCGCCATGAATCGCAACAGCAGACAAGCCCTCTTTCTCGAGTTGGCGTGTCAGTCGGCCTGCGCCGATTTTACTATTGCAAAATACAATGACTTGTTGCAAATCATATGTTTGAATTAGCTGCATCACTGCTGCTGGCTTATCAGCATCAGCGACTTTATACACACGCTGGCTCACATTCGTTGCGGTCGCATTGCGCTGGGCAATTTCAATTTTTACCGGCTCACGCAGATAACTGTTCGCAAGCTTAGTAATCTCATTTGAAAAAGTAGCGGAGAAAAGTAAAGTCTGCCGCGTGCTTGGCAGCAGATTTAGAATGCGTTGAAGCGCAGGCAAAAAGCCCATATCCAACATACGATCAGCTTCATCAAGCACCAGCATTTGCACTTGGCTAAGCTGCGTATTTTTTTGCTGCAAATGATCCAGCAAACGACCAGGTGTAGCGATTAATATCTCCGCGCCAAGCCGCAATTTTTCAGCTTGCGCGCCAATATCTACGCCACCAAAAATCGCGACGCTGCGTAATGGCGTGTATTGCGCATAAGCGTGCACATTCGCAGCGACTTGGTCAGCTAACTCACGCGTTGGCGTGAGCACCAACGCACGCACAGCATGACGCGCAGGCGACATGCTTGTATTCGCAAACGGCAGCAAACGCTGAATAATGGGCAAAGAAAAACTCGCCGTCTTACCCGTCCCAGTTTGTGCTGCACCCAGCACATCTCTGCCCGCTAGCACCAGAGGAATCGTCTGCGCCTGAATCGGCGTAGGCACGGTATAACCTTGCTTTTCAATTGCTTTTAGAATTTCTGGATGCAAACCAAAATTATTGAAATCAAGTACTGCTGGCTCTGTGCAAGCGTCATTGACAGATGATTCGGACATAGCGAGTTTCGCTCAAAAAGATAAATAAAATTAAAATGCTTACGCTATCTCTAGCTATGAGATAGCTCGCTTTTAGGCAAGCTGTTAGCCTCTATTTCCTAAAAGCCCGTTTAGAATCTCCACAAAAGTCTAAACAGACAGCCTCCTATGGAGCCGTGCAGTATCCAAAACCCTCATCTACCTTTAGATACACGCTGGTTTGTGTGCTCTGCACCTCAATAAGGGCATTTTTGAAAAACGCTAAACAGGCTCTAAAAACCTAGCAACTCGTGATTTGCGTTGTTATCAAATGCGGTACGATGCCCAGCATCGTCGGGGTTTTCTAGGTGCACGCCGCTTCCTGTTTCCCCGCATACTTGGGGGTGGCGGCTAAGTTGGCAACTCAATTGACAACTTCGATGACAAGCTTTTAAACATTCATGAAATGGATTCTAGCCGTGCACTTTAACAAAAAATGCCGCCACTGAATATTTAAACCCCTTTTTCCAACATTTCTAAGAAATTGTTCAATATCTATAGATGGACTTTGCCTGTTGAGGTTTTGCTATTAGCAAGCGGCTCATTTTCACCTCCAGCATTCATCTTTTTAGATGCTTTTAACATGCCCCAAGCATCTTCCTAAAGCCGGCCTAAAAACCTTGCCCTAAAAACGCACCAAAACCGCAACAAACTGAGTCAGATAAAGCCAGCTGAAAAAGATGATTACCCACAACGCAAAAGCCATTGCTATAATTCGCGTCTTCATGGGTGATTAGCTCAGCGGTAGAGCACTGCCTTCACACGGCAGGGGTCACTGGTTCGAACCCAGTATTACCCACCATCTCTTGCTGTTTCTTTGTTTTGAGCGCTTGCTCTTCCCTCTCTTTTTATCTTCCTGATATTTTCTCCGCTGCAAAAAGCTTTTAGCTTTAACTGCGCTAGCCTCACATTTCTAGAGCATCCCTGCCTAAGTCAGGACAAGGAATACAGACGCAGATAGTGCGTTAGTACTGACCTTAAGGCATAACGCCGCCAGCAATGTCATGCAACGCTTCCCTACGCAGTGAGCACGCGCTTGCTACTAATGCGTGCTGAGCAAGAACTAGCGAGGCATAAAGAAATTTTTTAAATTGCATTTACATTTGTGAAATAATGGAAACACTTTGGGGCCGACCTGGTTTCGACGTGGGTAGCAAAGCAATTCAGTGCATACCGAGGACCCGTCACCTCGTTAATCAATGGGAAATTATATAACTGCAAACAGCGAAAGCTATTTAGCCGCCGCCTAACAGCGGCTTCAGCTAACCTCGCACTAGCTCTCTGACGGGTTAGGGTCGCAAGACCTGCGAGGTCATATACGTCAGATCGTATCAAGCTGTGTCGCACTGCTTGATATCAAATTCAGCGAATCGTCATCGCGAAGCGTGTTAGTCCGCGCCGTGCTGATTAAATCAAAAGACTAAACTAAGTATGTAGAGCTGGTTGTGGAGTGCTTACGGACGCGGGTTCGATTCCCGCCGGCTCCACCATTATTTTTTTAATCTAGCTATTATCAACGCATTTTTCAAGAAAGAAGCACTCAGGTAATATCGCTGGAGCGATATAGTCCATATCGCGTACTGATACCCCACAATGAAAAAATATTTCGCGCCACTGCAGCACGATCTGCACAATGTGGTTGATTTGGTCGCGAGCATCTTTGATCGACAAACCGAACCGCCCAACTTGTGATAATAAATTATAGATACTGGCTGTGCGGCCGAAATCTCCGACACTCAATGCTAAGTCTCGCCGTTCTAAACTAACTAGGGGCGTGGGTACCAAATCATAAGCAGGCGAAAGTCGCCATCCTCTTTGCCGGTGTAATAAGGCATGGTTACGTGGATGGTCGTCATTATTAGTCACCGCTGCGTTGAAGACCATTCGCCGAAATAGTTCTACACAGTCTGCTTCTGGCTTATCTGACCAGCGGCGTAAATTATCGGCAAATAAAGGGTAGGACCAGCGTGCACGATCCAAATAATTGTCATCGCAGTTAAGTACGGTCAAACCACTGACGAACCCAAAACGTAAATATCCGCTATCTGTGTAATCGCGGTCGAAGCGCTGCACCATAAGTACGTCTATATCGCCTATTGTTTGTAACTTTGCTCGTGCTACATTCAATCCACAACGGCGCGCTAATTCAAGCGTTGCGTATTCAATACGTTGCAGATTGCAACGATCACCTCGAGCAGGAAATTTCCCTAACCATAAATATTGTAAATCCTCGATAGTCGCTTTGGGTCTAGCACCGCCCATACTTGTACCGGGATCAAATTGCTGTAATAAAGAAGCGGATATCGATTGCCCTTCTTCAATAGCTTGTGCTGCCTTTACCAGCTCGACGAGTTGGTAGGTACGGTTATATTGACGCTTGGGCGGGGGCGGCTCCACATTTAAGCCAAAGCCTAAATTGCCGGCATTATCTTGTGGGCCATACAGCAGATAATCCAACTCTTCAAGCTCACCAGCAGCCTTCTCGAGCTTAAACTCAATCACTCGCCGCCCCCAAGCATCAGGGCTAGCATCTCGCACAGCGCCTGGTATGCCTTTGAGTTGAGTGAATTCGTATACAACCTTATCAAGCGGTAATTGATAAGGATCTAGTGCAATCGCTTGAGCGTTTTGAAGATAGCGATCGCCGTATCGGAACCGACCTATACGCCTACCGTCTGATAAAGTTTGCACCCTGAGCACAGCAGCTGGAATACTTTTTAATGCGCCCGGAAGTTGAATATAAATATAAACTTGGCGTTCAGAAATCATATTCACTACCTGCTGTTCTTGGCTTACTTGCTCGCTTTGGACGGCGCGATGCTTCTAAAGCCTTGCCATGCGCATCCATGTCGGAATCAGCAACCATATCTAGCGTTTTATCTAATCCAAGCGTCCACAATACGCTAGCAACTACACCGACACTGGCACCTGGTTTACCAAGCTCTAAGGCATTGAGTGTATTTCGATTAATGCCTGCTTTTTCTGCTAAATCAGCAATAGATAGACTGCGGCGTATTCGAGCTAAACGGATACGCCGCCCTAGTTGAGCTATCTGCTCTAAAACTTGTGTGGGAATAGAAAATTTGCTCATAATAATGGGCATTATATGCTTTTTTGCCTAATATAATAGCCTTTCTACTGCGCTTTAATGGAATATGTTTTTTAACTTTTAGCGCCAGACCACTATAAAAAAGTCATAGAGACAAACTGCAATCGTAAACATCGAAAAGACCATTTTTGATAAGGGCATATAGAGCATGTCCAGTGTGCTGTAAGAAAGCAGGCCAATTTATACATTCAAAAACAGAAGCGAACTTTTCAAAAATGCCAGATTTTTCTCTCAGAGCCTTATAAATACGCGCTTTAACGCGGGTTCGATTCCCGCCAGACACAAAAAATTCCCTTTAAAATCAATAGCTTACAAAAAGCAAATTTCCCCGTTTTGGGGTGATTGGGGGCTGTTTAGGCTCCAATTTGCCCGCTTTTTTGATGAGCAGTCACTGTCCAATCGCGGTGCCCCATTTGCCTTGCCCTCCACATTACATGCTCACCTACCCCAAAAAATTAGAACTTTAGGTCTAACCTTTTGGAGTAAATTCAATTTAGATCAAGACCCGCGATGATGAAAATTTCAATCGCTAAAAGGAAAAAATCATATCTAAGCCAATGAAGTTAAGTCTCTATTGTTATTCTTCTCAAATTTACTCTTCTCAATCCACCGATGGGTAATAGCCAGCCCTGCTATCAAACTTCCTAAAACTTGACTTATAAATAACCACTCGGCTTTTTTATTCGTTTGTGGCGATAAGTAGGCGCCTGCGGCTAATCCCAGCAAGCTGCCACCCATGTCGAGTAACGAAGCAAACAAGGTATCTTGCAAACTCAGTAAGTTGCTAATGCTGATATTTTTAAGTGTGTCGGCAATGAGGCCCATGCCATTGATAGATAAAAGCGCTTGCGCTAATGGCAGGGTTTTTTTGGAAGTCTCTTGTGAGGTATCGAGAAAAGATTCTGAGATTTGTTTGGAGAAAACTGTAAATAACAGGCAAGCGCAGCATGCAGCAGACAAACCTATGATCAGGCTGGCGTTACCAAAGCGCTTAACGTTTTGTTGCAAAGCTTTGAGCGCTGCTCTTTCATCATGTTCTTGCGCGGCTTTTAATTTCCCCATCGCATTAGCAACTTCTATATTTGCGGCTAATACCAAGCCCACGAGCAGTGTATTAAATACCGCGACAGGCACCGATGAAACCTCTTGCGCAACAGATACCTCTTTACCCAGCTTGCCAGCTAATAACGACAGAATGAATGCACTGGCTGAGGTCAATACGTTACTTAGGCCAACTGGCAAGCCAACTTTGAAAAGCGCTGAAATATCTTGGTAGTTTGGAAGACGTCTATCAAATAACTTCAGCTCATCGTATTGCCGGCTATTTTTATAGTAAAGCCTCAACCCTATAAAACTTAGCCAAGCAGACAGTGCTGTCCCGTAGCCCAAACCAGCAATACCTAAACGGGGAAAGCCAAAAGCGCCTACTGCTAATGCGTAACTCAAAATCGAAGACAGCACTGCCTTTACCGTATCCGACACTAAAACAATTTCAGGCTGTTTGTTACCTCGAGCAAAATGTAAATCACTTGCATACAAAAACGATGGCATAACGCCGTAGCTTACGGCGTTACAGTATTCCTGCGCGGCTTGCGAGACTTCTTCAGAAATACCAAAAGCGTTTAAAAAGTCTGCAACATGGTTAAGTAATAAAGCAGTAGGCAAGCTTAATGCGCCTCCAATCCACCAGCTTTGGGCGACAATTTCACCGATTCTAGCTTTTTCCTCCGCCCCCTTTAATTGCCCGACAAACACGCTAGTAGGTGCCAGTATTCCTTGCACAGGACTGCTGATTTGAGCCACATATGCAGTGGCTAAAGGGATGGCCGCCATTTGATTTTGGCTTAAGTGGCGTATCGCAATGCCTATAACAATTCCCTGCAGTATTGTGCCTAAGCTAGATAGGCTCAAAGTTACAGAAGGTTTGGATAACTGATTGATAATTTCAAGGTAAGTAATAGGCTCTGTTTGTTTAGCAGAATTAAGCAAGCTTGTCGTTTCTGACGCGCTGACAGTTGACGTTCTCTCTGCATTTATCTCTTCTTCTGATATGCCTCTCAGCTCACTGGTTATCTGACGCTGCCTATAAGTCGTAGGAGAGAGTCCAAGGTTCTCTTCACTGTGCGAAGATGGAATCCTATATCTGACAGATGTGGGAGAAGAAAGAGGTGTGGGCATTTATATTCCTTTGTATCACCTATGTGGGGATGGAGCCGCTAATCTCGACCTCGCTCTAAATTAAGCCACTCTATATAGCTCCATATTGTTGTTCTGATTAGAACTGCTCTTTTTAAGCCAACGATGGGTGATAGCTAGTGCCGCTATCAGGCTTCCTAAAACTTGACTCATAAATAGCCACTCGGCTTTTTTATTCGTTTGTGACGATAAGTATGCGCCTGCGGCCAATCCCAGCAGATTGCCGATCGTGTCAAGTATTGAAGCAAATAAGGTGTCCTGCAGACTGAGTAAATTGCTAATGCCGATATTTTTAAGCGTGTCGATAATGACGCCCACGCCATGGATAGATAAAATCGCTTGCGCTAATGGCAGGGTTTCTTTGGGAATAGCTTGTGAAGTGTCGAGAAAAATTTCTGAGATTTGTTTGGAGAAAACTGTAAATAAGAGGCTAGCGCAGCATGCAACAGACACGCCTACGATCAGGCTTGCATTACCAAAGCGTTGGACGTTTTGTTGCAGCGTTTTGAGCGTTGCTCTTTCATCACGTTCTTGCGCAGCTTTTAATTTCCCCGTCGCATTCGCAACCTCTGCGTTTGTCGCTAATACCAGACCCAAAAGCAGCATATCAATGGTCGATACGGGCACAGACGACACCTCCTGCGCAACGGATACCTCTTTACCCAGCTTGCCAGCTAATAACGACAGAATGACTGCATGGGCTGAGGCAAATACATTATGCAAACCAATTGGCAAACCAATTTTGAAAAGCGCTGAAATATCTTTGTAGTTTGGAAGGTGCCAATCGAATAGCTTAAATTCATCGTATTGCTTACTACACCTATAGTGAAGCCTCAATCCTAAAAAACTTAACCAAACGACCAACGAATACCCATAACCCAAACCAGCGATACCTAAACGGGGGAAACCCAAAGCGCCTACTGCTAGTGCGTAGCTTAAAGACGCAGATAGAACGGCCTTTACTGTGTCAAAGACTAGAACAATTTCAGGCCGTCTGTTACCCCGTGCAAAGTGCAAATCACTCGCACACAAAAACGCTGGCATAACACCGTAACTCACCGCATCACAATATTCTTGCACGGCCTGCGCAACTTCTTCGGAGATGCCCAAAGTGTTTGAAAAAACTGAAACATGGCGTAGCAATAAGCTAGTCGGCAAGCTTAAGAGACCACCAACCCACCAGCTTTGGGCAACGATTTCACCGATTCTGGCTTTTTCTTGCGCACCAGCTGCTTCCCCTACAAACACGCAAGTAGGCGCTAGCGTTCCTTGTACGAGGCCATTAATTTGAGCAACGGATGCCATGGCTAAAGGAATGGCGGCCATTTCGTTGTGGCTTAAGTGACGTATCGCAATGCCTTCAACAATCCCATGCGCGATTGTGCCTAAGCTAGATAAACTTAAAGATACTGAGGGTTTGAATAGTTGATGGATAGCTTCACGGTAAGTAATAGGCTCTGCTTGCTCTCTTTGCTTAGGTGAATTGATCAAATTTGCAGTTTCAGACTCGAGGGACGTTAATGTTTCCCCTGCACTTATCGCTTCTTCTGCCGCGCCTTCATGCTCACCGTGTCTCTGAGGTTGTGTACGAGTCGTGACGGAGAGCTCAATTTCATCTTCACTATGTGACGATAAGACCCTATATCTGGCAGATCTGGGCGGGGAAAGAGGTGAGAACATTGATACTCCTTTGGATCAAAGGCTGAGGTCTCAACTATATTAATATGGTCTCTCTCATTTTCTTCTAATGAATTTAATGTAAATTTAAAAATTCATCGATCTCTTTAGAGAAATTATTAAAGAATAACTAAAGCTCCAAGAATTATGTTTCCCTCTACAGCGAAATAAAATAATACAGAATTTACCCTATACAATTAATAGCCTTAAAGACAAAATTCTCATATGCGTAAACGGGAGAAAGCGTGATCTTTCTCCTTTCGTGAATACAAGCCCATATAGAAAATCTTCGCTTATTAGATTATTCATTTGTTGAAAAATAGGAATATGAACAATGCAACTGAAAAATTAGATTATCAAGAAGAAAATTAATTGATCACAGAATTTAGTGTTTTGAAAACACCTTAGGTGGGGCTGGATAATATAGAAAATATAGTATTTGGCGATTTTTATAATAATTAGAAATAAAAGAATATTTCAATTTAGCAATTAAATGCTTTTCTCCCCCGCTCTACAATCATGTCAGGCAATATTTCTATATTCGAATACACAGCGATGCAATTAAAGCAAGCCGTGGTCGGCTACGGCTGCGTGTATAACTAGAAAAAGAGACTGGGTGCAGCGTAGCCGACGGGTTGACTAAAGGGTTTATTCCAATCGCTTGCAATATAAAGCCCCCACACAAATGGGGCAAAAAATTAAGCTTGCTTTAAGAGCGGTGCGTCTATTTCTTCAGTGATAAGCCGATCCATCACGCGACGGCAACGAATCGATGCCTCATCTATTGGCAGCAGCATAGGACGCATCGACATAAAGTCTTTATCGCCCATACTTCGTTGCTGATCTTCCATGATTGGCAAATCTTCTTTTTCAAGTGGATACTTTAAAACTTCAGTCAGCCCCGCCAGCGCTTGGCGGCCTACCTCGCCCATTTCGATAGGGACACTAAAGGCAAAAAAGAAATATGTCGTGGTTTCTGTTTCAGGGGTCGCGAAAACCGCGCTTTTTGCAGAAAGGATCAACTTAGTTCGATCACCCGCTTCACTGGCCTCAGTAATCACTTCCATTAAACCAGGCGGATCCCAGCGCACGGTAAAGCTACGATCTATCAGCATACCCTCAGGCACTTGATTAATTTGCGCAATAAAAGGCGCTGCTTCTTCAGCATAGGTTAAACGATGGGACCAAACCGTATCGCCCTTCTGCACACACTCCGCATCTCTCAGTGCAATTCTGTCTGTGCCTAAATTACTGCTATGCAGAAACTGCAAATGACTAAAATCCAGCACGTTATCAACGGTCAATTGATAATTCACCTTCGTATGTACATACTGGCGTTCAATAAAGCTATGTGCAGGATCAAGAAAATCAAAGTTGGGGATTTTGGATGCATCAGCACTAGCGGCATCTCCTGGCCAAATCCAAATCGCACCAAAGCGTTCTACGACGGGATAGCTGTGTATTTTCATCGCCGGAGGAATATGTCCCTCACCATGCGGATTGCGCACGCAGCGACCATTCGCACCAAACGCCAACCCATGATAGGGGCACTCAATAACACCATTTTCTAACCGCCCTTTATGCAACGGCGCGAAGCGATGGGGACAAATATTAGAGAGCGCAACAGACTTCCCTTCCTCATCCCGATAAAACAACACCTGCTCACCTAAAATCGTGCGAGCAAACGGCTTATCGGATGACAATTCATTCGCCCATGCGCCGACATACCAGGTGTTTTTTAAAAACGGCATTTTTCTTCCTAAAAAAGCAGCTGGTGACATGGCTTTTTGCGCTTAGGCAAACTGCCATGCCACAACTATTGATGCATCAATATTGATGATGATTTTTTTGTATATGCTGTGTTCAGCAGATGATGCTAGAAATGAGTTCTAGTCTTAAAACTTACGCAGGCTATTTCTAAACAGCCACTTTAAGATTGACTTGTGGTGATGACAAAGCGTTTGCTTCTTCAGCTAGCAGCCGATTCATCACACGACGACAACGAATCGATGCCTCATCTATCGGCAACAGCATAGGACGCATCGACATAAAGTCTTTATCGCCCATATTTCGTTGCTGATCTTCCACCATTGGCACATCTTCTTTTTCAATGGGATACATTAAAGCTTCAGTCGCCCGCTCCAGCATTTGACGGCCCGCCTCACCCAATCCTACAGGCATACTAAAGGCCAAAAAGCAATGCGCAGTGGTTTCTGTTTCGGGCGTTTGGAAAACCGCGCTTTTTGCCGCAGTGATCACCTTAGATCGATCCCCCGCTTCACTCATCTCAGCACTCAATTCGATTAAACCAGGCACCTCCCAACGCACAGTAAAGCTACGATCTACCAGCATACCCTCAGGCACTTGGCTAATTTGCGCAATAAAAGGCGACACTTCTTCATCGTAGGTTAAACGACAGGACCAAACCGTATCGTCTTTCTGCACGCAATCCGCATCTCTCAGCGCAATTCTGTCTGTGCCTAAATTACTGCTATGCAGAAACTGCAAATGACTAAAATCCAGCACGTTATCAATCATTAATTGATAGTTCGCCTTCATAGGCAGATAGCGGCAAGCGATAAAGTTATGCGCGATATCAAGGAAATCAAAGACAGGGATTTTGGATTCGTCAGCACTAGCTACATCTCCTGGCCAAATCCAAATCGCGCCAAAGCGTTCTACAACGGGATAGCTGTGTATTTTCATCGCCGAAGGAATACGTCCCTCACCATGCGGATTGCGCACGCAGTGGCCATTCGCACCAAATGCCAACCCATGATAGGGACACTCAATAACACCATTTTCTAACCGCCCTTTATGCAACGGCGCAAAACGATGGGGACAAATATTAGAGAGCACGACAGGCTGCCCTTCCGCATCTCGATAAAACAGCACCTGCTCACCTAAAATCGTGCGAGCAAACGGCTTATCGGATGACAATTCATTCGCCCATGCACCGACATACCAGGTGTTTTTTAAAAACGGCATTTTTCTTCCTAAAAAAGCAGCTGGTGACATAGCCTTTTGCGCTTAGACAAATTGCCGTGCCACAACTATTGACGCATCAATATTGATGATGATTTTTTGTGTATATTTTGCGGTCAGCAGAGGATGCTAGGAATTAGAGTTGGCCAAAGTGCCGAGTAGATTTAACTGATATTGCCGCCTCATAATAAGACTGTGAACTTAGCAGCAGAGGGTCCGAGCCATAATGATATTGAGCATGTGCTACAACCTTAACCAAAGCTCCAGCATTAGTCACAAGCAATATTCCTGTCAAAGCGATCTGAGTTTTATTTTTAATATCAAAGCCAAAATGAAATGAGCCACACTAACTCTGCTTTCTTTATCGCTGAAGAGCTATTCGATATTGCGCATTCGACAAACACGAGCTGCTATCGATGTGAATTTGATCAAGCTCAGTATAAAGATTCGCTCTTTGTTCATCACAAAATTGAAAATCACCCCTCGCTAGACCGTGCAGTTATCAAAAGAAAAGCGGAATTTCTTGCCGGACGTTATGCGGCACAGCAAGCGATGAAAAAACTGGGAATAGAAAAAACGACGGTAGGAATTGGCCAACATCGCAACCCAATTTGGCCTAAAGGACTGGTTGGCTCGATTACACATAATGCTACGCACGCGATTTGCGCTGTCGCCCGAAATACTGACTATCAAAGTATTGGTATTGATCTGGCAGACCCTATCTCACTAGACACAGCAAATAATATTAAAGATCGCATCATTCAAACAAACGAAGTAGATACCTTAGTTAATCTTCCGCTTTCATTTGAGCAATCGCTAACCCTTGCCTTCTCTGCTAAAGAAAGTTTATTTAAAGCGCTCTATCCTCAGGTGGAGACTTACTTTGGATTTCATGCAGCAGAGATACATGCAGTAGAAATGAACAGTCAAACCTTTCTCATTAGACTCACGCGAGACCTGACCAGCTCTCTAGCTAAAGATACGGTTTTTAAAGGCAGTTTTAAGATGCAGCCAGATAGCGTGTTTACGTCGATTTTTATTACGCATGACTTAATCTAGCCGTACTACTAGGTACGCCCTGCCCGCCTTATGGCAATTAAAATCTATAGATAGTTTCGGGTTTGACGAACCTTGTTTCCTCAGCCAATTTTTCTAAATTGGTAACGAAATCGACTAGTAAAAGTTCCGGCGTGAGGTGGGGAGAAAAGTCTCGAGCGGGGCAGAGATAATCAAATTGACGACCATTAACTCAGGTATCTTCTTTACTAGAAAAAGTCGAACTTCGCACTCAGAACCTATTCATAATCTTTCAAAAATGGTTGTGTTGGGGCTCGTACCTCACCCGAACCTACAATTTTTCAGCATTTTTCGTAGGGTGGATGGACGAAAAACTCCAAAAATACTGCTAGTGCGTAACTCAAAAGTGAAGTCAGAACGGTCTTTACCGTATCCATGACTAAAACAATTTCAGGCTGTTTGTTACCTCGAGCAAAGTGTAAATCACTCGCATACAAAAATGATGGCACAACGCCGTAGCTTACAGAATCACAGTATTCTTGCACCCCTCCGCGACCTCTTCAGAAATGCCAAAAGCTTTTAAAAAGGCTGAAGCATGGCTTAGCAATAAGCTATTCAGGCCAACTGATTAACTTTCTCAGCCGCTGCTTGCATCAATTTTTTCTGCTTAAACCTTTGAACAGCTGCACGATTCTGCTGTCTCATTTTCTCTAATTTTATGGGATCATTTCTTCGCCTTTCTTTACTTTGGCGTTTTATATTTCTTATTTTTTCTACATTTTCAGGCTTTTCTCTATACTTCCTCGAGTATTCGCGCGTTTTACTTTTTTTTATCTCTGTTTTATCGAGAGCATTTTTCACTTGATTTTTATTAGAATCAGATACAGAGCTTTCAGCCACAGATTCGCCACTCGATTGAACATAGCCTGAACTCTCATGCAAACCATCGTCTTTTATATCAAAACATAATGGAATCATATTTAAATAACTAAGATCTCGCACAATTCGATCATTAATACTCGATAATTCATTAATATATATTTCATTATTATAAAAAGTATTTTGCCCTTCAATTATTTTGACTTGATCATCAATTCTAGTATCTTCAACTTCCCCGCCCTCTTGAAAATAATTTAAAGCTCCATATGGATCATAACTCAACCCAATAGAAGGGACCGGCGTTGAATTAATATCACTAAAATTCTGGAGAGAGTCAATATTATTGGGTGCCAAATTATCCATGCGCTCTACATCCATAAGCTCGCTAGAATCTACTTCTCCATAGTCTGGAAATAGCACTTTACAAAATCCATTGTACTGAGAAGCGTCTTGATTTGAAATTTCTGCATTATTCGCGGTAGCATTTTTTGCCTCCCTATTAAGATGCTTAGGTAACGCCCTATGCAATCCTCCTATTCCTACTCCAAACACGACTATGTACCCTTATATAAAATAATTAAAAAAACGGAATAAAATTACTTTTACAAAACCCTACAAACCAGTTAATAAAAATACACTTATAACTTTCTTTATGTAAAAATTCGACAAGCAAAAAATATCCGTTTTTTATTCTATACCTTGGGAAAAAGTTTTGTAGCAAGAAATGTATTATAAAAATTAAAGAGCAATCTTATTTAAATTTCAAGATATATCAAACCAAAATAAACGCATATCTAATTTTAAAAAATTATTGATTTTTTAAAATTAAAATTGCAATCTTATTTATAGAAAATACCTAACCCAATTGAATAATGAGATTTTTAATATTATTTTTTCGAAAATAATGACATCTACCGTACCAAATCTATACTAATATTTTTATAATAATAATTTTTAGCTACGGCACAAATTACTGACATTTACGTAGGCGTAATTGGGGCAGAAACAGAATGTATTAACGTTGGTGCTCACAGTGTGTAATAAATGACGGAATGTCACATTCTAGGCAGACTGAAACGGTTCTGAAGTTAGCATAACGGCCGGCTGCCAATCTTCATGCGTGCAGTAACAGCACTGCATCGATGGCGCCTCCTTCGCTTCTTCTCCATGGCCGCAATAGGCACAGACAAAGTAGCCACTTACTGGTTTGGTAGTGCAGAATTCATCAGGAATATCCGGGCAAATAGAAAGACCTGGTTTTGCTTTTCGGTAGCAAATCAAGCTGAAGTCACCTGATGGCTCAAAATAAATTCGGCGTAGTTCGCCTAAATGTTGGATGCCCTGCGAACGTAATTCTGAAGTTACCATGCTAAGAGGCAATTTAGAGGCTTTTAACTTGTCCATAAGCAAGCGGCCATCTTTTAGCAAAATACTGACCTCACCTTGAAACGCCGCTTCAATTTTGGATTTTTTAAAACACAATAATAAAAAACCTCTTTGGCAAGTAAAGGCCATCACTAGCGCGACAATGGCAGGTATCAGGCCCTGTGTTGGAAGTTGGATGGGGCCGCCAATGGCCGCCCCTATGATGAAGAGCACCGCCATTTCTAAAATGCTGAGCTGCGCAGCGGTGCGTTTCCCCAAAAGCTGCATGAAAAAAAGTAGGAAACAGTAGATCGCACCGGTACGGAAGATCACTTCTAGCAGAAAGCCCCACTGCGCATGGCCCATTAAAATGCGGTACCAATCCAGCAATTGAATGTCTTGTGGTTGAATTCCCATCCTCTTTACTCCTCTCCTAGCTCAAGCACAGCTTTTGTCCATGCGTGTGCGTCACAGTGCTTGCATTCTTCTGCTAGAGGAAGGTGCGATTCTTTAACGTTTCCACAGTTCATACAGGCAAAATGACTATCTACCACTGCTTCATCGTATAACTCCTTATCGATAGAAGGCAGAATAGATAGCCCTGGCTTGGGATGATTGGCCGCAATAATCGAAAAATTGCCCGAAGGTTCTAAATATAATCGGCTAATTTGACTTAAATGTTGAAATTTCCGCCCGCGCAAAATTTCAAATATTTTCTTTTTCGAAATGAGAGCCGCTTTCATATTGTCACCAAGAAGCCGGCCATTTTTTACTAGGGTCAGCACTTCGCCAGTCACCACCATCTCAACAACCCGATTTTTTCTTCTCCATCTCGACAATATATGATGCAGCACCAATACAGTGACTAAAGACGCGAAAGGCGGCAACATGCCATTGTCAGGCGCAGTTAAAACCACACCAGCCGCACTTGACAAAGTGATCACCGCGGACATTTCAAATAGCGTGTATTGAGCAGCGACATGCTTACCTAACAGACGCATCACTAGCATCAGCATCACATAAGTAGCACCAGCACGCACCAACACCTCTAACAAAAAATACCAAGGAGTATTACCCAATAAAATGCGCTGCCAGTCGCCCATAAGGAAAATTTTGTGCTCCATCGCTATAGGATCCTTTCCTTTTTCTAGTTGAGCTATCTACTTTAAAACCTGGGTAGGAAAAGTAATGTTGCTCATAAAAATAATAATAGGCATCTTACTGAACTTGAATATATTGCTTTTAACTTTTCGCAGCAAATCGGCATAAAAGTGTAATAGCGACAAGTCTACTGCGTATTTAAATTTCATTTCTCTCATTGCATGCTCACTTTCAGTAAGACACTGGATAAGCGCAGCGCTACTTTAAATGTAAAAAGTATAAAAAAGGTAGCAGCATATATCGCATTGAAAGAACGGCAATCTATCCTCATAGGAGCAGCATATGGCAGGTCCCATCTCATCCCCTCAACTTTCTAGCTCAATCTCTTCTAACAAAGAAGCACAAGCATCAGCCGTTGCACCAGAGGAGGAGCCATGGGCGATTTTTCATCGTTCTTTACAAGTAGGAATGACTCAACTGGACGCCGAATACGAACCATTGCTTAAGCAAAAAAAACAAGAAGAAAGGAAAGCTTTATCCGACGAGATCAAAGAAGCGATAGGAAAAGGAGCCAATATAGAATTTAGCTTAGAAGAAGCAGACGAAAAAGCAGCTGAAGAAATCGCAGCCTACAAACGCAAATTTCTGGCTATCGCTGAAGCATGCTTTAAAAAAGCGCTGAACCAGCCAGCCGGAGCTCAAATAAGCAGCCTTGACCTTCAGCTTTGCGATGGGTTGACCCATCAGGTAGTGGAGCTGTCTGAGCGTATGGCGTCAATGGAGATAGCGCATGATGAAAAAATTAGCCTGCTAGAAGCTGAAAAACAAGCGCTAAAAGCAGAATTAGAAAGCGTGCGACCGCCGGTGGTAGAAAAAATAGATCGCGCCAGCTCGCCTATCATTCCTGAAAAGCGTGTCAAATATTTAGGGAAAATCATTCCTCCCGTTGAGCTTGAGGCGTGTCTTTTAAATCCAAGCAGCAAGAAGCGCCTTCTATCTCCAGATGGGAAATGGGCCGTGATGGCTGACATTAAAAAAGCTGATGCCATTTTTTTATTCAACACAACTGATCATTTATTACACAAGGAAAAGTTTAGCTTTGGCGAGCCAGAAGCGTCTCCTCTTGTTCAGGCATATAAAAACGAAGATTTCCATACTTTCTTCATTTCCCTAAATAATCAATATCTGGTGAGTAGCGCGACGAACGTAGCCTTTATATGGCAGTTGTCCGAGCCGAATGAGCCGCCTCTTGTTTTAGAAAGACCGGAATATATTAGCAGTTCGTACCTTAAAGCTATCTCTTCAGATAAACGATGGCTTGTGTATCAGCTAGGCGACGACGGATTTAAACTTATCGAGCGCAAAGAAGAGAACCCACGTATCCGCACCTTGCAGGGCAAGAGGAATATCTCTCCTGTTTTTCTATTGAATAATCAATGGATTGCTTCTGGGGGGGAAAACACTGTCTATTTATATTTGGTTAACAGCCAGAATGAGCAATCAGAGGTGGAATTAGACTTTGAGGGAAAACAGATAGAAGAACTGATTACTTCTTCCGATGGGGCCTCACTAGCCGTCACGTATAGTTATGGGGTTAATGGTGAGAGGTGCGTTGCCACTCGTCTTTATAAAGTGGATGCAATACTCGAGCACGGCGCGAGAGCACTCTATTTTGAGTTCGGCGATAAATATACAGACACGCATATAACTGTGCTTTCTCACGATGGCAAATGGTTTGCCTGCGTAGACTGCGCACGGGATGATATCGACATTTGGTTTATCGGCTCTCATCGACGCCGACTGATCACAACCTTCAAGTTTGAGGCATTCGAGCCTGTGCCTCGTGATTTCGATAATATCGCCTGGCAACAAGACGGCAATGATCTTGCCCTTGTTGTTAATGATGGTGATCATTACTGGCGCTATTCTCTCTCCGATGAAGAAAGAGCGATTGAAACTGATCCATCGTTAGACGGTGACCACGACAATTAAATGGAGGGGCAGGTCATTCCTGCCCTAAGCTTCGCGCTCGATTAAGTAGTGTTTTATGCGTTGATAAAGGTTGATTGCCGCAGATGACTACACTCACTTACGCCCCCTCTAAGCCCTCTTCTTTTGGTTGGGGCGGAAAACTCATTGGCCCGCCTTGTATGTGGCCTAGGTGCTCAGGCCACGAGATTCCTGTACTTTGTATTCCCTATATTGCATAAGTTTTTAAAAGAATCGCGTCTTTCAGCACGTATTTTGCCTCTCCTATCTTGTGCCTTTTTCTCACTTATTTCTAATTCATCCTTAGTCGCTTGAAGCTCTATAGTTAAACACTCCACCTTGTCATTAGATTTTTTTAATGCGCTTTTTTGCTCTTCTAATTCACTCATTAGGCTAGTGGCGAACTCATAGTACTCTTCTATGACTTTGTCCTGTTTGGCCTTTTCTTCATCCAATCGCTCAATTTCATCGAAGAGATTTTTAATCAATCCTTTTATACCTTGAATATCTATACTATCTTCATGCTGCGAAGAAATACTCTCTGCACTGGGAGATTTTAGAATTTTTCCAGAGGTGGCAACTTCTTTCTTACTTTCAGCGAGCTGCTTAACTGCATCATCCCTCTCACTTTTTATTTTTTCTAATTCCTGCTCTAACTCGTCGATGCGCGCCTTCTGCAGGTCCTCGAACTTATCCTGTATGCTTAGTCTCGCCGGCAGAACATCGATATGCTTCGCATGTGCCGCGACTTTCCTCGCCTGTATATCCTCACATTCCGCTAACTCTTCTATTTTCTCCATTATCTCTGTCGTATCTACAGAACTCGCCCGAGATGAGCTATTTGTTCGAGGTCTGGAAATCGCTACAGAATCCGCTTCATCTAACAAATTATTTGAATCGTCAACACTCCTCTCTTGGAAACGACTCACTTCTGTTTCATTTAATAGAGCTTGAGATGTTTGCAGAGGCCTAGTTAAGGTACCAATATTATTCACGATTTTCTCCTATTGTCCTGTTTGATTTAGCCAGTTTCTTCTGTTGCATTTCAACTAATTCTGTTTCTTTTCTCTTCGTTCTTATATTCACAGCATCGATTTCTGCTTAGTTATTGCTTCCATCAAATTCGGTCATTATTTCGAGATTGTGATTTATTTCACGGATATATACGCCGCGAAAGTTTGTTTATATTTTGAGTTTCCGTTTGAATTGCAGTTGCACTTGTGGTTAAAGATGAAATATTAGATGCACCCAACATGATTAGCTGTCTTTAGCTTTTTTAGAATTATTACTAAACTAGCACCGTCATGCGCAGTCTATATCGGGTAAAAACCCAATTTTTTAATGGATGGAATATAAAACCGGCATTTTCACTGATATTCGCAATCTATTTATCTGGCGGCAGATGTAATCCACGAATTAATGAATTATTAGATAAGAAGGAGAAAATAGGAAGTAAGAAAACCGACTTGCTTTGAACTATGCAAAATCGGTTAATAAGTGATGGAAGAAAAAATTTCCTAATTGCTCGATTATGTAGGCCGCGCCCTACATAAACATTATTAAGTAATTGCTGTTCTACACATTAATCGTTTTCTACGTTATCTCTCACGGCTTTAATTTCGAGCCCTACTCTTCGCTTGCTTCAACTAAGCAGCAAATAGAGCCTGGCCTAGCCTATTGCTGCTTTGACGTCTTAAAGCAATTCGTGCTGCTGAAAAAAGCGCCTCATCTTCTTTTTCTTTCCTTCTATCTTCCGCTTGCTTATCAAGCGCACGCCAACCCTCGACATACGCGTATATCATGCGATAACGTAGCGCTAATAGCTGACTTGTATGAGGTAAAGATTCCAATAGATTTTCACACTCATCACTTCTTTTTGGAGTATCAACGGGTTGAGTCTCTAATCTTTCTAAAAACTTTAATTCTTTCAGGTATTGCTTGATAGAAGTTATCTCAATTTCTTCAATGGCCATGAAGGCCTTCCCATGAAAACAAATATCCCTGCCCATAACATCCATCTTATCGAGGCTTGCATGATAGGCAGCAGATATGTTCGTCCAGGTAGCAGCATCGCTTTCAGTAGATGGCTGATTACTTAATTTTTCGAAATATATTCTGTTTGTTAGCGCTATAGCGAGGTACTGTTCTAAGGCTTTTACTTTCTCGAGGAGTGGCTGTGCCATAAAGTCCAGTGACTTTATTTTCGTTTTAATCACAGTTTCTAGCTGCAGGACTTCCGCCTGCGCATTAGCGCCTTGATTTTCTACTAAGGCTGCCTTCGCGTCTGTAGCTTTTGATTCCCTGCTCTCTCCCTTCTGCGCATCCGCTTCATCTATTTCAAACGCTGCAGTGCGTGGCGCCTGCTTTTCCGTCCGTTGTTGTGTATCAAAAGAGTTCCAACAATCTTTGGTTTGCTCATCTATTTGCTTAGAGCGTAGCGCTAACAACTTAGTTCTATTGAGTAGAAGTTTTAATAGATTCTCGGACTTATCACTTCTTTGAGGAGGCTCAACGTGTTGAGTTTCTAAAAATTTTAATTCTTTTATGCACTGCTCGATAAAAGTTACTTCATTTCTTTCAATTACCTGGAAAGCATAGCCCGTGTACTCAATATCACGACTTATAACATCGAGTTTATGGAGGCTTGCATGATAGGCAGCAAAGACTTCTTTCTGCGTGACAACATTGCTTTCATCAGACTGCTGGCTTTTTAATTTCTCGAAAGATATTTTGTTTTTTTGAGCTATAAAGAAATGCTCTTCTAAAGCCCTTACTCGATCGATGAGTGGCTGCGCCATAAAGTTTAGCAACGCTATTTTCTCTTCAATCACAATCTCTAGCTGATGCATCTCTGCCTGCCCCGCAGCGTAATGCTTTCCTACTGAGGCCATCTTTATCTCTGCGGCCTTTATTTCTCGGCTCAACCTCTCCCGTATATCCGCTTCAGCTATTTCAAGCGCTGCAAGCTGTTGCTCATGCCTAGCTTTCTCTTGCTCAGCAGACGTCATCTGCTTACTGAAAGCATTAAGCGCCTCGCGGTTTCTTTGCAAAGCAACACGTTGCATTTCTACTTGAGCTGCCTCCACCCGCTTCTTCTTTTCCAAAGTTTCAAACTCTGTTTTAAGCGCTGCAACTTGTTGCTCCAACTCCTCTTTCTCTTGTTCAACAGAAACCATCTGATTATTGAGCGCATTTAGTGTTTCACAATCTCCTTGCAATGCAGAGAATTGCGCAACCATAGCATTCCTCTCACGCTCTACTGCTTCTAGCTTCCGCTCTAATTCCTCTTTGCGTTCAGAGAGTATGGCGCAAGCCTTCTCGCTTTCACTCTTCCCTTGAAACAAAGCATCATTCTCCTCCTCGAGGTTTTTTATAAGCTTTTCTATATCGCTTATATCTATGCTCTCTTCATCAGTCAAACTATCTTCTTCATTGGCTTTTTGTAAGGGTTGTACCGCAGAGTTAAATGCTTGAAGGCTAGCTGTTTGAGGGCTACGTACCGTAGGGGTGTGTATCTGAGATCTAGTTGTGTGAGGGCTACGCCTTGGGCTATATGCTTGAGCTATAGAGTCCGATGTTTTATCAGACAAACTCAGCGAATCGTTAGGATGCAGCTGTTTTTGATGCGCGCCGCCTTCTTGCCCTACGTTTTGAGGTCGGCTAGGTAACATCTTAGACGGTGATAAAGGGAGATCGACCCTGCCAGAGTTAAGCATCCGCTCCTCGTTCATTATCCTGATTTTGATCGGGTTGTAACTCAACCGCTTCTGCTTGTGCTGGGTTTATATTACTAGTGCCTGCCTTTCTTCTTTCAGCTTTTTGATTTGCTTCCACCAAGCGATCATGAATAGAACGTTTGGTATCTAACTTACCTTGTAGCGCTTTAGCTAGTGCTTTGGCTTGTGCTTTATTTTGTGTTTCTAATGTGCTTATCTGAAGAGAAGCGTCTTGAAGTTTTTGAGCTAAATCTTCATTTGTAAAATTGACTGTTTCTAATTCATTTTTTAACTCATTTACTTTATCTGCTTCTACTTCCAGTTTGCGCTTCAATTCATCGCTGCATTTAGAGAGTGAATCAATGGATTCCTTGTCTTTTACCGTCGTTTGAAACAAGGCCTCATTCTCCTCCGAGAGAGTGTCAATAAGCTTTTGTATAGCACTCATCTCTATACTATCTTCATCCTCTAAATACTCTTCTTCATTGACCTGTTCTACAGGTTGTAAAGAGGGGCTAGATGCTGGAGTAGATTTGTTGCTCGGCAAACTCGATAAATCATCAGCGCGTAATGAGTTTGGTTTTCCACTGTCTTTATGCTTTACACCTTCTGTTTGATGCGTTGACCCATTACTCGTTAATGAGCGTAAGCCTGAGCTAGCAATTTGTAACACTTATTTCTCCTAATACATTATTTTTAGTTGATACCGTGTTTAGTACTTAATATTTCTTTCCTACCCTTTCTTTTATTTACTCTAAGGTTGGGGTTGGCTTTGTATCTATTGCGCCTGAATTTTGCTTTCTTTTTTCGAGTTTTTCCTTAGCAGCTCGAAATGATTGAGCTAACTTTTTCATTTCTAGCGAACGCGAGGATGTTTTTCTCTGCTGGCTAAATTCGAACTGCGATTTATTTCGCGCCTCATCTGTAGAATCAGAACCGCTCCTGGCAGGAGCGAAATAAGAATTAAAAGTGCTAGCACGGGCGTGCTCTCTATTCCAACTGTCTGAAGGGAGGAGTGGATTCAATCCATTTTTTAGATTTTGCCGATCAGCAGTGCTAACCGTTCCTGCCTCGCTATTCCCCCGGTTAGGCGAAAGTTTTTTTCGCGGATAACTCACTTTGGGCTGCGAGCTATCCCGAGCTTCAGCCGCATCATCAGAACTGCCCTTTCCGTAACCACTGTCGTATTTGTGATGATGGCTACTCACTTCTGGATCAATGCTAAAAATATTTACATTTTGTGTTTCAGCCTCACTATCTAACGAATCATCTGCACCTGAATTGGCAGAAGGAAAAATATTCCTTGCGCGAGGGAACGGAGAATTTCTAAATGGCTCGTGAGATCCCTTCCCTGCAGTTGGAGAGAGATCTAATCTTGGCAATATGCTTTGGGAACGCTCATTACTCCCTTCTGAGTCAGAGCTTTCTATATCTGCGCTATAGCCGCGTGTGAATTGGGGGCGAGGAAAGCTCCGCATGGAATCAGAAAGTCTTTGCATGGAGCTGGAGGCATTAGGAATAAGAGCTGCAACTTTCTCGTCAAGCGATTCAACTGTTTCGGTCACTGATTCAACTACTTTTTCAAGTGATTTAGTCTTTTCTTCCAAGCTCTTTGTCTTTGTCGCCATTTGCTCAAGATTAGTAAATATTTTTTGCCCATTCTCACTTTTTGCTGCTAATTCCTCAGCCTTCTGCACAGTTCCACTTATGCCCAAACCCACCTCAGAATTTGAAGTTTGTTGCTGCGTTTGTTGTTGTGAGCTTGTCTGAGCTTGGTTCTCTGCATTACTACTTTCTTGGGAACCACTTGTTCCTGCATTGTCTCCTGCCGATTTCATACTCCGCCCTTCGCTAGAACGATCAACCTGCTTCCCTTCTGCAACCTGCCGCCTGAACATTTCCTCCGCTGCCGCGTGCTCTGCCGCTAATTTTTGCTCTTCTGACACACTGGTTAACGTCGCACTACTGTGGGTCGAGCTGCTCCCTGGGCTTTGGTCTGTTTTGTTTAAGGGAGGGGTTTGCTTGCTTGCATCGCCCTCTTTTGTTTTTACGCCGAAAAAGGATGCAGCCGCTCGTTTTTTCAAGCCTGCCAAAGCAGAGGTAAATCTTTGATAGATATAAGGGCCGGTACCATGCTCTAGTACAGAAAGAGTCAGCTTTATTTCTTCGAGCAAACTCAACTCTTGCCGCGCTGAATTGACTCTCTTCGAATTAATGCTCTCGGGCTGCGAATACGCTGGCCCTTCCATGATTGCTTTGCATTTTTGGAGCTCTTCTTCACCAAGAATAGCTGCCACGGTATCCATCGATCTCAAGTCCGAGCTGCTTGTCTGGGCTGGTAGTGGCTGTGCTAAATTTTGGTCAGTTTTTTTAGCATTAGCCCCTAGCTTTGCTAAGAAATCGAATAAATAGGGGAGACTTTTTGTGAATAATAATAGGCTGACTATGAGTATTAACACTTGCCAGGCTAGCGCCTGCTGGAGCTTTTGTAGCTTAGCCTCATTACCCGCAGTAGCCCGCCAAGCTCTATAAGCTCGTAAAGCTTCTATTGATTTTTTTTCGTAATTTTCACGATCAAAATTTGGATTAGAACGAAGTCGAACCAGCTCTTTTAGCATGCGCTGAACATTCGCCCCTTGCTCAATCTCTTTTTGCAATGCTTGGATATGCTCAATCTCTTTTAGCGCTTCGTCTACTTCGTTGTTCGAGCTTGCCGTCGATTGCCTATATGCTGCTTTGATAGAGTCAGCAGCAGATTCCGTCTTCGGCATTTGGCTTTCTTGTTCTATGACTATGCCATCGTCGGGGTTCGAATCTAGCGCAACAAAAATAGAGTCAGAATCAGAATCTCGCTTTGCCGCTGCAACTGAAGTTTGAGAGGAAGGATCACAATCTCGCTTTGCAGGTACAGTTGAATTTGAAGGTATGGAGAGCAGAGCTGGCATGATTAGCTACCTTTAGCTTTTTTTATAAGTGCTACTAAGCTATCAGCCTTATACCTGCTCTATATCGGGTGAATACCTGCATCTGAAATCTACATCAGATAAATCGGTATTTTTGCTGATACTTTTAGCCTGCTTAGCTAGCCTTGCTAAGGCTGTGTATTAATGAATTAGTTAGGCAAGGCAAGAGACAAAGTACAAAAAAACCGACTTGCTTTGAATGATGCAAAATCGGTTAATGGCTGATGCAAGAAAGAAAAGTCAGCACACTTCAAATATTTACAATGCTATTAGCAATATGCATGCCAACGTTCTGCGTTTCTTGCATGAGTTTTTTGCACTAATAATTTCGATTATTTACGGTAGCTTTAAAGTGTTTTTTCAAGCTAATAAGGGCCGTCTTTCATTAGTTGTGGCTCTTGCCTCTGCCCGGCTTTCCAACGCATTAAAAAGAATTAACAACCCCACCTCAATCATACCCATGCCTACAAACATGAAGGCATACACAGCACTCGACTCTCTATCTTCAGGCAAGGTTCCCACCATAATAAGGAACGTACAGCACATAGCGCAGGCCATCCCCAAAGCTGCGTTCGCAATTTTCGGGCTATACGGATGAGCATAATGGTCTCTTCTACCTAAATTGCTACCGCCCTGCACCAGCGTGTTCGTACTTGATATCTCGGAAGCCGCATCATTTTCATGATTGGGTTCGACTTCCCCTAAAACCCTTTCATTTGGATGAAAAATCGCAGAGCTGAAAACGGACAAAGAAGACGGCATATAACTCGCGCCGCTAGAGATTGAAGAGGTCGACATAATCAGTCCTTATATATACAAGCGATGACACGGCATTTTTATGGGTGAATAGAAAAAATAAAAATGTCAGCGTAATGGAATAGATAAAACCACAAATAAATAAACCAAACAAGTTAATTATTAACTATAAATTTATCATGTTTATGGCTGGAATAGCAGGAGCGGTGGTTATGCTGTGGCTTCCCACGCTACTGTTCTTATGCAGGAATGCCTTTGCTGCCAGTACAAAGAGTATGTTGATCCTGAATGATGCCGCTATGCGGCTTCGAAAGAAGTCTATTGACTTAGAGAGCCGCTGATTGAGTCAATACGAGAAGCGCTTTGGCGCACTGGAGGGAATATTGAGCTAAACGAACTCAACGAGCTGCTTGGAAAAAAACTATTTTTTTATATTCAACGCCCCTGAGTATCGCAAGAGCAAAATCGAACGCGCTCAAAGCCGATTGAGCCACGTCTTTTTCTACTGCAAATTTTTTCTCTGCCTCCCCTCGTCCGCCGAAGGAATCCAGAGGCTGTCAATTCACTACAAAATTTAGACTGTTCTATTTCCTCTATCTGCTTCAAACGCCGAACTTACACCTGCAGCACAAAGAGAGACGGCAAAGAGAAAAAAAGAAAGTTTCTTTAAATTATGTGCAGCCTCAGAAGACCCATCTTGCTCTTTTCCTTGAGAAACGCTTAACAGATACAGCCCAATTGATATACCAAGACCAAGCAAAGACACGCCCATTACAATCGAAGACGCTTTAGGTTTACAACTGTGTTCTTGCCTTATGGAGAGGGGGGCTGCCAACGGAGGTGAAGTTTCTTGTCCAGTAGCTGAAGGAGCGGCTGATGCAACTTGATGTAAGGGCAATATCTGTGTTTGGCTCTCCGATGCGCGTGCACCCTGCAGTGTGTTTTGCAGCCCGCCATGTAGTCTGCCAGTTATACAGCTAAGCATTTTTCTTCCTGTAAGTAGATGTATTTGATCAGCAAGGGCAAATCAACCGCCTTCAAAACGTTGAGTGCAGTTTCCCTACATACAGAGCATAAAACGCCCACCAGCAGTGACGGTGTAAGAAAAGGCCTAAAAGGATAGATTGAACAATTAGAAAAATGCGCGATGGATTACAGCTACGAAATGCATCTAAGGAGCTGTTTACTATCTTTTAATCAAAAAAATTATTGATTAGACCTTTTTCGAAACCCCGTAGCGGTGTCATTCCTCCTCGCCGTACTAGCGTACTGTCTTCGTCGGCATTCCTTGCTACGGGGTTTCGAAAAAGGTCTAATATTCCGTTTTTTCGCGCTCAATACGCACACCGCCATCGGCGCGGCGCGAGGGTTCGCCGCTTGGTTTTTCGCGGGCGATGCGTATGACGTCTGAATTGGTGCGGGTGCGGCGTAATACGTTGGCTAAGTGCACGCGATCACTGACTTGGATGATAAAGCGCAGCATGCTGGCCTCGTGTGCAAAGTCTTGGTCCATCGCGATATGCACGATGTTGGCATCGGCAAAAGTAATATCTGCTGCCACGCGGGCAAATACGCCTTTGGTTTTACGTACTAATATTTTTACTGCCACATCGAATAGACAACCTGATTGCGATTCCCACGCTACATCGATCCAGCGTTCTGGGTCGCGTCGGTGAATGCGCTGCGCGATGCGACAATCTGTGATGTGAATTGCCATGCCCAAGCCAATCCCGATATAACCCATGATATCGTCACCTGGAATCGGTCGGCAGCAGGAGGAGAGTTGCACTGACATGCCTTCAGTGCCCGTAATCACAACGGGAGCAATAGGATTGATGGCAGCGCTTAGTTTCGCATGGCTCGCGTGCGGCGCATCGTCAGTACTGGTGTCGCGCCCACTCATTAAGACGGCGATACGTTTGGCCATCACTGCAGCAACTTGCCGCCCTAAACCAATATCTGCAAAAACTTCTTCAGCATCTCGGTTGCCCGTCCATTGCACAAGCTTATCCCACACTTCTGTTGTCGCGTCTGCCAAGGCAAAGCCATAGGCTTTCAGCGCACGTTCAATGAGCTGCTCTCCTAGCTGCACTGACTCGGTAAAGTGCATGGTTTTTAAATAGTGCCGAATCGCTGCCCGCGCTTTGCCCGTGCGCACAAAACTTAGCCAAGTTGGATTGGGTTTGGAGTAAGGGGCAGTAATCACCTCAACAATATCACCGCTCTCCAATTTGGTACGCAATGGCAGTAGTTCATTATTGATTCTCACTGCCACACATTCATTACCAAGATCACTATGTACCGCGTAAGCAAAATCGAGGGCGGTAGCACCGAGTGGCAAAGCCATAATTCTTGACTGCGGCGTAAAGACATACGCCACGTCTGGAAAAATATCTGTCTTTACATGCTCAAGAAATTCAGTGGCATTGCCTGATTTCGCTTGCATATCAAGCAATGATTTCAACCACTGATGGGCACGCTTTTGTACATCGTTTAAATCGGTGGTGTTATCTTTATAGAGCCAATGCGCAGCAACCCCCGCTTCAGCAAGCTCGTGCATTTTTCGCGTACGAATTTGGAATTCAATAGGCGTGCCAAATGGCCCAACTAAGGTCGTATGCAGAGATTGGTAGCCATTTACTTTAGGAATGGCGATGTAATCTTTAAATTTGCCAGGCACCGGTTTATACAGCGCATGCAATACCCCTAGCGTCAAATAACAATCAGACGGCAGTTCAACCACAATGCGAAAACCATAGAGGTCGAGTACCTGCGAAAAAGATAATTGTTTATCGCGCATCTTTTTATAGATGCTATAGATGGTTTTTTCTCGGCCACTGACAGTACAAGGCACTTTTGATTCAGCCAGCGCGCCTTGCACAGCTTGCAAAATCTTGCCCACCACTTCGCGACGGTTGCCGCGGGCCGCTTTTACTGCTTTTTCAAGGGTTGCATAGCGCCTTGGGTAGAGGTTCTGAAAGCTTGTGTCTTGCAGTTCTCGATAAGTATTGTTAAGCCCAAGCCGATAGGCGATGGGCGCATAAATATCAATCGTCTCGCGTGCGACGCGGCGGCGCTTTTCGGCAGGCACAGCATCTAGCGTGCGCATATTGTGCAGTCGATCGGCAAGCTTGATGAAGATCACGCGTACATCACGCGCCATCGCCAACAACATTTTGCGGAAATTTTCTGCCTGCGCTTCTTCACGACTGCGAAATTCCATCTTGTCGAGTTTTGACAGGCCATCGACAAGCTCAGCCACCGTCGGCCCAAAGCGCTCTGCCAGTTCAGCTTTTGTCACGCCCTGGTCTTCAATCACATCGTGTAGTAGCGCCGCCATAATTGCTTGCGCATCAAGCTTCCACTGCGTGCAAATTTCAGCCACAGCAACAGGATGCGTGATATAGGGTTCGCCGCTTTGGCGGTACTGACCAAGATGCGCCTGATCACCAAAATAAAAGGCAGCTTTGATCTCTTTAACTTCTGATTTTTTTAGATAGGTAGAGACCTCCGCGATTAGTTTGGCAATCGAGACAACTTCATGCTTCGGTGGCTGTGCAGGGGTGGCGGTTGGCCTAAACAAATGCCCAAAAGACTGCTCGAAGACAGCATCAAAATATTTGCGCGCAACCGATTTTTTTTTAGTTTTTTGGGATGGCTTAGGGGATGGCTCAGGATGAGAGGCGGACGAGGAATCAATATTCATGTTCGCCTCCGATAAGTGCGTGAGTAAGTTACGTTCTGGGGCAGCTTTTAACAGCTGTAAAAAATAGCACTACGAGAGCACTACAGAAATACTACAACGACTGAAAAAGCGAAAAAACCTTGATGTGTGCTGATTTGCATGCACGAGAAGGTATTTGCGCTATGTATCTCTACCTAAGAGCCTGTTCAAAAACTTTGAACAGGCTCTTAGGCAGTATTACCTGACTAAACAACTAGGGAAGATCTACATAACCTTCTCTATAGAAATTCTTTAGCCAATTTCCAATCAAATTTTTAGCATCTGCATGATGCCGACTCATTTAATTTGTAATTTTTTCTAGCATTTCAACACCAACGGTGCCATCTGCAATAGCGCGCAATGCACACACAGGAGGCTTGTTGCCATTTTTTGTGTCGGCATCAGCGGCAAAC
Organism: Mycoavidus cysteinexigens; assembly: GCA_031963405.1. Classification (GTDB taxonomy): domain Bacteria; phylum Pseudomonadota; class Gammaproteobacteria; order Burkholderiales; family Burkholderiaceae; genus JASSUD01. The sequence continues at coordinate 704,507 of JASSUJ010000001.1, forward strand.
TGCCCTTTCATCAGAAAGTTACGGCAATACAGCGCAGCGATCAAAGCCACTTTAAAGTGATTGTGATCAGGAATTTTCTCTAAACAATCTTCAATAGTAATGCGAGCCATAACGGGAATCCCTTCAAAATATGTTGCTTATTCTAACCCAGAATCTGCTCTTTCATTTCCTGACAAAAAACAGGCGCAGGAAGATTTGAGTTAAAGAGTACATTTCATCAATACAAAACTACTTTACTAAACCGAGCATTCTGTACACGTTCTAAGCTGGCATAGACTATCCGCTAATTTGAACAGATGCTCAGCCTTCGTTAACAAAGCTCATTTACCCAATACTTACCAAACTTTACTACAGTAAAGCGAGGCCGGCTCTCAGTGCTATTGCGCAAGCGGTGCCGCATGGATTTCAAGTATAGCGAAGAGCTCAGCATGACGTGCATGTTGTGCGGCGAAACGTAAACGGGCTGCCGCAACAATCGTTTGCAAGTCATTTAGCGCTTCAGCAAATACTTCATTGATCACCACATAATCACATTCGCCCGCATGCGCCATTTCACCACCCGCAGCAAGGATGCGGCGGGTAATCACATTGTGCTCATCTTGGCCACGCTGCTTAAGCCTGGTTTCAAGCGCCTCTAACGAAGGTGGCAAGATAAAGATACTGATGGCATTGTGAAATTTCTTGCGCATCTGCTGCGCGCCTTGCCAGTCAATTTCCAGCAAAACATCACGCCCTTGTTTCATTTGCTCTTCAATCCAAGGGCGCGAGGTTGCATAGTAATTGCCATGCACTTCAGCATCTTCTAAAAATTCGCCACGCGCACGACGCGCCATAAAATCTTCAACGGTTACAAAATGATAGGAGCGTCCCTCCACTTCATTGGCACGGCGCGCACGCGTCGTATAAGAAACGGATAAGCAAATCGTCTCATCTTGCGCTAACAACGCGTTGACCAAAGTTGATTTGCCAGCGCCAGAAGGCGCCACCACCATAAATAAATTGCCCGGATAGTCACGCCCGCCAAGTGCGGTGCGTGCTGTGGCAGAGAAAGAAGAATTCATATTCAAGTCATTCAAGATTTTGTACCTGCTCGCGCATTTGCTCGATTAATAATTTTAACTGCATAGACGCATCAGCCAGCTCAAGTGCGCTAGCTTTTGCTCCCAGCGTATTAGCTTCACGATTCAATTCCTGCATCATAAAATCAAGCCGTTTACCCAATCTTCCGCCTTTTTTCAGTAACTCTTGGGTCTCACTCAAATGCGCAGACAAACGCGAAAGTTCTTCCGCCACATCAATACGGATGCCATACAGCGTCACTTCTTGGCGAATACGTTCCGCGGCCTCTACACTTGAAATAAGCGGCGCGCTACTCTCTGATGCAGTCGATATCGCTATTCCCAACGCTTCTCGCATGCGTTCCAGTACTCTCTCTTGATGCCTCACGAGTAGCCGTGGAATAAACGGCATAAGCTCTGTCACTATGCGCTGCATTTCAGCTATCGTATTGAGCAAGATTACCGCGAGGCGATTTCCTTCGCGCAGTCGTGCACCGAGTAAATCATCAAGTGCCTGTTGGCTACAGGAAAGCACTGCCGAGCGCAAAATATTTATCTCATCAGACAGGCGGTTTTCAGCCAGCACGCCCGGCCAACGTAAAATCTCATTCACTCGTAGCGGTGACGCGCTAGGCAATTTATTAAGCACTTGTTGCTGCAAGACAGCAAGTTGCTCAAGCGCAGCGTTATTTAGCATAGACGCTGCATGTATCGGTTCACTGCGCTGCAAGTTAATGCGAACATCAACCTTACCTCGCGCTAGCTTTGCCGTCAGCATTTCCCGTAAAGCTGGCTCACAAGCAGCAAGCTCTTCAGGCAAACGAAAATGAAACTCAAGAAAGCGTGAGTTAACCGTGCGCAATTCAACTGAGATATTGATTGCTCTATTTAAGCCCTTATGCGCTGCTTCATTCGTTATCTGATCAGCCGCTGCGCTGGTCGGTGTGAGTTCACAGCTTGCGTTGGCATAGCCAGTCATGCTGTAAACCGATAGTTTTTGGGGTTCTGTCACCGAGCTCTCCACATTTCTTAGAACCTGTCTACACATATTTTCTTTACTGCGAAAACAATCTCTTAGAATTATCTCATTTTGCTAGGCCTTCCCCCGCTGACATGATTTTCCACTAGTATCACACCCTATTTATTCACGCCCCGCTCATAATTGAGTTTTGCTTCTTTTTTGGTTTTATTTTTCGATGACTCTCCCCTTACTACGGCTTAATAGCCGCCAACCTGATCAGCTGCGAGAGATACGCATCACGCGCAATTACACTAAATACGCGGAAGGTTCGGTCTTGATCGAATGTGGTCACACTAAAATTATCTGCACGGCCAGCGTCGTGGAAAGTGTGCCTAAATTTCTACAGAACACTAATCAAGGCTGGCTCACCGCCGAATATGGGATGCTGCCACGTGCCACGCACACGCGTAACACCCGTGAAGCCGCACATGGCAAACAAAGCGGGCGCACGCAGGAAATTCAACGGCTGATTGGACGTTCCCTGCGCATGGCTTTTGACCTCAAAAAATTTGGCGCACGCACCCTGCATATTGACTGCGATGTGATTCAAGCTGATGGCGGCACCCGCACGGCCAGTATCACTGGTGCGTTTATCGCGGCGCATGATGCGCTCAGTAAGTTATTTGCAGTCAACACCGATGCTTTTCCGCTTAAAAACTTTGTCGCAGCGGTGTCAGTAGGGATGCTCAACGGAACCCCTGTGCTCGATCTCGACTACGAGGAAGACTCTCAGTGCGACACAGATATGAACGTGGTCATGAGTAGCGCTGGCGATTTAATAGAAATTCAAGGTACCGCAGAAGGTCAGCCTTTTTCACGCACCAATATGAATCAGCTACTTGATTTGGCGCATTCAGGTATTAGCACATTAATTGCCAAGCAAAAACAGGCATTAGGTTTGTGAACCGTTTTTGATGAATAAAAAAATAGCCACCACCATTGATTGCCATGTTTCCTCCTTCTTCTGATTCTTTTGCAGCAAACGCCGCCCTGCATCAGGTCGTGCTTGCCTCGCATAACGCAGGCAAACTACGCGAATTTGCCGCTTTGCTTTTACCTGTTGGCATTGAGCTCATAACGCAAGATCAACTTGGCATCGCGAGCGCAGATGAGCCCTATTTAACTTTTGTCGAAAATGCCCTAACCAAAGCTCGGCACGCCTCACGCATAAGCGGCCTGCCGAGCCTTGCCGATGATTCTGGTCTATGCGTAGAAGTATTAGGGGGCGCACCCGGCGTTCATTCGGCACGCTGGGCGCACATGGAAGGCGCTGTTGCAGCAGGTGAAGCTGCAGATCTAGCCAACCTTAAACTCTTGCTTGCCAAACTCGCACCGCATACCAACCGACGTGCCCATTACATCTGCGTATTGGTTTTTATCAGGCACGCTGATGACCCTGAACCAATCATTGTCGAAGCACGTTGGCGCGGCACCATCGCGCATGCGCCTCGAGGAGAAAATGGCTTTGGCTATGACCCAGTCTTTTATCTATCTGAATTTGACAAAACAGCAGCCGAGCTTGATGCTTCAGTAAAAAATAAATACAGCCATCGTGCATTGGCGCTGAATCAACTGTTAACACGCTTAAAAAGCAGCGACTAAAAAACTAAAAAAACAAGCCAAAAGAGCGGATATAAAAATACTGAAAACTCCCGCTCTTTCACTTAATAAATAAAAAAATAAATTTTTAGGGGACCTTGTAATGAAAAAATGGCTTCTTGCGCTAAGCACGTTAGCTGTGTTTGCGTATCCTGCTTTTGCGCAAAGCAATCTAGCTCTATTTGGTGTGATCGATACCGGCATGGATTACACCGATAATGCCCAAACAATCACAACAGGCAATCAAAGCCGAGCTGGTCAGTCGCAACTCAATATGAGTGGCACCATGCACGGCAGCCGCTTGGGTTTACGCGGAACGCAAGAGCTCGGTCAGGGATGGCAGGCTATTTTTTTGATAGAAAATGGCTTTGAAGTGAATGATGGTCGACGTCTACAAAACAATAGATTATTTGGTCGACAAAGTTTTGTTGGTTTGAAAGGTAGTTTCGGGACAGTGACGATTGGTCGTCAATATGACTCAATGGTCGATTTTCCAGGGCCATTAGCCGCGAGTAATAAATGGGCGGGGGGGATTGCGACACACCCAGGCGATCTGGATAACTTCAATAATAGCCGGCGCGTTAATCAAGCCATTAAATACACCAGCGTTAACTATAATGGCTTGACCTTTGGCGGCTTATACAGCCTGGGCGGTGTGCCTGGCCATGTGGGAAGAAATCAAATTTGGTCAGCGGGGGCGAGCTACACGAATGGGCCATTGAGTTTAGGCACCGCTTACTTGAATATAAACCATCCAAACCTCTCTTTCTATGAAGCTAGTGCCAGCGGTGGCGGCAACAATCTAGGCAGAGCCACCGGATTTGGGGTAGATATCAACCCTTCTTATGCCGGCTATGCCTCTGCGCGCACCCTGCAAATTATCGGAGCAGGCGGCACTTATACATTTGGCCAGCTGATTGCGGGTCTGTTATATAGCAATATTCAATTTAAAGGCTTGAATGATATAAATTCTGGTCCGCTGGCAGCGACTAACCCAAATGGTTATCGCCAAGGCGCAAAATTTAATAATGTGGAAGCAAGCCTGGCTTACCGCTTTTCTCCCAAATTGACTGGCATGCTGGTTTACGACTATTTAAAGAGCAATCGTTTAGCTGGCCGCTCTCCAATCACGCAAGTCGCTTTTCAAACAGGTGCGGCATATCATCAATTCAACCTGGGTTTGAATTACTTGTTTTTGAAAGGCACAGATATTTACTTACTTGCGGCTTATCAGCGTGCTAGTGGTATTGATTCAACAGGACAACGTGCGGTAGCCTCAATTAGCGGTGTAAGGCCATCAAATACGCATCAACAGAAAGTGATGCGTTTGGGCTTTCGCCATCGATTTTAAACACAGATTTGCAGAGATTTAAGGAAGGGCTGCATAGCCCAGGGGCAAAAAATGCCTCTGCTGCAGGTTTCTGCAGACCTTCCTTAACGAAGAGCCATCGCTCAAAATAAGGTTAACGATGCACCCATCCGCCTCTTCTAGCACGCGCTCAATGGCTGCTGTACTTGCGCCGGGGCGCATTCATTTATCGGCTTTACCTCCGCTTGCTCTGTATGTGCATTTTCCTTGGTGCATTAAAAAATGCCCTTATTGCGATTTCAATTCACATACTTGGAAAAACGGCGAGAGTTTTCCAGAGCAAACGTATCTGGATGCGCTACGCGCCGATCTTGAAGAGGCGCTACCGTTAATCTGGGGGCGGCGCGTGCACACTGTCTTTATTGGTGGCGGTACGCCGAGCTTACTCTCCGCGGCAGGCATTGATCGCTTACTTTCCGATTTGCGCGCCCTCTTACCGCTTGATGCAAACGCTGAAATTACACTGGAAGCGAATCCTGGCACTTTTGAAGCAGAGAAATTTAGCCAATATCGCGCCAGCGGTATTAATCGCCTATCAATTGGCATTCAAAGCTTCAACGAGCAGCACCTGAGCGCGCTTGGCCGCGTCCACGATGCGCAGCAAGCTAAACAGGCCATCGACATCGCGCAGCGCTCTTTTGATAACTTCAATCTTGATTTAATGTTTGCCCTGCCAGGGCAAACACTTGAGGCTTGTCACGCTGACATTGAAACGGCCCTCTCCTACGCGCCGCCACATATTTCGCTTTATCACCTAACGCTCGAGCCCAATACATTTTTTGCCAAATATCCGCCTAAGCTGCCGGACAACGACACCTCGGCTGATATGCAAGATTGGATTCACACTCGGTTAGCGCAAGCAGGCTATGAGCATTACGAAGTCTCTGCGTATGCACGCCCTGGCCATCAATGTCAGCACAATTTAAATTACTGGCGCTTTGGTGATTACCTCGGGATTGGCGCGGGCGCACACAGCAAGCTGTCATTTCCGCAGCGCATTATTCGGCAAATGAGATACAAGCACCCCGCTACCTATCTCAGCCAAGCGCAAGCACGCAAGCCGGTGCAACACGAGGAAGAAATCAGCATGAACGATTTACCTGCCGAATTTATGCTCAACGCGCTACGCTTACCTGAAGGGTTTGCGCCTTTCCATTTTGCAGAGCGTACTGGCTTGCCTATCAGCGTAATAGAGAGCGAGTTATGTCTGGCTGAAACGCGTGGGCTTTTGACACGCACTCATGACTTAATTGCCCCTACCCCGCTTGGGCAACGTTTTTTGAATGATCTACAAGGGTTATTTTTAGATAGTTGAGAAACTGTTCAACGTTTCAAGACATGTAGGCTGGGGTGAAGAGTTGGGAGAAAATTTCACTGCTTTTCACCTTATTTAATAGATCTCTTTCGAAACCCCGTAGCAAGGAATTCCTTTGATGCCAGTACAACTAAGTACGGAGAGGAGGAATGACGCCGCTACGGGGTTTCGAAAGAGTTCTAATGGTCGTGGCCTTGTGGTTTGGGCTTACTACGCTTAAGGCTATCCATGCAGCTATCTTGCCTCAGTTTAGGCACTTTGCTATCTACCCCCTAACAGGCTTTTCGCTATTTTGTAAAAAGCTTTTAAAAAGACCGACCGCCTATCTCCATGCTTATCTCATATCTGCGTTCGCTCAGCGGCAAAGAAAGAAGCACAACTGCCAACTTCCATCTGGCGATATTTTTAGCCTTTATCGCAGGCGCTATTAATGCAAATGGATTTTTTGCTGTTCAACGATATACCGCCCATATGACAGGAATTGTCACTACCATGGCTGATAGTCTGGTGGTGGGAGAAGGTGAGTTAGCTATTTCTGGCTTCTGCGCCCTCCTTTCTTTCATCGCGGGGGCCGCCTGCTCAGCCCTTCTTATTTTTCGAGCAGGCCAGCGCCATCTACAAAGCGAATTTGCCTTTCCCTTTATGATCGAAGCCGTGCTGCTGTTCCTGTTTGGCTTGCTAGGAGACTCACTGCAAGCCTACCAAACGCTTTTTATGCCTATCACTATCACGGTGCTCTGTTTCGTGATGGGCTTGCAAAATGCCACCATTACTAAAATGACCAATTCCCAAATACGCACCACGCATGTCACCGGCTTAGTGACTGATTTAGGGATGGAACTTGGCAAATTGTTTTACACAAAATTCGCGAAACATACCGGCACTGACTTAACAGTGCCTACTACTCAAACCAGACTTTGGCTGCTCACCTCGTTGCTTGTGGTATTTTTTGGTGGTGGAATCGTTGGCACACTGAGTTTTATGTATATTGGCTTTACTGCCATGTTGCCGCTTGGCGCTTTACTTGCGCTAGCCGCTGCAGTACCCATGCTGGAAGACTTAGGACTATTGCGTCAACTACAAAAATAAAGGAAAGCATATGGATAAACTTGACACTTCCCCCCCTACCCCTTTTGGCCCCATTAGCTCACTTGACGAGCTATTCAAAAATAATCGTCAATGGGTGAATAAAGTGCTGGCAGAAGACCCGGACTATTTCTCTCGGCTTAAAGATCAGCAAACACCCAAATACCTTTGGATAGGCTGCTCCGATTCGCGAGTACCGGCTAACCAGATCACTGGCTTGCCACCGGGTGAAGTTTTTGTGCATCGCAATATTGCGAACGTCGTCGTACACACTGATTTAAATTGCCTATCAGTGATTCAATTCGCCGTTGATCTATTGAAAATTAAGCACATTATGGTGGTTGGGCACTATGGCTGCTCAGGCGTTGATGCTGCCCTATCAAGCCGCCGGGTTGGCTTAGCAGACAACTGGTTACGTCATATCCAAGATGTACATAACAAACATGCAGAACTGCTTAAACAATATCCTCAGCGAGAAGTACAGCACCAACGACTGATCGAATTGAATGTGATTGAGCAAGTGGTCAATGTTTGCAAGACCACCACGGTTCAAGACGCATGGTCACGCTCGCAAGAGCTCACCATACACGGCTGGGTATATGGCGTACACGATGGCCGACTGCGTAACCTTGGCATGAGCGTGGCGAATCAAGACGCCTTGCAGAGTACTTACAACCATTGCATCAATACGCTAGCGCGACAAAACTCGTCAGTAACAGACGCTGTCGCTGAGCCACACCATACAGCGCATTCGATTGCTTCACCTATTTTGTAATTGTTCTGTACTTGGCAATCGATGTTAGGGAGGACGCCTCTGCTATTTTTGAGGCGTACTCATTTGATAGAGGACGAGATATTTAATTATCAGCGTGTTACATCCAGTCGGATTATTTATTCACAGGTGTATACCTCAAATTCTGCTTAACGTTAGCAACTAAGGTTAGCCAACCGTCGAACGGGACAATTAAGTTTCAACTAGCTGCCGAAAAATTCCCATTGGCGGCTAGATTAGGCGCAACCTGCTCCTCTCCCCTCCAAATATTCGAAAAACTGGGCGCTGAGCAGGGCCTTTAAAAAGCTTCATCTTTGCGACTCTGCTTGAATCAGGTAATTCTGCGTAGAGCAATTGGTCTTTATCTTATGGTACTTTTGAGATTATTCTGTCTACCCTCGAATTTCTACTGCCTAACTAGCAGGAGCACAAAAGATGTTAAAGCTTACGCCCGCCCCAACCACACTGTGGAATTCAATCTCATCCATTCGAAGAAAGAGCCAACAAAAAAAGGGTGAAGAATTTTTATCCACTGAGGATGAAAAAACCTCAGAACCCTCATTAAAAGCAAAAACTTCTACACAGCAAAGCAAAGGCATTAGTGAGTTCTTTGATTTCTCGCACCCAGTCGTTAAAAAAAACAGCACAGACAAGCGCCCTGTAGTAAATGGAGAAATCAATGAAAAGTGTGACGAAAATGGGAACAGGCAAGAGATTTCTTTTAAAGGCCGGGTAGAAGGCTATTTTTACAAAATAAGGCTATTTTTTAATTCCAAAGGCGAGCCTACGCAGCTAGAACATAGCGATGAAGACAGTACTATTGCCGTGGATCTTGCGGAGTCTACAGAAAATCAAAAGCCCGGTGAAACGCATGGCCATTTAGCAGCGCTAAATAGATTGTCTAAGGCCATTGACAATAAAATGGCAACGATAGATGCAAAACTCTTTAAGACTCCTGCAGAAAAAAAAGTTCGGGTCAAACTGATAGAGTTAAGCGAGTTAATTAAATTAACTGGCGAAATTGTTAAGCAAAGAGAAGCTGGTGAGCAAGACTGGGTAAAAGATCTAGACCCAGAATTAAAAGGTTTTCTACTAAAAGAAGAAGCTGAGCTTACGCTAGAGCAAGCCAACTCGCTGCTGAATGCAAAACTGCAAAAATTTGCGACCCCTACAGACGAAGAAAAACAAGCCCCTTTTTATAAAGCCTGGAATAAATTCCTAACTTTAGCTACCACCATGATAAGCGCGACTTGTTGTGCCATGAGTTGGGGAGCCAGTGGCATTATTACCAATGCGGTAATCAATGCAGGAAGTGAGGAACTCCGTAGTAGAAGCAAAGAAGCGAACATTTCGAACGAAGCACTCGTTGAAGGATGCGCACGCTGTCTGCTCCACCTTGTAGATGGAAACAATGACATCGTCACACAGCTCACCAATTCTAATAAGGCAGTGAGCTCAGAAGTAAGCTCGTTCCTTGGAAACATTTTGACTGGGCTTCAAACGACGCTGCTGGATGTGCAAGCAGGCGTAGAAAATTTGGATACGAGGCTCCAAACAGGCATAAAAGAGATAACCACGCGGACAGATGATCTTGCTGCGCAGCAAAGCGAAATAATCGCATTCCTTGGGAACGACCTCCCACCAGCACTACAGAATATACAAACAGGCGTAAAAGATGTGCGAGAAGATGTACGAGGTATCCGAACGGATTTAAGTGGAATTGCTGCACAGCAAGAGGCTACACAGGAAGATGTGGCGTTAATAAAAGAAATACTACTACGTGTTCAGCACGAACAGAATCAACGAAATACTTCTGGTGAAACTTTACAGGCCGAAGTTTTTGGCCAGAACCAGAGAAAACGTGTGGAATCTTTTGCTTCTTCTGACTCTGGAGTCGGCAAGTCGCCACGCTCTTCTCGCTCTTCTACCCCAAATCCGATGGCGCGTGGACTCGATTTCGCCCAAGAATTATTTGAGTCTAGAAAAGAATTATTTGAGGCTAGAGAAAACTTATTTAAGTCTGAAACAAAGAATATGCGTTTAACTTTAAAAACAGAGTCTATAAATTTGTCAGATGAGTCAAAAATAGACCAGGTTTTATCATTAATACTGACTCAATGGGCGAAAGGTGCAAAAACTTTCTATCACGCTTATGGCATGGCAGACGAGGCACTAGAAGCAATTTTGCCCCAGGAAGCCAGGAGCAGCCTACTTTCTGAAGCAGAGTCCTATTACGGAACCATACAAAAATTGAGAGCTTCTTATTTAGTAGAAGATATTAGCCAAGAAGAAATAACAAAGGAACTATTAAAGCTTGCAGGCCTTAATGCTAGCGCAGCAAATTTAACCAATACTACGCTAGAAAAAGCTACTGCATAAATGATGAAAATTTGACTAATAAGATAGTGACTATCATTTAATCTTATTAAGCTTTTTTTCAAGTCGCCCTTCTCCTTCCCTACTCAACTTAGACACAACCTAGGTTAAAAGGAATGAGAAGGGCTTTTTGTTATCTAAATATATATTTCAGGAAACTGAATGGAGAGAAAATTTAAATAAATGCCAACCAATCAACGACCACCTGCTAGTAGCGCGATATTACTTATCCCACGTTCGTTCAGCTGATACGCAGCTTGAGCAGCACGGACACCGCTTCGACAAATTAAAACAATCCTTTTAGTAGGTGGAGCAGACCAATTAGGTAGCTCATCTAGGCTGATACGCACTGCATGTGGCGTAATAAGTGTAGGCATTTCGTCAACGCCGCGTAGCTCTACCACACAATCTGAAAGCGCTATCTCTGCTTCTGAGATAAAAGATAGCACCTCGCCCTGAGGCTCTTGCGCTTGAGCAAAGCAAAGTGAGGTGAAGCGCCAATTGGCTAGATCGACTGAAATCAACCGTCCAATAGGCGAAGGCTCATGGTCCAGCAAAACAGATAATGCCATTTGAGCTTGCAGTGCACCCAAAGTCGCCACCGCAGGCCCCATTACGCCTATTGAGTTGCAGTCTTGAGCAGTACGAGGAAGCTTTGGAAAAACAGCGCGATAACTCGGCCCCTTGCCGCAAAATCCGCCGGCATAGCCTTTTCTACCTATGACAGAGGCACTAATAAGTGGTTTTTTTTGTGCATAACAGATATCAGATAAAACATACGTAACTGCAAAGCTATCTGCTGCATCGATAATTAAATCAATATCTTGTATCGCTGCGGCCACTGTTGCAGGGGTGAGGCTTTGTTGATGTGCATCCACGCTGCACGACGGATTAAGACGCACTAATGCTTGGCTGGCGCGCTGGGCTTTCGGCGCGCCTATATCAGCCATTGTATAAAGCGTTTGCCGGTGTAGGTTATGCTCTTCAACAATATCAGGGTCGTATATACGTAAGTACCCAACCCCAGCGCCCGCCAGATTAGGAAGTAGCGTACTCCCTAAGCCACCTGCACCGACGACCAGAACGCGAGATTGAGCAAGGCGCTGCTGCCCACCCTCACCTACTTCTGGTAAGCGCTGTTGGCGATCATAACGTTCCATGACATCTTCCTATTCAGGCCTTCCTTGCGTGGCAGCTATCCATTCTTTGCAACGTATAACTGGATCTGCTGCCAGTTGAATATCTGTTACCACTGCAGCACTATCAGCACCTGCAGCAAAAACAGCAGGCAGCCTCTCAAGCGTCAGGCCACCAATGGCAACTAAGGGCGTTGATTTTGCAACACGCTTCCACTGACTGATGCGCTCGAGCCCTTGCGGCCCCCATTTCATTTTCTTGAGTTGGGTTGGGTAGATTGGCCCCAGCGCAATATAGTCAGGATTTTCCGCCAAAGCCTTGTCCAACTCGTCTTCATCATGGGTAGAAAGGCCAAAACGAATACCGGCCCGGCGCAGAGCAGAAAAATCAGCTTTTTTCATATCCTCTTGCCCAAGGTGAACAAAATTCACCCCAAGCGCTAAAGCAAGCTCCCAATAATCATTCAAGATCAGTTGAGCGCCGTAGCGCTGACAACAGGCTTTGGCGCTTATCACTTGGGCGCGTAGATGCTCGGGCTCCAGATCCTTTGCGCGTAATTGCACCAGCTTTACACCATGAGGCACCAATTGTTGTAAAAGCTCAGCCGTGCCCGTCACCAGATAAAAACGCTCCATTAATTAAACTCCGCTAAGCCAAACATGGGTGTAGAGGCGCTGGCCATATCTCTGCGCGGCATCAGACCCGCGTGATGAGCTGTATAGCCCGCTGCAATCGCATCCCGAAAAGCACTCGCCATGGCAATAGGATCTTTTGCTTTGGCCACAGCCGTATTCAACAATACAGCATCGAAGCCCAATTCCATGGCCAGCGCAGCTTGGCTGGGTGAACCTATCCCGGCGTCAATAATCAGGGGAATGTCGCTAAAATGCGCGCGCATCGAGCGCAGGCCATCAATATTGCGAAGACCCTGACCTGAACCAATGGGAGAACCCCAAGGCATTAATACCTTACAACCGGCTTCAAGTAGTTTTTCACCAACGATTAGATCTTCTGTGGTGTACGGAAACACGTCAAAGCCTTCGTTGCACAGAATACGGGCAGCCTCTACCAGCGCGAAAGGGTCAGGTTGCAAGGTATCGGCATGGCCTATCACTTCTAACTTAATCCAACAGGTATCAAACACCTCCCGCGCCATCAGCGCTGTGGTGACAGCTTCTTTAGCGCTGTAGCAACCTGCTGTATTAGGCAAAATCCGTTTATTGGCAGCCTTTAATATTTCTCTAAATCCCGAACCAGCATGACCTTCACGGCGCAGACTAGTAGTGATTATCTGCGTACCGGATGCCTCAATCGCCTCAGTTAAAACGGTAGGCGATGGATAGCCCGCCGTACCCAACAGAAATCGTGATTCAAGTTCTATTCCGTAAAACATCTTAGCCACCCTGCATCGGAGAAAGCACTTCTACCTTTGCCCTCTCGGTTAATTCAGTATTCGCATAACGGCTGCGTGGCACGAACTCACCATTCAGCGCGGTAGCGACACAGGCCGCATCCAAACCCTGCTCATTAAGCAGAGTGGCGAGATTAGTTGCGCTAGTCGTTATCAAGGTGCCGTTAAGTTCAATCTGCACAGGTCAACTCCGAAGACAGTTGTTTAACTAATTGCTCGGCCAAGATGGGAGCAAGCAAAAAACCATGGCGATACATGCCATTCACAAATATTGTTCCCGCGTGGTAGCGGATACTAGGTAAGTTATCTGGAAAAGCTGGGCGCAAGCCGGTGCCAGTTTCAATGAGGCGAGCTTCCGCGAAGGCTGGCTGTACTGTATAGGCAGCAGACAGTAACTCCATTATTGCTCGACCTGTTATTGGACCAGAATCATTACTCTCGACCATCGTTGCGCCGATCATATACTGCCCTGCGCCGCGGGGCACGATGTAACACGGAAAGCGTGGGTGAAGCAGCCGGATAGTGCGCGTAATATTGACATCATGCGCCTCAACAATAAGCATCTCACCCCGCACAGCGCGCAGATCAGAAAGCTGTGTGATAGCAGAGATGCCACGGCAGTCAATAATTCGCCCTGACGGGCTTCTATCATGAATCTCAACACCATTGCCGATAAGCTTTTGCCGTAATTCACTCAGCGCATTCCGTGGATTCAAATGCGCCTCAGTTGGATAGAGCAGCCCTTGCGCAAAACGACTGCCGAGGTCAGGCTCTACACTGCCAGGATTAACCCACTCATGGCCCTGCGTAAGTTGAGCAAATCTCTTTAATTCTGCTGCATCTCTAGCTGGTGCAACAACTAATGTGCCACGCCTTGTGACGTCACTAACACGCGCACACCACCAATCTACAGCAAGCTGCCCTCGCGAAGTTACGCTTGCAGGTGCACTTTCTCCTTCGCAAAAAGGAGCAAGCATTCCTCCAGCCCAGTGCGAGGCTGGAACCATACCAGGAGATTCCACAATCTCAACCGCAGCTCCGTTCTCTACAAGCGTAGTAGCCACACATAAACCCGTTACGCCTGTACCTAATACCGACCAAATCATTTTAAGCGCTCAGCAATGATGTAAAAGCGGTAAAAAAAGCGACGAGCAATCATAGAAAAAGTTATCAATTTCAGTATTTTCATCTATTCAAACATCATGAGACATGCTTTTATATAAACCATATAAGATATATATCACTTAATAAAGATATAAAAAGCAGTCTAAAAAGGAGTTTTAGTATGTCAGCTTATAAAGAAATCACGCAGAACAGCTATCAAGATCTGCTATCCAACCCCTTAATAGATAAGCAAGCTTTTAATCTTTTACATCAATGCAATTTTTTAGCAGACTGCCGAGAAGCAGTTATCACCTTATCTAGGCTGAAAGGTTTTATTGCGCAACACCATTACTATTCAAAAAAATTTATTAATTATCTCTGCGCCATCATCGCTAACTTAGAAGATAACAAGCACGCTCAATCTCTGCTTCAAAACCTAGCCGAAGAATCCGGGCTAGCACCAAATTGTAGAGTTCCGCATTTCAAGCTCTATCAAAAAATGATGGAAGCCTTGGAGGTCGATACCGGCGAACATATTCCTTTACCAGCTACAGAACAGCTCATCCAAACTATGATGAGCTGTTGTAAGCACGAAAATTCATTGATAGGCCTAGCCGCTTTACTTTTAGGTGCTGAAGCCATCGTGCCTTATTTCTATAGTCAAATTACTGCCGCTCTTCAACAGCATCATATCGCTTCTAAACATCTCGCTTTCTTCACGATTCATGTTAAGCATGATGATGGGCATGCGCACACCCTAGCGCAGATTCTCCAGGATTATCTCCGCACGTCCTCCGAAGCCAGTTTTTTAGCACTAAAAACAGGAGGGCAATTGTTGGAAGCAAGGAAGCAATTTCTTGACGCTATTTATAGCGCTTACTAACTGGAGATAAGGCTGATGACTGCCAACTACAGCGCTAAAGGTTTTCATCGTGTGCCGCGTCAGATTACAGATCAGAAAGAGCTAAAGGCTATATGATGAAATCGGCAATGTATATCACAGCTGCCCCTGTTGGCGCCGTACCAAAATATATTGATCCGCTTGAACCGACTTTTATACCCAGCCTTATTCTTGATTACTTTATTTCCCAATGTAAAAAGCAATCCGTTCTTGAAATGCTAAATCGGGAAAACTGGAAATTCACAAACCCTGGTGGCATTGCGCTTCAATTCGGCTATAAAAAATTTTTTACTCATGAAGCCTTCAATACTCTAACTCTTCCTGGCTTAGGAGCTTTCCTCTCAAGTAGTAATAAATGCAATGTTACAAGTGGGTGAATTACAAATTTATGCTGGGTATAAATCTGCGTCTCCTGCCCTCAATGGCAAAGCCTTACTCGTGAAGACAAAAAATGGTGCCACGCTATTTGACTACGTCATCGATGCAACAGATACCCCGTCTGAAATCACTCAGATAGATTCACCTCTTATTCATAACCTGGTTCAGGCTGGCTTGATAAGACAACACGAATTCGGCGGCGTAGAGATGAATACCCTAACGCACGAACTAGAAAATGTAAAAGGCATGTTTATCCTTGGTCATTTAACAAAGGGGAAATTGTTTTATGTATCTGCTATAGAACGATTGCTAGTCCATGCCCAGATCATTTCTAGGCAATTACTTGCCTATCATTATTAGGCTTCATGCTATCTAAACAGCAGCAGTCTATTTATTTAATTGCATCGTTTGGCAATGTTTTGCCTATTGAGGAGTGTTGATGGTGATGCCTTTCGACTCAGCTTTTCCTGTTGTGGTGCTTGGTGCGATGGTCGCGGGCTTTGTGCAAGGACTCTCTGGTTTTGCATTTGGGATGGTTGCTCTGTCATTTTGGGCTTGGGTGCTCAACCCACAGCTTGCTGCTGCCATGACCGTCTTTGGGGCGCTCACGGGACAACTGTTGGCGGTGACAACAGTGCGCCGTATTTTCAATTGGAAAATACTACTTCCATTTCTCATGGGTGGACTTATAGGCATTCCTATCGGCGTGGCGATATTGCCTCATTTGAACCTCACTCTTTTCAAAGCCATTTTGGGATGTCTGCTCATTATTTGGTGCCCAGTTATGCTATTGAAAAACCGATTCCCCTCTCTTAGATGGCGTTCGCGCCTGGCTGATAGCATAGTCGGCGCTATCGGCGGGATCATGGGAGGAATAGGTGGTTTCACAGGAGCGATTCCAACCTTATGGAGCCTACTGTGTGGTTTTGATAAAGATACACAACGCACAGTCATCCAAAACTTTAATCTCTCCATCCTAGCTATTACGATGGCAAGCTATATAAGCACTGGCATTGTAACGAGCGATATGATTCCGATGTTTGGGGTTGTGTTTATAGCTATGTTGATACCCACTCTAATAGGCACGCGCTTATATTTAGGAATAAGCGAAGCAACTTTTCGCACAATCGTGCTGCTTCTACTCGCCTTCTCAGGTGCAGCCATGCTTCTCTCCATCTGGCCGCAGCTAGTTGATTAGGGAACCTCTGCATAAGCGATTATTGACGACTAAGTACCCAAAGGGGGCTGAAGTGAAAGACTCATGCACTGTTGTGTAAGCGGCTCTGGCGGGAAGTCCCGCCAGAGCCGCTTACCAGCTTATTTTACAAGTTGTCCAAAGCAACAGAGTCCCGTCGGCTTGACGGTGCCCATGAACCCCTTCGGCTTGATGGCGCCGAGCTTTCTCGGCTCGATACCAACGAGCTTCCCCCTGCGCTCAATGCCAACGAGCTACGTCGGGGTCGGTTAAATAGAGTTGGCTCCATCAGCATATCCTTCTGGCTAGTATGTATCGCAGACCGTAAGTCCTCGGGAATGCTACTGCCCTTCTTCAATGTAGATATCGTCTCGTCGTGTAGTATTTTTTGCTCTCGCAGTATTTGATGTGCTAAATCATTCAATTCGTCAGTTTTCGGCCGCTCCCTTGAAATATTAATCAATATTAACTGGTTGGCCACGTCAAGCGTCTTATCATGCTTGCCGTATATCAGAGCAATACACTGCTTAAGTGATGCGGGCTCTCCAGCTTTAGGAAAATGCTCTTTCCAAGCGGATATTAAGTGTGGCGCACTTTCCTTCCAAGCCGGTGTTAAGTGTGGAACGTCTAAATAATCCTTCAACGTGGAGAGAGTTTTTTCAGATAGCTCATGTTGCTTCATTAATATCTTAATGGCCTCTACCCTGTCCTTGTTATCCAAATACTGACCGGTCAGCGCTTCGCTCAATAATACCTGGGCTCGCTCCAGTAGATTCTCGTGGTGCTTACCTAATGCCAAAGCAGCATTAACATTAACTAATTTGGACGAGCCATCTAAAGCAGCAGTCAAAGCACGGATTTCCTTACTGTCTAGCTTAGGCTGTTTTTTTAGGCCTTTGGCTGCTAATTCTTTAAGCATTACATGAGACTCATGATCTTCTAAAATGCTCGACAATATCTGGTCAGCCTCGGAGAGTTCAATATATTGGCTCAATACCGCAGCAGCAAGCTGCTCAACTAATAAGGGCGGAGAGGCTAAGGGTGAGGAGCCTAAATGCTTGCTCAAAATTTCTTTGGCTTCATTATCTAGCTCTTTTTGCTCTACTAATATTTGGCATATGTCTAACTTGTACGCTTCATCCAAGTCTTCACTGTTTAAAAGCTTAGACAATGCTATCTGACTCTGTTCGAAGAACGGCTGTTTGTGATTTTTCAATGCCATAGAAACATGGTACTTAATTAAGGAAGAAGTCGCTGGGGCGGCTAAAAGATCCCTTAACATGCCTAAAATCGATTTGCCTAAGGTCGATTTGTTTAGGTCTTTTTCTCGACTGAGTCTATTGATTACTACTACCTGAAACTGTTTAGGCAATACCGTATCTTTTTCAGAAGATATCTCACCGTTTAAATTTAAAACATTCTCCAATATTTGGAGGCACTGAATACGGATCGACTTTTCGTCAAAGTGGCTAAATACCACAGCAGCAAGCTGATGAGAAAATAAGAATGGGGGCGGGGAAGATAAATACTTCTCTAAAATGGAAAGGGCTTTGCCCGAGAGCTTTTCTTGTTCTATTAATACCTCGGCTGCTGGTATCTTAAATGACTTATCATTTAAAAACGGATTCTTTAAAGCTTCACTTAATACCTCCTGAGCCAAGTCAGATAGCTCGCCATACCTGGCTAATACCAGTGCAGCTTCAATCTTAACTAATGTAGATTGGCCCTCTAATGCTTTAGCCAGAGATTCGAGATCCTGTTTGGATAAATCTCCCACCTTTGCTAATTGTCTGATTGCCTTTACCTGTTGCTGGTCGTCACATGTTTTATCATTTGCAATCTTAATGCAGGTAGCAATAATCTTAGACCGATCAGTTATTTCTCCTGCCTCTATCTTGCTTAGCGTCTCAAACATAGAAGGGAAAGAGAAACAACGCGATAACGTTTTTTGCTGTTCTTTCAAGTAGGCAAGTACATTCTCCTTACTTGGACTCAGCCTATATGCAATATGACCCAAGGCAAGGCTTAGACAGGCTACAGTTATATACTTTATCTGCTTGTCTTCAAGGCCTAAATGCTTAGCGTAGTTATTGATAAGTGATTCAAAAGAAGTGATTTCTATTGACTCCATTGGCCATGTAGCTGCGGTTACTTGTGGCTCTATTGGCTCTATAACTGTTGTTACTTGTGCCTTTATTTCTTCTGCCTCTATTATTTTCCGACCCATACCCCCAAAAAAATTGGGAGCTAAAGCTGATAACCAATACGTAGACATATCTATCCCCTGACATAAACAATTTATAGGCCGCCTGACAAGTTACTAAATAAGATGCCTCTTATCTAATCAGTCAAATGCCTGGGATTGCTGCTGTCAAACGAAATAGAGGGAATGTTTTTTTCATCAGCCACTAAATATATGAAAGATTTTGTTGTGATTGGTGGCGGCTTGATCGGTGAGAGCGCAGGCTCGCGCCCGCTCCATTCTTAGTCAAAAATATTCTTACGATGTGTTGAGGACAGGACCTAAAAGCGCTGTCAGGAAAACTCAGCTCTTCTTGCTTAACTCATCTATTTTGAGTAACGCTCGCCCTACGCCCTGCCCGCGTAATGTCACTGCGCCCACAAGGCCTGTCGGTAGTGGAGATAAATCGTGCACACGCCAGCTGGCAAGCTGATTTTTGATATCAGGATATTCAATCATAACGGAGTGATCACTCCATCCTATAGAAATCTCTTGCATGGAACGTTGCATACCAACGCCCACTGCTTTTAGCAACGATTCTTTGCGGCACCATACTTTGGCTAAAGCCGTATAAGCACAAGCAGGCGGATTCGCTTGCCAATTGGCCTGCTCTTCAGTACTCAAAATATAAGGCATGAGCTGCGGACTGCTGTCGCGAAAGCGATCGATGATTTCAATATCGATGCCAATTTCTTGCTGGGGTGAGGGATGGACTGCGACTGCCCAATAAGGCTGGCTATCGCTGAAGTTAAATGAGCAATGGTTAGGAAATAAAGTAGGTTTGCCAAATACGCCGCGCACGAAACGCAGGGTATGCGCAGGAAGACCGGTATAGCCACTCAATAAATGGCGTAGCGCTCCACGGCTTGCTCGGTAATGTACTTTAAGCGTTTCAAATGCATAGTGTTCTGCACGTGCTTGCTCCTCTTTTGAAAGCACACTCGTGCACCAGGCTAGCCAGTGAGGTTCTTGCTGAGTCGCAGCACAATGCCAATACGCTATTTCTTTAATATGTCGCGGCTTATCCAAATTGAACAGGTCAAAGGATTGAGGCTGCCTGCTTCAAACGAAGGCTGAGAACCTCTTAAGAAATAGACTTTAACCATCATCATAGGGGGCGAAGGTTAGCCCCCTATGATGATTTAGGTTTTGTTTACCGTTGATTTGCCCGGTATTACTATGCCTTAACGACTGGCATCTCAGATACAGGCATTTGTGGAAGATTACGTAACTTACTGTGACGGATACCATAGCCAAAATAAATCACAATGCCCAATGCCATCCAAGCAAAAAGACGTATCCATGTATTAATGGGTAAACCAAGCATTAAAAATAAGGCAAAAATGGCACCAGTAGGAGCCACGATATATACCGCTGGCGTCTTGAAAGAACGCTCAAGCTTAGGCTGTTTAATACGCAGCACAACCACACCAACACAAACAATCACAAACGCAGATAGCGTCCCGATACTCACCAGCTCACCCACCAAGCTAATCGGCAGCAAACCAGCGAGCACAGTAGCCACTGTGCCAGTGATAATAGTGGGTATATAAGGCGTATGAAAACGAGGATGAAGTTTGGCGATAGCTGATGGCAGTAGACCATCTTGAGCCATTTTGTAGAAAATCCGCGGCTGACTCATCAACATCACTAACACAACTGAAGTCAAACCAAAAATAGCGCCTAGCTTAATAAACGGCGCCAACCAAGGCATACCCATTGCATCAATACCCACAGCAATCGGATCCGGTACATTAAGTTGATCATAAGGCACAACGCCCGTGAGCACATACGCCACCAACATATACAACAGCGCGCAAACAAATATTGAACTCAATAAGCCAATGGGTAAATTACGGCGCGGATTTTTAGTTTCTTGCACAACACAAGAAACAGAGTCAAAACCAATATAAGCAAAAAATACAACTGCAGCCCCACGTAATACGCCGCTCCAACCAAATATTCCTGATTCACCTGCATTGGGTGGGACAAATGCGCCTTGCGGATTCGCTGCAGTTACCCAGTTAGCGGTATCCACATAACCAATACCCACTACGATGAAGATCAAGACGATCGCTAATTTGACCACCACCATAATCGTGTTAAACCGCGCTGATTCGCGGATACCAAACACCAGCAAACTTGTCATCGCAGCAACGATAAACATCGCCGGTAAGTTTAGCCATGCTCCGGTATAACTCCACCCAGTACTAAAATCGTATGCTAAGGGCGCGCCTGCAAACATGGGGGGTAGATAAATTCCAAACGAATTTAGAAGGCTCCCAACATAACCTGACCAGCCGATTGCAACAGCTGTCGCGCATAAGCAATACTCCAGCATCAAATCCCAACCAATCAGCCAAGCAATAAATTCCCCTACCGTAGCGTAGGCATAAATGTAGGCACTACCTGCGACGGGTAAAGCAGAGGCTAGCTCCGCATAACATAAACCGGCAAAAACACAGGCCGTGGCTCCTAAGGCAAAAGACAAAGCGACGGCGGGTCCAGCATTAGCTGCTGCTGCATGGCCAGTGATCACAAAAAGTCCTGCGCCGATAATACAGCCAATGCCAAGCATGGCTAAATCAAAACCTGACAATACTCTCTTGATATGCGAGGCTGCGGTGCCGCCTTCCAACGCTTCTTTTTGCAAAGCCGCAACGGACTTTTTACTCCATAGAGTGGTCATACAATAAAACTCCTGCCTTATAGGGCCTGTCTAAATATAGAATTTGTTATTAAAAAATTATTTAAATAAATATAAAAAAGACGAATATTCAACTAAATTTAAAATGCTTTTATCAGATCTTTAACTTGCCCATCATGCGCATAGACCAGAAAGAAACTAGATTACTTAGGTACGCTTAACGAGGCCAACCTCGAGAGCACCTTCGCCAGCAGACGACCAGTCAGCGCACTTTTTTCTTGCATAGAAAAAGCGTTTTGCCTGACCCATTTGATGCAATGCTTATCAAAGATAAGGAAAATTAGACAGAGCGGATTTGCAAAAAGGCTAATTCTATCAGCACATGATGAAATTCCTTTTCGTTTACATTCGCCTCCACCTCTTCGCGTATCGCCGCCTCAATCTGACTGAAGTCATTCACCTACTGCTAAGACGCGTCTCAATAAGCGTTTGAATCGCCCCACAAAAAACTTGAGAGTACGGTGAGGCCATATAGTGGCCCAACAGCCTTATCTTATGGGATAACGGGAAGCGGTAAAGCCTGCTCAACGTGCGAGAAGGCAAACGTCTGAATTTATATTATTTAGTGAATTAAATTTTTTCACGGCTTCACATTTTTAAGTTTGGATGCCAGAAATTGAATATCCAGGGATTATCCCGATAATTGCGTTGACTATAAAACGTAGATTTTTGAGGCTTTTGTTCGTAGACAATTGGCTCTTCAATTCAATAGCGTGCTGAATTTGCTTGGCATGAAAGCGTGATGCAAGCCAGCTTACCCGCCATGCCGAATATAGACTTCACTCAAAAATAAGAAATAGCATGCAAAACATTCCAGTACATTATGCGCAGAAGGCAATCCCCCCGTTTTCTAACAGCCAGATTGCATTCGATTTAGCGCAGGCGCGCGAACATAAGAAAATGCGTTCAGTTCCAGCACCTATTGGTACTAGATAACAGAGATGCAAATTTTACGTATAGTTGATTTTGTATAGAGGAGCGGTCAGGCTAACAGATTTGAAGCACCCTGCCTGAATGGCGAAAGTACTTTCACTATAAGAACCAGGGGATTTTGCTTGATATTGTCTGGAACCATTGTGGTTCCTGGAGGCGAGAGTCGGAATCGAACCAACGTACACGGCTTTGCAGGCCCCAGTATCTTCTTTATTTCTCAAGGGCTTCAGCTATTTTACTTTCGCCATTTAGCCATATTAGGCTTGGGTATTAATCATGATAGCGAAAGTAATTTAACCTCTATTCCGAAGAAACTTTACAGAAAATTTTACACAGTACAACTAAAAAAAATCTCCTTGATTAACACGCAATTTTCCATAGGGAAAAAATTTAACTCGCCTTCTTTATCGATTAAATAGTCTGTCTATTTTATATAACGGCGGGCAATATTATTGCTGTTACTGGCGATATTCTATTTGCTCGTCAAGGCTGACAGAATAGCTAGGCGTCCACTAAACAATGCAGCATACAAATGCGGTTATAGACGCATCTTCTTTCAATATTTGAATGCCGATTTTTTCCATACAAGATTAAAAAAATGGCTATAGCCGTTACCGCTATAGCCACGTTTTCCTTATTCTTCCATCAATTCAAACAAGTCGTCTCTTTAAGATGATTCATCTTCTGATGCTGTCTTTTTGTCAATAATTTCTAATGCTAGAGCTGCCATTTCTTCTCTAAATCCAGAATCTTGAGCACCCTCTAACGGGCTACCCGGATTTTCTCAGCATGACGCTCATCCCTACCTAATGCCTTGGCTAGCGCTTCTATGACTAAAGGTTCTGGTTTTTTCTCTAACCGCCACAGGAAGATGACTTGGATGGCATTAAAACCCCAGATTAACGCTTCTATGACCTTCTGCTCTCCTCCTCGAATCGCTTAAGGAGCGCAACTTGGATAGCATCAACATCATCTGCCTGCGCTAATCCCAGGGTTAATGCTTTTATAACCTCCGGCTCTTTCTCCTCCTCCAATCGCTTGAGGAGTGCGGCTTGGATGACATCAACATCGACTGCATGCAGAGCTAATGCCGCGGCTAACACTGCTATGACCTTCGGCTCTTTCTCCTTCTCGACTCGCTTGAGGAGCGCAACTTGGATAGCATCAACATCACCCGCATGCTGACCTAATCCCACCGCTAATGCTCCTATGACCTCCAGCTCTTTCTCCTCCCCGAATCGCTTGAGAAGGGCAATTCGGATAGCATCAACATCGTCTGCATACCGAGCTAATCCAGCGGCTAACGTTCCTATGACCCTCGGCTGCTCTTTCTCCTCCTCCAATCGCTTGCGGAGTGCGGCTTGGATGACATCAACATCGCCCGCATGCAGACCTAATACCAGGGCTAATATTACTATGGCATCAAGCTCTTTCTCCTCCTCGAATCGTTTGAGGAGTGCAGCTTGGATAGTATCAACACTAACTGCATAATTCCCTAATCCCCACTCTAATATAATTTTGATATCACAATCGGTATCGCGCAGCACTCTCTCAAATAGGGCTGCCGCCTTATTCGTCAAAGTTTGACGATGTCCTAGTATTTGATAGATGACCTCTCGATATTCACGATGCTGCTCGATCAACTCAAGTAATAAGTGTTCAGGGAAAGTAGGCTCTTGTCCTAATCGAATAGGTTCGCCGTCTTCCCTTCTCGATTTCACTGCTAACTCGAGTGCTTTCGCCAACTCATCTTCTAAACGTGCAATGGTTGACTGAGAGAGTCGAGCACGTGCCTCATGCAGACTGAGCATGATCAGATCAATATGCGTGTCTTTCTCTAAATTTCTGGGCACTTTTTCTAATAGATGAAAGAACCCCTCAAGCGTGTTTCCCTCCAATAGCCCAGCGACCATCCCCCACACAATTTGATAACGCGAGTTATAGATGTACTGAGCTACAAAATCCTGGAGCTCTTTTAGCGCTAACGCCAGTCCTTTTCCAATGACTTCAGTTGGCGACTGATAGGTTCCCTCTGCCGTCAAATAAGCTTCAAAATGTTTAGCTAAAAATTTGGCTACGAAGAATTCTTGAAAGGTTAAGTGTAAAAAGTGATAGGCGCGTTCATCTTCATCAAGGCTTGCATCCGCCGTATGCAAGAAAGACGTCTTTTCTAAATCCTCATAGACGGAAATAGGGAGGGATGGCTCCTGTCTTTGTGCTCGCACTTGATTAAGCACTCTTCTGATTTCGCTTAAATCATAAAAATCAAATTCAATCTTATTCTGCTCAAGCCCTTTAAAACTTAAGTAACTCAAGTAAGCGATTTCATGATCCATGATCTGCTCAATCTCTTCAGATCCTGCATTTTTTAAACTACGAACAGACCAAGACTCCCCATTATTTTTTTTATCTAAGCGTTCAGCATCTTTACGCAACAGCTTGTCTACCATCTCTTGATACAGCGTGGCCGCTGTTAAGGTTATTACCTGGGCTTCTGGCGTTTTAGCCTTTTGTTTTTTTAACTTCGCCTCTATTTCTTTCCAGCTGTAGCACAACACGTCAAGTTGAATAGGAATATTCGCGAGCTCTTGCATCACAGGCGTACACTCAATCAGCGCTTGAATTTTAGGTGCGAATTCAGGTTCGACTTTTTCCAAATAAGCCTGAATATTTTCTTGCCTAAATCCAATCGTTTCGAGTTCAAGGTCAAATGCTTCTAACTTAGTGGGATCCACGCCCGTGGGTCGTGAAGTCACTACCACTTGAGGTTGGGCGAGTAAATAGTTAAGGAAACTCCCTAACTTCGTCTCTTGAGCCAACTCAGCGGCAACCTCATCTAGACCATCAAGAACGAACAGGATTTTTTGGGTATGGTCGCTCAGTTGCCTTGCCAGAGGTTCTTTATCCGTGCGCTGCAAGAAATATTTTTCTTTTAACAGTTCCTCTAAGTGATAGGCCCCATAGGTTTTAAGTTGTCGCAGCGGCACCCATAACACGGCATCAAAACGATCCTGCCAAAGGCCCTGCTGGTAAGCATGGACCACTTTCTTACACAGTGTGGTTTTACCAATGCCCGCTCGACCTTGGATCAATATCCGCTTCGGCGCACCTTCTTGGCCATTTCGCAACTTGCGTTGATCGAATAAATTTTCTAATGGAATTGGCGTCTGCAGATTAGCCTGCTTCACTTCTTCATAGCTGGAAGGTCGATAAAATGTAGACGCTTGCGCTTTGAGTTTGGCTTTATCGGCTTCTTGCTGCTCCTTACCCTCGACAATGGCGAGGTTGATATAACAATCGGCAAGATCAAGCGCTTTACCCGAGATGCGTTGAATCTTCAACGCAGGTTGGTAATGCTGAGCAAGCGCTTCGTTTACCTGAGGTAGCCAATTGTTCCTCGGTGGCTTAGGAAGCAGGCGGCCTGTTAGCTCGCTTATGCTTATCTGTAGCTGCGTGTGGCTATGCGCTATCTGAACAGAGAGTTGTTCAACACCACTGCTGACTACCTCTGTCAGGGTCGTGCGCGTGTTAGCGATATCGGCGGGCATCAACGCCATATGCTGGCGCACCTTGGCTTTATCACGTACTTGCTTCAATAAAACCTGAGATATATTTTCTTGCCAAACCTGATCGTTCCAAATAGAAGGGAAATAGCCCGTTGCTTCTATTTGTTCAAGATCGAGCGACCATGTCCTGGCAATACGATTCAAGCAGATTGCTGCATAGTCTTGTGCACCCTTATGCGGCTCCCAGGGCGTCTTACTTTCTTTAAAACTTTTCAATAAACGCAAGGCATCATCTCGCGTCGGCTGATGTGCGCTATACGCTAGCCGCTCTAAACGGTCACATAGTCCCCATACAAACTCTTCATGGGCTAGCTGCTTAATCCAGGATTCAGATGTTTGATTTTCTGTTGGGAAAAGCTCTCCTATTTTTTTAACTTGGTTTGTCTCAATCAACAGATCAAGCAGACGCAGTTCCCCATACCAGGCTTTATATTTTTTGTGGGTGATCTCTTTAGAAGAATCGACAAAGCATTGATAGGCTTCCCATAAGTTATTTAAGTCTAGGCTACCCACTATGCCACCAGAGATAACGCCAGCAGCCGCTTTTAAACCAAAGGTTGACAGATAAGCCAAACCGCCTATCGCAGGAGGTAAACGCGTTTTGAAAGCATCAAGAAATGCAGCGTTGTCAGGGATACGAATTAACGCCTGTTTGATGTATTGCACGCGCCAACTCAAAACAGACTGTTTCTCACCTTTAATCAGATTAAGGGCATTGTGTAATCGCCTCACCGCCTCTTGTTTAAGGACTTGCACATTGAAATACACCATCTGATCTAAGAGCAGTGACAAAGTTTGCAGCACCGCCTCAACTTGCTGATGGTTTTTATCAATGTGAATGTTTTGTAAAAGGTCGACTAATGTCTCGAACACTTGAACAGAATCACCAACAAGGTGAAGATCATCTTGCTCACATTTGGCACGACGCTCTAACACGACAGACAATCCGCTCAGTAAAAAGGGATTGGGAAGAAGATTATCTTGCGGCAACACTTCCTTTAACAACACCCGAATAAGAGCGCGATACACATTGATATCACTGAGGGCTGTGAGAGACACTAATTCTTGGATATCACTCAGGCCTTTAATTTTTATTTCGCTAAATGCATGAATCACCTGATCAGCCTCTTCTTTTAAGACAAAAGAAGAGGTAGTCGTAGTCTGGCTGCGCGGTGTAGAAAGGTGAAAAAAAGAGGTGCTGTAATTCGTAAACTGTTGAAGGTGTGCTTCAAACGCGGGATTATTGATTGGATCAGAGAATAGCGTTTGAGAAGCGAATAAGGCTGCTTTTTTAAGCCGCCCCTTGGTCTCTTTTTCTTTGCCTTGACGATGTAAAAAGTTTTCGTCCTCATCCAAGATTTTGTGCATCAGCTAAGAGATATCCTTGTACTAGGGTTTGAACGCATTAGATCACTTAATATATTGCTCATTTTTGGTAATGACATACTGCTTATTTTACGGTAAAGGCACAACTCTCCCCCTCGAATAGCATCGATAGGTTAACGTCTATCCATATTGGAGAAAGCAATGAGGATTGAAAAACAAGACGAAGCCGACTTATCCGATGAGCAACGTGAAATCATAAAAACCTTGCGTCATTTATTAGGTCAGACGTTTGCTGATCGATACGTCGACTTCTGCCTTCTAGTAAGTGGTAATTTGCCACTACGTGTCTCACGCCCTCTCGCTGCTCACGCATTACGTGAGTTTGAATCATCTCTTCGAAAAACACTGAAGATATACATCAAATACGGCAAACGCAGCAAAATTCGCCAGACCATATCTTCAGGAGAACAAAAGAATTTACAACGGGCTGCTCAGGCCTTAAGCAAGCTTGGATTCGATGAACTTGCCACTCAACGTGCAATAAAAGCACTCCCGGCTCCACGGCACCATAGAGCTGAAATCATAGAAATTATCGATTGGCTCGGCCTTACGCAGGATGGCGAGGTGGCTACTGCGTGGATCGCACTTGACAAGGGCGCGGGGAAAGCTCATCAGCGCTCATTTCACCATTCCTTATCTGTCGATGATGAATTCCGCCTTGCTTTTCACCAACCCTTCGAATTGGTAATTCGCGAGGTCACCCTTGCACTACAACGACGCTATAGCGCACTTGTAAGGCGAGTCGAAGAATTGATTGCTATGCCCGACAAAGCGCAGGCTGTCTCTCTTTTTGAAAAGGAAATTCCCGGTGCATTACCACTTCAATGGCACTTCTTTGAACGCCTGCAAACAGCAAACTGGCTACCTTACCTTTCTAGCAAGAAGCTGCTGAGGCCACCGAGTACTCATACCGCTGAGCAATATTTTTATAATGCGTGGCCTGCTGGAAACTATCTACAACGCATGGCGGCATCTTCTGATTTTAAAACCCGACAATACGTTGCTGACGTATTACGTAATGCTAAGGATTTCACGCGTCCTGACACGCGTTTTATCGGAATCCAGATCCTAGCCGCATTACCGCCTAGCGAGGCAGCACCATTTGCTACAGTCGTTGCTAGCTGGCTCAACCTCAAACGCGGTATGCCTACGATGTTTACAAATGCACCTAAAAAGTTGGTAATAAATTTAGCGCAAGGAGCACAGCCAGGTGCCGCTCTCATTGTTGCACGCGCGCTCCTCCAGATACTAAAAGATGAGGGGAAGCTCATCACGCTATACGAAGCGTGCCAAATGCGCGAGTATGAGCTGCCGAAGCTGGCAACCCTCCTCTCTCGTACTTGTGGACTAGATGCATTCACCCTGTTTGTTGATCTGTTGAGAGAGGCTGCCATTGCTAGCGACAAAATGGTGGAAGAGCCATTCACGGCTCACAGTCATTTCACTGGGCACCTAATTGCCAATGATGAATTCACGTTGCACACATATAGCACCATAATCGACGCAGTAAAAACCTGTGCAGAACAGCTCATCCAAGAGAGCTCCTCTTCGATGCGAAGCATCGTGACATCGTTGAGCAATGCATCGATCAATATATGCAAACGCATTGCTCTTCATGTTTTATCCAAAAATCCAGCTGCTGCCCCTGAGCTTGCACAGGAATGGCTAAGTGATGCGAGTTTGATCGAAGACCCTTTTTATAAAGAAGAGTACACGGCACTTGCACTTTCCTGGTATCCATCCCTATCTCTCGAAGTAAAAAATTTTATACTCGCCTCGGCTCGAACAATAGCGGGTCGCCACCGAGATAAATTGAAAGTGCTTTGGGAGAAAAAGGGGCAGCCTCTGAGTGAAGAGGAGGAACGTATATTTGGCGCTCTGGCAACTAAGGATTTACTTTGGGAATGGCGCACAGTGCTCCCCGAAGAGTTACAGGCAGAGCTCAACGAAACTGTTTGCAAATATAAAGCTTACGATGACTGGATGAATCCATCCTCACCTTTTCATCGTGAAGAGAGCCCTTTACAGGCTACCGATTTTTCAATACGTACCATTGCGGAAATAGTAGCCTTTTTTAAAACATGGCATCCAAGCGACGAACGGCCTACGGAAACCGTCTCCGAGTTGGCTTACCAGTGGCGAATCGCAGTGGAGCAAGATTCTGCGAGATATGCGGCAGTAGCAAATCAGTTCGCTGGTGTCTCCTCTATCTATATTGCCAAACTACTGGAAGGATTGAATACTTCAGCGAAGTGTGATCCCAATTTCGACTGGCTGAAAGTTCTCGAACTCATTCATGATGTGTTTTCTCATCTTCAGGGGTTAGTCAGCGAACCGAGTATAGTTACTCCAAATAGTTCAAGCTGGTTGCAAGCTTGTCAGAGCGCAAGTAAATTGTTGAAGTGGGGATTGTGGCGCGGAGCCGAAGGCATTGGGCTTGAACATGCTGTATCCGTCCAAAATCTTATCCTTAAGTTGCTCAAACAAGCATCTGGCTATCCGGAAATTTATAACTTTAACGATCATTTTGCACACGATGCTTTTCGCGCAGCTCAATCTACATTACGCGGATCTACCATTGAGCTTTGCTTAACTTGGCTGTTCTGGCTAAGCAGAAGCCATCCTTCGACAAATACTGCAACCTCTCAAATCACACTAACAACACCACTGGATGTCTACCGGGCATTCGAAGCACAAATTGAAGATCGATCCCTCTCAGGGCGCATTCCACGTGCCATTTTAGGACGCCATCTAGGATGGCTATTCCACTTTGGAGCTGACTGGACCCGAGCGCATCTCGGTCAAATTTTTCCGGCCACAGATGATGTATTGCGACAAGCCGCCTGGCTCGCATATCTCACTCATAACGCTCATCCAGTGAAAGAACTATACCCTGAGCTGCAGACATACTACGTTGATGAATTGGTATATCTGACCACATATATGGACAACCATGAGAATAATAAGTACCGCCTCAAACATCTAGGAGTACATCTACTCACACTTTACTTGAGCAGCACATTACAAATATCAGATGAGCTATTCGCAAAGTACCTACACGTAGCCTCCATAGAGGCCAGACGATTTTTGATGCGACGCGTGGGGGAGTATTTACAGCTACCACCGGATCAATTTCCTCCAGAATATCGAAATCGCGCTCTCGCCTATTGGGACGCTCGCTTCGCTGCCGCAACAGCCGCTATTGAGCAAAATATATTTCGCCAAGAGCTTTCGACAATAGGTCAATGGGTGAATAACCCCCAGCTTGAAACATCCTGGCTTTTCGAACAATTGCTCAAGATACTCGACATTGGCGTCATACCAGATTTTGCCTTTGGCATGGACAAATGGCTGTCCAACGCCTGCACTCAGGATATCGATCGTGCCCTTCGAATATTGGCCGCGCTAGTTGAAAATCCACAGGTACAACCACAAATTTATTTGATATGGGATGGTGACGCCATCCGAAAAATTCTTTTCGAAGCAATACGGAGTAAATCAGAGGATGCCATTGAGTTAGCTAGCCAAGTAATCAGCATCTTGTCGACCAGAGGAAAGACTGAATACTTAGATCTCGAGCGCCTTGAATAAGGCAAAATAACGACAGAAATCATTCAATGGCCGCAAACGGTAGGTCTAACAATCCATGTTCGGAGGCGATTCGGCATTTAGCCAAATGAAATGTCGAATCTATAAGCAGATAAGCAAAGTTCTATTTAGCCTTGCTTCGGTTATAGCTGCTCTTGATAAACGAGGTTACCATCTGGCAATTTCAGTTAGTCGCTCGTGCAACGAGATTTTTCAGGTCAGCTGATTTGAAGCAATGCGGATAGATGGCGAAAGTGCTTTTGCCAAAAAACAGGGGGGGATTTTGTTGGATATTTTCTGGAACCGTTTTGGTTCTTGGAGGCGAGAGTCGGAATCGAACCAACGTACACGGCTTTGCAGGCCGCTGCATAACCACTCTGCCATCCCGCCTAAGCTAAGCTTGATCGATGTGTGTGCTTGATCAAATAAAAAAGGAAGCGAAAGGCTTCCTTACAAACTAGCCCAAAAACTCGACGACGGTCTGTGATGGGATAAGTAAATAAGCAGTTTTTAAAATGGAGCGGGAGACGAGTCTCGAACTCGCGACCTTAACCTTGGCAAGGTTACGCTCTACCAACTGAGCTACTCCCGCTTTAAACTGCTCGCCGCACTCATTTGATTGGGTGCAATTGATGCGAAGCACGGATTATGAATAAGCTGCTTTTTCGTGTCAAGCTTATAACGCGTTTTTCTTGCTTTTTACTGATATTTTATTTGCGGCGGAAGAAATTTCGCTGTCTTTCACTTTATCTAATAGGCACTCAGCCTTGTAGTTTCGAGCGATGACGGGGAACACCAACTACATAATACCGGTCTGCTTGCGGATTTGCGGCCAAGCCAGTTTCAAATAGTAAAGCATTGACCAAATCGTTAGCACGGCGGCGATATAAATTAATTCTTCACCCCAGTGCCGCATATCCAGCGTGATGCTATTAGCACCAAGTAAGCTATGGCTGCTCAATTCAAGGGGCTTATAAAATAGCAGCATAGGAATCGCGATCATCTGGCAAGCTGTTTTGATTTTGCCCAGAGAATTAACTGCGACACTTTTAGTCGCGCCGCTTTGAGCCATCCATTCGCGCAACGCAGAAATAGCAATTTCACGCCCTACAATGACTAGCGCAATGGCTGCATTTAAGCGCGCCAGCTGCACAAGCATGAGCAAAGCAGCGGTCACCATCAATTTGTCTGCTACCGGGTCAAGGAAGGCACCAAAGGATGAAGTCTGGTTTAGTTTGCGTGCCAAAAAGCCATCAAACCAATCAGTTAAGGCGGCTAGGATAAATATTAGTGCTGCGGCAAAATCTTTGTCAGCTATCGGCAGAACATCCTCTGGCAAATAAAAAACACCCACTATCAGCGGAATCAAGACAATGCGCAGCCACGTCAGAAAAATTGGCAAGTTAAATGGCATAAGAGGTACGCAGCAGGGAAGCATCAGGAACGCCATTGTGCCGCCTCACCTTAGCTGGCACAAGGTAAACAAGGAAAATTCACTATATTTACTCAGCATTCTGGTGCATACGCTTTGATTGTGCAGCTTAAAGGTGCTGTATTTGCCTGGTCTGTGCCGTTAAGCTGGCATCAGCCAGAATAAAAACTTCAAGTCACGACAGCAAGCGCCATACTTAAGGTCTATCCTCACTTAAAACGGGCTACTACCTTCCTCTAAAAAACGCATCTTAAATGAGAAGTTGACGGCTTTAAGTGAGGACAGGCTCTAACGCAGCTGACGATAAATGCTTTGCGCTAACGCTTGAGAAATTCCTTCTACACTCGCTAATTCGTCAACACTAGCGGCCATTACGCCACGCAAGCCGCCAAAGCGAATAAGCAGCCGTTGACGCCGTTTCGCGCCCACTCCTTCGAGTTCTTCTAAACGTGAGCTTTGTCGAGCTTTGGCGCGTTTCGCACGCATGCCAGTAATCGCGAAGCGATGCGCTTCATCACGAATTTGCGCAATTAACATCAGCGCTGCGCTATCTTGACCAAGCGCAAGAGGTGCCCGACCATCTGCAAAAATTAGAGTCTCAAGCCCTACCTTACGCCCCTCCCCTTTAGCCACCCCCACTAACAAGCTGATATCTAATCCCAGCTCGTTAAAAACCTGCCGCGCTACTTCTACTTGTCCTTTGCCACCGTCAATTAAAACAATATCGGGTAAGCCTGTGCCAGGCTTGGCTAGTTGATCGTCTTGTTGCTGCGCCTGAGCTACCTTTTTATCCTCGCCTATCTCATTTACCTCATTTAATTTATCTGCAGCTTGCGTGATGCGCCGCTCATAACAGCGTGTGAGTACCTGACGCATTGCGGCGTAATCATCACCTGGGGTGATGCCGTTAATGTTATAGCGCCGATATTCTGACGCTTGCATCTGGTGGTGGTGATACACCACGCATGAAGCCTGCGTTGCCTCACCCATCGTATGGCTAATGTCGAAGCACTCAATACGCAGCGTCGCCAAATCATCGCTTTCGATTTCTAAAGTCTGAGCTAATGTGCGCGTACGAGCCTGCTGCGAAGTTCGCTCAGATAAAAAGCGGGTGAGCGCGAGCTGCGCGTTGTGTTGCGTCATCGTAAGCCAGACGCGCTTTTGGCCTTGAGGCTGGCGGCTTATGGTTATCCGTCGTCCAGCTTGCTCTGTTAGCAAATCAATTAATTGAAGATTGTTTAAGGCATGACTCACAATCAGCAGTGGGGGAATGGTGTGCTCAACATAATGCTGACTGATAAAAGCTTCCAGCACTTCACTGGCTAAATCTTCTGCCATTTTTTCCGGGCTAATTTCAGCGCTAGATACAGTTACACCTTCAGTAGCGTTTTCATTCTCTTCAACATTAGGTGCGGCGCTAGACAAATTAGGGGTGGCGGCCTCGGTTAATAGCGCAGCCTGCGACGGAAAATACGCTTTATCGCCCAAATGCCGCCCTCCTCGCACAATCGCCAGATTGACACAAACACGCCCGCCTTCCATCGCAACAGCGAGTACATCTGCGTCGCCATCTCCACCCGTGGTATCTACGGCTTGGCGATATAAGACACTATTTAAGGAGTTAATTTGATTGCGTACTGCTGCAGCTTGTTCAAATTTCAACTCAGCAGCAAAGGCGTGCATCTTTTGCTCAAGCTCATTGATCACAAGGCTTTGCTGCCCTTTCAAAAACCGCGCCGCGTTTTGTACATCGCGGGCATAATCCTCCTCGCTAATCACACCGACACAGGGTGCTGTGCAACGACCGATTTGGTGAAGTAAACAGGGGCGCGCGCGATGCTTAAAAACAGAGTCTTCGCAAGTGCGCAATTGAAATACACGCTGTAAAATTTGGGCGCTTTCTCGCGCAGCGTTCCCGTTCGGAAAAGGGCCAAAATACTGATGCTCTTTATCTACTGCACCACGATAAGAAGTCAGGCGCGGGTAGCGATGACGGCTAATTTTTAGATAAGGGTAAGATTTATCGTCACGAAAGAGAATGTTGTAGCGCGGCGCCAGCGCTTTAATTAAATTGTTTTCTAATAACAGCGCTTCCGTTTCAGAGCGTGTCACAGTCGTTTCAAGGCGGGCAATGCGAGAGACCATCAGCTCAATGCGCGGTGACAGCCGGGTTTTGGCAAAATAACTTGAAACACGCTTTTTTAGATCACGCGCTTTGCCCACATACAATACTTCTCCCTGCGCATCGTAATAACGATAAACGCCCGGCAAATTTGGCAAGCTAGCAAGCTCCGCCATAGAATCAAACACTGCGGGAGCAGAATCAGTGGACTCAAGATCAGTGGTATCGGACATGATTACCTGCGATATTTTTTGCACCGTTATTGATAATTACGGTGATATAGGTATTTGCTG
Organism: Mycoavidus cysteinexigens; assembly: GCA_031963405.1. Taxonomy (GTDB): domain Bacteria; phylum Pseudomonadota; class Gammaproteobacteria; order Burkholderiales; family Burkholderiaceae; genus JASSUD01. The sequence goes on from JASSUJ010000001.1 coordinate 739,498, forward strand.
GCGTTTAGCGCGCCAGCTCGCTAATGAATATGATTGGCAAGTCAGGCTCTGGGTCGACAATCTCGCTACTTTCGCTCAGCTTTGCCCAGCACTTGACCCACACGCATCTAAACAAAAAATCAATAATGTAACGATCGAACGTTGGCGAGCTGATTTCAACGCATGTCGTATCGAGCAAGCAGCTGACGTGGTGTTAGAAACCTTCGGCTGCGAATTACCCGCTGCCTATTTGGCCCGGATGCTCGAGCGTGCAACTAGTCAAAAAGCGCCCGTATGGGTCAATCTTGAGTACCTGAGTGCTGAAGCTTGGGTGGCTGATTTTCATTTACGCCCCTCCCTTCATCCACGCTATGCATTGACCAAAACTTTCTTTTTCCCGGGGCTTATGCCAGGTACTGGGGGCGTCTTAAAAGAAGGCGCACTGTGCCAGACACGCGAAGCTTTTGTAGGCGATGCAAGCGCACGAGCAAATTTTTGGCATTCGTTGAATGTACCATCCCCAGCCGCTACATCCACGATTGTCTCGCTTTTCGCCTACGAAAATAGCGCACTTAATGCACTACTTAATAGTTGGCGCACAAACTTAACACCCATCACCTGTATCGTACCTGAAGGACGCCTCTCAAATGCACTGGCACATTTTTTCAAAAAGCCTGCTTTTGCAGCAGGCGAGGTAGCCAAACAAGGAAATTTGACCGTCTATAGCATTCCCTTTGTTGAACAAAATCAGTATGACCGTCTGCTGTGGGCGTGTGATATCAATTTTGTACGAGGTGAAGACTCATTCGTACGCGCACAATGGGCGCAACGCCCATTGGTTTGGCATATTTATCCGCAAACTGAAGACGCGCATTTGCCTAAACTCGACGCGGCGCTAGCGCATTACACGGCGGATTTGCCCGCTGCTGCTAGTGCCGCTTTTGTGCGCTTTTGGCATGCTTGGAATGGCGTTAAGGGGGCTTCGCTCAATTGGCAGGATTTTTGGCAGCATCGAGACACCTTCGCAAGTCATGCTAGTCATTGGGCACAAAAATTAGCGGCAGTAGGTAATCTGAGCGCTCATCTCGTGAAATTCTGTGAAACCCAGTTACAATAGGCGCTTTTTTAAGCGCATTCTCAAGTTAGACCTCTTCCGAAACCCCGTAGCAGCGTCATTTCGGATCAAAGTACGAACTTACTGGCATCAAAGGCATTCCTTGCTACGAAGCTTCGAAAAAGGTCTAATGTGCGCCACCTCTAAGAACCTGTTTAGTAATCGCCCAAAAGGCCGTGATTCGGGGTCGGGCGGTACTCGGAATCCTCATGTACTTCTATGTACACTCCGGTTCCTCCGTTCCGTCCTCCCCCGACTGACGACCTTTTGAACAATTACTAAACAGGTTCTTACAAACACGAATTTAAACAAACTGGAAGTGACGCCTTGCTTGTCTGCTGTACAGGCATACTGTCTGCGTCGGCATTTCTTGCATCTTGATTGATGCAGCGCTTCCCCTATACGAATAAAGGATTTTGTATGAAAACTGCACAAGAACTTCGCGCGGGCAACGTAGTCATGGTTGGCGACAACGCTATGGTGATCCAAAAAGCTGAATACAACAAATCAGGCCGTAGCTCTGCGGTCGTCAAAATGAAGTTAAGCAATCTCTTAACCGGTAGCTGCACGGAAACGGTCTGTAAAGCTGACGACAAATTTAATGTCGTCGTGCTCGATCGCAAGGAAGCCACCTACTCCTATTTTGCCGACCCGATGTATGTGTTTATGGACAATAACTACGACCAATATGAGGTCGAGAAAGAAAATCTTGGTGATGCCCTCAATTACCTTGAAGATGGCATGGCCTGCGAAGTCGTTTTTTATAACGGCAAAGCTATCTCTGTTCAGTTACCCAATACTGTCGTGCGCGAAATTACTGAAACTGAAACAGCAGCCAAAGGTGATACGGTTTCTGGCAAAGCACTCAAAACAGCCAAGATTGCTAGCGGTCTAGAATTGCAAGTGCAAATTTTTTGTAATGTTGGCGACAAAATTGAAATCGATACGCGTACCAATGAATACCGCCGTCGGGTTTAATGACGCTCCATCACCATTGAGCTATAAGTTTTTTACTTAGATAGTGGCACGTATTCTGCTTAGGAAAAGAAGAGCTATTTTTTTGCAACTCATCTTCTAAGGGAATATGACATGAATAAAGACATAGTCGAAGGCAAATGGAAACAACTTGTTGGTAAAGCAAAAGTGATGTGGGGCGACCTGACAGATAACGAATTGGAAAAAGTAGAAGGCGACGCTGACAAATTAGCTGGGTTAATTCAAGAGAAATATGGCAAGTCGCTTGAAGAAGCCAAAAAAGACGTTAAGCATTTCTTCGACAACAATCGCTAAACAGCTAGGTAAATACCATGTTGCGCTATGCCGTTATCTTTTTTGTGATTTCGCTAATTGCTGCTTTGTTTGGATTTACCGGCATTGCGGCAGGAGCCGCTTCGATTGGAAAGATTTTCTTCTACGTTTTTCTATTTTTTACTGTGTTAGCTTTACTCGGCAGTTTATTTCGCCACAAGTAAAGCCCGAGCTAACAGAGGCGGGCACATCGCCTACTCTGTTTCGGTATAACCATCTTGCCTACTTTCATGGTTAAGGCAGTATTGACTCAGCACTGTCTCAATCATCATGCGGCTAATAGTCGCATAATGATTGAGCTTCCCTTCTACTACATCCACAAGCTTTATCAGCCTTAATCAACTTTACTCAGCATCAACCAAACGTCTTTGCCAAAAGCGCGCGTGCCGCCTGATATTCTGCAACTTGCTCAAGCTCTTCCCAAGTCGGTGCACTACCTCGTGCTGCAAGCCGTGTTATACGCTGTATCGAAGCAGACGATGGCGTATAGTTCAGCTCATTCAGCAGGCGATCTGCCTCTTCAGGCTTATTACACACAAGCACCATATCGCAACCTGCTGTAAACGCTGCCTGCGCGCTTTCCACCACGTTGCCGACAGCGCGAGCACCTTCCATGGTTAAGTCATCGCTAATAATCGCACCCAAAAATCCTAACTCTTCACGCAGAATGTCTTGCACCCACGCTTTAGAGAAACCAGCCGGCTGATCATCCACTGACGAATAAATGACATGCGCTGGCATCACCGCGGCAAGGGCAATGTCAAGCCAAGCAAACGGGCGCGCATCGCGCAAAATAGCCTCGCGCGAACGTGAGTCAACCGGCAGCGTATAGTGTGAGTCTGCCTCAACAAAACCATGCCCTGGAAAATGCTTGCCGCAATTTGCCATTCCAACCAGTGCTAAACCATGGCATAGGCTTTTTGCCAGCTGGGTAATAACCTCTACATCACGATGAAAAGCACGTGTGCCGATGACTTCTGATACGCCATAATCTACGTCAAGCGCAGGCGTAAAACTGAAGTCGATACCAAGTGCTCGCAATTCCGACGCCAGTACATAGCCAGTTGCGGTGGCTATGCGTAAAGCTTGCTGCTGATCGCGATCCCAAATTGCACCGATTTCACGCATCGCAGGCAGATGGGTAAAGCCATCCGTTTTGAAGCGTTGAACACGGCCTCCTTCATGGTCTACGGCAATCAAAATATCTTCTCGCACGGTGCGAATTTGCCTAATCAGTGAAGCCAGCTGTGTGCGACGCTCAAAATTACGTGCAAAAAGAATCACCCCACCGGTTAAGGGGTGTGCAATGCGGCGGACGTCATTATCATCTAAAGTAAGACCGACAACATCCAGCATAACAGGCCCTAAAGAGCGCCCAGGTACATTCATCTCATATCCTTTTTGAAGCAATTGCCTATCTTCTAATCCGCTTCTCTAACGCAGATCTTTTATATCGAAAAACGCCGAATCAGGCATGACACCGCTCGCAGTGGGTTCAGCGCTTCCCTTTGTTACACCAATTCGTTAAATCAAACTAAGCTCAATCACAGCCTTTTCGTCACTTTTTAGGCATTAATAAAATAAGCCCTACTCAACGCTGCTCTGCTATCACAAAAGCAACGGCATACTCTTTTTCGTTACTCAACGTGACATGAGCTTCAAGTCGCCGGGCTTGTAGTCAAGCTGTTAGCGCAGCACAACGTACAGTGCGCGCATGATATCGCTGTAACTCTTCAACACCCAGCACCCGCGCTGCATAACCTGAGCAATGCGATCGATCTGAACAATGTCAGTGCCTATACCGTAAATCATGAGTGAGCTGCTAACCGCGCTTTAATCATCAAAGCTTTCATTTCCCGCACCGCATTGTCCCAGCCAACAAAAAGGGCATGCGAGACAATTGCATGCCCGATATTTAATTCTTCAATACTTGCAAGCGCAGCAATCGGCTGCACATTGCCATAATGCAAACCATGGCCAGCATGTACCCTAAGACCCAATGACAAAGCCAAATCAGCACTGCGCGCAATGCGCTGCAGCGTCTGTTGCTGCGTGGTGATATCAGTGGCATTGGCATACTCCCCCGTATGCAATTCGATCACGGGTGCACCTGCTTCCTGCGCGGCCTGAATTTGTTTTTCGTCTGCATCAATAAAAAGCGAGACGCGTATCCCCGCTTTTTCCAACTGAGCACATGCAGCCTGCACTGCCTGCAACTGCCCAGCTACATCAAGCCCACCTTCAGTGGTCAATTCGTGCCGCTTCTCAGGCACCAAACAAACGTCGTGCGGTTTAATCAGGCAGGCAAACTCAAGCATCTCGGGCGTAATCGCACATTCGAGATTCATGCGCGTCTGTAACAACGGACGCAGCGCCTGCACATCAGCCTCACGAATATGGCGACGATCTTCACGCAAATGCAATGTAATAAGATCTGCCCCCGCCTCTTCAGCCGCTAATGCGGCTTTTAATGGGCTCGGATAATCAGTGCCGCGTACATTGCGCAAGGTGGCAATATGATCAATATTGATACCCAGTCTGATGCCATCTAACGGAGGAAAAAGACGATTCATAAATTTTTCAGCCCAATTAAAACGCGATGTGTCATCGCTGAAATCTGTGCGTACATCGCTCGGCCAGCCAACATCTTCATCGCTACCCTTTCGCTATTTTCAAAACAGAAGCTAAAATTTGGCGGGTATGCAGCGGCGCTCCACCTAAATAATGGTGCAGCAAAAATCGCATCAAATTTTTACTTTGCGTAAGCGTAAGCGCAGACCCATAGTCATCCTGCTCCATATCAATCAAGGTTTGACCTAATACCTTCGGCCAATACGATGGATCACTAGCGCGTGCAGCGCGTACCCCGTGCTCCGGCTCAAATACATAAGTATTGCTGGGCACCACAGGTTCACGTGTTTTAGCTAAACGATCAAACGCCCCAGCGTAGCCAATTTCCTGCAACAACATTCGCTCAAATGAACGTAATGTTGGCCCACTCGGCAAGCCCGTAGATAAGCGCGTTAAAGTTAATGTGTAATGGTTAAACAGCTGCTGGTAGACATCTTCACGGGCGCAAAAACGCACCAGTAATTCATTCACGTAAAAACCGCACAATAGTGCGTCGCCCATTAAGGGCTGCATGCCACCTACCCAATCAGCACGTGTGAGGGTACGCATTTCAGATTTACCGCTCCACCCGAGCGCCAAAGGTTGAAATGTTTGCAACACACCGCGCAACGCAGAATGGGGGCGCTTAGCACCCTTCGCCAATAAAGTAAGGCGGCCATAATCACGGCTAAAAGCATCAATAATTAAGCTCGTCTCACGATAAGGAGAACGATGGAGTACAAAACAGGGCTGTTCAGTGACACGCGAGCCATCACGCGTACGCTTACGAACGCTTGGCTCGGTCTCTGGAAGAAAATCAGTTACCACGCTGCTCCTACTACACAACCATCAGCATAGCAGGCTAATAAATGACGAATACTCATACTTTCAGCATAAGGTTTGAGGAATTATCGATAAATTCACTCAGAATCGGTTCGAAAACTTATCCCCCCATTCCCAATTAGGAACAGGCACAAATTTATTTACACCTAAAGCGACATAAAAATTCTCAGTCACCCTCTTCTCTTACAGCACAAAATTCACGGACCGATTCGTAGATTGAAGTGACGCAGGGAACCCCAACACAACTCACCTCGAGGTTTCACCACAATTACCAACCCCAGCCTACACGGGTTTAACGACCGAGGAAGCGTTGAGGGAGCCGCGAGCAAGGAATGCCTTTGCTGCCAGTACGCTAGTACGGCAAGGAGAAATGACGCCGCTCCCGGCTCCCTCAACGCTTCCGCGCTATTGTGATTCGGCTTTTTTTACTTTGACCCATACTTCTAGATAAACCGGGCCATCAAAAAGTTTTTCCATATCTAGGCGCGCTTGTGAACTAATTTCCTTTAATTTGGCTCCCTTCGCGCCAATCACCATCGCTTTATGATTGGGGCGGTCCACCAAGATCGACACGAAGATGCGGCGTAAACGCCCTTCTTGCTCAAACTTATCAATGATTACCGTACTCATGTACGGCAATTCGTCACCCGTCAAACGGAATACTTTCTCTCTAACGATCTCAGTCGCTAAAAAGCGCTCGCTATGCTCAGTCAGCGTTTCTTCATCATAAATTGGCTCTCCTTGGGGCAGATGCGTGCCGACCAATGTCAGCAACTGCTCCACATGGTCAGGCCGCTTAGCTGACAGTGGCACAATTTCAGCGAAATGACGCAAGCCAGCCATTTGCTGCAGGAATTCAGGCAATTTCGCTTTATCGTTAACGCGATCAAGTTTATTGGCAATTAATAGCGTCGTCGTATCAGCAGGCACCAGAGCCAATGCTTGCTCGTCCTCCGGACCAAAGCGATTGGCTTCGACCACAAACAAGACAATATCGGCTGTGCCGAGCGTGGCTTTCACAGTGCGGTTCATTGAGCGGTTAAGCGCCCCACCATATCGCGTTTGAAAACCTGGCGTATCCACGAAAATATATTGCACGCGATCAAGCGTGCGAATGCCCGTAATTTGGGAGCGCGTGGTCTGGCTTTTACGCGAGGTAATACTTACTTTTTGCCCAACTAAGGCATTCAGCAAAGTAGATTTACCTACATTAGGGCGTCCCGCAAGCGCGATGGTGCCACAGCGAAAATCAGTGTCGATTGTATTTTCGGGCATGTTACTCATGGGTTAAGGCGCGCATCTTTAGCTCGCTGCACGCCAGAAAGAAGATTAGGTGAATTTGTTTGCACTATGTCTAAAGCGCGTTTGGCGGCAGCTTGTTCTGCTGCGCGACGGCTAGTACCTATTCCGGATACTTTAATATTCAATTTAGCCACTTCACATTCAACCTCAAATTGCTGACTGTGCGCGGCACCATGCGTCGCAATCACCTTATAGTTTGGCAGCGCAATCTTGCGCCCTTGCAGATATTCTTGGAGCAGCGTTTTAGCGTCTTTGCCTAAGGTATGAGGGTCAGTATGGTCAATCAACGGTGCATAGAGATAATTAATTACCGTGCACGCTGCTTCAAACCCTTGATCCAGATAGATAGCGCCCAGAATCGCTTCCAGCGCATCAGCCAAAATCGAAGGACGCTCAAAGCCGCCACTTTTAAGCTCACCTTCACCAAGCTGCAAAAACTCGGCCAATTTTAGCGTTTGCGCAATTTTATAGAGTGACTGCTGTTTAACAAGATTAGCACGTACACGTGATAAATCGCCCTCGTCTAATTTTGCAAAGCGCTCAAATAAAAGTGCCGCTATGGCGCAATTTAAGACGGAATCGCCAAGAAATTCGAGTCGCTCATTATGCGTCGCGCTATGACTGCGATGCGTTATCGCACGCCGTAATAGATCCGCTCGTTGAAATTTATAATGCAGCCGATTTTCTAATTCAGATAAAGGCATAACCTTCCCCTCGATGGTTATACCTGGCTACGCGGCAGATTTTGCTAGAACTCATTCCATCATGCCCCAAAGGCTGTCATTCGCGGTCAGGCGGTGCTCGCAATCCTCATATACGTCTATGGTAATGAAGGTTGCTCCCTAATTTATTAAACTGAGGGCCTCTCCGACCGACAACCTTTTAGAACCTGCCTACAAATCGCCTAAAAGACCGCGACTCGAGGTCGGGCGGTGCTCGCAATCCTCATGTACTTATATGTACACTCCGGTTCCTCCGCTCCGTCCTCCCCCGACTGACGGCCCTTTAGACAATTTGTAAACAGGCTCTTAGACAATTTCTAGACAGGCTTTAATTAATCAAAGCCACCAATTCGTTTTAAATTGCCAAAGTTTAGCCAGATAAAAAAGGCGCGGCCAATCAAGTTTTGATCTGGCACAAAGCCCCAATAGCGACTATCCAAACTATTGTCTCGATTATCGCCCATCACAAAGTAGTGACCAGGCGGAACTTTGCAAACAATACCATTGCCACTATATTCGCAGTTTTTGCGAAACGAAAAATCATCTGCACCGATCACAAAAGGCGGTGCAGCAGGATTATTCAGCACGGTAATTTTTTTATTATCGATGGTTTCTTCGTACTGCTTGAGATAAGCCGTATGCTCTTCATCGAAATAATCAGGTAATGCTTGCGTTGGCACAGGTTTACCATTAATCGATAACTGTTTATTTAGGTAGGCCACCGTATCACCGGGCCGACCGACAACACGTTTAATATAGTCAATCGATTCATCTTTGGGATAGCGAAAGACAATAATATCGCCACGCTTAGGGCTACGATTGGCCAAAATCTTTTGGTTAATAACAGGCAGCCGAATCCCGTATTCAAATTTGTTAACTAAAATAAAATCGCCCGTGACAAGCGTTGGCATCATCGAGCCCGATGGAATTTTGAACGGTTCAGCGACAAACGAGCGCAGTACAAACACCGTTAAAATCACGGGAAAAAAGCCAGCTGAATATTCAAGCCACCAAGGCTGCTTTAAAACGCTCTGCCGTAGCTGCTCATGCGCTTGTGCTATTTGCTTATCGGTGAGGCGATGCTCTGAGCGCTGTTGACGACGCTCGTACTCAATGACCGCTGCATCAGCCGCACGGCGACGACGCGGCAACCATAACTGCCTATCTGCAACCCAGGCAATCCCGGTGATAACCATCAGCGTAAAAAGAATGAGCGCAAAGTTCATAGATAATCCGCGTTTTAATTAAAAAATTGTTTTGTCTTAAGGAAGGTCTGCCTAAATCAGGGGCAAAAAATGCCTTTGCTGTCAGTACGCTAATACGGCCAGAAGGCATAACGCCGTCAGCCGGCTTAGGCAGATTTTCTTTAACGAAAAGAACATGAATTCGCCAGCTACTACTTCGACCAAGAAAACACTGAAACGTTGACAACCTTTTAGAAAGATCGTGAACGGGCTCTAAGCCTTTAATCCTTCAGATGTAAAATGGCCAGAAAAGCCTCTTGTGGGATTTCAACATTACCCACCTGCTTCATCCGCTTTTTGCCTTTTTTCTGCTTTTCCAACAGTTTCTTTTTGCGTGTGATGTCACCGCCATAACATTTGGCAATCACATTTTTACGCATCGCTTTAATATTCTCTCGCGCAATAATATTGCCGCCAATCGTGGCCTGAATCGCTACGTCATACATCTGGCGCGGAATAATCTCGCGCAGTTTGGCAGCGATGTCGCGGCCTCGAGATTGGCTTTGCGAGCGATGCACGATCATCGATAAAGCATCGACTTTTTCGCCATTAATCAGCATATCTACCTTCACTACATCTGAGGCGCGATATTCTTTAAATTCATAATCCATCGACGCATAACCGCGTGAGATAGACTTTAAACGGTCAAAGAAATCGAAGACGATTTCGGCCATTGGCATTTCATAAATGAGCTTCACTTGACGGCCGTGATACAGCATATCGATCTGCGCACCGCGCTTGTGGGTACATAGAGCGATAACTGCACCCACATATTCTTGTGGCATATACAGGTTAAGCATGACCAATGGCTCACAAATTTGCTCAATCCTTGCTGGATCAGGCATTTTTGCTGGGTTTTCAATCATCATGACTGAGCCATCACGCTGCCGCACCTCATAGATCACAGTCGGGGCGGTCGTGATCAGGTTCATCCCAAACTCACGCTCTAGGCGCTCTTGCACAATGTCCATATGCAATAGGCCGAGAAAACCACAACGAAAACCAAAGCCCAGCGCCTGTGATGCCTCTGGCTCATAGCGCAGCGCTGAATCATTTAATTTGAGTTTTTCTAGGGACTCGCGCAGCCCATCGTACTGGTTTGACTCAACCGGATACAAACCCGCAAATACCTGTGGATTAATTTCTTTAAAGCCCGGCAGTGGCCCGCTGGCTGGCCGGTTAAGATGGGTGATGGTATCGCCCACTTTCGCGGCGTTTAATTCCTTAATACCCGCAATCACAAAGCCCACTTGACCTGCTGACAAGCTAGCACGCGGTTGCGCTTTGGGCGTGAATTCACCGACTTGCTCAACGAGAAAGTGAGCGCCGGTTGCCATAAACTTAATCGAATCTTTAGATTTGAGTGTGCCATCCATCACCCGCACTAACATCACCACGCCAACGTATTGATCAAACCAAGAGTCCAGCAGCAGCGCAGTAAGTGGTGCGTCAGCATCACCAGTCGGGGGAGGCACTTGAGCAATTAACGCTTCTAACGCATCTATTACGCCTTCGCCTGTCTTCGCGCTACAGCGGACGGCATCAGTGGCGTCAATGCCAATCACCTCGCCAATTTCTTGAATAGCATTTTCTGGATTGGACGCTGGCAAGTCGATTTTATTCAGCACTGGTACAACTTCGACCCCAAGATCAAGCGCGGTATAGCAATTAGCTACTGTTTGCGCTTCAACGCCCTGGCTCGAGTCGACCACGAGCAAAGCTCCTTCGCAAGCAGACAGGGAGCGACTGACCTCGTAAGAAAAGTCGACGTGACCCGGGGTGTCAATCAAGTTGAGGTTATACACTTTGCCATCGCGCGCGCGATAGGTCAGCGCAGCTGTCTGCGCTTTAATCGTGATACCGCGTTCGCGCTCTAGCGCCATCGAATCCAGCACTTGCGCTTCCATTTCTCGGTCTGATAAGCCGCCACAGATTTGGATGATACGATCAGCAAGCGTCGACTTACCATGATCAATATGCGCAATAATCGAGAAGTTACGGATATGGTCCTGATTCATTCAGGTGAGTTTCAAATAAATGGGTGAAAAAATTAGAACTCCTTAAATGCGTAACAGGCTGTGCTTTGTTGTCTCTTCATCTTTTTCTCAATTGCAAAAAAGTATAAGAATCCTCAAGGCCCTCTACGTATACGCTGCTGCCTATACCTAGCCTTCCCTTCAGGTTGACAATTTAGCTAACAACCTCTTAAACATGCACAAAGGGGTTCTCAATAAACAAAAAAGCATGCCCAAGCTCAGAGCATGCTTATTTGAAATTAGCAGCCTCGGATTCTAGCTGAATTATTGTCTGGGGTGTGTTTTACCAAACTTCTTACCAAACTTATTTGCTCACTTGCGGCTGCAAAGGGACGAATTGTGTTACCCCATCGCGGTGCACCAGCACCGCTACTCTTCTAAATAAGTTAAGGGTACGCACCATTTGATTAAATTGAGCAGTATTAAGAATATCGGTATCCCCTACACGCAACACCACATCTCCTTTCTGCAGACCAGCGCGTGCAGCAGGGCCTTCCACGGCTTCTACCTGCACCCCCTGCTTTAGCTTGAGTGCCTTTAATTGTTGCGGTGGAATATCGCTCACGACCAAGCCCAAAGCGTTTTTTGCTGGTGTAGCAGCAGGCAAAGGCGTTTTGCGCGACGCCTGCTGTGCCGATTTAGCAGACTGCTCTTGGGCTACCGTAATAGGCAAATGGTGTATTTTCCCTTTTCGCCATACGCTGACTGTAGCGCGCATGCCGGGTCTAGTTTCACCCACTCGGTATGACAGGTCGCCCGTATTTTCAACGGCCTTACCATTGAATTTCAAAATAATATCGCCAGCTTGAATGCCTGCCTGAGCAGCAGGGCCACCTGACTCAACGCGACTCACTAAAACTCCGCTTGAACGCGGCAAACCGAGCAAATTAGCCACATCTTGCGTCACCGAGCTAACAAACACGCCCAGCAGGCCACGCATGACTTTACCGCTAGCTTTCAGTTGTTTCACAACGCGCATCGCTTCGTCGATCGGAATGGCGAATGAAATTCCCATATAGCCACCTGTGCGACTATAAATTTGCGAGTTAATGCCAACGACTTCGCCGCGCATATTGATCAATGGCCCACCTGAGTTACCCGGGTTGACTGCCACATCAGTTTGAATAAAAGGCAGGTATTCGCTCACTGTATTGCGGCCTTTGGCACTGACAATCCCAGCCGTCACCGTACTATCAAAACCAAATGGCGAGCCAATCGCAAGCACCCATTCACCCACTCGCACTTTGTTCGAATCCCCAATTGAAGCCACCGGCAAATGATTCGCATCAATCTTAAGAAGGGCTATATCAGTACGTGCATCTGCACCTATTAATTTCGCTTTAAATTCGCGTTTATCTACCAATCTAACGTAAATATTATCCGCGTCCTCAACCACATGCGTACTCGTCAACACATAGCCATCAGCTGAAATAATGAAACCCGAGCCTAGGCCATTATCGCGCTCGACAGGAGCTGTGTTGGGAGCGGTATTGCGGCGCCTGTGCTGAAAGTCTTGCGGCAATATTTGAAAGCCGAAAAAACGCTGAAAAAATTCAGACAGCTCATCGCTGTCTATGTCGGATGGCAAACCATTATTGACTTCGGTCTGCACCTGCTCTGTTGTCCGGATATTGACGACCGCTGGCCCCACTTTTTCGACCAGTCTAGTGAAATCTGGCAAGGTTGCCGCTGCTGGTGCAGCATTCGCATCAATGGAAACAAGGCCTGGCACAGTGCTCGCTAAAAGCATGACTGTAAACCCCAGGCAGAGATTTTTTACACCTGCATATAGCGCAGAGAGGGTAGAGATAGGCTTCACGGAATAACGCGATAACATAAATAATCTAAATTAATTGACACTGAACAGGTTCTAGGGAGAACGATATTCTATGGCAGCTAAGAATTGCTGCAAAGTTTCCTGAGGCACTTCACCAATTAGCGTAACCCAGGCATTCCCCACGCGCTTAACTAACATATGAGAAGCACCAAAACCGCCCTTTCCTTCGCTGCGCACACGCGTGCTTAATGGTTCAACAAACACAGAGACAGCAGTAAGACCATCAGAAAACACCATTTGATCGACTTCGAGCGGGGGATCCTCAGCATAAGGCGTGATCATAGGTCGACGCAGTTCATGCAATTTACGAAACCCCGGCACAGTGGGATTGATATGCCAGCCAAGCGCCGCCATATCAATCGACTTATGAGCAGGCACGCGCAGAATATGCAAATCTTTGGTCGCTTGCGTTTGCTCGACAATTTTATTCTTGTCAGCAAGCTTCCCACCAAACTGGATACGCGAAAAAGCGATCTGCTCGAGTACTTTTCCACGTGCATCAAGAATCTGCATACGCAGCAGCAAATACGTCTTTTTATCCACCCACAATTTATAGGCAAAACGGTATTTATCTTTAGGGACAAATTCGACCACGTGGCTTTTCATGCCTGCCACTCGATCGATACCAAGCCAGCGTAGGCTATACACTTTGTCCACTTCACTGCCATTTGTTAAAAGCAGGGCTGGAAAAGTATCTTTATCTTGCCGCTGCTCAATAATGCAGACTTTATGGGACGCTTGAAAAGTATAGACGTCATCATTAATACGCAGCATTTTATGCGACTGGCCATCAAGACTTTCGATGCTCTCATACTCATCCTTGCCTTGTGCATAGTGCACGATGCGTGATGCTTGCACTATATTGCCGTGCTGATAAACGAATATGCCGCGATAACTCTGCTCTTGCGCCGTTTGATGAATGCGCTCTAGCCATCCTCTTACATCATATTGCTCAGCAAGAGAATCTTTTACGTGGGTGGGGGTTGAGGCTTGTGCGAATGAAATGCAGACTCCGCTGACCCATGCGGCAGTGAAGAATAAGCATTTCCATAACCACACTCTGCTTTGATTTTTGATGGACATCGGCTTCAACGCTCATTCTCGACGATGAAAAAATATCTACATCCTCTGTGAACGGCGTCATTCCTCGTAGTGTGTCTCTATTATTAACTTTTTATCCATAATTGTACTACCGGCTACAAATGTGCCGTGGTACGGATATAAGTTAGTGCTCGCCCCATCACTGGCTGCGGGGAAAACTCTTGATGTGCTTCAAAATAAGAAACAAACTCGCTACAACCTACTTTATTTTCATCATGCGCAGCACGTGTCGATAAAGGAGATAACGCCAATAAGCGATGCTGCGCGTCACGCTGAGAATCAAGAGGCGCTATCTGTGGTGTGTTGAAAGCAGTGTCCATGCCATGCAATTGCACTACCATCATCCAGGCCAGCACAACAGGAATAGCCGATAACATAGCAGTAGGAAGCAAGAAGCGACGCAGTCCAGCCAACCACTGAAAAAATCGCTTATAGCCTGAAACTGGCGGGCACAATGGCCTTTCTTCCGCCAATCTGATAGAGAAGCGTGTCAAGAAAGCATCTGTGCTTGCTTCAGGTGCAGCCAAATCGATGGCACGCAAAGCATCGCCAATTAAATGATATTCAAACCAGCGCGCCTGGTCCCCCTGATCAAGATCGGCAAGCAAATGATCTAAACTATCAAGCGCCTCGTCATCGGCAATCGCAGACAATATTTCGGCACGAGAAAGTTTTTTCGCTTGGGTTCGCTCAGTCTCCATAAGATCCCTCCTCCCGGACTTTTTCGCGCTCATTTTCTCTGAATGAGCTTTACCACCGTTTCTTCTCAGGCATGTCAAGTAAAGGACGTAATTTTGCTGCAATCGTCTCGCGTGCTCGAAAAATACGCGAGCGGACTGTACCAAGTGGACAGCCCATGACCTGAGCAATCTCCTCGTAACTTAAGCCTTCGATTTCGCACAACATAATAGTGGTACGTAACTCCTTAGGCAAAATGGCCATCGCCATTCTGACTGTATCTGCGATCTGCTTACTCATTAAGAGCGACTCGGGCGTAGCTGGATCTTTAACAGTTTCAGCTTCGTTCAGTTGAACTGTCAATGAGCCAGGCGTCGAGCGGGCACAGTTTGTCAAATAGTTTTTTGCAGTATTAAGAGCGATTCGATATAGCCAAGTATAAAAAGCGCAATCTCCACGAAATTGTGGCAATGCGCGATAGGCTTTAATAAATGTTTCCTGGGCGAGATCCTCAATTTCATGGGTATCTCGCACCATTCTAGAAATGAGCCGAATGACTTTGCGGTGATATTTAGCTACCAATAACTCAAAGGCGGCTTTATCGCCTTTGCATACGCGTTCGACCAGAGTCAGATCAATATCTTTTTCACTCACCTGGCGAATCCATTTATAGCAGCCGTTCTCAAAGTGCCGCGCAGGCGCCGAGCTAGCGCATTTCTCAAATGAAATGCGCTAGGACGCTGCACTTCCAACACAACAAACAAGCGTCAGTCAGAAGAACGCTCGAACGCTCAAAACACCAAATTAAATGCGCTTAAAAATAAGCGTCCCATTCGTCCCACCAAAGCCAAACGAATTAGAAATTGCAGCTTTAATTTCCATTTCACGCGCTGTATTCGCGCAATAATCAAGATCACACGCAGGATCAGGATTAGTCAAATTAATGGTAGGGGGTGACACTTGATGTTTAATCGCGAGCGCCGTAAAGACAGCCTCAATACCACCAGCGGCGCCCAGCAAATGGCCTGTCATCGATTTAGTCGAATTCACCACAGGGATGGCTCCATGCCCTGCAAATACCCCTTTAATCGCGACAGTTTCCGCGATATCGCCCAGTGGTGTCGCCGTGCCATGCGCATTCACATAATCAATTTCGTCTGGATTGAGTCGGGCATTTTGCAAGGCGTTTCTCATTGAGCGCTGCGCCCCATCTCCATCGGCACACGGAGCAGTCATATGATAAGCATCACTGCTGCGGCCATAACCAACCATTTCGCAATAAATATTGGCGCCACGTGCTTTCGCGTGCTCATACTCTTCCAGTACCAACACACCTGCCCCTTCACCCAAGACAAAACCATCGCGGTCTTTGTCCCATGGCCGACTTGCGCCAGCTGGGTCATCGTTGCGCTGCGAGAGAGCCCGCGCGGCCGCAAAGCCACCAATACCAAGCGGTGATACCGTCGCTTCGGCACCGCCAGCCAGCATAACATCCGCATCACCGTATTCAATGATACGCATGGCTTCACCCACTGAGTGTGTGCCAGTTGTACAGGCCGTCACCAAAGCCAGATTTGGACCTTTAATGCCAAAATGGATGGATAAATGCCCAGCGATCATATTGATAATTGACGCTGGCACAAAAAATGGAGAAATACGGCGCGGGCCGCGGTTTAATAATTCGGTTTGCGTAGCCTCAATCATCGGCAAACCACCAATGCCTGAGCCGACGGTAATACCAATCCGCTCTGCATTACTTTCATTCACTTCAAGACCACTATCTCGCATCGCCTGAATACCTGCGGCTACCCCATAGTGGATAAAGGTATCCATATGGCGTGCTTCTTTAGCTGGCAGGTATTGCTCAATGTCAAATCCTTTTACTTCACCAGCGAAGCGGGTAGAAAAATTGGACGCATCAAATTTGGTGATAGCGGCAATTCCGGAACGGCCTGCGATAAGGTTCGCCCAGCCTTCAGCAACTGTGTTGCCCACTGGAGAAATATGTCCCAAACCTGTTACTACAATTCGACGACGGCTCATGCTGGCCCCCTCTTTTCGATAAAAAAAGCCACAGCGCTCACCGAGGTAGACTCATCGAACACTATGGCTATCAGTACGCAGATAACAGCCGTTAGGGCACAGAAAAGGTACATCTTGGCCTGTTTAGCGTTTTCCAAAAGTGCCCTTATTGGGCGAGTCCGGCGCACAGCAATCTTCGTGTACTTTAGTACATGAGGATTGCGAGCACTGCACGACCCCGAAAAAAGGTACCTTTTACTTAGAACTCTTTTGGAGACTATAAACGGGCTATCGAGCCATTTCTGTTGCCTGTGTCTATCGGCTTATATCAATTGTCTGTTACTTGCCACTTAATTACTGTTACTCAGCGCCGCCTTTATCTTCGCGGCTCTTTGCAGCAGATTGGGCGTAGTCAATTGCTTGCTGCACTGTGGTGATTTTTTCGGCTTCTTCATCAGGAATTTCGATGCCGAATTCATCTTCAAGCGCCATCACAAGCTCAACTGTGTCCAGCGAGTCTGCACCAAGATCGTTAACGAACGAAGCTTCAGTCTTAATTTCTGCTTCGGCAACGCCGAGCTGTTCAGCTACGATCTTCTTGACGCGCTGTTCAATATTATCCATTGATCCCTCCGGGGTAGTTTCATAAAGTGCAAGGCGCGCATTTTAGCAGGTTTACCAAACGAAAAAAGAGCCCCGTCAATAGCGGGAAAACACCTAAGAAAATACTGCCTAGATCGGAGCAAAAAATGCTGACTCAGGCAAGAATTCTTTAAAGCCTTTATCCAATGATAGCTCCACCTTAAAACCTGTTTAGAGTCTTCCTGGTGCCCTCGCGCCGACGCAGACAGTACAAATACGTACGGCAAGTCGGCGCAAGAGCGCCAGGGAAAGCCTTTATTCGAGGGTAGCTCTATCTTAAAACCTGTTTAGGGCCTTCCTGGTGGCCTCGCGCCGACGCAGACAGTACAACAACGTACGGCAAATCGGGGCAAGAGCGCCAGGGAAAGCCTTTATTCGAGGGTAGCTCTATCTTAAAACCTGTTTAGGGTCTTCCTGGTGGCCTCGCGCCGACGCAGACAGTACAAATCGTACGGCAAGTCGGCGCGAGGGCGCCAGGGAGAGCCTAAACAGGTTTTAATTCATGAACATGCCGCCATTCACATGCAGGGTCGTGCCAGTAATATAAGCCGCTTGTGCAGAAGCCAGGAATACCACGGCGTGAGCCACGTCTTCAGGGCTTCCCAAGCGACCCAGCGGAATTTGCTTTTGCAAAGCTTCTTGCTGTTCAGGGGGTAAAACTTGGGTCATTTCTGTTTCGATAAAACCAGGCGCAACGCAATTAACGGTGATACCACGGCTACCAATTTCGCGTGCTAATGCGTACGTCATGCCAGTCACCCCAGCTTTCGCCGCTGCATAATTGGCTTGCCCAGGATTACCAATCGCACCTACCACCGAAGTGATATTAATAATGCGACCACTGCGCGCTTTCATCATCGGGCGTAGAGCTGCTCGTGAGAGGCGAAACACGGCCTTCAGATTAGTATCTATCACTGCATCCCAATCTTCATCTTTCATACGCAAAGCGAGCTGATCGCGTGTGATGCCGGCATTGTTGACCAAAATAGAAAGCGCACCAAATTCTTTCACCGTATCGGCGATAAGTGCATCGGCCGCAGCGGCATTATTCACATTCAGCACGACACCACGTCCAGCTAACTTTTCTGCAGCCAACGCTTCGGTAAAAGAAGCGGCGCCTGCCTCACTCGTTGCAGTACCAAGTACAGTGCTGCCAGCACGTGCAAGCGTCATCGCAATGGCACGACCAATACCGCGTGAAGCCCCAGTGACAAGGGCTACCTGTTTAGCTAGAGGTTTTTCCATTACCTTCACTCCGCAAAAAATACTTTAGTCTTTAAAACAATTTTAAAAAATCGACTTAACACTTCTTAGGGAACCTCTGCATAACCCCCATAGCAAGGAATGCCTTTGCTGCCAGTACATCAGTACGGCAAGGAGGCATGACGCCGCTATGGGGGTTATGCAGAGGTTCCTTAGAAAAGGGCTTTGGCTAAATGCCAGTTGCCGTTTCTTGGTGCACCAACTTCACTGCTTGCTCTAGCGCTTCAGGATCACTAATAGCGATAGCATTGAGCGTGCTATCAATGCGTTTTGCCAGACCAGTTAGCACTTTACCTGGCCCTGATTCCAATACATTTACCACGCCAGTGCGCGATAACGCTTGCATACACTCTACCCAACGTACTGGACCAGCTACCTGGCGTACCAGCGCGTCTTTAACCTTGCTAGGTGAAGATTCAAGTGCAACATCAATATTGTTGATGAAGGGAATCTGTGGGGCGCTTATCTCAACTGAGCTTAAATATTCACGCAGACGATCTGAGGCGGGCTTAAGCAGCGACGAATGAAACGGGGCAGACACAGGTAGCAACAAAGCTCGCTTAGCACCTTTAGCTTTGGCCATTTCACAAGCTTGCTCAAGCGCCGCTTGATGGCCCGCAATGACCACTTGCGATGGCGCATTAAAATTAACCGCTTCAACCGTACCCAAGTTACCTACCGCGCTCGCTTCTGCACAGAGCGCTATCACAGTTGCATCATCCAAACCGATAATCGCTGCCATGCTACCCGTGCCAGCTGGCACTGCCTCTTGCATCGCTTGCGCGCGAAAACGCACAAGTGGAACTGCCGCATCAAAAGCTAGCGCGCCCGCTGCGACTAAGCCGGTATATTCACCCAGGCTATGGCCTGCCACGATAGAGGGGGCTGGCCCGCCTGCGGCAAGCCAGGCTCGATAAATCGCATACGCAGCCGTTAACATCACAGGCTGCGTATTGACTGTCGAGTTTAATGCGCCATCTGGCCCTTCAGCCATCAACTTACCAAGATCTTGGTGCAGCGCTTCAGACGCTTCAGCTACTGTTTCACGCACAATTGGCAAGCCAGCAAACGCATTGAGCATGCCCACCGATTGCGAGCCTTGGCCGGGAAATACAAACGCAAATTTCATGATTACGCCTCTTGGAAGCTGTCTTAAAAATAGCTAAAAGATTATGAGTCGCCGAAGAGCTCAGCAACCTGTTGGGGATTCTTCGTCACCCCAACCTAGATGAACTTAACGAAGTGGCTGAATCAGCCGGGAGCGGCGTCATACCTCCTTGCCGTACTAGCAGCGTACTGTCGCGTCGGTATTCCTTGCTCGCGCCTGATTCAGTCGCTTCGTTAGATGCGGATAACTGCTGAGCCCCAGGTTAGTCCACCGCCCACCCCTTCGAGTAGCACATGCTGGCCGGGTTTAATGCGCCCATCGCGGAATGCTTCGTCAAGCGCAAGCGGAATTGAAGCAGCTGAAGTATTGCCGTGGCGATCTACCGTGACCACCATCTTCTCAACTGGCAAACCCAGCTTACGGCAAGTACTTTCCATAATACGTAGGTTCGCTTGATGGGGAATTAACCAATCAACGGCTGCGGGAGATAAATTAGCTTTCTGCAAGGCTTCAAGCGCAACCTTTTCAAGCACATTAACGGCTAGCTTAAAGATTGCCTGTCCATCCATATGCAAAAATGCTTGACCAGCAATAACACCATTATTGACATTGCCTGGCACACATAAAAGATCTGCATATTGGCCATCGGCATGTAGCGCACTCGCGAGTATGCCTGGCTCTTCAGACGCTGAGAGCACGACCGCACCTGCTCCGTCACCAAATAAGACGCAGGTTGTGCGATCTTTAAAGTCAAGTAAACGGGAAAAAGTTTCGGCACCGACAACCAGCGCATTACGATGCACACCGCTGCGGATTAAGCTATCTGCTATCGTCAAAGCATAGACAAAACCTGAGCACACAGCTTGCACGTCAAAAGCCGCACCCGTATTACGAATACCCAGCTGCTTTTGTAATAAACAAGCGGTGCTTGGAAAAATAAAGTCTGGCGTGGAAGTCGCAACAATGATGAGATCAATTGACTGCGCATCAATACCCGCGCTTTCCAACGCACGCTGTGACGCTTGCAGCGCAAGCTGACTCGTGCTGACGTGCGGCTCAGCAAAGTAACGCGTGCGGATGCCGGTGCGTGTAGTAATCCATTCATCACTCGTCTCTACACCTTGGGTAGCCAAGCGTTCAGCCAAGTCTTGATTAGTCACACAGGCCGGGGGCAGATAGCTACCCGTACCTAATAGGCGGGAATAAGGAGGCAAATAAGGACGCGTTAGCATGACGCTTTTTAAGAAAAAGTAGTGAGCTGCGCGTGTTGCGTATGCAGCTCGCTAGGATTAGAGGTTGAGTTAGCAGCAGGTGTGGGCAGATCGGTGTGCACCGTATGATTTTCTTCCAGTGCACGAATCAGCCGTTGCTGCATATTATTACGCAGCGCATCGTAACCACGCTTAATGGCCCATTCAAACGCATACGCATCAGCCGAGCCGTGGCTTTTAATGACTAGGCCTCGCAGACCCAGCAAAGCAGCACCGTTATAGCGCCGATGATCTACCCGGCGCTTAAAATGCGTCAGCACAGGCCATGCAATCAACGCCATCAATTTGCTTAAGAATGAGCGTGAAAATTCTTCTTTAAGCATTTTGTTAAGCATCTGGGCCAGACCTTCAGAGGCTTTCAGCGCGACATTACCGACAAAGCCATCACATACGATAATATCGGTCGTGCCTTTATAGATGTCATTACCTTCAACATTGCCGTAAAAATTAAGCGTACTGGAGCGCAATAATTCACCAGCTCGCTTAATTCTATCGTTGCCTTTGATCGCTTCTTCGCCAATATTGAGTAACCCAATGCTGGGTCGCTCTTTGCCATCCACCGCAGAGACAAGGGCATGCCCCATTTCAGCAAATTGCAACAAATGATGCGGCTCACAATCAATGTTCGCACCCAAATCAAGCACGGTGGTGTAGCCATACAGATTGGGCATCACCGCTGCAATAGCCGGGCGATCAATCCCTGTCAGCGTTTTTAGCACATACCGCGAAACTGCCATGAGTGCACCGGTATTACCCGCTGACACACAAGCCTGTGCCTTGCCCGCTTTGATCAAATCGAGCGCGACTCGCATTGACGAGTCCTTCTTTTTACGCAGCGCAATTTCAATCGAGTCATCCATTTCTACCACTTGGCTAGCAGCTTGAATAGACAACGCAGGTTCTGTGAGCGCTTGGCATTGCTTAAGTTGAGCCGTAATCTCGTCTGGACGACCCACGAGAATTAACTCAACATCTTTATGCGAGCGTACAAAGTTAACAGCAGCAGGAACAGTTACGGACGAACCGTGGTCGCCTCCGCTGCAATCGATTGTGAGGGTGATAGTCATGTAATTTGACAGATACAAACAAATACAAGGCAAATAAAAAAAAGCGGCATCAGGTGCCGCTTTTTTAATAAACCGAGAATCGTTGTAAACGCGAGCCGGTCGTAAAAGCGGCTAACGCGTTATTAATCTTCTTTAGTTGCAATGACTTTACGGCCACGATAATAGCCGTTAGGACTAATATGATGAGGCCGATGAACTTGACCCGTAGTTGGCTCAACTGACAAGCATACGTTAGGTAATGCATCATGTGAGCGGCGCATATTGCGACGGGATGGGGATTTTTTATTTTGCTGGACTGCCATGAATAGCTCCTAAAAACTTCTGCGAATTCTAGCATAGCCTGCTAGTCGCACTGTGATTTTGCGTCTTTACGTACCGTTACGTATTTATTCGTATCGTTACGCGTCGTTACTTTTTTTAAGTGCAGCCAGTACAGCAAATGGATTATCAGTACGGATATCCTCTTGCTTGCCTTGCGCTGCGGGCGTTTTAGTCCCATTCACTGGCGTCGCATTTAACGACGGATGAACACTTAGACATGCTGGGTGCTTGGGTGCCAAAGGTAGGGCAAGCAACAATTCCTCTTCCAACAGCTCGCGTAGATTAAAACGACGCGAACCCACCAATACATCCACTTCTTCATCTAAAGGCGCTGCCTCAGCTTGTTCTTCTGTGGCTACAATCCGGTAATCAGCTTCCACCGATAGCGGCTGCTCATATGCTGTCAAGCAACGCTGACACATAAGCCAAATAGCGCCATCAATCGTCAGTTGCAAATAAGGTTTCGTGACTACCTTCCCTTTATCCGATAGCACCTCACGGCGCTCACCCACAGCGTGCCAGGAAAAAGACGCGTGGTGCTCTAGCGTATCAGGAGCAGCCTCGTTTAATATGCGCGGCAAATCTGCTAAACAGAGCGTGCCGTCTATAGACCGTTGACTATTGACGAATTCGAAGAGATCGAGCGTTGAATGATCATTCACCGTACAGAATGCCTAAAAGACCAACTGATGAAAAGTTCGCAAGCTTATCTTTTTTGCTTTTTTTAGTCAAATTTAAAGGCCGCCTCAAAAAATATGCTGTATCAAATATGAGTCAACTATAAGTAATACCTATCGACACAAACAGTGCAAACCTCATGGCAGTAAAGGATAGCCCCCTGGCTTAGGCAGCACCTCTTCAAGTTCAAAGTTAAGCTCAAGCTATTAAAAAATTGTATCCATTATGTTGAATCTCACCCCATCTAGCCTCCCCCCTGCCCCTCTCATTCTTGCTTCAAGCTCACCTTATCGGCGTGCACTGCTTGAAAGACTTGGCCTGCCTTTTACAGTCAGCGTACCCAATCTTGACGAATCCCCGCTGCCGGGCGAATTGCCAGCCGCTACTGCGGTGCGGCTAGCTGAAGCCAAAGCCCGCACCGTCGCGGCTAACGCGCCTACGGCGTTAATTATTGGCTCAGATCAAGTGGCTTGTTGTAATGGCCAGGCACTTGGCAAGCCGGGCAACCATGCAGCAGCACTCACACAATTAAAGATGATGCGCAAACGCACCGTAGAGTTTCATAGTGCAGTGTGCCTGTATGATGCTGCGCGTGATATTGCCCAAATAGCCAATATTGTCACGCACGTATGCTTTCGTGATTTACCAGAGCATGAGCTGGATGCTTATTTACGCATCGAACAACCCTACGATGTCGCTGGTAGCGCTAAAGCTGAAGGGCTTGGCATTGCCCTACTTGAATCCGTTAACAGCGAAGACCCAACGGCACTCATTGGGCTGCCACTGATTACGCTCACCGACATGTTACGCACTGCTGGCGTGTCCCTTTTTAGCGCCCCTTTCTAGCACCTCTTTTTAGTGTCTTTTGTTAAACACCATGACCGCCACTCTATATTTAGTCCCCAACACCCTCGGTGAAGGTGATGCTTCCACCATTCACACCGTGCTGCCTGCTGCCGTGTGCGCACAAGCCGCACGTCTAACTTATTACATTGGTGAAAATGCTAAATCGACGCGTGCATTTTTAAAGAAAGTTGGAGCAGAACGACCCATACAGCAAATTGAAATCCGTGAGCTCAATGTACACACTCCCGCCGCTGAAATTGATCAACTACTCGCGCCACTTATCGCTGGTGTCGATGGGGGCTTAGTCTCTGAAGCAGGCTGCCCTGCCGTGGCCGACCCGGGCGCGCTTTTAGTGAGACGCGCTCATGAGCGCGGCATTCGCGTTGTTCCTTTGGTTGGACCAAGCTCTATTTTGCTAGCCTTAATGGCCTCTGGTTTGAATGGGCAACGTTTTGCCTTTCACGGCTATCTGCCGATTGCAGCTGCCGATCGTGCACAATCTTTACGCGAACTCGAACAACAATCGCGCCGCCTTCAACAAACCCAAATTTTTATTGAGACGCCCTATCGCAACCAGGCGCTGCTGAATACCTTGTGTACCACATGCACACCTTCTACTTTGTTAAGCGTGGCAGTTAACCTCACCTTGCCTGATGAACGCATCGTCACTCGCCCTATCTCAGCATGGCGTGCCGATACACTTGAGCTGCATAAGCGCACTGCGATTTTTTTAATGCTAGCGCCATAAAGTTAACGAGGGAAAGGCGAAATAAGCCGGGATACTTGTTATGCCGGCTTGTCGTAACAACTAGATTTTCTCTGCTCACAATTAATTCAGCGCCTCCATCTCTATCAATAGTACTTAAGCACTGACTCATTGAGGGTTTAATTACCCTTTCAGCGGTATCTCCCCGCCCTACCTAGTTATTTATCTATAGCCTTCGTCATACCTCAAGGTCTCAGCTCCTTTACCGACTGGGCCAAGCGCCTGCACACCTTAGAATCAATAGCTTCTCTTTCTTAAGGAGCTTTTATGGATAGCACGACCATCATCGCGGTGACAGGCATAATCGGCACGGTGGTTTCAGCAGCGCTAGCCTCGCTACCGGCTTTTCTTAGCTCACGCGAGCAGCGACGTTTAGAAGCACGTCGTCAATTATTTGAAATCGCTTTTCGTTTTGGCTTGGAATATTGGAAAAGTCATCTTTCTATTGCGATTACTAAAAGCAAAAATATTGAAGATTTACGCTTTCCGCTCGATCTTTATGTGATTCATACTTTTCGCCTGGCTGAATTTATTGATCAAGGAAATTTCGATGAGGGTGCTCTACGCCAAATTCTTCAGCGCAACCGAACCCTCTTCGAGAGCGTCTGGGGTGCTTCGCCGAAAACCACACGCAAAGATACAGCACGCAACAACCGCCCCGCGGCGCAACGCTAATTATTAGTTATCAGCCCTCTTTCGAACTCCATAGCAAGGAATGCCTTTGCTGCCAGCACACCCGTATCTAAATAACGAAAAAAGAGGCATGAAGCCGCTACGGCTGGTCGAAAGAGGGCTATTGAAACAGCCCCTCCCGCTCCAACGCATTAACCAGCGGCTCTCTATAGTTCTGCTAGACAGCCCTAGAAAAAATGCTAAACTTGCGCAAAATAAGAATAGTTCACATTATCATTTACTTTTACTCTAATTCACGTCACCTACTCTAAAAGAGGAATCTTCATGTCTTCTATGCTGATGTCCCGCACTACCCGCCTCATCACTGCAACTGTCTTGATGGGCATGGCTTATTGTGCTCAGGCACGGGAATACCCAATCGGTAAACCAGCGCTTCGTGACGGCATGGAAATTGGCGCGGTTTATCTGCAGCCTGTGACGATGGAGCCAGAAGGAATGATGCTGAAAGCCTCTGAAGCAGACGTTCATCTTGAAGCAGACATTCACGCCACGAAAAACAATCCGACCGGCTTTGCTGAAGGCGATTGGATGCCTTATTTACAAGTGAGTTTTGAATTAACCAAGAAAGGATCACAAGCCATTCTCAAAGGCGATTTAATGCCAATGGTTGCCAACGACGGCCCGCATTATGGGGATAACGTTAAGCTTTCCGGACCTGGCAAATACCATTTGAAATTTTTTATCGCTCCTCCAATACAAACCGGGCATCAAGCATTTGGTCGCCATATTGATAAAGAGACAGGCGTAGGCCCATGGTTTAAACCTTTCACCGTTGAATACGATTTCGTTTTTGCGGGTATCGGCAAAAAAGGCGGATATTAAAAATTTGCTTGAATTTGGCAAAGCCTCTCTCACAGATGAGGGGCTTTTGATCTCTTCTTGAGCCTTGGTTTAATTTTGCAAGATAGGTGTTTATTGCATGAAGATCAATCGCACAATAGGCCTATGGCTAATTACTTGTGCCTGTGTTGTAGGGCTTGCGCGAGCGGAGGATTTACCGACCTTTCAGCTTGATATGGCAGATGGCAAACTTACGCCAGCTCGCATAGAGGTGCCTGCTAAGCAACGCTTCAAAATTGAAATAACTAATTCGGGCAAAAGTGCGGCCGAATTCGAGAGCATTCAGTTACGTAAAGAAAAAGTCTTAGCGCCGGGCGCGCATTCATTTCTTGTATTTCGTTCATTATCGCCCGGCGAATATAAGTTCTTTGATGATTTCCATCAGGCAACTGCGCAAGGCGTACTGATTGCGAAATAAGTCAATTAAGCATTTTGCAAAACTGGGACAA
The DNA here is from genome assembly GCA_031963405.1 of Mycoavidus cysteinexigens. Lineage (GTDB taxonomy): Bacteria > Pseudomonadota > Gammaproteobacteria > Burkholderiales > Burkholderiaceae > JASSUD01. Next base: position 766,238 of record JASSUJ010000001.1, read on the forward strand.
AGTCTCAGGCCAAGCTAGTCTTCTTTCGTCCTAAAAAATTACGCAGAGCGTGCTTACTTGATTAACTAAGTGATTAATCAAGTAAAGCCAATCCACAGGAGTAAAGCAAATGGGGCAAATATTGTTTGTAGTATGGCGAGAAAGCGTAGAGGCGTTGCTCGTCGTCGGTATTTTGCATGCCTGGCTCACCCATGGTGACCGCGCAGCGCGGCGTGGCTTGCCTTATTTATGGGCGGGTGTGGGACTTGGCTTATGCGCAGCGCTCTTATTGGCAGCAGTGCTAGTTGGCTTTACTGAAATGCTCTCAAGCGAGGCACAAGATATTTTCCAAACTGTCATGATGCTCGCCGCGTGTGCGCTGATCGTGCAGATGGTCTTATGGATCAAGCGGCATGGACGCACTCTCAAAAAAGATATGGAAGAGACTTTGCAAAAAGAAGTGCGTCACGCCAATTGGTGGGGCATTGCTTTGCTAGCCGCGTTGGCGGTAGCACGCGAAGGTAGCGAAACAGTCGTATTTCTCTATGGCCTAGGCTTTGGACAATCTGCCCAGTTAATGCCGTCACAATTGCTCGCCGCGCTCTCAGGCTTTGGGCTTGCACTCCTAACTTTTTATATCTTGCAATTGGGTGGCAAACTATTTTCGTGGCGCAAATTCTTCTATGTAACCGAAATAATGCTGCTCTTTCTCGCCTGCGGCTTGTTTGAGAGCGGTATAGACAAGTTAATCGACCAAGAAGTTTTGCCAACTGGTATCGACCCATTATGGAGTAGCGCCATGCTGTTAGATGACAGCAGCCCATTTGGTACGCTGGTCGCAACGCTTACCGGCTATCGTGCCCATCCTTCACTCACAAACGTGCTCGCGTATCTCGCATTTTGGGTAGTCGTTCTATTTTTAAGACGCAACGCCCACCAATCCTGGTTTACACGCAGCCAATCAGCATGAGCCTAAGATGAATATAGCGACGGCCAACCTTGAATCCCCTACTCACCTAGCTCAAATAGGGCATTGGATGCGCCGCAATGGCGCACTGATTCGTGGCATTCAATGGGTTGTGGTCGCGTTCTATGTTTTTTTAGTTATCACCCCCGCATTTCTACCTTTGCCAGGGCAAGGCACACACCTCTGGAGCAATCTGACTATCTTTGCGCAGTTCGTGTTTTGGGGTATCTGGTGGCCTTTTGTTTTGCTATCGATGGTGCTGCTTGGTCGCGTTTGGTGTGGCGTGCTGTGCCCAGAAGGCACGCTGTCAGAGCTCGCCAGTAAATATGGCCGCGGCCGTGCGATTCCTCGTTGGATGCGTTGGGGCGGCTGGCCTTTCGTCGCCTTTAGTCTGACTACGCTATACGGGCAGATGGTGAGCGTTTATCAATATCCCAAAGCCGTTTTGCTCGTCTTAGGCGGGTCAACTATCGCAGCCATGATCATCGGCTTTCTGTATGGCCGTGAAAAACGTGTCTGGTGCAAATACTTGTGCCCAGTCAACGGCGTTTTTTCACTATTGTCACGACTTGCGCCACTGCACTATAAAGTTGATGAAGAAGCTTGGCGACGCTCTTACACAGCCCCCGCAGGCACCCGCCCTGTGATACCAATCAATTGCGCGCCACTGGTGCCAATGCGGCATATGAAAGGAAACTCAGACTGCCATATGTGTGGACGTTGCAGTGGCTACCGAGATGCCATTACCCTCAACCGACGGCCGTTTGGAGAAGAAATTGTTAAGCTAGGTAAAACACAGACTAATGGCTGGGACACGCTGTTAATTCTGTATGGTTTACTGGGCATTGCCATTGGTGCCTTCCATTGGACCGCCACACCTTGGTTTATTACGCTTAAGCAAGCGCTCGCCGACTGGCTCGTTGAGCGCGACATCATGTGGCCATTTAGCATTAACGCGCCGTGGTTTTTATTTACCCATTATCCTGCGCAAAATGATGTATTTAGCTGGCTCGATGGTGGCGTACTGATTACTTATATTTTAACCACGGGCCTGGTATACGGCACCGCACTAGCCATCTTGCTCAGCGCTGCCACACGTTGTCTTGGAAAATGGAACATCGCGCGGCTACATCACCTTGCACAAACTTTAATCCCACTAGCTGGCTGCGGCGTATTTATTGGCCTATCGGCCACCACACTAAGTATCCTACGCGCCGAACATCTAGACCTCAGCTGGGCCAATCCGGTGCGCTTCACCTTACTCGCAGGCGCCAACCTATGGAGCGCCTGGCTAGCCTGGCGCGTCATCCGCAGCTACGCAGCAGGACTTGGCAAAGAAGCGCTGGCCATGCTCTGCGTATTAGCAGCACTTGGCGTAGCTGATAGCGCCTGGTGGCTGATGTTTTGGCATTGGTAAAACCAAAGTTTTACATGACACTTATCGACTGAAATGCACTGGGCGCTAATATTTAAGCGCTCATTCAAGCTCCTTCCAAAATCCGCCGCACAATCGGGCTAAAACAAACCTGCCCTAATCGATCAAATCCTTTTGGTGTGGGATGCAACTCATTCGCCCATTCGTCTGCTTTCAGCGTACCAACGCTTGGCACACGAATAACTACCGTTGGAAACTCCTGCACCAGCGAATCCAGCATCCTCGCCATCGCATTAATCAACTGTTTAACTAGCCGACACCTAAAAGAATCCGGCGATAGATCATCTGGGTCAGGCACACGACAAATGTCCATAGGAGCTTTGAGCCATTGCCCGAGCCCCAAATAGCCGAGACCGGTAGGAATCGCATAGTCGTAACAGTGCACCAAAATCTTGATCTCCTGACGATAAGCCAGCGCACCTAAAATAATTTTTTCATAAGCCTGCCGCACTACATTAAACAACTGCTCAGGCATATCTTCTCTAAAACACGCTTCTGGCGTCGCTGCTCCAGCGCAGTCAGGCAGCAGAATTTTTTGCAAATTATCAAAACCAGCAAAATCATTCCCGCCCGCACTCAACATAAGCATTGAAGCGGTGCCATACCCTTTCACCGCTGATTTAAATTGCGCAAAAAAATAACCTGTAGCTAACTGAGTCGCCTGCGCCCCGTTAGCGCCAAAACACATAATAGTCGGCTGCTTAGAAAAGCGATTAACAGGATTCAAAAGATTGTTATACGGATACCAAAACCAAGAATCGCCAAACGCCAAAATATCCGGAAGCTCGTCAGCATTACGCATTTTCGCTTCATCCCAGTAGACGTGTCCCATGATGCCCTCCTCAGCGCCTATGCTACCTAATACTCACTTCGTCTATGTTTAAAAAATTGTCAACGTATTTGTCAAAAAATAATAAACCTGAACATAAAAACCTGCATCTGTCCAAACGACCATCAAAATTTCTCCCTTCTGCTGTTTCTAACAAAAACATAAAGCACTGCCTTTTAGCGTCTGTCCACAAATTGTCTAAAAGGATTATCAGCGCAGTTACTAATTTCAGGAGAAGCGCTCAAAACCGTGCAACAAACAGATTACAAATAAGTGGTCATGAGAATTGCGAGCACCACCCAAGACTTGAAAAAACACGAATCACGGCCTTCGGGGGGAGATCGTAAGCAGGCTCTTAGCAAGCCTCCTCTTACACAGCTTTTGCTAAGCAAACTTATACGCTTTCTTTATATCTCCCCTCTCCTTCTTTATCCAATCTTTATTTGCTCGTACCTAGACTGAATCATCAGAAGAGTCCTTTCATGGGAAACGCTATAGATCACTAACACCTTACATGTGATCGATTCGTGCCTCCTTAAAGGGCAGATTAATTTGACACGCCGCATTGCGGGAAATGCAGTCAAAGACGTCTTTTCATAGGAGTCGAGATCATGCGTGATAGGTATAGCAAGTTATTCGCTGTTGCTTTTGGTTGTGCGTTGAGCACAATAGTTAATGTTGAAGCTAAGGCCGAAACTACAACTCATAAGTTAACAGGTAACTTCGCTGTCGTGAGCGACTATCGTTTCCGAGGCCTTTCTCAGAGTTATCTTCGCCCCGCTATACAAGGTGGTTTCGATTATGCTCACGCCAGTGGCTGGTATTTGGGTAATTGGAATTCCAGTCTCTCGTCGAATAGCTATAACAACGGCGCTGGTTTAGAGATGGATTTTTACGGCGGTCATAAATTCAACATTACAAGCAGTGTGCAAGGTGATGTTGGTTTGCTCCATTATTACTATCCCGGTGCTTCAATGAACCGCGCACCCGGGACGCCAACCAGTTCGCGGTACAACAATACTGAATTGTATGCGGGGCTAAGTTGGGGCAATTTCAATGGCAAGCTCTATTACGCGCTATCGAATTATTTTGGTTTAAACAGTACAACCGCTAGCTACGCATATTGGAGCGCACTGCCCGCTCAGGGTAGTTCACGAGGCACTACTTATATCGACCTCAATTACAACTTTGAATTAGCCGAAAAACTGCAATTGGGATTACATATTGGACGCGCAAATGTGCGCAATTACCGTGCGCTTTCTTACACTGATTACAAAATTAGCTTAAGCAAAGAGATAGCGGGCATGTCTTGGAACATCGCATGGGTTGGTACAAATGCTGATCAAAATTACTACCGAGTCGGCAATTCAGCTAGCAACAACCCTAAAAGAATCGGCGCGAACGCGTTGTTGCTTTCAGTCAGCAAAACATTCTGACGCTCTGAGTAAGCTTTTAGAACCAAAGGCGAATACCGAAAACGAGTTGTTGATCGAAAACTGGCTGATGGTTTTGGCAAGCGTAGTCGGCAGTATTACCGATGCGTCTCCCCCAATTGATGCCAATGTAAGGTGCAAACTGTCGGCGTATTTCGTAGCGCAGTCGTAGGCCAAGCTGTATGTCGGAGAATCCACTGCCAATCTGGCGAGCTGGGTCGTTTTTGCTGTAGAGGTTGATTTCCGCTTCCGGCTGTAAGATCAGGCGCTGGGTGAAGAGAAGTTCATATTCGGCGCGTAGTCGGGCTGCAGTACGGCCAGATGGTCCAACGTAGCCGGTAGCTTCAAGCTCAAACCAGTACGGTGCAAGGCCTTGTAGGCCAAATGCAGCCCAACTGCGCTGAGGACCTTCGCCAATGTCGTGGCGCCCGCCTAGCTGGGTGCTCCAGAATGGAGCAATGCTATGACTCCAAAATACTTCAATATCCCCTTCTTCAAGCTTGCCGCGACTACGCTCGCCTTCGGTACGAAACCATAATTTATTAGCGTCGTTGCCGTACCAACCTTGTGCCTCCCAGCTCTGGCTGCGGGCATGGTGGCTAGAAAAAGTTTCAAGCTTGTCGATCAATAGCATACCCACGAGCGCGTTATCGTCCATGTCCATGCCTTTCATGGAGTTGTAGCTGATTCCGTCAGAATAATCAGGGCTTCGTGCATGTAGCGTCGGGCTACCGCCTTGCATCGACCCATGATTCACGGCTGGCATATTACCGTGGTCCATTTTCGGCATAGATTCTACCCCCATCTGAGGTGCGCGACTCGATGCAGGATGAGCACCGTGCGCCACGGCACTCAGCGGTGCTGCCAAAAGCAAAGCAGCTAGAAGCAAACAATACGAAAAAATTGAGGTAACGCGACAACTCGTATTCATGAAACCACTACCTCGCGGAACATACCCGCTTCCATGTGATAGAGCAGATGGCAATGGTATGCCCAGCGGCCTGGATTGTCGGCTGACACTGTATAGGTAAGACGTTGAGCCGGCTGTACGTTGATGGTGTGCTTGCGCACTTGAAATGCGCCGTGCTGATTTTCCAATTCGCTAAACATGCCGTGCAGATGGATAGGATGGTTCATCATCGTATCGTTCACCAGCACAATGCGCAGTCGCTCGCCGCTGTTGAAATGGATTGGCTTTGCGTCAGAAAATTTGACTCCATCAAACGACCAGATGAAGCGCTCCATATTTCCCGTCAGATGTAATTCGATTTCACGGCTAGGTTCACGCGCGTCAGTTGGCCCACCGATGGTATGTAAGTCGGCATACGTTAATACGCGTCGGCCGTTATTGCGCAGTCCAATCCCTGGGTCGTCCAGATTAGTTCGAGGCGTATCCACGCGCATGTCTACACCAGGGCCATATTCAGTGAGGGCATGACGTACCGTAGGTGCGTCCTCCATTGTCATGCCCCTACTCTGCGTGCGCCCCATACTCCCCTCATGCTTCTCATGTTCCATCCCAGACATGGTGTGCATTTTTTGCATATGGCTATGCTCAGCACTACTCATCGCCCCCATCATGTCCTGCATAGTCAGCCAGGGGCGCGCATCCATCTCCGGCACCTCAGCCTCCATGCCAGGTTGTGGCGCAAGTGTGCCGCGGGCGTAACCGGTGCGGTCGATCGATTGGGCAAACAGGGTATAGGCTCGCTCGTCCTGCGGCTCGATGATCACGTCATACGTTTCAGCGACTGAAATACGAAATTCATCAACCGAAACTGGCTCAACGTCTTGGCCATCGGCGGAGATCACTGTCATTTTTAGACCTGGGATGCGCACATCGAAGATGGTCGAAGACGAGCCATTGATAAAGCGCAGTCGGATTTTTTCGCCCGGGCGAAACTGCCCAGTCCAATTGCCGGCCGGTGCGGTACCGTTCATTAAATAGGTATAGGTGTAACCCGAGACATCGCTTAAATCTGTTGGATTCATACGCATCTGGTTCCACATTTTGCGCATCGCCAGCGCCTCACTAAAACCTTTTGCGTGCACATCACGGAAAAAATCAACGACGGTAGGCTGGGCAAAATTATAGTAGTCGCTTTGTTTCTTGAGCTTCGCGTAGATGCGCTCTGGGTCCTCATCAGTCCAGTCACTTAGCATGACGACATAATCACGCTCGGTCGGGTTACGCTCTGGGCCGTTTGGCTCGATCACCAACGCCCCGTATAACCCAACCTGCTCCTGAAAACGCGTATGTGAGTGATACCAATAAGTTCCCGACTGACGCACTTGAAATCGGTAGACAAAGGTCTCGCCCGGCGCAATTCCATCGAAGCTAATGCCAGGCACACCATCCATCTGAAACGGCAAGACGATGCCATGCCAGTGAATGGAAGTGGGTGTGCGTAAGCGATTGGTCACACGCAAAGTAACTATCGTGCCTTCTTTCCAACGCAGTACTGGGCCCGGGACGGTGCCATTGACGGTGGTTGCTAGCCGCGACGCCCCAGTGTAATTGACGGCAGCTTCTGTGATCTCTAACGCGAAGTCAGTACCACTAAGCACTGTCGGATGACCAGGATTAGTGAGTGCCCAAAGCGGCGTGGGACGTAGCAGGCCCAGGCCAACTGCCGCACTGCTCAGTGCCAATCCTTGAACAAAGCGGCGCCGAGGCAGATTCAGCTCGGGCTCTAGTGACTCGGTATGTTTCATCATGCTTCTTTAGGCAAAGACTTTGGTGGGACTGTTTATTATTTTTTGGCGGCTGATTGCAGCCCTTCAAAAGCCGGAGCATATACGTAATAGGCGAGTTTTTTTAGGCAACTTGAGGATGGATTTCTCATATTCCAGAAATGAGTTTTAGTATGGCTGGTATATTAGTAAGGCTAATCAGACACCTCAAGCCGCTATACCTTGCTGTTCAAAGTTAAAAATTATGGTCTCAATCGACAACGATAAAAAGCGCCGCGTATGCGTGGCACCTATGATGGCCTGGACTGACCGTCACTGCCGCTACTTTCATCGGCTCATTACACGCCATACCTGGCTGTATACCGAAATGATAACAACCGGTGCGCTCTTGCATGGCGATGCAGCCCACTTACTCGCCTTCAACCCCGCTGAGCAACCGCTCGCGTTGCAACTGGGCGGCAGCGACCCTACCGCCTTAGCACGCTGCGCTAAATTGGGTGAAAACTGGCATTACGATGAAATTAATTTAAATTGCGGCTGCCCATCCGAGCGCGTTCGGCGTGGTGCTTTCGGCGCATGTCTGATGACTACTCCACAGCTTGTCGCCGACTGTGTACGGGCAATGCGCGATGCGGTATCCATTCCAATTACGGTTAAGCATCGCATTGGCCTAGATAAGATTGAAAGTTATGCATTCGTGCGCGACTTTGTCGGCACCGTTGCACAAGCAGGCTGCCACACCTTCATTGTGCATGCACGCAACGTGTGGTTACAGGGTTTAAGCGCTAAACAGAATCGAGAAATTCCACCGCTTAAATACGACTATGCGTATCAGCTAAAATGTGATTTTCCTGAGCTTGAAATTATTCTCAATGGCGGCATTAAAACGCTTGAGGAAACCGAACAGCATTTGGCCCATGTAGATGGCGTCATGTTAGGCCGTGAGGCTTACCATAACCCCTGGCTATTGGCCGAGGTTGATCGTTATTTTTATGATGAATCAGCACCTGCCGTAAGCCGCGAAGAAGTCGTGAGCGAGCTCTCAGCTTACGCAGCCCAGGAGCTCGCGCGTGGCGCTCATTTAAACGCAATTACGCGCCACACACTTGGGCTATACCATGGCATGCCCGGCGCCCGTGGCTGGCGGCGCACCTTATCAGAGCATACCAACCTCACGACGGACAAACCTTGCCCTTTTAATCAGGCCCTCCAATTCGTTACTCAGTAAAACAAGCCAAGAAAGTGCTGAATAGGCCTCTTTCGCAGTCCCGTAGTAAGGAATTCAAAGTGTACGGCGATGACGAATGACGCCACTACTGGGTTTCGAAAGAAGTCTATTAAATCGAGAGCCATGGCATGCCTCGGCACCGTATAAATAAAAGGAGTGCCTACGCACACACTCCTTACTCACAATTTATTTAGCATTTCCCAAAGAATATTTAACTCTAGCAAACCTATCCTGAAATTCGTATAATCGCACCTTTCTTCGGCAAGCTAATTCTTAGCAAGCCAAGCAAATGACTCCATGGTGGCTGTAGCTCAGTCGGTAGAGTCCCGGATTGTGATTCCGGTTGTCGTGGGTTCGAGCCCCATCAGCCACCCCAAAAAAATCCCTTATATTACAAGGGATTACAAGTCTAGATTGCTTCTTCTGGGGCAAATCTGGGACAAATTCCTCTCAAGACTCGATTCAAACCGCGCCATTTCTAGGTCATTTTGTGCCCCGTCCAGCCACTTCGTGTAGGTACGCAAAAACATTTCGATGCTGTGCCCCAACTGTCGTCGCGTTTGCGTTTGCGTTTGCGTTTGCGTTTGCGTTTGCGTTTGCGTTTGCGTTTGCGTTTGCGTTTGCGTTTGCGTTTGCGTTTGCGTTTGCGTTTGCGTTTGCGTTTGCGTTTGCGTTTGCGTTTGCGTTTGCGTTTGCGTTTGCGTTTGCGTTTGCGTTTGCGTTTGCGTTTGCGTTTGCGCTTGCGCTTGCGCTTGCCGTCCAGAGTAAATGACAGACTGATTGCGTTACCGTGAATTTCTACGCCATTTCCCTTTCCAGCCATTGTTTATATCCTTCGAGGGATATAAAAATCCCTCCGTCCGTTGAACGCCGGCATTCTCGACCTTCAATCCATTTTCCGTCTTCAATTTTGCGTCTGATGACTTTCTCCGTCAGAAAAGAGATTGAAATGAAAAGGAGAAATACGCAGAGACTGACAGCAGAGGGTTTGGCTAGATGGGCCGTAGCGCATGAAATGGCTTTATTTGGTTATAACAAAGCGGCCACTGCCCTACACACGGGGTTTCATCATGAAGCGTGTCGTTGCATTTTTGGAAGATTAAGACACCAAGGCTATGCCCTTGGACATCAAGGGAAGTTAAGAAGTAGCGCCACGATTGTGCGAAATCGCGAGAGAAAAATCCAAACTTCGCTGCTCATGGTGATTTATTGCTCGCTAGGTGGTCAACGTGTATATGAATCGATACAGTTATCTGAGTTGGAAAAAGCATTTTTGCAATATCGTGAAATGCAAAAAGCCTACTCCATGCATCATTGGGATCCTTTAGATATCAATGATGCATGGTCTTTAGCGCGGGAACTTCGAGATAAAGAGGCATATATAAAAACATGCCGATCCTGCGATTTACCCTGTTTCACGTCTATTCATCAATACGCCTCTGTGGATTGCCCTTTTTGTGTGCCTCACTCCGAATAAGACACGCTGCATTATTTTCTTGGCAGTCATAGTGAGGATATACAAAACACCCTCTCAATTGCCTCACACAAGGGACGACGGTGTTTCAACAGCGCCTCGTTGTATCAAAAGCCTTTGATTTAACGAACTTAAATTTTGTACATCTTTAATGAGAGCATCTTTCAGCATAAGGCTATTATGTGTTGAGCTCCAACGCAAAATCGCCTTATAGGTATCCCCCTCTTTGATCACCTGCCACTGCCGCACGGATTTATCTGCACTACCGGTCACCAAATAATAGGCATTAGCAATTTTTTTCCAGGCGATACTCGTCACGCATCCTTCAAAACCTTCAATTGCCGCCTGACATTCACCGGTTTCTACATTCCATATCCGCACGGTCTTGTCTTGACTACCAGAAGCAATCTGAGCACCGTTCGGTGAATACGCTACGCTAGTGACCTCACTACTATGGCCATTTAAGGTGTGCAAGCAAGTACCCGTTTTCACATTCCATATCCGCACGGTCTTATCTAAACCGCCAGAGGCGAGCTGGTCGCCCTTCGGCGAATAGGCGATACCGCCATATGCCGCATCGAAAGATGAGGCAAAATGACTCCAACTTCTCTCAATATCTAAGGTAAGGAGGCAAGTACCAGTTTTCATATCCCACAGTCGCACAGCACCATCCTTGCTACCAGAAGCAATCTGAGCACCGTTTGGTGAATACGCTACGCTAATGACCTCACTACTATGACCATTTAAGGTGCGCAAGCAAGTACCCGTTTTCACATCCCATAGCCGCACCGTTTTGTCTTGACTACCAGAGGCAATTTGATCACCACTCGGTGAATACATGACGCTCTGAACCGCGCCTATATGGCCAAGTAATGTACGGCGAGTAGCGCCAAATTTAAGGTCCTGCAGCGAGATAAAACCCTCATCGCTGCCCCAAGCAATCTGATTATCTTTCGGTGAATGCGCAACAGTAGTCACTGACTTTATACGCATGCTTAAGGTCCGCAAAGAAGCACCTGTTTTCATATCCCACAGTCGCACAGTATTGTCCTCGCTACCAGAGATGATCTGATCGCCTTTGGGTGAATAGACAACGCTATTCACCTTATCGCTATGACTGCCTAAGGTCTCGCGGGGAGCTCTGAAGTTCGTGTCCCATAGCCGCAGGGTACGACCAAAGTTACCAGCCGCGATCCGATCACCTTTCGGTGAATACATCACACCAGTAACCCAACTGCTGCTGTTTAAAGTATCGTGTAAAGCACCGGTTCTCACATTCCACAGTCGCACGGCATCACCCGAACCGCCAGAGGCAATCTGATCACCTGTTGGTGAATACGCGACGCTATGAACTGACGATTTATGCCCCCTTAAAATATCTAGGCAAGTGCCGGTTTCCACATCCCATATCCGCACCTCCTTATCTGCGCCGCCAGATACAATCTGATTGCCGTTCGGCGAATAGGCAACGCTATAAACATAACTGCTATGACCATTTAATGTATGGAGGCAATCACCGGTCTTTACATCCCACAATCGCACTTTCTCATCTGAACCGCCGGAAACGATCCGATCGCCGTTCGGCGAGTAGGCAATGTCACAAGCCCAACCTCTATGAACATCTAAAGTACGGCTACATTCACCGGTTTTTACATCCCACAATCGCACAAAACCCGACTTACAGGCAGAAGCAATCTGATCACCACTGGGTGAATAGACCACGCTATTAATCCAATTGTTATGTCCCTTTAACGCGTGGAGGATGGCTTTGTTTTTTAGATCCCATACCAGCACTAAGTTGTCCCTGTCACCCGAGGCGATCTGATCACCGCTGGGTGAATACGCTATGCTAGCAACCCCGCCGGTATGGCCATCTAAATGCCAGATTTTTTCCGAGGTCAAAATGTTATATACACTGACATTGCCGTTCTCTAGACCAATAGCACACGTTTTCCCATCCGGTGAATAAGCGCAGGACAACACACAGCTATCTTCCTGGATAAACGGTAATTCGCCGAACTGTACGCCCGCCATCTGCGCACCACTTAAATTAGCTCCGCGCAGCCAAATATTGCGAAATTGTACATTTCTCAAATCTGACCCTTGCAACTGGGCAGAATCAAACATGCCATAACTCAGATCCGCCCCTGAAATACGGATTCCTTTTAAATCGGCTCCATTAAATGGCACACCCGCCCTGATCAATAGCGTTATCGCATTAGCTGCGTTCCTCTTTACTTTTTCAGACACGTCTGCTGCCTTAGAACGCTCAATCCAACTCAATAACTTTTCTTTCTGCTGTGGTTTTTCTTGGATCTGTTGCCTTAAGAATTCCCATACCTCGGGCTTGGCAACCAGGTACAGCAATTTAAAAAGTTGGTGTTTCTCCACCACTTCCTCAAGCTTGCCAAGTCTCTCACTCCGGTTGGGCCTTAATAGCGCCTGAAATTGGTTTTCTGCAAAAGTCTGCAAATTCGCGTCGGAATGGATAAGCGTATCTAAATATTCTGGGGGAGCATTTTGCACAAGTAAGCGTAATTTACGCTCCAAGTATTGCACTTCTTTGCCATCATGCTTGACCGTAGTGAGTAACTCATAAAAAGCCTCGTAATCCGATGGATCCAGCCATTGTTTTATTTTTTCATGGATTTCAATTGGCATTGACTGTAGCGAGGAGAGCAAAGGTTTCTGGCCTCCAGGAAATGCCTTTTGTATGCTGAAATTCTGCCCCATCTATTTTTCTCACTGAAAAGTATTAATCTAAAGTCTAATCGTTCTAAAAAAATAACCGATCTTTATAGTGAAAGCTATCAGTGTAATTGCGGCTTTTGAATTAACTTTGGCAGAAGGCATGCCTTATCTGCGTGAACTATAAAGCATATCGGCATGGGAAATTTTGATAAGTCAGAAAGCATAAAATCTCCCTAGAGTTTTATATTTCTGAATTAATAGAAAATTTATTTAATATTTTTTATCATTTACTAATGATTATCCATATTTATGCTGTTTTACATTGTTAAAAAAGAAAACAGAAAAAATTACAGAAATTAATGGCGAAAAAATAATGTTCAGCTCCGTCAACCACCATTGAATAAGTAAAAAAGCCTAACTAAATGGATTATTTTTCTTCTAAAAAGTGCGCTGGCTTTTCTGATTAAGCCGTATCAGAATGCTCATCCCAATCCTGTCTGCTTACTTATCTATTAAAGACTGCAGGAAATAGCGCACCCGCTCAAAAAAGTGAATCCCAATGGCTAATAGCTTGGTGAAAAATTCAAAGAGAGGTTGCGGGGTTTCGCGGTGTGTTTCTTGTAAATCTGCTAACGCTTCACCACAGGCAGTAAGGCGGTTTTCTATTTTTTCTTTTGCAAAATCGTATGCATCCTTCGGCAAGGTATCGAGATACGCTTGAGCGAGCGCATCAATACGTGCATCGAGATCCAACGTATCCCATTGTTTGAGCGTGAAGTGCAATACCGCTCTCCACAAGCAGGCAAATTCGTGGGCCTGATCTGTAAATTCGATTACTTGGCCGCCTTAAAAGATTCCTTATGGTTCCACGATGTATTAAGTAGCCAGACTTGTATCGAGACCGCTGAACAATGGCAAACCCGTCTAAAAGAATTAGCCAACTATATCCTCGACGTTGAAAAAAGTGCGCATGCAGCAGTACAGCGCCAAGATATACAAATGGGCCATGATCAGATCGATGCTGAAAATCCAATGATGCTTGAAGAAAATGAGGAAGAGCCGCATGAATGGGATAGGGAAACCGCTGACGATGCTATGTAAACACCAAAATCTAAGTCCACTCAAAAGCGGTACAAATAAAAAAACCATACTCGCCATCATGCCCAAAAAAAACACCTACCCAGGTTGACGCGGATTACATCGTGAACGCGCTACCACTATGTAATTTGGCCTATCTGCACCTACTGTTATATGAATATACATAACGCTAACCGACCTGCTGCACCTATCCTCCGATGGCTCGGAGGCAAGCGCCGTTTGGCTAAAAAACTTCTTCCGCTGTTTCCAGCGCATCATTGTTGTGTGGAAATTTTTTGCGGTGGCGCGGCGCTGTATTTTTTACGTCCGGAGCCTGCACCTGTTGAAGTAATCAATGATATCAACGGCGAACTCATGAATCTCTATCGAGTCGTCCAGCATCATCTTGGCGAATTTGCCCAGCAATTTAAATGGGCATTGACCAGCCGCCAATTATTTAAGTGGTATCAGGTTATGCAGCCTGAGACGCTCACAGATATCCAACGCGCTGCCCGCTTCTATTATTTGCAGCAAAACGCGTTTGGCGGCCATGTAGCTAAACAAACATTCGGCACCACTACCACCCGTAAGCCCTCGATGGATTGGCAGCATATTGAAGAGAAAGTATTAGCTGCACACCACCGGATAGCGAGCACAGAAACTAGCGTTGAAAGCTTGCCCTGGCTCAAATGTATAGAACGTTATGATCGCCACCATACATTCTTCTATCTCGATCCTCCTTACTGGAAAACCGAAGGATATGGGGTGCCATTTGGCTTTGAAGAATATGAGCGCATGGCAGAAGTCATGCGTACCTGCAAAGGCAAAGTCATGCTATCGATTAATGATCATCCCGATATGCGGGCAGTTTTTAAGGGATTTCGGATGGTGGAGCTTGATATTGTGTATAGCGCGGGTCTTGCTAATAGGAAGCGAAAAAAAAGCGGCGAACTGGTCATCATGAATTGGGAGCAAGAACCCTTACTCCCCGATGCAAAGAAGCATCAGGAATTACTGCAATTTGCAGGATGAATATGATTTTATTTTCAGCTATTTATTTCGCTAATCTGCTCGCGTAACCACGGCGCGAGATGCACGATATTAGCCCTCCCCCCATTTGAAATGCATCCAAATGGGATACACGCACAAATTTTTGATTGCCATTTATCTCCACCGTCTTATCCATCTCTATAGATCACCTGATTTTAGTAAGATGATTCTGCACTTTTCCTGCTGACTAAAGTATATTTCTGCCAAGCGCGCCCAGCCTTACAGAAAGCCTGATCCGCACCCGTATTCCCTACCTTTCATTAGCAACGCCTCCAGTTGTCTATAAGAACGAGTTTGCCTGACAACCCTTTCTTGTAGACGACTGGAGGCGCTTTTATTGTCGGGTTGCGCGCTCGCGTATAGCCGCCGGTGCCGGCGCAAAAAATACTGTCAATGCGGGTGGGTTCAAAGACGTGCTGCAAGCATTGAGTAGATTAAGAACAAAAAATAATAAGGAAGATTTTATGTTGAGTAGCGTTTTATCGTCATCACGAAGCGTGCTTTCTGCAGAGCAAGCACTGAAGCTGATCAACACTCATTTGAATAACGCTCGAGACAATATTGAAGATATCAATCTCGCGCTCATCTTTTGTGATCATGCGGAAGTCTCTCTGTCTCAAGCAAAAAGCGCCTTTAAAAAAGCACTTTCCCCGAATACGCCAGACGACCAAGCGCTACGCACGAAGATTGGCACTGTCTACGCTGAACGCGGCAAGCTATTAGAAAAGCTAGGGCAGTCCGATAAAGCGAAAACAAGCTATGAAAAAGCAGCAAAGTACGGATATGTCCCCGGACCATTTCCGTCTCCTGCTACCCCTCGCCCTAGCAGTACAAGGAACTCCATTTACAGCGCGCTGATTCCTTCTTCGGCTTTTGTCGCGAGCCCCCGTCATTCTTCTCCCCTAAGCCAGCGTAGTACAGGTCGCGACATTGCCGTGCTTCCCCCAGCGCTCTTTGCGCAAAACGTACTGCCCCCCCTAGTCAAATATGATTTACCTAAAGCGGATGAACGCCTGAGTAGTACCCCTCAGTTAGCCTATGCGCTGAGTGTATTGTCTGCCGCTGCCTTATCAGATGCGCCGCTCAGCGCAGAAGAGCGCGCGTGGTCACAAGCTACTGCAGAGAATGCCGATGAAACAGAGCGCCTGCAGACGCTCGCAACGGACGTGGTCAGAGCCTTCATCAATGATGAACTGAAAGAAGCCACGACGGTGACGGAAGCCGTATGCGTTGCCCTAAGCGCCAACCACGATCTCAGTAGAAATCTGTTAACGAAGTTGGTCAAGGAAATACAGCAAAGTCCTTTATTAACCCCCGCTATCCTCGAAGGGATCGATCAGCTTATAAGCGACGCCGCACCAGGTACGTTAGAAGTGGATGATCTGGTGCAGTTATTAACCCTCCTAAGTACCCGCCTACAAGAGACGCATGGTCAAGCGACGGCTAATCAATACCAATTGACGCGCACGATCTCTCACCTAGTAGATGCGATGGCCGAAAGCGAGGTGAGTGGCTTACAGCGTGAAAAACTCCATGAACCGCTCGCGGCCTATCTGCAAACCTTGCAAAACAGCGAAGAGCCTTATCTAGTCTATCAAGCGGCCTACGCGTATCAGGCGCTCCAATATGTCCCCGATGATGAAACCCCGTGGCAAGCAGCATTACGCCGCACTGGTAAAGTCCTCGAAGGCGTGTTTGGCCTAGTCAGTGCGGTCAAAGGGTTGAATCTGAATGAATTTATCGAAGGATTAGAAAAGATCCAGGAAGGCACGGCCGGCGCCATTGGCATCATTAAAACCGTCGCGGAGGTCTACGAAGGTACCGTGTCGCTGACCAACAGCGGACAGAACTTCTTAACGTCTCTCAAAGAAGGATTTAGCTTTACCCGCAAACGTGACTGGTATCCGACCTTGCGTCTTATCGATACGCTGCTCCAAACCGGTCAACTCGCACAGCTTAAGCAGTTAGTCTGCGAAGCGCCTTGTCGACGGGATCCTGCCTTTCAATGGGGATTGGTTGAACGACTGGGCCAACTCGCGGCCCATCCTGCTTGGGAAGCCAGTATCCGTCAACACGCGGTAAATTTATTAGGCGAACTGTATCAAGACGAGGCGAGTTGGGGCAGGCAGGCCAATGTGAAGCAATGGATCGTGCAGATATTGAACCAATTAGCCGAGACGTCTGTCAGTGCCACAGCCGCCAAAACGGCGCTGCAAACTTTAGAAAAGGTGGGGAACGCGGATAAGCAAACCCTCTATCAAACGGGCTTACAAGAAGGCTCCTGCTCTTCTTTACTGAACGTGGCCTCATCCCTACCGGTGGCGTCTACGTTGCTCGACCGCGTGCAGAATAAGCTCGACGTCGAAACCGATTTGCGCAAGCTCAAACATCGACGTGTCAATGAGCATAGTGACGCCGTATATATTGCCCCGCAAGGCAAGCCTAGTCGACAAGCGCCCGCTGAAACGTTGTTTGAGTTGACGCCTAAAGTGAACGAGTTCTTGAGCAGTGATAAGAAAGTGCTATTACTCTTAGGCGATTCGGGTGCGGGGAAATCCACGTTTAATCGGCGACTCGAAACTGACTTATGGACAAATTATAAGAAAGGCGAGCGCATCCCGCTTTTTATTAACTTGCCCGCGATTGATAAGCCCGAACACGACCTGATTGGCAAACACTTGCGCAAAGAAGGTTTGAGCGAACCTCAGATCAAAGAACTCAAAGCCTACCGCGAATTTATTATCATTTGCGATGGCTACGACGAGAGTCAACAGACCCACAATCTGTATATGAGTAACCAATTCAACCAGTCTGGACAATGGCAGGCCCAGATGGTGATTAGTTGCCGCAGTGAATATCTGGGGGCGGATTATCGAGATCGCTTTCAGCCGATAGATCGCAATCAGCACGCAGATTCCACGTTGTTTGAAGAAGCGGTGATTGCGCCGTTTTCAGCGCAAAAGATTGCAAGCTATATTGAGCGCTATGTGCAACGTGAAAAGTCGGTCTGGCAGGTAGAGACCTACCAGCAAGCCCTTGAGCGCATTCCTCATTTAAGAGAGTTGGTGAGCAATCCTTTTTTGCTAACCCTGGCGTTGGAGGTATTGCCAAGCCTGGTAGCGCCCGGACAAGATTTCTCGAGCGCCCGCATCACGCGGGTTGCTTTGTATGATCAGTTTGTTATGCAGTGGCTGGAGCGCGGTAAAAAACGCTTAGAAGAGAAAGTGCTATCCGAGCGCAAAAAAGAAGCCTTTGAACGGTTAGCGAGTGAAGGTTTTACCCGCAATGGCCTAGCCTTTTTTACGAAATTGGCAAGTGCCATCTATGAACAGCAAGCGGGTAATCCGGTGGTTGAATATACGCGTTTTATGGATGAAGGGACGTGGAAAGAAGTCTTCTTTGGTCGAGACGATGAAAAGCAGCTTTTGCTTGAAGCCAACCCCTTAATCCGCAACGACAACCAACACCGTTTTATTCATAAATCGCTGCTGGAATATGGCGTCGCGCGTGCGATCTTTGAACCACAGGAGGGAAGCAAGGACGCAGCGTTGACGCCCACTTTGACGCGTCGCGGGAGTGTGGATTCCGTCTTAAGCTTTGAAAGTCAGCACGCAGCGGATGACGTCGCGTTAGCAGTGGAGCAGCCTTTACTTGATTCGCTGTTAGCGCGGAAGAATTTGGTCGGTGAGCCGTCCATCTTGCAATTCTTAGCCGAGCGCGTGCAACAGGAACCCCTGTTCAAGGAACAACTGCTCGCAGTCATTGAACGCTCGAAAACTGATTCAACCGTGCGCAGGGCCGCGGCTAATGCGATCACGATCTTAGTCAGAGCTGCCGTCCAGTTCAATGGCGTCGATCTGCAAGGCATTCAGATTCCTGGGGCGGATCTCAGTTGGGGAGTATTCGATACCGCACAGCTACAAGGAGCGGATCTGAGAAAAGTCAATCTGCGCAATAGTTGGCTGCGCCAAGCTAATTTAAGCAGAGCCAAGATGGACGGGGTGCAGTTTGGGGAATGGCCTTATTTGCAGGAAGAGAGCGCAGTGACCGTCTGCACGTATTCGCCGGATGGGAAAACGTGTGCGTTGGGCCTTGAGAATGGCACGATCAGTGTCTATGAAACCTCGACTTGGGAAAAGCGCTTCACTTTAGTGGGCCATACCGGCGAGGTTACTAGCGTGGCGTATTCGCCGAGTAGCGCGCAGATCGCCTCCTGTAGTGGAAGTATCTTCAGTCGTGACGAGACGGTGCGGCTGTGGGACGCGCAGAGCGGGCAGCTCAGCCACACCTTAGTGGGCCATTTCGATAGGGTTACTAGCGTGGTGTATTCGCCGAGTGGCGCGCAGCTCGCCTCAAGCAGTGGTGGCTATGAGGTGTGGCTGTGGGACGCGCAGAGCGGGCAGCTCAGCCACATCTTAACCGACCATACCCGCATGGTTAATAGCGTGGTGTATTCGCCGAGTGGCGCGCAGCTCGCCTCATGTAGTGATGACCAGACGGTGCGGCTGTGGGACGCGCAGAGCGGGCAGCTCAGCCACACCTTAACGGGCCATACCAAAGCGGTTAATAGCGTGGCGTATTCGCCGAGTGGCGCGCAGCTCGCCTCAAGCAGTCATGACCAGACGGTGCGGCTGTGGGACGCGCAGAGCGGGCAGCTCAGCCACACCTTAGCCGGCCATACCCGCTGGGTTACTAGCGTGGTGTATTCACCGAGTAGCACGCAGCTCGCCTCAAGCAGTTATGACAATACGGTGCGGCTGTGGGACGCGCAGAGCGGGCAGCTCAGCCACACCTTAGCCGGCCATACCTCCGAGGTTAATAGCGTGGTGTATTCACCGAGTGGCGCGCAGCTCGCCTCATGTAGTGATGACAAGACGGTGCGGTTGTGGGACGCGCAGAGCGGGCAGCTCAGCCACACCTTAGCCGGCCATACCGAAAAAGTTAATAGCGTGGTGTATTCACCGAGTGGCGCGCAGCTCGCCTCACGCAGTGATGACCAGACGGTGCGGCGGTGGGACGCACAGAGCGGCCAGCCCAGCCACACCTTAGCGGGCCATACAGCCGCGGTTCAGAGTGTGGTGTATTCACCAAGTGGCGCGCAGATCGCCTCACGCAGTTGGGACAATACGGTGCGGCTGTGGGACGCGCAGAGCGGGCAGCTCAGCCACACCTTAGCGGGCCATACCTCCGAGGTTAAGAGGGTGGCGTATTCGCCGAGTGGCGCGCAGCTCGCCTCAAGCAGTCATGACCAGACGGTGCGGCTGTGGGACGCGCAGAGCGGGCAGCTCAGTCACACCTTAACGGGCCATACCAAAGCGGTTACTAGCGTGGTGTATTCGCCGAATGGCGCGCAGATCGCCTCACGCAGTTATGACAAGACGGTGCGGCTGTGGGATGCGCAGAGTGGTCAGCTCAGTCACACCTTAGTGGGCCATACCGATGATGCTTCTAACGTGGTGTATTCGCCGAGTGGCGCGCAGCTCGCCTCAAGCAGTCATGACAAGACGGTGCGGCTGTGGGACGCGCAGAGTGGGCAGCTCAGCCACACCTTAGTGGGTCATACCGACAAGGTTACTAGCGTGGTGTATTCACCGAGTAGCACGCAGCTCGCCTCAAGCAGTGATGACAAGACGGTGCGGCTGTGGGACGCGCAGAGCGGACAGCTCAGCCACACCTTAGCCGGCCATACCGACACGGTTACTAGCGTGGTGTATTCGCCGAGTGGCGCGCAGCTCGCCTCCTGTAGTGCAGGTCTATCAAGTCATGACAATACGGTGCGGCTGTGGGACGCGCAGAGCGGGCAGCTCAGCCACACCTTACATGGGCATACTGGCTGGGTTTGGAGCGTGGCGTATTCACCAAGTGGCGCGCAGCTCGCCTCAAGCAGTGGTGACCAGACGGTGCGGCTGTGGGACGCGCAGAGCGGGCAGCTCAGCCACACCTTAGCCGGCCATACCTCCTGGGTTAATAGCGTGGTGTATTCACCAAGTGGCGCGCAGCTCGCCTCACGCAGTGGTGACCAGACGGTGCGGCTGTGGGACGCGCAGAGCGGGCAGTGTTTAGCGGTGGTACGAAATTTTGGAGGAGAAATCAACAGTATCGCCTGGCGGGAGACGACCAACGGCACCTATTTCGTCACTGGCTGCGCCGATAAATCGGTTCGTGTCTGGCAGATCATCGAAGACGAAAGCCAGACTCAGGTGCGCCTGCAGTGGAGTTCGACGCATGATAGATTAGCCGCGAGCGATACCGTTATTCAAGGCGTGCAAGGCTTAAGCCAGGTCAGCAAGAAACTCTTAGTACAACGCGGGGCCGTCGGCGAGCCGGCTTCACGCTTAGGTGAAACCAGCAAGCGGGCGATGAACGTGGCCGCGGCGGTGTCTAAATTCAGAGCGCCCTTAGCCCGCAAAACTTTGGATTCGCTCCCGGCAGCCCAACCTGATCCATCCACCCTTGCCTTAGCCAATCCAAGCCTACCGGGAAAAGAACCGCCTTTGTTCTCTCATCTTGCCTAAGAGCCCTATTGAGAAATAGGCTACGGCTTATTTCTGTTTTTTTGCCGCTAACCTTGCAATAACCTCGCTATTTACCCCCCTCTGAATTTAACCAGAGGGGGGTAAATATGAGCATTGTTGTGCTGAACGTCGACGCAAGATTTTTATAGTAAGCGGTACCTTGATTGAAAATATGCAAGGTTTAAACAGGCTCAATGAGCGGCTTTTAGTGAAGCGCTGGACAGTAGAAAGGACGATTAAGGAAAGGAAAAGGGACGCCGTGCATGGGATTTAAAGAGCACGGCACTCTCCGAATAAGAAGAACCTGCGTACAAGCGAAGTAGCCGAATGGGTATGACGTACACCTATCATTTGACTTAACTAATCGGATGCGGCTTCAATGCGCCCCGTATTCGGCTTAATCAGCTTGGTTGCCTGATTTCTGAGCTTATCCACTTCGACGCCTTTTAGCCGCTCAGTCGTGCGATCTAGGATGTTTTTGCGTTTGCCATCAGTGTTAAAAGGATGGCCTGCACCAGTTAAAGCCTCATGCGTTAATCGTTCCGGATTGGGGAAATGCCCATGTTGTTGAAGGAGACCTATCCACTCATCGAGATTGACCTTATTCCAATCGACTTCGCCCATACGTTCTATCGGAATACCGTCACACTGCGGCTGCTTGGTACTGCCCCAATCTAAGCCGAGCTGGGGACGGACCTGTTCTTGAATAATGCGAGAGAGCGGCGAGTTAAAGCAGCAATAGGCTTCGCGCTTTTCCACACAGGCGCCGAGTACTTTGGTTTTGCAATACGACCCTAAATGTGTGCAGTTTTTGAGTTGGCGCTTCGCATTCATCTCAAACTCTTCTTTTTCGCATTTCCAAATCACTTGAATCATGACCATCGTCACGACATAGGCGGTATAGACTGTCATCGCGGTAGAAAGCATCGCCGCACCTTGTTGGCCGAGCAGTTGCTCGGTCATTGATTGTGGCGCACCCGCAGGCACCCCAGCTGCCCCCGTGGTTGAAGCATGGGTGAGGACTTTGGAGGTAATCTTGGTGACTTGGTCTTTGAGCGCCGACAACGCTTGTTTGGCGACATCGGTGACTGGCTGTACAAAATTATTGAACGCCCCCGTCATATTTTCCAAGTAGGTAATGAACGGTTTGGTGACTTGTGTCCAGCCATTTAACGCAGGATGGCGCAGTAATTGATACGCGCCTTTTAAGCCAGCGAGCGTGCTCCCATCCCCCATATCCATCATTGCACCATCGAGTTTTGGTACCGATAAAATCAGCGTGAGATAGTCGTTCATCGACAGGTTCGTCGGGTTTTTGCAGCAATTTTGAATGCCGCCGACCGCGATTTTGCATTCACTGCCTTTACCTGCAAAGGCACGGCAGTACAAATTGTTGCCACCCGTCACATCCTTGCAATCCATATCCTGTGTCATAAACTGCGCGGCATTGAGTAACGCCGCTACCTTCGCAAAATCCCTACTTTGCGAGCGATCCATATCGACACAATCTTCCCCCATACACCGTACTGGCCCCGCACAGCGATATTGCGTCGATTTATCGATGGTGGGGACTTTGATATCTTCACCGCAGTCATACGTTCGCTCCCAGACGTAACAGTGACCCCAAGCGCCTTTTGCCCCTTCTACGCATTGGGCGCTGACGAAGCCGCATTTCGGATTGGTTTCTAAGGGTTGACATTGATCCACATCTTTATCGTTACTGAGGCATTGTTTTTTCCCTTGCGCATCCATCCAACAGCTGCCTTCGCCGTGGTTGTAATGACAGCGCAGCGCAGAAGAGACCTCCACTTTGGCAGCCAGTTTGGGGACACTAGGGATCGGTGGCGGTTTGAGCTTTTGATAAATCGGATCATCTTTGCAGACGTCAAAGCCCGATAAATTTACGCAGTGGTCATCCGTGGCGGGGGTTGGCGTATAGCTGCCTTGACAGAATTCTTCTAACGAGGCGATAGCATCATGAATGCATGATGGCGGCGACCAGTGATCGGTCACCACGGTAAAGAATTGCGCAAATTTAAGCAGGCGTGGGCCAGAGAAATAATCGGCTAAATGGTTGCCGATTGATTTCACTTCGGGGTTATTGTGGAAAATATAAAGCTGAATACCACGGCTGCTTAGGGCATTGATCACGGCATCTCGACTAGGGCATCCTTGCTCTCCCGGCCCAAGGCCGCAACCGTAATCATCATTGCCAATGAGCACAATCACGCGATGCACATTATCGCGCCACGCAAAATGCTCGGCGGCCCATTTGACTACGGAAAATGGGCGTGTTGGTGCAGGTGCAGTCCCTACCTTGTTAAGCCATCCTTGAAAATGGTTAACATCCTCTGATAAAGATACATTGTCTCGGAGGTAGTCCCATTCTCGAAAGGCCGCTCCGCCTAGCCGCAAGTTACGTGCTTTGCCTTGTGTAATCAGATTGGCAAAGGTACGCACATTGTTGCGCAGATCCGCAATGATGCTTTCCATCGAAGCCGAGTTATCGGCTAGAAACACCATATCGGTGGGTTCGGTATCAATTTCGATGGTGTGCTGAATGACGCATCTTGCTTCAGAGCGCACTTTTAAAAGTCGGTAAGCATGTCCCTTGCCCTCATCATGGGGCAGAGATGGTTTTCGATTATTTAAGAACGCGACTGAAACAGGTGGAGGTATCTGCAATACATGCGGTGCCTATCCTAATGGTTTTAAGTTATTAATATGGCTAAATAATTGGACTTTTAAGCAATGCCTTGAGGCTGTGGGCGACTATTTAGGCGTTCAAAAGCAACTGACTAAAAAAGAGCGTTATTCAATTCATCATGCGCAGCCTATCAATCAAGTTGATCATTCTAGACTCAATGGTTATACCAACCCTTGGGAATGCCGAGAGTCAATGAATAGACAGGTACCCAATAGTCCAGCAGAAGGCAATGCGGTTTCAAATTTGAAAGCGCAAATTAAGCCTTCTCAAACTGTACCGAGAGAAAAAATAGAAAAAAGAAGCCAATACCAAGCGAGTTATGAGGTTTGGGGCCATGAAAGTATCAAAAAAGTATGGGATAAGTGTTTGCCTTACTCTTTTGAGTCTTGTAGCCCGATGCTGAAGTACTTTCAACGTCGCGGTCTTTCTTTCAATACAGCGATAGTCCGGCAGACTGATTCCCTTAGATATCATCCAAGTTTGGATTATTTCGAAGAGAAGGAAAAGGTCGGGCAATTTCCGGCTATGGTGTGCGCGATTCGAGATGTCAATGGCAAACTTATAACCTTGCACCGCACGTATTTGAGTGGTGGGGGTAGAAAAGCCAATGTACAGAATGTTAAGAAAATGATGCCTGTACCAAAAGGGTTAAGCCTCACAGGAGCAGCTATTCCGCTAGGCAAACCGATTGATGGTGTATTGGGTGTTGCAGAAGGCTTGGAAACGGCACTTTCAGTTTTCCGAATCACTAAGATCCCAACGTGGTCTACGGTGAATGCCCATATGATGGAAAATTTTGAAGCACCACCGAGTGTAAAGACCGTTCTCATTTGGGCGGATAAGGACTTATCACAGGCGGGCGAAATATCGGCAAATATCCTAGCAGAGCGATTGAAGGCTCAAGGCATTCGGGTATTCGTCATCTCGCCACATGATCCAATCCCTTACAAAGCGAAAGGCGTGGATTGGAACGATGTGCTGATAGAGCGAGGGATGATGGGATTTCCTTCTATCCAGCAGCTGCGAAAGAAAATCTATTATCAAATGGGCAGCGCTACGAGTCGTTTTGCTTCTCTCTAAGCATGCCCCTTATTTCTCCTGCTCCCCTCATGGGGCAGGAGATTTTTTATGTGGGCAAGCATAGTAGAGGAATTTAATTTAGGGGATAAGTATCTGAACAGTCGAGCGGTAAGTTTGCTTAAACGGTAGCCAGCGAAACCGGCGACAAGTATTCGCATGACAAGCTGAGGCTAGGTAGAAGCGCAATCGGCATATCGACTTTTATCAAACGGGTCAATGAGTGGGGGGAAGATACCAAGCTTCCATTAGTTCAGGCTCAAGGGCTCATTCCAGTGTAATGAGATGTGTTCAAATGGCTGCTGTCAGGATGATAAGAAAAAATAAAGGAATCTACTGATTATTAAAATTCAGTTTTCTCTACATCATGTGTTGACGGTTTTTTATCCCTTGCCCTGAAATTTATTGCCTACATTAAAGAATTTCTATCTAATTTCTATGACGGCATGATAAACAATCGTAGCTTTCTTCTTTTACATAAAATATTAATGTACTGGCCGCAGTGGAATTCCTTACTACGAGGATAGGTAGAGGCCCTTCTGCGTCGCTGCTTGAATTAATATATCAATTAATCGCCAAGTATCGAGGCTTATATGAATATATCTCCCTCATCATATTCACCGCAGAAATCCTCACATATAAATAATTTAATACCTGATTGTATTGAAAGTGTATTTGAAAATCTTTCACCTTTAGACTTAGTCCGAGTTTCTCAAGTATCAAAAGACCTAAGGAGTAGTGCCGACAGGGATTACGTATGGAATCGCTTCTTAAGGGATGAGTATAAAGGAAAATCTGCGAAATCTACTTTCAGAGGTAACTTATTCGCCGTACATTCTGACTGCCTTTGCTTACATCCACGTGGAGAAAGAATTTTTAATGAGCTTCACGAACTATTTTCTGCAAAATTTATCGATAAGGATAAAATATTTTTATATGCTCATAGAACACCTGAAGCAGTTGCGCTCATTTTTAGTAAGAAAGAGTTCTACGAAAAATTTTTAGAGTCACGTAGCCTAACCCCTCGTTTATTAGAAATAGCTAAATCTGATCCAAAAGCAGCCAAAGCCACTCTTATTAATGACAGTGTTTGCGAGAAAATTTTATCAATTGATTCCTCTGGTTATTATTTGGCTGAAATAGCTGAGTCCCTCCCTGAAGCAGCTAGATTTATTATTAATAATGAGAGATTGCGGGAGAGAATTTTTAATTCGCCCAAATCTGATGATTGCTTATGTAAAGTAGCTAAGTCCCACCCAGAAGCTGCCAAGTTTATTCTTTGCAATGAAAGGTTTAGTGATAATATTTTAAATTCACCTAAATCTGATGATTATTTATCGGAAATAGCAAAATCTCATCCAGAAGCAGCTAAACTAATCATTAACAATGAAAAATTCAATGAAAAAATCTTAAGGTCATCTAATTTCGAAAGATATTTACTTGAGATATCCCAGGCGCATCCGGAGGCGATCAGGCTGATTGTTAATAATGAAAAATTTAATGAGAAAATTTTACAAACAAACTGCCCTGAGTATTACTTATATACCATAGCCATGTTTCACAAAGAAACATCTAAGTTAATTATAGATAATAAAATTTTTTATCAAGTAATTTTAAATTCATTCAAATATAAAGTATATTTACTTGAGATAGCAAAATCTCATCCAGAAGCAGCCAAGTCAATTATTAATAGCGACGAATTCTATAGAAAAATTTTTGGAGCACAGGATCGCATAGAATATTTGGTTAAAATATCTGGGACTCATTTAGAAGCAGTCCAATCAATCATTCAAAATGAGACATTCAAAAAAAATATTTTAATCTCATACCGTGCTGGTGAATATTTGTGTGGAGTAGCTATACTTCACTCAGAAATGGCTACTTTAATTCTTAACAATGAAAAATTTTACGAGAAAATTTTAAATAATCTCGATTCAGGCCGCTATTTATTTTCAATAGCCAAATCTCATTTAGAAGCAGCCAGAATTATTCTTAATAATGAAAAATTCTACAAGAAAATTATAAATTCATCATTTTCTACTAGATATTTATTTGAAATAGCCAAATCCCACTCAGAGGCAGCTCAACTGATTTTGAATAGCGAGGAATTTTATAATAAAATTTTAAAATCACCTAGGTCTGATGAATTATTATTTAACATCGCAAAGTTCCATTCAGAGGCAGCCAGGTTAATTTTAAATAAGGAAATTTTTTATAATAAAATTTTAGACTCACCTAAATCTGGCGAGCATTTTCTTGCTATTGCCCAATCTCACTCAGAAACAGCCAACATTATTCTTGGCAACGAGAAATTCTATGAAAAAATTTTACAACTAAATAAATCTGGCAATTACTTATTAGAAATAATTAGGCATCACCTAGAAGCAGGTAAGATAATCGTTAATAATGAAAAATTATACGAAAAAATGTTAAGCTTATCTGAGTTTAGTTATTATTTATACAAAATAGCAAAGTCTTATCAAGATGCGGCCAGCATCATTCTTTGCAATGAAAAACTTTACGAACAAATTTTAAGGTCAAATAGATCTAGTTTTTATTTAAATGAAATAGCTGAATCTCATCCGGCTTCAGCTAAACTAATTAATAACAATGAAAAACTTCAGAGAAAATTTTTAAATCCCTCCTCTTCTGATTCTCCTCAATACCTATCAGAAATAATGGATGATTTATTTGCATCACTAGCCTAATCACGCTTCTTTTACCCCGTAGTGAGGTTTTATAGGGTTGACCCATCGTAAAAATGTTTTATCTAGCCATTTCACGGTCATAGGGTGACCTTATTTTCGATTAAGGTGAGCGAATTTACTGCTCTTTGGCCCTTAATCCATGCCTGTTATTGTCATCGCTGCATGCCTGTTGACGTTAGCCTTAAGCATTTTTTCTGCACAGGCCGAGGAAAACTTGCCTGCACAAAGCACGCACGCTGCTTTCTATGAACGTAAGGCAGAAGGTTGGTTTTGGTATCAATGGATGGCTGAAGCGCCGCAACCAGAGCTAGAATCTCCTTCTCCACCCCCCACCTCTGCATCGCCAGCGAGACCTATTCCTTTTTCTGCTGCGTGGTTTCGGCAGAACTTGCCGCGCTATAAAGATCTGGCTTGGGATCAACCCACGTTAGAAAATTTACGCGCTTTCCTTTTAGTACAGCGCCTGGCTATCGACCGTTCTCAGCAATTTGCCGATATGAGTGAGTTAGCGGCGCTGGGCGATCCGCGGTTGGATGAACTTGGGCATCGGCCTAATGCGACTTTTGCTACGCAATCATTTGATCGTCAAGCGGGACAGGCGCAGGTAGCTTTACTCAATACATTGGCGCAGAAAACGGGCTTATTCTTCTTTTTTCAGTCGGATTGCCCCAATTGTGCTTTGCAAGCGCCGCTGATTCAATCGCTCGCAGATCGCTACCATTTCATTATTCAACCGATCTCCGTAGATGGCAAACCGCTGCCGGACAATTCCTTTTCTGCTTTTAAAGTTGATCAGGGGCAAGCCGCAAAACTCGGTATTCAAACTTTACCTGCTCTCTACTTAGCCTCGCCTGACGGCCAATTTTCGGCAGTTGGTCAGGGCATCATGTCCTTGCCAGAGCTTCAGCATCGTATTTTGGTCGCAGCCAAGCGGCAACAATGGGTGAGTGACGCGGCGTTTAATCAAACGCGTCCCCTGCAATCGCTAAATGCCACCCCCTTCGCTAACGCACAAACCAAATTGTCTCAGGCGCTTACAAACGCCGATGGGACAGGGTTTATCCCGCCTGCACAGTTAGAGACCTATTTACAAATGCCTGCCCTTGGGGAGGTCAAGTGACACAGATAGCTCGGTGCTTTGCTGCCTTTTTTCTGATCATCGGCCTTATACGGCCTGCCTATGCCGATCTCCAGGGTGAACTAGATCATCTATTCGACAACATGAGCAATGCCACGCCGCCAGGTATTTATGAAAGCCAACGGCGTGGTGTATTGGCAGGTGGTCAGTTGGTGATGAAAAACCATCTTTTCGATGAAAACCTGGTGGGCTTTGCCCCTCCCTCTTGGAAGGCGGGTTGCGGAGGAGTCGATTTATTCGGCGGCTCACTGTCTTTTATCAATGCGGATCAAATCGTGCAGCTATTGCGCTCGATTGCTGCGAATGCCAAAGGCTATGCCTTTCAATTGGCGCTCGATAATGTTTTTCCTGATGGGGCGAAATGGATCGAAAATTTTCAAAAGAAAATCCAAGCGCTGAACCAGCATTTAGGCAATTCCTGTCAATTAGCGCAAGGCTTGGTGAATGACGCCGCCAGCAGTTTTAATCTGCAGCATCAAACAGATGCCTCGCTCAAGGGAACGATGAGCGGGTTATTTGAAGATTACTTTGCTTCTCGTCAAGAGCCTGAAGGCAAAAGCCCTTTAGAAAAACTCAAAGAAAACAAGCCGGATCAATACAACCAGCTCATTGGCAATCTCGTCTGGAAGCAGCTTCAACGCCAACGTGTTTCTACGTGGTTTCCTCAAGGCGATACGCAGTTGATGGAAGCGGTTATGTCGATTACTGGGACAGTGATTATTGACGATCTCGTCAATGATCCCCAAGGACTCATCGCCGCAGCCTTTGCTGATACAGCCAAAGTCGCGCCAATAACGACCTTACCGGGTAACAAGATCACACTGGATGATCTAATCGAGGGAGGTAAGGTAACCGTCTATACCTGCGGCTCAGATACCGAAAACTGTCTTATTGCAGGTGCAGAAGGAGGAACCAAAAGCATTGCCTTAAAAGGCTTAAAAACCGTTATTCAGAACATGCTCCTGGGCACTGATAGCCATCCAGGAATTATTGCCAAATATGCCTCGAATAGCGGTTCTTTAACCGATGCTGAACGTGCCTTTGTTGCTAATCTTCCTGAAGGCTTAGGCACCCTGTTGCACAGTTTGGCGCTTTTATCGCCAACGGGGGCCACCCTATTTGTGACCGATGCCTCTGGCTCTATTGCCCTCTCGATGGTTGAGCATCTGAGTGAAGAAATTTTTAGAGCCACGCAAACTGCACTGGCAAATAGTCACAACCCCTACCAAAAGCCCGCACTAGACACCTTAAGTCGCTCACAGAATACGATCCGACGCGAATACACGATTCTGGTTAACCGCTATGGCTCGCTTGCGTCTCAAATTGGACAGTACAGCAGCGTTTTAAAAGCGGTACGCAAACCGGCCTATGTGCCAGATGCCACCACCTCTACCCTACAGGGAAAGGGGGGGATGCAATGACATTCACGCTGTACTCCATTGGTGATGCGGCCTTTTTAGAGCGGATCATTAATGCAGTGGCCATGATTAGCGGTACCGGTTGAATAGTCCGCAAATTGAAAACTATTTACGGGGGCAGCTTGGCGACAATCCTTTTCAGAAAATACACAACGCACTAGAAGCGGTGAGCAAGACCAGTACGGCCACCACCAAATATTTACAAACCGCCCTATTAGAACCGTTGTACTACGAGGCAGCAGCTGGGCGATATCGAGATTTCCAGGATTTCAGTTCAGCCATGATGGTGGAACAGGCTATTCAGCAGCGCAATACGCAGTGGGCAGGGGAACACTCGGCCTTTATGACGATCTTTCGCCCTATCACCACTTTCTTTGAAGGCTTTATCTACGCGGTTACGCCTTTATTAGCTTTTATGATTGTGATGGGGATGTTCGGATTGCAACTCGCGGGCCGCTATGCGCAGACGCTTCTGTGGATTCAGATGTGGATGCCGGTCTTGTCGATTATTAATCTATTTATTCATATGGCCGCGACTAGCGCAATGGCGAGTTACACCGCAGCGGGGCTGGATTCGATGTATGCGCTTGATCATGCGGGGAATGTGTTGCAACACTGGATTGCGACAGGCGGCATGCTGACTGCGGCGACACCTGTGATTTCGCTTTTTATTGTTACAGGTTCCAGCTATGCGATGACCAGCCTTGCGGGGAAAGTGGTTGGGGCGGAACATATTGAAGAGAAGATTCAAACACCGGATATTACCCAGCCTGCGCCATTTCTGGCGAGCCAGTCGATGTATAAGCAGGATAGTTTTTCGGGTTCCATCCTTTCTGGTGCAGAAAGTAATCTGGCTACGTATGACTTTGGTGCCACTGCAAGCTCAATGGTGAGTTCTGCCCAGGTACGGGATAAACAAGCCAGTAGTACTTTTAGTAATGCACTGAGTCGAGCGTTTTCCGACAACGTTAGCCAGGATCAGAAATTTGCGCGCTATGAGGCATTAGACCGGGCCTTTTCTTCGCAAAAAAGCGAAGATTGGCACGTAGCTAATCAGTACGCAAAGAGCTTTATGGAGGGAGCGAATGTCGATACTTCGCATGCCAGTAAAGTACGAGGTACCTTCCTGGCTCAAATGTCGGGAAAACTTAGTGCTGATGCTAGTTTTAATGGCTTAGAGTCAGTCCTTGGTAGTAAAGCTCCTGTAGATGTCGGCGCTAAAATAGGTGTAAGCGGTAATCTACAAGGGACCTCAGAATCTACTGCTGAAGATCAAAGAAAAGCGAGTGCTGAATTCGCTGTTAAGTTTTTACAAGGGGTGCAGGCGAACCATGCGGTAGCTGAACGCATGCAAAATCAATTAGCGCAGGGGTACAAAACGCAGAGTGGCCAGCAATTTACTCAAGCATTAGGTAATAATTTAAGCCAGGAATATAGACAAGCCGCTGAACAAAAACTCTCAGCGCATCAAAGCTTCCAAAAGGTAGCGCAGTATCAGTCGCAGTTTGGCGAATCCTACCGAATGAATGACAAGGAATTAGTAGGCGGCGTGCTCAATAACTCAGAAGCCAAGCAATTCCTATGGCAAAAGCGTAGAGAAAAATTAGAGGCTATGTCACCTGCGCAGAAAGAAGCTGCGTTGCAAAAGAGCACACTATTACAAAGTCACTATGCAGGTACGGAGCCAGGCGCATTAGGCATGGGGCAACAAGAAGCTTCTGCCTTAGCTGACATGCATACTTTTTTGAATCCTGAAGAAAAAGTGGAACTGGCTAGTAAAGTCGTGGGCAGGCCGCTAGATAAGCTGGGAAATCCTTATGCCCATAGCCAACTTGCTGCGCCTTCTATAGAAAACAATCTCTCTGATGAAGTGAGCCAGACGATAGGTGCAGCGCCTGCTCGTTTTGATCGAGAAGCAACTGCTCAAAAGGCCCATCTTTCTGCCCCCTCTCAGGCTCAAGAGATGCTGGATCAGAGAGTACCGGCAATTATCCAACAGCATGGCCGAGCAGGACGTCAACAAGTCGAGCAACAAGGCCAAAAAATAGACCAGGATCTTTCTGGGCAAGCTGAACGTAAAGCACGGTGGCAATTGATGCATGATTTGCCCAAAATGTCCTTTAGCGCACGGAACTTTGGTAGGCAGGACAATGCCCGGTATTTGCTGGGGCACGGAAAAGAATGGATAAAAGGAATTAATGAGGCGTTAGGTACAGGGCTTTCAGCTGCTTCTGATGGATTCCGTGAAGAATCTTCTACGATCAAGGGATTGCGATCTGCGTTATCTAAAGGGGTAGAGGCTACGCACTCTTTTATGCAGGAGAATGGACCGCAAATCCGAACGCATTTACAAACCGTTGGCCAACAACGCTATGGTCTTTCTGAGAAACAAGCCGCAGTCTATGCATCCACCTTTGATATGGGCAGTAGTGCTCGAACACATGCTATTCGAGATCTTAAAATGGACTATGCGCAGCGTTACCCGGATGGCTCAGCTCAGATAGATAAAACAGGTAACCCCATACTGAGTCGAGAAGATGCGCGTTTTACGGATAGTCTGGTACAGGCTATTGAAGAAAGTGCAAAAGCAGGTAATCAGGCGGGAAGCTACTTAACTCCTATTAATCAGTACAACCTTACGACTCAGCCTCTTATCCATAAATCTGATTAGACGTGAATTCAGGGATAGATAGGTGGAAAATTACAGTCATTCATGCTTAGATTAAGACATTGAATAAAAAGGGTTCAGTATGGATTACTCTGCTTTGGTTACCCGTCTGTTGACTGTGGTAGGGCGCTGTATTGGAAATGGTTGCTTGGCAGTAAGCATGCTGGCAGGTTTCCTTTTGCTAAACGAAGGTGCTTTTTTTATAGGAGCGATGTGTATTCTTGTCCCGCCCTTAATCTGGGCAAGGCGGCCACTTCGTCCTGTTTTTAGTTTTTTTAACCTACATATTTTTAGGCCGACCATATTAAAAATATACCGTCGCCTTAGTCGGGCTTGGATTGTATGGGGAGGCGGCTATATGCTCAAAGGATTATTCTTAGAAGTAAACGTGATGGAAGGGTATACCTTTCGTAATTACGTCGACAATTTTTTTATGCTGTCTTTCCTTGGGCTTCTTGCTTTAACGATCATCAAGATAGTGTTGTTTATTGCGAATGCACCAAAAGATAAAGGCATCCTTCTTCAGGATGAACGGGGTAATGAATATCGAGCATATAAACTAAACAAAAAAGATAGGGACGGCAGTAAGTTGTTTGACGATGACGACAGAAGCGATCCTTCTAATCCTTTTTCTTGGCATAACGATGAAGATTGATTGCCCTTCTAAATTTCTAAAAGCTATCACAGAGCGTCAATCTAGAACGTAGGTGAAAGCCCGATAAGATAATTCAGAAATATTCACAATTGCTGTGTATAAAGTCGTTGAAAAGTACTAGCTATTCTTCTCAAAGCTAGGCCAGACAAAGCTCTTCTTTAGATTGAGCAAATTTTTAGCAGCGTCCTGACTTAGAGAGTTGGATAAATAGGATATTCATGAAAAGCCCCTCTTACTTTATCAATCAGTGAAGTGCTCTCATACTTTGGCGCATGCGCAATAACATACGAAAAAAGCTTTTCATTGTCCTGGCTGAGCTTGCTTCCGAGAAACAAACCCCTTGAGATAATCGAGATACTCAAGGAAAGCAGCGAAGGCGTTCGCGTTACACACTGGAATTTAAGCAAGAAGCATTATGTGTTGTCCAAGCAGGGGGCACTGGTACGAACCCAGTATTACTCACCACTTCTTATGGAATTTGTCGTAATGACTGAAATTGACTTTGCAATTGTAAGGGCAAAGTTGATTAGTCAACCCAAGGATTAACTACTCGAACTACCGGCGTCATATCTTGAAAGTCTTTTGTGTTGCGTGTAGCTAGCGTAGCGCGTTGAGAAATAGCGATTCCGGCAATTAAAGTATCACGAAAGTCGATTTGCATGCCCCGTGCACGGTGTTCAGCAGCCAACAATCCAGCAGCTTCCGCTGCCGCAGCGTCCAGCGACAGAATGCGTCCGTCTAGAATTTGATGGATGAAACATTCATACCCATCCTCAAGATTTTTACGGCGTTTCCCTTCGGGTAGCATAGCCAGGCCATACCGTGTCTCAAAAGCTGTTATAGCCGTAATCCAAATCGATGTAGTCGGTTGCTGGTCAAGCCAAGCAAGAACCTCTGGATGAGGTTCTGCGCGCATGATTTCGGATAATACGTTGGTGTCTAAAATAATCATTCAAATGACACCGGCTGTATAGCATGGCCTTTGAGTTCTGCGATGCCTTCACCCTTCACAAAACCAGTACGTCCAAAGAGGCGTGTAACTTGTTGGCTGAGTGTATTCGTAGCCTCTTTGCGCATAAGTTCCTTACATAAGATATCCCGGGCCTCTGCTTCCATGCTCACTCCGTGTTGCATTGCACGGACGCGCAAGATTTCCTTGATGCTTGGCAATAAATTTCTAACTAATAATTGGGACATAGACACCTCTCTTAAGTTGATATCACGATATCAGCTTTATATTAGAAATTCAAGTTAAGCTTATTCGTTGTCCCTTTAGTGAAATCCTCGGAAACAAAGCGGGTGCGCATGGATATTCGTCTAGTCATAATGGAGGCAGATATGGAATATACGAACATTTATCAAGCAAAAGCCCAGCTGTCTGAACTGGTTGTGCAGGCCGCTGATGATCATGAGGTGATAATAGCTCGCGACGGTACACCCATTGCAAGAATTACTAGCTTCGCCACAAAGAAGCGTTCTATTCATTTCGGGGTACTTAAAGGGAAAATCGAGATCGACGATGGTTTTGATGCGCCGTTACCAGATGATCTCATTGCCGCTTTTGCAGGACAATAGAATGAGGGTCTTACTCGATACGCATGTGTTTATTGGGGCAACAATGGATAGCCTCTAAACTTAATTCTACAGCGCGTAGCATTTTGTCAAATGCTAGTCCCATATCCCCTCCCCTTGCTTGGTCTGGTAGATCAACGATACTGATTCATTTAGAATAAAATTTGCCTTACCTCATATAGAGAGAAAGAAGCGCATTTATCCAACATTTCCCCTGAATACAATTTCTTTTTTGTAGAGTTTATAGTCCGGATCCCTACAGCCTAAAAGGCTATGGCATGACTTCTTGTCATTTTAGTCAGGACTCTATAGCTCAGAAATAAATTGCACAATAAAACTTGACCATAGCACAATATAACTTTACATTTATCTATGATTAAGTCTTTTAAAAGCAAGGCCCTTGAGACGCTTTATCACACTGGCCTGACAATGGGCTTACCAGAGGCGCACGAGATCAGGATTTTAGAGCTGTTAGATTTAATGGAGGCAGCCAACGAATTGGATGCTTTAGCTATCCCGGGCATAGGTTTTCATCGCATAAAAGGCGATAAGAAACACAAATACAGCATGCGTGTTTCAGATACATCGTATTTAATTTTTGAATTTGATGGTGCGAGCTTTGCGTCGCTCAATATAGAGAATTATTTTTGATGAAGCCGACAAATAGAAAGCCAACACATCCTGGCATATTTTTGAACGATATCGTCTTACCTGGAATCGGTTTATCGCAATTGCAGGTAGCGGAACGTATTCGCACCTCACGCAACACAATTTCACTCTTATTCAACGCCAAACTTCGTCTCAGTGTAGAGAATGCCGCTAGACTCGGTAAGCTATTCGGCGCTGACGATGCAACATTAATGCGTATGCAAATTGCCTATGATATTTGGGAGGTAAACGTTAAAGATGATTTGTCGTGGATCGATCCTGTTGTAACTTGACCAATGCGTAATAAGGAGCTACAACAGGCAACCGGAAAGGAATTCGAGCGGCTCTGCAAAGTGCGCTAACACTATGCAGAGCCTAACCATAACCCACCTAAAGGAGAGGTGAATCATGGCTAATGCCAATGATAAAGCACGCGCACAGTCGTGTGCTAATTTTTCAGAACAACTTTGTTCACCCGCCTGTCAATATAGAAGCAAAAATCAGTATCACCAGCACGATAGGAGGCCCTATCATGTCTGATTCTAATGCTTCCAATAATCACAACCCCCACACGATGGTTTGTCATTCTCTTGAGTTTGAACGCACCATTCTTGATGCGAAGACGCATACTGCTGCACAAAGTGCGGGACTAACTTCTATCATCGACTATTTGGAAGATGCCTCTAAAATTATTGCTGGGCTCGGAGCGCTCTGTAAACTGGCACGTAACAATCAAGATTTGGCCAGCGGTGTCTCAGAAGAAGAGCCACAGCTTTCAGTGGCGACGATGGAATATTTATTTAGTCTGGGGGAAGTTGCCGCTCGACGTTTTATCTCTGAGATTGAGTCATGAATTGCCGCAGTCCGTTACCGAGCGGTAGTACGAGAGAAAATGGCCAAAAAATGAACAAAGTTGATACTCAGATACGACACATTATCCGACCTGATGCCAATATATTCACTGAATTAGGCTTCTCGATCACTGGGTCAGGACCATAAACCCTCGCATTCTATGCAGTTATGAAGCTAATTACGGGGAACACGTAAAATGTAAGGAATGATATGCCGCAAATATGCGCTAGTTGGGCATGAGAGAAGCTATTTTTTACAAAAAATCTTCAAACTTACCTAATATATCCATAGCCAAGTGCCGAAGTTTCTGGCCTTCGTTATATGAAATGGTGGGCAGTCAATAGCTGAATAGCAGTACGAGACAGTGCAGTTTGTTCCTTTAACACCGCCATAGCTGCATACCCAGTCTGCGGGTTTCTATGCCATAAAGTAGTGATCAGTACTTGAATGACGGCGTCGGGCAGTTCAGTTTTTTTCTGTAATATATTTGTAGCTAGTTCCCTATTTTGAGGGGCACCATTGCGTAGGACAGCAACCAATGCCTGAATGCCGATATCAGACTGCACACTTTGCTCCACCAATACCTCAGTAGCTGCGAGCCTAACCCGATGGTTTTCGCTCTCATTCTCTGCAATAGCGATCAATGTTGGAATGGCGGCCTCGGACTGTGCAGTTTGTTCCACTAATACCAGGATAGCGGCAGACCTAACGGCGTCTCTATGCCGTAAAGTAGTGATCAATGTCGAAATGGCAGCGTCGGACAGCTCGGTTTGCCCTAATATGTCCGTAGCCATTCCCCTATCTTGGGGGCTTCCATTGCGTAATACAGCAATCAATGCCTGAATGCCAATATCAGACTGCGCACTTTGCTCCACCAATACCTTAGTAGCCGCGAGCCTAACCTGAAGGTGCTCGCTCTCATTCTCTGCAATAGCGATCAATGTTGGAATGGCGGCCTCGGACCGTGCAGTTTGTTCCACTAATACCAGGATAGCGGCAGACCTAACGGCGTCTCTATGCCGTAAAGTAGTGATCAATGTCGAAATGGCAGCGTCGGACAGCTCGGTTTGCCCTAATATGTCCGTAGCCATTCCCCTATCTTGGGGGCTTCCATTGCGTAATACAGCAATCAATGCCTGAATGCCAATATCAGACTGCGCACTTTGCTCCACCAATACCTTAGTAGCCGCGAGCCTAACCTGAAGGTGCTCGCTCTCATTCTCTGCAATAGCGATCAATGTCGTAATGGCGATATCAGACAACGGGGTTTGCGCTACTAATGCTCTAACAGCCCTTGATCTAACATATGAGTTTTCCTGTAGTAAATCCGCAATCCATTTCTGGACGCAAACATCAGGCAACGCGTTTGATTCTGCTAATATTCTAGTTTGATATTGATGGCTCCGGATAAATGGGGGAGGAGATGAAAAGCCTATATTATTCATATAAATTTCCTTACAAATGTTACACCGACTGGCTGCCAAATATTAATTGGCTCCTAACTGTTAGATCAGCATTGCTTACGGTGTTAAATTAATTGGGTGCTTACCTGATTGGTTAGACATTTTTATATAAAAGAAGCCGCACACGTTGATTGCAATGGTCTGCCCTATCCTAAAATAGATTGACCATTTGTGAAGACCTATTTGTTGTATTCAAATAGTTAGTTAAAGATGTCCGATATACTTCAAGGGCGTTTTATATTAAAAAAAATGGTGCCGCGTGCTGGATTTTAAATCTGTACGGACTGTTTGACTATGTAAGTCACTTGCGTCAGTCTGCTGAACGTTGTCGCCGAGATCTGATCTTGAGAGTGCCCTTTATACGCTTAGCCAGCGAATTCTGATATCAAACGTATTCATCTATTATACCCGTGGTGGTTTTATGCACTGCAGTGCGCAGCAGGCTCCTTATCGGTCTGTCACGTTCACTGTATTTAACTCCAATTGCACATGCGGTAACCCTTGCGTATGACCGCAATATGGAACTTGATCCTGGCTACTTTTTTGACTACATCATTCTCTAATAACGGCCTAATTTGCTCGAATTGCCCTCAACTCTTATCGTTTGGGTAACTATGCTTTCGCATCTTGTGATTTGTTAGATACTAAAAACTCGCATATTCCCAGCAGTAAGCTTGCTCATCAAGACATCAATGTTTCCTACCCACTTCTATTTCAAATACAGTGAAGAAGCGTTAATTTAGGGTACACCTCAAATAGACATCAAACTAATCAATAAAAAATGTCAATTTAGAATCTAAATATTAGTTTATTGACACTTTGCATTAAGAGTCATAGAGCTCAAGTTGACACAATTGATTAAAGAGTCTTCGTTGAGCGGTAAACGCATTGGATATATTCGCGTTAGCAGTTTTGAGCAAAATTTAGATCAGCAGCTGGAAGACATTCAAGTCGATCGCTTGTTCGAGGGCAATGTATCTGGCGACAATACGAAGCGCCCTGAACTAAAAACCCCGCTCAATCATGTCCGTGAGGGAATACTGTCCTCGTTCACAGCATGGACCGTTTAGCACGCAATCTTGATGATTTACGCCGTTTAGTCGTGCATGACTTAACCAAACGAAGCGTGCGTGTTGAATTTATTAATGAAAACTTAGTTTTTGATGGCGATGACACGCCGATGGCAAAACTCATGCTATCGCTTATGGAGCCTAGAAAAGCTACGTGAACGGCAAAGCGAAGGAATTGCCTTAGCCAAAAAACGAGGCGTCTATAAAGGTAGAAAAAAGGCGCTGACCGATGAGCAGGTGACGGACATGAAACGCCGCATCGCAGAAGGCGAAGCAAAATCACTCGTTGCTCGTGAATTTAGCGTGAGCCGCGAGACCCTTTATAAATATTTGCGTGCAGAACCCTAGGGCGTGTCTTCAATTATAAATTTCTGTTAAAAGAATGATTTTGGCACTTAAGACGTTCAAAACGTTGAGTCAATACATTTTTTACGGAGATTGTTATGCCTAGGATAGATGGAAATAGTGCGTTACCCCTCACGTCGAGCATGCGTCAACTGAATTTAAGGACAGAACCGCCTATCAATGTGGAAGATCGATTATTAGCGCAGGACGATGCGATCAGAGACATTCAAAACAACTTAAGTGACTTTCACGAACAGATAGAAGCGATTCAATGGAATATAGGGTCGTCGAACGATATTGCGAAAAAGCTAACAAAATTGCAAGTTGATCAAGCCGATCTGTCTAAGCATGTCCAAGAATGTGTCGGGAAAGATTCCCATGAGCATTATCACAAATTAATGAATGTCAAAATGGAGATATGGAGAGGACTAAATGCCGAACTAGAAAAGCGTGATGACGAGATTGAAAGATTAAGCACCAGGCAGGCTCGAGTTCTAAACAAAACTCAACTCGAATTTCAGGAACTCGAAGAACGGACTAAAGAAAAATTAGCCGAGGTCCAAGAAAGTTTTCAGCGAAGCTTAAATTGGCACAAAAATCAACGCTTGGACGCAACAGAAATTCAGTCTCAGCGTATAGAAAAAGTGCAGCTTCAGTTTAAGAAACAGTTAAATCAAATTCAAACTCAGTTTTGTGAACAGATAGACGATCTTCGCGGCGGTGTAATCGCGATGCTAAATGAACAGACTAAGCTTAAAAAAGAGGTGGAGCAGATAGACGATCTTCGCGGCGGTCTAATCGCAACGGTAAATGAACAGACTAAGCTTAAAAAAGAGTTCAATCGAACTCATTCTCAGCTTAAGCAAAAGATAAGCGCGAATAACAAAGATATAAGCATGATTGCAGAAGAGCAGGAGCACTTTATAGCGCAGCAAGCTAAGCAGATTCGTGTCTTGAGAGATGAGGTTGATGTACTTGCCAGCAAAAATACGCAGTTAGAGGCACAACAGGATGAATTAAGAGCAGAGCAAGCAAGGCAAAATGCAGAAGTTCAAAAGGAGCTTGCTCAGATTAAAAAGCAGTTTCAAGAACTACTGCAGTCAAAGGATGGGATACACCATATAGGGTAGCTCAAGAAAAATATTCAGGCACTTTGCCATCATTCGAACAAAGCATCCCTCGCAGTCTAATTTTATTACTTAGCCTGGAGGGATAAAATCTGAAGCTGAATATTGCGTTTTAATTATTAGTTACATACCATATTAATAATTAATTTACATCTATAAAAGGCTTGTTATGCACACTCTTACGCTACAACAACTACGAGCCACTAACGACGCAGGCGGTATTGCTAGTGTTACGCTGAAAGCCCTGGGCGAGGCTTTTTTTGTTCAGGTAGATACACGCAATGGCAAAGCCGCCATGCTAGCCAAGACACGCAGTACTGAACCACGAGGCTTTGGTAATCCGATGCAAGCACTCAATTTACTCCGTAAGCTTGGCCTTGTCGTGGGCGCATTCGATGTTGCACTTTGGAATCCAGAGCAAAAAAACACTGCCCGAACGAGACCCGACCGTACAGAAGCACTAAAAAGAACGCATGAAGCAGCGGAGCATGACAAATGGTTCAGAGCGCAGGTAGAAAAGGCTATAAAAGAAGCCGACGATCCCACTACTAAATGGGTTTCAGATGAAGAAGCAAAAACCGGTTGGGCCAGAAAACGTGCCGAGTTGGCCAAGCTTGTTAAAGGGGATGTGGCTTGAAGCTAGTATGGCTCCCCAACGCAATTGCAAATCGTGATGGACAACTCGACTATATCGCCCAGGACAGCCCTAAAGCGGCCATCGAGCAAGGCGACCGAATCGAGCACCAAGTAAACCAATTAATCAAGCACCCCGAAATAGGCCGGCCAGGAAGAAAAGAAGGTACTTATGAGTTAGTCATTAGCCACACACCGTTTATCCTAGTCTATCGAATCAAGCAGAGACTTAAACGTATTGAGCTTATACGGGTGCTACACGGCGCACAGCAATGGCCGAAAGATTGAGTTATCTTTTCTATGATTAGTCGTTCGATGTTAAATAGAAAAAGAAGTTCATATGAATGCTAAAACACTATCGATAGCATAATGGGAAAAAGTCGATCGCTGGTATGAAGCAGAATTTATAAGCGATTTGCTTGGCTATTTAGTGGTTATTCGTCGGTGGGGGAGTAATCATTCTCGACAGCATGGGATGAAAATGGAAATTGTTCAGCATGAAGCTGCGGGATATGCGCTCATTGAAAGGTTAAATAAGCATCGGATAAGCCGAAAAAGTCCTTATTGTCGGACTTGTTGACCCCATAAGATATTTCAAAAATTCATAAGAAAGGCGCTGCTCCAGTCAGACAGCGCCTTTCTTATATTTGTGCAGCGCCGTGCTACGCAGAGTGTGTCTAAAATTGTCAAAAAAATCTATCTTCGAGGTCATGCTTTCGCTGTACTAGAATATCGCTCCGGGCATAGCACTTGCCCTCGCTACATAAGGATCGAATCCTTTTGGACAATTGTAGGCACCTTTTCTAGGTCATTTTTATGTCTTCTCGTATCCCCTCAACCTCTTCATCCAATTCTAATATAGCTTTTGCCCCGAGTAGATCGCAAAACAATAGTAGTCACAATAGAAGTACGAGGACCCAGGAAAATAGAGGATCTAGAAGCACATTGCCACATGAAGCGGTGGAATTTTTTAATGCGTCAGCCGCATTAAACGTACGGCAAACAAATAAAATAGAAAGCGCTGATATTGCATCGGAGTTGAGCAGAGGGAAGGACTGTGCGGTGGTTACGACAGAACGGAGGAAACCGGCGCGCCGTGCTGCAAGGTTAAATGGTTTTGATGCTAAAAATTTGTCAATATACTCAAAGGTACTCAGTAAAATTCCTCAAAGTCCTCTCTTCCAAGAGTGCTCTGCATCGCTTGCGAAAAAAGTGGGGGAACAAGCTCACTCTACTGCAGGGCTGAAAGATTTTAGTGTCGTCTGTCTATCAAATTTCGCGAATGGGTTTAGTGCGTTCGCCGAGGATTCAGCTTGTCGAGTGGCCTGTGCGGCGATTGCGCAAGAAGTGAGTGAACGGGCGGGCTCTGCTGCAGGGTTGAAAGACTTTGCTGCCCAAAGGCTGTCAATTTTCGCCAATGCGTTTAGTAAATTTGCCGAGGATTCAGCCTGTCAAACGGCCTGTGTGGCAATTGCACAAGAGGTATGTAAACGAATTGAATCTGCAGAAGATTGGAAAATTTTTCAAAAACGAGATTTTTTGGCTTTAATAAAAGCTTTTGAGATACCAGAGATACGTCAACACTGCCAAGCAGAGCTCAAATTGATCAAGAAAGAAAAAGAAGATCGGATAACTCCATGGGCGGATCACTGTCTCCCATTCCGAGATGGCAACTCAGCCGAGGATGATCTTGAATTCTATTTTAACTTCATTGTGGGATAAGAGCAGCGGCGTAGAGTAGTTCTCTGCAAGACAAAAATTCAGCACTACGCCAGCGCTTACAGAAATTGGCCAACCAGTGCTGTTGCTTTGAGAGGCCCCGTCTGTAGTGTTTTGCTTCGCCGAGAAAGCCGACAAGGCCAGTTTTGATTAGCAAATGCAAGTCTGTCGGGTAGCAGCAGTACATTACTGCACCACCGCCCCCTAAGAACTGTACGGGCGGGCTTTCCCCGCATACAGCTCAAGCCTTTCAAAGCCCCTTCTCGGGAGCCGGCTTCGTCACTTGTAAACCAAGGTTATGAATTTGCATGTGGCAATTTGGATGAACCATCACAAGGTTCCTTGACGCGTCGTTCCCTCCATCAACGCGTCGGATAATGTGATGGACGTGCCACCCTGTTGTTTTTGTAAGCAGTTGGCGACACACGCAACAGCGGCGGTTCTGATCAAGCCATAAGCGAATGAGCTTTTTGTAACCAGCAAGGTTTGCCCGCATTTTCCGACCATGACGGTCTTCAAAGTAGTATTCCCATGCTGGGTCAAAAGGATTGGCTTCGGCTTTGATTTTTATGTGACGCTGAATCGCTACGCCAGCGGCTAGATGCAAGGTCTTCATGATCGTTGCACCATCTGAACGTTTTTCATCCGTCGGGGTTGCGAAGACCCAGCTCCGGGTTCCGATGGAATGGAAATACCGATGCTTTATCCAGCGGCCTCCCTTCTGAGTGTGTCTACGACGGCACCATTGCCACAACGCATGCCATATTGCGTTATCGACTTTGGAGAAGGTTTGCTTGGCGGCTACGTACTGGTGATAGTTTGCCCATCCTTTGATGACAGGGTTGAGTAAGCTAATCAAATTGACTTGCCTGACTGCCTTATTATCTTTAATGATTGAGCGAATTTTCGTCAGAACCGCTTGGATATTCTTTTTTGATGGTTTGATTAAAAACTTGCCGTTGTATTTACGGACGTTCTGACCTAAGAAATCGAATCCTGGTGCAATGTTTGTGATTCGGGTTTTCTCTGGTGATAGAGACAACCCTTTCTCACTCAGAAATTCTTTGATCACTGGTAACGCTTCATTTTCCAGTAACTCTTTTGAAGCTCCCGTAACAATGAAGTCATCGCAATATCGCACAAGGTTAACTTTAGGATCGGTTCGACCGCCTTTGTAACTGACCTTGCCACAGGTCATTGCAAGTCGTTCTTGCAAACCACCCAACGTCATATTTGCAAGCACGGGTGAAATGATACTGCCCTGTGCTGCACCTTCTTCTGTTGGACAGAATCGTTGTTTTTCCAGATATCCGGCTTTTAGCCACCGTCACAGTATCTCCTTGTCTATCGGAATATGTTCGATCAGCCAATCATGCGAAATTTTCTCAAAACAGGCTTGTATATCTGCCTCTAAAATCCACTGCGGCGAACGCTTTTTAGCGAGTGTTATAAAGCACTGCTGAATCGCATCTGCTGTAGACCTTTCAGGGCGGGATCCGTAAGAAT
Organism: Mycoavidus cysteinexigens; assembly: GCA_031963405.1. Taxonomy (GTDB): domain Bacteria; phylum Pseudomonadota; class Gammaproteobacteria; order Burkholderiales; family Burkholderiaceae; genus JASSUD01. The sequence goes on from JASSUJ010000001.1 coordinate 810,916, forward strand.
GCAGATCCGATTTTGTCTCCGAAATGGGCTGCAGAGCCAACAGATATAAAGCTTGCTGGGCTCTGTCAATCATACTGGGAATGTCGAGCGGTCTTTTCTTATTGCCATTGCTTTTGGGTATGTAAATTCTACGCAGTGGCTTTGGTTTGTATCCGCGTCGCTTTAGTGTTTTGATAGTTTCGTATTTGGCGATTGGTGTCGACCATATTGTCTTGTCTACCCCTGGCGTTTTCTTTCCTTGATTTTCAGTCACTCGTCTCACAGCGATTGCTTTGCCGCTGAACGAGTGGGTTAGTAACCACTGCAAAGCTTTAACCTTACGGTGGTTACCTTCCTTCGTTGCCTTGACTATACGCACTTGCAGCTTTTTGACTTCTTGGTAACATTTGGCCCAGTTAATGCCGTGCCAGTGTTCCGCATAGCCGGAGGGCGCAACAGCACTTATTACATATGCCGACATCTGCTACCCTCCTAAAAAAAATTTCTCAAGTTCTTTAGTCAAGAAAGACCCGGTCGAATTGGGCCCGTTTTCACGGGGAATAATCTTGCTATTCAGCTCAATCCCTATCTGCTCCATTACAGAACAGCATGCTTTTTCGGCCATCCTTTACCCGCACCTCTATCGGTGTCCCTTGCGGTTCACTTTGCCTTAAAGGCAGAGATACGGGCTTACCGAGTTCCACGTTAGATACACGGATAGTTTAGGTCTTGCCTATCACCCGATGGTTTTCATATCCTCGTGCCCGCAATTATCATCAGACAACTTACCACTTACCTTTTGGTTCAAGCTTGTCAATACTTACGAGTATTATCAGCAATTCACATACGTTGACCATGCTATCCAGCCTAGCGCCCCGACCATTTTGATGCTAACAGTCTTTGGTTTTGCCTCGCGGCTCTCCCTTCTCTTTCGAGGGGCTACCTTGTCTTAAAAGCTTCTAACCCGACCATTGCTGGTCACGCTAGTTTTAATAGACTACTGCCGGAGGAACGACAGGTTTCTCTTTACTTTTGAAACAATACCTAACGCGACTTTGCTCATCGCACGACAATCCTTATTATCAACCTTGCATTTCCAGCCAACTAGCGGTGCGCTAGATAGCCTGGCCTGCGCTTACTAAGGCCAAAATACGCGCATGCGTGAGGGTGTCCGGTGAGCGGCTCGCGTACCGACTGGCTTGCCTTGGCAAGTTGGGCACTTTGGCATTGCCGCTCACGCTTGTCAGTCATCCTTACAGCGCTCCTAGTGTAGGGGCGGACCACCCAACCCGAACGAGCGTTTCGATCAACGTGGTGCGTTTGACATTGAAGTTGCGACATATAGCAGCCTTGGACATGCCGCTATTTAGCGCAGCGATGATGACATCCAACTTCTTGCCAACGATAACAGGTGGGCCTCCACCGACCCGACCACGCCACTTGGCAGCGGCTAGCCCGGCAACGATGCGCTCCTGGATCAAGGCCCGGCTCGTACTGAGCGAGTGCGTCAAACACGTGAAATAGCAGATCGCCCGATGCGGCGGTGGTGTCCATGCCCTCGGTGAGTGAACGGAATGTCACCTCCCGATCTTTCAATGCGATCACAATGGTGAGCAGGTGCGATGGTGAACGTCCAAGCCGATCTAGCTTCCAGACAACAAGTATGTCGCCAGGGCGTACAAATTCCAGTACTTGCATCAAACCAGCCCAACCATCTTTGGCTCCAGAAGCGTGATCCTCGAACAGATGGCAGGCATCGATGCCTGCCGCCAATAGTGCAGCGCGTTGTAAGCCCGTGCTCTACCTATCAGAATCCGACGAAACGCGCATATAACTAACGTAGACGGATAACCCCAAAAATAGATTTCCGTATACCAGTACATTACGACACTGTTTTCCGCCTATTTTTAGAGGCGTCAAATGGTTAATTTTGTTCGTTCTTGCTAACGTGTCGTAAAACAGATGTTTTACGACAGCGTGTTAAGTAAATGTGCGTCAGCCCTATCTGTACTCCAAGCCATGAGGCACGGTTCAATGCAAGCGTTCATCAATACCGCAAACCGATCAAGTGGCACCCGGTGAATTCTGCTATCACTATCCAGTACGGACACTGCTCCGTTTGACAGAAGACCAAGCCATGATTCGGGACAAATTATTGGCACACTTACACTGCTGAGCCAAATATAGCGAACGCCCAAGTTGACCTCTACCCATATTGCTCACTCTCGCTTCCCTTATCAAGACTCTAAGGATAATGCTGGATTCTCGTTGGCCCTCTTTCTTTTTATGATCAGCCGATCATATCGACGGTATTGGCGTTCAGCATAAGCAATGCGTTTTCGACTGATGTATTGAACCAGAGCCAAAACAAAAAAGGAAAAATATGCTCTCGAGGATCACCGCCAAGATGCTAGAGTCATGGCAACCGAAAGAAAAAGCGATGGATCGTGCACAGGCGTATTTTAAGCAGGCACAAGACTGCCAAGCCAATGCAGAAAAAGATCAAGCGCTGAGCTATTTAATTAAAGCGAAAGCTGCGTTAAAGACGATCCCTCAAAGTGACCCAAAGATTCTTGAGGCGAAACGCTTACTGACTGAAATCCACATCACGCGTGCTCAGGTGTTGCAATTACCCTCGTCTTTTACGGAGGAAGACGTGCGCACCAGTTTAAATAAAGCGAAAGCGTATTCTCCTGACGCGGTCAAGCGAGATGAAATTGATGTCCTTCTCGCTCAATTGCCTCGTGCTCAACTACAAAGAAGACCCACGATCCCGCCTTCTGCGGTGCCGCCTGCCCCTGTACCGATAACAGGCGGCTTACCTGACGCCTTCTTTACGCCATCTTCGTCATCTGCGCCCGTGACGCAGAACTATCAACTTGTCGATCCCGATAAAATTGAAAATACGCGACACCTTGCCTGGTGCCTGCAACAGACGAATGGAGATACGGCTCAACGCACGCGGCTCTTTAACCTCGCGCGTGAAGTAACAGAATGCTTTGGTAAGTGGCAAGGGAAAGATTTAATTTGCATGCACGAAGCCGCTGAATTGGCTGTGGTCCCGCACGCAGAGATATACCGCTTACTGATTACGCATGCCGCACAGGCGCTCAACCCGATGCTCTATGCGCCGCTCAATAGTGCAGCGGTACAAGGGCTAGCGGTGATGGTACGGAACTGTCCTGCGCCTCTTCTCAAAAAAGACGGTGGCGTGCGCGCCGATACGTTGGCGAGCCTGTTAAACGCACTATTAACCCGTCTTGATAAAGTGCATAAGGGCGACCCAGTGCCCGTTAAAGAACTGATCGAGGCGATCTCACAATTGCTCGATGCGATGGGTCAAGCAGGCGTATCTGGCATTAGTCGGTTGCAACTGCAAAAACCGTTAGCCGATCTTTTGCGTGACGGCGAGAAACTGAACCCCCTTAAAGATAACGATCTCGCCTGGCAGATTCGTTATGCCCGTGAAGCCCTAGCTTATATCCCAAATGATGAAAGTACCGGTGACGCGGTACTGCGTTGCCTCTTTGCCGCGAGCAAAGGCGTATTAGGCTTAGCGAGTGCAATCAAAAGCTGCGATGTCGATAAATTATTAGAGAGTTTTGATCGCTTTGAGACAGCGTTTGATGGAGCGAAGGAAGTCGCCAATACCGTTGGGGCAACGGGAGGATTAAAAGAGGCGGTCAAAAATGCCGAAGAGATGCTAGCCTCGTTTGGTGAAGTAAAAACCAGCTATGAAGATCGCACCCGCCAAAAAGGTTGGTATACCGCGCTGCAATGCTTGGATATGCTGATCGAAACCAAAGAATGGGAGAAGTTCGAGCAATTCGTGCGAAAAAGTGACTATCGTCATCACGCTTATTTTTTACAAGGGGTCTGCCAGCGGTTGGAACGCATTGTTTGCGTAGAAGCCGATCAAGGTATTCAAGCGCAGGCGATTCAATTTTTAAAAAGCTTGAAAGACGATGCGGCGCAATGGTTGGGTAAACAGGGAGTCGGGTTATCTTTCTCTCGATCGGATAGCGAGCGCATCCAACAACAAGCGCAGGCGAGTTTAGCGCGGTTAGAAAAGCGCGATGCGCCCTCTATCGCCAATAGGATGGAGCTTTCTCTTGATTGGTATGACCTCAGCACGAAACCCCTGGGTATCCGATTACTCGAAAAGGCACGTGGCAAATTAGCCGAAAACTCAGTCAAACAGTTGTTCGATATCTTACGCGTTCAGATCGATCGATTACGGACCGATTATTTCGCCGATTTAGCCCAAGATAGAGAAATCAAAGATGCGCTTGCCAACTATGTGCCGCCTGAAGGGATGAGTTTGCATAATGACGATCGTTTTGATTTAGCGGAGAAAATTCAAGCTTTTCTAGCGTCGGATAAGAAATCGTTACTCCTGTTAGGCGAAGCGGGAGCGGGTAAATCGACGTTGAACCGATACGTTGCACGCGATTTATGGCAAGCGGCTACACCAGAAACCTTACTAATTCCAGTCTTTATTCCATTATCAAGCTTGCCCAACACGTCTCTTAATTTGGTGGATACCTTCTTTAAGCAACAAGGTTTTTCTGAAGAGCAAATTCGTACGCTACAAACCGATCATCGTTTTGTCCTAATTTTAGATGGGTTTGATGAAATTGAAGATCGGCATCGGGATTTCTACCGAGATAACCAACTCGATAAGTGGCGCAACGCTAAAATCATTATCAGTAGCCGCCCTGAATATTTAGGCGCTGGCTATCAATACAAATTTCATCCATCCGGTGAGCCGACTGCGCTACAGGAATACCGTCTTGCGCCTTTTTCGCCCGCCGCGATTGCCCGTTATGTTGAGCTATACAGTCAAAATCATCCCGCGGCCACCTGGTCGGTAGAAGACTATCAACAAGCCCTGCAAGAGCCGAATGTACAAGCCTTAGTGAGTAATCCGTTTTTACTCAAAATGGCGGTCAGCGAATTACCGGCCTTAGGCGCAGCGGGTCTACCAGGTCATCGATTGACTCGGTTAACACTGTATGCACAGTTCGTGAGCAGTTGGTTTGCCCGTTCACAGCAACGGCTAGGAAAGATTCAACTGGATGCAAAAGAAAAAGAAGAATTTAAACGGCTAGAAAGAGACGGTTTTTATGCGCATCAGATGAGTTTTAATCAAGAACTCGCGATCCACATGTATCAAGCGGGAGAAGTGGTCAGTCACTATACGAAGAAAATCTCCTCTTTAAGAGGGAGAAACCCCGTTCACGATGAACAGGATTGGCGTGCGCAGTTGCTCAATCATGACGAGATCGAAACCAAACTCAAGTGTCTTAATGCGCCGTTGATCATTCAAGATGCCGTCAACGGGGTAGGTAAGACTACTCGCTTTATCCATAAATCCGTACGCGATTATTTTGTCGCGAAGACATTATGGGAAGCGTTCGATGCGCAGAGCGGATTGGCGGCAGACGACTGGTTCAATACTCTTGATCTTGTCGATGATCCGGCGATATTGGATTTTTTAGTCGACAAGGTTAAGCAAGAGGAGACGTTTAAAGCACAACTGTTGAACGTCATTGAACGGACGAAGACAGAACCGCAATTTGCTCAAGGCGCGGCGAATGCGATCACCGTGTTAGTCAGAGCGGAGGTGCAACTCAACGGGGCCAATTTATCGGGCATTCGCATTCCTGGCGCGAATCTCAGTTATGGCGTATTCGATTCAGTCCAATGGCTAGGGGCAGATCTACGCAAAGTAGACTTGACTGGTGCCTGGCTGCGCAACACTGACTTAAGCGGTGCGCGTATGGAAGGGGTGGAGTTTGGAGAATTACCCGGGTTGCAGCTTGAAAATGAGGTCAAGGCCTGTTGCTATTCATCGGATGGTCGGCTGTTGGTCGTGGCGCATGGCGGAACCGTGACCGTATACGATGCGCACACACTCGAAGAAAAAAGGCGGCTGGTCGGGCATGAGCATTGGGTGACTAGCGTCGTGATGTCGGCCAATGGTCGGTATGTGGTCTCCGGCAGTTGGGACAAGACGGTGCGGGTGTGGGATTGGCAAACGTCGGATACGGCGCACCGCGTCCTCAGCGGGCATTGGCGTGAGGTGAATAGCGTCGCGATGTCAGCCGATGGTCGGTATGTGGTCTCCGGCAGTCGGGACACGACCGTGCGGGTGTGGGATTGGCAAACGTCGGATGCGGCGCACCGCGTCCTCCCCGGGCAGTGGGGTCAGGTGGATAGCGTTGCGATGTCAGCCGATGGTCGGTATGTGGTCTCCGGCAGTTGCGAGACGGTGCGGGTGTGGGATTGGCAAACGTCGGATGCGACGCCCCGCGTCCTCAGCGGGCATCAGAATTCGGTGGATAGCGTCGTGATGTCGCCCGATGGTCGGTATGTGGTCTCCGGCAGTCGGGACAATACGGTGCGGGTGTGGGATTGGCAAACGTCGGATGCGGCGCTCCGCGTCCTCCGGCATGAGCATGGGGTGATGAGTGTCGGGATGTCGGCCGATGGTCGGTATGTGGTCTCCGGCAGTTGGGACGAGAACGTGCGGATGTGGGATTGGCAAACGTCGGATGCGACGCTCCGCATCCTCAGCGGGCATCAGTCTTCGGTGGATAGCGTCGTGATGTCGCCCGATGGTCGGTATGTGGTCTCCGGCAGTCGGGACACGACCGTGCGGGTGTGGGATTGGCAAACGTCGGCGGCGGCGCCTCGCGTCCTGCGCGGGCATCAGGATTGGGTGAGTAGCGCCGTGATGTCGGCCGATGGTCGGTATGTGGTCTCCGGCAGTGGGGACAAGACCGTGCAGGTGTGGGATTGGCAAACGTCGGCGGCGGCGCCTCGTGTCTTCAGCGGTCATGGGCATGGGGTGATGAGCGTCGTGATGTCGGCCGATGGTCGGTATGTGGTCTCCGGCGGTCATGACAATACGGTGCGGGTGTGGGATTGGCAAACGTCGGATGCGGCGCTCCGCGTCCTCCGCGGGCATGAGGGTTCGGTGATCAGCGTCGTGATATCGGCCGATGGTCGGTATGTGGTCTCCGGCAGTCAGGACAAAACCGTGCGGGTATGGGAGTGGCAAACGTCGGATGCGGCGCTCCGCGTCTTCAGCGGGCATGAGTATGGGGTGAATAGCGTCGCGATGTCGGCCGATGGTCGGTATGTGGTCTCCGGCAGTGGGGACCCTACGGTGCGGGTGTGGGATTGGCAAACGTCGGATGCGGCGCTCCGCGTCCTCCCCGGACAGTGGGGTCAGGTGGATAGCGTCGTGATGTCGGCCGATGGTCGGTATGTGGTCTTCGGCAGTGATGACCATACCGTGCGGGTGTGGGAGTGGCAAACGTCGGATGCGGCGCTCCGCGTCCTCAGCGGGCATGAGCATGGGGTGAGGAGCGTCGTGATGTCGCCTGATGGTCGGTATGTGGTCTCCGGCAGTCATGACAAGACCGTGCGGGTGTGGGATATCGCTTCGGGCCAATGTCTGGCGATCATTCACGGGTTTAATGGAGTTGTTTACAGCGTTGCCTGGCAAAACATAGACGGCGTCGATTATCTGATCACAGGGAGTAGCGACAAAGCAGTTCGCTGCTGGCAATTGATTCCAGCGGAGGGTCAATGGCAGGCCAGGTTACGTTGGACATCAAATCAAGCCGCATTGACCGCAGTTGGTGCAAAAATAGAAGAAGTCGAGGGATTAAGTCCAATGAATAGCCGTCTACTCAAGCAACGCGACGCAATAGGAGAGCCACGCCAGATTAAGGAAGAAGAATCACCGCCATCATTGATAGAAAGCGCAGAAACGTCGGCGCTAATGATCCCCATCCAAACCGATAGCCGATATGAACCCATGTATCTTAATCTTGCCTAAAGCCGGATAACGGGAAGCGCTCAGCCTTCCCACATTGATCAATTATCAAAAAGGCGATGCGCTTACTGTAACGTTTAGTGATTGTTGAGCTGCCTGCAAATCATGAGACAGTAAATTGTAAGCGCTTCAAGGTGGAACGGCTGCATGTTTAGCGTGTTGCAATAATTGCATGCGCTTGAACTAATTACAGGTCGACATTGATTCAAAGTTGAGGGAATGTTCACTGTGTTCCTAAATCCGCTTTTGGATATTCCCCAAGGCTAGCCCTGCTAATAGACAGCCTACTATCATGACAGCGGGGATGAGCATCGGCTCCAACGTAATGGGAGCCAGGAAAACCATCAGCATCCCTATTCCTAAGAGCGCAATGCCTCGGATGCTGTAATGGTGAAGCATCGGACTCACATAGTCGAAATTGGTGCGCTTGATACGTCGTATCATCAGCCCCTCCCATATGGCGGGTATCCCAACCAACAATAAGTAAGGCCACCATAGTCCTAAGAGGGCGAGTCGGATAGTGAACTGGTAAAGGATGCGCATCAACGCATCTAATCGAATGGAGAGCCAACTAAATAATCCTCGACCAAAGTCCTCTAACCCTTTGGATCGCTGCCTTTCTTGTTCAGTGGGAATCAATAGATGGTGCAGTTGCCGATAGAAACCCGAATCGATCACACTCGCCTGAAACCAGCTTTGCGCTTTTTGCATGGCCCACTGTCGTGTATGAGTTCCTAGTCGCTGTTCAATACGCTGTGCTTCTAACCTAAGTGATGAGTCAATCCAATGTGTCGGCGCCAGCAAGGCTAAAACAGTGAGTTCTATTAAAAATAACCACCCTAGCCTTATTCCCCACGACCCTTTCTCTTTCTTCACCATGCGACCTCAGTGCTTTTTTTGAGCGAAGTGGAAAACATCATCGTCTGTTACCTTTAATATCGGTAGACGTCCTTTAATGATCTTGCCACCCGCCAGCGTAGCGAGATACTCAAAGTTAGGCAGCATGCCCAATAAAGCTGATGGAAAAAGCTCCGCCTCTTCCTCTTTAAGCTGCTCTGTCTGATTGCTGCTCGCAAATATAGGCGTTTCACCTTGGACAGTTTGGCTCTGGGTACACATTACGTAGTTGAGACGCGTTTTTGGATGACTCAGCGTCATATATTCTTGCGTCTTTTGATCCAAGATGCGCAGCGCAATGCGCGTATTCATATTACCAAGTACTTGATACGCTTTATGTTCATTGCCTAAGCGAGCAATAAGATCAGAGACTGTTTGTGCCGCCAACCATAAACGTAACCCTGCTCCCCGTCCTTTATTGAGCAATTGGATACACGGCTCGTTGATCACTTCTGCTGCTTCGTCAATAAAGACATTCACCGGCGCATTAGACATGCCATAGTTATAGCGATCTCCCGCTACGGCAGCGAGATCAGAAAGAAACAAAGAGCCGATGGCACTACCAACCACAGGATTGCTCAACATATTCAGTCCGATATAGGCAACCTGGCCGTTACGGGCAATTTTGGCGGTATCTGTAATGGGTCGAAGATCTTCAGGATCATGGGGGTCAGGCGAAAGCAATGGCCCCAATTCCCCCGAAGTCAGCATATTCATGATGGGCAGCAAAGAGGCCACCATCTTGGAGAAGTGAGTGCCATCGTGCTTAAACATCGATAGTAATCCTTCTAAATCAGGATGAGGATGGAGAGGCTGAATCTGGTCGTAGTAAAAATTGGTTAAAGCCATCGCTTTATCGCCACTGCTGCGCCTGGTGCGTTCGAGCCACGCCTTCGCTTTACCTTGCCAGTCTGGACACACTTTCTCGCAATAAGCGATGATCGCTTGCTCGACTAAACTTGCTGCGCCTCTTTCTAGAAAGCGACGCAGGCGTATCAAATTAGGGCGCGTCGATAACAACATCAGCCCTTGGGCAATATTATTGAGTGCTTGCCAGCCAAATGATTTAAACGGATCGGAACCCGTTTCAGAGGGAATGAGTGCCGCTAAACGACTGGCAATTTCACTGACTTGCCCAAAGTGGCGTAATGGATCGAGTCTGACACTGCGCTCAGGAAAGGCCGGATGAAAATACACAAAACGCTCAGGCTGTCCCATTGCTTCACAAACTCGTTTTGCGTTGTCACATAAAGCATGATCCCCTTTCGGGTCTACTATGATGACCGCCTCCCCCCGCAATATAGCTTGAGCGATAAGTAGATCGAATAAACGCGTTTTACCTGCGCCCGTCGTGCCTAAAATGAGCGTATGCCCTTCGGTATGCGATAAAAGCTGGTACTGCTTTGTTTCATGGCTTTCTACCCCATGAATCCAAGGTTGGCCGAGCGCCGCCGTGATTTTCTGTTTAACGATACACGAGGTATCGCGTTTTAAGATTTCAAAGACCCGTTGTGTATGTCGATGCTCCCAAACAAAGCCATATCCTAGCCAGAGATGATCGGAGCTTTGGCCCTGTTCATGATGGAGTTCTGCCAACGTGATCTGTGGAACTGATCGCCCCTGCAGGCCGCGCCGCAGTCGGGCTATGCGCACCGCACGGGGTAACCAACGCAGCGCCATGACACTGCACAGCCCAACCATCCAATAAAAAGGGCCGAGGGGTAAAGTACTGTTCGCCTGAAAAATCCCTGCTGTGAGCGCAGCGAGTACCCAGCCTGTGAGCGCATGCGCTTCATAATTCGGTCTAAAAGCCATGTCATAGGCAGTGGGATCGAATAACTTAAGCATTGGGGCGCGTATGTAGAATCAGTTTTCCCCCTTCTAAGCGCAGACGATCTGTCTCTAAATTACGTAACGTTAGACGGAGTAGCGGTAAGCTAAAAGCGGGATAGGCTTTGGCTAGCTGCTCCAAGCACCCTGCATCCGTTATAGATTGGCCGTTTTCTTGTAGGACAGGCGCGATGAGCCAACGGCCTTTGCCTATGCGAATCATCTCGATAAGCTCTTGAATAGCCTGCTCTGGAGTGAACTGAGAAGAACTTAGCACAAGCGTTTGATCGTTCATAGACGGCAACAATCCAGGCAAACAGGCGTTGAGTGCTGGCTTAGGCTCGGTAGGTGCCAAGAAGGAGGAAACTTCCGTTGATGCGGATTTGTGGTTGCTCATGGGCGTAACCTCCGTTAAAGAAGCTACGCTTGGCCGTGCCGTATTTGCTTGATTGATCTCTAATGCGCTAGCAATGGCTTTTGATAAGGCATCGGTAAAAACGAGCACTTTTTTCCCTTGGATAACCCGCACCTTGCGATCTGGACTCATCAGATCAGGCTCGATGGCTCCCGCCTCAAAAAGCGTCGTCACAATGTGCGTTGGCTCTCCTAACTGTCGCGCACCTTCGGGATATAGCAGCACGATACGTCCCTCTAGTTGATCAATGATGTGACCTAATGGCTGATGGCCTGCTAGCACAGGATCGATCGCTAATCGAAGTAAAGGCACTGCGACTCCATAATGGTTGAGCAGCGCATCGAGGGTGGGAGCTTGTACTTTTGACGCTTCTGCTGGCGGGGCAAAGCGTGCTGCTACTTCAGAAGCTTTCTGTACAACATCCTTTTTATTCTGCTGGCCCTCTATTTCCTGCTCTTCTATTTCGCCCTCTAATACTTGTCCATCTAGGGGAGCAGGTGCTCCAGTCGTAAAAATCCACTCTGGTGCCGTTAAGCGCAGTAACCATGGCTTAGTGGGGAAGTCGCCTGCTTGGCTAATGGGTAAACGCACGCGCCAATAGCGAGCTAAACGGCTTATAGTGCTTTGAGTGTCTTTAATTGTGGAGGGTTGAGCGACACCACGCTCAATTAAAAAATCAGCGAGCCGATCTACTTCCTGTGGCACGCCAGGCACTTGATCTTGCCGAATCAGTGCCAGTAAATCGGGAAATCCATGCCCCCAATCCAGAAAGACTCCTTGTTTTAAATGCCAAACCTTGGCATTGGGTCTATTGACGAGCCAATGACCAGAATGTACGAAACGGCGAATAACGCCAAGTACATATTCCTCAATCGTGGTACCTAGGCCATTGCGCTTTAAATCCCGTGACACGCTCGCCTGATCAGCTTGCTGCACCAGTTTGGCCAGGGGTTGATCGCTTACTTGCCCCGTCAACGATTCCAATAAGCTGGCGATAGGCTGAGGGCCAAAGGCGGATAGATACGTCGTTGTCTCTTGAGGCAGCAGTCGGTTAGCACACAACACCGCAAATACTTGGTGGCGTTTGTGTTGGCGAGTAGGCCACTGAATCCAATAGCGTTCAATTTGATGGTGTGCAGCCCATTGAATGACATCTTCAAAATAAGGATTCCATACGTGCTGACCGGCTTGATCGGTAACAGTGAGATCGGATAGCGGTTTACCCGCATCATGGAGTAATCCGGCCAAACAGGCCGCGAGCCGCCAACGTGGTTCTAACTCTCGACGAAGTTGTGGCGCTTCATCGGTCGAAAACATGACTTCTTCCGACGCCTGTGCTGCAGCAAAAGCCACTTCCAGGCTGTGATGCCATAAACCGCCTGCGCCTCGATGATGGTGATGCGCTGAGGCAGGCAATAGATGCACGAAAGCCGCATAACGGGATAAGACCGGCAATACCCATCGATTAAATTCGTCTGAGGTCAGCCCTAGTGTTGATCGGAGGCGCTCAATCAATACCCCTTGACTCGACAATATGGCGTCAATGGGTGTTGTGGGCAGCCCTTGTGCAAAAGGGGGATACCGAGGAATCTCTGGCTGAATCGGTGCTTTGGGCAATATTTGATTTTTAGCAGGCTGTGATTTTTTAAGCCATCGTCCCCATAAGCGATGCCATAGCGGTTTGATGCGCCAGCTATGCCACCGCAAAACACCTGCTTGTTTCATCAAAAAATCACGCTGTTGCACCCGTTGCCCTTGGAGAAATTGGTTTTAGCTCCAAGACAATACCCGCGTTTAGTGATGAGGTATGGAGGTGAAATGGGGTGTGGCTGCAGTTATAGCGTGAGAGGTTATTGATAAAAACAGTTAATTTCCGCTTAACGGGTTGGAACTCGTCAACGCATGTTCCCCTTTATGTGGCACAGACGTTGAATGTTCCCCAAAGGATAGGTATGTGGTGGTACGTGGGCGGTTATTTCACTGCGGAGCACAGGGCTTAAATGGATACAGATTGGGCCGCTTTAATGGAGGCAAAGGCCGTTGCTGAACGACAGCAGATGAGTGGTCAGCACTTGGCAAAAGCTGCGCGTGACTGGTTGGATCAGATGAAGGCGCTGGCTGAGGACGAGCTTCAGCGGTTAGTAGTAGAAGCACAGAAAGAAGCCGATAACTTTTGGGCAGAGAATCACTATCAACGCACTCATGGCAGTCAAGAAGAAAAAGGGAAGTTTGGCACGCGGGTCAGACTCATCCATCATTCTCTGCAGGTCACCTGGTATCGGAATTACTTTATTCGCAAGAAACCGTATTCCGTGCATATTCGCAAAGGTAGTCGGGCTGCGCGCTATCCTGAGAGCGCTTTTGCTAAGGCTAACGAATGGGAAAAAATTCTGATTAAGCTGATCGAAGATCGTTATGCGTTGCTGCGGCGACAGCTCAGCTGTATTGAGCCGATTGCGTGCCGTACTGGCGGAGTATGAGCGTTTAGTGGGGGAGAATTTTGCAAAGCGATCTGAAGATAAGTGAATACAGAATTCGCCCACAAGGCAATCATTTCGGACTAAAGATACCTCCATGCTATTTCAGTAAAAAACCACATAGCATCATCGCTCGTCCCTTGCTCTAATCTTCTATACGTCTTTGAAAAAGGGAGGTGAAGATGTATACCAATCATTACGCTGCCGCTTCCAACCCGCAGAGAGGTTTGATTTATAACGACGCACAAAGTAACTATTTCAGTCAGCCTTCAAAATCCATTACTAGTCCGCCCCATTCTTTTATAAACCATACAGAACCATTGATTGACACGCTTTCTGAGGTTAACGATGTGACGAGTCTCGTTCAACGCCTCAACGCGCCTCCTGACAATACTCACCAAGAAAAAACAGATCAGCGAAACAAGATACTTTGGTCACTTGCAGCCGAAATGGTCAGTGCTTTTCTTAAGTACAACTTTATAAGCGCGTCCACAATTATTGAAATTGTGCAATTAAAACCTTTTATGTGCGAAGCACTATGGCAGAAGGTAGATAACAAATTTCAAGAGGTGCTACATCTCTCCATTCAGAGAACTTATACCTTGATAAAAAACAAGGGTATTGAAATTGTAATTTTTGCTTCGCTCAAAAGTTTAGATATATTTACTAGGTATATTAAATATTTCAGCCAACAAGAAAATAACACTATAAAAATTATAGATTTTTTGAATGATTCCACTAAGCATATAAAATTAAATAATTCATGGCTGCAAAGGGAATTTCACATTCTTGCTTCAAAAATTTTAATTGATGTTTTTGTTTATAATGCAGAATGCAAGTTTCAACTTAATTATTCTCAAAGACCATTAAAAAATTTATTTGATCATTTTTCTAGCTTAGAAAATACCTATGACCCTTATATATCTTATCGCGCCAGTTATACCTGCCAAGCTTTAATCAGCATCTACAAATCTGCCAATTTTAATAAAAATAAAGATGACTCTTCTGAATTAGCCAAGCATGAACAAAGTTCTTGGCACCTCAATTTGGAAAAAATTCGCAATATAAAATTTGCAGAAATTAGTGACCTAGAAAATATTATAAATAATCTAACTCTCTCAGAGAGAAAATTATTTTTATGGGGAGCATGTGATATTTTAATTAATGAAGCACTTGCCATAAATGTGAAAAACACAATAAAAGAAAAAATATTTAAATTTTTAGAGAAAATATTAACAAAAGATAAATTTTTAATTTCTTGGCAAGCAAGTTTTTTTAATAATGTAACACTGCCCACTGAAGATAATTTCTTTTGGAATGATATTTTAATAGCCAGACAAAGAGAGGTTTTAAATATATGGATTATTGATACATTGTTTAAGCCAGATAATTCTCCAGCGCAATTTATCTCAAATTTCGAAAAGCTTCTATCCAATCCTATTTTTAATACACCACCTGCTTTTAACTATCTGACTGAGCATGCTAAGAAAACAGTAATAAAAAATCATAAGCAAAAAATCTATTCTCAAAAACAGTTACACGAACTAGGTATTGGAGCTAGTCCATTCCGTTTTTTTCGACGTATGAAAGAAGCAACCCGATCGAATATGCGCAATATTGCCTCGATCAAATATGTAAAAAACGATATGGACCGCCGACAAGTGGTTTATTTAATAGCCCAGAGTATGGCAGTGCGACAGGAAGAGAAAAAGGTAATCTTACCTAAGCACGTAGCCAGCGGAACTGTCTGGGGGCCAGGGCGAAGCCATAGTGAAGCAGTGTTATTAGCTGCCAACGAAATAGGACATATTTACAGAGAAGGGAAAAGTGTATTGAGTCTCGCTGGATTTAAGAAAGAATACTGCGCATCAATTCATGAGCCGTGTCCTGAATGGCTAGAAGGCTGTCAAACAGATCTGCTACCCTCGTTAGCCCCTATGCTTTACGCTAATGAGTATAAAGGTCAGCGGTATAGCGAAGGCTTTCTGGATAAGCTCGACGCGCATAAAAAGAAAAAAGATGAGGACGAGTTTTATGAAAGCGAGCCTGAAAGCGAAACAGAGTACGAGGCATTAGTGCTAAATGAGAAATATTTTGAAGGCATGGATTTGACGAGTCAGCAAACGCAGGCCCAGCCAAGACTAGTCCCTGCCAGGCATTTCAGTGAGAGCTTTACTGAAAGCTTAGAAAGTTCCTCTGAGAACTTTTTTTCTGGCTACGCTCCCTACGACAAGCACAGCAACGAAATCTCGATGATAAAAAGAGAGGGACGAATCGTAAAGCTCGGCATAAAAACAAAAGTCAATCAAGAAGATGAGATAGAAAGATTAGCATCAGCGATGGCTGTATCAGCCAAAATCTGACCTATCTGATCTGTTAGATATAGCCGCAATTAATATAATTGATTAAATAATTTGCAAAGCACCCTACTGATAGGCTCAAATCACACATGCTTATTGATAACTTCAACTATCATCAAAATTAAAAAGGGCACCACTCTAACCAAACAGGGCCCTTTTTACACTATCAATAGCACAACGGAAAAACGCAGATCGATGGTACAGGGCTGAATTCATACGTGACCTGCTCATTTAGTTAGCACTTAAGGCAAACAAAGCTAGAATTTTTTTACTATATAAAATAAATTTACAGTAAAATATATTTTGGCATAAATAATAAATGTTATAAATTCACATTTAATTTAATAAGTTGGAAAAATGGAAAATATTTCAATAAACGCCAAAAATTCTTATTCCACTCCCATAGTGCATTGTCATTATAATAATAACCAAAAGCAAAAAATTAATAATTTACTGTATGCTATTCAGAATGACAATACTGATCTTATGCAACAAATTATTGATGCCGATATGAGTTTATTGCAATGGATAGGTGGTGGGGATGCTCATGATCAAGGCGGAAGTCTTTTACATGAAGCAGCTTTTTCAGGAAACTTTGAAGCAGTTAAAATTTTATGTGAAAAATATAACTTAAATATAGGTTTTAAAGATTATTCATTGTTTACGCCAGCAGCGGTTGCAGCCAGAATGTTATATGGCGAAGACTATACTGATGATGTAAAAAATTCTCTTACTCGTGAAGATGTAGAAGAATCAGAATATCTTAATATAGTTATTTATTTAAATAATAAGGCTATTGATGAAGATAATCTTGATGTATTAAACGCAGTGGGTTTTGATGGAAGAACTACTGTAGATATTGCAGATGAACATAACCTTCCAAATTTAGCTTAGAAAAACAATGGTCATATTTTAAATGAAATTTTATTGTAAATTGACTAAAAAAAAAATTGAGAGGATCTAAAGTGGCATTACACCTAACTTAGCTCTCTCAATTTCAATTTAATGCTTTCATGATTTTAAAAATTAATTTAAAATTCTTTTTAGAAATATTATATTTTTAACACTAATATGGATGAGGCTTTAGCAAATATAGATGGCTAGACAAAATAATGCGCAGCGACCTCGTGACCATTGCCATGCAAAGCGATATTGGCAAACCAAGGGCTGCTTTAGTGATTCAGTCCGACCACTTTAACGAACACGCGATAATCACAGTCTTACCCGTCTTCCGTACCATAATTAACGCGCCATTGCTACGCGTTACGGTTAAGCCTAATACGCTAAGAACGGCTTACAGAAGCCGTTTCAAGTGATAATAGATAAAGCGATGGTCATCAAACAAGAAAAATTAGGGCCATCATATTGCCTCGGATGCCATGCTGGGGATCGAGCGATGCTTGGCCGTGTTCTTGGGAATTACGAAGTAGCCTGACAATTCATTAAGTTATTGCACATAGGCTGTTCAAGCTGCTGATTTACAAGCAAAAACGAAATTTTCAAAAATGCCAGCTTTTTGCCAGCATTCCCTCTCAAAGCCTTATGAATAAAGGGCCGGACGCGGGTTCGATTCCCCCCTACCCCACCAATAATTCTTTAAAATCAATAAGATTAAAAAAATTAATTTTCTTCGTTTCGGGTAATTTGGGGCCGTTTGAGCTCAAGAATGACAACAAAATGATGGATTTTTCAGTCTGTTTCCACCAGAAAATAGCGATGTAAATAAGTGGCTAGCTGACATATTGTAATAAGGATGTGAATAGCCTCTGGCCTGACCCAATTTTGGGGCAGGACCACTTACGTCTGCGACCTTGCCAGTGGAATAGAGGACATGAGAACGTCAATCGACGCTGCACGCCATTTGGAAAAGCACGTGCGTGGGCAGACGGCGGGGAACAACACACCATTGTTTGTGGTGGATGCGCCAGGGGGGAGGTAAGCGCGATGTTCACAGCTACGAGATATACGATAAAGAGATGGGTCTCGCCGTTTATGCGGCTCCAGGGGTGAGGCCAGGCAAATTATTTGTTTATCCGGATCCGATGCATAGCCTTTCTGCAGGAGTAGCATCTGATTGGATGATCGAAGAGCGTGCCCAGGAGATGGTGCGCACGGTTATAGAGCGCGCGGAAAAGCAAGGTCAATATCAAGGCTAATTACAAATATCTGATTCCTATTATTTAATTGGATGTGGCGTATCTCTGTTTGGAGATGGAGAACATGGCTTAATCGTTTAGGGCCTCGATCTTCAAACCAATCATGCTCACTGCCATCGATTGTTGGGATGCGGCTGCAATTGTTAATCCCTGTCCTAAAACTAGCTTCACTGCTTGAGTACGGAATTCGGGGATATAGACGCTCTTCGGTAATTTCTGTTTCATGAACTCTTCCGTTTCTACTACATTTTAACGAAACGTCCGTGTCCACTTTTTTCTGCCAGGGTCATAAACTGATGGTGGTGAATAACAGCATGAACGCTGATTTTACATCACACAAACCAGGGGAGCTTACCGGCTGGCTGACGCAGCATGTTTTAGGGAATAAATCTCCGTCAGGAACCTCTATAGCACAGAGTGAAAATTAATTAGTCAACCGAAGGGCATCGCTATGAAAAAAATCCAAGCGGGCATTCTGGCTTTTTTAGCCGGAAGTGTTCTGCTCACCAGTGCTTCTTTTTCTGTTATTGCAGCAGAAGTTTCTGCAACCAGTGATATTACCCATAAGACGAGTTTTGATGGCAATATTCATAATAATGCTCTGGCCATTAGCCCGGATGAAAAAATGGCTGTTGTCGCCAGAAGCGGGCGACCAGAGGTCATCGTTTACGATCTGGATAGTGGCAAAGTACGTGATGTGCTGAAAAATTATATTACGCCGCGAAATATCGTTTTTGCGCCTGACGGAAAAACTTTCTTTGTCTCGGACAGTAGTCTTGGGCTAGTTGTTCGGATAGATGCCAGAACATTAAAAACGGTCACCCAATATGCCATCGGACCAGGCGCCTTCGGCACGGTACTGAATAAAGATGGCAAGACACTTTATATTAATAATCAGGCCAGCAATTCAGTCGTCAGTCTGAATACCGAGACGGGCGTGGCTAATGCGGTTATTACCGGGTTTTCCCAACCACGGCAGGGCGTTCGTCTTTCCCCGGATGGTAAAACGCTTTTTGTGACCAACTTCCTGGGCGATAAAATTACGCTTGTTAACACTGCCAGTAACCAGGTTTTAAACGAAATTACCGGATTTAGTAAAATCCGCGCCATCTCGGTAACGGCTGATGGCAGGACACTTTTCGCTGCCAACAGCGGCAGCAACACGATTGCGGTTGTAGATATCGCGACACGTAAAATCACGACCACTATTCCGGTTGGACAACAGCCTTACGGCGCTGCGTTGTCACCTGATGGTAAGTTCATTTACAGCGGCAATCTGGCTGATAATAGCGTTTCTGTAATTGATGTTGCCACACTCAAAGTTGCCGCGACAATAAAGGGATTTGACGAGCCACGACAGGCCATCGTGTTCACCCGTGATAACCGCTATGCCTATGTACTAAATAAAGATCTGAGTTTATCCAAAATTGAACGCAGCACGCAACATGTCGTATCCACAATCAAGATCTAACGTTGCTTCAACGTAGCTAAAAGTGGATTCTGTGGTGTAAACGCATGGTGGACCACGATCTTCAAACCATGCGTGGTCACAGCCATCAATTTGAACCAATTCGCCTAGATAGGCCCGTCGATTTCTAGGCGCTTAGGAGGTATCGATCAACAATGTTCGGCTGCCTGGAGGCTGCCAAGCGGACCCAGGCGCATGGGGAGCCGTAGAAGTCCTCTGCCCCGCATTAGCGGCTGTTGTTCTGCCATTTTTTATTGTCGTCTGCTTGGAATTTTTCAGTGAATATACTCCTACACCCATAAATGCCTCTTTGTCATCGTTAATATGTGTGATTCATAGACATCAAGAATTCCGCATCTGCGTACCCACTCAGTTAGACGAAGAAAATAGCGGTTGATACTCCTGGCGCCCTCACCGACGTAAGTCTCACCTTATCGAACAATCAACACTTACACCCGATTGGCTAACCACCCAAAAACAAATGCTTCATTCTGCTCTCGACTCTCAGCAAGCTCGATGTATCGTGCTCCTTGCAAGCTACTAAATGCTTTAAGAAGCACGACTTCACCCTGCTGCTTACGCTTATTCATAAAAATGGTGAAAGCAGTGATCGTCTTGGCACCTATTACACCGTCTACCACCATATCAAGATAATCAACTTGCTGGCGATTCAAAGCATTAAGCGTACGTTGCAAAAACTTCGCTGAGGTCCCGCGACCCATATTGACCCCAATATCAAATAATTTCAGGGCGATTGGCTTTGATAATTCAGCAATAGCATCCAGACGAAGCGAATTCCAATAACGACGTTGATAAATTGCTTTGACTGTCGACAATGGCAGTGCTGACATTGGACCTATATAGCCTTCCGCACGCGCCACCGCCTCAGTAATGCCATAGTTGGTAGCGCCTCCACGATCAGCAGCATGATTTGAATAACCGCCTTCCAATTTAACTGTATGCTCAAATGCCTCATCGAACGCTGCCATAATCTTTTTCTCTCTGAATATTTGATTTATGTTGCTTAACTCACAGCAGACCTGCAAAAGAAAGAGCCGATTAAATCTGATTTTTGCGAATATCCTAGAAATAAATATGTGCAAAATAGCAAAGAAGTGAAGATGAAATAATAAGGTGAAAAGCTGTATACGCTCCTGGCTCACCAGAAATAAAAGTTTGATCGCTATCGAAATCAGTAGAAGTCTGCAGGCGGTATTAATTTTTTCCCACTGAGGTAATTGGCGATACTTCCCAGCAGCACGCTTTCATCCTCTTTTTTTGCTGACCTTTGTATAACCTCTGTGTGCCAAGAATAAAAAGTCACGCTTCACTTAACACTAGTTGTAATTGGCAGTTTTAAAAGAAGAAACACGTGCTCGCCATTGCTTTCATTAGCACGATACCGACATGCGAAGAATAATAAGGGCACGGCCTAAAACAAGTAAGTCAAAAACGCGAGAAAAGTCCTTATAAAGAATCATGTACGACTCTTCTTGCGCCCTCCTCCACCAGCAAGCGCTGCATAGATCTAATACTTTATAAGCAAGGTCAAGATTTCAAAAAATGCTAGCTTTCTGCCAGCACTTACACTAGAACCCCGGCGAATATCGGCTCGGACGCGGCTTCGATTCCCGCCGGCTCCACCAACAATTCTTTAAAATCAATAGGTTAAGAAAATAGATTTTCCCCATTTTGGGCTGTTTCGGCTCCAGAATGACAACTTTTTAGCGTGCTGAAGTCCGTGCCGTTGCGCGCGACGATGAAAAGCAGACTCAAGCTGCTCACAAGAAGTGTAGAGGTGTTGTGCTGATTGGAGTATTTCTATTTTGCTTATGTGAATTTGTTTGTGTGCTATGTAGACTTTACAACTTCAACAACGGCGACATTAGTGCTGCTATTTGCGCATTGGGCGAACCGCGAGCAAGTTACTCGTTTGTTTATGAAGGACAAATAAAAGCCATTTGAAGAAATGGCAAATTTAGGCCTGCTCCTTTGTAAGGAGCTAAATTGTAATGCGTGGCAGTACCCTATCAAATTAAAATAATGGTGTCGCTGTACCTTGCGACCGTTGCATCGTGAGTCATCAATCGCATAGGTTCTACCAGCGCCTGCGCGACCAGAAGACGATCAAAGGGATCTTGATGATAAGCAGTCAAATCTTCTACCGCTGCCGCATGCTCAGGTTCAACAGCAAGAAATCGATACCCTGCTTGGCGAAAATATTGAAGTGCTTTTTTACCCGATACAGGCATAGTTTCTCTACCAAGGCTGTACTTAATCGCAATTTCCCATACAGTTACAGCGCTAACCCAAACTGTTGCGCGCGGAGCTAAAATCATCTCACGTGCTACAACCGAAAGCTTCGGATTATCGGTAATCGCCCAGAGCGCTATATGGGTATCTAGCAGCAGATTCAACGCACCTCTCCCAAGAATAATCTGGCCACATCGTCATTACAGGCATCAATATCATCTGGCACTTCAAAAATTCCTGCCGCCACGCCAATGCGCTTATTCGTCGCTACTATTTCGATAGGCACTAATTTGGCAGCTGGCCGACCATGCCTAGCAATAATAATCTCATGCTCCTCCCCTTGCTCTACAGCATCAACTAGACGTGACAAATTAGATTTAGCTTCCAACATATTTACGGTATGCATCATCATTTCACTCCAAGGCGTTATTGAATTAGGTTAGCTAGACTAGACTAATATAAAGTTGTTTAACAAGTCAACTTCATTTCATATGCTTTGTCATTTTGTGCGCCGTCTAGCCACTTCGTGTAAGTTCTCAGAAGCACTTCGATGCTGTACTCAACTTTTAGGGTGTGGTTCACTTGGCAGTCTTTATCCCTACCACACAAATAAGTGAGCAATTTATAAGCAAGATCAAAATTGGCAAAAATGCCAGCTTTTTGCCAGCATTTACTCTCGAAGGCCCGTAGATTAAGGTTTGACCGCGGGTTCGATTCCCGCCGTCTCACCAATAGGTACGTGGAACTGTAGGAAAATATTTTTACTGCAGAACAGGTGAATGCCACTTTTACTCTATACGAATTACACGCCTTATTGTCAGCAGTAAATTTTCAATATAGCCATAGAAAAAATTGGACAGTAGATTGCTTTGGCTGCCTCTGGCTCGCTCATGTGGCAGCCTTATATTTCAACCAATGAAGTAATTTTAAATCCCTGGACAAAGCACAGTGCGTATCCTAAATTTTCGTATGGATGCCTATCTGACCGCATCGATTTTTATTGGAAATCACGAGAAAAATTCCGCCAAAAATTTGTCAACAGCATCTGGCAAAGGCTTGTAAATACTAAGGGAATAATTTTATGAACAATTGACAAATTATTTTATAACCTGTTGATTTTTAAAGAAAAATATCTTTTACAGACTGGATTGTGATTCCGGTTGTCGTGGGTTCGAGCCCCATCAGCCACCCCAAAAAGTCCCTTGTATTACAAGGGACTACAAGTCTAGATTGCTTCTTCTAGGGCAAATCTGTGGCAAATTCTTCTCAAGACTCGATTCAAACCGCCTCATTTCCAGGTCATTTTGTGCGCCGTCCAGCCACTTCGGATAGATACACAAAAATATTTCGATCAAGCGCCTGGCGAACGATCGACACATAGTTGCCCGGTATTCATGAGAACAGCTTTACACGCAGGTGCTAATAAGAAGCCAGCAAGCTATTTGTCATTTTTATGCTGTGGTGTACATGGGATCAGGAATGCTCGATCAGCGGATCGCTACTCGATATAACCAAGCGCGCCCGTTTTTATTTTGGGAACACCTTCAGCCTATTCACTTCTCCCCATTACGATAAAAGTGTAGGCGCACTACATCAAAAGCATGACTCACTTCATGAAGCTAAAGGGCGCGACGCGCTACTCGATGGCCGCATATCTGCTAACTGAATACCTGCAACTAAGTCAACAATAGATAAGCTTTTATATATTTGCGTTATGCAAATACGTTGTTTGACAGGCAGGGTTAGAACGTACGTGCGATCGCGCGTGCCTCTTCGATTGCGCTACTTCGATCGGCCTTTCCGTCGGGGCCGAGCAAGGTGCGCTCGACCACAATGCCGACTACGTCTTGCACGCCCACGAACTTGAGCCAGGTTTCCATATAGGGGCGCTGCAGGTCGAACTCGCTGGCCGGCGTCAACGAACCCGGCGACATGTAGCTGAGTCCGCGAGCGTAGACGACCGCCGCCTTTTTCCCCTGCAGCATGCCGGCAAAACCTGAACTATCGAACGTGAACAGCACGTCCTTCTGCGAGATCACGTCGATCAGATGCTTAAGCTTGTACGGAATGCTGAAATTCCATAGCGGCACGCCGAACAGGAACTTGTCCGCCTCGTGGAATGGCGCCGCGAGTTCTTCGATACCCTGCCATGCCGCCGCCTGCGTCGGCGTCAAAGCCGCTCCGCTTAGTCCGGCGTACTTCGCGGCTAAGGCGTCTGAGTCGAATTCAGGCATCGTCAGATCCCATAGGTCGAGCCTCTGTATCACGTGATCGGGATGTTCCATCCGGTACACATCAAGAAATGCATTGCACACTTCGATAGATGCCGAATACCCCTTGTTGGGTGAGCCTTCGATATAGAGCACGCGTGTCATAGAACCAGTCCTTATCAAGGGTGACGGCGACGCGCAGGATGCGCGGTCGCCCACCGTCATTCGCAGCATATCGAGTTGATTTATAATTTGGAAACGATATTAATTGATTAAATTAACCCGGTTTTGTGATTAATGAATAATCCCCTCGACACTGCGCTACTTCATACGTTTCTTGCCGTCGCCGATGTGCGGAGTTTTACCGGCGCTGGTCGTAAACTTAATCTGAGCCAATCCGCAGTTAGCGCCCAGGTTGTTCATCTGGAAGAACAAATCGGCCGTGCTCTTCTTGTGCGCAATACGCGTAGCGTCACGCTCACAGAGCATGGTCAAACGCTGCTCGGATACGCTCGAGCGATGCTCAATCTGAGCGAGGAAGCAAAGGCCAAGTTGGGAACTGGCGACGCGTTCAGCGGCAAGCTGCGCATTGGCGCATCGGAGGACTTTGCTGGAGGTTGGCTTCCCGACGCGATGCGCCGCTATAGCGCTGCGCGCCGTGGTTTGCTGTTGGATTTGACGGTCGACATTGGCGACAGTTTGTTTCAACGGCACACAAACGGCGATTTCGATCTCGTGATCGGCAGCCGATGTTCACACTCGGACAAAGGCGTGACTTTGTGGCGAGAGCCGCTTGCCTGGGCATTTGCTCGTCACGAGCCGCTTCCCGAAGGTGATGTACCGCTGGCATGCTTTCCCGACCCCTGTCCGTACCGAGCGGCCGCCGTCAAGGCGCTCACATTAGCCGGCATGCCTTATCGAATCGCATGCGAAAGTCCGAGTGTCACGGGCATCCGAGCGTTTGCGCGAGCCGGCATCGCCA
Organism: Mycoavidus cysteinexigens; assembly: GCA_031963405.1. Lineage (GTDB taxonomy): Bacteria > Pseudomonadota > Gammaproteobacteria > Burkholderiales > Burkholderiaceae > JASSUD01. Next base: position 835,792 of record JASSUJ010000001.1, read on the forward strand.
TCGCACCGGTGTCGCGTAGCGCGATCGACGACGAGCTTCGCGAATTGGGTGTGTCCGAAGGCTTACCGGAACTGCCAAAAATTGAATTCGTCATGATGTACGATGGCAAGATGCCAGCTGCTGTCGAATTCGCCGAGACGATATTCGACGAAGTCGCTGTTCGCACAGGAGTGGGCAAACGCCATCAGGCAGTTGCGAAAAACCCTCGCACTTAACACGAAGATGATCCCCTCTGGATGATAAGGTCTACCGGGGAAGTTGCTGGATCGAAGAGCCTTTACATGCCGAAAGCGGTCGTAGGCAGTTTATAAATTCAACAGCAGAAACAAAATTTTTAGAAGCGCCAGCCTTCTGCCAGCATTTCCTCTTAAAGCCTTATAAATATAGGCTCAGGCGCGGGCTCAATGCCAGCCGACTCCCTCAGTTCAGAAAATTAAAACGATGTCTATGAATTACACTTTTAATGATACTGTGATCCATGTAAAACTTTTCTATAAGAAGAGGGGTAACTCTAAAAACGCATATCAGCAATCCCGGTTATTGAGTGTACCGTTTGGCATTCGGGTGCGGCACAAAATAATCTTACGCAAATTCACAAGTGAACCACCTCTGCTATAAACATTTATAGTCGCACCGCTTAAATCTGCATCGGTAAAATTAGCGCCTTCCCATAAAATATCCCCCGCTGAAATATCCTTCTTTGCACCGTGAAGCGCAGGATTATCAGACAGAAGCCCATCATTAACCCCCTCCAACTTCGCGAAGCGCAACTTTGCATGAGAAAAATTTGTTTTAACAAAAGACCCAGACAAGGCAGCATGACTTAAGTCAGCATAGGAAAAGTCCGCTTCATTGAAGATGCTTCCCGTCCCGGCCATGTTATTCACTTCAGCGCTATCCATATAAGTTAGCTCAGCATGGGAAAAATTGGCTTTTGAGAAATTACAGAGGCCACAAATGGCCCTGTCCCATCGGCTAAAACGCGAAATTGCCTGAGTAAAATCAACAGCATGCAATCTCGCGTTTCTCAAAGAGGCGCCGGTAAGGTCCGCTTCCGTTAAGTCAACCTTGCTAAAGCAGGCTTCTTCAATGCCTTTTGAACACCCTGACAAGTGTATTTGATCGAGCTTGGCCTGCGTAAGATTGGCCCTTCGAAGAGATAATAACTCCCGCATGGGGCTGCTTTCTGGCAGCGGATCAAAATGTGATAAATCTACCCCCCGTAAATCACACCCTGGACATTGGTACGACTGCTTAAAATGGACCAGATCGCTTGCTTTTTCGTGCTTGGCATTACAGCCTACGACCAAGAAAAAAACGCCCACAACACACCCAAAACACCATTTGTACATTTTTCTCTCCTATTAAAGAAGTTTGTAGCGCCGATCAGATGAGCTGTATCCACACAGGTTGCGATGAAAATTACGAGATATCTCGAAACTTGGGCTAGCGCATAGGCTATTGCATCCAATAGCGTTCGACCTCATGGTGCATCTCCCGCAGAGAATTTGATCTACATATCTTGCCGTATATACATCCCTTTTTCTTAATGTAAAAAGGAATAGATCTTTCACCTTGTGGAGCATTGACATGGAAAAGCGGGGTAGCGGAATTTAACCGCCTTAAATATAAGGAATAGCATATGAGGAATGGGCAAAGGCACATATTTGCCGTTCTTGCTGCATCATCTGGCAACCTTATCGAGTGGTTCGACTTTTATATTTATTCGTTTTGCACGATTTACTTTGCGCCTGCTTTTTTTCCTACTGGCAATTCGACTTCTCAGTTTCTTAAGGCAGCTGGCATCTTCGCCGCGGGCTTTCTGATGCGCCCTTTGGGCGCCTGGTTTTTTGGTCGTCTGGCTGACCGGCAAGGTTGCCGGATTGCGATGATGGCTTCTGTACTGATGATGTGCGGAGGGTCAATGCTTATCGCTGTTTTACCGACTTATGCGCAAATCGGTCAAGCAGCACCCGTGCTGCTTTTACTGGCGCGCCTACTTCAAGGTTTCTCGATTGGCGGCGAATATGGTGCTAGCACCACTTATTTGACTGAGGTTGGAGCAAAAGGCCGACGTGGATTTCTTGCCTCCTTTCAATATGTGACTCTGTGCGGTGGGCAACTACTGGCCTTGTTAGCCGTTCTGGTCATGCAGCATATGCTGTCAGAAGTTCAACTAAAGGCCTGGGGATGGCGTATTCCTTTTATCATCGGTGGGTTTGGCGCGCTGGTTGTTCTATGGCTACGTTACGCGCTAAATGAGACGTCTTCACAAGAAGCTCGCGCATGCCAGAAAGCTGGCACCTTGCGAGCTTTGTTACAGCATAAACGGGCGGTTTTTACAGCTTTTGGCTTTACCGCTTGCGGCGCGTTGACCTTCTATACGTTTTCCATCTACATGCAAAAATATCTGATTAATACGGCTGGCATGCCTGCAAAGACGGTCAGCATATTAATGCTAAATACCGTGCTCGTTTGTCTACTATTAAATCCTCTCTTAGGCGCACTCTCTGACAAAATCGGACGACGGGCAATGATGATTATATATAGCCTACTGACCATGTTATGCACGGTGCCGATCATGCAGATATTAAAGACGGTCTCCAGCCCTTATATAGCGTTTGGTCTAGTTATGATTTTGCTCACTATCCTCACCTTCTATACAGCTATCAGCGGCCTGCTTAAGGCAGAGTTATTTCCAATAGAAGTGCGAGCACTCGGTGTAGGTTTGCCTTATGCAGTGGCTAATACCGTGTTTGGTGGAACTGCCGAGTACGTGGCGCTATGGACAAAGTCTATAGGCCTTGAATCGAGCTTCTATTGGTATGTGACGGCCATTGCTTTGATGAGTTTGTGTCTCTCGCTAACTCTGCCGGATTTGCGTCAGGCAGGATATTTGAAAGACGAATAGTAGAACTCATTTCCCCTGATATTTTTATACTAAGCAACTAAGCGTTGCGCTGGCGGCACTGCTCGAATAAACAAACAGCAGCGGCAGCTGCGACATTAAGTGACTCCATCCCACCAGGTTGCGGGATGGTGACAGAGTGTGCCGCGTGTTCACGCCATGTCGCAGAGACGCCAGCGCCTTCGTTACCCCAAATCCAAGCAAACGGTTTTGTCAAATCTTGCTCGTAGATCGACGTTGCGTTGTGCGAATCGGTGACGACCAACGGCACGGCAAGGTGTGGCAACAGTTGGTCTACCTCAATCCCTTCAAAAATATGCAGTAAAAAATGCGCCCCCATCCCTGCGCGCAGCACTTTGGGAGACCAGGCGCAAGCCGTGCCTGGCGCGCAAAATACATATTGAATGCCGGCAGCGGCTGCGCTACGCAAGATAGAGCCAGCGTTACCTGCATCTTGCACACCATCGAGAATGATGCAATCACTTGCAATTGGCTGTGGCAATTCAGGAGCCGGAATATCAATCAGGAAGATCACATTGCCGCCCTGCGCTGCTCGCGCTAACGTCGACAATTGTGCAAAGAGTGCATCCGATAACACCACAATACGCGCTGCATCAATACGCGCCATGATTGGCTGCAGGCTTTGCTGCATTTTATGATCAGACAGTGCTTGCTCGGCAATAATGCAGGCACGCGGTTGTCCTAGCGTATCGAGATAGGTACTGGCTAAATGTAGCCCCTCAGCAAGCGCTTGGCCCGCCCGACGTTCACGAGTCACGGTGCCGGCGAGTTGCTTGAGCCGTTTAAAAAAGGAGTTATCGCGCGCAGTAATGGTTTTCATTATTTAATCCCCATCCCAGTTTGGGATAAGGCAAAGGCAGAAGTAAAAGATTTGAGATAAAAGAGAAGAGCAAAGCATTTTAAGGAGAGTTTAGCTTTAATACAGAATCCTCCACGAAAGGACGGAGCGCTCTGCGGGTAATCTTACCGAACTTTATTGCTTGACGGATGATTTCTGCAAAGAGCTTGCACCGACACTCAACAGGAGATTGCTGGTCAGTGAATGGCTTGGCCTCTTGTGGTAGAGGTAGAAGCACCACTGGATGGCTCTTCGGTTTCAAGTTGCATGCGGTAATTAATCATCAAAGTGAACTGCTTAGCGTTCGACTCACACTGGCTAACGTTGATCATGGAAGCCTTTGCCAGAATTTGGTGCTCACTGCTTAACAAGCTTTATGCTGACAAGACCTACCTTTCAAAAAAGCTGGCATAAACCACATCAGAGAAGCTTTAGGTAAGTAAAAATCGCACACCTGACTATGCGACCGAGCGTCGCTATAAAAAAACGTACTGACCTTCGCACAGTTTAATCAGGATGCTTTAACAAAAGCACTTTCAGGATATTGCGTAGCCTAACTGCCGAGCCTGTCAGAATAATGAGATGGTCCCCTCTCATTATTCCTTCTATTTTCTCTATTGTTTTTTTCTATTCATGCTGAAGTAAAACAACTCTTTTTAGACAATTGAGAATTGATCTATTGATATAACTGAGAGAGTCATTTTGTATTTGGTGTGCGCGCTGTAGCTCATCTTCATCAGTAAGCAATGATGTTAGTCAAGAAATCTAGCCGCGAATCACAGCCTTTTAGGCGATTTGTGGACAGGTTATAAGGTATTTGCCTGCAGACATTTCCTAATAGATGACTAAGATAGCAAGAATATGCTTACACACATTACCCACAAGTTAATGGAAGAAGCAAAAAGTCTGTCTTAGAACGCTATCAATAATCTTTCCTGTTAGAGAACCTCTGCCTAACTCTGGAGTGGTGTTTAGTTCTTTACTAACGCAATGCCTGTGTCAGCATTTTTTGCCCTCGATTTATGCGGCGTTTCCTTAGTGTGCTGGCAGCAAAAACATTCTTTGCGCTAGCAGTTAGACAGAGGTTCTTTAGCTCTCATCTAAAAGAGGGATCAGGAAAATAAATAGGAGAAATTTGATGATAAGCAATTCCTCTAACGCTATCCTTCCATCCCCTGTCACTGCCCGGGCTAATCCCAATGCTCCATGGTCTAATAGTTATGGTGCTACGGCTACGGGGTCGTCTATTCGTCCTTCTACTACTAACCAGGCGTGCGTAAGCGAGGGCTGCATGATGCTCACTTTTACGCTGGCCGGAGCGGCTGGTATTCTAGGGCTTGGCGTGGCTCAGCTAGTGACTAGGCTGGCGACTGGAGAAAAGTCGGAAGCTTTAGGAAAAGCGATGGGCTATACAACTATCGGTTACCTTGCAGTGATAATGGGCTATTGTCTCTATAAAATAGCCTCTGCTCCATCTGGTGGTTATAGCAGTGGAAGTTCTAGTTCCAATAATGCGGATACTTCATCCTATTATTGGGCTAGTGGTGATTATTCCCATCATGGGGGCGATAGCGGTGGTCACAATAGTGGTGGCTTCGATGGTGGTGGCTTCGATAGCGGCTGTTAAGGGGCGGTCTAGCTATCGGTTTAGGGATTTGATCACGTTTGGTTTTAAGCCTTGCACCTTACGCACGATTTATGCTGTATTTCTTTAGAAGCTGTCCACCAATCACCTAAAAGGTCGTCAGTCGGCGGAGGACCGCCGTTAGATAAATCCTTGCAGGAACCGGAGTGCGCATAAGTACATGAGGATTCCGAGCACCGCCCGACCTCGAATCAGGGCCTTTTAGGTGATTGGTGGACAGATTTTAAGAGTTGCGCCACCATGTTTTCAACTAAATAGCGCTGCTGTTCTGACAACGCTTCAACTTTTTCAATGATCTTTAATATCTGCGGTGAAGGTGAATATTTTATTTTCTCTGCCTGCTGACTCGTAATTATTAGTCGTGCAGTCGGCTTCCCATAATGCAGCCAATGTTCAGTCGCCCCTAGCCATTCGGCTAGTATCTTAATTTTGTCATTCTTTGGAGTAACTTTCCCTGTTAGCCATTTATGCGCGGCTTACGTGGATATACCGATCTCACCTGAATATCTTAAATTAAACTGCCTGGCTAAAGCTGTCGCGCCTTTGACCGCTTTAACGTTGTGATTAGGTGTAGCAGATCGATTTAAAGAAATCGTAGGCGTTGAGCAAAAGCGCCTTTCTCTTCTTGGGTAGGCATGAGATCAAAAAAGTGAACTAGGGCAACATATTAAAAATCAATAAAGAAATTTTTAACTTTTTTGAGGTGGAAATAGAAATGATTTCAAAACTTCCAAAAAAAGTGAAAAACAAAAAACCTCGACGTCCCTATGCAGAAATGCCTAGCTATATACTTGTCCCACTATGGGTAGTAAGTTCGCTAGCCTTTTTTGGGGGGCCAGTGGGATAATAAATAAAATTCTTTCGCCTATTTTTGAGGTATTGGGGACAACGCCCCTTAGCCAATTACAAGGGCAAGATTTTGCCTTTATTTTGCTTGCTTTCATCCTTGGTTTAGCAACCTGGATGGTTGGCATCATGGCTGTTTGTTGCAGCACGGCTTTAGCGAAGCGCTGGGGGATTTCTGACTAACTTGCAGGCTGAATGTTCCCTGCCATTTCTAGCAAATAGTGGGGGCATTAAAGTTTTTTTTACGTCACGTGCAAAAAGCGAAAAGACTCTAATTGGTTTTGTACCGTCATATTAAATAGACATGCCGGTACGCTCTGTCAAAGGGTCCATAGAGGTAGCGCCTAGGGTAGCTTGTAAGAGCGTATACATTTCTTGCAAATTACTGTTGGCAATGGACTTGTACAAATCTCAGTTGGTGCGTTGTCCCTTCTCTCCTAAAACACGAAAGACTTCTTTGAGCACCATCCGCCCCGCTTTTGCCCAAAATGGATCAGCTTCAGCAGCATCAGGAATCAAACCATTCGCGATATTGTCAAAATGATAGTCTTTGGCGACTTCATGCCAGATATTCCAATTCGGGCCTCTGGCATCAAGCGGATTCATTAAAATATCTTTGCCTTCGTGGTAAAAGATTTGCGTGTATTCGTCGGTAGGGTCATACACGATCATGCGTTTTCCGCATGCACGGATTTATTTCATCAGCGCAAAAAACTGTTGGAATTTACCCGTACCGAGTGCGCCACAAAATAAGATGTGAAGGGTTTCAGAACTGCGGCGCATCGGAACGCCTGAAATAAGATAATCGCTTGCATCAGAGCGCGATCTGAGTAATTTCGCTAACGCAGAGCCTTCGACCAATTGCGCGCCCCGCAATCGTTTATCCGTTATTTTTTGCTTGCCGTAGTGCCATCAATACAGACCGGCTAGTAATGCACACCCTGTCGCCGTCCACAAGCCCAACCAGCCGCCCTTTTTCAGTTCCTGCAGCGCTACCGCCGTTATTTCATCGGTCAACCGCATCACTTTTTCTGCTTCTAGCTGATAAAGCCTGCCATTAATATTGAGATCTATCTTGTTATCAGACATAAAGAGTGCATCAAGCGTGTACGCGAGTGCATGGCGCTCTAAGGCATATTTTTCATTGGCGGTCGTGGTTTTCCAGAAATGAGTACCCGTGGTTGTTATACCGGATAGCACAGCAACGATAAGCATCGCTTTTATCGCTGCCAGAAAAAAACGGGCTTGACTCAGCCATAGCTCCGTGCCGCGCGAAAAGCTGCCTATATTTACTCGACCTTCCCTTTTAGCCATGACCCATCCATTTATGTTGTTTTAATGCAGCTTGCACAACCTATAACATCATCAAAATTGGTTAAAAAGCGTAGTTACATAGGAATAACGTCTACCTAAACTGAGTTTCAATCTAAAAAACTAAACTAAAGATAAGGTGGATTATGTTTCCTACTCCCATCCATTCATCCTCTAGTCACTCAGTTTTAGCTCCCACCCGTTCAGCTCCGACAGCAAGCGAAGAAATAAATGCTATAGAAGAAAATGGAGCGCATATTTCTACCGCAGCGCCCTATTTACCACCAGAAGTGGTGGTAAAAATCCTTAATTTTTTAATCACACCCTATGAGCCTATAAAATCTGTAATTAATTTATACGCAGCCCAACGTGTAAACAGAATGTTTTATGAAAATACCGTACATTTTTTAAATAACCCTATATTTAATGTTTTGGAATTAGCCGAGAAAGATATTTCTCTTCTTGAAAATATAAAAAAAATAGAAAATGATATGAAAGGAGCACTAGACCATGAAAATATTGAAAGCAATATAAAAGCATACCAGGCTGTTATTCAAGAATTTTCATATCTTAGGTATCAAGATAATGAAATAGATTACAAATGGAATTTCATGCTAAAAAAATCAAAAAATGTCTGCATCAATCTTTATAAAAATGGAATGGACGTAAGTCGAAATACGCTAAAAACTTTATCACAAAGAACAGACATAGAAAATCTTTCCATCATTGCAGACAGCACTTTTGCTTCCAGCCTATCTGCATTTTTAGAGCAACTCAATTTAATTCTGAGTAACAATACAAATATTTCAAAAATTAATTATTTAAGTTTAAGAAGAAGCAATATAAATAGTACTTGGACTATTGGGATACTTGAAAAAGGTTTATCAGGCATGCCTATTGTTACATTAGATTTAAGCCAAAATAACATACTAGATAAATATGCACCTATTTTTGCAAAATGGCTTCAAACCATCAAAATTGATAATTTGCACTTAAGCGCCATAGGCATTAGCAGTTCAGGCTTGCTACATATCCTTGATTCTTTACCTAAAGATTTAAAGTATTTAAATTTAAGCAGAAATATGCTTAGATCATTCGGCGCAAGTCTTGTATTTGATAAATTAAGATCATCAAAAACAAAAATTGAATGTGTAGATTTAAGTAAAACTCGCCTCTTTGAATACCCATCTGATTGCGAAGGTATCATCAATGAAAAAGGACAATCTATTCAATTTATCTTTGATTTTGATGAAGACAGTTTCTATTTGTAGTAAATAAAACAGGATAGCCACTCTATTTTTTTCTATCAATAACGATTTTTTGAATTTTTTAATGTATGTAATGCTTTATTGCATAGCATAATTATCAGAATAATTTCAAAAGCGTAGATGCACAGCTATAGTACTTATCTATCACCCTTATTGATTAAAAATTTCACTACCCCAACAAAGCTAATTATGTTTTTACCCACTCTCTCTTCATCTTCAAAAGTTTATGCTATCGCACCTCCCTATTCAGTATCATCAGAAAGTGAAGAGGGAATTTCTACCTCGACTCCTGCCCCAAATTTACCGCCGGAAGTGGTATATAAAATCATTAGTTACTTAATACAACCTTATGAGCCTATTAAATCTGCAGCTCAGTTATATTGCTTATCAATAGTTAATATATCATTTTATCTAGGTTTAAAATTATTCTTAAAGAGCAAATATTATAAACAGTCAGAACACCACAACGCAATTTGCAACGACATAAGCTTTCTAAAAAAATTAAAAGATTTTGAAAAATCCATAGATAAAAGTTTATTAAAAGATGAAAAAACAAAAAGGAGCGATTGCAGATTTTTAATCCACAACATAACCAACAACTTTAACATTATACAAATTCATTATGGAATTCAATCTATTCTAAATAGAACACAGCATATTGGAATTGATCTTTCCAGAGGAAATATAAGAAAATGTTTGATCATGCTTGATTTATTAAGCCAAAAAACAGATATACAGAGTCTTTCTATTATTGCGAATAGCTTTTTTTCTTCTAATTTAGAATTATTTATAAAAAAGCTATCAAAAATATTAAATAAAAATAAGCGACTCTCCGTTATTCGTCATCTAAGCTTAAAGAATAGTAACATTAATAATGATTCAGCTATGCGCCAGATAGGCTCAGCATTAGAAGGAAAAACCATTATAAAATTAAATCTAAGTAAGAACGTTATAGGAAAAAATAGTGCAATTTATTTTTCAAATTATTTAAAGCATATTAAAATTCATACATTAGATATTAGCAGCAACCAAATTGATGATATAGGCTTATTGAATATTATTTACACCTTACCAAAAGAGTTAAAACACCTGAACATAAGCCACAATAATATTGGTCCGTCTGGCATGCACTTCTTATTGCAGAAATTAAGGAAGGAAAAAACCGAAGTTGAGTTTATCTGGCTTGCAGGAAATAATTTAACTGCAAGTCAATTTAATTACAAAGGAATCAAAAATAAAAAGAATTGTGCTATTGAATTTGTTTTTTAAATAAAAAAGTAATTTTTCGTTAGAAATTTTTACTTTATTCACCTGCAAATTCTTCTAGTCTAGCTTACGCTTTATTTTTCGGCTCATAATAAGCTTACATATTAAAAAATTCTGCAACAATGAAAGAGACAGCACTATCTCATTAGGGATAGCACTGCTTTTATTTCACCAATTTTCCTGAGTTTCCGTAGCATTAGCAGCAATTACCCCACACATAAGCGATTGACTGAGATATTCAGACACCCTCTATAGACAGGATCATAGGCTTTACTTACTCACGTATTAAATCTTCTCTTTTTCTTTCTTTTCGACCTTTATGCTTTGTTTGAGGAGGAATCGAGGCCGAATTTGGTTTTTTCACTTTCTCCAATCAAACTTTAGTTCTCAAGTACGTTCGACCCATTCTCTAATTTTTAGCAACACCAGATTCTTTTTTCCTGCTTTTATTTGTCCCGGAAAATCTGGATAAGAGATTTTTTCTCCACGTCGGCTTTTTCTTCTTGGCCGAGCTCTCTTGCGTTTTCAATGCTTCTATTACTTTCTGCTGCTCCTGATAAGCTTCTGAAAGCACCGTAACTTTTCGCTCTAGTTCTTTTTTCTCTGCTACCAAAAACGCTGTCAGTGCTTTTGCCTCATTGAATTTTTTCTCTGTCTCTTTCGACGCTTCTTTCCATTTTTCTTTCTTGTTCTGAGCAAGCGTTAACTCACCATGAAGCTTTTGTTCATTTGTTGCATCGCTCCAAATTCGTTGCTCTAGCGCTTTTTTCTCTGCGGCCGCAGACGCCAACCCTACATCTGCCTCATTGAGTTTTTTCTCTTTTTCTTTCAACGATTCTTTCTGTGCTTTTCTCTTGCCCTTAGCAAGCGTTAACTCATCATGAAGCCTTTGCTCATTCTCTGTGGCGCTCACAACTTGTCGCTCTAGCGTTTTTTTCTCTGCCTCCACAAACGCTAGCCATACCTCTGTATCTCTGAGTTTTTTCTCTGTTTTTTGCAACGATTGTTGCAGCGTCTCTATTACGCTATGCTGCTTCTGCTCACTCGCTTCAGCACGCCGCCCTCGTTGCTCTAGCGCTGTATTCTTTGCCTCCAGAGACGCTAGTCGTACATTCGCCTCATTGAGTTCTTTCTCTTTTTCTTGCAACGCCTCTTGCAGTGCCTCTATTGCGCTATGCTGCTTTTGTTCACTCGCTTCAGCACGCCACCCTCGTTGCTCTAGCGCTGTATTCTTTGCCTCCAGAGACGCTAGTCGTACATTCGCCTCATTGAGTTCTTTCTCTTTTTCTTGCGCCGTTTTTTTCCACTTGTCTCTCTTGCTCTTAGCAAAGTTTAACTGAGCCTTAAGCGTTTCCGAATTGGCCTCAAAAAATGCACTTCTTTGCGCCCGCAGTTCTTGCTCGTGCTGAGCAGACATTAACTGAGTCTGAAACCTTTGTTCATTCTCTGTAGCATTTAGAGTTTGTTGCTCTAGCACTTTGTTTGTTTGCTCAGCACGCCGTAACTGAGTATTGGTCACCGCCAAATTAGCCTCAAGAAATAAAATGCTTTGCGTCGACTGTTCTTTTTCGTTCTGAGCATTATTATTGAGAGTGATCAGATCCGTTTCAAGCGATGCAATCCTTTGCATAAACTGCCCTTTCTCAAGCTGAGCATGATTATTAAGGGCACTCAGATCCATCTCAAGAAATGAAATTCTTTGCATCAACTGCTCTTTCTCGCGCTGAGCAGCTAATAGCTCACCATGAAGCATCTGGTCACCTGGTGTAAACATCTCAACTTGTTCAGCTGGCAGCGCACCGTTATCCTCTTTAAGAAGTGACTCGCTTCTTACTATGCTTTCCTGATTATTTGCGTTTCCAAAAAAATTATCGGCGCTAGTGTCATAACCACTGTCAGGGCCAGTTACTAGCTCCTCTTTATCTCTGTTAGAAGGCAGCTCTCTTCTTACTATGTTTTCCTGACTATCTCCGCTTCCAGCAGAATAATCAGCACTCGCAATGCTCATAGGGGGGAGAGGAACAACAGCAGGACCACGCACTGCTCTTTTCTCTGCCTTGCTTTGTCCGGTACTAGTTGAAGCGGCCTGCGCACTCGCCTGATCGGCAGGAGAAATATTTCTCGTGCCGCCTCTTCCATTGGGCACATCGTGAAGAAAGACTTTCATTCGCTCGTTACGAGCTTGACCGTATGGATCATCCGTTATTGATTCCGCACCCGGCCTGCTACTTACCTCATCTGACAAACCATTTTGCACGCTTGCTACAGACTCCTCGCCTGTTTCGATTCCTCTCGTATTCACTAAGTTAGCTGAAATACCTTGTACCTCCGTCTGCTGCGCTCCCTCTCTCTCTACAGCAACGCCCTTTCTTTTGCCAGGCCCGTACTGCTTCATGATTCTTTCGATATTTAGAAAATTTTTACCAACAATTTCCAGCGTATCATCTACTAAATATAAGCTTTCCTGTTTTGGAGGAGATTCGATTGCGCTTTCAAGAGATTTTTTAGCTTTCTCTCCTATTGCATTTAAGAAGTCAAAGCAATCTGGGAGTCTTTTTGTGAACAATAATAAGAGAGTTACTATCGCTAACAGTTGCAACAAAAAAGGACGAAGGATACTTTGCAGCTTATCTGCATTAACTTTCCTCTGAGCCCCAAATAGCAGTTGTATCGAACGCAATCGCTCAGACAGCACGATATAAGCTACTTTGAAAGCCCTCACATTCTCTGCATAAGTTTTAAAATCAAAGTTCTTCGTATCGGCAAACAGCCCGTCTAACTCTTCTAGCGTCTTTCTAAGGTGCTCTGCTAGCTCAGACGCAAGCTCCCACTCCGCTAATTCCGCTGCATCATCCTTAGTCAAGTTTGCTTTTGCAGCCTCAATCTGCTTGATTGCTTTCTCTATCTCAGTCTGATCTATCCTCCCGCCAATAGCTGCCCTCATGAGAGCAGCGACAGCTGCTGCCTGTGGCTTTGGCTCCTCTCTGCGAGCTTCGGCTACTACTGAGGTTGAAGCTGAAGTTACAGCTGATCTTGAAATTGATATTGGATTGATCGCTTTAACTGGCTCACGCAGATTCCCCACCTCTTCTGCCAGCGTTGCCCTCATACGCTCAGCTACAACGCCTGACTTCAGCCGTTTATCTCTACGACTTCCGCCAACTGAAGACATAGAATCAAAATCTGAGGTTGATGTTGAATTGATCCCTTCAACTAGCTCGCCCGAATTTCTCCTCTCTGCCATACCTGCCCTCATGTGATCAGCTACAGCTACTGACCCCAATCTTTGCGCAGCGCCTTGCTCTATGTGTTTAACTGGCTCAGCACTACGTCTTATGCCTATTGAAGGTGTGGAAGAACAAGCTGAAGTTGATGTTGAAGCGGGCATGATGCGTTACCTTTAACTTTCTTAAGTGTTTTGCTAACTTAGCAGGGGCATACGCTTTCTATCTAAGGTAAAGACTTAGCTCTCGAATGCGTAAGATATAGTTCAGAATTGATAGTGTGAAATTACCGCTGAGCGCCGCCGCTACCACGCGTACTGATCTTCAATTACCTTAAGCAAGATTTTTTCTCGCTCAGTAAGCTTTAGAAAGGGCGCGCTCAGGATGGCTCATAGGCCGAAGGCCTTTGCGAATAGGTAAAAATAGGCTACTTACGAATAAACCAAATAAGATGATCTGTAGCTAGATGGCCTAAAAAGAGTGACGGATAAGCCTCAGCCGCCTACACATTCCCGCTGCTCTCGCTTACTGTTAGGCGGGCGTTAAGACCAGCTCGCTGCCCCAAAATTATCAGCCTTCTTTCTGCTTTTGCCACAACTAAACATTGAAACTCTTATTTAGCATTACCTTCTTAAGCGCTGTCATCGGCGTCAGACGTAGGAACAGGAGCATATTTCTTTCTTTCAAGCCTTCTAACAATATTTTTTTGTCTTACTGGCTCTGCTGGAATAGCCTGGTCTAAATCAATGGTGTTTTGGCTCATCCTCGGTGCTCGTGACTGCGTTTGTTGTTGCGAGCCTGCCTGATAAGCAGAAAGAATATTGTTGCGATTAGTATTCGGAACATTCAACAGAAGGGCAAGAGCCGCATTTATTTGCGTATCACCCGTTTCTTTCACTAATTCTACTAAGCGCTCTATCCCCGTCGCTAACCACGCACTCTCTGCGTCCACATTTAAATTTTCCGTCCTCTGTTCACTTACTTGAGGAGTATTGAGAGGATTATCCTGGAGGCTCAATGGCTTAGCTGAAATAGCTCGTACATCCTCGAAACTCCTATCCTTTGTGCTGCCTATCTCTAAAGCAACACTTTTTCTACAATCATTTGTGTGCCCTATCCCGATTGCTTGACACTTTTGAAAATCTTCATGCACATCCCATAGCTCTTCCTCTATGGACTCCCAGAAATTTTCTTGGGATGAATCAGTTATGGTAGATAGCTGCTTAGTCAGCGCGACATAACCTGTTGTGAATGCCTGCATTTCTACTTCGTAGGCTTGAAACTCAAAGTGCTCCGCGTGAACCAATTTGTCTAATTCTTTTAGCGTGCTTTTAAGACTTTTTAGCGCAACGATCGCCTTTTCTTTGTCCGAGTTTTCCACCTCTTCTATACCTAGCTTGTCTGTTGCATGTTTTAATGACACAACGTCATCCGCCCTTACCGAAGAAATGGGACCTGGGATTGGAGTCATCGCTCTAATTGAACTTGAACCGTACATAACGTTACCTTTAGCTTTCTTAAAAGTCTTGCCAAATTAGCAGCAGTAAAAATCTGCCAAATACAATAAATATCCAAATTTTGAATACCCAGGTTATAAACTGGCATTATTAAATATTTTTTTAAATTATTTATCTGGCATCAACTACAGCCACGTATTAATGAATTAAATAGGCGAAGCTTATCTACGCCATTATTTTTTATCAGCATATATGTAAAAACCATATGCCCTAAAAACTAAGCCATCTGCCAAAATATTTTTCCCTCGCCTTCATTTTTTCACTTTATCTTCAATAGGGTTAGAAGCTAATTTTTAAAGATAGAGGGTATGAATACGGTGCAATTTTTTGGAATCCCCCTTGGGAAAAGGGATCCTAGCTGTTTTATTCCAGCTTATGCTCGTCTGCAAGGAAAGGAGAGGTTCGCTTAATTTTAGTCAAATTAAAATTTGTGCAAATATACGGCATCGTCCTTAAGAATGGAAGTTTATTCGTCAAAGATATTAAAAAAAACGCTAGTGTGTTATCCAGCGTTTTACGAGCCATCGCTGTGAGCCTTATCTTTGCATATAGTGACTAACTATCAATACTCATAATGCTTCCCCACGCTCTCCACCAGTAAATATCAATACACTAGCGTTACTAATTCAACATTTTTTAATAATTAGACTAAAGAAGGTGCAGCGTATAAAAAGTAGCTACAGAGATTAACCTGATGGCCTTATTTTTTCGCTATTGAGATGGTAAGCGTTTCTCGCCAATTTTTACTACTGGCCAAATGGCAGATGATATTCAAATATTGGGAGAAGACGTGTCTAGAAGTAATTTGCTGCGTCCCTACAAACCAGTATTTGGGTTGTATGAGCTGCAAAGTTTGCTGGGCATGGGGCATGAGAATACAAAAATGTTATGCCCAAGAGCTCAACGAGATTAACAGCAGGGCAGCCACCACCATTTCCTCGAAGTGCCCTCTTCATCCTCATGCCTCTGTTCCTTGTGGCTTTCTGGGCTGGGAGAGGCGCTTACCCGACCTATGATTGCATCTCGATCCTTAATAAATTTCTCCAAGGCAGCTTGGTTAGCTTCATCCCATTGCCCTATGAGTCTATCTAGGCAACATTCATCTCTAATTTCATTTATTTCTTGCATCAGTAAACTGCACAACTTTTTATCAAAATTTTTACTATGCAATTTATTTTTAATCTGACTAATTTTTTCTAATGCAGAAATTGATTTATTACGCCAAACAATAGGCAATCTATTCAATCTTTGCTTTGACTCAGAATAGAAAATATAGGATTTTTCAAATACTTTCAATAACGTATTTTTATCAAATCTTTTTATTTCACCAGGCTCCCGCCCAAGCATCAAATTAGACAAATAAAAATTATAAGCAAAATCTAATTTTTCATTAATAAAATAATAAAATTTTTTATTATTAAATTCTATAAAACCAGCCAAAATAGATAGCTCACCAATTACCCTTCTAAATTCCTCATAAGATCTAATTTCATCAAATTTTGAATTTATAAAACTTCTATTTAATGTAATTATCCTTAAATCTTTTTTTTGATTATTACCTCTAGGCTTAATACGCGCCACACCAAGCACCTGCGCCGAACCTCCATGACTTACCTCTAGGCTTCTCCTTGGTTTATTTAATACTAACGGTAAATTTTCAGCACCACTTCCAGCGCTGGCAGATATATTATGAGAGGCGATATTTTCAATTTTATTTTTATGATTCATATATTCTTATGGAGTTGTTTTACCATAACCAATATAAAATAAATCAATACGCCTTATTCTTAAAAAAAGAAAAATTGTTTAATAATCCGCAAGTAAGGAGGGGCATAACGCTGCCACTGGATTATTGAAAGTTTCATTAATACAATTTAATTTAATCAAACTCCTTAGAGCAAGGCTAATTTAATATAAGATGTCGTAGAATTTAAGTTGATTGCCTGAAAAAAGGCGAAATGGAATAATTTTTTGCCACCCTCAGTAATAAGAAGGGATTTTTATCAGTATGTCCGACTCAACCGCCTTAACGCACTCTCATTGCCCAGTCAGCTCATATAGCGAGCTGCTCTTAAGTGGCTAGGGCAGTATTCGTGAACCTGGGGTGCACGGTATGCAGCGGCCTCGAGTCAACCTTGACGCCATATGCACCGTCATGCCGATGCACCACATTTACCAGCTCTATCTATCCACGCTTTCTGGGCTGCCCGTACTCGGCTCTTGCTAACCTAATCGTTGCAAAGCAACTTCCCTCTGTAATTGACTAGCTCTTGCATAGTGCAACGCAGCTTGACTTCGGCCTAGGCTAAGCACAGCAGCTCGATAGCCTGCTTCCCATGTTTTTATGGATTCATCTAGACGATATTCACTTTTAACGGCATTTATTTCTTGCACAAGTGAATCATAAGAATTTTTATCAAAATAATGATTACTTAAATTACCTCTAATTTTCTCAGCCTTTTCTAATGCTAATGATAGTAATTTTTTTGCACTATGATTAAAATCGCTCAAGTTTGACAATACTTCAGAATACCAATTATTAATTCCAGCCTGCATACTTAATTCAGCACATTTACTAAGAAGACCTTTTTGATTAGATTCACTAACCAACTGAATTACATCCGAATACATCTTAACAATTTCATTCAATTTATTTTTAACAAAAAAATTAATTTCACCTCCCCTGCTTTCCACTTCATCAAAAACAACATTTAATTTTCTTGAAATTTCATTAAAATATAGGATATTTTCATACTTATTACTTAAAAAAGTATTAAATAAAGCTGTATATCTTAAGCTTTTTCTCAGATTAGCACTCTGCTTTTTTGCCATGCTATTATCAGACAAACTTTTAGAAGAAGAGCAGTCTTCCTGCTGCCTATCTGCGGATTTTTCTACTTGCAAATTTTTAGAGCATGACCCTTTATAACTAAATATATCGGGAAGAAAATTTATTAATGAATTATTTATATATGACATATTTTTATAAGATTATTTTATAGAAATAACAATTTTCTTATAAAAGAAAAACATATATTTTATCCAAAAAGAAAAATTGTTTAATAATCCGACATATCAGCTTCCGCTATAAAATTTTCCTGCAATCTCACCCGACATTTGGTCTAATCGACTACCTCAAGGTACGGCAAGGAGGCACAAGTCGTTGAGACAGGTCTTAATTAAATAGAAAATTTTGGAAGCACCCAGTTCATCTACGGGTTCTCGGCTCATTCTTCTCAAAACCTTTATTTATCTTAAAAAATATAAGGCGGCGCTAACAAACCTCACACTCTAAATAATCTTTTATGTCTATAAGGACAAAAATTTCACTTAGGATGAAGCTGCCAGAAAGAACATGTCGGCAGGGGTAAATTTGAATATCTATTACTGCTTTTGGCATCTAATAAAAAACTTGTTTTCTTCGTGCATATGCGCTTTCTCATTTTCTATCCTCTTCATTTTTATATAGCGAGCACTCCGCGCTAGAAAATACTAACAAGCATGCGAAATTTTAATTCTGTCGCTAGAAAATACTAATCCTACTTTCCCCATAAAATTAAATTAGAGCTTATCCAAAATAACTATATGAATAGCTCGCATAATTAAATCCACTCATCTATGCTTTAGCTTTCTCAACCTTACCACCCATTACGTTTGACTTTAACTCTGAGGCATCGCATTTTTAATTAAATGGAAACCTCGCTAAATAATATGACACTACTCACTCTTATATTTTTATTTACCCTTGCAACCTATTTAAGGATATTGGGCTGGAAACGAACGTGTGGCGTGTTGTGTGCTGCAGCGCTCAGTTTATTTTTAATGGTAGCGCTAGGTTGGATCCCCACACGGTTATTAGATAATTTACAAACAGCCTATGTCGAAACAACGCCTCAGGCATGGGGGCAACGCAATGCAATTATTTTGTTGGGAACAGGCGTGGAGAAAATGCCTGGGAACAGAGGCTTTGAAGCGGGGACTTTTGCTAATGCACGACTGATGAGAGCCACTGCACTCTATCGCGTTTGTAAGCAACACAGCTCGTACTGCAAAATCATAATCAGCGGCGGCGATCCCTTGCATATGGGGGCATCAGAAGCGAAGGTATATCAATCACAACTGCGCGAACTTGGGGTTGTTCCAACAGATTTAATACTGGAGCCACGCAGTCGCAATACCTGGCAAAACGCGCAGTATACGAAAGCGCTTGTAGCCCCTTTAAATGTAGATCGCACCTGGCTCGTCACTTCCGCGCTGCATATGCGCCGCAGTCTGCTGTACTTTTCTCACTTTGGCATCCAAGCGCGCCCTATACGCGCAGACTATCTGAAAGCACATCACACGCTGACGAATAGTGCCTGGAACTTTATACTGACTGACTTGGCACTTAATGAACATATAGGCATAGCACGCTACTACATCTATAACCTGCTGGGGCTTAATACGCCTGCGGTATCGAAGAGGATGTGACGGTTTTATTTTTTGCTAGCTATAAAAAATGGGCGCTAAATGCGCCCATTTTTTTAATCGCCCGCCGTTAAAAAACCATTTACACCGGCAAAAAGTTGCTCAGATCAAATCTGACCTCGGCCGTGCGCGCTATCGCCATACTTTCACACTACGGCTGTTTGGCACCACCCAACCTTAAAGCGAGGTGAGGAAAAACCTGTGTTTGAATAATGCGAGAGAGCGGCACGTTAAAACAGCAATAGGCTTCTCGTTTCTCCCCCCATACTCCCAAGACTGACCGCCAAGGCAATCTCTGCGGTCGCTTTTTTTATTCCTCTATAGAAAACAATTCTTTGAATGAAGGCAGCTCATCTTGTGAACTCATCTCTTGATCAGTAGAAAACGGATCTCTTATGGGGGGCAGCGTATTTTCTGACTTCGTTTCTTCATCAATAAGGTGCTTTTGCTCCAAAGCAACTTCTTTTGGTGGAAACTCAGTTAGGAGATTTTCTCTAGCTTGTTCAAAAGCCTGCTTTATCTTTTCGAACTGCTCATAACTAGTAGAAATAGGTTTTCCTGGCCCGGTCGAGGTATAGAAATGCAAAGCCTCGTCGTGGTAATAAAGAGGCATATTATCGTCATAACTGTCGAGAAGCAGGCAGTGCGTATAAAACTCCTGAAGTTGCTCGGAGGATAAATAAGGCAGTATGAGATATCCGTGATCAGGACGATTCGCTAATCCATGGTAGTCAAAAGGTTCATCCTCTAACTCCTCCTTCTTTAATATGGCATCTAAAACATCTTGAGGATTGCTCGAATACCAGATTAATTCTGTGGTTGCTTGGCTAGCCTTAGAATCCCCCCCCTTTTCTAGCATCTCTATGAAGACTTCTCGGATTAACTCAGAGCTGGCCATCAGAGGACCTAATGCTCGGGCTGCCGCTCCTCTGACGCTAGTATCTTCATTCTCTTTTAACGTCTTGATGAGGGCGTTTCGGATTTGCTCAGAGCTAGTCGCATGGGGGCCTAATGCTTCGGCTGCATCTCCTCTGACGTTAGCATCCTTATCCTGTTCTACTGTCTTGATGAGTGCGCCTCGGACTCGCTCAGAGCTAACCGCATGAGGACCTAATGCTCGGGCTACCGCTCGTCTGACTTTAGCATCCTTATCCTCTTCTAGTGTCTTGACGAGAGCCTTCCGGATTAGCTCAGTGCTGGCCGCATAAGGACCTAATGCTTCGGCTGCTGCTGCTCTGACGCTAGCATCCTTATCTTCTTCTAGCGTCTGGATGAGAGCATCTCGGATTAGCTCAGAGTTAGTCGTATGGGGGCCTAATGCTCGGACTGCATCTCGTCTGACCTCAGCATCCTTATCCTCTTCTAGCGCCTTGATGAGAGCACCTCGGATTCGCTCAGAGTTAGTCGTATGGGGGCCTAATGCTCGGGCTGCATCTCGTCTGACCTCAGCATCTTTATTCTCTTCTAGCATCTTGATGAGGGCGTTTTGGATTAGCTCAGAGCTGGCCGCATGAGGAGCTAATGCTTGGGCTACCACTCGTCTGACGCTAGCATCCTTATCTTCTTCTAACGCCTTGATGAAGGCGCCTCCGACTCGCTCAAAGCTGGCCGCATGAGGAGCTAATGCTTGGGCTACCGCTCGTCTGACTTTAGCCTCCTCTTCTTCTAACGCCTTGATGAAGAGGCCTCCTTTGACCCACCCAAATTTGGCCGCACGAGAGCCTATCCTGGCGACTGCCGCTAGTCTATCCTCTTCTAGCATCTTGATGAGGGCGTCTCGGACTCGCTCAAAGCTGACTGCATACGAGCCTAACACGGTGACTGCCCCCCGTCTGAGCCAAGGTATCTCATCCTCTTCTAGCATCTTCATAAAAGCTGCTCGGATTCGCTCAGCGCTGACCACATGAGAAGTTAATGCCGCGGCTGCCTCTCGTTTGACCTCAGAATCTTCAGTCTCGCTTAACATCCCAATGAAGGCGCCTAGGATTGACTCAGAACTGTTCTCGTAAGGAGGTAATACAGCGACCACATCTAATATAGGCGCAAGAAATTCACCTTTTTCTAACAAATTGATGAGGGCATCTCGGATTAACTCAGAACTGGCCTCATAAGAGCCTAAGTCGGCGGCCACTTCTTCGACTTTCTCGTCTTCTCTCCGTTTTAGTCTTTCTATTAAGGCTTTTTGGATTAGCTTGGAGCTGTCCGCATGAGGAATTAATACTTTGGTTGCCGCGTGGCTAAAAAAAGCCCCAGATAGTGATGCTTCAATAAGAATCTCTAAAGCTTTATCGGATAGAGTCGGACGGCTTTGCAATGCCTCACAAATAAGAATCCAAGCCTCATATTTCCTCCTATATTCCTTAATAAACTCAAGCAGTAGATGCTCAGGAAAGGCAGACAGGCTCTCCGCTCTTCCAATCTTCATGTTGTCATATATTATTTTTAATTCCACACCTAATTGGAGATCTTTTTTCAATTCCTCCTCTAAGGAGTTAATGGTTTCTGCGGACAAACGAGCACGGGCTTCGTGCAAGCAATGCGTGACCAAAGGAAAATGCGCGCCTCCAAGCAAATCTCGTGGTTCGTTTACTAGAAAATGAAAGAAGCCCTCGAGCGATTCCCCCTTCAATAGCCCTGCAACCATCCACCAAACAATCTGATAGCGTGGGTCATATTTATGCTGATTCACAAAGTTCTTGAGTGCCTCAGGCGTTAGTGCCAGTCCATTTTCAACCGATCCAATTTGCGCCTTATATTCGCCTTCTGCTGTCAAATAAGCGTCAAGATGTTTTGCTAAAAACTTCGCCGCAAAGAATTCTTGAAAGGTTAAATGGGGAAAATAATATTTCCGCTCATCCTCAAGAAGATCAACGTCTGAGGTGTGCAAAAAAGAAGTCTGCTTTAAATAGCGCTGGAATGGCAAAGGCAAAGGCAATAGTTTCTTACCCTGCTGCTCTCGCTTTTCATTAATTTCTTTCTTAATCGCACCTAAAAACGAAGGATCAAACTCTATGACGTTCTTTTGCAGCCCTCTAAAACTTAAATAGCTCAAGTAATCGCTTTCATCTGCTAAGAGTCCTTCAATTTCTTTGGGGCTGGCAGCTATCAAATCAGAGGAACATAAGGGTTGCCCATCGTAGGCTTTATTTAGGCGTTCAGCATCTTTGCGCCACAGTTTGTCCACCATCGCTTGATACAACATGGTCATCGTTACTGTTGCGCCTTTTCGTACCGCGGCTTTTACAGCTGGCCAGCTGTAACATAAGGCATCAAGCTGTACTGGAATATTACCAAGCTCCCGCATGGCAGGGGTACGCTTCATCACTTCTAGAATCTCAGTCGCAAATTCAGGTTCGGTTTTTTCCAAATACATCTGAACATTTTCGTGGCTGAACCCAATCGTTTCGAGTTCCAGATCAAACGCTTTTAGCCGACTGGAATCCACTCCAGTTGGACGAGAAGTAACAATCAACTGAGGCTGGCCTAACAAATCGGTGAGCAAATTGCCCAGCGGACTCCCCCTCCCTGTATTCAACTCAATAGATACCTCATCCAAGCCATCCAGAATGAACAGAATTTTATCGTTATGATCTATCAGCTGTTTGGCATACTTTTCTCCCTCAGACAGACCAGAGAAATATTTATTAGCTAATAGATCTCTTAAGTTATTAGCGTTATAAGTTTTAAGCTGGCGCAGTGGCAGCCAGAGCACTGCATCAAAACGGTCTTTCCAAGGGCCCTTTTGACAGAGATGAACTATTTTCTTGCACAACGTTGTCTTGCCAATCCCAGCTCGACCTTGAAGCAGTACCCGCTTGGGAATACCTACTTGGCCATTGCGCAGCTTGTGTTGCTCGAACAATTTTTCTAAAGGAATAGGCCTTTGAAGATTGGCCTGCTTAATCTCTTCGTAGCTGGAGGGACGGTAAAACGTGGAAGCTTGGGTTTTGATCTTGGCTTTGTCTGCTTTTTGCTGTTCTTTACTCTCGACAATGGCGAGGTTGATATAGCAACTGGCAAGATCCAGCTCTTTTCCAGAAATACGCTGGATCTTTAAATCCAGTTCATAATGCTTAAACAGGGCGTTGCGCAGGTCTACTAAGGGAAGATTGCGTGGGAGCAAAGCCTGCTTTCCCATTGCCACCTGTACATTGGCCAAGGTTTTTTTTACGCAGTCAAAAAACACAGTCCCATCAGGCGCTGAAGGTTGCAGCTTTAACCGACCAGTAAAGCTTTGGTACTCCTTCCAAAATGGAGCTATAGCGCTTTGGGCCTCCTCACTGTTTACTAAAATCCGACCGATGAGCTTGAACATCACGTAGTGCCGACTCTCGTTCGGATACACTTCTGGGCCCGATTGGGCTTGAATGCGGGCAATGTCTTCCACGCGAACCACGGTCGTATCAATAAATTTCTGCAGGCATGATTCGTAGCTCTTTGCGGTGAGCGAAACTGGGATGATGCCATGCGACTGACCAACTAATTTTTCTGCGCGGATTTGCAAAAAAGCGATTTCTGTCAAGACGTGGTGGAATCCAACTCGATACGGTTCTTCTTGCGAAAATTGTTTGACCACATCGCGGATTTCTTTATCGTTCTTCTGCTCGCAGGCGAGTTCATAGGCTTTTGTTAGCTTGTTACGGTAAATTTCATAGTATTGTCCGTTGGGTCCCCATTGCTCGAGATACTTACTTAATACCCCGGAACAGCACACAACGACCCGATCA
Organism: Mycoavidus cysteinexigens; assembly: GCA_031963405.1. Classification (GTDB taxonomy): domain Bacteria; phylum Pseudomonadota; class Gammaproteobacteria; order Burkholderiales; family Burkholderiaceae; genus JASSUD01. Next base: position 859,830 of record JASSUJ010000001.1, read on the forward strand.
ACGACTTCCACCTCGTCTCTTAATCGCTTGGGCAGTAAACGCAGTTGACTGGTTAAAATATCTTCGAGCGTGCCGTCGCATTTTTGATCTTGCGAGGCACTTGAAGGCATGGAACCCCTCGGCTTTTGATCCGAGTACACATTAATGCAGATTCGGGATAAATTCTCAATGAGATATTTAGCAACATCAGCCTTCGCCTCTCCATGTTGATTATGGTGTGCATACACTACAAAAAGGCTAGGTGTATGGGGCATCTTTAACGATTCTAGCGTCGAAAGTAACTCGTTAAATAGGCGCTCGACCTGCCCAATTTTTTCCTGGATAGACGTGTCAGAAACAGGGATGCGTTGAGAGGGATGGGCTTCAAACTTTGGATGAGAAGCCGAAGAATGAGGTTGAATTTGATGAATAAATGGACTCGCTTCTTCTCGCCTTTTTTTGGCCACTGGCGTAAATTCACTCGCCTCTTCTCTTTCTCTTTTACCTGCTTCGTGTTCTCCCTGGGTATCTAAAAAAGCGGCAGGCTCCATGAAGATAGTGTGAGCTTGGCTACCTATTTCTTCTTGATTCGGATCCAAATGGTTTGCGCGCTTGATGTAATACTCAGCTTCTTGATAATTCTTTTCTGCTTCGAAAGTATGAGTATGCTCTTTTAGTAAAGATGCATAACCAAAGTGACTCTTCGCTAAGATCAGACACGCTGCTTGGTCACGGTTATTATTCCCTTCATAAATTTGCCTTGCTATCCGAATTGCCTCTAAATAGCCTGTCTTTGCCGCTTCAAAATGACCTTGTCGATGGCAATCTAAGGCCATTTTATAATGTTCTTCTGGGCCTTTTTCGCTGAGGCTGGTACTCGGACTACGGCTCCCCAATAAGGAAAGATTGATATTTAAATGCGATCCCATCTTTTTTCCTGTAGCGTCTTTAGCGCAATCTTTTACTTGTTTGCATTCATATAACAACCTACCGTGTGCAGTAATGCACAAAAGCGAAACTAAAATTTAGCCTAATCCTACGGGCAAAATTCGTCGTTTGAACTAGAGATAAATCTGGATATCGGTACGGCAACAGTCCGTGTGTGCAATAAGCTATCAAGGAAAGGCGGGTTGAAGCTGGCCGTCTATGCTCTGCTGTTGAACATCGTGCTCGTGAGTAACAAGCTCGACTTTTGGCACTGTTATTCTTTGTGTTTTTTCAAAAAGCTTGCGAGGATTAGACGTCGAGCAAAGGCTCTCTTAAAGGTATGTCTTTAAGGGTAAGTAATGAAGGCTTTTATACGTTTGGGTAATGGAATAGGAAAAGCTAGTTTCAATGAGAGAGAAGCAGCAAACGTAAATTCAATATTAATTTGCCATTTACGCCCCTCATCTTCATTTTTAAAAGCTTGGGCTAACTATTGAAAAAAGAACTCACTTTGCACAAGTTCATTTAGATTAGCTTTGAATATGGTCTTTTACATTTGCGCCAAAGGCTTGTTCTTTCAGTGACGCCAGCTGATCACGTACGCTCGCGGCTTTTTCAAATTCAAAGTTTTTTGCGTGAGTCATCATTTCTTTTTCTAGACGCTTAATTTCTTTGGCCAGTTGCTTTTCGCTCATCTGCTGATATTTGGCCCGCTCTTGCTCTACTTTTAGGTCGGCGCGTTCCTGATCGATGTCGTATACGCCATCAATAATGTCCTTGATACGCTTCACTACGCCTCTCGGGATAATGCCATGTTCAGTGTTGTGCACAATTTGCTTGGCACGGCGTCGCTCAGTTTCGCTGATGGCGCGATCCATCGAGCGGGTGATCTTATCGCCATAGAGAATGGCTTTGCCGTTGACATTACGGGCTGCCCGGCCAATGGTTTGAATCAGTGAACGTTCAGCGCGTAAAAAGCCTTCTTTATCTGCATCGAAGATAGCCACCAGTGAGACTTCAGGAATATCTAATCCCTCTCGTAGCAAGTTGATGCCGACCAGTACATCAAAAACTCCCAGGCGCAAATCACGGATAATTTCGACACGCTCAACGGTATCAATATCGCTATGAAGATAACGTACCTTAACGCCATGCTCGGATAAAAAGTCAGTCAGCTGTTCGGCCATGCGCTTAGTGAGCACGGTAATCAGCACACGCTCACCCACTTTGACGCGTGCATTGAGCTCGGTTAATACATCGTCTACTTGGGTACGCGCTGGGCGCACTTCAATTTCTGGGTCGATTAAGCCTGTGGGTCTTACCACCTGTTCGACAACCTGATCGGAGATGCGCTGCTCATAGTCAGCTGGGGTCGCGGAAACAAAAATCACCTGGCGCATCTTGCCCTCAAATTCAACAAATTTGAGCGGGCGGTTATCTAATGCCGAAGGTAGTCGGAAACCATAATTCGATAAATTTTCTTTGCGGGCGCGATCGCCGTTGTACATGCCATTGAGTTGCCCAATCAGGACATGCGATTCATCGAGAAACATCAGCGCGTCTTTGGGTAAATAATCCACTAAGGTAGGCGGCGGCTCACCAGGCTGCGCGGCCGAGAAATGCCGTGAATAGTTTTCGATGCCTTTGCAAAAACCAAGTTCTTGCAGCATTTCTAAATCAAAGCGCGTGCGTTGCTCGAGTCGCTGCGCTTCAACCAATTTGGATTCTTTATAGAAATAGTCGAGCCGTTCACGCAATTCGACTTTAATCGTCTCCATGGCGCGCAGCACCGTATCGCGCGGCGTGACATAGTGCGAGGACGGATAAACGGTGAAGCGCGAGATTTTTTGGCAAATGCGCCCAGTTAGCGGGTCAAATAGTTGTAGTGAATCAACGTTGTCGTCAAATAAATCAATCCGCACAGCCATTTCGGCATGTTCGGCTGGAAATATGTCAATCGTATCGCCTCTCACCCGAAAGGTGCCGCGCTGGAAGTCCGTTTCGTTACGCGTGTATTGCATCGCAATGAGCCGTGCAATCACTTCACGTTGGCTGAGTTTGTCGCCGCTGCGCAGCGTCAAAATCATCTTGTGATATTCACTCGGGTTACCGATACCGTAAATCGCTGACACGGTTGCCACGATGATTGTGTCGCGCCGCTCAAGCAAGCTTTTAGTCGCTGACAGTCGCATCTGCTCGATGTGCTCATTGACCGAGGAATCTTTTTCAATAAAAAGATCACGCTGTGGCACATAAGCTTCTGGCTGATAGTAATCGTAGTACGAGACGAAATACTCCACCGCATTGCGGGGGAAGAACTCGCGGAATTCAGAGTAGAGTTGCGCCGCCAAGGTTTTATTCGGCGCGAATACAATCGCTGGGCGGCCAAGTTGAGCGATGACGTTGGCCATCGTATACGTTTTGCCTGAGCCGGTTACACCAAGTAAGGTTTGAAACGATAAGCCATCCAGCAACCCTTCGCGCAGCTGGCGAATTGCCTCGGGCTGATCGCCCGCCGGCAGATACGGCTGATACAGTTGATAGGGCGAATCGGCAAAGGTTGCAAACTTTGCTTCATCTAGACCATCCTGAATTTCCCATTGCTTAGTCATCTTCGCTAAAATCCTATGTTTTGTTGCATTGCTCACCTAGGGCGGCAGGAAGTACAACTGCAACCTGCAAGCCGTACCAGTTGTACTGGCGCAAAGGCATACTTTGCTCGTGAGGTAGGCGGTGCTGTTTTGGTTAAGAAAGGTCTGCCTTAACTAAAATAGGCGCTCTATTGCGCAGCCAGCAAAGCAAGGAAGTTATTTTAGTCTTTATCGACCGCGCTATTTTTTCTTTAATTTGCCCTTAAGGAAAGGTTGAATAAATTGCGAGCAAGGAATGCCGACGCAGGCAGTACAAATGTACGGCAAGTCGGCATGACGCCGCTCCCGATTTATTCAGCGTTTCCTTAATTTTCTCTTGAGCCATCTCATGCCCTTATTTTCTGACGTTGAACTCGCTCCACGCGACCCTATCCTAGGTTTAACCGAGGCCTTTAATGCTGACACTCGTCCCCATAAAGTTAATCTTGGCGTAGGCGTTTACACCGATGAGGAAGGCCGCCTCCCCCTCCTGCGCTCAGCCTACCAAGCCGAACAAGCCCTGCTTAACAACGCGGCTGCACATGGTTATCTGCCGATTGATGGCTTGCCTGCCTACAATAAAGCCGTGCAAAAATTGGTGTTTGGCGAAACTTCCTCTGTGCTTGAACAGGGCCGCATCGTCACAGTACAGACATTAGGCGGCACCGGGGCCTTAAAAGTTGGGGCTGATTTTCTAAAACGCATGCTACCTAATGCCCAAGTCGCCATTAGCAATCCAAGTTGGGAAAACCATGCTGCGCTTTTTAAAAATGCGGGATTTGAAGTTACTCACTACCCCTACTACGACGCCGCTACGCATGCAGTCAACTTTGATGGTTTGCTGGCAGCATTTAATGCCTATGCACCAGGTACCATCGTCGTGCTGCACGCTTGCTGCCACAACCCAACCGGCGTTGATTTAACCGTTGAACAGTGGAAAAAAATCGTCACCACCGTACAAGAGCGGCAGTTGGTCCCATTTCTGGATATGGCCTACCAAGGTTTTGGTGTCAATCTTGAGGCTGATGCCGCTGCTGTGCGCCTTTTTGCTGAAGCTGGTGTGCCAAGCTTTATCGGCAATTCATTTTCCAAGACATTTTCGCTGTACGGAGAAAGAGTCGGCACGCTTTCCATCACGACTGCCAGCAAAGAAGAGGCCGGGCGCGTGCTATCGCAAGTCAAACGCGTGATTCGCACTACCTACTCCAATCCCCCCACTTATGGCAGTGCAATCGTCTATCAAGTACTCAGCACACCGGCATTACGCACGCTATGGGAGCAGGAGCTAAATGGTATGCGCGAGCGCATTAGTGGGATGCGTGAAGCCTTAGTTGCCAAACTAAAACAGCTTAGTCCACAGCATGAGTTTGACTTTATTCTGCAGCAACATGGCATGTTCTCGTACTCCGGGCTTAACGCGCAGCAGGTGGAACGTTTGAGATCTGAATTTGGTATTTATGCTATTGGCACTGGCCGTATCTGCATCGCCGCGTTAAATACGAAAAATCTCGAGAAAGTCGCACAAGCCATTGCTCAAGTTTTGAATTAATTGGTAAAAAAATTATCAGGTGGGCGATCACTAATTTGAATAAAGATTGACTCAATTAGGCAAGCGAAACAAAAGTGCCCCTTAGAGAAATTAGGGAAGATCTGCATAAGCTAGCGGGCAAAAAATGCTAGCGGCGACAGTACAAAAATACCTAATGTAAAAAGGGGACAGCTTGCTCTTAGGCAATCGCTGTAGCTATTTGATTTTAGCGCTGGCCATTACTGCCGCCTTTTTAACCAAAGTTTTAACAGTTTATGGCTTTTATCTAACTCGAAAAATCCATAAGTTTTTTGAAAAAGACCTTTTCAAAATATAGAGCACAGATAGCCTTCGCCGCTCGTCTATCATTTCCAGCGTCAGTTCCTGCCGCTTCGCGATTTCCTTCGCTGCAATGCTCTCATGCAATCCAAGACTATTCGCGAATGATCCTGCGTGGGCCAATCACAACGTCTATTAGACATCCTTTCTCGCTCCATGGCTTCTGCTTCGCTCAACTCCAACCACGTCAACATCATCTCTTAAACTCTCTCTAAGAAAACTCCAGTTGAGCTTACTCAATAAGATATATTTGCCAGTATTTCATACTATGTACCAGCTATGACGAAGTGGATATAGAGAGGATAGGTATATCAGAATGCGCAGGCGAGTTTCAAAGCTGCGATTTCAGCTTGCGAAGGCAAGTGAACAAAAGGTTTAGCGTTGTAGTTTAAAGCCTGCAATAGCAGGAAGTATTTTTTCTATCGGTTGCGCAACTAGCTAGCAAAATCATTTAATTAAAAAATTTTGAAAAAAATAAATAATGAGGTCATATATGACAAGCAATAAGGTCACTGGAATTAATGATTTGGTATTGGCAGCTATTAATAGAAAAATGGATATGTCAAATCGAGACAATTCACAGGAGGCAGCGCTGCAAATAGAGTCCTTTGCAGACAATAGTAAAAATGATTATTTTTCAAAAATACCGGAAGAATTGCATCGTTTAGTTTACAAACAGCTGGCGGTTAAGGATTTAATGCGGCTTACATCAGTTAGCAGGCAGTTTATTTTATCTATAGCCCAATATCTCGCAGATGATAAAAATTCTCGTCAATTCTGGATAACAATGCAATTTAATTGGTATTTAAAAATATCCGACAATAGAATATTTCGTGAAGTTGTATCAGGCACTGGAAGATTAAAAGATGCGCGGCATATAAATTTAAAATTTCATCCGCTCGGCGTTTTAAAGGGATCTATAGCTGCGCTAGATTTTTTAGGATCTAGAACAAATATTTTGAGTCTAAGCATCTCGATTTATAGATTAAAATTAGAATATATAAATACAATTATCGAAAAACTAAAAATCATTTTTGAAAAAAATAAAAATATAATTGGCACATATGCATACCTTTCAGAAGTTGAGATACCAAATGAGAAAATAAAAGAAATTTTATCAATTCTCCCTAAAAATACTTATCACCTGCACTTTGATGGAGTTAAGATTGAAAATGAAAGCGTGGAACATTTTAAATCTCATATTCATGACTCAGATGCCATTCAATTTTCAATAAAAAACTCCAACATAAGCCATGAAAAAATCAAATGTTTGCTTGAATCAATTCCGAAAGGAATTAAGTATCTAAATTTTTCAGAAAATAGCATTGATAATGAGCTATTTTTGCATATCGCCAGTAAGCTACCAATCGGAATTGAATATTTAAAAATAGATGGAAATCAATTAACAGATATAAACTTTGATACTTTAGAAAAATTTCCAGAAAAATTAAAGATTTTATCCGCGCGCTCTAGTCAAATTACTATTCATGGACTGAAACATTTATTAAAAAAATTGCCGCCAGAATTATCGGAGTTAAAACTAGATGGAAATGATATTGGCACTCACGATTTTCATGATGGAAAAATTGGATTTAAAATTTTCGAAGATTTTCCAGCATTCCCAAAAGGCCTTCAGATATTGAATTTAGACAGCAATCAGCTGGGCGCATTTTTCTTCCTGATTTTAATAAATAAATTACCAGAAAAATTACGAGAATTTTCTTTAAAACGCAATCAAATCGATGCGGAAGGATTCACGGCTTTAGTAAAAATTTTACCAGATAGCATTAGAGTATTACATTTAGAATCTAACCGAATATTGGATGGAAGTCTTGCAGATTTCCCAGCATTCCCAAAAGGTCTTGAGTTATTAAATTTAGCCTCCAATCAACTTGGCGCAGATTTTTCTAAAATTATAAAAAATAAATTACCAGGACCATTAAAAATATTGTGCTTGCAAAACAATGAAATCAATGCAGAAAACTTCACAGCTTTAGCAAAAGTTTTACCAAACAGCATTCAAATCTTACATCTAGAATATAATCAAATTGGAACTGGAAGCCTTGAAAATTTATCAGCGTTCTCAGAAAATCTTAAATTTTTAAATTTAAGATCCAATGGACTAGGTGCTGTTTCACTCCAGAATTTAATGAATAAATTACCAAACGGACTGGAAGAATTGAATTTGCAAGACAATGAAATTGATTCAGAAGGATTCAAAATTTTGGCAAAAATTTTGCCAGAAAGTATTAAAAAACTATATCTAGATGGCAATCGAATTGGAGAAGGAAGCCTTGAAGATTCTCCTGCATTACCAAAAGGTCTTAAGGTATTAACTTTATGTTCTAACCAGCTTAACGCTACTGGCTTGAAGAATTTAATAGATAAACTACCAGAGGACTTAGAGTTTTTAGCGTTAGATGGAAACAAAATTGGCGATGATGTTGAGAAGGTAAGTTTTAAAGACCTAAAACCCTTGCCTACACGCCTCAAAGATATATCTATCTCACGCAATGGTTTAATCGAGTTAAAATCGATTATTTTGATGCGCGCATTAATATTTCCAAATGGTTTCCATAATCTGAAGATAGATGATGAAATATATTCTTATGAAATTATTAAGGCACGTCAAAAAATATGGTGGGGGCCTTTAAAATACTTTAGCTAGAGGAAAGAGCTTGCCTTTTTTCGAAAATTCAAGCGAATTTGATAGATTAAGGCAAGTCATAGCGAGCATGAGATGCGAAGGAAACTGTCATTTTGATCAATATGGGGCTCTTTTCATCTCTAAGCGCGCAACTACACTAAAAGATCAGGAGCCTGTAATAGCCAAACAGGCGGTCACAATATTTCATTAGCCCATTTTTTATAGCAATTGCGTTTTGCATAGGCTTTTAGAAGCGGCCCGCCAATGCCTTATAAAAACTGTCAAATGAAGTCGTTAAATGCGCACCTAGCCGCAGTTAATTTTACAAATCTTCTGGCCTAACATCAGTGCTCGTCATATGTTGCATATTGCTCTTGCTAAGCCAAGTGCGAATGCGTTGCGCATCGCCAAAGCGTGAGTATTTGCCTGTTGAGTCCAGCAACACCATAATTACCGGCCGATTCAATAGGGTCGCCTGCATGACTAAACATTCCCCCGCCTCATTAATAAACCCAGTTTTTTGCACACCAATTTCCCACACCAAATTGCGCACTAAGGCATTGCTTGTGTTGTAGCGAAGCGTCTGTCTGCCTGTATAAACACTGTGCGTCACATCGGTTGAGAATTGACGAATCAGTGGATACTGATAAGCCGCGTTGACCATCTTAGCAAGGTCACGTGCGGTTGAAACATTCAGGCTAGATAAGCCGGTTGAGTTAGCAAAATGCGTTTGGGTCATTCCCAATAAAAGCGCTTTTTGATTCATCGCAGCAATAAAGGCTGCCCGCCCACCCGGGTAATAACGTGATAAAGCAGCCGCTGCGCGATTTTCAGAGGCCATTAAGGCGATATGCAGCATGTCATCGCGGGTGAGTCGTGAGCCTACTGATAAACGCGAGTGGGTGCCCTTCTCAAGATCACGGTCTTCATTCGTCACCTGCAACATTTCATTGAGCGGTAAATTAGCATCGAGTACCACCATCGCTGTCATTAGCTTGCTGATAGAAGCAATGGGCAGCACCGCATTTGAATTTTTTTCGTACAGCAATTCATTGGTATTTTGATCGATAACATAGGCAACGCTTGAGCGCAAAGCCAAGCTATCAGGTGCCTTATGCAAACCAGACGCACGTCCAAACGATAAAGGAGCGGGAGCAAACATCACTTTGCGAATGCCTGAGCGATGCGCATAGGCACTGCGTCGATACACCAGGCGGCGGCGCACCGCAACCTTTCGCACGCTAGTGTTAGCTACCGCTTTTTGCGCTTTTACTCGACGCTGCTTTAATTTTCGAGCAGGTTTACGAGAAGCCAGAGTCGGCTTAGCTTGCGCCTTATTCCGAGCAGCTACTTCAGATGATGCAGCAGTCGCCGCAAAAGCTGAAGTCGGGGTGACATTAAGCACAATCGCGAGGGCGGTCCAACCGGCGAGCGAGAATGCAACGCCAACCGTAATCTTGTGTATCGCCCGGAACAAATTCAGTTTTCCACTTTTCATGGGATTTCTTCTATTAGTCAGCACTCATTTTCTGAGTGTTTGAACTGGCAGTCAGCGCTTGCATAATTAGCCATTAAGAGGGCTTAAAAACTTAATTAGGCATTTAATTTGATTAAGTTTTTAAAAATTTTGCTAGCAGGCTTTGACTCGATCTCTGAGAGACAGCTTGGCTAAATAAAGCTCAGACAAAAGCTACTGTCGCTCAAGCATTTATTTCTTTAAAAAGCACACACGATACGCTTGACTGCGCAAAAAAATTATCGGTAAAAGACTTTAACTATTATTGTTTTTCTAAGAATTATTGATGCAATTAAAAGGTTTTAGGAAAATTCCGAATAAATCGCGACCAAGGAGGCTGCAGTTTTTTATCCTGCCGCTGCAAGCTTATTGCCTAAATTATTCAGCGTTTCCCGAGCTTGCGCAGATATTCCTAACCCTTATCAATAACAAGCTAGAAAGGCAGTTATCCAAGCATAACAGTAGCGACAAATCAGTCTGTATGGAAAACGAAATTTCTTATTTAAATGCGTAAAAAAACCATAAAAGAAGCATCGAATAAAGCGTATGCGAGTCATTCAAAAGCAGTTCTGATAAACAGACTTAACACTTTTTTGGCTTACTCAAGGTACGCAAAGTGACAGTAGCTTTTTTTAAAAACTGGTGTCACAGTTCAACGAAAAATCGCATAAGATTGGACAGCTTGCTGCCAAAATTAGGCTTATAAAGAAGGAAATAGTATAGAAATAAGAAAGCAAGACATCGCCAACGGGATGTCTTGCTTTCTTATTTGAAACGCTAAAAAGTGATTGACTTATTCCTTGGGAGTTGACTTACGGGCAGGCGGTAAATCAGTGCATACGCCTTCAAATAGTTCTGCGGCCATCCCAATCGATTCGCCAAGAGTTGGATGCGGATGAATGGTTTTGCCAATATCGGTCGCATCGGCGCCCATTTCAATCGCTAAGCAAATTTCACTGATGAGATCACCCGCACTCACGCCGACGATGCCGCCACCAATCACGCGATGCGTCTGTTTATCAAACAACAGTTTGGTAAAGCCCTCATCACGAGAATTAGCAATAGCACGGCCTGAAGCAGCCCACGGGAACACTGCTTTGCCGTATTGAATGCCTTCAGCTTTACACTGATCCTCGGTTTTCCCAGCCCAAGCCAGTTCTGGATCAGTATAGGCAACCGAAGGAATTTGCATGGCATCGAAGTAAGACTTAAGCCCAGCGGCGACTTCAGCAGCAACATGCCCTTCATGTACCGCTTTATGGGCGAGCATCGGTTGGCCGACAATATCGCCCAGCGCAAAGATATGCGGCACGTTGGTACGCTGCTGATTATCTACTTCAATAAAGCCTCGCTCAGTCACCTGCACACCAGCTTTATCCGCATCCAGCTTTTTACCGTTTGGTGTGCGTCCCACTGAGACCAGCACCATATCGTATTGCTGAGGACTGGTGGGCACATTCTCACCCTCAAAGGTGACATAAATGCCATCCTTCTTCGCTTCAGCCTTGACGGTTTTGGTTTTCAGCATGATCTTATTAAAGCGCTTGGCATTAAATTTTTCCCACACTTTAACTAGATCTCGGTCGGCCCCCATCATCAAGCCATCGAGCATTTCAACTACATCAATTTCGGCACCCAGTGCGGCGTACACAGTCGCCATTTCAAGGCCAATAATGCCGCCGCCAATGACTAGCATGCGCTTAGGAATTTGCGGCAGGGCAAGTGCGCCAGTGGCATCGACGATACGTTCATCATCTGGCAAAAAGGGTAATTTCACCGCTTCAGAGCCAGCGGCGATAATCACCTGTTTAAATTTAATAACCTTTTCGCCGTCAGCTGTTTTGACCTTTAAATGATACGGATCGACAAAAGCGCCCTGCCCGTTTACCACTTGCACAGCACGCGCTTTTGCCATGCCGGCTAGGCCTTGCGTTAGCTTGGTCACCACGCCTGCTTTAAAAGCGCGCAGCTTATCGAGATCAATTTGTGGCTTGCCAAATACAATGCCGTGATGGCTAAGTGTCTGCGCTTCTTGCATCACCTGTGCGGTATGCAGGAGCGCCTTCGATGGAATGCAACCTACATTCAAGCACACGCCACCAAGCGTCGGATAACGCTCCACTAATACTGTCTTGATGCCCAAATCAGCGGCGCGAAAAGCAGCTGAATAGCCGCCTGGGCCAGCGCCTAGTACTAAAAGCTCAGTTTCTATCTCGGCACTGCCGGTATAGCTTGCTGCCGCAGGCGCGGGGCTAGCTTGCACGTTCTCTGCTTTGGCTGGCTGCGCGGGGGGGAGATTGCTCGCGGCTTGCGCTGGCTTAGCTGCCTCATTGGTTGTGGCTGTGGTTGTAGCTGATACATCTTCAACTTCGGCCGTGGCAATCACGGTACCTTTCGATACTTTATCGCCCGCTTTGACTTTAACCTCTACCACCTTACCCGTGATTTCGCTCGGCACTTCAATCGAAGCTTTATCTGACTCAAGCGTAATCAGTGTTTGGTCTTTTTCGATTTGATCACCGCGCTCAATTGACACCTCAATCACAGCAACATCTTTAAAGTCGCCAATATCGGGCACTTTCAATTCAGTGATAGGCATATTCTTTTTCCAATTAAGATGACTAAGGAAGGCCTGCATAGGCCGGAGGGCAAAGAATGCCTTTGCTGCCAGTGCTAGTACATAAAAAATCGTACTACGCGGCATAACGCCGCCATCTGGCCTATGCAGACCTTCCTTACAACCGCTTTAAAGCTTTGCTAAAAAGTATCAGTTGAACTGGAAGAGAGCGTGATTATCAACGTGTATCTAGCGCTCTGTTCCTAACCCATGACAGCTCGTCATTTGCATTTTTTACAAATACGTAGCGCTGTCTACCAACCCATCATTTTTTAGCCTGTTTTAAAGCGGTTTTTTAGATTTTCTATAACAATACGCGACGGAAGTCAGCTAAGACTTTGGCCAAATACACATTAAAGCGCGCAGCCTCTGCTCCATCGACTACGCGATGATCATATGAGAGCGAAAGCGGCAGTATGAGGCGCGGAACAAATTGTTTGCCATCCCATACCGCACGCATACTGCTGCGGCATACGCCGAGGATAGCGACTTCAGGGGCGTTAATAATAGGGGTGAAATGCGTGCCGCCAATCCCACCTAGCGAGGAGATAGAAAAACAGCCGCCCTGCATTTGCTCAGGTTTTAGCTTGCCATCGCGTGCAAGTTTGGCAAGTTCAGCTGTTTCTTGAGCAAGCGTTAGCAAGCCTTTTTGGTCAGCGTTTTTAATCACTGGCACGACTAAACCGTTTGGCGTATCTGCAGCAAACCCGATGTTGTAGTACTGCTTATAAACCAGGTTATCGTCGACTAAACTCGTATTAAAAGTAGGGAATTGCTTAAGCGCCGACGCACAGGCTTTAATCAAAAATGCCAGTAAGGTTACCTTGATGCCTGAATTTTTCTGCTCTTGGCCCAATTGGGTACGGAAAGCCTCTAGCTCTGTAATATCGGCTTCTTCATGATTGGTCACATGCGGAATCATGACCCAATTACGATGCAGTGCAGCGCCAGAAATCTTTTTAATGCGTGACAGAGGCTTGGATTCAACTGGACCAAATTTAGCAAAATCAACCTTTGGCCAAGCCATTAAAGATAGCCCGCTAGCAGCGCCCTGCGCGCTGCTAGCACCTGATCCTGCCTGAGTTTGGCTCAGTATCTGCTTGATATAGGCTTGTACATCTTCTTTAGTAATACGTCCTTTGGGGCCACTGCCTGCGATGCGCTGTATGTCGGCACCCAACTCACGCGCAAACTGTCTCACTGAAGGACTAGCATGGCCCGCTTGTACAGCAGTGTCAGCAGAAGCTACTGCTTGAGGTGCTGGCGTAGATGCTGTAGGCGCAGCTTGCTTTTCTGAGACGTCTGAAGGCTGTGCCTTCTTCTCAGGTGCAGTTTCAGTTGGCGGTGTTGCTTGAGGTGCGGCAGCTTGCGCTGGCTTAGCCGATTCTGGCTGACTACCCGCTTCCTCGACTTCAAGCAATAAAATAAGCGAGCCTTCAGACACGCGTGAGCCGCTTTGTACTTTCAGCTCTTTAATCTTACCTGCTTGGGGACTTGGAATATCGATTGTTGCTTTGTCTGATTCAAGCGTCACCAAAGGTTGCTCAAACTCAACCGTATCACCTGGGCTGATCAATATATCAATGACCGGCACATCCTTATAGTCGCCGATATCCGGTACTTTGACTTCAATTACTTGGCTCATTTAGAAATCTCTTTAAAAAGCAGCGCTTAGAGAAGCGCTGAATAAACCGGCAGTTGCGTTATGTCTGCGTATTTGGCTACGCTTCATCTCCACAGCTGTGCCCCGTCTATGCACTGCCTTGCGACAACATTGCTTACTCGCATTTGATACAGCGCTTTTTTAGGCAACACTAACGCAGGCTATGCTCGCCTTGTTTTAGACAGTCAACGGGTTCGATTTTGCTGGGTCAAGTTGATATTTCACTAAAGCATCAGCCACGATGCGGCGTTCAATCTTTCCTTCATCAGCCAACGCGTTTAATGCTGAGACTGTAATCCAGTAACGATCTACTTCGAAGAAGTGACGCAGCTTTTCACGTGTATCGGAGCGACCAAATCCGTCTGTCCCAAGCACCACATAACGGCCTGGTACAAAAGCCCGAATTTGTTCAGCAAATGCACGCACATAATCGGTTGCAGCCACTACCGGCCCAACTGCATCTTTTAGCATCTTCTCAACATGTGAGCGTTGCGGCGTATCGCTTGGATTCAATAGATTGTGTCGAGCAGTCGCCTGACCATCACGAGCTAGCTCTGTAAAGCTTGGGCAGCTCCATAGATCAGCCTTAACGCCCCAATCTTTTTCCAGTAAATCAGCCGCAGCAATCACCTCGTTAAAGATCGTGCCAGAACCTAGCAGCTGTACATGAGGCGCAGTGTCTTTCTTCCCTACTTCGCCTTTTTTGAACAAATACATCCCCTTCAGAATATCTTGCTCAACACCTTCTGGCATGGCGGGATGAATATAGTTTTCATTCATTACCGTGAGGTAGTAGTAGACATCCTGCTGTTCTTGCACCATCCGACGCAAACCGTCTTGCATAATGACAGCCAACTCATAAGCAAAGGTGGGGTCATAGCTAATACAATTTGGAATATGCGCAGAAAATAAATGCGAATGACCGTCTTCATGCTGCAGCCCTTCGCCATTTAAGGTCGTGCGCCCAGCTGTCGCACCCAGCAAGAAACCGCGTGCACGCATATCGCCAGCAGCCCAGGCAAGATCGCCAATACGCTGGAAGCCAAACATCGAGTAGTAAATATAGAACGGGATCATGATCTCGCCATGCGTCGAATACGATGTGGCTGCAGCAATCCAGTCACACATTCCGCCGGCTTCATTAATCCCTTCTTGTAGGATCTGTCCGTTTTTAGATTCTTTGTAGAACATCAGCTGGTCAGCGTCTTGAGGGACATATTTTTGACCATCTTGATTCCAAATCCCGATCTGCCGAAACAAGCCTTCCATCCCAAATGTGCGCGATTCATCCGGCACAATCGGCACCACGCGCTTACCGAGTACTTTATCTTTGAGCAAGATATTAAGAATGCGCACAAAAGCCATGGTGGTGGAAATTTCGCGCTCAGCGCCTGTGCCTTTAAGCAGCGGCTCAAAAGTGGCTAAGGCTGGCACAGCTAAGGATTCTGCTTTTTCGCGGCGGGCTGGCAAATAGCCGCCCAGTTCCGTGCGCCGTGCACGCATATACTGCAACTCAGGCGAATCTTCAGCGAATTTTAAATACGGCACATTTTCAATGTCTTGATCGGCAATCGGCAAGTTAAACTGATCGCGGAATTTCTTCAGCGCATCAACCGGCATTTTCTTTTGCTGGTGAGTAATATTGAGCGCCTGCCCAGCTTCGCCCATGCCATAGCCTTTGATAGTCTTGGCAAGAATCACAGTAGGTTGGCCTTGGGTTTGCGACGCATGGTGAAACGCTGCATAAATTTTATGCGGGTCATGTCCACCACGATTGAGATGCCAGATATCTTCATCAGACCAATCGTGCACTAGCGCTTTCAGTTCTGGTGTATTGAAGAAATTCTCGCGTACATACGCGCCATCTTTCGATTTATAGGTTTGGTATTCGCCATCTACCGCTTCCATCATGCGGCGCATTAAGGCACCTGTCTTATCGCGTGCGAGCAGCGCATCCCAACGGCTGCCCCAAACTACTTTGATCACATTCCAACCTGCGCCACGGAAAGTTGATTCAAGTTCTTGAATAATCTTGCCATTGCCGCGCACTGGGCCATCTAAACGCTGTAAGTTGCAATTCACGACAAAAATTAGATTATCTAACCGTTCACGCCCCGCAACACCCAGCGCACCAGTGGATTCTGGCTCATCCATTTCGCCGTCACCAAGAAATACCCAAGTTTTGCGTCCGGCAGTTTTGGCGATACCGCGCATCTCTAGGTACTTCATAAAGCGCGCCTGATAAATCGCCATAATTGGCCCAAGCCCCATCGAAACCGTTGGGAATTGCCAAAAATTCGGCATCAACCAGGGATGCGGATAGGAGGAAAGACCTTTGCCGCCCACTTCTTGACGGAAGCTATCCAGCTGCTCTTCGCTTAAGCGGCCTAATAGAAAGGCCCGGGAATAAATACCAGGCGACGCATGCCCCTGTACAAAAATAAGATCACCACCATGCGTATCACTTGGCGCATGCCAAAAATGATTAAAGCCTACGTCGTAGAGCGTAGCGCCTGACGCAAACGACGCAATATGCCCGCCTACATTCGTATCTCGGCCAGCACGCAAGACCATTGCAATAGCATTCCAGCGCGTATAAGAGCGGATGCGGTGCTCAATGTTTTGATCACCTGGTATTTGCGGCTGCAGGCTAACCGGCAGGGTATTGATATACGGCGTATTAGAAGAAAAAGGCAAAGTCTCGCCGTGCAGACGAGCAAATTCAATTTGCTTTTCGATTAAATAATGCGCGCGAGCTGGGCCTGCGGCATTTAACACTCCCTCAAGCGCCGCTAACCATTCGGCAGTTTCTTCAGTGTCTTCGTCAGAAGCAATATATTTCATCATTTCCTTGGATAGAGCGGACATACTCCTCTCCTAATAATGTAAGTACTTAGTTAGTCTCGTCCATCAAGATAAAAACGAGTCGAGTCAATGGGGGTGAGCATTCGCGCCCTCCCCTCGCTTCATTTGCTTTCGTTTGCATTAATCTCGAAATTTATCTATCGGACCAGGCTTGGATTAACCAATAAGCCGGCAAAAGCCGGAGCATATACGCATTGAGTGAAGATTTCGAGTATCCTCTCGCTTCGCGTATTATATAAGGAAGGTCTGCATAGTATGTTTTGCAGATTACCAGCGGATCACGCTACCTCACGCTATTAACGATAGTAGAGCACTGAGTGACGGTGCTCTCCCACTTGATTCAATAACTACTTCCCACACGCGCTATGGGTGCTACCAGTACCCGGCCTACCGCCGAGGCATCGAAAAATTCTTGGTTTCACAACCATCAACGTTCTAACGCCCATTTGCTCACTCCTTTGATCTCAACCATCATTTTTTTGATGGTAATAAGTTTGATCTTTTGGACCTTGCATCAGCGTGAACAGCAAGAGCAGCAAGAAGCCGCATACCGTCATACTTCTTGGGCACAGCAGCAAATTTTGCTGACCTTAAGGAGCACACAAGAACAATTGTCGGCATTTGCGCAGCATATTGGTGCTGGGCTTTATACGGTCAATAGCGCCAAGCAAACTGCCACCGAAATCATTCAGGCCTACCCGGCAATCCTTTTTATCAACTGGCTTGATAAAACCAGTCAGCCAAATTGGCAGCGCTCCCCAAAAGCACTTACTAAAGCACCGCTATTTAAAATGCGCGAGCAAATTGACGGCATGTTACGCATGGCCTTTGATGACGCGCGCTTAAGCAAGCACCAAGTTTATTCATTGCCGCACCTTAACGGGATTAGCAATGGTTATATCACGCTGCAAACTCCAATTTATCGCAACGGTATTTTTCACGGCACAATCGCCGCGGTGTATTCGATTAAACGGCTTTTAACTTATGAATTGCCGTCTGAGCTTACCGCAAATTACAAAATATCAATCATCAACAAACGGAGACACGCTCGCGAAGCTCCCTCCTACCTGCCACCTTGGCAACACTATCTATTTTATGAGCTGCCTTTGCCTTTGCTAGGCGAAGAAATCACCATTCGCGCTTATGCCTATGCAAGGCCTGCCTCTCATCTCATCAACAACACACTAGCCTGGCTGGTGATGGGATTGTGCTGCTTCGTCTTGTGGAGTCTCTGGAGTTTATGGAGGTATGGGCGGCAGCGCCTTGAAGCGCAACAGGCTTTGTATGCCGAAACATCGTTTAGGCGCGCGCTCGAAAATTCGATGCTGATTGGCATGCGCGTGGTCAATATGCAGGCTCGCATGATTCATGTCAATCATGCTTTTTGCCGCATGGTAGGTTGGAGTGAAAATGAGCTTCTGCGCCAAGTACCGCCGTATCCCTATTGGCCAGATGAAGCAAACTGCCCCGAAATGCAGCAGTACATGGAACAAACCTTAGAGAAAGGGTTGGTGCCGCCAGAAAAAGGTCTTGAATTTCGCTTATGCCACAAAAATGGCACCCTTTTTGACGTATGCGCTTATATATGGCCGTTGATTGACAGTACCGGCCAACAAACTGGCTGGATTAGCGCACTGACCGATATCACTGAATCTAAAAGCATCAGAGAGGAATTAGCCGCAGCACGCGCTCAGTTTACGACGGTGCTCGAAAGCTTAGACGCGGCCGTTTCCGTGCTTGCCCCCACCAAAACTAAACTGCTATTTGCTAATCGCTATTACTACCGCTTATTCGGCATGCAGCCCACTGGCCATCTCAAATTAGCCAGCGGCCATGACAATTATCGGCAGTGTTTTAAAGAGCAGGGACATCCTCATGGATATAGTTCGCTGGCATTAGCCACAGAAGCGGAAGGCGCCACAGGCTCAAGTGAAATTTATATAGAAAGCATGCAAAAATGGTTTGAAGTGCGTTGCCAAAATATCCAGTGGATAGATGGTCATTTAGTACAAATGCAGATCGCCACGGATATCACAGCGCGTAAACAGGGGCAAGAGGAGGCTCGACGCCAAGAAGAAAAACTCCAATTCACCAGCCGCTTAGTCACAATGGGCGAAATGGCCTCCTCCCTTGCACATGAATTGAATCAACCATTGGCAGCTATTCACAATTACTGCTCAGGTACGGCTGCGCTCGTTAAGGCTGGCTCAACGCAAGCCGATAAACTGCTGCCCGTCTTGGAAAAAACTGCGTATCAGGCAGTGCGCGCGGGCATGATTATTAAGCGCATTCGCGAATTTGTGCAGCGCAGCGAACCCAGACGCCAAGAAGCAAAAATTATGGATATCGTGGCTGATGCGATTGGTTTAGCTGAGCTTGAAACGCGCAAGCATAGCATTCGCATCGTGACTGATATATGCGCTTCTCCCCCCACACTTTATGTTGATCCTGTACTTATCGAGCAAGTACTTATTAATCTTTTAAAAAATGCGGCAGAGGCCATGAGTGGCAGCCCCGATTTTTCGACAGAGAATGTGATACGTCTGGTAATACGCGTCGATAGTGACTCGGCTGCTGTTAGTGTGATTGACCAAGGGCCAGGACTTAATCAAGCTGATACAGAAATGATTTTTTCACCTTTTTACAGCACTAAATCTAATGGGATGGGCATGGGCTTAAACATCTGCCGCTCTATTATCGAGGCTCACCAGGGCCGACTTTGGGTTGAGAACAACGCTGAAAAAAATGGTCAGGCTCGGGGCTGCTCCTTCTGTTTTAGCTTGCCGATTGCTGCGTCTGAAGAATTCTCAAGGCTGAATAAAAAGCGTATCTAACTCGCTGGGCGTTAACTAGCGCTGATCTAGCCCCTGTTCAAAGTTTCAAAAACAAAGGGGTAAGCATGTTGGCGTTCCTCCGCCACCTCAACCTACCATTTTTTGGCATTTTTCGTAGCTTGGGGCGACGAATTGAATTGAATACGGAACCCCAACACAACTCACCCGTCATGCAGACCTAAGCACCCCGATCAGACAAAAAAGAAGGCAATTTGCTTATAAGAAGCTTCTCTTATCGCAAGCCTTGCAATATTTCAGTCATTTATCCATAGCTTTATCCCCCCCGACTCATATATAAGGAGGTTTCTTATTAAGAAACCTCCTACTATCTTATTTTTTAAAATCTCATCAATACCTAACTCTTGTTGGACTATCTCGTTTTACGTTTATTACAGTCGTGTGTATCGTCATGTTTATTGCCTAACACTGCTTGTTTACGTCAATCTTGGCCAACTATCGCTCGGGAATAACAAGAAAGGTACTGCTTTGCCCCAAGCTTTAGTCATAAAAATGCCTAAAAGACGAGAGACTTGAACTCTACTTAGCACGGTATTTCATAGCCTACCGAGTTTTATCAGCCGCTTCGAAGGAGCTATTCGAAAATTTATGGAAAGCACAGCCATCTTCACTGAAACTATCTTCGTCGTTGACGACAATGAGGCAGTTCGGGATTCCTTGCACTGGCTACTTGAAGCCCACCAATATCAGGTGCGCTGTTTTGCTAGCGCCGAAGCGTTTTTAGCGGCTTACGAACCCATACAGGTGGGCTGCCTAATTCTTGACGTTAGGATGGGTGGTATGAGCGGGCTGGAATTACAGGAAAGATTAATCACCAATGGCTCATGGTTGCCTACCATCTTTATTACGGGGCACGGCGATGTTCCAATGGCTGTCTCCACCATGAAAAAAGGCGCTACGGATTTTATTGAAAAGCCCTTTGATGCAACCAAGCTACTTGAACTGATTGAACGCACTTTAGAAAAAGCACGCACTAAGTCCAATGCCGCCCAGCAGCAACTTGCTACCGACAAACGCTTAAGCAAACTCACCAATCGCGAACAACAAGTATTGGAACGAGTGATGGCCGGACGGCTGAATAAACAAATTGCGGATGATCTTAGTATCAGCATCAAAACCGTTGAAGCCCACCGGGCCAATATGATGGAGAAATTAAACGTCAACACAGTCGCAGATTTACTGCGGCTTGTACTTTCTAAAAGATAGTTTTGTTTAAGCGGTTAAACGCTTAAACATTTAAATAGATACAAAATTTCTTACCGGACTCGCTCTACTTGGATAAAGCGCTAAAGATTGCAGCTAAGTGGTCAACCGGAAGAAATTTGTTTGAGTAACAAAAATCGTGAGTATTGACATACCCTTCTATAACGACCTTTAACCTCATTTTCTCAATCAATGTCTAGATTTGGGAAAATTAGTGCTTATCGTCTTGCCCCAAGCAATGCGTCAACACACTTGGTCCAATGCTATCCCCAGGCATTACTCCTTTTTCTGCCATCGCTGTATTGACTTCATCAATCGATGGCAGATTTTTGCAGGGCATGCTTTAACCACAAAAATTTAATTAAATAAGTACGTTAATTTAGAAGGCAAAAGGGAGAGTCGTCTCTCACATCATCTGCGATTTGCCGCATAAGCAAGCTGCCTTTGCGCGAGCAGCGCACGTATAATGCTTAGGTTTAAGTCATTTATTCACTCTACCGCTCAGCCATGACTGCTCAACTAATCAACGGCCACGCTCTTTCCAAAACGCTACGTACTGAGGTTGCAACGCGCGCCGCAGCTCTCGCCGAACACGCTTACCGGCCTGGACTGGCTGTCATCCTGGTTGGAGATAATCCTGCTAGCGAAGTGTATGTGAGCAATAAAACGCGTGCTTGCGAAGAGCACGGTTTGCATTCCCTATGCGAGCGTTATCCGGCCACGCTCAGCGCAGCGGAATTGCTTGCTAGCATTGCTAAACTTAATCAAGATCCCGCCATTCACGGCATTCTGGTGCAATTACCATTACCAGCTCATATTGATAGCCATAAGGTCATCGCCGCTATCTCGCCTGATAAAGATGTAGACGGCTTTCATATGGCCAATGCAGGCGCGCTACTCACTGGGCAGCCTTGCTTTAAGCCCTGCACGCCCTATGGCGTTATGAAAATGCTAGAAGCGCACTCGATTAAGCTCGCGGGCGCGCATGCTGTGGTGATTGGCCGCTCAAATATCGTTGGCAAGCCGATGGGGCTGCTTTTACTCGAAGCAGATGCCACGGTGACCCTGTGCCATAGCAAGACGCCGGCGTTGGCGACCTATACCCGCATGGCGGATATCATCGTGGTTGCAACCGGCCGCCGCAATACGTTAACCGCTGAGATGGTTAAGCCAGGTGCAGCGGTGATTGATGTGGGCATGAATCGCGATGAACATGGCAAGTTGTGTGGTGACGTTGATTTTGAAGGGGTAAAGCAGGTGGCTGGTTACTTAACACCCGTGCCAGGCGGGGTAGGGCCGATGACCATTACTATGTTGCTAGTCAACACAGTAGAGGCCGCTGAACGAGCCTATCAACAATCTATAACAAAGCGTAGCGCAGCGTAGTAAGCAAAACCCGCATTGAGCGCAGTCAAACCCTCTTGTGCAATATGCTTCCCAGCGCTGCCTTTATTTACGCTGACCTCTGACCTTTGAATTTCGTACTTAGGAACCTCATGAAAGCTAACAATCCCTTACTTGATTTTTCTAATTTGCCACGCTTTACGGAAATCCGAGCAGAACATATCACCCCTGCCCTCGATTTATTGCTCACCCACGCGCAAGAGGCGCTTACACAGGTGAGCACCGATGCTGCGCCAGCATGCTGGGAAAACACTGTCGAGCCGCTAGAGGCAGCCACTGAACCTTTAGCACGCGCCTGGGGCATTGTTTACCATCTAAAAGCCGTGGTTGATAAGCCTGAGCTGCGCGCCGCCTATGGTGAGAACCTGCCGCGTGTTACCGAATTCTGGTCGAGTCTTGGGCAGAACCTCGCCCTTTATCAAAAATATCAGGCTATCGCTAAAAGCGATGCCTATCAGCAACTCTCTACCGCGCGTAAAAAAGTCCTTGACGACGCGCTGCGCGATTTTCGCTTATCTGGCGCTGAACTTGAGGAAGCGCAAAAGCCTGCTTTCGCTCAACTGCAAGAACGCTCGGCAAACCTTGCCAAAACTTTCTCTGACCATGTGCTCGACGCCACCAATGCTTATTCAATCTTCATTGACAATCCTGCCGAACTCGCGGGCCTGCCTGAAGATGAGCAAACAGCCGCACGCACAGCAGCGCAAACTGACGGTAAAGATGGCTGGAAATTTACGTTGCACTTCCCTTCTTACTTCCCCGTTTTGCAATACGCCGAGCATCGGCCATTACGCGAAGCCATGTACCGCGCTTATACGGCCCGCGCTTCTGAACTTAGGCCTGACTATGCGCAAGGCAAATTAGAGTGGAATAACACCGAGATCATGCTTGAGCAGCTTGCGCTACGTAAAAGCGAAGCGCAGATGCTTGGCTATCGCAATTTCGCCGAGATTTCGCTCGCCTCTAAAATGGCCGAGTCACCCGACCAAGTTATCCGCTTTTTAGAAGACCTTGAGCAACGCGCGCGTCCCTATGCCGAGCAAGAGTGGCAAGTACTAAAAGAATTCGCCGCACACGAGCTTAACCTGCCTGAACTCGCGCCCTGGGACTTCGCCTTTGCTTCAGAAAAATTGCGCCAAACACGCTACGCATTTTCTGAAAATGAGGTTAAGCAATATTTTCCAGAAAGCAGCGTCTTACCGGGTCTTTTCAAGATAACGGAAGCACTCTTTAAAGTTAGCATCCAGCCAGCTGAAGCGCAGGTATGGCACCCAGATGTACGTTTTTTTCATATCTATGATGCCAACAAGCAGCTCATTGCGCAGTTTTATCTTGACCTATACGCCCGTGAAGGCAAGCGCGGCGGCGCCTGGATGGATGATGCCCGCACCCGCTGGCGTCGTGCTAATGGCGCACTACAAACCCCAGTGGTGTATTTAACCTGCAACTTCTCAACGCCTGTAGGCGACAAACCCGCCTGCTTCTCGCATGACGAAGTGATGACGCTATTTCATGAATTTGGGCATGGACTGCACCATATGCTTACCCGCGTCGATGAAATTGCGGTCTCTGGCACCAATGGCGTCGAATGGGATGCGGTTGAGCTGCCTTCGCAGTTCATGGAGAATTTCTGCTGGGAATGGGAAGTGTTAACTAGCCTAAACGCGCACGTTGATACGGGTGAACCGCTACCACGCACTCTCTTTGACAAAATGTTAGCCGCTAAAAATTTTCACAACGGCTTAGCTACGCTGCGGCAAATCGTCTTTTCAATGTTTGATATGCGTTTGCATACTGACTTCACATCAGCAGGCAAAACCAGCATTAGCGACTTAGCTCAAGAAATTAACGCACGCTATCACGTCATTCCTCAAGCTGATTTCTCACGCTGGCCCAATACCTTCAGTCACATCTTTGCAGGCGGCTATGCAGCTGGCTACTACAGCTACAAATGGGCCGAAGTACTGTCAGCCGATGCCTACGCAGCCTTTGAAGAAGCTGCTCAACAGCACGGTAGCGTACTCAATGCAGAAGTGGGTAAACGCTACCTTAGCGAAATTCTGGAAGTTGGCGGTAGTCGCAAGGCCCTCGCTTCATTTCAAGCCTTCCGCGGCCGTGAGCCAAGCATTGACGCGTTACTGCGGCATCAGGGGATGAGTGATGAGCCGTTGTCTACTACTATTAATTAACTAAGCGAAAAACTTAAGAAGATATGTTGATGTAGAGCAGCTAAAAAGGGAGATTTATATCTTCCTTTTTTTTTAAAAGAAAGAGCTGTGCTAAAGAGGCCAGCGCAGATTTTTATAAATAAGAAAAACTGGAATAGATTTTGGTAACTACGAAGTTTTTGTTCATTACTAAACAGAAGTAAAGATAATCGACAAATACAGCTTATGCGATTTCAAAGAAGGACGGGCAGTTAAATACCTCGTATCCTCCGCTACTTACTCCTTTACAAGAGGCATTTTCACGGAGAATATCTTTGCCACCTTTACTTTAGTGCCCCACCATCAATCAGCTAAGCCTGCCTGCATCCATCTCGCCAAAGCTAACGCTTTTAACTAATAGAAGTAAAAAAATAGACCCCGCACAGTTATAGTCTGTAGAGAAGGTCGATTTGAGCTGGTCCAGTTTTTACTTTTTTACCGGAGATGGCTAAAGCACTTATACAGTAGGAATAAAGGTAGACACTGGCTTATCGACTGTATTTGTATTACGCAATAATGCAAATCGTGGCTTTATTGCATCAAGAGCTAAGCTTATTGGTTCCGCATTACCATTTTTTGTAGCTAGATTTTTAGCTAAATCAATACGCGTTAAAAGAGCAGTTATTAGCTTGTTATCATCATCATATTGCTGATATAGCGCTGACAAGACTGCTCTTAGTGTTTTTACTTCTGATTCAAGAGAAAAAGAACGATTTTGTGCTTCTAAATTTGATGATGCGCCTTCGACATGCTTGAGACTCTCAGTCATTCGAATATTGGATCCGATATCGTTTAGCCTATCATTCTTTAATGTTTTAAGTGCGTTCTCTACTGCGTCCAGAGCTAATCTCATTGCTTCCTCATCGAGGCTCTTTTTAGCTAAATCGATCTCATTTAAAGTCTTATTTATTAGCTCGTCATCGCCTTTCTGTTGAGCAAGTGCTCCCAGCGCAGTTAATTTCAAAATTTTTACTTCTGCATTTATAGCATCAATTTCATCTTGTATAGTTTGCTTGTCTCGCATCTCTAAATTTGATGTGCTTCCCACGTACTTAGCGCTCGCAGACGTTCTAGGGTTGGCTCCGATATTAGCGGAATTCATACATACTCCAAATCTTTGATACCTAAAATTTTTAGGCGGCAATTAAAATAGCAGGGATTTTTTCTTCCAAACTTTGAGAGAGCTTCCTCTCTATAAAAATTCTCTCTAATTTGATAGTTAGCGCATTATCTATCAACTCTCTCTCTATGCTGCTATTTTCTTCATTAACCGCTTCTGTCTCTGCTTGCAAAAGCTCTGCCCTAGACCCTTCACCCGAATTTCTTTTTACTAAAATTGATAAGATTTGTGCTATATCTGAAAGATCATTTTTCAATGATAAGACATTGTTTTCCAATGCTATCTTATCCGCCTTAACAGTTTCGAGCTCTTCTTGAAGAGCCTTGATTTGCTTCTCTTTTTCTCTATCTGCTACTTGAATAGCATCAAATACATTTTCGTTTTTATTCCGTTCTTGCTGGTCAATCTTCAGCTTAATCGATGTCGAATTCGTACTAATATTAGAAAGTAAAGTTTTAGAAGGTTCGAAAATTCTAGCTTTATATTCTCTTAGCTCATCATCAAGGCGATATTTCAATCCAATAAATCCTGCCAAGACACCCGCTACTTTAAACCATACGAATAACGTACTGGCTGAGGGGAGCGCTGTCAGGATTATTGGGATTATGACTATCACTACTACGGCGGCGAGAATGTTCAATATAGCTCTTCTTGCCCAACTAGAAGGCGGCGCTTCATAACACTGTGCTGCTAACGCTAGGCTTTTATTCAGAACAGCACCATATTTTTCCAAAGCAGTTGAACATTTAGGCCTATCTTTTTCATCTGCCGGGAACAGATCATCTGGCTTAGCTAAAAGCTCATCCATACTATCTACTAAAGAAAATACATCCTTTCGTATAAAACGAATTAATTCTATTGCAAGATTGTTAGCATTCGTTATATCCGTTAGCGCATTATCAATTAGTTTTTTATCACGCAAGTCTTCGGATATTTTTTCTAGAAGGCCTCTAGCCTCATCACTCTTTGCAAAGGCCGCCTTGATAAGAAGCGCCCCTTCCAACTCTGAAAGCGCCTTTTTTAGACCTTCTGGCGTTGTATTATTGACAGAATCTGTGCTTATATTATAAGCAGACTCTATGGCTGCATCATCAGCAGAGTTAAAGATAGGCAACGAACTAGGGATTAGGCTCGAAAGATTAATACCGTACATAAATCAACCTTGAAAAATTTTAGCACCGCACCGGCTCTATCGCTCATTCCAGTGCCCTTAATGCAAGATCACAACCCAACGCTCTAAACTACGCAGATAAAAAAGAAAGCAAGCCGAAGCCGCATGTCTGAATTTTTGCTTAAGAATTGTCGGATAGTGACAGCAGATATTTTCCGCATCTATAAGGTAAAAACCCTAATAAATTCATCGCTAGTTTTTACGTTGGCTGACCCCGGCTGCGTCAAACGGCTAACGCTTGAGTGTTGCTAGCGCTTGTGCAAAATTTAGAAAAAAAACTAATAGGGGTGAGAGGCAATCATGCTGGGGTTCCGTTGTCACCCCAACCCACAAACAATGGCAAAGCATGCAGCGAGGTGTGGTATTGGAGGGAACGATTAGAGCGGCCATATGTGGCCATCTATATAGTTAGCTTTCGCAATACCTCAATGCCAATGCAGGGTTTGCCCTAGGCCGAATAATTGATTGGCTTAAATGAAGAACTCGCAATTAAAGCGGCTGTAGAATTTAATGTGAAAAACAGAGACTGAAGAGAAAAAGAGAGAAGTAGTAATGCAGTAAAGATAGATAGCGTGCTTCACATCAAGCGATGCCTCCCATGCGGGACTGTGTCCCGCATGGGGTTACTCAGCGTTAATTTATTTCTTTTTGCTGATCGCTAAAATACCCATGTCGGCGCAAATCCGGCATGCTCAATGCGATACATAAACTCATCAACGCAAATGCCGTCACATACCAATAGAAGCTCGATTCAATGCCTATCGATTTCGTCCATAGCGCTACGTACTCGGCTGTCCCCCCAAACGCCGCATTAGCCAGCGCATAAGCTAGACCCACACCGAGGGCGCGTACCTTCGTGGGAAACAGCTCTGCCTTGAGCAGACCGCCAACAGACGTATAGAGAGTCAAGATCGTTAAGGCACTCATCACCAAACCAAAAGCAATATAAGGATTGGAGGTCCCTTTCAAGGTTTGCATGATCGGTACCGTGCACAACATGGTCAACACGCTATATATAATCATCATCCAACGTCGACCAATCTTGTCAGAAAGCGCGCCAAAGAGAGGATTTAAAACCAAACAGACAGACAAGGCACTCATCATTAACATACTGGCTATCTTTGGCGACATCCCAGCGGTATTAATCAAATACTTTTGCATGTAAGTGGTAAAAGTATAGAAGGTTAATGAGCCACAGGCGGTAAAACCAAGCACAGTCAAAAGTGCCCGCTTATGCTGAAATAATCCACGCAGTGTGCCAGCTTCAGGGCACGCTCGAGACTCTTCTGAAGTCGTCTCATTTAACGAACGACGCAACCATAATGCAATCAGCGCAGCACCCGCACCGATGACGAAAGGAATACGCCACCCCCATACTTTGAGCTCGGTATCGGACAAAATCTGCTGCAAGATCACAATAACCAGCAAAGCCAGCAGCTGCCCACCAATCAAAGTCACATATTGAAAAGAAGCAAAAAATCCACGTCGACCTTGCGTGCCAATTTCACTCAGATAAGTTGCACTGGTGCCATATTCGCCCCCAACAGATAAACCCTGCAGCAAACGAGCCAACAACAGCAAAGCTGGCGCTGCTTGGCCGATCTGAGCATAAGTTGGCAAGCAGGCAATAAGCAGTGACCCGCCGCACATCATCAATACAGACGACATCATCGCAGCCCGGCGACCTTGCCGATCAGCGAGACGACCGAAAACCCAGGCGCCCAGTGGCCGCATGAGAAAGCCAGCGGCAAAAATACCGGCTACATTAAGAAGCTGAGTCGTTGAATCAGTCGCGGGAAAAAAAGATGACGCAAAATAAATAGCGCAATACGAATACACATAAAAATCAAACCACTCAACCAAATTGCCCGATGAAGCAGCCATGATGGAAAAAATGCGTCGTTGTCCAGCGTTCATACGTGATCACTCATATTTAATAAAACTCGTTTCAGCTATGCCTAATAGATTGCAGGAAAGGTTGTGAGCTAGAGAAAACTGGAGCAGAGAAAACAGAGCATACATAGGCGACTATGCCGGCCCCTGCTACCTCTATGCATTAGGCAAATACGCTAAATATTTAAACAGCAGCAGTAAGAAGCCAAATAAAACATACTCCACACAAGGCTTGTTTTTAAGCTAGCAACCTTTATCCCACCAATATCTAGCAAGCAGCAATGACTGGGCGCCGAAGGTAGCAGGAATCATCATGGTCGTCTATCTACAGGCTGCTAAAAGTAAGCTTTCTACGGAGAACAACCTAGAGAAGCAATAAATAAATTGCGAACAAGACGAGCTGATGTAAAAAGCAGTCTAGGGAAGGCCTGTATAAACCTGAAGCGTGACCGGGCTGCGCGCTATCCAAACAGCGCTTTTGCTAAGGCTTACGAATGGGAAAAATTCTGATTAAGCTGATTGAAGACCTGACCTGCTCCCAGACATTGGCATTAAAGGCATTGACTTCTCCAAGCTCAATGGTGACTCCGGCAGAATCGCCGGTAAAAGCGGCGTTGCACAAGCGCACAAAGTCAATATTAATGCCAAAGTAGGCTGTAGCTTGTTCAGTAAGATAAATAGGTATTTCTCTGAAAATCCTAGCAAGCCAATTCACAGAAATTGATGCTGAATAAGGTGTTTGCTGGATTTTTAAGTCTCTTTATTACTTTGACCTATTGTTAGATGCCCTTGTAATCAGAAGCTATGCTATAAAAAAGCTCTTCTTTCTTCCAGAATTCGCAGACGTGTACCTAGCAGATCATTAATAGAACTTAAGCAAATTATTATGAACTCTATAACAAATAACACTGGCACCAGAAGTATTCAAGGCTCTTCTAGTAATCAAGCTGCACATTATCCTTACAAGCAAACTGAAGCGTCAGCGCAAATCGAACTTCATCCGCTTGGTTCAGGTCATGCACACGGAGCGCATGAGACAGAAGGCGAGGCATCTCCACAGAACGAGATATTTGCTCCGCCCAATACTGGGCAAGGGGGAGAGGACAGCAATGGCATAAGTTTGCAATTAGCGTTAATTAAAGCATCAATTCATCATCTGGCAACTCATATTGAGATTAATAACCTTTCTTGGCTCAAACGAAATACGCTTCCCAAAGAAAAATTAAAATATATCCAAGAAAAAGTCGATGAAGCAAAGAGTAAACTCATTGAGTTATATAGCGCGAATAACAGAATAAGAGTCATTACTGATCCGAAAAATAAAATATTTTCTGAAGAAGAATTAGAAAGGCTGGAAGAACCAGAAAAATTGGAAAAATTAGAGGAGAGGCTGAAAGAATTAGTTGGACTTAAAGAGTTATTAACTCAGCAGCTTGCAGGCCTAAAAAATGCTGATGAAAATACACTAAAGTTTTTAGCAGACCTTGACGCTTATCTGAATGGGAAAGACCCTGATGAGTTCCTAAAACTTAAGTGGATTACGCGTACTTTACCTTTAGCGAGTGTATTTTCTACGTCTATTGTTAATATTCTGCAAAGAAAGACTTTTATTAGTTGGTGTATAACTGCGTTAACGAATTTAATAACCTGGGGAATCAATGATGTATTTATTCCTCTCAAAAATACACCGCAACGCTACCAAACTGAGGATTTAAAAGCCCTAACAGAAAAAGTATTCTCAGCAACACTTTTATACTCTTTGAAGCAAAGAGTCATTGCTGAGGAGAAAAAGATTAAGAGCGAAGAGCAAGAGATCAGTAATTTGAGGCAAAGGATTAAAGATATGGAAACGGCAAATATAGTGAGCATTCGGGCCGCCACGGAAAGTATGGCCCATACACTTACTCAAGGTCAAAGTGAACTTGTTCAAAGTCAAAATGAACTTGCTGCTAGAGAATTAAGGCTCGAGCAAACGCTTGCTCAAAGAGATGCAGAGCATGCTAGAGTGATCCAGGAGCTAAGCGTTCAGCATACAGAAGAAATGAGTAAACTTGCAGAAGAAATGAGTAATCTTAAAAATGATATGGCGACTATTATTCGCGAGGAAATAGCAAAGGCAATCGGTAAAACCGTATAAGACACGCATGGTGATATATATGTCACTAAATGTAGCAGGAAGTTAAATCTATATCTGTTTTTTTTTAGAAAAGCGCGTTTTTATTTTATTTTTGTCTTTTTAAAAAGGACGGTCTGCATTGCTTCCTTCAAGGCATGCGCATTAGAAAGCCACTTTTCTTTATTCATTAATCGTTAGCCTTTTTTAACTGCCAATAAAAGCTGCGCCACCCTAGCGCCTGCTCTCGCCACTGCCGACAGACACTGACGTTAAAGGCATTGACTTCTCCAAGCTCAGTAAGCAGAAGTCCAGCGGGTTGTCGATCAGACTCGGCGGCGGCTCCGGCAGATTTGCCGGTGAAGGCGGTGTTATACGCGCGCACGAAGCCAACGTTAACGCCAAAGCGGCAAGCATCTTCTTGGGGTCACTTCACGAACAGTTTGTAATCTTTTTCAGCGGGTTTCGCAGCTTTGCATTTAGCGGCGGAAAGGTATTTATAGGCATCCTAAATTCCGTCCTCTCACGATGCCTACAAAGTATCTGCGTAGTTGTGATCGGTTGCGTTGTTTTCGGTTGAAAAAAGAAGGGAATAGCTTCCCGAAAAGACCCGTTTTACAAGGCTTTGGGGTTAATTTGAAGGGGATTGTGTTGGGTATTGCTGGGGGTAATTGGCGGAGACGGAGGGATTCGAACCCTCGATACAGGTTTAAGCCCGCATGCTCCCTTAGCAGGGGAGTGCCTTCAACCTCTCGGCCACGTCTCCTAGACTTTAGGCTGCTCAAAGATATGAGTCGCCTAAAACGAAGGTGATGAGTACTGCTTTTTTCTATGCAGAACTGTGCAAAGGCAGAATCATAACGGGACAGCTACGCCGGGTCAAATTTGTTGTGCATAAAATTTAACTTAATACTTTAGCCGAACCTAAATAAACTGCTACTCAGAGTGGCAGGCACCGCATTAATTATGAGCAAGTCATGTTGACAAATAGGTAGATAGCCCCCTAATCACACGACGCAGCTCATGATTGATTCAATGCCCTCTCCTGCTACTTGCCGACTTTCAAATCATCATTAGACCTCTTTCGCCACCCGTAACAAGGAATTCCTTGATGCCAGTACACTAAGTACTTTGATGCGGAATGACGCCGCTACGGGATTTCGCAAGAGGTCTATTGCATTGATCATATGTCGCACGTTGGGGTTCCGTATTTAATCAAGCCCTTCGCCCCGACCTACAAGTTAACATTCAACGCTTCCCACCCACTGCTTTTTTATGCCTGCTCTAATTCAAATGCTTTATGCAAAGCCCGCACTGCAAGCTCTGTGTACTCTTGGTCGATCAAGACCGAGATTTTGATTTCAGAGGTCGAGATTAAACGGACGTTAATTTCTTTTTGCGAAAGTGCCAGTAGCATGGTGCTAGCCACACCTGCATGGGTACGCATGCCAACGCCGATGACTGAGATTTTGGATACTTTGGCGTCCCCCTGTATTTGCTTGGCATTCACGCGCTCTTTAACCGGGCCATTTAAGATGTCGATGGTGTGTGCGTAATCGTTGCGGCTCACGGTAAAGGTGAAATCTGTTTCGCCTTCTACGCTTTGGTTTTGCACGATCATGTCGACGCCAATATTCGCCTCGGCAATTGCATTTAAGATTTGATAAGCCATGCCAGGTTTGTCGGGCACACCTCTCACCATGATTTGGGCTTCGTCACGCTGAAAAGCTATGCCAGAAATAACAGCCTTTTCCATAGTCTCGTCTTCTTCAAAAGTAATTAGGGTACCAGAGCACATTTCCTCTGCCAGCGGTATAGCTGGGTCTGTTAGGCTGGAAAGTACGCGGGTTTTTAGCTGATATCGGCCAGCGAATTCAACTGAGCGACTTTGCAGCACTTTTGAGCCAAGGCTTGCCATTTCTAGCATTTCTTCGAAAGTGATGCGATCTAAGCGCCGTGCTTCCTCTACTACACGCGGATCGGTTGTGTATACGCCATCCACATCGGTATAGATTAAGCATTCTTCAGCTTGCAACACGGCTGCTAGCGCGACAGCTGAAAGGTCTGAGCCACCGCGACCAAGGGTGGTGATGTTGTGATGCTCATCAACCCCTTGAAAGCCAGTTACTACGGCAATCCGGCCAGCTTCTAGGTCTCGTTTTAAGCGCGTTGTATCAATAGTTTGAATCAAGGCTTTGTTGAACGCGCTATCGGTTCTTATGGGCACTTGCCAGCCTGTGTAGCTCACGGCATCTAGCTGCATCTCTTGCAGCGCAATGGCGAGCAGCCCCACACTGACTTGCTCGCCGGTGGCCGTAATCATGTCAAGCTCGCGGGGCGTGGGCTCTGCAGAGAGCGCATGCGCGAGCTCTAACAGCCGGTTGGTTTCGCCTGACATGGCTGAGGGCACGATCACTAGCTGGTGCCCGGCTGCATGCCATTTAGCTACGCGCCGCGCCACATTTTTAATGCGCTCGACGGAGCCCATCGAGGTACCGCCGTATTTATGTACGATGAGTGCCATAACTCTTTTTTGCAACTCCCTAAAAAATCTATTGGGTTACCAGCAGCAAAAACGCGTCACCTGTATGCGACGTGTTTTTGATTGTTGTTCTGTCTTATTTTCTCTTATTACGTTCTTTACTTCCCTGCCCTACTTGCTTACACCATCTAGTTTGTTTGCCTATCCATCGCGGAGAAAACCGAGGCTCAAAAACAAGAGTGTACATAAACGTAAGTGAGGATTAAGCGCAAAAGCTAAGCTCAAATTAAAGCGGCTTCTTAGAATCTATTCACAATCTTCAAAAGTGAGTAGATTGGGGTAACGAATTGAATTAAATACGGAACCCCAACGTGCAGACATCAAACTTCGCGTTCCACAAAAAAACATTCCCGTTTGGGAATCTATTTAAAGACTTTAAGAGGCATGCATGCTATTACGTGTCTTCTTGCCAGACTAGGCAAAAACGTGAGGTGCTGTTGATGTCAGCGACGCTCTCTTGCGCTTGATTAAGACCCAGGCGTGGAACAAAAAGCAGCGTCTGCCCAACGTAAATCAATGGCACATTACGCTGCCAAACAGGAATGCCTGTTTCCTGAAACAAATTCTTTAACGTACGGTTTCGGCCGCCTCGAGTTTGGCGCATACGTTCACCACCTTGACGCACATGTGCAGACAGAGGGGCTGAGCGCAACAGTGCGGCCGAAACGCTGGCTGAACTATCGTCTTTAACTGGCACAAATAGCAGTGTTCCCTTCCATTGCGCCAAATGCCAAGACGTTTCCCCAGCCCAAAGCAGTTCGCTTGGGTTGAGAGCATGCTCAGAAGGCGCATACATTCGGCTCAATTGATCATGCTGCACCGCGCTCAAAGCAACTGGAGTAGCCAGGCTGCTTGTTGCAGTCTCCCACCAAATCTGTTCACGATAAGCACATAAGCGGTACCCAGCATGATCAACGCGTAAGGTTTGTCCCACTCGTTGATATTGCAGCTGTCGCAATAAATCATCGAGCCAAGCACTTGATGCGGTTGGCACATTTAATTGACGCATCCAGTAACGTATCAGGTTCGCGGCGCGTGGCGGATGCTTGCTTAATAATTTACGCACTGCAGGCCAAGCCAAGGTATAGGCGCTAGACCTCTTGCGAAACTCCGTAGCAAGGAATTCCTTTGATGCCAGTACAAGAGTACTTTGATGTGGAATGTCGCCGCTATGGGGTTTCGAAAGAAGTCTACTTAAGCCAGTTGCCTGCGTTGGGTTAGGATGCAAGAGGCTCGGTAGATCAAGGGCAGCGAGCTCATCGAGCAATTGCTGCGCCTCTGCTGCATGACGGGCAGTACGTGCCAGCGCTTTTCGATAAGCAGGAAAATGCCTCTCCAGCACCGGCAAAATAGTATGCCTCAACGCATTACGCACGTAGCGCGGGTCTTGATTGCTTTCATCATCCACCCAACGCAGTGCATGCTGCGCAGCATACGCTTCAAGCGCTGCACGTGGCACAGCAAGCAATGGACGCAAGCGTTGCACTTCACCTTGCACCTTATGGCTTTGCAACGGCATCGCCGCTAGACCAGCTGGGCCTGCTCCTCGCAGCAATTGCAACAGTACCGTTTCTGCCTGGTCATCGGCATGATGGGCAAGCAGCAATAAAGGAGTCGCTTGAACTTGGCATAACTCATTAAGGGCCGCATAACGTACGTCGCGGGCAGCAGCCTCAAGGCCACGCTCTGCTATCGCCTGTACTTGGACACAACGTGATGCAAACGTGACACCCAAGGCTTGAGCAGTCGCCGTGCAATGCGCGAGCCACGCATCAGCCTGTTTACTCAAGCCATGATGAATATGTAAGGCGACACAACGCGCGGCGCCGACACTTGCCGCCACGGCATGTAATAGAACTGTTGAATCAAGCCCACCGCTAAAGGCTATCGCAAGCTTGTCTGACTCAGAGCAACGCGCAAGCGCTGCATGCACTGCGCTCAGTACAAGCTCAGATAACGCTTCAGCTCGTTGGCATGATTTCCTTAAACTTGCCATAGCTCATCAATCGCTCAAAACGGCGCTCGCGCAACTCAGTCACACTCATTTGCTGAAATTGACGCAAGCTATCTGCAAGTGAGCGCCGCAGTACAGCTGCCATGCCTTTAGGATCTCGCTGGGCACCGCCCAGGGGTTCATTCACAATTTTGTCGATTAAGCCCAATGCTTTGATGCGCGTTGCAGTTAGGCCAAGCGCTTCAGCCGCTTCCGGTGCCTTTTTCGCGCTTTTCCATAAGATAGAGGCGCAGCCTTCTGGAGAAATAACCGAGTAAATCGCATATTGCAGCATCAAGACATTGTCTGCCACGGCAATCGCCAGCGCACCGCCTGAGCCGCCTTCGCCAATCACAGTGGCAATAATGGGCGTAGCTAATTCGGCCATCACATAAAGATTACGACCCAGTGCTTCAGATTGGCCGCGCTCTTCAGCATCGATGCCCGGATAAGCACCGGGAGTATCGATAAAAGTAAAAACTGGCAAGCTAAATTTTTCGGCCAAGCGCATTAAGCGCTCGGCCTTGCGGTACCCTTCTGGACGCGACATACCAAAATTACGCATCGCGCGCTCTTTGGTATCACGTCCTTTTTGATGCCCGATCACCATACACGGATGGCCGTTAAAACGAGCCATGCCACCGATAATCGAAAGATCATCAGCAAACGAGCGGTCTCCATGCAATTCATGGAAGTCCGTAAAAATCTCTCTAATGTAATCAAGCGTATATGGACGCTGCGGATGTCGTGCAATCTGTACAACTTGTGCCGGCGTTAGCCGCGCGTACAAATCTTTAGTCAGTTGTCGGCTTTTTTTCGAGAGCTGATCAACTTCTTTCGAAATATCAATAACCGAATCGTCCTGCACAAAGCGTAATTCTTCGATTTTTGCCTCAAGCTCGGCAATCGGACCTTCAAAGTCTAGAAAGGTAGTTTTCATTGCTTGTGATTCATTATTCGTGAATGAGGAAGCGGTTGTTAGAACCTGTTCAAAAGAGAGGTCTTTTCTAAATGTTTTACCCGCAAATTCTAGGGAAGGTCTGCATCGCCCGCGAGCAAGGAATACCTTTGATGCCAGTATATTAGTGCGGCGAAGAGGTATGACGCCACCCTCGAGTAATGCAGACCTTCCCTAGTAAGCAACTGGTAGCGGCTCAAGACTACGCCACAAATACCAAGTCGCAACCGTACGCCACGGTGCCCAATTCGCAGCGACTTCACGTGCTTCGCTACGGGTGACAGGCTCACCGCTAAAATAATTAACGCTGATAGCGCGCATCAATCCCAGGTCGTCAAGCGGCAACACATCCGGTCTGAGAAGATTAAAAATCAGAAACATTTCTGCAGTCCAGCGGCCAATCCCACGAATCTGCGTCAGCTCTAAGATAACCGCTTCATCATCCATCGTGGCCCACGCGTCGACATGTAAGGTATCCGATGCGAAGTGCTTAGCCAGGTCAAGAATATATTCGGCTTTTCGTTTAGACAGCCCGCACGCCCTTAGATTGTCATAGCCCACATCCAGGACTTGCACTGGCACAAACTTCGCGCAGGCTTGCTCAACTCTTTGCCATACGGCTTGTGCTGCTTTCACCGAAATTTGCTGCCCCACAATCGAGCGCGCCAGCGTCACAAACGGCTCACCTCGGCTAATCAAATGTACCTGACCAAATTGTGGAATGAGTTTTTTTAGAATTCGATCACGTTGCATCAGGTCGGCGCAAGCGCCGACCCAATAATCTGGGCAGTCCACAGCAGGCTCGAGAGGCATTGGCTGAGTCATTAAGTGCGCCGCCATTCAGTGGCACTACCCGCTTTGTCTTCGAGCACAACACCAGCGTTGAGCAGCTCGGCGCGGATCCGGTCTGCTTCAGCATAGTCTTTTGCAAGCCGTGCTTGCTCGCGTGCGGCAATACGCGCTTCAATCGTGTCCGCATTTAACGCGGCTGTCGATGCACCCACTTTTTTTTGTAAGAAGAGAGCTGGCTCACAGCCAAGCAAACCAAGTAGATTGGCTAATCCTTTTAACTGCCTAGCCAGCGCTGCACTATGGTGCTTATTAACTTCTGAGGCCAACTCAAATAGGACCGCCACCGCAATCGGCGTATTAAAGTCATCATTCATCGCCGCATGAAAACGCTGCGCATGAGCTTGTTCCCAATCCAATTCAGCCGTATCGGGGGTAGTATTTTTAAGCGCTGTGTAAAGACGCGTTAAAGCCTGCTGCGCGTCTTCTAAATGCGCATCGCTATAGTTAAGTGGGCTGCGGTAATGAGCACGCAAAATGAAAAAACGAACAACTTCGGCATCAAATTTCTCAAGCACTGAGCGAATCGTGTAGAAGTTACCCAATGACTTGGACATCTTCTCGCTATCGATTTGCACATAACCGTTATGCAGCCAGTAGTTAACAAAAGGATGGTCGTGTGCGCCTTCGCTTTGTGCAATTTCATTTTCATGATGCGGAAACTGCAAGTCCTGTCCGCCGCCATGAATATCAAATTGCTCACCCAACAAGGCATTGCTCATCGCCGAGCACTCAATATGCCAACCAGGTCGCCCACGTCCCCATTTTGAATCCCAGCCAGCATCCAACGGTTCGCTTGATTTAGTCCGTTTCCACAACACAAAGTCCAGTGGGTCTTTTTTTGCGTCATTGACGGCGACTCGCTCGCCTGCGCGCAAATCATCCAGTGATTTGCCAGAAAGTTTCCCGTAATTAGCAAACTTACGCACTGCATAATGCACATCGCCATCTTCTGCTTGATAGACATAGCCCTTTTTCTCTAAGGCTTCGATCATCTTTAGCATAGGCTCGACATACTCTGTTGCACGCGGCTCAAAATCAGGCCGTGCCACGCCTAGTGCATCAGCATCTTCGTGCATGGCGTGAATAAAACGCTCAGTCAGCATCGCCATGCTTTCGCCGTTTTCCAGCGCACGGCGAATAATCTTGTCATCGATGTCCGTAATGTTACGCACATAAGTCACCTGATAACCCAACTCGCGCAACCAGCGTTGCACCATATCAAACACCACCATGACGCGTGCGTGGCCGACATGACAAAAGTCATACACAGTCATGCCACAGACATACATACGGATCTGTTTAGGATTAAGTGGCACAAAGATTTGCTTACAGCGCGCAAGCGTGTTGTAGAGTCGAAGCGGGTCCATGAAAAAACGCGAGATTACCGCAGCTTCATTCAGCAGGCTATCCGGAAATACGTAGGCTGCTTCTATGAGACAATTGCGGGGTTGGTGTCGTTTGCGGAAAGTTCGTCCAGCTTTTGTTGCTTAACATTGCTAAGCATTACTTGCTTAGCTGACTAAAAACGCTGCTTTTTTGCTAGCAGCGTTTTTCTATCAGCTAGAGGGCGCCGTTGCGCGGCACTCTCACGAGCTAGGAAAACGCTGAATAAGCCGAAAGCGGCGCCATACCAGTTTGCTGTATTAGCGTACCGTCTGCGCCGGCATTCCTTGCTCGCGATTTATTCAGCGTTTTCCGGGGTTAGTTATTTAGTATCCTCACTAAACGCGTTGAAGTATAACATTCTCGATTTCAAGCTATGAAAATTCTCACTCGCTACCTACTACCCATATTGAGCTTGGTTGTATGCCTCATTAGCCAGGGGGTGTATGCAATTGAACCCACTGCGCCAGCCATGGCAAAAGAGCAAAACGCTACCACGCTCGATCAGCTTGAAGCGCATATTGGCAAATATCCACGTAATGCCCAAGCGAAATTCCAACGTGCGACGCAACTCGCTTACCTTGAGCGTGACGCAGAAGCTATACGTGCTTTCCAGGCATTGATTCAACAATATCCTGAATTACCAGAGTCCTATAATAATCTTGCTGTGCTGTATGCCAAGCACGGCCAGCACGCAGAAGCGCAAGCAACGCTTGAGGCAGCATTGCGCGCTAATCCAAACTATGCGCGAGCCTATCAAAATCTTGGCTTGACTCACTTGCAACTGGCGGCCACTGCTTATCAACGAGCTGCCAAGCTTAATTCGCGAGATAAATTTTCAGCGCAGCGGCAGCAACAAATTCAAGCTATCCTAGCGCCTTCTTTTTCAACGCTTCCCTACTCAAAGAGAAAACCGATGATTGAACTCACTAC
Organism: Mycoavidus cysteinexigens; assembly: GCA_031963405.1. GTDB lineage: Bacteria > Pseudomonadota > Gammaproteobacteria > Burkholderiales > Burkholderiaceae > JASSUD01. The sequence goes on from JASSUJ010000001.1 coordinate 899,165, forward strand.
CAACTATGGCGTAATCAAACTCAAATTAGACGCTGACAAAGCCCCGAAGACTGTCGAGAATTTCTTGAACTATGTTAAAAAAGGGCATTACGACAACACTGTATTTCATCGCGTAATTCCTGGCTTTATGGTTCAAGGCGGCGGTTTTACCGAAGATATGCAGCAAAAACCTACCGCTGAGACCATCACTAACGAAGCCGATAATGGTTTGAAAAACATGCGCGGCACTATTGCTATGGCACGTACCCAAGCCCCCCACTCTGCTAGTGCGCAATTTTTTATCAACCTGGCAGACAATGACTTTTTAAATTTTTCAGCCCCTACGCTACAGGGCTGGGGTTATTGCGTATTTGGTTCGGTTGTTGAAGGCTTAGACGTTATCGATAAAATTGCTCAAGTTAAAACAGGATCGCATAGCGGCCACCAAGATGTGCCACGCGAACCTGTGGTGATACAAAAAGCACGCCTTATCGATTAATTTGAGCGATTGATGCTAAGTAATTTACCCGCCCGTGCGCCAGATAGTGTTTATGCAGCTAACTCGAGACCGCTTTACTTTATTTCGGATCTGCATTTAAGCCAAACGCTTACGCATACCGTAGCGGCTTTTGAGCACTTCATTGCTAACACGGTGCACGACGCGGGCGCGCTGTATATCCTAGGTGACTTTTTCGAAGCGTGGGTGGGCGATGATTTGCTGACCATGCCTTTTATGCAATCCATCATGGCTCGCTTAAGGACATTGGCTGAGCGCGGGATTGCGCTATATGTAATGCACGGCAATCGCGATTTTCTGCTGGGCAAGCGCTTTGCTCACGCAGCGCAAGCGCAACTGATTCATGACCCGTGGATAATAGAAGCTTTTGGTATGCGTGTAGTACTCACGCATGGCGATATTTTATGCACAGCTGATCATGGCTATCAACGCTTTAGAAAGATAGTGCGATGCCGAGCAGTACAGCGTTTTTTTAGCAGCTGGCCGCTCTCTTGGCGGCTTGCACTCGCCGCTCGCCTGCGCGCTAAAAGCCAGACACCAGGATATACAGATAAGAAAGTATTAAGCGCAATCATGGACGTCCCCGACAGTGCGGTTAATCAGCTTTTTACTGCCACGCAGGCTACGACCATGATTCACGGCCACACCCATCGACCTGCCCAACATCAGCATGGCAATGCAACTCGTTGGGTTTTGCCAGATTGGGATTTTGATTCTAATGCTAGGCGTGGTGGTTATTTTCGCTTAGATCAAGGTGGTATACAGGCTATCCCGATTATTTAAGAACCTGTTTATAGCCCACCAAAGCGTCCAATACAGCACGCTTCCTTAAAGAATTTGGTATACAAGCACTAAGATTTATCCCGCTAAGCGATAACCCAGATAAAATTGATTACTAGGCGCATTTAAAATTTTTTTCCAATATGTTTTAAGGAAACGCTGAATACATCGCAAGCAAAGCATGCCGACGCAAACAGTAAGTCTGTACAGCAGGCGGCATGGCACCAATTCCGGTTTATTCAGCGTTTCCTTAAGCGCCTAATCTAAAGGATGTCATTTATGCACCCCATGCTCAACATGGCTGTTAGAGCCGCCCGCCGTGCCGGGCAAATTATTAATCATGCTTCGCTTGATCTGGGCGGGGTCGAAATTGCTAAGAAACAGCACAATGATTTCGTTACCGATGTTGATCGCGCTGCGGAAGCCACGATTATTGAAACCTTGATCGGTGCTTACCCTGATCACTCTATCCTGGCTGAAGAATCTGGCCACTCTGAGCAACAGTCTGATTATCAATGGATTATTGATCCCTTAGATGGCACTAGCAACTTCATTCATGGTTTCCCCTATTACTGCGTGTCGATTGCGCTTTCGCATAAAGGAGTGATAACTCAGGCAGTTATTTACGATCCAAACCGCAATGATCTTTTCACTGCGTCGCGTGGGGCTGGTGCCTTTCTGAATAACCGTCGTATCCGCGTTTCACAGCGCGACCGGCTAAGCGAAGGGCTGATTGGAACAGGCTTTCCATTTCGAAATGGTGCAGATGTAGACACATATCTTGAACTGTTTGCCCAAATGACCAAAGCCTGTGCTGGACTGCGCCGACCAGGGGCAGCTGCACTTGATCTAGCAAACGTTGCAGCGGGTCGTTTAGATGGTTTCTTTGAGCAATCGCTACAGCCTTGGGATATAGCGGCCGGCAGCTTGATGATTACTGAAGCAGGCGGGATTGTGGGTAATTACACTGGCGAGTCAGACTTTCTAGAAAAAGGCGAGATTGTTGCGAGTAACCCTAAGCTTTATGCGCAGATGGTGCGCATTCTCAGTCCATACAGCATCAGTAAGAAGAAAACGGCCAAAGTATCAAGCCAGTAGATAAAGGCCACACCCAAGCAATCGCGAACAAGAAATACCTAGGTAGGCTGTCTGCCTAGGTTGGGGTAACGAATTGAATTAAATACAGAGCCCCAGCCTACGAGCGACACAATCGGGTAGACCGCTATCAGTTGCCGGGGTTTTGATGGAAGAAAGATCTACTGAGTGCTTCTGGGGCTGCTTGCTCCCAAACAAAGCGTGGCAGGATGTTTGGCTTGTCTGATGGGCGGAAATTTGATTCTCTGCCGGAAATCCGTGTACCTAACTCGCTCGTTAAAAGATGGTAAGCGCCAGAAAGTTGGTCTATTGCATCGTTTAGCTTGCTGTGCAGGTTGATAGCAGCCGCCCAAGACTTAGAATGAAGCGCATTCTGTATCTCCCCTAATGCCTGCAAAGCCTTGTCTGACAACCTGGCAGAGTTAAGCAAGCCAGTTTTTTCGTTTGCTTGAATAGTCTTTAAATGCGCCTTAAGTGCTTGTTGGTACCTCCCAGGCCAGTTATTGGTTTCGGCAGAGTTAAGCATGTCCTCAATAGCTTGCTGGCTTGGTCTGAGTTCAGAAAAAAGAAGAGCGTCGATGTTTAAGCCAAAATTTTCAAGCTCTTCAAATTCTTCCGGCTCGTAGCTAAAAACCTGCTTATTTTGCGCAGAGTAATACACTTCGCACAAAGCGCTCCAAACGTTATTTATTGACTTAGTGTAGAGGTGCTTGAGCTCCATCAAGTTGCCGGAGCGCCTCGATAAGTTTGGTGATGCTGCGGCCCTGCCTGCTTCTCTGCGACGAAATACATCCATAGATGATCGTCTTGCGCCCAATTTTTGATTCGGTTTTGCTGATTTTTCTGGTAATTGATTAGAATTGAGAGTGAAATCTGAACTGCTGCGAAATTGTGGAATAGAAAGCATTCTTACCTCCCTTCAGAATGAGTAAGCATAAGAAAATAAGAATCTTCTTTTTACTCTATAGCCATCTTTTTTTCTGTCGGTGAGCGAAATATGCGGCGCGCAGGCGAAGTTATTTTTTCTCGTTTTTCAGACTGAATTGATCTTCTTATGACATGTCATGTCACTTAAGTAGACTGAGCAAACTATGTAAACGATTTACTCAGCGCTAGACTATCTCGGCATGAGTGCTGCGTTAACCACGCCACGCGGCGTATCAAGATAAGCTTGCGACTGCATTTCTGTTAAGCGTGAAACGGTGCGACTAAATTCATTCGCCAGCGGCCCAGTCACATAAAGTTGATCAGCTGGCACAGCAGCGGATAGAAAGAGCTTTACTTTTTGATCGTAAAGTACGTCGATCAGCCAGGTAAAACGGCGGGCCTCAGCTACATTTTGCGGCAGCATGCGTGGCACATCGGAAACGATAATGGTATGGAAGCAGCTGGCTAACTCAAGATAATCATTTTGCGAACGCGGAGAATGATTGCCACACAAAGTTTCAAAATCGAACCAGACCACATCTTTGGCCCAACGCCGTGCTCTGATTTCACGCTGCCCTATATGCAATAAGGGGCTTTCGTCTGGCGCTTGTGCTGCGCTTGTAAATACTATCTCCAGCGCTCTATCTGCAGCTGGGCCAAGCGGCATATGATAGACGTTACGAACCTGCCCCTGAGTTGTCGCATATTGCCGATAGTCGATGCCGCTATCCACATTCAATACATCAAGCTTTTCATTCAACAAGTTAATCGCAGGCAAGATTCGCTCACGATGCAAACCATCTGGGTACAGCTTGTCAGGCGGGTAATTAGACGTCATGACAAATTGCACACGATGTTTAAATAGACCTGCCAAAAGCCGATGCAATACCATCGCATCGGCAATATCCGAAATATGGAATTCGTCAAAGCAGATTAATTGATAACGTTGCGCAATCTGCTGCGCCAGCTTATCGAGTGGATCAGCCGTGCCACTTAAGGCCTTCAATTGAGCGTGTACATCACGCATAAATTCGTGGAAGTGCAGCCGTGTTTTAGCTTGCCCTGGCACACAGGCGTAAAAACTATCCATCAAAAAACTTTTACCGCGACCAACGCCGCCCCATAAATAAACGCCTTTGGGAATTTCTGGAGAATAAATTAGCTTTTTAAGCGGGTTCGACCGCTTAGAGAGATAGTGCTGCCACTCATCATAACAGCGCTGTAGCCGTTCAATCGCCTCGTATTGAGTGCGATCTGCCTGGTAACCGTGAGTGCTGAGTTGGTAGGCGTAGTGTTCAATAACATTCATTGACGGCCTGAGGACAATCTTTAGAAATTGGAGTCTTCCAGCATAAATTCGGCGCGCATAGCAGCCACAAAAATCTCGGCCTGCACTACCATCGCCTGCGCATCACTCAATTCCACTTTATCGCCCTCGTAGTCAGCTACATAACGGAATGTCTCCGCATGTTTCAAAAGACGGCCCATTTCTTTAGGCAGAGGGCCATTCTTGATTAGATGCTCACTGAAAGCGTTAAGAACGCCTTTGTGTGTCTTGCCAGTCTCATATCCAGAAGCACACAGTGCAGCACGAGCGGCATCGAACATACCGTAGTAGGAGCGGTTACATGCACCGTCAACATCTCCAATGTCAAGCAGCACTTTTGCTGATGCCACAGCCTGCACGGCCTTCGCTATCAAGTCTTGCACTTTCACAACCTAATCCCTTCTCTAGCGATGTTGCGCAGCAGCGCCGGGTTCGTGTAGCGCTCCGGGTGCTCCCATTCATCAAGCCAAACTGGTAGTGGCGAGATGTTGATATCGGTTTCGAGCAACACATCATAGGCTATGTCCGCCATCGCGAGTGTTGTTGTCAACACTCGTTGGTGTTCGCCTTTTAAAAGCACGGCGACATCGGCATCGCTGTCATGACGATGCGTGCCGCGTGCTCGGCTACCGTAGATGATTGCGCCAGCCATGTTGTAATGATTAGCGATCAAAGTAAGAAAGCGCCGGACAGCTTTTTCTGTGTCGCGGTCAATGCGGCTATACTGTTCCATGCGCCTCCTCTAGTCTTTGTCAGCGTGAGCCTACTTACCTAATCACATATTAAGCGCACGCTTATCCGCGGCTAACGCTGCCTCACGGACTGCTTCTGAGAGGGATGGATGCGGATGGCAAATGCGGGCCAGGTCTTCAGATGCTGCTTTGAATTCCATCGCGACGACAGCTTCAGCTATAAGATCAGAAGCATTGACTGACACAATGTGCACGCCCAAAATTTCATCGGTTTTCGCATCCGCTAGCATTTTCACGAAGCCTTCTGGATGACCCATGCCAAGTGCGCGGCCATTGGCTGCGAAAGGAAATTGGCCAACTTTATACGCTTGTCCCTGCTCTTTTAACTGCTGCTCGGTTTTACCAACCCAAGCTATTTCAGGAGAGGTGTAAATTACCCAAGGAATACAGTTGTAGTCGATATGTGGCTTTTGGCCATCGATTACCTCTGCCACCATGACGCCTTCGTCTTCTGCTTTATGAGCCAGCATCGGGCCACGTACTACATCACCGATTGCATATACATTCGGCTGCTTGGTGCGGCAATGTTCATCGACTTCAATGAAACCACGTTCATTCACGCTCAAGCCGATATTTTCCAAACCTAATTCATCGGTATTGGGTACGCGGCCTACGGCTACGATTAGGCGGTCAGCTTTAATCGTGTGCGCCTCGCCTTTTTGGTCTGTATAAGCAACTGATACGCTTTCTTTGCTTGGCTTGACTGAGTCAATTTTGACGCCTAAATTAATCGCTAAACCTTGCTTAACAAATAACTTAGCCGCTTCTTTCGCGACGCTTTCATCAGCGCTACCAAGGAAAGATGGTGCAGCTTCTAAGATAGTTACGGTAGCACCTAGACGACGCCATACTGAGCCAAGCTCCAAACCAATCACACCAGCGCCAATCACCACTAAATTTTTAGGCACTGTGTCAAACGACAAAGCGCCTTCATTGTCAGCAACAATTCGGTTATCGACGGGGAGATCAGGTAAATGACGTGCCTTCGAGCCAGTTGCGATGATGACATCGCGTCCGATAACAGTCTGCGTTGCTTCAGCACCGCTCACTTCAATTTGATAGCCGTCAGCGTTTTTAGCAGTAAATTTGCCATGCCCTTTAAGCCAGCTGATCTTGTTTTTGCGAAACAAGAACTCAATGCCTTTGGTCATTTTGCTGACAATACCGTCTTTACGGGCCAGCATTTTAGCCAAATCAAGCTTAACGTCTTTAATCTCGATGCCATGCTCAGCCACATGATGGGCGGCATTTTCAAATGCTTCGGAAGAAGCCAGCAGCGCCTTCGAAGGAATACACCCAACATTCAAGCAAGTTCCACCCAACGCAGCTTCGCCTTTAGGGCTCTGCCATTTTTCAATACAGGCAACCGATTTACCCAACTGCGCTGCACGAATCGCTGCGATATAACCGCCGGGGCCACCGCCAATTACCACTACATCAAACGTTTTAGACATAACCGTTCTCTATCTCATTTCATTAAGGAAGATCTGCATGGCGCATTTCTCGAATGATCTGCAATTGTGTTCGTCCCGTTGGCGCACTTAGTGTACGGTTGTACTGTCTGTGCTGGTAACTTCGCGTTGCAAATCATTAGAAAAATGCGCTAGCCCTCTGGCAAAAAATGTCTTTGCGGCCAGGACAATAAATATCTAATACAAAAAAGAAAGGCCTGACACCGCAACAGGGTTATTCAGGCCTTCTTTACGCGTCTGCTTACAAATCAAGCAGTAAGCGTGCTGGGTCTTCCAGTGCTTCTTTCATCGCAACCAAGCCCAATACAGCTTCGCGGCCATCGATGATGCGATGATCATATGACAGAGCAAGGTAGTTGATAGGACGCACGACAACTTGGCCATTTTCGACAACAGCACGATCTTTCGTAGCGTGCACACCCAAAATAGCGGATTGCGGTGGGTTGATAATTGGTGTTGACAGCATTGAACCAAATACGCCGCCGTTTGAAATCGAGAAAGTACCGCCGGTTAAGTCATCAAGGGTGAGCTTGCCATCTTTGGCTTTTTGGCCAAATTCAGCAATTTTTTTCTCAATATCAGCCAGCGTCAATTGATCAGCATTGCGCAAAATAGGGACAACTAGCCCACGTGGGGAACCTACTGCGATACCAATGTCAAAATAGCCATGGTAGACAATATCATTGCCATCCACCGACGCATTGATAATCGGATATTTTTTCAGCGCTTGCACTGCAGCTTTGACAAAGAACGACATAAAGCCTAAGCGTACGCCATGCTCTTTCTCGAATTTATCTTTGTATTTAGCACGCAGATCCATCAGCGCGCGCATATTGACTTCATTGAAGGTCGTCAAAATCGCATTGGTTTGTTGCGATTGAAGTAGACGCTCAGCAATACGTGCACGTAAGCGTGACATTGGAACACGTTGTTCCGCACGACCATCCAACCATTCCCCAAGTTCGACAGGGGCTTTGACTGCAGGCAGCGATGCTGCTGGCGCTGCTTTAGGTTGGCTACCTGGTTGTGTTGCGGCTAACGCATCGCCTTTCGTGATGCGGCCATCGCGTCCGGTACCCTGTACTTGAGCAGCGCTGACGCCTTGCTCACCTAGAATTTTTGCAGCCGAAGGCATCGTCTTCGCTGACTCTGCTGGGCTCGCTTTAGCGGGTGCCTCAGCATTCGCTGCTTGAGTAGGTTGAGCGGCGCTTACTGTAGACGCTGCCTTACCTTCAGTATCGATTTTGGCGATAACTTGGTCAGCGGTGACAGTGGCACCCTCTTGCTGGAATATTTCTGTCAGCACGCCAGCAGCAGGAGCCGGCACTTCTAGCACGACTTTATCTGTCTCGACTTCAATCAAAATCTCATCGCGTGCGACGAGATCGCCAGGTTGTTTTTTCCATTGCAGCAACGTCGCCTCAGCAACAGATTCGGACAGCTGCGGAACTTTAACTTCTTCGATGGCCATGTATTGTCTCTTTTTTCAAAAATAACTCACTGGGGAAGCGTTGAATGGACCGGGAGCGGCGTCATGTTTCCTCGCCGTACTAACCCGTACTGGCATCAAAAACATTCCTTGCTCGCGACCAATTCAACGCTTCACTAATAAAGCAAAAGGAGAGGCGTTTGTTTTGCCTCGCCTAATTTCAGCGCGATGCTGCGTGATTTACTTCACCAAAACTGGGGTCTTAATCGGCTCAAACGCGCCTTCAATAAGCACCTTTTGTTGCTCAACATGTTTTGCAAAATAACCCACTGCCGGCGCCGCACAGGCAACACGTCCGCTATATGCAAGCTTTTGCCCTGCTTTTAGGCCTTCAAACAAACTGTACTTGATGGTTAGCCATGCACCTTGATTGTGCGGCTCATCTTGTACCCAAACCAATTCAGCCGCTTGCTCGTATTTCTTCAACTCAGCTTCAAGTGCAGCTTGTGGGAAGGGATAGAGTTGCTCAAGACGAAGAATGGCAACATCTTTACGTTTCGTTTCTTCCCGATGCGCGATCAAGTCGTAATAGACACGCCCTGAGCAGGCCAATACACGCTTAACTTGCTTCGGTTCGATAGTCTTATCAACTTCACCAATGACGGTTTGGAAGGTACCTGCTGCCAACTCGGACAGATCACTTACCGCCCCTTTATGGCGCAGCAGAGATTTTGGCGTGAAGACAATCAATGGCTTACGTAAGGAACGGATTATTTGGCGACGCAGCAAATGGAATATTTGCGCGGGCGTAGTGGGCTGAACCACTTGCATATTTTCATCAGCACACAGCTGTAAAAAACGCTCCAGACGCGCTGAGGAATGCTCCGGACCTTGACCTTCATAGCCGTGCGGCAGAAGTAAGGTCAGCCCTGAAAGCCGTCCCCATTTGGCTTCACCAGATGAAATAAACTGGTCGATTACCACCTGCGCACCGTTGACAAAGTCACCGAACTGCCCTTCCCACAACACAAGCGTACGTGGTTCAACTGTTGAATAGCCGTACTCAAAACCCAACACAGCTTCTTCAGACAATACAGAGTCAATGACAGTAAAGTTAGCTTGATCATCGGCAATGTTTTCTAACGGCACATAGGTGCCATCACGCCAGCTCTCACGGTTTTGATCATGCAGCACTGCGTGCCGGTGAGAGAAAGTACCGCGACCACTATCCTGACCTGTCAGCCTCACGCCATAGCCAGCAGCAACCAACGAAGCGTAAGCAAGGTGTTCGCCCATACCCCAGTCTAACGCCTGCTTACCCTCGCCCATCACGCGTCGATCTTTAATCACACGCTCGACTAATGGATGGAGTTTAAAATTTTCTGGCACATGAGTAATGCGCTCTGCCAAGCGTTTCAGTTCAACTACCGGGACGCCGGTGTCACCAGCATCAGTCCATTTGTGATGTAAAAATGGACTCCAATCAATCGCATATTTATTGTTGTAATTGGACAGTACCGGATTCTGCGTATGACGGCCTTCGTCTAGCGCCTTCCGATACTCCTCAAGGTAAGTATTGGCTTCATTTTCCTGCAATACACCCTGCTCAACTAAGCGCTTCGCATAGAGACTACGCGTGCCTGGATGCTGTGCAATTTTCTTGTACATCAACGGCTGCGTGACAGCTGGCGTATCTTGCTCGTTATGACCCAGTTTGCGGAAACAAACGATGTCAAGCACCACGTCTTTATGAAATTGCGTGCGGAATTCAACGGCCAACTGAGCGGCCAACACCACTGCTTCAGGATCATCGCCGTTAACATGCAGTACAGGTGCTTCGATCAGCTTAGCGACATCTGAACAATATAGTGTTGAGCGGGCATCGCGAGGGTCAGAGGTCGTAAAGCCAATCTGATTGTTGATCACTAAATGCACCGTGCCATGCGTGCCATAACCTCGTGTTTGAGCGAGATTAAGCGTTTCCATGACTACGCCCTGCCCCGCAAAAGCGGCATCGCCATGCACTTGCACAGGTAAGACTTGGTCGCCAGTTAAATCTTGGCGACGATCCATGCGCGCCTTGGCAGAACCCTCGACAACAGGGTTAACAATTTCCAAGTGCGATGGATTAAATGCCAACGACAGATGGACCGGGCCACCACTCGTTAAGATATCGCTTGAAAAGCCTTTATGGTATTTAACGTCACCAGCCGGCAAATCATCGACGTGTTTCCCTTCAAATTCTGCAAAGAGATCTGATGGCTGTTTACCCAATGTATTAACCAACACATTTAAACGACCACGGTGCGCCATGCCAATCACAATCTCTTGCACACCCGCTGCGCCGGTGTGATGCACAACTGCATCCATCGCCGCGATAAAGCTTTCGCTGCCTTCTAATGAGAAGCGCTTCTGCCCTACATAGCGCGTATGCAAATACCGCTCAAGTCCTTCTGCAGCAGTGAGACGCTCCAGAATCTGCTTTTTCTTTTCGGCTGAGAATTTAGGTGTGGCGCGAATCGATTCAAGCCGCTGCTTCCACCATTTTTTTTGCTCTGGATCGCTGATATACATAAACTCAGCGCCAATCGTGCCGCAATACGTATCGCGCAGCGCTTTAATGATTTCTCTTAGCGTCGCTTGCTCAAAGCCAAAGAACAGGTCGCCCGCATGGAAAACCTGATCCATGTCAGCTTCAGTCAAGTCATAAAAGGCTGGCTCAAGCTCAGGAATAGATGGTCGTTCTTGACGTTTAAGCGGGTCTAGATTGGCCCAGCGCACGCCCATAAAGCGATAGGCGTCAATCAATGCCTGCACATACACTTGCTTACGCGCAGTAGCCAAATCGACATCGCCAATACGTGGCAATAGCAAATTTGATCTAGCGCGTTGGGCGAAAGATTCAATGATGGGAGTGTGAGCGATATCGTTGCTAGCTGAGCCATCAACTGCATGGACATTTTGCAAAGCGTCGAAATAATCGCGCCAATTTTCGGGGACGGAGGCAGGGTTGTCGAGATACGCTTCGTATAGTTCTTCAACATACGCAGCATTGCCACCGAACAAATAAGAGTTCGACTGGGATTGCTTCATCATAATGGATTACGGCAAATCAAGCGGAGGTTGAGAAAGAGCCAAGGACATAAATGCCCTTTTATTAGCACCTAAGAAAAGTCCACATAATCTAGAAGCGGTGCCATGCTACATGCCGCACGGCAAATACGAGTTGCACTGGCAGCAAAGGCATTTCTTGCCTCAGGATTATGCAGACCTTCTGCAATAATTTTTTGCGTTATATAAGATTAGCATAAAGCGCCAATCGATATTTGCGCACCACGTTCTTAGAACCTGTTCATCGTTTTTCAAAAGTGGCAATGAACAGGTTCTAACACTGCTATTTAACGCTCAGCGCGACGACGCTCATTTTCTTTGAGCCAGCGCTTGCGCAAACGAATAGATTGCGGCGTAATTTCAACCAATTCTTCATCGGTAATGAATTCCACTGCGTATTCGAGCGACATCTGAATCGGCGTCAGCAAATCAATATGTTCGTCCTTACCAGAAGCGCGAACATTAGTGAGCTTCTTCTCGCGAATCGGGTTGATTACCAAATCGTTATCACGGCTATGGATCCCGATAATCATTCCTTCGTATACAGCATCACCTGGCTTGATAAACATGCGGCCGCGATCTTGCAGTTTCCATATCGCGTACGCAACGGCATTGCCATCATCTTGCGAAATCAATACGCCATTGCGACGCTCGCCTATATTGCCTTCACGCGCCGGTGCGTAAACTTCGAAAATATGGCTGATTAAACCAGTGCCGCGTGTAAGCGTCAGAAACTCACCTTGCAAACCAATCAAGCCACGTGCTGCGATTCGATATTCAAGGCGGGTGCGGCCACGACCATCTGGCACCATATCGAGCAACTCGCCTTTACGACGACCTAACTCTTCCATCACTGCACCTTGATGGGCGTCTTCAATATCTACGGTCAGCAATTCATACGGCTCATGTTTAACACCGTCGATTTCTTTGACGACCACGCGTGGACGCGAAACGGCTAGCTCATAACCTTCACGTCGCATATTTTCCAGCAAAATCGTCAAATGCAATTCGCCGCGACCAGAGACTTCGAACACAGTTTCGTCAGCGGTATCTTTAACGCGCAATGCCACGTTGTGATTCAGTTCACGTGTCAGGCGTTCGCGCAGCTGACGACTGGTCACAAATTTACCTTCGCGGCCAGCTAATGGTGATGTATTAACGCAGAAATTCATCGTGAGCGTCGGCTCATCAACACTGATTACTGGCAAGGCCTCAGGCGTTTCTGGGTCGCATAGCGTTACCCCAATACCGATTTCCTCCATGCCACTCACCAGCACAATATCGCCAGCTTCCGCACTCTCTACTGTCGTGCGCTCAAGACCTTTAAATTTCTGGATTTGATTGATTTTACGATTGAGTACAGTGCCATCTAAACTGTTACACAAGGCTACTGCCTGGCCAGTGCGCAATGTACCCCGCGCGATTCGCCCAATTCCAATACGGCCCACATAAGATGAATAGTCAAGCGAAGAAATCTGCAACTGCAGTGGCCCTTCGGGATCATCTGCACGCATTGGGACATGCTCTAACACCGCATCAAAAAGCGGACGCAGATCACCTTCACGTACATCTTCGTTTAGACCCGCATAGCCGCTTAAGCCTGAGGCATAAACAACCGGGAAGTCGAGCTGCTCTTCAGTGGCGCCCAATTTATCGAACAGATCAAAAGTTTGATTAACGACCCACTCGCTGCGTGCACCTGGCCGGTCAACTTTATTCACGACGACGATTGGCCTTAAGCCTAACGCCAGTGCCTTTTTGGTCACGAAGCGAGTTTGTGGCATTGGCCCTTCAACGGCATCCACCAACAGCAACACACCATCGACCATTGACAATACACGTTCAACCTCGCCACCAAAATCCGCGTGACCGGGTGTATCAACAATATTAATGTGGGTGTCACCATATTCGACAGCACAATTTTTCGCGAGAATAGTAATGCCACGTTCTTTTTCAAGATCGTTTGAATCCATTACACGCTCAACCATATGTTGGTTGTCGCGAAAGGTACCGGATTGGCGAAGTAATTGGTCAACCAGTGTTGTCTTACCATGATCGACGTGAGCGATGATGGCGATATTTCGGAGTGCGCGGCGGGCCATAGATAAGATCAGAAGTGCTAACAGACAGATATAAAAAGGACAAGCTACAGTAGAATCATCAGCCAAATTCAATCTAACTGATAGACGCTACGCAAATGCTTGCACGATAAGGATTTGTAAAAACATAAGATTTTAGAGCATTTTTCAGTCATTGAGCGATTAAATACTCAATGCTAAGAAACTGCTACCTCCCTAACCTCGTTATTAGTCAGCGTTTATGGCATCAATATTGCCAAGGTTCACCAGCTAAGCTGTTAACCGTAGGCATGATGAATAGGCGCATAGCGAGTAAAGCTGTGCCACGGTTAAAGATAGAAAGAATGCGCGAAAATTGCAGTATCCTTCTGCTTCAGGTAACAAAAAACTCTCTTCATTAGAGACCTGAAAAAGCTGAAGGCAAACGCTAAAGAAGTTTCTTATCTTAAAAATGCGCTAGCATACAGACCTTCCCTAGCTGATCCATTAAATGGATAGGTAGCCCCCTACACGACAAACGTGCTTCGCATCTTGAGTCAATTTTGGTGCAACACAAGATAGGGGAAATCTGCTTAAGTCGAAGACAAGGAATACTGACGCACCATCCACTTTAGGTAGGCCTTCTCTAGCAGCCCATTCAAAAATACGCGATAAAAATGAGCGACTTACAATCTTCAGACTCCACAAACCAGCCAGCCAGCGCCAATAAGCGCAAAGTCATGCTATTACTGTTTAGCGCTATCGTTATAAGCGCAGTAATCGGCTATGCGCTGTACTACTTTTTATCAGCTCGCTTTTACGAAAGCACTGAAGATGCGTATGTAAACGGCAACGTCGTACAAATCACACCACAAGTCACCGGCACTATTATCGCTGTGCACGCTGATGACACGCAGCAAGTTAAGGCGGGGGATACGCTCATTCTACTCGACCCAGCTGATGCCCAAGTCATGCTTGCGCAGGCACAGGCGAGCCTCGCGCAAGCAGTGCGTCAAACCCGTACGCTGTACGCTAATAACCATGCACAGCAAGCAAATGTGAGACAGCGCCAAGCGGATTTATCGCGCGCGCGCAATGATCTGCAACGACGCCAGAAACTTGCACAAGCAGGCGCTGTGTCAAAAGAAGAGATTGCCCACCTGAGCGACAGCATTAAATCAGCACAAGCGGCGCTAGACGCAGCGCGACAGCAACTTGCCGCCAACCTTGCGCTGACCGAGCGCACTTCAATTACGAGCCATCCCAGTGTATTGACTGCTGCAGCCAAGCTACGCGAAGCCTATTTAAATGCTGCACGCAGTAAATTGCCCGCTCCAGTCAGCGGCTATGTTGCCAAGCGTTCAGCGCAAGTTGGCCAACGCGCAGCACCTGGCGCCCCATTAATGGCGATCGTGCCTCTCAATGAAGTTTGGGTTGATGCGAATTTTAAGGAAGTGCAGCTTAAAAAAATGAGAATTGGCCAGCCTGTTGAATTAAAAGCCGATGCCTACGGCTCTTCAGTTACTTTTCACGGGCACGTCGCCGGTTTTGCAGCGGGCACGGGTAGCGCCTTTGCCTTACTGCCGGCTCAAAATGCCACCGGTAACTGGATTAAAATCGTCCAGCGGCTGCCGGTTCGCATCGTTTTGGATGCTAATGAATTGCAAAAACATCCCCTACGCATCGGACTTTCCATGCACGCTAAAGTCAACCTACGCAATACTCAAGATGCCCCCAATCCACGTACTACCCTTCCTCAGTACCAGACCAAAGTTTTTGCACAATATGGCAAAGAAGCAGACGATGAAATTCAACGCATCATTGCTGATAACGTAAAAGCGAAGAGTCTATAAATTCTAAAAAGGGTCTTGCCTCATCACTTTGCCACTTAGCTTGATATACCGTCATTCGAAGTGGATATGCTTGAGGGTTTGCAGAGTTTCTACCTATTACTAGCGCGCTCTTTTTTGACGCTTATGAGAGCCAGAATCTGCTGCTGATGAAGAATGAGGCGCCGCATTCGTTAATGCTGTAAGAGGTGGCCCTTGGCTTGCTAGCACAGGTGCTTGTAAGAGTTCAGAGGAATCCTGACTCTGACTATTAAATTGAGAAAATGGCATAGCTTGAGGGAAAGAACTCAACTAAGTCATTTGCACTAAATTACCGAATGCCAAATACTGTAGCACTCTCCCTGTGTTCTCAACGCTCAACGTTCCATCTAACTGCGAAAGCATGCCACTAGTTTGCGCAAGCACTGGCATATTGCAAGAAGTCGCACTAGCTTGGGTCAGCGCATCTGATCGAGTTGGAGAAGAATTTTTTTCTTGTTCTGCTATTTCTTTTATTCTTTGCTGCCTTAAATAATCTACGTCATCAGCCATAACAAGCACTCCAATTTGCGGTTATCTTCTGATTAGAAGCTTATTCCATGCGTAATACACGAGCATGACAGCACCGAAAATCGTCGTGACAAAGCGAAGCAATAAAAAAATAACCACTAGAAGCAAGCTCATAGATTGAGCTATGACTGCACCAAGCGCTGCGGCGCTAACGTGCCTTCGAAAAAACTCGCTGAGCCTAGAAACTGCTCCGCATCATCATAAACACGCACACGTAATGGATCAGAGACTGGATTAATAGAAGGCTGAGCTGGCGCAGCAACCTTATGCGCTGTCGGCATTAATTCAGTTGGCAATTTAAGTCGCTGCCCTTGCTTAAAGCGAGAGCTGAGTTCGGCGTCTAAACGCACTATCGGACAAGTTGATAGCAAGGCATCCACTGGCTGTAACCAGCGCATACGCTCTACTGGATCAGCAGCTTCTAATGTGTCGAGTGACACCGCATCAGCCAAAGTTAAGGTGCCAACTCCAATGCGCCGTAATGCAGTCAAATGCGCGCCGCAACCAAGCAACTCACCTATTTCCTCGGCTAGCACCCTGATATAGGTCCCTTTGCTGCAACTGACCACAATCTGTAACTCAGGCTTAGTGCTTGTGGGCTCATCCCCATTGGGCAATACGCTACTAATCAAGGTCAATTCGTAAATGCTAACGGGCCGTGCAGCGCGCTCTAATGTGACGCCTGCACGTGCGTATTCGTACAGCGGTTTACCGTCACGCTTTAAAGCTGAATACATCGGGGGGACTTGCAAAATGTCGCCCCGCAAGCTAGCTAAAGCTTGATGGACTGCTGGCAAATCGCATGTAACGGATCGTGTTTGCAGCACTTCGCCTTCTGCATCACCCGTTGTCGTGCAAGCACCAAGCGTAAGCGTTGCTTGATAACGCTTAGTGGCATTAAGTAAATCTTGGGAGAATTTTGTTGCTTCGCCAAAACAGAGCGGCAGCAAACCTGAGGCAAGCGGATCAAGCGTACCAGTGTGGCCAGCTTTTTTCGCAGCGAGCAAATATTTCGCACGCCCCAACGCTTGATTGCTGGAAAAGCCGCAAGGCTTATCAAGCAGCAGCACACCATTTAGAGCACGGCGCATTAGAGTACAAAAGGTAAGTGTGAGAGGAGGAAAGTCTGGCAAAAGCGCTTTGAGCAAGGAATGCCTTTGCTGCCAGTACGCTAGTACAAAAAATGGGCAAGTACGGTCGGCATGGCGCCGCCCAAAGCGCTTTTGCCAGACTTTCCGTAGGAATTAATAAACCTCTTTCGAAGTTCCGTAGCAAGAAATTCCTTTGATGCCAGTACATGAGTACCCAATATAAAAAAGGGAGAAATGGCGTCGCTACAGGGTTTCGGAAGAGATCTAATCTTTAGCGCGGGTTGCATTTGCTTCGTCAATTAGGCGCGTCATTTCCGCAGCCTTTTCAAGCGTAGTGTCAAATATAAAGTGCAAAATTGGCACAACGCGGATCTGCAAGCGCTTAAATAATAAGCTACGCAAGCGACCGGCTGCCCCATTTAGCACCTCTTGCATGAGTAATGGCTCACCAACCAGCATAGTGAAATAAATCTTGGCATGCACATGGTCAGCCGTAAGCACTACGCTTTGAAGGGTAACCCAACTAATTTGCGGATGGCTGATTTCGCGCCTAATCATTTCTGATAAATCGCGCTGAATTTGATCAGCAATCCGCAGGGTGCGCTCACCAGCGCCATATTTTTTTTGCACGATCTACAGTTTGCGAGCCACTTCAGTGATATCAAATACTTCGAATTGATCGCCTACGATAATATCGTTGTAGTTCTTAAGCGAAATACCACATTCGAAGCCTGCTTTCACTTCCTTCACCTCATCTTTAAAGCGCTTCAGTGCCGCAAGCTCTCCGGTGTGAATGACAATATTGTTACGCAATACACGCACTGATGAAGAGCGTTTGATCAAACCTTCGCGTACCATACAACCACCCACTGCCCCAATTTTCGGCACACTGAATACTTGGCGCACTTCGACCATACCAGTTACGACTTCTTTTTTCTCAGGAGCCAGCATGCCTGACATAGCGGCTTTGACTTCGTTAACTGCATCATAAATGACGTTGTAATAACGAATATCAATCCCATTTTGCTCGGCAAGTCTACGTGCTTGTGCGTCAGCACGGGTGTTAAAGCCAATCACGACAGCCTTTGAAGCAATCGCCAAATTAAGGTCAGACTCGCTAATACCACCCACAGCGGCATGAATAATTTGCACACCCACTTCGGCTGTTGCCAGTTTTAGGAAGGATTGCACCAGCGCTTCCTGTGAACCTTGTACGTCTGCCTTAATAATAAGCGCAAGCGTTTGCATTTCACCTTCAGCCATTTGGCTAAACATGTTTTCCAGTTTAGCGGCTTGCTGCCTGGCAAGTTTTACATCGCGGAATTTACCTTGTCTAAACAAGGCAATTTCGCGTGCTTTGCGCTCATCTGGCATCACTATCACTTCTTCACCAGCAGCGGGCACTTCGGATAAACCTTGAATTTCAACTGGAATCGAAGGTCCAGCTTGCTTGGCAACCTTGCCATTTTCATCGAGCATAGCCCGCACACGTCCGTATGCTGAGCCAGCTAATACCATATCGCCGCGCCGCAAGGTGCCTGACTGCACCAAGATGGTGGCGATTGGTCCTTTGCCTCGATCAAGCTGAGCTTCAATGACTAAGCCTTTTGCTATGGTCTCGACAGGTGCTTTTAATTCCAGCACTTCTGCCTGCAGCAACACATTCTCAAGCAAATCATCAATACCTAAGCCGCTTTTCGCGGACACTGGCACGAACGGCGTGTCGCCGCCATATTCTTCAGGCAGTACACCTTCAGTGATCAGCTCTTGTTTTACGCGTTCTGGATTAGCACCGGGCTTATCCATTTTGTTGATCGCCACAATCATCGGCACATTGGCCGCTTTTGCATGGGCAATTGCTTCTTTCGTCTGCGGCATCACGCCATCGTCAGCTGCCACGACCAGAATAACAAGGTCGGTCGCTTTAGCACCGCGTGCACGCATGGCTGTAAATGCTTCGTGGCCAGGCGTATCTAAAAAAGTCACCACGCCGCGCGGCGTTTCTACATGGTATGCGCCAATATGCTGCGTAATGCCACCCGCTTCACCCACGGCCACTTTGGCCCGGCGGATGTAATCAAGCAAGGAGGTTTTACCGTGATCCACGTGGCCCATCACGGTCACCACTGGAGGACGAGGCAGCGATTCGACATCGTGCGGCACGGTCCCAACGCTTTCAATGAAGAGCGCTTCAGGATCATCCAATTTGGCTGCGAATGCACGATGGCCAAGCTCTTCCACCGTAATCATGGCGGTTTCTTGGTCGAGCATTTGGTTAATCGTTACCATTTGTCCAAGCGTCATCATTTTTTTGATGACCTCAGAAGCTTTCACTGACATCTTATGGGCCAGATCAGCAACGGTAATCGTTTCCGGTATATGCACATCGCGCACAATTGGCTCAGTCGGCGCTTGAAACGTAGTATTGCGGTCGTCTTGATATTTACGTCCACCTCTCGACCCACCACGTCTACCTTGCTCCTGGCCACCGCCCGCATCACCACGGGTTTTAAGACCACGGCGCTTGCTTTGAGTATCTTGCCAGCTGCCTGGTGCTTTATTGGTCGATTTCTTTTTATCTGGTTGAGATACGTTAGGCGCCTTTTTCTTTTCTGCGCTCTCACCAGTTGTAGCAGGTTTATGTAAGGTACCTTTTTGCAAGCCACCTTTTGCCTCTGCAGCTGGAGCTGGAACAGGGGCAGCAGGAGCTGGTGCCGGGACAGGCTTTGGAACAGCACGCATGGTATTGCGTGGCGTATTCATCATTTCACGAATAGCACGTGCCTCTGCTTCGGCAATTTCACGGCGTTTATTACTTGATTGCTGACGGAGAAGCGCCACTTGAGCAGCGTCGGCAGCTTGTTTTGATTCCACTGATACCACCGCTGGTACTGCTTTAGGCGCTACCACCGGTGCAACACTCGGTTGCTCTTTTTTCTCAGGAGCAACAGGAGCAGCTTCTGGCACTGGCTTCGCAACTTCTTCTTGCTTAACTTGAGGGGGTTCAACAGCCTGCGTAACCTGCGGTTGAACAGCAGGTGTCTCAACAGGCGTCTCTACAACGGGTGCTGGTTGAGTTGGCACGGATACGGATACGGCACTCTGTGCTGCCGGCTCTGGAGAGGCTTGCGGGGTTTGCAATACAGGCGTCTCTTCTGGCGTGCGCAAACTTTCATCTGCGCGCTCTTCAGGGCGAGCCACGCTCACTTCTTCAGAGCTACTGAGTTCAGCAGGAGCAGCAGGCGTTGAGATCGCCTCACCAAGATCTTCGTCACGTTTTACGAAGACGCGCTTTTTACGCACTTCCACTTGAATCGTGCGCGCTTTGCCGGTCGCGTCAGCTTGCCTAATTTCTGAGGTCTGCCTGCGAGTGAGCGTAATTTTTTGTTTACTTTCATCGCCAGCGCCGTGCACGCGACGAAGATGAGCTAATAAACGCCCTTTGTCTAGCTCTGACAAAACATCGTCTACGCTCTTCTTCTCAACTCCGGCTGCAAGCAATTGCTGAAGCAATGCGCTAGCAGACATTTTGAGTTCCGTGGCAAATTCGGCTACGTTATTACTGGCCATTCAAACCTCTTAAAAACTGTTTTTATCCCCAGAAGACTTGGGTCTAATCTTTCTACAACGCTGTCAGCTGGGGAAAGACTGCATAGCGCCGGCTCTCTGCAATTTACAAAATTCTCACTGAAACCAGTGTTCACGTGCCTTCATGATTAATGACTTGGCCACTTCTTCATCTAGCGCCGTGATTTCGACAAGCTCATCTACAGCTAACTCTGCCAAAGCGTCACGCGTCTGAATCTGATGCTCAGCTAGTGTTGCGAGAAGTTCAGGACTCATTCCCTCTAGCGTCTTTAAATCAAGCGCGACGTTTTCCACTTTTTCTTCCGTCGCAATCGCCATTGTCAAAAGTGTATTACGTGCACGGCTACGCAACTCCTGCACTGTTGCCTCATCCAAGGCTTCAATGTCAAGCATTTCATTTAGCGGCACATAGGCGATTTCTTCAAGGCTAGTAAAGCCTTCGTCAATCAAGATATCAGCGACTTCTTGGTCCACATCTAGCTGAGCGATAAAGAGATCGCTAATTCTTGCTCGCTCTTGCGACTGTTTATTCTCCGACTCATCGGAAGTCATGATATCGATTTCCCAGCCCGTCAACTCACTGGCTAAGCGCACATTCTGACCAGCTCGGCCAATCGCAATGGCTAATTCGTTTTCGTCAACCACTACTTCCATCGTATGCTTTTCTTCATCCACAACGATGGATTGCACAGCAGCTGGGGCAAGCGCATTGATAACGAATTGTGCAGGCTCTTCAGACCACAAAATAATGTCAACGTTTTCGCCGCCCACCTCGTTACGCACCGCTTGTACGCGCGAGCCGCGCATCCCAACACAAGTACCAATCGGGTCGATACGCTTATCGTAAGCAACTACAGCAATTTTAGCGCGCAAACCAGGATCCCGAGCTGCGGCTTTGATTTCAAGCAGGCCTTCTTCAATTTCAGGCACTTCGATTTCGAAGAGTTCCATTAAGAAATTAGGAGCGGTACGCGATAGTTCAATTTGCGGGCCACGGGCTGAGCGATCAACTTTCATGATGTAAGCTCGCACGCGATCGCCAATACGCAAATTTTCTCTAGGGATTAATTGATCACGACGCAATAATGCTTCAACCCGACCTGACTCAATAATCAAATTACCTTTATCCAGCCGCTTAACCGTGCCGGTCATGATCGTTTCGCCACGCTCAAGGAAATCATTCAGAATTTGTTCGCGTTCAGCATCGCGGATTTTCTGCAGAATTACTTGCTTAGCTGCTTGCGCACCAATGCGTCCAAATTCAATCGACTCAATCGATTCCTCAAGGTAATCATCGACTTCGATATTTTCAGCCTGCTCGAGCGCTTCAAATAGCAAGATGTGTCTATCCGGCTCCTGCAATCCTGCCTCATCCGGCACGACCAGCCAACGACGGAAGGTGTGATGCTCGCCGCTTGCGCGATCTATTTCAACCCGCACGTCTGCATCTTCGCTGTAAAACTTCTTAGTAGCAGAAGCCAGCGCGGCCTCGAGCGCAGCAAACACAACTTCTTGGGCAACATTTTTTTCACGAGCCAGCGCATCTACCAGCATCAATACTTCGCGACTCATCGTTTAACACTCCTAAAATCTACTTGGGGAACCAAGCGTGCTTTATCTATCTCCGATAGAGCAAAATCAAACACAGCTGCTCCCTCTTTGCTTTTCAGTTCTATGCTTATCATGTCATCGTGCGGCGCACGCAAAATACCACGGTATTGCTTGCAGCCATCAACTGGTCTTTTTAACGTAAGCACGGCCTCACTACCCGTAAAACGTACAAAATCAGTCAATTTCTTTAAAGGCCTATCAAGGCCAGGCGACGATACTTCAAGACGGTCATAATCGACATTTCCAGCTTCAGCTTCTAGCACATACTGAATTTGCGCACTGACTTTTTCGCAATCTTCAATGCCGATGTTTTTGCAGTCTACGGCACCCTCTACCAGAGGATGATCGATAAAAACTCGAAACAAGCGACCTGAACGCTCAAACTCGACGAGTTCATAGCCTAGTCCGTTCACTGTCGTTTCTATTAATTCTATTAGTTGCACACTGGCCTCAAAGATTCAATACAGCGCAAACGCAAAGCCTTTGCGAATATCTTCGGATTACAAGCCTATTTAGATAGGCTTGTATGAAATAAGTTTTTTGACAAAAAAAAATGGGCCGCATGCCCATCTTTTTTGATTTTAATCATGTCGCGGCGCTGCTCACTGTTGCTATATTGCTCGCGAATTCGAGATTTTATACATTTTTCAGAGCACTAGCAATAAAAAAGCCGCCTAAAGACACTTGAATTACTCTGGGCAACGTGCTGCTAGCGATGCTATTCGCATCGCTCACTACAGATTAACGATCACGCGTACGGTTACGCGCACCGTATAGGCCCGGCGATTGAGTGTTGTTATTATGCCCCTCTGCTCGCCCTCGAGGCGAATGACGTGCCGCACCCCGATTATTTCCATAACCTGCCAAACCTAATCCCGTTTGCATCGGATCAGGTTGACGCCGGTTAGTATTAGCCGTAGGTGAACGAGGGGTTTTTTCATCCGTAGGCGTTTTTAAGCCCACTGATTTAAGTAAGTCGCGCACTTGCTGCTCTTCCAACTCTTCCCAACGACCACGCTTCAACCCGCGTGGCAACACGACTGAGCCGTGTCGCGTACGTATCAAACGACTTACTTTCAGGCCTACCGCCTCAAACATACGGCGTACTTCACGGTTACGACCTTCACTAAGCGCGACATGATACCAGCGATTGACTCCTTCACCCCCACCATCATGAACACGCAGAAAATTAGCTGGGCCATCATCAAGCGTGACCCCTTGCAACAACTGTTGACGCGCCGACTCAGGCAACGTGCCAATCACACGCACTGCATATTCACGCTCAACCTCATAGCGCGGGTGCATGAAATGATTAGCCAAATCGCCTGAAGTCGTTAAAAGCAATAGCCCTTCAGTATTAAAATCCAGTCGCCCCACGGCTAACCATTTGGCCGCTTTTACAGGTGGCAGTCGATCAAAGACTGATGGGCGATTTTCCGGATCAGCGTGACTAACAATTTCCCCGCTAGGTTTATGGTAGAGCAGCACCCGCGGCAGCTGATTAGGCAATTTGCGCTTAACCAGGTGGCCGTTGATACGAACTTGATCTGTGGGTAAAAGGCGTTGACCGATATGGGCTGGCTCGCCATTCACTGAAACGCGCCCTGCAATCAGTAACTCTTCCATTTCGCGCCTTGAGCCTAAGCCAGCTTCGGCTAGCACTTTATGCAGCTTCGCGCTTTCTTGCTCAGCGCTGGGCTCGTGCTTCAGCGCAGAAGGATTACGCGCTCGACCTAAAGGACGCCGGTCTCCAGCCCCCCTCTCAAATTCATTGCGCGGTGCCCGCGGATACTCAGAAGCACCAGCTGAAGTCGTGCGCGGCTTATCCCTGCCGTTATCTCGAGGTGCCCCGCGTGAGGTAGAACGCTCCGGCCGTTCTGCCCGCTCTCTTCGCTCTGGCCGTTCTGCCTGAGACATCGGGTTAAAACGCTCTTTTTTAACTGGCTTATGCTCGCCTAAGCCGTCATTAGCATGACGCGGCGCTTTAGAAGTGGCTGCATTACCTTCTGACTCTTTACCTTTGCCAGCACGGCGCCGAGCAATCAAACTGCGCGGACCACGCCGCAAGCCGCCACGGCGGGCTTGCGCCTCACCGTCTACCGTAGTATTGGATGCAGCATTTGGCTTAGCATCGAACGTATTAGCAGCGCCAATTTCATGCTGCATGTCAGCGAACGTGGATTTTGCACGCCTTGGGCGGGCAGCATCTGCGCTAGCATCGGCTAAGTTAATCTCTTCGTTGGGTTTCAAAACAGCCTCTAAATAGGTAAGCGCTCATAGCTTTGACAACACAGTCATGCTTGATTAAGCGCTATGGTGCAAAATTTCATGGCCTGGAGGATGCTACTCAAGCAAATTAGCCTGCCGCTTGAGTAGATAGATCAGGTAATGGGGGCAATTCATCAAGTGCTTGTAAGCCAAGATCATCAAGAAAAAATGAAGTGGTGGCATAAAGCGCTGGACGTCCTGGTAACTCGCGGTGACCAATGACTTCAATCCAATTCCGCTCTTCTAGTTGTTTAATGAGCTGGCTATTTACCGTGACGCCTCGAATCTCTTCGATGTCACCACGCGTTACAGGCTGCTTGTACGCAATAATGGCAAGGGTCTCAAGCACAGCACGCGAATATTTGGGTGGCTTTTCCGGATTCAATCGAGCTATCAAGGCACGCATTGCTGGCTTACTTTGGAAGCGCCAGCCGCTCGCTAGCTGAACCAGCTCAACACCACGCCCAGACCAATCCACTCGCAACTCTTCAAGCAAGCTACGCAGTGTGTCAATGGCAAGCTCATCGTCGAATAGTTTGCGCAGCTCGCTCACTCTCAGCGGCTCTTGAGCGCAAATTAAGGCCGTCTCAAGGACAATTTTTGCCTCTTGCTTATCCATACACTCAACTAGTGGGTGAGCCTTTAATCGGTTGGATTACTCATGAGATGAGGATTTCGAGGACCCTCGGCATCCAGGGCATGGCGTAATTGGCTATAAATTAGCTATAAGGTATCAGCGAAGCTGTCGGTTTAGCGAAGGTCTGACTAACCCGGGAGCGGCGTCACGCCTCTTTGCCCGCAAGTTAGACAGGCCTTCCATAGCTGTCAACGCTCGAAAAACGGCGTTCGGAAAACTAAGCAGAAACCGAAACGTATTGTAGTGCATGAGATTTGCGCTACCTGCTAGCCCATGGGAAGTGGGCTGTATTGGACTCTCTTTGTGTAAATGCCAAGCAGGTTCTTAGAATCTATTCATAGTCTCATTAAATTTCGTCGCATATTACGCAAAAAATAGAAAGGCGTAAAGCGAAAGTACCGATAAGTCGTGCTAAATCTCGCACAATTGGCCATCTTTTCGCCTCCACTACTTTACTGCTTCTTTCCAAATGCAGGACTTCTCAACAGCCAATTCAGCCGCTGTGGGCGCAATTAAGTTAGCGCATGCGAGATAAGGAATAACAAAACGTAACGTTTTGCAAATGTCGTTACAGCAACACACCACCGCTGTTAATTGCTCGTTAGAATAAAAACACCTGAGCTGTACGCAGGTTGCAACCAAGGACTCACACCCAAGTGTGGTAAGCAAAATTTATTATTTACTCTACAGGGCGAAAATTATGATGAAAAGAATCTCTCTTGCTGCTTTAATTTTCTCGGCCACGACTGTTGCCTTCGCGCAAACTGCCTACCCGTCTTCTAGCTCAAGCACAACTAGCACCGCCCCGACAGCTGCATCAACCAATACACAAACAAAGAATTCAACGATGCCGGCGACTAATTCAGAATATGGCAACGCTGCTTCCAGTACGAAGGCAAATAAAAAAGCCTGGTAAGCTTAACGGATAGCTTGGCTAAGCTCATTGATTAGAATTTAATAGGCAATTAGGCAAGATCTGCATAACCCGGCTGACGGCGTTACCCCTCCTTGTCAGCCAGCTTATGCAGACCTCCCTCTCTTAGCTTAAATTTCCATCAAAAAATCTACCACCTCAGCTTGCGTATCCATAAGTTGAGGCCATATATAAAAATATAGAGCTACATGCCTAAAGGTGTTGGTTTATATTTTTATCAAAGGCAGGGCAATGCCTTTTTCCCATAGCCATCAGACAGCTATCAGACAGATACTAGCTCTCCCGTGTATTATTTATCCAAACACAGCCTTTTGGGCGTGGATAACTTCACTGGCTTCAGCTTTCTTATTGCTCTCTACCTCCGCTATTACAAGCCACAATCTTGAAGCAACGCTTATGATTCGGAAATTATTTTTTTATTTTCTTTTTTCATTTTTTCTGCCTGGCTTTATCCTCATGCAGCCTTCGCCTTTTGCAGCCGCACAAAGTGCTCATCAGCATTCACCTGATGCCGCATCGCTCACGCCGCCACCTTCTGTCGAGTACGGAGAGTTATTCCGAGAAATCCAAACGCAAAGACTTTTTCCGGATAGCAAAACTTTTCCCGACATGACACCTGATGAGTCGCCACAGCAGCTCTTAATTCGCTATCGACAGGAAAAACGACAGCCAGGCTTTAGCTTGCACGCTTTTGTGGCGCAACATTTTGCACCGCCGGCCCGCATTCTTAAAGAACACATGCTGGTCTCTAACATCAAGCCAAATGAGCAAGAGCATACTCAGCTCTATACCCATCTCAATAACTTATGGAAAGTATTGCGTCACTCACCAGATAACGCCTTCGTGCGTTATACCTCGCTGCTACCGTTACCTTATCCGTACGCCGTACCCGATGGCCGCTTCGATGAGCTTTATTATTGGGATTCATACTTCATCATGCTTGGTTTGCAGGAGACTGGACAACATCAGCTTGCGGCTGACATCGTCAAAAATTTCGCTATCCTGCTTGAGCGCTACGGACATGTTCCTAACGCGAACCGCAGTTATTATTTAAGCCGTTCAGAGCCACCATTTTTTTCATTAATCGTAGATTTAGTCGCACAACATGAAGGCGAAAAAATCTACACAGATTATTTGCCAGCGCTTGAAAAAGAATACAAATATTGGATGGATGGCGCCGAATCCTTAAAAAAAGGCGAAGCCTATCGGCGTGTAGTACGCCTGCCAAATGGCGCGGTACTGAACCGTTTTTGGGACGATCAAGCCATACCGCGTGATGAAGCTTATTTTGAGGATTTAGAAACGGTAGCAAAATCGTCTCGTTTAGCTACCGATATCTACCGTAATTTACGTGCAGCCTGTGAAAGCGGCTGGGATTTCAGCTCACGCTGGCTAACCGATGATAAAAATTTATCCAGCATTCACACCACCGCGTTACTACCCATTGATTTAAATGCACTGATTTTTCATCTCGAACAAACTTTAGCGAAAGCTAATCATATGGCTGGGAATGCCGCGCGCGCGAAATATTTTGAGCTGCTCGCCGCACGTCGCCAAGCACTCGTTCAGACTTTGCTATGGGATAGTAAGCAAGGCATTTTTACCGACTATAACTGGCAACAGGGCCAACTTACCCAGCGTCTTACTGCCGCTACCTTGTATCCACTTTTTTTAAAGTTAGCTACGCCAGCGCAAGCACACCAAGTTGCGCGCAATGTGGAACGCACGCTTCTTAAATCTGGTGGAATTGTCACTACTCCCGTACACAGTGGCCAGCAATGGGATGCACCAAATGGCTGGGCTCCATTGCAATGGGTTGCTATTACGGGGCTTAATCATTACGGCGAAAATCCATTAGCGCAGACCATTGCCGAACGCTGGATAAATAAAAATATCTGGGTATACAAGCAAACAGGGCAGCTTTTCGAGAAATACGATGTAGAAGAAGAGCGCGCTGCCGAAGGGGGAGAATATCCTCTGCAAGCTGGCTTTGGCTGGACCAATAGCGTTCTAATTAAATTAATGGCGATGTATCCGAATGCGGTGGAGCCATCTTTGCGACACTCTCTACGCTAGAGCCTGTTCATCGCCTCAAAAAATCCAGTTTAAAAGTTTGTGGTCTGCCTATTTCATTGCCCGCGATTAATTCAGAACATGTCTTTGAGCAGTTACTTATTACCTTGTGCCTTTATGGCACAAGACAAACTCAAAACGAACTCAAGCACAGCAGTCTTTCCCAAGAAGATTCTTCAATAGGCCTTTTTCTAAACTTCGTATCGGCGTCACTCCGGATCAAAGTTCTCTTGTCCTGACATCTAAAAAATTCCTTGCTCTGGGACTTCGAAAGAGGTCTAAGTTTATAAAAGCGGCTCTTATAAAAAAACGGGGGTGTTATTAATAAATCTCGCAGATTTATTAATAACACCCCCACCCACTCATTCCGAAGAAAACGAGCATTTTAGATATTCTCTAGAAACTAATAACAGCTTCTAACTGCTCCAAACTTAACGCAACTGCTCAGCTAGTCGCGACACAATCGAGCTTGCTTGCGGTGACGTGTCGATTTCATTGGCTTCATTCACAATAGCCACCCGCGTCACTGTTTCACTGAGCGCACGCACATTAAGTTTATATTGCTGCGCTATTTTTTCTTTTTTGCCATGAAAAACTTGATTCCAAAAGCTTTGCTGCGCAGCGCTGCGATCACGTGGGTCAACATAACGCACATAATAAAGGCCACGCTCGCGGTCCCGGTCATCCACCGTAAAATTATTACGCTCAAGCGCCAAGCCGACTCGTAACCACGCCCGATCAAACGGCTGAGCCAACTCAAATTGAGCCACTTGATTCGCTAACGCTTCTGTATTGGGTACAAGTGCCGGTGCTTGCTGCGCCGGTTTATTTGCAGCAACGGGAGCTGGCAGCACGTTTTGCGATGCTACCGAGCTAGCTGCAGCGGTCTGCTGCTGCGCTTTACGTCCATCGGGCGCAAGCGCATACATCAAACGCTGCAAATACTCTGCTTCAAGCGCTGGGTTATTAGGTGTTGCCTCCCAACGAGTCCATTGCTTGGTCAATCCGTCAGATATCTCGTGCATACCCAGCTGGCTGATAAATATATACGTCGCCCCATTTGCGCCCACCTCTAAACGGGTTCGATATTTATTTCTCTCAGCTGTCACATAAATGCTACCCAAGCTTTTTGACAGCGCATGACGAATAAAACCGAGCTTAATGGCAGCACGCGTCTCTTTCCACTGAGTTTCCATCAGCGTGCGCTCAGGCGCATCAACAGCCAGCGAAAAATCTTGTTCCTGCCAAAACTGACGTAACAGTGGCCATAACTGTGCGGGCGTTTTATGCTGCACGACTAGCCAATGACCGGTGCCGTCACGTTGGATGAACACACCAGGCACCGGCTTAAGAACCGGCTTGGCAACCTGAGCCTCAACCTTGCTCGGCTGACGATGCTGATAGGCAGATAGCGTCGCTTTTCCATTAGATTGACGCAGTTGGACGGCATCTGTTTCACCTGTTATATCTGGCGGCCGAACCAATGGTGACTCACTGGCTTTGGTTGGATTAGCGTAATCAATCGCCTGCGGATCAGCTGTGGTACAAGCTGTGATCAAGCCTAACGCAGCGGTAAGCGCTACGCTGCAAAGCAGTGACGAATCTAGCTTTAGTTTCATAGTCTTTCGCTAGGCACGCTAGCGTCTTCTAAAAATCAGTTAAAAAAGCGCTGAATAAATGGGGTGCAACCATAGAGCATGACACCACGTCTGATGGTTGCACTAAACGTACTATCTGCACTGACATTTTTTGCTCGCCGTGATTAATTCAAGCTTCCCGAAGTTAATTAAATTAGTTTCTAAAAGCCCTGCTTATCAATTGGCAAAAACAATTGGCCACAAAACTATCAGTTAGGGAAGAATTAAATTGAAAAGATATTGCAGAAAACGGCGCCTATTCAGGCATATATGAAGATTATTCGTTAAAAAACTTTAGAACTCGACGTGCCCAAGCACTAGGCAGTTTTTTCAAACTGAAAGCTAAGGCAAAACATCAGCTTTCACCAATATTAGCCAATAACTTAGTCTTCTCAAAATCTGCATGCGCAACACTTGTGCACAAATCCGACCATTCACAACCAGCACAAGCAGCACGGCTAACACCTTGTGCAAACGCTGTACGCATCAGATCAAATTGTGCAGATTGAAAAGTCAGGCGCACACCAGGCGCCACTATGCAGCTCAACACCTCTGTCAGTGCTGCGGCGGCTTGCCGATCCCGCTTGAGCACACTTGCTTGTAAGCAATGTGGCGTATCGGTAACAAGCAACGGTTGGCAAATTTCATCTGGCCCCTCTACCAACAAGATCTCCTCGCCTTGGGCCAAACGTTCAATAAGCCTATCAAAATTTGCGACAAAAGCAGGGCAATAGCCCTGCCCTACATAAGTCAACATGCACAATAAATGATGTGCACGCAGGCGAATCATTTTAAGTATGCTTTAAGGACGCTTAATAGCACTTAGGGCACTTATACCCCGCATAGCTTCGACAGTGAGCGCAGCTAACGCTGACTTCAGCACCGACCCCAAAAGAAACGGAGCAACGCCAAACAACCAAGCTTTTTCAACGCCAAGCAGGCAAGCAAGCCAAGCAGCACCCACAGCAATACAAAGCGCGTGGCCCGCTAACATAACTAGACTCAAGCGAAATACGCTACCTATTACTTTGCCTCTCTCAACCAGCCAGCCAATAAAAGCTGCCAGGAGCGGGAAAGCCAACAAATAGCCGCCAGTCGGCCCCAAGAAATACCCAAGGCCAGCCGCACCACCGGAAAAAACGGGTAAGCCAAAAGCACCTTCAGTCAACCACAAAAGCACCGTAACCGCACCCAAACGCCAGCCATATAATGCACCTACCATGGCTATGGCAAAAGTTTGCATATTCATTGGCACTGGAATAAGTGGCACTTCAATCCACGAAGACAGAGCTAACAAGAGACTTCCCACCGCAACCGCTAACGCCTTTATGCTCAAAGGTCGAGCAGCCAGCCATAGCGTTGGCATGAAAGAAACAGAGGCAGTAGCAGAACGACGCATGGGTTAGCCTTGCTAAGAAATGAGAAATGAACTTTTATCAAAAAACGATAAAGCATCAAAAATTGGTGGGCCCGTGCTGGGGTCGAACCAGCGACTTAGGGATTATGAGTCGCCTGCTCTACCGCTGAGCTAATGGCCCGAAAGAAAGGCGCTAATTATATAGCAATCTATTTCACAAAAGAAACTACAAACATAACCTATTGATTTCTAAAAATTTTCAGAGATGGCGCAACTTATTCTGATCAACGTACAAGATCAAAAAGGCGCTTTTCTCAACAAAACTTTACTTTCCGTATGTCATTTCATGATGCCAAAAAAGCTACCTACCTCACACTAGAGCGGGCAAGAACACCCTTTTATTTGAAAGATTTGCGCACATTAAAAAAATGCGGGAACTTTTAAAGAAAGAACTTGATGGCCTGCTTTGTAAGAAACGATCATCCTATCAAAGATCTGCGCTGTAGGCTCATGTTGTAATTCTGTTTAGTAGCATGCAATGCTTTGCTGTAATGTTTCTTTTAAAAAACACGTGTGGGTAATTCTTTTTTGCCTGCTAGACATAAGTCAATGCGCATAAATAACGCTTCATCATTAGATATCGCGCTTGGCGCTGAGTCTGGAGAAGAATATAGAGTGGCTTTTCACGCTGACTTAAAAATTAAAGGCTCGATTTATTTTTCAAGCAGCAACAGAAGTGTGCCCCTTCCTATCTAAATATCCTAAAAAATTACCTCGCAAAATAGAATATCTTTATTTTTCTCATCCAAAGGGGCTTTGAACTGGTTCCAACGATACGAGTAAAGAATATTTCTATCAAAAAAATTGTTCCAGTGAATAGCTATTCGCTATACAACTACACATTTATTAAATAAGGCATTTACATTATTTTAAGGCCACTTTCTATTATTTTATCTTAATGGCCCTAGCGCTGGCGCAAGGTGCGCTGTAGCTTAAATGCTTCTGTCACCTCTGCACTATCGTGCAGTATGCGTTAGGGAAAGCATCAACAGAATTTTATATATAGCCTAAATTCAAGCAGAACTAATATAACAAACATAGAACATGACATTATGCTAAACCCTATGGCAAGGAGCACTAATACCGGAGGTGCCTCAAGCTCTTCTAGCGAAAATGCAGGACAGCATTTATACCAGCGTACGAGAGAGACGGACCAAATTCTTCCTTCAGAAGGATATGAACTTGGTCTTCGTAGCCCAAATGAAACGTCTGAAGCGCAAGCTGTAATCTCTGTATCAAATGAAGGCCTTACTTCGTCAAATACTGAGCAAGAGCAAGAGAAAAAGGACAGCAATAAAATTAGCTTGGAAGAAGAGCTGCATCAAGAGCTATGGAAATCGTTTTCTAATTTTCGACTGTTCGAATTTAGAATCAATACTCCATCTGGGTTCAAGAAAAAAATTCTTGCTAAAGAGAGAAATCAAACACAAACACAACTTCAGCATATTCACGAAAGATTCCGTGAAGCGTTTGTCAAACTCAGCGAGTTGAGTACCGCGAATCAAAGTGCGGAATCCACTATAAATCTGAAAGCAAGAGGAAAAGCATCTTCTGAAGAAGAGTTAGAAGAAGAATCAGAGCCCCAACCAACAGCAGAATCCTCTACATATCTGAAAGGAAAAGGAAAAGTACCTTCTGAAGAAGAGTGGAAAATAGTAGAGCAGAAAATAAATTCTCAACAAGAACTAGAAAAAAAATTAAAAAAAGAATTAGAAGAGTTAAAGCAGCAACTCATAGGCTTGAAAAATGCTAATAGAAATGTACTAAAGTTTCTAACCGTTATTGACGCTGATCTTAAAAGAAAAGTCCTCTATGATTTTAGCCGGCTTAGGCTTGGGTTTAAGTGGGTGACACGTCTTTTACCTCTAGCTAATATTCCGTCGACTGTCATTAATATTCTACGAAGAAGCCCAGTTATTGGTTTATGGATAGGGTTGGGAACGAACTTAATAACATGGTGGATTAATGATGTATTTAATCCTATTGTCGGCA
The DNA here is from genome assembly GCA_031963405.1 of Mycoavidus cysteinexigens. Classification (GTDB taxonomy): domain Bacteria; phylum Pseudomonadota; class Gammaproteobacteria; order Burkholderiales; family Burkholderiaceae; genus JASSUD01. The sequence continues at coordinate 932,258 of JASSUJ010000001.1, forward strand.
ACCTGAACCAGTATCAAACTAATGATTTAAAATCCTTAAAAGAAGAAGTTTTCCCAGCAATATTGTTATGTATTGTGGACCAAAGAATTCGTGATTTTGAGCAAGGGATTAGTAATTTTAAGCAGAGGCTTAGTAAGCTTGAGAAAAGGATTGAAGAAATGAATAGTCAAATTATCCTTAAAACACAGCGAGAGTTAATTCAAACACAACGAGATTTATTTAACGCACAACAAGATTTAATACAAAAACAACAAGAAATTGCTGACTTAGAAGCAAAGCATAAGCAAGAGATTAGCAAACTTAATGTTAAGATTGATGATATGGGAAAAGATATGAAAAAGATTCTAGAGGCCATAAATAACAGAGGGTAGGATGCTCTTAGTGATGCATACCAGCCGCGAGCTGTAGCACGGCATAAAGCCTGAGGGTGTTCTTCTATTTTACTTTTGTCTTTTTAAAAGACACCTACATTGCCTTCTTTAAGGCAGGCGTATTAGAAACACAAATATGATGTCTCTCTCCTGGTAGACAAAAAGGACCATTAATCGTCGTGTATTGACTACGCACAGTAAAATAAGCGATCTGGCAGGAAGGACAGTGCTGGAAATACGCCTTTTGTCTCCCTAGTTCGGATGCAATAGACCAAGCATCCTTCACCGTAGAAATACTATTTACATGCGATATTTGAAGTTCTACCTGAATTCCACCATATAGACTTAATTAAGCATTCTGACTTAGCGTAAGCACTACATCTGGTAGAGCATATTGTGCAATCACTCTTTCCGCTTAAGCCCACTTTGCTTCATCTACCCACAAAATCATAAGCTTCTGGGAAAGTATTTGAACACCGTCCTTTAGTGCGTTATCGATTTCCGTCGATATACGATCTAACATGCTCTACAAATTGCCATCGAGTGCTACCTCCTTGTCACTTGGGTACAAGCTAATTGCCTGTTCCAGTGTTCATCGTGGTCTTGCCTTTCTTTTCCCCTTATATCGAATCGCACACAATAAACATTGCTAGCTTCTGAATGGCAGAGGCGCAGCGTATTGGCTTTAAATCATGCAATTTGCGCTAGCAACAGGGTGGCGTAAAGCGATATCAGCGCCAGGGCTTAAAGGATTTCGTTGGCATAATTTACGCCATACCTGGGCCTCATGGCTTGCGATGAATGGAGCCACTTTGGCAGAATTGCAAGAGTTAGATGGACGGAAGACGGGTGAAATGGTGCGTCGGTATGCGCATTTTTCTACTCAAAACTTGTCGAAAGTTTCGAGTAAGTTAGATGCGATATTGGATGTAGTCTAAAACGAAAGTTCAAAATTCACTCACGTTTTATTCACGTTAGTATTTTTTGTGGAAATTTAGGCACTTATAAAATCACGTAAGTCTTTGATTTTTAAGCACTTTATTGGTGGGCCGTGCTGGGGTCGAACCAGCGACCAAGGGATTATGAGTCCCCTGCTCTACCGCTGAGCTAACGGCCCGGTGAAGCCGCAGAGTATAGCAAAGCGCGCAATATGCCTCAAGCATTTTGCTGTGCAATTCTGCCTTACTCCGCGATTTTTATTTTAGGGGCAGGAATGCCGCCTAAATTTCCTCCTTAATTTCCTTCTTATTTAAGACCGCCTCGCGCTTTTCCTATTCCCTATTTTTAATATCGCAGCGCTCTCTTTGCGGGAGCAGTAACGCTCAAGCGCCAATGGCTTAACTGGCCTTACTCCAAAAGATTTAGAGTTATTTCCGTATAGCTGTGTATTTGCGAATAGTTAATATTCTAATTTTCACAAACTACCTTTCCTTGCGCTCCCAAAAATTGTTTTTAATATAAAGGGCTTCCCACCCATCGTAACGGCGTAGGGTGGATAAAGCACTAAATGTTAAAACACAAATCTAGCCAATTTTAGGTACAGATATAGGTGAATAATGCATTTTGGTATTTAGGAGGCACAAGCTTTGCAAGGAAGAGCACAACCTCAAATAGAAAGGAGCGACATGAAACAAGCAACGAAACGATTGGCCTTTATCAGCAGCATTTGCGCTACGTTATTAGCAGTGAGTGCGTGCGGAGAAAAACCTAAAACCGTCGATTATTTTAAGCAGAACCCAGGTGAAATACAGAAAACGCTTGATGAGTGTAAGAACAAAGCAATTAATATAGCCGCTGACACTACAGAAGCGCGTAATTGCCGAGCCGCTGAATTAGCTAAGCTAAGGGGTTATTTCAAGGATTAAAAAAGCTATAGCAGAGAATGCTAAGCAAGCCCTTAATAAAATAAGCTCTTATCGTTTTGATAAGAGCTTATTTTTTATCAATATAACAAACTAAAATTGGAGTAAAAATTGAGATAAGCATAGGCCGCGCTGCTTTTTATATAAGCAAATGCGCTATACCAAGCCAGCGTTCCATCCCTTAGACCTCTTTAGGAACCCCGTAGCAAGGAATTCCTTTGATGGCGAGTACAACTGTACTTTGATGCGGAATGACGCCGCTACAGGGTTTCTAAAGAGGTTTCTTCCTTAAGAGCTTCCCGCCAGAATGCTAAAAGCGGCACACCCTGTAAATGGGTATGCCGCTTTTAGCGTTTACATTGCAATAATATTTACTTTACTCGAGGAATGGCGCCAATTTGGCTGAGCGACTCGGATTTTGCAATTCACGCATGACTTTAGCTTCAATTTGCCGCACGCGTTCACGAGTAACACCCATATCCTCACCTACTTGCTGCAAAGTGCGGTCAGATTTCATATCGATCCCAAAGCGCATACGTAACACCTTGGCTTTGCGCCAAATCAGCGAATCTAGCATGTCGCGCACAACTTCACGCATACTGGAATGGAACGCTGCTTCATCAGGCGCAAGGGTGTTGCCATCTTCGATAAAGTCACCCAGATGCGAATCATCATCGTCACCAATCGGCGTTTCCATGGAAATGGGTTCTTTCGCAATTTTGAGAATTTTGCGAATTTTGTCTTCTGGCATTTCCATTTTGGCAGCCAATGTCGCCGCATCTGGCTCTAGCCCAGTTTCTTGCAGAATCTGGCGGGAAATACGGTTCATCTTATTGATCGTTTCGATCATATGAACCGGAATCCGGATGCAACGCGCCTGGTCTGCAATCGAGCGAGTAATGGCCTGCCGAATCCACCAAGTTGCATAGGTAGAGAATTTATAGCCACGGCGATATTCAAATTTATCTACCGCTTTCATCAAACCAATATTGCCCTCTTGAATCAAATCAAGGAACTGCAAGCCGCGATTGGTGTATTTTTTAGCAATAGAAATCACCAAACGCAAATTAGCTTCAATCATTTCACGTTTGGCTTTACGTGCTCTCAATTCACCCGCCACCATCTGGCGATTAATTTCCTTGAGATCACTCAGCGATAGCACGACGCGAGCTTGCACATCGATTAGCTTTTGCTGTTCCTCGCGCACGGCGGCAAGGTTTCGCTCAAGTATGGTGCTATATGAGCGAGCTTCATCAACGATGCGTTGCGCCCAATCAAGATCAGTTTCGCTGCCAACAAAACGGGCAATAAAGTCAGCGCGTGGCATACCGCATTTATCCACCACGATCTTCACAATCTGGCGCTCAACCGTACGCACTTCTTCCATCTGCGCACGCAGTGCATCGCACAGCCGCTCAACGATACGAGCCGTGAAACGGATTGACATTAATTCATTTTGAATAGCTTGCTGCGCTTCGCGATAGGAGTCTGATTGGTAGCTCTCCGTCTCGTAGGCGTGACGCATTTTGTCAAACCACTGGCCGATCAGGACAAATTTTTCTAGCGCGGCTTGCTTTAGGGCTTCAAGCTGAGCAGCATTTTCTCGCTCAGCGACAGCTTCAGCGTCTTCATCTTCGTCGCTTTCTGCATCGTCGCTTTCTTCTTCGCTGTCTTCGTCTTCGACCTCTTCTACCTCGGCGGCAGAGAAACCATCTACATCCTCAGATTCCTCGCCCAACAAGCCATCTACTAGCTCATCGATGCGCATTTCACCATTGGCGACACGCCCACCCATAGCAAGAATTTCGGCAATTGTCATCGGGCATGCGGAAATAGCTTGAATCATAAACTTCAAGCCTTCTTCGATTCGCTTAGCGATCTCGATTTCACCTTCACGCGTGAGCAATTCAATCGTACCCATTTCACGCATATACATGCGCACGGGGTCAGTGGTACGACCAAACTCTGAATCAACGCTTGAAAGGGCAACTTCAGCTTCTTCTTCAGCCTCATCATCGCTCGAAACAGCTGGTGCGTTTTCACTCAGCAACAGAGTTTCTACATCGGGTGCACGTTCATAAACGGCGATCCCCATGTCACTAAACGTGCTGACGATGTTTTCAATGGCGTCAGATTCAGCCAAATCATCAGGTAGGTGATCGTTAATTTCAGCATAGGTAAGAAAGCCTCGTTCCTTACCAAATTTGATCAATGAACGTAACTTGGCGCGCCGGTCTTCCAACTCCTCGATCGTACCGGGCTGACGCGAAGCAAACGCGTCTTTGAGCAAAGCTTTTTCTTTAGCGCGACGATCACGCGCCTTGATTTTTTCAACCTTAGCAGGGACTTTTTTGCGTTGAGAGTCATCTTCTGTAGACATGTCTTGCTCAACAGGCGCGGCTTTAGCAGAGGGCTTACTTACGCCTTTCTCAGCTGAAGCTTGCCTAGCAGCACCAGTCGCTTTGATGACTTTGACTACTTTCGTCTTTTTTTCAGGTGTGTCATGCGCCACGCTAGCAACAGATGCCTGACTAGTAAGCTGATCAGTTTTAACTGGCGACACGGATCTTTTCCGCTTCACAGAAATTTTGCTATTTGTCACTTCACCTGCCACATCACTTGTCACATTCACGCTCGTAGTTTTCGCCATCGCAATCTCATTTTTCGCTAAAGACAGGCTGCTAAAAGCTGTCAATTATAGCAGCACTCTTCTTTTTCCCTGGGAGCTGTGCGCACATTGATCGCGTCTTCCCCCGCCACCTGCCTACCTTATACCGCTGAGGTAAGCCCCTATTTTTTCAATGCCGCTGCCTGGCTTTTCAATGCTGCCGTCTGGCGCAGCAGCTCTGCCAATTCAGCAGTTTCTTGTGTATTTAAACTTGCCTTACTGCACAAATGTGCGCGACGTTTACTCAGGGCCTGATGCCTAAGCTTTACTATCGCATCGCGCAATTCTTCGCCCGCTAAGCTTTCTTGCTGCTGATGCCTCTCAATCTCAGCTGCAGATTCGGCACGATCGAGAAGTAAGTCCCGCACATTTTCATCGTAAGTTAAAATTTCTCGACAGATTTCATCGTAGGCTGCCGCATGCGTAGAATTTCTGAGTAAATCTGAGAGCACTTTAAAGTCAGCCGCGTTACCCAATGCTTTTGCCTGCGCTAACACCTCACTAAACAGCTCATGCGATTGCGTCTCGCTAACGAGCATGCTAATTTCCGCTTCATTAAGCGTGCCAGCAAGGCGTGGGTAAACAATTAAATTACGCAGTGCGCGCTGTTCATTGCCTGTGACTCGTGGCCGCTCACTACGCGCGCTCGCTGCACGCACCCTAGGACGACTTGACTCGAGTTTGCACAGCGTCGCCACTTCAAGCACTGGCAAATTAAGCCGCGCACTCAGCATCTGCAAGATTTGTGCGCGTAGTGCATTGTCTGGCAAGGCTTGCAGTAACGGCTGTGCATCAAATAAAGCCTTGGCACGACCCTCTGGCTGATCAAGTGCTTTATTTGACAATATTTCTTTTAATAACAATTGTGACAGTGGCAACGCAGCTTCGGCTTGCTCAGCGAAGGCTTGGGCGCCGTGCTCGCGTATATAGCTATCGGGGTCATGCTCAGCGGGTAAAAATAAAAAGCGTATGACTCGATTGTCTGCCGCGTACGGCAAGCAATTTTCTAATGCCCGACGCGCTGCGCGCTGCCCCGCGGCATCACCATCAAAACTGAAAATCAGTGTATCTGTATGTCGCAACAGAATGCGTACATGGTAAGGCGTGCAAGCTGTGCCGAGTGTCGCGACCGTATTAGGAAAGCCTAGCTGCGCAAGCGCCACCACATCCATATAGCCTTCCACCACTAAGGCATAGCCTTTCTCACGAATCGCGGCACGTGCTTCAAACAGCCCGTACAACTCGCTACCCTTATTAAATAAAGGCGTTTCTGGGGAATTCAAATATTTCGGCTCGCCGCCTTCAAACACGCGCCCACCAAAACCGATCACTTGCCCACGTACATTGCGAATCGGAAACATGATGCGCTCGCGAAAGCGATCATAATGGCGCTGACTGGAACCTTCCATTTTATCGCTTGGAATAACCAGACCAGCTTGGATAAGTGCAGGCTCGCGATAATCAGCAAAGGCTGCCTGTAGATTTTGCCACCCACTCGGTGCATAGCCCAAGCCAAAACGAGCCGCAATTTCGCCAGTTAGACCACGCTTTTTTAAATAAGTGATAGCAGATTCAGTTTCGCGCAACTGTTTACGGTAATACTCACAAGCTTGCTGCAACACGTCGACTAGCTTATTTGTAAGCTCTGTATTCGCTCGCGCGCCCCGATTAACTTCATGGCTATCTGCACTATTTGAAGCCTCACGCGGCACCGACAAACCAATCGATTGCGCAAGCTCATTCACTGCTTCTAAAAAGCTAAGGCCAGCATGCTCCATTAAGAAGCTAATCACCGTGCCATGCGCCCCACATCCAAAGCAATGATAGAACTGCTTGTGTGCACTAACAGTAAACGATGGGCTCTTCTCATCGTGGAAAGGGCACAAACCCAGAAAATTCGCCCCCCTCTTTTTAAGCTGAACGTGACGAGCCACCACCTCGATAATATCGATGCGGTTAAGCAAGTCCTGCAAAAAAGAAGAAGGAATCCTCATTGCCCTCCTGATAGGATTAGGAATAGGAAGTAGTAAACAGATTAGTGAGCAGCTTGCCAAGCAAGCAGCTCAGCCTTTCACGACTCTTCACAGTTCTTCGCAATTTTAATATTGCGAACGAGAAATCCCGCTTGAACAAATCTTCAAGCGGGATGATCGCCACCTATGCAGTGATGAGCGCAATTTAGCAAATTTCAAGAAACTGCTACGATCTTCCTAAGAGTAAAAGGCCGTGATTCGACATCGGACGGTGCTCGGGATCCTTATGTACTTATGTACACTCGTACACCATAGCTCCTCTTTCTCCCGACTGACGACTTCTGAAAGATCGTAAACAGGTTCTGAGAAGCTGTTAACAAGCTTTAGGCTTAGAAAAACCAGTAACAGTTTCTTAAAATGAGTAAAACCTCAATAAAGTCGCTTAGGCAACATTTGGGCGCGCAAGCGCTTGAAGTGCCGCTTCATCGCCGCAGCTTTTTTGCGCTTACGCTTAGTTGTTGGCTTCTCGCGAGATTCGAGCTCACGCAGCTTTTGCAAGCGGCGGCCCTTCTCAACAGTACGCTTGAAACGCCGCATCATTACTTCAAACGGCTCGTTTTCCTTAGCTTGGACAGTAGTCATGTGCTCAAAACATTAATTTTATAGATTACCAAAACCGGCGAATATACCACACCTACACAACAAAAATACTAAAAGCTCATCATCAGATTTAACTTATGCCAGCAAATCCGCCAAGGAATAAGGCTCTGCGCTGCTATACTCGCGGCTTTATTGCAACAGGTTACCCTCACTATGCTTGTTCTTGGCATTGAAAGTTCTTGCGATGAAACTGGATTAGCGCTTTACGATACCGAGCGCGGCCTACTCAGCGCTACTTTGCATTCGCAAATCGAAATGCACGGCGAGTACGGTGGCGTAGTGCCAGAATTAGCCTCGCGTGATCATATCCGCCGCATCCTACCTTTACTTGATCAAGCAATCAAGCAAGCTGACGCTTCCTCTAAGCTAATTGATGCGATTGCCTTCACCCAGGGGCCCGGGCTTGCTGGAGCGTTGCTCGTAGGCGCTAGCATCGCCAATAGCCTAGGCTTTGCCTGGGATAAACCTGTGCTTGGCATTCACCATCTGGAAGGGCATTTACTTTCCCCCCTTCTCTCAGACAACCCACCTGAGTTTCCTTTTATCGCACTGCTTGTCTCAGGCGGACACACTCAACTGATGCTTGCCGAACAGGTCGGCTCCTATCAAATGCTTGGTGAAACACTGGACGATGCCGCCGGCGAAGCCTTTGATAAAACTGCCAAACTGCTCGAGCTCGGCTATCCCGGCGGCCCAGCGTTATCTGAATTGGCTACTTTAGGGCAAGCTGGCGTAGTCGCATTACCTCGCCCGATGTTGCACTCAAACACGCTTGATTTTAGTTTTAGCGGCTTAAAAACTGCCGTGCTGACTTACTTGCACAAACACAATTTTTCCCTTAATGCGCAAGCCAAAGCAGATCTAGCGCGCGGCTTTGTGGATGCCGTGAGCGAGGTACTGGTCACTAAAGCTTTGCTCGCTCTAAAACAAACTGGCCTTAAACGCCTGGTAGTAGCTGGTGGAGTGGGGGCAAATCAGCAATTACGCCACGCTTTACAAGTTGCAGCGCACAAGCACAGCTTTAACGTGCACTATCCCGAGCCAGCGCTATGCACAGACAACGGCGCCATGATTGCGCTGGCCGGCGCATTAAGGCTACAACGCTGGCCTCAGCAAGCGGTTAAAGAATATGGCTTTAACGTACGCCCCCGCTGGGATTTAAGCGCCATTAATCCTATCTGCTAGAGAAGCGCTGCCTAAATCAGTGATAAGAGAAGCAATCAGCGCGTAAGTTAAGGTTTCTTCGCCCCCTCAACTTACGCGCACCATCATCTCGTAGAGAAGGTTCACATAGGCGGGGAGACAAGAAAGCCAATATAGACAGCACGCCACTGGGTACCATCCGAATTAGCAGACTCTTCTAGTTGCGCTTATCATGCCGCACAAGTGCATAGGCGCTGTGGTTATGGATCGACTCAAAATTCTCAGCTTCCAACACATACGCAACAATGCGCTCATCTTGATTGAGCCGCCCTGCTACATCTCGCACCAAGTCTTCAACAAATTTGGGATTATCGTAGGCGCGCTCAGTGACAAACTTTTCATCCGGCCGCTTCAAGACGCCCCACAGTTCACAAGACGCTTCTTCCTCAGCCATGCGGACTAACTCCTCAATCGCAATTTCACCATTGAGCTCGGCATCAATCGTTACATTTGAGCGCTGGTTATGTGCGCCATATTGCGAAATTTTCTTCGAGCAGGGGCATAAGCTCGTTACCGGTACCTGCACCTTCAAAAAGATACGTGTCTGGTCAGACTGCGCTTCGCCTATCAGTGTGACCTGATAATCCATTAAGCTCTGTACACCTGAGACGGGAGCAGTTTTATTAATGAAATAAGGAAAAGTGACTTCAATGCGGCCTGCTGTCGCTTCCAGCTTCTCCAACATCTGACTAAGCATGGCACGAAAGCTAGTGAGATTAAATGGGCCGGGTGTCTCCTCCAGCAGTGCAATAAAGCGCGACATATGGGCGCCTTTTTTGGCAGCAGACAAAGCCACATCCAAATTAAAAACGCCAGTAGTGTGCTGCGCTGGACGACCAGCCATACCAACAGCGAGCGGATAACGCACCGCTCGCACGCCTACTCGTTGCAGTGGAATTTGCCGAAGATCAAGGCTGTCTTGCACATCCGGCATCGTAGAATCAAGATTATTTACAGTCATCAAAATTTTTGACCAAGCTTGGTCTCTCAAAAAGCGCTAGCTAAAACGGTTATTCATAGGCACGCCCGTTACTTACAAGGGTAGCGGGCGGCACAACTCTTATTACCGGCCCCTCACCATAACGCATGAGTACGCCTGGCCAACAGGCCGAAGTAATTATTTCTTAATCACATCTGGGATGAAACAGAATACGAAAACATGCTTTTACAAGCCTGTCATCAGCCAAATGACAGGCTTGCCTAGAGGTACAGAGAAAGTCTGTGCTCTACATACAAATAAGGAAAGTCCGCCTAAGTCGGAGGCAATAAATGCCGCCAATAGCTGGCTTAGGTGGGCTTTCCCTAGCTTATCTAACTATTTGCTCATGTCAGCTGCTGTGACTTGCTGAGCCAATTTTTACAGCGTCGCGAGAAAAGCTCTAATAGCGCGTACGATGCCATTGCTATCTAACCCGCACTCGGCCAATAACTTCGCCGTATCGCCATGATCAATAAAGTGATCAGGCAAACCCAATTGTAATACGGGACAAGTTAAGCCACTCCCGAGCAAGCTTTCCACGCACGCCGAACCAGCGCCTCCCATTACACAACCCTCTTCAAGCGTCACCAGTACATCATGGGTTTGCGCGAGCTGGCGCACCAACTCATCATCGAGCGGTTTCACAAAGCGCATATTAGCAAGCGTTGCATCAAGTTCTTCTGCAGCGGCTAGACCAGGCGAGACCATCGTGCCAAAAGCGAGGATAGCGACCCGTTTCAAGGCTGCGTGCTTGGTTTCACGTCGAATTTCACCCTTACCTAGGGGCAACTCAGTGAAAGCCTGAACCACAGACACGCCTGGCCCCGTACCACGAGGATAGCGTACTGCTGCAGGGCCAGGTTGTTGCAGTGCGGTATATAGCATCTGCCGACATTCATTTTCATCAGACGCCGCCATCACCGTTAGATTCGGAATACAACGTAAAAATGCCAGGTCATACGAGCCAGCGTGAGTCGCGCCATCTGCCCCCACCAAGCCAGCACGGTCAAGCGCAAACACCACTGGCAAATTTTGCAGGGCCACATCGTGGATCAGTTGATCGTAAGCCCGCTGCAAGAAAGTTGAATAAATCGCCACCACAGGGCGTAGACCTTCAGTCGCCAAACCAGCGGCAAAAGTTACCGCATGCTGTTCGGCAATACCGACATCAAAGTAGCGTTCTGGAAAGCGCTGCTCAAATTCAACTAAGCCAGAGCCTTCGCGCATCGCTGGCGTAATGCCCACCACTCGAGCATCAAGCGCCGCGGCATCGCATAGCCAATCACCAAATATCTGCGTATATGTTTTGCGTAGCGTCTTGCTAGGTTTGATTCCTTCAGCCAGATCAAATTTGCCTGGGCCGTGATACAGCACTGGGTCCGCTTCAGCAAATTTATAACCCTGCCCTTTTTTGGTGATGATATGCAGAAATTGCGGGCCTTTCAGTTCCTTAATGTTTTGTAAGGTAGGGATCAATGAATCAAGATCGTGCCCATCAATCGGGCCAATATAATTAAAGCCAAACTCTTCAAAAAATGTCGCCGGCGTGACTATGCCTTTCGCATGATCAGCCAAGCGCTGTGCAAGTTCGAGCACCGGCGGCGCAACTGAAAGAAGACGCTGCACCTTTCTTTTCGCTCTTGTATAAAAACGGCCAGAGAGCAAGCGTGCCAAGTAGCGATTCAGCGCCCCCACAGGTGGTGAGATTGACATATCGTTATCATTCAAGACCACCAACAGCGGCAGATCATCGTATACGCCTGCGTTATTCATCGCTTCAAAGGCCATCCCCGCCGTCATCGCACCGTCGCCAATCACAGCAATCGAATAACGTGCCTCGCCTTTTAAGCGGCCAGCAAGCGCCATCCCCAAAGCAGCTGAAATCGAGGTGCTCGAATGCGCCGTGCCAAAAGCGTCATAACCTGATTCGACGCGGCGTGGAAAACCAGAAATACCGCCATGCTGACGTAAGGTCGACATCGCAGTACGGCGGCCAGTCAAAATTTTATGTGCATAAGTTTGATGGCCCACATCCCAAACAATGCGATCCCAAGGCGTATCAAAAACATAATGCAAAGCTACCGTCAATTCCACCGTGCCTAAATTTGACGACAAATGGCCGCCCGTCTGCGACACACTGTGCAGCACAAAAGCGCGTAATTCTTCGGTTAACTGCACTAAATCACTACGCTTAAGGCTACGTAGTGCAGCTGGATCATTAATGGTTTTGAGTAAGTCGTACATAGCTGCTTCTAAACAGGTTTTTAGCGCGCGCGCTCTACCATCAAATCAGCTAACTTAGCCAATCGACCTCCTTGTGGGCCGAGTGGTGCTAGCGCTGCATGGGCCGCTGTGTGCAATTCTTTAGCCAAGGCACGTGAGGCATCAAGCCCAAGCATCGAGACATAGGTAGGTTTAGCGTGGCGTGCATCTTTACCCGCTGTTTTGCCAAGTATGGCTGAGCCGGTGGTCGCATCAAGAATATCGTCTACTACCTGAAACGCAAGACCAATCGAGCACGCGTACTGCTGCAAGCTAGCGTCATATTCATCTGCCACTACACCTGCGTTTGAGCCACAAAGCCGCCCCATACGCACCGCGGCTTGTAATAAGGCGCCTGTTTTCAGGCGGTGCATGGTTTCAAGTTCAGTGCTGGATAAAATTATGCCAACACTCGCCAAATCAATCGCTTGACCGCCGGCCATTCCTAGCGAACCGCTGGCCAGTGCCAGCTCTCGCACCAAGGCCACTTGCTGGAAAGCGGGCAGCGCTATCGTGCTTAGCGTGATAAAAGCTTGCGTTTGCAAGGCATCCCCCACGAGCAGCGCAGTCGCTTCATCGTATTGCAGATGGACTGTCGCCTTACCCCGCCTTAGATCATCGTTATCCATCGAAGGCAGATCATCATGCACCAACGAGTACGCATGTATCATTTCCAACGCAGCAGCAGCGACATGCAATGCAGGTAGAGGAGCTTGGGCCGCCTCTCCTGCGGCATAACACAGCAGCGCGCGAATTCGCTTGCCCCCCCCTAATACCGCATAGCGCATCGCCTGATGCAGTCGCGCAGGCTGCTGATCAGCAGTAGGCAGCAAACTGTTGAGCACATTCTCTATATTTTCAAGTCGCTCACTAAGCCAGACTTGAAATTCATTTGTTTGTATTTCGCTCGATTGCATTTCATTCGTTTGCATCAGCACTGCGCTTTACCTCAGTAGTTGAAAGAGGTTGAAGAATTTCGCCATCCAGCACTCGCACCTGCTGCTCAACTGTTTCGAGTTGTTGCTGGCAATGTGTGACCAGCGCTGCACCACGGCGATAGGCGGCGAGCGAATCTTCCAAGCTCAACGCGCCGCTTTCCATGCGGGCCACCAGTTCTTCTAATTCACTGAGCGCTGCCTCATAGCTGGCAGGCGTACTATGAACAGCCGCCTGCGCCGCCTCTGCGTTACGCTTTTTTTGGCCGACATTTTGCGTCATAAAAATTTCCTCAATTGAAAGGATTAGCATCCAGCAGCGCACAACGCTACCAGCCCCTCTAGCGGTAAAAAATTCTGCTTGATTCTAATTCAACTCTTAGAGCAGCGCTGGATAAACTGAAAGCGGCATCTTGCCTTTCTGCCGCATAAGCTTGGTATTTGCCTTAATACTTGAGCCGGCATTTCTTTTTAGAAGTTTATGAAGCTTCTTTTTTTATCATGCCCAATACAAATTTTAAAGAAACGTTTAGGACGCATGACACCGCTCCTGGCTCCCTAAACGCTTCCTTAATTTAATGTAATTTAACGCGGGGTGATGCCGAACGCCTCAGCCAGGAAGCCACAGTATCAAGCATCATACGCATAAAACCATGCAGCGCAGCACCATGCAATCGATATAGCCAAATATACATAAAGCGCGCCAACCATCCTTCAATGAGCAAGTGCCCTCCTGCTACATTGCCCACCGCGCTAAAGCGGCTCAGCGAAACCAGGGAACCCAAATCACGATAACGAAATGTAGGAAGAGGTTTATTCGCCAACCGGCGTCTTAGCGTACGCCCTAAAAAACTTGCCTGCTGGTGCGCTGCTTGAGCACGGGGCGGCACTGGACCTCTTCCAGAATCCCTTAGTGGCGCCATGCCTCCCTTTTTTACACTGGGCACTTTTGTACTGGCATCAAAGGTATTCCTTGCTACAAGATTTCGAAAGAGGTCTACCATCGTATTTTGCTCAAGCCACGGACAGCTCGCGCAATCGCCTAAAGCAAAAATATTATCGTCGCTCTCCGTTTGCAAAGTAGCTCGCACCTTCAACTGACCCAGCTGATTCGTCGCTAACCCATCAAGTTGACTCAGCACAGCCGGCGCCTTAATCCCCGCTGCCCAAACGATCAAATCAGCACGCAGCATTTTGCCGCTCACCGTGCGCAATGAATTGGCTGACACGCTCTCCACTCGCTCACCCACCACTAATTTAATGCCTAGTTTTCTAAGTAACTGGGCACTCGCCTGCGACATGCGTTCGGACAAGGCGGAAAGAATACGCGGCTGCGCCTCAACAATCACAATGCCAATTTCACGCTGCGGATCAAGTTGATGCAAACCATAAGCAGCGAATACCTGAGCTGTATTGCGTAACTCGGCTGATAACTCAACTCCCGTTGCCCCGCCACCCACAATCACGATCTGTAAGCGCGGCTGCTCATTTGACGCAGCCGTATTTTCAAGCGCAGCAGCACGCTTTTTATCTGCCGCTACTGCCGCTTGAATATTTGCCTCATGCACTGGCGTATTAACTGGTACCGCTGGCTTACGCTGAGTCCGCATGCAGGCCGCCAGCAAGCGCCGCTGAAAACGCTCGGCTTGCTCAACCGTATCGAGCGCCAGCGCATGTTCCTGCGCACCTGCAACGCCAAAGAAATGCGTGTTACTACCAATCGCTATCACCAAAGTATCGTAGGCAAGCTCACGAGACGGGAGTAATTCTGTGCCGTCTTCATCAAGCGCAGCGGATAATTTAATTATCCGTCTGCCTCGATCAAGTGCGATTAATTCGCCCAATTGAAATTCAAACCCGTGCCAACGTGCTTGCGCGGCATACTCCAATTGGTGCGCAGCGGGTTCTAAGCTGCCTGCGGCTACCTCATGCAGCAATGGCTTCCAAAGATGCGTAGGGCTGCGATCAACTAAAGTAATGTGAGCCTTCGGCCGTCGGCAACGGGCACCTAAACGATTGCCTAACTGAGTCACCAACTCTAAGCCACCAGCGCCGCCGCCGACAATTACCATACGATGCATCACTTCCCCCGCTAAGGTGTGCTTTGCTTGATCCGTTTAATTGTTTAAGTTTTTTAAAAGTATTTGCATTGCAATCAGTGTGCCTCTTCCCAATTGTTGCCCACACCCACTTCCACCAGCAAAGGCACTTTCAGCTGCGCCACATTGCCCATCAAAGCAGGTAATTCGTGCTGTACCTGCGCGATTTCCGCTTCAGGGACTTCCAACACCAGTTCATCATGAACTTGCATAATCATTTTGCTACGCAGCTTGGTTTCGGTAAGCCATTGCTGGACAGCAATCATCGCAAGCTTAATCAAATCAGCGGCTGTGCCCTGCATCGGCGCATTAATCGCAGCACGCTCAGCTGCCTGGCGGCGCGGTCCATTACCGCTATTAATTTCAGCTAGCCATAAACGCCGCCCAAATACCGTTTCAACATAACCCCCTTGTTTGGCAAGTGCACGTGTCTCATCCATATAACGCGCTACGCCTGGATAACGGCAAAAATAGCGGTCTATATAGAGTTTCGCCGCATCGCGTGAAATACCCAGCGCTGCAGCTAAACCGAAGGTGCTCATGCCATAAATCAGCCCGAAATTAATGGTTTTTGCGACACGCCGTTGCTCATTCGATACCTCCTGCGGCAACACACTAAAAATTTCGGCAGCCGTCGCGCAGTGAATATCTTCGCCTTGCGCAAAAGCCTTCAGTAAATTTTCGTCACTCGACAGGTGCGCCATAATGCGCAGCTCAATTTGTGAGTAATCAGCCGAGATAATTTTGCAACCAGGAGCCGCGATAAATGCCTCACGGATGCGACGCCCTTCTACGGTGCGCACAGGAATATTTTGCAGATTCGGCTCGTTAGAGGCGAGCCGCCCAGTCACGGCGACGGCCTGAGCATAATTGGTATGCACGCGCCCGGTGCGAGCGTTAATCATCCGTGGCAGCTTGTCGAGATAGGTCGATCTCAACTTGGCAAGCTGGCGATACTCAAGCAAAACTTTTGGCAATGGATAATCTTCAGCCAGCTTTTGCAGCACATCCTCATTAGTGGACGGCGTACCTCCCGGCGTTTTTTTGATGACTGGCAGCTTTAGACGCTCGAAGAAAATCTCGCCGATTTGCTTAGGAGAATTCAAATTAAATGGCGCGCCAGCCAGCTCATATGCCTTAGCCTCCAGCTTCACTAAACGCTCACTAAGCTCTTTGCTTTGTTGAGCTAACATCGCGGTGTCAAGCAAAACGCCATTGCGTTCGACAATTTTCAGCACCCGTGAAGCAGGCATTTCAATCTCGCGATAAACCCGTTCTAGACCCGCTTGCTGGGCTATCTGAGGGTAGAGTGACTGATGCAACCTAAGCGTTACATCAGCGTCTTCTGCCGCATATTCAGCAGCTTGCTCAAATGGGGCTTGATCGAAACATAGCTGCGCTGCACCTTTACCGCACAGCTCTTCATATTTAACTGTTTTAAGACCCAAGTGACGCAGTGCCAGGCTATCCATATCGTGACTGCGATGTGCTTCCCAGACATATGATTCAAGCAGCGTGTCATGCTCAATACCGGCTAGCGTAATTCCATAATTGGCGAGCACTTGCTCGTCATATTTCATATGCTGGCCCACTTTTTTATATTGAGCATCGCTTAACCAAGGGGTGAGGCGCGTCAGCACTTCATCAAACGGCAACTGTTGCGGCGCATCTGGGCCGCGATGGGCAAGCGGGATATAAGCTGCACTGCCTGGCTCGACGGCAAAAGATACGCCTACCAAGGCCGCCTGCATCACATTGAGCGACGTGGTTTCAGTGTCAAACGCAGTGAGTTTGGCCGCCTTAATTTTGCTCAACCACGTATCAAACTGCTCCCACGTCAAAATAGTTTCGTAGTGAGGCTTCAGCTCAACGGCTAACGCTGCGGGGTCATTTGACTGAGTCAACTCAGGTGTGGCGCTATCGTCAGCGTTTGATCCCGCAGCTGCCTCGCTTTTGACCATTTCGTTAAGCCAGCTCTTAAAGCCATATTGCTGATAAAGCTCACGCATTTCTTCGGGATGCTCAGCACGCATAGCAAGCGAGACTTCGATAGAGTCATGCGGCGCCAATTCACAATCAGTACGTACTGTTATCAGCTTGCGAGCGAGCGGCAAAAAGTCGAGCGCGCGTCGCAAATTTTCGCCAACCGCTCCCCCTATCTCCGCAGCATGCGCGATCACGCCATCCAATGAACCATATTGCGCTAGCCACTTAAGCGCGGTTTTTGGTCCGCACTTAGCCACCCCCGGTATATTGTCAACGGTATCGCCAATCAGCGCTAAGTAATCAATGATGCGCTCAGGGGGCACGCCAAATTTGGCCAGGACTCCCGCACGATCAAGCCTTTCATTACTCATCGTATTCACCAGCGTGACTTGCTCAGTCACCAGCTGCGCTAAATCTTTATCGCCGGTTGAAACGATCACTTTCATCCCGACTTGCTCTGCCTCGCGCGCAAGCGTGCCAATCACATCATCCGCTTCTACCTGCTCAACCATTAACAGCGGCCAGCCCAGGGCGCGTACTGCACGGTGGATTGGTTCAATCTGTCTCACCAGCTCATCAGGCATTGACGGACGGTGCGCCTTGTAATCGGCGTACCAATTTTCCCGAAAAGTCTTACCCTTTGCATCAAAGATACACGCGCTATACTCTGCAGGAAAATCGCGCCGCAAGCGCCGCAGCATATTGATCATGCCATACAGCGCGCCAGTTGGGGCATTATCGGGTGAGCGTAAATCCGGCATCGCGTGGTAAGCCCGGTAGAGATAGCTTGACCCATCAACTAAAAGCAGGGTTTGACCTTCTAGTGCTTGTTTCATCATGGGAAATTAAGGTCGAAAAATAAAAAATAAGCGGCAGAGAATGGAAGACGTGGCGCTTATGCGCCTTCCTCAGCTAGCAACGCAATACTTGCTTGCGCGCGGCAATATAGAAAAATAATTAAGTCAAATAACAACAATATATATGAATGACAGAAAAATAATTCCAAGCCTACGCTCGCTAGCCGATCAAGAACGTGCTACCGCAAAAAAAGCCCGTGCCTCATGGCAGATGTTTACGATTATGGCAGAGTTTATCGAAGCGGCTGAGTACCTGTCAGAGATTCGTCCAGCCGTCTCAATTTACGGCTCAGCCCGCATCAAACCAGATTCGCCCTACTACAAATTGACAGTCTCTATCGCTCGTAAACTCTCGGATGCAGGCTTTGCCGTTATTTCCGGCGGCGGCCCTGGCATTATGCAAGCAGCCAATGAAGGCGCGCATGCGGGTAAATCCCCATCGGTTGGTTTAAATATCGAATTGCCACACGAGCAGCATGGCAATGCCTTTCAAGATGTTTCATTGCGCTTTCGTCATTTTTTTACGCGCAAAGTCACTTTTATGAAAAATTCCGACGCCATCATAGCGATGCCTGGAGGCTTTGGCACACTCGACGAATTAGCTGAAGTGCTCACTTTAATTCAAACAAAAAAAGCACGGCATGTGCCGATTATTTTGGTAGGAACAGAATTTTGGAAAGGCTTGCTCGATTGGTTCAAGCAAACCTTGCTGTCGATGAAGCTAATCAGCTTGCAAGACTTAGATCTTATAAAAGTCACCGATGATGCCGACGAAGTACTTAAAACTGTGCTCGATTTCTATCAAAACCTTAGCGAAGCAAGCAAAACAGACAAGATACACACCGAAAGAGAAAGCGAGCGCATGTTTTATTTATAAGCGCTCATTCAGCGTTTTACAAAGCGCTGTTGCCGTTATTGGGAAAGCCCTGAGCTCTATTCTTCCAGAGCCTGAGTGTATTGAACGCAGATAAGGATTTTGAGCGCCGCCCAAAATTTGATAAAAGCCCAAATCACAGCCTTTTAGAAAGACGTGGACAGAGTCTTAGGGCCTGTTCACGCAGTCGAAACACCTTAAGGTCATAAATGTTGGGCTGGCGTATTGAATTAAATATGGAACCCCAACACCATCCATTTTTAATAGAGGGTGGACAGGTAGAGGATCTAAGCCGCCTCTGAAGCGAGCACCTAAGTACTCAGTGACGCCCTTGAGAACCTTACAAAAAGCATGCCGGTAATTTCTCCAATTATCGATAGCGGCCAGCTCCTGAAAATTTCATGTATCGCCAAAAAAATTTGGGGATAACAAACTTCAGGCTAGCAACCTCAATCCACAAAACACCCAAACTGCTATACGAGTAAGCCTTATTAATCAAACGATTCTTTTCAATCGACTTCAACCCATACTTAATTCTTAAATTTCACACTCAAGCTCAATTTTTAAAAAATTTTACCCAAACATAAAGCAGATTTTTCTTATTTAACTTTCAGAAATATAGCTATGCCCTATTTAGATATTTAGTGTAATTTTCTTAAAATTAATTTTGCAAGCATGAGAAATAAATTAAGTAAATCCGTATAAATTTACAGTGATTTCAGCAGCAGTTACTTTATGTTAAGTCTATTTTTTTGACAATGTAAAGCTTTAAGAACTTCTTACAACCACTTGATATGTTTTTTTCAAGAGTTAGAGCACGAGGTTTTTTATGCCTAATATAACCCATCCAGCCCGCCTATTCGGCGCTGGCCTACCCAATAGCCGCGCCTCCACGCCGCAACCCCAGATTCCCTCTGATTCCATAACAGTTGAGCCTGAAACAAGCGTAGCATTTAAGAGAGAAAGGTGTAGAACCAACTCTAACTCTTCATCGCTAAACAGCCACATGGAAATGGAAATAATCAATCATGATCTAGAAGAAATATGTCATAAATTATGGAACTTTTCAGAAACTCTGCACACCAAAAAATATAATGTTAAGAATTTTATAGAAAAATTGATTGTTCTATTAGAAAACAATAAACCTGACAAAAAAAATTATTCAATTTCAAGGAAATTCATAAAATCCCTTGCAGAATATAATCAATTAGCGATAAAAAGTGATGATAACAACCAAGAGACCGATCAAAAATTAGAAAAATTCCTGAAATTTATTGCCACAGACATACAAAAAGGCATTAAAAAATATTTTTATCAGTCTACTGGATTTGATTATATTTTTAATTTGGAAATTAAAGAAATTATAGAAGAAAGAGGAAAGGAAGAAGGCGGCCGCGATTTTCCTTACTACAACTATATACTAGAAGAAAATCATAACCTTATTGATTTAATTACAGCCATATCAAAATCAAAGAAAGACATAGAAGATATAAAAAATATTAAATCTATAATTAATAACTCCATTACTGCACATCGAAAAGTTTTTGAGCTTCAATTTCCAGAGGAGCCTACAACAAAAGTTTTTACTTTGATATTAGAAGCGTTTTATGCTTTCATGGTAGTGCTAAGTGGCGTTGCTCTGGCAATCAATCCTACGCTGCATTTTACTTGCAGTATGGCCATCTTAGCCTTTGGCACGCTTCTTTTTATCTCTAAGATATTGCACGCTTTAAAATTACTTTTTTTTAGAATAAAAGATAAGGAGAAAAAAGAGGCAATAAAAAAATTTGAAGCATTAAAAGATGGCATGGCAGATGATTTGAATGCCGAAGCGATTGATGAAAAAATAGAATCGATTGAGAAAGAACTAAAAAGGTTGAAATTACATATGCTTGGCCGCTCAGAGCAAAGGGCTATCATTGTTGAGCATAGCAATATATATCATCAACCCGCTGCTCAGCAGGCACTACCGACTCGCATCCAGGAAGAGATTTTATTTTTTCAGCCATCCAATCAAATAGAGCATCATAATTTTCAGCCTGTGTCTCAACAAGGCCATTTTATTCAAATGAGTAGATCTCAATATATGAACACTATTGCATAACGTTAAAATATTAACAGGGCAAGCCGCTTAAAATGAAGTCAGTATTAGCGTGATAAAAGCATGATCCATCTCTCAACGGCTTTGTTGATATCAAGGTATTTTTAATAAACAACTAACTTTTAAGTGCAAATTTTTGTGGGTAGTGATTAATAGATATATTATTTAATGAATCTTTGCTTTTTTAATTTAATCATTAACTTATCTATCAATTCATCTGTTAGCTTAGTGAGCTACCGCTATCGAATGACAAACACAGAGAACAGCCTTGTATGTTTATGGGACAGCACCCAGAAACAGGCAAGGCTATATGGCGCAATTCCCTTGATGCAAATCTCTGCTATTACGGGCATCAAAGTTATTTGCAAGAGTATATCTATTTAAGCATATAAATTTGAAATAGATGCTTCTACTTGATTTGTTAGTTGAGGAGCCTGTTGAGAAAAATTTGACATGGCAGGCTGAGCTTGAATTTGATCTTGTAAATATTTCAAATATTGAGCTTTTTTATTCCGAAATTTTCCCCGATAAATTAATCTCAAATTTAAACTATCTATTATTTGTTCCTCGGCTAATTCAGGTTTATTTTCACTGCATGCCTCTGCTATTTTCTCCAAGGCTTCAATTTGTTGAAGCATATACCTATCTTTATATTTGATCTCACGCTTTAAAAGAAATATTTCATGTTCTTTAGCAGATTCTGAAGCGCTTTCCTTACACTGATTTAATAACTTTTTCAACAATTCCTCTTGTTGAGCCAAAGCTTCTTGGTGCAAGTCAAGTTCTTGACACAAGCGGTCTATTTTCTGTTTTTCTACGGAATCTGAGGCACTCTCATTGTATTGCACCAGTGATTTTCTCAACAACTGACTCTGTTTATCTAAATATCCCTCCTGAATGATGATCAAAAATTGTAAAGTAAATATTTCTTGTTTTTTATCATTTAATAAGCTCTCATAAGGCAATTCCTCTAGTTCCTGCAGTAAGTTATTGTTTCGCTGTATATCGCCCTCGATTTGGCATAGCTTGAATTCTAGTTCAAATATCTTTTGCACTCTTTCAAGTTTTTCCGCAAGTTTCTTACATTTTTTTATTTGATTAGAAATAAATGTGATGTGGTCCCTTATTTTTTCAAATCTTTCCGTTGCCAGCCTTTCTTTTTCATTAGGTGAGATCAGGCGAAAAAGAAAAGATTTTTCTGTAAATTGAAGCTGGAACTCCGCCTGTTTTTCATCAATTATTTCAGTAATTATTTCTACGTTAACCTCAAGCGCTCTTACTCCCTTATGCGCCATTTCCACTAAATTTTTAGCTTTTTCAAAATTAGCATTCCATTCTAATTTATAAAAATAGCTCTTATTAAATTTTTTAGATTCATTTTCCACTAATTCCTTGGCTATCCGATCCCCTTCTTTAGATATATCATTTATTATCCATAGCTCAATTTTTTCTTGCTCCTGATATTCTTCAACAGTTTCGTCAATAGCTGCCCCCACCTGCCTTAGAAATATATCTAACTCAGGATACTGTGGAAACTCAAAAGGCCCTATTTTCTCTCCCTGACTGACATAAGCTGGAATATTTAAAAGATTGATATCTGGATGAACGCAAGCAAGAGAAAAATCGTGAAAAATAAAATATAATTTTTCTATTATTCCTCTCAAATAATTTACATCATCAATATTGATAGGAGACGGCGCTGACAACTGATAATTTCTCAGATTTATTGAACCCTCAGAATGTCTCCTTTGCTTCAATATGCTGTTTGACTCAGGCATAAAATCCATTATTTCTTTCGCTGTAGCTTCGCTCTGCTGCATGCCACCATTGTGTGTTGTATATATATTAGCCGTACCTAGCTGGATGGATGGCATTCTGATCATAAAAAACCTTATGCTTTAATAGTTAAGAAAAATAGGATAAAAGCAGAGAAATAGTTACCGAAAAGCTGAACAGCCCCATATTTATTAAAAAAGTAAATTTCTATAAACAAATCGAAGCATTGATACGGCGACGACGAGTCTATAAGATTTTTCTTAGTGTTTTTTATATTCTCAGAATTAACTTAGAAAAATCTTAACGAATACCATAAACCGCTATATCCTTAGCTCTAAAAATTAATACAGAATTATCTTGTTTTTTTATAAGATGATTTGTGAGGAATTGACTGGTCAGAATATTTAAATCTGTCACTGACTTAAGTCGATAAGACTGCGCGCAAAGCTGGGAATGAAGAGAGGGAAGAAAGAGATTTCAGCGTTTCCCACAAGGGCTGGTACCATTCGCTTCTGCCAGCGCAAAGCGGAATCTAACAAGCTCTTTTTTGCGCCTTCGAGATTTTTTTAATGAGATAGGCCTGTGCTGCAATTTCTTATTCCGTGGGAGCCTTCTGCACTACTGGTCGCAATTTTTGTGGCGGTGAGTGTTCTGTATTGGCGCGGAACGTGCCGCCAGCATGTCAGCCTGACACGATGTCTCGCTTTTTGGACAGGGCTAGGATTGTTTTATCTGTGCTTACATACCCGTGCTGATTACTATGCAGAGCACGAGTTTTTTGCGCACCGTGTACAGCATCTGGTCTTGCATCATCTCGCCCCTTTATTGATCATGGCGTCTTATCCAGCCAGTGTCTTGCGTGCAGGCTTACCGCTGGCATGGCGGCAGCGCTTGCGCAACTGGCAGCGTACTGCACTAGTGCGCGTGCTGTCTCGCTTCTTGTTGCATCCGTCCCTGATTTCGCTGTTATTTGTTGCATCCGTACTGCTTTGGCTGGTTCCTTCTATACAATTCGTTTCCATGCTGGATTGGCGGCTGTATACCTTCATGAATTGGTCGGTTGCCATCACTGGCTTAACGTATTGGTGGATGCTGCTGGATCATCGGCATGCTCCGCCCGCTCGATTAAGTCCTGGCTGGCGGGTACTTTCACCCGCCTTGACAATGACCCCACAAATTGTCGCCGGCGCTGTGATTACTTTTACGCAGCATGACATTTACCCCATCTTTGATTTGTGCGGCCGCGCTTTTGGCTTGCCTGCCCTACTCGATCAAAGCATTGGAGGGTTAATCATGTGGGTACCCGCTGCACTGTTGGAAGCAATCGGTGGGCTCATTGCGTTACACCACTGGATACGGCTCTCAGCATCTCCTCGTCAGCATCTACTGGCTGCTAAGCCGCCAACGGAGAGTAAAAAAAGTATGCTGGGCGCTATCCAGCGCAGCTAATTGACAAAAATATGCGAAGATTCCAGAGAAATTCTGTATCAGCCAGAGACCAAGAAAACTAAATAATGAAGTGCTGGAATAGTTGTATTGAGCGCCCTTCTTCACCCTTATTGCCTCTTGCACATGGACGTCTGTGAAGTTTTTTGCTACCTTCTGCCCGCAGCAGCATAGCTAGCCCTTTTGCCTTAGTAAGCTTGTCTTATCAATTTGACAGGCTGTTTTTTATCATTGGAGTGACACGTGTCTTTAAGACGCTTTTTTTATTCTCTACTCGCCGTTTTTACCTTATTTATTTTAAGCAGCGCGAGTTTATTTAGCCCTCAGCTTTTGGCAGCACAGCCAAAAGCGCCAGATACTATTGCTGAGCGCGTACAAGCTTGCGCCGCTTGTCATGGTGCCAAAGGCGAAGGGATTGATAATGATTACTTCCCGCGTCTAGCAGGTAAGCCAACTGACTATCTGTTCAACCAGCTCAAGCATTTTCGGGATGGCCAGCGTAAATATGCGCCGATGAATTATCTCGTCACTTATTTATCAGACGACTATCTCTATAAAATGGCCGACTATTTTTCGCAACAACGTCCGCCCTATCCGCCCCCCACCCAGCTAGCGGTACCTGCTGCTGCGCTTAAGCGCGGCGAGCAACTTGCGCTACGCGGCGATGCGAGTAAAAATCTGCCTGCTTGCGTTGCTTGCCACGGCAAAGCTTTAACCGGCATGCAGCCTGCCATTCCTGGTCTAGTTGGCTTACATCGTGATTACATCAGCGCACAGTTGGGCGCATGGCGTGCGGGTATTCGCCACTCAGCCTCACCTGATTGCATGCACACGATTGCTCAACGCTTAAATGATGCAGATATTAATGCCGTAGCGAACTGGCTAGCCCGGCAGCCTGCTGACCCTCATGTCCCACCAGCGCCAGCAGGCTGGATGAAAATGCCGCTCTCGTGCGGTAGCGTACCTCGGTAAGCGGCAAGGAAAAATATATGTCACGTAAACTTCTGTGTGTTTTATCCACTCTCTTCGCGCTGGTGGTGCTCATCGCGGGAATCGTCCTATGGTTCGCCAGTGGCGCTCCTTTTGCCAGCCCGACCAATCCAAGCACCCTAACGCAGCCTCTTGCAGCGAACGCTGTCATTAAGCGCGGCGAATACCTAGCGCGTGCGGGAGACTGCATTGCCTGCCATACGGCACGTGGTGGCCAAGAATTTGCAGGTGGGTTTGCCTTACCTACCCCCTTTGGCACGCTATATACACCGAACATCACGTCTGACGTCGAGACAGGCATTGGCACTTGGAGCGCTGATGATTTTTATCGCGCCATGACTAAAGGCCGCTCCAAAGATGGAAGCTTGCTGTATCCGGCCTTCCCCTTCACCAGCTACACCAAAGTCACCCGTGAAGACTCTGATGCGATTTATGCCTATTTGCGCGCTGTCACTCCAGTGCACCAGCAAAATCGGCCAAACGATATGCGTTTTCCCTTTAACCAACGCAGTTTGTTGCTGGGCTGGCGCTTGTTATTTTTCTCATCGGGAGAATTTAAGCCAGATGCTAAGCAGTCTGTTGAGTGGAATCGTGGCGCTTATCTGGTCGAAGGGCTGGGCCATTGTTCGATGTGCCATACCAGCATCAATGCCCTCGGTGGCGCCAACCAAAGCGCAGCCTTCGCTGGCGGCTTAATTCCGCTGCAGAATTGGTATGCGCCCTCGCTTACCTCAAACCGAGAAGCCGGCTTGGGCGATTGGGATTTAACACATATCGATGATTTGCTCAAAAAAGGCGTTTCTGAGCGCGGTGCGGTCTTTGGCCCAATGGCTGAAGTAGTACACAATAGCTTGCAATACATGACTGATGCAGATATTCGGGCCATGTCGGTGTATTTAAAAGCTTTGCCACAGAAAAAAGAGGCGCCTGAATATTTGCAATTTGAAACCTCAGATAAACTCAGCGCCAAATTGCTTACGCAGGGCGAGAAGATTTATGCCCAGCACTGCGCTAGTTGTCATGCAGCCAATGGCCTAGGCATGCCGCCGGCTTACCCACCGCTTGCGAATAATCAGTCGATTCAAATGCCTTCGGCGGTCAACCCTATTCGCATGGTGCTCAACGGTGGTTATCCGCCTTCGACCAAGGGGAATCCTCATCCTTATGGCATGCCGCCTTTTGCCCAGCTATTTTCTGATGAAGAAGTGGCCGCAGTGGTCACCTACGTGCGTAAAGCTTGGGGCAATCATGGCAAAGCCGTATCGCCACAGCAAGTGAATGATCTACGCTCAGCTCCGCTTGATTGATTAATGCCAGCGCGCTAGCCAGATAGAAAGTCGTTTTGGCTAGCGCGCAAATGAAGATAGGCAAAAATACTGACTTGCTTTTGTATTGCTCGCGATTGGCAGCCGCGCAGCACAGCGCTGACGCTAGGTTTGATTTTTGCTCAATATGCTTAGCAAAGTACTTCTCTTTTTACAAATTAAGAAAAGCATGACGCCGCCAGGCCAGGTTATGCAGAATTACCTAAATTACTACTTTGCGTTTGAATTGCCTCATTATTAGCTAGACGTTGAGTGCTCGGCCATTGATCTGCAAAACCGTCTAGTCTAAGTATCTGTTGAGGTGGATTTGCGATATTTCGGAGAAATAAATGCCAGGTCTCATATTACCTGTCCAACAACAGTCTTTATCGCCAAGAAAGCCTAGCGCTCCCCTTGCTCAGCCAAAAGGCTCAATGCCCACCAGCCAGCGCTCCGATATTCAAGAGTTGCAAACCCTCGCAGACCAATACGGTACAGTCGAGCAGCAAGAGGCACTAAAAAACTCAAACAGCATCGATGCGGCATCGCTCGATGCTGCGCTCAAGTTGGCCGATGATGCCGCGCTCCAAGAAGGTATCCAGCGTAGCCTGAAAGATTATGCGTTTTATCATTTCAGCCCGTCTGATTCAGGCTCTAGCATTATTCCCAGTTCCAACTGTACGACAGATGCCCAGCCTAGCTCGTCCAATGTCAAAGGCAAACAGGAGACTATTGATAATTCCCAGGCCTCTCACCTAGAGCAAGCAGAAAGGGTAATTGAACAGGAATACACGAAAGCACAAGAGAAGCACAACAAACTCTTAGAAACATATCTACAAGAGAATAATTTCGACGTGTTGAAAAGTTCTGGTGAAGGATACAACTGCTTAATTTATTCGCTTGTACAAGCAGTTATCCCCGGAAATCAGCTGCAGTGTCTTAATGCTAAGGTGAAGAGCATACGTGGAGAGTACGATAAGGCTTTTCCAGAAGAAGAAGGGAAAATGCTTAGGTTTGACCGTACCACAGCCTCTATGCTTATCTCGTTAATCAACGAAGAATTTAAAGTAAATATGCAGGCAATGGCGATTACTGCATGCCCTCCAGAATTTAATGAGGGGAAAGTTTTTCAGCCCGACTCTATTTATACAGGGAAGCCGCCGACTTCTTCTTTTATTGTCGGTTTCACGCACAGCGTTGTGATATGGGATCAAAACGGTCACTTTGATTTGATTATCGCTCGCCCGTTCCCCTCCAACGAAACAAGACATCTTGCCTGAGTTTTGTAAGCAAATAACGCAGCGTTTAGTTTGCTGAGCCACAACCTTTTAGTAGTTTTTGGCTGGTTTCTAATACAGTTTCTTAGAGGTGACCAAGGTCCCCTCTACCTCTAATAATATTGCGTAGATTCACTCATCAAATAATGGCCTTTTGTCATTATTTGATGTCTTCAACAGCAAAAATCTAGCGGCCCGGCGGATTAAAAAAATCATCAAGCCGATGCGTAAAAGCAGCAGGCAATACATCACACTCATCTAGCCTCGGCCAAGACAAACCAACCCATCATGGCAGCACCCCCACGCTTGCTATAGCGATCTTATTATCTGAGCCAGCAATTCAGCATTAACTTATTAAAATTCCTAGCGTTTTCCCTAATAAAATAATGGTTACATTTAAAAAGAAATGCTCTAATACGCGCCTTTTATAAACTCAAGTCGCGCTTCAGACGAAAATCATTGCGCTTATTGCTCAACCCAACGATAAAAAAGGAAAGTGTAGTGTTCAGAGTTTCTGCTGATTTACCCCCCATTAATTCTGCCCAGCTTAAGAGCCTGCTTGATAATTCATCTATTCAAAGTATGGCTAGTCAGCAAGATACTGAAAGCAGCGAAATATCCCCAAAAATGGACGACGCAAAAAGCAAATTTATTAGTCCATACTACTCAGCACCTAGCGAACGAGTCGCTTACATTTTCACCGGAAATTTCGAAGACTTAATCAAATCGCTCCTCAATGAGCCTAAAGAGGATGGCAACACTCAAGGTGATGAAGCAGAAGCAATCAACTATTATAAAAATTGGTTAGTGCTTAAAGAGCTTATGGAGCAAATGGATAACTGCGCTAGTCAGCCAAAGTTTCTGATTTTAGGAGTGGCAAGTAGCTGGCTTGGAGCAGGCATCGCGCTGTCTCGTTTTCCAATATCTCAAGTCAGTGGGACAATCTTAGCGTCTCTGTCTTTCGCAATATTGACTTACGTAAGCTTCAGACTTCAACGTTTGGCACAGAGAAAAGAAAACGATTTGGCACAAGGGAAAAAAGCTGTTGAGTCAAAAATAAGCGCGTTTGAAGCTAAGTATGAGTTCGTTACAGAGCACCGAGCAGCGAAAGATTGGCGCCACGATTCTCGCTTGGAAACACGCATCGTTGAAAGAAAAAATCTCTCTAGGATGCCTAATTCCTTTTCTGCCCTTAATTTCTCCAATCAGGAAAGCCTTCTTTTCACAAGCTAGCTTTCATTCTTAAGAAACTCATCGCTGCTCGCGCCCGCCTTCATATCGAGCAGCTTCAGTCATAATCGAATCTAGCGGCAGATCGTGCGGCTCACGCGGAAGGGCATCGACGCGCCCGCACTCATAGGCAATACCTACTGCCCATAGAGGTGACGAGGCGCTAGCTAAAGTTCGGTCATAAAAACCACCGCCATACCCTAAACGATAGCCCGCTTGGTCAAAACCCAGGCACGGAATCAATAATAAATCGGGTCTTACCTCAATCGCATCGGTCGGCACCGGAATTTGAAAGCGGCCTTTTGTCATCGCCGTCTCAGGCGTCCAACGACAAAAGCTCAGGGCCCCATTCAAATCAGTCACAACTGGCAATGCAGCTATACGATTGGCAGACTCACTAAGCCACTGAGTTAACAAAGGCCTTGCATCAAATTCACCCGTCATCGGCCAATAAAAACCAACGCACTGTGGTTTACGCTCATCAAATAATGCCTTTACCCGCGCTGCCAAAGCACAGTCATGTACAGCGTTAATCGCGCTTGTACGAGCTGATAATAAAGACGCCCGTAACGCTGATTTCAGATTCTTGACCCCTGCGCCCATTAGCTCACGTGCTATGCTTGACTTCATCTTTGTTCTCGCCAATTTTTTGAAAAGCAGTAAATAGAAAATGCCTCTTTTTCTTGCTTCTTTCTCTAAAGTATATCGACTGCTGATAGTCAGCGTAGCGTTCACTGCTGCTTATCCAGCTCATGCTATAGAGCGTTTCCCTAATGGTTTACAACGCGAAGTGTCTCGTGCAGACAGTGCAACAGTACGGCAAACAGAAAGCGATAGTACGAACAACGCAGTTGCAAATCCTTCAAAAAATGCGCTAGAGCCGCCAATGCTCACGGCTTCCTCTGAAGCTGATCAAATTTTTGTGGATTTACAGCAAGCCGCTTCTCGCAATGAGGCCGAACGTGCAGCGCAGCTCGCTAGCCAATTAGCGGCTTACCCACTGCGCTCCTATGTCGAGTATTTCGCGCTAAAGCCACAGCTCTTCGATAGCGAAGGCCGTGCGCGGCTGACTGTACCTGATCAAGCCATTCTGGCTTTTTTGAAAAAATACGAAGGACGCGCTATTGCCGATCGCATGCGCAATGATTACCTATTAGTGTTAGGAGCACGGCACGCTTGGCGAGATTTCAATACGCAATACAAAAACTTCGTGCTCAATGACGATACGCAGGTTAAATGCTATGCACTACAAGCACGTGCAGCGCACGGACAAGATGTGACAAAGGCAGCGCGGGCGCTCTTAGTTAGACCACGCCAATATGGCGATGCTTGTGTGGGCTTAATTCATACCCTAGCGCAGCAAGGCAAGCTCAGCTCAGAGGATGTCTGGCAGCAAATACGCCTAGCTTATGAAGCAAGGCGCGCTAAAACAGGCAAACAAATCGCTCAAGCACTGGGCACCCAAGCACCTAAAGAAGCGTTATTAGACAAAGCCACGCTGCAACCAGCTGTATTTTTGAGTCAACCTATTCCAGTCAAGCCAGCGTCACACCAACTCGCCCTCCTTGCGGTGACGGAAATGGCACGTCAAGACCCAGCGGCGGCAGCAGCTCTCTATACCTCGGCTGCCCCCAAGTTAGCTGCACAAGAGCAGGTCATTGGCTGGGCTGCTATTGCTTACCAAGCCGCCCTTAAGCAATTGCCTAATACATTGGATTGGTACCGCTTGGCAGGCAACTTTCCGCTATCAGATGCAGCTTATGAATGGCGCTCACGCGCGGCCCTGCTCACGAACAATTGGAGCACAGTGCGCTGGGCCATCGAGTCAATGCCCGCTACGCTACGCCAACAGCCAACATGGGTTTATTGGCTGGGCCGCGCCCTTAAAGAAACGGGTGAACCTACACTAGCCGCGCAAAAATTTGCGCAAGCCGCCTCTCGCTTTGGCTTCTATGGCCAACTTGCTAATGAAGAACTGGGACGGCCAACCCTCCTACCAGCAAACACCGCCGCCACAGAAGCAGAAGTTGAGCAAATGCGTAACGTAGCCGGGTTTAGCGATGCGCAGCGTTTATATGCGTTGCATTTACCTTTTGAAGGAAACCGCGAATGGAACTGGGCGCTGCGCGGCATGAATGATCAGCAGTTGTTGGCAGCCGCTGAATTAGCACGCCGCCTCTCGCTATACGACCGCACGATCAATACGGCAGAGCGCACCAAACAGCTCTACAACTTTTCGTTGCGCTACCTGACGCCGTTTCGCGAAGCGATTGAATATGGCGCCCGTTCCAATCAACTCGACGTTAACTGGGTGTATGGCTTAATTCGGCAAGAGTCACGCTTTTTAGCAGATGCACGCTCAAATGTCGGCGCAACTGGCCTCATGCAATTGATGCCGACCACGGCACAGTTTGTCGCTCGCAAAATTGGAATAAGCAGCTTTTCAGCGCTAGAACTGACTGACGTAAATACCAACATTCGGCTTGGCACAAAATATTTGTCAATGATTTACGAGAAATTTAACCAATCAGCCATATTAGCCACAGCCAGTTACAACGCTGGCCCCCGGCGTGCCCTGCAATGGCAAACAGCACTGCCAGGCAGACGTGAAGGCGCAATATTTACCGAAAACATTCCTTTTGAAGAAACGCGTAATTACGTCAAAAGCGTGCTTTCCAATGCAATTTATTATGCGATTTTGTTAGATGGCAGTACGCCTTCTTTAAAAGAGCGTTTAGGCTATATTAGCCCTCCTTTAGCTACTGTTCCTTTAAATATTCCTTAGCTATTTAAAAGTACTAACTAAACCAATAGTTGTACCCTGCGCTGGCACATCGATTACCTGTGTCGGCGCTCATTGCTCGTGCCTTATGCAAACAAGGTAAGGCCTTGCTTATTGCGATGAAAAAATTGAAGCAGTATCAGTGTCATTTTTACTGGATGCAAGGCACACCATTTTGTATTTGACTAAAATTCATCTTAAAAAAATGAATAAGCTATGTATTGAATGAGAAGTCTTTTTGAGCAGCACTAAGCAGTCACTGAACCGTATAGCTCATCGATAAGAATTCATGCTACCTTGCCACCGCAATAATATTTCTCAGCGGACTTTAAGACCGACTCCACATCACACCACTTATCTATGAATATTTACGCTGTTGGCGGTGCCATTCGTGATGAACTGCTCGGCCTGCCAGTACAAGATTATGATTACGTCGTAGTTGGCGGTACGCCTGAACAAATGATTACGCAAGGTTACCGAGCAGTTGGGCAAGATTTTCCTGTCTTTCTCCACCCACGCACACAGGCCGAATATGCGCTAGCGCGCACCGAGCGCAAAACGGCACGTGGCTATCATGGCTTTCAATTTTATTACGCGCCTGATGTGACGTTAGAACAAGACCTGGCACGCCGTGATTTAACGATTAATGCAATGGCCCGGGCCATTGACCTTGAGGGTAAGCCGATTGGCCCCATCATTGATCCCTACCAAGGCCAAACTGATTTGACGGCGGGCATCTTGCGCCACGTTAGCTCAGCTTTTACGGAAGACCCCGTGCGCATTTTGCGCGTAGCCCGCTTTGCTGCGCGCTTACCCGGCTTTACCTTAGCGAGCGAGACCCTCACCTTAATGTGTAGCATGGTGAGCGCGGGTGAAGTCGATGCGCTGGTGCCTGAACGTGTATGGCAAGAAATCGCCAAAGGGCTGATGACGGATAATGCCTGGCATATGTTCGACTTACTGCACAGCTGTGGTGCGCTGGCTCGCATTTTGCCGGAGCTTGAACAGCTGTTTGCTGAGCATGCCACGGCTGCGGTAGATAACGCTGCAACCGCTACCCCTGCCCCTACCAACAGCTCAACGCCCGTCATCGCTGCGCCGACTATGTCGGCCCTTGAACATGCCATGGCAGCTATGCAACGCGCGAGTGTGCAAGGCTATAAGTTGCCAGTACGCTTTGCTACCTTAATCATCTCCCTGATTCCTGGCCTAAAACTGCTATCTGCTACGCCCTCCTCTGACGCTGAGGAAAAAAGCCCGCCTGCGAGGCAGGAAAAGCCAGAGACCAAAGAGGAAAAAAAAGCACAAGATTTAGCACTCAACGCACTGTGTCAGCGTCTTAAAGTACCAAGTGCCTGCCGTGATTTGGCGTTGCTGGCAGCACGTGAAATTGACGCAATTAACAACTCAATCAGCAGCACCCCTGCCGAGCTTGTCCAATTATTAGAACGCTGTGATGCTCTACGCAAACCAGCACGTTTCGCAGAAGCCGTACAAACCTGTGAAGCTATCCACTACCCAATCGCAACGCAACAGAGTCGTTACTCACAAGCAGACCGGCTGCGCGAAGTGCTACTTGCCATGCGCTCAGTTGATGCTGGTGCGATTGCCACACAATCTCCGGATGAGCCAGCCCTGATTAAACAAGCCGTGCATGAAGCACGTA
This sequence comes from Mycoavidus cysteinexigens, assembly GCA_031963405.1. Lineage (GTDB taxonomy): Bacteria > Pseudomonadota > Gammaproteobacteria > Burkholderiales > Burkholderiaceae > JASSUD01. Next base: position 965,559 of record JASSUJ010000001.1, read on the forward strand.
TCGCTGCGGTTAAAGCAGCGCTACTCAATTAAATTTAATTTGCAAAGAAGCCACAGCACTAAGAAGTCACGTGGGCTGAGGTGACGAAAGAACCCCAGCATGCTGCCTATGGGGAGAGTCGGGGAGAAGCTTTAAGGGCGGTTGTTTTGGAACTCCTTCGTCACCCCAACCTATGTAAAAGGAAAGAGGATTTTTGTTACCTTCCTTACCTAGTTTCAACAACAGCACTCGCTAAAGCATCGGCGAGCGATCTCCCGTTGCAAACGCCGACAACCCTTCTTGAATACCGCGCCCAAACCCAATTACTTTAAACAGTTCACCCATTTCTGATTCTGCCAGCAGTTTTTGCACGGCATTGGCCGCCGGCAAAAAACGCTGTGTGTCTTGTGGATTCAGTTGCTGCAGCACATCGAGAATGCCGCAATTGATTAAAAAGCGTGCTTGCGAGGTGTAGCCAAGCAAATCCACACCCGTCTCCAAAGCGGCTTCGGCAAGGCTGCTAAATTCGATATGCGAAGTAATATCTTGCAGCCCTGGATAAAGAAAAGGGTCAGTGTGCGCATGGTGCCGGCAATGGCACATTAAAGTGCCTGTTGCGCGCTGCGGATGATAGTACTCATGGCGCGGAAAACCATAGTCAATCAAAAGCAACGCACCGCGTGTCAGCATGCGGCAGACAGTCTGAACAAATGCTGTGGCCGCGGCGTGGGCTTCGGTGACATAGTCGTGCTCTCCCGGCACAGCCGCAAGTAATGTATTCAACGCTGGGCTATCAGCAGCTGACCGATCACGAAAGACAAAAGATGCCTCGACTGCATGCGTCTCACCAGGTGCGCTTGCACTGGGTTGCGTTAGATGATGTGCTATGCCTCGCTCAAACCACACACCGTTTAGACGTGCAAACAGTTGTACCGGCATGGCATCCAGCACTTCATTACCCAATGCTACGCCAGCAAATGTTTCAGGCAAGGTATTCACCCATTGCACCCGCGCGACCCACTCAGGCGCATATTTAGCTAATGTGGCTTGCTGCTGAGCGCGTAAGGTGCCAGAAACTTCGACAATCGTATAACGCTCGCAAGGTATGCCTAAATCTGCCAGCGCTAGTAATAGCTGCGCAGCTAATTTTCCTGTGCCGGCGCCAAACTCCATCACTTGATGCGTGCCCGAGGCTTGCAGGGCTTCGCCTACCGCTCGCGCCAGTGCCTGTGCAAAAAGAGGCGATAATTCTGGCGCCGTGATGAAATCACTTCCATCTTCAGAAGTACGGCCAAATTTCACTGCACCACCGCTGTAATAGCCAAGACCGGGCGTATAAAGAGCAAGTTCCATATAGCGGCTAAAGGACAGCCAGCCGCCTGCTTGCTCGAGTTGAGAGGCAATATGCAAACTCAGCGCTTGAGAATGGGTCAGCGCAATGGCATCTGGAGCAGGTAAACTAGCGGTTTGGCAAAAATCAGTATTCATTACAGTATTGAAAGTACGAAGAAAACGCTGAATAAATCGCGCTCAACGAATGTTAAGGAAGGTCTGCATAAGCTGCAGACAAGGAATGCCGATACAGGCAGTACGTTAGTACTGGCAGTTAGGCGGCGCTGAACAAGGCGCGAGTAAGTCAGCAAAAACGACGTAGCCAATAAAAGCTACATAAAACTAACAACACAGCAAACAACGTAGGAAAACAAAGCCCCGGCCTCGGTTTTCCATCACTATTGCACTTAGTTTCACTTAAGCCTCTATGTTCAATGCGCTCTTAGATCCACGCTTAGCCGATTGTCGGCGGCTTTTTTTACGCAACTATACCGTTAACCTGCACATTGGCGTGTATGACAGCGAGAAAAAAGCGGCGCAGCAGGTGCTGATTAATGTCGATTTATTTGTGCCATTGGCTTATTCAACGCCTGTTGCCGATCAACTCAATGAAGTTGTCGACTATGATCTTATGCGCGACACCATCATGCAGCGCACCGCACAGGGGCATATTCATTTGCAAGAAACATTATGTGATGATCTGGCTCAACGCTTACTAGCGCATCCACAAATTCGCGCAGTACGCGTTTGTATTGAAAAATCCGCTGCCTATCCAGATTGTGATGGCGTAGGCGTTGAAGTATTTCATATTAAAGATGCCTAATGAGGAGCTTAAGCCGATTCTTGGCTGCTCGGATGAATACAAACCATCCTTTACACCAAATTCAGCAAAACCGTGACGAGCTATGCGCCGCATGTGCTGCAATATTTGTAGGGATATAAGGAAGTGCTGAATAAATCGCGAGCAAGGAATGCCTTTGCTGCCCGTACACTAGTACAAGAAATAGACAAATGCAGCTGGCATGACGCCGCTCCCGGTTTATTCAACGCTTCCATAGGGAAAAAGAAATGGCTGTTTTAGAAACGGTACACACCATGCCGGTATATTTCACTAAAAAGAGAACCGACCCAGTGAGCGTACTGCCCCTGACTGATACTGATGCCGATTTCGACGCGTCAGCCGAAGACACACCAGATGCGCCTAATCGCCGACGGCTAAGAGAAGCTTACGAACATAATAAGCTCACCAAACGACTAGCACGCCAAACTAGCCAGGCACTTAGCCATTATCAAATGATCGAAGCTGGCGATAAAGTCATGGTGTGTTTATCAGGCGGTAAAGATAGCTATGCGCTGCTAGATATTTTGCTGCGCCTACGCGAACGTGCGCCATTCCATTTTGATCTCGTCGCAGTCAATCTCGACCAGAAGCAGCCTGGTTTTCCAGAGCATGTGCTGCCGGATTATTTAAAGCAACGTGGTGTGCCTTTTCATATTGAAGAGCAAGATACCTACAGCATTGTTAAACGCTTGGTGCCTGAAGGGAAAACGACTTGCTCGCTGTGCTCGCGCTTAAGACGCGGCATTCTGTATAAAGTGGCGAGTCAGCTGGGCGCCACCAAGATTGCATTAGGGCATCATCGTGACGATATTGTGGAAACGCTCTTTTTGAATCTTTTTTATGGCAGTAAGTTAAAGGGCATGGCCCCTAAGCTACAGTCAGATGATGGTCAACACATCGTGATTCGCCCGCTAGCCTATGTCAAAGAAAGCGATCTGCAAGCTTATGCGAAGCTACGGCGCTTTCCGATTATTCCGTGCAATTTATGCGGCAGTCAGCCGAATTTAAAACGTGCAGAAATGAAAGCACTGATTCATGATTGGGAAAAACGTTATCCAGGACGTATTGATAATCTTTTTAAAGGGCTGGCTAGCGTCGTCCCTTCGCACCTGATGGACCGTGAATTATTTAATTTCGGCAACTTGCGCCCAACCGGCACCCCTGATGCGAATGGCGACTTGGCTTTTGATGACGAACCTTGCAGCAGCGCTGCAGATTTGTCCGACTTATAAGTAAGTGAATAATCTCGTGAATATTGTGATTTTGGCCGCTGGTGGCGGCACCCGGATGCGCTCTAGCTTGCCTAAAGTACTGCATCCACTCGCAGGACAACCCCTCCTTGCACATGTACTTGATACAGCTCGCGCACTTGCGCCCACCAAGCTGATTGTGATCGTCGGCCACAGCGCTCAAGCTGTACAACAAGCGACAGCTGCACCTGATGTTGAGTTTGTATTTCAGCAGCAGCAGCTGGGTACTGGCCATGCAGTGCAGCAAGCATTACCACTGTTAGATACCAACGTGCCCACGCTCGTGTTGTATGGCGACGTGCCGCTCATACGCGCGGCCACGCTCTCTCGACTTATCCAGCAATGCCAGGCTAGCAGCGCCTATGGCATCTTGACAGCCGTTGTCCCTGACCCAACCGGGTATGGGCGCATCGTACGTGATGAAGCGCAGCGCGTGGTTAAGATCGTCGAGCAAAAAGATGCTAATGAAGCCGAGCGCGCCATTCATGAAATTAATACAGGTATCGTCGTGATACCAACTGCGCGCCTAGCGAATTGGTTAGCTGCATTAAAAAATAATAATGGGAAACACGAATATTATTTAACCGATGTGGTCGAACAAGCTCATCAGGATGGGGTAGCGATCGTAACAACTACACCAGCAGATTTTTGGGAGACACTTGGTGTTAACGATCAAGCGCAGCTTGCTCAACTCGAACGGCTCAAGCAACACCACACGGCAACTGAGCTGATGGCACAGGGTGTGCGAATCGTGGATCCAGCGCGCCTAGACGTACGCGGCCAACTTAGCTGTGGCAGTAATGTATCGATTGATGTGAACTGCATCTTCGAAGGCCAAGTTAGTCTAGCCGAAGGGGTGCAAATTGGCCCGAACTGCGTACTAAAAAACACCACCGTCGCAGCGGGCACTACTATCCACGCCTTTACCCATATTGAAGACGCACAGATTGGCGCGCATGCCGTGGTCGGCCCATATGCGCGCTTGCGTCCAGGCGCAGTGCTAGCCGAGCAGACACGCGTAGGTAATTTTGTAGAAATTAAGCAAACTAGCTTAGGCGTAGGCAGCAAAGTCAATCACTTAGCTTATGTGGGCGACGCTGAGATAGGCGCACAGGTTAATATCGGCGCGGGAGTGATTACCTGCAACTATGACGGGGCAAATAAACACCGCACAGTTATCGAAGACAATGTTTTCGTCGGCTCTGATGCGCAACTTATTGCGCCTGTGCGCATTAGGCAAAACACCACTATTGCAGCGGGCACCACCGTTTGGAAAGATGCACCTCCACACGCTCTTATACTTAATCAAAAAATCCAGGTAGCACAGGTTGGTTACGTGCGACCTACCAATACCAAAGTTAACAAAGAAGATACTTAATCATGTGCGGCATCGTCGGCGCTGTAGCTCAGCGCAATATCGTTCCAGTTTTACTCGAAGGGCTACAACGGCTCGAATACCGCGGCTATGACTCATGCGGCGTGGCCGTGGTTGTCAACCAACAAGCGCAGCGCTTGCGCAGTGTGGCGCGGGTCGCTGACCTGGTTGAGCAGGTCAACACGACAAGTCTAACCAGCCACACTGGCATTGCCCACACTCGCTGGGCAACGCATGGCGCGCCTGTGACGGATAACGCACACCCGCTTTTCTCGCGCGAAACGATTGCGCTGGTGCATAACGGCATTATTGAAAATTACGAGACGCTGCGCGAAACGTTGCGTGAGCAAGGGTATGAATTCGTCAGCCAAACTGACACGGAAGTGATTGCACATCTTATCCATAGCCTCTATCAAGGCGACTTATTTAAGGCTGTGCAGCAAGCCGTACGGCAGCTGCATGGTGCATATGCGATTGCTGTTTTCAGTAAAGATGAACCAAGCTGCATCGTCGGTGCCCGACAAGGTTCACCGCTAGTTATTGGGGTTGGCCGCGACGAAAATTTCGTTGCCTCAGACGCGCTCGCCTTAGCCGAGCATACTGATCGTTTTATCTTCCTTGAAGAAGGCGACGTGTGCCGCTTGAGCCATAACGAGATAAAAATCACAGATCGAAATAATTGCAGCGTCACGCGCCCGACCAAGCAAGTCGCCAATTACGGCAGCGCGGTTGAATTAGGGCCGTACCAACACTTTATGCAAAAAGAAATTTTCGAACAGCCTCGTGCTATCGCCGATACTTTGCCAGCTGACGAGGTTTTTTCACCAGCGCAATTTGGCGCCACAGAACAGCTATTCACACAAATTGATAGCGTACTGATATTAGCCTGCGGCACCAGTTACTACGCCGGTCTAACCGCCAAATACTGGCTCGAATCCATCGCAGCGATACCTACTCAAGTAGAAATTGCGAGTGAATATCGCTATCGCGATTCTGTGCCAAACCCAAATGCACTGGTCGTCGTGATTTCACAATCAGGTGAAACAGCCGATACTTTAGCAGCGCTTAAACACGCCCAAGCATTAGGCCACACCCGCACACTCGCCATTTGCAATGTAGCGAGCAGCACCATGATGCAGCTCACCGCCCTCTCCTTCTTGACACATGCAGGCCCCGAGATCGGCGTTGCCTCAACCAAAGCGTTTACTACACAATTGATTGCGCTTTTTATGCTCGCCGTTACGCTCAGCAAAGCGCGTGGGCGTTTAAATGCTTATACAGAAGACACCTATCTGCAGCAGCTACGCCACCTACCCGCAGCACTCAATAGCGTGCTCGCGCTGGAAGCACAAATCATTGCTTGGTCCGAAGCTTTCGCACGTAAAGAAAATGCGCTGTTTCTCGGGCGTGGGCTACATTACCCAATCGCCTTAGAGGGTGCGCTCAAGCTCAAAGAAATTTCGTATATCCATGCTGAAGCCTATCCGGCTGGAGAATTAAAACACGGGCCGCTCGCGCTCGTGACAGAAGCCATGCCTGTTGTCACCGTTGCGCCAAACGATGCTTTATTGGAAAAATTGAAATCTAATATGCAGGAAGTACAAGCGCGGGGCGGCGAACTCTATGTATTCGCTGATGCCGACACACGCATCGTCAGTAGCGACAATATGCACGTGATTCGCATGCCAGAACACTACGGGCCCCTATCACCCATTCTGCATGTGGTACCACTGCAATTACTGGCCTACCACACCGCCCGCGCTCGCGGCACCGATGTAGATAAGCCGAGGAATTTAGCTAAGTCAGTGACGGTTGAATAAAGCAAACTGTATTGTCAACTTAAGCAAAAACAATGTCATTACATACCTACAATTCAGCCATTGTGGTTTTCATTGTCGGCATCTTGACGAACAGCAGACAGCTGCTTCAATAACTCAGAAAGCGCTGTTTGCATCGTATCCCACACTACCTCGAGGTTGATATCGAAGTAACCATGAGCGATACGATTACGCATACCACGCATGCTACGCCATGGCACTTCGGGACACGCCAGGACAAAATCGGCGTGCCAATCCATCACCTTTTTTGCGGCCTCTCCTACAATGATGAGACTCATGATGACAGCTTGCTGAGTGCGTTTATCTTCAAGGAAATCGATCTTGCTCAAACCGTCAACAAAACTGCACGCCTCTGTTGCAGCCTGTTGAATATGATCGAGATAATCAGAAAGACGGTTTTAGTTCATACCGGTTGCGCCTCGGCTAGCACTTGGGCACGAAACTTTAGGGGCAAGTCAGCGGGGGTCAACACATCAACGTGAACTCCTAGCAAAGACTCAAGTTCGACTTGCAGGCCACCTAGGTCAAACAGCGTTGTGCCAGGTAACGCATCGACCAACAAGTCAAGATCACTGCCATCTTGATCGTTGCCATGCAGCACCGAGCCAAAGATGCGAGGGTCCGCTGTATGAAAGCGGCCAGCTAATTTGCGGATGACGCTTCGTTTAAGGTCAAGCACGATTGATGGTCGTATTGCACACCTTGAACAAATTTAGTTATCAAAATTCATCAAAGCCATTAAAACATTTGAAAATATTATTTTCAAATGCTATTTCTGCTGCGATCACTAACACAAGCCTTCCGTCTCAAGCGCACCCATTTGTAAGTTCATACATTGGATAGCTGCACCTGATGCACCTTTGCCTAGGTTATCAAGGCGTGCCATGGTGACGATGCGCTCAGCATGGCCAAAGACGAAAAGATCAACGCAGTTAGTACCATTGCATGCCTGCACATCAAAGAAGCCTTGCTCGAGATTTTCTTCTGCGCCAAATGGTGCAACTCGGATAAAAGGTTCGCCTTGATAATAATCAGCAAGAGCCGCATGCAAATCTTCTGGTCCAATACGACGCGTGAAATATTGCGGATGAAAAAAAGTCGTAACGGCCAAGCCTTGGTAAAAATTTGCCACCAAAGGCGTAAAGATAGGCATCGCGGCTAAGCCTGCATGAGCCTTCATCTCTGGCAAATGTTTATGCTCCAAGCCCAGCGCGTAGGGACGGGGGCTAGCTAGTTTGTCGTTTTGACCGGCCTCATATTCAGCAATCATTGGCTTGCCGCCACCGCTATAGCCAGTTATCGAATAGCAACTAAAAGGATGTTCAGGCGGCACCATACCAAGCGCTACCAGCGGCTGTACTGACAATACAAAAGCCGAGGCGTGGCAGCCTGGTACGGCAATACGTTTAGCATGGCGAATACGCTCGCGTTGCGTGGGGCTTAATTCAGGTAGCCCATAGGCCCAATCTGGATGCGTACGAAAAGCTGTGCTCGCATCGATCACGCAGGTATTCGGATTTTCAACTAAGGCGACCGATTCACGTGCAGCCACATCCGGTAAACAAAGAAAAGTAATGTCGGAAGCATTAATCAAGGCAGCGCGCGCTGCTTTTTCTTTGCGCTTACTTTCATCAATCTGCAACAGTTCGATATCGCGGCGTTGCGTTAAGCGCTCAACAATTTTTAGACCAGTTGTGCCTTCTTGGCCGTCAATAAATACTTTAGTGCTCATTTAGGGTGTTCTTTATTTTTAAAACCTGTCGATAAATTGGCGACCCAGTTATTAAGAAAGGTCTGCACAACCCGTCGTCATTCCTTGCACGCGGCTTGTACAGACCTTTCTTAGCGAAGCCATTACTCAATTAGCAGCAATAATGCAGCAAAACCGGGCAAAAACCAATATATACCTAAACTCATACACTGCTTCCAAACGCTGCTCAACATGTGGCAACTCATTCTGACGTACCGTCTCATCACCAACGCGACATGATGAAAAAGCACTCGCCACTTAGGACCTGCGCCGTATTTATTGGCGCAGATCTAAAGACCGTAATTGAACCTCAGAACCTGTCTACAAATTGTCTAAAAGGCTGTCAGTCGGGGGAGGCCCTTAGTTGAGTAAACCTTGCAGGAACCGGAGTGTACGTGGGTGTACATGAGGATTCCGAGCACCGCCCAGGATTTGAAAAAACGCGAATCACGGCCTTTTAGGCTATTTGTAAACAGGTTCTCAGAAAAAGTCGAACTCAAAAGCTAAATTCTTAACCCATTAACCAAGCACCGCAGCGCCACCATGCGCGACTGACCAATCAGCTGGCGCATGCAAGAATTTTTCAACTTCAGTCAAGGTAGTGGTATCAAAGTAGTTAGTTTGCTTAGCGACTCGCAATACATCCCACCAAGTGGCTAACGCGTGCAATTCCACATCAATCGCCTTTAGGGTTTGGCGGCTTTCTTTAAAGATATCGTAGTGAAACAGTACAAATACATGATTAAGCACCGCACCCGCACGCCGCAATGCTTCACAAAAATTGATTTTGCTAAGGCCGTTAGTAGTTAAATCTTCCACCAGCAACACGCGCATCCCTTCTTGCAAGGCACCTTCAATTTGCGCATTGCGACCAAACCCTTTGGGCTTTTTACGCACATATTGCATCGGTAGCTCGAGTCGATCGGCTAGCCAAGCGGCAAACGGAATACCGGCTGTTTCGCCACCTGCTACTGAGTCGATATTCTCCGCCCCAATTTCATCGCGAATAATAGCTTCAGCCATTTTCATCAAAGTCTGACGTTCTTGGTGAAAAGAAATGATTTTGCGGCAATCAATATAAACTGGGCTCAGCGCGCCAGAAGTCAGCACAAAAGGCTTAGCCGCATTGCAGTGCACCGCTTTTATGTCCAGCAGAATCTTCGCTGTCGTATCAGCGATCTGTGAGTGATCAAGGTTAGTCATAGAGTGAGCCTATTTGGGCAAAGGAAAAGACGAAAGCAAAGGAGATGTTAAATATAAATTTTTATAATTTTACCTGAGACAGTCATCCCTTCTATAAGAACACTTCCACCGCCTTTAAATTTAAGCCATACAGCTCATCTCCATTTGCTTGAACTGGCAGTCAAATGAGAGTGCATCCGCCGAATAAACACCAAAAAACACCACCGCATTAACAAAAAATTAACTGGAGTTAGCGCGCCCCACCCTATATTTTTAGTCTGCTTATTCAATTGATTTTTTAGAACCTGTTCAAAGAATTGATTGCCTAAAAGATAGCGCTTTGCCTTGCTGCGAAATGCAAAGTGGCAAAGCCTACGAACAGTGAAATCCTTAAATAGAAAGAGATTTTTGGGAGTGCCACACTTTCTAAGTGAAGATCGGATGTTTATCAAAAAGCTGATACTTTTCTAGGCTTGAAAATAAAGTTGGTATTAAGGAAGCGCTGAATCAATCGCGAGGAAGTCAGACTATTGCTGGATCAATAATGCTCAAAACACGCGAGACAATTTCGTTGGTTGTGTCTTCGTCGAGTGTTTCAACATAGCGAGCGGTACCCGCTTTTTCACGAGCATTGAGATCAAATGACCTAACATGATTGCATACAGCCACACCATTTGTATCATGTCCTGTAATGACAACGGTTAAACCATTATTTCGCGCAAATTGACCGCCGCTGGTAATGGGTACGGTTATCGTCACTCCAAGCGCATTAATTTCTGGCGGCGTGATGACAACGAAACGGTGCCTATCTTTCAGTTCCCGACCAGCAACTGGATTCGGATCGATCCAGTAAACATCTCCAGGATGTGCAATTTTGCGTCGAATCATAGATGTTCACGGCCAACAGATTCGCCCTCGTGGGCCCATTCAACTTGCTCATTCAGTCGTGCCATCTGCTCTGGCGTGACGCCTCGTAACAGTTCTTGTAATGAGTAACGTTTACGCAAATTTTTAGATACTGGTCTGGCAGTGAAAGCACCTTGAACAACATCAAGTTCTAATTTAGCGCCAGCTTCAATATTAAGCATTTTTAGCACACTAGCCGGAATCGTCATCACTGCCGCACCACCTTGTTTGCGAATGTTTACCCTAATCATAATAATGCTCCAATTCGCCTCAAATGTGAGACAAATGTAGCACACCCTGTACGCCTGTGCAATCAATGTAGATATGGGCATAGGAGCTATTATTTTTTGTCGTGACCAAGTTTTAGCAAATTAGCTGATTGCCTATGACTTCGCCCCCTCTACCGCCTCCTCAACACAAGGCCATGCCTTTATCTATATAAGCTTGCCACGGCTGTGCTCAAACTTATAGCTAGACTAATGGCTAACAAGTTGTAAACTACCGTCCCTCCTATCCCAAGTGAAAAGCATGGACGAACAACTCAAGCAAAGCGCGCTCGCCTACCATCAGTTTCCCCGCCCGGGCAAGATTGCGGTTACGCCAACTAAGCCTTTATCCAATAGTCTGGATCTTGCGCTCGCCTATTCGCCGGGTGTCGCAGCTGCGTGTGAAGCAATTGAGCAAGACCCGCAAGCGGTCGCAAAATATACCTCGCGCAGCAATCTGGTAGGGGTAATTACCAACGGTACAGCCGTGCTCGGCTTGGGCAATATTGGCCCGCGTGCGGCCAAGCCAGTAATGGAAGGCAAAGGCTGCCTATTCAAAAAATTTGCAGATATTGATGTATTTGATCTGGAACTCGATGAGACCGATCCAGACAAATTGATCGACGCGATTGCGATGCTAGAGCCAACGCTTGGGGGAATTAATCTAGAAGATATAAAAGCACCTGAATGCTTTTATATTGAAAAGAAACTCAGCGAGCGCATGAATATTCCTGTGTTCCATGATGATCAACATGGCACAGCGATTATTGCTTCAGCCGCCATTCTGAATGGCCTTAAGGTTGTCAACAAAGACATCGCCAAGGTCAAACTAGTTTGCTCAGGAGCTGGTGCAGCGGCGATTGCTTGCCTTAATTTATTAGTGGATTTGGGCTTACGTAAAGAAAATATTCTGGTCGTCGACTCTAAAGGCGTGATTCATGATGAACGCACAGCCTTAGACCCAAGTAAAGCCAACTATGCAGTTCACACGTCGGCCCGCACGCTGGCGGACGCCATGCAAGGCGCTGATGTGTTCCTAGGTTGCTCTAGCGCTGGCGTGTTAAAGCCAGAAATGGTGAAGAGTATGGGTGAGCGTCCGTTGATTCTCGCACTGGCTAATCCAGAACCTGAAATTCGCCCAGAAGTAGCCAAACAAGCACGTCCTGATGCCATCATCGCAACCGGCCGCTCTGATTACCCCAATCAAGTCAACAATGTGCTGTGCTTCCCGTTTATTTTCCGCGGGGCATTGGATGTAGGGGCGACGCGCATTACAGAAGAAATGAAGCGCGCCTGCGTCAAAGCGATTGCTGAACTTGCACAAGAGGCCGATCAAGGCGAAGAAGTCGCTAAAGCTTACGAGGGGCATTCTCTTGAGTTTGGGCCAGATTATTTAATTCCTAAACCTTTTGACCCACGCTTGATTATTAAGATTGCGCCAGCTGTCGCACAAGCTGCAATGGATTCTGGCGTGGCAACGCAGCCAATCAACGATATGGATGCGTACCGCGAGCAGCTAGCTGCCACGGTCTACCGCACCAGCATGGTGATGCGACCCGTCTTTAGCGCGGCCAAAGCGCAGCCTGCCCGTATTATCTTTGCTGAAGGCGAAGATGAACGCGTCTTGCGCGCTGCCCAATTTGTGTTGCTGGAAAAAATTGCGAAACCGATTATTATTGGCCGACCAGCTGTCGTAGAGATGCGTTTGCGGAAAATCGGGTCAAAACTAAAAGCGCATGAAGATTTTGAAATCATCGATCCAGAAGACGATACGCGCTACCAAAAATGCTGGCAAGAATACCATCAACTAGGCGCTCGCGCAGGCGTTACGCCGGAAGCTGCAAAAGCTGCGTTGCGTAAATTTAATACCTTAATTGGTGCCATCCTGATTCGCCTAGGCGACGCCGATGGCATGATCTGTGGTTTAGTTAACCCCTACCACAACCACTTGCAATATATTGAGCAAGTGCTTGGCCGCGCAGCCGATGTTAACCATTTTGCAGCAATGAATTTATTGATGCTGCCTGGTCGCAATCTGTTCATTTGTGACACTTATGTCAATGAACAGCCCAATGCCGAGCAACTAGCAGATATGACTATTTTGGCTGCCCGTGAAATCGAACGCTTCGGCATAACGCCCAAAGTCGCGCTACTTTCTAGCTCAAACTTTGGCAGCATGCCAAACGCTTCATCTCAGCGCATGGCACAAGCCCGCACGCTGATCAATGCACGTGCACCTGACTTAGAGATTGATGGTGAAATGCATGGCGATGCCGCTTTATCCGAAGTCATTCGCAAAGCGGCTTTCCCTGGCACCACCTTATCTGGCGAAGCTAATTTATTAATTATGCCCAACCTAGAGGCTGCCAATATCGCCTACAACCTATTAAAAGTGACCAGTGGTGACGGCGTTACCGTTGGGCCTTTCTTATTAGGTGCGGCCAAGCCTGTTCATATCCTGACGCCAGCTTCAACTGTGCGACGCATCATCAATATGACTGCTGTCGTTTCAGCTAGCTTGCGGGCTCAGAAAAAACAAACAAAAAATCCGTAACCAAGGAAATCACTAAATACGCCGCTCGCACAATTATTAAAATAAAGAGCGGCGTAATCACTCTGCATTATTCACCAGTAAAATTAAAAAATTCCATTTAATAGATATTTAATTAATAAATATTTATTTAATTTTAAAAAACGAAAGAATTTTTAAAATAAATTACTTGACCTTCTAAAAAACTAGGTTTTTAGGCGTAGCTCTTCTTCTTTTTTAGTTGAAGAAAGGCATACTTTAAAAGTCTATAATTTCACGAAGAAATTACCATTCGAGAATTAATATTAATTAATTTTATAAAAATACTCTTATATAAACATGAGATTGATTAAATTTATTCAACGCACCAGATAATCTCATTGAGTTCAAATTAATATATTTTGCAAACTAAAAACTCTCCTTTTCCAACAGGAACAAGAGAAGTTAAAAACTGAGAATTTGAATTAAAGTAATTCATAAAAGAATTCAACTCTTCCTGGTGTGAAATCGCATTATCACAAATGATTAATCCGCCAATATTTAATATCCCAAGAATGTCTTCAACCATTAACATATAATTTGAACGATCCGCATCCAAAAATATTAAATCGAATGGTTCTAACTTCTCAGAAATAATCTCTTGTGCACTTCCTTGAAGTAATGTGATTTTATCTATCAGTCCAGATTTTTTAAAGTTATCCTTGGCTTGCTGACACTTTGCTAAGCATTTTTCGATGGTATATATATGACCATTTTGTTCAATACCGGAAGCAAGCCATAATGTTGAGTATCCGTTGGAAGTGCCAACTTCTAAAATCCTCTTGGCTCTCGTTGCTTTTATTATTAACTTAAGAAACTGACCGGTATCACGAGTTATATTTAGAAATTTTTTGTTTTTATCAGTTTCTATTAGGTCATTCTCATAACCTAATTTTTCAAGTTCGATTAGCAAATGATCTAATTTCATCTCTATTCCATCCTTTAGAAAGGATATCATCTGGCATAATTATTTATAATATAGCTTCCTAGCAGCAATAAAGCTCCCCCCAACTGATCAAATCCCCTAAACGGACCAGTTCATGTTTCATGATTGATCTGTTCTTTTAGCAGTTGTCTAAACATATCTGCCTCAATCCCTCGCGCTCTCGGTCCCGTTCACTCCTCATCGCTAATTGCAGGGTTTATTTTCTTTATATGCCAGTTTCTTGCAATTTATACCATCCTATCTCGACGAAAAAACTTGACTACAAAAGTACTTACGAATTATTCAGGGATGACTCATTAATCTATTTAGATTTGCTGAGTTTGAACGTTAGAAACACCCGCAGCCATATTAATAATGCGTCTACTAAGTAGTATTGCGGCACAAGCAGAGAAAAAGGATAAGACAGGCGGCGACTAGATAATCAAACACTAACAATTTAGCACCATCAATAATGGCAAATCATAAAGATCAAAATTGACAAAGGAAAAGGCCATCTAAAAAATTAGATGGCCTTTTCCTTTTTTAATGCGCAAGCTATTTTTTTGTTGCTGCTTTCACTGCAGTTTTTTTCACTGCCGTTTTTTTGGCTACGGTTTTTTTCGCTGCCGTTTTTGTACTTGTAGTCTTTTTAGCTGCGGCTTCTTTTTTTTCAAATTCGAAGCTAATTGAGCCATCTTCTTTCTTCACCAAAAATGCTTTGAAAAGCCGGCCAGTGCGGGCAGATTTAAAGCCTGTGAGTAAATCAGTACGGCCAGCCGTCAGTAATTTTTCCATTTGAGCGCGGTTGATTTCCTGCTGCAAAACTATCGTGCCCGAGCGGAAGGTGCAGGTCTTCGGTGTTGCCACGGTGTTTTCGCAGATATAGCTCATGCCGTGCTCAAACACTCGGCCATTACACTTCGGACACAGGCCAATAGGTTCTTGCGTCGAAAAGTCTGGTGCTGGGCCGGTCTGCTCAGCTGATTCTTGGCCAAAATCAAATTCGAGCTTGTAATTGTTGGTAGCTTCGTCTCGCCCCAGCTTTAAAATGGCTGAGAAAGGCCGCCCCATTTTGCTACGGAACCCTGAAAGGGGACCAATTTGCTTGTGCTCCAGCAATTGCTCGGCTTCGCTGCTTTCTAGTTGGCGGCTACCGGGTGTTTTGCCAATCGAGAAATCACATTTAGTACAAGCGAAGCGCCGATAGTTTTCTTTAACTTGCGCGCCACAATGGGGGCAAGGCGTCTCTAGTGTTACGTAGTCACCTGGCACAGTGTCAGAGTCGTACTCTTTCGCACGCTTGACGATCATTTGCGTCATGCGGGCAATTTCGCGCATAAATTCATCGCGTTCGAGCTTGCCCTGCTCTATTTGCGCTAGTTTAGATTCCCATTCGCCAGTTAATTCTGGGGCAGTCAATTCTTCAACATCTAAGCCATGCAGTAATGTCATGAGTTGGAATGCTTTCGCCGTCGGTATCAGCTCACGCCCTTCACGCAATAAGTATTTTTCTGCGAGTAATCCTTCAATAATCGCCGCACGCGTAGCAGGTGTGCCTAAGCCTTTTGCTGCCATGGCTTCGCGCAGTTCGTCATCTTCGATCAGCTTGCCTGCCCCTTCCATCGCTGATAGCAATGATGCTTCGTTATAGCGAGCGGGTGGTTTAGTGACGAGTTGATGTACGTTGACTTTGTCTGTCTTTACTTTTTCGCCGTTGATAATCGCGACTAAATTAGCGTCTTCGCCCTGCACCTCACGACCATAAATTTCTAACCAACCAGGTGCTTTGAGTACTTTGCCTTCGGTTTTAAAATGATGGCCGACAACCTCAGTCACACGCGTAGTCACTTGATATTCAGCTGCTGGGAAGAAGACAGCGAGGAAGCGTTTAACCACTAAGTCGTATAGCTTTTGCTCGGGCTCTGATAGGTTTTGCGGCGCTTGCAACGTGGGAATAATTGCAAAGTGATCACTAATTTTTGCATTATTGAACACGCGCTTATTCGGCTTGACCCAGCCCTTCTCAAGTATTTGCTTGGCAAATGGCTGAAAATGCTGGCTCTCCCGGCTTTCTTTAAGCATCGCAAGCGTATCTTTGGCCGTGCCAATGTAGTCTTCTGGCAACGCACGTGAATCGGTACGCGGGTAAGTCAGTACTTTGTGCTTTTCGTACAGCGCTTGCGCGATCCCTAAGGTGTTTTTCGCTGAAAAACCAAAACGACCGTTGGCTTCACGTTGCAGGCTGGTTAAATCGAATAGCGGTGGAGATAGTTGCGCGGATAGTTTTGATTCTTCAGTAACCGTACCTGTCTTACCACGGCATGCGGCCACAATCGACTCAGCCGCCGCTGCGCTCCACAGGCGCACATCGCGTTGCTCAGGATCAAATTCATTTTTTTTGAATTTCGGATCAAACCAGCGGCCTTCATAAAGGCCCGCCGCGCAGATAAATTCAGCTTTGACTTCCCAATAATCACGCGGCACAAAACCACGAATTTTTTTCTCGCGTGACACAACAATCGATAAGGTCGGCGTTTGCACTCGCCCAACTGTAGTGAGAAAAAAGCCACCATCTTTATTATTAAAAGCAGTCATGGCTCGCGTGCCATTGATGCCAACCAGCCAATCCGCTTCCGAGCGGCAACGCGCCGCCGCACTCAGGGGCTGCATCTCTTCATCACTACGCAAACGGCTAGCAAAACCTTCCCGAATTGCCTGGGGCGTCATCGACTGCATCCAGAGCCGTTTGATAGGTTGCTTGGCTTTCGCATGTTGCACGATATAGCGAAAAATCAGCTCGCCCTCACGCCCCGCGTCACACGCATTAATCAGGCTATCGATGTCTTTACGTCGCAAAAGTTTGGTCAGCATCTTGAGGCGAGATTCACTTTTCGCGATAGGCTGCAAATCAAAATGCGGCGGAATCATCGGTAAATGCGCAAAGCTCCATTTGCCACGTTTCACGTCATATTCTTGCGGCACGGTAATTTCAAGCAAATGACCAATAGCTGACGACAACACATATTTGTCGCTCTCGAAATATTCGTCATGCTTAGTAAAGCCACCTAAGGCGCGCGCAATATCATTCGCAACCGAAGGCTTTTCCGCAATGATTAAAGTTTTAGACATGGCAAATCTTAAAAGCTCTGAGCAAAGTAAAGGGAAGTCTCAAACAGAAAAACCAGCTTGAGTTAAGGAAAAGCTACAAAGCCCCTTGGGCAAGGAATGCCGATGCAGACAGTACACTAGTACGGCAAGAAGGCATGACGCCGCCCAAGGGGCTTTGTAGCTTTTCTTAAGCAAAAACGGGAGCATATACCTAATAGCTCAGGATTTCGAGCAGAAACTGCCCTAAATTAGAGTCTTTTAGAAATTTTGAGCACTTTTAATGACAGATGGACTAATGCGTAGTGAGGCCGAAATAGCCTGCTACTCAGAAAAAATTGGAGAGCTGCTGAGAGTCTATTCAACATCTCAAAAAATATGACAAGTAGAGGTGAGAAGCCGGCATGTTGGGTTTCCTCCGTCACCCCAATCTTGTATCTTTAAACCTACGAATAGGACAAAGGTTGGGGTACAGCGTTTTATTAAATACGGAACCCCAACAGGCAAATCACGAGCTTCTAATTTTTTTGTTAAGACATCAAACAGATTCTAAATAGTGAGCTGCATACAGCAACTCATCTTTATACAAACCATTGACTTACCTTGTTTACATAGCCATTTCGCTATATGACAAGCTGAGCGATGCCGCGATAGGGTTTGCATACTTCGTTAGCATATGAGGGACGCGACGATAGATTTTTAAAGCTTGTGTGTTCACCGCGTGAGTGACTTCACCCTGCAGATAGCCAAGGATATTGCGAAATGCCAGGCCGAAATGTTTTTCATAGCCTTCACGCTCAACATAGCCAATGTGCGGCGTACAAATCACATTTTCCATG
This sequence comes from Mycoavidus cysteinexigens, assembly GCA_031963405.1. GTDB lineage: Bacteria > Pseudomonadota > Gammaproteobacteria > Burkholderiales > Burkholderiaceae > JASSUD01. The sequence continues at coordinate 983,716 of JASSUJ010000001.1, forward strand.
CGCAGCAAATTATATCCTTGCAAAATCGGCTCAGCTTCATACACATCAACTGCTGCCATGCCTGGGTGACCTTGGGTCAAGGCGTTAAATAACGCATTTTCTTTAATCAATTCAGCATAGCTAGTATTAACAAAAAGCGCGGTCGGCTTCATTTGCAATAAATCTTTTTTTGTCACTATGCCGCGAGTCTCTTGGTTTAGTCGTAGATGTAAGCTGAGTACATCGCTTTGTGTAAATAACTCTGCCTGGCTTTTCGCCGTAGCAAAGCCATCAGCGCGGGCAGACATCTGCGAAGCCTCACGCCCCCAAACCAGCACATTCATGCCAAATGCGCGTCCGTAATTGGCAACTAGCTTGCCAACTCTTCCATAACCCCAAATACCCAAGGTACTACCTCGCAGCACTTGCCCAAGTCCAAAATTAGCCGGCATCGTGGAATTTTTGAGCCCCGCTTGCTGCCATGCTCCTTGCTTCAAGTTAGCAACATATTGCGGAATACGGCGCTGCGCAGCAAGTATCAAGGCCCAGGTCAACTCTGCTGTTGACACTGGCGACTCACTGCCTTCTAGCACCACAATACCGCGCTCGGTACAGGCGGCCACATCGATATGATCACCCACTTTACCCACTTGGCTAATCACAAGTAAGTGAGGCAAGCGATCAAGTAACTGTGCAGTAATACGGGTGCGATCATGGATTAATACAAGTGCCTCAACATCAGCAAGGCGTGTAGAAAGCTGGCCGATACCGCGCACAGTATTATTAAAAATTCTTACGTCATGACCGCCTAAACACTGAAAACAATTCAGCTTGCGAGCAGTGTCTTGATAATCATCGAGAATGGCAATTTTCATCGCTGCTTGAGATCCGCCCTGCCCTATAGCTGCCGAAGATAAGTGATTTGCCGGTAACCTATCCATCACAGGCGAAAAGAAAACGCCCATTGCCAGCCTCCTTTATTTTATATATCGCTCATACTCAGCTCTCTCAATCGCTATCAGGCAAAACACTCGCGTCAGTAAAATACAGAGGCTTACTGCCATAGCCTGACTAGGGTGGCTAAGACGCAAATCAAGTATTTGGTCTGTGTCTTAGCGATAGGGCGGAATATGAAACGACCGTTTTTTATTGCAAAACAACGCAGACTAAATGATGGTTGCACACCGACAAATTATTGATAAGCCGATACCTTAAAACTTGCAACTCGTCATCTGAATATTGGGTTAAAGAATGCCCCGCTCTAAAGCAAACCACGAAATTTTTTTCAGATTGGCGAAGTGCTTCTCTAAGATAAATGGCAGGTAGTTACCAATAATTCAGAGAGCAAAAGGAACAAAAAGTAACCCCAAAAAAGCTAGATTAGATGTCTAACTTTTTTGGGGAGAGGGTCAGTCAGGTCAGCGCGCTAAGAATTTTTTTGTGTTTTCTCGTAGACGATGGTCTTCAAGATAGCTAGATTCTTAATTGACAGTATAGTAGGATTAAATCCTACTATTACGGATGGAGACTATAATGCGATCAACGCAGCAACTAAGCATTACCCTGTCCAATGACATAGCAGACGTGGTGAAAGCCAAAGTGCGAGCGGGTGAGTATGCCACTGTAAGCGAAGTTATCCGTGCCGGATTAAGTGTTCTCTTAGCACGTGATCAAGCTGTCGAAAGCTGGCTGCACAATCAGGTAGGCGCAGCCTACGATGCGCTAAAAGCTGACCCGTCCCGAGCCGTCACTGTCGACCAGGTGCGCGCCCGTCTTGCCTCCGAGCATACTAAGGCGCGATGAGTTATCGCATCGTTTTCTCTCCCGAGGCTGAAGAACAACTTGTGACTTTGTACCGCTACATCGCCGCTGCGGCCTCCTCCAACATTGCAGCGCGGTACACCGAAGCTATCGTAAGTTATTGTGATAGCCTACGAACATTCCCCCATCGCGGCACGATACGTGATGACGTGCGGCCTGGCCTACGCATCACCAACTACAAGAAGCGCACCGTGATTGCCTTCGATGTTGACGCCGAACAGATATCCATTATTGGCGTGTTCTACGGCGGCCAAGACTACGAAACGATTCTGCAAGACGATTCCTTATCTAATAACGACTAAGAAACTCTCAAAAAATATTGTTTACTAGAAAACATAAACAAAATCCTTAGCCTTCTGCCCCTCTCCCTCACTCTCGGGAGTCAGTTCAAATTGACAGCGTTTATTTGAGCAAAGCGCAGGTTTATTGATTGGGCATTGAGGACAAGGCTTGCCACTTTCCTTGTACAACTTGATAGAGAGTGATCCTCACATCTTTTAAATTGCCGTACTTGTCATAAGCAAAGCGATTGGTCGTGACGCCCGCTATATTGATATTTGTTAAGGCAGATAAATATTTATCTGGGTCGGTTGAATTTGCCTTTTTCATCGCAGCAAACATAGCCATTGCGCCATCGTAGGAATAGGGTGCATAAGTCTGTGCTTCTTCATGAAAGTGCGCTCTGTATTTCTGCATAAATTTTTGCCCTTGCGGCATAGCATTCAGCGGCACACCCGCGAGCGAAGCGACTGTACCTTCAGCGGCTGTACCAGCCATTTCTAAGAAGCTGCTGGTTTTAACCATATCTCCAGAGATTAATTTGGCTTTGAGGCCGAGCCTATACATTTGTTTAACCAACGGCGCTGCCTGTGCGTCTGCACCGCCATAAAAAATAGCATCTGGCTTAAGGCGCTTCAATTTAATCAACATCGCCGTAAAGTTAGTTGCCTTGTTAGTGGTAAATTCACGCCCCACAATGATCACGCCAGCTTCTTTAGCGGCTTTTCCAAACTGCTCAGCCAACCCTTTTCCATAAATCGTACGATCATCAACAAGGGCTAATCGCTTAATACCCAGCTTTCTCACGACGAAATGTCCTGCGACTTTGCCTTGCTGCGTATCTGAGGTCATCATCCGAAAGGTATTTCTGAAGCCTTGCTGTGTGTATTCAGCAGCCGTTGCCATGGCTATTTGCGGGATGCCAGCTTGCGCGTAAATACGCGAAGCGGGAATGGTCGTACCTGAATTGAAATGGCCGAGCACGCCCTTAATATCATCATCGACTAGCTTTTTCGCAACTGCCGTAGCCACATGCGAGTTAGCCTGGTCGTCAGCTGTATCAAGCACAATCTCAATTTGCTTGCCATTGATAATCGCCTTGCTCGCATTAAAATCAGCCGTGGCCAGTATGATGCCATTCAAAAAATCATGGCCATAATGCGCCTGCAGACCAGTTAATGGAGCAGCCACACCAATCTTTACTTTTTCGATCAACGGCTGCGTCTGCGCGCCCCACGTCATACTGGGCAACAGGCTAACCAACGCAACTAGCATTAGCCGCTGCATCGCATATTTCATTCTCTTCCCCTTTCCCTAGCCGCCACTTTTGGCAGTCAACGCTATTGCTACTGTTAGTTAACAGTTTCCTGCTTGTTCAAATGCTTTTCTCAACAGATTAGCTAAGCATTATGGTTAATTACTACACTAAAAGAATAAGAAATACGGTTAAAAATTGACCAGGCCCATTTGCCTCACTTCGGCTTGCCAAGTTACGCAATTTAAGCTTAACGTTAGCAAAATCCTAGCTCGCTTTATCTGCAAAGCTTTGTTTCACTTCTCTTGTATTTCAATCATGCTTTTTAATCGCGTTTTTCAAAATTTTCAGATCTACATCTTATTTTTTACCCATGCTTCGCGCACTACTTCGTCATTTCGGAATTTATCCAATTTTCTTCGATGCTTTTCTTAAACTAGCCCTAAGAGACCAAATTTTCTGTTGGGTGATGCAAGGATCCACTTTCTTCTTTAGAAAAACTTTAAACACATCTTCTCATTTGTTAACAAAGCACAACTCGAGACGATGGGTAACCTGGGAAATTTTTGACTGTTTATACCCTCAGAATCAACAAGATCCAATTAGTTTAATGAGCATAACTGGAGTTGTTTATGGGCCCTACTACCTCGCTGACGCTTGCTTCTTCTCCCACTCTTGCAACTACAACTGCCTCAGCTATTCCTTTTGACAGACAGCAGGCATCTTCTTCTACTCAATCACTCAAAAAATCATCCTCACTTTCTGGCCTTGCCTCCACTTCTTCAAAATTTGACAGCACTTCAAATTCCAATAGAAATCCAGCTAACAGAGATGAGCCTCTTGCCAAAGGTGGGGGCAGCAGAGGAGGAGGTACTAGGGGTGGAGGCGGTGGCACCACCATTATTATTGACAATGGTAACTCGGGTGCTTCGAATGGCACTTCCGCTGCCTCACCAAGCCGACAGTCCGCTGCGAAGGGGAGAACACTTGCTATGGCACTAGCAGCAGGCGTCGCAACAACCATAATAAATAATGTACTTTAGACATTTTCAGTAAAGACTCTATTAAAAATTTTGCACAGACTATGACCAGAGCGCGCTGCACCACAATAAAGTTTTGCTCTAAATTGTGCAGCGTGCCTAAAGTCGACATGGCATAAAAGAACCAAAAAATTTACTGGATAGTCATTAAAACTCAAGCGGATCAACCTCAATTGACCAGCGCAGTACATCTTTAATTTTTAGCGCCTGCAAATGCGGTTGCCAGGCGCGTAGCGCACTTTGCAAGGCTGAGCGGGAAGTACTTTCAAGTAGCAGGTGCGCACGCTGCACGTGCATGACTTTAACTATTAGCATTGGCACAGGCTCATAGCGTGTTACACGTTCGGTGCCGGGCAACGCATCAAGCTCGGCGGCACTGCGAGCCAAGAAAGTAAGCGCAGCTTCGAGAGTGCGAGCTTCGGCACGTAAAAGCGCTTGATACGAAAAAGGAGGTAGGCGCGCTTGTTCACGCTCGGCCAGGGTAGTTTCAGCAAAGCCTACATAATCATGCCGCGCCAGTGCCTGGTATAGCGGATGTTGGGGGTAACGCGTTTGAATCAATACTTCACCGTGCCCAGCTCGACCGGCACGGCCACTGGCTTGCAGCAGTTGCGCAAATAAGCGCTCACTCGCCCGAAAATCATGCGAGAACAGGGCAGCATCGGCATTCAGCACCCCCACTAGCGTCACACGTTGAAAGTCATGCCCTTTCGCAATCATTTGCGTGCCGACCAAAATATCGATCTCACCCGCACTTACTGAAGCAAATAATGCTTGTGCGCTACCTTTACGGCGCGTGCTATCAGCATCAATACGCAAAATTCTTGCTTCAGGCAGCGCTGCTGCCAGCGCCTCTTCAAGCTTCTGCGTACCACGCCCAAGCGGCGCTAAGTCAACATTGCCGCACTCCGCGCAGGCGTGTGGAATACGCGAATGCCAGCCACAATGATGGCAGCGCATGCCCCTTTCTTGTTTATGCAGCACTAAAAAAGCACTACAACGAACGCACCCTGCAACCCAGCCACATGCAGTACAAGACAGCGCGGGGGCATAGCCACGTCGATTCAGAAATATCAAACTTTGTTCGCCGCAGGCAAGCCGCTCACGCAGCGCATCCAGCAACGGAGTCGATAAACCTTCTAGGCCAGCCTCGCTGCGGCGCTTTGGGGCAGACATATCGATAAGCTGAGTAACTGGCAGCACCGCCTCAGCCACAGCACGTTGCGTCAAAGTTAAGCGCGTGTAGTGTTTCAGTTGAGCATGACGCCAGGTTTCCAGTGACGGGGTGGCCGAGCCCAGTATGATCGGGATATTCAGTTGTTTGGCCCGCCAAATGGCTAAATCACGGGCGGAATAGCGAAGCTTTTCTTGTTGCTTATAAGCAGCATCATGCTCTTCGTCGACGATGATCAATGCCAAGCGTGGCAGCGAGGCCAGCACCGCCAATCGCGTCCCCAACACAATGCGCGCTCGGCCTGTATGAGCAGCAAGCCAAGCACGGGAGCGCTCGCCTTCGGCTAAGCCGCTGTGTAAAGTCACTAGCGCATCAGTCGGCCAAGCCGCCAGACGTGCGCGAAAAAAGGCTTCAAATTGTGGCGTTAAGTTGATTTCAGGAACCAGCACTAAAGCTTGCGCGGCGGGTTCACGGGCCAGCAACGTAGCTAAGGCACGTAAATAAACTTCGGTTTTTCCGCTACCTGTCACCCCATGCAGCAAAAAAGGGGCAAAGCCGTGGGCACCATGAATAGCCTCTAGCACATCAGCCTGCTCTACCGTCAGCTCAGGTGCAGCCTCTAACAGCCTGTTAACGGTAGACGCCGTAGCAGTCGTGGCCTCAACTTGCTGCGCTGCTGTTTCGGCTTCCTGCGTGACCCACCCCGCCTGTTGCCATGCGTCGAGTAGCTTGATGGCTTGCGGATGCAGAGCACGTGCTGCGGCTGCAGTTAATTTCCCAGCTTCGTGCAGTGCGGCAGCCAGCCGGCGCCTGGCAGTGGCCTGGGGCGGCAGTGCTGCCGGAAGCGCCTCTATGCCTGCGGGCAAGATTCGATAAATTTGGCTAGCTGCTAGCAAGCGCCCCCAACGACTCGCCTCACGCACACCCTGCGGTAGCGCCGGCAAAACAACTTCACCTAGGGCACGCTGATAATAATTTGCGGCAAAAGTCGCTAATGCGCGCCATTGTGCAGTCAAGGGAGGGCATTCAGCCCATAGGGCATCCACTTCGCGCAGCCGCTCCAGAGGAACATCACTATGCTGCGTCACCTCCCAAATCAACCCGACTAAATAACGTTTACCAAACGGTACCCGTACTAGCTGCCCAGGCAGAGGGCTCGTTGAAGCATCGCAACGATAATCAAAGAGTACGGGTACCGGATGCTCCAGTACTACACGCACAATAACGTTGCCCATCACACGCCTTTAGCTTTTATCTGCACATCTATTTAGGGAGACTGTCGTTTAATTAAATGAAGGGTACTGAAGGCGCTGCTTATAACGGAGCCAGCTTGCGTTAAATTGCGGTGATGAATGCACAACTCAAACTGCTAGCCAAGCCCAAATAGATTCTAAGTTTCTGTTCTGATTAGCTTTTTTGAGCTTTCCACAAATCCTGTGGATAACTCTGTTAAAAACTAGTGTTCTACCTACTGAGAGGGCCCATTTATAGGACTCCTCTTAGTTTGCCTAGATTCTTGGCAACTGCATCAAGCACCTGTCAATCAGCCTTTCAGACAAAAAGAGTAATGTATTCAGCTGAATCTGTTCAATTTAAGGCGTTTTTTCAATAACAAATTAAATTGTGCATAAGTGTGCACAATAGCTTGCAATTTTATTCGAAATCTGCCTCTAGCCTTCTCTCATCGTAAAAAACCATAAACGGTTTTTTACGAAATAAAAAGCAGAAAACCGAAGGCTAGGCGTTGAACGGCAATATCTATTTATTGCGCAGTAAGCGGCTATAGCTATGCACTTCATCAACCATCTCTGCCACATGCTCAGGCGGCGTAAATTGCGAAATACCATGTCCCAGATTAAATACATGGCCTGGGTGATTGCCATATTGGTCGAGTACTGAGCGCACTTCAGACCGAATGGCTTCAGGCGAGGCTAGCAATACCGCTGGATCAAGATTGCCCTGCAATGCCACACGTGCGCCAATACGCTGGCGAGCCTGCGCCAGGTTAATTGTCCAATCTAACCCAACTCCGTTAACACCGGAGGCTGCGATTTCTTCCAGCCATGGCCCACCGCCTTTAGTAAAAGCAATCACGGGTATCTTGGCGCTGCTCTCTTCGCTGCGCAATTCTTCAACAACACGGGCGGTGTAAGCTAATGAGAAACGTTGAAAAGCGCCATCGGCCAGTACGCCACCCCAAGTATCAAAAATCATCACAGCCTGCACGCCAGCAGCGATCTGCGCTTTTAAATAAGCAGCAGTGGCACGTGCATTCACCTCAAGAATCCGATGCAGTAAATCAGGGCGTGCATACAGCATGGTTTTAATCGTACGGAAATCGGCAGATTTGCCGCCTTCGACCATATAGCAAGCCAGTGTCCAGGGGCTGCCGGCAAAACCAATCAACGGCACACGCTGCTGCTTATTGCCATCTATCAACGCACGCCGAATCTGGCTTACGGTTTGCGTGACGTAGCTTAATTTTTCTTCAATCGCAGGCACAGCCAGTCGCGCTACGTCAGCCTCAGTACGCACCGGGCGCGCAAAACACGGCCCTTCGCCAGCCACAAAGCTCAGACCAAGCCCCATCGCATCGCCCACTGTCAGGATATCTGAGAAAAGAATCGCTGCATCTAATGGGTAGCGCTCAAGCGGTTGGAGCGTAACTTCGGTGGCCCGCTCCGGGTCTTGCATCAACGCCATAAAATTGCCTGCCTGCCCGCGCGTCACATTATATTCAGGCAGATAGCGGCCAGCCTGGCGCATCAGCCATACCGGCGTATAGTCAGTGGGCTCGCGCCTTAAGGCACGCAAAAAAATATCATTCGCAAGAGTAGAAGAAGTCATAGGAGTCACATTAGAGAAGCAAAAAAGAAGCGCTATTTCTAGCGAGATGATGCAAGCAAAGCAGCAAACCAAAGCTATAGCGCCACTGGCTATAACTTATGGCACCTCTGCAAAATCCCTGTAGCGGCAGCATGCCTCGTAGTACTAGTGTACTGGCAGCAAAGGCATTCCTTGCTACAGGGATTTTGCAGAGGTTCCCTATCTTTTTAGTAGAGAACGCTCTCCACTTATCGCCGCCATTATAGAAAAGGTGGCAGCGTGAAGAGGAAATTTCGTAGCGAAGTACCTTTCTATAGAGGGCGGCTATGCCTCAGTAACGCATAGATCTTTCATTTATACGATAAGAAATGAAACTGGGATGGGAAGCATGTCGAATTTGATTAATTTTTAATTCGCTAACTTGTATCAACTTTCGTTGCAAACAGTGGTATCAGCGTTGCCAATGCTTATGTTTAGTCTATGAAAACACTATTCAGAAAAGGATTGTTATGACGCAAAAAATAGGCAGTGAATCTTCAATATCACCCTATGCTACTCCAGCAGAGCAGACAGAGGACAACGCCCCCAAACACACCAGCCTCAACAGGAAGTTCGCGCCATCAACTCTTTCTATTTCCCAAAGACCCCGGCCTCCAACTCTCGAGCAACAGTCTAATTACAATAAACCTCCACCAACCTCAACTGATCATCACCCTGAACTCTCCGCCACACCTTTACCGGCTGGCAGCCATGAGTTGCAGCAAATTAATAAACCACAAAAGCAAGATAATTTAAGAAAAAAACCCATAAAAAGAGAAATAGATAAAAATATCAAGCCCATAAGTGAAGAGGCCCTGCCGACATATATTTTAGGTCACATAAGAATTATGCAATTGATTATAGAATCTAAAAATCCTCAGAAAATGTTGGATTGGTATAAAGAAACGTTTCCAGCTATAAAAAATTTTATAGACATTGAAGGATTAACAAGAAATGTACTTAAAACATTAGAGAACAGGCCAAACCTACTTAAAAAAATACAGCCAAGCGCGGAGGAATTAATAAAGGGTCTATCTAATAATATAAAAATTAGATAAACCAATATCTGCGACCCTAAATTTCTCTCAATTCCCCAAAAAAAATGTCTGCTCACTAGCGCCTTCATTAATTTTTCGAATAGTTCACGTTGGCAACCAGATGCTTTTCTATCGCCAGAAGAACTTTAAACGAAGCTTTATGGCCAGCTATTGCTTGTGATTTAATAAGGCGTGCCGCGTCGAGGCGATTAGAAAAACTTATTGTCCGCAGCAGAAGATAACCTACCTCTGTTTGTATTTCTTTAAACTCTGTCAATTTATTAAGCAAATATTTCAATTCTTTCTGCAGATCAGCTTCACCATATGTATTGCAATTTCGCAACTCATCATTAATCGATTTTTTCACTTTATCAAGCAAATTCTCCCATTCCCGCTTCAGCGTAGTTTTACCATAAAAAGGGGAATTATCTAATTCTCTATTAATCAAATCTTTCAGATTAATTATTTCAAGATAGCCTGCCACTTCCTTATCTTCTTTCGAAAATACAGGCTTAAATCTAATAGATTGACTCAGACAACTTACAGGAGAGCTCAAGAGTTTCATAGTGATTACCTTTAATTTTTTAGATATACGTTTAAATTAACAATTTCATACGTACTAAAACTCAATACTTTTAATAAATTTTAGGCATCTAGTGAGATACCAATATAATCTAGCGAATATCATGTATTAATTTTATAATGCGCGAACAGAAAGATTTATATCTCATTGCGATCATCGCTGCTGGTTTTAATCCTAAGGGGGTTGTGCGCCATACCCTAAGCCATACAGTAATTGCACATCCTGCTCAGGCTGGCATATATTTGCCAACGATTAAACGAATCAGTGGGCATAAAACGCTTGCGATGGTTGAGCGCTATGCACACCAGAATGGACATCACATTCAAGCAGTCATGGATAAATTACAGGAGAGGATGAGAATTGCCTAGCCGTTTTGCTGGCACGAATTAAATGAGAAATACGAGAGAATTACACAAACTCCAAAGTAACTTCTACCTAAGAGCCTGTTTACGATCTTTTGAGCATGAGGGCCAGAAAAGCTAAGTGAAGCAACTGCAAACTCGTATTGAGCTTGCGCTCGGTATTTTTCCAAAGTCTTTGACACTTTTCAAGCCAAGCAAAAGATCTCTCCACCACTCAACGCTTAGGCATCACAGTAAAAACTAAACAAGGCATCTCGCTTCACAATTTGAAAATATTACCTTTGTAACCCCTTTTTTGACCTCATACATAGAAAGAGTTGATAGAGGGCATCGCCTTGTCTGCATCGAAATGCGTCCTTTTGCGTCGAAACGTGTCACTTTTAAGAGGTCAAAAGTGCGCTTAATCCCTTGCTATATCGACTCATGAAAAACCCCAAAAAATCAGATCAATGTCTAATTTTTTGAGGTCGCTTGTGCGGCTATATACTAATAAGACCCTTAATAAGAGCTAATCTGCCCTAATAGGAAAAAGTGCGGCTTATTACTAAGTAAGCTTGGCAGTTTTGAGAAAGTTGATGACGTCTCGCTTTTGAGTACTGCCTGCTGTCAAACTTCTTATAAGCTTATACTCTTCCTAAATATGAGCGAAATTCACTCTTGATTGTGTCTTTTTTCTTGAGTAGCCTCTCCACCCTTGTGCCCTGCTTCTCGTGCTTCTTCTGAGGTAAAGTGGTGCGCTGTGCCTTTTTCTTGAGCAGCTTTCCCTCCCTTATGCCCTGCCTCTCGTGCTTCTTCTGAGGTAAAGTGATGCGCCGTACCTTTTTCTTGAGCAGCATGACCGCCTTTAGAAGCAATTTCACGTTGACGCTCTGGGTCCATCGACGCAAAACCTTGCTTATTGCTCTGCTCATCTTTTTGCTCTGCCATAACAGCTCTCCCATAATTAATTGCCCGATTAGACTAGACAAAATACGGCACCTGTAGGAAATCAAAAATCTTGTTTAGCCTAACGAAAAGGTATGTTGCATGCCGTGCTTCTTTTTTGAGCAGGTTCCATGCCATAAATAGCCCCTTTGATTCAGAAGGCCATGTTGACAACAAAAGCTTAAAAAGATTTTCTTTATAAATTGGCGCTTTGCATAACTCACAGTCATGCAAAGCAAAAATAGAACAGCTTATTTACTGTCCTTGTGCGCAGCCAACATATGACTGCATGAAAATGCGTCATTTGCGTTGAAATGCATTATTTTTAAGCTGTAAAGATTCGCTTAACCCCTTACTATCTGGCTTTCTCAGACTGGATAAGGTGCGTTAAAAAATACGCTTTTTGTGAAAGCCGCAGGCGGTGAAATACCGAGTGCAAAGCTAGGTAAATGTTGGCACAACCGAGCACGAAACGGCTGAGGTATGGCTCATCAAAGAGGCCTACGAACTCTGCCAAGAAACACGCCTAAGCATCAAACCGATATATTTGTGGAATAAAGCGGTGGTTAGATGGTGTGAAGAAACTAAACATAAAGAACCGCATAACCAAGGTGTTGCTAAGTTTCGCCGGCTACATGTTTTTAAATGGCAAGGCCCTCACTGATATCACGCAAGAAAAATCATAGAAATTGGTAAGGCAAAACTTGAAGAAGCGACACAATCTACTCTGATCAATGTAGAAGATCAAAAAGGAGCTTTTCTCAAAAAAGCTTTACTTTCCTTATGTCATTTTATGATGCCAAAAAACGGTTCTTGTAGCGTAATGCATTCACGTTTTATGAACGGCAGAAAAGCTACGTACCTCACACTAGAGCGGGCAAGAACACCCTTCTAGTTGATTTAGAAAACACGCGTAGATAATTATTTTTGGCTTGCTAGACATAAGTCAGTGCACATAAATAACTCTTCATCATTAGATATCGTGCTTGGCGCTGAGTCTGGAGAAGAATATAGAGTAATTTTTTCACGCCGACTTAAAGAGGCTCGATTTATTTTTCAAGCATCAACAGAAGCGTGTCCCTTCCCCTTTATTTAAATAACCTAAAAAATTACCTCACAAAATAGAATATCTTTATTTTTCTCATCCAAAGGGGATTTGAACTGATTCCAATGATGCAAGTAAAGAATATTTCTATCAAAAAAATTGTTCCAGTGAATAGCTATTCTCTATACATCCGCTATACAACTACACATTTATTAAATAAGGCATTTACATTATTTTAAGGCCACTCTATTATTTTATCTTAATGACCCTAGTGCTGGCGCAAGGTGCGCTGTAACTTGAAGGCTTCTGCCACCTCTCCACTATCGGCAGTATGCGTTAGGGAAAGCATGAGCAGAATTTTTTATATATAGCCTAAACTCAAGCAGAACTAATACAACAAATAAAGAACATGACATTATGCTAAACCCTATGGCAAGTAGCACTAATATCGGAGGTGCCTCAAGCTCTTCTAGCGAAAATGCAGCGTAGGTTCTAGAAGGATATGAACTTGATCTTCGTGGTCTAGAGGGAAATGACAGCAATGAAATTAGCTTGCAAGAAGAGCTGCATCAAGAGCTATGGAAATCGTTTTCTAATTTTCGACTGTTCGAATTTAGAATCAATACTCCGTCTAGGTTCAAGAAAAAAATTCTTGCTAAAGAGAGAAATCAAACACAAACACAACTTCAGCATATTCACGAAAGATTCCGTGAAGCGTTTGTCAAACACAGCGAGTTGAGTACCGCGAATCAAAGTGCAGAATCCACTATAAATCTGAAAGCAAGAGGAAAAGCATCTTCTGAAGAAGAGTTAGAAGAAGAATCAGAGCCGCAACCAACAGCAGAATCCTCTACATATCTGAAAGGAAAAGGAAAAGTACCTTCTGAAGAAGAGTGGAAAATAGTAGAGCAGAAAATAAATTCTCAACAAGAACTAGAAAAAAAATTAAAAAAAGAATTAGAAGAATTAAAGCAGCAACTTATAGGGTTGAAAAATGCTAATGGAAATGTACTAAAGTTTCTAACCGTTATTGACGCTGATCTTAAAGGAAAAGTCCTCTATGATTTTAGCCGACTTAGGCTTGGGTTTAAGTGGGTGACACGTCTTTTACCTCTAGCTAATATTCCGTCGACTGTCATTAATATTCTACTAAGAAGCCCAGTTATTGGTTTATGGATAGGGTTGGGAACGAATTTAATAACATGGTGGATTAATGATGTATTTAATCCTATCATCGACAACCTGAACCAGTATCAAACTAATGATTTAAAATCCTTAAAAGAAGAAGTTTTCCCGACAATATTGTTATGTATTGTGGACCAAAGGATTCGTGATTTTGAGCAAGAGATTAGTAATTTTAAGCAGAGGCTTAGTAAGCTCGAGAAAAGGATTGAAGAAATGAGTAATCAAATTATCCTTAAAACACAGCGAGAGTTAGTTCAAGCACAACAAAATTTAGTTCAAGCACAACGAGAGTTAGTTAACGCACATCAAACACTCGCTGAAAAAGAAGAAAAGCTTGAGCAAACACTCTCTAAACATCAAACAGAGCTTCATGAAAGAGACACAAAACATGAAAAAAAGATTGAGGAGCTTACGGCTCAGATGAATAAGGGAATGGATGAGGTTTTAGCGGCAATAAGGAACAGAGGATAGGACGCACTTGCTGATGCATACCAGCCGCTAGCTGTAGCACCGCATAAAGCCTGAGGGTGCTCTTCTGTTTTACTTTTATCTCTTTAAAAGAGGAGTGCCGGAAATATGCCTTTTGTCTCTTAGTTCGGATGCAATAGACCAAGCATCATTAATCGTAGAAATACTCTTTCCATGCAATATTTGAAGTTCTACCTAAATTTCACCATATAAATTCAATTATGCATTCAAACTTAGCGCAAGCACTACATCTGGTTGACGCTAACGCAAAATGGTGAGCAATAGGAGCCGCATGAGTTGAGACTGAAAGGGCTTGCAGGTGCGATTCCCGTGAGCTACGCACTTACGTCTATCTCTTCGCTTACCTCTGCTTACCCGTAGGCAACCATCATGTGAAGTTCTTGATGAACCCTAAAACCTTTTTTAGCAGACAGATGAGGGGGAAGCCGACGGGTCGCCTGATGCAGCGATCGAAGCAACCTCTGTCTCGGTACTTCGCTTCTTCTTAATAGGCCTCCATCGCATTTGATTGATAGAAGGAGCAAGCAGCGCCGCTTCCTCATTTTGCGCATCCGGCTGTACGATTCAATCTCTCAAAGCAAGAGGCAGGTTAGCTGCCTGTTGGGCTTGTTGAATCGCTTGCTTGAATTTGGCTTCTTGATTTGCATCACTAAAAGGAACGCTCTGGAGCCCTTGAGCCGTATAGAAATACAAGGAGCCCTCCTGAATATAGAAAGGGGCACCCTGATCAAAGCGTTGCTTGAGTAAGCATTCTGTATAGATTAGTGCTATCGCCTGGCTGTTAAGCCTAGGCAGTAAGCGATAGAGTGTCCTGAGGTGTTTAGCTAACACCTTAGCCGCGCTGTACTGCGCCCCCCTGTCCCTCATCAGCGAGATCAACGCAACTAAGGCCCAGGCCGGTAACGAAGGCTGCTGACCTAACACCTCAGCCGCGCAGCTCTTCACCTCCCAGCCCGAGTCTTTCATCAATGCGATCAAGGCCTCTAAGGCCGAGTCTGGTAACGGAGACTGCTTACCTAACGCCTTAACCGCGCTGAGCTTCGCGTCACTGTCCGGGTCCTTCGTCAACGCGATCAACGCTGCTAAGGCCGAGGCCGGTAACGAAGACTGCTTACCTAACGCCTTAGCCGCGCTGCGCTTCACCTTACTGTTCGTGTCCTTCATCAACGCGATCAACGCAGCCAAGGCCGAGAGCGGTAACGAAGACTGCTTACCTAACGCCTTAGCCGCGCTGCGCTTCACCTCACTGTTCCGGTCCTTCGTCAACGCGATCAACGCTGCTAAGGCCGAGGCCGGTAACGAAGACTGCTTACCTAAGACATCAGCCGCGCGGCGCCTCACATAACCGTCCGCGTCCCTCGTCAACGCGCTCAAAGCCTCTACGGCCGAAGCCGGCAACGAAGACTGCTGACCTAAGGCATCAGCCGTACTGCGCTTCACCTCCCAGTTCGAGTCCTTCATCAATGCGATCAAGGCCTCTGCGGCCGAGGCCGGTAACGAAGGCTGCTGGCCTAAGGCATCGGCCGCGCGGCACTTCACCTTCGTGTTCGTTTCCTTTGTCAACGCGATCAAAACCTCTACGGCCGAGGCCGATAACGAAGACTGCTGGCCTAAGGCATTAGCCGCGTAGTACCCCACCTCCCAGTCCGGCTCCTTTATCAACCTGATCAAGGCTTCTAAGGCCGAGGCCGGTAACGGAGACTGCTGGCCTAAGACATCAGCCGTGCGGCACCTTACCCACCTGTCCAGGTCCTTCGTCAACGCAATCAACGCAGCTAAGGCCGAGGCCGGTAATGAAGATTGCTTACGTAAGGCCTTAACCGCGCTGTGCTTCGCCTCCGAGTCCGGGTCTTTCATCAAGGCGATCAAGGCTTCTAAGGCCGAGGCCGGTAACGAAGGCTGCGTGCCTAAAGCATCGGCCGCGTAACCTCTCAACCAACTGTCCGCGTCCTTCGTGAACGCAATCAAAGCCTCTACGGCCGCAGCCGGTAACGAAGATTGCTGACCTAAGGCCTTAACCGCGCTGCGCTTCACATCCGTGCTCGTTTCCTTCGTCAACGCGATCAACGCTGCTAAGGCCGAGGCCGGTAACGAAGAACGCTGACCTAAGGCATCAGCCGTGCGACACTTCACCTCCCTGGCCGGGTCCTTTGTCAACGCGATCAAGGCCTCTACGGCCGAGGCCGGTAACCGAGGCAGACTTAAGCCACAAGCCGCGCTGCACTTCACCTGCCAGTCCGGGTACTTCGTCAACGCGATCAACGCAGTTAAGGCCGAGGCCGATAGCAGAGACTGATGAGCTAACAATTTAGCCGCGTTGAGCTTCACATCCCTGTCCGCGTTCTTCGTCAAGGCGATCAACGCCTCTAAGGCCCAGGCCGGTAATGAAGACTGCTGAGCTAAGGCAGCAACCGCGCTGTGCTTCGCCGGCCAGTCTCGGTCCTGTATCGACGCGATCAAGGCCTCTAAGGCCGAGGCCGGTAACGAAGACTGCAGGCCTAAGGCATCGGCCGCGCTGCTTCTCACCCAACTTTCCGGGTCCTTCATCAACGCGATCAACGCAGCTAAGGCCGAGGCCGATAAGGCAGGTCGATTGCCAAGTGCGCATGCCAACTTTTTTTTTGCTCTCTCGGATTTCGCCGCCTTGAGGCACTGGAGCAATGCGTGCTCGGGAAACGTAGGCACAGACGCCAGCGTGCCTTCGCCTGTCTGGGCCATTTCCAATCGCAGCCATTGTTCTAGCCCTTGCTCCAGCCTGTCTCGGATGGTGGGTGCTAGCTCAATACCAGGCGTACGAGAGGCTTCATGCAGAACGTTTATCAGCAAGCG
This sequence comes from Mycoavidus cysteinexigens, assembly GCA_031963405.1. Lineage (GTDB taxonomy): Bacteria > Pseudomonadota > Gammaproteobacteria > Burkholderiales > Burkholderiaceae > JASSUD01. The sequence continues at coordinate 1,000,583 of JASSUJ010000001.1, forward strand.
CTGATGAGCTGCGCCGAACAAATCACGTGGCTCCGCTTCAAGCAACCTAAAGAATCGGTTCAGCGCCTCTCCCCGCAACAGCCCTGAAACGAACCACCAAAAAATCTCATAGCGTGGGTTGTATTTGTGTTGGTGAACAAACGCATCGGGGGACGTTTTCGTCCACTGCTTGCTGTTGAGAGATAGAAGGGTAATCTCTCGCTCAGTTTCCCAATGCTGAACAAAATGCTTGGCCGCCAAAAATTCTTGAAATGTCAAATGCATGAAATGGTAGCTACAGCGGTTTTCCTCTGCATCATCGGTACGCAGAAACGAGATTTTTTTGAGGTTCGCTTCTAACGTAAAGGGGAGCACCTCCCCTTGTGCTTCAAGCTGCTCAATCAGCGCATGCAGATCACCTTGATGAAATTCAATTTGATTATTCTGCAATCCCTGAAAAGCTAAAGTGCTCAAAAAATCCTGTTCGGTTTTGACCACTCTCTCAATGCGAGATGGGCTGAGCGCGTTAATATGGCTCGCGGTTAATAGCTCTGCGCCTTCACGCTTGCCTAGCGCAAGGATATCCTTACGCCACAATTTGTTCATCATGGCTTGGTATAAGACAGTGACCGTCATCGCGCCTGGCACCTTTTGCTGGATGCGCTTGATTTCATCCCAGCTGTAACAAAGCGCATCCAGTTGGATCGGCACGTTGACCAGCTCCTGGAGGAAGGCGTTGGTCTGGATGAAGTGCTTCATCTGCTTGGCCTGCGAAACCGGTATTATGGTCGGGTTGTCAAGATAGGCCGTGACGTTTTTCGGGCTAAAGCCCACCGTCTCCAATTCCAGCTCCATCGGATCGGCCTGCTTCAAATCGACATAAGGCCGAGAGGTAATGACCACCGCAGGTTGATTGAGTAACTGTTTAAGAAACCCAGACATCGGTTCGTGTTCGCCCCATTCCTGCGCAATTTCATCCCAACCATCGATTACAAAGAGCGTTTTATCTTTGGCCTCTCCGTTAATTTGCGCGGTAAGCGTCTTCGCTAAAGACTGACCTTTGGGATGACTCTGAAAGTAAATTTCGTGAAACAGGGTCGCTAGATCACAGCTTGTTTTACCCTTCAACGTACGCAGCGGAATCCACAGCACATAGTCAAAGCGATCTCGCCATTGCCCTTTCTGCGTATATTCAAAGATGATTTTTTTGGATAGCGTCGTTTTACCCACGCCCGCCCGACCTCGAATCAAAATTCGTTTCGGGGTTACCGTCTTGTCCTTGCTTAATACGCGAGGCTCAAACAGCTCTTCCAGGGACACTAATTTCTGGGAATTGGAATGGATGGCTTCGGCACTCGGTAAGCGATGAAAGTGATTTTGCGTTGCCTCTTCCTTAGATTTTTTCGCTTCTTCTTCCTTGCTTGCTTTCTCTTTCTCATGCTCCACAACCGCCAGATTGATATAGCAATGCTCCATCGGCAGAGGTAGGCCAGATAGACGTTGTATGGCTAAGCGTTTAGCAGAATACGACGCCTCCAAAGCGGCTCGAAGTTGATCAGGCTCAACCAGAGATTCACCGTTGATTTGTTTGATTTCTGTCAGGATGCGCTCATACGCTTTATGAATATTCAGTTCCCGGAAATCAGCGCTGTGATCTTGTTTCAGGGCATCAAGCGCGATCACACAAGCCTGATTCAAAAACAATGAAAATTCCTCCGCCATCAAAGTATGTGCTTGATCTTCTCGTAATTTCTGCAAGCACGCTTGATAGATTTTTTCTTCCACCAGCGCTACGCAACGCTCTTGCTTCACTAACAGCCGTTTTAAAAGTTTGAAAAAACCTACATACAAACCCTCATCCTGATACGTCTGCCGTCCATTCCACATGTTAGGCGTGCGCCAAGTAGAGTCTTCGATGCGAATCGTCGTCGAATCAATAATAAACTTTGGCAAACATTGCTGAGCAGTACTATTGAGTAACAGAGGAATAATGCCGTGCTTGTCCTTGTTGTGCTCATAACGGATTTGCAAGAACGCCAATTCCGTCAGCACATGGTGAAATTCCTTTTCGTTTAAATTCGCGTCGACCACCTTGCGTATTGCAGCCTCAACCTGAGTAAAGTCATCAGTGCGATCACAAATTTCCTGATAAGCACGTTGAATCGCCTCATAAAAACCCTGATAGTACGGTGAGGCCATATAGTGGCCCAACAGTTCTGAGCCACACAGCACCACATAATCTACCGAGCCTGCATGGTTGGGTAATAAACAGAGTTGGCTGGATAGGATGTCGTTGGCTTTAGCCGTGTCTTCCACGGTTGCGGGACACGGTAAAGCCTGATGGCCACTGGCTGAGCGATCAGAATACAAATCGGCACGCAGATGAGATAACCATTGAATCACACGTTGCGAGGCTTCTGCATCGGCCTTCTTGCCCAGTCGATTGTTATTATGTGCATAAACCAAAAACAAGCTCGGCGAGCTTTGACACAAATCTAAATCCTGAAATTGTTTCAGAATAGTGGTAAAGACTTGTGCCACCCATTGATGTTTTTCTTGCGGGCAGGCTTGCGCTACCTTAGGCGATGACGTTAAGGAAACTCTCGAAGGAAAAAACTCAGCAGATTGAGCCAAACCAATGGCTCTATTCATGAAAGGGGTTAAAGCAGCAGTCGATGCAGCTGGTATAGCTTCATGACCCCATGCTTGCGCTTTTTCATAACTCTTCTGTGCTTTGCCCAGTTTCCCGAGACTTTTCAAAATTTCTGCACGTTCAAAATAAACCTCAGCGATACGTTGCCGCAAAGACTCATCTTCTGGAGTCTGAGGGACACTTGCTTGGTTCACCGCATTTTTTATCTCTGATAAGGGGACGAGTTGGCGTGCATCCGCTATATTTCTGAAAGTGACTTTTGCTCGGTCAAAAAAGGTTAAAGCTATCTCACCATACTGCACCTTATATAGCCGAGCTTGCTCCAAATCGCTTTGCGCTTGCATCTGCAGATGTTTATTAATCAAATCTTGGGGAATTGGGCTAGCAGCAAGCATATTGTTATTTTTGGGCTTAATCGTTGGATGTTTTTGATGAGTACTGACGAGCCGACGAGCCTATCAGAGAGAAGTAACAGCGTGCGAGAGGGTAAATGATTGAATTTATATCTTTAGTGAATTAAATTCTTTTTCACAGTTTCACACTTTTAGGCTTGAATTCCAGAAATTGAATATCCAGAGATTATCCCGATAGTTGAATGGGCTATAAATCGTAAAGTCCTGAGACTTTTGTGCGCAAGCAATTGGCCCTTCAATTCGATATCCAGAGCTAGCTGATTCTTTATATAGCTGTTGCCTCCTCACCAGCAAGATCTCATGAAATTTGCGCTAGCAGTAGGTTGGCGTAAGAGCAACATCCTCGAGTTGGAATGGAGTCAAGTAGATTTATTGAAAGAGTCAGCGCGGATTCACGCTGATCAGACTAAGGCAGGCGAAGCACTAGGCACCCCCTTAAATAAAAAGGCGTTAGAGATATTAGAACGCCAAAGTGGGAGGCATCTAAAGCGAGTATTTACCTATCGAGGCAAACCTATTAAGGAGGTGAATACAAAAGCCTGGCGTAAAGCCATAGCAGCGGTAGGACTTAAAGTATTTCGTTGGCACGACTTACGGCACACGTGGGCCAGTTGGCATGTCCAACGCGGTACGCCCTGTATGTGCCTAAGGAATTAGGGGGACGGGAAACGCTAGAGATGGTGCAGCGGTATGCGCATTTATCATCGGCACATCTAGCGCAATGGGTGCAATCCCATACAACCTTCACACCGCCAGAATTGCATAGAGTGTGCACTGAAAAGGCGGCGGCTTAGGTGTAATTTAGCTGAAGTGGCTTTCAACTAAATTATGCTTCTTGGCTGAAACCCTTGATATTCTTGGTGGGGCATGCAGGGGTCGAACCTGCGACCGTCAGATTAAGAGTCTGCTGCTCTACCAACTGAGCTAATGCCCCACAATGCTGCGCAGTATAACAAAGGGCACTATGTGACTCAACCGCTTTGCTTTGTAATTTTTAAGCAGATTAGCGGCTCCTACTCCTCCTCTCTCCTGGCCTTATCTAAACATCTTTGGCCTTAGCTATTTGGCATGCTGAAGGAACTTCCTTTCGGGAAGGAGCAGAAATTGTTGATAATTTGGGCGACGTTAAATAGCTAAGCCCTGCTACGAAATAAAATTGGCTGTTTCAGCAGGGTAATGACACTGGATGTAAAAAAGAAATTCGTGAAATGAAACACATTGATCAAGCGATAGAAAAATTAGGCCGCCTCATAAAAAAACATAGCCCATGCCCATTTTCTCGCGGAGTGTGTATTGTGCTGCTTGATATATGGCGTTTTTTCTGATAAATAATTTCTCACGGAATATCTCTTAAATAGCGCTTCGCCAAATACAGTTTAAGTAACACTTACTTAGTTGGCATATTTGGCAAGAAATAAGGTCAAACTCAAATCAACGCAAAATTGATAATTTTCTAGAGAATAAATATGACTGCTCCACTTGCTCACTCGACTGCTACGAGCATCAATCAAAGCGCTACCCTCTTGAACCGTCAACGCTCTTATCACAATACTGATGCACCTGCAGAAGCGTTCATTGTTGCAGATGTTAATTCTATGGGTGATGGCTTACCGCCTCTAAGGGAGCAATTTGCCAAATTAGAAGAAAACCTTAGGGAATGGTTAGAAGACATAAAAACAAGCTTGAATGATTTAGCAAAAGAAGAAAAAAAATCTTTTCACTTCGAAAGGCTTGCACATAGGGTAGTGAGATCACTACTTGAAGATCTATTAGCCGAGGTTGGCAAGAAAAGCATCATTGAAAATAAAATGCTGAATCATTTTTATAGGGAAAAGACCCATCAGCATGCCACAGACTTGATCAAATATATTGATGAAAAATTATTGCCTCTCGCTGATGAATTACTCAGTGACGAAGCCTCCCAAAACAGGGAAGAAAGGTATGAAAGCGAACTAGAACTACGTCAAATGTGCCGAGTCGCATTAGAAGGGAGGCCAATTATAGAAAAATTGTGGGAAAACAACAGTAAAGCTACTGACTCGAAAGAACACAATAATTTAAAAAACAGCCTATCAGCTTTCTTTGCTTTAGTCGGTTTCAAAATATTAAGAGTAAGTACAATAAGCTCAATATTTAATCAAGCTAGCGTTTTATCTGAAACCTTCCAAACTTATTATTCGACAGCTTTAACCCGATTTCAGAAGGCCTTCCAGCAAGCTACAAGCCATTTTTCGGCTACGCCAAAGGGGAAGGAGCTCATCAATATGCGAGAAATCATCAGCTAGATTCTTAATGGCAAGGGCTGATAGCACAGCAAGCCACGGTTACAAAGGCGATCATAAAAATAGCGAGCACCTTCTCTTGCTTTTTAAAATCGCTGAAATAAAAGAACAAGCTAGCGCTAACCGGAAACCAAGTCCATGAATCACCCCTCTCCCCAATCTTTGCAAGAAGCATCAGCAGTAGGGCTAGACCCACGTGCTCGCGAGGTGCTGGATAGTTGGTTTGGTGCACCCGATTCAGCTGACTATAACCAAGCTCGGGCACAATGGTTTCAGTCATCTGATACCTTGGATGCAAAGCTTCGCTCACGCTTTCTTGCTCTTCACCAAGACGCGGCAGCGGGAAAATGTGACGCTTGGGCTGCTACGCCATTAGGCGCCTGTGCGCTGATTATCGTGCTTGATCAGTTTTCTCGGAATTTATATCGCAACCAACCACAGGCATTTGCGCAGGATGCGCACGCGCTTGAAATTGCACGCACCCTTATCAAGCAGAATAAAGATCGGCACTTACCTACCTTCTATCACCGCTGGTTTGTTTATTTACCCTTTGAGCATGATGAATCGATGCAAAGCCAAGATGAGTCGCTACATCTATTTACTGCCCTCAAAGAAGAAGCAGGATTAACAGCACCCCTTGAATGGGCCATCAAGCATGCAGAGGTAATCAAACGATTTGGCCGCTATCCGCATCGCAATAAAATTCTTGGGCGACCATCAAGTGCGGCAGAAGAGGCTTTCTTGCAAGAGCCCGGTTCATCATTTTGAGTCTAGATTAGCTAGACAAATTTCAGTGGCTTCCTCGTTCCTGCCTTACCTTTTTGAGCTTCGCAGTTAAGTCATCGTCATCGTATCTCGCAAGAAAATTGCGAAAAAGTCTTATGCGTTTACAAGCGCATGCCTATCGCCTAAAAAAAGCCAGGCACGATAATTAACTTGTCTAGCCACATATGGGCAGCACTGAATCAGTCCCGAGCAAGAAATACCGAGACAGGCGCAAGTAAAGAAAAGAGGTATAGCATTAGTCCGAGCTCATTCAGCGCTTATAGAAAAATTCTTGCACTCGCCACATGCTATTGCACAGTGCGGCTGAAATACAGGCTAGGCAAACCGCCCCCCTTCCCACTCCAGCTAGCCATTATGAGCACAGAGCGTTATGAAGCCTTACTGCTTGACCTATGTCAGGTGGTAAATTTTGGCGACCCTAATTATGTTTTGCAGACACGCTCAATGCAGGTTGAAGGGTTTGATGTGCAATTCGAGCATTTCGAAGAAGACATCCATGCCATGTATTTGAATTTCCACTATGGCACCGTCACGGCAGGGCGCACCTTAGTGGTTTTTCGGCTGATGCTAGAAGCGAATTTATTGATTTATGCGCAAGATCAAGCCCAACTTGGGCTTGATTCGGATACAGGCGGAGCTATTTTAATTATTCGCGTGATGATGAGTGACGAAGTAAGCGGCGAATGGCTCGCCGACTTACTCGCCCACTATGCAGAACATGGTCGTTATTGGCAGAAAAATATCTTTGAATCCACCGATGAAATGTTTGAAGGCATCGCCTCCGGCCAGTTTTCTTGGATACGGGCTTAAGTCAATATCAGCTAGCCTAATTGGGTGCTTAAAGTGAAAGGATCTAATTTTTAATTAGCGCCCAGCAGCGCTCCTAATCGCGTCGCCTATCTGGCTCAATAAACTTGCAAAAGCCCTCGCAATGTTAAGAGCGAAGCCGCCTAACTTCTCTGCAAATTCCGCTCGTTCTGCCTTGGTTTTACGCTCTATAAAATTAGCCTCTTTTTGCATCGATTCTAGAAAGCTCGTATAAGCACTTAACTCTTCATGCAATTTATCGAACTTGCCAGCTAAGCCCGGTTCAGGATGCTTGCTGAGAGTATTCTGTAAATTATTTACTTTAAGCGTCAGAGCTTTTGCTTGCTGGATCGAAGCCTCAATATCTTTATCTATTCCCTTCAACTGATTCGAACGAATTCTCCCCTGCAAATCTGTAGATTTATTCCCCAAATTAAAAAGTTCTTTTTCAATTTCATTTGCCGTAGAAGCTAACTTAGGATATCTCCCTAGCAATTTTCCAAGGCTCGGCGTAGAGGTTTCTGCCACTTCCGGCGCAGCTACATCATGAGATGCTAGAGACCAAGAGGGAGCATTAGCAGAGTTGGAGGGATACTCGTAAACATAACGGTTATTGCTAGACTCGACATTCGCATAAGAATTTGCGCTGGTAGCATTAGCGGACCGCCCTCCCCTCTTCGGCATACTTTTTATCGCAGACCTTCTTGTATTACCAAATGCAATATTCCTAGGCCCGGATTGTGGGTGAGGGGAAGAAGGATAAATGCTATTACTTTCCCTGTTCAAATGGGAACTGTTTGTCGAAGCAGCATTCTCCTTCCCAAGGCGCTGATAAGGGCGGAATCTATTATTTAGATTAGAGTAATTAACGGCAAGAGACTTAGTTGGCGGCGTTGAGAAAAAAGAATTAGAAGAAATTGGTAGATTAGAAACCAAGGTCCTCAAAGGACTTGCTCGAGCACTGGCCGCCAGAGAGGAAGGCCCTGGCCTCAAAGAACCTACATTACTCGACCCAGATTGCGCGGGCTGTAAACTCGGTTGGCCAATCGGCTGACCGGATGAATTAATACCTTTAGAAGGTCCACCCATTCTCTTCCTCCCCTAATAAATCTCAGCGCAAACCGCACCGCTGAAATTATTTCATTCAATTAATTTTCATCTCTATTCATCTTTCCCTCTTTATAAAACAGCAAGAGATTCCTATGTATTCCAAATACGAAAGCATGCTGCGCAAGGCGAAATAAGCATCTTCTTAAGATTTTTTCTGCAGCACGCGTAGATTGGCGACGAAGGATGGCGCACAGGTCATGCGCTTGAAATGTCATCTCAATAAATCGACCAACCAATCATTAAATTTTCGTAACTAAGCACGTTCTTTCGTTTTGCGCAGTAGTTGGCCCGAGAAATAGCGAACAATAAAAGTACAGCCACTTTAAGGTGACTAAACGGTGTCGAAACAATAGCACTGGGCCTGGTCGCAAAGGAAATGACTATGACTATGCATGATGCTACTTCGGTCTCTGCAGAGCCGCCTGATAGTCCTTCTGAGCCATCGCAGAGTGCGGCTAATCAAACACAATTACCCATTTCAGAGGCATTTCGTACTCCTCATCTTTCTAACGAACTACAAAACTTCGCACACTTGCATCCTACTCATCCCAAGCATCCCCCTCTCCCATCTACAAAAAGCCCTTCTGTAGATGGCGCGCTTAATGACGCAAATTCACAGGAGAGAAGAAACTCTTTCTTCAGAGAAATGGCTTATAGGCGGTCTTCTCCTTTTGGGTCTTTTGATTTCTCGCTCCTCTCTAACTCTCCTAACGAGGCTAGCCCCCTCAGTAGAAACCCTAGTGACACCACACTGGTTAATCCAGAAGATGCGCAGAGATACCTAGCACCTCCATCATTCTTTAAAAAAAATTTACCGTACTGGGCGCACCTTTCAGTAAGTCGCAAGAAGCTGGAAAAATCTAAACAGCGACTAGCAAATATTGATACTGTGTTCTCTAGTCAGCCACAGGCAGACAATTCGCGCGTAAACCAGATCCCCGATAGCTTGCCTACTCCGCAAGGTGAAAGTGCCTCTTTAGGAGCAACTCCCGGCGAGGAATTTAAAGGTAATGAAACAGCATTGCAGAAATTAGTTGGCGGCTTATTTGATGACGCTAAAGCTGGCGACGTAGAGAATTTAACTGCCAGCTTAATGGCAAAGCTAGACAAAAATAATGTCCAGCCAGAATGGTTACGATCCAGTTTCATCCTGACTGCTGCCGCACTGTCCGACATTTGCGCAGGCAATGCAAAACAGGCGCAGCAAGTTTTAGAGCGCATGAGTCAGCCGCTAGATAGTTTTTGGAAAACGCCAGTTTCAGCTGAAAAAGAAGAGATTGAGGAAATTGAGGAAAAAGCGTGGCAATGCATGCAACGGCTGGCTACCGTACAAAAATCTGCGCTGCCAGCCGTACTACAGTTGCAAGGCATCGACCCTGAGCGTGAGAAAGATCGATTAAACGAATACGGTGAAGGTGCCGCGCTGATTATGTACTTGCAAGCGAAGCATAAATTACGCAGCTTCGATCCAAAAATAAAAGCAGCGCCTTATATCAATAAGAGTGATCCATTTCATCTTGTCAAAGTACTTTCTAATCCAGAAGCAGACCAAGCGCTAAAGGCAATGCAAGCGGCATGCGAAGTGATGAAATGTGCGCAAGAGTCCAAGAAAAATGCGCATGACTCAGAAGAGCCAGCACCACTAAAACCCCACTTAACGCCCGAATTGCGCGATGCCTATTACTATTGGACACAAGGCATTCATGACCGCTCGACGTTAATTGAATTCATGAGTCGGTTGGTTAAGCCTTTTACAGACCAACTTGAGTATCTTCAAGAACGAGATACTTTATCAACATATGAAAGTCTTAAAAATAACCTTTCACGTGTGTTCGGCCGTAAAAACACAGCTTTGACAAGTCACCAGCTACTGAAGAAAGACCATCTCATTGACCATAGTCAATCGGAGGAATATGACAAGGCGATGAACGACGCCATCTCTAGCCTTCATATGACTTTGAAAGCATCCCTACCTCAGATAAACGAGCCTGTTCAGTTAGCAGAAATGGCACTTATTATTGCCAAACTCGAGATGTGGCAGACAATGAAAGGCAAAGGCTATGGTGAAGATTTCAAACAAGATAAGAGATGGGTAAAAGCGTCCCTGCTACATTATGGGTCTGCCTTAATCGATGACCGCAAGCCACTTGATAAAAAGCAGAAAGACTATAAAGCAGTAAACCGAGAAGCGCGAAAACTATTTGATAAGCAAGAATCGCAAGCCATTCGAAAGCTCACTGAAGCCTCTCAGCTCATGAAGATAGGGATGGTATCGGTCAACCAAATACCCTTCCTTTCTAGACGGCTCTCCAAGCGGTTAGAAGAAGAATTATTTAGCATAGCTAGCCTAGAGAATTTAGCATACAAAATGCTAGGCAAAGAATGGCAAACCGAGACCCATCCTTCAGCGCTCACAGGTGAACAGCAAGCCGATGCTCATCGCCCAGCACTAGCAGATAAGCTACCAGCCAACCAGCAAACTCAACAACTACACTCTGCTTTATTTAAAGAGTCCATCCAAAAAGCCAAAGACCTGTCCTACAACACGCAGGTGAAATTTAAAAGTATTGATGACATGGAAGCGTTCTACCTGAAAATGGTCAATCAGCCAGCAGGTAGCGCTATTTTGGCATCGGCGGGCGCGGAGGCTGGCTTTAGCCTGGGCTTCTTTATGTCGTTGGTGCACCTCGCTACGGCTCAAACTCTGTCAGTTGGGCCTGATATAGGTTTCACACACAACGGCCGAGCTTCCCACGCAGTGGGAAATCATTCAGAGCAAGGCGCTCAAATTACCAGCGGTAAAAGCAAAGAACTCTACGGACGCCTTGGAGTCAGCTTGCTTGCTGGCATGAAGAATGGGACAGGTGCTTTAAAAAATCTGCTTAGTGCGAGTGTTACTGCCGGGCCTAGAAAAAAACTCACCTCGATCGAAGAGGCGAGTGTGTCCTTGGGTCGTGCCGGTGGCAAAGAGGCAAACGAAGAAATGGTTAAGCTTTTTTTCGCGGCAGTAAGAGCAGTGACGGGCAGAATGAAAACGCTTCGTGATAATGCTGACCCCCAACTCAAACTCGATTTCAAGGATCTGCGCGCTCAATTCTTTGCAGAGGAACTGGCTGCTCGATTTTCCGAGAAGAAATACTCTCTCTCTTTCACTGGACAACACATCAATCAATCTGAGTTAGCGCTCGTCGCAAGACTCGGGGAAGGCGTTGGACCTGCGTCCCCATCCGTGCCAACAGGCGGAATCAGCGCAGGGATGAATATAAATAAAAAATGGGCGAACAAAACACTCACCTCAAAAATTGGCACGCAAGAAAAAATAGCACAAGGCTCATCGAGCGAATTCAAGATGGATGGAGTTTGGAGCCTGGGTTTGCGCTTTCCGGCAATCGGATCGGTGACCCTCAGATCGTTTATCAATAAAGCGATAGGACGCTTCACTTTCAGAGAAAACGAGCAGCACGTTCAAATTCGCTCTCGAGACAAACCAAGCGATCCTTACTCTCGAGATTTTCTTTACGAAAAAAAAGTAGAGAATGCAAACGTTGAGCAACGCAATAAAAAAATGGCGCGCCCTAACTGGGAACAAGACTATGGGGATGAGCTTCTTGCCGCTTTTCTTAAGCAAGAGCAGGCGATGCCCGACGCTAAGTGGTCCTTGCTTGAGCGTGGGGAGATGAATCCTCACGATGCCCGTCCATATAACACGCTCCTTGACTTAAAAATACTGGATCAATTAGCCCACCAAGAGAGGCAATGGCAGCAGCCAAACGGACTAGATAACGATATGTTCGCCAGCCTTAAAGAGTGGCTCATCATCAAAAGTCAAAAACAAGTTTTATCACAAGGCTTGAAAGACCAGGCCAGCAAAAAAGAAGTCTGGCAATTGACCGGCCTAGAATCTGACTACAGCCTCAGCAAAGAGCAGGCAAATGGCATAAGACTGCTCCTCAAAGGAAGGCACATGAAAGGCGTGCAGATTAGCGGCGGCAAGAAGACGCTTAAGCCACTGCCCAATGAGCCTCATCAACGACCAAGAGCACCCAAATTTACGTAATGAAATTATTTCGCCCACCAAAGCATTTTGAGACTAGCAGAATACTTGCGCGGCCTTTATGTGCTGCAGATGCGCCTGATGTATTTCATTATTTATTAAGTGACCCGCGCGTTACTTGGCATTTACCACTCGCAACTCATTTTTCTGTAGAAGAAACCATCGCTTACATCCGCTTGTGTGAACTAGGTTGGCGCGCAGGCTTTTTTCATATATGGGGGCTTGTCGATAAAGCCAGTGGTCGCATTATCGGCCTAGTTGAAATGCGTGCTGCCTTGCCACGCGTTGAGTTTGGCGTGATTACCACTCAGCAGCCTGATCTTAAGCGGCGTAGGGCTTTGGCGATGATGACAGGACATATATTGGAATGGCTTATTACCCAATCACACGTATATCGAATTTATGCTTGTTGTGACCCGCATAGCGAGGCGTCACGGGCTGTCGAGCATTTAGGTTTTCGCTATGAAGCGCAATTGACTGGATGGGAAGCAAGGCCTAATCAAAATAAGCCAGCCGGCACCATCAATACTTATGTATTACTTCGGCCATTTGACAGTTGGCTCAATACTCCTTTGCGTGCACAACTATTAAAAAAAGAAGGTATGACAGAGAAAAATTCTCTACCTCACGCTTCAACACTTCCTTAGGGCCTGTCCTCGATGAAAACGGGCTCGCGAAGGTAGCAGCCAGCGCGCCCTGCAAGGAGTGGGACGCGCCGTTTGGTTGACCCAAACAAGCGTCACGCGACGCCGCAGGGCGCGCTGGCTGCTACCTTCCTCTAAAAAACTTATCTTAAATGAGGTTGACAGCTTTTAGGCGCGCACCCGGCGTCATGCTCGTTGCGAATACGTCCAGTATTCGCCGCCTTACATTCCCTTGGGTGCGCCTAAAAGCTGTCAACGCGAGCCCGTTTTCATCGAGGACAGGCCCTAAAGCAAGGGCCTTTGTCTTCGTGGATTACGAAGCTTCTTACTGAGAAAAAAGGGTTGCGATGATTGCGCTACAAGGTCGATCTTGACAATGTATCGATCTTAGAAGCTGCTTATAAACTCGCTAAGGAAGGTATGCCTAGGCCTGGGGCAAAAAATGCTAATGCAGCACAGTACACGAGTACTGGCTATGAGGCATGGCACCACCGACCTGCTTAGACAATCCCTCTCTAACAAGCTCGCACTAAGCTAAGACAAGCAGGCGAACACTCGGCAGCAAGCGGTGCATCGCTCGGCATGAAAGTTTGCTGCAACTGACTTAGCCTGAAGCGCAGTCAACTCGCGAGCTTACCGGCAGCTTCTTCAAATTTTATAAAGGTTGCTGTGTCGATCAAACATCAAACGCGGCAACTAGAGCGTTTCTCTTATGATTTGCAGCACGCAATTCCCCTCGCAGACAGCACAGTAGTGCAGCCGGCTCGGGATGACAAAGCGGCAGATCATGCGAGGAAGGCTCTATTTTTCCCACTCTCGGTTTTATCACTGTACCGACGGAGAATATTGTGAAGGTTGCCGTGTTAACTAAAAATGAGCATCTGTTTAAGCTCGCTTGTGACGCTTTCGTTGGGGAGGCAGTCAATTGTATTTGTTTTAACTCAGACCTTTCTCTCTTGCGCGAGCTGCCTCGTCAATCTTTTGATTTAATTGTGATTGACGCTCATCATCGAAATTTTGCTGCCTACCATCCGCTCAGCTCATGGAGAGAGTGCTACTCCGACCGCCGCACGCCAATGATTGTGATTGGCCAATTCTTTAATTTAGATACCTTTAAAGAAACCTTAGCTGCAGGCGCCGACGATGTCATCTTTGGGCCCATCGACCCGCGTGAGCTGAATGCTCGCGCGCATATTTTGCTTAACCGTACCGCGGCACGTGATAGCGCTTGCACAAAAATAGAGATCAATGGCTATGTCCTAGATAAACGCAGCGGCGCTGTGTTTTGGAAATCGCAAGCGATCCGACTCACTTCTCGGGAATTTGCGATTGCTTGGTTATTTTTTTCGCACCCAGGACATTTTTTTAGTCGACAGCAAATCTCTGAAGCGATTTGGGGCAACAATGAACAAATCGTTGGACGCACGCTTGAACAGCATATTTATAAATTGCGTAAAAAATTAGATTTAAATGAAATCAATGGCGTGCAACTGCGAACTATTTATGCTTTTGGCTATCGTTTAGAAGCGAGCCAAATAAACCAAGATGAAATAGCACCTGCATTAGCTAATTTATGCTGTTAAGCAAAATACTGAATAAAGTCTGAGTAAAAAATGTGGATGCAGACGGGACAAAGACATAACCAAGCTCTCGCTTAGTTCAGATCGTCTTAAAGCCAATTCTAAAAAAAATAAAACGATGTAAATTATTGAAAATTCACCGATTAAATCGTCCTAGCATGGATTTATGGAAGGGAAAATAAATCGGGAGCGATCCATCTCCGTGTAAAGAGCACGCCATCTGCTCTCGGCTGATTCGATTCTTCCTTAGCAGGCCATTTTCATCATCATTTTAAAAAGGCCTAGCTTGATTAAGGAAGCGCTGAATAAATCGCGAGCAAGAAATGACACCACTCCCGGTTTATTCAGCGCTTCCTTAAATAGAAAAATTCTTAAGCGCAGTGCAAGGAGACAATATGTTTTGGACTGTGTACTTCCCGATGATTTCGGTGTTAAGTTTTGATAAAGCACATCCTACTTTAAAGCAGCTCATATTCGACGCAAAACTCCATGAAGCCTTTCTGTTTGCCACTAAGCATGCAGATGAAGCGCAACATGGGTCAGCCCACGAAACACTTTCAGAAAACCTACGCATTAGTGGAGATTTACAGCTTATGCTGGGCCGCTTTGAAGAGGCAGAAGAAAGTTTACGTAAATCTAGCCGCCTCATTCGCCACGCAAAATACACATTACGCGTTCAGTCTTGCCGTAATACCGGCTGGCAAGCTTTTTTCCTAAATCGAACGAGCACTGCCTTGAGCTGCTTTATTCGACTGCTTAATGAACATGACTTGGAGGTAGACAGACGCTTAGAGGCGCTAGCGGGCGCTATTTTTGTCTTGTATAGCTTGGGCTACTTTAACGAAGCGCATCAGTACCTCGATGAGATGTCTGCGCTAGCCGAAGAAGAAGAGAAACTAGCCTGGCAGCAGTTGGCTTACACCATCCGAGCAGATTTAACGCTGCAACATACACTCCGCCAATCGACGAAATTTGTCGACCATGTGTTTTGGCATGTCGCGAGCTCTAATTTCTTGCCGCAGCCGCTCGATAACACGTCAAAAGCAGACGCCCTACCCCGCTTATTGACACAAAGGCTAAATTTTTTGTCATCCTTGCGCACCCTCTCGCATGGCGGATTCAACACTGCTGAACAACTGCAAACTCATTTAAGCTGGGCCGTGCTCGCCGAGCTAGAAAATTATCAGCAAGCGCTTAGAGTTGAAATTGCACTCGCCGCACTATCTGCTGATGCGGCGCGTTTAGCCCATAGCTTTTTAGATTTTAATCACTTTGGTCAAGGCCAATCCCATTACGCTAGCCTGCGTAATAATGCCGAATATTTCTACTGCCTAGCCAAAATAGCACAGCAGAGCGGACATCTCGAAGAGGCTATGCACCACTATGCACGCTATTCATTGCTAGCCATGCAGTCGATACGTGCCGTGGTACTACCGCCCGACTTTCATCCTAATAAGCGTGCCCGCAAACCTGTGCTCATTCCTTCTGACGACATTTGCGCACGCTTACCCGGCAAATATCGTCGTGCCTATAATTATTTACTTGAAAACCTAAGTCGAGCTGACTTGTCAGTGCGTGAAGTCGCTGCACAAATTGGCATTACTGAGCGCGCGCTCCAATTAACGTTTAAAACTCACGTTGGCTTATCTCCGACTGAAGTGATTAGGCGCCATCGCATGGAGCATATTCGCCAAGATTTACTGAATGAAACTGGGGTATCAATTGCAGATGTGGCGGAGAAATGGGGAGTGCAAAACCGCTCTACGCTGGTGAATAGTTACCGTAGGCAATTTCATGAAGCGCCTTCTGATACTTTGCTGCGTTAAATCATAGAGACATCAATACACCAACTCCCATAAATAAATAAATAGCTACCTATCTTGAGGTTCATGCTGCTAAACACAGCATGAACCAAGCTTCTCAATACGATAAATATAATAGGCCTCTTATCTTAAGCGCGAATAAAACTTTATTAAGCGCGCCTGCGTCTTGCGTTTTCCGCAATCCTCATGCGTAAAGCGTGGAGTTTAATAAAACCACCGGCATCAGCTTGATTGTAGGCACCGCCATCATCATCAAAAGTTGCAATGGTTTGATCGAATAGGCTGTATTTCGAATCGCGCGCCACCACAGTGACATTTCCTTTATAGAGTTTAATGCGGACCCAGCCATTCACATTTTGCTGTGTATGATCGATCAGCGCTTGTAATGCCAGGCGCTCGGGGCTCCACCAATAACCGTTATAAATCAGCGCAGCATAACGGGCCATTAGGTCATCTTTGAGATGTGCCACTTCCCGATCTAAAGTAATAGATTCAATGCCACGATGTCCTTTTAACAAAATAGTGCCGCCCGGCGTTTCGTAACAACCTCGTGATTTCATCCCAACGTAGCGGTTTTCAACTAGATCCAAGCGACCAATGCCATGCTCGCCTCCTATTTGATTGAGTGCCGCTAAGAGTTGGGCAGGCGTTAAGCGTTGACCATTTAGCGCAACCGGATCGCCATGCTCATATTCAAGGTCTAAATAGCAAGCTTGCTCGGGCGCTTGTTCCGGCGCGACAGTCCAACGCCACATGTCGGCTTCGGCTTGCGCTTTAGGGTCTTCAAGGTGGCGGCCTTCGTAAGAGATGTGCAGCAGATTGGCATCCATCGAATACGGCGCACCTCCTTGGTGGTGCTTCATTTCAATCGGAATGTTTGCTTGCTCGGCATAAGCGAGAAGTTTCTCGCGTGAGAGCAAATCCCATTCGCGCCAAGGTGCGATCACTTTAATATTAGGCTCAAGGGCGTAATAACCTAGCTCAAAGCGCACCTGATCATTGCCTTTACCTGTAGCCCCATGAGCCACAGCTTGTGCCTCGGTTTGGCGAGCAATTTCAATTTGTCGTTTGGCGATGAGGGGGCGCGCGATGGAGGTGCCTAATAGATATTCGCCTTCATATAAAGTATTGCAGCGAAACATAGGGAAAACAAAATCACGAACGAATTCTTCGCGTAAATCATCGATAAAAATATGTTCAGGTTTAATTCCCAGCTGCATGGCTTTTTGACGCGCTGGCTCCAGCTCTTCACCTTGCCCAATATCAGCCGTGAAGGTAATGACTTCAGCGTTATAGTTGTCTTGCAGCCATTTAAGGATGACGGAAGTATCAAGGCCGCCTGAATAGGCGAGTACAATTTTTGGATGAGTGCTCATAGATTGATCTAAAGATATATTTAATAATCGATGCGGCCTAGCAATAGGAATTCCATCAAAGCTTTTTGCACATGCAGGCGGTTCTCTGCTTCTTCCCAAACCACGCTTTGAGGGCCATCAATCACTTCCGCCGTGACTTCTTCACCGCGATGTACAGGCAGGCAATGCATAAAGAGTGCATCGGGATGAGCTTGCGCCATCATCTCTGCATTCACACACCAGTTGGCGAATGCCTGCCGACGGGCTTCGTTCTCTGCTTCAAAACCCATACTGGTCCACACATCCGTAGTCACCAGATCAGCGCCTGCGCAGGCGGCAAACGGGTCAGCGAATTCTTCAACCCAGCGCAGATTTTCAAGGCTCAGGCGTGCACGCTCAAATTGATAAGCAGGCGGGGTTGAAATATGCAATTTAAAACCAAGAATTTGAGCGGCCTCAGCCCATGTGTAAAACATATTGTTGGCATCGCCAATCCACGCCACGGTTTTGCCAGATATAGATCCGCGCTGTTCATAGTAGGTGAAAATGTCAGCCAGAATTTGACAGGGGTGGTATTCGTTGGTTAGTCCATTAATAACAGGCACCCGCGAATGAGCCGCGAATCGTTGCAAAATATCCTGGCCAAAGGTGCGCACCATAACGATATCGACCATCCTTGAAATAACCTGGGCGGTATCCTCAATCGGCTCGCCACGGTCTAGCTGTGTGTCTTTCGTGTTCATGAAAACAGCATGACCGCCTAACTGATGAATCCCCGCTTCAAACGAAAGCCGAGTACGGGTTGATTTTTTTTCAAAAATCATCGCCAGCGTGCGGTCATGCAGTGGGTGATAAGTTTCGTAATTTTTAAATTTTTGTTTTAGATGGCCTGCGCGCTCAAGCACATAGAGATATTCATCGAGCGAAAAATCTTTAAATTGCAAGTAATGACGAATTTTCTTGGCGTTCATAGATTAGGCATGAAAGAAAGGCGTGTCTGTCGTGGTTTAAGCGCAGCGAAGCTGCACAATCCTAAGAATGGGGCTGATATCGCGATGCAAAAAAGCATACTACATACTAATCAAGTGGCTTGTCATAAGGCGCATCGAAAAAACAAAATAAAGCCTCAATACTCAATATATTTTTGTGATTCCAAGAAGGCCAAAAAAAGAGGCTTTGAATTGCCGATAGTTAAAAATCAAGCGGCTGCCAATGTTTGAGTGCTTGCTATAATTCCAGCGAATTTCTAACCCATCAGGTCAACTCCGGCCCCCTCTTGGCAATCTCAATGACTTATCAATTTGATAAAAAAAATGAAGCATGGTCAGCACGTTTTTCTGAACCATTATCTGAGCTTGTCCAACGTTACACCTCATCCGTTTTTTTTGATAAAAGGCTTGCCATTGTTGATATCGAGGCGTCCATTGCGCACGCCACCATGCTGGCGGAGTGCGCCATCATCAGCATCGACGACTGCAACGCCATTCAAACTGGCATGGCGCAAATTCGAAGCGAAATAGAAAACGGTGAATTTAACTGGCAGATTAATCTAGAAGATGTTCACTTAAATATTGAGGCACGTCTCACGACACTAATTGGTGACGCTGGCAAACGCTTGCATACTGGCCGCTCGCGCAATGATCAAGTTGCGACAGATATGCGACTCTGGCTACGTCGTGAAATCGACAAAATTTATACGCTGCTGGTTGAACTGAGGCGCGCTTTGATTGAGCTTGCTGAGCAGCATGTAGCGACGATTATGCCTGGCTTTACGCATTTGCAAGTGGCACAGCCCATCACTTTTGGCCACCATTTACTTGCTTACGTTGAAATGTTGGCGCGCGATAGCGAGCGTCTACGTGATTGTCGGAAACGCGTTAACTCCCTGCCTTTAGGCGCAGCAGCGCTAGCCGGCACTAGCTATCCCATCAACCGACACAGAGTTGCGGAATTACTCGGCTTTGATCAAGTATGCGCAAACTCTCTCGATGCGGTTTCTGATCGCGACTTTATTATTGAATTCACCGCAGCGGCGGCGCTTGTTATGACACATCTCTCGCGTTTATCCGAAGAGATCGTATTTTGGATGAGCCCGCGCGTGGCTTTTATTGATCTAGCCGACCGTTTTTGTACTGGCTCATCGATCATGCCCCAAAAGAAAAATCCAGATATCCCTGAGCTGGTGCGCGGCAAAACGGGTCGGGTAAATGGCCACTTGATCGCATTATTAACCATCATGAAAGGGCAACCTCTTGCCTATAACAAAGACAACCAGGAAGACAAAGAGCCTCTCTTTGATACCGTTGATACCTTAGTCGATACATTGCGCATCTTTGCAGAAATGGTTGCCGGCATTCAGGTCAAGCCAGAGGCCATGCGCGCAGCCGCGCTACAAGGCTATGCTACTGCCACCGATTTAGCTGATTATTTAGTCAAACGCGGCGTGCCATTTCGCGATGCGCATGAAGCGGTTGCGCATACAGTACGTATTTGTATCGAGCGCAATTGTAATTTGCCTGATCTCACGCTAGATGAGCTGCGCCATATCTTGCCAACCCATGCAGCATTAATCGAGCAAGAGGTTTTTAGCTATTTAACGCTTGAAGGTTCAGTAGCAAGCCGGCAGCATCCAGGCGGCACTGCGCCAAAGCAAGTCCAAGAAGCACTTAATGCCGCCCGTCAGGCGCTTTATAACGCTTAGAACCTATTCACGATTTTTCTAAAAGATTTAGTCGCCTCAGCCAGCCCTGGCAAAAATTGAAGCATGTGTTGCCTAAGCGCCGTCGAAGAGAGACTCTCTTCATCTTCTTTTTTTGACGGCTTTGGAAAGGACAAGAAGAAAGGGAAAAACAAAAATTGCACAAGCCCGGCAAGAATATTGTCTTGGGACTTACCCAGAAACTGACTGCCAATCTGTTTTCCAGTAGGCGTTTTTACGGCAGTAATGCCATGCCTGTTCGAGGATTTCGCAGCTGTAGTGTTGAAAGAAGGTAGATTAATGCGATGTCTTAACCGGCCCTTCTCACTATTTATAGTGCTGCGATCAGACTCGTCGGTGTCCCATTGCGCGGGGGAATAAGCGCTGCTGCGAGCGCTTCTCAGTGATGCTGTATATGAGCTACTACTCATACTTAACCTCGCGAGCACGCTTTGGCTGAAGCTATCCAAGCTTTTTTCACTGATCGCCACAGATAGCGCAGGCAGAGCACACCAATAAAGTGAGTCGGAAAATTCTGTAGATGGCAGCAGTTTAACGACTCGCTTTATTTACCCGCAGATAGAAAGGCGAAGTAATGCAGACTTAAGCGAAGCCTTGTGCGAAGACAGCAGGTTAGCTATCCATATCAACTGGCTCTAGCGTAGCCTCATTATTTTCAGTCAAGAAAGCCTGCACAACATCGATCTCACGGGTGCGTTTAAAAGCAGGCAAGCTTTGCCAGATACGTCGGCCATAAGGTTTATCGACGAGACGTGGGTCGCAAATCATCAGTACGCCGCGATCGGTTTCAGCGCGCAGTAAACGGCCTGCACCCTGTTTGAGGGTCAATATGGCGTGCGGCAATTGATAAGACATAAACGGGTTTGCACCCTGTTTTGCAAGCGCTGCCAAGCGTGCTGCTAGCACTGGGTCATCGGGCGGCGCGAACGGTAGTTTGTCGATGATAACAAGCGAGAGCGCATCGCCGCGTACGTCCACCCCTTCCCAGAAGCTTTGGCTGCCAATCAGAATGGCATTACCTTGCCGGCGAAAACGTTCTAGCAATTCAGTACGGCTTGTCTCACCTTGCACCAGTAACGGAAACGACCAACCGCGCTCCTCACTGATGGCACGCAACAGCTCGGCAATTTTTTCAACGGCGCGTAAGGTGGTGCACAGCACAAAAGCACGACCTTGCGCCGCTTCAAGTGCTGGGCAAGCTGCCTTCACCACTGCCTCAGTAAAGCTAGGTGAAGCAGGCGATGGTAAGTTGGGCGGCACGTATAGCAAAGCCTGTTGCGCATAGTCAAAGGGGCTAGGCAGCGTTAATGAGCGGCGGGCATCTAACCCCATCTGTGCCGCGTAGTGAGTGAAATCGCCGCGTACCGAGAGGGTTGCCGATGTAAAAATCCAGGCTCGGGGGCTACCCGCGCGCTGCTTGGCAAAGATTGAGGCAATCGATAAAGGCGTGATGTGCAGCTGTACCGTATGCGTAAAAACTTCGACCCAGCGCACCGTCTGCTCAAGCGCAGCAGCTGTCTCATTGGTTGAGGCTGGGGCTGAGGTAGTCTGGCTTTTTTTACTTTGCGGCGTTGCGCTAGTAATGGGTGTACTGGCCTCAGAGAGAAATAAAGTCAGCGTTTGCTGCAGTTGATCAGCGCGCTGCCAACATTGGCTCAGCGATTCAGCTCGCTCGGCTTGTGTCATCAGTGCGTCGGTAAGTGCCGCAAGCGCCTCCAGCAAAAGCTTAAACGTACTGTAAAACGGATGATCATTAGCCAAGTCGGCCAGCGGCAGGCGCGTCGTGTGTGGCGCAAAAATTAAGCGTAAGTCTCGAGCCGCTTGCTCAAGGGCAGCGCTAAGTTCAGTCCAAGCTACCGCATCACGTGCATGCTGCAACCCTTCAGCCAGCGCATCGCGTGCGAGTTCAAGTAATTGGCTGGTGGACACTGTTGTGCCAAAAAAAACTGTCGCGATATCAGGCAGCTGATGTGCCTCATCAAAAATTAAGGTGTTGGCAGCGGGTAGCAGCTCCGCCACACCGGTATCGCGCAACATAATATCGGCAAAGAAAAGATGATGATTGACCACCACCAGATCTGCCTGCTGCGCAGCACGGCGCGCCCGCATCACGAAGCAGTCTTTATAGTGCTCGCATTCTTGCCCTAAGCAATTCTCACGCGTTGAAGTGACTTGATGCCAGATCGGCGCATTTTCAGGCACTCCTGCCAGCTCAGATTTATCACCGCTTTGCGTAATTTCAGCAAAGTGAATAATTTTTTGCAATTGCGCAGCATCTTGCCGAGAGGGCAAACGACCGCTCTGTACTGTACGTCGCAAATAGTAATGGCATAGATAGTTGGCGCGGCCTTTGAGCATCGCCACTGAGACCGGTACTGCCAGCGCAGCACGCAGCGCTGGAATATCACGTAAAAACAGCTGATCTTGCAGATGACGGGTAGCCGTTGAGAGAATTACCTTACCTCCCCAGCGTATCGCTGGCACCAAATAGGCAAAGGTTTTGCCAGTACCTGTACCCGCCTCCACCAGCAAAGTGCTGTCAGCATTTTCAGCGTCAGTATTATCTGGCGTAGATGAAAGCTCAGCAGACGACGCACCAGATAAGGAAGGTTGCGCCGCACCAGCTGTGCGCTGCGAAGCATCTTTCTTAATTTCCAGCTCATCCCCAGCAGCTTTCTGCGCAGCGGCTTGAATAGCCGCAGCTACCGCCTGCGCCATCGTCAGCTGTGCAGTCCGTAGACGATAGCCATCAAACTGTCGCGCAAGCAAGCCATCTGCCGCAAAAATTTGCTCAAGCTCAAGCGCCCACGGCTCCTGCAGCCCATCGATCATGGTGGACACAGAAGTTTGGTTTGGCTCGCTTGAAGCGCTTGCGGTGCTCGGGATGCTCATGACTTACTCATCTTTTATTCATCCCCTACTCACCATGTGCACGAGCCTGGAGCGGGTTAGCTGTAATAGCAAAAGCAGTGTGTATTTATTGAGAGGAAAGAACGTTTGCATCTGGCTCAGCTGGAGAAGAATTTGAGGGAGCACCTTGGCCGCGAGCCTGTTGGCGGCGTTCGATTTTTGCTTGATGCAGCGCTGCTGCACGTTGTTTAGCAGCAAAACGCTTAGCATTGTCGGCGCGTCGCTGCGCATCTTGCTTACCCTGTGCTCGCGCTGCCTCGAGTTTGCGCTGATGCGCTGTTTGCTTGTCTGCATAAGCTTGGGCATTAGTACGATGTTGCGGCTCAGCGCTTGCGCGACGAGCTTGCTTTAAATCGTATTGCCGCTGTTTTTCTAGATAACGCGCTTTAGCACGTTGCTCCTCAGCTTGACGAGAAGCCGCTGCTGCTGCCTGCTCTGCTTGTTTTTGTGCCACCTGTTGCGCTCGATGCTGAGCGCGTGCTGCGCGTTCAGCATCATCCAGAGCAAGTTGCTCAGTACGCAACGCCGCCTGCTGCGCGCGCTTCGCCGTACGAACTTTAGCAAGGCAGTAATTGACTAAAAAACGGCTATAGCAGGCCCGCTCTTGCTTCAAAGAGTCGTATTCCACTTCTCCTCGACGACGGGTTAACGCTACTTGGCGTTCATTAAAATCGCCTTGGCTTACCTCTGCACTCTCATCTTGAGCAAGCTCAGTCGTAGCTTGAGGAGGTGCAGGTAAGTTTTGCTGAGCATAGGCGTTGGGCAAAACAGCGCTGATCAGCACAAGCGCTACACATAATAGAAAAGAACAGCGCATCACAATCTCGTTAACAAACATGGCAGAATTTTACCTGAGGAAACGCTGAATCAAGCGCGAACAAAAAATACCAACGAAATACAAACTAGGCGCGGTACTTTAATATGACAAAAAGGCAGCACACCGCGCCTAGTTTTACAGACCCAT
Source organism: Mycoavidus cysteinexigens (assembly GCA_031963405.1). Lineage (GTDB taxonomy): Bacteria > Pseudomonadota > Gammaproteobacteria > Burkholderiales > Burkholderiaceae > JASSUD01. Next base: position 1,024,662 of record JASSUJ010000001.1, read on the forward strand.
ACTGGAAGCCCCTGTAGGTTAGGGTAATGAATTAAATTCAATACGGAACTGCGACCTACGAGCTGGAAGCGCCAAATAATCTGAGGAACCGATTTAATGACAGATACGCTAGCACTAAAAATTGTGCGCTGTTTAGCCGCTGAATTGCAGGTTGAGCCGCGGCAAGTTGCAGCGGCAGTGCAGCTTTTGGATGAAGGCGCTACAGTGCCATTTATCTCGCGCTACCGCAAGGAAGCTACCGGCAATCTTGACGATACGCAGCTGCGGGCGCTGGAAGCGCGCCTTTTTTATTGGCGCACGCTAGAAGAGCGGCGCTCGACTATCCTGCAAAGTATTGAGGAGCAAGGCAAGCTCACCGACGAGCTACGCGCCGCTATCGATACAGCGCAAAGTAAGCAAACGCTGGAAGATCTTTACCTGCCCTATAAACCGAAGCGCCGCACACGCGCGCAAATCGCCCGCGAAGCAGGCTTAGAGCCACTCGCACATGCACTTTTAGCTGAACCAATGCTGGTGCCAACAGCAGAAGCAGAAAAATATCTGGATGCTGAAAAAGGCATTACGGATACCAAAATAGCATTAGATGGGGCGCGCGATATTCTCTCTGAGCAATTTGGCGAAACGGCTGCGCTACTCAGTAAGCTGCGCGACTATCTGCAGCAAGAAGGTATTGTTTCGGCGAGCGTTATCGAGGGCCAAGAACAGGCTGCTGGCGAGAAATTTAGAGATTATTACGCTTATACAGAAACCTTCAAAACTATTCCCTCACACCGTGCACTCGCTTTGTTCCGTGGCCGACAGCTTGGCGTACTGGCGCTTAAACTCGGTCTGAACGAGGCTCTCGAAGCGCAAGCAATCCATCCGGGTGAAGCGATGATTGCGCATCATCATGGCATTCAACCCCAAGGACGTGCAGCGGATACATGGCTTGCCAATGTCTGCCGCTGGTGCTGGCGTGTCAAGGTACAACCCCATCTAGAAAACGACTTACTTGCGCAATTGCGCGAGCAAGCTGAACGTGAAGCAATTGATATTTTTGCGCGTAATTTAAAAGACCTACTGCTAGCTGCACCAGCTGGCCCCAAGGCAGTACTTGGCTTAGACCCAGGCTTGCGAACTGGGGTGAAAGTGGCGGTGGTCGACCGCACCGGCAAGCTGCTGGCTACCAGCACGATTTACCCACATGAACCACGTCGTGATTGGGACGGTGCACTGGTGAAATTAGCGCAATTGGCACAAGCCACGCAGGCTGAATTAATCAGTATTGGCAATGGCACTGGCTCACGTGAGACCGATAAGCTAGTGAGCGAATTGATCCAGCGTCACCCACATTTAAAGCTGCAAAAAATTGTGGTGTCGGAAGCCGGCGCGTCGGTTTACTCAGCGTCTGAATTAGCCGCACAAGAATTTCCTGAGCTTGATGTGACGCTGCGCGGGGCGGTCTCGATTGCACGACGCCTGCAAGATCCACTGGCCGAGTTGGTCAAAATCGAACCTAAAGCCATCGGGGTCGGACAATATCAGCATGATGTTAACCCTCGTGAATTAACACGCTCGTTGGATGCGGTAGTGGAAGATTGCGTAAATGCGGTGGGCGTCGACCTGAACACTGCCTCAGCCGCGCTACTCGCTCGCATCTCTGGCTTAAATAGCGCACTGGCACGGCATATTGTCACTTACCGCGATGCCAATGGCCCCTTCCCATCTCGTCAGGCCTTGAAAAAAGTGCCGCGACTAGGCGAAAAAACTTTTGAGCAAGCCGCTGGTTTTTTACGCATCAATCAGGGTGAGAATCCACTGGACCGCTCTGCAGTCCATCCGGAGGCTTATCCAGTGGTCGAGCGCATCCTCGCTAAAATCGGTAAGCAAGTCGCCGAAGTGATGGGCAATCGTGACTTACTAAAAGGTTTGATGCCGCAGGAATTTGTGGACCAGCGTTTTGGTTTACCGACCGTGGTTGACATTCTGGCTGAGCTAGAAAAACCGGGACGCGACCCACGCCCTGAATTTAAGACAGCAACCTTCCGTGACGGAGTTGAAAAGCCCGCTGACTTAAAGCTTGGCATGATTCTCGAAGGTGTAGTGACTAATGTGGCGGCGTTTGGCGCGTTCGTCGATATTGGCGTGCACCAAGATGGCTTAGTGCATATCTCCGCCCTCGCCAACCGCTTTGTAGGAAATCCACATGAGGTTGTGAAAGCGGGAGATGTCGTGCAAGTTAAGGTGCTGGAGATCGATTTAAAACGCCAGCGCATTGCACTCACCATGCGACTCGAGGAATCCACGACGACCACCTCCGCCCCACGCGACAGTGCACAGAGCGCCCAGCACAAGGCTAAGCGACCAAACACAGCAAACACATCCCATTCCTCTCGCCCAGCGCGGCAAGCAGAGCCACTTGGCGCGATGGCAGAAGCTTTTGCAAAATTAAAATTGTGAGCGATGGGAGAGTGCTGAGCAATCAGTGAAGAGGTAGTGGGCTACGCACTTAGCTTGGCCGGACATCATGGATGCCCGGCCAAACTACTTTTTAGGGCCCCTAAATGGAGTTCAAAACAGGCGTGTTTTTTGTTGAGTGAGAAGCTTGCGTGCTACCTGCTGGGGTGGACAAAGCCCCCCAACATGATTACCAACAGTCCCTATTTCAGTCTATTTAAAGACTTTGCATAATTTCTAAGAACAACTGATGGCGCTAGGCTAGGCCAGTCATGCAACGCGTCCTTCAAATTTCAATCTTTGTACCAAGTTCAACCACGCGATTAGCGGGGATATGAAAGAAATCAGAAGGTTTGGCAGCGTTGCGGTGCATCCAGGCGAAAAGACGTTCCCGCCATATAGACATGCCGCGTAACTCAGTCGGCACGACGGTTTCACGGGCGAGGAAGAAAGAGGTGTCCATCAGCTCAAGCCCAAGCTGATGCTGTTGGTTAAGCAATTGCAGCACTTTTTGTACATCGGGCGTTTCTTTAAAGCCATAAATCACACGCACGATAGCTAAGCCAGCGCCTAATTCTTCCAACTTAATACGCTCTTTTTCACTGATATACGGCACATCGTGCGTAAAAAAAGTCATAAAAAACGTACGCTCATGCAAGACTTTATTGTGCTTGAGATTGTGCATCAGACTAACGGGTACCAACACCTCGCCTTCTTCTTTAATATTGCCTGTCAGATAAATGGCTGTACCTGAAACACGATGTGGCGGATAAGTCAGCAGATTTTGCAAAAAGGGTTGCAGCGCAATACCAGCCTCAATGCTACGTGCTTTGACGAGTTGGCGACCTTTAAACCAAGTCATCAGCAAGAAGAAAAGCGCGCCGCCAAGCATGAGTGGTAACCAGCCGCCTTCTTTAATTTTGAGCAAATTAGCGCCGAAGAAGCCCAAATCGATGGTAATAAAGACAGCGATAAGCGGCACCACCAGCCATTTGCTCCAACGCCACACTTTTATCATCACAGCGCTAGCCAGCACAGTAGTGATAACCATGGTGGTAGTCACAGCGATGCCGTACGCAGCAGCTAAGCTATCTGAATTTTTAAAGCTCAGCACGATACATATGATAATCGCCAGCAATAGCCAGTTAGCGAGCGGAATATAAATCTGCCCTATCGCGTGTGCTGAGGTATGGCTGATCTTCATGCGCGGCGCAAAGCCCATTTGTACGGCTTGGCTGGTAAGAGAAAAAGCGCCAGAAATAACCGCCTGCGAAGCAATCACGGTAGCGAGCGTAGCTAATATGACTAACGGCAACAGCCCCCAATGCGGAACGAGATGATAAAAAGGGTTATCCATAACGCGGGGATTGCTGAGAAGCAGCGCACCTTGTCCAAAATAATTGAGGATGAGCGCTGGCATCACAATGCTATACCAACCAAAACGGATGGGACGCGCGCCAAAATGGCCGATATCGGCATATAGCGCTTCTGCTCCAGTCAACACCAAGACGACAGAACCCAATACCGCATAGGTTTGTGCTCCATGCTGCGCCATAAAGCGTATGCCATATAAAGGGTTAAGCGCACTGATAATGGCGGGTGTGTGAATAATCTGAGCGATGCCCAAAAACGCAAGCGTAGCAAACCAAAGCAGCATAATCGGCCCGAACAGCTTACCGACAATATGCGTACCGCGTTGTTGCAGCCAGAATAAAAGAATTAAAACCACGACGGTAATCGGCAGCACTGACCCAGCTAAACGCGGAGTCACGAGTTGCAGCCCTTCTACGGCTGAAAGCACGGAGATAGCAGGTGTGATTACCGCGTCTCCATAAAACATGCACGCGCCAAATACACCTAGCATCATTAGCCATGTGGCTAGGCGGCTCTTACGGTTAAAACCGCGTAAGCTTAAAGCCATTAATGCCAGCACCCCTCCCTCACCATGATTGTCAGCGCGCATAACAAAGATGACATATTTAAGCCCCACCACAATCACGATGGCCCAAAACAACAGTGAAAGCACGCCTAAGATTGAAGTTGGGCTAAGTGGAATGCCATGGACTGGATTGAAAGCCTCTTTCAAAGAATAGAGAGGGCTTGTGCCAATATCACCAAAAACTACCCCAATCGAAGCAACAATCAGGGTAGAGAGCGTATTTTTAGGAGGCGAAGATGCTTCGTTTTGCGAAAGAGTAGACACAATTTTTTGATTAAAAACTAAAGCAAAATTGTATAGGCCAAACCCTATATAGAGCGACACCTACACGACAAGATAGAGTAATAAACGAAGCGCGTAGGTTGGGATGCGTATTGGTGAGGATGAAACCCCAACATAGCCTACCCTCAAAGCAACGCCCCAATTACCAGTGCAATATGTTGGGGTTTCTTCGTCCCCCCAACCTACACGAGCTTGTTGAAACTGCTAAACAGGCCCTTAGAAATTAAAAAGCCCAGGCAAATTGCTTTGCCTGGGCTAATCAAACCACTAAGCACCAAACGGATGCCTCAGTAAGATTGTTTCATCCCGATCAGGGCCGGTAGATACCATATCGATAGGCACACCTGCCACTTCTTCTATGCGTTTTAAATAACGTCGGGCGTTTTCCGGAAGCTGTTCCCAGCGGGTCATCCCCACTGTGCTTTCCTGCCACCCTTCGAAACTTTGGTAAATTGGCTCGCATTTTTCAATCTCCGCCACACTCAGCGGCAGAATATCAATTTCTTTACCATCGAGCCGATAGCCTACACACAGTTTAATCGTATCGAGGATATCGAGGATATCGAGCTTAGTAATGCACAAGCCAGAGATGCCATTGATTTGCAGCGAACGCTTAAGTGCAGCAGCATCCAGCCAGCCAGTACGGCGCGGACGCCCAGTCACTGAACCAAATTCTTTACCTGTTTTGGCCAGTAACACGCCAATTGGATCTTGCCGCTTCGGATTGTCTGCATCAAACAATTCACTTGGGAATGGCCCTGCCCCCACGCGGGTGCAATAGGCTTTGGTAATACCCAACATATAGTGTAATTGCTGCGGCCCAACACCCGCGCCAGTGGTGGCCGCACCAGCGATACAATTGCTGCTTGTGACAAATGGGTAAGTGCCGTGATCAATATCTAACAACGCACCTTGCGCCCCTTCAAACAGTAGGTTGGAGCCGCTGCGGTTGGCAGCGTATAAAAGTGCGGAAACGTCTGCAGCAAGCGGTGCGAGTTCAGCTGCGTAGCCCAGCATGGTGTCCAGCGTCTTTGCGTAATCGATAGCTTCGCCGTTTAAATAACGCGTGAGCAAGAAATTATGAAAGTCGAGTGTGTCGCGCAGCCGTTCGCCGAATCTCTCTGCATCAAATAAATCTTGCACACGCAAGGCACGGCGGCCCGCTTTGTCTTCGTAAGCTGGGCCAATGCCACGGCCGGTTGTGCCAATTTTTGCTATGCCACGCTGCTTTTCGCGCATTTGATCAATAGCAACATGGCTTGGCAAAATTAAGGTCGCAGCAGCAGAAATCAGCAGCCGACTACGCACGTCAATGCCGGCTGTTTCAAGCTCGCCAATTTCTTTGAAAAGCGCTTCGGGCGATAAAACGACACCATTGCCGAGATAGCATTTAACGCCTGCGCGCATAATGCCTGAGGGGATCAGTCGCAAAATAGTTTTGCAGCCGTCAATGATCAGCGTATGGCCTGCGTTATGCCCCCCTTGGAAGCGTACGACACCTTGCGCGTGGTCAGTCAGCCAGTCAACAACTTTGCCCTTGCCTTCATCACCCCATTGCGTACCAACAACAACGACATTGCGCCCGCCACTATTTAAGTAAGGATTATCACCCCCTTGTAGCGGCGCCATGCCTCCTTGCCGTACGTTTTTACTGTCTGCGTCGGCATTCCTTGCCCCAGGGGCTTGGCAATCCTTACTTGAATTAGCTGGCATATTCGAGATTTTTTAAAAAGTGAAACGGTATTTTATCTTGCGCGCTTACGACTAGCCTCTGACTCTGTCGCTAAGAACCTATCTGCAAATCGCCTAAAAGGCATCAATTGGGCAAGGACGGAGCACAGGACTCGACAAAAGCACGAATCACGGCTTTTTAGGCGATTTTTCGACAGGTGCTAGCGGGCGTCGCATAAAGCGGAAAAACTCACTGCTTGGGTCAACCACCATCACATCGCGCCCGCTAAAGCTGCGCCGATAAACCTCAAGGCTTTTAAAGAAATGGTAAAAATGGGGTGAGCTTTGCAAGGCTTCAGCTTCGATCGCTGAGGCTTGTGCATCGCCCTCGCCTTTAATGCCCTGGGCGTTTTTATACGCAAGCGCTAGGATATCTTCACGCTGACGCTCGGCTTCAACGCGAATTTTCTGCGCTTGCTCGGTGCCGTCTGAGCGCAACTGAGCAAGCAGCTGCTGGTACTCGGCTTGCATCTGCTGATACACGACTTTGGTTGCGACAGCTGGCAAATCAATACGTTTAAGCTGCACATCAATTATCTCTATGCCAAGCACTTTAACCTCAGGGCTAACTTGCTCGCGCACAGCCCTTAGCATAGGTTGCTGGTCACTGGATAAAAGGCTGGCTAAGGTGCGCTGGGCAAGTTGCTTGCGCAACGCAGCGCTTACTATTGGCGACAATTTATTTTGCGCCACAGCGCTACTCTTCCCGACCCGGGTAAAGTATTCACGTGGCTCAACTATGCGCCACTTGATAATCAAGCTGACAAGCACATTCGGGACATCAGCCATTGCATAGCCATCTGCCTCTGTGTAATTAATCGTTTGAATCCGCTTATGTAAACGCACTACGCTTTCAAGCGGCATTGGTAATTTAACCTGCACACCAGGCGATGCAATGACGCGCTTAAGCTGACCCAAACTGCCAAAGCTTGAAACAATCGCATATTCACGTTGATCGACTATGAAAATCATCGATAAGCCGAACCAGAATAAAAGGGCCACAGCAATTATGAGCGCAAGCATCCGCTTCATTTTCCCTTCCTCATTGCTTATTTGCTTATTTGTTTAAATAAAGCGCTTGTTTAAGCGTTCGTTTGAATTTTTGCCTCTTTGCCTTGCCTAGTGAGGCAAAGGCGCGAGGCTGCTTCCGATTTATTCAGCGCTTTCTTAACGTGCTTCTTCGCTACGCTCTCTATCGCGTAAAAAATCACGATTGCGTAACGACTCTTTGCTCGCTGACACAGGCTCTGTACTACCTGGTCGGTTTGATTCAGCCAAACCCGGCGCAGGATTAGTCAATGACTGGGCATTTTCACCCTTGTCAGTTTCATTACGTTTGGTTTGAAGAGCATCGTTACTCGCAGCACCTTGTGCGGCCGAAGATAGCGGCTTGCCTTTAAACCCATCAAACGGAAGAACAATTTGCGTGCTGGCAGCTTTGTTTCTATCGACAAAAACTTTCATCGAATTGCCATAGACTTGCTGCATCGTATCTAAATACATGTGCTCTCGCGTAGCCTCTGGCGCTTTGATAAACGCTGCCAAGAGCGGTTTGAAACGCGCTACTTCGCCATGGGCTTGTGCGATGGCCTTGGCTTTATAGCTTTCAGCTTCATCTAGCATGCGTGCTGCCGTATCTTTTGCTGCCGGAATAATGTCATTAGCGTAAGCTTGTGCCGCTTTTTTTTGGCTTTCATTGGCTAATTTAATTTTTCGCATTTCATCAGATACGCCCTGGATTTGCTCGGGCGGTTGCACGCTTTGTATCACGACTTCCTTGATACGAATCCCACTGTTGTATATATCGAGTTTTTTTTGTAAAACCGGAACAATCGCGCTGCCAAGCTGTTCCCGTCCATTGACTAATAAGTCAGCCATTTTGCGCGGCCCAACCACTTCGCGCACAGTAGCTTCAGCAGTCTGCATCACGCCCATCTCTGGGCCAACATTATTGAGAAGGAAAGCCCGCGCATTATCGACAGAATAACGAACGTTAAAACGCACATTAAGAATTCTGCCTTCTTGCGTGAGCATCGAAGAATCTTTGACGTCAGCGGCACGAATTAGGCTATTACGCCCAATTTCAATTGAGCGCACTGTAGCTAAATCAACTATTTCATTTGATTGCAATGGATACGGCAAACGCCAGTGCCAGCCTGCATGCGTGGTTTTTTTATATTCGCCAAGCTGTAGCACAACGCTGGCTTGACCTGATTGCACCATATAAAAGCCGCTACCTATCCAAACCCCTAATACTGCTAGCAAGGCGCCTACTAAATAGTAGTATCCATTGCGCTGAGGTTGAATGTTGCTGCTATTACTTTGCTTATGCCCTAAACGTCCCAATACACGCTGCAAGCGGCGGTTAAATTCACGCCATAGCTCATCGAGATCAGGCGGTTCACCGCGTCCGTTCCCTGATTTGTTTTCTTGTGGATCTTTCATCGTAAAGGCAGCACGTAAGCGCTTTATCATCATGCGTTTTAGAGAGTTTATTTGCTTTGCCCAAGCCCTAGGAAAAAACTGAATACCGGAAAAAGCAGTGCCATGCCTCACGGCCAGCGCTTAGAGGTACTGGTCGCGTCAGCATTGCTTGCAATTGCTCGCGATTAATTCACCGCTCTCAGTTGGTAATCAGAAAGCGCAAATAAGCCGAAAAAGGCACTCTACCGATAGTTAGCTAAATACACTATCGGCATACGCCTGTCTTATGCTTACTCGTGATTTATTTAGCGCTTCTCTAGCTGGCTAGCGGATGCTCTGGCTCACTCATGTGGTCCACCGGCAAATTTTTTGCCTGACTTTCCTGCATACTCTGGTTTTCGACGATAGCTTCACGCAAAGCATCTAAGCCTTGCCCAGCTTGCGCACTTAAAAAGACGCGGGCAATCTTACCATACTCATCACGCAGCACACTGCTGCCAGCCGCTGCTAATTCAGGCACCTTATCAATTTTATTCCACACCATAATTTGTGGAATTTGCGCAGCCCCAATTTCATTGAGTACTGCATTGACTTGCTCAATTTGCTCAAATCGTGCTGGGCTTGCCGCATCAACCACATGTAGCAATAAGTCAGCATGAGCCGTCTCCTCAAGCGTCGCGCGAAAAGCTGCAACTAGTGCATGGGGTAAATCGCGAATAAAACCAACCGTATCAGAAATGATCACTTGAGATGAATTGCCCAAGTAGACACGCCGTGAAGTGGTATCAAGGGTGGCAAACAATTGGTCGGCAGCATAGGCTTTGGCCTTGGTCAACGCATTAAAGAGAGTCGATTTACCTGCATTGGTATAACCCACTAGCGAAACCGTAAAAGCGCCGCTACGTAAACGTTGTCGGCGCTGCGTATCATGCTGACGACGTAGGCGCGCCAGCTGCTCTTTTAATTGCTTGATGCGTATGCCAATTAAGCGTCGATCTGTTTCAAGCTGCGTTTCGCCAGGCCCACGCAAACCAATACCGCCTTTTTGCCGCTCAAGATGGGTCCAGGCGCGCACTAATCGTGTGGCTAAGTATTGGAGTTGGGCCAGCTCAACCTGCACCTTACCTTCATGGCTGCGTGCCCGTTGCGCAAAAATATCTAAAATCAAACTCGTGCGATCCGCTACCCGGATCTCAAAGATTTTTTCTAAATTGCGCTGCTGTGCCGGAGAAAGTGGGTGATTGAAAATAACGACATCAATAGGCTCAGGCTGGCTAGCTAGCGCCTCTTTGATCTCTTCGGCTTTACCGCTACCAATAAAAAGTGCGGCGGCTGGGCTGGCTCGGCGGCCGGTGAAGGTAATACGAGGAATGGCGCCAGCACTAGTCGCGAGCAAACTTAACTCTTCCAAACTAGCCTGAAAATCCAAACCTCCAAAATCTATACTAACAAGGGCGGCATTAATCAAATTAAAAGGAACAAATAAATATAGCCGACCTTTTTAAAAGCGAATTAGCCCATGATGCGTGGCCGGCTGGGTGAGATTAATTTAAGACGGCATTTCCATTTCTTCATCCGCTTGCAAAGTAACCGGACGAGTTGGAACTACTGTAGAAATAGCGTGCTTATAAACCATTTGCGTAACAGTATTGCGCAATAAAACAACGTATTGATCAAAGGATTCAATATTGCCTTGCAGCTTAATGCCATTAACGAGATAAATCGATACTGGCATATGTTGTTTGCGCAGTTCATTTAAAAATGGGTCTTGTAATAATTGCCCTTTAGCGACTTTACTACTCATAGCAAACTCCGTTTTGTTTTTGAGACAGCCCACCTTCTCTTTTACTTTTTTAAAACAGATAAACCAGCTTATCGAAATCAGGAGGGCTGACTTAGGCAGACTTTCCTAGATATTAGATATGAACCAGACTTAAATTCATGCGCGCACGGATTAAGTCAAATTCTATCCAGACTTTTTCTTAGAACCTGTTCAAAGTCTCCCAAAAGCACCCTTCTTCGCGGTCGTGCGGTGCTCGAAATCCTCATGTACTTAAGTACACTCCGGTTTCTGTGCGCCGGACTCCCCCAAATAAGGGCACTTTTGGGAGACTTTGAACAGGTTCTTATGCTTGGCTCTGAAGCGCTGAATAAATCAGAAGCGGTGTCATGCCTGATGGTTGTACTTAAATGCACGATCTGCATTGGCATCCCAGGCTCAAAATTTATTTAGCGCTTCCTTCTGTTATTTGATTGGCGAGCTACTTTTTTTTACAGTTAATTAACTATTGCGAAAAAATTTATCTAATCCAATTTTTAAGCACTATAGCCGATTTTTAAACTATGCAAAAAAAATACATCGCATGATTACGGAATTCGTTAATCTTTTTCGGTTTACGAAAACGCTGAATAAACCGGGGGCAAGGCATAACACTACTACCCGTTTTGCATCAGCAAATTAGAAGCACGGAATAAGCCGTGCGCGCCGGCAGCACATCTATAGCGCACAGCTGATTCAGTCTTTTAGATAAGGATTTAATTTGGAGCGGAACTCAATCCGTAATGGCGTACCAATAAGGGAAAAAGCTTCGCGGAATTTTCTTTCAAGATAACGCTGGTAAGCCGGCGTTATTGCCTCCAGTGCGCTGCCATGAACCACCACAATCGGCGGATTGTGCCCACCTTGATGCGCATAGCGCGGCTTCGGCCTGGTTAAGCCATGCCGGCGAGGCGGCTGAAATTGAACCGCTTCCATCAAAATACGGGTAAGTTGAGGCGTAGGAAGCTTGGACATGGCTGCCGCATAGGCGTCATCAACTGAGCGCATTAACGGACCAATGCCCGTTTTTTCGATGGCAGAAATAAAATGAAATTTCGCAAAATTGAGAAACTCCATTTTGCGTCCAAGCTCAGTTTTAATGCGTTCACGCGTGTAATTATCAAGCTTGTCCCATTTATTGACAGCCACCACTACGGCACGCCCTTGTTCCATCACAAAGCTGGCAATATGGGCATCTTGATCGGTAATCTCTTGCCGTGCGTCGAGTAGAAAAATAACCACATTTGCATCTGAAATGGATTGCAATGTTTTGACTACTGAAAATTTTTCAACCGCTTCAAAAACATTCCGACGTCGACGCAAACCAGCTGTATCAATCAATGTGTATGGCTGGCCTTGCCGCGTAAAATCAATATAAATTGAATCCCGCGTAGTGCCTGGCATATCGAACGCAATCACACGTTCTTCACCCAGCAAGGTATTAACCAAGGTTGATTTACCTACATTAGGGCGACCTACGATGGCAATTTTAGTCCCGCGCGTGCTGGTCTCTTCAGTTGTCTCTTTAAACCTGTCTGCTGCGTATACAAGGCTTAGCGCCTCATCAATCATGCCGGCCACACCCTCGCCGTGGGCAGCCGAAATTGGATGCGGCGCACCCAACCCAAACGCATGAAAATCAGCGCAGGCTACCTCAGCTTGGTAGCCTTCGGCTTTATTGACCACGACCATGATCGGGCGGCCTGTTTTACGCAGGTACTCAGCAAGCAACGCATCTTGTGGTGTGCTTCCCTGACGCATATCGACCACAAATATCACCAGATCTGACTCTTCTACAGCTTGCTGCATTTGCTGCGCCATATGCTGGAAGATGCCATCTTCTGAAATCGTTTCAAAACCACCCGTGTCAATCACTAAGTAGGGGCGACCACCTAAGCGACCTTCACCATAGTGGCGGTCCCGCGTAAGCCCTGGGAAATTAGCGACCAAGGCATCGCGCGAACGCGTGAGCTTATTAAAGAGCGTGGATTTGCCCACATTAGGGCGTCCCACAAGAGCGATAACGGGTTTCATGATTAACTTATAACGATAGGTTAGCGGTGCTAAGAACCTGTTTAGAATTTCCACGCTGCATGATCTTGGCCAATAGCCTGCCCAAGGTTAAAACACAGACAGAAATAGGCCCAAAACAGACGCAAAGCTAACAACTAAAAATGCGCAGCCAGGTAAATCAATATTTAACAGGCTGCATGGCAAGGTACGATGGACTTTGCTTAGAAACTATTTGGCGTATCCAAGAAAGCCCGATCAGGCACCTTTCTTCGCGTATTTGTCAAATCCGGTGCAGTGCTCCAAATCCTCATGTACTTGATTGAGTACACGCCAGCTTCCGCAAGGTTTTGCCCAACTGAGGAGCTCCCCCCAAATAAGGGCATTTTTGAAAGAGGCTGAACAAGTTTTTAGTGCCCAACCCCACTTGAGCATTAAACAAAATTAATAAGAAGAAATCAGCTTTCTATTGCGGCCTAAATGCATACAAATGACCATTATGCGTTTGCACCACTAGGGTTTGACCCGCCAGCACTGGCTGAGCAGTAATCGCGCTACCATCTGTTTTGATACGTGCGACAAAGTCTCCCGTTTCAGCTGATAAAAAGTGCATAAACCCTTTATAGTCGCCCACCACGACCGCTGCGCCAATGATGGCTGGGCTGCTTAAATTGCGTCCTTGTAATTTTGTATTTTGCCAATATGAACGGCCAGTTGCTGCATCATATAGCGAAACCGCCGACCATTCATTGGCTGCTGCCAGCGCGGTTTCAGCCTGCGCCAAGCCGCCATAGCTTGAGAAAGGGTGCTCCCAAATCGCTTGCCCAGTTTGCGCATCAAAGCAGGCTATGCGTCCTTGGAAAGTGACCGAGCAAACTTCGCGGCCAACTAAGGTAGGTGTGCCAACTACATCATTAATACGCTCTACTTCGGTAACGCCCGTTGGGTAGGAAACCGGGATTTGCCAGTAAGCCTCGCCCGTAGCAAGGTTAATGGCTGCTAATGAACCGCCTGGAAAACCCGCGATAAACGCTGTTTCTCCGGCAAAAATCATTCCACTTGTAGCACGTAAATTGAGAGGTATCGAGCGATTATGGAAAACCCATTTCTGCTCTCCAGTCAGGCCATTAAAAGCAGTAATGTTGCCATCCGTGGTACGTACTAGCACTACGCCATAACCGACTAATGGAGAGGTGAGGATTTCCCCCTTCGCATCTGCGCTCCATAGCAATTTGCCTTGGTCGTCTAGGGTATAAACATGCCCATTCTTCCCGCCTACTGCGGTCAATTCTCCATCACTGCCAACACCTGCCGTCAAAACAGTTGGCAGTTTTTTGCGCCAGACTTCACGACCATTGGTCGCATCAATTTTGACTACCGTACCGTTAGTTGCTGCTGCGTAAATAGCCTCACCAACTGCGATAGGCTGGAATAGATATCGCTTAGTTGCGCCAACATTGGCAGACCACACTTGCTTCACTTGCAGCTCAGGCTTAATCGCAGCCAAAGGAGTCGGTAGGCGCCGTAAATCTTTGGGGGTTGAGCAAGCGGCTAAAAACGCTAGCGTCAGTAGCGCAAGTGCAGCAGAAAAACGTTTAAACAGAGACATGGTTAAAGTCCTATCCCATTAATAAATTGATGCTCAGCCAGCCATTCACTGCTGGAGCAAACTAAAAAACGCTGAATCAATCCAGCGTAGCGACATGCTTACACAGGATTGATTCAGCATTTACCTAGGGCATTTCCTCAAATCTACTGCTTCCCCGCCTGATACGCGCTCGCTACGATTTGAGGACATGCCCTAATATTAGAGCAAGAATCTTATTCAAAGCGAGCTATCGCAAAAATTTATGCGGCTAGCGCTTAGAATTTATTTAAGATTTTCAAAAAATGGCCTTGTTTAGAGGAACCAGATTATCCACGGACGTACACGAAAATTTCTTGTACTACGTGATGCCGCAGCTTTTGGAAAACACTAAGCAGGCGCTTAGCCGCCTAAAGCATCCAACTTGAATTTCGTCATACGCAGTAAAGGGTCCCCAGGGCTAAACGCTTGCAATGCCTTACGGTAAGACTGCCGGGCTTCGTCAAGCTTATTTTGGGCCGCTAAAATATCCCCGCGGCGATCGGCATACAGTGCTCGAAAAGCCTCGGAGGGTTTTTTGGCGAGCAATTTCAGGGCTGCATCATAAGCTTTTTCATCAAATAGCACACTGGCTAAACGCAGGCTGGCAAGCTGTCGGTATTCAGCGTCTATTGCATGCTGAGTAGTCCATTGTAATTGCGCCTTTGTCTGCGCCGTATCTGCCAGTTGATAGAAAACTTTGGCTGCAGCTAGCGCAGTCATCTGTGCGTAAGGCGTACGGCCAAACTTACTTTCCATATCCTGCACAATACGCAGCACCTGAGCCTGATCAATTTTTCGGCCTGACTGTGCCGGCCAATCAGCTAGCTGTTGGAACTGCTCGTAAAGTTTTTCAGCTTGCGTAGTTTGCTTGCGCTGCCAATAACTCCAACTATTCCAGCCAGTTAAAAGTAGTAAGGCTACCGTCATCCCTAAAATACATAGCTTGCCCCAACGCATCCACCAAGCTTTGAGTTGATCAAGCGTTTCTTGTTCAAGATGATCACTCATGTGTCTATTTCCTCAGAACTTGTTTACAAATTTGCTAAAAGATGGCCGCAATTATCACCTTTTATTAACTCGTGGGTTGGAATGACGAAGGGACTCCCACACGTCCCCATCCTCAAAAGCGCATTTCAACTACCCATGCAGTAGGCTGAGAACGGTTTATTCAGCGCTTCCGACCGTATCAATTAAATAATCTATAAGAGATTCAACGTTAATTTGCTGCTGCGTAGCTGGGTTACCTTCTCCATTGCCACGCCGTAATGGCTTAACAGTGACACACCCCTGCGCGACTTCATCTTCGCCAATAATAATGGCATGTGCCGCCCCACTTGCATCTGCTCGCTTCATTTGAGCTTTAAAACTTGCTGGTGTGCCGTCCGGGCTGCAGTGTACCAGTACGGTAAAACCTGCATCACGCAGACGCTCTGCCAGGACAAAAGCTTGCGTACGAGCGGCTGTGCCTTGATGCGCCAGGTAGATTTCGCAATCTTCACGCACAACGCTAGGTCGATCTTCTTTCAACAAAGCCAATACCCGCTCAATGCCGATAGCCCAGCCGCAAGCAGGCGTTGGTTTGCCTCCCAATTGCTCGACCAGTGGATCGTAACGGCCGCCACCCGCCACCGCACTCTGCGCGCCCAGCCGATCGGTTAGCCATTCAAATACGGTTAAATTGTAATAATCAAGCCCACGCACCAGGCGAGGATTAATCGTAAACGAGACACTATTCACCTTAAGCAAGCGCTGCAAATCGGTAAAGTGCGTGCGTGACTCATCACCGAGAAAGTCATGCAAAACTGGGGCGGCTTGGATGATCTCGCGTAAAGCTGGGTTTTTTGTATCGAGCACACGCAGCGGATTCGTATATAGACGCCGCTTGGCTTCTTCGTCAAGCTGTTCTTGATGTTGTTCAAGGTAAGCAATCAACGCCTGACGATAGGCCGCACGTTCATGCGCTTGGCCAAGTGAGTTGATTTCAAGGCGTATGCCATTTAGCCCCAACTCTTGCCATAGGCGCTGACCCATTAAAATAATTTCAGCATCAGTATCTGGTCCAGCAAAGCCGAGGGCTTCCACGCCAAGCTGATGAAATTGCCGATAGCGCCCGCGCTGCGGACGCTCATGTCTAAACATAGGTCCGGTATACCACAACCTTTTAGGACCATCGTAGAGCAAATTGTGCTCAATCACGGCGCGCACCACCGCAGCAGTATTTTCTGGGCGTAGCGTTAAATGCTCACCGTTTAAGGCATCGGTGAAGCTATACATTTCTTTTTCGACAATATCTGTCACTTCGCCAATGCCACGCGTGAAAAGTGTGGTGTGCTCAACAATCGGCGTGCGAATATTACGGTAGCCGTAAGCACGCAGCACTGATTGCGAAACTTCTTCAAAATGCTCCCAAAGCGCAGCGTCTTGCGGAAGAATGTCATTCATTCCTTTAACACCGACAAGCTTTTCAACTTTCTGTTTTTTTTCTGTCATGGAAATTTTTTGTTTAATCAGAGTACGCGGACCCACTCTAAACAGATTTTAAGCACGCAATCGTGTTTTTCTAACTGAATAAAATCGGGCCAAGCCAAAGCATATAGATAATTAATAAGAATGCAGAGGTCGTAGGTTGAATTAAAGCGTTTTATTAGAGATAAAACCCCAATACAACCACTCCCAAAAACTCATCTCAATTACCCATGCAGTAGGTTGCAGCGTTTCTTTCTACAGGTTTTAGGAGAAGTGTTCAATCAGTCGCGAGCAAAGGCATGCCTTTGCTGCCCTAATACAAGAAAGAGATAAATACAATTGGCATAGCGTCGCTCACAACTGATTGAACAGTTCCTTAAGCGCTGCCATAGTGGGTTTGGACGTAATCGCTCACAATTTTCTGAAACTCTTCAGCAATGTGCTCACCACGTAAGGTGAGCACTTTTTCGCCATCGATAAATACTGGCGCAGCAGGGTTTTCTCCTGAGCCTGGCAAGCTAATGCCGATATTGGCATGCTTAGATTCACCTGGCCCATTGACAATACATCCCATCACCGCGACCCGCATGCCAGCAGCGGCCGGATAATGCTCACGCCAGCGCGGCATTTGAGTGTCGAGATAATCTTGAATATCAGCGGCTAATTTTTGAAAGAAAGTGCTAGTCGTACGCCCACATCCTGGGCAGGCAATAACCATCGGTGTAAATAAACGCAAGCCCATGGTTTGCAGAATTTGCTGTGCTACTTTTACCTCACCTGTACGCGAAGCATCGGGTTCTGGCGTCAAGGAGATGCGCAGCGTATCACCAATGCCCTCTTGCAGTAACACAGCTAAGGCAGCGGTCGAAGCGACAATACCTTTTGAACCTAAACCCGCTTCAGTCAGCCCCAGATGCAACGCATAGTCACAACGTTTGGCAAGGGCACGGTAAACCGTAATTAAATGCTGCACTTCACTCACTTTGCACGACAAAATGATGCGCTGTGCCGGTAACCCTAGTGCTAACGCATGTTCAGCCGAGCTAAGCGCTGATTGGAGGAGCGCCTCGAGCATCACATTTTGCGCCTCCCAAGGTTTAGCGCGGCGTGCGTTTTCATCCATCAGGTGCGCAAGTAAATCTTGATCAAGGCTACCCCAGTTAACGCCAATCCTAACCGGCTTGTCATAGCGGCAAGCTGCCTCAATCATCTGCGCAAATTGCGTATCGTGTTTTTTGCCTTGACCGACATTACCTGGATTAATCCGGTATTTAGAAAGCGCCTGCGCGCATTCTGGGTAGCTGCGCAGCAGTACATGACCATTGTAGTGAAAATCACCCACCAGCGGCACCGACTCACCCATGCGGTCAAGCTGCTCGCGAATCGCAGGTACTGCGGCGGCCGCCTTTGGTGTATTGACGGTGATGCGTACTATTTCCGAGCCAGCCTGCGCTAACTCTCTCACCTGAATCGCCGTGGCTATTGCATCGGCAGTATCGGTATTGGTCATCGACTGCACGCGAATGGGCGCGTTACCGCCAATGGTTACGCACCGATCTTGCCAACGAACATCGACTGGCAGCGAGACACGGCGCTGCGCCGGACCACTTAAAAAAGTCTCGCAGGAGGGCTGCATACCAGCATTTCTCATAACTGTGAATAAGTGTAAATAAAGAAAACGCTGAATTAAGGGGGCACTAAATAACCGGGGGCATCATACCTCCTGACTGTCTAGCTATATTGTCTCGTGCGGTTTATACAGCGCTTCCTTAAGCGAGACAAGGAAAGCCAACATAGACAGAGCATACACAAGAGGGCTAATACCATCCGAGCTTTTCAGCGTTTCCACGCGCTGTAGCGTGAATGAATAGATAAGCTGGCTTACTACGGAAGTGCTGAATAAATCGTGCGCAAACAATCCCAACTCAAGCAGTACAACTAAGTACGGCACGGAAGCATAACGCCGCTCCCGATTTATTCAGCGTTTCCCTAGCTTGATGCATAAACAACTAGGCTGCTTTAGGCTTACAGAATTTATTTTCTGAGCACCGCCATCAATCATGGTTTTATAGCCGTTCTGTACATCTTGTTTTTTTACGTACCTCAATAAGCATACATGGGGAAATCTTGCGCAGTCCCTAAAAGCCTGCTTACGATTCCCTAAAAGGCCGTAAACAGGTTCTTAGACACACTAAGGTAAATCGAAATTCACCACATTATTTTGCCTGGGATTGGCATACTTTGACGAATCGACTCGCTTTCCATCTAGCTCGATAACTTCAAGGCCGGCTTGGTTGCCAACGATCAATTTAAAGGGCGGCACACCTTGTACGGTACGCTCTTCGTCTTTACGCAGCACCCCGCTATATATTTCCTTGCCATCTTGTTGGCGCACATTCACCCAATTATCTTGCGAAGCTTTGAAATGGATGGATGATTGATGCCCAGCTAGCGAGCCGGTACTTGGTGGCGCAGCTACTGGGGCTGAGACTGCTACCGAGGTTAGCGCTGAGGCAGGTAAAGCTGCACCAGGCGGCGCCATCAGCGCAGGCTCTTTCTTAGCCTCGGCCACGGACGGCGAAGGCGGCACACCTAAATTCAGGTTTGGTGCCTGCACGCTGGTAGACCAACGCACCGATGCACTACCCCAATACAACGCAGCGCAGATAAGCGCTAAAGCTATGCTCGCTATCCAGACGCGGCTTTTTTTAAAGCGCCCTCTCCAGATAACTAACTCATGGTTGCGGGGCAAAGGGGCAACGCGCATACCAGGCACCGAAAGCTCAGTCTTAAACAGGGTGCTAACACCGTGCAGCTCTTCTATGAACGGCGTTGGATCGATGCCTATCACTTTTGCATAGCTACGCAAAAGACCCACTGCAAATGCCGAGTCTGGCAATTGATCTAAATCACCTGCTTCAAGCGCACGCAATTTTGCAATCGAGACTTTAAGATGAGCTGATATATCATCCAAGACCCAATTCTTTTCCTCGCGCAAGCGTGCCAAACTCGCCCCTACCTTGCGGGCACACTCATGGTCGGCATTTTTCTGCCTCTCGTTAGAGAGGTCTAATGAAGCATCCGATGAGATATCCAATGGGGTATCAGGTGAGGAGTTCGGCGCTTGTGAGGATGGCACTTTTGCCATTGACTCAGTTTCGTCATCTATCCAATGCTGCTTGTCATTCATCCCAGAATCCGTTGAGTTCAGGTGTTCCATGCTGCTTTAATCCGCGCTTTGCTGCCTCAGGTGGCTGAGCGCAAGTGGCGGATAAATGCTCTATTCGGGCCGCTTCAGAAGGTGCTGCTATGGCTGCTCGACGCAACATAGCGAGACCTTCGGGTGTTTCCCCTTCGTTGCAAAGAAAAGTACCGTAATTCAGTAGTAATACTGCATCAGAATAACCGCCTTGTGCATCTAACGCTTTCTGAAAATAGGTGCGTGCACTGGCTGTATCATCAAGCGCCAATGCCCCTAAGGCACGTGCATGCAGCGCATTGCTAGTGGCGCTCGCCACCACTGCGCTGTCAGCTTGGCGGCTCGCAGCCTCTGGTTTCCCTTGCTCAAGTGACTTGAAGGCAAGTGCTGTATAGGCATCAGATCGATAACGTGCAGCCTCTGGCTCCAATGGCATGTGTTGCTGTTTGTTCGAGGGGGAGGAAGAAGTGCAGGCACCACATGCAAGCAACAGTAGCACGATTAAATAACGCATCATCATAAAGAGTCACTGTCCTTAACTATTGCCACGCTTTTCACCACCTTGCTACGTATTGCTAAACGCGTACGGTCTTGCACCGTTCCCGCCAATTGACCGCAGGCTGCATCGATATCATCGCCGCGGGTTTTACGAACCGTGGTGATTAAGCCCCCGTCCATCAAGATTTGGGCAAAGCGTTTAATACGTACCGCTGAAGAGCGCAGCAAGCCAGAGCCTGGGAAGGGATTAAACGGGATGAGGTTGAACTTGCAAGGTGTATCACGCACCAGCTCAATGAGTTCATACGCATGCACGTCGCTATCGTTAACACCGTCCAACATACAATATTCAAACGTAATAAATTCGCGTGGTGCGACTTCCAGATAGCGCTGGCAGGCTTGCATCAATTCAGCCAGCGGATATTTTTTGTTTAGCGGCACTAGTTGATCGCGCAAAGCATCATTGGGCGCATGCAGCGATACTGCTAGCGCGACCGGCAATTCGGCAGCGAGTCGATCCATCATGGGTACCACGCCCGAAGTTGAAAGCGTCACGCGCCGGCGCGATAGACCATAAGCGTTGTCATCCAGCATAATTCTCATGGCTCCGACAACCGCATCGAAGTTAAGCAATGGCTCGCCCATTCCCATCATGACGACATTCGTAATCACACGTGAGACTGGCTCGGTAGAACCATTTGCGTCATTTAGCTTGCGCAACGCAAACTCAGCCATCCAAAGCTGGCCAATAATTTCGCCTACCGTTAAGTTCCGATTAAAGCCTTGCTTGCCAGTCGAGCAAAAGCTGCAGTTGACCGCACAGCCAGCCTGCGAAGAAATACATAAGGTGCCACGGGTTTGTTCAGGAATAAACACCGCCTCAACGGCGTTCCGGTTGCCTATGTCCAGCAACCATTTGCAAGTGCCATCGGAGGACACATGCTGATGGATAATGTCTGGTGAGCTAATCGTTGCACAAGTCAGGAGTTTTTCGCGTAGTGACTTAGCAAGGTCAGTCATCTGATTAAAGTCAGCTGCCCCGCGCTGATGAATCCAGCGCTGCAATTGCTTGGCGCGAAACGGCTTCTCCCCCAAGCTTTGGCAATAAGCAGTCAGCTTGGTGGCATCAAAATCAAGTAAGTTAACCGTTTCAGTAGACGTCATGGGAAAGCCGCTTTTTAAGCGTCAACCTCTTTTTTAAGGAAATACTCAATCGTGAGCAAGAAATGCCGATATAACAGTAAGCCTGCAAGGTAACGCGGCATCACACCGCTCCCGATTTATTTAGCGCTTACTAAGAGCCTTTTTAGCGTTTTCAGCACCTTGATTGGTGCGATTCAAGGGCACAGAAACCAAAATATACAACGTATATAAGGGTTTCTGCACAAGCCTGCCTTATTGGACTCTTTTAGAAACGCTAAATTAGCTCTTAGATAAGGAAGAACATTATGCACAGTATATGCCCAAGCGTTGCTTAGGCTGCAGGCAATGAATATGCTTTGGGGAAGCTTTGAATAACCGGGGGCGTCGGTATTGCTTGCCCCCAGCTTATTCAGAATTTCTTTAATTAAAAAAGAAAGCAATTTCAGTGCGTGCGTTTTCTGCGCTATCTGAGCCATGCACTGCATTGGCATCGATGCTGTCAGCAAAGTCGGCACGAATGGTACCGGCGGCAGCCTCTTTAGGATTGGTCGCACCCATTAATTCACGGTTTTTCGCAATCGCATTGTCGCCTTCTAATGCCTGAACAAAGACCGGACCAGAAATCATAAAGCTCACGAGGTCTTTGAAAAATGGGCGCTCGCTATGAATCGCATAGAACTTCTCTGCTTCAGCGCGTGACAAATGAACCATCTTAGCTTCTACCACTTTAAGACCTGCGTCTTCAAAGCGGCTCACAATCTTGCCAATAACATTTTTAGCTACTGCGTCAGGTTTAATAATCGATAAAGTGCGTTCGAGCGCCATGTAAAACTCCGAAAAAATTAATCAGCTTCGATAACCTGATTAATAATATGATCAAATAAAATTATCTATTAGGCCGTTCAGGAAGGACTAAATTAAGGCGAGAGTAGCAATATGCCTACCTCACGTTGATTTATAACTTCTTATTAAGCAAAGCGTAAAAAACCGCTATGGCAAACGGCTAATAACATACACAACTTCACACAGCAGCTTAAACTTAGGGAACCTCTGCATAACTCCTTAGACAAGGAGGCATAATGCCAGCCGGGGATTATGCAGAGGTTGCTCAGGCTATCTGCTAACCATTGCGTTCAATGCTAAACAGATAGGAAGCTACTGGTACAGCATCAAATTAATCTGCTATTCTAGCATGCGCTTACCGCGGTTCAGGACGTAGTCTGTGGGTTGCACAAAGTTGGACCAACTTACTTAGAACCTGTCCACAAATTGTCTAAAAGGCTGTCAGTCGGGGAAGGCCCTTAGTTGAGTAAACCTTGCAGCAACCGGAGTGCACCTAGGTACATGAGGATTGCGAGTACCGCCCAGGATTTGAAAAAACGCGAATCACGGCCTTTTAGGCGATTTGTGGACAGGTTCTAGGACACGGCAACCAGCGGGTGCTGGACACAGCGTACAAGCATTATTTGCAAGGAGAAGAAATGAGCAGATACCGGTCTTATGATCTACAGCGCAACAGCGCGCCAGCAGCGCTCAACGTCCGCAATCGGGTGTTGCGTAATACTTACTGGCTACTTGCGTTATCTATGGTGCCGACTGTATTCGGTGCTTGGCTTGGCGTCAGCACTGGCTTTTCACTCTTGGCACGAACCAGCCCAGGCCTGAGTCTCATACTCTTTATGGCTGTTGCTTTTGGTTTTATGTTCGCGATTGAACGCTATAAAAATAGCGGAGTAGGCGCTGCCTTATTGCTAGGCTTTACTTTCTTTATGGGGCTGATGCTCTCGCGCATGCTGAGTTTTATACTCGGTTTTTCAAATGGCCCAACCCTAATCATGCTAGCGTTTGGCGGCACTGGCATTGTGTTTACCACCATGGCATCGATTGCCACTTTCTCAAAGCGTGATTTTTCAGGCTTAGGTAAATGGCTATTTATGGGCGTGGTTGTGTTGTTAGTCGCTTCCGTTGCGAATATTTGGCTAAAATTGCCAGCATTGATGCTGACTGTATCAGTCATGGCAATTATTATTTTCTCAGCGTATATGCTGTTTGACGTACAACGCGTCGTTAATGGTGGTGAAACTAACTATATTTCCGCCGCACTCGCTATTTATTTAGACATTTACAATGTATTCGTCAATTTGCTCGCTATCCTTGGCATTTTTGGTGGCAATCGAGAGTAAAGACAGAACAAAAACGCTAGTAAACTTCAGCCCTTAAAAGCCGCGCAAACCTGAAGTGCCCCCAAAAAGTTGGACACCAATCTAATTTTTTGGGTTTTTTTATGAGTAAATACAGCGAGGCATTTAAGTTATCGGCCATTCAAAGCTATTTATCTGGCATGAAGAGTGGCAGGGCCGTGGCACAGCAATATGGCGTGGAACATGGAATGTTGCGTAAGTGGGTGGCCGCCTACCGCGTGCATGGGGAAGCGAGCCTCAAAAAGAAGTACGGCAACTACAGCGCCCAATTCAAGCTTTCAGTACTAAAGCATATGCAGGAGCACGCGCTGTCGCATCGAGAAACGGCAGCCTATTTTGATATTCGCAATGTAGGTATTCTGGGTATCTGGAAACGTCATTATGATGCGGGAGGTATACAAGCCCTCTCTCCCCGCCAACAAGGACGCCGCAAAAAAATGCCACCATCCCCCCCTACCTCGCCCAAATCTGGAAATGTACAGACGCGCACGCGCGAACAGGTACTTGAGGAAGAGCTGAATTATTTGCGCATGGAAAACACCTACTTAAAAAAGCTCAAAGCCTTAATTCAAGCGGACCAGCGGGCAGCACAGCGCAGAAAGCACAAATAGTGTTTGGATTAAGGCACCAGTACCCCCTTAGCAGCTTACTCAAAGTAGCAGGCCTCGCACGCAGTACCTTTTACTACCAACAAAAAGCGTTACAGCGGGGCGATAAATATCTAGCGATCAAAGCGCAGATTCAGGCTGTTTTTACGCAGCATAAGGGACGGTATGGCTATCGACGTATCACGAGTGTGATTCGGCAGAATGGACATTCAATCAACCATAAAACAATCCAGCGTTTGATGGGGCAGCTCAAGCTCAAATCGTTGGTACGTATTAAAAAATACCGTTCCTATAAAGGGGCGTTAGGACGCATAGCCCCCAATGTCTTGCAACGACAATTTAGCGCCCAGCGCCCCAACCATAAATGGGTAACGGATGTAACGGAATTCAATGTCTACGGCCAGAAGTTGTATCTCTCGCCCGTGATGGACTTGTACAACGGAGAGATCATCTCCTACCAAATCGCACAGCGCCCTGCGTTCGAGATGATAAGCACCATGCTTAATAAAGCCTTTATCTGTTTGCAGCCTCATGACAAGCCAATCATGCACTCAGATCAGGGATGGCAATATCAAATGGCCGCCTATCGAGAACTGCTCGCGAAAAAAGGTATCACGCAGAGTATGTCTCGCAAAGGAAACTGTCTTGATAATGCGGCTATGGAGAGCTTCTTCGGTACACTAAAATCTGAGTTTTTTTATTTGAATACATTTCGTAATATTGACGAGTTACAAGCAGGTTTGAGCAAATACATCTACTACTACAATCATGAACGCATCAAACTCAAACTAAAAGGACTGAGCCCGGTGCAATACCGAATTCAGTCCTTTCATTGTTAGCTACTTTAACCGTCTAAGTTTTTGGGGTCAGTTCAACCCTTTAGATTTGTGCGGCTTTTTTATTAATTAAAACTCATTTTATTCCCGCTCAAAAAGCGCGATTGACTCCACGTGCGAGGTATGCGGAAACATATTGATGATGCCTGCGCCTCGCAGGGTATAGCCCGCTTGGTGCACCAGCAACTCAGTATCGCGTGCAAGGGTAGCCGGGTTGCATGAGACATAAACGATGCGGCGTGGCATGGAGCCATTGGCTGCATGGCGCTCAACCAGCGCTTTTACCACGGCTAACGCACCTTCACGGGGCGGGTCAATCAGCCATTTGTCGAATGTGCCCAGCGCGTCTAAATCTTCCGCGGTAATTTCAAATAAATTACGACATAAAAATGAGGTACGCTGGCTCACGCCATTTAGGCGCGCATTCTCAAAGGCACGTTCTGTCAACGCTTCGCTACCTTCAATGCCGACTACTTCGCCTGCATAACGGGCCAGCGGCAAAGTGAAATTACCTAGTCCACAAAATAAATCGAGAATGCGCTCGCTACGCTTAGGTGCCAACAAGCGTATTGCACGGCTTATCAAAGCACGATTAATAGGCTGGTTAACTTGAGTAAAGTCAGTGGGCTTAAACGGCATCCTGATTTGAAATTCAGGCAAGGTATAAGTCAACTCAGCCTGCGCTGAATCGAGTGGGAAAATTGTATTTGGTCCTTTAGGTTGCAACCAAAATTGCACTTGATGCTGCTTGGCAAATTCGCGTAGCAATGCTTCGTCGGCTTCTGTTGGAGGAACCAGCACGCGCAGCACTAAAGCGGTGACATCAGTGCCTTCGGCAACTTCGATCTGCGGCAGCTGCTCGCGAATGGATAAGCTCTCAACTAAAGCGCGTAGCGGTACCAACATGGCTGAGATAGGCGGGGATAAAATTTCGCAGCTGGTCATATCAACTACGTAGTGATGACGCCGCTCGTGAAAGCCAACTAGTGCATGGCCCTTCTTTAATACGTAACGCACAGCGAGTCGCGCCCGCGAGCGGTATCCCCAGGCGGGGCCAGCAATCGGTCGGAAGATTTGCTGAGCACGTATTTTGGCGAGAT
Source organism: Mycoavidus cysteinexigens (assembly GCA_031963405.1). Taxonomy (GTDB): domain Bacteria; phylum Pseudomonadota; class Gammaproteobacteria; order Burkholderiales; family Burkholderiaceae; genus JASSUD01. Next base: position 1,050,981 of record JASSUJ010000001.1, read on the forward strand.
GCGCTAGCTGATCTTCCAACACGCGTTGTTTAATCGCAAGCTGAGCCCTTACTTCTAAATGTTGCATGGAGCATCCACCACAACGCTCAAAAAAGCGGCAGCGAGGCGTCGTGCGTAGTGAACTTTCGCGCAATACTGCCACCAGCCGCGCTTGCTCAAAATTGGGTTTTTTGCGGTAGCTCGAATAGCTAACTCGCTCACATGGCAAGGCTCCTTCGACGAAAATAACTTTCGCCCCCTCTCCCGTTTCGTTAGCGAGCCGACCAATACCGCGGGCCTCTAGGTCAAGCGATTCAATATCAATGACAGGCGCAGCGGCTGTTGTAGCTTGAGCAGACATAAGCAAAATTTTCTTTAGAGACAATCACCACTCATTTTCACTCATTAGAAAGCGGCTAGGCACAGTAGCGCTTAGTTGCTTTTTTAAGATGACAGATGAGTAATAAACGATGAATAAAAAACAGTGAATGATAAACAATGGATCGCAAACGCGATATTAATACGTAGCAATTGAGAAGACGTAGGACATGCCTCCAATTATCTAAAAAACAAACATCCTGTCCGTGAACATTATGGTGGAGTAACAAGGGAACGCCAACATGCAGCCCCAACCGCCCCAGTTTCTCCAAAATAAGTTTTGGACGAGATCGTGAACAGACTCTTAGATAATTGGAGACGCCCTCCTACTAAGCAACACTAAATAGCTCAAGCGCAACATGATGGCCCACTGCTAGCACTGACTGCGCCGCTATTCTTTGTCCCTGGGCTATTTGACGCATGCCTAATTATCAAATGCACTCAAATATTCTGCCCAATGCGGAGCCGGTTCAGCAGCAAGCGCATTTTTAATCACGGTCAGTTCGTTGGCATATTCTTGCGCCGTGAAGCCGCCCCGCATAAGTTGGAAGCGACAATACAATAAATAAGTATTGACAACATCGGTTTCACAGTAGTTGCGAATTTCGTCAAGCTGACCTTTTTGAAAAGCTTGCCACACTTGCGAGCCATCCATGCCGAGCTTGCCGGGAAAGCCACATAGTTTTGCCAAGGCATCAAGCGGCACACTAGCACGCGGCTGATAGAGCGCGAGTAAATCCATTAAATCGGTGTGGCGCGCGTGGTAGCGACTAATATAGTTATTCCACTTAAAGTCCCGGTCGTCTTCGCCTAGATCCCAATATTTCGGTGCTGCTACATTATTGATCAGCGCTCGGTAATGCAACACGGGCAAATCAAAGCCTCCGCCATTCCATGAGACAAGCTGCGGTGTATATTTTTCAATCACGCGGAAAAACGCCTGTATCAGCGTGGCTTCGTTATCTTTTGTGCTGCCGAGGGAACGCACTCGGAACCCATCACGGTCTCGAAAGGTGCAAGAAATAGCTGCGATGCGGTGTAAATGATGCGGGAGAAAATCAGAGCCAGTTTTTTCTCGGCGTGCATCAAAAGCTTGTTGTACCAGCGCTTCATCAGATAGGTTTGACGCGTCATGATCAAGGCGCCGCAAGCCGGCCACATCGGGAATAGTTTCTATATCAAAAACGAGAATGGGCGTCACAATACGGCCTCCTTTCGAATTCCATTTGAAATGAAATAGCGCTTTAGCCACATCAGCGCCTCATGTTGCAGCTGTCGTACACGTTCGTGGGTAATCTGCATTTCTTCCGCTATTTTATCGAGAGTGGCCGGCTCAGTATGATTTAGCCCAAAACGATATTCAATAACTCGGCGATGCTTTTCGGGCATACGCGCAAGCCAAATACTGATGAGTTGTTCAAGCTCATGATAACGTGCTTCGGCATCCGGAGAGGTGCCATGACTATCGGCCAAAAAGTCAAGCAAGCTCTTTTCTGAATCGGCCTCAAGCGGGGTATCCAGCGAAGTAATATGTTCATTGAGAGCTAGAATGGCAGCGACTTCTTGCGCTGTTTTACCCGTTAAATCGGCGATATCGTCAAAACTTGCTTCCTCATGCTCAGGATCAGCAGCGCTGTGAAGTTTTTTCTCAATGTAATACTTAGCACGCAAAATTTGATTAATGCCCCGCACCACATGGACAGGCAGGCGCACTGTACGCCCTTGATTCATAACGGCCCGCTCAATGCTTTGGCGTATCCACCAGGTGGCATAAGTAGAAAAACGAAAGCCTCGCAGGGGATCAAATTTTTCAATGGCGTGCATTAAGCCAAGGTTGCCCTCTTCAATGAGATCGAGCAAAGGTACGCCGCGATTTAAATAGCTTTTGGCAATACTCACAACCAGACGCAAGTTCCGCTCAATCATGATTTGCCGTGCGTCAAAATCCCCGGTTTTAGCTCGCGTCGCGTAATGACGCTCTTCCTCCACTGTCAAAAGCGGTTTGACGCTAATTTTATGCAGATAACGCTGAATCGTATCAGCGCTTAATTCAGCACGCAGTAAAGCCTTCGCATCTGCCGAGTCAGCTGCGCTGACAACTTTATCTTTAAGGGAATTTTCATTAACGTCGTCTGCGCCATCATCCTCTGGCGAAATCGAATCAAAAAGCGTATCAACCGCTTCCTCGCCCGATTCTTCCTCCGCTTCGTTAATTAGCTCAGAAGACACATCGTGCTTTGATTTGGACATGGTTATTGGGTTGTTTAAAAAGCTATTTGCAAATTCGCGAAGAGATTCATCCGCAAATTCACAAATGAGCTTATGCCTACAGCGCATGATAGATCTGCAGGCATAAGTATTTGATTAAGGCATAAGGAACCCTGTTTAGGGATTATGCGCACCGGAGCTTCACTGTACTAAAGTAAAGTGCTGGCTACAGCATTCCTTCTACGAGATCAGGGTATTTTTTGAAAATTCTGGATGCCTTCTTAGGAGCTGGTCGATGCCTCAAAAAATGGCCAGTAGAGGTGAGAGGTAAGCACGTCGACGTTCCGTATTTAATTCAACTCTTCATCTTAAATACGGAACCCCGACAGGCAGACTACAAACCTCTCATTTTTTTATTTAGTCAGGCTGTAGTGGTGATAGATAGGTCAAAGGATCAACAGGCTTTCCTTGTCGGCGAATTTCAAAATGCAGCATTACGCGCTCTGCATCTCCATTCCCCATTTCGGCAATTTCTTGGCCTTTTTTCACCGTATCATTTTCCTTCACTAGCAAAGCACGATTATGGGCATAGGCTGTGAGGAACTGATCATTATGTTTAATAATAATGAGGTTGCCGTAACCACGCAGGCCATTGCCAGCATAGACCACGCGACCCTCCGCCGCAGCTTTCACAGCGGTGCCGGCTACGCCGCCAATATTGATACCTTTATTCTTACCTTCTTCAAAATTGTCTAGCACGACGCCTTGGACCGGCCAAGCAAAAGTCATCGCACCAGCTACGACAGATTCAGTTGGCTTAGGGGGGGCATTGTTTGCCACCGTTGAAGAGACGGGCCTTGGCAATACGGGGCCAGCGCTTTCAGGCATAGCGTTCGGCGCTACGGCGCCTGGTGCGGGGCCTGCATTCAACGCTTGGGGACGTAGCGGGCTATCCGCGACGGAATTAGCCACATTTGCACTACTCGGTGCGATATTTGCTCCTGGGGCAGCCACGCGCAACAATTGACCCACTTCAATCTGACTTGGATCTTGCACATTATTCCAAGTGGCGATATCACGGTAATTCTGACCATGCTCAAGCGCAACGCGGTACAGCGTATCGCCCATTTTCACGCGATAATAGCCAGGCGGCGTATTTTGCACAGTAGCTTGAGCAGATGCACCTCTTAAGTCGGAACGCTCGAGCACTGGCGCATTATCAAGACGTGTGCTGCCGCAAGCCGCTAGCGTAGCAATCAACGACAGGCAGAAAAAGCGCTGTAACGCGACCCAATAATTCGTAGTCTTTCCAACAATACGGTATTTTTGTAGCGTACTCATCGTTTTCAAATTACTCCAAATTTTAAAGGCACAAAAAAAACAGGATCCAGCTGTGATTCACGCCACTGTCTTTCGGAAGTACGCTCGATCAAAGTTAATACTTGCTCCTCACTACCGATTGGCGCAATACAACGACCACCAATTTTGAGCTGATCAAGCAAAGCACTAGGCATTTCTAAACCAGCAGCAGCCACTACAATTGCGTCAAAGGGAGCAGCACAAGCTAACCCTAAACGGCCATCACCATAATGTAAGCGAAGATTCGGAATGCGCAAGGCACGCAGATTATTTTTCGCTCGCTCAAGCAAGGGTTTAATCCGTTCAATTGAATACACTTCTTGTGCCAGATGGCTTAAGACAGCCGCTTGATAACCACAACCCGTACCAATTTCTAGCATTTTCAGCGAAGCCTTAGGCGAATTTCTGCCCGCTACAATCAATTCAAGCATGCGGGCCACGACAAAAGGCTTTGAAATGGTTTGACCATAGCCAATGGTAAGTGCAATCTCTTGATAGGCTTGTGCGGCTAGTCCTTCTTCTACAAATAAATGCCGTGGTATTGCGCCCATCGCGTTAAGCACATGGGTATCTTTAATCCCACTTGCTTGCAAGCGCTCCACCATGCGCTGCCTTATTCGCTGCGAAGCTAGCGCTGCATTTGACGTTCCTGCATTGACTTCTGCATTGACATAAGGTGCTTCCGACCTTTCTCTCCCAGCTAAAGTAGCGCGTACTGAGTTAGCTGCACGCTCACCTGTCCTACTGTTTACGGGCGCAATAGAGGCCTTGTGCACCGCACCAACTGGCGTAAATGAAAAACGCTTCCTTGGTTGCGGCGCTGTCATCTATCTGACTCCCTAGCCGTAACCCAATTCTGTACATGTGGCAGTAGCTGAAGATGGGTGAGATTAAGTTGTAGAGGGGTAATGGATACCGCCCCATTAGCTACCGCATGAAAATCCGTTCCTTCACTTGCATCAAGCGCATCGCCTGAAGCGCCAATCCAATAAATTGTCTCGCCTCGCGGATTCATTTGGCGTATTGCTGGCTGCGAGGGGTGACGCTTGCCAAGTCGCGTTACGCGCCAGCCATTTAGTGCTTCATAGGGGCGATTGGGGAAATTCACATTGAGCAAAAAAGGGGCAGGCAACGGATTTTCCAAGTAGTGAGCGATGATTTCACTCGCTACTCGCGCGGCGTCTTTAACATGGAGCCAACCTTTATCTGTCAGCGAAAAAGCAAATGATGGGACGCCAAACATAACGCCTTCGGCAGCAGCAGCAACGGTACCGGAATAAAGGGTATCTTCACCCATATTCGCGCCATCATTAATGCCTGAAACCACCAAATCAGGCTTATAGTCCAGCATGCCTGTCAGGGCAACGTGCACGCAGTCAGTGGGCGTACCATTTAGGTAATGAAACCCATTAGCCGCTGTAAACACTGAAAGTGGACGCCACAAAGTAAGAGAATTTGACGCGCCACTGCAATTTTGCTGCGGCGCAAATACAGTCACCTCGCCCAATGGCTTTAGCGCCTCGTACAAGGCTGCCAGACCTGGAGAAAGATAACCGTCGTCGTTGCTTAAAAGAATTTTCATGCCGTCAATTGTAGCGTTAGCACATGCCCTAGTCACTAGACCTCTTCCATAATCCAATAGAGCGGCGTCATTCCAGATCACAGTGCGCTTTGCACCGGCATCAAAGGAATTCCTTGTGACAGGGATTTAAGAGAGGTCTACTACTAAGAATCTATTCAGCATCTTTCAAAAGCGCCCTTATTTGGAGGAAGTCACGCAGTTAGGTAACCTCACAGCAACCGGAATGTACATTAGAACATGAGGATGGTGCGTACCGCACAACTCCGCAAAAAGGTATTTTTGAAAGACGCTGAACAGGTTCAAAGGCGTTAATGGAATACGTACGAGTTATAACGGCCGCCGATCAATCATCGCCCGTGCAATCGTGCCTGCATCGGTATATTCAAGTTCAGCGCCAACCGGTACACCGCGCGCTAAACGCGTGACAGCTAAGCCACGCGCCTTAAGCATTTGGCTCAGATAATAAGCCGTCGCCTCGCTCTCATTAGTAAAATTAGTTGCGATGATCACTTCACGCACAACTCCATCCACTGCCCGTTTAACTAATTGATCAAAATGAAGTTGATCTGGTCCTATTCCGTCAAATGGGCTTAAATGCCCCATTAGCACAAAATACAAACCGCGATAGCTCATGGTTTGCTCAAGCATCAGTTGGTCAGCTGGCGTCTCGACAACACATAAAAGCGTGGCGTCTCGCTCTGTATCAGTGCAAGTCTCACAAATTTCTGCAGCCGTAAAAGTATTGCAGCGGGCACAGTGACGCAAACTCTGCACTGCGTGCAATAAGGTTTCGCCCAGGCGTGTTGCTCCTGGGCGATCTCGCTGCATCAAGTGATAAGCCATACGCTGCGCTGATTTCTGGCCAATGCCAGGCAATACCCGCAATGCTTCAATCAGCGTAGCTAATGCACAAGGAGAAGGCATGAAAATTAGGCCCGCTCGTATTAAATGAGAGGCATAAAACCACCTGCCGGGCCAGCTGCTGACGATGAAGATGGCGCTGACGAATTTTGAGTCATGTTACTCACTTCTTTTTGTACGATAGCCTCAATTTTGCGTGCAGCGTCATTAAACGCAGCAGCAACTAAAGCACTTACCATGTCCATCGGTTTTTCCATCAGCTTCTGAACAGCCATAGGCATTGCCTGCGGCTCTTCTTTCTTTTCCTGCAATGCTTTGAAAAAGCCTTCTTCGATGAATAAACGCTTCCAATCGATAGTCACGCTGAGGGTTTCGTATTTGCAAGTTACCGCAACCTTCACTATCCCAGCACCTGCTTCCCCTTGAACAGAGGTTTTCTCGAGCTTTTGCTGAATTTTCTGCATATTCTCTTGCAGAGATTTAGCCTGCTCAATCAACTCCTCGATATCTTTGTTCATCTTCAATTGCTCCTGTTTAAATAGTTATATATGAATTAAGTCAACACTGAATAAATCGTGAGGAATAGCCCTACTCTCGGTTGATTCAGCATTGCTTAGAATCTGTTTAAGCCCTCTTAGATCGGACGAACCGACCCTGGGACAATAGTCGCATCAAACGTTTGCATAAGCGCCTGTGCAAATGAATCTTGCTCAATAACCTGCTCTGCTTTCTGTTGACGGCGCACACGCTCAGCCTCATCAACTGCAGCAGCAGTGCAAGCAACCACACCAATTTCAGTGCTGATATTGAGTGGCTGAGCAAAATATTGGCTCAGCGCTTCACTTAACTTCTCTATATATGCACGTTCAGCAAGTTGCGCCAATGGCACCCGCAAAGTTAACCGGCTACCTTCAATTCGCAATAACTCACTTTGCATAGCAAGTTGCTTAGCCAAACCGCTTAGCTTTAAAGAGGCCACTACCTCAGGCCAGCGCGTGCTCTCTAGCTGCGCCAGTGAAATTGATCCAAGCGCTAGTTTATCTGCATTTTTATGCGAATTTTGCGGTGCAATGCGAGTTTTAGTACTGCCTGCATTAGGCAATTCATCGCTAACGTGCAAAGGCTGTGTTTGATCGACTGTTACGGCAGCGATCTTAGCTATTTCATTTAGCTTGGATATAGCATCTTGTTGCTTTACTTGAACCGTGGGTAGCGGTGCTGCAGCAGATACAGTAGAGGCAGCTAGGACTGCTTTAGCCGCAGAAGCAGGGGTGTACTTAGCTTGTGCTTGCTCTACCGGCAAGATATTTGGCCGCGCATTAGGCTCTGCGTTTAACTGTCTAGCTTGAGTATCAGAGATGGGTAACGTACTACTAGCTTGCGCTGGATAAAAGGCAAGCATGCGCAATAAGGTCATCGTGAAGCCAGCGTATTCATCTGGCGCAAGCCCTAATTCGCTGCGGCCCAGCGTTGCAATTTGATAATACAGTTGCACTTGCTCCGGTGCTAAAGCCTGTGCAAAGCGGCGAATATCTCCTGCCTCAGGCCATTCATCAAGCACTATTGCGCTAGCACACTGCGCCCAGGCAATGCGGTGTAAGAGGCGAGCCAAATCTTGCAAAGCAGTAGCATATGACAGGCTGCGTGCCGCCATTTCATCCGCGATAGCCAGCACTGCTGCACCATCAGCGGCAACCACTGCCTCAAGCAGCCTGACTACATAGTTCTGATCAAGCATGCCTAGCATCAGCCGCACAGCTTCCTCAGTAAGCTGGCCTGCCGTATAGGCAATCGCTTGGTCTGTGAGCGAGAGCGCATCGCGCATACTGCCATTGGCCGCAAAAGCCAGTAGACGCAAAGCTTGCACCTCAAAACTGAGATTTTCAGCGCTCAGGATTTGCTCCAGATGCGTCACCATCTGCGCCAAAGGCATTTGCTTAAGATTGAATTGCAAACAGCGCGAAAGCACTGTGATAGGAATTTTTTGCGGGTCGGTGGTAGCAAGAATGAATTTAACGTGGGCAGGCGGCTCTTCAAGCGTTTTTAACATTGCATTAAACGCATGATTGGTGAGCATATGCACCTCATCAATCATATAGACTTTGAAGCGAGCAGCAACCGGTGCGTAAATAGCTCGCTCAAGTAAGCCAGCCATTTCATCAACACCACGGTTTGACGCCGCATCCATTTCCAGATAATCAACAAAACGTCCAGCGTCGATTTCTAGGCAGGCTTGGCATTTACCACAAGCAGTAGCTGTCACGCCTGCTGTGCAATTCAGCGACTTCGCCAGAATACGCGCAAGCGTAGTTTTGCCAACACCGCGGGTGCCAGTAAATAAATAAGCGTGGTGCAAACGCTGCTGTTCCAGCGCATTGACAAGCGCCTTCACCACATGTTCTTGGCCGACCAATGAGTCAAAATCTTTAGGTCGCCATTTACGCGCTAGAACTTGATAGGTCATGGGGAACTGCAATCCATATCGATAAGGAGAGAACCGCAATTTACAACGAAATACTGGAAACTCAAGAAAATCGAAAGTAGACGCTTAAGTCACACCCAATTTTTCCGAAGTGTTTTTTAGATTTGTACAGTAAATATACACCGTACTAAATAAAGTCCAGCTCTCTTTAAGTATTCCGTATCCTAAATTAAAGATAATGCAGGAAACCTTGGCAGACTCTTAAAATCGTGCAAGAGAGCGGCGAGAACGCGCGCAGCATAATAAGGAAAGGTGACGAGCCTAACCCTCGGCACTAGTGGAAACGGTTGTGGCTGCTTCGTTCCCGACCTGACCAGGTTCACCAACCCACCATGCGAGGAGGCCCGTCAGCGCGTATTCTAGCACTACCTTGCAGCATAGCGACGACTTCTTATTACAAAGTTATAATTTTGCAGCTAATTAAACTATTGCACTGTCATCATTTAGGCAGTGCTGGACAAGCGAAGAGCAATATCCTGCCGGCCTATGCACATAGGGGTACTGCTTGCCTCAACCTTCCTTACTCATGCTTGATTCAGCTTCTTTGACCATGCTGCGTTATAAAAGATGCGATGCCAAAGATTAAACGCTTATTCATCAAAACACTGACAAAGCTTGCCATGATTTTTTTTGTTTAGTAGCATGGCGTTCATGCTGAATTGGCTAATTACTCAGCACTTTTTCTCGTAGCGCCTACTTATAGCCCCCAAAATATCCTTCTTCGGAAGCAGCAAGAGTGTAGCTACCCTTATGTATTAGTGTACATTCCGGTTGTTCTGCTCCAGACTCTCTCCCCAATAAGGGTATTTTTGGAGAACACTAAACAGACGCTTGAAATCTGAGATTATGCACAGCAGTACTAAAACGTGCGTATCATACGAGCGTTAACCAGGTAAATTTATCAATGAGTGAATCAATCAAGCATGTTAACGATGCCTCGTTTGAAGAGGACATCATCAAGGCTGACAAGCCGGTACTTCTAGATTTTTGGGCAGAGTGGTGTGGCCCATGCAAGATGCTTGCGCCGATTCTGGACGAAATCGCACAGGAATATGGCGATCGCGTACAAATTGCCAAACTCAATATCGACGAAAATCCAGCAAGCCCAGCTAAATTCGGCGTGCGCGGCATTCCTACGCTAATTCTGTTTAAGAAAGGAAGCATCGCGGCCCGTAAAGTAGGCGCATTGTCAAAACCTCAGCTGACCGCTTTTCTTGATAGCAATTTATAAAGAATTTTTAAAAAACATTAGCAACTTGCCTCAAGCAATTTTAAATTTGGCTTAATTTTGGCGCATAACAACACTGTTCATTTAGTAAAAGCTGGCAAAATTATATGCAAGCAAACTGTCTCCATAGACCAATGCTAGAAGCGCGCACGTTGTGCTAGAATGCCCATGATTCAAATTAATATCATCTCTTGAGCATTCGCTCCCTCTCTTTCCTCAATTATCTATATCTATATTCCTCTTTCTGAGGGAACTCCGTATGCACTTATCCGAGCTTAAGTCTTTGCACGTATCCGAACTTATCGAAATGGCGAATGCCCTAGAGATCGAGAACGCTAACCGCTTGCGCAAGCAAGAACTCATGTTTGCCATCCTAAAAAAACGCGCCAAAACTGGCGAAACTATTTTCGGCGATGGCACGTTAGAAGTTCTACCCGATGGTTTCGGCTTTTTACGTTCGCCAGAAACTTCGTATCTTGCAAGCACTGATGATATTTATATCAGCCCTTCGCAAATCCGACGCTTCACTTTACACACAGGCGATACCATTGAAGGCGAGGTACGCACACCGAAAGACGGTGAGCGCTATTTCGCCCTGGTTAAGGTTGACAAGGTAAACCGGCAGCCACCAGAGGCCTCGAAACATAAAATTATGTTCGAGAACCTTACCCCCCTGCATCCTAATAAGCCGCTTTTACTCGAGCGTGATATACGGGGTGAGGAAAATACAACTGGGCGCATTATCGATATCATTGCGCCGATTGGTAAAGGGCAGCGTGGCTTGATCGTGGCTCCGCCCAAATCAGGGAAAACGGTAATGCTGCAACATATTGCGCATGCCATTACCGCGAATCATCCAGATGTCATTTTGTTTGTACTGCTGATCGACGAGCGTCCTGAGGAAGTGACTGAAATGCAGCGCTCTGTCTGCGGGGAAGTCGTTGCCTCAACCTTTGATGAGCCAGCTTCGCGCCATGTACAAGTCGCTGAGATGGTGATTGAAAAAGCCAAGCGCCTCGTTGAGATGAAGCACGATGTCGTGATTTTGCTCGACTCAATTACTCGTCTTGCGCGTGCCTACAATACCGTCATCCCGTCATCAGGCAAAGTGTTGACTGGTGGTGTAGATGCCAACGCATTGCAGCGTCCTAAACGTTTCTTTGGTGCCGCACGTAACACCGAAGAAGGCGGTTCACTGACCATTATTGGCACAGCCTTAATCGAAACTGGCAGCCGCATGGATGATGTCATCTATGAGGAATTCAAAGGCACAGGCAATATGGAAGTGCATCTGGAAAGACGACTTGCTGAGAAACGCAATTATCCAGCAATCAATTTGAATCGTTCGGGCACCCGACGTGAAGAACTGCTGATTAAAGCGGATATCTTGCAAAAGATTTGGGTACTGCGCAAACTTATCCATGACATGGATGCAATCGAAGCTATTGAGTTTCTCCTCGATAAACTCAAGCAGACCAAAAACAATGCAGAATTCTTTGACTTAATGCGCCGCGGCAGCTAAAAGCGGGCTTAGCATTTTTCAGCAATATCCTTATTTGGGCGGCATGTAGTTGAGTAAAATCGTGCAGAAACTTTTATGTAATTCGCTTACATAAAAATTCTTGCACCCTCCCGCCTCCCGAATAAGACACCTTATTGAACTCTTGTGAGGGCTGCGAGCAGACCCCAAATATGCCAGGCAACAGTTTTTCAGGCATAATTGCGCTTTTTTGAGCCTTGGGCGCGCTGTTCGCAGAGTCATTCTCAATTGTTCTGTTACTTAGCCCCTACTAGGCTATTCCGTTTGTTCGCAAGAGAAATGTCATGAAAGAAAACACTCATCCAGAATATAGCGAAGTCCTTTTTGAAGACCTCTCATGTGGCTTCAAATTTGTGACGCGCTCAACGATTAAGACCAATAAAACGATTGAGCATGAAGGAAAAACTTATCCGCATGTAAAAATCGAAGTTTCGTCAGAATCACATCCCTTTTACACTGGGGAACAAAACCATCATTACACAGCTAGCAAAGTGGAAAGCTTCCAGCAGAAATTTGGGAAATTTACCGGCTTCCTGGGCAATGCCAAAGCTGATCAAGAGTCGGCAAATAAATAGCTGACAGATAAAGCGTCAGCCCTCAACGAATACCTTTCTGCGCGCGAATATTTATCGCTTATGTCTTTCTGTTTTGTGCTCTCAAACGAAGAGCACAGCAGAGAACACTAGAACAACCGTGCAGATTTGTTTTACGACTAACCTTGGTAGAACTCGTTTCATCAATGTCTACAAGGTCGTCAGTCGGGGGGCTGGAGGCGAAGTAACCTTCGTTTCCATAGACGGTCATGAGGATTGCGAGCACCGCCCAGCATTTGACAAAAACGCAAATCACGGCCTTGTACTTTTTTAGGCATTGATGAAATGGGTTCTAGTTTTTCTGCCAAGCGCTTGGTGAGTCGTCGTATACCGCAGGCAAAATTTTGAGGCAGCATAGCTGCCTTTTTTATTACCTCATGCTATTTCTTTTTTCGTATAAGATCGAATTGGGATGTGATCTATTCCATCACGCAATTAATCCCAACGCAGTAGCCTGACCTCTACCCTACTTACTCTCTAATTTAAGCTACACCATCACTTATGCCTGAGCTAGGCATCTGCTCCAACCGTTAAAGCATGAGACCTTCGATCGTCCGCCTCCCTGCCGCTGCAACTCGTGCCCTACCCCGCTGGATTTTGCTGGCTATGTGTGCCGTTTATATAGCAGCAGGTTTATTGGGGCGCGACCCCTGGAAAAATGAAGATGCCGCAGGTTTCGGCGTGATGTGGACCATGGTCAATGGTGGCTGGCATGATTGGCTACTGCCCAACCTAGCAGGCAAGGCAATCACAACGAGCGGACCACTCATGTATTGGCTTGGTGCAATTAGCATACGCATCTTTAGCCCATGGTTCGCTCCAACCGATGCCTCACGCATTGTCACTGGCTTGCTTTTTTATGCCACCTGCCTCTTCGTCTGGTATGGCAGCTACCTGCTGGGTCGGCGTAACGAAGTGCAACCTTTTAAATATGCGTTTGGCGGGGAACCTTCCCCAGCTGACTATGGACGCACTATTGCAGATGGCGCCTTACTTATCTTGCTTGGCTGCTTCGGTTTAGCTGAGCGTGGACATGAAACCACCCCTGAAATAGCCCAATTTGCCTGCGTTGCGATGCTGCTATATGGGTTAATCCGCAGTCTCGACAAGCCCGTGCAAGGGGCATTATGGTGGGGCGTAGCGCTTGGTCTACTCAGTCTTGCGGCCAACCCAGTGTTAGTCATAGCTATGCTGGCCGGAACCTTGGGATTATCGTGCTGGGTAGGCACCCTGCGTCTCTCACGACTTTTGGGTATTGGTCTACCGATTTTTGTTGTACTCGCTGTCAGCTGGCCGATTACCGCGGGCCTCACCTTGGCTGAGCCAGCACGTCATTATTTATATGACTGGAGCATGGGTAGTCTGCGCGAATTTAATGGTCCCAACGCTCACCCCCTTTTATATGCACTAAAAAACCTTTTACTCTTTACTTGGCCAGCTTGGCCCTTAGCAGTGTGGTCGTGGTATAGCTGGGCATCACTCAGACGCGCTCCGCATATCAGCATTCCTGTTTCGATAATTAGCCCACTGCTTATCGTGATCTTGCTGCAAAGCCATCAAACCAATCGGCTATTTATTTTACTTTTACCAGGCTTAGCCATACTTGCCGCCTTTAGTTTGCCCACGCTTAAGCGAGGGGCAATTAACGCGATGGATTGGTTTGCACTACTTAGTTTTACGATATTAAGTTCATTTGTTTGGCTGGTTTGGATTGCTGCCCTGACAGGCTTTCCCGTTTCCATAGCTCATAATCTAGCGCGCCTTGTACCTGGCTTTTATGCTGAATTTAGTGGATTTAGACTGGCTTTTGCCCTACTTGTAACAGGCTGTTGGATTCTATTAGTACGCTGGCGCCTGGCGCGTGCACCGCGAGTGCTGTGGCGTAGCGTCATTTTATCAAGCGCTGGCACAACGCTCATGTGGGTACTGTTAATGACGCTATGGCTACCTTTTGTCAATTACGGCCGCACTTACCGAGACGTTGCCTTGCAAATCGCCGCGCGCTTGCCCGCTACTTATCAGTGTATTTGGCCCGTGCGTCTAGGTGACGCACAACTTGCCTCATTTGCTTATTTTGGCAAAATGCGTTTTGGCTTCGGTGATCAAAAATGCGATGTATTACTACGCCAAGACATAGCAGGCTATAGCGAACCCACCTCACCTCGGCCTTATAGATGGAAATTCCTCTGGGAAGGCCACCGCCCAGCTGACCGTAAAGAGCGTTTTCGCTTGTATGTGCTTACCGAAGGCGAATAGTCCATTTGCCCCTACCTCGATAGCTCAGTTTCTACCTTATTCCTATATCTCGCACTCTTCCTCTGCCCTTCTTTAAGGCGCAGCAATGCTTAAACCGGCACAGTATTAAGCCCTTATGGCATCAATACTTGCTGGCGCTAAGCCCCTACTTTCTCGGATAAGGAAAGATAAAGTCTAAAGAACTGGGTGCAGGAGCGGCAATCTGGTTAGCTTGCCCCCTTATTTACAAACCTGATCTGATCAATAAACATCTAGCCAAAAAAAACAGGCAGCCTAAAAAATAGCTGCCTGCATATTGCTTGAAAATAACGATCGGAAAAAGTTAGCGCACGTTAAATTTCTTGCATCCTAGTCATATCAACGCCACGTCGCTCATATTTCACTAAACATAACAACGCCAACACAACAACGACTGTACCCACAACAATAGCCATAGCCTTGCCATAATCACCGCCATAATTGATCGCAAGAGTCGCTTGTAGCGGCGCATTCACTGCCGCTAGCAAATTGCCTAGCTGATAAACCAAACCCGGGAAAGTAGCGCGAATACCATCAGGTGAAATCTCATTCAAATGCGCTGGCACCACACCCCATGCGCCTTGCAC
The DNA here is from genome assembly GCA_031963405.1 of Mycoavidus cysteinexigens. Taxonomy (GTDB): domain Bacteria; phylum Pseudomonadota; class Gammaproteobacteria; order Burkholderiales; family Burkholderiaceae; genus JASSUD01. Next base: position 1,066,052 of record JASSUJ010000001.1, read on the forward strand.
AGCAAACTGCATTAAAAAGGCACCCAGCGCAAGCATCAGCGGACTGGTCGAAAACGCCCATAGCGGCAATACCGGCAAGGCCAGCAACACTGCAATTAAAATAGCCCGGCGACGCCCTACCTTCTCAGACCATATGCCAAAGAAAAGCCCACCTACAATTGCCCCGAGACTGCAGGTAATCGTCAGCAGCGACACGAGATGCGTATCAAAAAGATGTTGCTCACGTAAAAAGGTGGGATACATATCTTGCGTGCCATGGCTTACAAAATTAAAACAAGCCATCAGCAAAACTGCATAGATAGAGAGCTTCCAATTTTGTTTAATCGTCTTGAAAAAGCTCGGTCTAGGACGCTTTTCCATAGCTTTCCAAGCAGGTGATTCCGGCACATGGCGACGTATATAAAGCACCAAAAGAGCTGGCAATACACTAATAAAAAACATCCCACGCCAGCCTATATAAGGATAGGCCAAGCCAAAAACAACCGAAGCCAGCAGATAACCAGTTGGATAGCCAGTTTGCAAAATGCCGGATACCAAGCCGCGTGCGCTAGGAGGTACCGTTTCCATCGTCAAGGCAGAGCCAACTCCCCACTCGCCTCCCATAGCGATACCAAAGAGCGCCCGTATCACAAGCAAAACGGCAAGATTGGGCGAGAAGCCCGAGAGCAGCCCAAGAAATGAGTAAATAGCGATATTCACCATAAGCGTCGGACGGCGGCCAAATTTGTCAGCAAGCCGGCCAAAAATAAATGCGCCCAGTGGCCGCATAACCAGCGTTAGCGTGATAGCTAACGCTACAGACGGGATGCTGGTATTGAACTCTGCTGCAATATCCTTGAGCACGAACACCATTAAGAAAAAATCGAAGGCATCCAACGTCCAACCCAAATAGGCGGCAATCGTTACATTCCTTTGTGCCCGGGTCCAACTCATATTTTTCTCCCAAATTCTTGTCAATGCCTATCAGGGACAGGGCTAACTTTTAAATAATATTTGCGTAAAAAAGTAATTAAAGGTTATTGCTAAGCGTCTTAGAACCTATCTACAAATTGTCTGAAAGGCCATCAGTTGGAGAAGACGGAGCACAGGAATCGGAGTGTATTTCTAGTACATGAGGATTCGGAGCAACGCCCAGCATTCGACAAATACGCGAATCACAATCTTTTAGACAATTTGTAGACAGATTCTTAAAGAAAAGCCGAATCAACTGACAATAAAGCATGTCGATGCAAACAATACACCTGACATGCTCAACTCCAGCTAATTCGGCACTTTTTCTTTTGGCAGCGTAAAGAAAATACTTCACTCCTTTACGCCAATATGCCTTTCAAAAAATTGGCTGCCTCTAGGATCCGCCTTAAAAATAGCCAAAAGGCTAAGATTCAGGCGCGCAAGTTAGCAGGAATACCAACCTACGTCTATGTATACCCAGAGAATTTTCTTAAGCACCGCACTCTGCCTCTAGTATTTTGATTATGCAATAAGGTGGTGCAATGAAAATTTCCTCTTCACCTACTCAAGCAGAAACTTATAAGACTCCGCCTTAGTCAATTACGACTACTGCAGGCGCAACAAAGGATAAGCAGAATATGTTGCTAACAAGCTAGGCAAATAAGCGCTAGCTCGAGTTAAGAATCGGCAAGGATGCCCTGCCATGCCATCTACTTTTAAAAGACCCAAAATGTAGAGCCAGAATCAATTAGACGCTATAGCTTCCTCCTTCTCGAAAAAGGGAGCCGTCTTAATCGTCCATTTGCTTTAAGTTTTTTAGCAAGGGCTGGATCTGTTGCTACCCGATTTCTAATTTGCTTATAAGCATCCTCACCTTTCAGGCCTTGCTTCCGTAAACCGGTGATTATTTGATCTGTGGGTTGTCCGTCGTTAATAGCATCTTCAATCCATGCTGCATGAGCTGGCGCCTCTTCTGGTGTACGCTGTCTTGCTCTCTCATATTGCGCGTCATTTGCTCTAAGGTTTTTGTCAAGGGCTGAGTTAATTTCTAAACCCTGTCTAACTTGCCCATAAGCAGCCCTATCGGCTAGGCTCTTTTCATTATTTTGTAAATCGGTGGTTATTTGAATTGTGGGTTGTGCATTGCCAGTCGTATTTGTAGTTTCTGCTGCACGAGCTAGTACTTCTTCTGGTGTACGCCGTCTTGCCCCCTCATTTTTCGCGCCATAGGCCTTAAGTTTTTTGGCAGGGACTGAATCCATTTTCAGCCGATTTCTAATTCGTCCAACAGTAGCCTTTCTTGTTAGGCTCTCTTCATTATTTTGTAAATCGGTGATTATTTGAATGGTGAATTGTCCATTGTCGACAGTATTTGTAACCCCTGCTGCATAAACTGCCACCTCTCCTGTACGCCGTCTTGCCCTTGCATTTACCGCGTCATTGTCTTTAAGTTTTTTGGCAAGAACTGAATCTGTTGCTACCCAATTTCTAATTTGCCTATAAGCAGCCTCACCTGTCAGGCCTTTATTCCGTAAACCGTTAATTATTTGAACTGTGGATTGCTCCTTGTTAATAGCATCTTCAATCCATGCTGCATGAGCTAGCACTTCTTCTGATAAACGCCGTGTTGCCCTCTCATATTGCGCATCATTTGCTCTAAGTTTTCTGGCAAGGGCTGAGTTTGTTTCTATCCGTTTTCTAATGCGCTCATCAGCAGCCTCATCTGTTAGGCCCTCTTCATTAGCTTGTAAAGCAGTGATTATTTGATCAGTGGATTGTCCCTTGTTAATAGCATTTTTAATCCTTACTGCATAAGCTGGCACTTCTTCTGGTGTGCGCTGTCTGGCCCTCTCATATTGCGCGTTATTTGCTTCAAGCATTTGAGCGAGGGCTGAATCTACTCGTATCAGGTTGTTAATTCGCTCTGAAGCAGCCTGATCTGTTAGGCCTTTTTCATTATTTTGTAAAGCGGCGATTATTTGATCTGTGAATTGTCCATTATTAATGGCATCTGTAATCATTGCTTCATAAGCTTGCACTTTTTTTGGCGTAGGCAATTTTCTGCCTTCAATTTGCAACCACTTTGCAAAGTTAAATTCTGATTGGCTAGTTTCTTCTCTAGGTGGGCAAGTTTCTTTTCTAGACCATCTATTTAAACTATGCGATTGAAAAAAATAAATTGATGGAGAGACTGATGCTTCTGAACATAATGGATTAGGCAGCGGCTGGAACAGCGTACTTTGATACGTAGATGCTAATTCACGCATGACTTCATTGGCATCTATGGCAGCTGCTGGTGGCGGTATAGGACTGAAGGTTCTATTTGGGAAAAAATCAGTTGCCTCTCCCTCCCTCTGCGGCCGAGGAATGACTGGCTGAAAAATTTCTCCTTCTGGAAAAAATAAATCAGTTAGCGGTAAAGCTTCATAAGATGGTAATTCACTCGTGCTTTCCTCCACGTTAGAACTTGTTCCACTAGCATGCCGGGGTTCATTTTGATCCGCTGCAGTATCTATGCGTACTGAAGGCGGATTAAGGCGAATAATGATTTTAGTCATAAATTATCTACAAAAAACTTTTCGATAAAAGAGTAGCTAAGAACCTGTCTACAAAATGTCTAAAAGGCTGTCAGTCGGGGGAGGCCCGTAGTTGAGTAAACCTTGCAGGAACCGGAGTGTACGTGGGTGTACATGAGGATTCCGAGCACCGCCCAGGATTTGAAAAAACGCAAATCACGGCCTTTTAGGCAATTTGTAGACAGGTTCTAAGATATCAAGAGCAGGCCATCTGATAATGTTCCGCCATTCCTGCAAGATATGCTCAACATTGGTTTCGAGCATATCTTGAAATCGGCCCTTAAATCCCATTTGGCAGTATAGGACAAGCCTGCTCTTGTCTATGCTTGAGTATTGATAGCTTGAATTGCGCGCTGTATTGGCTGTGCTTCTTTTGAAGACCAGCTACTCCATGTTGTTTAAAGCTCCCCTACCCATTTAAGCGCGGTAGCATAATCCGCTCCGTGAAGATCTCCAACAGTCTTATATTCCACAGTGCTTGCTAGATAATCATCAATAACCTTGAGCTTGAATGGCTCAATATATTTGCTCATAAAAAAACCCAAAAAGTCAGATTGGCGTCTAACTTTTTGGGTCAGTTCAAGATGTCTAACTTTTTGGGATTAGTGCAGTTCACATCAGAAGTTTTTTCTTTTTTGCTGAGCGCTATTTAGGCAGCTTGCCGTAAAACTGCGCAATCAATTCTTCCACCAAATAACGTTGCGATTCAGGTAGCGCTTCAATTTTTTTCACCAGCGCCAGCGTCTGCACTACAGGTGTATAGCTTTTCTCAGAAGCATTTTTAGTATGTGCTAAATCTGTTTCAGGAGGCGGCCCATAGTGCAACCAGTGTTCGCTTACCCCAAGCCATGCGGCCAGGGTTTCGATTTTATTGGCAGTAGGCAGCGTGCGGCCGGTTAACCATTTATGCGCAGTTTGTACCGATACACCCATACTTGCTGGATGCTTCAAATTAAATAGACGCGCTAAATCAGTCGCGCCCTTAATGGGTTTGGCACTGCGATTTAGGGCGAGCCTTAGGCGTTGCGCAAAGGCGGCTTTCTCTTGAGCGGATGGCATAAGCCGAATTCTGCAATGCTAACCGCCCTTACAAATCAACCACTTGAGACATATATATCCTATATGGTTGACAATATGTCTCGCTCAGTTTAATCTTAACTCTCAATGGTTAATAAGTATTTTCTTAGAACCTGAGTAGAGCCTTTCAAGGAGGCCTTACTAGACTTTTTTAAAACCACAGAAAGGTTATGAAAAAAGTTAATAGATAAATTCTCTGACTAAAAAGAGGAAAAAATGTTTTCCAATACTGTGCAATTAGTTCAAGGCAGCAGCTCATTCTTAGTGCCACTCTTATCTCAAGGGCGGGAAGGCGTGCTTATTTCTTCCCCTACTTCTGCTCTTGAAGATATTAAGAATTTAGCAAATAAGCGTGCCACCCCAAAAGACCTTCCAAATACATTCGATGAAATCGCATCGCCGCTACAAAAACTTTCATCGAAAAATTTAGTACGCAGCCCACCTCCAATAAATACTTCTTTCTAAGGAAGGTCTGCATACCCTTTAGTTAGCCATTTAGGTATCTATACAGCGAATAAGAAATTGTCGTTTACTTGGCAATCCGCCTACAACGGGCTAGATAAGTAGTGCCATTTCTTCATTTGCCCTAACTGCTAACGCTATTTGTGCTGTGTCCCGCCGCTTCCACAATGTTGTGTTGTTGCTATTTAACAGTGGAATAGCTGGGAATTCCTAACCAATAAGGAACACCATGCCTAAGCTTAATATCTGCCCCCTTTCTATTTTGATATCCCCCTTTTCTCTACGTTCTAGCTAGGGGAAACTGCTATGCAAACCTTAGCTGCATCAGCAGCGGCCTCTTATCGCCTGAACGAAAAGAGAGAGCTAGCTAATAAAAACCAAAAATTAGAGGGATTAGCCGAATACGCTCATATTGAGCATATTTCGCTTAAAAAAGATGATCTGACGCAAGTATCTAAGCCTTCTCAGGACCTTGTAAAAGAATGGTCGGCGTCTTCTGTTCAGCACGGAAAGCCATCTATCTTTTTAAAAGATGCGGTACTCGCTCAGCCTAAATGGAAAATGGCTATACAGCTCAGAACGAAGCATCACTTCACCCAAACGGAACTGAGCCAAGCATTAGAGATAGCTAACGCCTCTGACATAAAAAAAAGAGAAATTCCTTCGTCTTGGGAGAAAGTGAGCTTACCTTCATTTTCCCTAAAGTCGGTATCCGTTCCAAAAGATATTGAGCAAAAGGTCGGGGAATTAAAAAAGCAGCTTACATCCATTGATCGTTTTATCTGGCGTTTATCGTTCACGTTAATCAAAGAAGACGATATAGAAAGGCTCGAAAAACCTTGCGGAGAATTCGAGAGCCGGCTTGGAGAGATCAAAACCGCCTTTACTGAAGCACAAGATCAAAAAAGCTTAAAAGGCATGCGCTCAGCAGCAATAACGCTGGACACCTTGCTATCGGACTTAACGATCTTAAGCACCGCCCTCCATAAATCCCAAACCCCTGATGTAAAAAAAACCGAGTTTTGCTTAGGGGTAAGCAACATATTGTGGGGCGTAATAGGAGGTTGTTTGGCTACAGCCGTAGCGTTTACGGTGCTACCCACCGCTGTCTCTGCCATCCTTGGCTTGCTGGCCGGCGCTGCATTGGGAAGCTTCCGACTTTGGCATATGAATCGAGAACGAACTTGCCAGACTGAGGCGGATAAATGGGATACATATCGCGCTCCACTAGAGAGTATGCAAGGAGATCTCAAAGACTTACTCACCCAAATTCAACGAGCAGAAGAAGGCACTATGGATAGAATCGTTAATCATGTAAACCAAGCGACACAACAGATGAGTAATTCGCAAAATTCACTTATTCAAAAGGTTGTGGATTTACAAGCACATTTAAAGATGGTTGAAGAGGAGCGGCAGCAAGATAAGCAACTTTTACAAACGTTAATGAATGAAATTAACACACTGAAAGCTAATCAACATCAAGCAAGTTCAGAAGCGCCAAAGGCATCTGATAAATCAGTGAATGAGCAAAAAGAACCTAAGCTGAGATTAGTTGCTTAACGTGTAGTAGTTACGACTTTATCAACCAATTAGATGTGGTCGGGTAACAGCAGCCCAGCAATGCGTCGCTGTTACCCGACCTATCAAAATTAATATCTTAATAATGATAGGGATTTATCTTATTAAAATTTCATATATCATCAGGATCATATAAATCAACATCTGACAATAAACGACAGCATATGAACTGGCAACGGCGGCTTTTCGCAATTATTGCGGTCTCAGCGGGCAACCTCGTTGAATGGTTTGACTTCTACGTTTATTCTTTTTGCGCAATCTACTTTGCCCCTGCTTTCTTTCCTCAGGGCGACCCCACCACACAACTACTCAATACAGCCGGTATTTTCGCTGCGGGTTTCTTTATGCGGCCAATAGGGGCATGGTTCTTTGGCCGCCTCGCTGATCGGCAGGGCCGACGACTGGCTACGATGATCTCAGTGATGATGATGGGCGGCGGATCGCTGATGATTGCAAGCCTGCCAACCTATGCACAGATCGGCCAAGCAGCACCCGTGCTGCTGCTCTTTGCGCGCTTGTTACAGGGATTTTCTGTGGGTGGGGAATATGGTGTCAGCGCCGCTTATCTCAGTGAAGTAGCATTTAACAAGCATCGCGGACTCTTCTCTTCCTTCCAACCCATGACTTTGATCTGTGGCCAACTATTAGCGCTCGTCTCGATCGTGCTGTTACAACACCTACTAACTGATGCACAAATGAAAGAATGGGGTTGGCGAGTCTTGTTCTTAGTAGGCGCAGCTAGTGCGTTGATTGTGCTGTGGCTGCGGCGCTCATTACAAGAAACCACTTCTGAAACAGACAGAACACATGAAGATGCCGGTACGCTGAAGGGCTTGTGGCAGCATAAGCGGGCTTGCCTCACTGTCATTGGTCTGACCGCTAGTGGCTCGCTGACCTTTTATACCTTCACAACTTATATGCAGAAGTATTTGGTCAATACCGTGGGCCTGCCTCCTCACCTCGTCAGCACATTAATGATGCTAGCCATCTTGCTATGCCTGCCGTTGTATCCGCTCTATGGCGCACTGTCCGACAAGATCGGGCGTAAAGCCATGATGATCATTTTTAGCGCATTAACCGCCTGCGCTACGCTCCCCCTCATGTCTGCCCTCACTACCGCCTCTAACCCTTATGCAGTATTCGGATTGATTTTGCTTGCTCTAATGATCGTGATTTTTTATACATCCATTGGAGGCCTACTCAAAGCCGAAATGTTTCCCACCGCATTACGTGCTCTAGGCGTGTCTTTACCTTTTGCCTTAGCTAATGCGTTGTTTGGAGGAACCGCTGAGTATGTAGCACTGTGGACGAAATCGATAGGATTAGAGTCGAGCTTTTACGGGTACGTGACAGTGATTGCATTGATCAGCTTATTTATCGCGCTCACCATGCCAGATGCGCGGCAGCAGGGTTACTTAAAAGATAAGCTGTAAAGCACTTTTTCTTCTGCCCTCTGCAAAGGCTACCCTACCTTTAAAAGAACGATTAATCGACTAGATTATCTAGGCGATTAACCGTTATCACACAGCTATAGTGCTCTCTTGGGCTTGGTTCGCCTGCAGCAACTGATCAAACGCCTTAATCAGTTTGAAATCTGGCACATCAACATAAACTCCTGCGGCACCTTTCTCTGAGCGCCAGTCTGGGCGCACACCACGCACGAATAGGTATAGGTAGCCACCGAAATGAGTGGCGTAGTTATAGTCTGGCAAACGAACACGCAAGTAGCGATGCACTGCCAAGGTATAAATCAGCGCCTGTAGATGGTAGCCATGTGCTGCCATTGCTTCGCTAAGTGCGGTGTGCTCGTAATTTTCTGCCGCATAGCCTAAGTGATGAGATTTCCAATCGATGATCCAAAAGCGCCCCTGATGTTCAAATATCAGGTCAATAAATCCTTTTAAATAGCCACGGAGCGCGCTGCCCTGCAGCGCTATATCAGGATAGCCATACCGCGTGAGCAGTTGACGTAAAGCAGTGAGGTCACCACTAGCGGGAAAGGTGAACTCCAATTCCATTTGCCGCCGCGCTGGATCAATCGATGCCAGCGTTAGGCCAGGCGCTAATGGTGTCAGTTCGGTTAACGCAAGATCATGCAGCAAACGCATCATCATCTCGGGTAGCAAGTGAGGCAGCGCTGGCGTTAGCGTCGGGTATTCGTGCAAGGCTCGCTCAATCGCCGTTGGCCAAGTGGATGGCTTCGCAAAATCGACTAATTCAAATAAGCGATGTAAACACTCACCCGCTACTGCGCCGCGTGGGAAGTCAAGAATGTCATCGGCAGCACGCTCAGTCGATACCAGCTGAGGCCCAAGTGCTGTGCTCAAATCCTCAGCTTGCATAGCACTCACCGTATGCACAAGTGCGTCATAGTCAGCTAATGCCTCAAGCGGGCTCCCTATTCCTCTGTCTGCAGCTATATTTGTATTGGTTATCAGCGAAGTAAAGCTTGCTATATGCCAGCTCTCTCGCAAAAAGCGGTGGGCTTGCCGAGCATGTGGACTAGCGTCGCTTCCTCGAGCGCTATCCGGCAAACGTAAGGATGAGGCAACAGGCAATGACTCGATCTTAATTGCCGTATCAGCAAGTGCCTGCCAAGCCGCATTGATTTCTTCTTCTGGTGGCGGCTTCGCAAGCCATGATGGAAATTCATAGCCGGCTCCTGCAATAAGCCAGTTCAGCATGCTGCCTCTCGCTTCTTTTGTGCTTGCGCTCGCTCCACTGGTATATAACCCAGCGACTAAATAGCAGCGATACACAGCACGCGTAAGCGCGACATAAATCAAACGCGCTTTTTCTGCCTGCTGCTCGCGTTTGGCTGCTTCTTTGGCCTGCGCCATATCATCTGCAGCGCCACCATAGTGCAAAATTGTGCGCTCACCACTAGCGTCGTGGTATTCGCATGCACTAGGCAAAGCGTTAGCAGGTGCTTTGCGCGGCGCCGCGTCATACAAAAAAGGACAGAACACTACCGCATATTCCAGCCCTTTTGATTTGTGCACGGTGACGATCTGCACTAAGTTTCGATCAGATTCGAGCCGCACCTGCGTCTCCTCCCCACCAGATTGACTCGTGCGCTGCGCGCTCAACCAGCGCATGGTGGCCGCGATGCTCGGTTGTAGCGCGGCCTGCGCCTGCATCAGCTCGGTGAGATGCGCTAAATCAGCCAACCGACGCTCACCATTTGGGCCAGCGGCAATGCGCTGTGCAATCCGTAGCTCAGTGCTCAACACGCGCCACATGACGGCAAAGCCACGTGTTTGCCACAACCCGCGGTAATGCGTAAAACGCTCGGCCCAAAAGGCGGGATCATGCGCGTTGGGAGAATTTTTGTCAGCATGACTGTGGTTAGCTGGCAAGCCTGGTTCGTCATCCAGCTGGCTTAACGTATTCGCTTCTACCCCAAACCAATCTACTGTCAGCGCGCCACGCAAGCGGCGTGCGTCGCTGGGAATATCAATGGCGCGCAGCACACACTCTAAGTCTTGCGCTTCAGGTGTACTAAATACAGAAGTCTGAGCAATTTCGACGCTACCAACGCCGACTTGCGCCAGCGCCCGCTTAATCAAACTACCTTGCCGGTGCGTCTGCACAATTACCGCAATATCGCGTGGATTTAAGCCTGATTCCCCCCCAGTGTTATCAGGCGTATCAACTGTGCCATTGATACTTGTTTCCATCACTGCTTGCTGCGCTGCAGGTAATCCAAGCAAACGAACAATCTCTGCCGCGCAAGCGTGGGCAGTTCGTTTCAGTGCGTCGTTTTTAGGCAATATTTGCCCATCTTGCGGCAGCATCCAAATATGCAAATCAGCTGCGTCTGGATTTTCTGTATCAATAAATGGAGCCTGTTTAGCTGAACCGGCACGCACAGCTTGATAAGTTAGGCCATCCAAAATAAAAGCCGCCGGATTACAGCTAAACAGCCGATTACAAGCAGCAATTAACGAGGCTGTTGAGCGCTGATTGGTCGCCAAGGTATAGCGTGCGCGCGCCTGGGCCCTGGCAAACAAATAAGTATGCAAATCAGCGGCACGAAAGCTATAAATTGCTTGCTTCGGGTCGCCAACTAAGAAAAGTGGGCCATGCGGCGCAAAAATCCGGTTGAAAATATCAAATTGCAACGGGTCAGTATCTTGGAATTCATCGATCAAAGCGGCGGGATAACGGCGCTTAAGCGCCTGCGCAAGCCAGGGCTGCTCCACCAGCGAGGCTTGTAAATTAGCCAATAAATCATCGAATGACATAACGCGGCGAGCCTGCTTTCTTTCGCGCAGTGTGGCAGGTGCCCAATGCAGCCACATCTTAAGCAGAGTCAACCAACGGCCACTGTGCTCAGCCTGTGCCGCTGCAATTTTTGTCAGCAGCGTATCAGCGAGCTCAAAAAAAGGATGGGTAGGTGCAACGCACCCTTTCTTTACCCGTGCCTCTAATATGGAAGCGGTTAGCAAACTGGCTTTATCATCGAGCGGCGCCTGCGCATCACCCTGCTCAAAATAATGCTGCCAGGCCGCAAAAGCGAGCGTAAGCGCGGCTGGTTTATACGAAGTGGCCTTAAGACTTGGTAACGCACCATCCATCATTTGCGCAAGCGCATCATGCTCAGCCTGCCAGAGCATACGCGCTGCTTCAAATAATTCAGTAAGTCCTAAGTTAGCCTCGCCTGGCGGCGCACTTGCCGGCAACACATCAAATACCAGGTGCGCCAACGGCTTTTGCAAATAGCGCTTAAGCTGTACATCTAGTTCTGCCGGGCCAGCTCCCCGTTCGGCTAACCATTTAGCAAAATCTGAGTCTGCTACCGCCGCAGGTTCAATATGCGTATGCCAAAACTCCATGGCCACCTCAAAACGCAGTGCCTCTTCCTGCGTAACCCACTCAAACTCAAACGGTAGTGCAGCTGCAAAAGGAGACTCCTGCAAGGCACGCTGGCAAAAACCATGAATGGTATGAATCGCCGCTTGATCAAAGCTATGCAAAGCTTGCTCAAGCCTTAGTCTCGCCTCGTCAGGCGACACGACAACTCCCACCGTGGTCTCAAGCAACTGATTCACAAAAGGGTCATCCTCAACTTCACCTCCCTTGAGGGCATACACCAGCAAAACTAGGCGGGCACGAATCCTTTCATACAGCTCAGCCGTGGCAGCTTTGGTAAAAGTCACCACTAGAATTTGCTCAACGCTTAGCGCTTTCTCGAGCAACAGCCGTACGTACAACGCACAAATATTCCAGGTTTTTCCTGTGCCCGCCGACGCCTCAATTTGCGTCACGCCATCTAACGAGCAAGTAAATACGTCGAATTCTTCAGCGCTTTGCAAACTGTCTATCCTTGTTTTCCATGCTTATCAGCCTTACTGCCACAGCATACCCATTTTTTTCTTTTTACCCAGCTCGCCTCGGCCAACATCACATCATTAGTACTAAATGTAACAAAAGCGATATAAATTAAACCAAATCTGCTCTAAGGCTTCTCAAAAATATACAAAACTTCGCATATTCATTCGTTACATATAATTTTTGACTTAAATTTAATAGGGATTATTACCAAATTTATTTATTTCACTTTCTTAAGGAAGAATATGCGTATATTTACAAATAGAATCACCACAACAACTTCTTATTTTTTTAGAAATAATTTATCTACTATATCTAGTAAATTTACAGGAGCTTTGTCATCTATAAAAGGAAATTTAGCTATCGACTCAAATGATTTTAAACAAAAATTTCGCAACTCAACTTCGAAAGAAAAAATTTCCACAAATATTAATAATATTTTTAATAACATTAGGCTAGGCGCAGGAAATTCATTTTCCACAGTTAACAAAACTCACCATACTCGTCTTAATCAATCGGCAGGTACATACAATAATAAATTCCAACATAAAGGATTAAAGGTAACTGTGGCAATAGATTTAAGCGAGCACCCAGAAAATAAAAATAATCCAAATCCAAATCCGCATCTACACCCAGACCTAGATAAAAATACATATGAAAATTTAAATTATGTTGCATTTCGATAATAGCAATACAATTTAATAAAAATAAGAAACACCTATATAAAAAATAGCCCTCGAATCTTGAGAAAGACTACACGCATAACTTATTACATTAAAGAAATTTAATTTTAATTTATATTGCCTTTACCGCATTTACTGCTAATCCAAAGAATATTCCGCTTAATAGAAAGAATAAGCATTGCAAATTAAAGTGAAATTACTCTAATTTTTTTAAATTCGCTCGTAACTATCGCTCTTCAGTAACTTCAAGATGCGCCTGCAATGGCCCAAATACGCTACGCGCAACTGCCATAAAGTTTGCGTCAAGTACGGTTTCTCCACTTGGTTCACGTAAAGCAGCTCGCCAATAAGGATCTTGTGCTTCGCCCACCGTTTGCGGTGTACCCAGCCAAACTCTGGAGGCTACGGCTTCGTTTTCTGTGACTGCGGCCCAAGCGCTTCGAGGGAAAAAATGCAAGGGGTGGCAAAGGCCCGCCTGGTAAAGCGCGATGAGTTGCCCCAGATAACTCGCCGCATCAGTCACCGCTGTGAATGTAAAAACCTCTGTCTTACCAAGCCACAACGTGCGCGGGACAATTTCCGCAGGCGCTGCGGTGCATAGCACCAGATGATGCAACCAGGCCTCCAGATAGTCTCGAGCGCTAGGGCGCGCATAACGATAGAGCACCAACCCTTGCGCCGTCACCGTCGGGAGTGTGCCATTAAGCGCTACCGGCACGTCAGCCAGAGCAGCGCGACTGTCAGGCAATGGCAGCGCAGCTGGCCAGAGCGGCGTTAGGCTCAATGCGAACGGATAAGGAGCGCTATTGATCACTGCTTTACGCACGCGCCCAGCAAATTGAGTCAGTGCGAATAATTCATGTTTGCGCCAAATCTCACCCAACGCCCCACCCGGTAACTCAGGGCAAGCCTGAGCGATACGCGCCGCACGCTCAAGTAACGAGGTGGGCAATGTGTCAACTGATAAGTTATTACGCTCAGTTGACACTGCCTCAGCAGTCTCGTCAGGCGCAAGCAAAATAGGTAATAGGCGAGTGGCTAGCGCATCACGCGCCTGCCAATCAAACTCAAAAGGCTCAGTATCAGCACACTCTGACGCTGGGTAGCTAAGCGCAGCTCCCAATCGATCACGCAACAGCGCACGTGCTGGATGCCTCCAAAATCGGACAAAGTTAGTAAACGTTAGCCCAGACTCATGATGCGGAGTCAGCGGCTTAGCAAAGAAAGGCGGCAGTTGGGTACGCTGGCTAGCAGGTAACGCAAGCGCAGCAGCAATCTCGGCGCGGTTTGTATCATAGGTAAATAATGGGTTGTCGCCTGCTGCAGTAGATGAAAAATAGTCGCTTGAAAAAGACTGCAACGGGTGCTCGATAATGAAACGCTGGCGTGCAGCTCGCAGCGCTTCAGGTGTTGCGCCAGGGTCGGCTACGGCTTGAGCTAGATAATCGAGTAATTCATCCACTGGAGCGGCAGGCGGCAGCGGCGCATTATCCCGCAAGCTACGGCCTGTATAAGCCACCCAGAAATGCTCGCGTGCTGCTAACAGTAGATCAAGAAATAAATTGCGCTCATCATCACGCCGCTGGCGATCGCCAGACCGGCCAAATGCAGCAATCAAATCAAACTCATCCGCTCGTGCCACACTCGGCAGTACACCCTGCTCCAACCCAAGCAAGCAAATTACCCGGTATGGCAAGCTACGCAGGCTGGTAAAAGCAGTGAATGTCACGCCACCGCTTGGTACGCCACCGGGCGCGGCATCATCCAGCGCGGCACTCAGCGCACGGCGTATTACCGCGGCAGGAATTAATGTATCAGGCGCTTCCATATGAATCACCTCAGCCAATTGGGATAGGGCCTGCCTTACCTCTGTTATCTGCGCGACTTGCGGTGCAGAGTGCCCTTGCGTGCCAAAAAAACGCTCAAGCGCGGTACTCAGCAATACTTGCCATCCTTCAGCCGTGCGAGCAGTAGCGCATGCCTGCGCAAATTCATCAAGATCGTCGACTAAACGCGATAAGCGGCCAAGTAGCTCAGCCTGTCCACCTGCCCCTGCTATCGGCAGCCAGTCACCATTGGGCAGCGCGCCCTCTGGTAGCGCATACCCGAGATAAAGACGCATCAACGCATCAGCAAATGTATGCCGTTTGGGGGAAGCGCCCTGAGCCACTGGCTCAGGAGAAAAGCCACGTCGTGCGCCGGCTGTCTGCAACCAAATCTCAACGGTTTCAAGCGCCGTCGCTTCAATTCCATAACGTGCAGCTAGTGCATCGACATGCAGCCATTCCAGCAGATCGGTCAGTGCAACTTCACGCTCAGACAGCGTCAGCATGCTGTCCAAGGCACGTGCGATGGGATTAATGCTTGATGGAGGTAGGCCAGTAATGCGGTAGGGAATACGCTGCGGCCCTGACATGCCAGTCAAGATATTGCCAAATACAGCGTCAATCAATGGCGCGGCAGCGACTAAATCAGGCACTGCCACCAATACTTCAGCTGGCTCAAGCGTTGGGTTGCCCTTATTTTTATTCTCATTTTTATCATTAAATAGAGCAAGCAATCGATCATGCAGCACTTCAAGTTGTCGCGATAAGCTGTGGCAAACATGAACTTCAATGCCTGCAGCAGTAGCCTGAATAGGCACAGGCTGCGCCTGCAAATTAAGGATGGCGTTTTGCACGGCCGCGAGCCAAGTTGGCGCAGGGTTTTCTACATACTTTGCAGCTTCGATCACCGCAGTGTCCTGCGTCATCTCCTGCAATACATGCAATTGCGCTTGTGTTTGCCGCCCCCACTCAGCTAGTAGCGAGTTGCCTATTTCCTGGTAATCAATCTGCTGCGCTAAGGCGAGTTCGGCCACGCGCGCGGTACGCACAATGTCATACCAATATTCACGACAGGGGTTGAGCAAATAAAGGCGTACATCCACCCAGTTCGCTAACTCGCGCAATACAGCGAGGTGTAAAGGGGCAATGGTTGGCAGCGCAAACACGCTCACGCGTTGTGGCCAAGGCGATGTGGCTGGAGGAGTGTCAGTAGCGCGAATAGCACGCGCGCGCAGCTCAGTTAAAAAGCGTTGCATAGATAGCCCCGGCTCCTCATTTAACGTTTGCAACGTTTGCGTTTCAGCACTAAGGAATCGCCATAATTCAGCTTGCCAGCGCTCATCGCCGCGCTGCGTTTGATTAGCAGTCAGTATGGACTGCCCGGCCTGCTGCGCACCCTCCAGCGGTGGCAAAATCGAACGCCCCTCTTGCCAGGTTGCGAGCCAATCGGGACGATACGTTAAATACTGATCAAAGAGCGCCGCCACGCGCTGAGCCAATTCATAACGCATAGTCTCATCAGCTGCGCGCAAATACGCGCCAAGCCGATCATCATGCATCCAGCGTTCATCTAGGGGATCGAGCAAACGGTAGCAGCGCCATACTAGCTGTTCTTTGGCATACAACGACTGCTCAGGCAAGGTGAGCACCTGAGCCGCTTGTTGCCATAGCCATTGGGCAAGGTAAGTGAAATGCACATTGGCGCAAATACCAAAGCGCGAGGCAAAATCAAGCTCAAGTCGCCGACGCAAGGCGGAGCTTGGCACAATAATCGATTCCGCCTGCCAAGGATTAGGCGAGCCATGCGCTAGCTCATCCAACAAAGCCTCAGCCAATACCTCATAACGGTTTGAATAAAACAGCTTAAGCATCAGACCAGCTCAACATAAAATCGCATATTAGCCGACACTACAGCAAGCAAGGTGAATACCTCTTTAAGAGCACCCTCTAAACTGGTTCGTACCTCTACCTCCATCCTTAGCTGACCTTAGTAGTGTGACTGATCACATGCTGACTAAAAGCAAGCATCTAACTAGGGCGTGTCTTCGATTATATAAAAGGAGAAAATCAGCGTTTAGAGCAATTCTCGAATGATTTGCCACACACAGTTCCCCGCGTAGACAGTACAACCGTGCGACAAGTAGGGACAGCGAGACGAACTACACAGAGGCAGATCATTCGAGAAATACTCAATTGGCGGCCATGGCAAGCTTTATGACCAAATAGTGGAGTGTTAGAACGCAAAAAATGCGCTAGACTCGTGCTCTTCAGACGCTGCCTACCTTATACGCAATGCGCTATTCAGTTGAAATCAAAAAGTTTTTATATAGCCAATATTTTTATGGCGGGCTGCGGATCGCGGTAGGCGTTTCGCTACCAGCAGTATTAATGCTGGTGGTATTTCATAATCGCGAGTTGGGCTTTACGATTGCCACAGGTGCACTGAGCGCCTGCACGGTCGATATGCCAGGGCCACTGAAATATAAGCATAATGAAATGCTGGCTTGTTCGCTGTTGGGTTTTTTAGTCGCAGTCATTACTGGCATCGCGACTGTCAGCCCAATCGCACTATGGCTTACGGTCGTACCACTGACTTTTATGCTATCGATGTTGGTCGTTTATGGTTTTAAATGGCCACAAATTAGCTTCGCCACGCTTTTTATTATGGCGGTCACTTTTGGTAAGCACTTTACCGTTTCTGAAGCATTGATCAATGCCGCTTGGATTGGCGTGGGCGGACTCTGGTATACCTATTGGAGTACGCTTGTAAGTCGCTGGCAATCGCGCCGACTTGAGCAACAAGCTATTGCCGAAAGCGTATTCGCTACCGCTGAATACCTACGCGCGCGCGCCAATTTCTACGAGCTAGAAAATGATATCGACGAATGCTATCGGCAACTCGTCACTAAGCAAATTGCTGCCGTTGATCTGCAAGATGCAGCGCGTGACATTGTGCTGCGCAATCTGCCTAATTTACGCGCCGGCAAACTCGATGTGCAACGCACAGTGCTTTTTAATCTCTTCATCAACATTGTTGACCTGCATGAGATGGTGGTCGCTGCACACACCGACTATGTACTGATGCGCAGTACTTTTGGCAGTTCAGATGTGATGATTTTTTTCCGCGACTTGCTTCACAAAATTGCACGTGATCTCGAAACTGTCGGCCTGGCTGTTTTGCAAGATCAGCCCTTGCTGCCGCAAGCTAGGGTCAAGGCCGAATTACGCGCAATTGAATATGAAATCGAAGCGATGCGTAAAAAGCATTTTCCTAATAGGCACCCCGAGGCCTATGCAGCGTTAGTAGCAACATGCAGACGCGTATGGAGCGTGTCGCGACTCATTAACAAAATGCGCAGTAACACGCAGCCTGGGCAAAGCGCGCCTAAAACAGAATTAAACCTTGATCAGACACTGCAAGATTTTTTAAAGCACAGGAAAGTGCCCATTGCGCAGATTTTTTCAAACTTCACCCTAACCTCGCCAAGCTTTCGGCATGCGCTACGCGTTACGGCCACCGTCGCCATTGGGCTTTGGCTTAGCAAGCTCTTGCCGCTTACCAATAGTTACTGGATCTGCTTAACCAGTATCGTTATTTTGAAGCCAGGCTTTTCATTGACCAAGCAGCGCAATTTACACCGTTTAATAGGGACCAGCATTGGCTGTGCTGCCAGTGTGGTGCTGATTACATTCGTCAAATCACCCCACACTTTGCTGCTGATTATGTTTACTTGCATGGTCATGAGCTATAGCTTATTGCTCTTCAATTACGCCGCAAGCGTTGTGTTTACTTCCTCGTATGTATTAATTTTGTATCACCTCCTTGCGCCGACAAGTATGCGACTCATTGGCGAGCGAGCGCTCGATACTGCGGTAGGCGGAGCGATTGCGGTTGCGATGAGCTATCTGTTTCCGTATTGGGAATATCGCTTTATGCGGCCGCTAGTGAAGAACGTTATTGGATCGATACGAGAATACTTTGAAGCCGTGCGCTCAATTAATGAGAAGCTCGCTAACAATGCGCGCGCCTGGCTGAGCAGCGCTGTTAGCAAAGCAAGCGTGTCTTCATTACTTGCTGAACGTGATTTGCGCTACCGACTGGCGCGCAAGAATATGCATATTGCCTTTGCGAATTTAGGCAACGCATTTTCTCGTATGATGCTTGAGCCAAAAGCACAGCAAAAATTTGTCGCTGAATTAAATGATTTATTAATTCAAAGCCACGTCCTGGCCGCGCAAATTACAGCTGCCGCACCACTGATCGCAGCCATTGAAAGCGCTGATAAGCCAGCGCTCACCCATGCGCTGGCGCTAGTGGATAGTAATTTAGCGCAAGCAGAAGCCAGCGTTACCCTACCCGACAAGCCTCAGCAAGAGGTGGCGAGCGCCCTGAACGACGCTAAGCAAGCTGAACAAGCTGACTCAGGCACTCATGCAAGCAGTAGTGAGCGGCTCGACACAATAAAAGCACTGTCTTATGAACTTGATTCAATGGTCGTGAGCGCACAGCAAAGCGGAGGCATACCTACTGAGATGGTGCAGGAACTCAAATTACTCGCCCACCAATGCAAGCAGATGATTACCACCTCACAATTGATTATTAAAGATGCGGGCGTCATTCGCCTGCCAGCAGATTAATAAGCTAGAGCGCTCCTGCAGAAACCTCTGGAGGCAAGGAATACCAGCGCAGACAGGCAGTTAATGTTGGGGTGATGAAGGAAGCCCAACATAACTGCCTCCAAGGCGCTTATTTTGGTCTTTTGAATAATTGAAGATACGCGCCCTGCACGCTTACACTAGCCGTATAAGGCATGACGCCATCAATCAGCTTATGCTGACCTTCTTTAGAATAAAGATATATTTATTCCCACTCAGCAAAGAATCCAGTAGCAAGCACGACACATAACGAGCTCAGCATCATGCTTGCCCGTTATGCTTTCTTCTCGTACACATTGCGTGGCTTATGCCGGCACGCAATGTTTCCGATTACTTCAGCTTTTCCTAAAGAAACGCGCAAGTGTCAAAACAGGCTTAACTTCCTGCTTGATATTGACTTACAGTTTTGTTCACTTGCTGCACAAACTCTTCGTACAATGTTTGCGTCGCACTAATACCTTGTGCACAACACACCTCCTTGAGCTGCACGCATAATTCGCTTAATTTTTTCTCATTAAGCACAGCTAAGGCCCCCCACAGCTTATGTAATTGACCCAGAAATGCTTTCGTATCTCCTGTGCCAGATTGCAGTGCCGACTGAAAGGCTTGCTGCATGACTGGCAGGTCTGCTTGCCAAGATTCTATAAAAATGTTTTTCAGCTCTAAGTCGATAAATGGCTCGGTTTGGGTCGGGTAGAGCCCAACGGCAGGCTGCGCTGATGCAAGTGTCGTAGCAGGCGCTTCTAGTTGTGCAATGGGTTCTTTCTTGCTCTGCACTAAAACCTTTTTCAACGCACTACCAAGCTGCGCCATCAAAACCGGCTTATGCAAGACATTAGCTATGCCTTGGGTTTTAACATCTATCCCTTCATGAGAGATGGTGCTAGCGGTAATCACGATGACCGGTGTGCGAATGTCAGCATCTCTTAAAGCTTGCACAAGATCACAGCCATCCATATGCGGCATGCCTAAATCGGTCAACACTACGTTATAGGATTTCTTCTTACATTTCTCGAATGCTTCCTTACCATCACTCGCTTCTTCAACATTGCTATACCCTAGCGCTAATAGTTGAGACACCAAAAGTTTACGGTTTACCGGATCATCTTCGGCAACCAAAATAAGCGTATCGCATTGACTAACTTGCTCTTGTTTAATATATGCCGCATCTAATGGCTGCGGATAATCGCTGTTTACAATAATTTTCAATGCCTTACGCAAAGCTTTGCTGGAAAGTGATGAGACATAAATTGCACCGTTCCGGAATTCAGGCTGATAGGGGCCAGCAGGTGAAATCACAATCGGGCCACGGAAATACCGTATCACTGTACTTTGCCAAATTAATTCTTCATTACCCCCACTTTGCGCTATCACCAAAATCGTTGAGCTTGGGTAGGCGCTCATCTCAATATCTTCGATATGCTTGACTGAGCTGACGACACCGCCACTTAACTCAAACAACTCAACTAATAAATCGCGCCATAGTGCAGTACTGCATACCAACAAAATCGATTGTCCAGTTAAGATTTTGGGTAGCGGTTCTTCGCTGATGCGCTCAAAAGGCAGCTCAATGACGAAGATAGTGCCTAACCCTTCTTCACTGGTTAAAGAAATTGTCCCGCCCATTAAATCGCATAGTTTTTTACACAGCGAAAGACCTAGCCCTGTACCTCCAAAGCGTCGCGTAATCGTCGTATCCGCTTGCGTAAAAGGAGAAAATAACTTGGCTTGATTTTGTTTAGCGATACCGACGCCAGAATCTGCTACTTGAAAACGTACCCGATACTGCCCTTCGCTATCATCGATAAGATCAGCTCTGAGCATAATTTTTCCAACATCTGTAAATTTGGTCGCGTTACTGAGCAAATTCATCAGAATTTGTTGAATGCGCGCTCCATCGCCCACGAAGCGATGGCACAAATGCGGATCAATTAAGCAAAAGAAATGCACCCCTTTTTTGAGAATAAGCGGAGAAAAGGTTCGTGCACAGCTTTCAATAATGGTGTTTAAATTAACGATTGACGACTCCAACCTTAATTCGCCAGCTTCAATTTTGGATAGGTCAAGAATGTCGTTAAGCAGCACCAGCAAGGTTTCAAAAGAGCGGCGAATCGTTGACACCAATTCTTTCTGCCCTACCTGCAGCAACTGTCTATCGAGCAGCTCAAGATTACCTAACGCACCATGCAAGGGTGTGCGAATCTCATGGCCCATGGCCGCCAAGAACATTGATTTGGCTTGATTGGCATTGTCAGCTGCCCGTTTGGCCTCAAGCAGCAAGCGCTCTGCTTCTTTACGTGCACTAATATCACTCAGGCCACATAGCACCACATCCCGCCCTTGATAGCGTGATTGAGCAAATGACACGGCAAGATCGCGAGGCTTTCTCTCGATATCGAGGAATGACATCTCATTGTAAAAAACATCTTCCTGATTTTTGCCAACCTGCTGCACGGTATGAAGATAAGTCTCTAATAATCTTTTATAGGACTCATCGACTTCATCTGGCTCATCTTTCAAAAATCGATTGGCAATATCATTTTTGATCACGACCTTACCCGTTTCCAGATCAATCACGCTTAAGCCCACAGGCGCGGTTGAAATCACGGTACGGTTAAATTTTTCACTTTCGTAAACGCGTTGAGATCTGGCTTGGATAGGTGAAAAAATGTATCGCTCAAAAATAAAAACAAATACCCACAGGATAATGAGCAGGCCTAACGTAAACAGTAGCGTGAGCGTAAATTCGCCTTTTAAGCCTAAAAATAGTTTGCGCCAATCTAGCGCATAAACGGCTACCCAATCCGGGTTGACAATGTGTTGGGTGAAAAAGAACGAACCCTGCTTTCTAAAGAATTTTATTTTGGTATCCGCCGAGCGAAATAATTCCCAATTTTGCAGTGCAATATCAGCAAAACGAGCCATTTCCGGCGATTGCTTTTGTAGTCTTATAAAATGTGCGCGTTCCCGGGCGATAACAAAAAAGTTAGGCGTTTCTCGATCTTTATCTAAGAAAAAACGCGGAAAATCTTGTGGCCGCACACTAAAAACAAGCACTGCAACCCGCTTGTCATCATGGAAAATCACCCCAGCGTAATGGGCCATCGCTTCACCAATAAAACTATTCCAATGCAGCGGTATCCATACGATTTTGCCGCGCTTTAGCTCTTCTATTGGGTATTTAGCTAGCTCTCGTTCTACCACTTCGGTTTCTTGGCAGATAAATGCTTGCAGGCTGGAAGCTTTTGATTTACGCACACCCTCCACTGCATCAAAGGAAGGATAAATAGCTAAGAAGCGCTTGGACGAGTCATACATAAAACTGTTCAAGGCACTGCCTTTTTCCAGCAAATGCAAGCTAGGAAAGGGAGAGATATCGCGCAGGATTTTCAGTGCTAGCGCTAGTTGAGGAGCATCTTGCTCTTTGCTTAAGGTCGAGACAATTGAATAAGGCTTCACCGTAATATCCGAGCCCGCCATGACAATGCCGTGGTTTTTCTTTAATAGATGCTGATATTTAGCCACCGGGAGCGAGCCTTCTCCGTGCCTATCCCACAAGCGCCAAGTCGCCGAATGGAAGAGAATGAAGCCGCGTAAGCGTGCCTCGACTCTTTCCACGGCAGCACTCACTGCCTCTTTTTGAGCGAAGAAAATACTCTCTTGATCATTCAGATAGTTTTGAATAAAAGCATAAGCAGAAACAGCTGAAGCCGTCAGAATAACGACGGTTAATATACTCGCGCCACCGTACAGTAAGCGGCGGTAATAGCTGCCCACTAAGTAGATCGCCTGCCCATTGTTAGCACTCTTGCTAAAGCAACGATCGCAATACTTAACCAGCGCTCTCAATTTTCTGGACAGAATTTTCCGCGCTAAGCGACTAGCGACCCGCCATTTTGGAAATGGTGTGCTAACGTGAAATGGTGTCTCCATTAATTCTTTTACCTATTTTTCTGCGGCTAAGGAAACGCTGAATAAATCGCAAGCGAGGAATGCCCTTGCTGCCGGTACGCTAGTACAAGCAGACATAATGCCGCTCTCGGTTTATTCAGCGTTTCCCTAATAATTTTTATATCAGGGCTCCTTCCAATCTGGAAAGAACTTCTGCCTTCTCTGAACGGACTCTATGTTCAAAGCTTTTTAAAACTAGCAACTAAAGAGATTAAGGAAATCGAAACGCTGAAATCAGGGCGTAGATAAAAGATGAATTTTTTGCTCTATTTTTTATCGAAGAGCTGCCGTATGTATCTCTCGCACCTAATTTCGCATTTATTTTTTAGGGAGACGTGGAACAGAATTTAGAATTTGTCTACAAAATCGCAATACAAATGCAGAAATGTGTAGGCAAATTAAAGCTGATTCTTCACAAAATTATTTTTATTGAAAACGCCGCTAGCATTTAGTTTTTTTTATTGTTGCGGCGTTCTGAAGTTATCTATTTGAAGATATCAAGCGCTCCAGCCTGCTAATGCTCTTTGTTTTATTTAAAACATAAACATTAACTAAGCGTCGTGTCTCCAGCGCCCTTAAATCGCCGCGCATACTACCATAATTTTTTTTATTCTCAGTCTGCGCGCGGCGATAAGTTTAGCTGTTTGGCGCAAGCTTTAAGGCAATGTCGCCACCTAGCCAGCGCACTGCTGCAGTGCCAACAGACAAGCCAAATTTACGCACTAAACGCTCAGCAAAACTTTCTTTTACTGTGTAATCAACAATCTGCTCGGCTTTCAGCACTTCTCTTGCTACATAGCTGCTATCGCCCAAACTGTCAGCTAAACCAAGCTCGATACCGCGCTGTCCAGTCCAGATTAAACCAGAAAAAATTTCGGGATTTTTTTTAAGGCGCTTACCTCGGCCTTGCTGCACCGCTTCGATAAATTGCTGATGAATTTCAGCGAGCATAGCCTGCGCATATTTTCTTTGTTGAGGTACTTCTGGTAAAAACGGATCGTAAAAACTTTTATTTTCACCCGCAGTCACCGAGCGACGCTCAACGCCAAGTTTTTGCATTAATCCGGTAAAACCAAAATTATCCATGCGCACGCCAATTGAGCCAATTAAGCTAGCCTTATCGACAAAGATTTTATTGGCAGCCACAGCGACGTAATAGCCTCCTGAAGCGCACATATCATCTACTACGGCATAGATTGGCTTATTTGAATATTGGCTGCGCAAGCGCTGAATTTCTCGGTTGATGATGCTCGCCTGCACTGGGCTACCGCCTGGGCTATTAATCCGCAAAATAACGCCAACTGCGTTACGGCTCGCAAATGCTGCCTCCAGCGCAGCTGTAATACTGTCAGCGCTCGCTTGGCTATTCGCCGTAATTTCGCCCTCTAGCGTGACAAGCGCAGTATGTTTTGCGCTCATCGAAGATTTATCGCCTGAAAAAAAGACTAAACGTCCAAAGACAAACACAAATAAAGATAAAAATAGACAGCGGAAAAATATTTTCCAACGCCTTGCTGCACGCTGCTCGTGCACGCTAGCCAATATCGCTTTTTCTAGCAGAGCATGCTCCCAATTTGGTTGAGTTGCAGTTTTTGCTCCAGATTTAGCATCGCCCTGCTCAGTATCAGAAGTCAGATGATCAGACATAGATCGCTTGTTCCCTAAAAATTAAGAAGCCCTTCACGCTATGCACTAGGGAAACGTTGAATAAATCGCGAGCAAGGAATGCTTTTGCTGCCAATACAGAGCGTACAGCTTGGAGGCTGCAGTTGTTTATCCTGCCGCTCCCGGTTTATTCAGCGCTTCCCTAAAGCTTAGTGTGCAAAGAGAATGGATAAGGCTCAAAATCTTACACTATATAAAAAGATATCTACATCTTAATGCCGCCTTCCTTTGCCTGCCGTTATCGCTAACTTCATTCAGAAAATACGAGGCTTTAGGAAGTATGGCATAAGACATTGTCAACCATTTTTGCGTAGCCAATCAGTCAGCTCAGCGATGCTACAAGCGCAAAACTGCGGTGTTAAAGCACCAAATGATGTGGTGGCACGCCCAGCATGGGCAACAGCAATACTTTGCGCACCAGCATTAGCAGCCATTTGTAAATCATGAATCGTATCGCCCACCATCAAAATACGATTCATATTTTGATCAAGCTCTTCACTTAATTCTTGCAGCATGGCCGGATGCGGTTTGGCAAATGTCTCGTCAGCGCAGCGGGTGGCATCAAAATGAGAGGTAAGTCCCAACGAAGTAAGGGCGCGATTTAGACCAGCGCGGCTTGCCCCAGTCGCCACCGCTAATAGATAACCTGTCTCACGTAATTCGCGCAACATATCAGGCACACCCTCAAACAGCTGAAGACGCGACTCACCTGTTAAATAATGGCGGCGATAAGAGGCAGAAAAGGTCTGATAGTCTTTGGGGTCAAGCTTAGGCACGGCAATTTTCAGCGCCTCTTGCCACCCGAGTCCAATGACATAGCGGGCAGCCTCCTGAGCTGGCACGGGCACACCCAAATCACGGCTCGCAGCTTGGAGGCTGTACACAATCTGGGCGGTTGAATCGAAGAGCGTGCCATCCCAATCAAACACAATCAGATCAAATTGCTGACGAGCTATTGGCTTATCTGAGCTAAACGCTGATGTAGTCATCATAAAAAATCAAGTTAAGGGAAGGCCGAGGAAAGCTGAATAATTTTCTGGCAAGTTAAGTGCTGCGGCTAGGGCAGTTTTTAAGAACTTGTTCACAAATTGTCTAAAAGGCTGTCAGTCGGGGGAGGCCGGAGCGCAGGAACCGGAGTGTACGTGGGTGTACATGAGGATTCCGAGCACCGCCCGACCCCGGATCACGGCCTTTTAGGCAATTTTTGGACAGGTTCTAAGAAAATGCTGGCATTGCACAGGTAGTGGTGCTTCCAATGCCAAAGGCAGACCCGTGATTGGATGATTAAAGCTCACCCTAAAAGCATGCAAAAACATGCGTTTTAACCCCGGAGACGCGCCCGGGCGAGCCAGTTCACGGTTTAATGAGAAATCACCATATTTATCATCACCCACAATTGGCGCGCCTAAATGCGCGAGATGCACACGAATTTGATGCGTACGGCCTGTTTTTAACTCTGCTTCAAGCAAGGCGTACTCGGCGTAGCGCTGCACAAGATTAAATACCGTATGCGCAGACTGGCCATCCGGATTCACGCAAACGCGGCGCTCACCTTCTGCCGTCAGGTATTTATGCAAAGGTGCTTTGACTATGCGCCGTGGTTCACGCCAATCGGCATGGACACAAACCAAATAACGCTTGTCAATTTGATTCTCGCGCAGTTGCCGATGCAACTCGAGAAGCGCTGAACGTTTTTTTGCCACAAGCAAAATGCCTGATGTGTCTCGATCGAGTCGATGCACTAATTCCAGAAATTTCGCTTGCGGGCGCGCATGACGCAATTGCTCAATCACGCCATGACTTACTCCACTGCCGCCATGCACTGCCGTGCCCGCGGGTTTATCCAACACGAGCAAAGCATCATCTTCATACAAAATAGAAAATTCAGTCGCCGCTTTTCTACCTAGCTCTAATTTCCTCTCAGGGCTTGCTGCGGGCATTCTTAGTGGTGGTATACGTACCTTGTCACCGATAACTAAGCGGTAAGCCACGTCAATGCGCCCTTTATTCACGCGTACTTCGCCACTGCGCACAATCCGATAGATATGGCTTTTAGGCACTCCTTTTAATTGGCGGAATAAAAAATTGTCAAGGCGTTGGCCAGCTGAATTTTCGTCAATCTCGAGCAGTAAAATCTGCTTAGCGTCTGCCGATTGGCTAGATATTTTGCTTAAGTTATTCATTGTGCATATAATTTGCCCCAGCAGTCTCTCAGCAGCTAGAGCGTTTTTCCCATGATTTGCAACGCGAAGTCCCCCCGCGCAGACAGTGCAGAAGCACAGCCAGCAAGGGAGACAAAGTGGCAGATCATCCGAGAAAAGCTCTAATGTACCTATCTGCCATGAGCGGGCTGCGCCTGATGTGAATTAAATGGGTATTCTACTTGCATCGGGCTGAGTTACCCATTTAATGAAGCACCGAAACACCGGGAGCGGTGATATGCCGCCTTGCTGCACTAAAAGTGCCACCTGCGTCGGCATTCCTTGCTCGTGGTTTATTCAGTGCTTCATTAAGAAACAGAGTAACAAGTTGCACGCGGCAAAATACATGATGACAGGGACAGCGGCCACAGGCGCGTTCGGTCAAGACAGTATTTTGAAAGGCAACGAAGCTTTGGCCCAAAAGAATTTATTGGTCAGCCTAAGAATCTGTTCAGAGTCTATTTACGGCCTTATCAAAGTGCCCTTATTGAGGAAGCAGGAACCTAGAAAGCAAAATGTACGCTAACGTACGTCAGGATCTTTCTACCTCCTAACCTCGAACAAGTAAGCCTTATTGAACTATTTTTGAAAACCGTAAATAGCCTCCAAGAATCTGTTCCAAGAAGCTCTGCTGCGCTTATGCGCGCTTCACTTCACTGGCTGATCAAATTGCGCAAAATTAGCGCTTGCAGGCATAACGATGTTGCACTCTATTGCGCTTATTGAGAATGTGCACCAAAAAAGCAAACATCTTTGTAACCGCTTTTTGGATTAAGCGAATCGTTAGCTAGCCTGCTCTGAAAATTCAGCAGCCCTGTTCTTTTCAGATTTTATAGGCCTGTGCTTTGAATCTATTCACGGCCCCCTCAGGGAGATCGTCAACAGGTTCTTAGAGCCTGTTTATAGTCGCTTAGCTGAAGAAAATGGGCTAATGAATATTTAGAACTCTCTCCAAAGCTTCTGCCTTAGCGTGTTTTTTTATGATTGTTAAGAAAGGTCTGCATAAGTCGGAGACAAGGAATGCCGCCATACACAGTACGCTCGTATGGCCAGGAGGCATGACGTCGCCATTCGTCTTAGACCGACTTTTCTTAAAAAAACACTGCGTGCTGCCGCTCTGATCATCTTGATCAAGCGTGACAGCCGCCCTGGAGACATCCAATGAAACGTATGCTGTTTAACGCTACGCAGCAAGAAGAACTGCGCGTAGCTATAGTCGACGGGCAAAAACTGATCGACATTGATATTGAAACAGTTGGCCGCGAACAACGCAAAGGCAATATTTACAAAGGCATCATTATCCGCATTGAGCCATCGCTCGAGGCCTGCTTTGTTAACTATGGTGAAGATCGACACGGCTTTTTGCCTTTTAAAGAAATCGCTCGGCAACACTTTAAAGAAGGTATTGATGCGCGCACTGCACGCATCCAAGATGCCTTGCATGAAGGGCAAGAATTAATCGTCCAAGTCGAAAAAGAAGAACGCGGTAATAAGGGCGCTGCACTCACGACCTTCATCTCCCTGGCTGGGCGTTATCTCGTCTTAATGCCAAATAACCCACGCGGTGGTGGCGTGTCACGCCGCATTGAAGGCGATGAACGCCAAGAGCTGCGCGAAATCATGGCGCACCTGCAGCTACCAGAAGGCATGAGCATCATTGCTCGCACCGCTGGTATTGGGCGCAACATCGAAGAGCTGCAATGGGATTTGAATTATCTGAACCAATTATGGATCGCCATTGAAGGAGCGGCGCATTCAAAAGGGCCGCTGCTCATTTATCTTGAGTCCAGCTTAGTGATTCGCGCTATCCGTGACTATTTCCACGCGGATATTGGCGAGATTTTGATTGATACCGACGAAATTTACGAGCAAGCCCACGCCTTTATGAGCGTGGTGATGCCTGATAGCCAGCACAAAGTAAAACGCTACCAGGATGATGTTCCGTTATTTTCGCGTTTTCAAATTGAACATCAAATTGAAACCGCTTATTCACGCACTGTGTCCTTGCCTTCAGGCGGCGCGGTTGTTATCGATCATACTGAAGCATTGGTTAGCATTGACGTCAATTCCGCGCGTGCCACCAAAGGTTCAGATATTGAAGAAACTGCGCTGCGCACCAATTTAGAAGCGGCTGATGAAGTAGCACGCCAATTACGCTTACGCGATCTTGGCGGATTAATTGTGATTGACTTCATCGATATGGAAGCGGCCAAAAGCCAGCGTGAAGTCGAGCAACGTTTTAAAGACGCGCTCAAGCATGATCGTGCGCGCATCCAACTTGGCAAGATCTCCCGCTTTGGCTTGATGGAACTATCACGCCAACGCTTACGGCCATCGCTCTCCGAAGGCAGTCATGTAACCTGCCCACGGTGTAACGGTACGGGCCATATTCGTGATACCGAATCATCGGCATTGCAGGTACTGCGCATCATCCAAGAAGAGGCGATGAAAGAAAATACCGCTGCCATTCATTGCCAGGTGCCGGTTGAAGTCACAGCCTTCTTATTGAATGAAAAGCGCCAAGAGATTAACAAGATCGAGCTGCGTTTCAAAGTAAACGTCGTTCTTATTCCAAATAAGCATCTTGATACACCGCATTACAAACTCGAACGACTGCGCCATGATGACCCGCGCCTCGATGAACCGCGCGCAAGCTACAAAATGGCTGAAGAAGCCGCACGCGAATTAGAAGCGGAAACCATTTACAGCAAACGCTCTGAAGAAAAGCTTAAGCAAGAAGCCGCAGTGAAAGGCATCACGCCTACACAGCCCGCACCAGGTCGCTCCGGTGCTATACGTAACGCAGTCACTACCCGGGTGAGCTTTATAGGCTGGCTGAAGCGTTTTTTCAGTGCGCCATCCGCTTCTGAGCCAGTGACTGAGACAACGGTGCAGAAACGCACTGCGCCACGTGCTCCGAGTAAAGTTGGCGAAGCCAGTGTGGAACGTGAACGTCAAGGGCGTAACTCGCGGCGCAACCCCAATCAGCGCAACACTGCTGGGTCACTCACAAGCTCCAATAATAGTGGCCGCAACCAGCAACGCCGCAATGATGGCGAAAACCGTGCTGAGCAACGTCCTATGCGCGAGCAGCCAGTGCTGGAGCAAACCGAACAAGCAGCAGCGCAGCCGCAACAACGGCGCGGCAGACGCCCGGAGCCTCGTGAGCGAGGGCAAGAAGCTGCGGAAGCACTCACTACTCCTAACTTTGCACGAGCCAACGAGGAAGTACGTCAAGCTAGCACAGCTCAAAACGACACTAATCCGACTCATGCAGAGAGAAGCGCAGAAGACATTTCGCCACGTGAAGGCGAAGAGCGTCGTCGTCGCCGTCGCGGCCGTCGCGGTAACCGGCGCGAACAAAGTAACGAAACAGCCGTCTCTAATACAGCTAGCCCGACCAATGCTGTAGAAGAAACCAACGACACTGCCCAAGCGATTAACAATCCGGCTAAGACAGCCACCAAGCCGTCTCTACGCCAGGAAAGTGCATCTGATGCGGCGCCCGTCACCGAGCAGACTGAGCTACCGTTCAAGCCAATCGAAACACGGGATGAAACAAGGCAGGCCAACCCAAGATCTAGAGCTCGCACGCAGTCAAACGCCACGCCGAAAGCAGAAGTGCAAGCAGCAAGTAAGCCAGAGGTTCAAGCTCCTGTTAAAGTAGCGAGCGCCCAAGCGCCAAGCATACCTGCTGCTCAAGCTAAGGCCACAGCTAATCAGGCTGTTGATTTAGCGAAGCAACTCTCGTCGCAAAGTCAGTCATTGGCCTCGCTGAAGCCTCTGGTGGATGCAACAGGATTAGTATGGGTTAGTACGGACACAAAGAAAGCGCCAGCGCCCAAATCGGATGACACTGCACCGGCACGCATTACTCATCCGCCACGTGAGCGTAAGCCACTACCGAAAAACCTCTCCGCGCCAATTACTCAAGTTGAGACGGCGACGCCACATTCCTCGTCAGAAACCTAACTAGGATAAATGCTGCGCCACGCTAGTGGCGCAGCACGGCAATACTTGAGCTTATTTCATCAGGCTTAATAGGTTAGTAGCTAAGTTGCTAACCTATTAGCACATCAAATCAATCAAAGCACAGAGACTGCGATCTACATAAATGATCAGTAGGACGCCTGCTGCCTCTTCACATTTGACAAAATACAAATCATGTCTTTTAGGCTTTTAGCGGCTAAGTAGTAATGTCATAGCTTGTTAAAGTTCAAATGTCACCCGTCATGCTCGCGTATTTTTATATGAGAGCGTGGTATAGCGACACCAGGCGCGATCACAATAAAAACGCGAAAAGCAGTCAACTGACCTAAAATAATTCAGCTCGTAAGTTGAAAGGATGAAAGCTCTCATACCACCACGCCCAAAACATCATCCAAATTACCAACGCAATATCTTCGAGTTCCGTATTTAATTCAATTCGTCGCCCGAACCTACGCAGGTTGATTCAGCCTTCGCCTGTGCACGATCAAAAACTCAAACCTTAGCCTTTCAGCTAATTGGCACCTAGACTCGAACTATTGCCTAATGAGTTTATTAAACGGCAGCCAAACTTCTGCTTCATCTAGGTCTATTTCTTTTTAGACCCGTTCTAAAAAGCTGCTTGCAATCCTTTTTTAACGCCACGTTTGGCTGAAAATCTCTACCGCAGTTCGTTAAAAAATTGGCTGATCTTGCTATGGCAATGATTCATCACATCCATGACAAATTCTTTAAACGCTCGCTTAAAGAGAAACGCATTGCCGTAGATTTTTTGCAAGCACATTTGCCACTGGCACTTTATCAGCGTCTGAATACTGAAACCTTAACGCTGACTGATAAAAGTTTGGTGTTACCTCAGTTGCGGGAGCTTCATTGCGATATCGTCTATGAATGTCAGATCGATCAGCAGGACAGTTATGTGCTATTTCTGATCGAGCATCAATCTAGTGCTGCTGAACTGATGGCTTTCCGTAAGCTGCAATATACGGTGGCGTTAATGGACGAACATCTACGCGCAGGACATACGCAGCTGCCGTTAATCTTGCCTATCTGTCTTTACCACGGCAGCCAGTCGCCTTATCCGCACTCCACCGATGTGTATGACGAATTTAATAACCCCACCCTCGCGCGAGAACTCGTTTTTAAGCCGTTTCACTTAATCGATCTCACCACCTTATCGGAAGAAACTATCGAAAAGCACGGCTTGGCGGCGTTGATGGAAATGCTCTTGAAACACTACCGGACTAAAGATTTTTCGCATAAAATTAAGCAAATTGCGCACAGTGGTTTACTTGCCCACATTATTAGTGAAATAGGGCTGACCTATTTCGAGGAAGCATTAACCTATATATATAGTAGCGCGGATGAGCGCTCCCCATCAGTCACGGCAGTGACCCAGATACTGATTGAAGCTTTACCGAATGAGAGAGAGGTCATTATGACGTTTGCGGAACAATTAAAGCAGGAAGGACGGCGAGAAGGCCGACAAGAAGGTGAGCATCAGAAAGCCTTATCGATTGCTGAAAAAATGCTAGACGCAGGCGCCGAGTTGGCTTTTATTAAACAAGTTACCGAACTATCAGATAAAGAAATTTCAGCATTAATCCAAAAGCATTAAGCGCTGTTTTTCTTCTGTGCAATAGCCGACTTAGCGTGAAGAGAAAGCCGCATTTAATGAAGTGCCCCAAAAAAGTTAGACACCAATCTGACTCTTGGGATCACTTCAGCAAATGCGGCTTTCTGTCGTTGACTGGTTTTGCTCAATATGTAGAAGCGGGGCAATACTAAGCCCGTAAGAACCTGTTCACGCTCTTCAAAAGTGGATTGTGTTGGGGTTCCATCGTCACCCCAACCTACGAATCGGTAAGAAGGGATTCCACTGCCTTTCCTCTACTCATCAGCGCCGCCTTGCAGGTTAGGCGGACGAAAGAACCCTAACATCACTGCCTCAACTCAAAGGTAATTTTTTGAAATCGTAAACAGGTTCTGGGAAAATGAGCGCTGGCAATAATTACCTTATTAGTCTCTCTGATTCATTCATCAGCTAGCACCTGAAACGCCTGCGTATCAGGTAGCGCTTCTACCGTACGCAACTTTTTATGCATAACCCGCGTACGCACTTCGGCTGCTTCAATTGAGCGTGTGACTGTTTCTAACTGAGTTTTGGTGCGCGCCAATACATCGCCAAATTTGGCAAATTCAGTTTTTACTGCACCCAGCACCTGCCAAACTTCGCTAGAACGCTTTTCGATAGCTAAGGTGCGAAAGCCCATTTGCAAGCTGTTAAGTAAAGCCGTTAGCGTGGTTGGCCCGGCAATGGTGATACGATAGTCATGCTGCAATCCATCTGTTAAGCCCGGGCGGCGCAGTACTTCAGCATACAAGCCTTCAGTTGGTAGGAACAGCAGCGCAAAATCAGTCGTGTGCGGCGGCGCTAGGTATTTCTCGGCAATCTTTTTCGCTTCTTGCCGCACACGCGTTTCTAAGGCACGGGAAGCTTCCTCTACTCCCCCCACATCCGCGCGTTCTTGGGCATCGAGCAGGCGCTCATAGTCTTCGCGTGGAAATTTGGCATCAATCGGTAGCCAGACAGGCAAGCTAGCTTGACCCACTTCTAACGTAACAGAATGATTCCCTGGTAAACGAATTGCAAATTCGACTCGCTCCTGGCTGCCTGGCACAGTGATAACGTTCGCTGCGTATTGATCTGTCGTTAAAATTTGTTCGAGTAAGGCGCCAAGCTGTACTTCGCCCCAAGTGCCGCGAGTTTTAATATTGGTGAGGACTCTTTTCAAATCTCCTACGCCTGAGGCTAGCGTCTGCATTTCACCGAGGCCACGCTGCACTTGCTCAAGCTGAGCACATACCAACTTAAATGATTCGCCCAACCGCTGCTCTAGCGTGTTGTGTAGTTTTTCATCGACGGTACGGCGCATCTCTTCAAGCTTGAGTGCGTTGTTTGTCTCAATATCTTTCAGTTTTGTTTCAAGCGTGGCGCGGACTTCGCCAAGCCGCCGATCGTTGCTCTCTGAAAGCTGCGCGTGTTGCTGCCGCAACGCTTCTCCAAACTGCTGCAAAGAAAGACTTTGCTCAGTACGTGCTTGCTGCGCTTGCTGTTGCAGATTTTGTCTGACTGCTTCAAGCTGCACCGCTATGCCATCAGTCAGCTTCACCAGTTGCTGAGCAAAGCCATCGATTTTTTGGTTCTGCAGCGAACCGAGATGCGCTACATTTGTTGATAAAGTCTGCTGAAATTGCGCCATTTGCTGCGCTGATTCAGTGCGATCAGAGCGTGCCGTTTCGGCAATTTCAAGGCGTACTGCCCGCTCTAGCCGTTCATTGGCACCCAACTGCTCAGTACGCGCAGCCTCAAGCTTATCGAGCAAACCCGTAAGCGGCGCCCGCGCACGCGCTTGCTCGCGTACTAACCAAACGAGTACTACGACTAACAACAACGCCAGAAGCGCCATAAAAATTGGCATGGATGACATCAGTTATGGAAAAAAAGTAGCGTAGTTAAAATAAAAATCGGTATCAGCACCGCACCTGACCAAGCCATATACCCTAAGAAGCTAGGCATGCGGATACCCCGTGCTTGAGCGATAGAACGCACCATAAAATTCGGCGCATTGCCAATATAGGTGTTAGCGCCCATAAATACTGCACCCGCAGAAATGGCTGCCAACGTGGTCGCCCCGCTTGCCATTAAGTGCGCCGCATCGCCGCCTGCCACATTAAAGAAAATAAGATAAGTGGGGGCATTATCAAGCAATGATGAGAGCAACCCGGTCACCCAAAAATACCAGGCATTGAGAGGGTGCCCTTGCGCATCGCTAAGCGAGCTGATCAGGAAGCCAAAAGGCCCATTTTCACCAGCTCGCATCAACGCAATGACTGGCACAATAGTTACAAAAATAGCCGCGAAAATCTGAGCGACTTCTTGTAACGGCTCCCAATTAAATACATTGCCCCGCCGTGCTGAGGCTGGCGTGAGGTACAGCGAAATAAGGATAATCGCGATCAGGCAGATATCGCGCAAAAGATTCTGTAAGGCCACCGGTGTACCCAGCACATATAGCGGCTTGCCGATCTGCCACATACCGCTCATTAATACAGCACCCAGTAAAGCCGCGAGTAATAAGAAATTGACTTTGCCTTCAATCCAAATACTTGGCTTTTTAGTGGTTGACGTAGTACTTGAGACAGCGGATGAATTGAGCGCATTTATCGAATGCGCTGAAATTTTGGCGTCCTCATGCCCTACTACTAATGGGCTGTCTGCGCCGGTGACTTGGTTTTGCAGATGAGTGGAAAAACGCATTAGCGTGGAGCGTTTCTGTTCATGTCGATGAAAGTAATAACTATCCAGTGCATAAAATAGCGTGAGCAGTATCGCGACGACAAATAACATCGGGCCGAATAAATGTACCGTTGTCCAGAAAAACCCAACGCCATTTAAAAACCCAAGAAAAAGTGGAGGATCGCCAAGCGGCGTCAAGGCTCCGCCAATATTAGCGACCAGGAAAATAAAGAAAATAACAACATGCGTGCTGTGCTGACGATGCTCATTAGCACGCAACAACGGGCGTATCAGCAACATAGACGCGCCCGTTGTACCTAGTACGCTCGCCAGTGCTGTACCAAGCGCCAGTAGCGCCGTATTCACCGTCGGCGTAGCGTGTAATTTGCCATGCACGCATAAGCCCCCCGCCACTGTATACAGCGCACTCAGCAAGATGATAAAGGGGAAGTACTCAGCGATCAGTGTATGCGCAATCGTTTTAATCGCCACCGGCACGCCATATAAGACTGCGCAAGGGAGCACAAACATCACTGTCCAAAATCCAGCGATTTTGCCGAAATGGCGGTGCCAAAATCCTGGCGCCAAAAGAGGCCATAGCGCAATCGAGAGCAACATGCCTACAAATGGCGCGCCCCAGGCAGCGTATAAAAACATTTCGCGACCCGCCTCAACTGTGCCATTGAACAAAGACAATTTAGACTCCCATCACTTTCAAATTATTTTTAGAACCTGTTCACGATCTTAAAGAATCACCATTAAGGCCGTGATGTTGGAATTCTTCATTTTAAATTCGTCACCTCAACCTACAATTTTTGACATTTTTCGTAGATTGGGGTGAAGTGTTCTATTAAATACGGAACCCCATCACAATCCACTTTTGAAGATCATGAACAGGTGCTAAGCATACGCTGAATCAAGCAGAAGCGGCACTGTCCAAAAGTACTCCCTACGTTGACGCTTTCTGCGCTCGGCGAATTCAAGCAAGGTTTGCCTCACCCAAAGCGGATGTCATGCCTACAGCCACTAATTTGAGTGCTGCAATAACACTCTTCGCCCGCGGTTTAGTCAGGATTCCTTAGCGGATATGAGGATTTCGAGCGCCGCCCCCTCAGTAGGGAGTTTTATTGGGCTCTTTTTGAAAACTATAAACAGGTGCTGGGCAAGCAACAAGATGGCTAAGCTTATCCGTGTCCCTAAAAACAAAATCAGCGGGGGCAATGCGATGCGCAGAAATTTTTTATTTACGCCTGTCTGTCAACGCTGATCGTTAAATGATCATCGGCAGATTTGAATACAACAGAAAAGCTAGCAGAAAAAATACTTGGCGGAGGTGGTAGGATTCGAACCCACGGTACAGTTGCCCGCACGGCTGATTTCAAGTCAGCTGCCTTCAACCACTCGGCCACACCTCCTAAAAGTTCAGCATCCTACCAAAATATTTTATCCACGTCTTGGTTTGTTTTACTTCTCTTCCAATTTGCAAGAAACTAGCTAGCCTCAATGGCGGTATTGCCTGCCTACTCCCCAGATTTGAATCTCATTGAGAAAATGTGGAGTAAAGTTAAGCAATACCTAGAGGCCGCAAAAGCCCGCACTCGGGAAATGCTGCTACCGGCCGTCTCTAAGACTTTGCGTGCAATCTGCATCAACGATGCGCAAGATGGGTCTTGGCTTGCAGATATACGCATCTCAATAGAAAAATTTTCTAATTGAGATGCACACTAGTAAAAGCTATTGCTAAAAACATCACGAGATTGCAGCGAGAGTTTGCCCGTCCACAACTTTCCACCCTATCGCTTTCAGAAAATCTGAGAAGAGTGCTTTTAATTTTTTATTATCTTCCTCATAAGAACCTAGCCTATGCTCAATCAGACCGTCTTGCTTCTGCAAGCTTTCCGTATAAGAATTTAGCCTCTGCTCAAATATGGACAATAGTTTAGCAATAGTTTGTTTGTGGCTATCTAACACAGCAGTTTCATCTCTGCGAAACTCGTCTAAATTTTTTTGAAATTCTACTGACTGATTCTTTAAATCGGCACTGACTCGCTGGAGAGCTCCTTTAGTTTTTTCTTGGTCTGCTATCACTGTCGCTGTAACTTCAGCGAGCCGCGTGTCATTGCTTAAATTGATCTCTTTTAGCCTTTCTCTAGTTTTATCAGAGCTCGCGCCGAATCGGTGTAATTTTTCACTAAGCTGCTGCTGCAGCTCAGCACTTTCCTTATTGCTCTCGCTCAGCTCCCTAACTTGTTTTTTAATTCCAATGATTTGTCGTTTAATCTCGTCAACTTGTTGTTCATCACTTTGAGGATGTGAGGCCGGGTTTTCTACTTTTGACTCTAAGAGGGCTTGCAAATAATTTTCTATCGTCTCAAGCCTGGTTGAAAACTCGGAAAATTCGGCAGCTTGTCCATTTATCAGCTCTCTGTTTTTATCTAATTCTTCCATAAACCCAAAGACTGTAGCACTCAATTCTTCCAGTTCTGGGTTAACACTACCCCCATAAAAACTTGACATACTCCGTTGATGGCGTATCCGTCCCATGAGAGGCGTTTCATCCGCCGGGGCTTCTTTTGTCCACATTTCATCCGCCGCGCTAGATCCTTTAATCAACCGTATACTTTCTGGACTACGTAGCGTTTTTTTGCTATCTCCTTTCCCCCAATTTTTCAGCACCTCTTCTGATTCCTCAAGACCATCTTTTAATACTGCCTTAACCTTGGGTTGTATCGCAGCCTTGCTAACCTTTTCGCTTAAATCCTGGCACGTCTCAACTAATGAACGAATTTGCTCGCTTTGCTCAACTTTATATGCTTTAAGCTGCTTCAATTCCTCACTGAAATTTTTGATTTGATCTTCTACCGCTTGCTGAGCCCGCAGCGGCACCAGATTTCTTCTCAAGAACATAATTTCTTCGTCGAAGAAGTCAATTTCTTTTCCGAAGAACTCGATTCTTGTATCAGTTGAGACTCTATCCGATTGAAGCGCTTTTAATTCTTCCTTGATTTGTTTAACTATCTGCTGAGCTTCTTTCTCATCTGCTTCAATTTTTTGTATTAACTTGCCCACTCTTGCATCTTCTGCACCGTGCCCAACTAATTGCTCAGGAACTGAGCTCAGACTAGTCGCTGCCACAGTAGGCTTTTGCGCTTCTTCTTCGGTTAACTCTACCAGTCTCTGCAGATCTTCCTGGCACGCTTTAAAAAGCTGATCTAATTCTTCGGAGTTGCTATTCGATCTGCTATGAAATGCTTCTCTAAAAATTTCTTTCGATTGCTTATGAGCTACCTCAAGTTGTTCCAATCGCTCATTGATACTGTCAATTTCTTCTTGGATACTTTTGCTGTCAGCTTGCTGGTTGAGAGTATCTAATTGCAGCTTATTTAAAGTTTCTTCCAATCTATTGCTTTTACTTTTTAACTCCTGAATCTCTTCCTCTGTTATCTCTTCCGCTTGAAGCAGCTGCAGCTGAGTATTAATAGCTTTAGCTGCCTTTTCGGTTTCTTGCTTTGCTTCAAGTAATGATTCCTCAACAGCTGAGCACATACCAACTTCTGCATCAAGAGACATCTGCAATTCCTCTTGCTCACGTAGTTCAGCCGATTTCTCTGGATCGTACTGGAACACTGTCAGCAGCCTTTCAATACTTAGCAGGCCTGGAATCAAAAGAGCGCTGGGGAATTTTTCCTGTTCAATACTACTCAGTGTTGGCGAGAAGGGTCCTTGCCTAGCAAAGATATTAGAATCCGACCAAAGAGATATCGCTGAATCATGCTTAGGAGCTTTTCCTTTCGATGTTGAATCAGCTTGTACACCGTCCTCATTATCCGATTGAGCGTAAGCGCCATTAAATAAGGTGAGTGCGTTTCTGTCTTTGAATAGCTCGTGGTCGATTTTTACGTCATCTAACTCTGCTTTCAGTTGCTTAATTTGCTCTTCTAAACGCTTAGCTTGCTTTTCGTCTACCTTAGTTTCGCCTGCCCGCTTTACAACACTCAACCCTTGCTCTAGCGCGGAGTTCTCTTCTTGAGGATGCCGCAACAATAGGTTAAAGCCATCGCTTTCTTGCTGCGTATCTCGCACACCAGTTTGCAGCTGCGCCTTTAAGTACTCTAGCGTTGTACTGTGCTCGTCAATTCGTTTACTTAAACGCTCAATTTGCTCACTTGCCTCTGCTTTAACTACTTGCACTTCAGCAATGAGTGCTTGCTCTCGCTCAGTCTGTTCCTGCACAAGGGGCTTCGGCTGCGCATCGATATCATCGATTTCTTTTTGCATACGCTGAGTAGCAGCCTGCTGCCGCTTCTCCACTTGCCCTAACTTTGTGCTTTGCTCTTCAATTTGCTTACTTAAACGCTCAATTTGGTCGTTTGCTCCTGCTTTAAATCCTTCGAGTGCTCGCAATCCCTGCTCAATAGCGATGACTCGCTGCTGGTCTACAGACCCTGCGATACTTAGTTTTTCTAATTCCAGAAGCTCTAATTGCTTATTAATATATTCACGCTTCTCTTGCATGAGCTGAATATAAGTTTGCTGCTGCCCCTCTAAGCTTACTAAGTCCGCCTTTCTAGCAGCGATTGTGATATCTAAACGTCCAATTTTCAGTTTTTGCGCATCCGTAATACTTTGTTCTTGCGCTGCCTCACTTTTTGCTTTCTCGAGAAGCGCTAATTGGTTGTTAATATATTCACGTTTGCCTTGCATGTGCTGCGCGTAGGCTTGCTGCTGCCCCTCCAACCTTATTAAGTTCGAGTTTCCATCTGCAATTGCATTATCTAAACGTCCAATTTTCAGCTTTTGTGCGGCCGTGCTACTTTGTTCTACGACGCGTAATTCTTGCTCCACCTTAATTTTCGCTTGCTCAAGAAGCTTCAACCGCTCATTAAGGTTAAGCATTTCAATTTCTTCTCGGACAGTAATTTGCTTCTCGCCCAATTGCTTCAGCGCTTCTCTCAAGAGCTTGATCTCTTCCTCTAAAAGCTGGCTTCGCTTTTCTGCCTCTGCTTTAACAGTTGAGACTGTCTGTTCTATCTCTATAACTGTGCCTTTTTGCGCCAGCTCAATTCTCTCTTGCTCTTCTACGCGCTGATCAATAACTTGCTTCTGTGCCTCTAATTGCTCTAATTTTTTATTTTGCAGTTC
This sequence comes from Mycoavidus cysteinexigens, assembly GCA_031963405.1. Classification (GTDB taxonomy): domain Bacteria; phylum Pseudomonadota; class Gammaproteobacteria; order Burkholderiales; family Burkholderiaceae; genus JASSUD01. Next base: position 1,106,441 of record JASSUJ010000001.1, read on the forward strand.
AATTTGCTCGCGGGCCTTTGTGCTAGCCTGTTCGAGTGCTCGCGTTTGCTGTTCAACCTCTGCCACTTGCTGCTGAGCTGTTTGCATTGCAGTAATAAGTTTTTGTTCTAATTCAGCATTTTTCTCTAAAAGAAACTCTCGATGGTCATTTAACACTGAGATTGATTCCTGCATGCGCTGAATATCAGCTTGCTGCTGCGCCTTCAGCTGCCAGAACGCCGTGCTTTGCTCTTCAATTTTTTCGCTTAAAGCCTCAATTGCTGGATTTTTCTTTACTTTATCTTTTTCGAATTCTTTTAGCTTTTCCTCAGCGGCTGCAATGCGCTGCGCTGTATCGTCTAGCCTTAGCGTCACCCCAGCTTTTTCTTGCTCGAGAAGTCGCAACCGTTCATCGAGTGTTTCAATTTCTGACAGGACATGGCTCAAACTATCTTGCTGCATGCTCAATCCGGCCAGCTCTTCTTCTAGCAGCTGGGCGCCTTGCTCTACAAACCCGATCTGTTCTTCTATCTCTGCTTGATCTTTTTTATGGATTTCCAACTCTGCTTCAATAGCTCTAGCTGCCTGCTCTAAAGCGGCGCTCTCTTGCGTTAGCTCAATTTTCTCTTGTTCTAACTGCGCTAGCTGCAGATTAATCTTCGCTACTTCATCTTGAACACGCTGATCAAAAAATTGCTGCTCTGCCGCTAATTGCTCGAGCTTCGTGCTGTGCTTTCCAATTTGCTCAATTGCCTCTGCGCTAGCTGCCTCAAGTGCTTGCGCTCTTCCTTCAACCGCTGCCGCTTGCTGCTGGGCTGCTTGCCTTGCGATATTCAGTGCTTGTTCTTGCTCAGCCTTTTCCGCTGCCAGATGCTGCAATTGTGCTTTGAGATCATCGACTTCTTTTTGCCCACGTTGAGCATCAGCTTGCTGCTGAGCCTTTAATTGCCCAAGCTCTCCACTTTGCTCTTCTCGTGTGTGATCCGCTTGCTTAATTTTCTCATTTACCTTCGCTTGAACTCCTTCGAGCTCTTCCAGTTTCTGTCCAGTAGCAGCGATGCCAAGCTCTGCAATTTTTAGTTTCTGCACCACATCATTTTTTTCGTGCTCAAGAAGCTGTAAGCGTTTATTGAGGTTAGGAAGTTCAATGTTTTCTAAGGTATCTGTTCCACTAGCTTGCTTGTCGCTCAATTGCTTCAGCTTTCCTTGCAGTAGCTTGGTCTCTGTTTTTAAAAGATTGATGTGCTTTTCTGCTTCTGCTTTATCTTTTTTATGTGTGTCTAACTCTTCTTTAATAGCTGTGACTGCCGCCTCTACAGCAGAGCCTTCTTTCGCTAGCTCAATTTTCTCTTGCGCTAACTGCTCCAGCTGCAGATTAATCTTCGCTACTTCCTGTTGTGCACGCTGATCAAAAGATTGCTGCTCTGCCTCTAAGCGCTCGAGCTCAGCGCGGAGCTTTCCAATTTGCTCAATTGCCTCTGCGTTAGCTGCCTCAAGTGCTTGCGCTCTTCCTTCAACCGTTGCCACTTGCTGCTGGGCTGCTTGCCTTGCAATATTCAGTGCTTGTTCTTGCTCAGCCTTTTCCGCTGCCAGACGCTGCAATTGTGCTTTGAGATCATCAACTTCTTCTTGCCCACGTTGAGCATCAGCTCGCTGTTGCGCTTTTAATTGCGTTAACTGCGCGTTTTGCCCTGTTAATTCTGCGCCTAAATGTTTAATTTTCTCGCTTACATCTGCTGTAAGCATTTCGAGTGCTTTCAGTTCTCGTTCAGCAGTCACCACTTTTTGCTGACCTGCTTTCGTTGCAACAATGAGCTCCTGCTCTCGCTCAATTTCTTTCGCCGAGAGAAGCTTCAATTGCTGTTTGATATCGTCGATTTCTTTTTGCTTAAGCTGAGCGTTAACTTGTTGCTGTTCGCGTGATTTTTCTAGCTCTTCCTGCAACTCTGCAATTTTTTCTTTTGAATGGCGGCCCTCTTTTTCACCCTCCTCTTTGGCTTCTTGGAGTGCTTTTTCCTGCACACTTACTCTTTGGTTTAGCTCAGCTTTTACTCTTGACGACTGCGCGCCAAGCTGTGTCATTTTTCTATCTAATTCTTGATAGGTTTTACGCAAAGACTCAGTTTGTGCCAGGGCACCAGCCTCGTTCTCTATCAGGCCTTTGCAAGCTTTTAGCTCCTGTGTAATCGCTTCAAGTTGCTGCGGCGTTACTTCCTCAGTCTCACCGAGAGTATTAAGTCTTTGCTCCACTGCATGCAGATTAGTGCGCAGCGCTTCAAGTTGTTGCGACAATTTCTGGTCAGCTTGTCTCTGATGCTCACTTACACCCTTAGCCACCAGCTCTGCCACCCACTCCTCAAACCGAGCAGGATCGACCGGTAAAGAACTGGTTCTTGAAGGCTGTAAATTAGCTTCCACCTCTCTCATATTCTTGCGCAATGCTTCATTTTCTTTTTTTAGAGAGGCAATAACTGTCCAGTTTTCGAAATCTTTGCTGAGAATGTCTAATGTTTCGTCCAATAACCAGAATGTCTGATTTTGCTCTGATGGTGGTTGTGTCAAGTCCTGCTCAGCCTTTCGAGCATCAGCAGCTATTTTTTCCAAAAAAGGAAAACAGGAAGTTAGGGTTTTCGTAAAAAGTAGTAGACAGATTATTTTAGCTAGCGCCTGAGGCCAAAAAGATTGCTGGATTTGTTGGATTTTTTCTAGTTTGTCTAAACAAGTTATCCGTTCAAAGCCTGATATATCTCTTATATTTTGAAGATGCTCAGATAAAGCTTCATAACGCTCATAGAAAAATTCAACTTTCGCTGCATAGGCCTGAGCATCAAAATTTTCCGTATCGGCAAGAAGACTATTTAACTCTTCTAAGGTCCCTTGAAGCTGCACCGCTTCCTGGTTCGCTGCTTCCCACTCTTTCAGATCTGGGGCCCCTTGGGCACGAGACGTTTCCAGTGCTGTATGAAGGTTTTTTATCGCTTCGGCTATACCATCTCGACTTTTCTGCGCAGGACTTTTCTTTTGACGCTGGGCGGCAGCCACTGACGCTAGCTTTGATGTGGCTTTACGCCCTTGTATATTTGAAGCACATTTTGAGTTTGGAATACTATGACTAGAATCAGTCGGCAATACATGTTGCGCTGGGATGGCTGAAACTGCTACTGGCATAATGACTACCTTAACTTTTTAAATGTCTTAACAAATTAACAGCGTCCTGCACGCTATATATCAGGTAAAGACCTAAGATCTTGACTAATAATCATATTACTTATCATTGGCCATAGGTCATTTAGCCGATATATATTCTATTTTTACAGATAAATGCCAGCCATTTCTAAGAATTCTCTTAAGAAATGTAGCCAATTGGCAATACACATAGTGAATATGACTAATCTATTTTTCTGGCCTCTATTGCGCCATATATGATTAATTAGATAGGCAAAAAACAGAAAACCCGGCGTACTCTAAGCAAGCCGGGTTAAATAAGACGTGTAATGAAAATTCTGACGTAAATATCTTTGTTAGGATAGCTTTTGAGTCACCCCTCTTCCTCAAAAAGCACTTTAGCTTTCGCAAACCGCGGCTTGCTTAAGACCTGCATACGGATACGTTTTTAAAGACAGCGCTTTTTATTGACTGTCGCTGTTGGCTAACTTACGTATGGGCTAAGAGATCCGTCTGACCTTATAGAGCATTTTTCCAATGAGCTGCAACTTTGCCATTCCCACTTACCGCATTAATGGATTTTCTGCGCGAAGGGCTTTTCATTGCAAATCATTAGAAAAATGCTCTAGTCATTACGAGGTAATGAGCTGGCGGAGGTGGTAGGATTCGAACCCACGGTACAGTTGCCCGCACGGCTGATTTCAAGTCAGCTGCCTTCAACCACTCGGCCACACCTCCTAAGAACGCAGCATCCCACCAAAATATTTGCCAGCGTAGTTTCTTGCACTAGCAAAAGTGATAGCAGAATAAAGCTGCAGATATTGTTGGGTAAATCATTTACAGATTAGCTAAAAGGCCACATCTAAAGAGCAAAAGTAACTAAAAGCTTCTAAAACCACCTTTTAGCGATTTTAAGTAGTAGCCTAAAAATTACTTGCCTACGCTCTCTTAAATTTTCAGAAGCGATACAACACCACTCCAAAAATTTTATAAGGCACTTCCTTGCAAGGCATCGTAAACACGCCCTAAGTCCCCCTGACAGGAATCGAACCTGTATCTAGCGCTTAGGAGGCGCTTGTTCTATCCATTGAACTACAGGGAGAGAGGTTTTTTCCGAAAGTGCAAAGTATAGCAAAGCATCAATGGCTAAATGAAAAGCTTGACTGCTTATGCAGCCAAGCTGCAACGCTTTGATGTCTAAACTCGATTGCTGGAGCGAAATGGTCGCACTCGTCTAAAAGAAGGCGAATCACCTATACCAGAACCTTCAACCACCTGCTGACTAGCAGCAAGCGTCTCTAACTCTCTCCAAACGCTAGACACTCTACTATGTAGCGGATCTACGGTATCACGGAGTTCTTGGGAATCTATTTTACTAGTCTGTAAATGGTCAATATTATCCTGCATAGCATTAATATCTTCTCTTATGCCGTGCTGAAAGCGCATTTGCGATTCATTTATCCCTTGTTTCGTTGTAGAGATCAACTCATCATGGCTTGCGAATTTTTCCTCGTGCGCCGCAAGCCTACCGTTTAAGTTTGCAGATATTCTTTGTACGAGCTGCTTGAGCTCCTGATCTTTTTTCTCTAGCTCGCTTAAACTTTCTACTAATACACTTTCTATTCCTTCGACCCTTTCTTCAAATTTAGTAGCTAAGTCGTGGTCGCCTTTTTGAGATTCTTCACGGAATTTCTGCAACTCTGAAGCTGCATTTACTTTCAGGCCCTCAAAAATCTCCTGCACAATTTGCCCGTTTTGCTGCCACTCTTTTATATTCTTTTCTATCTCAACTATTTGTTGAGTTAAAAGAGGAGCTTGCACCTGCTCTCGCGTAAAAAACTCGATTTGCCCTTGAGATAATTTATGTGCAACTTCTATATCCTGAATTCTCCCAACTAGCTCCTTGGTAGACTCTATGAATGTTGCAATACACTCTTGTTGCTTCGATTCAAAAATTAGCGGGAGATGCGTCATCAACACATCCCACTTCTCATCTAAGAATTTGGCATAGGTACCTTCGAGCTGCGTGAATCCCTCTCTTAGCTCTGTTATAGCAGCTGAAGAATAGTGACTCCAATCATCTAACCTACTATTAAGCAAGCTTAAGAGTGTACTTTTTAAGTGAGCCTGGCTCTGTTCAAGGTCTTCATGAGTGACTGCACTCCATTTCACCGTATCTATCTGTTTCTGTAAGGATGTCTCTACGTTTTTAACCGCCCTTTCCAGCTTAATTTTTTCTTTTATTAGTTTCTTGTCTTGCGCCGTAAACTGCTCTTGAGTAGCTTCCAACGCCTGTTGATGCTGCTCAACTGTACCGCGTACCTTTGCCAACTGCTTCCGAGTCTCGACATGCGCCAAGCCTTGTCCACCCTCTACTTTACTAAGCTCCGCCAACAAATCTTCTCGTGTTGTCTGCAGGCGCTTTGAGAAATCACCACAGAGAGCATGAATCGCTGTCCGATACTTTTGCTTATTGTCTTGCAAAGCCAAAGTTATGTTTTCGTCAAGGTTCTTAATATTTTCGTGCTGATTATCTAGATTTTGTTTTAAATCCCTAAGTTCTTCTGATATCTGCTCGATATGCCCAGCCATAAGTGACTTAGCCTCGATAAATAACTCGTCCTTGAGGCGCAAAATATCGTCATCAAACTTTTCTTGAAGAGGTGTGATTGACGCAGCGATTGAATTATTTATCTCATTTGCATTCAGTGTATTGCCCTGTGCGATTGACGCAGCAATTAAATTATTTATCTCATTTGCATTCGGTGTATTGCCCTGTGCAGTCTCTTGTACCTGCGTCGCTATCTGAGGCACGATTTGAGAAAGCCCATTCAACAAAGGATTCCAATTTCTTTCTAAGAAATTTTCATGCGCATTCTCTACGATACGCAATCCTTCCCAAAGTGGATTGGCAGCTTCTGTCGTTAAATATTGCAGCTCTTCCCTAATTCTCTTGATAAGTAATTCTTTATCTTTTTCGAACTCTCTTCTACCCAACTTAACTTCATCTAGCTCTTGTAGTTCAGTCTCTAATTTATCAAGGGACGAACGGGCTGATTTACTAAGTTGTTCAATTCTTGTGTCTAATTCTTTGTAGTATGTCTGCTGCTGTTCTAGCGAGAACTGTACTGTAGCTTCGGCACTCGAAACTCTTTCCTCTACTTCTGCATATTTCTTTTCGAGTCGCGCTTGTATTATTTGGGCGTTTTCTTGATGTTTTTGCTCAAACTTATAATGCTCTTGCCACAATTGAGGCAGAATTTTTTCAAGGCGCCTTGCCAGCCCTGCTTGTTCTAGCCGCAACTCTTTATTCTCGCGAGCCTGATCGTTAATTGCCTTGATCATCACTTGCCCGAGATCCTTGAGCTCTTGCTTCTGATTTTCTTGCTCTGCCCCTGAGGCTTTCTCTCTTTCGAAGAGCTGGTTCTGATCTTCAGCCAGCCTAGTCAACATCTCTTCCTGCTCCACTTGGAGCCTTCCCTGCTGCCGTGTTTGCTGGCCCAGATTTGTAATCTCTCTCCCTTGAGAATTAACTGCGTGCCCCTGATTTTCTAGCTTTGCTTCTAAAGCACTCAGTTTTGTAAATAAATGATTTTGCTCTAAAGCTGAGATATCTAACCTCTCTCCATGCTGTGCTTGTTCTTGCCTCAGCTTTTCAAAATTTTGCTCTAGCGCTTCTTTCTCATCTTCTAAGACTCTTACTTTTTCCGCCCACTGATGCAGTTTGCGAATGACGTTAAGCATGCTAGCTTGGAATAACTGTAAATCTACAAAGTTACGGGGAAGAGATACACCTTCTTGTAACAAACTATCAGCAGAAATTACATTATCAACAACAGCGGAATGACACGCTTTTTCTAGCGTCTCTAATTTGCTTTTTAAATTAGAGATCGCATCTTTCAGCGCTTTCCGTTTTTCCAATGACATCCGAGTTAGCTCAGGCGGTGGTGATGCGTTAGGTACACTGCCATATGCACTGTCATATGCTTCGGATGCAGAGTCACTTAGTTGATCAACCTTTACCGCTGAATGTCTTTGCTTCTCGAGATCCCTAAGAGCGTTAAGCGCATCAGTATTTAATTCTGATATAAAGCGCAGGCGATTTTTAGACTCTGCATTGTCATCGTTCTCTGCCGCATCAAATGAAATAAGCGTGGGTTTTAACCATTGCGCGAAATTTTCAGTCCTAATGCCCAATTCTTCGATCTGCTCGTCAATTTCTTTTGAAGTTGGAACTGAACTGTTTGAGCTAACGAAGCTGCCTTTCTTGGCCAGCAAAGGCTTATCTTCTTCATATTTTGTTCTAAACCCTGGCTCAGAATCAAAGCGTCTGACAGCACGGCGCTGCTTGTTCATTTTAGTAGCCGGCACTGACACAGGCTCACTTGCCTGCGGAGAGGCCACTATTTTTCCAGCAGAGCTAAGTGGAGCAGGCGTAGTGTCAACCCGTGTTAAAACAGGGGCAGGGACAGAAGATGGACGCAGCGGACTTACTGCCTGCGGAGGGCTCACTCTTTTCTCAGTAGAGCTAAGTGGAGCAGGTGTAGCGTCAACCCGTGTTAAAACAGGGGCGGGGACAGAAGATGGCCGCAGCAGACTTACTGCCTGCGGAGGGCTCACTCTTTTCTCAGTAGAGCTAAGTGGAGCAGGTGTAGCGTCAACCCGTGTTAAAACAGGGGCGGGGACAGAAGATGGCCGCAGCAGACTTACTGCCTGCGGAGAGCCCACTATTTTCTCAGCAGAGCTAAGTGGGGCAGGCGCAGCGTCAGCCCGTGTTAAAACAGGGGCGGGGACAACCTCGGAAGATGGCCGCAGCGGACTTACTGCTTGCGGAGAACTCACTATTTTCTCAGCAGAGCTAAGTTGAATAGGCGTAGCGTCAGCCTGTGTTAAAACAGGGGCAGGGACAACAACAGAGGATGACCGCAACGGACTTATTGCCTGCGGAGAATCCACTAACTCTTCAGCAAAGCTAAGTTGAGTAGGCGTAGCGCCAGTCTGTGTTAAAACACGCAGAGGGACAACAACAGAGGATGGCCGCAGCGGACTTACTGCCTGCGGAGAATCCACTAATTCTTCAGCAGAGCTAAGTTGAGTAGACGTAGCGGCAGCCTGTGTTAAAACAGGGGCAGAGGCGGCAACAACAGAGGATGGCCGCAGCAAACCTACTGCTTGCTGAGGGTTCACTAATTCTTCAGCGGAGCTAAGCTGAGCAGGCGTAGAGGCAGGGGCGGAGGATGGCACCCGCAGACTTACTGCCTCCGGCTCAGAGTTCGTCGAACCTACCTGCAAAGCTGCCAGCTGGGCACGCAGCTCATCCATTTCAAGCCGCAGAAACTCTATAGGCTTACCTTTATGTAGGTCATCAAACTCAAAGGATATCGCGGCACCAAATTTATCCACCTTCCTCCAAATAGAAGCTGCTTCGTCTATTTGGCAGGTCTCACTTGCTCTTTGCAAATGGCCAGGAGGGGATAAAGATTTTTTTTGAGCTTTACTATTGGGAGCCAGCAACTCAAATAACTTAAAACAAGAAGGTATATTTTTCGTAAAAAATAACAAGCAAAACAGTGCGAGTAATATTTGTAGTAATAAAGAGTGCTGATTTTCTATATTTTCTTGGCCCTGCTTGCTCTCTGTACCACTTGGCTTAACACAAGCGCGTAGACCATCTCTTATTTCTTGTAGCTTGCTAGATAAATCTTGGTATTGAGCCTCAAAACGTTTTTTGGCTCTTTCAGACTCTTGCAAGTTAGTCGATTTTTCGAGTTTTTGAAAAGATTTTCCTAAGCCATTTAATATGCCTTGTACCTCGCTGCGTAACTCTCCCATTTTTTTTTGAAATTCTGGCGGCACTTCGATCGACGCGGCAGACTCAAGCAAAATTCTCATATCAGCGAAGCGTTCAACTCTCGGTATTTGGCGCTCGCTTCTTTTATGCGCTTCTTTCCCAGTCTTTAATGGTGAAGTTAGAAACGCATTAGATTCCTGAGATTGCCCTGCCTGATGAGTCATGCCTGAAGCTCTTCTCTCAGCAGAGGAGAGGTGGCTACGACGCCTTGTCGTGGCAGATGTGTGCGAATCAGAGGACGACGAGGAAGAAGGAGGGATAGAATTGATTCCTGGCATACCAGTTACCTCGTAAACATTAATTTCTTACTAAAGTAACAGTGCCACCTCATCTACATATCAGGTAAACACCTGATATAACTACTTGTATATCAGCATAATTCTGAACTGGGTTTAGGAGTTTGGCGCAAGGGAGGCTTGCTGGCTGGACTTGGTAGATTTTTTTATGAGAATTCAGACCCTCATATTAAATAGCATTTTTCGGGCCAGCTCACGCTGAGAAGTGAGGCGCTTGTACAACGTATTGTTATATTAGGCCAGATAGCTGCAGTTCGATCAAAATCTTTATATCTTTACCTGAGCAGATTTTTTAAAATGGCTCATCAGGAATATAGAAAAGCGCTACATAAACTGATGCAAGAAATATCGACGCAAGCAATACACTTACGCGGCAAAGCGGCATGGCTCCGCACCAGTTTATACAGCGCTTCTAGGTATCAATATTTATAGGTCATAACCCCTCTTAAAGGAGCGCCATCTTGCCCAATGAATCGCGTGTTTGGCTACAGCGTGCTAAGCAAATGTTTAGCGGCTTCGATAAACCGCTCGCGCTCTCTGTATTTTTATTGATGAGTGTTGGGCTGGTGGCCCTTTACAGCGCGAGTATTGATATACCTGGACGCGTTCAGGATCAGCTACGTAATATTTTGGTCACATTCATACTGATGTGGGCCATTGCCAACGTACCCCCTCCTCTACTTATGCGCTTTGCTGTACCGCTCTATACGGTTGGCATTGGCTTACTGATTGCTGTCGCACTGTTTGGCATTACCCGTAAGGGAGCTAAGCGGTGGATTAATGTGGGCATGGTGATTCAACCCTCCGAGATCATGAAGATTGCGATGCCGCTCATGCTCGCTTGGTATTATCAAAAACGCGAAGGTGTGATGCGCTGGTATGACCATATAGGTGGGGCATTTTTGCTAGGTTTACCGGTGTTGCTGATTGCTAAGCAGCCTGATCTTGGTACAGCGATGTTGGTTTTTGCAGCTGGGTTTGCTGTGATTTATTTAGCAGGTTTGAGTTTTAGGCTGATTTTGCCTGTATTACTGGCCTTAGTGATTGCGATAGGCTCAATCATGGCCTTTGAAAGCAAGCTTTGCCAGCCGCAAACACAATGGCCGCTTATGCACGACTATCAAAAGCACCGCGTCTGTACTTTGCTTGACCCCACTTCTGATCCGCTGGGGAAAGGCTTCCATACTATCCAAGCAATTATCGCTATTGGCTCTGGCGGCCCATTCGGGAAAGGCTGGCTGAAAGGCTCGCAAGCGCATCTTGAATTTATTCCTGAGAAACACACTGACTTTATTTTTGCAGTCTATGCGGAGGAATTTGGGCTGATTGGTGGGGTTGTGTTGCTGTTTCTCTATCTATGCTTGATTGCGCGCGGTCTTTATATCGCCGCCCAGGGGGCAACGCTTTTCGGGCGCTTATTGGCAGGTTCGCTAACGCTAAGTTTTTTCACTTATGCTTTAGTCAATATTGGCATGGTTAGCGGTTTATTGCCGGTGGTGGGCGTGCCACTGCCTTTTATTAGCTATGGTGGTACGGCACTTGTGACGCTCGGCATTGCCGTAGGGTTAATCATGAGCATTGGCCGGCACAAACGACTGATACAAAGCTAAATTAACCTAGGAGCTAATGTCTGCATCGGTATTGTTTACTCTTAGAACCTGTTTAGGGTTTTCCTAGTGGCCTTGCGCCGCCGCAGACAGTACAACTTAGTACGGCAAGGCGGCGCTAGGGAAAGCCTAAACAGGTTCTTAGGCTATGCAGCGCATGCCTAGCTCCCCTGCTTACGGCTTTACAAGAATTGCCGCCAAAGCAAAGTCAGCGGTTCGGTAGTTGTCTTTAGTTAAAACGGGGTAGATGGCACAGGCTGAAACTAAAAAAGCGCTGCAAGAACCGAAGCAGCATCGTGCCGCCTTCGATTTATTCAGCGCTTTTCTAATCTATTGCCGACGACCCTCAGCCCATTTACGGCTTTTCTATATCAGCCCAGCAGTTCGGCGTTTCATACAAGCGTATTTTTTTCAGCCTTAGCTTTTTTCCATAATGGGCATCATAGACGCTAGCCAGCGTATCAAACGCAATAGCGGCAAGATTTTCTACCGTAGGCGGGTGCTCAACCACAATCGTTTTATGGTCGGGCAGTGACTCGAGAAACTGGCGCGTGAGCGTATCGTCTCGATAAACGAAAAAGGCGTGATCCCAAGCGTTCACTAAATGCTCGAGAGCGAGTGATTTTATTTGCCCAAAATCCATCACCATGCCGCAATCAGGCGCGTTAGCTGTTTGGATAGGCTCGCCACTCAAAGTCACTTCGAGCGTATAGCGATGTCCGTGCACATTGCGGCACAGGCTACGATGGTCAGGCAGCCGATGGCCTGCATCAAATTCGAGTTTACGGGTAATAGTTAGCACAACTTTTATGGAATATTGAGATATTTATGTGTTTGTAAAGAAAGGTGCCAACGCGGGTGCTGCTTGCACCAGTCGATCGCGAATTTTGTATTAAGTTCGTGATCCGCATTATCCATCGGCTGCACGAAGAAATGCTCGAATGCTAGTTTTTCATAATCTACTAAATGCTGACGCTGCTGCGGCACGACCACTTTCAGCTCATTGCCTTGCACAACATTAAGTGGCGCATCAGCTTTGGGGCTTACGCAGACCCAGTCAATGCCCTTGGGAATCGGCAATGTGCCGTTAGTTTCAAGGGCAATCGTGAAATCTTGCGCATGCAACGCTTCAATTAATGGGGCATCGAGCTGTAGCAAAGGCTCCCCTCCCGTGCATACGACAAAGCGGTGCGCAGCTCCCGTTGGCCAGAGCGAGGCAATACGCGCTGCTAGCTCAGCCGCTGCATACTTGCCACCATTTTCGCCATCGATACCCACAAAATCTGTATCACAAAAACGGCACACCGCTTGTGCGCGTCCATCTTCTCGGCCTGACCACAAATTACAGCCGCTAAAACGACAAAACACAGCCGGACGGCCAGCATGCACGCCCTCGCCCTGCAAAGTGTAAAAAATTTCTTTAACTGTGTAAGTCATCTCGATGCTTAGTTGATATGTCTGACATTACTTATTTTTGTAACGCTTGTCCTTTTAGAACTTATTTAGGCTTTTCCTAGTGGCCTCGCGCCGACGCAGACAGTACAAAACGTACGGCAAGCCGGCAAATCCTTAACAAGCCACCACCCTGCCAAGAACTTGTTTAGGCTTTTCCTAGCGCCCTCGCGCCGACGCAGACAGTACAAAAGTACGGCAAGGCGGCGCGAGGGCGCTAGGGAAAGCCTAAACAAGTTCTAACAAATTCACTATAGCCACGTTTACGCAATTGACAAGCAGGACACTCGCCGCAGCCATAACCCCAGTCATGCAACACCTCACGCTCACCTAGATAGCAAGTATGGGTTTCGGTGCGGATTAGCTCTGTCAGGGCTGCGCCGCCAAGTGTTTGCGCCAGCTGCCAAGTTTCTGCTTTATCCAGCCACATCAGCGGGGTTTCGATGATAAGACGGCTTGCCATTCCAAGATTTAAGGTAGCTTGCAAGGCCTTAAGCGTGTCGTCACGGCAGTCGGGATAACCCGAAAAATCCGTTTCACACATTCCGCCCACTAGCACTTGCAGCCCACGCCGATATGCAATCGCTGCGGCTATTGTCAGAAACATGAGGTTGCGGCCTGGCACAAAAGTATTAGGCAAGCCATTTGCGCTATTCTCAATTGCGACAGGCTGAATCATCGCTGTGTCACTGATCTGACCCAACACGGATAAGTCGATCAAATGATCGTCTTGGAGGCGCTCACGCCAGGGGGCAAATTGCTCCAGCACCTGCGCTCGAAAGCCAGCGCGGCAAGCTAACTCAACCCGATGGCGCTGGCCATAATCGAAGCCAAGCGTCTCCACTCGCGCATAGCGGCTTAATGCCCATGCAACACAAGTGGCTGAATCTTGCCCGCCAGAAAACAGCACAAGCGCGCCGTCTTTCGCTTCTTTGCGTGACACTTAAAATCCTCGTAAAAAAGACGCTACTCTACCATTTAGGGAATATCTACATAAGCCGGGGATAAGAAATGCAGGTACAAGCAATAAAAACAGACCTTTTTCGAAGCCCCGCAGCAAGGAATGCTTTTGCTATATGGCGAAGTCTGACACCGCTATCCAGTTGAGGTAAGCCTCTTTTAGGAAACGCTGAATAAATCGCAAGCACAGGAACACCTGTGCAGTTACCACACCTGTAGGGCATAAAGGCATAATGCCGCCCGCTGTATTCAACTTTCCTTTTACCTTACACAACTCATGAAGGCCTGCTCGGTCGGAGAAAGCGTGTCGTGAAACAATCGATTATTTTTCGAATTCTGGTCGTAGTAAGTTTGTTCGCTCTTATGGTGAGCGCGGGCTCGGCATTTTTTATTGGTGTACAAGCCTATCAAAGCGCCCACGCTGAGGCGCTCGAAGAATTACGTCGTAGCATCAGCAGTAGCGCATTACTCACCAGCGAGAATCTTCAAAAAGCCAATAAGAATGCACATCGCCTGTTAGAAATCTGGAATACCCCTGCTGTACAGCAATCGCGCAATATCACCGCCGTGCCTTACTCGGAAGTATTTTATGCGGATGCAGGGAATCCCAATCAAATCGTCACGACACTATTTGCACAAAAAGTGCGTTGGGCTGTGCAGGTTCTAGGGGCCGATACAGATGCCAATGAAGACACTTTTCTTGATTTTCCCGGCTATGGCACCGCTATCCATTTTCCACGCGATGCGCCTGATACTTACGCTTATGAGCGCGCACAACAAATTCGCCTGTTGCGCAAAAAAGCGGCTCACACTTCAAGCAATATTGTCTGGGGGGATTTATATTTTGATTCGTTTTGGCAGGATTGGACGATTTCTGTCGCAGCGATTCAGCGTGATGCAGCAGGCCGCCCCATCACCCTTGCTGGCCACGGGCTGCTAGTCAAGAACCTGATCAAAAAGCATCTCATGCTGCCGACGGGGGCGACCAGTTTTGTTTTAACTCATCAAGGCGATTTAGTTTTACCGCTAAGCGACAAAAAAGCCGTTCGCTTTGCGCCACAGCTTATACAGCAACTGCCGCTGCATAAGATGAAGCCACTCTCCTCCCCTTTCTATTTCTCTTTGCAAGGGGCCAAAGCCTATATCACTCCTTTAGAAGAAATTAATTGGTATTTAGCCGCCGTTATTCCTAATCACGTTCTAGAAACACAGGCTTGGGTACCTATTTGGAAGCAATTACCTGTTCGTCTAGCGGGCATTATTGGACTTTGTTTATGCCTTTATTTAGTGATTACGCAAATTCTCGCGAAACCGCTACTGAAGTTTATTGCTGATATTGACAAAGGCAGAGCGGGTGGTACTCGCCCTCGGCTTACCTACAGCAAACCAGATGAATTCGGGCGTTTTGCTGCTGCTTACAATTCGCTCTTAGACGAAGTCGATACACAATATGGCGCACTTGAAAAGCAAGTCCAGGAAAGAACAACCGAACTCGAAATTGCGCGCAAGGAAGCCCAGCGAGCAAACGAATTGAAAAGCCGGTTTCTGGCAAATATGAGCCACGAAATCCGCACCCCGATGAATGGCGTGATTGGTATGCTAAGCCTGCTCAGCGACTCCAAGTTAAACGCCGAGCAGCGCCGCTATTGTCAAGCGGCGAAGCAAAGTGTTGAATTGCTCCTATCCATTATTAACGAGATTCTCGATTTCTCACGCATTGAGTCAAATAACGTCATCCTGAACACCGTGACTTTCGATCTGCTGAATCTATTTGACCAGATCATTGAAGTGTTTATCCCTAAAGCGCAACAGAAGAGGCTGCGCCTAGCACTTGAGATTGGGCCGGAAGTGCCCAAAGAGCTTATTGCCGATGCAACCAAACTGCAGCAGATTGTCACCAATTTGCTAGGGAATGCGATTAAGTTCACACCCTCAGGCTCAGTGACTGTAGCCATTCACTATCGACCAGACATCTCGCTAAACCCTGATACAAGCTCTCGCATGGGGCACTTAATCATTAGTGTTAGCGACACCGGCATTGGCATTTCAGCTGACGCTATACAGCGCATCTTCTATCCATTTTTACAAGCTGATGCTTCGATTACGCGCCGTTTTGGTGGAACTGGGCTGGGACTATCAATTTGTAAGCATCTAACTGCATTACTTGGCGGCGAAATTCAGCTACAAAGCACACTTGGCAAAGGCACGACTTTTACCGTTAACCTACCCATAGCCGAAGCTACGCCGCGCGAGCAGCCTGAACTAAAGATATTCGCTAACCTGCATATCTTAGTGGTATTGCAGAATGCAACATTGCCTACCATTTTGCGTTACGGCTTTGAACGGTTTGGCATCTCTTACAGCTTCGCGAGCTCCCCCAAAGAAGCCCTAGCACTGCTGCGCCAACCCCAACTCACGCGCATCGACGCGCTTTGGTGCGATGCGCGTTTTGGTTTACGCAAGGCACAAGCCCTATTACGCCTCATTAAAAGGTTTGATAAAGATGCCACACCTACTCTACTGCAGCTGAGTGACGAGGCAATTTCAAACCGGCTAACGCCTGCCGGCGCCAAGCAAGCCTCTATCCTTGATTGTGCACCGCTGCTCTTCCAAGACTTTATTGCCGCACTCAATACCATAACTGGCCTGGCTAAAAACACAGAAACCGTATCCCAATTTGCGCTTCAACCCTATTCTTTAAAATTACTTGTCGTCGATGACATGGCGATCAATTTAGAAATTTTCAGCGCAATGGCCCAAAAGTTTGGGCATACCGTCAAAACAGCGAAAGACGCCGTACAGGCCATGCAAATACTTGCCGCTGAGACTTTTGACGCAGTCATTATGGACGGCCAAATGCCGGGCATGAGCGGCATTGAAGCAGCACGCCACATCCGGCAAAAAGTCGAGCCAATTTTGGACGCCGAGGTTTACATCATTGCTATGTCAGCCGGGGCCTTCGAAGATGAACGCAATGCCTTCCTCACCGCTGGCGCCAACGACTTCCTGCCCAAACCCGTGGTTCCCAAAGTGCTGGCAGCGGCACTTTTAAAAGCAATTAACTACCAATTAGGAAGAGGCATAAAACTCACCTCTGCACAATTCAACGATACAGCCGAGGAAGATGAACATTGGGCCTTCAACGAAGCATTACTTGATCGTTTTAGAAATGAACTGCAGCACTTGCATCAGATTTCACAACAGCACTTTCTCAACGGCGAGCCTCAAGCTTTATTACGCGAGCTGCACAAAATGAAAGGCGTCGCTGGACTGTTAGCAGAATGGCAAGTTGAAAACATGATTTGCCATACTGAACAAGCGGCAAAACAAGGCGATTCAGCAGAGGTAGAAAAAGGGCTAAATAAACTTAAAGAGTTGCTCTATAAGTAAAGCGGCACCATTTCAATCAGGTCACCCCATTTATTTTAAAAAAATGGGGTGCAAATTCACTAAAAAGCCACGATAAAAAATTGAAAAACGACAAAATCGCTTGTTGTTTTTTTATACACTCCGATTTCTACGTATTTCTACTCAGCAGCGTCTTTTGGCCGTCTGGCAGACCTGAGAGCCTTTTCGTCTCTTTTCAAAAAACACTCAGCATCCCAAAGCCCTTGTTTAATTAAGGTATAGACCTTATATTCGCTCCCTCTCACTCTTACCATACTGCCATTTCATAATTGAATTAAGCGGTACGGTTTAAGTAACGTGTAAGGCTAAAAGGGGTCTTGAATGGATGATTTGGACAGCTCTGCGCAGACATTGCAAAATGAAATGCTAAGGCTTAAGAAATTAATGGAGCAATTTAGTCAGTTTCCCAAGCAACTTGCTGAGCTTGCGAACAACGCAGAGCATGACCCTGCTGCACGTGCGCAATTGGAAAATTTTCATGAAGCATGGAATAGTGGCCTTTCTCAGAATCTCGAAAAACTGAAGGCATCAACCATTAAGCTGGCGCAGGCTAAAAATGCCTTTCAAAATAGTTTTCTTGACCCAAATTTTGAGCAAGCGTTGACTGAAAAGCTGGTCGCTACGATTGAGCTGCCACCCTCAGATAAAGCGCTGCCGTCAAATAAGCCGCATCAAGCATCCAAAAAAAAGTCCAAGTCACGAGGCTTTGTTTAATAGATAAGTCGTGTGGGCCCAGCTATAGCGGGGCTCAAGCCATCTGATGAATAGAACTTAATAGAAAAAGTTTCCAAGGAATGACTATGTTTAGTGAATTTTTAAACTCAATACCCACTTCCCCGAATGCTTATTCCAAACCTAATAGTTTGGGCCAAACGAATGGCAAGGCGCCTGCATCAGCAGCATGCTATGACCCGCGTGCGACACAGAATTTACAAAAATTCATCGCCGCCATGTCAAACACCTTCAATGAAGTATTAAAAATTTCGACAGTCATCCAAGAAAATCTCGCTGGATCGGCAGTGCTGGAAGAAAGAAATCAGCAAACACCCGCCAAAGGTGAGGCTCGTGCAGCACAACAGCAGTCTATGAGTGCCAAAACTAGCTTGACCGCTACAGCAGCTTCTTCCAAAAATGAAGCACGCTTGCAACCGGCAACCCAATCCAAAGATAGCCCAAAAATCTATGCTGGCAATGAAAATGAAGCATTAAAACAAGTACGCGGCCAAGAAGGTAGAGGGCAAGAATATATTGCAGATCGTGAAACATCAGCTGCCACGCTAGATGATGATGCACAGTGTGCCTTGGCTTCTCATAAAAACGGATCAGAAGATTCTGCCAACCATCAGCGCAGATCAAAAACTTTTCTAACTGAAACCGAGTGGGAAAAGATAAGGAATGGTCAAAACGAGATTTCATTGAGCTTGATGAATTACTCCGCTGCCCCGCAGTCATTAAGCGCAACAGCCAATCAATTTAGCTTAAAAAGTGCAAGCTCATATAGCGTAAATAATAGCAGCCCAAGCGTCTCTTTTTCTGAGGGAAACACGATGGGTTGGCTAATGCACCTGTTTGAGGGCATACGCGATTCAGCGTTGAAAGTTATGCAACTCTTAGGTCAGACGGCAGAAGGCAACATAGCCAAAGTTAATCGGATTACAAAAGCAGGCCAAGATATTAAAGAGGCCTTGAAAAATATAGCAGAAGACAAAGAGTGGCAGTGGGGCGACAAAGTGCTTGATGAACATGGAGAGCCAGTGCTTGATGAAGATGGATATCCCGTGTACACCCCTAAGGAAAAGTACAAAGAAATTTTTCGGACAATGCAAGAATATGACATCAAAATCGGCGGCCTAGACGTTTTGGAGTGGTTAAAAAAGCGTTCAAAAGAAATTCCTGATCCACCAGAACAGAGTGCCTTGGAACGCTGGAGAACTCATCTTCAGGAAGATCATGGGTATTCTCTAAAGAAGGGCTGGAACGAAATGACAGAAATTGAGGTGATACACAGGAAGAATGCGGGTTGTACACATACTTACGATGACTTGCAAAATGAAGATAAGGCCAGAGAAGGGCAAGGTCATCCTGGATGGGTTCTCAAAGGCGACCTACTTTTACTCTCGACAACATTAGAAGATGCAGCTGCAGCTCAACAAGATGCTAATACTAATCTCCAGCAAAAGATATCCTACCAAAATCAACTTTACCAAGGCTTCCAGACCGCTATCGTTAACACGGGCCTTATCATTGCCGAGCTCATGAAAATGGCGTTTTCCAAAATGGCGATTTAACCCATGGGCACTGAGAAAGTCCTTGATTTTCTCGCCCAAGGTGGCGCTGTGTGGAAGTTGGCCAAGCTTGATGAAACTCAGTTGCAAACGCTCTATGCTTTTGCTTGTCAGAAGGTCAAGCTTGGTGATGTGGCTACCGCGGAAAGTTTATTCCACGCTTTGTTTTGTCTTGATTCGTGGAGTTTTAATTATGCGCTGTCGCTGGGTTTGTGCCGCCAACAGCGAGGCGCTCATGAAGAAGCACTGTTCTGTTTTGTCAGGGCCGGCACTGTAAAAATTACTGATCCCAGGCCTGCCTATTACGCAGCGTTGAGCTATCAAAAGCTGGGCAATGTTAGCTACGCCAAGAAGGCGTTTTCGGCAGCACTGCGCTGGGCCTCAAACCGCCCCCAGCATCAAGAATTACGGCAGCAAGCTGAGCGTGCGCTAGCTGAGCTTCCAGTAAAAAGTACTGCTTAAAGTGTTGTGATTAGAGCTAACAAGAGTAAGGCTCAGTTTGAATATAAATTATTGGTCGCACCGGTAAAGCTGCTTCTTAATAGACTAGTTTTAAACAAGGAAATCGTTATGGATTCCGTAGTAGCTATGTTCCCCTCTATGCGCTCTTCTCTTAGCTATCAAGCTAAGCCTGAAGAAAATGTAGGGCAGAAGCCCCCTCCTAGCTATTTAGAGATAAATATTTCTGCTTCTAGCGATAAGAAAATTAAGCAGACTTCAGCCGAGGCAAAAGCCAATGTTTCTGGTCGTGTCTTAAGCACCGATGAACAACGCCAGCGCAATAGCGCTCAAGCTTTGTACAACAACCTACCGGATGCGGATGAATGTGAGCTGGTTAGCGAGTCGCAAGCAAAAAGTGTATTAGCAAGCATCCATCATGGAATGTATGAATTCAAGAGCTTGTTTAACAAAGACAACCAATCAGTCAATCGCGCCTTAGAACCATTAAATGATTTCGAGAACAAACCGCTTCAATACCTTATTTTTACAATCCAAGAGCTTTTCTTTCATTCCTTTCAGGAAATGACAAAGGACTATGCGAAGACCAATCAAATACTGAGTGAATGCTTCAAAGAGCAGATGAAGGCAAGTCGGGAAAAAGAACAAGAACGACTTGAGCAAATCAAAGAAGAAAAAGCCAAAGCTTATAAAAGCGGTAAAGTCTCAGCAGCTATCGATTGGGGATGTGTAGTTCTCACAGTTTTCGCGGCTGGCACTGGCGTAGTGACTGGAGGAGTTAGCATAGTTACGCTCGGATGGATTGGAACCGGCATAGCAGCGGGCGTCAAGGCAGGGTTTGAATGGCATGCTTTAAATCAACGCGCCGCAGGAAATGACAAGGAAGCCGAAGAATCTGAACATATTGTACAAATTGCCAGTGTTATGGAATTAGCAGGTTTGTTTTTTACGCTGGGCATGGCGTCACTAGAATTAGCAGCTGAAGCTGCCATGAAAAATGCTAGAACCGTAAAAAGAATATCTTCTGAGTTTTGCCTACCATTAGAGAAAGAAGCTGCTGTAACTCCTCTAGAACTTACGGCAACCGCACAACGAGCACTACAGGCTGAAGGACTAAAGGTCGAATTGAAGGTCCTTGAAGAACTGACGCCCCCCCTCTGGAAATCATATGATGGCTTGGAACCTTTAATCAAAGATACGCTCTTGTCACAATGGAAAGCAGCTACATTTATACGAGAATCTTTTCTCGCACTCCAATCTTTTAATATGGCAAGTAATGCCTGGCTTAAGGCCCAAATCGCACAATGCGAGGGTCTCATACAAACATTAAGTCAAGAAGCGGGCGCACTCAAAAAATTTGCGCAAACCGTAACTCAACAACTTCTAAGAGAAAATACAGAGAATCTCCGGCAAAACGCCAACCGATTCCTCGATTTTTTAAAAATAGTGAAGTCATTACTCGCTCAGCATGCTGCGACCATGCTTGCGGCTAGCAACGCTATTGCTGCTTAATTTTGATTTAGGAGATCATAATGAATAGTCCAATTGCAATCGTTACACTAGATCAAAACAAATTGCCATTTTGCAATGTGGATGACAAGTGCTTAGTAAACGAAAAAAACACTTTTAAGCAACGGAAGTTTGAATTACTAGACTTCAATAAGTCATTCGAAAGCATCATGCTGATGATCAATCAACTGATGCAAGAAGTTACTCTCATGTTTCGTGATGCAAACATGAGAAATACGGAAAACTATATCCAACAAAGGATAAATGAGTTTTCAAAAGCCGTAGATAAAGTAATAAAAAGTATCAAAGATATAGCTTTTTGGGACATGGCCTTAGGTTTCTCAGAAGCGGCCTTATGCGTAACAATTGGAGGCTTTCAACTTGCAATTAGAGACTTTGCCAATATTGCTGCGACTGCTAGAGATGCTCTTGTAGGAATGGGCATCCATGCCAGCGGAGCTATTTTGAAAAGAGAGCCTCAAATTGAAGGTGAGCTAGGCAATAAAGAAAAAACACTAAACGATGTCTGGCATCAAATAGAACAAAATGCCAGAGATTGGTTTAAAGAAGCCTCTCGTCTTTTCGCTCAACTTGCCGAAGTGATGGCCACTCTCCTTCAACAATTGCAAAATGTGATTGGCCTTCAACGCCTGAATGGATGATCGCAATACGTCGCCCTCGGCGGATAATACCCTCGACCCCAATGACCCAGTAGCACGCTATCTGGAGTCTTTAGGGCATGTATTACAGCCCTATTACTTTCTAGATTCAGACTGGCAAATTGGGTATCAGGTTCAGTTAGGGACTGTACGTATCGCCTTTCGCACCGAGGGCGATACGGTTATAATCTGCGACCTTGTTTCGACAAGTAATGAGCTTAATGGTTTGACTGGCAGCGTTGCACGTTTTCTGCGCTTTGCGCGTGAAATTATGAAGTTATCCGCTGTGCAGCGCATCAAAGGCATGATGCTTGATCAAATCGGCTCAGCTGAAGAACAAGCAAAGCGCGCTACACTGGCAGAGGTTTTTATTAAACAAGGTGCTGTACCGGTTTTTGAAGGGCCTTACCGCTGGCTTGTGCTTCACAAACAAACTGACCAGCAGCGCGGCCAAGCAACGCCACCCTGATTTATTGCTCGCAACGTGCTCAATAGGCACTGAAAGCACCGAAAAAATGCGAACACGGGCAATAAGGAAGACAGGCGAAGAGGTAAAAAAGGCGCGAAAATTGCACTATTATTTTTAGAAAATATGATTTTTACTAGGCTAAAAGGCTGATCGGTATGACGTTTCGTTTTATATGGAAGCTTGTATTTCAAGGCGGCTTGCTCTCAGGTCAGGAATTACACCTGCCTGATGGCGAGCTCACCCTCGGTGCCGGTCATCAATGGGATATCGATCTCCTACGCCTGGATAACTATCAAGACAAGCATTGCATCCTGCGTGTCTCGCAAGAAGGTGTATTCCTCTTGCCGCTCGACATGCCTTGCAAAATCAATAATCGCCGCGTTAAAACAAAAACGCCACAAGAGCAAATCGCGCTCCAACCAGGGCAAACCGTCAAAGTCGGCAGCTGCGCCTTTACTCTCGCGCGCGCCGGTGAAAACGTTGGCTTTACTACTCAACACAACCCTCGGCAGAACTGGCTACAAGTTTTAGGTGTTGCCCTGCCAGGAGGCTTAGCTGCGGCCATCCTTGTTACCCTCCTCTACGCCAGTCAAGAGTTACGCGCCTCTGTGCCACGGCCCACGCAGGAGCCTTTTAATATTGAGCAATATCAGCAAGCGCTCAAAGAGACCGGCTTAGCCAATATTCGCGTTGAGCGCGACCCAAGCGGCGCCCTTACGCTCTTCGGCTCATGCTGGGAAACCGCTAAACTCGAGCCCTTTTTGAACCAATTAGTCGAAGCCGGTGTCGCCTATCGCAATCAGGTCATGTGTCAGGATGACTTGCAGCGCAGTGTAGGTTATGTGCTGCGCGCTAATGGATACCAAAACGCGCAAGTGACAGCCGGCCCCACTTTAGGCTCCATCGCTATCTCTGGCAACATGCGAGCTGACGAGCAATGGACTCATGTCAGTCGCCAGCTCAATAACTTGCCTGGCTTGAAAGCGTGGTCTGTCACCAACAATGCTGAACAAACCATCGACTCACTCGTCTTGGCTTTGCGTGAAAAAAATCTTCTCGCTCATCTGAGCATCGTCAAGCAAGACGATGTGTTGACCGTTACCGGCCAACTCCAAAATGAGCAACGACAATCTCTACAGCAAATCCTCGATAGCTACCAACAGCAGCAACACCTGCGTATCGTCTATCAAGATATTCCGGCATCAGAGCAAGAGGCTGGGATATTCCCAGCACCGATCGCAAGCTACAGCGGCAATGCTAGCTCGGCTTCATTACAGCTAGCTAATGGCGTACGCATACAAACTGGTAGCACACTGCCCAGCGGTTATACGATTACCGGATTAGACGCGACAGGTGTTGAACTTCAAAAAGAAGGGCAATTGGTTCATCTTCCACTCGGCTTATAGTCATTTTTAATGCATCGTATTACCGAACTTGAAGACCTTCTATATGCCGATAGCAACGGGAGCTATCGCAAGCAACTCATCAGTATGCTTGACGCCGAGAAAAAGCGTCTGCAAGCTGATATACAGCTAGGGTGCGCCCCCGTTCAATATGGTGAGTACACGCGGCAGCTTGCTGCCATTGAGCATACATACACTGTGGTAAATACAATCTGGAGTATTTATCATGAACTACTTCGCTCTACTGCGTTGCCGCCTACTTTAAATAAGTAGTAAACCTCTGCATGCAGTACTAACTGAGCGCTAAAAACGGGAAAACATAAAGCGCAGAAACTGGCAAGGCAAACCAGGAGCGAATAGCTTTTTCAAGATGCCGAACAAGAAAATAAACAAGCATCTAATTGGCAATAGTCTCGATGACCACAGCGCTTGAACTTCCGATTTGCCTGGAGCAAGTTCCTTACTTAGAGCTGCAAACGGCTGGGCCCAATTACGCAGAATTTCATTTTCGCGGCGCTTTTGGGCGGATGCAAAGCTGCGAGTTAGGCTTATGTGTCGGACTGAGTTTTCCGCACCACCCAAATTATTTGCCGCAAGCGCAGCATATCTCTTTGTTGCTCGCTGCCAGCGAGCAAACCTTAGATTTTGGCTTACAACGCGAGCGCGAACGTTGGCTACTGTGGAAGCGCTTTGAAACTGATGCGCTGAGCTCACCAGAGTCAGTACGCATGGCATTAGATAATTTATTGGCTCTCATGCGCTTTTTACACGGCCAATTTTATGCGCCCCGTCGACGGCCAAACGCACACCAGCCACTAGCCGTGCGTTTTGTATAAAAGATGATGAATAGGTTCTTATAAGAATGCGTAAAAGAATTAACCTATAGAGGATGCAGCCCCTATAGGTAAAACTGGGCAAATTGTCTGTATCGGCATTCCTCGCCCCCAGCTCATGCAGACCCTCCTTGCAGCATATACAATAATATTAGGCTGTTAACTTACACAGCAAATTAACATCTGCTTAGAACTTGCTTACGATCCTTCTAAAAGGTTGTTAGCAGGTGCTGAGCCCCCATTTACCATTTCCAAAAATATTCTTCTTTGGCGTCGTGCAGTACTTACCTCTATGTACTATAGAGTACACTCCGATTCCTGCGTACTAGGCTGATTTAAATCAAGGTATTTTTTGAAAATGCTAAATAGGTTTTTAGATAATCGTTTTAAAAGGATTATGGTGAAGCGAGTATTATTAATTGCAGCCCTCTTGCTATCCACCTCAGGATGGGCATCGACACATATTCCGTGGAGCAACGGCTCGCCCTATTTCATTACCACACGCGGCGCAAAAGTCGCTGAGGTACTGAAAGGCATAGGCGCTAATTACGGAGTGCCAATCATTGTCAGTCCAGAAGTTACTGACTCCTTCGTAGGTACCATTCGCGACGCTGTGCCTGACGAAATTATTGCGCGCTTCGCCCAGCTTTTTAGCCTAGCCACTTATTATGACGGCCAAGCGCTTTATGTTTATAAGATGCAGGAAGTAAGGAGCCAAATTATCACGCCACGTTATTTAACTACTGGCAAGTTGGTTGATTACTTAACGCGTAACCAAGCTGCTAAACAGCAGTTTTGTTCGCTACGTAGCGTCTCTAACTTTAATGCGCTTGAGGTCTTTGGCGTGCCAGCCTGTATTGAGCGTGTAAGTGCACTCGCTAAAAACCTGGATGAGAAAATTTTAAATCAGGCCAAAGTTCAAGAAACGGTTCAGGTTTTCCCTCTGCGTTTTGCTTCAGCTAATGACAATGTTTATACCTTGCGCAACCAGCAGGTACGTGTGCCAGGCATGGCGAGTGTTTTACGCGAAATGGTACAAAATCGCTCGATTACTGGCGAGAATGTCCCGGTTACCAATGCGCCAGGCAACAATCCAACAACAAGTACAGCGCTTCCCACTTTTGCCGCTGACTCCCAGCAAAATGCTGTGATTGTGCGCGATCGGGAAGTGAATATGCCCATCTATGCGAGTCTGATCAAGAAACTGGACTTACGGCCCACACAAATTCAAATTTCAGTCGCGATTATCGATGTCAACGCGACTGATGTAGACACGCTTGGGGTCAATTGGGAAGGCTCTGTACACTTTGGTAAAGCAGGAATTGGCTTTAACTCGACCGACCTATCCGGGCAGTTTGGTGGAGGCATCAACACTGTGTTAAATGATCCCAATCACTTTATGATGCAAATTAGTGCCCTGGAGCAGCACTCAAAAGCGAAAATCCTGTCACGGCCATCGATTGTCACCCTAAATAATGTACAGGCCGTCCTTGATCGCAACATTACATTTCGCACCAAAGTACAGAGCGAGCGATCGGCAAACCTTGCCGACTTTTCCACCGGCTCATTGCTGCGCGTCACCCCACGGCTGATTAAAAATGTTGATGGGCAAGATCAAATCATACTCATCCTGAATATTCAGGACGGGCGCCAAGGAAAGGCAATTGGTGGTACAGAAGTTTTGCCGAGTATTAGCACTTCTGAAATTTCGACCCAGGCCATCTTACGCTCGGGACAAAGCTTACTACTCGGTGGCTTTGTACAAGACCAGCAACAGCAAGGTGTCCAAAAAATCCCTATGTTTGGGAACTTGCCGATTCTTGGCGGACTATTTCGCAGCAAAAATAATAAGTCAGAAAGAGTCATTCGACTTTTTATGATTAAGGCTGAACCCCGCGCTATCGACTAAAGATTCAATGAGTGCTGATCCTTTTGTATGGAAGCTGGTATTTCTTGGTGACTCGCTTTCAGGTCAGGAACTACACCTGCCTGATGGCGAGCTCACCCTCGGCGCCGGACCTCAATGGGATATCAACCTCCGCCTGGATAGACACCAAGACCAGCACTGCATCCTGCGCGTCTCGCAAGAAGATGTTTTTCTCTTGCCATTCAGCATGCCTTGCAAAATCAACAATCGCCGCATTAGCAAAAAACTAAGCCAAGAGCCCATCCGTCTCCAAGCAGGACAAATCATTAAAATCGGCAGCTGTGCCTTTATCCTCGCACGCGCTGGTGAGCATGTTGCCGTTGCGCCTCCAACCAGACATAACTGGCTAAAAATTTTAGGCATTGCTGTGCCAGGAGGCTTGGCTGCAGCCATCCTCGTTACTCTCCTCTACGCTAGTCAAGCGTTGCGTGCCTCCGTCCCAAGTTCTTCGCAAGAGCCCTTTAATTTGGCGCAATATCAACAGGACCTCGAAGCGACCGGCCTAACCCACGTTCGCGTCGAACACGACCCAACCGGCGCCCTGACTCTTTCCGGCTCGTGCTGGGAAACCGCTAAGCTCGAACCCTTTTTAAACCAATTAATCGAGTCCGGCATCGCCTACCGCAATCAAGTCATGTGCCAGGATGAGTTGCAGCGTAGTGTATCTTATGTCCTGCGCGCTAATGGCTATCAACACGCACAGGTGACAGCCGGCCCCACTTTAGGTTCCATCGCTATCTCTGGCAGCATGCGGGCCAACAAACAATGGGCTAAAGTCAGCCGTCAGCTCAATCAACTACCTGGCCTTAAAGCGTGGTCTGTCACCAACAATGCGGAACAAACCATCGACTCACTCGTCTTAGCTTTGCGTGAAAAAAATCTTCTCTCTCGCCTGAGCATTGTCAAGCAAGACGGTACCTTGACCGTCACCGGCCAGCTCCCAAAGGACCAGCGGCAATCCCTGCAGCAAATTCTCGACAGCTATCGACAGCAGCAACACTTGCGTATTGTCTATCAGGATATCCCGGGCGTATTGCCTGCACCATTGATCGCCACCGCTCCAGTGTTCGCAGCCGCCCCCAAACAGATCGAGCAAGCACAGACTGAAACAGCTAATGATGATCTACTAGCCGGACTATTCCGCTCAGCTAGCTTGCTTTCAGGATGGCTTGGTTTGACTGAAAAAGCAGGTTATTGGAGCTTGAAAGCACTGAATACTAAATTGCAGGGGCAAGGAGTCAGTGAAGAGTATGTGGCGCTGATGAGCCGTCGCTACGGCGTGCCGCTGCCGCTCGCGCTCAAAATTATTTGGATTGAATCACGCGGCAGACATACTGGAGCAGATGGGAATATCTTAACTTCGCCTAAAGGAGCGCTCGGCATTATGCAGTTAATGCCACGCACAGCGAAGGAACTTCATGTCAACCCACTGGATGTACAGGACAATATCCGAGGTGGATTGATGTATTTAGCGCAGTTGTCACGTAAATATAAAGGCAACTGGGAAAAAGTAGTGGCTGCCTATAATTGGGGACAAGGCAACCTCGATCTCGCCCTCTCTCGGCATGGAGAAAAGTGGCAACGTGCGCTACCTCGAGAAAGCACCGAGTACTTAACTCAAGTGCGTAATTGATTGTTGTAAGGCGTATCGACGTACGATAGTTCGCGCACACTAGCATAGTGCTGGCGCAGTAAAAAAACGACGAAGATCCAGCCATTGGGCACAGCGGAGAGGAATTAAGCACCAAAATTCATACAGTTGTCGATGCACTAGGCAATCCAACGAGCTTCGTGCTGTCTGGTGGGCAAACTGGTGATGTGGACGGCGCAGAGAAAATTTTCTCCTTGGTGCACGCACAAGCCATCATTGCGGACAAAACCTACGATGCTGATATCCGGGTTATCGAACCTTTACAGCGCGTTGGCAGAACAGTCGTGACTCCTTCTAAGCGTTCTCGCACTATGCCGCGTTTTTACGATCGATATCTGTATAAAGCGCACCACTTGACCCAGAATTTCTTTTGTAAACTCAAGCAATTCCGCGTCATCGCTACACGATACGACAAAACTGCTCCCCCCTCCTGTCTGCTATTTCTCTTGCCTCTGCCGCTATTTGGCTTAATTGAGCGCACGCCCTAAGATAATCACTATCTCATTTATATAATGTTTTTACTGTAATGATGGATATAAATTGGAAGGGTATAAATGCTTTTGATTTAAAAAAGCATAAATTATTTGTCTGTTATTTGTTCATCACAATAGGACAGGAAAATCATGAACCCTATCTCTAGCGCATCAGTAGGCTCATCTTCTCAACAAACTCGCTCATGGCTTGTACAAGAAGGAGAAGGAAGTAGGCCTAGAAAAGAACAAGTAACAGATATTGAAGATTATTCAGATTCATGCCAATCATCAGAATCGGAGGCTAGTGAAGAGCATGTTCTCTTAACTGACCATAACCGAAAAGTAGGAAAATACAAAAAAAACTTGCAAGCCACCAAAGCAACCGTTTTAGCCTTGGAGAGGGAAGTAATAACTACGCAACTGGACGCGTCGAAGGGAAAAGACATAGACACAAAGTATGACGCGACAATACAAGATTACGTCACAACAACAGACACAGACTCTGTACGAATACACAAAAAATCTCCCTCACCTTGGCGCCGCGCTGAGAAATTACAGCAAAAACTTACTGCTACAGAAGAAGAAAACGCCGCTTTAAACAAAGCGCTAGAGGCTAAAGACGAAGAGCTACGCTTGTTTAAAAGTCAAAAAAATGAAAATCAAGAACAAAAATTACGCTCAAAAAAGCAGGGCAATCTGATCAACTCTGCGCATTCTCCGTTAAAGCGCATCAATATCTATTTTGATAGTCTAAAAAATCATAATCTAATAAAACAAACCCTGCTTCAGCTAGTTACAGGCATCGTGCTCATTAATAAGAAAGCAGGAAAACCCTTATCTCACCTACCTGATTGTGATGCTTTGGAGATACACAAACTACTAGAGATCGTTGGAGCTTGGAGCGGTGGATATAGAAATACAGAGATTGATCGTTTAGATTTGAGTGAGCACTATAGAAAAATTCAAGCATGCCTTCAAGATATTGGGATGGAATCAGACATTGATTATATTAATGAAGAAATTCTTACTGCTATAAGAGGACAGTTTGATAGCGATAAGCGAGGGAATATTGTCGTACAGTTAGACGATGCAATAGGATCACTTGGCCTGGATAGCGAAGATTATCTTCAAAACAAGCACAAACACAATGCAGCCTGTACTATTGAAATAGCATTAATAGGTTGCTTCTCTGCACTGGGTAATACACGTGAGATGCCCGCATCATTTCCACTCATGCATGCAGCATGTACTGCACAAGATAAAAAAAAGCTGATAGGAAATTTAAGGGCCCTATATCAAAAATATGATGGCTTACAAATCAGAAATACAATTGACTCCTCCTTAGGACGTATCAATTCCTATTTCGACAGCCTGGTAAAATTACATCCACTAAAGCAGGCCATACTTCATGTATTCACAGGCATTGTGTTACACAGTAAAAAAGTAGGGGAATCTTTATCTGACTTAGCCAATCAAGAGATTGGCGAACTATATAAGCTCATATCAGATAGCTTATATTATATGGATTGGATCGACCGCAATCCTAAGCGTGGAGAAATTAACGGGTGGAGCTTCAGTAAACACTATGAAAAAATTAAAGCTTGCTTGGAACAAATTGGGCCAGAATCAGACATTCAATTTATAAGTGCAAATATTTCTTCAGAGATAGAAAAGCAATTTAATATTGATAAGATATGGCAATTACGTTCTGACATACGAGAGCTTATTCAAAAAGTTCCACGATTTGCTTTGAACGAGCATGAGCATAATAGCGATTGCGAAATGGATACAAGCGATGCCTTTGGCGGATGTCTAGCGTTCTTTTCTTCTCATTATTCAATATTATGTACTCAGCAAGAGATAGAAAATCTGAGCGTCAAATTCAGCAGCCTATATAAAAAATACTCTAATTTAAAGCAAAGGCAGACGATCCGTTTCCAAACGAGAGCTGACAGCGAAATAGCAAATCAAGAAGAGCAGCCCTCGTCATCTAGAGATGAAGAAGTACCTGAACATTTAGAAAGTGCGGCTGCTTCATCAAACACTCCATTGCTCGGTCAAAAGACAGCTATTATTTTTAAATATATTTAGGGTGTGTCCTCAATTTAAAAAAATGAAGTGCCCCAAAAAGTTGGATACCGATCTGACTATTTGGGGCACTTCACATGCTGCCGTGGTAGTTGGGATATTGTTTTAAGATCGGTTATGCTGTGCAAAATCGCCCACGCAAGCGGTAGATAAGTACAGCGAGCGAGGGCGACAAAGAGGCGGCTCATTCGAAGAATGAGCTAGCGCACTGCTCCGTGTTAGTGTGCTCGGCTCGCATTTTTTCAACAGTGCTTAACACTGTTTTTTAGCTTACCAAGCAACACTTTGAGCAGGTTTTTATAGATCTGCGGCTATCTTTTACAAAATATCATCGCTCAACAAGCCAAGCCGATAAGCCCAACGCGTTAATTCAGCCGCATTATGCGCATCTAATTTTTGCATTAGATTGAGCCGATGCGTTTCCACCGTTTTAGGACTCACCACTAACACCTCAGCAATCAGCCGATTGGGGTTACCCTGCGCCACTAATTTCAGCACTTGCTTCTCGCGTGCTGTTAACGCATGGTGCGTATTTTTAGCTGGGTCAGTGGTTAGTGCCTCAATCTGCGTTTCATCAAGGGCCGGGTCTAAATAGAGCCTGCCTTGAATCACTGCTTCAATCGCACTCAGCAACTCTTTCTTGCCGCTGCGCTTGAGTACATAACCTGATGCGCCAGCATTCAACGCCTCGGCAGCACGCACTTCAGTCGCAGTAGCGGTGAGCGCCAAAATCCTAATTTCTGGAAAGCGACGGTGAATTTGTCGAATGGCTTCGATTCCGTCAAGCTCAGGAAGACTCAAATCCATCAAAACAATCGATGGTTGAATCGAGCGACATAATGTGATGGCATCCCGCCCATCTGCTGCTTCAGCGACAACTGTAACGTTTGGGATTTCGTTGAGCAAAATGCGCAAACCTTCACGCATTAAACTATGATCATCAACGATTAGAACTGTGCAAGATGCGCCGGCAACCATGCGTTTCCCCTATTTTCGATTCCAATCCATTACTCCTTTTTGCTTGCCTCAACACTGCCTTCATTGTCTTATGGCGCAGCCTTGACTAAGTAGAGCGGTAATTTCTTTGTGATTAAAACCTTAAAAAATCTTGTGCTAAGAACGAAATCAATGATTATCTATGATTTTGAATTTGTCTGGCAATCAACTTATAAGGGCGAAGTATATAAGCCTTTGTCTGATTCTTCACTAATTTCAGCAAAAGCTGAGCCGAGTATTTATCTGAATTCTTTTTAGGAACAAATAAAAAGCAGCTAGGCTGAAGTAGCTACCACAAAAAAACTACAAATGCAGATTGGCTTTGCTTATCAGGGATTAGCCTGTTATATAATCCGGTCCTTATCCTATGCTCATTTTCATGGTAAAGCAGCTACCTTAGCGCTCTTCCGATTATGAGTTGATCGACACAGTGTCGTAGAGAGAACAAGATGGATTTAGATAGCATTGCACAATTCACCGGCCCTCTAATGCAAGAGAGCCTAGCTCTAGCAGAGAATGCGATGTCTAACGCCAAACCCGGAGATCCTATGGCTGCCCAGCAAGCTCAGCGGCATATAGCGATGTACCAGGTCTGGTTTAATCTCAATACCGAGATGATTAGCCTGTTTAAAAATCTGAATTTGAAAGCCATACAGGGCATCAATTCATAATGCAGCAGAAACAGCTGAACCGCGATGTGGCCCGCCTGATCGTCGAGGCGGCGATGGCAGCGCCAAGCTACGGGCTGATCTCACACGCCAAAGCACTGCTCTCAGCATTTCCGGTACTGCATCTAAACCGCGAAACAAGGGCCATATCACGTGCGTTTGTTTATTTCGGCTTGCACCGCCCGCGCACAGCATTAACTGCGCTAAATGGCATTAAAAGTGAAGAAGCGCAGACCTTGCGTACCCTCATTAACGCTTATTTAGAGCAAGCTGAGCTCAAAAAGAGCGCGTTTAACTAGAGCAGTAAATTAGTACTACAGGAGGCAGGACTCGGCCATCTGGCATAGTCAAACCTTCCTTAGCCAATCATTGGGTTTATTTTTATATTCATGGAGAACACCCGTGGCTCAGCCGATTCTCGATATAACAGCTGCCACTGCAGCAGCTGCAACACAATCATCGCAGAATACCGCTATCAATAGCGCGCCATGGCCGGCTATGCAGCCGGACTTTGGTGCGGTTAGTAGTTTTAATGAGATTTTTGCTGGTACGGCAACGGGCGGTATCGCATTGCAAAAGAAACTTAAATCGATCAGCAAAGACTCTCTTGACCCTCAAGGAACGCTCAAGCTTCAAGAGGTAATGGCCAATTTTCAATTTAATACAGAATTGGCCACAAAAATTCTTAGCTTTCTTTCGACAGCACTCAAAACCTTAAATAGTATGCAATGAAAAAATACTTAAAATTGTGCTGCTTATTGACGTTAGTTTGCCTGCTCACGGCTTGCAAGGTAGCGCTTTATTCCGAGCTTAACGAAAATGAAGCTAATCAGATGCTCGCGATCTTGATGGCTAATCGAATTAACGCGTCAAAGGACATCGATAAAGTCAAAGGCTTAACGCTGTCTGTCTCAAAATCGCAGTTTATTAAAGCCGTTGAGATACTGCGTCAAAATGGCTACCCGAAGCCAAAATATGCATCAGTGATGGATGTGTTTCCAGCCAATCAGCTAGTTTCATCGCCTGAGCAAGAAAAGGCCAAGGTGCAATATCTCAAAGAGCAGCAGATTGAATCTATGCTCATGAGTATGGAAGGGATAGTGACTGCACACGTAGCCATCGGCAATGCACAGTCCGAGACCTTGGGCGGCGAAGTAGCTAAATCGACTGTTTCAGTTTTTATTCAATACTCGCCAACCATGAATCTCATCGCTTATCAAGAACAGATTCGCGACTTAGTCAGGCAGGGTATTCCGAATATCCCGAACAATAATATTAGTGTTGTGATGATGCCAACTGTCTATCGATATGTGCAGGCGCAAACGCAACCCTCTCCTCTACCAAACAAATGGTGGGCCGTGCTTGTGCAAAGTCCAATTTTGTTCGGTACCACCATCGCGCTGCTACTCGCGCTGATTGGCTCAGCCATCGGCTTTTCGATTTGGCAAACGCGCCGTAACGCTTAACTGCAGTGCTTGATCCGAACGACATACACTTTTATCAGCTCATCTGGCGTCCCGCCCAATTCATGCACAAGGCATGGTGGGAGACGCTAGACTTAGAAGCATGGCAGCCTGTGTATGAAGCTAACCCACGCTGCCGACGCTGGATTAATAACGCGATTGCAACACGGCGTGATTTTCCACGGCACGGCTCGCCTTACATACTCACGGCGCCTGAACGCCAGTTATTACAGCTCTCAGAGAAATTGCCAGGATTGCTGCTAGCGCTTGGCTTACTGCGTTTGGGCAGACCTGAGTACTGGATGCTTAAGCCTTACCGCACAGTTTTACAAGAAACACTAGATAGCGTGGCCTGCACGCAAATTGGCGTTTTTGCTGTTTCTTCAGCACCGGCGGGTTTTCATGTGAAAGCACCACTGTTGGAGGCGACGCAAGTAACGGCTACTGCGCAGCGACACGGCATGGCAATTTTAAATGCCGCCTTGCCAGATAGCGCAGTGCTACGTGCTAGCGAAATCCTGCTTGCCCCGCAGCCACACGAAGAAGAACACCTTGAGGAATCCGTGAGCTCCTTCGGTCTTAATCTTTTATTTCGACTAGCTCGTTTTTTATAACTTGCTTGTATAGATTAGAGAAACTAGAGGTGGAAGTGTTGAGATTTCGTCGTCACCTCAGCATAACGACCACAGGACGCTTATCTTTGCCTTTTAAATAATGGGTAATACGTCCTATAAATTAGCTTCCCTAGAATCTGTTCAGAGTTTCCCAAAAGTGCCCTTATTTGGGGGAGTCCGGAGCACAGGAACCGGAATGTACATGAGTACATGAGGATTCCTGCTACCTCCCGACCGCAAAGAAGGGTGCTTTTGGGAGACTATGGACAGGTTCTAATTCCTGCACAGCTTTTGCGGCACTTTATCTATGAACCCGTTTAATTTCCCTATTGAAAAGCTCGATAAGCTAGACGGGCTAGATCCTGTCATCAAAGGTTCCACCTTTAGCTTACTGCAGCAAGCCAGCACACTGATCAAGCGGGCGCAAACGCAAGCGCTTGAGGTATTGCGACAGGCGAACCTTGAAGCTTTAGCCATTCAAGAAAAAGCTGCTCAGGTAGGTGAATTCCAGAAATCACAAGTTGTACGTAAAATCCGCGATGAAACACGTGATGCCACCGTCGAAGAAGGCTTACGGTGGCTCATCGATGAGCAGCAAGTAGAAAGCGCGGTTATTAAAAGCCTTGAAACGCGTGTGCGCGAGATCATGGCCTCCGTACTCGAAGAGTGGTTTGCCGAGCAAGATCAACTCGCTCAACTAGCCACCCGCTTAGCCGTACTCGTACGTGAGCGCGCGCAGCAACGGCCTTGTAAGTTACGGTTGCATCCTGACGCGTGCGCAACCATTGAGGCGCAGCTTAAAGAGTTAGTCGATCTGAACGGAATCGACTGTCTAGCCGATGCTACACTTACCCCAGAACAAGCAGTCATTGAAACTGAATTCCTACATGTCGAGTTTGATCTAGCTCGGCATCGCAATGCGGTATTTACCGCGCTGCGCAAGATGTATCTTGAGGAGAACGTGGAAAATGTCGAGTAACCCATTTATTACCCCCCCAATATCTCCGGTTTTACCTGCTCAAAATGAGCGCTCTAATATTAGAAATCCCCAGGTAAATTACCAACAAAGTAATACTAACCAATCTCTGCAACCAGGCAAGTTAGCCGAACGCTCAGCGATAGCTGCCGCCCTCTCCTACCTCGAGTCACCCGAAGAAGCCGAGTTGATGGCAGAGCAGCTGGCCGGCAGAGCGCGCCGTAGTCGCGTACATGATGGAATTGGCGAGCCGCTTAGCGAGCCAGGCGATCCGCTTGAGCAGCTGCTAGCTAAAGCGGATACGCTCGACGATTCAGCTTTAACTACCCTGCTAAGCAAATTCTCAGGACTTGAAAATAGCCACAATCCATTGGCGCAACTTACAGCCCACGACGTAGACCCAGGACTAGCAGCGCTAATGATGGCCGCTTTACTAGGAGGGACTGAAAATGAACGCTTACGTCGTCTACGCGAAAGATTTAACAAAGACAACCTTCGAAAAAACTTAGCGCGCTATTTGAAAGAACATGGTGGCGACATTGCCATTAGCCTATTTTCATTTTTAGAGTTCAACAATACGCAGCAACTGGGTACGATGAAAGAGCTGTATCGTTATGCCTCTGGTTCGTGCCGCACTTTGGGCGAATTATTCAACCATTTCAAACGCTTAAAAGACCGTGACAAAAGACTGCGCGCCTTATTGCGTGCCCTGGCATTTGAGCTGTCACAAGTGAATGTAGAAAGTAATGAGCACACGCGCCTACTAACAGTGATGGAAGATCTTTCACAGTTAGTCGGTTTTTTTAGCCTCGAAGCAATTTGCGCTGAGACCGCGATCAAACTTAATAGATTAGTCAGCTGACAACATGCCTATTGAAGCCGATCAAATACTAAAAGAACTCATTCTTATCTCTGAACAAGCATGGGTAGACGCTGACTGGCTTGAGGGGCGCTTAGCGATGCTGATGGGCACTGGCGATATAACCATTAAGTTACAGTGCGCCAGCATATTGCGCGAGGTTTGGAAAAATCTATCAATCAAGTTTTTTGACGACGAAGAAAAGTACAAACACGTATTAATAGCTTTTGACACCATGATTCATACCTTGACTGAGCAGGAATAAAGCATTGCAAGGAATGGCAAATTTACATGTGTGGACTCAATGCTTTTCGACTGCTTTTATAAATCAAATACTCTGCTTAGAAACAACAGCAAAACCGGAAAATAGATCAAATTTCCTGTACTCTTGCAGCCCTAAAGAAAGCGCCTGAGAATCTGTTCGCAAATTGCTTAAAAGCTTGTCAGTCAAATTGACAAAATTAGGCACTGAGGCATAGAAACGGATGCCTACATGGCCGAACTATGAGGCTATCGAGCAATCTCTCAGCCTATGAGGCAATTTTTGAATAAATTCTCAAGGACTGTTCAAGGTCTTAAAAAAAAGATGAGTAGAGGCGAGAGGCAATCGTATTGGAGTGAAGCGTTTTACTAAATACGGAGCGCCAACATGCGCACCACAAGCCTCTCATTTTTTATTTTTTTGAGACTTTGAACAGTTTCTTAAAGCGCACACATTAAGCTTTGTTAACTAAGCTTGGAAGCAGGCTCTAAAAACCGATTTTGCTGCCACCACGCATGAATTAGCAAAAAACCGTCATTCTTGATATGGAAAATGGCCCGCATGAAGCCAACCCCAACCGCACAACATAATTTTGAGGAGTTTGTGCAGTATTTAAGGGTTCCCGTCTGGCGCAATGGTGAATTAATCGAGTGGCACGAAGGCAACCACCGTTTTGTCGCAGAGTGGCGTAATAAGCATCTTTTATTATGTATTATGCTCGCCAAACCAGAAGGTGATACTAACGCCCTCCTACAGCGTTTATATGGACGCGCCACGCCACAGCGATTTATCGGCTTGCCGGTGCGTGTGTACCAGGACCAAGAATCGATTATCGGTGCCTTAGCGATTCCAGAGGAAGCAGTACGCACCAGACAACTTATGCAATTGCAGGAAAATCTGCGCAGCATGTTTGAAATAGAAGCGCCCTAATCATTAAGCACAGAACTTAGAACTTGTTTAGGGTTTTCCTAGTGCCCCCGCGCCGACGCAGACAGTACAAATCGTACGGCAAGGCGGCGCGAAGGCGCTTTTGAAGATCGCGAACAAACTCTTAGAACTTGTTTAGGGTTTTCCTAGTGGTCTCGCGTCGACGCAGACAGTACAAAGCGTACGGCAAGGCGACGCGAGGGCGCTAGGGAAAGCCTAAACAAGTTCTTACGCGAAACATCAGCAGCGTGGTGAAAACGGCCGGGCACATCCCGCCTCTACCCCCTGATAAATTTTTAAGGAAATACATGAAAAGGTTGAACGCTATCTTAGCGGCCGCATCGCAGCGACAGGACGTGGCCCTGGTTGGCATCATGATGATCGCTGTGTTCATGATGATTTTGCCGTTGCCAACCATTCTGGTCGATGTGCTGATCGCCCTCAATATCATGCTCTCGGTCATGATATTGACGATTGCGATTTATATTCGTAATCCGCTCGATTTCCTGGTCTTCCCAGCGCTACTGCTGATTACCACGTTGTATCGTCTCGCGCTCACCATTACCACCAGCCGTCTGATTCTGTTACAGCATGACGCAGGCGACATTGTTTATGCCTTTGGTAACTTTGTCGTGGGGGGTAATGTTGCAGTCGGGATAATCGTATTTACAATTATTACCATCGTTCAATTTATCGTCATTACTAAAGGCGCCGAGCGGGTGGCTGAGGTTACTGCGCGCTTTACGCTGGATGGCATGCCTGGTAAGCAAATGAGTATCGATGGTGATTTGCGCTCAGGCGCTATCACCGTTGAAGAGGCCAAGCAAGGCCGCGATATGCTGCAAAAAGAAAGTCGCTTATACGGTGCGATGGACGGCGCGATGAAGTTCATTAAAGGGGACGCCATTGCGAGCATTATTGTCGTGCTGGTCAATATCGTGGGCGGCATTGCCATCGGTATGATGCAATACGATATGAGTGCTGGCAACGCACTTGCTACCTATGCTGTGCTCTCAGTAGGTGATGGCCTTATTGCGCAAATTCCGTCGCTGTTAATCTGTATCACAGCGGGCTTAGTCGTCACGCGCATACCAGGCTCCGCAGAGCAAAATCTTGCCGAGCAGATGGTAGAGGAAATGACCCGGCAGCCCTGGGTGATGCTAATTTCAGGCATCGTTCTTACGATCTTCGCTGTGATTCCGGGCTTCCCACCTCTTATTTTTGGCCTCTTAGCCTCAGTCGTTTTTGCTCTTTGGTATTACCTGATGCGACGCGCTAGGCGACCCAGCGTGCTGGTTAAGCCGACTGGGCCGCGTACGAGCAAGCAAGCCATTGCCTCTTCTCTAGCTTCGCCTTTAACCATACGCGTTGGTGCAGAGGCCGCGAATATCGAACTGCTGAGCGTGGCAATGGCGAAATTCTGTGATCGCAAGTTTGATAAGCTTGGCCTACAGCTGCCTCTTCCCAAAGTGATGCAAGCTACAGACTTAGAAAGTCATACGGTTGAAATCCAGCTCTATGGTGTGCCGGTTATCTCCTTCGCGATACCAGAGAATACTGGCTTAGTCTGGGCACCCGCGCATTTACTCAAAGATGTTGTGCAAGAAAACCGTTTGCAATGGGGCGTACCGCTTTCTTGGGTATCGCAAGAACAGCAAGCCGAACTTTCAGCAGCAGACGTCCCCGTCTATCTTGCAGAAGACCGCATCACAGAATTGCTCAATGCCGTGGTTGAACGCTATGCCGAAGATTTTATTGGGGTACAAGAAACGCGTACCTTACTTGATGCGGTGGATTCACAGTATCCAGAGCTGATTCGTGAATTGCAGCGCTGCATCGCCATCCATAAAACTTCCGAAATTTTGCAGCGCTTAGTGTCAGAAAAAGTGTCCATACGTGATCTGCGCTCAGTCTTTGAAGCGATGGTTGATTGGTCGAGTAAAGAAAAAGATGTGGTACTTCTGACCGAATACGTCCGCATTTCACTACGCCGGCAGATTTGCCACTCGTTTAGCGGCCCCAAACGCCGTATTTCAGCGCTACTGATTGGAGAGCGCATTGAAACGATGGTGCGTGAATCCATTCGAGAAACATCCGTTGGTACTTATTCAGCGCTAGAAGCTGAGAAAACAGCTGCGATTATTCAGCTCATCAGAGAGCGCCTAGACAGCTTAGACATTTCCGTACAGCCCATCTTACTGACCGCGATGGACGTGCGTCGTTATATACGCAAAATGATTGAGCGCGACTTTTTCAGGCTTTCTGTGCTATCTACGCAGGAAATGATGGAAGACGTCGATGTCCAAGTACTTGGCAATATCGAGTTATTTGACGAGAGGCTATCTTATGAGAGGGCCTGATGTTGAGCAAATTCTGCCAGCTTTAGAAAAACGGTTGCAGCTCCCTACGCCACAAAGTGGCGTACGCATTACTGGGCGTGTTCATAGTGTGGACTCAACCGCTCTACATGCTTACTTACCAGGCGCGCAGCTAGGCGAATTATGCCTTGTTGGCCCAAATCAACTCATGGCCGAGGTGGTCGGCGTGCAGCAAGAAACCGCCATTTTGTCTCCCTTTGACGAGCCATTAGGGATTGCCAGCGGAGCACAAGTTGAACGTTTTGGCCGCCAACTTGAAATTGAACTGGGCGATCACTTAATCGGTGCCGTGTTGGATGGCTTTGGCCGCATCTTGAGTGGCTCTGCCCCTAGCGGTCGCTGCGAATCACGCCCAATTAACAGCGACCCGCCCAATGCGTTAACACGCCCCCTGGTCAGCGAACCATTACCGCTGGGTATTCGTGCTATCGATGGCTTACTTACCTGTGGCAAAGGGCAACGGGTTGGTATCTTTGCCGCAGCTGGTGTGGGCAAAAGTACACTGCTTGGGATGATGATGCACGGCAATCTTGCCGATGTGGTGGTATTGGCGCTGGTAGGTGAACGCGGGCGCGAAGTACGCGAATTTATGGATCGCGTCTTTGATGAAGAAACGCGTGCGCGTGCAGTGATTGTAGTAGCTACCTCTGATAGGCCAGCCCTTGAGCGTTATAAAGCTGCTTATGTGGCGACCACGATTGCCGAATATTTCCGTGATCAAGGCAAAAGCGTGCTATTGATGGTCGATTCGATTACCCGTTACGCACGAGCAGCCCGTCAGCTAGGCATTGCAGCTGGTGAACCAATGGCAGCGAATGGTTATCCGCCAAGCGTCTTCGCCTCATTGCCGCGCTTACTTGAGCGTGCCGGCCCCGCCCCACGCGGTGTGATTACTGGAATTTATACTGTCTTGGTAGAAGGCGACAATATGAATGAGCCAGTAGCGGACGAAACACGCTCAACGCTTGATGGGCACATCATACTTTCGCGCGCGCTCGCGGAGCGTAACCATTACCCCGCGATTGATGTGCCACGTAGCATCAGTCGGGTGATGACACATGTTACACCGCCTGATTTACAACAGTCCGCTAGCAAGCTACGACGGCTCTGGTCTCGTTATGATGACATCGATTTGCTGGTACGCGTTGGCGAATATCAGCGCGGCCACGACCGAGAAGCCGATGAAGCTTTAGATAGACGTGCAGCCATTACCCATTTTCTCTGCCAAAGCGAAGCGGAACAAATTGAGCTAAGCGAAACGCAAGCTGAGTTGGAACAAGCTGTAGACGACTAATTAGATGAAACCTCTGCAACCCCTTGGGCGGCGTTATGCCTCCTTGCCCAAGGGGTTGCAGAGGTTTCATAGAACTGGATAGATTAAATAGGATGGACGCCAGTGTGGGAACGCCTGATTGCCGTTAAGCGCCACCGAGAAAATCGGCTACGCACCGAAATAAATGGCATTAATGAAAAAATTCATACCTTAAATGAGAGTATCGAGCGCCTTGCGCGTGAACGGGCTGAGGTTATCCAAGTCTGGCGCCAGCTTAGTGAGGAACAGAGCGTGCGCAAGGAAGAGAAGCTCAATGAATTGCGCCGAGAATTGAGTGGCTATCACACTGAAGCAGCACGCTTACAACACGAGCGTGAGCAACAGCAAGATGAAATTAAGGACTTGGAGCAGCAGCGTGATGAATTAAACCAGGCGCTGCGGCAGTGCATTGCCAAGCAGGAAAAATTGCAACTCCTACAGAAGGAGCAAAATGAGCATCGAACCAATTCAAGCCACTGACGCCAAACGTCAACAAGGTTCCTCGCAGCAGCGGCAGCCTTCACAAGAACAAGCACAGTATTTTAAAAAACTGCTTTCGTCTTCCCGCGACGACGAGCGTAAGACGCTGCCAAGCTTGCTTGCCTTGCTGATGTTACCGCTCAGTTGGTTTAATATCGCGGCTGACAAGCTATCTAATGAGAATGAGTTAAGCCGTAGCAAAGGCGTGAGTGACGGCATCGACAAGACCATTCAACAATTTGCTAGCACAGCCTTTGCGCCACTCTCGACAGAGCTCTCAAAAAATCAAGGTACGCTGACATTACGCGTGGTTTCCGAGGGCAATATGTTCGGGGCTGAAATGCACGTGGCAGCCATGCAAGGCCAAGATGAACAGAAAAAAATCCGCATGACCATTAGCGCGGCCTCCACCAAACAACTGAAAGCGCTTAAGCAGATTCAGCAAAAATTGGAAAGCACCGCGCCCACTGGTTATAAATTAGAAATTCAAATTAAACACCCTCATGGTTGAACCTGCTTTTTTTGACATCCCAACATATCCGCCTGCGCTCGCTCGTCTCTACCAAACTATTGGGACGGGGTGTTTTGGCAAAACCGATGACATAGCATTCAAGCTTAGCGTCACACCAGACGCTGAACCGGATGAAGAAGCGCAGCGCGAGCTATGGAAGATCGAATTGTCATTGGACGGACAAACTGTATTGGCCTGGGTCGATGAAGCCATGCTGCTTGAATGGCTTGAACCCGTGCTACCTGTGCCAGAGCTAAGCTCATTAGCCGTCGACCTGTATCAAGCAGCCTTAACCTATGTGCTGACTCCCTGGTTTGACTGGTGCGTCAGCCATCAGCTTGCGCCGCCTTCGGTAAAAGCGCTAAGCGGGCCAGTATCCGCTCCCTCCTCTCTCGGTCTCACCTTATCTTTAGTGGAAAAAGAACAGGGCCACTGGCTGAATTTACATCTTGAGCATTTTCCACTCTCCTGGCTCACTGAATTCGCACAAACCTTAACTATCCAGGCCAGACCGCCTGAGCGTGAAGTCATTGTTCACGCCAGCGCAGGCCTTGCACGTTTGAGCGTATCAGCGCTAAGTGCGCTGGCCGTTGGCGATGTTGTCATGGCAAGCCGGCAAGCCCCGCTGGCAGAGGGTGGCCTGCTCCTTACCATCGATCAAATGTTGGTGCAGGTACAACAGCTTGACGACAACCAATTTAAAGTTGAAAACATCATGTATCAATCAGACGACGAAATGAACTCTCCTTCCGATGCTCACGATAGCTCGCTAGAAAGCGCAGTCGAAGCATTACCGATTACGCTCGTGTTTGAGATCGGACGCATGAGCGTTCCTCTGTCAGCGCTCTCTCAACTGACCCTTGGCGATGTGTTAGAGGCTGACTTTAAAACCACGCCAGAAATTAATGTGCGCGCACAAGGTCAGTTGATTGCAACGGCTACGCTGGTGCAGATTGGTGAGCGTTTGGGCGCAAAAATTACTCATATGATTCAGTCCGAGACGACTCATGACGCTGCTTAATAACCCGATTCAGCTCAGCCTATTTCTTTTTCTGCTATCGATATTGCCAACCCTAGTCATATTAGGCACGTCATTTCTGAAGATTTCGATTGTGCTGGGATTACTGCGCAATGCGATTGGCTTGCAGCAAGTGCCGCCTAATATTGCGCTGTACACCCTGGCGCTCATTCTCACGGCATACATCATGGCGCCTATTGGCTTTCAGGTGAAAGACGCGTTAAAAGAGCACCCAATCAAGCTGGAATCCCCGGAATCCTTCGAGAAGATCGATGAAACAGTCATCTCCCCCTACCGGCATTTCCTGAAAAGCAATACGAACTCTAAGCAGATACAGTTCTTTTCAGATATAGGCCGACGCACCTGGCCCGAACAATATAAAGACCGGCTTAACGCTGATTCGCTACTGGTGTTAATGCCAGCGTTTGCCGTCAGCCAGCTGATTGAAGCTTTCAAAATGGGCTTACTCATCTTTTTGCCGTTTATTGCAATTGATTTGATTGTGTCGGTGATACTGCTGGCGCTTGGGATGATGATGATGTCGCCTCTCACCATTGCCCTGCCCTTCAAAATCCTTCTCTTTGTACTGATGGGCGGCTGGGAAAAACTCCTTTCACAACTAATAATGTCTTACTCATGAGCGACGCTATCCTCGTCCAACTAACCACGCAACTACTGTGGATTGTTGTTGTACTGTCATTGCCTGTCGTGGTAGCGGTCGCTGTCGTGAGCTTAGTCATTGGCTTGCTGCAAGCATTAACGCAATTACAAGATCAGTCACTACAATTCATTTTTAAGCTGGTAGTCGCGGCAATCACCTTGCTTATCACCTATCACTGGATTGGCACAACGCTGCTCAACTATAGCAATATGACCTTTGATCATTTGTCTAGCATGAGGCGCTAAGGTCATGGCAGCATGGGTGCCACTACTGCAAACGCTACTGATTTGCATGATCCGTCCATTTGGCGTGATGCTACTGTTGCCGGTTATGAATACGCGCATTCTAGGTGGCGCACCCGTCAGAAATGCGATTGTGCTGTTAGTCGCGCTGCCTGCCGTACCCTATGCGTTAACGGCAGTGGGGAGCGCGCCTTTAGCCATGGAACCCCTGTTGAGCATCATCATGACAGAAATAGCAGTAGGGTTTTATATTGGGTTTCTGGCGGCCATTCCGTTCTGGGCGATGGAGTCAGCTGGCTCCTTAGTTGATATGGTGCGCGGGGCGGGCCTGGCTGATATCTTAAACCCGACTTCTGGTAGCAGTACCTCCTTATTTGGATTGTTATTTTTACAGCTACTCAGCGCACTTTTTTTCACGTCAGGCGGCTTTAATTTGCTGTTAGAAGCCATTTATCGCTCATACCAATCACTGCCAATTGGGCAAGCACTGGCTTTAGATCGAGACACCATTTCTTTTCTGATCAAACAATCGCGTGTGGTTTTAGATCTTGGAATTGGTTTTGCCTTACCTGCCGTTGTCATTATGATCATGGTCGATCTCGCGCTTGGCTTGATCAATCGCGCCACTGAACAGCTTGACGTGTTCTTTCTTGCGATGCCTATTAAGACACTGCTCACCTGCATGATGTTCTTGGTTGGGCTGAGCTCAATGCTGCCTGTTTTTGTTGAGCGCTTTCAATCGATTGGCCTTTTTGTAAGTCGCCTTTTTACTTGATCGATGAATAAACTCGCCGACAAACTCACTTAGAACCATGTCCGAAAAAACTGAGCAGCCGACACCTAAAAAACTTCGCGATGCGCGCGACGAGGGCCAGGTTGTCAAAAGCGAACTGATTACACGCGGCCTGCAGCTGCTTACCGGCACCTTATGGTTCTGGAGTCAGGGCACGGTTCTTACGACCATGATTCAAGATGCGTTTGCTAA
This sequence comes from Mycoavidus cysteinexigens, assembly GCA_031963405.1. GTDB lineage: Bacteria > Pseudomonadota > Gammaproteobacteria > Burkholderiales > Burkholderiaceae > JASSUD01. The sequence continues at coordinate 1,151,267 of JASSUJ010000001.1, forward strand.
AACCATCGAGTATTCAACGCTCCCCTTCGAGCAAGCGTTCAGGCGTACTTTTGCCGCTTGTGCAGAAGTATTTGTGCATCTGATTGGCTCGCTGGGTATGGCACTGATCTTTACCACCCTATTTGCAGGCTTCGCCCAAACTGGCTTTTTATTCGCACCTAAAAAGCTGATGCCCAAATTAGACGCAATCAACCCCGTCAATAATATAAAAAACATCTTCTCGATTAAGAAGCTATACAGCTTATTTCGCACCATTTTGATGGTGGTATTGCTCACGCTAATGTTTGTGCATATTTTCAAGAAATATGGCCGCTCACTCATTTACCTACCGCACTGTGGATTAACTTGCGCCATTCCAGTTACCGCTACGCTTTGCAGCTGGTTGCTCTGGTGCTTAATCGCTTTTTACACAGTTTTTGCGCTCATTGATTATCTCTTTGAACGTTTTCAGCTGATGAAGCAGCTGAAAATGTCTAAAGAAGATATCAAACAAGAATACAAAGACATTGAAGGTAATCCAGAAATTAAAAGGCGTATTCGTGAAGTGCACGAGGAAATTCAAAATAGCCCTGCTCCCTCGCGTGTTCAAGGGGCTAGCGCAGTCGTGCGTAACCCAACCCATATTGCCATTTGCCTGTATTACAAAGCTGAAGAAACACCGCTACCCATGGTGACTGAAAAGGGCGCCGGGCAAAATGCAGTACAAGTGATTGAGCTTGCTCAGCAGTTTAAAATACCTATCTTTGAAAATGTACCGCTAGCCCGTCAACTCATGGCGACTACTCAAATCGGTGATTACATTCCGCAAGAATTATTTGAGCCCGTAGCTGAAGTATTACGCATGGCAATGCTTGAGCTTGAAGACAGACAGCTGGAAGAAGATGAGGAAGAAACCCTCTTAGCAGATGATGAGGAAGAGGAAACAGCCGTAGAAGAAGCGGAAGAAGAAGCAGATAAAGTTCAGGATGAAAGCCAAGAGCCAGATGAAGAAAGCGCTGAGAAAACACTGAATAAACCTCAGGTAAAGAAGAAAGGCGAAGACAGTACGAACTCTACTGACCGTCTGGCTTGACACCGCCCTCGTTTAACAAACACTCGAAATAAGGCTGATGACGAACACTCAAAACCTGTTCAAAGTCTCTCAAAAGTACCCTTATTGGGGAGAGTCACTCAGTTGGTTAAACCCTTACAGAAACCGGAATGCACTCTAGTACATGAGAATGTCGAGTACCGCGCCGATTTGATAAATACACGAAGAAGAGTGCCTGATTGGATTTTCTTGAAGACTTGGAACAGGTCTTCCGAACCTGTTCAGAATCTTTCAAAAGCGCCCTTATTTGGGGGAGTCCGGAGCACAGCAACCGGAATGTACATGAGTACATGAGGATTGCGAGCACCGCACGACCCCGAAGAAGGATGCTTTTGGGAGATGATGAATAGGTTCTCAGACTTTCTAAGCATTTAGAAAGTCTGCCCTTGAGAAAATAGAGCATATACTCCAGCTTCGGGAATGTGCCGGATAGCAATTACAAGCTCTGCCATAGCAAACTTCTGTTTTTTTATTCTGATTACTGCCCATCATGAACGCTGCCGAACTTGTTATCCTTGCCGCAATTTGGGGGGCATCGTTTCTCTTTATGCGCATAGGTGCGCCTGAATGGGGGCCAATTGTGCTAATCACGTTGCGCGTTAGTATTGCAGCGCTGATCTTGCTACCTGTGCTACGCCAGGCTGGCGCCTTACGCTTAATTACCAAAAATGCCTTACCTTTATTGGTAATTGGAGTGACGAATTCTGCGCTGCCATTTAGCTTATTTGCTTATTCCACCCTCTTCATTAGCGCTGGTTTTAGTTCTATCTTAAATGCCACTACCCCACTGTGGGGTGCGCTGATTGGCTATCTATGGCTGGGTGCACCTTTAACGCGCTTGCAAGCCTACGGCCTTTTAACCGGCATTACAGGCGTCACTATGCTGGTATGGGGGAAAATTGATGGAAGCACATCTAACACTCTACTGGCAGTCATGGCGGCAACCTTTGCCGCGCTGCTATATGGTTTTGCCGCAAACTATTTGAAAAAACATCTGCAAGGCGTGCCGTCACGCGTAATCGCTTTCGGTAGCCAATTTTTTGCATCCCTCGCTTTATGGCCTCTGGCTTTATTGACCTGGCCTACCCAGCCGATCTCCCTGCCAGCGTGGGGTGCAGTCGCGATGCTGGGCGTGGTATGTACTGGCTTAGCCTATATTCTCTATTTTCGATTGGTCGAAAATGCAGGCATTACCTATGCCATGTCAGTGACCTTCCTCGTGCCAGTCTTTGGTACGCTCTGGAGCGTATGCTTTTTGGATGAACACATCAGCTTATCGATGTTAATAGACAGCGTAATCATCCTGATTGGAATTGCGCTCACCTCAGGCAAAATTAATCGCTTTACACTACGAGGCATTAACTCTAACCCCTAAGAAGCTGTCCAGCGTTTCCCAAAAGCACCCTACTTCGTGTATTTGTCAAATCTGGTGCGGTGCCTGCAATCCTCGATGTACTAATAATGTACATTCCGCTTGCTGCAAGGTTTATTCAACTGTGCGATTCCCCAATAAGGGCACTTTTGGAAAACGCTGAACAGGTTCTACAGTCTGCGACGCTGCCTGTGGTAATTGGGATATTGTTTTGAGAAGGGTTGTGTTGGGGTTCCTACGTCGCCCCACCCTACGAAAAAAGGCTAAGCGGGCTATTTCAAAAAGGCGATGGCCTTTCGCAAAATAGAAGATTGGCAAATCTCTAAATTTTTCAAGGCTATATACAGCATGTTCACGGTTTTTTTTATCTTTTCCCTATGTGCGATGCTTGCGCTAAAGCTATGGTTGGCAGCGCGTCAGATTCGCCATGTTCTCAAACATCGCAATGTGGTACCCGCTCAGTTTCAGCACGAGATTCTTCTACCTAAGCATCAGCACGCGGCCGATTACACTGTTGCATGCACCTCTTTAGCTGTGGCAGAAACTTTAGCGGGTGCAGCTATCTTGGTCGCCCTCACCTTATTAGGCGGTCTGCAATGGCTGAATACAACGCTCATTAGCTGGTTTGGCACCGGCTATCTGAGCCAAATTGCACTGCTTGTGACAGTGCTCATGATCAGCAGCTTGGCTGATTTGCCCTTTGCTTATATTCGGCATTTTGTAATTGACGAGCGCTTTGGCTTTAATCGGATGACCAAGACCTTATTCTTGCTAGATCTAATAAAAGCGAGCGTACTTAGTGCAGCGCTTGGCTTACCGCTCATTTTTGCTGTGTTATGGCTGATGCAACAAGCAGGTCAGACTTGGTGGCTGTGGGCAGCGGGCTTGTGGCTAGGTTTTAATCTGCTCGCTTTAGTGCTGTATCCGACTCTCATCGCCCCTCTTTTCAATCGTTTCGAACCTTTGCGCGACGAGACACTACGCAAGCGCATTGAGAATTTATTAGAACGCTGTCAATTCGCAGCTAAAGGCCTTTTTGTGATGGATGGCAGCCGACGTTCCACACACGGCAACGCCTACTTCGTTGGTTTAGGAGCGGCTAAACGCATTGTTTTCTTTGACACCTTACTCGCCCGCCTCTCAAACAATCAAATCGAGGCTGTGTTAGCTCACGAACTAGGCCACTGCAAGCGCCACCATATTACTAAACGGCTGATTGTGATGTGCATGGTGAGCTTCGCGCTTTTCGCCTTGCTTGGCTGGCTGGCTCAATGTACCTGGTTTTACACTGGGCTTGGCGTTACCCCATCAGTGACCGAAAGCCAGGCATACCTTGCCTTAACCCTCTTCTTCTTGGTGTTGCCTGTTTTCTTATTTTTTCTGAGCCCCATCGCTAAACTGGTGTCACGCCGGCATGAATTCGAGGCCGATGCCTTCGCCGCTAGCCTAACGCCTCCTGAGGACCTCGTGCATGCTTTAGTGAAGCTGCATGAAGATAACGCTAGCACCTTAACGCCTGACCCTATTTACAGCATTTTTTACTACTCGCATCCACCCGCTGCACAACGCATTGCGCGGCTCCTCCTTACGCCAAACCCTATAGCGCAGATCGCCCCATAACATGCCCTTCCTCCACTTTCAGTTCGCGCGCTAGGATACTTAATGACTCAACCCGATCAGACAGTCATTGAAAAAGGGCGAGTGATTGCCACCTACGGACGCCACTATTGGGTTGAGCCTGAAAACGGTACGCCCCCACTGCAATGTTTTTTGCAGGGTAAAAGAGACGTGGTTACCGGTGATCAAGTCGATTTTTCGTACCGTTCAGAAAAGCAAGGGCTGATTATCAACATTGCGCCGCGGCGCAACCTGCTGTATCGATCTGACCAATTTAAAACCAAGCGTCTAGCGTCGAATCTTGACCAAGTCCTGATTATGCTTGCGACCCTGCCGCACTTTAGCGATGAGCTACTGAGCCGTGCTTTGATCGCTTGTGAAGCAGAGGCAATCACCCCTTTATTAGTATTGAATAAAGTCGATCTGATAGACGAACTGACGGCCACACGCCAACGCATCAAGCTGTATCAGCAACTTGGGTATCAAGTTCGCGAAACCTCTATAAGAATCGAAAGTGAAGCAGCTAGCGTGGCGTTACGCCAGCAGCTAGTGGGACGGGTGACAGTTCTAGTTGGCCAATCCGGCACAGGTAAATCAACACTTATTAATCTACTTGCACCCCATGCCAAAGCGGCCACAAACGAAATTTCTACAGCGCTCAAAACCGGCAAACACACCACCACAGCAACCCGCCTTTACCCACTCGAAGAAGGCGGCGCAATCATTGATTCTCCGGGCTTTCAAGAATTCGGTTTGTATCATTTAAGCCCAGCACAATTAACTCACGCTTTCGTCGAATTCCGACCTCTGCTAGGCAGCTGTCGCTTTCGCAACTGCCAACATTTGCAAGAACCAGGCTGTGCCATCTTGGAAGGGATAGAAAGCGGATCGATTACAGCCCAACGGCATACGCTGTATGCGCGGCTACTGCAAGAAAATAAATCATTGATACGCTAAAAGCCTGTTTATAGCTCATAGGTTGAGGTGGCGGAGAACTCCACCATGTTGCGGTGGTAAGGGAAAGGATGCTTCGGGAATGGTTGGGTCGGGGCATTGAATTGAATAGACCTCTTTCGAAACCTCGTAGCAAGGAATGCCTTTGATGCCAGTACAGAAGTACGGCGAGGAGGTATGACGCCGCTACGGGGTTTCAAAGAGGTCTAATACCTCACCCCACCCTACGTAAGTCGCTTAAGGAAGATTTGTCTAAGCTGGAGGCATAACAGCTCAATCGGGCTGCGGCTAGTTTTTCTTAACCAAACCAGACTGAGCAAGTTAGCATTAATAGCAAGGCCATCCATAAAACGACAGCGCGCCAGACTAAACCCACGCCTAATTGCAGGGCACGCGACGTATATTCTTCGCTGGCAGAGGCAGGCACTAGCTGAATCTCTTCGGTGAGCGCTTCTAAGCTCGATGGTTCGGGCAATGGTCCCATTAACTGCATGCCAAGCGCGCCGCCACCAGCTGCTAACAACACACCATCATTAGCATCTGGCCATTGCTGTGCGTCACTACGCCACGCGTGAATGGTTTCTTCAAAGTTGCCAACAATCGCAAAACCAAAGGCGGTTAAGCGCACGGGTATCCAGTCAAGCACAAAAAAAGCTTTACGCGCAAACTCGCTAAAAAAGGAATGCGGCTTTACCCCATCCGCTTGCGGATAAGCCAAATATTCAGCGACGCGATATAACACAGCACCAGCCGGCCCAATTGGCATCAAAAACCAAAAGAAAACACCGAAAACGCGTCGATGCGCGGCAATCACTGCATGTATTAAAGCATGCCGAACAATTTCGCTAACTGGCATCTCAGTGGTGTCAAGCTGAGTCCAGGTGTGCAGCACTTCACGGGCGCGGGCGACATCTTGTTGATTGAGTGCTTTTTGGATAGAGGTGAAACTATGGCTAAACTGTCTAAAGCCAAGCGTGCCATAGACAACAGCTATATTCCAAAGAAATGCTAAGAAGAAATTGACTCGATATAAGGCGTAGTAAATCAAACCCGCCGCCAAAGTCCAAGGCAAAACCACACTCAACCAAGTTAACGCGCTATGCCGACGCCCGCTTACGCCATAGTCGGCAACGCTCGCCACATGCTGCTTTAAAAGCGCATTAATACGATATTGAGGGGATAAAGCACGTATCTGTTCAAAGATAAGTGCAAACAATACGGAGAAAAAAGTCATGCGAAAAAACCTCGCGTTTGGCGTCAATGGAGTTTGCTTTAACAACCATTATCTAAGAACTAGCTCATCAGTCAAGATCAAAAATTAGAACTTATTTCATCAACGTCTAAAAGCTTGCCACGTAGTGTCTAAAAAGTGTGCATAGACGGCCATGAAGATGCCGAATACTGTCCCTTATTTAACAAACATGCAATTCACAGTCTTTTAGGCATGAATAGAACCTAAGAACTATTTACGATCTTTCTAAAAGGTCGTTAGTTGAAGAGAGGACTGCATTTGGGTAAAACCAGGGAGGAACCAGCATGCACGAAGATTTCTGCACGCTACCGCTGCAGAAGGGAGCTTTGGGGAAGGCAATAAACCGACCTTAGTACCTATTCACCATCTTCAAAAGGATTGTGTTGGGTAACCGAAAGAAACCCAACACTACAGCCTCAAGGGCAATTTTTTGAGATCGTAAACAGGTTCTTAGGAAAGCCGGCCCAAGCCAGGAGTGGCATCATGCCGACCTTTTTAGATTGGGTACTAGTCGTACTGACAGCAAAGGCATTCCTTACCCGCAGGTTAGAACCTGTTCCAAGTCTTCCAAAAGCACCTTCTTCGCGGTCGTGCGGTGCTCGAAATCCTCATGTACTTAAGTACACTCCGGTTTCTGTGCTCTAGACTCCTCCAAATAAGGGCACTTTTGGAAGACTTGGAACAGGTTTTTAGGCAAACCTTTACCCAGGTTTAGCTTTATCCAAAGCAATTAGCCAGCGTCAATTTTCTTTCAGCTGGCTGCTTTAAACAAATTTAAGCAAGGCTTTGAAGCAGGATTACGCCCGTGCTGCGCGAGGCTCGTGCTTTTCTTTAATACGCGCTGCCTTACCAGAGAGGTTACGCTGATAATAGAGCTTGGCACGGCGTACTAAACCACGACGTTTCACCACAATGCTGCTAATCAATGGGGAATAAGTTTGGAAAGTTCTTTCGACACCTTCGCCCGCTGAAATTTTACGCACGATAAATGAAGAGTTTAAGCTGCGGCTACGTTTAGCGATAACCACACCTTCAAACGCTTGTACGCGCTTGCGAGTACCTTCCACAACATTCACATTCACGATGACCGTATCACCTGGTGCGAATTTGGGTAAAACTTTGCCAGCGAGCAAGTGCTCGATTTGTTCTTGTTCGAATTTTTCAATTAGATTCATCATTAACTCCTAAAATTCTGTTTCGCTATGACACGCTAGCCAAGCTCGCTCTGCTTCAGTCAGCTTGCCTTCTTCACACGCTGTTTGCAGCAAATCTGGTCGTTTTTTCAAAGTGCCTAAAAGTGCTTGTTGACGGCGCCATTTGCTAATCTGCGCATGGTTACCTTCCAGCAGCACTGCTGGCACCGGCATTCCTTCGTATTCTTGCGGACGGGTGTAGTGCGGGCAATCAAGCAAGCCATCTACAAAACTATCTTGCTCAGCCGATTGTGCATGATTAAGTGCACCTGGCAGCTGTCGAATCACCGCGTCCATGAGCGCCATCGCAGGCAACTCACCACCTGATAATACAAAATCGCCAATACTTATTTCTTCATCGACACAACGCTGAATCACACGCTGATCAATTGCCTCATAGCGCCCGCATATTAAAATCAGACCCGGCTCAGCTGCAAGCCGCATTACACCTGCATGGGTCAGTACGCTACCTTGCGGCGACATAAGGATGACACGCGGTGCTGCCACACCAACTTCTGCCTGAGCCGCTCGAGCCGCTTGGATCGCCTTCTCTAGCGGACGCGCTAGCATCACCATGCCAGGGCCACCACCATACGGCCGATCATCCACCGTGCGGTAGTTATCGGTCGTAAAATCACGCGGATTCCAAGTACGGAGCGTGTAGTGCTTAAGCACAGCTGCGCGACTCGTTATGCCCCAGTCAGTGAGGGCGCCAAACATATCCGGAAAGAGCGTAATGGTATCAAACTGCACCGCCCCCTCCTCGTATGGAAATTCAATCAATTGATAGGTTCTAAAGCAGTGCTGCCAACTATTCGTTAGGCAATCTGCTTTATATGTCTTCTTCCCAATTGACGACAATTTGACGCTTAATTAAGTCGACATCACTAACATGAGCATGAACAAATGGAATGAGCCGCTCAGCCTGAGATTGCGCCCCATCTTTGCCCTGTTTGCTATAGGCAATTTGCAAAATGGCATGCGCGCTACTATCGAGTAAGCCAGTCACCTGGCCTAACGCAACACCAGCTTCAGTGATGACATCGAGCCCGATCAAATCGACCCAATAATATTCATCTGCTTGCGGCGCTGGAAAATCTGCGCGGCTCACGTTGATGCGCTGCCCTTTTAAAGCCTCAGCCTCGTCACGACTAGCGCAACTAGCTAGCTGCGCAACCAAGTTATTGCCGCCGTGCAGCTTTGCTTCGCATACCGTAACGCTTTGGGTTTGCCCGTCTTTAGCCACAAGCTGCCAATGCTTTGCATGCAGCAGCGCTCCGTCGCCTTTGGCAATTTGTGCATGGGGATAAATCTTGATCCATCCACGCACGCCATACGCCCCGGCAACGGCGCCCACCTCAACCCAATCATTGACTAACGCCGGCGCTGCCGGCGTAGGTAAAGGCTGAGATTCAGCTAAAGACGCTGAGAGAGAGGTAGCTCGCTTCGTCGGCTTACGGACGAAAGTACCGAAAGTATCCGAAGAAGCATCCATCGAGGCAGCTCTTAATTCATCCATTGCCATCCATCGCTATGTACTGCGAAGCTGAAAATATCTGCAAACGCAGCCTCAAGCTAGGCATGCACTTCATTTATTTAATTAAGCAGCAACGGCAGTCAGATTCTCTGACTTACGCGCTTGTTTGACCAAACGCGCTACTGTGTCAGAGAGTTGTGCGCCTGTGCTTTGCCAGTAAGTTAAACGGTCTTGCGCAATACGCAGCGTTTCACCTTTGCTCGCAACTGGGTTATAAAAACCAAGCTTCTCAATAAAACGTCCATCACGACGATTACGTGAATCAGCTACGACGATAAAGTAGAACGGACGCTTTTTCGCGCCACCGCGTGCCAAGCGGATAATAACCATGACTCATTCCTTAAAAAAACCACGTATGCGAGCCCGCTTATTTTTATCTAGCTCTTACCTAAGGAAGCGCGGAATAAACCGGGAACGGCGTCATGCCTCCTTGCCGTACTCTTGTACTGGCAGAAAAGGCATTCCTTACTCTCGATTTATTCAGCACTTCCTTAAATTTAGGCTTAAGCGGGATTCGAAAGCCTTTGATATTGCGTATATTTTGGCGTTGCCATTTAAATGTAGCTTTAAAACTCAGTTTCAAAACTTAGTTTTAAAAATCTAAGCATCGCCCTTGACGGATAACCCAACAGCCTTTTAGCTAGTGGATAAGCCACAAGTATTTGCCAACGTTATTTGTCAACTTAAATGGCTGTCAAATATCAGAGGCAAAGTCGAAACGGGCGATTATAACTGAAACTTCTCTACTTCGAGGGCCTGTTTGAAATTTACTACGCTACTCTCATGCAAAAGGGCATTCGTATAACGGCAAATATGTCGTCGCTTCCAGTTATTCAGCGCAGGCTAGAGAAAGTCTCCCCAGCGATAACGGGGCAGATAGGGCATCTGGGCGCACTTATGCTGGCGCTTGGCATGGCGCCCTCAACTGGCTTAGGCAGATTTCCCCCACCGTCGCCCAAAAATTTTAGCCAACGCGAACCCGTTTTAATTGAGGACAGGCTCTAATTATCTATCCAGGTTTGTTCGCTACCTAAGCTTTTTCAAGGAATCTTGATGCACATTCTCATCCTCGGCAGTGGCGTGATTGGCGTTACAAGTGCCTACTACCTGGCCCGCGCGGGGCATACGGTCACTGTCGTTGAGCGCCAGCCTGGGCCGGCGCTCGAAACGAGCTTTGCCAACGCAGGACAAATTTCTTCGGGTTATGCCTCGCCCTGGGCTGCTCCTGGCATTCCGTTAAAAGCGATTAAATGGATATTTGCCAAACACGCGCCGCTGGTACTGCGCCTAGACGGCTCGCTTTTTCAATTGATGTGGCTTTGGCACCTACTAAAAAATTGCAACGCAAGCTGTTATGCCGTGAATAAAACCAGAATGGTACGGCTTGCCGAATACAGTCGTGATTGTTTGCAGGCTTTACGGGATAACACAGGAATTCAATATGAAGGGCGCCAGCAAGGCACTTTGCAAGTTTTTCGCACACAGGCGCAGTTTGAAAACACGGCTAAAGATGCTGCCGTGCTGAAAGAGACTGGCGTACCGTATACCCTACTCGCCCCGCATGAATTAATACGGGCAGAGCCGGCCTTGGGCAAAGTTGCCTACAAACTAAGCGGGGCCTTGCATTTACCTAATGACGAAACAGGCGATTGCCACCTATTCACGACGCACCTAGCCCTATTTGCCGAACAACTTGGGGTGAATTTCAAATTTAATACGCAAATAGATGCACTCACCTACCAAGATGGTCGAATCACTGGCGTGCAATGCGGTGCTCAGCACCTGCGCGCCGACGCTTATGTAGTCGCGCTGAGCGCTTATTCCACCCGCTTGTTAGCCGATCTCGTCAAAATCCCGGTTTACCCTGTTAAAGGGTATTCGATTACGGTACCCATTGTGGATACAAACGCAGCGCCCGTATCGACCGTACTTGACGAAACTTATAAGATTGCGATTACTCGTTTTGACAAACGTATTCGCGTAGGTGGCATGGCAGATGTCTCTGGCTTTACCCGCACTGTACGCCCGGCCTGCCTGTCCACCCTAAGCATGTGCGTCAACGATCTCTTTCCAGGCGCTGGCGATATCGCCGCAGCCAGCAGTTGGGTTGGGCTACGCCCAATGACGCCAGATGGCACACCACTCGTTGGGCCCACTCCCATTCCAAACTTGTTTTTAAATACCGGCCACGGCACTTTGGGTTGGACGATGGCATGTGGCTCAGCACAGCTACTGGCCGATTTACTCTCAGGCCACTCGCCTGCTATTCAAGCGGATGACTTATCGGTCTTTCGCTACTTGCAACCGCAGTCGACTGCGGCGCACCGCTCCTATGTGTCGCGGTGATTTGTTCAGTCTAAGGCAGCAACGAGCGCTGGCACCAATTCAAACAAATCGCCCACTAAGCCATAGTCAGCTACGCCGAAAATCGGGGCATCGGCATCTTTATTGATGGCCACAATGACTTTGGCATCTTTCATCCCGGCCAAATGTTGAATGGCTCCTGAAATGCCTACTGCCAAATACAGCTGCGGCGCGACAATCTTGCCAGTTTGGCCAATTTGATAATCATTCGGTGCAAAACCTGCATCCACAGCGGCACGTGAGGCGCCCAGTGCTGCGCCTAATTTGCGAGCTAATGGCTCTAGCAAATTGAGGTAATTGTCGCTTGAACCAAGGCCACGACCGCCTGATACCACTACTTGAGCCGCAGTGAGTTCTGGGCGATCAAGCGGTGTGAGTTGACGGCTGATAAATTGCGAGCGCCCACTATCTGGCGCCGCCTCGATCATTTCTAGCGTAGCACTGCCGCCTTGCGCAGCAGCAGCCTCAAAACTTGCTCCGCGCACGGTCAGCACTTTAATTGAGTCACTTGATTGCACTGTCGCAATTGCGTTACCCGCGTAGATTGGCCGCTCAAAAGTATCTGGGCTAAGCACCGCCGAAATCTCAGAAATTTGCGCTACATCTAACTTGGCAGCAATACGTGGTGCAATATTTTTACCGTACGCTGTGGCCGCCATTACGATATGCGAATAACGGTGAGCCAGCTTGAGCACCGTGGCACTGATATTCTCAGCTAAACCTTCAGCCAGATGAGGCGCATCCGCCACCAGTACTTGTCCAATACCCGCAATCTTGCTTGCTTGTTCCGCCACACCTTGCACCTGATGCCCAGCCACGAGCAAATGGCAGCTCGAGCCAATTTGCTGTGCAGCGCTAATGGCATTGCGCGTTGCGCCTTTGATTTCTTGATTGTTATGTTCAGCAATAATCAGAATTGTCATTTCTTTCCCAACAGAGTGTCGCGGCCAGCGTCTTTTTATTGATGGAAGGTCTGCCTGCACTGATCAATATTCAGTGCAGTACAAAAATCCTTCGCTTTTATAAAACTTTTGCTTCGTGCTTCAGTTTATCGATCAATGTCTTCACATCAGGCACTTGTACACCAGCAGAACGCTTCAGTGGCTCGCTTACTTTCAAAGTCTGCAAGCGTGATTTCACTTCGACCCCTAAACTTTCTGGGGTGATAGTGGTGAGCGGCTTTTTCTTAGCCTTCATAATATTGGGCAAGGTGATATAACGAGGCTCGTTCAGTCGCAAATCCGTTGTAATCACCGCTGGCAGCACCAGCGACAAGGTCTCTAAGCCACCATCAATCTCACGGGTGACTTGTGCCTGCTGCTGCCCATTTTCTTCAGTTAACGTGACTTTTGAGGCAAATGTCGCTTGCGGCCAATCACAAAGCGCCGCAAGCATTTGGCCGGTTTGATTGGCATCATCATCAATCGCCTGCTTACCAAGTATCACCAACTGAGGCTGCTCTTGATTGACGAGTGCTTTTAAAATTTTGGCCACGGCAAGCGGTTGCAACTCTTCATTGGTTTCCACCAAAATGGCGCGATCTGCCCCAATGGCTAATGCTGTCCGCAGCGTTTCTTGCGACTGCGCAACGCCGCATGAGACCGCAATAATTTCGCTCACCTTACCTGCCTCTTTTAAGCGCACAGCTTCTTCAACTGCGATCTCATCAAAGGGGTTCATCGACATCTTCACATGCGCCAACTCCACCCCTGACCCATCTGACTTAACGCGTACTTTGACGTTGTAATCGACTACACGTTTGACTGGCACTATTACTTTCATGCGTCACTTCCTTACGAAAAATCCTTTTGGAACCTATCTCTTGCCCTCTCAAAGCGCTTTACTTTGAGAGGGCAGCGTGCGAGATCTTCATGGCAGTCTAGGGCCCTGATTGGCAACTATTACCAAGCAGCAATCGCAGCACCTTTAAATTGGTCTGCAATATATTGCCTCACTTCAGGCGAGTGATACGCTTTGACTAACTTAGCCACCCAAGGTTGATTGAGATCAACCTTGCGCACTGCAATCAAATTCGCATATGGCCCTTGTGCTGCTTCAATCGCCAGTGCATCACGAGTGGGCACAAGCTGCGCTTGAACAGCAAAATCAGTATTGATCGCTGCCGCATCAACATCATTGAGCACACGCGGCAATTGGGCTGCATCGAGCTCAATAATTCTCAATTTCTTGGGATTCTCAACAATATCTAACACCGTCACTTGCAATCCAGCCTCAGCGCGTAATTTAAGTAAGCCTTGTTGTTGCAATAAAAGCAGCGCACGTGCGCCATTAGTTGGGTCGTTCGGCACAGCAATGCGCGCCCCTGACTTCAACTGCTCGAGCGACTTAAGATGTTTGGCATAAATGCCCATCGGAAAAATCACCGTGTAGCCCACATTCACAAGTGGGTACCCTCGATCTTTTACTTGCGCTTCTAAGTAAGGCAAATGCTGGTAACTATTGGCATTTAATTCACCAGCTGCTAGTGCTGCATTTGGCTGCACAAAGTCCGCAAACTCAACACTTTGAATCACCAGTCCATCTTTGGCCGCCACTTCTTTCACAACTTCCAGCATCTGAGCGTGCGGGCCACTCGTCACCCCCACTTTAATTTTTTCCTCAGCCTGAGAGCTAATTGAAAAAAACGCAACCGCACCCACGGTGATTAGCAACTTAAGGTTAGAACGTAATGACATGCAAACTCCTGTATGCAAGGGGTAGAAAATTGAACATTAATAAACTCAACAAGATGAAAGCAGCCCCATGCATTTTAAAAATTGCATGGCCAACTAAGCTCATAGATTAGATGGCCTATAGCAGAGCTATGTTGCCACGATCAGTTTGCTTAGGCTTCTTATTTAAAGCGATTAAGGCTCTTATTTATAGCAGCTCTTTTTTCCAAGTCGCAGCAATTTACTTCAGGACTATTGCACGAATAACTCAAGTTTGGGCATGGAACAAAGATAGGCACTATCTCCTACACATAGCTCGCATAGGTCTGTAGTAGTAGCCGCAATCAAACTATAACCCACTCCTCTTGATTCGGTACATCAGAGGTAAAATATAAGGCAGGTAGTCATGCTTCGTTAGTGCACAAGCAGCCATTTTTCATCTATCTCTCTTTGTAAAGCTGCTCGTAACACGTTTTTGATCTCTTGCGGCATTGATGAAATAAGTTCTAATAAATTATCAAGCGCAAGCAATTTCTCTCAACATTGTTAGGTCAACAGGAAAGAGGGTAATAAGATGCCTTTGAAAACATTACCAATCATCCCTTCTATTGAAGCAGCAGAGTATGCAAAAAGTCTGCGTGCGAATGGAGGTAAACAGATTAAAAATAGTAAAAGAAATGGCAAAAGTCGCCCTCGTGTGGCTCATAACGCTACCGCTACGCAGCTGACTGATACTCCTTTAGTTGAACACATGCAGGGGGCAAAAGAATTCTTCAGCAAGACTGCTTCGATTAATCCCCTCACCACCCCTGACGCAGACACTCTGTGCGACTCTGCCGAGCTGGAACCAATCATTTTCCCGCTGGGGCCAGGAAAAGAAATAAAGCTACACCATAACCATGATGGCGAGCTTTATAAGATTAGCTACCGCGATCAAACAGGAGGAGGCGAGCAAGAATTTGAAGTAGAAGCATATTTAGATGCGAATGGTGATCTTCGAGAAAGCAGGCCCGTTATCGGAAAAACTGCACCAGTGGCCAACTCCCCTACCGCTAAAATTTCATCAGTAGTCAAAACAGATAAGCAAAGCGGATTGCAAGCATCTCCTTTGACAGAGTTACAAGTTATTAAAAATTATTATTGCGATTTAAATAGTGAGTGGTGGCTTGCTTCAGAAGCGAGTGAGGCGGAACAAAGAGCTATACAAGCTCAGCTTATTGAGGTGTTTGATATCGCTTCTAAAGCTATTGAATACATTAATAAAAACGCCACTCGAGATAAACCTGATGCGCTACCTCAAGAACAAGATTTAGCATTCATTGCAAAAATTGATACACGCATTAAAGAACTTAGAAACACGATAGAAGCAATGCTAGAAAATAGGCTGTTATCTAGCCCTTTGAAGCAACATCTCAATTTTATAGTGACAATAATTAGCTTTATTACTCAACTATTAAGCTTGGATATTAATCCAAATACTTCTACCTCAGTTTTACCAACAAAGGCTTTTGCTAAAAAGTCATCGCCCATAGAAAATAAAAAACTGATAAGAAGAATTATCGCGCTGCTCGAACAAGATTTAAGAAATGTAAAAACTACGATTGGAAAAATCTTGTTTCGGAAAATTGAGCAAGCAGCTGCAGCAGCGGGTGCTGAGGAAAAGAAGCCTGCATTATCTGGCGGAAAAGATGAGGATGAAGATGAATTGGCACAGACGCTTAATAAAAAAAACCAAGCCTTACAGTCATCAATCCAGGATGAACTTAATCAAGGTAAAGACTCTTCTACACTTAGCCCCAGTCAGCGCAGAGAATTTAAAGATAAGCAAGAGAAAATTTTTCAGCATGAAATACGAGACTTACGTCAGGGTTTAATAGAAATTTTAAATAAAGCTAAAGTTTATTTGCCAGAGAAGCACAGTGATCAAATACTTCTATCCATCATTACCGATGGGCTAGAGGCCGATAAGATTGACGGCAACACCTATCGGCATGCTCTGCAAAATTTGATTAATAAATTACCTATTTTAGAAAAATGGAAATTATTTCTTGAGAAAAAAGGAAATAAATTCTGGCAAAGTTTGCAAATATTGAAATTTTTATATTTAGAAGATGAAATGAGCCTAGAAGAAATAGAAAACAATCTATGTAAACGTGCGCAAATTAACCATAGCAAAGAAAAGCCAGCGCCTGAAGAAGTATTGAAGGCTGCTCAGATTTAAAAAAAACTGAACATGCGCACTCATTTCATCAATACTGCTTAGCTTGCCATCAGAGAATGTGACGTTAAGGATTGACAGACAACCCATAGCCGCTATTAGATCGAACTTCCTATTGCCGCCCTGCTATGGTTATTGCAAAAGGTGGACAGCCTGGAAAGATAGATACCACGCCACTTTAAAAGGTATTTTTTTGGGTATTTTGATAAGCAGCCTGTCATGCCATCAGCTCCAATTATTTATGGCTTAAGTAGCGCACCAGCCTATCACCCAGCGACTGGACTATCTGCACAAAAATCACCAGTATCAGCACTACACCAAACATAATTTCTGGCAAAAAGCGCTGATAGCCATAGCGAATACCAACGTCACCTAGCCCGCCGCCGCCAATTGCACCGGCCATGGCTGAATAGCCCACTAAGCTCACAAAGGTCATGGTTAGGCTCGCGACTATGCCAGGCATGGCTTCGGGCAGCAGCACTTTAAGCACAATCTGCCAATGGGTGGCGCCCATCGCTTGCGCCGCTTCAACTAGCCCAAGGTCAACTTTGTGTAAGGCTGTTTCGATAAGCCGTGCGGCAAAAGGAATAGCCGCGATGGTTAAAGGCACGATGGCGGCGCCTGTGCCAATCGACGAGCCAACTAGGAGCCGCGTTAAAGGAATCACCGCGACTAATAAAATAATAAATGGCGTAGAGCGCACGGTATTAACAATAAGGCCCATGACTCGGTAGAGCAGCTTATGCTGCAACAGCCCGCCCCGATCGGTCAAATACAGTAACACTCCAAGCGGTAGCCCACCTGCTGCGCCAAGCACGCCGGAGATACCAACCATCAATAACGTTTCGCTAAATGATGATGCAAAGAGGGACAACATCTCACTGTTCATCAGGCATCTCCTCAACCACCACACCATGCTCTGTCAGAAAGGCAATGGCTTGGTTTACTTTTTCGTCCGCACCACCCACTAGCACCGCGAGCGAGCCAAACGGGCGGCCCTGAATTTCATCAATCCGGCCATGCAAAATATTGAAGTCCAACTCGTAGCGACGAATCGTTTCTGATAGCAACGGTTGATCAACGCTCGCACTTGTAAACGCAAGGCGCAGTAAATGTTCGCGGCCGCGGCCAAGGCGCGTGCGCACGCGTTCTTTAAGCGCTGGCGGCAACTCATGCGCAATGGTTTCTCCTAGCAGCGCACGGGTGACGGCATGACGAGGTTTCAGGAAGAGTTCGGTCACCTTGTTCTGTTCAACAATGCGGCCAGCATCGATCACCGCTACCGAATCACAGATGGATTTGATCACTTCGATTTGATGCGTAATCAGCACAATCGTCAGTTTCAATTCGCGGTTAATGCGCTGCAACAGAGCAAGAATTGAGCGAGTCGTCTCTGGATCTAGCGCTGAGGTTGCCTCATCTGACAACAATATGCGTGGCTGCGGCCTGCCGGCAAGCGCACGAGCAATACCAACACGCTGCTTTTGCCCACCGCTGAGTTGAGCTGGGAAGCGATCTTTATAGGCACTCAAGCCCACCAGCTCAAGCAAGGGCAGCACAATCGCATCAATCTGAGCGCGTGGCATGCCCACTAGCTCAAGGGGGAGCCCAACATTGTCTTGCACCGTGCGCGATGAAAGCAGATTGAAGTGCTGGAAAATCATGCCGATCTCGCGCCGTACTGCGCGTAAGCCATCTGCATTCAGTGCGGTCAAATCACGACCATCTACGAGGACACGCCCAGAGCTTGGTCGCGTGAGTAAATTAATCGTGCGCAAGAGCGTACTCTTGCCGGCTCCGCTGCGGCCAATAATGCCAAAGATTGCGCCAGAGGGGATCGTCAAATTAATGTTACGCAAGGCCTCAGTTGGACCTTGCGGCCCGTTGAAGCGCTGCGTAATGCTGTCAAGTTCTATCATTGCCAATTTGGGCGCTATTAATTGTTAAAACCTTCTCACAGCCTCAGAAAAGGCGACTAGTAGAGTAAGAGGCGATCTTGTTGGGGTAACGCGTTTAATTAAATACGGAACCTCAACACACCTCACTTTTGAAGATGGTGAACAGGTTCTAAGAAGATTTTTAAGGAAGCGTTGAATAAATCTTGCGCCAGGAGACATGGCCCGGCTTCCGGCTTACTCAACGTGTTTCTTTGTGTCTCTGCATAAAAAGAAAAATCTTATTGTGCCCTCAATGAGGGTTTTACATCATAGCGTCTGTATGCGGCTTCGTCTTTCTCTGTCATGAGCTTCTGGATCCATTAGGCCTCTTTCAACACCCTATAGCAAGGAATGCCGTTGCTACCAGTGCACCAAAAATACCTAATGTAAAAAAGCGAGGCATGACGCCGCTACAGGGTTTCGAAAGAGGTCTATTCAGATCAATCAAAGCATGCTGAACATACCCTAGGGCAAGCATATTTGCAAAATTCAAGCGGCTTATATTTCTTTCTTGATCCTCAATGAATAGCGTACCAGTAAGTGCATTTTTTGCCCCTATGCGCTTTATTTGATTGCTTTTGCTCGCACTAAAAACTCAAGGCATATCTTTTTTGATTCAATACGCAACTAGTCAGTCATCGCAGCAAAGACTAGTCACTGCGTGCTCTAGGAATATATTTAGATGCTGCTAGCACAGTTTTCTACCTCTTTATTTCGTCATCATGAACGCGCTTATAGCTTGCGAGAGATGCCTCGACAATCTGATTCTAGCCAGACGCAGGACGCGGCTAAAGCGATTAAATCACGGCGTAGGAATAGCACCTCTTGCTCGCTTAATATTCGAACAAGCTGGCACCCTGCTTTTGTTGATTTAAACAAACAAGTGCTGCGTGCGCGGTGCGATAAGCTTAGTACCGAAGCAGTTAGACTCAATTACTATCCGTTAGCGCAATTAGGCACAGCCTCAGAAGATTTCCACAAACGCTATTTGCATACGCTCTCTCAGCTCGATAATGTGCACGACGCGCTGGAATTTTATATACCCCTAGACGGCCAAGAAAGTGGCCATTCGCTAACCCGCTTTCCACTGTTAGACAAAGTATGCGCTTTTTTAGATTCTCCCCAAAAGGTGCTCCTACTGCTAGGAGAGACCGGCTCAGGTAAATCTACTTTTCAGCGCCATCTGTATCACATACTGTCAGCGGAATATGCTAAGGGTGAGCGTACTGATACGCCTATCGTGCTATTCGTCCCTCTTGATAAGTATGCCACTGCATCAGAAGGGTCAGATTGGATTGAGCATTATTTACGCGAGCAGAAATTTCCACTCGCGACGATTGAAATATTACGCACTCAACAGCATTTTGTCTTCATCTTAGAAGGGGTCGATGAACAGTCGGGCGCCCAATATAAGCACGGCCTAGAACAGATGCTTGAGCGCTGGCATGCTAAATACATTATTAGCGCGCGCCCAACATGTATACAAAAACCGGCTTTACTACCATTTCAAGCTAATACTCAGACTAGCCTTTTCCAAACCTATTGGTTGGCGCCTCTTTCTGACCAATCGGTGCAAGACTATATTCAAAAATATATTGAGCGGGTGCGTCCTTCAGGTTGGGACCTAGCACGCTATCAGAAAGCATTAGAAGATGCTCCTCTGCTAAAAGCGGCTGTTCGGCGACCTTCTTTACTGCATATGGCGTTAGAGGTATTACCAAGCCAAAGTACTGCCAATGCTCAAGACTGCCAGCAGCATGCCATGCCTACTTGCGCCACTGAGCTGTATCAAGCATGGATAACACAATGGGGGGCACGTTGCGCGCAGCGCATGCAAGGTATTCCATTAACGCTAACAGAGCAAGCGGTATTAAAAAAAATACAACCCTATCTTGCCGTCAAAGCGCAACATGCTAGTCAACGGATGGCCATCTCTCTCACGCAGGAAAAAATACAGCGGGAAGATAAAGAAAATCAGGGAAATACAATACAAAGGCGTGCAATACAAGGAAAAACTACCTCGCGCCAAAACACTGTATTGCCTACAGCGCGTAAATTTTATTTTCAAAGTGATGCTGATGAGGCCGATAAGCGGCTAACGCTTTTTAATTTACCTTTGCTTCAACAAAGAGGAAGCCCTCGTTTTATTTACCCAGAGATACAAGCATATTTAGTGGCCAGCACTATTTATGAATCGTTTCATCGTACCTTGGAAGTGCGCCTAGACTCTGTCTTAAATCAGTTCCCTTTAATGCCTGAGCCGGCTATTTTAGATTTTTTAGGAGAGCATGCCGCTCAATCTCCTTCGTTCAAAGTTCATTTATATGATTGGATATACCAATCAAAAAATAATACGCAGCTCAGTGTCGGCGCCGCTAATGCGATTACCGTACTGGTGCGCATGGGCGAAGCTTTTACTCAAGCCGACTTACAAAATATTTGTATTGCTGGCGCTGATTTACGGTACGGCATCTTTGATCATGCTGATCTGCGTGGCGCAGATTTACAGCAGGTGCAGCTAGCAGGCGCATGGTTACGACATGCCCAACTAGAGGGTGCAGATTTGCAGGGCGCTCAGTTTGACGCGCTGCCTTTTTTGCCTCAGCCACACTATGCTAAAACCTGTTTATATGCGCCCAATGGCGCTCATTTCGCGGTTGGCATAGCGGGAGACTCGCGGCTCAAAAAAGGCGCAACCATTGCGCTATACCAAGTAGATACGTGGAAGCAAATTCACACTTTCACCCTGCAGGTGCCCGATATAGATGCGCGGCAAATTGCCTTCTCGGGTGATAGCCAATGTTTAGTCGCAATCGATGCAGCAGGCATAGTACGACGCTGGGATATTCCATCTGGGATAGAGCTAGTTCCTTGGTATCCCGTCTTGGACGCTCAGGTAACGCATTTAACCTTCTCTCCTACCCACCCCAATTTACTTGCTGTACAAGTCAAAAATCAAGATGGGTGGTCAATTGAACTCTGGCAGCAAAATAAGCGTATTTCACTTTATGCTGGGCCAGTGTCATCCCCTGCTCAATTTTTTTGCTTCTCGCCAAATGGTGCCTGGCTAGCAGTTGCCCTGGCACATAAAAAACGAGTACAGCTCTGGGACATACAAAAACGCTGGGTAATACATACTTTTCCCTGCGCGACCCCTTGCCATAGTGTGGCTTTCTCGCCAGACAGCCACTTGCTTGCCCTGTGTGAATATGGCGCTCAGCTTTCAGTGTGGAAAGTCGCTACTCAAACACGCCTATGGATGACGCAAGACGGGGTAGGCAGTGCACGAGCAGTATTTTCGCCGAATGGGCAGTTAATCGGCACTTACGATAGCCAAAAAAGCTTCCCACAATCCAATACGCAAGCTGTCATACGCTTATGGCATGCAGCGTCTGGTGAGTTATTTCATCAACAAAAAGGCCATACCCATACTTTGAGCGCAATCACGTTTGCGCCAGATGGCATGCACTATGCCAGCAGCAGCTTGGATAAAACCGTACGCTTATGGAAAGTTCCACAATGTTCGCCCCCCACCTTCAAAGGGCATAGTCAAACCATTAGAGGCACCGCGTTTTCTGCCAATGGCGACTTGCTCGCCACTTGTGCCGATGACCATACTATTTGTTTATGGAAAATGCCTCAGGGCCAATTAGTGCAAAGTTTTAAGCGAGATAGCAACTCGCGATACAGTGCCCAAGCGTTGCATTTTTCTGCCGATGGCAAATGGCTTATGGTGCAAAATGCGACAAAAAAAGTAGAACTTTATCGGGTATATAAAGAGGCTCAACTCGCGCTCTGTGACCCACTCGCTTTTGCACACAGCGCCGCAGATACTAAAAATGTTGAAAATATTATTTTCTCGCCTGATGGGAAAAAGCTTATCAAGCAAAAAAGAGAAATTTTAGAAATCTGGGATAAATCAACGCATCAGAAAGAACATAGTTTTTATCTGCCGGGGTTACACCGCTGCTTATTTTCAGCCGATGAACAAATTCTCTTGGCCGTGTGTATCCAGGGTGCCAGCGTGTCTGTATACGAGGTAGAGTCGCGGGATTTAGTAGGCTCTTTTCCGCTGGCAAAGCGTACTGCCTCTATCGTGGAAGCTATTTATTCACCGCGCGGTCACTGGCTTGCTACGACTACTGCGCAAGGCAGCGCGATAGTCTGGAATGCTCGCTCTGGCAAACAGGAATATATCTTTGATGGCACCACTCACCCGATTCAAAAAATTGTCTTCTCGCCCGATGACAAGTGGCTAGCGACTACCAGTCAGGATCATGCGATGCGCATCTGGAACGCAGCTTCAGGAGCGTGCGTAGCAGAGGTCAATTTAGGGGGGGCGACGATTCATAGTCTTGCTTGGTATATCGATGCCGAGCAAGGCATATATCTTGCCACTGGGAGTGATGATGCCATCGTGCGGCTATGGCAAATGCAAATGCACGAACAAACTCAGCAACAGCTATCTGGGCAAACCGCCTCTATTTCGCTATGGTGGGCCTCTGGCCAAACTCAATTAATGGCAGATGTCACCGTTTTGGGAAGAGAGCAAGGCTTAAGCCAACTGGACCGTATCCTGCTTATGCAACATGGAGCCGTATTGAAAGCATGCCCTACCCCTGCTTCAGCCAAGTCCTATAAGCCTTATAAAGCGAGAACTTGTAAAAAACTTCCATTATGCACAATGATGTGAAAGCCTTGACTCTGGGCAGTGCTCGCCATCCTCATACTCACCCATGGAGACGAAGATTTGCTGCCTAGCTGTACTAAACTGAAGGCCTCCTGGTTTTAGCCATTACGATGACGACTTTGCAGGCATTGATGAAACGAGTTCTAAATCAGAAGATGGCATAAACCCGCAGCCTTCCCTATTATGTTCATGCAGGTTCTAAAGTTAACTAAATCAGGGCCCTTTTCATGATTGCTTTTCCACCTATTCAGGCTGCCGTACACCGTGTCACTTTATCGATTTGCGTAGTGATGCTGGGCTGTTCTTTGGCAAGCTTCTGTGGCATTGCTACAGCGCAGTTGGCGCCTGCTCAGCTAACACCTGTCCAGTTAACATCTACTCACGCCCCTGCTACAGTGCCCTCGTCAGAAGACGTTTTTGAAGAGGAAATCGTTCCCAAGCATTACATCAATCATCCTGCTATCACAACGTTTATCGATACGATGGTAGCCCGCTATGATTTCAATGCGCAGGCGCTGCAGGCACTCTTTGCGCAGGTCGATTACTCAGCCACTGCTGTCCAGTTAGTGACACCGGCCCCCACCACAGCAGCTCGCAGCTGGCGATGCTATCAAACACCTTATTCGAATCCTAAATACATTGACGCTGGTGTGCGCTTCTGGCGCGCCAACGAGGCAGCGCTGCAACGTGCTTTTACTGAATTTGGCGTGCCGCCCGAAATTATTATTGGAATTATCGGCGTCGAGACTCAATACGGGCGCCAAATGGGTAATTTCCGCGTGCTCGATGTGCTGACGACATTAGCGTTTGATTATCCGCCGGCCGCTAATCGTGAAGAGCGCCAAAAAATGTTCCGGCAGAATTTAGCTGATTTTCTTATCTGGACGCGCAGCAATAATTTAGTTCCCACGACTGTGAAAGGCTCATACGCGGGCGCCATTGGCCTACCGCAATTTATGCCAAATAGCATCTTGCATTACGCGATTAGCTACGACGGAAACCCGGCCATTGATTTGCGCACGAGCGCCGCTGATGCTATCGGCAGCGTTGCCAATTATCTTAAATCTCACGGTTGGGAAGCAGGCCGCCCTGTGCTCTGGCATATCGCTTCAGATACGGGCAGCCAAGGCATTGCAGCCGCTGCCGCCAACGGCCAAGCTGAGCCGCAATGGACACTAGCTCAGTTATTTAAAGCGGGCTTACTGCTTAACGAACCTAAGCTAGAACTTTTGCCAGAGCTTGGCACGCCCGTTACTGTGGTTGACCTACCCGTGCCAGATCAAGCCACTGAATATAAACTCGGTCTAAAAAATTTCTACGTGCTTACCCGTTATAACAAAAGCTTCTTTTACGCGATGGCCACTTATCAATTGGGTCAGCAAGTTAAAGAAGCGCTAAATCGATCGAAAGCCAGAAATGCCACTACAGACAGTGCAACTAGCTCCAGCAAAACAACGTAAAAAAGATGGAATGCGTAGGCATAATTTGGCTTTCGATCGATTCAGCGCTTCTGTAAAACATGCTTGCCTAAGAACCTGTCTACGCTCTCTCTAAAAGGCCGTCAGCACAGTTATTAAAACAGGAGGGCTTGCATCTGCGTAAAACCACACAAGAATCGGAGCGTATTCAAATACATGAAGATGTTGAGCACTGCCCAGAATTTAACAAAAATGCGAATCACAGCCTTTTAGAGAGAGCGTAAACAGATTCTAATTAACTAAGCAGCATTATTTTTCTGCTGCTGCACTCGCTTGAGAGGGTGTAGGGGTAGCTGCAGCAGATGTAGCAGGCGCTGCTGTTGACGTCGCGGTTGCATCGACGCTTAATCCTTCTTGTTGAAGTTTTTCAACGGATTTCGTGCTAATGCCTTTGATGCGTGAAGCTAAATCAGCGGCGTCTTTATACAAGCCGTTTTTATCACGCTCGTCGACAATCGCTTTAGCTCTTGCCGGTCCAATTCCTTTCACGCTCTGCAGCACCGCTTCATTAGCCGTATTGACGTTGACCGCAGCATAAGCGCCATTCACAAAGACCGCAAAAGTAACCAAAAATGTAGAGAGCGTGAACAGTAGTTTTTTAAGCATGGCTTATCTCCAATAGAGCAAAGGGATCCCACCTAGGCATTTGCATATTTTGCATATAGACCTTGGCACTTAAGAAGCTGTTTCAAGTCACCACAAAAAAACGCCCGATAACACCAGGGCGCTCCCTTGTCTTCATCATGCACACAGTTTTAATTACTGAGTATCACCTCTTCGACAGGCCGTTTTAAGGGCTGCCGAAGAAGCTTTTTACACGTGTGCAGGATGTTGAAACGCTTCTAGAGATTGCAGTATAGGAAGAGTCAGCAGAGGCTTAATAGCTAGCCGATTAGCCAATTTACGTAACGCTTCACCCCTTCTTCAACACTTAAAAAAGGAGCCTGATAACCAGCTTGGCGCAAGCGTGTTAAATCAGCTTGGGTAAAGCATTGATATTTGCCGCGTAGTGCATCGGGGAAGGGAATATATTTAAGCAGGCCATCTGCCACCATAGCTTCGAGCGATAGCGGTGCTTCGCCCTTAGCAGCACGCAGGGTATTAATGACGGTGCTAGCGATGTCATTAAATGGCTGGGCACGACCCGTACCTACATTAAAGATGCCTGATTGCTGCGGATGGTCAAAAAAGTGCAAATTCACCTTAACTATGTCTTCCACTGAAACAAAGTCACGCAATTGCTGACCAGCAGCATAGCCGTTGTAAGCGTCAAACAGCTTAACGTGGCCATGTTCACGAAATTGGTTGAAATTATGCCAAGCAACTGATGCCATACGCCCTTTATGCGATTCACGTGAGCCGTAAACATTGAAATAGCGAAATCCGACTACCTGGCTGGCTGCTTGAGTGTTTGTGTAAACGAGACGACGTACCACTTGATCAAAAAGAAACTTTGAATAGCCATATACATTGAGCGGCCGCTCTGCAGCCCGTTCCTCAGTAAAGACCTCAGAGCCCCCGTAAATGGCGGCTGATGATGCGTATAAGAAAGGTATGCGCTTATCTAAACAAACTTTTAGCAAGGCGCTGCTATAACGGAAATTGTTATCCATCATATAGCGGCCATCCATTTGCATCGTGTCTGAGCAAGCGCCTTGATGAAAAACGGCTTTAACGCCTCCCCACTGCCCAGCTGCGAAGCGCTCTACAAATTCTGTCTTATCCAGATAATCATCGATCTCACAATCGACGAGGTTGGCGAATTTGTCACTTTTCGTCAAATTATCGACAGCGATAATGCGTGTCTCGCCGCGTTGGTTCAATGCCTTAATCAAATTACTGCCGATAAAGCCCGCGGCGCCTGTCACAATAATCGTCATTAATCTATTCCTTTGTTGTAATTTTCTAGCCAACGCTTGTTAGAGCCTGTTCACAAATTGTCTAAAAGGCTGTCAGTCGGGGAAGGCCCTTAGTTGAGTAAACCTTGCAGGAACCGGAGTGTACGTGGGTGTACATGAGGATTCCGAGCACCGCCCAGGATTTGAAAAAACGCGAATCACAGCCTTTTAGGCAATTTGGAGACAGGTTCTTAGAGCCTGTTCACGATCTCCCTAAAAGGTCGTCAGCATAGATGCTAAAACAGCAGGGCCGCATTTGGTTAAAACTAGGCAGAAACCTTCGTTTCCATAGACCTACATGAGGATTTCGAACACCACCCAGGATTTCGCAAAATCTATAGGCTAATCAGCCAAGGAAGCCCTAAGCACACATTTTTCTGTATATACATAAAGCTTCTCGCTGCCTAGCAATCATGCAGAAAAGCATGGCTGAAAAACGTTGAACAAGCGCATAAAATTTATGCGCTGGGGAAAAGTTCATCATATTCAACAGCCGCCACGCCTAATTTGCCAATCACAATGCCAGCAGCGCGATTAGCGTGCGTGACTGCCTCAAGCAACGGCACGCCCGCCCCCAACAAAGCAGCCAGTGTTGCGATCACTGTATCGCCTGCACCTGATACATCATAAATTTCGCGCACGCAGGCTGGCACCTGCTCGACGCCGTGCTCAGAGTACAGTGACATCCCTTCTTCAGAGCGAGTCAACAATAAGGCGTCAATTTCAAGATCAGCACGCAGCCGAGTAATGCGCGCTGTTAGATCATCTTCTGATTGCCAGGCGCCAATTACCTGACGTAATTCAGCGCGATTCGGCGTGATCAGCGTAGCGCCCCGATATTGCTCCCAGTTATCGCCTTTAGGATCAACCAATATTTGTTTGCCAGCTGCGCGTGCCGCCGTGATCATGGTCGGGATATGCGTGAGCCCCCCTTTCGCATAGTCGGACAGCAGCACCACATCCTGCGTGGGCAATAGCCTTTTAAAACGGGCCAGTCCGGCCAACAGCACTTCATGATCTGGCGTATTTTCAAAATCAATACGCAGTAGCTGTTGCTGAAATGAGATAACGCGCAATTTGATTGTCGTCGCTAACGTAGCGTCATGTTCCGGATACGCGTGCACACGACTTTCACTGAGCAGTTCGATCACGCGCTGCCCTGGTTCATCTTCACCCACCACGCACACTAAGCTCGTTTGCGCACCTAGCTTAGCAACATTGAGCGCGACATTCGCAGCGCCCCCTAAGCATTCTTCCTGGCGCTTCACATGCACCACCGGCACTGGCGCTTCCGGTGAGATGCGACTTACATCGCCAAACCAGTAGCGGTCAAGCATCACATCGCCCACCACCAATACCTTTACGCCACCCAGTCGCGCACGTGAAATTGGCGCAACATCAGGCGCCGTGAGAGGTGAGCCGGCAGGCTTGCTGGAAGTGGGACTGGCGGCCTTGGTATTACGTGCTGGCAGCTTTGACATACGGGCGTCCTATCGAGTGGTATTCAATTCCAAGTTCACTCATTGCAGCAGGCGTGTATAAGTTGCGGCCATCAAAAATTAACGGTGTCTTTAACCGCTTACGCAAGGAGTCAAAATCTGGGCTTTTAAAAGCCTTCCATTCAGTCATGATGATGAGCGCATCTGCGCCATCCAGCGCTTGCATTTGATCCGAGCTAAATTTAATTCGATCGCACGCCTCAGGCATTTGTTTAAGGTCAGACTCGAAGATGCGTTTTGCCTCATTAAGCGCTACTGGGTCATAGGCAGCAACTGTTGCACCGCGTGCCAGCAAAGCTGCAATTAAGGTACGGCTTGGAGCTTCACGCATGTCATCTGTGTTAGGTTTGAAAGCCAGCCCCCAGACAGCGAATTTATACCCAGAAAGATCAGCGCCAAAACGATACGTAATTTTTTCCACCAGCACCTGTTTTTGCATTTTGTTCACGGTTTCCACGGCATGCAAAACATGTAAGTGTTGGCTATGCTCGGCGGCAGTACGCATTAAGGCACGAATATCTTTTGGAAAGCATGAGCCGCCATAGCCACAGCCGGCATACAGGAAGTCGTAGCCGATACGGCTATCAGAGCCGATTCCTAAGCGCACTGCTTCAATATCAGCGCCTGCCCTTGCGGCCAGATTAGCAAATTCATTCATCAGTGAAATACGCGTGGCCAACATCGCATTGGCTGCGTATTTGGTGAATTCAGCAGAAGGCACATCCATATGCAGCATGCGGTCGTGATTGCGATTAAACGGCGCATAGAGGCGCGTCATCAGCTTGCGTGCTTGAATGCCGGACTGATCATCATCACAGCCAAGCACAATACGATCTGGCCGCATGAAATCATCAATCGCGACCCCCTCTTTGAGGAATTCTGGATTCGAGACCACTGAAAACGAGTGAGTCAAAGAGCGTGCCTTAAGCTCAGCCATAATCACACTGTGTACACGGCGCGCAGTGCCAACTGGCACGGTGGATTTGTCGACCACCACTTTAAACTCATCCATATAGCGACCAATATTGCGCGCGGCTTCCAGCACATACTGTAAATCCGCTGAGCCATCTTCGTCTGAAGGCGTGCCCACTGCAATAAATTGGATGCTGCCATGCTTCACTGCTGCTGCAATGTCAGTGGAAAAGTGCAGGCGTCCCGCGGCTCGATTATGTGCAATGATTTCCTGCAGACCTGATTCGTGGATCGGCACCTGATCATGGTTGAGCATGTCAATCTTGCGTTGATCGACGTCAAGACAAAACACATTGTTACCAATTTCAGCCAAACAAGCGCCGGTAACTAAGCCAACATAACCAGTACCAATGATTGTAATGTTCATCTACGTTTAGTCCTTTAAGCGGAATAGATGCAAAAATAAGGTTGCTGTATGCAGACCTTATCAGTCTGTTGAGCGCTTTCCAAAAGCGCCTTTATCCGTTGCTTTACTGAAGAGAGTCAGAAATTTAGAGCCTGCCATCTTCTTTTAGGAAGCGCTCGCAACCGGCTCAAAACGACGCAAGGCATAGGTCTCCCAACCATTACAGCCAGGGCATTGCCAGTAAAAAAGACGGGCCCGAAAGCCGCAATTTTGGCATACATAGCGATGTAAATTTTTGGTGCGCTGGCTCACTAAAGCGTGCATCGTTTTCAACTCACTCAGCCGTGGCTCTTCAGCGCTGGCTAACTGCGCCTCAATTAGGCGCAGCATGCCAGTCAAACTAGGCGACTTTTGCATTTGCCGACGTGCGAGTGTGTGCGCCACTTCCAGCCCTTCATATTTCGCGACGTATTGGTAAACAATCGTTAACAATTCGCTAGATGGATGACGCTCAAGATACGCAAGCAGCAACCGGGCGCCCTGTACTGCCTGGTTAAGCGCAGTGTATGCCGTCATTAAACGCTCAGCGACCAAGGGTAAGTAGGCCGCATTTTGTTTTTCAATTTGTTGCCACCAGTCAATCGCAGCGGCAGCACGCGGCTTAACCATTTCAACATCACCAAATAAAATCATCGCACGCGCACTGGTTGGGTTAACAGCCAGCGCTTGCTCAAGCTCATGGCTTGCCTGCTCTACTTCTGCGCGTTGCAATGCTTCCTCAGCAAGTTCGCAATGAAATTGCGCCATCTCTTTTTTGTATGAGCGCACGCCCATTGCTTCAAGTTGTTTAGCTACCTCAAGCGCCTGGCTCCAATCTTTTTGAATTTCATACAAGGTTAATAAAGATTCTTGGCCTTCTTTCGCATAAGCACTCGCCTGCAAGGCGCTTAATGCTTGGAAGTTGGTTTCAGCACGATCGAGCAGACCGGCTTTAAGAAAATCTTGGCCGAGCTCATATAGGGCATGCGCCCGCTCATTAGGAGGAAGATCAGCGCGGTTGAGTAAATTCTGGTGCACCCGAATCGCACGCTCAGTTTCACCACGCCGGCGAAATAAATTACCCAGCGCGAAATGTAATTCAGTGGTTTCTGGATTAAGTTTGACAACTTCAATAAAAGCGTCAATTGCCTTATCAGGTTGCTCATTTAGCAGAAAGTTAAGACCACGAAAATAAGAGCGGGGTAAATGCGCACTTTCTAAGAGCAGAGATTTAAGGTCAAAACGAGCCGCCATCCAGCCAAGGCCAAACACCAACGGAATAACGAGTAACCACCAGATATCAAAATCCATGTGCGCTGAACAAATAAAATGAAAAGATAAGATGCCGTGGCAACGGCTTAAGCAATGGGCGGCAACGGAGGCGCTTCAAGCTTTGCCGCCGTTTCTTGCACGTGTTTCAACTCACGCTTTAGGCGCCCAATTTCAAGCTGTTGAGGTAAAGCTGCAAGCCATGTAAATAGCCAACCAGCCAGCAAACCGGTCAGAAAAAAAGCAAGCCCAATCAAAATCAACGGGGCCTGCCAAACATAACCTGCCAAGACAAGTTGCGCTTGTTGCGTATTAGTAAGCGCTAAGCCAAGGAAAATCACAAACACCATCGCTCGCAGCAACCAGACAAAGAATTTCATGTGATCAGCTTTATGTCAAAGTCTATGAAAGAATCTATGAACCTATTTAGCGTTTTTCAAAGGTGCCCTCCCGTAGTAAGTCAGGAGCACATAAATTCGAATGTACGCGAATACATAAGGATTCCGAGCACCGCACCGGCTTTGACAAATGCGCAAAGCGGGGCGCTTTTGGAAAACGTTAAATAAGGTCTATAAAAATAGTAGCAGACCATACGTACTATTAGGGAATGGCCTGCCGATACAGGCAGTACACCTTAGCCGTAAAGCATGCCGCTCTAATAACAGGTCTAGGCAGGTCTTTTGAACCTGTCTACAAATCACTTAAAAGAACGTGACTCCGTATTTGTCAAATATAGGGCGGTGCTCAGAACCCTCATGTACTTATGGAAACGAGGGTTGCTTTGCTCAGTCCCCTCCCCGAGGACCGGCTTTTTAGACAATTTGGAGACAGGTTCTTAGTTTATGCGGCGCCTTGTACGGCTAAGACATTTGCATTGTAAAGGAAACTTTCTCAGAAACTGTTTAAAGCCTTTTAACAACATAGCCAAATGTAGGCATAAAAAAAGCGCCTGAGACAGGCGCTTAATAAGCAAATAAGAAGCAAAATAAGAGACGAACTAGGAATTGCTTGCCTAAGTCGAAGGTTTAACGTCACCAACCAGCTTAAGCAGAGCTTCCTTAAATCTATTAAAGCAAAGCTTGCTTATAGCAATGGCTCTATCAATCGCTTAAATCTGTGAAACAACCTCACTACCAACTTGCTTACGTAATTTGCCGCCAGCTCTAAAGTAAGGTGCGTATTTCTCAGGTACATAGACTTTTTTACCAGACCTAGGATTACGCGCCTCTCGCGAAGCTCTTCGTCTTAAACTGAAGCTGCCAAAGCCACGAATTTCAATGCGATGGCCAGCAGCAAGTGCGTCGGCCATGGCATCAAGAATCAATTTAACGCCAGCATCTGCATGTTTAAGTGAAAATTGCGGAAATTGCTCGACTAATTGAGCTACCAGTTCGGATTTAGTCATCGTTGGATTGCTTGCTGCCCGTTAAGGAAGTTCTGCCTAAGCCGGCGGCTGCGTCATGCCTTTTTGCCTTACTAATGTACTGGCAGAAAAAGCATGACTTGCCCACTGATTAGTCAGATCTTCCTTAGTTTTAACGAGCAGCTTGCCGCTCTATTTGAGGTTGCCAAGCTCAGCTTTTAGCAGTGCGCCGAAATCGGTCGTACCATTTCGCTCTGCTTGTGCAGCCGGGGCTTGCGAAGCTTGTGCTTCTTTCATCGAAAGATAAATACGGCGTGCTTTCTGATCAACGTTCGCAACAGTCATCGTGAGTTTGTCGCCTTCGTTTAACACACTGCGTGCATCTTCTATGCGCTCATGTGAAATTTCCGAAACCTTCAAGTAACCCTCTACCTCAGCGGCTAATTCGATCACAGCGCCTTTCTGTTCGACTGACTTAATCGTACCTTCTACACGTGTGCCTTTTTCATGCATACCGGCGAAGTGATTAAATGGGTCACCGTCGAGTTGCTTGATACCCAGCGAAATACGCTCTTTATCAACATCGATGCTAAGCACAACTGCTTCAACCTGCTCGCCTTTTTTGTATTTGCGCACAGCTTCTTCGCCAGGCTCATTCCAAGAAAGGTCAGAGAAGTAGATCAAGCCATCAATTTCGCCTGGCAAGCCAAGGAATAGACCAAAATCAGTAATTGATTTGATGGTACCGCTGAGCTTATCGCCTTTCTTGAAGTTACGGCTGAATTCATCCCATGGATTTTCTTTGCACTGTTTCATGCCAAGGCTAATGCGGCGACGTTGCTCATCAATTTCAAGCACCATCACTTCGACTTCAACACCAACTTGAGCGACTTTGCCTGGCACCACATTTTTATTGGTCCAATCCATTTCGGACGCATGCACCAAACCTTCAATACCGGAATCAGATTCGATTTCGACAAACGAACCGTAGTCAGTGATATTGGTCACTTTACCGAATAGGCGTGTGCCTGCTGGGTAGCGACGTGCAATACCTTGCCATGGGTCTTCGCCAAGCTGTTTCAAGCCCAGTGATACGCGTTTCTTTTCTTTGTCAAATTTAAGGATTTTCGCGACAACTTCTTGTCCGACTGACAGTACTTCACCTGGATGCTGTACACGGCGCCATGCAATATCAGTGATATGCAGCAAGCCATCGATGACACCACCATCCAACCTGACAAATGCGCCATAGTTGGTGATATTTTTGACCACGCCCTTGACAATTGCGCCCTCTTCCAAGGTCTCCAACATCTTCGCGCGTTCTTCGCTTTGCGCAGCTTCGATAACCGCACGACGGGACAACACTACGTTGTTACGTTTACGATCCAGCTTGATGACGCGGAATTCGAGCGTTTTGCCTTCATATTGAGACTGCAGCTGAATCATGTCTTTGCTGACCGGATGCGCATCAATCAGCGAACCTGGCAAGAAGGCACGGATGCCATTGACCATGACCGTCATGCCGCCCTTCACTTTGCCTGTGATCGTACCGGTCACGAGCTCGTTATTATCAAGCGCTTTTTCAAGTGCCAGCCATGAGGCGATGCGCTTGGCTTTATCACGCGATAGCACCGTATCACCACGGCCATTTTCTAACGCATCAATCGCAACAGCTACGAAATCACCGACTTCAACTTCGATCTCACTTTGATCGTTGAAAAATTCTTCTTGCGGGATGTAAGCCTCAGATTTAAGGCCAGCATCAACGATGACAAAATTATGGTCGATACGCACGACTTCAGCGGAGATAACCTCACCAATGCGCATGTTCTGACGAGACAGCGCTTCTTTAAGTAAGACTTCGAAGGATTCGGAATCAGGAGTTAAAAGTTCAAGATCGGACATGAAAGTGGATAGTGTGCTGCGCCGCTTTTAGGCAAAGAGCTTCTAATAAAAATTAGAATAAAGGCGACGTTTGCAAAGTTAAGAGATTAAAAAATGTTCTAAAGGCAGCTTATGCCATCTTAAGAACCCTAAGTACTACTTGACTGTTACTTCTTCTACTTCTTTATTAACCACCCCAAACCATTGCATCACTGTAGCTACGGCTTCATCGACACTAAGGTTAGAGGTGTCTAGCATTTTTGCCTCTTCCGCAGCTTTAAGCGGAGCCACAGCACGCTTACTATCACGCGCGTCACGCTCCTGCAAATCTTGCAAAAGGGCGCTCATGCTAGCAGAAAAACCTTTGTCTATCAATTGTTTATAACGTCTTTGCGCTCGCGTCTGAACGCTGGCTGACAAAAAAATTTTCAAGTCGGCATCAGGGAAAATCACTGTGCCCATATCACGTCCATCTGCAACTAGCCCAGGCGCCGTGCGAAAGGCGCGCTGACGCGCAACTAGCGCCGCTCTCACAGGCTGATGAATGGCGATCTCAGAAGCCCGCACGCCCACATTTTCGGCACGAATCTCATGTGCCACATCGACTCCGTCGAGCTTAATGGAGCTTTCTTTAAAAACGATAGGAAGCTCGCCCACCAGCCGCGCTAGCATCTCCGAATCATCTACCGCTACTTGGCGACGCAGACTAGCCAATGCTGCTAGGCGATACAGTGCGCCACTATCTAAATAATGAAAGCCAAGTAGCGTAGCTACGCGCTGTGCGACGGTGCCCTTGCCAGAGGCTGTCGGCCCATCAATCGTAATAATCGGCACATGGACGAGAGGGTGCGACTTGGCATGCTGGCGAATTTTTGTCATGAGCGTGTTATATACCGCGAGTACCGCAAATACGGTGAAAATGTTCAAAATAGTCAGGAAAGGTTTTACTGACGCATTCAGGATGATTAATTGTAATCGGTACGCCAGCCAGGCTAACTAACGAGAAGCACATCGCTATGCGGTGGTCATCATACGTATCAATAGCTACATTCGACCTTAGCTTGGCAGGTGGCGTAATACGCAGGAAGTCCTTACCCTCTTCCACGGTTGCCCCAAGTTTACGTAACTCAGTTGCCATAGCAGCAATACGGTCGGTTTCCTTCACGCGCCAACTAGCGATATTGCGTAATGTGCTCGTACCGTTAGCAAATAGCGCGGCAATAGCCAAGGTCATTGCCGCATCGGGAATATGGTTGCAATCCATGTCAAGCGGCATCAGCCGGCGGAATTCTTGAGCCGATGATTGGCTCACGCTAGATGACGCTGTTGCAGCAGCTGGGAAGCTTGCTTCGATCCAATCGTCGCCTTGCTTGATCTGTGCACCCATTTGAGACAGAGCCTCAGCAAACTGCACATCACCTTGCATACTCGCGCGCCCTACCCCTTTCACTCGCACAGGCCCGCCTCCAAGCACACCTGCTGCGAGGAAATACGAAGCGGATGAGGCATCCCCTTCCACATTTATATAACCCGGAGAGTGGTATTGCCGGTGAGCAGGCAAGATAAACCGATGCTCCTCGTCATGACTCGCAGGAATACCGAAACTCGCCATAAGCCGAAGCGTCATCTCGACATAGGGCCTCGAGATCAACTCTCCCTCGACTTCAATAATTGCCGCATCGCCTTGCACCGTTGGGATGCGCGGCAAAGCCATTAACAGCGCGCTTAGAAACTGGCTGGAAACATCTCCACGCACTCTAATCGGCTCGCGTATCGCTAGCTGCACAGGCCGTATCGCTAACGGCGGGCAGCCTTCATCGCCCAAATAATCAATCAAAGCGCCTAGCTGCCTTAGCGCATCGACTAAATCGCTAATTGGTCGAGCACACATTCTAGGCACCCCAAGCAACCGATAAGCACCATGATTCACTGCCAGCGCAGCAGTCAGCGAGCGCATTGCTGTGCCTGCGTTACCTAGAAAAAGCTCGGTTGACTTAACTGGAAATGCGCCCTGCGCACCTCTCACTTTATAGCAGCGTCCAGTGCGCTTAATGGAAATACCCAGGGTTTCCAAGGCAGTAATCATCACACGTGTATCGTCGCAATCCAATAGATTGTCGATAAGGGTGTCACCCACGCTTAGCGCCGCTAACAATAGCACTCGATTTGATATGCTTTTCGATCCTGGCAACTGCACTTCACCAAATGCTCGCGTGCGTGGACCTAATTCGAGGCAATTCATGGTTAGTCCTATTATTTTAAAAGCCACATGAGGGAAACATTGAGTCAGCTGAGAGTAAGGAATACCACTGCAGACAGTACGCTGGCACGGCACAAAAGCGAGCCCTGCCAATGAGGATTCCGAACACCGCCCAGCATTTGACAGCAATGCAAATCGCGGCTTTTTAGGAAGGTCGTGAACAGGTTCTTAGAAGCTATCTTAAATAGGCTTTAACTGCGTGCTCATTTGATTGTCACCCATTTGCCACTGCAAGCGTCTGGCGCTTGCACGCGCAAAGAGACTTTCCACAGCTGCGTCATCCCCCGTGACAAGCGTCGTACGCAGTTTATTCAGCACGGCTAAATAAGCATCCAACTCTGTCAGTAGCGCGCAGCGATTGGCCGTGCAGATATCACGCCACATTTCAGGATTAGAAGCTGCAATGCGAGTGAAATCGCGAAAACCACTCCCCGCAAAAGCTAATTTAAGGTTTGTGTCGCCCGATAGCAGCAATTGCTCAATTAACGCAAAGGCTAGTATATGAGGCAAATGACTGACTGAAGCAAAGATCGCATCGTGCTGCTCAGCTTCCATCAGATACGGGGCAGCACCAGCGGCGTGCCACATGTCAGCAATACGTTGCAGCGCAGTCGGTGCATTTTCAGGCAGCGGGCACAACACAGCCTTATGGCTGACATAAAGATCTTCAAGCGCTGCATCCACACCGCTTAACGCACGCCCGGCGATGGGGTGAGCCGGTATAAATTGTCCGATTTTGTCATGCAGCGCCGCTCTCGCAGCAGCGATTACACTTACCTTGGCGCTACCCGTATCGGTCACCAGAGTATGTGCTTCGAGATAAGGGGCTAGTCCCGCTAATAAGGCATAGGTTTGGCTCAATGGTGCAGCCAGCACCACTAAATCTGCCCCAGCCAACGCTTGTACCAGCCCGGCCTCATCATGTAGTCCCACGGCTTGGTCGACTACCCCTAATTCCACCGCCCGCACGGCCGTAGCAAAGGTGCGTTCTACTCCAACTATTACACCTTTAGCGCCTGCACGCCGCAATGCCAGCGCCAACGAGCCGCCAATTAGGCCAACTCCAAAAATAACCAGTTTGTGAAATGTAAACTCAGACACGCTTACTCTGCCTTACCCATAAGCTTGCGATACTTGGGCCCGCGGATAAGAGCCAAGAATTTTGATAAAAGCAGCCTCTTGCTCAAGTTCCGCAAGCGCCGCAGCCACGGGCGCATCAGTACGGTGCCCCTCTACATCAATGTAAAAATAGTATTCCCAGGCACCGCTTTTGGCCGGACGCGACTCTAAACGCGTCATCGTTACCTGGTGACGCGCTAAGGGCTCCAGCATGCGATAGACAGCACCGGGCTGATTTTCAGCTGAGAAAATGAGCGAGGTTTGATCATTTCCCGTTGCCTCAGGCAAAGCACCACCAAGCACGACAAAGCGCGTACGGTTATGTGGATCATCTTGAATTTTTGCATGCGCAATTCGCAAATCGTAACAAGTTGCAGCCCGCTCACTCGCGATAGCTGCAATGCTTAAATCTTTAGCCGCCATTTGCGCAGCTTGCGCATTGCTGGCGACAGCTTCGCGGGCCACGTGTGGCGCATGGATAGAGAGCCAATGCTGACACTGCGCCAACGCTTGCGCGTGAGCACAAATGCGGGTTACGCCTTGTAAATTACCCGTACGGGTGAGCAAATTATGAGAAATTGGTAATGAGATTTCGCCGCTAATCATCAAGGGCGTTTGCAGCAATAGATCGAGCGTACGCGAGACCGCTCCTTCATTTGAGTTCTCAAGCGGAACGATGCCAAAATCAGCAGTATTTGTTTCAACTAAACGAAAAACGTCATCAATGGACAGGCAAGGTGCGCCCTCTATGATTTCGCCGAAATACGCATACATTGCTTGCTCGCTATAAGTGCCAGCGGGACCAAGAAAAGCTGCTGTCAATTTCTTTTCGAGAGCTCGATGAGCTGCCATAATTTGGCGCCAAATCACCGCAATATGCGCGTCGTGCAAAGGGCCTTGACTACGTTTTTGCAGCCGCGCAATCACTTGCATTTCTCGCTCAGGCTGAAACACAGGCGCATCAAAACCCTGCTTGAGCGTGCCTACTTCAAGTGCAAGTTGAGCGCGCTGATTTAATAGTGCAAGCAGCTGCACATCAATCGCATCAATACGCTCGCGCAAAGGCTTTAATAAAGCATGCAGTTCACTGTCCATACATATCAGGAGTCAAAAACAAAAAGCTAATTTAAATAGAGATAGATGATTTACTTTAATTCTGTAGGTATTGAGGCATTGCCTTGCCAACACTTATTAGGCTGCATCCGCAACCCCGTAGCAGCGTCATTCCGCGTCAAAGTACTTTATGTACTGGCATCAAAAACATTTCTTGTTACGGCACCTCAAAAGCAGCCTATTGCATCAATACTTAAAAAAATTGCCAGCGCGGCTACCAAGGTCAGGATGCTTTCATTTGACCCAGACTAAGCAAAAACCTCACTGTACATAGACAGCTTGAGAATTTCTGCTGCTGCCCACATTGGGCAAAAGTGAAAATCACAGCCTTTACGCAGCTTTCTAGCCAATTCGAAAGCAGGTTTTAAGTTTTTTTTAATCCTAGTGTATTCTCGGTCGCCACAAAGTCTCCTTCTTTGAGGCTGGCAGATAGCGAAAAAGCCGATTCAGCGCATGCTTTAGAGCAGACTCAGCATGAACCTCGCTCAAACTCTCGCATATACTCAACCAACGCTTGTACCGCATCTAACGGCACCGCATTATAAAGCGAGGCTCGCATGCCACCGACTGAAGAATGCCCTTTTAACTGTAATAAATTTTGCGCACGCGCGCCTACCAAAAAGTCTTCAGTGCGCGTCTTATCTATCAAGTGAAATGGTACGTTCATACGCGAGCGCACCGCTATTTCCACGTGATTGACATAAAAATCACTCTTATCGATAGTGTCATAAAGCAATTGCGCTTTTTCACGATTACGCGCTTCCATCACCGACAAACCACCCTGCTGTTTAAGCCATTTAAAAACCAGGCCAGCTAAGTAAATAGCGTAGGTAGGGGGCGTATTGTATAGGGAGTTATTTTGCGCAACAGTTTTCCAGTTAAACGCCGATGGACAAATAGGCAGTGCACGCTCCAATAAGTCTTCACGCACGATCACTAAGGTTAAGCCAGCAATCCCGAAATTTTTTTGCGCGCAGGCATATAGCACCCCGCACTTTGATACATCCATTGGCCTGGATAGCAGATGTGAGGAGGCATCGACCACAAGCGGCGCATCGACGTGTGGCAAGTCAAAAAATTCTACGCCATTGATCGTTTCATTGCCGCAAACGTGCACATAGGCAGGATCGTCAGAGAGTTGCCATTCAGAAAAGGCAGGCAGGCTCGTAAAGCCCCTGTGCTCAGTCGTCGCAGCAATATGCGGCTGACAATAACGCTGCGCTTCCTGCTGTGATTTTTGCGACCATACGCCGGTCACCACATAGTCTGCCCTGCGAGGTGTGGCCAGTGAAGTGCCCAACAAATTCAGAGGAATAAAAGCATTTTGCCCCTGCCCTCCACCTTGCATAAAAAGTATTTTGTAATTGGCAGGCACTGCTAGCAATTCACGCAGATCAGCCAATGCTTCTTCGTGAATCGATTGGAACTCACGACCGCGATGGCTCATTTCCATCACGCTCATACCTGAGCCTCGCCAATCCAGCATTTCGCTGGCCGCTCGTTGCAAAACCTCAACGGGCAGTGCCGCTGGTCCAGCCGAAAAATTGAATGCACGCATAATTATTAATCTCACAGATACTGTGAGGGGCAAGACTAAAAATAAGAAAATTAGGAAGGCCTGCCTAAGCAGCCCTGTCTACAAATCGCCTAAAAGCCATGATTTTCAGACAGGTTGCTGAATGGGCGGCATCGTGCTTCCTTGCCCCATCCTATACAGATCTTTCTCAGCATAAGTAACAAGCAAAAGGCCGTTTGCATTTTCATACAAACGGCCTGTCTAACCTTACTTCAGATTAAACACTAAGATTGCTTATTTTTTACCTGCAGGAACTGAGCCAGGCTTAGCTGCTGCTACTTCTTTATCGGCTTGGGTACGAGTCGCTTTAATGGTTAATGGCATGTATTTTTGCAGCAAACCATTAATTACGTCACGGCCAACTTGATCTTGCACTTGGATAAATTTACGGCCCGTCGTACTCAAATAAAATTTAGTTAATTCACGAATTTCTTGCGTTGAATAATGATTCGCATAAGCCTGGGTTTGCGCTTTCATCGCATCTTCGCGGAACTGCCGCGTTTCAAACACTTTACCCGCTTCGGCTACCAATTTTGGTACAGCGTTTTGTTGCAATTGCGGAACTAAAGAGCGCTTTTGCTCTTCCTTCAATTTTTTGTTCTCAGCTAAAGCATCTGACAAAATAGCTGGCACAAGCTGCTTGGCTTGCATTTGGGCGCTATTGCCAATTGCTGTTGCCAATTTGTCGGCTTCAATGGCTGTCAACAGCGCTTTAATTGCCGCTTGTTTTTCTGCATCAATCGGCGCTGCGACTGGCGCAGGTGCTTCGCTCGATTGAGTGGGTAAGGCTTGCGCGAATACCAAAGCTGGCGTAAAGAGAGCGAGCAGTACCAATCGCTTTAGCTGTTTTTGCATAGTTGCTCCGTAAAATCAATTAATTAATATCATCTGAGTCTTCCCCATCGGTACTATCCTCAGCTTCAACTTCAAATTCTGTTTCAGTATCGCTATCTGCTACTCGCTGCAGGCCTGATAGTTTGCTTTTGCCATCAAGAGCAAGCAGTGTAACACCTTGCGTGGCGCGCCCCATCTCGCGAATTTCTGAAACACGGGTACGGATAAGCACGCCAGCAGTAGTAATCAACATAATTTGACTATCTTCATCAGCCAAAATAGCTGCGACTACTTTGCCATTGCGCTCCGAAGTCTGGATGGCAATCATGCCCTTCGTGCCACGTCCATGCCGCGTGTATTCACTAATTGGGGTGCGTTTGCCAAAACCATTCTCAGTCGCTGTTAGCACTGATTGCTGTTCATTTTCAGCAACTAGCATGGCGATAACTTGCTGTTTCTCCGCAATTTGCATACCTCTTACACCGCGCGCTTCACGTCCCATCGGGCGAACGTCGTTTTCGTTAAAGCGCACCGCTTTACCGGCGTCGGAGAAAAGCATCACATCATGCTGGCCATCGGTGACTGCAGCGCCAATCAGATAATCATCTTGGTCCAAGTTAACGGCAATAATGCCTCTTTTCATCGGACGACTAAAAGCAGTGAGCGGCGTTTTTTTCACAGTGCCACGCGCTGTTGCCATAAACACATATTTATCTTCTGTGAATTCTTTAACTGGCAATACAACCGTGATTTTTTCGCCTTTTTCTAGTGGGAACAGATTAACAATCGGCCGTCCAAGCGAAGTGCGGGTGCCTTGAGGCACTTCATACACTTTAATCCAGTACACGCGACCACGATCTGAGAAGCACAAAATATGATCATGGGTATGCGCCATGAAAAGTGTTTCAATCCAATCGTCTTGCTTGATTGAGATCGCTTGCTTACCTCGCCCACCACGTTTTTGTGCGCGATATTCAGTCAGCGGCTGCGATTTCACATAACCTGTATGTGAAATAGTGACGACCATCTCTTGGCGGGTGATCAAATCCTCATCGTTTAAATCGATCGCATTCAACTCAATATGCGAGCGCCGCGCACTGCCAAATTCGCGCTTCAAGACAGTTAACTCATCGCTAATGATCACTTTGATGCGCTCAGGTTTCGCCAAAATATCTAGCAAATTAGCGATTTGCGACATGATTTCGCGATACTCGGAAACGATTTTGTCTTGCTCGAGCCCAGTTAACCGTTGCAAACGCATTTGCAGAATTTCTTGCGCTTGTGTATCCGACAGCCTGTAGAGCCAGTCGTCCTGCATGCCAAACGCTGGATTTAGTCCATCTGGCCGATAGGCAGCGCTGCCGCCAGGCGTTTCCCCGGCCGAGCGCGTTAACATCTCACGCACTAAGGCGGAATCCCAAGTACGTGCCATTAATTCTTGTTTAGCGACTGAGGGCGCTGGTGCAGCCTTAATAATGCGGATAAATTCGTCAATATTCGCAAGCGCAACCGCTAGACCTTCAAGCACATGCCCACGTTCACGGGCACGACGCAGTTCAAATACAGTACGCCGCGTAATAATTTCGCGCCGATGTGATAAGAAGCAGGCCAGCATTTCCTTCAAATTCAGCAGTTTTGGCTGACCATCAACTAACGCGACTAAGTTGATGCCGAAGGTATCTTGCAACTGGGTGCTTTTATACAGATTATTCAGCACAATCTCTGGCACTTCGCTACGCTTTAACTCAATCACTACGCGCATGCCGCCCCGGTCAGACTCATCGCGCAGATCAGAAATACCTTCTAAGCGCTTTTCGTTGACCAATGAAGCAATGCGCTCTAGCAACACGCGCTTATTCACTTGATAAGGCAGCTCGTCCACGATAATGGCTCGACAACGGCCGCGATCAAGTTCTTCAAAATGGGTTTTAGCGCGCATCACAACACGCCCACGGCCGGTACGATAACCGCTATGGGCGCCAGACACGCCATAGATAATGCCGGCTGTTGGAAAATCAGGTGCGGGGATAAACGCAATCAATTCATCGATTGAAGCGTCAGGATTTTGCAGTAAATGCTGACAGGCATCCACTACCTCATTCAGATTGTGCGGCGGAATATTCGTCGCCATCCCAACCGCAATGCCGGAGGAACCATTGATCAGCAAATTCGGCACACGCGCTGGCAACACAAACGGCTCGCTTTCGCTGCCATCGTAATTCGGAACGAAATCGACGGTTTCTTTATCGAGATCCACCAACAATTCATGTCCGATTTTCGCTGTACGAATTTCGGTATAACGCATCGCGGCAGCATTATCGCCATCTACCGAGCCGAAATTACCTTGCCCATCAACGAGTGGATAACGCAGCGAAAAATCTTGCGCCATTCGCACAATCGAGTCATAGACAGAGGCATCACCGTGTGGGTGATATTTACCGATTACATCCCCAACAATACGCGCAGATTTTTTGTAGGGACGATTCCAGTCGTTATTCAGCTCGTGCATTGAATACAGAATACGACGATGCACCGGCTTTAAGCCATCGCGTACATCAGGCAAAGCCCGTCCAACAATTACGCTCATCGCGTAATCTAAGTAAGAACGGCGCATTTCCTCTTCGAGGGAAATAGGCAAAGTCTCTTTAGCGAATGAATCCATGATCATGTCTTATGAAGGGCAACCGCACAGAGGAAGCTGAAGATTCTACCATGTATCTTTTATTAGAACGCATTCCATCAGACCTTTAAAGCCCGTGAGTTGGCGTCGGGCAATGCCAAGCACCCTGATGGTCACCAATAGAAACGAAAGTTCCTGCGCGCAAGCCTCCTGATT
This sequence comes from Mycoavidus cysteinexigens, assembly GCA_031963405.1. Taxonomy (GTDB): domain Bacteria; phylum Pseudomonadota; class Gammaproteobacteria; order Burkholderiales; family Burkholderiaceae; genus JASSUD01. The sequence goes on from JASSUJ010000001.1 coordinate 1,194,649, forward strand.
TTGGCAACTTCACTCACCCTCTTTTAGATATGGATGAAAAATGAGTTCCAGTCTGACTAGTATCAGGCTCGGCATTTGCTTATACATTATTAGTTCTAATTTTGCATGGCACAGCTTGTGCTAGATTCGATGTACGAACTTGTTGTTGCTCATTGCAAATTTTCTTGAACGTAAAGATCGTTCTACTTTTGACACGATCGCTCAGCAGCATTTTTTATAAATTGCGGTGCTATACTCTTGCCCTTAATAGGCAAGAATTAAAAAACTAACTTTGCTTCTATTAGGTTACCAGTCAAACCACTGCGGTGATCTCAATTCCGAGAGGGGAAATATGAATAAATTTTCAAAGCTCGCGTTCATTGCAGCTACTACAATTATGGCAGCCTCAGTGTCGGCGCAAACCGTCGTACAACAACCTACTGCCTCAGCCGTTGTGCCAGCATCTAAACAACCCGTTAATGACAATTGGGTGAGCGGAAATGGTGACACGGTCTGGCTGAATGGTTCGGGCGAGCGCTGCATACGCTCCGGCTCTTGGACGCCAGGTACAGCGAATAAAGGTTGTGATGGCGCTTTAGTCGAAGTTGCTCCACCAGCTCCAGCCCCTGTCGTTGCTCCTGCTCCTGTTGCAAGCGAGAAAGTGACTTATCAAAAAGAGGTTCAATTCGACTTTGATAAAGCTACGTTGAAACCTGCTGGCAAAGCGCAGCTCGATGCCATCGTTGAAGAAATTAAAAACTTAGATAGCCTAGAAGTCGTTGTCGTAAATGGCTACACTGATGAAATCGGTGCTGACACTTACAACATGGACCTCTCACGCCGCCGCACTGAGCCTGTTAAAGCTTACTTAGTCAGCAAAGGCATTGATGAGAGCAAGGTCTACACAGAAGGCAAAGGCAAGAGCGACCCTGTTGTAGTAGATTGTAAACAGCAGGTAGCTACTATCAAGGCTCAAACTAAAAAAGCTAAAGCCAAGATACAACGCGCCGAGTTACTCAAATGCTTAGCACCAAACCGCCGCGTCAAAATTGATGCTGTTGGAACGAGCAAGCAAGCGTAACCTAGCGTTGCAGTACAGCAATAAAGTCCGCCTTAGCTAAGACGGCAAGCCCTGCCCAAAGCAGGGCTTTTTTTATGTTGATTTTCTCGCTACGTTTAACAACTATTTAATTAGAATCCATTCAAGGAAGCCCTGTAATAATCAAGGCCTTGGGGGTGATGACTAAACAGATTCTCAGTGCCCCCTTAAAGATTCATTAAAAGCTTACAAAAGCGCTCCCATGAATAACGTTGATCCAAATGAAATTGAGAAATTTAACGCACTCGCCCATCACTGGTGGGACCCTAATGGAGGATTAAAAACCCTGCATGAACTCAATCCACTCAGGCTAAATTGGATTAATAACCATGCCAAACTAGCCAATAAGCGAGTGCTAGACGTTGGGTGTGGCGGAGGTATCCTTTCAGAATCAATGGCTGCTTGCGGGGCACACGTTAAAGGCATTGACCTATCGGTAAAAGCATTAGCTGCCGCCGAGCTGCATAGCCTTGAAAGCGGCCTTTCAGTGGATTATGAAGCCATTTCTGCACAAGACCTGGCTGCAAGGGAAGCCAATAGCTTTGACGTTGTCACGTGCATGGAAATGCTTGAGCATGTGCCAGAGCCAGCGGCTATGGTGGCTGCCTGTGCAGCGCTGGTAAAGCCAGGCGGATGGGTGTTTTTTTCTACCCTCAGTCGCAATCTAAAAGCTTATCTACTCGCCGTGATTGGCGCCGAATACATCACCGGCATGCTACCGCGTGGCACGCACGACTATGCACGCTTTATTCTCCCGGCTGAATTAGCTGAATTTGCCCGTGCCGCCCATCTTTCTGCGCATGCTTTTAAAGGTATTAGCTACCATCCATTGGGCAAATACTTCGCCTTGTCAGACGATACGAGCGTTAACTATATGCTGGCCTGTGTACGGGAAACTTAAGAGAAAAATTGCAGTGCATTAGCCTAATGCAAAAAATAGCGCATCAGAATGAAGCAAAGTTTTTTGCTAACTGCTACTTTGACTTTGACATCACAAGCCTTCTCTTTTTAAAAACCGCTCATTAATCCTAAGCATTGAAAGTTGATAATCAGTTCTGCACCTAAGCAAATGATGAAAAACGTCCCAGAATCTTCCCTATCTGCAGCACTCAATCCTATTCAGGCCATCCTTTTTGACCTAGATGGCACACTTGCCGATACCGCGCCAGATTTAGCTGCCGTAACCAACAAAATGCTTAGCGTACGTAATTTGCCAAGCCTGCCGTTAGCAACTTTACGTCCCCTTGCCTCCGCGGGCGTAGCTGGGTTGATGGGAGAAGCTTTTGGCATCAATGCTCAACATCAAGACTTTGCAGCACTGCGTGAAGAGTTTTTAGCCTGCTACGCAACTGACCTCTGCATTCATACAAAACTCTTTCCAGGCATCGAGGTCATGCTGACTGACATATCAGTCAATCGCATACGTTGGGGCATTGTGACCAATAAGATTGCTAAATTCGCCGAGCCACTCACCGCCCAGTTAGGCTTGCAGCAGCACGCACTTTGCTTAGTGAGCGGCGACACCACCCCCCACGCTAAGCCACACCCAGCCCCTCTTCTACACGCAGCCGCTCAACTTAAGGTCGCCCCAGCGCAAGTTATTTATGTAGGCGATGACCAGCGTGATGTGCAAGCTGGCCAAGCGGCTGGCATGCTCACTATCGCTGCTGCTTATGGTTATTGCGGCAAAGATCAGCCACCTGAAGCATGGAACGCCGACTATATCGTTTACTCCACAGCACAGCTGCATGCCTTGCTACGGAATTTAATGGGAACAGAGCCTCAAGGATAGAAAAGAGTCGATAAGATAGCCTCGATTAAAAGGTTATTAACTCGATAGGAAGGCAGAGGCAGGATGACTATCTCTGCTCTACCCTTCCAAAATACAAAGCGTCAACCTCGCACAACATTGATCTTTGCGCTCATCTACAGCCACTCTACCGCACCAGGCTAACTCGTAATTGGGGTGACGAAGAAACCCCAACACAATCGCCCTCAGCCATCACCTTAATTACTACCGCAACCTACGCGGACGCTGTGCACAATCAAAAACGCAAACCCTAGCCTTTCAGCTAATTGGCACCTAGGCTCCAACTATTGCCTAATGAGCTTATTAAACGGCAGCCAAACTTCTTGCCTCATCGGGGCCTATCTCCTTTAGTCCCATTCTAAAAAGCTGCTTGCCACCGCTTTTTAAAATCGCGTTTGGCTGAAAACCTCTACCCCAGTTCGCTAAAAAATTGGCTGATCTTGCTATGGCGATGATTCATCACATCCACGACAAATTTTTTAGACGCTCGCTTAAAGAAAAACGCATTGCCGTAGATTTTTTGCACGCACATTTGCCACCCGAGCTCTATCAACGTCTGGATACTGAAACCCTAACGCTGACTGATAAAAGTTTGGTGTTGCCTCAGTTGCGGGAAATTCATTGTGATATTGTCTACAAGTGCCAGATCGATCAGCAGGACGGCTATGTGTTTTTTTTGATAGAGCATCAGTCTAGCGCCGATGAACTGATGGCCTTTCGTAAGCTGCAATATACGGTGGGCTTAATGGATGAACATATACGCGCAGGACATGCCCAGCTGCCGCTAATCTTGCCGATCTGCCTTTACCACGGCACCCAGTCGCCTTACCCGTATAGCACCGATATTTATAATGAATTTAGTAACCCAATCTTGGCACGCGAACTGGTTTTTAAGCCGTTTCATTTGATTGATCTCACCACATTATCTGAAGAGACAATTGAAAAGCATGGCTTGGCAGCGCTCATGGAAATACTTTTTAAGCACTATCGAGCCAAGGATTTTGCGCATAAAATTAAGCAAATTGCGCACAGTGGTTTACTTGCCCATATTATTCGCGAAATAGGCCAGCCCTATTTCAAGGAAGCATTAACCTATATGTATCATAGTAGCGGGGATGAACGCTCACCTTCAGTTTCGTCAGTGACAGAGATGCTGATTGAAGCTTTACCGAATGAAAGAGAGGTTATTATGACGTTTGCGGAACAATTAAAGCAGGCAGGCCAGCAAGAAGGACGGCAAGAAAGCAAGATTGAGATTGCTAAAAAAATGCTAGCCGTAGGAGCTGAGTTGGCTTTTATTAAAGAAGTGACTGAACTGTCTGCTGAAGAGATTACGGCATTAATCCAAAAGCATTAAGCGCTGTTTTGCTTCTGTGCAATAGTCGGCTTTAGGCGACTTAGGATGAAGTAAAGAGAAAGAGCCAAAGCCGCATTTGCTTAAATGCGGCTTTTTGTCGTTGACTGGTTTTGTTCAATGTGCAGAAGTGGGGGCGGCTACCAAGCCCGTAAGAACCTGTCTACGATCTTTTTAAAAAGTCATCAGCGTAGTTGTTAAAACCCAGAAGATTGCATTTGGGTAAAACCAGGCAGAAACCAGAACGCACATAAACAACCATGAGAATTCCAGCACTAGCTAGGATTTGAGAAAACCCCGAATCACGACCTCTTAGGGAGAGCGTAGGCAAGCTCTTAGAAGATTGCTGTTAAGAGCCCCCCTCATCTCACCCATTTTTATCAAGCTGAAGCCTTTTTGCGGCTCACAGGTGCATCAGCCGGTCTTGGCTCAGTACCAGTTTGCTCAAGCCAACCACCGCCCAGATATTGATATAAGCCAACTAGATTGGTTAAGCGTGCTAGGCGTGTTGTTGTTACTTGCTGTTGCGCCGTATATAAATCAGTTTGTGCAGTTAATACATTGAGATAGCTATCAATTCCATTTTTATAACGCAGTTTTGATAGCTCGAGGCGGCGCTGAGTCGAGCTTGCATAACGCTCAAGGGCAGTCAGCTGCTCATCATAAGTGCCACGTGCCGCTAAGGCATCAGCCACCTCACGAAAAGCTGTTTGGATCACTTTTTCATATTGAGCGATCGCGATATTTTTTTGCACATGGGCTAAATCGAGGTTAGCGCGATTGGCACCACCATTAAAAATAGGCAATGTAATTTTCGGAAGAAAACTCCAAGATGCGCTGCCCTCCCTGAATAAGCCGTTTAAATCTCGGCTGGCTGAACCAAACTGCCCGGTTAGCGAGATACTTGGGAAAAAGGCAGCACGTGCCGCACCAATATTGGCATTCGCTGCGCGCAGTTTTTCTTCAGCGCCAAGAATATCGGGGCGACGCATTAGCAATTCAGAGGGCATGCCTTCCTGAATATCGACCAAAATTTGCTGACTGTTTAACGGCAGTGGAGCCGGCAGATCAGCGGGTACCGCCTCGCCAATCAGCACCCCCAACGCATTGTCAGCTTGGGCACGCAAGCGTAATTGGCTTTGATAATTTGCCCGCGCTTGTTGAATCGTACCTTCTGCTGCCTGCATATCAAGCTCCGAGCCAATCCCAGCTTTTACTTGTATTTTGGCAATCTCATAGAACTGCTGTGCCGCTTTAAGCGAAGCGCGTGTCACTTCAAGTTGTTCATCGCAAGCGCGCCTCGTTAAGTATTGCATTGCCACTTGCGAAACCAGCGCAATCTCCGCTGCCTTACGGGCTTGCGCACTCGCTAAATATTCGGATAGTGCTTTATCTTTCAAGCTACGCACTTTGCCGAAGAAATCTAACTCCCAATCCGCAGCAGCACCAGCTGTGTACTGGCTTTCCACTATCGGACGGTTGAAAAAACTTAATTCTGCAGGTGTGCGGCTACGATTCAAGTTACCTACCGCATTTAGTTTCGGCGCTAGATTAGCGCGCTGAATTTGATATTGAGCACGCACTTGCTCAAGGTTTAACGCAGCGATGCGTAAATCCCGATTGTTGTGCAATGCTATGCCGATAAGCGCTCGTAAACCTGGATCGCCAAAAAATTGGCGCCAGCCAATGGCAGCCGCTGGGATAGAAAGCTTATCAGTGCGTAAAGTTTGATAAGCCACACCAGTTGGGTAAGTATCAGCAAGCGGCGCGACTGGCCGTTCGTAGCGCGGGCTAAGCGTGCAAGCAGACACAAGCGCTGTGAGCAGCGCAGTCGGAAGAAAAGCTTTACGCATGATCAGAATGTCCTTTGTGATCGGCAACACCCGTCACTTTTTCTACCTCGGAAGATGGCTCAGACTCAATCGCATCTGGTGTAGTACCAGCAGATGACTCACCACGACTGAATTTGTCACGAATCACCACGAAAAACAGAGGAATAATAAAGATAGCCAGGAAAGTCGCGGTTAACATACCGCCAACTACTCCCGTACCAATCGCATGCTGACTCCCGGCCCCAGCTCCGCTACTTAGCACTAGCGGAAGCACGCCCAGGATAAAGGCCATAGAAGTCATCAAGATCGGGCGTAGACGTAAACGAGCGGCTTCAAGCGCAGCTTCTGTCGCCGTCTTGCCTTGTGCCTGCAAGTGCTTGGCAAATTCAACAATCAAAATAGCGTTCTTCGCAGCTAAGCCTACCGTTGTCAACAGCCCTACCTGAAAATAGACATCATTGGATAAGCCGCGTAACGCAGTGGCCAGCAGCGCACCAATGATCCCAAGTGGCACCACCAAAATAACCGCAAACGGAATCGACCAGCTTTCATATAACGCTGCCAAACTCAAAAATACGACCAAAATGGAAATCGCATAGAGTAGTGGCGCTTGCGAGCCAGAAAGCATTTCTTGCAGCGATACTCCAGTCCACTCATAGCCAATCCCGGCTGGTAATTGGCCAGCCAAATTCTGCATTTCCTTAATCGCATCACCCGTACTTTTTCCAGGTGCTGCCATGCCCTGTATTTGCACTGACGGCACACCGTTATAGCGCTCGAGCTTAGGCGAACCAGAAGTCCATTTGGTTTTGACAAAGGCTGAAAACGGCACCATCTCGCCTTGTGTATTACGGACATACCAACGACTAATGTCTTCCGGATTCATCCGATACGGTGCATCCCCTTGCAATAACACTTTCTTAATTCGGTTATCGCGATCAAGAAAATTATTCACATAGGAAGATGCCCACGCCAGCGAAAAGGTTTGATCAATCTCAGTCAGCGATACCCCTAAAATACTCGCCTTCTCACGATCAACCTCAACATAAAACTGTGGCGTGTCTTCTAATCCATTCGGATGAACTTGAAAGAGCAATGGACTTTGCGCTGCCATGCCCAATAACTGATTGCGCGCTTGCATCAGGGCTTCGTGGCCAAGCCCTGCACGATCTTGCAATTTCATATCAAAGCCACCAGCTATCCCTAACTCCATAATGGCTGGAGGATTAATTGGGAATGCCACTGCATCTTTAATTTGTGCAAAGCGCATATAAGAGCGCTGCAATAGTGCCTGCGCTTTCAATTCAGGCGCCTGCCGCTGCTTCCAGTCTTTCAGCTTGACAAAAGCAAGACCCGTATTTTGACCACTGCCGGCAAAACTAAAGCCACTAATGGCAAATACCGATTCCACCATTTTGCCTTCAGTATCCAGGTAATAATCGGTAATTTCGTTGAGTACTTTTTGCGTGCGGGGTTGCGTCGAACCAGGCGGCGTTTGTACGAGCACAAATAGAATGCCCTGATCTTCTTCTGGTAGAAAGGAAGTGGGCAGTTTGACAAATAACCAAGCTGCTAACGCAATGATGACTGCGTAGACGACAAACCAACGCTTAGGGTGCGCAAGCACGCCCTTGACGCCTGCTTGATACTTATCCCGGCTACGGTCAAACGAGCGATTGAACCAACCAAAAAACCCTTTTTTCTCTGCATGATGCCCTTTCGGGATAGGTTTAAGCAGTGTCACGCATAAAGCAGGCGTCAAAATAAGGGCGACCAATACCGATAACACCATCGCCGACACAATAGTCAGAGAGAATTGCCGATAAATCGCCCCTACCGAGCCGCCAGAAAATGCCATCGGCACAAACACAGCCGACAACACAAGCGCGACGCCAATCAATGCGCCAGTAATCTGGTCCATGGCTTTGCGCGTGGCCTCACGTGGTGAAAGCCCTTCTTCCGCCATCACCCGTTCAACGTTTTCGACCACCACAATGGCATCGTCAACCAGCAAACCAATGGCCAACACTAAACCAAACATCGACAAAGTATTGATCGAAAAACCGGTTGCCGCCATCACCGCAAAAGTCCCCAATAACACCACGGGGACAGCAATCGTTGGAATTAATGTTGCGCGCAGATTTTGCAAAAACAACAACATGACCAAGAAAACCAGGGCGATACCCTCCAAGAGGGTCTTGATCACTTCATGAATGGAAAGTTTGACAAAGGGCGTAATGTCGTACGGATATTTAACGACCAAGCCAGCTGGGAAATATTTGGATAGTTCATCAATGCGTGCACGGATTAGTTTGGCCGTTTGCAGCGCATTCGCACCGGTGGCGAGCTTAATCCCGAAGCCTACTGTCGGGGCGCGATTGTAGCGACTATCAAAACTATAATCTTCACCACCCAACTCAATACGCGCGACATCAGCTAAGCGCACCCTGGACCCATCTCGGTTTGCCCTGAGCACAATATTGGCAAACTGTGCAGGCGTATTGAGCAAGGTTGACTCAATAATGGAAGCAGTTAGCTGTTGGCCTTCTACAGCAGGCGTGCCGCCTAATTGGCCAGCTGCAATTTGTACGTTCTGTGCGCTTAAAGCATTTTTAACATCTACTGGTGTCAGGTTATAGCTTGTCAGCTTATCCGGGTTAAGCCAAATCCGCATCGCATATTGCGAGCCAAAAAGCGAAACCGTGCCAACGCCATCTACGCGGCTAATCGTATCTTTAACGTTTGACGCGACATAGTTTGCCAGGTCATATTTGTTCATCTTGCCATCAGATGACACAAAAGCCAGCACCATCAAAAAGCTACCGCTTGATTTAGTAACTCTTATCCCTTGCTGCTGTACGACTGCGGGTAGCAGCGGAATGGCCCCTTGCAGTTTATTCTGTACCTGCACTTGTGCAACGTCAGGGTTCGTACCGGCCATAAAGGTCAACGTGATCTCAGCGCCACCTGCGCCATCACTATCCGAAGACATATACAACAGGTGATCCAAGCCATTCATCTGCTGCTCGATCACCTGCGTTACCGTATCTTCTAATGTCTTAGCCGAGGCACCTGGATAGGACGCGCTAATTTGCACAGATGGTGGTGCAATCGTAGGGTACTGAGTAACTGGCAACGTACGTATTGCAAGGATGCCTGCTAGCATCAGAATGATAGCGATCACCCACGCGAAGATTGGGCGATCAATAAAAAATCTGACCATAAAAAACAGCTCCTTTGCTGTCTTGCTGCGTTAAATAATAGATGGAGCAAAGCTTTTTACGCTTTGCTCCATGACTAATCTGATGCAATAAAAATAACCGTGTGGTTCAGTTGGCTCAGTAGCTATTCAGCGAGGCTGCCAAGCATGCGTTACAAGTCACACGCCATCAATACACTCCCGACTAGCCCCAAGAACAACCACGTAGATCGCTTACAACCCACTGGCCACGCCATAAAAACTGCCGTTATGCTTTAGCAGAGGATGCCTTAACAGGCATGCTCGCCTTTTTAACAGTTGCTGCGGGTTTATCCTCAAGGGCGACGGACGTTGGATTAACAGTCATCCCAGGTTTTACCTTTTGCAGGCCTTGCACAATCACTTTATCCCCAGCTTGCAAACCACTAGAGACGACCCATTTGTCTTCAAAAGTTCGTAGCGTCACGAGCGTGCGCGGCGTGACTTTATTTTCTGCGTCAACAATTAATGCGGTGGGTTGCCCTTTTGCATCATGCGTCACACCAATTTGCGGCACTGTCAACGCATGACTTATCCCTTTTTCTACACGAGCACGTACAAACATACCTGGCAATAATTCCTGCTTCGGATTAGGAAAGAGTGCGCGCAAGCCAATTGTTCCTGTACTCGGATCCACCGTAATGTCTGAAAATTGTAATTTACCTGGCAGTGAATAGGACGTGCCATCTTCTAGCACAAGGCTAACCTTCACCGCACTAGTCTGCGTTTTGCTTTGGCTTTGTGCTAATTCACGGTGCACGCGCAATAAATCCGTGCTGGCTTGCGCAACATCCACATAAATAGGATCAATTTTTTGTACGGTCGCAAGCAAGGTAGCCTGATTGGCCTGTACATAGGCGCCCTTGGTCACAAACGATTTACCAATGCGCCCAGTAATCGGCGACACAATGTTGGTGAAGCCAAGACTAATTTGTGCACTTTTGACCGCTGCCTTGCTTGCCGCCACTTCCGCCACTGCTTGAGCATGCGTGGCAACTGTATTGTCGTAATCTTGCTGGCTAATCGCATGCGCTTTAATGAGCTGTTTGTAACGGCCAATTTGGGCGGTGGTCGCAATCAGACTGGCTTGCGCTTTAGTCAAGGCAGCCCGCGCGCTATCCAGTTGTGCACGATAAATAGCAGGGTCAATTTTATAAAGCAGCTGCCCAGCCTTTACCTCACTACCTTCTTTGAATTCACGAGACTGCACAATGCCATCCACACGTGCTCGCACTTCGGCAACTAAATACGCCGACGTACGGCCTGGTAATTCAATCGCCACCGGCACAGCTTGCGGCTGCACAGCCACTATCCCAACTTCCGGAATTTGCGGTGGCGGCGCTGATGGTTTTTGTTTGCAAGCAGCCAATACACCCGTTGCGATTGAAACAGTAAAGACCCAACGTAAAAAAATCCAATCGATGCGCATAAAGCGGCCTCTTATTTTATCTATCGAAAGTTAGGGAAGGTCTGAATAAGTCAGGAGCAAAGAATGTAGACCTTCTCTAACGGTTTCTGCCCAGCAGTGATTCATCAGCAAGCAACTTCCTAGTGTGAGCGTAAACAGGCTTTTATCAACACCTATCCAAACGAACTATTTTCCCTTTGCTTTCATTTACTATCATTTTCAAACAGCTTATTGCGCCTAATATCTTTTTATTTTGTCTAGGCTAAGGAAGGCCTGCATAAGCCGGGGGCAAGCAATGCTTTGCTGCCATCGCGATTAATACCTAATGTAAAAAAGAAAGGCTGGCAGTTCGATATTCTGCCGTCCCCGCCTTATGCAGACCCTCTCTAAATAAAACTCATTTCTATCAAGCCAGAAACCATAAATTATATTTTGGCAGCAAGCAATCTTTACAACAGCGTGACTTCGCTATCCTTAATGATTGCCTGGGTATTTTTCCATTTTATTTTCCGGCTGTTCCTACGACGTGCTCTCAGATTGTAACGACCACCGCTTGATGGATGCTCAGTAGATTTGCGCACGCACCCTAAGAAAACGCTGAATAAAGCAAAAGAACATTATGCCTGCGGACCATGGTTTCTTGTCACTCAAGCTTACTAACTGGGCCAACGTGCCTGGCTTATATAGTTTATTTGCGCGCACCATAGCTCAGTGCTTTGAGCATATCTTAGACAGCTCTTGAGGAAATTGCGAGGAACGTTGAAGTATACTCTGCCTTCATAGCCATTGGCATTTCAGAAGAGCGAGCCAGAGAAGTAGTTAAAGCATTGGGTGACGAAATGATGCAAAAACTTGATTATGGTTTTAACGCAATGCGCGCTGGTTTATGGGTGCAGCAGCAGCATTAATCATCTCGGTGGGCATACCTTGAATGATTCATTTCCTTAAATAAGCGACTTATCGTAATAACGCTTCACAGCGCATGCTGCTCTTAGACCTAAGACCAGCATATTGCTTTTTCTTGATTAAGAAACTTATGCGCTTCACGATCCGCGCACTCCTTTTCAGCATATGGTCGCTGCTTATTGCAAGCACGCCTGTGAGCGCTTTAGGCATACCACACGCGCAGGCTCGACCATCGGCTTCTACCCTTTCAGGCAAGTTGCCAGCACAGGTACGGACCAAATTACAGCGTGCACGCATACCTTTATCAGCCGTTAGCATCCTGGTTACCCCTCTTGATCAGGCAACTCCGCTAGTTGCGCTCAACGCGCGTAAGTCGATGTACCCCGCCTCGACCATGAAACTGGTGACAACCTTTGCTGGCTTATCGATGCTTGGGCCGCAGTTTCGCTGGCATACCAGCGCTTATACAGACGGGGTAATAGAAGATGGCACCTTGCAGGGCAACTTATATATTCGCGGCACGGGCGACCCAAAACTTGTGCCCGAAACTTTAATCCAATTTGTCGAACAAATTCATCAGGCAGGAATCACCTCGATTAACGGCGATTTAGTACTGGATAAAGCGTATTTTGATCCCTCTACCCGTCATCTTTCCTCTTTTGACCGCACTGCTAGCGCACCTTATAACGTTGGCCCAGACGCGCTTTTATATGCGTTCAAATCATTAATCTTCACGCTTACACCACAAATCAACGAGCAAATTGCCATCGAGGTAAAGCCCGCGCTAACTCAATTGCAGGTCGTCAATACACTACAAGCCAACCCGAAGCCGTGTAACGTCGACTTACGCGCCCGTGCACGGACATTACCGGCGTTCACTCAACAAGCCAATGGCATGATGCACGCTGTTTTCACAGGTAGCTATCCGCTGCGCTGCGGTATTCATGACATAGCCGTCGCCGCCACCCTCGATCACACTTCCTTCTTCTCAGGCGGCTTTCTCGCCCTATGGCAGCAAACTGGCGGAACTTTTAAAGGCCGAGTGCGCGAAGCTCGGGTACCAACGCTTGCTCGGCTTATCACCGTGTACAAGGGATTAGCGCTCACGGATATCGTGCGTGACATTAATAAATTTTCAAATAACACGATGGCACGCAATCTCTTTTTGACGATCGATGCAAGCCATAACAAAACCCCTGCAACCACTATTGGGGCTACGCGCACGATCAAAAATTGGCTAGCAAAAAACAGGCTAGCTATGCCGGAATTAGTACTTGAGAATGGTTCTGGGCTTTCGCGTCGTGAGCGTATAAGTGCGCATTCCATGGCTACACTGCTGCGTCGAGCCAATACAAGTCAGAGCGAAGTAGCACAAGCCTTTATGACTTCGCTACCGATTGTCGGTGTAGATGGCACCATGCGCGAGCGCCTAACTTACAGACCCATCGCCGGCAATGCCCGCATCAAAACCGGCACGCTTGATAAAGTGCGTGCGATAGCTGGCTATGTGGTGGCGAAGAATGGACGGACTTATGCTGTCGTCAGCTTCATTAATCATCCACGTGCTCAAGACGGGCAAGCGGCGCACGATGCGCTTTTGGAATGGGTGTATCAACAGGCTAGATAGTCTTTTACCTTGCGCTATGCCTATTTTTGTCCCAGTCGACTTTCTTGACCGGCGAACAGCTTGCTGATATTCGAACGGTGTCGATATATCAATAAAATACAAATCATCGAAACCGCTATCGAAACCGGCCCAAAACCCAATATCAAAAACTGATAAAGCGGAGTCAAACAAGCTGAGACAAGCGCTGCCAGTGAGGAATAACGAAAGCACAACGCGACTGCAAACCAAGTAGCAGCGGTAGCAAGCCCGAGCAGCGGATGAATCGCAAGCAACACGCCGGCTGCTGTGGCTACGCCTTTACCGCCTTTAAAGCGGAAAAATATCGGATATAAATGACCAATAAACACCGCCCCAGCCGCTAAAGCCACAGCTATCTCGCCTACTCCATAATGGCTGCCAAACTTTTTAGCCAGCCACACCGCACAACCACCTTTAGCTGCATCGCCAAGTAACGTAAGGGCTGCCGCCAGCTTATTGCCACTGCGTAGCACATTGGTCGCCCCTGGATTTTTAGAGCCATAGGTACGCGGGTCAGATAAACGCAAAGCTGCACTCACCACCACCGCAAATGACACCGAACCAAGCAAGTAAGCCATCGCAACAATACTTAGATAAATCATGAACTCCTCGTTTGAATCAAGGTTGAATACTGCCTACGCAAGCTAAAAGCCTGTGAGAAACGAGCGGAAGGTAGCAGAAATCTTCACAGATGGCGCGTATGTTTCGCTTACGTCCCCTCTTTTTCCTCGCAAATTAACCACGAGGATGATGCTTCGTATGCAGCGTTTTTAAACGCTCCTGAGCGACATGCGTATAAATTTGCGTAGTCGAAATATCGGCATGTCCGAGCAGCAATTGAATCACTCGCAAATCGGCACCATGATTGAGTAAATGCGTCGCAAACGCATGACGTAAAGTATGCGGAGACAAAGGCGCATGAATCTCAGCCACGTTTGCATAATGCTTGATCAAATTCCAGAATTGCTGGCGCGTCATCCCGCTGGCGCGAGCAGTAATAAAAAAAGCATCGGTGGCCCGCGCGCGCAACAAAGCAGGCCGCGCTTCACGCAGATAGCGCGCTAGCCAACTACGCGCTTCTTCGCCAAAAGGAACTAAACGTTCTTTGGAACCTTTACCAAGAACGCGTACCACCCCCTCATTGAAACCAATTTCCACGGTTTTTAACGTGACCAGCTCAGAGACGCGCAAGCCACTGGCATACATTAACTCAAGCATGGTTTTATCGCGCAAGCCAAGTGGAGTGTTGATATCCGGCGCATTTAGCAAAGCCTCAACTTGCGCTTCAGATAAAGTCGTTGGCAGCCGCAGTGGCTGGCGTGCGGCAGCAATTTTCAGGGTTGGATCAGCAGCCATCCGCTGCTCACGCAGCGCCCAGCCAAAAAAACGCCGAAACACGGAAAGCCTTCGATTTGCCGACGTGGCTTTGCCATCGCCACGCACGACCATATAGTCCAGCAAATCGGCTTCAGTCGCAGCTTCTAAACCTTTGTCATCAGCTGCTAACCAAATAGCGAACAGTCGCAGATCGCGCTGATAAGCATCTAGTGTATTGCGCGCTAAACCATGCTCAAGCCACATCGCGTCACAGAACATTTCAATGGCAGTAAGGCTAGATTTGTATAGCGGCGACTGAATAAGCGTTGCTTCAGGTAAAACAACCAGTGCCTGAGAGTGGGTATTACGATTTTTGGCTAGGTGCTTAGCAGTCGTACCAGCCAAATTTTTGATCTTACTCCGCATAAGCCGCCACACCCTCATGCGCAAGCAGCCAGCGCTTTATCGACAGCCAATAATCATCATCCACCTGCTTAGCAAAACCACCCATACCGCTAGATGACACGACGCGATGACACGGAATAAGCAGCGGAAAAAAATTTGCGCCACAAGCTTGCCCCACAGCACGCGGCGCACTGCTGATTGACTTAGCAATGCCGCCGTAAGTCGTCACGGCACCTAATGGGATTTCACTAATCGCTTGCCACACACGGCGCTGGAAAGGGCTGCCAACTTCAGCGAGCGGCAGCTTAAAAGTAGTAGAGGGCCGCACAAAATAACGCTCAAGCTGCTGCACTACTCGCTTTGCGAGTGGCTGATGCGGCGCTAACGTCTTCATGGAAGTGGGGACGAAAACAATTTCCCTTACTAAATCAGCGGCTACGTCCACCCGAACACCTACTTTGCCAAATGGCGCCTCGATCACAGCATCAAACATATTGTTCTCCTTTCACGTAGGTTGACTACCTCTGCCAATCAGCCATTAAGCAGCTTGTAATGCCCACAGCACATGTTCACGTACCAATTCAGACGGATCCTGCTCACGCTTTTGTAAAGCGCTAATCATAGCCATGCGCTGTTGCTCCGGGAGTGGCTGGGCAATCGTCTTAGGCAGGCGCAGTGCATTACCTAACGCAACTGCAATATTGCGCAGCCAGCGCTCATGTCCAAGACGGCGAATAGCACTGCCGGCAAAACGTGTATTAAATTCACTTTCTGACCAGCTAAATAATTCAAGCAGCGTAGCTTGATCTAAGCCATTACGAATCTCGAAATCATTCAGACTCGCAGCCTGAGCAAACTTATTCCAAGGACAGACCAACTGACAATCGTCACAGCCGTAAATACGATTGCCAATCAACTCCCGCAATGGCTCTGGAATACTGCCCTTTAACTCAATCGTTAAATAAGAAATGCAGCGACGCGCATCTAAACGATACGGCGCGATAATCGCCTGCGTTGGGCAGACGTCGATACAACGTGTACAACTACCGCAAGAGCCACTTTTCACCTCAGTTCGAACTGAGGCTTCAGCCTCGGTTTCGTCTTTAATAGCAATTGCATGCTCTTGGGCATCGGTTGGCAGCGGTAAATCAACGTAAATTTCACCCAAAAAAAAGAGTGAGCCAGCATCGCGGTGTAGCAGTAAAGTATGCTTACCGCGCCAGCCCAGTCCTGCTTTTTGCGCAAGCTCTACCTCAGGAACCGGTGCCGAATCCACAAAAGCACGGTAGCCGAAAGGGCCGACCTCCGTCAAAATTTGATCAGCTAGCTGCTGCAGACGCTTACGCATCACTTTATGATAATCACGCCCACGCGCATAAATCGAGACAACCGCTGCACTTGGGTCTTTTAAGCGTGCTTCTTCTACTGCACGCAAAGTGCGGTAACTTTCTTTATCTTTATCCGGGGGTGCCGCGGGCTGCAATGATTGGCTTGGAACATAAGACATACGCACCGAAATAACCCGCACTGTGCCTGGTACAAGTTCAGCTGGCCGAGTGCGCTTTGTTCCATGTTTCGCCATATAATCCATCTCACCGTGATAGCCTGCTGCCAGCCAAGCCTGCAAACCTGCTTCAGCGTGCGATACATCGGTATCACTAATACCAACCGCGTTAAAACCAAGCGCCTTGCCCCAGCCCTTGATGCGCTGCGCTAGCAACGCCAGCGCCGGTGCACTCAAGTGAGCTAAGTGAGAATGAGGTTGCCCTGAAGCAGACAAAGTAAGCGGCTTAGTCATCAAGTTTAATAAGTATTAACGCATATATTGTGAGATGCGAAACTGAAATGGCAAGACAGACCAAGACAGCCAGCACCGTTTTTTGCCAGCCATCATTTTGCGATTTTAAGCATGCCCCTTACCTCCAACGCATCCAATGTATTAAGCCAGCGCTTATTCACATTGCCTAACGAAGCAGCCACTGAGAATTTTGGCCAGCGCTTTGCGCTCGCCCTAAACACTGCGTATATCAATATCAATAGCAAGCCTACTAACAACAAGGAAGTAGCCAGTCTACAACTCCATTTAATCGGCGAGTTGGGGGCTGGCAAAACCACCCTCACCCGCGCCACATTGCATGCGCTTGGGCATACAGGGCGGGTGCGCAGCCCTACCTATACCTTAGTTGAGCCTTATGCGTTGGTAATCAATGGCAAACCGCTTAATGTTTATCATTTCGATCTTTACCGCTTTGCCGACCCTGAAGAATGGGCCGAAGCGGGCTTTCGCGAGTACTTCAACGAGCGCGCACTCTGTTTGATCGAATGGCCACAGCAAGCAGGCACACTGCTTGGCGTACCTGATTTAGCATTTACCCTTGAAGTAATGCCTGAAGGGCGACGCTTAACAGCCCGCGCATTTAGTGAAATAGGAAAAGAGTGTCTTAAGCAATGCTAAAAAAACTATTCCGCCCACTCCACTCCAGTGTTTTAGCGCCGCATAATTGGCAGCGCCGACAGCTTCTGCGCGCTGGTGCCGCGACGCTGCTGCTTAACGTTATCGCGCTTAAAAATGCGCAGGCGAAATCGATTGTAGCCGTGCGGGTATGGCCTGCTCAGGACTATACCCGCATTGCCATTGAGGTCGATCAACCGCTCGCCTATAAAGCTCGACTTTTGTCTCAACCTGATCGGATGGTGGTGGATTTAAGCGATCTAAAGCTCGATACCACCCTCAGACAACTAGTTGCCAAAATCACCTCGAACGATCCGCAAATTCAAGGCGTTCGCGTCGGCCAATTTGCCCCCGACATAGTAAGGCTAGTGTTTGATTTAAAGGGAACGGTTAAGCCGCAGATTTTTACACTTAATCCAATTGGCGGCTATCGTTACCGGCTCGTGCTCGATTTGTATCCCGCCGTTGCACCCGACCCTCTGCTTGAACTGCTCGCCAAAACCGAGCAAAAAGAAGCTGCACTAGCCAGCCCTAACCAGCCCACACTTAGCGGGCTGCAGCCTGCACTAAAGCCTGACGAAAGCGAAGAATTTTTTGCGCGCTATGCACGTAAAGAAGGCGAGCCCGCTGCTCCTTCAGGCGCACCAGATCTTAAAACGCCTGTTACGCCTGCTGCCTCTACTAAATCGGGCGCCAGCGCTGGTGATGATAAATATAGACTCAGTGCGCGCACCCCAAAACAGCCGCGCATTTTACGCCTACTCACCGTAGCGATTGACCCCGGCCACGGCGGCGAAGACCCAGGCGCAATTGGACATAGCGGATTACGTGAAAAAGATGTGGTGCTGGATATCGGGCGCCGGCTACGCGCAAAAATTGACGCACAGCCCAATATGCGCGCCATGATGACCCGTGACGATGACTATTTCGTGCCACTTCATGTACGCGTACAAAAAGCCCGCCGGGTTAACGCTGATCTATTCGTATCAATCCATGCCGATGCTTTTATCAAGCCAGATGCCAATGGCTCCTCGGTATTTGCCCTATCATCAACCGGTGCATCCAGCACAGCGGCTAGGTGGATGGCGAATAAAGAAAATGCTTCTGACTTAATTGGCGGCGTAAATATTAAAACACGCGATCGAACCATCACTCATGCCCTGCTTGATATGTCGACCACGGCTCAAATCAAAGACAGCATGCGTTACGGTCAATTCATACTGAGTGAAATCGGCCAGATTAATAAACTGCATAAAGGCTCTGTCGAACAAGCGGGATTCGCCGTCTTAAAAGCCCCCGATATCCCATCAGTGCTGGTTGAAACCGCTTTCCTCAGCAACCCAGTAGAAGAAGCCAAACTGAAAGGCAACGCCTATCGAGAGCAAATGGCTGAAGCCATCTTGCGAGGCATCAAACGCTACTTCGCTGCCAACCCGCCTCTGGCTAAGAGCCACATGACTTAAGTACCGATTTTTCTACAACGATATGGAATACCACCTCACCAGAAAATGGTAGAAAGAGGGTCTACAGCTTATCTCTGCCTCTAAAGTAACATCCAAGAAAAATAAACCCTAACAAGGCAAAAAGCCATGCAACAGATTAATCAAGGCAGACTAATCTGTTGCATGGCTTAATAGCTAAATATAAAAATAAAAATTAATTAACCTGGACGGCGCATTTTTTGTTGCGCCCATCTCCAAAGCCAACCAAGCAGCAAAGGGAAAACCGCTGCGCTGATACCAACTAGCACGATGACATTAAGATATTGCTTGATGAATGGCAGGTTGCCAAAAAAATAGCCAGCGCCCACCAAGCTGAAGACCCAAATCAGCGCGCCTGCTACATTGAACATCTGAAACCTAGCAAAACGCATTGTGCATACACCAGCCACGAAAGGGGCAAAGGTGCGCACGATGGGCATAAAGCGTGCAATGACAATAGTTTTGCCGCCATGTTGCTCATAAAAATCACGCGTTTTTAAAAGTGCTGCGCGATCGAGCCAGCGCCAATTTGAGTCAAATACCTTGGGACCGATATAGCGACCAATGCGGTAATTAACGGTATCGCCAAGAATTGCCGCAACCAGCAGCAATACGATCAGAATGGGCGCCGACATCATGCCTGACGCACAAAAAGCACCGCCGATAAAAAGCAAAGAATCACCTGGCAAAAATGGGGTCACCACCAAACCTGTTTCGCAAAACACAATGACAAACAGCACGGCATACACCCACGCACCGTATTGCTGAATAAAGACACCTAAAAAACGATCGATATGCAGCAACATGCCCGCAAATTGAATTAAAGTCTCCAACAATTTCTCCAGGCTTCATTAAATAGTGCGCACTATCATACCGAAAACAAAAGTTGGCAACGCAGTGATGGGCTATTTTCAGATTTTAGGAAAGCACTACATGAGCTTCTCATTTTCTCCCTTTTCCTGTTTAAACCCCCGCCACCGCTAGGCATAGAGGGTTATACGAGTAGCTTGCCAAAGGCTTCTTAGCTAAGACTTACACACAAGAGTATTTACAAAACCCCCTGCGCTCTTTAGAATCGCGCCTTCCAGAACTTACTTCTTAGAAGGTTGCTTGCTAGATTGAGCGCCTAGAAAATAAGTTTTACGAAGGGGGTATAGCTCAGCTGGGAGAGCGCTTGCATGGCATGCAAGAGGTCAGCGGTTCGATCCCGCTTATCTCCACCAAGATAAAAAAGGCCGCCTCAGACGAGGCGGCCTTTTCTTTTTGCACTAATTCTCCAAAAATAAGGTGTTTTGCCTAATTTTTAGCAAAATAGAGCCTTAGACAAAGCCCAATTTAAACTTTTAATGTTAAATTTAAACCAATAAGGCTAAATTTAAGATTAAAGTAAGTAGGAATGATTCCCCTGAGGAGGTATGAAGTGAGCCTAAATGATTTTCTGTTTAATTATGTCCTCGTCTTTCTTTTAGTCGGCGTTGGGATATTTTTCACCTTTTACTTCCGCTTTGTTCAAGTACGCGCTTTAGCGCATAGTGTGCGCATGCTTTGGCAAAAGAGCGACAGCAAAGCAGGTGTAACACCTTTCCAAGCCTTTGCAATTGGCTTAGCTAGCCGCGTCGGCACGGGCAATATTGTGGGCGTGGCAGTGGCTTTAACGGTCGGTGGGCCAGGCGCGATTTTGTGGATGTGGATCACCGCCTTACTTGGGATGTCATCTGCTTTTGTTGAAGCAACGCTCGCGCAGATTTTCAAAGTGCCGCATGGGGACAATTCTTTTCGAGGCGGGCCGGCCTATTACATCCGAACCGGTTTAGGTTCGCGATTTTTTAGTACCTTGTTTGCCCTAGTCTTTGCTGTGACCTTTGGCTTCTCGTTCAATGCCGTGCAGGCACATTCGATTGCCGATGCTTTCCAACAGGCCTTCAGCATAAGTCCTCAGACGACTAGCCTAATCTTAGTCTTGTTGACTGCACCTATTCTGTTTGGTGGCATCCATCGGGTAAGCCGAGTTTCACAAGTCATTGTGCCCGTCATGGCATTCGGCTATTTAGCTCTATCAGGCTATGTGGTAGCGCAAAACATCTCGGCTTTACCAGCCATTTTCACGTTGATTTTCAAAACCGCATTTGGCGTGCAGCAAGCTGCTGGCGGAATCGCAGGTTATGCCATTAGCCAAGTCATGTTAGTCGGCATCAAACGTGGTTTATTCGCGAATGAAGCAGGCATGGGAAGTGCCCCTAACTCAGCGGCCATGGCGACGACTTCCCACCCAATCACGCAAGGCTTATTGCAAATGCTAGGTGTGTTTGTTGACACCATGATTATTTGCAGCGCCACCGCTTTTATGATTTTGGCATCAGGCCAATATGAAATGGGTATGCAGATGGAAGGAGCGGCCCTCACGCAACGCGCACTGGCTAGCGCGGTTGGCGGATGGGGTAACGCCTTTATGGCTGCAGCAATTTTCCTCTTTGCCTGGTCATCTATCGTCGGCAATTATGCTTATGCCGAAGGCAATGTCGAATTTATTTCGCGCAAAAAATTGGTATTACCCTTCTTCCGTATAGCTGTACTGGTTGCAGTCGTGGTTGGTAGCCTTAGCAGTTTGCCCACGGTCTGGAAAATAGCTGACACCAGTATGGCTGTGATGACCATCATTAATTTGGTGGCCATTGTGCGGCTGAGGAAATATGTATTGGCTGCATGGCAAGACTATAAAGCGCAGCGTGCAAACGGATTGAACGAGCCTATCTTTGATCTCAGAGTGGTTCCATCAGTCGTCTGTAAGCTAGCTGAAGCTGTATGGGGGAAGAAAGGTAAAGCTAACGCCTAGTCAATTATTCGTTAGGCTCTTCCCCTCTCGTCATCTCCAAGCTGCATAGCTTCAACCTCATAAAAAGACGGATATTAGACCGCTTTCGGAAGCAACTTAGTCAATGGGGCGTAAGCGCTATTGACTAAGTTTGACTAGACAGAGAGTTGCCACTGCTTTTCTGTTTCATGAATTTAATAATCCTTGATAACGCTTGCACTCTTTCCCTTTCATTTAGGCCAATGATGCCTAACATATCGCTGGCCATCTGCAGTGCATTAGCATTTTCTAAATCGCATAGATGAGGGTTTGCGCCTTTCTCGAGTAAAAGCACAATAACTCGCAGTATCCCTGCCACTTGTTGCTTTTCAACTGTGCGCAGCATGCTTATTACTTTATGCAAAGCAGTCTTGCCATCTTGATCTTGTGCGTTAATCAGGGTGGAGGCTACTTGGTTTGCAAGTAAAAACTCAGTGACTTGCCGTACCACTTGCTCATCTACGCCTACAGTCAATATATCCATCGCCCAATGCAGCGCAGTAGCTTTCTGTACATCAGGAGCAGTCGGGTCTACGCCTTTCTTGAAAAAAAGCTCAAGGATTTGCAATACTAGTTGCTCCTTTCCAGCTTCGCCCAGCAAGCTCACTGCCCAATGCAATACAGTAGCATCCTCTGAATCCAGAGCATTAGCGCTTACAACCCTATCAAGAAAATACTGAATGACCTGCAATGGTTGCTCTCTCCCCTCCTCATCTCGCAATATTTGTATTGCCATACTCAACTTGGGCTGCTGGTTTAAATTAAGTCGCCTCCAAAAGAGATTAGACTTTAAAACTGCTTTTTGCTGCTCAGAAGACTGAATGTCTGTGAAGGGCTTATTAATAGAATCTACCGCGATCTCTGATAAAGCCTCTAAATTGGGCTTCATTCCTTTGACTAACTCAAGAATAATTTCAGCAGAGGAGAGAAATATTTTCTGATGCTCTTGTAATTTCTGACTTTCTTCTAACATCTGCTTATTTAATAAATCCTCTTCATACATAGCTTGTAATCGAGCATTTGTACTGTTTGAGATTTGAGCTTCTTCGGCCTTAGGTGGTTCTACAAGAAGTTTTGCAATAGTGGGAATATGGCCTTTCACTAATGGAGGATAATATTTTTGCCCCTTAAGCGACTGATACATTAGCTCACGGAGTTGACAAAAATAAGGTTTTTTCCAAAAGAAATAATTGTTTGCAAAAAATTTTTTACGCTCTTCCTTATTGGCTTTAAAGTGTTGGTCTAAATATCTATAAATATAAGCATCAATAGGATTATGTAAGGCCTTATTAACTTTACTAAAAGCAAATTTAGACTGAATAGGTAACTCTTGACATATAGCTTCTAATATTTCTGGAAACAAATTATCAAGAGAAATAGCCTGAGTTCTAAAGAGATTATTTATACCTTTTTCGTGATTATAATTTGATGCATTAAGAGGATTTTTTAAATCTTTAAAGGAAGATGAGGAATTTAAGCTACCTGAGCGTGAGCTTCCTAAGCCTGTAGAAGAAGTATTAGCGCCTTCAGGCTGGCTACTGTTATCAGTACCCAAAGCACCTGAATCTATTAATGTCTGGGGGCTTAAAAATTTAGGACCTGCCATTCTTTATACTCCTTCAATGATTAGTGCTCGCTGGATCCCTATAATTTCCTCATTGATTGCCTTAAATCACAGCATGCAAATGCTACCCATGGCTTTACTCTGGCCTTATTGCATAGAAAATAAAAATAAGACGGCACCATTCATCTGCCGACCGCGTTTAGCACATCGTCTAGAGCAGCAAGGAATGCCTAATTTTTTTCCATATGAACTTCACCAACTAAGAAGATAGGATTTTTTTAAGCTGATCCAGTCAGTTTTACGAAAATTTTTCTAGGAAAACGAATAAAAGACGTGTCAATATTTAATTTTTTTGGCTATGAAAAAACTCAATATTTTTTTAGTCACACGGTTTCGTTAGAGGGAGAAATCCATTGAAAGCTAGCATGAGGAGCTTGCTCATATCGTTTCATTTTTTTCAAAAGAAGACTTGATTTTCTTTTAGATTGAAGTGCAGCGAAGAAAAATTATTGAATAATAGGAGGTATAGAAATGGTGGTTACTACTCAATACATTTTCTCATTGTTATAAAAAATTAGATTTTTGATCGGCCAGCTTATTCTTTTGTGGTAAAACTCTGCCAAAAACTATAGCAAGGAAAAATATGACTGGCCCTATCACGCAATATTCTTCAGCATCAACTCCAATAAAAAAAAGTTTAGCTCCTTTACCAAACTCAGAAAAAGAACAAGACGAGCCTTTAATTCTTGGCAATTTATCTCCCGCCGGCCTAAACCCCAGACTACCAATAGAGTTATTGATTCAGATTAGTGAAGAGATAAAGAATGATGAAAAAGCGCTAAAGGCTTGGATTGCCGCTTTTATTACTCCTGCCCAACAATATTTGGACAAAGAAAATCCACTCACGATTAATTTAAGATCTTTGTTTCTTTTACAGAAATGGTTACCCGCATCGTTACAAGAATTGGCTCTTCTACAGGGAAAAGATTTGCGCCAAGCAGCTATAACTCTACCTATGAGGAAAACACAAAATACGACCCTGCAGCAGGTCAAGATGCTTTTCTCTAGGGCTCAAAAATCATCTGCACCTCTATCCACTTCCACTGTTAGCAGCCTTCGCATCAATAAAGCATTAATTGAACGCTATATTTGGGTACTGCCTCATCTACAAAATTTCGCCGAATTTCAGCAGCTGCTCGATAATTTGAGCCTTCAGTTAACCTTTAGTGACAAAGTTGCGCCTACAGTAGAAGAAAAACTATTTATCGACTGGGTAAAACAAAAGTTTGCGGAAAACCTAGCTGCGATACCGCTTCAATTTTGGTACAAAACAGTTAATTTATGCCTAACGTCGACAGAAAAAACGTCTGATACCGCTCCCAATGATTTATGGTCATTTATATTAGAGCTGACTAACAAGCTAGCTGTTTGTGATAAAACTGTCGCTAGCAATACAGCTGATGCCCTCAATGAAATTACTGCTCCCTCACCAATATCACTTATCGATGTATTGTTAGGAATCAGCAGAAGGTATTTAAGCGAAGACTGGCAAAAGCATTTGCCCCAGATATCAGTCAGTGCTTTGCTTGAGTTATTCAATAAATATTTGCCAAATTTGTCTGATAAAGATTTTTTTTCTTTAGCAATCGAGTTAATACAAGGCTTCTTTCCCAAATTAGCAAATAATCGAGACAAGACGGATGAAATTGATCTTCGTCAACCTCTACCACAATCGCTTTTTTATTTCATGAAAGCTCAATCTCAAAATTTATCTGAAGAAAAAGCCAATCTCTTATTTATCAAAATTGCAGAGAATTTAAGTTATTGGCCGGGAAATATACAGTACGAATTCTACGTCGAACTTGAGGAAAGGATAGAAAAATTAATGGCAATAGAAAATTATTCTTTATTAATTTTGGCGATACAAAATTTCCAGAATTGGCCATCCGCAATACAAGGTAAATTTTATGTAAAGCTCATAAAAGTATGGTTATACAGCAATACAGCAGAATTATTGCTCGCTGCTATTAAATTCTCGCGCAACTGGCATTCAGATTTTATTATAGCTAGAGGTTTTTTTAACTCTATAAAAAACAGATTTTTGTCAGAATTACCCGTTGAATCACTGCAACCTATATTGATAGCATTAATTCATGAACTTCCATACTGGGAAAAACTCTTGTTGGGATGGGGAGGAACTGCACCCTACCGCATAAAAAAAGCAATTACGAGCGCATTACAAGAGCAGCTTTCTCGAATAAGAATTTCAAATTCAAGATTGATTGAAAATAATGTGCTTAAAGTCGCACTAGAATCCCAACCTGATATTTTACCTTCTTTACATCAAGCCTCTTTAGAATAATGATCAATCCACCGCTATATTTTAAATAAATTTATTAAAGTCTATTTTCTATTACCTAATAGATAATTTTTTATTTTTTTAATTCAATTTAAAACAAAAAACCATAAGAAAATTATTTCATAAAAAAGCGCTGCCCAGTTAAATAATTTACTGACCCTTAACTTATTTTAGCCATTTATAAAAATTATTCCTACTGGCAGCGCTTTTAAAAAACATCTTGACAAAATTAACGAAACATCATAATTTAATAGCATTTAAAAAAATTAAAAAATGCTTTAAATCAACGCTTAGGTGTTACTCGCTCAAAATTTGCCTGGGTACTCATAGCTCCACTACCTGCATCCCTGTTCTCAGTAACTCGAAAATTTTTCCTTTTCTCTGGGGGCGGAAATTCAAAATCACCGTCTTTGACAACTTTAACCTCTTCTATATCTACGATTTGCACGCGAAATTTCCACTCACTCTTAAACTGCTTTTCACTTTGACTGTCAGTTTCACTTAAATTTACACTTACACTGTCATTTAAACTTACGGCGTCATGGTCACTTTCGCTTTTGCCTAAATAACCAAAGAAATTAATTCCCTCATTAGCTATATAGCACTGAAAATTTTGATGATTTACTGGAGGATTATCTTTCTCTTCTAGACCTTTATCGTATTGAGCAAGAATATAAACGTTTTCCGTATTATCTTCGCTCCATTCTTGCCCATCTTCGCCAGCTCCAATAGCTTTTTTTATTTTTTCTCTTAATCCCTCCCTTCCCATATATCTTCCACCACTTACATTATTTTCTAGGGCTGCAATATGGCATACGACTGGATTTTGTCTCCGCTTATCTAGAACTATAGTGCATCCACCTAACGGACTTGTCCAAAAATGCTGCGCTTTGTCACCAAGCTCTATTTTAGTTGTGCTTCCCTTAACAAAGGGTAACGAATAAAACGGGAGAGAAAGTTTGTCAATAATCGCCGAAGAAACATTAGGGTTCCAATCCGAAGAAGTGCGGATTAACGTAATCCCATTTTCAGAAGAGCCCTCAGCCAAAACATTAGCAGGAGGAGAGTAAGGGACAACTATATATCGATATATTCCAGGCGTTGTAAGTTGATCGCTTTCTAACCATTTAGTTGAAATTATAGCTTTCGTTTCCAAAACATCTTTTGGGGATTTTATAAGACTTTCTTTTAATTCAAAAATTCTTAAAAGATCCTCTTTCGTTTCAAGAGTAAAGAAAAACTCCTCTCTCTGTTTTTCAAGCATAGTAAAGCTACCTTTTATCTCTTTCCGTATATTTGCTATATCATCTGGAGACAATCGCTCTATTAGACTTTGATATGCAATTTTCGCCGATGCTTGAATTAATGATTGAGATGGTTGTCTTTCTTTATTTTGATTAGCTATCTTTATTAGTTTAGCGTGCTCGTCCTGATAAACTTGGACAGCACGCTTTGCGTTGGTATGCGTTGCATTTGCTCTCGCTAGTTTTGTAGCTAGCACGATCTTATTTTCCTCCATCCCTTTTAGCACGATGCTAAGATCATTAAACGCTCTGGCAAACCTTACATCGTTTGGATCCGCATTTAAATATTCCTCTTCCAATTCACGCATTTCGTCTTGCGTCTTTTTAAAATCTTGTATTGCCTTTTTCAGTTCTCCTTCTATTGGCTCAAATTCTCTTGAAGCTTTCGCAATGTCTTCTTTCAATTCTTTAAGTTTTTTTTCTGAGCCTTGAAGTTTATTTTCCATATTTACCGACTTCTTAATTACTGGGGCAGAAGTCGGTGGCTGCCCATCGCCTTGTGATCTAAGACTCGGAAAAAGCATTAGCCTGCTATCTGGCCTTTTTGAAGTCTCGGCTGAAGCACTGTTACTCGACTCACCAGCATTTGAAGAAGGTTCACTTTCAACGTACTTTTCTGATGGGGAATTACCAATAGGACCTGCCATGGATCACTCCTTAGTAAATTAAGATGCTAATTAATATCTAACTAGGTACAAAGACTAGCTTTATTAAGTAGTACTTCCTTTACATAAATACGAAGATTCTTTCCGTATAGCGAACTTTTTCTTAAATCATTAATTAAATTTCGCAGAAAAAGAGCACCTTTCTTTTGGGCATGCAGACATGCCATACCCCTTATTGGTATTGGCACTTTTATGGCGAAGAACTTCGGAAGATGGGCAGCTAATTGAGATTCTGAGTTGCAGCTACTAATGATGGTCTGCTGTTATTGAGCACTTGATGGATAGAGCACATACTGATTGCTGTCTTTACTCAATAATTGCATCAGTTTTGGATGAACAAAAAGCTTTTCTTTACCGTATTGCATTTCATGCAGCACACCCACTTTAACTAGATCTTTTAGATAACGTGAGGCTGCTTGCCGTTGTGCGATATTTTTTTCCACGAGATTGGCAATGCGGCAATAGGGTTGCTCGAAGATGACATCGACGAGTTCACGGCTATATATTTTGGGTAAGTGCGCCCGCACATATTCGGTGGTGTGCTCGGCCAAGCCGCGAATTGCAGCGATTTTAGCGCTCGTCCAGCGCGATGTTTCTGCCACTGCCTGTAGCATAAATAACAACCACGGCTCCCAAGCTTGAGCACTGGTTACTTCCAGTAGTAGGCGGTAATAATCTGCTTTGTACGCAATGATGTAGCGACTGAGGTAAAGAATAGGAAGAGTAAGCAGCTCGGCTTGTATCAAATAGAGCGTGTTGAGTACGCGGCCGGTACGGCCATTACCATCTAGGAACGGATGTATGGCTTCGAATTGGTAATGACCCACTGCCATACGAATTAAAGGATCCAATTCTGTTTGCGTATGTAAAAAACACTCCCAGTTGGCGAGCAAATCCCGTAGATGCGCTTCGCCTTCAGGTGGGGTATAAATGACCTCGCCCGTTTTATCATTATTCAACTGAGTACCCCCTATACGGCGGATATCCATCTCTACGCCTTTAAGCGTGCTGCAAATCTGTACAGCGGTGGCAGTACAAAGAGGCCGATCTTGTAATGATAAGTAGCCCCGCTGCAGCGCTGAGCGGTAGCGCAATGCCTCTTTAGTAGCATGATCCGTGACGCTATCGCCTTGTGCGTGCTGAAATAATTTATCGGTCGTGGTGACAATATTTTCGATCTCAGAACTGTCTTTGGCTTCAAGCAGTGGGATGGTATTGATTAGCATTGTCTGATTGGGAATTAACTCAGCTGCTTGCTTTAATTCGGCAAGCGCTGCCCGTGCAGTAATGCATGCTTTGAGTACAGTCTTGCTTTCTAGGTCATGCGTGGGGGGTAATTTAGGCAGTTGCTTGTAGGGAATATTGGGCTGCCAAAAAAAGGGATGCTCTTCTTTACCGTATGCGTTAGGCGTGTTCTTCATCTTGTAGATTGCAACTTTCTCTTACGTCATGTCGTTATTTTTAATAAATAACGACATGTTATCAGATCATGTCGCTGCCAACGACACATTATCCTTATATGTCGCAATAATTAAATTAATGAGACATATAGGGATAGGTAAACAGTATGTGCATTTGCTAATAGACTATTTAGGAAACCTCTGCATAAGCCCTGTAGCAAGGAGGCATGACACCGCTACAGGGCTTATGCAGAGGTTTTTTAGTTTTTTCTGAATAAATTATTTTTTAAATTTATCAAAAAACAGCAGCCAAAGAACGCTTAATGAATAGGTAAATTCATGGGCTGTTAACGCACAAACAGGGATATTGAGGGTAAAAAAGTGAATCCCTATTTTGCAGAATAGTCAGCATCATCCGATTGGTGGGGCGTTATGCCTCGCTGCCTGCCCAGCTTATGCAAACCCTCTTCAGATTATTTCTGCGCAACGGCATCAAGTTTATTTTGAAGTTGAGTTTTCCTGCTCGCAATACGTTGGCCAAGCTCTTGCAGATCAAGCTTCGTTTTACGTAGAGATGGAAATAGGTCTTCCTCTTCTTCTTTAACGTGATGCGTCACATTTTCTGTTAGCACTTGAAAAGTTGCGTCGAAGCCCTCGTCACGCGGGGTGAGTTTGGTGAATTTTTCAATCAGCATTTTTACCAGATAATGCTCGACGTAAGCTTCTTCTACTTGTTTCACCCCTTCTTCTGCAAGCGCTTTTTTAGCCGCAGGATAAAGAATTTCCTCTTCGATCATGGTATGAATCGTCAGCTCCTCGCAAGCGCGTTTCACGAGCGCGGTCTTCTGAGCATCGCCAGTTGCATGTTCAAATTCATCAAAGATTTTTTCAACCGTGCGGTGGTCTGCCTCAAGTAAGGACAGGCCATCTTGCGCTTTTTTATCGGATGCTTGGGAGGTAGGGGTAGATTGCATAGTGGTGTCCTTCAGATGAGTTGACAGCTTATCTAAGCAATCTTAATGCCCGCGTAAGCTGCCAACTCTGCACCACTAGCTAGACGCTAGGTTTTATCTTTTTGAAATACTTCTTAGAACAGGTTCTTAATTGACTGAGCAGATCTATGACTGCACAGCTTCAATGCTGCATGCGCACGGTACCTGATACTGATACGCTAACCGTCTCTTTGCCAGCTTCGAGCGGCACTTCACTCTCTGCATCCGCTGCACGCGCAGAAGAGAAGGCTGCCATCATCATCGGCTCAGGTATGCTCATGCCATTTTGCTGGATGTTCACGTCAATAATGGCATAGTTGCTGTAACCAAAAGCTTGCGACGCTAGTTTTGCTTGTTCACGAAACTCAGTAATCGCATTAGCAATAAGCTTTGACTGTGCTTCACGCCGAGCTTTAGGTGACAGAGAAAAACGTACTGCGCTAATTTGCATAATTGGCGACAGGCGTCCGGCGAGTTGAGAAATGGCAGCAAAGTCAGTTGACTCTAGGCGTAATTCAGTACGGCCGCGCCAGTTTTTAATGCGGTTGTCACGATCAGTCACGGGACGCACAGTAAAAGTGCCCGTTTGTGCTGACACTTTATTTTGCGATCTCGTAATACGTAAGACTTGGTCGGTTTTTTGTTTGAGCGTAGTCGTCAAAGAAGCGGGGTCAGTGCCCTGCTGTTCAAAGAAAAGAGTGATGTGCGAGATATCCTGCGGCACTTGAGTGCTAGTTTGTGCGCTAAGCGATAATTTATCAGACGCATTAAGCGCATCTGCATCCTTCGCTGAGTCAGCTTGCGCGGGCACAGTCAGACAAGTCAGTGCAGCGAGCAAAAACCACTGTGCAGTCAGCATTCTTTTAATCATTTCCGAGCCTTGTGGGTTACGTTATGAAAAAACGGCACCGGAAAAATCCGGTGCCGCACAATTAAGTTCCCCACCTTGGCCGCTAAGGCCACGATCCTGAACCTAAGGGTCCAAGTGGTCGCAGTTAGAAGCATTTCAGGTACATCGCTGTTACTACTGGATGCGCACTTCCATGCTACAAATTACCGCAACCTTTTCATCGTAATATTGATTCAAGGATTTTTTGACCCTCGCAAACCAGGCAGGGAAACCGTACAAGCTATCTACCTCAACTAGGAACCGCGCTATATTTCCTCTTACTTCCTATGCTGCTGTATTGCTCTGTTCTGTATTGCTGTGCTCTATATTGCTCTGCTTTATCGCTGTGTCTATTTGTTGATTCATGTTTTGCATTGTACGCTGGATTTCTGCAACTGGAAATGCCTCACCATGATGCACACTTTGTTGCAGTTTGAGCAATTCAGAAGCAATAGCTAACGCTGCCATCACGGCTAATCGATCAGCGCCGCGGATTGAGCGCTCGCTCAATTCACGCATTTTTTCATCCACCAGCACGGCCGATTTAAGCAGCACCGCTTCATCTGCTGGTGCACAGACAAGCCGATAAGGCTGACCAAGAATTTCTACTTCGACTTGTTTATTTGTCATGCTTTATCTCTTTCGTTAAGAAACTTTGAATAAACCCAAAGTCGTGCACTAACTTTTTTGCGTGCGATTGACTCAATGTTTCCCGATTTTTCTCAATTAAGGCAGCAGCTTAGGCTGATGATCTGTTTCTTTAGCCTCACACAGGCTTTCAAGCACGGCATTTAAACGTATTTGCGTATCTTCAACTTTCGCCGTCAATATATTGCGCTCATGCCGCAACGTTTCGAATTCTTCTCGCAAAGTATCGCGTTGGCTGCGTGTTTCTTCAAGCGTTGTGCAAGCTTGCGCAAACCTTTGCTGCAACTCATGCAAATCGTGCTGATAGCGGCTGTTAATTTCAATCAGCCGCTGAATATTTTGCGCTAGTAAATTAAGTTCATTAAGCATGGGGTGGCATTCTCATAAGATGTCGCATTTTAACGCTGAATCGGCGTACTTTCTAAGGGCAAAAAGCTGGGTAAAGAATTATCTCGCTCATTTATTTCTCTAATCTCGTTAGTCTCGCGTATTGAGCCGGTGAGATTTTATATTTGGCACGCATAACTTGAAACAAATGGATCTTCTTGACGCTCCTAAAGCGCACTCCTACACTTGCGCCTTTTTTCAAGGTTTTTCTGATGCGCCCTTTGCTCGCAGCTACTGGACTGCTGTTTTTTAGCAGCATGCCACTACTTGGGGTTGCCCAATCTGCGGCCTCTGCAACAGGAGCTATTGCTGCATCTGCAGTTGCAAACTGCGCCACCTGTCAACCGGCTACCGTATCAAACCACATCGAGGGTGCCGAAGTCACGGATGATCAACCGCTGGAAACGATTGTCGTCACCGCCTCACGCCTTGCTCAACGCGCTGATAATACGCTAGCCCAAACTACCTCTTTTGATGCAAAAACAATCGCTGCGAGCAGTGCTATCGATTTGCCCGCCTTATTGCCTTTCGCAACCGGCGCGCAGATTGTACGAAACGGCAGTATTGGTGCTGCCAATAGCTTTTATTTACGCGGGGCTAACACCACACAAACTTTGGTTTTAATGGATGGCATACGACTTGATTCAGCAAGTCTTGGCAATGTGCAATTGTCGCAGCTCATGCTGGATGAAGTGGAGCGGGTTGAAGTCGTCAGTGGCAATGTTTCCGCCTTATATGGCTCAAATGCCATTGGTGGCGTGGTACAAATTTTTACCAAACAAGGTAGCCCCTCGTCTTCCAAGCCTGAAATCTCGCTGGAATATGGCAGCTACAATACGCAACGGCAACGTGCTGCTATCACTGGTTCTTTTGACGCGGCCGGTGACACAACCTTTCATCTCGGCTACTCACACTTGCTCACAGATGGCTTTTCTGCCCTCAACCCGCACAAAGTCCCAAACGCGAATCCAGACGACCACGGCTTTAGTAATACCAGCCTGAGTATGGCCTTACAACATAGATTCAACTCAGACTGGGATGCTGGCCTGCGCTTTTACGAATCACAAGGCGTATTTAACTTCAATAATGCCTTCGGCCTACCGACTGATATCAATCGCGCGAAAAATCGTGTGCGCGTATTTTCTGCTTTTGTTAATGGCCAGCTCAATGAGCACTGGCTAACACGGTTGATTGCTGCCAGCAGTGAAGATCACAGCACCAACCTGCTTAATCACACTGTTAACGGCCGTTTTAATACAAGCAACTATCAATTCACTTGGCAAAATGAGTTCACTCTCAGCGACTTGCAAAAAGTGTTGTTCGGTTATGAGCATTTAATCCAGCGGCTGGCTTCTGATGCATATGCGGCGCCTGCCAGAGAAGTAGATTCTAGCTTCGCTGGCTACCAAGCCGAGCTTGGCCCACATCAATTCCAATTAAATCTGCGGCGCGATCAATATACCGATTTTGGCAACGCACATAGTTACTATGCTGGCTACGGTTACGCTTTAGATAAATACTGGAAACTCATTACCAGTATTTCCAACGCCTTTCGAGCACCTGCTTTTAACGACCTCTATTACCCAGGCTATGGCAATCCCGCCTTACGGCCTGAGCGCAGCCACTCAGCAGAAGTCGCCTTGCAATACAGCTCCCCAACACTCGGCATACTACGCGTTACAGCCTTTCAGACCTATTACCGTGATCTCATCGAATCGGCACAAGTCTCCCCTGGCATTTATCATGCGCAGAATGTTGGACGTGCCAAGATACAGGGCGTTGAAACCTCATTAAATAGCCGTGTGCTACAGAATGAAATACGCTTCACCGCTACTGCGCAAAATCCAGTTGATCAAAAGCAGGGCACGGTCTTACCGCGACGCGCTCGTCATTTTGCTGCGCTCAGCATCACCCGCCCTTTTGCTGGCTGGCGTGTTGGCGGCGAATGGTTAGCCAGCGGCCCTCGTGATGATAGTGGCACACACCTTGGTGGATATAGTCTGATTAACCTTAATGCGCGTTACAACATAAACAAAGCATGGTATGTCGCAGCACGCCTCGAAAATTTACTTAACAAGCAATATGAGCTTGCCTACGCATATCAGACGCCACAGCGTAGCGCATACCTTATGCTTGGCTGGCAACCCCATTAAAAAATCGTTTGCGATCTTCAAAAGTGGATTGTGCTGGGGCTCAACTCAAGGTTGATTTTTTGAGCTCGTAAACAGGTTGTGAGGTCAGGCCTCCTTGTCCGCACTTAACGGAATAATATGCAGCTCAAAAAAATCAGCGTGGCACGCGCCTTAGCGCTTTGGACAATACTTGCCGCCGGTGCAATATTAGTATTTGCTACCTCACTCATGCTCGGCAGCGTGCACCTACCGCCCATGCAGGTCTGGCATGCGCTGTTTGCAGATGATGCTAGCGTAGCCGCCCAAATTATCTATACCTTGCGGGTGCCACGTGCTACCGCAGGTTTCGCCAGTGGTGCATTATTAGCGCTAGCCGGTGCGTTGCTACAGGCATTGCTACGTAATCCACTCGCTGATCCTTATGTACTAGGCATATCTGGTGGCGCTGCTAGCTTTGCGTTAGCTGCCATGATGCTGTCTTTGTCAGGGGCGGCGATTCAATCGGCTTCGTTTATCGGTGCAGTGATCGCGATTCTTTTAGTCCTAGTTGTCGCACGACGTGAATTGTGGCTAAGCGAATCACAGCATGGCTCGTCGCGCTTACTCTTAACGGGCGTCGCCCTGGCTGCTGGCTGGGGTGCAATTATTATGTTGCTCTTAACCATTGCCCCCGAACGTGCATTACGCGGCATGGTGTTTTGGCTTGCTGGCGATTTGAATGGAGTTAAACATGCCTTACCCGCTGTGATGACGTTAACCATCGCACTCGCCTTAAGCTTACCTGTCGCACCTCAACTTAATGTACTGCTGCACGGTGAAACAACTGCACGGGCACTGGGCGTAGCCGTTACCCCGTTAAGACTACGCTTATACTTAGTCGCTTCGCTGGCTACTGCCGTCGCGGTTACGACAGCAGGCACGATTGGATTTGTCGGCTTGGTGGCGCCGCATCTATTGCGACTCGCCTACGGTAATGATCAACGTATGTTGCTGCCTGCCGCCGCGCTAGCCGGTGGCATATTGGTAATGGCCGCGGATCTGGCCGCCCGCACGTTAGCAGCCCCTGCGCAGTGGCCTGTTGGCGCACTGACGGCTCTACTAGGGGTGCCCTTGTTTCTCTGGATTTTGCTAAAAACACGCCGATGATTAGGTGTCAAATAAGTGACAAATAAGCGATGAATAAAGCACGTGGCGACCAGCACCACCCTGCTCTCACACCGTCTAGCTGCGCACTCACCGAGGCGTCTAGTGGGGGGACGGCACAGCCATTTAATTCATCTACCGTGCCTGCCGCTGCCCCCTCTTCCCATACGTTGCTGACACGCTCCTTAACGGTGACAGTTGGCGCACGAAAGCTTGTCACCGATCTCTCGCAAAGCTTTTTACCCGGCGAAATGTGGTGCTTAGTGGGCCCCAACGGAGCTGGCAAAACCACGCTCCTACATACATTAGCAGGCATGCGTTCGCCTCAACACGGCACCATTGAATTAGATGGCCGTTTGCTCAGCGCTTGGCCGCTAGCGGCTTTAGCGCAGCGGCGTGCCCTTATGCTGCAAGCCAGGCAAGCCGTATTTAATATGAATGTATTTAATACCGTATTGCTGGCCCGCCATCCTTACTTAACTGGTTGGGGCTGGGAATCCGACGAAGATCAAGCCGCCGCGCTCGCAGCCATTGAGGCGCTACAACTTACTCCGCTTACAGCACGCTTAGTCACCTCATTATCAGGCGGAGAGCAGCAACGCGTCGCGCTAGCCACCGCCCTATGCCAGCAAGCCCCTCTGCTACTGCTAGATGAACCGCTAGCCTCGCTTGACCTAGCGCATCAAATTGCCTGCCTACATCTATTGCGCGAATGGTTAAGCGCTCAACCCCATCGCACCATCATTTTCTCGTGCCACGATTTAAACCTTGCGCGCCATTTTGCTACTCACGCACTGTTGCTAGATGGCACCCACGCCATCGGCGGCCCTGTATACGATATCTTGACCCCTGACCTCATCAGTCACGCCTTCCACCACCCCTTTAAACTCGTATGCGATGGCGATCAAGAGGCATTAATGCCAATCCTTCATTCATCTTAAAAGACACTCAAGCAACACAACAATTCTTACCCACAACCCCCGCCCAATCTGATAGCCTTTTGAGAAAAATTTACAAACAACCCAGGGAAGGGTTGTATAGGTTGGAGGGCAAGGAATGCCTTTGCTGCCAGTACGTTAGTACAAGAAGAGATTAAATGCGGTCGGCATGACGCCGCCATCCGACCTATACAACCCTTCCCGAAAGCTAGGCTTAGCATGCTTCATCATCTATCAATTCGTGATTTCGTGATCGTTGCCGCGCTCGAGCTTGAGTTCGAAGCCGGCTTCACCGTATTTTCTGGCGAAACTGGCGCGGGCAAATCCATTTTGCTCGATGCGCTAGCACTCGTCCTAGGCGCTCGTGCCGAGGCTAGCATGGTACGGCACGGGCAGACACGCGCTGAAATTAGTGCTTCTTTTACAGTGCCGGAATCACTGCGCGCCTGGCTTAGTGAACAAGCACTTCTCTCTGAAAATGAGACTGCAGAGAACGACATCCTCATTCTGCGGCGCACGATTGACGTGCAAGGGCGCTCGCGGGCCTTCATTAATGGCTCGTTAAGCACGCTCACCCAGTTGCGTGAAGTGGGTGAGCAACTGGTCGACATTCATGGCCAGCATGCACATCAACAGCTCATGCGCGCTGACGCGCAGCGCACCTTATTCGATCTGTATGCAGGCACAGCCTCGCTGGCTGATGAGGTCGGCCAAGCATGGCGCGCCTGGCGCACGGCGAGCACCGCACTGCTCACGGCACAAAATCAAGAGCACACACTCCAACTTGAACGCGAGCAACTAGCGTGGAAGCTCAGTGAGCTTGAAACTCTCGCTGCCCAACCGGGCGAATGGGAGGAGATTGGGGTTGAACATCAACGAGCTTCGCATGCAGCCAATCTGATTGAAAGCACCCAACAGGCTCTGCTTGAGTTATCAGAAGCTGACGATGCCTTACTTACCCGGTTTAACGCGATACTTGCATCAGTGCGCAAATCAGCAGATATCGATAGCGGTCTGACTGATACGCTAAGTGCACTAGAAGCCGCCGAGATCCAACTGCAAGAAGCTGTTCATTCTCTGAGTCATTATGCGCAAAGGCTCGACCTTGACCCTGAGCGACTCGCGCAAATTGAAGCAAGGCTAGCCGATTTTTACGCCATTGCGCGCAAGTTCCGCTTACCGCCCGAAGCACTACATACTGAAGCTATCAACTTCCGCACCCAACTCACAGCGCTGGAGGCAACACTTGATTTGCAAGCGCTGCAAACGGCCGAGACTGAAGCGCAGAAAGACTATCAAGTACTCGCTCAACGTTTATCGCAGCAACGCAAAAAAGCGACACGTAAATTAGGCGATGCAGTCACCAAGCAGATGCAAAGCTTAGCCATGGCAGGCGGTTCTTTTGAAGTTGCGTTGATTGCGCTATCTGAAGGCGGCGCACATGGACTAGAGCAAATTGAATTTCAGGTTGCCGCTCATCCGGGCGTGCCAGTGCGGCCTCTGACAAAAGTCGCCTCTGGCGGTGAGCTCGCACGCATCGGTTTAGCGCTCGCGGTGGTCGCAAGTGCTGCCAGCCTAACGCCTACCCTGATTTTTGATGAAGTAGATAGCGGCATTGGAGGCGCTGCCGCTGAGGCAGTAGGCCGCTTGCTGCAGCAATTAGGTGCAGGCCGACAAGTCTTATGCGTCACTCACCTGCCTCAAGTGGCAGCACGCGGCATGCAACATTTGTGCATCGCCAAGCAAACCAGCGCAGCCGGGCAGCCACTGAGCACCGTCACCCCACTCAATACCGAGCAACGGATTGAAGAAATCGCAAGAATGCTGGGCGGCGCGCAGATCACAGCGACCACCCGTCAACATGCCAAAGAACTGCTCGCAGGCTGACGACTCATCAATTCACGCTAGCACCTGCCCCCCCATTGCTAAAAAACAAAAATAAGCGTCCTGTGGTCGCTATGTTTAGGTTCCTAATTTTAAATTCATCACCCCAAACTACGAGTCTTTGCCATTTTTTGTAGGTTAGGGTGGCGCAGGTACGATGCGCGATGACTGCACAAGATCAGCGGGAAAATACGTGCTGTGTTACATTCGTAGCCTGTCGCGCCAATCTCATTAACCTAGTCTCCGGCCTGCATGCCTAACCGCAAGCCTTCCTCCAAACAGTCTGCTGCCGCTAGCGTGCCTAATCAAAAGAAGCACGATAAGTCGGCATCTTATTTCAGCCAACGCCTGCTCAAGCGCATGCTGGGCTTTGCTCTCGCGTTTATATTAGTGCTGTATTTTGGCGCAGCGGCAGGCGTACTCGCCTTACGTTACGCAGTCTTACCTCATCTTGATACGTGGCGGCCACGTATCGAACAAATGGCCAGCCGTGCACTACACGCACCCGTCTCAATCGGCGCCTTGCAAGGAAGTTGGCAAGGATTGCAAACCAGTCTGAGCGTCACTCAACTCAAAATTCTGGATCAACAAGGTCAACCCGCTCTTGTTGTGCCTCATGCAGCCGCTACCTTGTCCTGGCGCTCGCTGCTGCTACTGCAGCCAATTTTGTCTAATTTAACCATTGAAGCCCCGATGCTTCGAGTACAGCGCTCTCGCGATGGCACGCTTTCGATAGCAGGCATAAGCGCTCGCTCAAGCGACCAGAAGCAAAGCCATTGGGCAAGTTGGGTATTGGCGCAAGAGGCTATCGTGCTACGTAACGGTACTGTGTATTGGCAGGACGCCCAACATGACACCCCGCCTGTTACGCTGACACAACTCCGCTTTACGATGTTGAACTATCGTCAACAGCATCGTTTAGGCTTACAAGCAGAAATTGAGGGTGGCCCATTAGCTGGTCCATTGGATATACGTGCGCGTTTTCGGCATGGTCGGCTCAGCCGCGTAGATAATATGCGTGAGTGGAAAGGCACAGCTTATCTCAGCACTGGCACCATTGATTTGCCAACACTTAACCGTTTTTTAAAGCTACCGATTGCTGTCAGCGGTGGTCAACTCGATGCACGTACTTGGCTTAAATTTAGCCAAGGCCAGATTCAAGGATTAAACGGCAGCTTGATAGCACGCGAGCTCTCGCTACGCGCTGCACCACATCTGCCCGCGCTCAATTTACCTAAGCTATCACTCATTTATCATGCTCAGCGTATAGAGAATGAGCTTTCGCTGCGCATACGCAATTTATCAATGCAACTAGCTAACGCTGCTGATACGCCTAAGCTGTTACCCCACCAGCAAAATTTTACGGCGCAGCGCTTACATGCCCGCTATCGTGCAGCAACCGTTACGCGTGGCCGTCATTTTAAGGAGCGCTTTAGCGTCGATGGAGATTTCCTTGATGTTGGTCTTTTTGCCAAGCTTGCGCATGCTTTGCCACTCCATTCTTCGATTATCAGCAACTTAGATCGCTTTAAGCTTGATGGCCTACTGCGCAACTATGCTTTCGAAGGTGAATTCGCTGCCCCCGCCAGCACCACTTCTCAAAGCGCTTCTCCAAGCCTAATGCCATTGGTGCGTTATCGGCTGAAAGCAGATTTTGAAAATGCTTCTTTAGCGCCTCTCTCCAATGGTTTACAGCATGAGCCTAATGCAAGCGAGCGTGCATCAAGCGGGCTGCCCGGCTTCACTCATCTGTCCGGTTCAATCAGTGCAAGTGAGCGGCACGGATTGCTCAAATTGGCCGCGCAGAAAGCCTCGCTCACTCTTCCAGGTTGGCTTGACGAACCTAAACTAAGCTTTGATACGCTGCATGGCGAAGCGTACTGGACTATCAAGAAAATCAGCTCCTCGACCACGCTCAACGCCAAGCTTAAATCTCTGTCATTTGCCAATGCCGATGCAGCTGGCAAGCTGCAAGCTACGTATTATCAAACCGACTCAAATTTAGGGACATTAAACCTTACAACCCAATTTAGCCGTGCCGCCATCAAACGTATACCGCGCTACCTGCCCACCACACTTAGTAAAGCACTGCGCACCTATCTCGGCCATGCCCTAATTGAGGGCACCGCACATGACGCGACGATTGAAATTAAAGGGCCACTGGACGCCTTTCCTTTTCACCAAGCAAAAACGCCAGGTATTTTTCGCATCTACGCCCCATTTGAGGGTGGCAGCTTTAACCCCTCACCCAAGCAAGCTCGGCGCAATGCCTCAGGCGTATTGACGGAATGGCCAAGTTTTGAGGGAATAAAAGGGGTTTTTGAGATTGATCGCAATACGTTGAAGTTTGATGTAGAACAAGCGCACTACCGCGGTGTAACGCTCTCGCGCACGCATGGGCAGATTAACGACTTAACAAAATCAGCGGATTTGATTCTTGAAGGCCAAGCCAATGGCCCACTTAATGACCTGCTGCATTACCTGCGCCATACGCCCATTCCACAATGGATTGGGCTGCCAGCAGATCAGTTGCAAGCCAAAGAAAATGCCAAGTTAAGCTTGCGCATGCACATACCTTCCGATGGCAGCTCGCGCATTGGGGCCATTGGTACTTTGGAGTTTTTAAATAACTCGCTGTCTTTCAGCACGCTACCTCCGCTTAGTCAGCTGACGGGGCAGCTTAAATTTACTGAAAAAAGCGCTTCGCTTGAACAAATATCTGCGCAATGGCTGGGTGGCAAAGTAAATATTGCTGGTGCTGTTAAGCAGAATGACAAACTTACGCTAGACGCTAGCGGAAATTTATCTACTCAGGCTTTATATAAACATTTAGCACAGCATGATCATGCTAGCCCTCTGCCTGTCCTCACGCAGCGCTTCGACGGTATTGCTCCTTACAAAATTAGCGTGCAAATACCCACAGATAGAAAAGATAGCCCAGCAACCATTACGGCTCATGCTAACTTGCGTGCCGTTTCTATCGATCTGCCAGCGCCTCTTGCTAAAACTGCGCACCAACCTATGTCGCTGCGTTTTGCGCTACGGCCAGTTAGCCCAGGCCATGTTGACAAGTCAGCCCCTACTTCATCTTCAACCTCAGAAGCGAGGACACAAGCCGCTGCCCCCATTACCTCCCATTTGTCTCAGCTTGAGCTTCACCTCGGCCCACTCACAGCTATTTACTTACAACGCGGTGGCCCACAGCCAGCGGTCGTGAGTGGCGCACTTAGCTTTAATCGTCCAGCTATCTTGCCCACTCATGGGGTAGTAGCACGCGCGCATTTCAAACAATTTGATCTCGATGCCTGGCAGGTCTTCGTTAACAAATTAATGACCCGTCCAACTGTCACAACAAAACCGACAGATACAGAGAGCGGCCTATTTTCTAATATGAGCGCAGCGTATTTACCAACCAGCTTTGCGCTGCATTTCAATATGCTGACCTTCGCAGACCGGCACTGGCCTCATCTCAATCTCAAAGCTTGGCACAATCACGAGGTATGGCGCGCCCAGCTTGTTGCACCCAATATTGCTGGGGATATTTTATTGAGGCAGGCATCGGCATCAGCACAGCACGAGCTAAACCGTGCCAGCACACTCACCGCGCACTTAGTGCGACTAGCTATTCCAGCACCTATACATACCAATGTAAAAAGCAAGACGCTCGAAAAGCGTGCGGATAATCCCCCCTCGCTTAATCTCAAGATTGATGCTTTGTCTATTCATGACAAAGCGCTAGGCTCTCTGGAAATGGCGCTGCGCAATACAACGACTGCAACGACGCCAGGCCTAATCAGCTGGCAGCTAGATAAACTGCAACTTACCCATCCCGCAGCGCAACTAACGGCTACTGGCAGTTGGCAGGAGCCACAAAGCCATCTGCCAGTAGTGAGCCCCCCTGCTACGCCGCACGCTTCTTTTAACTTTAAGCTTGCTTTGCATAACGCGGGCGCCCTGCTTAACCATTTCGGCTTAGCGGGTACATTGCGCGACGGCAGCGGTACCCTAGCAGGCAGCCTCAATTGGCACGGTAAGCTTGCCCCTATCGATTACACAACCCTCGCGGGCTCCTTCTCACTCGATTTACAGCGCGGACAAATCGTTCAGGTGGAACCAGGTCTTGGCAAACTAATTGGCGTGTTATCGTTGCAAAGCTTGGCACATTTTTTAACCCTAGATTTTCGTGAGTTAACCAGCACAGGCTTAACTTTCGAGCGTATGACTGCATCTGCTGACATTGCTCGCGGGATCGCGCGCACAGAAGACTTTAAAATTATCAGCTCGCTAGCTGAGATCCAGGTCAAAGGTAACGCTGACCTAGCCCAAGAACAGCAAAATTTACAGGTTGACGTTAAGCCTGCTATCAACGTCGGCTCAGCCGTGGTCGCGGCAGCTATTGTTAATCCGATATTGGGCATAGGCAGCTATTTAGCTCAACAAGTGCTCTCGGCATCTGTTTCTCGCACGCTAGCGGCTCAATATAGCGTCTCTGGCTCGTGGAATAATCCACGTATTGAACGCATAGATGTGCAAAATAATAAGCAAAATATTAGAAACGCTGAATAAGGCAGGAGCAAGGAATGCTGACGCAGAGACAGTACACATGTACGGTAAGGAAGCATGAGGCCGCTCCCGGCTTATTCAGCGTTTCCAATAAGACTCACTCTTCGTCTTCTAAGCTATGAGTACAAACTCCGCAAAACTTCGTGTTGCTGCCCTACAAATGGTCAGCACAACCGTGCTTGAGCAAAATCTTGCCGAAGCCGGCCGTTTGATTAACAGCGCTGTAGCAGAAGGCGCGCAGCTGGTCGTGCTGCCTGAATATTTCTGCTTAATGGGACAACGCGACACCGATAAATTATCGATTCAAGAGCCAGCAGGCGCTGGGCCTATCCAGGATTTTTTAGCAGACCAAGCGAGCCGCCACGGAATTTGGTTAATCGGTGGGACGGTGCCCATCTCTTGCGCTAAGCCTGACAAGGTATTTAATACCACCTTTGTTTTTGCGCCAAATGGCGAGGTAGTTGCACGCTACGACAAAATCCATTTATTTCATTTTATTGGCCACACCCAAAAATTTGATGAAGCGCACACTATCTGTGCCGGCACCACCATTTGCGCCTTTGAAACCCCCATTGGGCGTGTAGGGCTTTCGATTTG
This sequence comes from Mycoavidus cysteinexigens, assembly GCA_031963405.1. Taxonomy (GTDB): domain Bacteria; phylum Pseudomonadota; class Gammaproteobacteria; order Burkholderiales; family Burkholderiaceae; genus JASSUD01. Next base: position 1,237,891 of record JASSUJ010000001.1, read on the forward strand.
CTACGACCTGCGCTTTCCAGAGCTGTATCGCGCCCTAGGCGATTGTGTCTTGCTTGTGGCTCCGTCAGCCTTTACCTATACAACCGGCCGCGCACATTGGGAACTGCTATTGCGCACACGTGCAGTAGAAAATCAATGTTATATGCTGGCCGCAGCACAAGGCGGCAGGCATGACAGCGGCCGCCGTACTTGGGGCCACAGTATGCTAGTTGACCCGTGGGGCAAAATTTTAGCTGTACACAAAGAAGGGCCAGGTTTAGTCATAGGTGATCTTGAGGTGAACCGGATTCAAACAGTGCGGCAAAGTCTGCCTATGCAACGACAGCAAGGCGTGTATGCTGATGCCTGACGCCCAGAGCATTTCTCGAATGATCTGCCACTTTGTCGTCCCCCGCTTACCGTACTAATGTACTGTCTGCGCAGGGGAGTTCACGTAGCAGATCATTGGAGAAACGCTCTAACTTTCCCTCTCTATTCATAAATTCATTTGCACATGAAAAGCGCTACCATCGATCTGTCTCTTGCTTCGTTCACCCAAGCGCAAAATCTGCTGCTTGCGCCCTACAACCTTGATGAAACGGCTATCAGCCGTACCCTCGCGGAAATTTTTACGCATCATGTGGACTACGCAGACATCTATTTTCAGACAACCCGCAGCGAAGCGTGGAGCCTGGAAGAAGGCATCGTTAAAAGCGGGAGTTTCAGCATTGATCAGGGTGTGGGTGTGCGGGCCGTATCTGGCGAGCGCACAGCGTTTGCTTATTCTGATGACCTGTCGCCGCTGGCGCTTCAACAAGCTGCACAAGCCGCACGTGCGATTGGCCGGCAAGGCGGTGGCCAAGCTTGTGTGCGCTCAACTAAACAAGCTGTTCTACCCGCTGGGCATAGCTTGTATCGCGATCACGACCCATTAGCCTCACTGGATGCCACGGCCAAGGTTGCCCTGCTAGAGCGCATCGAGAAAATGGCGCGCAGTAAAGATCCACGCATCATCCAAGTGATGGCGAGTTTGGCTGGCGAACATGATGTGGTCTTGATTGCACGCAGCGATGGCAAGCTTGCGGCCGATGTGCGGCCACTGGTACGAGTCTCGGTAACCGTAGTTGCGGAGCAGAATGGGCGGCGCGAAATGGGCAGCAGCGGCGGTGGTGGACGCTTTGATTACAGTTATTTCAGCGACGAACAACTCGCTTACTACGTTGACCGTGCCGTGCATGAAGCACTGATTAATCTCGAAGCACGCCCAGCCCCAGCCGGCACCATGCCTGTGGTACTTGGCCCCGGCTGGCCAGGCGTGTTATTGCACGAAGCTATCGGGCACGGCTTAGAAGGTGACTTCAACCGCAAAGGCTCCTCTGCCTTTGCAGGCCGCCTTGGCGAGCGAGTGGCCGCTAAAGGAGTGACCGTGGTCGATGACGGTACGCTGCCAAACCGGCGCGGTTCACTCAATATTGATGATGAAGGCAACCCAACCCAATGTACTGTGCTTATTGAAGATGGGATTTTGAAGGGCTATATGCAAGATACGCTCAATGCGCGACTCATGAATATGCCCATCACCGGCAATGCTCGCCGCGAATCTTACGATGCCTTGCCTATGCCCCGTATGACCAATACCTATATGTGGAATGGCACGCAAGCACCGCAAGAAATTATTGCTTCGGTGAAACATGGACTGTATGCCGTGAATTTCAGTGGTGGTCAGGTTGATATTACAAATGGCAAATTTGTATTCTCCGCTTCCGAAGCCTATATGATCGAAAACGGCAAGATTACCTACCCCGTCAAAGGCGCAACCCTTATCGGCAGCGGTCCCGACTCCCTGCAACATATCAGCATGATCGGCAATGATATGGCGCTCGATTCCGGCATAGGCGTATGCGGTAAAGAGGGACAAAGTGTGCCTGTTGGCGTAGGTCAGCCCACCTTACTGATTGATCAGATGACAGTAGGCGGCACCGCCTAGAACATACCTCGAATGATGTGCAGTTTTGTCGTCTCCTATTTGCCGTACTGTTGTATTTTTTACACAGGAGACAATATGCACATCATTGGCAGGACGCATTAATGGAGGCGCATTGCGCCTCATAAGTCATAATTTTTCAAATTAAGCTTAGAAGACACTAAGGCTGTGCCTATTTTTGCTTATAGGTAAATACCCTCCTCTAGCTTCTCGTGCTGCTCTCCCATAAGCTGTTGCAAACGGTCATAAAGGACCATTTACGGCAATAAGCTGCTGTAAACAGTCTCATGATGGCCATAGGCAAATTTAGAGATAAGATAAGATTCTTACCTTATCCAACAGACTAAGAGCCTGTCTACAAATCGCCTAAAAGGCCGTCAGTCCGGGGAGGACGGAGCACAGGAAGCAGAATGTACTCTAGTACATGAGGATGCCGAGCACCGCCCGACCTCGAATCACCGTCTTTTAGGCGATTTGTAGGCAGGTTCTAAGCCAGCACGACTTATAGGACATTGCTCTTGCGGAGCATTTTTAGGAGCACATAATGCCCCAGCGCAACACCGATGACGTACGTATTCGAGAATTAAAAGAATTAGTACCCCCCGCTACTTTGATTCGTGAGTTTCCCTGCACCGAAGAAGTCGCCGAGCTCATTTTCAACACACGCCAAAACCTGCATCGCATTTTGCATGGCCTAGACGACCGCCTGATTGTGGTCATTGGCCCATGCTCAATTCATGACACCCAAGCCGCACTCGACTATGCGCGCAAGCTCACTGCTGAACGTGAAAATTTTTCTAATGAATTAGAGATCGTAATGCGCGTGTATTTTGAAAAACCGCGCACGACCGTTGGCTGGAAAGGTCTAATTAACGACCCGTATCTCGACAATAGTTTTCAGATCAATGACGGCCTAAAACTCGCACGTGAACTATTAACGAAAATTAATGCCCTAGGCCTGCCAGCTGGCACTGAATATCTCGATATGATCAGTCCGCAATATATTGCCGACCTCATTTCATGGGGCGCCATTGGCGCACGTACTACCGAGTCACAGGTACATCGCGAACTCGCCTCTGGCCTGTCCTGTCCTATCGGCTTTAAAAACGGCACCGATGGCAATGTAAAAATCGCGATCGACGCAGTCAAAGCCGCAGCACAACCTCATCACTTTTTATCGGTCACAAAAAGTGGTCTCTCGGCAATTGTCTCGACCGCTGGCAATGAAGATGGTCACCTTATCCTGCGCGGTGGCAAAGAGCCGAACTATCACGCCGCCGATGTCAACGCCATAAGCACGCAAATCAGCCAAGCTGGCCTAAAGACAGGGCTGATGATTGATGCTAGCCATGCTAATAGTAGGAAAAAGCATGAAAACCAAATCTTGGTTTGCCAGGATATCGGTGCACAAATTGCCGCAGGGAACCAACATATCGTTGGCGTGATGGTGGAATCTCACTTAGTGGCCGGGAACCAAGAGCTGAAAGCAGGACAAGCACTAACCTATGGGCAAAGTGTGACTGACGCTTGCCTAGGTTGGGAAGAGAGTGTTGCCGTACTCAAGCAACTCGCCCACGCAGTGAAACAACGACGTAGCCTGCATCAAGCAAAAACTAATGCTCAGCATCAGACATGTTCTACCGCCGTGCTTTAAGTCGAAAGAACTTGCCAGCCTCTGCATTTATGCCAAGACAGGTTCTGTCAGCGCATTTTTAGGAAGACACAATGCCTCAACGCAATACCGATGATGTACGTATTCGGGAATTAAAAGAATTAGTGCCACCCGCCACCGTGATTCATGAGTTTCCCTGCACCGAACAAGCCGCCGAGCTGATTTTCAGCACGCGCCAAAGCTTGCACCGCATTTTGCATGGCTTGGAAGATCGTCTGATTGTGGTCATTGGCCCATGCTCAATTCATGACACCCAAGCCGCACTCGACTACGCGCACAAGCTCGCTGCTGAACGTAAGAATTTTTCTAATGAATTAGAGATCGTAATGCGCGTGTATTTTGAAAAACCGCGCACCACCGTTGGCTGGAAAGGTTTAATTAACGATCCACATCTCGACAATAGTTTTCAGATCAATAACGGCTTAAAACTCGCACGCGAACTATTAACTAAAATTAATGCGCTAGGTCTACCGGCTGGCACTGAATATCTCGATATGATCAGCCCGCAATATATTGCCGACCTTATTTCATGGGGTGCCATTGGTGCGCGTACTACCGAGTCACAGGTACATCGCGAGCTCGCCTCTGGCCTGTCCTGCCCCATTGGCTTTAAAAACGGCACCGATGGCAATGTGAAAATCGCGATCGACGCAGTCAAAGCCGCAGCCCAGCCTCACCATTTTTTAGGTGCCACAAAAAGCGGCGTCTCAGCGATTATCTCGACCGCTGGCAATGAAGATGGCCACCTTATCCTGCGCGGTGGCAAAGAGCCGAACTATCATGCCGCCGATGTCAACGCCATAAGCTCGCAAATCAGCCAAGCTGGCCTAAGCACCGGGCTGATGATTGATGCTAGCCATGCCAATAGTAAGAAAAAATACGAAAACCAAATCTTGGTTTGCCAGGATATCGGTGCACAAATTGCCGCAGGGAACCAACATATCGTTGGCGTGATGGTGGAATCTCACTTAGTGGCCGGGAACCAAGAGCTGAAAGCAGGACAAGCACTAACCTATGGGCAAAGTGTGACTGACGCTTGCCTAGGTTGGGAAGAGAGTGTTGCCGTACTCAAGCAACTCGCCCACGCAGTGAAACAACGCCGCAGCCTGCGCCAAGCTAACGCTCAGCAGCAGAGTTCGGCCACTGTGCTTTAAAAATAGGCTAAATGATGCCCAAAGCAAGTCAAGACTTGCTTTGCTTAAGCATGGCACAGCGAAAAATATGATTGAGGCGGCTTTGATAACCCTTGCCCTGCCCTTTAAACCAGGCCAACACATCAATAAACCTCTTTCGAAACCCCGTAGTAAAGGAATTCCTTTGCTACCAGTACAAAAAAAGTACTTTGATCCGGAATGACACCGTTACGTGAGTTATGCAGAGGTCCCATAACTCATCTTTATTTAGGATATTGATGTCAGACATTGCTCATCGTCTAGCTGCAGTGCGCCGTCAAATTGCTGAGGCAGCGCATGCTGCTGGACGTCGTGCCGAGGAAATCAAGTTACTGGCTGTCTCAAAGTACTTTCCGGCACAGGCGCTACGTGCTGCGTTTGCAGCAGGTCAATCTGCTTTCGGTGAAAGCTACATGCAAGAGGCCATTGCCAAGATGGCTGCATTAGCTGATTTAAAGGCTCACTTAGAATGGCATTTCATCGGCCCTTTGCAGAGCAATAAAACCCACTTAGTGGCGACCCACTTTGCTTGGGTGCATTCGGTTGATCGACTTAAAATTGCGCAGCGCTTATCTGAGCAGCGCCCGGCTGATTTACCGCCGCTGAATGTGTGTGTGCAGGTCAATATCAGCGCTGAATCGAGTAAACATGGCGTACAGCCTGAACAAGTGGAAAGCCTCGCCCGAGCGATTAGCCAAATGCCTCAACTGCGTTTACGCGGACTCATGGCCATTCCTGCTGCCACGTCTCATGTTGCCGAGCAGCGTGCACCTTATCAAAAATTACGGCATCTATTTGAAGCTTTGCGCGCCGACGGACTTAAGCTTGATACCCTTTCTATGGGAATGTCCGCCGACCTTGACGCAGCTGTGTTAGAAGGAGCAACCCTGGTACGGGTGGGAACTGCCATCTTCGGTCAACGTGGAACTGATTTCATCAATGCTCAATAGACTGTGATTAGGGGTGAAAAAGGACAATCTTCCGCTTCGCTCTCCAGAGCTCCGTGAAGGCACATAAAGACTCCTGCATTCGCTCTAGTCAAGCAAACTCTGACTCACTGTCTTCTATTATTACCTCGATCTGTCTTACCTCTCTCTCTTCGCGGCTCCGTGGCCTGGCTTCTGCGATCTCTTCCCTAGCAAAACAAGCGCACATCCTAAACATAAAACCAGAGAAGACCAAAGTAATCGGTATGGAAACTGCGCAAAGAGCATAGAGGGGGGGAAAACCTGGCTCATCTTTCAGCCACTTAATAAAATTAGTCCCACCAAACATCAGACATGCTATGAGAAAAATTCTATTGCTCTGCCTTTGATAGTTGTCTGCGTCAGCAGCCCTTGTTATTAAATCGAGATCATTAGGAGCAGCGGCAGGCAGGTTAACTACATCAGCTGGTGAAGCCGAGTTGATTGTATGATAAGAAGGTGTGTTACTTGAAACAAGCGATTGCCTTGGGGATGGGATTAAGGTTGTGGACACTGATGAAGATGCGGATGGGGGTAGAAGCGAAGTAGCCATTTTCCAGTCCTTTTTTATGCAAGATTTAATGCAAATTAATAGGTAATCGTTGAGTACAGGCAAGGCTCATATCCGCTCGTGCCCCGACCTATTTATTTCATGCCCCCTCTCTCATTTCAAGGGAAATAGAATTAATCCACAATTCAGAGCTTATACAAAGCTTCCTTAGTCATTTTTAGGCAGATTAATCATGAAAATAGCTTTTATCGGCGGTGGCAATATGGCCAGCGCGTTGATCGGCGGACTAATCAAACGCGGCGTGGCCAGTGAAAATATTTACGCGATCGATACTAATGAGCGAGCACTCGCACAGCTAGTCAAAAATTTCCATCAGATACGTACTAGTGACACGCTTAGCGCTGCCTTGGACAAATATGAAGTGTTGGTGCTAGCGGTTAAGCCACAAAGTTTGAAAGAAGTAGCGCATCAACTCGCGCCTTATTTGCACACGCAACTTGTTATTAGCATCGCAGCGGGTGTGCGCATTGCTGATCTGTCACGTTGGCTTGGTGGCTATTCCCATATCGTACGCACCATGCCTAATACGCCAGCCTTAATCGGCAAAGGAGTGACAGGCGCGTTCGCCCTTCATCTCTCGCCTATGGCACATTCACTTGCACAGCAAGTACTGGCTGCCGCTGGCACGGTGATATGGTGTGACGACGAAAAACAAATCGATGCCATTAGCGCAATTTCTGGTAGCGGCCCAGCCTATGTGTTTTACCTTATTGAGGCGCTTGAAACCGCCGCGAAACAACTCGGCTTTAATGATGAACAAGGCCGCACCCTAGCCCTGCAAACCTTCTCAGGTGCCGTGCAACTCGCACAAGAAGCTGACGAATCGCCCCAACAATTACGCGAGCGAGTCACTTCAAAAGGGGGGACTACCGCTGTTGCCCTTGCCTCTTTTGAGCAAGATAAAATTAAAGAAGCGATTGTGCGCGGCGCGCTAGCCGCCAATGCGCGAGCGCAAGAAATGGGTAATGAATTCGGGCAACTCTAAAGAGAGTGGGAGCGCTTGAGCTGTATGTTGAGGTAACGCAGAAACCCCAACATACAGCCTTCAAGGCACTTGTTTTTGCCTGTTAGATAATCAGTGGCACGCTCTAACACGGAGCTTGTTACGCACCCACTACCAAGGCATTCCCTCACTGAAAATATAATGCCCAGCAATGCCGGCGAACAACAAGCCGCCCAGCCAGTTATTATGTTTAAAGGCAGCGAAGCACTGACTAGGCGTACGCTCGCGAATTAAAATGTAGTGGTAAATCACGCATCCTGCTGCGGCAGCCAAGCCAAGCCAGAATGGCAGCGTGTAGTGAAGCACCCAACCCAACACGGCATAAATCGTAAGAAACGCGATATAGCAAACCATCACCGCGAATACGTCGTACCTGCCAAACGTCAGCGCTGAGGTACGAATGCCAATTTTAAGATCATCCTCACGATCTACCATCGCGTATTCCGTATCGTAAGCCAGCGACCAAAACACATTAGCTAACACCATCACCCAAGCCAGGGCGGGCACATATGCCTGCACTGCGGCAAATGCCATCGGTATGCCAAAGCCAAAAGCGAGACCCAAATAAGCCTGCGGCAATGCAAAAAAACGCTTAGTAAAAGGATAGCTAGCAGCGACAAATACAGCTGCTAGCGATAATTTTTTAGTGAGTGCATTAAGCGGCCAAATCAGAAGAAAAGCTAAAAGCGCGAGCCCAACTGCTAGCGCTAATGCCTCGGCTGGGTGTATTTTCCTAGCCGCTAACGGCCGCGCATGCGTGCGTTGCACATACAAGTCAAAATCACGATCAGCGTAATCATTAATGGCACAACCGGCCGAACGCATCAGCACTGTGCCCAATACAAAAATGGCCAGCACCCCTAAAGAAGGATGCCCATCAGAGGCAATCCATAAAGCATTTAAGGTCGGCCAAAGCAGTAACAAACTACCTACTGGCTTATCTAGCCGAACCAATTGAGCGTATAAAAAAAGGCGCTGTTTCATCATCGATAGATTAAGCAAAACAGCCAGTCCAAAGTCTCGGCTGGCTGTGTTGTTAGGCTGATAAAAAACTGATCAATAGTTAAGGAAGGTCTGCATAATCGGGAGCAGCCCGCGAGCTATACAAACCTTCCTTAACAAATACGTACAAGAGAGTGAATTAGTTAGATGGCTGTAGTAAAGCGCGCAACATCCAAGCTGTTTTCTCATGAATTTGCAAGCGTTGCGTCAATAAATCAGCGGTTGATTCATCGTTGGCAGACTCGGCTATGGGTGCTTCTTCGCGTGTGCGGCGAGCGATGGCTTCATGGTCTTGCGTAAGCTGGCGAATCATCTCTTCAGCGTTCGGCACACCTTGCGCTTCTTCGATAGACGAAAGTTTCGCAAACTCACGATAGCTGCCTGGCGCAAAAAAACCTAACGCGCGAATCCGCTCAGCCAGCGTATCCACCGCTTCGGCCAGCTCAACGTATTGCCCTTCAAACATCAAATGCAGCGTATTGAACATTGGACCTGTCACATTCCAATGAAAATTATGCGTTTTCAAATACAAGGTATAGGTATCGGCTAACAGCTTGCTTAAGCCATCAGCAATCTTTTTACGATCTGCATCGTTAATACCAATATTAATCTTCATCATTTCTTCTTTTTTATGCATAGCATCTCCTTGACTATCATCGATACTGGCACTCATCCATCAGCCAAGCTACAGCTCATGATTCAGCCCAGTGTTAAGCAATCAACGTGAAAAAAAGCTGGCTGCAGAAGCTAGTGCCAAGATTTTCCAGGCACACCTGCCGTCTGCGTCGACTTGCCTCAAGCATATTTATCCAGCATTTCCCAAATGCACAACAAACTATACGCGCTCACCTCTAGCCCGTGTTGGAACAGCAAAATTACGCAAGGAAAAAAGGAAAATACTGACTGCGCATCCCATGATTTACCTGATATACCAGAGATAGTTTTCCTGCGGCTATGCGCTAAAGCTTGGCTCATCAGGCCAGATATAGCACAACATAAATCACTAAAATAAAGTGCCTATTTGATTTGTAATGAGGCTTATCGACATAGGCATCTGTTCCCTCTTAATAAAGCGATCAGATGACCTTATCCCATTGCATATTGCGCTATTAGCTCTTTGCTTTCACTTCTCTATCTTACTCAGCAATATGCGCTCCTACAGCACAGCTCTATCAATGTGATCAGCACTTGTATTTAAAGACATAAATAAGGATTGAGAAAACTCTGCAGAGCTTCGTATAGAAAGACCAAACTTCGCAAAATACTCATGATTTTTTTTGACGTTTTAGACAATGAGGATTTTAGGGAGGCACTGATGATTAACGGAACAAATAGCGCCAGCAGATATCCAGAGTCAAGCAGTGAATCAGATATAACAAAATCATCAATAACAAAATCACCAGATAATATTAGAGAAGCAGAAGAGCAAATACGCCAGACAGGGAACCTACAAAAAAGGTTAGGTTTATTAAGTCAGCTCTCTTCGCTGCATAAATATAATAAAGAAGACTCTGATAGCGAATTTATGAATGCTCCCTCAGAAGCTAGACCTAGGCCAAGACCAGCTGAGCGAGCAAACAGTTCAACTCAATCTTCCAAGCAAGTCGAATATTCGCAATCCCAAATTACGCCATCGGATGTAGATTCAAAAAAATCTACTACAAAATATGGAGAAGGCCTCAATAAAGATTGGCTTAAAACACGTTTTTGGGGCAGGGTGGGTAATGATGATCAAAACGAGAGAAAAAGCTTTATAGAAGCATTTGCTGGCCTAATGATAGGCTGTTGGAACGGTTGTTTACCTTGTTTTCAAGAAACAAAAAAACCATTGGACCAAGCAACCGTGAAGGCTGTCGAATTAGAATTGATTAATGATTAATAACCTCTTCTCTCAAAATCTGCTCACGATTTTCAAAAGTGAGTTGTGCTGGGGGTGACGCAGGAGCTCTAACATGCCGACTTCAAGGGTAATTTTTTAAGATCATGAACAGGCTCTAAAGCATCGCTGCCTAAGCTTGGAATAAAACAAACTCAATCTTAGGCAGCCATTCTCTAAACTTTCAAATAATCCTCACGACTGCCAAACCATCGCTGCAATTGCTGCACGGCAATCTCCGGATATTCGCTGAGTAAATAGTCGGCAGCATGCTGCGCGGCTTCGATTAAATGGCTATCTTGCTGCAAATCAGCAAAGCGCAACATGACTGCGCCAGATTGACGTGCGCCGAGAAATTCGCCTGGGCCGCGGATTTCTAAGTCGCGCTGGGCAATAGCGAAACCATCATTGGTAGCACGCATAATTTGTAGCCGCTGGCGTGCCGTGAGCGAAAGTGGTGCGGCATATAGCAGCACGCAAACTGATGCTTCCTTACCGCGCCCTACCCGTCCGCGCAGCTGGTGCAACTGTGCAAGCCCAAAGCGTTCAGCATGTTCGATCACCATCAATGAGGCATTGGGCACATCTACGCCGACTTCAATTACCGTAGTTGCCACCAATAGCTGAATTTGCTGCTGTGTAAAGGCATCCATCACTGCTGCTTTTTCAGCGGTGCTTAGGCGTCCATGCAGTAAACCTATAGTCAGCTCAGGCAAAGCAGCGGCTAGCGTCTCGCAAGTATCTACGGCTGTTTGCAACTGCAAAGCTTCGCTTTCTTCAATTAATGGACAAACCCAATAAACCTGCCGCCCTGCAAGCGCCGCTTGCCGCACGCGTGCAATCACTTCAGCGCGCCGCTGCGCGTTAACGAGTTTGGTTAAAACAGGCGTGCGACCGGGTGGCAAGGTGTCGATCGTTGAGACGTCAAGATCAGCGTAATAACTCATCGCGAGGGTGCGCGGAATGGGCGTGGCGCTCATCATTAATTGATGCGGTTGCCAATCTGCCTGCTCTGCTGTGTTTTGTGTTGTGTTTTTTGATTTAGTTGCCAGCGCTAGTCGCTGTGCGACGCCGAAGCGGTGTTGTTCGTCGACAATCACCAAACCCAATCGCGCAAATTCCACCGCTTGTTGAAATAGCGCATGCGTGCCGATGACTAACTGTGCCGTGCCACTGCTAATCTCTTCCAGGACAGTGCGCTTGGCTTTAGCGCCGAGACCACCCGCTAACCAAGTGATCTGCACACCCAACTGCGCCAGCCAGCTCTGCATTTTATGAACATGCTGCTCAGCAAGAATTTCGGTAGGGGCCATCAGCGCAACTTGATAGCCAGCATCGATCGCCTGGGTGGCAGCAAGCGCCGCCACAATCGTTTTGCCACTCCCCACATCACCTTGTAACAGCCGTTGCATCGGATGTGTTCTGCTCAGATCCGCACTAATTTCTGCCCAGGAGCACTGTTGCGCTTCAGTCAAAGTAAAAGGCAAAACCTGCTCAAAGCGGGCTAACAGCGAATCAGCCTCTTCTGACATTGGCGCTGCCGCTACCGCATAACGCGGCATTAGTGGTGCTATGCGTTTACGCCGCTCGTTATGAGCACGCTTCAGAGAAAGCTGTTGTGCTAATAACTCTTCAAATTTAACGCGCTGCCAAGCCGGGTGCGTATGCTCAAGGAGTGCTGTCTTATCCGCCTCAGCGGGTGGATGATGCAAGGTTCGTACTGCCTGCGCCAAGGTTGGCAAGCGTAATGGAGCAATCCATTGCTGCACCACTGCAGGCGGCCACAATTCATGCAAAGACACACGCGACAGCGCCTGATCAATCGCCCGGCGCAAATAAGTTTGGCTGATACCAGCCGCACTTGGATAGATCGGCGTCAACACCTGCGGCAACGGGGCATCGGGCTCGACCAGTCGATACGCGGGATGCACCATTTCAAGACCAAACAAACTGCCCCGCACCTCGCCGCGAGCGCGCACACGCGCACCAACTGCTAACTGTTTTAATTGACTGCCGTAGAAATTTAAAAAACGCAGCGTCAGTACGCTACCGTCATCGTCAATCAGCTTCACTAACAATTGACGGCGTGCCTGATATTTGACCTGGCTCTCGGCCACCACCCCCTCTACCTGCGCATTCATCCCAGGCAGCAAATCACGCAACGCACTCAACGTTGTTTCATCTTCATAACGCAGTGGTAAATGCAGCACCAAATCTATTTCGTTGGCTAAACCAAGCTTAGCTAGCTTATTTGCTGGTGCTGCTGGGCGTGGGGCAGGTTTGGCGGTAGGCACAAAAAAATTTCTTTATCAATAAAAATTCACAGTTAGTAAAGATGGAGAGTCCTCCACCAAAGCAGCCATCCTAGCTATTTTACGGACAGCACAAGCGCTATTTTCAGCAAATCAGCAAAAATTTCGCAAGCTTCTTGCACGAAGTTCCATTACAAAAACCGTCGCATGCATCAGACAATTCTCTCTTTCTTCGGCCGCCTATACCGAATTTCGTTTTTTTTCAATTTTACGCATCAATTATTTGATAAAAAATAACTTATTTAAATTTTAAAAATAGCTTATCCATAATTTTATATTTTTGGAGTTAAATATAATGACAGGATTCGGATATACTTCATTACTGGGAAATATGAATGATCAAGATTCATTCAAAGATATAAATCTTACACAACAAGAAAACAATCCAAACAATTTTACGAATGACGCATTTGGATTGAGCAGAAGCAATACATTATTATCAGGACTAAATAATCAAAATAACAATACTAGCTTGCATAATTATATTAATAATCCAGCAACAAATTTTAACAATCATAATAATTATGTTGACAATGTAGAGCAACTTCTATATCCAATAGGACCAACTTCGCCAGAAGCAGCTAGTGGCAGCCAACGCACCCACGAGTATAATTTAGATCTAACAAGCACCCATAATAATCAGATCCCATTTAATAACTCTTATTCACCAAACTCATTAAATCCATTTAATCCATCCAACTGGCTTACCCAAAAAAACACTCCAGTAAATTTTCTCAGCAATAAACCAGAAAATCAAAAGACTCTCAACGAAAATACTATAGCAGAATTATTTAAAATAGAAGCAGATTTAATTCTTATAAAAGGAGACAATTTAACAGAAGAAGAGTTTAAAAATATCTTATTATTTAAAGGCGGCCATACACTTGAATTTTTACTTGGAATAACAAGAGAAGTATCAGCAAAAATTAATGGCATAGAAAATATAATAAGAGGGCTACAAAGCGCAATAGATAACCCTTCATCTCATGTAGAGAAAGGTCAAGCGGATAGGTTGATAATTATTTCAAAACAAATAGAAACAAATAGAAAGTTACTACAAAAAAATACAAATGAAAAAGAAAAACTTAGGGAGGCAACATTAAAAATATTATTTAAAAAACCATCAGAAGAAGAATTATTAGAAAAATTAAATATAATATATCCAGGCAATATAAAGCAAAATACAGAAACAGCAAAATATCTATACCTTGCATATGAAGGAATAGATCAAACTGCGCGCCAAAAAGAATCTGCTTCTACAATACAATCTGCATTTCCCAATAGATCGGCGGGAGCAGATAATTTCCTCCAAAAATCTAATAATTTAGAAGTAGCAAAACCAGAAATCGACAAAACATTTCGTGAAGAAAATCAGCCGATTATTATAAGTGATAAGGATAAATTAGAATCGAGAAGTAGTGACCTGGATATCATTAACATTTCCGCTCGCTCCCCTCAATTAATAGAAGAAGAAAATTTCTACAATGAAATTACAGTAAGACCAGGTTTTATGCATATAGAATTACTTAATTTGCTATTAACCAACAATAAAAGCACTATTAAAAGTATAGAAATACTTATTAAAAATTTAAAAAGCTCAAGCGATCTAAAAACTTTTAAAAATCAAATCAAAGGAAACGCAAGTCAACAAACCATCACCGATATTTACAAGAAAATTTTAAAAAGATATAAAGAAAATGAATTACCAATGATGGGAATGCACATAGAAGAATTAAAAAATATATTTGATATTAAAAGATCAAGCACAGGAAAAGACAAGGATTTCAAAAATAAGATTATTATATGCTTTAAAGCCCCAAAAAAATTTAAAAAAATAAAACAAAAAAATCGTTTTGAGGATTTTATAAAAATAACCAATCCATCAGACACCTTACCAAAAAAAATTAATCTTATTTTTTCAAGCTTTACACAAAAAATTAAAAAAATAATTAGCTACGAAGAAACTCTTAATATGGATTTAACAAAAACATCAAGATACGCTGAAAAAATATTCACCCAAGAAATATATTCAATTAAAGGTATCAAAGAAAATATTAATCTTTTTTTTAAAGAAATGGAAAATAAAAAAGAAGGAGGAGAAATTCTCTCTTTTACAGAAACAGCAAAAGCACTAATGAAAGACAAAAAAATTGCTAAAAGCGTTGAAGATTACATAAGAGATTCAGAATTCATGAGATTAACAATTCTAGAAAATTACGAAATTGCACGTAAAGAAATATCAGTTTCCGAACATCAAGTAAATGACTTTATACTCGATTGCTTTACAGAAATGGTTAACAAAATAAGTGATGATAATAAATTTTTTTAAAAATACAAAACTCAATCAACGAAAATTAAAAGTAAAAAATAACTTCATGACAAAATTTTTTATCTATTTCAATGCATCGATAAATTAATAAAAAAAATGAAATATGGCTATGATTTTCTATTTCTCGCTTTTATTTTTTCACGAAATGGTCGATGGCAATCAAATACTATGTAAATTGCGTTGGAGACTTAGAAAATTTGAGCACGTTCGCAGCAAGCCGCATTTTGGTACATTACCGGCCTACTACGCTTATATACTGCCGGTAATCTACCTCAATGCGCCCTATGACCACCCTTTCAGATTTCGACTTTAATTTACCTCCTGAGCTTATTGCGCAAACTGCGTTGACGCAGCGCAGTGCAAGCCGTTTGCTAGAGGTTGATACGCATCAGACAACGCCGCACTTTATTGATCGGCACTTTACAGATTTGCTAGATTGCCTCTCACCTGGTGACTTACTGGTATTCAATGACACTAAAGTGTTAAATGCACGGCTGCTAGGCAATAAAGTAAGTGGTGGCAAGGTTGAGGTGTTAATCGAACGCGTCCTCAGCGACCGTACTGCGCTCGCCCAAATCCGGGCCAGCAAGCGCCCTCGCCCAGGCAGTACGCTGCGTTTAGCCGATGCGTTCGACGTTACGGTAGAAGCGTATGCCACCTCCGATGAGCCTGATACACCTTTTCATATCCTGCATTTCCCAGACGATTGCCACACCTTACTCGAGCGTTATGGGCGCTTGCCGCTACCGCCGTATATCACGCGCGCTGCTGATACGATTGACCAAACGCGTTATCAAACGATTTATGCAGCACAGCCAGGCGCTGTTGCGGCGCCCACGGCGGGGCTGCATTTTGATAAGGCGCTCATGGCGCAGCTTGACGCACATGGCATACGGCGCGCCACGCTAACGCTGCATGTGGGGGCCGGCACATTTCAGCCCGTGCGTACTGAAAACCTCGCTGAGCATCGCATGCACAGCGAGTGGTACCATGTGCCGCCGTCACTGGTCGAAGCAATTGCTGAAACACGTGCGGCTGGAAAGAAGGTGATTGCCGTGGGCACCACTTCGCTACGGGCGCTCGAAGCCGCGGCACAAGCTGCTGAGAAAGCGGGCGCGCCGGCTGGCACCTTACACGCCGGCAGTGCTGCCACTGATATATTTATCACGCCTGGCTATCGTTTCCGTATCGTTGATCGACTCGTGACCAATTTCCATTTACCCAAATCAACGCTGTTTATGTTGGTGTGCGCCTTTGCTGGTAGTGACACGATGCGTGCTGCTTACCAGTACGCCATTGAACAGCGTTATCGTTTTTTCAGTTATGGCGATGCCATGCTTCTAACTTGTACTTCATGCTGAATTTTAATTTGCTCACAACCGACGGCCACGCGCGCCGCGGCCGTTTAACTTTGAATCATGGCGTGCTTGAAACGCCAATTTTTATGCCGGTCGGCACCTATGGTGCCGTGAAAGGTATGTCACCGCATGAGTTGGAAGCGATTAACGCGCAGATTATTCTCGGCAATACTTTCCATTTGTGGTTGCGCCCTGGCTTAGAAGCACTTACCGCGCATGGTGGACTGCACCGTTTCATCGGTTGGGATAAGCCAATTTTGACTGACTCGGGCGGTTTCCAAGTATTTAGCCTTGGGGCGCTACGAAAAATCACTGAAGAAGGCGTTACCTTTTCGTCGCCCCTTAATGGCGAGCGTCTCTTTTTATCGCCCGAAGTCTCGATGCAAATACAAACGGTATTGAATTCGGACATCGTGATGCAGTTTGATGAATGCACGCCGTATCTCATCAAAGGCACTGTCACAAACGAGCGACAAGCTGCTGATTCAATGCGCATGTCGTTACGCTGGGCACAGCGCTCGAAGAACGCCTTTGCTGAGCTGCAAAACCCGAATGCGCTATTTGGTATTGTGCAAGGCGGGTTATATGAAACACTGCGTGATGAATCGCTCGCTGGCTTAACTGAAATTGGTTTTCCTGGCTATGCGATTGGTGGCTTATCAGTCGGTGAGCCGAAAGAAGAGATGAAACGCATCTTGAATTACATCGGCCCACGTTTGCCAGCGCACGCGCCACACTATCTGATGGGAGTGGGTACACCTGAAGATTTAGTCGCAGGGGTAGCGGCCGGTATTGATATGTTTGATTGCGTGATGCCCACACGCAACGCCCGCAATGGCTGGCTCTTTACCCGCTTTGGCGATATAAAAATTAAAAACGCCGTACACCGCCATGACACCCGCCCGCTTGATGAGAGCTGTGCTTGCTACACCTGTAGCCATTTTTCACGCGCTTATTTACATCATTTGCATCGTATCGGCGAAATGCTCGGTGCACGCCTGAATACTATTCATAATCTGCATTACTACCTGCAATTAATGGCTGAAATTCGCCAAGCGATTGAGTCTCATACTTTTGCTGATTTTGTAGAAAAATTTCATGTCGAACGAGGACAGGGCGTGCATGAGATTAAGCAATGCTAAAATGCACGATTATTTAAGGCAGCTTTTAAGATTTATTTTTTAGTGCATAAGATAGATTGCGCGAGCAAAAAAGAAGTAAGCTCCTGGGTGCGATTTAAGAAAATACTGAATCAAGGGCGAACAAAGTTTCGCCACTGCTTCCGATTTTTTGTTAATGCAAGTTTTATCGAAGGTCTGCATGGGCTTGGAAGGCAAAGAATGTAGACGCCATCCAATCTATGCAGACCTTCCCTACATTTTTAATTACCGTTCTGGAGAATCACGTGTTTATTTCCCATGCCTTCGCGCAAAGTGCCGGTTCGACCACTGAATCAAGTTTGATGAGTTTTTTACCGCTGATTTTGATGTTCGTTGTGCTGTATTTCATTATGATTCGCCCACAAATGAAGCGCCAAAAAGAGCATCGCAATATGCTAGCAGCGCTTGCTGTTGGCGATGAAGTGGTAACCAGTGGTGGCTTAGTCGGTAAAGTGACCAAAGTAAGCGATGCCTATATCGGCGTTGAGATTGCCCAAGGCGTTGAAATCACGGTGCAAAAACATGCGCTAACGACGGTTCTGCCAAAAGGCACAGTTAAAGCCCTGTAGTCTTTCTAGAACCTATTTGCGGTTTTCCCAAAAAACCCTTATTTGAGATGTAGGAACGCAGCTAAAGATTGCTGCGTTCGACACCCTCAAAAAGGAAGTCACAGTTGACTCTTTGAAGGTGTCGTAAATAGGTTTTTATATTTTTATCACCTCATCTTATTTAGAACCTGTTTAGGGTTTTCCTAGCGGCCTTGCGCTGCCGCAGACAGTACAAGTAGTACGGCAAGGCAGCGCAAAGGCGCTAGGGAAAGCCTAAACAGGTTCTTAGACTTCTACCCAGCTGCGATGAACCGTTACCCTCTTTGGAAATATGCTGTGCTGCTTGCAGCGCTGACATTTGGCTTGCTCTATGCGTTGCCTAATTTTTTTGGCACTGTGCCAGCGGTACAAATTTCAAGCGGTAAAGCAACGGTAAAAATCGACACTGAGGTCTTGCAGAAAGTGGAGCAGGCTCTCGCTTCGCAGCACCTCCCAGCCAAGCAAATCACTTTTGACAATCACAACGCTAATGCGACGATACGCGTGCAATTGAGTGACGCTGATATTCAGCTGCGCGTCAAAGATTTGCTGAGCAAAGTGCTGAATCAAAACCCGGCCGATCCCGCTTATATCGTCGCGCTTAATGTGCAAAGCGCCGCTCCCAAGTTTTTCGAGGTATTTGGCGCCAAGCCGATGTATCTGGGCCTTGATTTACGCGGTGGCGTGCACTTCTTATTACAAGTTGACCTAGCTGGCGCACTCAGCAAAAAGCTTGACGTTAACGCGGCTGATGCACGCGCACGGCTACGCAATCGCAATCTGCGCGCAACGGTTAAGCGCTCAGGGCAAAATATCCTGGTCAATTTAGCTGATGAGCGCACCGCTGATGCAGCCCATGGCTTGCTGGCAGAAGGGCTTAAGGAATTGCAGTGGCGTAAGCAATCGCTGCCAAGCAATGGTTACCAAATCGTTGGCTCATTTACTCCAGCTACCCAACGCAGCGTGCAAGAAAATGCGGTTAAGCAAAATATGGCGACGCTACATAACCGCGTCAACGAGTTGGGTGTAGCAGAACCGATCCTCCAGCAACAAGGCGATGATCGTATCGTGGTGGAATTGCCAGGCGTGCAAGACACCGCCAAAGCGAAAGATATTATCGGGCGCACGGCTACCCTTGAAGCTCGTTTGGCTGACCCGGATGCGGCTGCATCGTCTGACCCAGAAGATCCGATACCACCCGACGATGAGCTCTTTAATTATGGCAATAACGCATCTGTGTTGCTGAAAAAACAAGTTATTTTTACTGGAGATAGAATCGCGGACGCGTCAGCGGGCTTTGATGATCATCAGCGAGCCGCGGTAAAGATTCGCCTTGACTCGGCAGGTGGCCGTGTCTTGCGCAGTGTCTCACGCGACAATATCGGCAAGCCCATGGCGATTGTGCTGTTTGAGAAAGGCGCAGGCGAAGTGCTCACCGTGGCCACCATCCAATCTGAACTGAGCGAGAATTTTCAGATTACCGGCATGGCTTCGACTCAAGCGGCCAACGATTTAGCGCTGCTACTGCGCGCAGGCTCACTGGCCGCGCCCATGGAAATTATCGAAGAGCGTGCGATTGGCCCCAATCTAGGTGCTGATAATATTAGAAAAGGCTTTGCTTCGGTGCAGTACGGCATCGCGGCGATTGCTATTTTTATGCTGCTCTACTATTTGCTGTTTGGCTTATTTTCAGTGATAGCGCTGTCGGTTAATTTACTCTTGCTCGTGGCGATTTTATCAATGCTACAAGCTACGCTCACGCTGCCAGGCATTGCTGCGATTGCATTGACTCTCGGCATGGCAATCGATGCTAATGTCCTGATTAATGAACGCATTCGGGAAGAACTGCGCGCAGGCGCTCCCCCCCAAACGGCCATTTCTGCAGGCTTTCAACATGCCTGGGCGACCATTCTTGATTCCAATGTGACTACCTTAATTGCTGGTCTGTCCTTACTTGCGCTTGGCTCAGGGCCGGTGCGCGGCTTTGCGGTAGTGCATTGCATTGGTATTTTGACGTCTATCTTCTCAGCGGTATTTTTTGCCCGAGGACTCGCGAATTTCTGGTACGGCGGGAAACGCAAGCTCAAGTCGCTATCGATCGGCCAAGTATGGCGCCCTGATGTAGCGCTAGCTTCTGAAAGCCATTCGACTGAAACGCCTACGGATGACGCTGCCTCCAGCGCGTCGACTAATCAATCTACGCCACGTTAAGCTTAAGGATACTGATGGAATTCTTCCGCATCCGCAAAGATATCCCGTTTATGCGGTATTCGCTGATTTTCAATGCGATTTCGCTTCTCACTTTTGTAGCAGCCGTCTTTTTTCTGTTGCATCGCGGTCTGCATTTATCGATTGAGTTTACTGGCGGCACGGTACTCGAAGTGAATTACCCGCAAGCAGTCGAGCTAGAGCCGGTGCGCGGCGCCCTGCGCAAGCTAGGCTATGGCGATGTACAAGCACAAACCTTTGGCACCTCACGTGATGTTTTGATTCGCTTGCCTTTGCAAAAAGGCGTGTCTTCTGCGGATCAAAGCGCGCAAGCCATGGCGGCGCTGACTGCTCAACAACCCGCAGCCAAACTGCAGCGGGTTGAATTTGTTGGCCCACAAGTCGGCCGTGAATTGATGACCAACGGACTGTTAGCCCTGCTCTGTATCGCGCTTGGTATTGGTCTTTATTTATCGTTACGTTTTGAATGGAAGTACGCGGTGGCTGGCATTATTGCGAATCTGCACGATATTGTGATTATTCTTGGCTTTTTCGCTTTCTTTCAGTGGGAATTCTCGCTGTCAGTGCTCGCTGCTGTGCTCGCTGTACTCGGTTACTCAGTTAACGAATCAGTGGTCATTTTTGACCGCATTCGCGAGACATTCCGTAAACAGCGCAAGATGAGCGTGGCTGAAGTGATCAATCACGCCATTACCAGCACCATGTCGCGCACCATCATTACGCACGGTTGCACACAAATGATGGTGTTATCAATGCTCCTTTTAGGCGGCGTGACACTGCATTACTTCGCGCTTGCGCTAACCATCGGTATTTTATTTGGCATCTACTCATCCGTTTTTGTCGCCGCATCGCTTGCTAAGTGGCTTGGCGTGAAACGAGAAGATCTGATTAAGCAAAGCAAGCCCAAATATGATCCAAACGACCCTAATGCGGGCGCGCAGGTCTAATAATCTATTTACCTATACGCTAGGGAGTTGCTAACGCAGCTCTCAGCGGCAGCAGAGCAGAACGCAACACAGCAACTGTGCCACGCACACAAACAAAAATAAGAAAGCGTGTTGCGTCTAAATATGAATCTAAAAAGCCAATCTTAGCCTTTGGGCAGCGCTCAATAGACCCTGGCCTATGCGGCCGATCAAAAACGCAAATCTTAGCCTTTCAGTTAATTGCTCCCAGGCCCCAACTATTGCCTAATGAGTAGACCTCTTTCGAAACCCCGTAGCAAGGAATTCCTTTGATGCCAGTACAACTGTACTTTGATGCGGAATGACGCCGCTACGGGGTTTCGAAAGAGGTCTAGTTTATTAAACGGCGGCCAAACTATCTGCTTTAGCCCCATTTTAAAAAGCGGCTTGCCCTCGCTTTTTAAAGCCACGTTTGGCTAAAAACCTCTACCCCAGTTCGTTAAAAAATTGGCTGATCTGGCTATGGCGATGATTCATCACATCCATGACAAATTTTTTAAACGCTCACTTAAAGAGAAACGCATTGCCGTGGATTTTCTGCACGCACATTTGCCCGCTCATCTCTACCAACTTTTGAATATCGACACCTTAACGCTCACCGATAAAAGCTTGGTCTTGCCTAAGCTGCGCGAGCTTCATTGCGATATCGTCTATCAATGCCAAATCAATCAACAGGAGGGTTACGTGTTTTTCTTGATCGAGCACCAATCTAGCGCGCTCGAGATGATGGCCTTTCGTAAACTGCAATATACGGTAGCGTTAATGGATGAACACCTGCGTGCAGGACATGCGCAGCTGCCGTTGATTCTGCCTATCTGCCTTTATCACGGCAGCGAGTCACCTTACCCGCACTCCACCGATGTGTATGACGAATTTAATAACCCCGCCCTCGCACGCGAACTCGTTTTTAAGCCGTTTCACTTAATCGATCTCACCACTCTCACTGAAGAGGCAATTGAAAAGCACGGCTTGGCGGCATTGATGGAAATGCTCTTGAAGCACTATCGGACTAAAGATTTTGTCGGCCAACTTAAGCACCTTGTCGACAGTGGATTATGGGCTCACACGATTCATCAGCTCGGACAAACTTATCTAACAGATGTATTACACTATGCGTTCTATAGCAGCGGGGATACTCACTCCCCCTCAGCTGATACCTTAATTCAGCGACTGGCTGAAACCTTACCAGATGAACGAGAGGCAATCATGACCTTGGGTGAACTATTAGAGCAACGAGGCGAGCAGAGAGGACAACAAAAAGGCAGGCTAGAAGGCCAGCAACAAGGCGAGCACCAAAAAGCGCTGGCAATTGCTAAAAATATGCTCGCTAAAGGCGTTGAACTCGCTTTTATTGAAGAAGTAACGGAGCTTTCTGCCGACGAAATAACTACATTGATCCAAACGCATTAAGCGCTGCGGTTAGAAGTCTCTACCTCAGCATCTTCACTGCATTGAACGTGCTCTTCACTACTCTCCTGTCTGCCAGAGAGACCAAGTGCACGTTACCCCAACATTTGCCGCTCCCCCCTTCCTTTTCTCTTTCAGCTTTCTCCGCTTTTATGAATTTTTATGAAAGAAGGCTTGCATAACCAGCGGGCAGCGCCATATCTCCTTTTTTGCATTAGGTACTAGGCTGCACTGACAGCACAGGCATTTTTTGCCCGCAGCTTATGAAGACTTTCCCAGGCTCTCTTATTTGCGAAATAAGCAAGGGAAGCAACAGCGTGTATATAAAAAATTCTCAGCGCCGTATTGAAAATCAATGGGCTAACTTGATAGCTAGAGGAAGGCAATCAATGGGAGCTATTGTGTTGCAGTAAATGAATATTTCATCCCGCAAACCAAGTGGTTTGCGGGAAACGCTAGCAGGAGCCTGCAATCATTTATTTGGGCTAATCGCTATAGTTTGGAAGCATCCTGCCCGCGGGGTTTAGTACCTTTAAGAAACGGCACCATACGTGCGAACACACTATCGCGATTGATAAATTGGTGTTTAAGTGCTGCCAATATATGCAGAGCAAATAAGCTCAATAATGTGTAGTTAAGAAAGATATGGATTGATTTAAACACAGGTTTAAGCGCTGCATTCGGCTCGATAAACATGGGTAATGGCACGAGTCCTAAATAGATTACCTGCCTGCCCGCTGCTGCACTATAAAAATAACCAGAGAGCGGCACCGCAAACATCAACACATAGAGCAAGCCATGTACAAGGTGGGATGCAGCTCGTTCCCAACGTACTGTGGTTGCGGGTAGCGGCGGCGCACGATGCAAAATACGCTCTGATAAACGCAACAGGGCTAGCGCAAATACTGTCACCCCAATCCATTTATGCCAGCCCATATATTTGCCTCTATCCGCTATAAGCTGCGGAAACTCATCCACTATCCAGCCTATCGCAAAGGCCCAGATAATCAAAAGTGCCATCAGCCAATGCAAAGTCATGGCTTGTATAGAGTATTTCTGCATTACAGTTGTTGAAGCAGCGGATCTCATCTATTGCTCTCCTTATTTTTGCACTCACGAATCATACTGCAACTGTGCGTGGAGGACTTCAGCTGAAACTCTTATCCTATGGGTAAGCAGCGCATAAAATCTGCACAGCATGTTGTCATCTCAGTAAGATAGAAAACCCGTTTAATAATTGAATCAGCACGTGGTTTGTAAAAGAGCTCATTAGAACCTGTTTCCAAATTGCCTAAAGGTTGTCAGTCAGGGTAGAACAGCGCGCAGAAACCGGAATGTACATAAGTACATGAGGATTCCGAGCACTGCCCTGATTTAAAAAATACGCGGATCACAGCCTTTTAGGCAATTTGAAAACTGGTTCTTAGAGGGGAAACCCACTTATGGAAAATACAGAATTGATTGCTTGCCGTGAATGTGATGCGTTGCATCAACACGTACGACTTGGGAAAAATACGAGTGCTCGCTGTGTGCGCTGCGGTGCAGTGTTGTACCGGTATTTCTCTGGCAATGTTGATTATTTATTAATGATCGCGCTGACTAGCGTTGTTTTATTTTTACTTGCCAATAGCTTGCCGATTGTCGAGCTTAAAGCAAAAGGGCTAACTAACCAGGCTACTTTAATCGGCGGCATTAGCCATCTGTGGGCCAGCCAAGGGCCACTTATCGCCATCCTGGTAACAGCTGCTGTGATGCTTGCGCCATTACTGGAATGCGTAGCTTTTATTTACTTGCTCGTGCCGCTACGACTAGGACGCATAGCACCTGGCTTCCACCAAATTTTGCGTATTATCCAGCTGGTACAGCCGTGGGGAATGCTTGAAGTATTTATGCTTGGCGTGATTGTGACGCTCATTAAGCTATCAAGTTTTGCTCGGATTATTCCTGGGCCAGCGCTTTTTGCGTTTAGTGCACTGACTTTTTTGCTGACCGCGCTTAGTGCTTTCGATCCACATCATTTATGGCGTCTTGTGCAGCGGCAGCAAACTGCAAAAGCGGGTGAGAAAGTTACGCAATAGATTATCAATCTGCCAAATTGGCCTATGCCAGCCTTACTTTCCAAGGTGGTAAGGTGCACGACAGGAAATCTTATGATTGCCTATAAGCGCGTCGCCTCTTATGCTCATGCTTCACTCAATAAGGACACCGTTGGAAAATCGTAAAGAAGTTCTTAGCGCGCGCTGTGCTGGCTTAGTCGCTTGCAAGACCTGCGGGCGTGTGCATAAAAACATTGATGCGCAACGCTTACAGTGCTCGCGCTGCGGCGCTCAGCTACACTCACGCAAGCCCAATAGTATGATGCGCACCTGGGCGCTTTTAATGGCATCACTGGCGCTCTATTTTCCAGCGAATATGTTGCCGATGCTCCATACTCAATCACTATTCGACGCTAAAGACGATACGCTGATAAGTGGCATCATTTATTTTTGGAAATCTGGCTCTCCCCTACTGGCAACTGTTGTTTTTATTGCCAGCATCGTCGTGCCTTTAGTTAAACTTGGTGCTTTAAATTTTCTGGCTTTCACGACCCACGCTAAAACCCGCTGGCAACCACAGCAAAGGGCTAAGTTGTATCGCTTTATTCAACATATCGGACGCTGGTCAATGCTAGATATTTTTGTGCTGATGCTGACTGTGACGCTAGTGCAGTTCCGCTCACTAGCGGTGATCACAGCTGGGCCTGGCGCACTGGCTTTTGCCTTGGTCGTTATTTTCACCATGCTAGCGTCGATGCAATTTGATGCACGACTGATCTGGGATTACTCCGCCTCTTCACAGCCTAATCATGGCCTCTCTCAAGACACCTGAACCAAACCACGACGCCGATTTTTCTGGCCCAGTGGCAACCCCAATCGTTCAAACCCGCAACCGTTTGACCGCTGCCTTAGTGTGGGTTATTCCTTTATTCGCTACCTTGCTCGGCCTAGTACTTATCTTAAAGCCTATGCTTGAATATGGGCCAACTATTACGATTAGTTTTAAGACAGCGGAAGGCATTGAACCTGGCGAAACCAAAGTCAAATATAAAAATGTTGATATTGGTGAGGTGAAGCGGGTGAGACTCAGTCAAGATTTATCACATGTTCTAGCTGACGTTGAGTTAAGCAGACAAGCGAAGAATTTTGCAGTGGCAGATACATGCTTTTGGGTGGTACGTCCACGGATTGCTGCAAATGGTGTGTCAGGTTTGAATACCTTAGTGTCAGGGGCATATATTGGCGTTGATGCGGGCACCTCAAAACGCGTAAATCATAAATTCATTGGCCTTGAAACGCCTCCTATCATCACTGGTGACCAGCAAGGTCACCAGTTTGTTTTGCATAGCGATAACCTGGGTTCGCTCGATATTGGCTCGCCGGTATTTTATCGACGCGTGCAAGTAGGGCAAGTTATTGCGTACACACTCGATCAAGATGGAGAAGGGGTGACCTTACGCATTTTTGTCAATGCGCCTTATGATAAATATGTCAACCTAGATTCACGCTTTTGGCATGCCAGCGGCATTGATGTCCGGTTTGATCAAAATGGCCTCAAACTGAATACCCAATCGTTCGCAGCGCTCATGACTGGCGGAATTGCCTTTGAAACACCACCAAGCCACAACAACGCACAAGGTGCGCCCAATAACACTACTTTCCGCCTCTCGGCTAACGCAAGTGACGCCACCCACGAAACAAACGAGCAACCAATACACGTTGTGCTCAACTTTAACCAAACCTTACGCGGGCTAACTATTGGTGCGCCCGTTGACTTCCGTGGCATTGTACTTGGGCGGGTGGAAGCCATAAATCTGGCTTACGCCTCGAAGCAAGACACCTTCCGCATGCCAGTCACGCTCGCGCTCTATCCGGCACGATTAAGCCAATTGACGAGCACTGTCCGTACACCTCAGCCAACCGACAGCGCGCAATTGCTTGGGCAATTAGTTAAACGTGGACTGCGTGCGCAGTTGCGCCCAGGTAATTTATTGACAGGGCAACTTTATATCGCGCTCGATTTTTTCCCTAAAGCACCCGCGGCAGCACTCACTAAGCATTTATCTAAACACACTGATAAAGCTGTATTTGAGCTACCAACGGTACCAAGCACGCTGGGTCAATTGCAAATACAGGTAGCCGATATCATGCGTAAGCTCGATAAAGTACCGTTTGACCAAATCGGTGGACAGCTCAACAGTATGATGAGAAACGCCAATCGTTTATTTAAGCAGTTGGATACGTACACCGCGCCCCAAGCTACACGCACGCTAGCTAGTGCACAGCAAACTTTCCAAGCGGCTGAAGCTACGTTACAACAAGATTCACCGTTGCAATCAGATATACACCAAGCACTGACAGAGTTGACCCGCTCTCTTCAATCGCTCAACACGCTGGCTGATTATCTGGCCCGTCATCCAGAGGCATTTATACGCGGCAAAGCTCGCGAGGAGTCATGATGCAAACTTTAGATCTATTCTTTACTGCTCTCGCTTGGGTGCGTAATACATTGCGCATCATCAGACTTGGCCGCCACCTACGCCTTCATCTTTACATCGCTACGCTAGTCTTAGGCTGTGCAAGTTGCAGCAGTGCACTCCCTACGCATTTCTATACCCTAATTTATCCGTCAAGCACTGAAGGGCCCTCATCTACTGCTGCAGCTGCGCCCCTGCCCTCTGCTGAGAAAAAAAATGCGCCGCCAGCTAAGCCAGCAGCAAAGTTTTATATTGAAGTGGGGGCGGTGCAAATACCTGCGCAAGTCGACAGGCCGCAATTTGTTATCACGACCACAGCTGGCCAGGTAGAAATAAAAGAACAGCAGCGCTGGGCGGCGCCGCTGCAAGATGAAATTCGTCAGGTGTTATCTGACACTTTGATGAGTCGACTGGCTACCTTCGATGTCGCCCAGACACATCTTGCTAAAGATCTGCCTATTTATCGGGTCACCGCCAAGGTGCAGCGCTTTACCTCAACCTTAGCATCCGCTCACTTGCCTACCTCAGGTAGTGCCTCAGTTAGCGTGCTATGGCATGTACGGCTGCTCTCTGCATCCCCTACTCAGCAAGCTAGCGCGCTCACCTGTCACTCCTTCGCCACCGAGTCAGTGAAACCCACTTACAACGCTATAGCATCAGGGCATCGACGCGCGTTACAGCGCATCGCACAAGAAATAGCCGCGGCCATTCATTCTATGGCAACGGCTACTACGTCCGAGTTAGCTCCTGCCCTCACTTGCCCAAAAGCAAAGGAATAATATTTCGCTATTAAGCTGAAATCGAGATAGAGAACGCAGGACGATGAGGAAAGATAGTTGATTGATTGGCTTAGCAGCCTAGCTATGCCATTTCTTTTATCTTGGTTTTTCCCCTGAACTCACGTAGCGCTTCTTCATTATTAGAAGTAAGCATTTTGTTCATTAAGCTGATGCGGTGATCTACTCGAACTGACGGTCTACGCATATCTATGACACAATTTTGCTTATCAAGTTGCACCCAGACTTTATTCCCTTCTACATTTGTCTTAGGCCCAGACAAGGGAGACGTAAGCTCGAATGAAAAAATTTTCCGATCTTTATTAATTACGGTGAATAGCTTTTCCTTATCTATAGCACCAGTGAATTTTCCTGTTTTATAAACTGTATTGCATTGCCCCAAGACGTCTAGCAAATAATTTTCCAGGTTTGCACCCTTATACCCTTGTTTTACTGCTCTCATAAAAAGAGCATTGAGGGGCGCCCTATGCTCCAGGTCCTGCAGAAGAAATGCTACGGTTTCTTCATCAAATTGCATTGCCTGTCCACTCTTCTCTGCTTGCGCAGTCGCTGACTTAGAGCACAGAGATTCCGCTTGAGTTGCATCCATTCCCGTTAGCGTAACGCACCGCTTTCTCTCAATTGAAATATCAGTTTGTTCACCGCTGCGGGAAATCTTCGAAAAATTAGATTTTGGAAGCAATTGCTCTCTTTCTATTACCTTTCTCTTTCGCTCAGTTGAAACATCAGTTTTTTCACTCGCTTGGGGTAGCTTGAAAAGCACTGAATTCGGAAATGATGGCCAGCCTGCTAAATTTAGCATTTCCGCTAGCTCACTTACCGACATAAGCTCTACTTCCGTAGCACACAGTGGGGGTAAATCAATTGAGGAAGCGGGCAAAAAAGTAGCGCTTGAAGAGGTAGCGTAAGTTGATGGCAAGTCGCAATGAGTTGCCTCCGGTTCGCACGATGAATTAAGCGTATTAGGCTCGAGAGAAAACTTTACAGTGGTAAAACCACGGGCATGCATAAGGCTAAGTGGCATCGTAATATGTTCCATATCCAGCAGAATAAAAACACTAGGGAAACGCTGAATAAAGCGGGAGCGGCAAGATAAACAACTGCAGCCTCCTTGCTCGCGATTTATTTAGCGCTTCCTTAGCGCGAGCAGACTATCTTGATTTTTCTCAAGATAGCCATAGCAAGCTAATTGCGCTGCACTGCATCAATTAGCGAAGCAAATTTTGAAAATTTGGCTAGCTTATTTGGCTCGTTTTAATGCTGAAATTCTAAGGAAATAGCTGAAGAACACTACGTTTAATCTGCCAATAAGCGAATAAGAATTATGCTAAAAATAACTGAGCGCATATAGGGGGCTGCCTTCACCGTGCGGCATGATGCTGCCGCTTACGACTTATTCAGCGTTTGAGGTTGATGAGGGTGCGTGCTATTGCCACATTTACCCGCCGCGCACGCGGCGAGCAAATGTATGAGCTGCCAATGAGGCGTTGACTAAGCGTCAATACGTGCAGCAAGTGCTGCTGCATAGCCCACATACGAAGCAGGCGTGAGCGCCAACAGGCGCTCTTTGGCTTCTTGCGGAATAGCCAGTTGCTCGATAAATGCATGGAGTACTTCACGATTCATCGCTTTGCCACGCGTTAAAGCTTTGAGTTGCTCGTAGGGATTGGCCACACCATAACGGCGCATCACCGTTTGCACAGGCTCGGCTAAGATTTCCCAACATCCATCTAAATCTTCCTCCAAGCGCTGCGGATTTACTTCGAGTTTATTTAACCCACGCAGGCAAGCGTCGTACGCGAGCAGCGCGTAACCAAAAGCCGCTCCAATATTGCGTAGCACTGTAGAGTCGGTCAAATCGCGCTGCCAACGCGAGACAGGCAGCTTATCCGACAAATGTCGCAATAGCGCATTGGCTAAGCCTAAATTGCCTTCTGAATTTTCAAAGTCGATAGGGTTGACCTTGTGCGGCATGGTTGAAGAACCAACTTCATTGGCCTTCACCTGCTGCTTGAAATAACCCAGTGAAATATAGCCCCACAAATCACGGTTAAGATCGACTAGCACCGTATTCGCACGCGTGATCGCGTCAAATAACTCAGCCATATAGTCATGCGGCTCAATTTGCGTTGTATAGGGGTTAAATTCAAGTGCTAACCGCTCTTCAATCACCGTACGCGAAACAGCCTCCCAATCGAGTTCAGGATAGGCAGATAAATGCGCATTGTAATTCCCCACCGCGCCATTCATTTTGCCGCGGATGGGCACCGCAGCAATGCGTGACATTGCTTGCGCAAGGCGTGCGGCCAGGTTGGCAAACTCTTTGCCAACCGTCGTTGGGCTAGCCGATTGTCCATGCGTACGCGAAAGCATAGGTTGAGCCGCGTGGGCGTGCGCCAACTCAACTAAGCGCGCTTGTAGCGCCTGCAAAGCAGGCAGCACGATATGTTCGCGTGCGCCCTTTAGCATCAGGCCATACGCAGTATTGTTGATATCTTCTGAGGTGCAGGCAAAGTGGATAAACTCACTGGCCTGTTCAAGCTCTGACTGCCCTTTCACCGCTTCTTTCAACCAATATTCGACCGCTTTGACATCATGATTGGTCGTGCGCTCAATTTCTTTCACCCGCGCTGCGTCGTGCACGCTGAAGTTTTCTACGAGTTGCAGTAAAAAGGTTTCAGAAGCTTGAGAAAAGCTAGGCAATTCAGCTAACCCTAAACGCCCTAACGCCAATAACCAATGCACCTCAACCATCACACGATTGCGAATAAGCGCAGCTTCAGAAAGCCACTCGCGCAAGGCTTCGGTTTTTTTGGCATAACGACCATCAAGCGGCGAAAGCGCGGTCAGCATAGAGAGATCATCAGCTGGAGATAAGGAAAGCACAGACATGAACAACCTTTAATAAACAAGTAAATAGAAAAAATGAGCAAGGAAAATGCCGATTAACTTGGGAACAGCGTCATGCTTCCTTGCCTCCAATTGAATCAGTATTTCCTTAGCTAGTTGAAGAAACATCCTCGCATAATGTTTTTTTTACTTCACGCGCTAAATCAGATGTTTTAGGCGCAGCTTTTTTAAGGCAGTTCTCTAAATGGGCCAGGTAGGCGATTATCGGAGAAATTGTTGCTTTGGTTAAGTTTGCATCTTTTACAAATTTTTCTAATCTCAGAATGAGCCATCGAAAATACATTATATTTATTCTCAAGCTAGCGTCAGACTCCATTCCGCCCATTATAGAACTACGCCTTTCAAGTTCATCCCATTGATGATTAGAAATCAATTTATTTGCAAATTGACAAGCCTCATACCAATCTTCCCTCTTTTCACTAGGCTCAGGATTCATCAATTCCTGCCCCGCCTCAGCTACTGCTGCAGCCTCTTCAAGATTTTCATTCCGCTCTGTATAAGCTGACTGATCAAAAAGGCGGACATCGTCAGAGCTATACATTTGCCGACCGTAAGAATATTCTCCATCAGTCGATGTATATTCCTGATAACCAGGTTCATACCTATAACCTGAGTTTGAATTTGAGGCCCCTCCCGCAACCGCTAATGCAAATAATAAAATTCCTCCTACTATAAGAGTGACACCTGCTACTGTACGCAGCTTCTCTTCCAACGACGAGCCATCCATATCAAGCTGCTCTAAGCCTTGTATAGCGTATTCCACTCGAGTCAAGGTTTTTTGAATCAAAGTTTTATGAGCATCGGTGCTGTTTTCATTTATAATTTTATAGCACTCTTTAAGCATAGATATTAATGGATCATGTATATTTTCACGACTAACTCTTATGCCATAAAAATACATATAATCAATAAAATTCGATAAAATCTCCAATTCTTTAGAGAGAGCACACAAACTCAATTCACTAGAAAAATTCTTTCCATTTTCTTTTATATAAGCCACAGAAGAAATTAATTTCTCCAAAGGCTTTTTAAAAGCATCAGCACCTTCTATTTTATATTTTGCTTTGTAAGTGAGCGCCTCTTTTTTATCATGAAATGACCCATAAATATAATTCAAGCTCTCCGATAAAAAGCCTAATGAATCCATATAATTAGCATCATCAAAATTAATTGACTTCAACGAATCTATAATTTTTTTATTTAATTCAGAGATATCCCCTTGATTTATTTCCTTTGATTTTAAAAATAATTCTTTTGCTTCCCGATAAAGCGAAGAATAATCTCCGTCCGCAATATTTTTAAAATCAATTATTTTTTCGGCTTGACGTTGATCATCAAGAAAATCATAAAAATTACTCTCCGAAAATAATCCGCTATAAGGAATAGATTTATTATTCAAGGTTGAAACATTAGCACCCATTATTAATAATCCTCATGAAAGTATGTTGTCATACAACAATTATGAGTTTAGGAAACGCTGAGTAAATAGCGAGCAAGGAGAATGTCTTTGCTGCCAATATTTTCAACTCTGCCGATGAATTTCGTTTTGATAAGGGGTTTCTACGTAATCGATAATACCGCCACCTAAGCACACTTCGCCGTTATATAGCACAGCCGATTGCCCAGGCGTCACTGCCCATTGTGGCTGTGCAAAATGCAAGCTGAAGCCGCCTGCCTCAGTGCTGGTAAGCGTACATTGAGCATCTACTTGTCGATAGCGAGTTTTTGCTTGCAGTGGGTTTGGCGCGGAGGGCGGAGTGCCAGCAATCCAGCTCACGTTTTGCGCTTTAAGTGAAGAGCTAGTCAGCCATGGGTGATCATGCCCTTGCACGACATACAGGGTGTTATCAGTCACTTGTTTTGCCGCTACAAACCAAGGCTCCCCACTACCGTTACGGCTACCGCCCAGTCCAATGCCTTTGCGTTGTCCTAAGGTATAAAACGCCAAGCCGATGTGCTCACCGACAACTTTTCCATCCGGTGTTTTGATCGGGCCAGGTTGGGTAGGTAAGTAACGGTTTAGAAAATCTCGAAATGGCCGCTCGCCAATAAAGCAAATACCCGTCGAATCTTTTTTACTCGCATTGGGCAGGCCAATTTGTGCGGCTATTTGACGCACTTCTGTCTTCGGAAGGTGCCCAAGTGGAAACAGCGAGCGTGACAATTGCTGTTGCGAAAGTCGATGCAGAAAGTAACTTTGATCTTTGCTTAAATCTTTTGCTTTGAGTAATTCATAGCTGCCATTAGGCGCTTGCTGCACACGTGCGTAGTGCCCGGTGGCAATCATCTGCGCACCGAGTGCTATGGCATGGTCAAGAAAGGCGTTGAATTTAATTTCAGCGTTGCACAACACATCCGGGTTGGGGGTGCGCCCCGCTGCGTATTCACGCAAGAATTCGGCAAATACGCGATCTTTGTATTCCGTTGCAAAGTTGACTGCTTCAATATCAATCCCAATCAAATCAGCAACGGAGACAGCATCGAGCCAATCTTGCCGGGTTGAGCAAAATTCGTCGTCGTCATCGTCTTCCCAGTTTTTCATGAAAAGACCGATCACTTGATAGCCTTCTTGTTTCAGCAGCCAAGCCGCGACTGACGAATCAACGCCGCCTGACATGCCGACTATAACTGTTGGCTTTGCCATGATCTTAATTTAGGGTGGCCAAGTCTTCCAAAAGCGCCCTTCTTTGCACTCGGGAGGTAGCAGGAACCTTATGTACATTCCAGTTCCTGCGCTCCGGACTCCCCCAAAATAGAGCACTTTTAGAAGACTTGGAGCAGGTTCTTAGGGTTCAGTTTGGTTAACTTCGGCCGCTGGCGGACGCCGGCGTAAGGAGCCTGCGATCAAATCAAAACGGAATAACCGACATTCCAACGCACCGTTATAAAGTGGCGTTTTTTGCGCTTCACGCAGGCGCATTTGACCAGGCAGGCTACGGTCTGAAGTCAGGATAAAAGCGCGCCAGCCAGTGAAGCGCTGCTTGAGCGCATCGCCAAAGGCGCGGAAAAATTCAGCATCGGCCATGTCTGGCTGACTGCGCTGGAATTTTTTTGCTGGGTCGCCGCTCACTTCGACTACTTCGCCGCGTGAATTACGCCCACGTACTTCAATTCGTTCACCATAGGGTGGGTTGATAATGACTATGCCTGGCTTATCTACCGGCGCCGTCATAGAACGTGCATCAAGCTGCTTCAATGGCAAGGCAGGTAAGCCAGCACGCACAAAATTGGCACGTGCTGCCGCTAACATATCGTTAGAAATATCGCTACCAAAAATAGCCAATTCATGTTTCAACGAGCTTGCTGCGCGCTGCTCTTCAAGGGCAGCTTCTTTGAGCTTTTTCCACGCGTTGGCGTTATACGGTTTGAGTTTTTCAAAAGCGAACCATCGTTGTGCGCCGGGAGCCATCTTGAGCGCTATTTGCGCCGCTTCGGCGAGGAAAGTGCCGCTACCGCACATCGGGTCATACAGCGGAATCTCAGGCTGCCAACCTGTCAGACGGAGAATACCTGCGGCCAGATTTTCACGCAGCGGTGCTGCGCCTTTATCCAGGCGCCAGCCACGTTTGAACAAGGCTTCGCCAGAGGTATCCAGATACAGTGAGCAGTCCGTCGAGGTTAAGAATACAAAGATGCGGACATCGGGCGCTACCGTGTCAACATTTGGCCGCGCGCCTAACTGCTCGCGCAAACGGTCGCAAATAGCATCTTTCACACGCAACGCAACAAAGCTCAAGCTGGTTAATTCAGAATGAATCGCCGTCACATCGACGCGCAATGTTTCTTGCGCGGTAAACCAGCGTTCCCAACGCTGCTCAAGCGCAAAATCGAAAATATCATGCTCATTCAGATAAGGCCGCTGAGCGACGCGCAGTAAAACCCGATTCGCAATACGCGAATGCAAATTAACCGCCATCGCCGCCCCTAGGCTGCCGGAAAAATGCACCCCGCCACGTGCTTCAGCGCCAACACGCAACGGAGCATCCAGCGGAGTGCGCTGCGCTATCTCGCGCAATTCAGTAATTAAAGCCGCTTCAAGGCCACGGGGACAGGGAACAAAAAATTCAAAAGAAGACATAGATTTTTCAGAAAATCGCGTTAATTAACTACATATTTATCTACCAGCTCCCCTCTCATTTCCCTCTATCAATCATAGAAAGCTTAGAAATGCGGTGCTGGCTGCATGCACAATTTTCGTTGCCAGCAAAGAACAGCGTGGCTTAGAACCTGTCTCCAAATTGCCTAAAAGGTTGTCAGTCGGGGGAGGCCGGAGCGCAGGAACCGGAGTGTACGTGGGTGTACATGAGGATTCCGAGCACCGCCCGACCCCGGATCACAGCCTTTTAGGCAATTTGGAGACAGGTTCTTAGGAGATGAATATCATCCCCAGACAGATCTTATTCAGTAAAAGGGGGTAGTTTATAGCGAATGCGCCGACGCAGGTTGTAGGATCCTGCGTAAAGTCTCCAACAAACACCCAACCCTGTTTTCCATAAGCCTAGAAAAAGCCTTCCTGGGGTGCAGGATAGCGCCTCGATTCCCTGTAAAGTCTGCTTAGAGTTTTCCAAAAGTGCCCTTATTTGGGGGAGTCCGGCGCACAGGAACCGGAATGTACATGAGTACATGAGGATTCCTGCTACCTCCCGACCGCAAAGAAGGGCACTTTTGGGAGACTATAAGCAGACTTTTAGCGATTGTGGCCTAGTTGGTTGGCTAACCGTGCCAAATAGGTAATCTCTTTCCAATTTTTGTCGTGAAGCAATGCTTTTGGTGTCAGCCATGACCCACCCACGCACATCACATTTGGCAAGGCCAGGTAATTAGGCGCGGCTTGCGCCGTGATACCCCCCGTTGGGCAGAATTTCAAGCTAGGAAATAACTCATGAAAAGCGCTCAACATCGCTACACCACCTGCTGGCTGAGCGGGAAAAAATTTGACGATTTGATAGCCACCATGCAGCGTTCTGAGAATATCCGAAGGAGTCATCACGCCGGGTAGCAGAGGTAACTGGGCTGCACGCGCAGCTTGCGAGAGCGGCTCAGTAAAGCCGGGGGAAACGCCAAATTGTGCACCTGCTTGTACTGCCGCCTCACATTGCGCAAGCCGAGTGAGTGTACCTGCGCCGATGACCAAATCATTTGCAATACGCCGCGCTCGCTCTATGACTTTGAGGCCAGCCTCAGTACGCAATGTCACTTCTATTACCCGCATGCCGCCCTCATAGAGCGCCTTGCATGCGGCTTCGCCTTGCTCGACAGTAGCTGCAGTCAAAACGGGGATAACCGGCCCTATCGTGATGATTTCATCAATTGTTTTCATCCTGCCTCTCCTTCTCCGATAATTGGACCGAAAACTGACGCACCTTGTTCGGCAGGCGCAGCAGCTGAACGAAATACACCAAAAAGCATTCGACCAAAACCATTTGCATGCGCATTTAGAGAGGGCTTCTCAATCGTGCGGGCAGCCCATTGGGCTGCGTCAACTTCGATATCAAACACACCTTGCTCAGCATCGATGCTCACCATATCACCTGTGCGTACTTTGCCAAGCGGCCCATCAAGCCATGCTTCAGGCGATACATGCAACACGGCTGGCACTTCGCCAGAGGCGCCTGACATACGACCATCTGTGACTAATCCGACCTGCCAACCTTGCTCTTGCACCACGGTAAGCCACGGAGTGAGACGATGTAATTCAGGCATGCCATTCGCACGTGCCCCCTGAAATGGCATCACCGCGATAAAGTCTCGCGACAGTTGCCCCGCTTCAAAAGCTTGCTTTAAAGCCTCTTGCGATTCAAATACGATAGCTGGCGCACGTACTTTGCGATGCTCAGGCGCGACTGCCGAGATTTTTATTACGCCTCGCCCGAGCCTGCCACGCATCAGCCGCACCCCTCCATCAGGCGCAAAAGGCTCGCTAACACCACGTAAAACGCTGGTATCAAGACTGGCTTTAGTACCCTCTACCCATTTAAGCTTGCCTTCAATTAATCGAGGCTCTTTTGTGTAATATGCAAGACCTAGGCCAGCCACAGTCATCACGTCTTCATGCAACAAGCCTGCATCCAATAATTGCCGAATGAGAAAAGCCATGCCGCCAGCTGCGTGGTAATGGTTAATATCGGCCTTACCATTTGGATACATCCTGGTAAGTAACGGCACGACTTGCGAGAGTTGATCAAAATCATCCCAATCAATCACGATACCTGCTGCTCGCGCAATCGCTACTAAGTGCAAGGTATGGTTGGTTGAGCCGCCTGTTGCCAGCAGTGCGCAAACGCCATTCACAATCGCGCGTTCATCAATTACATGACCTAGCGGCATATAGTGATCGCCCTGCGCGGTAAGTGCGAGTACGCGCTGCGCAGCAGCGGCAGTCAACGCATCGCGCAAAGGAGTATGAGGATGAATAAAAGCCGCACCCGGTAGATGCAAGCCCATCACTTCCATCAGTAGCTGGTTGCTATTTGCTGTGCCGTAAAAAGTGCAAGTGCCTTGACTATGATAAGCACGGGACTCAAATTCGAGCAGCTCTTCTCGCCCAATTTTGCCCAGCGCAAATTGCTGCCGCATTTTGGCTTTCTCATCATTTGACAGGCCAGACGTCATTGGGCCAGCTGGCACAAAGATCGCTGGCAGATGACCAAACTGCAGCGCGCCAATCAACAGCCCC
Organism: Mycoavidus cysteinexigens; assembly: GCA_031963405.1. GTDB lineage: Bacteria > Pseudomonadota > Gammaproteobacteria > Burkholderiales > Burkholderiaceae > JASSUD01. Next base: position 1,275,358 of record JASSUJ010000001.1, read on the forward strand.
GGCACAATTTTGTCGCAGATGCCAAGGCATAGCACCGCATCAAACATGTTGTGGGTCAGAGCAATCGCCGTGCTCATGGCTATGACTTCTCGTGAAAAAAGCGAAAGCTCCATGCCAGGATTGCCCTGCGTAATGCCGTCACACATGGCAGGCACGCCACCAGCAAACTGCGCCACGCCACCCACTTCACGTGCTGCACGCTTAATAATTTCAGGAAAATTCAGATACGGCGCATGCGCCGAGAGCATTTCGTTATACGCGGAGACGATCGCAATATTGGGTTGTTGTACGGCTTTGACTTTAAGCTTGTCATGACCTTGCAAACCCGCAAAACCATGCGCCAAATTGGTACATGAAAGCACGCCACGTGCAGGAAATTGACCTTGTGCTTGTTGGATAGCGTGCAGATAAGCAGCGCGGGTAACGCGACTTTTTTCGCGCACGCGCTCTGTCACTTTTTGTAATTGAGGATGCAGAGCAACCATGCGCCGATGTCCTTAAATAGATGGCGGCACCTAGCTCATCCATTAAATAGTCAGGCGCCTTACCTCAAGACAAAATGAAGTTTTTTAGTATACAGAGTACGGCCTTTCTCCCAAAGCACAACATCGACAGAGAAGTTATAGGATTTGGCTGTAATGCCTGAATCTTTATCAAGATGAAAATAAAGAAAGGTCTGCACAACCCGTGCGGCATGATGCCGCTAGCTGGGTCGCGCAAACCTTCTTAAGTGTTGACTACGAATTTCTAAAATGGCTTAAGCACAGCGAGCACTACTGCCCCAAATAAACCTAGCGCAGGAATCTCATTGAAGACTCTATACCAACGGTGACTATGCGTATTACCGCCGCGTTCAAACTTAAGCAAAAGCTTACCGCAGGCGACATGGTAAGCAATTAAAAACAGCACAATAGTTAACTTAGCATGCAGCCATCCTTGCTGACGACCAATACCATAGCTAAGCCATAACCATAGCCCCAATCCTAAAGCGGGCACCGCGATCAACGTCATAAACCTAAACAACTTACGGGCCATCAACAAAAGCCGCTCAATCACAGCCGGATTAGTTTCTTGAGCCAAATTGACATACAGCCGCGGCAAATAAAACAAACCCGCAAACCATGAAGTAACAAAGAAAATATGTAACGCTTTAATCCAAAGCATAATTAATCATCCGTCAATTAAAATTTAAAGCCCTAGCCACGCTGAAAAAGCATAAGCAACGTGGGAGCTTTCACGATTTACCCAGCCCAGTCTCGGAAGCGCTGAAGTAGCCGGGAGCGGCGTCATTTCTCCTTGCCGTACTAGCGTACTGACAGCAAAGGCATTTCTTGCTCGCGGCTACTTCAGCGCTTCCGAGGCTGGGCGATTTGTAAGGCTAGTTCAAATAAGCCATCCCATATATGCGCCGGCAACGACGCTGTGCCAAGCGTCAATCCCTTAAGCTGGCGATCGAGACTTGCAGCAAAGGCTAAACTATTTTCCAGGTCTGGCTGAGTCAATTGAGTCAGTGCGGTTGCCATAAGTTTTTCGCGTGGCCCCCAAATACGGTTTTCACGCAATAGGGTTGCGATGGGTTTGCCTCCGCTTAAGCCACGTTTCATGCGCATTAGCACGCGAATTTCTTCAACCACGGCCCATAGTACTAAGGCAGGCGCCTCTCCCTCTCCGCGCAGCCCTTCAAGCATACGTGCTAAACGCGGTGCATCACCAGCCAGCATAGCTTCATTGAGTTTAAATACGTCGTAACGTGCAACGTTGAGCACGGCTTCATAGATTTGCTCAAATTTCAACTCGCCTGGTGGATAGAGCAAACCGAGCTTTTGAATTTCCTGGTGCGCTGCTAACAAATTACCTTCGACACGCTCAGTCATGAACTGTAATGCCCGTTGTCCCTCGCGACCTGGCTGTACTTGCTGGCCTTGGGCGCGCAGTCGTTGACTAATCCAACTCGGCAGCTGAGCCAGCGCAATCGCATCAATGCGGATGGCCACACCTACACGCTCAAGCGCGGTGAACCAAGCTGACTTTTGCATGACTGTAGTAAGCCTTGGCAAGATAAGCAGCATGATCAGATCATCAGGTGGGCGGTTTGCCAGTGTTTCTAACGCGGCCCCACCTTCCTGGCCAGGTTTGGCCGTAGGTATGCGCAATTCAAGCAGCCGACGCTCGCCAAACAGCGAAACAGACTGACTAACGCTACGTAGCATGCGCCAATCAAAGCCGCGCTCAGTGGTGTAGGTTAAGCGCTCGGTATACCCGGCAGAGCGGGCGGCGGCGCGCAGACAATCGGCTGCCTCTTGCATCAATAAAGGCTCATCACCATGAAGCAAATAAACAGGTGCGAAGCCTTGCTTAAGATGGGTAGGCAACGAGTCGGCACGCAGCTGCATTAGGGTTCTCGTCTGACTGAAATCAACATTAAAGTAAAGGCCGCGATGGCGTACCTGAGCGTATCGCGGGTAGTGCCTTGTCCGCCTCAAGTGAGCGCACTGCGGCTAAGCGACGAATCAACTGATCTGCGGCATCACTTTCCATATCGCTGTAGAACAAATCAGCTTCAGCCTCCTTAGCTAGCGCGTATCGGTCGTTGTAGGTCATGGCGCGATTGAGCAAGAGTGCGCTTGGGGGAATCAAGAGAGTTCCATCCGCACTAGTTAGCGAATAATTGAGTGACAAAATTAATTCGTATTCGTCAATCAGGCCTTTGATATTGATACTCAGGGTATTGCGGCTGCGCGCTTGATCAATCGACAAAGTTGCATCGGCTTCACGTGGATGGTTAACCACAAGGGTTTTGCCATTTGATTGAATCATGCGTTTTAAACGAGCCAGCATAGCCGGACTGGTCATGCCAGACGGAGCAATATATAGGCGCTTAAAAGCATAATCTTGGTGGCCTTTCAAATAAAAACCGCAAGCGGATAAAAGAAACACCGCAACAGCTAAGACTGAGGCTGATAACCATTTATGAGTCACTTGTTTTCCTCAAAGAAGAGACTGTTTACGATCTTCAAAAGTGGATTGTGTTGGGGTTCTGCATTTAATAAAACGCTTCACCCCAACCTACGAATCGGTGCTAAGGAATTTCGATGCCTTTCACCTTATCTAATAGGCGCAGCCTTGTAGATACCGCCTTTAAACGCAAACATTTACACCACGATATTTACTAGACGACCTGGCACAACAATAATTTTTTTAGGTAGTTGATTTTGACTAAAACGCTCAAAGACTTCATGAGCTAGCGCGGCTTTTTCAATCTCTGCTTTTGGTGCGTCCTTAGCCACAATCAACGCGCCACGTACTTTGCCATTGATTTGCAGCACGAGCTCAAGCTCAGCTGCTTCAAGCGCGGCTTGATCTACCGTAGGCCACGCTGCGTCTAGCAGTGCACCTGACTCAGCTTGGTAGCCAAGCGCTTCCCATAGCGCACAAGTAATATGGGGCACCACTGGATACAGTACGCGTAATAAGATTCCATAAGTTTCTCGCATGACAGCATCACCAGCCCCCTCTTCTGCTGCTTGATGAGTAGCAGGTTCAGCAAGCTTGAGCGCCTCTAGTGCCTTGAGCATCTTCATCGCCGCTGACACGACGGTATTGTATTGGGTGCGTTGATAGTCAAATTCAGCTTGCTTTAATAAGCTATGAATTTCTCGCCGCAAGCTTTTTTGTGCGTCATTTAATGGCTCAGCGTGCGTTTGCTGAGTCTGTCTCAGCAACGCTTGCTGGTTATACCCAAATGCCCACAGCCGTCGTAAGAAACGGCTTGCGCCGTCGATTCCTGAGCCTGACCATTCAAGTTGTTGCGTGGGAGGCGCGGCAAATATAGTAAAGAGGCGCGCCGTATCGGCACCATACTGGTCAATTAAGGCTTGCGGGTCCACGCCATTGTGCTTCGATTTGGACATTTTCTCGATGCCGCCCATGACTACTGGCTGTCCATCTGTATTCAGCGTCGCGTGTGTGCAGCGGCCACGCTCATCATGCTGCAACGTCACATCGGCAGGATTAAACCAAGTCTTTTTACCTTGCGCATCTTCACGGTAACAAGTTTCATTGAGCACCATGCCTTGTGTCAGCAGATTGTGCGCGGGCTCGGAAAAATTAATCAAGCCCATATCGCGCATGGCTTTGGTCCAAAAGCGTGCATATAAGAGATGCAAAATGGCATGCTCGATGCCACCGATATACTGATCCATCGGCATCCAATAAGCAGCACGCTCATCAAGCATGGTGGACGCATCAGGACAGGCGTAGCGCATGAAATACCAGCATGAATCGACAAACGTATCCATGGTGTCGGTTTCGCGTTTAGCGCTCGCGCCGCATTGTGGGCAGCTGCAGTTCACAAAGGCATCCGACTTAGCAAGCGGGTTGCCGCTGCCATCGGGTTTTAAGTCCTCAGGCAAGACGACGGGCAACTCAGCCTCCGGCACCGGCACTGTGCCGCATGCGTCGCAATGAATCAGCGGAATGGGTGTACCCCAATAACGTTGACGCGAGATACCCCAATCACGCAGGCGCCAAGTGATCTGCTTATCCCCCAGACCAAGCGCTGCTAAGTCAGCGGCCACTGCATCAACTGCAGCGGGCTGAGACAGGCCATCATATTTGCCGCTATTAATGCACACCCCTTCTTTGCTGCCATACCATTCAGCCCACGCTGTTGCGGCATAGGGTTGGCCGTTAACATCGAGCACCTGCTTAATTGGCACACCGTATTTCAGCGCAAAGGCAAAGTCTCTCTCATCATGTGCAGGCACGCCCATGACTGCGCCTGTGCCGTAGCTCATCAACACGTAATTGCCAATCCATACTTCAATGGGTTGCTGCGTCAGCGGATGGGTAACAAAGAAACCTGTGGCGACCCCTTTCTTTTCAAGCGTGGCCAATTCTGCTTCAGCGGTGCCGGTAGTTTTGCAAGCATCAATAAAAGCTTGTAAAGCGGGCTGATCTTGCGCAAGCCGGGCAGCTAATGGATGCTCTGCGGCAATCGCACAAAACGTGACGCCCATGATCGTGTCAGCGCGTGTGGTGAAGACATCGAGCCTTTTTTGCTCACCATCCAATTCATAAGGAAAGCTAATGTTGACGCCGCAACTTTTACCAATCCAATTGCGCTGCATTAACTTAACTCGCTCTGGCCAACCTAGCTGATCCAAGTCACTCAGTAGCTCATCCGCGTACTGCGTGATGCGCATGTAATACATGGGAATCTCGCGCCGCTCGACTAAGGCGCCTGAGCGCCAACCGCGGCCATCGATCACTTGTTCGTTGGCCAGCACAGTTTGATCAACCGGATCCCAATTAACCGCACCCGTTTTTTTATACACGATGCCGGCTTTTAAAAGCTTCAGAAAGAACCATTGGTTCCAGCGGTAGTAGTCAGGCTGACAGGTCACTACCTCGCGCGACCAATCAATCGCAAGCCCCATTGATTGCATCTGTTTTTTCATCGCTGCAATGTTGGCGTAGGTCCAATCCGCAGGCGCTACGTCGTGAGCAATGGCAGCATTTTCAGCGGGCATGCCAAACGCATCCCAACCCATTGGCATCAACACATTACGGCCTTTCATGCGCTCGTAACGCACCATCACATCATTGATGGTGTAGTTGCGCACATGCCCCATGTGCAAGTTGCCTGACGGGTAAGGCAACATCGATACGCAATAAAACTTCTCACGCTCAAGTGTCTCACTCGCCTGATACACGTTGCACTCGCTCCAAGCGCGTTGTATAGCCGATTCAACCTCGGCGGGGAGATATTTTTCTTGCATAGTGAACAATTAAAAAAACAGCGTTTATAAATAAAAATAAGACAACAACACACGAGAATTAAGAAGGCTCTGCATAAGGCGCAGGCAAGCAATGCCTTTGCTGCCAGTACACTTGTACTGTTCATGAGGCATGACGCCGCTCATCAATTATGCAGCGCTTCCTAACAGCAAAATAAGAAGCGATTATACCGTTCATACCTCAAGCACCGCGTATCTACGGAACCTCTGCATAACCCTCATAGCAAGGAATGCCTTTGCTGCCAGTACAACTAGTACGGCAAGGAGGCATGACGCCGCTATGGGGGTTATGCAGAGGTTCCCGAAGCTGACTCAATCCAAAGCATCCTTAAGGAAACATTGAAGCAAGCGCGAGCAAGAAATGCTCGCCACAGTCAGTACACACGAGTACGGCAACCTCGGCTTATGTAGGCTTTCCTTATCTATCAATTTTTAAACAATTCGCAAACGATGAAAATTCTTCGTGTCCTGACCGGCATCCATGCCGGCGCTCAAATAAAGTTGGACTCAATAACACTCAGGCTTGGCGCAGACGAAGAAGCAGATATTCGATTAAGTGACTGGCATGCACCTAGCCTTGTGCTGAGCTTCAATGAGCAAGGCATGGTACAGCTTGACCAGATACCTGAAGCACCGAGCGCAGCACCACTTATAACAGACACAGAAACGGATACGACCCATATGGTTACGGCACCTATTACATTGAACGATTTAATGCCCATGAAATTTGGCGAGATCGTACTGTGTGTCGGCCATGAAAATGCAAGTTGGCCGAATGACGAGGCGCTTTTGAGTCTTTTAGCGCAGCCAGCCAAAGTAACGCAAAGCTTAAAGCTGCCCTCCTCTCGCTTACGTCTTCTGCTGATGGTTACAGGTGGCGTGGTGCTTAGTGCAGCCTTGATAGCAGCTGTCGTTATTTGGCAAGCACGACGCACGGCGCAAATTGAGTATCAAACCAAGGTAAATACGCCAGCCAATCAAATGAGGCGAGCCTTAGCCAAGGCTGGCATAGCAGGGATTGAAGTGGTGCCACACGACAATTTCGTGGCGCTACAAGGCATTGTCCCGACCGTCGCTGACGATATCACTGTGCGCCGCATGATTGACCAGCTGAATACGCCAGGCAAAAGCTTTGCGCCTAATTATGATGTGGCGGTCAATATTGCCCAGAACATTGTGGAATCGCTTGGCATCCCAGGCGTCAAAGCGCAATACGCGGGTGCCGGTGTGTTTCAGGTAGTGGGTGCCGTCACTGACCTGGAGCAGGCACAGCAAGCACTGGAGAAGTTAAAACCCGACTTCAGTGGCAACGTAAAACGCATTGATTCACTGATGACCCAGGCCCCGCCTAACGACCCTAATGCGCGCTACTCGGTATTTATGTCAAGCAGTGGAGTTCGCTTTGTAGTGACACCGGATGGCGTGAAGCATCTTTACCCAAGCGACCCAAGTAAAGCATCAGAGCCAACCGGCCAAGAATGAATTAATAGGAAACCAGATATGTACCAAGCTATAGAAAAAGCCGCGCAAAAATTTAAGGCTTTGCAAGATAAATCGACTGAGACGACGCTCGATAAAGAAAGCGTTGAGATGTTATGCGCAGCCCTTAGCGAGAGTGCACAAGAGCTCTCGCAAGAAGCACAAAAAAGTACCTCGCAACTGGATAGCGCCAACCTTGCCAAACTGTATCAGGGCATTTTGGCAGCAAAACGGATTATCGAAAATTTATCGCAGGAAGGACGCATCACGAAACTTCAAGAGCTTACGCGGCAGAGCATTGAAGACACTGCGGCAGGCTTAGCTTCATGATCAAAACAAACTAAGGAAGGTCTGCATAAGCCCACTGCCAAGGAATGCCTTTGCTGCCAATACAACTAGTACGGCAAGCAAGCAGGCATGAATCAAGACAAACTAGGGAGGTGATCATGGCTATAGCAGGTATGGCAGCACTAACAGTAGCGGGTATTGCAATGACGATGTTCACGGCAATCTGTAAATTTTTAATTGATATGGCACAAGCGATGGCTAGTGTCATAAAGGAAGTAGGTGATGCAGTCAAAAATGCAGCTCGCGGCTAATGGCGCTGCAAAATAAGCGTGACAGGTAAAATTTTTACAGGGTTAGACACTGCAATTATTTAGGAGGCAATCATGGCAACAGGTAATCCCACACTCGACCAAGCCCTTGACGCTGCTAAGAAATTTATAGGGGATATGACACAAAGCGGGATAGAGGCGGTGGAATTTGTACAAACAGAGCATTTCAAGCTACAAATGGCCACAGCTAAAGCCGAAACGTCGAAACAAGTAGCCGACGCTATTGCTGCAGCTGCACGATGATCTTAAATAACTAATGCCTGACAAACCTGACACATCATTTAGACAGGCTGTTAGCGTCAATTTTAGACAAGCTAGACGCTTAATGACGCGATTCAGCCTGTTTCTTGGAAGCTGCTTGGAGGCTCTCCCCCAACAGCTTCTAAGCTCGTTATTGAAAAGCGGGCAGCTATCGGATAGCGCCAATCGCGCCCAAAAGCACGCGGCGTAATGCGGCTTCCTGGTGGAGCTTGGCGACGCTTATATTCATTCCTGTGAATCAATGAAATTACACGCGCCACATCAGCTGACTGATAACCAGCGGCGACAATTTGCGCGGCTGCTTGATTTTCTTCTACATACTTTTGCACGATGGCATCGAGTATTTCATACGGAGGCAAACTGTCCTGATCGGTCTGGTTGGCGCGTAGTTCGGCCGATGGTGCGCGCGTCAAAATACGCTCTGGAATAATGTTATGCGTAGCAAAGTCTGCACTTGTATTTCGATAGCGGCATAAGCGATAGACTAAAGTTTTAGCGATATCTTTAAGCACCGCAAAGCCCCCCGCCATATCGCCATACAGCGTGCAGTAGCCCACCGCCATCTCGCTTTTATTGCCAGTACTTAACACGATGGAACCGTACTTATTAGATAAGGCCATCAACAAAGTGCCCCGAATGCGCGCTTGCAGATTCTCTTCGGTTTGGTCTTCAGGCAGGCCTTCAAATTCCTTAGCCAGTGAAGCATGAAAAGCCTCGAAAAGGGGCGCAATAGCCATTTCGTCATAACGCACGCCGACACGCTCTGCCATTTCGCGTGCATCAATCAAGGAGATATCAGCGGTGTAGGGAGAAGGCATCATCACGGTGCGTACTGCATCACAACCCAGTGCGTCGCAGGCAATGGCTAATGTCAACGCCGAATCGACGCCGCCTGACAGGCCAATCAGCGCGCGTGTAAAACCATTTTTTCGGCAATAATCGCGTACGCCCAGCACCAGCGCCGCGTACGCCTGCCCTTCTAATGAAGCGATAGGTGCCATTTGCGCCGGCTGCGGCATGTATTGCGCGAACTCATTTTGCGCAAACTCAATCAGCGCAACTTCTTCTACAAACTGCGACATTTGCATCATCAGCTTGCCGTGCCCATCTAGCACAAATGAAGCACCGTCAAAAACCAGCTCATCCTGAGCGCCGACTAGATTCAAGTAGACGATTGGCAGGCCCGTTTGCTGGATACGTGTGCGCAATACCTCACGGCGCATCTCGACTTTGTCTAGATGGTAAGGTGAGCCATTTATCACTAATAGCGCCTGCGCCCCGGCAGCTTTTGCCTGCAATGCTGCCTCTGAAGCCCATATATCTTCGCAGATCAATAATCCATAATTGACGCCGTCAACGGTAAATACAAAAGGCTTGTTGCCTGAGGCAAAATAACGCTCCTCATCAAACACACTCGTATTGGGCAAGGCTTGCTTGTAATAAGTCCCCAGTATTTCGCCCTTAAACAATAGCGACGCTGCATTAAATGTATCTTGGGGCGGCAGATTGATATCCGCTGCCGGCATCGAATGCGCATTTAAACAGTGCGGATGACCAACAATGACATACAAATCTGACAGCTCAGCCAGGCGTTCAGCCAGCGCATTAAGTGCAGTGGCGCTCTCTACATAAAAGCCTGGGCGCAGTAACCAATCTTCAGGCGGGTAACCGGATAGCGCTAACTCTGGCGTAAGTAATACGCGTGCGCCTTGTTGTTGTGCCTGCTGGGCAGCTGCGAAAATTTTTTCGCTATTGCCAGCAAAGTCACCAACCATGCAATTAATTTGGGCGAGCGCCAGGCAGGTTTTCATGGTTAGATTGTTTCAAAGCGCAGTGACAAGCACGTCTCATGGACATAGCCTGTCAGTTGCAAGCGTTGTGATAAAAAAGCGCTGAGCGTAGCAGGTGCGCGGAAAACTAGGCAGAGACTTGCTCTTTTTGGTAATTCGACACACCGTCCATAATTTCTTTGTGCGCCGCTTCAATGCCTAGCCAACCGTCAATCTTGACCCACTTGCCTGATTCAAGCGCTTTATATTGTTCAAAGAAATGCTTGATTTGATCTTTTAGATAAACGGACACATCGTCTAAGGAATTGAGCGAGGCTGTCATTGGGCAAACTTTAGGTAGGGGCACCGCGATCAATTTTGCATCGCTGCCTGATTCATCCGTCATTTGCAACATGCCTAATGCACGTACGCGAACCAGCGAGCCGGCTAAGAGGGGAAATGGCGTAATCACTAATACATCCACTGGGTCGCCATCGTCGGCTAGCGTTTGCGGAATAAAGCCATAGTTGGCGGGATAGCGCATGCCAGTGCCAATAAAGCGATCTACCACTAATAAGCCGAGTTCTTTATCAGCCTCATATTTCACAGGGTCGCTTTGCGCAGGAATTTCGATAATAACGTTGAAGTTATCAGGGATAGAGTTGCCAGCAGGCACGCGGTCAAAGTTCATCAGTATTTTTTATCTAATAAATCGTTGGTCAACAATTATTGGCCAACGAGGGTTAGCAAATGAGGGTTAGCAAATGAGGGTTGGCAGATAACTTAGAACCTGTTTAGGGTCTTCCTGGTGGCCTCGCGCCGACGCAGGCAGTACCAACACATACGGCAAGGCGGCGCGAGGGCGCCAGGGAGAGTCTAAACAGGTTCTTACGCCAGCGCACTCGCTCGGTAATGTTGATTCGCTTCATTGCAATGGCCCAGCTCTTCATGCAAGCGGGCCAATGCGCAATGCAAATCTTTTTGCAGCGGCTTATCGTCACTAGCTAATTTGAGTGCCGCTTCAAAGAAAGCTTGTGCCTTACCCCACAATTGCTGCTGAACACATAACTGACCAAGTGCAAAGAGCAAAGCTGGGTCCTCTGCGTGCTCAGCACGCCATGCTTCAGCGCGCTCAATCAGCGGCATTGGGTCAGTGCCTGCACATGCGGGATAGCGACGTAGCAAACGAGCATCCCATTGGCTTGCGAGTGCCTCTTCGATAATCTGCTGCGCTTTTTTATAAGCTTGCAGTGATATCTGCAGCTCGGCCGCAAAATCGGCAACCCTTGGCGCATGCCGCTCGCTAGCAGGCAAATCTTGCCAGCAGCTAAGTAATGCTTGCGGGTTATAACGACGCTCACTTAATAAATTTTCTGCAGCCAGTTGACGCAAACGCGAGGCGGTAGCTGGCTCAAGCACGCCGCGTTTTTCTAGCGCGCGCACAATCCGCAGCACATCTGGCCAATGCTTCAATTGCTGATGAGCGCGTAACGCAATCCGCTGCGCATGAATACGGCGTGCATCTTGCACCGGTATTTCGCCAAGCGCCGCTAGCGCACCTTCGGCTTCCCCTGCTTCAGCAAGCATCTCAGCATTAGCTAGCCAGCGAGCCGCTTGCCATTTGGCTCCCTGTACCTGTTTCAGCCATTCGTCGCGACGCCCATACTCGCGCAACCGATGTGCTGCGCTCGCGCCAATGAGGCTCGCTGCTGCTTGGTTTTTAGGATGGAATAAAGCGCATTGGGCCGCTTTTTCTGCACGTGTAAAGCGCCCTGAAAATAAGTCTCTTAAGCTTTCGCGCAGCGCTACATGCGCTTTTTCGATTTGTGCGCGAGCCCGGTATGCGGCTATTAGCTTGGGCATTTGCCATACTTTATTTAACAGCCAAAGCAGCGCATACAAGGTGAAAAAGGTCAGTAGCAGCGCTATCACAAAAAAATTAAGCGCAACATCTATGCGATACGGCGCATACACAAGCACGACGTGGCCCGTATCAAGTCGGCCAGCGATGGCAAGCGCCACTGCACTAGCAAACAACAAGGCTAGCCATATTAATCTTCGAATCGCCATTTTTTAACTCCGCTTCATATCCTGTCTGAGAACCTGTTCACAATCTTTCTAAAAAGCCGTGAACAGGTTCTGGGGCGCTCATGGCACGCACGTGATTCCAATTCAACGCTTCGTCAAAGAGGAGATTATTCTTGATGCAAAGCCCGTAAGCTCACACTTAAATCGGGTAATTCAAGTGCCTGTGATGCAGACTCAAGCTGGGTCATTAATGCGCTTAGCTTCTGCGTGCGCTGCGCCTCAAGATCGAAATAACGCGCTAGCGTCTGCTTAGCTATTTTTAAATCAGCTTTTAAGGTTGCTACGTTATGCGATAGCATTGATAAGCGGGCGGATAATAGGCGTAGCTTAAGATTTTCCCGCAAAAAGTAACCTTCTTCAGGCGCCACGCGCATAGCGTCAGCATGCTCAATCTGGCGCACTTGAATAAAGCTAGCTAATTGCTTCACAAAAGTCCGCTTAAATTGCTCCCAGTTGGCGCGCCAATGCGACTGCTCGCTATCTACAGCGCTTGCCGCAGCGGGGAAAGTAGGGGCAGCTTCGCCTAACAACGGCAAACCATCAACCTGTTCAATCGCCTCATCCAGCAAGCTTACCCATTTTCCAAAATCGACCGCCGGTGCTGCCTGTAGCGCCTTAATATCCTGTGCTATCGCCTGGCGTACAGCACGCGCACGCGCAGAATCAAACATAGCCAACCGTGCCTCGGCTCTTTTCAGCGAAAGAAGCGCTAGCGGCACATTACTCGTGAGCCGCAGTTGCTCATTGGTAGCTGACAATACGCGCCCTACTTCTACCAAGGTCCAACTCTCTCGGTCACGCGTAAATTCCTGGTAAAAATTGTCAAACGCTTGCTGCCGGTTCTTTGCCTCAGTTAATTGGTTAGTTAGCTGCGCTAGTTGTATTTCAAGCCGGTACGCTACGTCGCTCGCCTGCTGACTTTTCAAATCAGTTTCCAGCATGGCCCTGTCGCTGCGTTGTTGAAATTGACTCAACTTTTGTGCTAGTCGTTGATCTTCTTGATACAACACAAAGCCGCCTGCCAGCACCGCGATCACAAGCACACCGACAACTCCCCAACACCATAATGCACGCGCGCGGCGGGGTAACGCAGTGGTCAGTGGTTTGGGTGTCGAAGCGCTACCCGTGGAAGAGGAAGAATCGTGCGAAGTATCGGAAGGAGTAGTCATACTTTAATTTTCAAATAAGCTCTAAGAACTTGAACTGTGCTTTGCGGGAGGTTATGAACAGGCTTTTAGAATCTGTCTACGATAGCTTCTGTCAAAGAAAGCAGCGTGTGGATTATAGACTCATCCCCTGCCGCCGTTTCCGTAATCGTATCAAAACCTAGCGCCTGTGCAGTTTCGGCAATACGCGCATGGGTCACCACTAACTGCGCACGCTTTAACAGAATCTGCTGTGACGCGTCCAAATGCGCCTGCGCAAGCGTTTGTAAATTGCGGACGCTTTCGGAGCTCGTAATCAGCCAAACGTGCCGTCTGCCAGCTAGAAGCTCACGCACACGCGCCCACTGGCTGGGTGTTGGATTGGGCAATAGGCGCTGATAAGCGGTTACTGTGTCAACCATAGCGCCGTGACTACGTAAGCAATCAGTCAGCCAGGGGCGTCCGCCATTACCACGCACAATCAATACACGCTGACCTTTGAGAGAGGTTAAGCCAAGCGTTTGGTCAAGCGCACTGGCCAACGCTTCAGAATCATAACGTGACACTTGCTGCAGCGCAGCGTCGCCAGATGCCGCAGGGGGTGCAATCACTTGGTAAGCCGGTGCGGCGATACGCTGGGCGGCCAGCGCACGTGTACTGCCAGGGCCAAGTACACCAATTGGCACAGTGACTGGCCAAGGCTTGGGCACATGCTGAAACGCATACTCAATCGCATTCGGCGAGACAAACACCACCAACGCATAACGCTCTAATGAAGCGAAAGCAGCTTGAATGGCTGCATCAAGCTCAACTGCCTGCAGCTTCATCAAAGGGAATTCAAACGTATCTACAGCCTGGACGGCAAGCGCCTGTGCTAAGCCCTGCGCTTGCCCAGCCGGGCGCGTCAGGACAACCATTAGCCGCCTAGCCACATGGCTTAATGTAGAGCAGCAATCCATCATAACGGCAGCATCTTCATGCAAATAGGTGAGGACAGGCCCTAAGGTCAAACTTAGCTTAGCGCGTCAAACTTTGTATGATTTCGTGTGCGCCTTGTCGCGCTAGGTCATTCGCGACCAATTGGCCCAGCGCAATGGCCTCCGCCGAAGTCGTTGGGATGCCGCGTGCTTGCGCCTGTAGCATACGGCTGCCATCTGGCAACGCAACACTACCACGCACAAAAAGAGTGGTGCCTTGCCAAACTGCAAAAGCCGCTAGCGGCACCTCACAGCTCCCTTCTAAAATCCGCGCCACGCTACGCTCGGCCTCCACGGCCAGAGTGGTAGGCATATCGCGAAGCGGTGCTAGCCATTGCGCTAACTCAGTACGTTGCGCACAAATTTCAATACCCAACGCACCTTGCCCAACGGCGGGCAAACTTTCTTCCGGCGCGAGCACAGCACGAATGTGTTTTTCTAAACCTAAGCGTACTAAGCCGGCAGCAGCAAGAATAATCGCACTATAGTCCCCCGCCTCCAGCTTGCTTAATCGGGTTTCAACATTACCGCGTAACGGCCGTACTACTAGCTGCGGATAATTTGCGCGCAGCATCGCTTCGCGACGCAAGCTTGAGGTACCGACCAAGCTACCTGCTGGCAAGCTAGCGAGCGTATCGTAGGTGGGAGAGATAAAGGCATCGTAAGGCACGCCACGCTCAAGGATAGCTGTGAGCGCAAAGCTTGGTGGCAAATCTACAGGCACATCCTTTAAAGAATGCACGGCCAAATCTGCTCGCCCATCAGACAGCGCAGCCTCCAATTCTTTAACGAAAAGCGCTTTGCCACCGACTTGTGACAAAGGGCGATCAAGAATTTGATCACCACGTGTAGTGAGGCCAAGAATCGTGACTTCTGTGGCTGGATATAACTGTTGCAGCGCACGCTGCACATATTTGGCTTGCCATAAAGCTAGCGGACTTTGCCGCGAAGCAATAACAAGTTTACGGGGCTGCCCAACCGACATAACTAAAAATTCCTTACTACCTATGAGCAGGTTTTATGAGAAATAAACGAGATAAAAGCGGCATGGTAGCACGCCTTTTTCTTGACGCTTAAGTAACGATAAATGCTCGCCAATCTTTAAGGTAAGTGAGCTAAATATAAGCCTTTTCTTATCTGATTTTTGGCGTCTGAAGCCACCAGTCTGATCAATAAAAAGGCAGAATTCGGACTTCCTTGATAACTCTCATAAATTATTTATAGCGTCCATGCGGCAAATAGTTGGCACACAAAATCGATAAACGACTGTCGACGAATTTGTTTAGGAAAACGCGGGGAAGATCTGTCTCACGGCTGTGACAAAGCATGCCAGCGCAGCTAGTACAACCAGTACAGACAGCAGGCGTGGTGCAGAGCTTGCCTGGGATGCGAACACTCACTTTATAGCCTGGGCAGAATGTCAGTTAGCAAAGCTAGCTGTAACTGAAAATTTCTAGAACTCATTTCATAGAAAGCGCTGAAAAAATCTCAAGCGAGCGAGCAATATCAGGCTAGACGCTCCTTGCACGCTAGAAAAGTGTCTCGCTCTTGGTTGACTTAGCCCTTTCCATCGTTTTCTAAAAAGCTGCTTGACGTCTCTTCAAAGAATTCAATGCTCTGATTTTTCGAGCTCGGTAGAGCCTTTATACTCGACTACAGTTCCATACTTAATCTGAGCATATTGAGAAATGTTAGGCAGGTTTGCCAATTAATAAAATAAATTTTAATTATTTTTAAAATATAAAAATAGACGGAGATAAAGCAATGAGTTTAACGATAAGCAGTTTTTCCCTTGGCTTAAAATACGTAAAGACTCTTTTCGCCAAACCTGCGCCTCTCGAAGTATCAGTCCCTCAATTAGTCTCTACCACCTCTGCACTCGCTTTAGATACGCGAAGAAACACGATAAGAAAGCAAATAGCTGAAGTCATACAATTACAGAAGTCGATAGAGATTGAGTTAGCCCAATTAATAGACAAGCAAGAACGCGAGGAAAAGGAGTTAGAAGCGCAAAAAACGATGGTCTATCAGGAAAATCTTGCTGATTTGGAGAAAATAAAAACTTTGTTGAGTGGCTCAGCAAATTCTCCTTTAATAAAATTCCTGTCTAAATGTATAGCTGATAGAAAGCTAAATATAGAATGCGAGGAAGAGAGATTAAAAAATCAGAAAGAATATTTGCAGAAAATGCAAAAAGAGTCAAAGTCGCAACTCACTAAGCTTATAGATATGCAGATTGATTTGATCGATCAAAAATCAAGAATCGAAGTGGAAAAAGAGACAGCCTCGCGTGCTAAGACTACTTTAATTAATACTGTAAAGCGCAGCAATATTTATACGCAGCGTTTACAAAATGAGTTAAAACTTTTAGAGAAGAAACAAAGGGCTCGTTTCTTCTCTGGGCAAAGTACGGATTCAGCACAGCTATCCATGCTGGAAACGCTTGTTGCACATGGGCTACGCAATGGAACACGCACCACAAGCAGTAGAGAAACACCCCTGTCTTCTTTTGAGCACGAGCGTTCTGCGCTGACTAATCACTTTCCTGCTTTCGCCTCTTATCACGAAGCAAGCGATGAATCATGGCACAGTAGATCTTCTAGCGAAACCACGCCATCCGCTTTAGCAATGTTTCCTAATTGGCAGCCTCAGTCTACGCAAAAACCATTTGCTGCGTCGCTTTCCCGAGCTCGTACCATTACGAAATCTCGTAGTCTGCCTGATATTAATCAGCAAAGGAGCCCGGATTCCGGCTCTTCTCGTGGACATATATTGCCCGCAGGTCATTGGACGCCTCACGCTGCTTTATTTCCCCTTAGCCAAGGACGAGAAACACCGCTTATATACACGGGCCAATATAGCAGGGCTAGTTCATCTTGCTCGCTTTTGACCAAAGTGCAGTCTCTCTCGCCCGTATCCTATGCTAGCAGCCCCTTAAGTAGGCAAACGCAAGACGAGATAGATTTACTTAGTAATAAGCTAGAAGAGATAGATGAGCTACTTCGCGAATCTCCAGCTAGCAATTCCTTTAACCAGGAAAGCTACGCTACTTCATTCGCTTCAGAAACTGATATGGCACCAATCAATCTCACAGCAGGCGCAAGATTTAAAGCGATCAGGCGGGTATCTTCCATGCCTGAGCTGAATCAGTTTTTTAGTGGGCCATTAACTCGCATCAATCAACAGGCGCGCCAAGGTGGACTCCCCAGAAGAGCTTCATTACCTGACTTGAAAGCTGCCGCTGACGGCCAGCCTTCACCCAGACAAATGATAGCGCGCGCACCTATTCCTGGCCTGGACGCAATAGAGAGATCCAGCGGCAAGCCTCTTGGTCCACTAGCGCCCACGTTTTCACCTGCGCTTAGGTGGAATAGCCTGCTTTCTCCGTCAGCAGTTGATCAAAGCCAGCACAGCAGGCTCTCGACTTTAACGGAGCGCCCTAATTCTGAATATATAGAAAGGGCATTTTCACCCCCCGCCTCCTTTCGCAACAGCAAAACCACAGAGGACATTGCCCCGCCTAAGGTTCCAGTCAAAAGCGCAAGGCGCTCTTCCCGAGCAAGTAGCGTCGCTTCATTGACAAGGCATGAACACAGCATTTTTCCTAGCCTGCAAGCTAACAGTAGAGCAGGCATAAAAGAAGAAGCATTACTTTGATGCGGTGATCAATTTTTTAGGCGCCGCTTTTCAGGCAAGTCTTAGCATATTGGGATTGGGCGGATAGTTTTTGAAAGCCGAGTTGGAAGATTGGAGTGAAATGCTGCACAAACAAGAACTAAGGCATAGGGTGGCCTAGTGTTAATAAGCAGTTAGCCATCCCGGCTTAACTGCTTAAAAGTTTACGTAACTTATTTATTCGGGCATCTTTCCGTAGAATTGCCCGACTAACTCTTCGACTAGATAACGTTGATGTTCGGGCAAAGCTTCAATTCGCTTCGCAAGCGTTACCGTTTGCTCCGAGGGTGGATATTTGGCGTGTATGCCTAGTGATTTTTTTTCTTTGACAAGGCTAGGCGCAGGCGGTGGCCCATAGTGTAACCAGTGCTCACTCACGCCTAACCATTCGGCCAAGGTTTTAATCTTATCGGCTGTCGGGATAACTCGACCTTTTAGCCATTTATGCGCAGCCTGTGGCGAAACACCAGCGCCACCCGCATGTTTTAGATTAAATTGACGGGCTAAATCGGCACCACCCTTAATGGGTTTAGCGCTTGGACTTAGCGCGAGCTGCCTCAAGGCGAGCTGATTGAGCGCAATGCGCAGACGTTGTGCAAAAGCAATCTTTTCTTCTTCGGATGGCATGAAAAGAATTCTGCTATGCCCACCCCATCCAAAAGGAAACCATTTGATTTATATTGATCTTATATAGTTTATAAATTTAGATTTTTTTACCTTTTTTACCTATTTAAGTCACCATAAAGCCCTTATCCATAGAGCCAAGCAGAAACATATCGGCGCATTCACACAAAGAAATTGGGGATGCAGTGGAGGGTAGAAAGCCCGGAATAAACCGTGAGTGAGAAATGCCGATGAACTGCCAGCGTAGGTCGGGGTGAAGCGTTTAATGAAATACAGAACCCCGACATGCCGCATATGGCAATTGAAAAATGCTTTGAAGGTGATTGTGTTGGGATTCCTTCGCCCTACGAGATAAGGAAGTGCTACCCACTGCATTGGAAGTGTTGCAATAAGCGGGGGGCAAGGAATGCCGACGAAGACAGTACGCTAGTACGGCAAGGAGGCATGACGCCGCCCCCGGCTTATTTCAACGCTTCCGCTACGAGAGGCGGAGGGAGTAGTCGGTGGCTGAGACATCCTTAGTCAACGCCCCTATCGAAATGCGCTCAACGCCGGTGGCGGCGATTTCATGCACAGTCGCGAGAGTAACGCCACCTGAGACTTCAAGAGTGGCACGCCCTGCATTTAAACGTACTGCTTGGTGCATCGTATCGAGGGTAAAGTTATCAAGCATAATGGAAGGAGCCTGATGAGCGAGGGCTTGCTCTAGCTCTGCTAAGGTTTCCACTTCGATTTGAATTGGTACGCCTGAATTTAAAACACGTGCTGCCTCGAGCGCAGCTTGGATGCTGCCTGCCGCCGCGATGTGATTTTCTTTAATCAAAATCCCGTCATCAAGGGCGAGTCGCTGATTTGCACCACCGCCCACGCGCACTGCATATTTCTGCGCTAAGCGCAAACCGGGCAGCGTTTTGCGCGTATCAAAAATGCGCGCGCCGGTGCCTTCAATTGCAGCCACATAACGTTGTGTCGCCGTTGCTACGCCCGAGAGCAATTGCAAGAAATTGAGGGCGGTGCGCTCCCCCGTCAACAGCACACGGGCTGGGCCATGCAAGCGACAAACTGGCTCATTCGCACGCATCACTTCGCCTTCTTGATACAGCCACTCAAGCGTTAAGTGCGGATTAAGTTGGAGAAATACTTCATTGAACCACGGTACGCCGCATAGCACCGCCGTTTCGCGGGTAACTAAATGTGCGGTGCCAACGATATCGGCAGGAATCAAACGGCCAGTCTGATCTTGCACGCCAATATCTTCAGCAAGTGCCTCGCTAACATTACGCTTTAGCGCTTGATCAAATAGCGCACCATATTCATGACGGATTGCATTCACGCTAAGAGCCTTTTTAAAATTTACTAGCAAGCATCTCGCTGCCAGAAAAGAAAAAAGAAGAAAAAGAAGAAAATGAAACGCTCGGCTACTTTGTTTGCAACTTCAGAAAACAGCCCTCAAGCAGGGCCAATATGGCTAAAAAGCGTTTGGTCATGGGCCAGATTACCACTAGCTTGCACATTTTTTCCGTGGCTTGCTGCGAACGCTAGCATACGGTCAATCGGTAAGCGCGCACGCTGGGCGAGAACCGAATCAATATGAATTTGAGGACCGCCAGTTTCAAGCGTCTTAGCCAGATTAGCTAGACCATTCATCGCCATCCACGGGCAATGTGCACAGCTTTTGCAGGTCGCACTATGGCCTGCGGTAGGAGCGGCAATAAAGTGTTTACTAGGTGCCGCGGCGCGCATCTTATACAGAATGCCAAGATCGGTCGCAACAATAAATTCAGTCGCCTCTAGCTGTTGCGCAGCTGCAATTAATTGCGTGGTCGATCCGACTACATCAGCTTGTGCCACGACTTCAGCGGGGGACTCTGGATGTACAAGAATTTTGGCTTGCGGGTGTTCGGCTCGCAATAATTCAAGCTCGATGCCTTTAAATTCATCATGCACCAAACAGGAGCCTTGCCACAGCAGCATATCTGCGCCCGTTTTGGCTTGAATATAAGAACCTAGATGACGATCCGGCGCCCATAAAATCTTTTCGCCGCGTGCATGCAGCGCCGCAACAATTTCCAAGCCAATCGACGAAGTTACCACCCAGTCCGCACGCGCTTTAACTGCTGCGCTCGTGTTCGCATAGACGACTACCGTGCGTTCAGGGTGCGCATCACAAAACGCGGAGAATTCTTCTATCGGGCAGCCTAAATCAAGTGAGCAAGTAGCTTCTAAGCTCGGCATTAATATACGTTTCTCAGGGCTTAAGAGCTTTGCTGTTTCCCCCATAAAGCGCACGCCCGCCACGACTAACGTAGGGGCCGCATGATCACGCCCAAACCGTGCCATTTCTAGCGAATCCGCTACACACCCGCCAGTTTCTTCAGCTAGCGCCTGCAACTCTGCGTCGACATAGTAATGGGCGACCAAAACCGCTTGTTCTCGCTTAAGCAAGGTGCGAATGCGTTCTTTTAAGGCCTCCCGCTCAGCCATTGAAGGCGCATCAGGTACACGCGCCCAGGCGTGTCCAAGCACATTCCGCACGCTCTGCGTACTGACATGGTCAAACTTAACCGAGTCAAATTCAACTGCTTTAAGGGGTTGTTCAGTCTGTTGAGGCATAGCTGGGGCTATCTAAATAAATGACAAGCGAGCTAGGAAGGGACACTCTGCAGGCCTTCCCTAGCCCATGATTTATTCAGTTTTTCATAGTGTGATAATTTTTAAGCGTAGCGCCGCAAGCGATGCGCGAATTCTTGCAAGGATTTAATGCCGCTAGCTTCAGCACGCTGACACCAGTTTTGCAACTGTTGCAATAACTGTTCTCGCGATGCATGGGAGCGCTCCCATAAGGCGGTCAGATCACGTTGTAACTCATAAAAAGTTTGCAGCGCGTGACTATTGGCAAAAACCTGTGAAAGCTGTGCTTGCTGCAAGCTACTCAAACGTGCTTCCTGAGCATGGAACCACTTGCGCGCGCCCTTGACCAGTAAATACTTTTCTTTAACCCCTACTTCCTTAAGACGGGTTAATTCTTGACTGTAGACACGTTTTGCCGTTTTTGCGTAACGTGCCATAACGTCGTAGCGATTAGCGAGCACCGCTTGCAAACTCTCTAAATCAAGCACTGACTTAGCTGCCTGAAGCTTAGGTGCGCGTGCCACTTTCTTCACTTTGGCCAGTCGCAATGCGCGGAGCACGCAAATATACATCCAGCCAATATCAAACTCGTACCATTTGCTCGACAACTTGGCTGAGGTCGCAAACGCATGGTGATTGTTATGCAGTTCCTCACCACCAATCACAATGCCCCACGGGAAAATATTCGCGCTCGCATCAGCACTGTCAAAATTCCGATATCCCCAAAAATGAGCCAAGCCATTTACAACGCCGGCAGCCCAAAAAGGTATCCAAATCATTTGTGCAGCCCATACTGTCAGCCCAACTGCACCAAACAAACTGATATCGATGATCATCATCAGTGACACACCAAGCACCGAATGTTTGGAATAAAGATTATGCTCAAGCCAGTCATTGGGCGTGCCATGGCCGTATCTACGCATCGTCTCTTGGTTTTTCGATTCAGCCCGGTAAAGTTCCGCGCCTTCCAGCAGCACTTTCCAAATGCCTCGCGTTTGCGGGCTGTGCGGGTCTTCCTCTGTTTCACATTTGGCGTGATGCTTACGGTGAATCGCGGCCCATTGCCCAGTCACCATACCCGAGGTCAGCCACAGCCAAAAACGAAACATATGACTAATAACAGGATGTACTTCAAGCGACCGATGCGCTTGGCAGCGATGCAGATAAACCGTCACGCCAATAATAGTGATATGGGTAACCACTAGGGTGAACAGCACAATCTTCCAAGCTGACCAGTTCATCAAGCCATGTGCTAAGAAATTAAGTAAAGAATCATACACAGGAGCGCCTCGCAACAAAAAAGCAAAACAAATATTGAACACCCAACCCGTTTCGTACCGCCGTCAGTTGAGCTAATTTAGAAAAACGCTGAATAAGCCACAGACCAGAAATGCCGACAGTGCGCTAACCCAGCACAGAGGCATGAGGGCCTCGGTTTATTCAGCACTTTTCTTAGATGAGATTAATGAGAGTTTATCTCATACAGGGAAATACTGACTAAAAAGGCATTTTAAAGCATGGCTGCGTCGAGTGGGGAGATTTATTTGTCGCGAACCGCTTACTTTTTTCAGCTTCTTCTGTCATCGTGCTCTTATATGGCACGGCTTCACTGGCATGGCGCTGCCAATTTTTAACGTAGGCGCGGGTGAATGCGAGAAAATTTTGGATGATCAACAGATTCTCTGCACTCTTACGCTGCACGGCATCGCTAAAGTTGAAGCTGCCGATGCTCAAGACCAGATGCGCACTGGCCGAGTCAATGCTAATTACTTTATTGTGGCATTACGATAGCGCACTGCAAGCTGTACCGGCACACCTAAGTTTCATATAACACGCTCAAGAAGCGCGGCAAAAAAACCATCAGTGCCATGCTGATGCGGCCACAACGATAAATAATCACCCGTGTTTAAGTTAATTTTTTGCTTAGCTAATGCGTCGGCGGCAGATAGCACTTTGAATTGACTATGCTGCTTCAGAAAATCAGCAACAATCGCCTCATTTTCTGTCTCTAAAAAACTACAAGTAGCATACACAAGCCGCCCACCTGGTTTCACAAGCTGGGCTGCGTTCGCAAGTATCGACGCTTGTTTACAGGTGAACTCGGCCACCGAAGCAGGTGTTTGGCGCCACTTCAAATCTGGATTGCGGCGCAAGGTGCCAAGTCCACTGCAAGGCGCATCCACCAGCACACAGTCAATCTTGCCGGCCAGGCGCTGCAGTTTCAGATCGTGCTCGCTGTCCAACAACATTGGCCGCACATTCGATAAACCACTTTTAGCCAGCCGCACCTTAAGTTTTTCTAGCCTCTCACCCGCCACATCAAAGGCGTACACATGGCCTGTTGAGCGCATGAGCGCACCTAAAGCAAGTGTTTTACCCCCTGCACCTGCACAAAAATCGACAACTAATTGACCACGTTTAGGCGCCATTAAGTGGCACACCAGCTGACTACCTTCGTCTTGCACCTCAAACCAGCCCTTCTCAAAGGCAGCCAGGGTATGCAAGTTAGGCTTGCCAACCAGACGTATCCCAAGCGGCGCAAAGGGTGTGGCAGCAGCCTCCAACTGCGCTTCTTGTAAGGCGGCTAATACTTCGCTGCGGCGTGCTTTAAGAGAATTAACACGCACATCGAGCGGCGCTGGAGATTGCAAAGCTAACGCCAGCTGCGCAAGCGCCTGCTGATCACAATGTTTGGAAAGAGAAGTTTGCAGCCACTGCGGCAAATTAAGTTGAAGCTCGGCAGGTAGCGTTTGCGCCAACTCGGCTGCCCGCTCAAGCCAGGCAGCCTCTGCGGCCGGAATAACCGCTGAGAAAGACCAACGCTGCTGAGCGCCTGGCGCATGCCGCAAACCCAAAAGGGCTAGCTGGCGCAGCAGCGTACCGCTACCACTTGCAGCTAGATGCTTAAATTCCAACTGACGCCGCAAAACGGTAAAGGCCGCTTCAGCCAGCACACCGCGCTCAGTCGCGCCCAGTTGGGGATGCGCACGGAAAAACTGGCGCAGGGTGCTATCAGCAGCACTGGTGAATTTGAGTAATTCATCCAGCAGCTTTTCGCCGTGATGAATCAAGCGCTCAAGCGGCAGCATGTTGGTCCGCCATCCAAGATTGCGACTCAGACGTAGTGAGCGTGACGTGCTCGCCTGTAAGAATAAGCTGCTCCTGGATAAACCAACGCACAGCTCGCGGGTAAATCACGTGTTCAGTAGCCAACACACGTTGCGCGAGGGTTGCCTCATCATCGCTTGCTAGTACAGGCACGGCTGACTGCGCCACAATTGGGCCATGGTCAAGCACCGGCGTAACAAAATGAACCGTAGCACCATGCACCTTAACGCCTGCGTCAAGCGCCTGCTGATGGGTATGCAAACCTGGAAAACTCGGCAATAGTGACGGATGTACATTGAGCAAACGCCCTTTATAGTGCATCACAAAAGCTTCACCTAGCACACGCATAAAGCCCGCCAGCAACACCAAATCAGGGGAAAAAGAATCAACCACTTCAGCGAGCCGTTGATCAAATAAGGCACGCTCAGGATAATCGCGTGAACTGACAACAGCCGTAGCAATGCCGTGTTCTTTGGCAAACGCCAAGCCGGGGGCATCAGCGCGGTTCGCAATCACAGCAGTTACACGAGCTGGCCACTGCTCAGCACGACATGCACGCACTAGTGCCTGCATATTGCTGCCACGCCCAGAGATCAAAATGACAAGATTTTTCATGCGGCGATTCTACCAAACTGACCACTTTTAATTTGCTGAGATTTGATGAGGACTCGAGAAAAAGTTAAAAGCGTGCAATTTTACCGCTCAGGCTAGGAAACCTCTGCATGCTCTCTGTAGCGGCGTCATGCAGAAGCTTCCTAGCTTAGCTTTATATAAACACACTTGTTTAGAACTCACTTCATAAAGTTAAAATTTGCGCGCTTTTGCTTTTGATTTTTCTGATTTTTTTCCTTTGATAGCAGAGCAAGAAACTTTCGCGCTAACCATATTCCCCCCTATAGATAATGCAGCTAACGCCGGCGAAAGTTTTGCGGAAACAGCCAATGGCAGAGCTGCGGCCGTTTTTATCGTACTAACCCCAAGCACCGTCACTCCCTTATCAGAGAGAGACAACTCAACTTGCTCTGTCTTCGCTTGAGCAGTATCTTTTTTAGGATGATTTTGCGCGGCTACCTCTCTCATCATACTTGCAGCACTATTAGCGACAATACTGAGCGCTGCTTTACCTGAAGCAGAGAAGTTATATTTAATTGCCAAATTCTGGGCAGTAGCAATAACCCCTGCATTGCAGGCCGTAAGATTTTCTATGGTTTTGGCATCTTCTGAAGAAAATGATGTACTTTCTAAGCCGCATTTTTTCTGCCAACTTTCCATTCCCACATTTACACCAGTCACCGCTACCTGAAACACAAGTTCGCTGGCTACCTTGCCTGCTAGGGTTCTGCTGAGTACTTTTGTCACTCCCTGCCTAATCGCAGTGCTTACCGCCCCAGCCATCGCACCAGAAAAGGCATTGTCGATAATTTTCTTGTATTCATTATCAAGAGAATGGATGTCTACCATTGCTGCACTTACCTGCGCGCTATCCAAGCCCATCTCTTGTGCATAATGCTTACCAAACAACTGCAGCCCTTTAAAAGCTTCGCCACTCGTGTTTTGAGTCTTTTCTTTTTCTTCGCGCTCTTCTGAGAAAACAAGAGAGGTTCGAGTAGAGTTTTTATTTTCTGCCATAAAATGCTCCTTTTAAAAGCATTCTGCAGAAAATTGGAATAGTTAAAAATTAGAACTATTCCAATAGATGCTCCTAGGCTGCGCAATTGTTTTAAGTTTTTGAGGCAAGATAAGATAAGAAAAATAAATAAACTACCAGCAGACTCTTCTGCCCCCACGCCCTTACGGCACACTATAAAAGCGGCCTGGAGTGACTGCTGCTACGTGAGCACATCAGTGAGGACAGTTTATGGAAAGTTTGAGAAGCAGCTTTTATGGCTTTTGAGCTAGCCGCTTAAACTCATATTGAGTGTTTATAATGCTGAGTTTTGCGGCATGTAGGCCTTCCGTAGGTTTGAAGACAATCCATCATGTGCCGCCCCACTGCACCATCAACTGGCATTCTTTATAGCCCCCGTGAAAGTTTTTAGAAGCCTTCCAGACGCCACCAACTGCGCACCTTGCGCCTTGACGATTGGCAATTTTGATGGGGTGCATCGCGGCCATCAGGCGCTACTCGCGCATTTACGTAACAAGGCTACGCAGCTTGGTTTGCCGATAGCCGTGCTGACGTTTGAGCCCCATCCCCGCGAATTCTTTAATCCGCTGGCAGCGCCTGCGCGTATTACGCCTTTGCGCGATAAACTCGAGATGCTGCGCGCAAGCGGCGTGGAACGAGTTATCGTTGCGCGCTTCAACGCCAAGTTTGCGCACCAAACGCCTGATGATTTTGTGCAACGCATCCTAGTCAATAGCTTGCAGGCACGTCTGATCGTTGTCGGTGATGATTTTCGTTATGGCGCACAGCGTGCAGGTGACTTTGCCACGCTCCGAGCAGCAGGCCTGCGCCATGGCTTTACCGTTGAGCAAATGCCCACGCTAGCGGCTTCTAATGGCACGCGTATTTCCAGCTCAGCCGTACGTGCTGCTTTAAGCCGCGGAGATTTAGACAGCGCGCGCGCCTTACTTGGCTTTAGCTACGCCATTAGCGGGCATGTTATCTATGGCAAACAATGGGGGCGAAAGCTCGGCTTTCCTACTTTGAATCTGCGGATTGCGCCTAAACGCTTAGCGTTAACCGGCATCTGTATAGTGCAGGTATATGGATTGGATGAGCCTGATAGCCCTGATGCGCAACCTCTGCCAGGCGTTGCAAGCCTCGGGTGGCGGCCAACCATTGATGCAGCAGGGCAATTGCTGCTTGAAGTACATATGCTGAATTGGCAAGGCAACGCTTACGGCAAGCGTGTCCGGGTCGAATTTCTAAAAAAACTGCGGGATGAAGAAAAATACGCCGATCTGACTCTATTAAGAGAGGCCATTGCGCAAGATGTAGAACAGGCCCGCCTTTTTTTCAACCTGCACTAGCGTTACTACTTAAATCAGTAGACTTATCAATATTAGAACCTGTTTAGGGTTTTCCTAGCGCCCTTGCGCCGACGCAGACAGTACAAAACGTAGGCAAGGCGAGCTGCACTAGCGTTTACCTAAATCAGTAGACTTATCAACATTAGAACCTGTTTAGGGTTTCCCTAGTGGCCTGGCGCCGCCGCAGACAGTACAAAACGTACGGCAAGGCGGTGCCAGGCCGCTAGGGAAAGCCTAAACAGATTCTCGGCAAGGAAAGCAACATAATGAGCAATAATCCAAAGCGACCTGCTGCGGCGGCCAAATATCCTGTCAACCTCCTCGATACGCCATTTCCTATGCGCGGCGATTTGCCCAAGCGTGAACCGCAATGGGTGAAAGATTGGCAAGAGCGTAAAGTTTACGAAAAGATTCGCCAGGCCAGCCAAGGCCGACCAAAATTTATCTTGCATGATGGCCCTCCTTACGCAAATGGGGATATTCATATCGGCCATGCAGTCAATAAAATTCTTAAAGACATGATCGTCAAAGCGCGCACTTTAGCGGGCTTTGACGCCGCTTACGTGCCGGGCTGGGATTGTCACGGCATGCCGATTGAAATTCAGATTGAAAAGCAATTTGGCAAAGGCTTGCCCATCGCTGAAGTGCAACGCAAAGCGCGTCACTATGCAGCGCAACAAATCGAGCGCCAAAAGGTAGATTTCCAACGCCTAGGCGTATTGGGTGACTGGGATCATCCTTATCGCACGATGGATTTCGCCAATGAGGCCAATGAAATTCGCGCGCTCGCCAAGATGCTCGAAAAAGGCTACGTATTTCGCGGACTCAAACCCGTTAACTGGTGTTTTGATTGCGGCTCAGCATTGGCTGAAGCGGAAGTTGAATATCAGGAAAAAGTCGATAGCGCAGTGGATGTCGGGTTCGCCTTTGCCGAGCCAGAAAAAATCGCCCGCGCTTTTGGGCTGGATGCGCTACCTGCAGAGAATGGCTGGTTAGTCATTTGGACCACAACGCCTTGGACCATTCCAGCCAATCAAGCGCTTAATCTTCACCCCGATTTCAGCTACAGCCTAATTAATACGCCACGCGGGCTTCTCATTCTCGCCACAGAGCGTAGCGCAGCATGCCTAGAAGCGTATGGCTTGGAAGGGTCGATCATCGCATCAACTTCAGGCGCCGCGCTAGCTGGCTTACATTTTCATCATCCCCTGGCAAGCGTACATTCTGGCTATCAGCGCACCGCTCCTATTGAACTTGGCGAATATGTCACGCTTGAAACAGGTACTGGCATTGTGCATTCGGCCCCGGCTTATGGCGTAGAAGATTTTGCCTCCTGTAAAAAACACGGCATGCGCGACGAAGATATTCTGAAACCTGTGCTAAGCAATGGCCGTTATCAGGAAACACTACCGCTCTTTGGCGGGCTTTCGATCTGGGCTGCCAATGCAAAAATTATCGAAGCACTCAGCCAAGCAGGTACGCTATTTAAAACAGAAGCGCTACCACACAGCTATATGCACTGCTGGCGGCATAAAACACCGCTGATTTATCGCGCCACCTCACAATGGTTCGCAGGCATGGATACGCCTTCGCAAGACGGTGGCAAAACGCTGCGCGAAACAGCACTCGCCGGTATTCAAGACACACAGTTTTTCCCTGCCTGGGGCAGACAACGCCTCGCTGGCATGATCGCCCATCGGCCTGACTGGACACTATCGCGCCAACGCCAATGGGGCGTACCGATGGCCTTCTTGATTCATAAAGAAACCGGCGCGCTGCATCCCAATACACCAGCTTTGCTTGAGAAAGTCGCACAACGCGTCGAGCAAAGCGGGATTGAAGCCTGGCAAATGCTCGAGGTGCATGAGCTGATTGGCGAGGAAGCCGGTCAATATGAAAAAAACCCCGATACGCTCGATGTTTGGTTCGATTCAGGCACGACACATTGGCATGTATTGCGCGGCTCACATGCAGATAAATTGCAATTTCCAGCAGACTTATATTTAGAAGGCTCAGATCAACATCGCGGTTGGTTTCACTCCTCGCTTTTAACCGCTTCAATGTTAGATGGTCAGCCGCCTTATAAAGCTTTGCTGACGCATGGTTTTGCAGTGGATGGTTTAGGGCGGAAGATGTCCAAGTCGACTGGTAATGTCGTTGCGCCGCAAGAAATAAGCAATCGACTCGGGGCAGAAATTATTCGACTTTGGGTGGCGTCAACTGACTATTCAGGCGAATTGTCGATCTCGGATGAAATCCTCAAGCGCGTTACGGAAAGCTACCGACGCATACGCAATACGCTGCGCTTTCTACTCGCTAATTTAGCCGATTTCGACTACGCGCAGCATGCTTGCCCGGTCGATCAATGGCTTGAAATCGATCGTTATGCAGTAGCACTCACTGCCTCGCTGCAGCAAGACATTCTCACGCATTACGATAGCTACGAATTCCACCCGGTCGTCGCCAAGCTACAAACTTTCTGCTCAGAAGACCTCGGTGGCTTTTATTTAGATATCCTCAAAGACCGTCTCTATACGTGCGCCGCCGATGCGCCAGCGCGCCGCGCCGCGCAAACTGCGCTACACCACATCGCGCATGGGCTATTGCGGATACTTGCGCCGTTTCTCTCGTTTACTGCGGAAGAAGCTTGGAAAATCTTGCAGCCTGAAGCAGAAACCATTTTTACCGAAACCTATCATGCTTATCCAAGCATGCCTAATGCCACTACCCTGCTTGAGAAATGGCAGCTCATCCGCACTGTGCGCAGTGAAATTACCAAAGCCTTAGAAACTGCTCGCAATGAAAATCAAATTGGCTCATCGTTACAAGCCCACGTTGAATTACATCTGTGTGAACCTCGCTATAGCCACCTTGAAAGTTTAGGTGATGATCTAAAATTCGTTCTCATCACTTCAGCGGCGACAGTGAAGAAAGTAGAGCATGAGAGTGAAGAAAAGATAATCGTCACGCCCTCACAGCATCAAAAATGCGAGCGCTGCTGGCATTATCGCAGTGACGTAGGCGCTGAGCCTGACCATGTCACCCTGTGCGGACGGTGTGTCAGCAATCTATTCGGCGATGGTGAAGTCAGAACCTATTCATAGCCGCCAAAAAGCCTATTAAGGCGCCCTGCTTCGGTGTAAGAGCGTGCGGAAACTTTCATATACTAAAGTACACTCCGGTTTCTGTACGCTCTTACTCCACTGCGGGACCTTCCCGAATAAGGGCACTTTTGGAAAACGCTGAACAGACTCTTAGGAGAGCAACATAATGGCAGCCAAGCAGAACACAGCAAACAAACAAAATAGCAGCATGCCTTGGCGCTGGTTGGGCATCTCATTGATCGTCATTTGCCTTGATCAACTGACCAAGATCGCTATTGTCCGTAACTACTATTACGGTATTTCACATAGCATCACTTCGTTCTTCAACCTCACGTTAGTTTATAACCGCGGTGCAGCGTTTAGCTTTCTGGCCTCACAAAACGGCTGGCAGCGTTGGGCATTAACCGGTTTTGGCATTGCCGCCGCGCTCTTTCTGACTTACCTGTTAACTCGACATCGTACGCAAAGACTGTTCTGCACTGCACTCTCACTGATTCTAGGCGGTGCCCTTGGCAATGTCATTGATCGTCTTTTATACGGCCACGTAGTCGACTTTCTAGACTTTCATATACAACGCTGGCACTGGCCACCTTTCAATATCGCTGACACTGCCATTACCTGTGGCGCTTTCTTGCTTATCTACGATGAGCTAAGGCGCGTACGCGGTAGCAAATAGCGGGCTATACATATGTTGAAGAGCGTTCAGGCGGCTAGAATCGTTGGATGTTCTGCTGGAGCAGGGAGGTATTGCGAGTCATTGTGAGACACTACCAATCGCTGCCTGCCTTGCTGGAACATTGAAAAATTAGGCTTTTGCGTTTTACCCTCCCCCCGTCTCTGAACTTGAGTAATATAAATGATTAGCTACCGAGAATTACTGGTTGAGCTTGACTCCCAAACTGCGCTCGCTTTATCCGATGAACTAATTAACCTTGGCGCTCTATCGGTTTCGCTAGAAGACGTCAACGCCGACACCCCTGACGAGCAACCGCTGTTTGGTGAACCAGGGATGCTGGTAGAAGGGGCCTGGCAACGCTCTCGCGTGATTGCACTGATCGGGCTCACCCAAGACCCACTCCAATTGCTATGCGCCGCAGCTGAACAAATTGGCTTAACGCCTGTGCCAACTTACCAAACGCGTGAAATTGCCGAAGAAAATTGGGTGGAACGTTCGCAAGCTCAGTTTGAGCCGATCTTAGTTGGGCAGCGCATCTGGGTGGTACCTTCTTGGCATCAAGCGCCTGACCCAGACGCGCTCATCATTCACCTCGACCCAGGTTTAGCGTTTGGTACGGGTACTCACCCAACTACACGTTTGTGCATGGAATGGCTTGAAGCCACCATTAAGCCAGGCCATAAGGTGCTCGACTACGGCTGTGGCTCAGGCATTTTGGCCATACTCGCGAAAAAATGCGGTGCAGCGCAAGCAGTCGGCATTGACATTGACCCGCAAGCCCTCGAAGCCGCACGCTATAACAGTGAGCGTAATCATGCGAGCGTTGACTATCTTTTGCCCAATCATTCTGCCGACAACGCCACTACAGCGACAGATACGCAGCATCAAGCACTCAGTGCCGAATTTGATGTCGTCGTCGCCAATATTCTTTCCAACCCACTCAAACACCTTGCCCCACAACTCACAAGCCAAGTACGCAAAGGCGGATGGCTAGCGCTTTCTGGCATCCTCATCCCACAAATTGACGAAGTTATACAAGCCTACCAACCTTGGCTCAAGCTCTCAGTATGGCGCACCTGCGAAGATTGGGCGTGTCTGATAGGTCAAAAATAGGTTGCACCTAGACAGCCTTTAGCTGTTACAAGATTATTGATAAGACAATTTATTTGTAGTAACGTGCTTACATATTAAATTGACCGAAGGACATAACATGATCACTACCTTCTCCAGTCGAACTTTCAACCACGATCTTAGCCGAGCAAAGAAAGCCACTAAGGACGGCCCCGTATTCATTACAGATCGCGGACGCCCAGCACATGTATTGTTGAGTATTGAGGAGTACAGGAAAATTACCAGTACTCAGGCAAGCATTGTTGAGTTGCTAGCCATGCCTAACGCTGCGGAGATTAATTTCGAGCCTCCCCGCTTAAGTGGTAGCCTTTATCGACCAGCCGACTTTTCATAATGTACTTACTCGATACTAATGTAGTCTCTGAGTTACGCAAAGCAAAGACTGGCAAACTAAACAAGAACGTGCAGGCATGGGCCAATACAGTGGCAGCGGCAGACTTATTTTTGTCGGCTATTACGATATTGGAATTGGAAACAGGCATCCTACTCCTCGAACGTCGGGACACTTCACAAGGAGCTGTGCTCCGTACCTGGCTAGATAAACATTTATTACCGGCATTTTCTGGCCGCATTCTTAGCGTGGATACTGTTGTTGCTCAGCAGTGCGCGAAGTTGCATGTGCCAGACCCGCGTTCAGACCGAGATGCGCTTATTGCTGCAACGGCGCTTGTTCACGCAATGGTGATAGTGACTCGAAATGTGGCTGACTTTGAGCCTACAGGAGTAAAAATACTGAACCCATGGGAAACACAATCCATGAGATGTGTAATACCAGCCAGCGTGTAATAGAACTCTTTCGATACGCCGTAGCAAGGAATAAATATGCACCCTCCAATCACGCGAGCACAGCTTCTTTGCGAGGCCACTTCAATTAAAAGATCACGGTCGTGCTACCAATTTATGGCACACTAAAATTGCATATTTTCTTTACTTATTTTTCTAACACTAATTAGAGACTCTCTATGACCCAAGTTACTTTAAACGGCAATGCTCTCGAAGTTGCAGGAGAGTTTCCTAAAGTGGGCGCACGCGCACCCGAGTTTTCATTGGTTGGTAAAGATTTAGCTGAGGTCAAACTCACGAGCTTCACTGGCAAACGCAAAGTGCTCAATATTGTGCCAAGCCTGGATACGCCTGTATGTGCTACGTCGACGCGCAAATTTAATGAAGCCGCGAGCAAGCTTGCAAATACTGTTGTACTAGTTATCTCGGCTGATTTGCCCTTTGCCGCAGCGCGTTTTTGCACGACTGAAGGGTTGAATAATGTGATCACGCTATCGACCTTTCGCCACCACGACTTTGCTAAGCAATATGGTGTTGCATTAGCCAGCGGCCCACTTGCCGGCTTGACGGCGCGCGCAGTGATTGTGCTTGATGAAAATAATCAAGTCGTGCACGCAGAGCGTGTGGCTGAAATTAAAGATGAACCAAATTATGACGCTGCACTTTCTGCACTGAAATAAAGCGTCTACACGTGGACAGCTCTCTTAGAACCTGTCTCACGTTTTTTTACACTTTAGGGACGTTTCTGGAATGATCTAAGAACCTATTTAGGGTTTTCCTAGCGGCCTTGCGCCGACGCAGACAGTACAAAACGTACGGCAAGCGGCGAAAATACAGAGGCGTTTCTCGAATAACCTAAGAACCTGTTTAGGGTTTTCCTAGTGGCCTTGCGCCGATGCAGACAGTACAAAACGTACGGCAAGGCGGCGAAAATATAGAGGCGTTTCTCGAATAACCTAAGAACCTGTTTAGGGTTTTCCTAGTGGCCTTGCGCCGACGCAGACAGTACAAAACGTACGGCAAGGAGGCGCAAGGCCGCTAGGGAAAGCCTAAACAGGTTCTTAAAATTAAGGAATTGATTTTGGCGGTATTAGTCTGTGGTTCGCTGGCCTACGATCGGCTAATGGTATTTGATGGCCGTTTCCGCGAACATATTTTGCCTGAGCAAGTACATATTCTGAATGTCTGCTTTTTAGCTTCTAGCTTACGTCAAGAGTTTGGCGGGTGTGCTGGCAATATCGCGTATAGCTTGCAAGCACTCGGTAGCACGCCGGTGATTATGGCAACGCTGGGTGAAGTCGATGCTGCACCTTATCTTGCACATTTAAACAAACTCGATATATCGGCTCGCCATGTGCGCTCAGTTGAGCAAATGCACACCGCGCAAGCGATGATTATGACCGACCTTGATAACAATCAAATCACGGCTTTTCATCCAGGCGCGATGCTGCAATCCCATCTGTGTCAGGTCGCTGAAGTGAAAGACAAACTGACGCTTGGCATTATCGCGCCAGATGGTACCGAAGGCATGCAACAGCATGCTGAGCAATGCGCGGATCAAGACATTCCGTTTGTGTTTGACCCAGGTCAACAGCTGCCACTTTTCAACGAAGTTGACTTGCAGCGGATGATTGAGCTTGCCAGCTATGTGACGGTTAACGACTACGAAGCTAAGCTACTTAGCAATAAAACGGGTTGGTCAATGAACCAGCTTGCCAATAGAGTTAAAGCTTTGGTCGTGACACGCGGTGAATATGGCGCATTGATTTATGCGGATGGCAAATGTGAAGAAATTCCTGCCATACCAGCCCTTCAAGTACTCGACCCAACCGGATGTGGCGACGCCTTTCGAGGTGGCTTGCTTTATGGCATTGAGCATGGGTTAGATTGGCCTACAACCGGGCGCCTTGCTAATTTGATGGGCTCAATTAAAATCGCCCATCAAGGCACTCAAAATTATCCAGATAGGCAGGAAATGATTCGAGAGCGCTTTAAACAAATTTTTGCTTATAGTTTGCAGTAATTCTATAGTTCTAAAAACCGGTTCAACGTAGCACTTGTATTGCAAAGAATTTCAGATGTTTTTTAGGAGAAAACATGCGAACCATAAATCGTCTAATCTTAACCACCTCACTGATTGGCATCTTTGTGCTGCAGGGATGTGCATATCGAAGTAATTCAGCCGATGTTTATTCATCAAGCCAGGCACAGCGCGAACAAACAGTGCGTATGGGCACCGTTGAGAGTGTGCGCCTTGTAAAAATTCAGGCCAATATTAACGAGGCTGGCGCTGGCGCAATTGGTGGCGGACTAGCTGGCGGCATTCTAGGCAGCGCGCTTGGGGGCGGGCGAGGTTCGTTACTCACGACACTAGGGGGCGCCGCAGCAGGTGCATATGCGGGTCATTCGCTTGAAGGCCGCGCACGCGGGCGCGATGGGGTTGAGATTACCGTACGTCTTGATAGCGGTAACCTACGTGCAATTACGCAGGAAGTGACCAATGAAACCTTCAGAGCAGGCGAGCGCGTGCGTCTACTTTCAAGCGGTGGTATTACACGGGTAACTCACTAAATTGGCTCGCTAATTTTTGGCACTCTAAGGTTGTAAGTAGCAGAATTTTTCTACCGCTTACAACCTGCTCTCAGCTTTTCATCTAATCTTCTTTTCGCAAGCCGCCTATCCCACCGGTTCAACAAGCATGCTGTGTATTTTTTCAATGACACAACAGCATATCTCCCCTTCTCTATCTCCACTTAAACATACACTAATTGCTGCATAGCTTGGTTCAACGCAAGCCTTTCCAGCCCCCCCTCTTTTAAACAGAGAGGAAGTTGAGGGCATTTTTTTGAGTAGATTGCACTTGCTCTAAAAAACTACTTTAGAAATACCTAAAGAATTGCCAGCAAAATTATGGCAAACCAGGAGCGTCCATGTACGGTATCTACGCACGCTTCATAGATACGAAAATTGGAGAAAGTTTTAACAAACGCAAAGAGGCAGAAGAGAGGAATACTCTCTTCTGCCTCCTGAGCTCGTCATTTAAAAATTTATTGTGGCCGACCACTTGTCGGAAAAGGCCAAGCAGCCGTTGGATTCAAGGCTGTTTTAACCGTCGCGGCTGGAGTCGCGGCTAAGCTAGAGCTGGCCTTGGCCATGCTTTTCTTAGCTGCTACGGTTTTTTTGCTAGCGGAAGCCGTTTTCTTAGGCGCTATAGGCGCTTTCTTGGAGAGCTCCGTTTTTTTTGCAGCGGCTTGCTGGGTAGAGGCCGCTTTCTTTGTGGTTACAGAGGTTTTTTTGGCAGGCGCTGCCTTCTTAGCTGCGACAGTGGGCTTCGCTGCTGTCTTTTTCACAGGCGTTGCTTTCTTAGCTGGCACCGTTTTCTTTGCTGCTGTGGTTTTTTTAGCTGGTGTCGTTTTTTTCGCCGCGACAGTTTTCTTAGCTACTACTTTTTTAGTAGGCGCAGTTTTTTTTGCTGCAACTTTCTTCGTGGCTACAGCTTTTTTAGCTGGTACGCTTTTTTTTGCCGCGACTTTCTTGGCGGCTACTTTTTTGGTAGGTACTTTCTTAGCTGCTACTTTCTTAGCTGCTACTTTCTTAGCTGCTACTTTCTTAGCTGCTACTTTCTTGGTTGCTACTTTTTTTGCCGCGACTTTCTTCGTCTCCACCGTTTTTTTGGTTACAGCTTTTTTCGCTGCGACAGTTTTCTTAGCCGCTACTTTTTTAGCTGGTACGGCTTTTTTTGCTGCGACTTTCTTGGCGGCTACAGTTTTTTTAGCTGGTGCTGTTTTCTTCGCTGTAGTTTTCTTCACCGCACTGCTCTTAGCTGACGCTTTCTTTACCACGCTGTCTTTCGCAGCGGCCTTCTTCGTTGCTGGTTTAACCGCTGCTTTTTCGGCAGCAGATTTTTTGTTGGCAGTTGCCATCACTTTCTCCTTCAGCTTTCAGAACCTGTCTTCAAAAAAGTTACTGCGTACGCGCTTAAAAATAACGCCTCTAAGCTTTCAGTAAAGTAATCGCCACTGCCAGACAGTATAGGAAGGGCTGAATAAGCCGCAAGCAAGGAATGCTGACTCTTAGTACCGGCCGAGAGACAAGATGCCGCTCGCTGCTTATTCAACCGTTCCACACCCTTCAGTAAAACTGAGAAAGTGCAGCCTACCAATCATTAATCCCAATTGAGCATGCCACCGGTTTGATATTCGATCACTCGTGTTTCAAAAAAGTTGCGCTCTTTTTTTAGGTCAATCATTTCGCTCATCCATGGGAAGGGATTTTCTTCATTGGGATAAAGCGGCTCCAGACCAATTTGGGTACAACGGCGATTACAAATAAAACGTAAATAGCTTTTAAACATCGAAGCATTTAAACCCAGCACGCCACGTGGCATGGTGTCTTCTGCATAGCGATATTCAAGTTCAACAGCGTGCTTAAATATCTCAGCAATTTCGTCGCGAAATCCAGGTGTCCACAGATGAGGATTTTCCAACTTAATCTGATTGATTAGATCAATACCAAAGTTACAGTGCAGCGATTCATCGCGCAAAATATATTGATATTGTTCGGCTGCACCCGTCATTTTATTTTGTCGACCAAGCGCTAAAATCTGTGTAAAGCCAACATAGAAAAATAAGCCTTCCATCACACAAGCGAACACAATTAACGATTTCAGTAGAGCTTGATCAGCAGCTTGCGTGCCAGTTTTAAAAGCGGGATCAGTTAAGGTATGAATAAAAGGAATCAGGAACTCATCTTTCGCTCGAATTGATGCGACCTCGTGATAGGCATTGAAAATTTCACTTTCGTCTAAGCCTAGCGATTCAACAATATATTGATACGCATGGGTATGAATCGCTTCTTCAAACGCTTGACGCAATAGATATTGACGACATTCAGGGGCCGTAATATGCCGATAGGTGCCCAGCACAATATTATTGGCGGCGAGTGAATCAGCAGTGACAAAGAAGCCAAGATTCCGTTTAACGATACGACGCTCGTCTTCAGTCAGACCATTCGGGTCTTTCCATAGCGCAATATCGCGGGACATATTAACTTCCTGCGGCATCCAGTGATTTGAACAACCTGCCAGATATTTTTCCCAGGCCCATTTATATTTGATCGGCACCAACTGATTAACATCAGTTTTACCGTTGATGATGCGCTTATCGGCAGCCTTAACCCGTGCTGTCAAAATAGATTCGTCAAATGACGGAGTAGATTCTTCGTTTGAAGAACCAGTGGATGACTTTGTTACGTTTGCAGTTTCATCGTCCCAATTCAGCATAAATTCCACCATTTATTTAAAACGCGTTTTACCATCTTTTGATAAGTGTTAAAAGATGCTATGCGCGGAAAACCTTCTTTTAAGGCTGCCATGCAACTTGCATACAACACTTTATCGAGGGAAATAATGAATAAATCGGAAGCGTCGGCATTCCTTGCTCGCGATTTATTCAGCACTTCCCTAAAATGGCGCCAACCGTTTTTAAAGAAGCTAATAAAAATAAAAAATATTGTCGTTTTAACGCTTACTGAAGTAGTAAAAATAAGCAATTAAGTCAGCGTCATATCAACAAATATTTATCGCATTTTTTAATCATGAGTGCAGTGAATCAACCGTAGACAAAATATATTTTTTATCCCTGGCTGATTCAGTTGAATAAAAATATTTATTGACAGGCTTCGCACTCTTCAAAGCCAGTATCACCAGGGCGCAACATACACGCTGGGGCGTCAGCAACCTCCTCATTTGGCGCTGCATTCAGTACGCCACTCAGCGCACCGTCAGCAACCGTTGATTTCTCAACATGCGTCGCACCCATCGTACGCAGGTAATACGTGGTCTTTAAACCGCGCAACCAGGCTAGCTTATACAGCTCATCCAACTTTTTACCGGAGACACCCGCCATATAAATATTTAACGACTGTGCTTGATCGATCCACTTCTGCCGACGTGACGCCGCTTCCACTAGCCATTTCGGATCGGTTTCAAAAGCCGTGGCATAAAGCGCGCGTAGATCTGTCGGGATACGATCAATCGGTGCCAGTGCGCCATCAAAATATTTCAAATCGGCGACCATCACCTCATCCCATAAGCCGCGTGCTTTCAAGTCGCGTACCAGGTATTCGTTAACCACGGTGAATTCCCCAGACAAATTGGATTTCACATATAAGTTTTGATAAGTCGGCTCGATGCAGGCCGAGACGCCGATGATATTTGAGATAGTGGCGGTTGGTGCAATCGCTACGCAATTCGAGTTGCGCATGCCATGCTGCGCAATTTGGCTACGCAGCTTGTCCCACTCCAGTGTGCTGGAAGTATCGACTTCAACGTATCCACCACGCTCTTGCTTTAGCATTTCCACCGTATCTTGCGGAAGAATGCCGCGATCCCAAAGCGAGCCACGATAACTTGAATAGCAACCACGCTCTTGCGCTAATTCACTTGAGGCCCAATAGGCGTAATAGCAAATGGCTTCCATCGAACGATCGGCAAATTCAACCGCGGCATCTGACGCATAAGGAATATGCAATCTATGCAAACAATCTTGAAAACCCATCATGCCAAGCCCAACTGGGCGATGCTTCAAGTTTGAATTACGTGCTTTTTGCACCGCGTAGTAGTTGATGTCGATCACGTTATCAAGCATGCGCATGGCAATGCGAATCGTCTTTTTCAGCTTGTCGTGATCTAGCACGAGCGTGCCGTCTGCCTGTTGCGCTAAATGTGCACCTAAGTTGATTGAACCAAGGTTGCACACAGCAATCTCAGCATCATTGGTATTGAGCGTGATTTCAGTACACAAGTTTGATGAATGCACCACGCCAATATGCTGTTGTGGCGAGCGCACATTGCATGGGTCTTTAAATGTAATCCATGGATGACCCGTTTCAAACAACATGCTCAGCATCTTGCGCCATAGCTGCGCTGCGGGAACTTTCTTAAATAATTTGATTTCGCCCCGTGCCGCTTTCTCTTCATACCGCACATAGGCTGCTTCGAAAGCAGCGCCAAATTTATCGTGCAGATCTGGGCAGCTAGAAGGAGAAAAAAGCGTCCAATCAGTACCTTGCATAACACGTTTGATAAATAAATCTGGAATCCAATTCGCCGTATTCATATCGTGCGTGCGGCGACGATCATCACCCGTGTTCTTGCGCAGCTCAAGGAATTCTTCGATATCCAGATGCCATGTTTCTAAATAGGCACACACAGCACCCTTACGCTTGCCGCCTTGGTTGACTGCCACTGCCGTATCGTTGA
Source organism: Mycoavidus cysteinexigens (assembly GCA_031963405.1). Taxonomy (GTDB): domain Bacteria; phylum Pseudomonadota; class Gammaproteobacteria; order Burkholderiales; family Burkholderiaceae; genus JASSUD01. The sequence continues at coordinate 1,315,461 of JASSUJ010000001.1, forward strand.
CGACCTTCAAAAATGGCACCACGCCTTGCGATTGGCCGTTGGTACCTTTGATGTGTGAACCGAGTGCCCGCACATTAGTCCAATCATTACCCAAGCCCCCAGCAAATTTTGATAGCAGCGCATTTTCTTTTAGCGCTTCGTAAATGCCATCAAGATCATCCTCGACCGTCGTTAAGTAACAAGACGATAACTGTGGACGACGTGTGCCTGAGTTGAAGAGCGTTGGCGTCGAGCTCATAAAATCGAAGCTAGAGAGCAACTCATAAAATTCAATCGCACGTGTTTCGCGATCAACTTCATTGAGCGCAAGCCCCATCGCCACCCGCATAAAGAAGACTTGCGGCATTTCAAAGCGCTTGCCATCCAAATGTAAGAAATAGCGGTCATAGAGCGTTTGTAAACCCAGGTAGCCAAACTGCAAATCGCGCCTTGCATCCAGTGCTGCGCCCAGTTTCTTTAAGTCAAACTGCAGCAAGCGTACATCGAGCAATTCATTTTCGATGCCACGCTTAATCAAACGCGGAAAGCATTCGGCGTAACGTGTTGCCATTTCAGCTTGCAACACTTCTTCATCAAAAATTTCGCGTCGTATTGTATGCAGCAGAATGCGTGCCGTGACCCGACTGTACTCAGGGTCTTTTTCGATCATGGTGCGCGCGGCAAGAATCGCTGAATCATAAACTTGGCTAAGCGGCACACCATCGTAAAGATTTTTGACCGTTTCGAGGATGATAGGTTCTGGCTTTATCGCCTCGCCCAAATCTTCACAGGCAGAAGTAATCATCGCAGTGAGTGCTGGCAAATCAAGCGGACGCATGACGCCGCCATCATTCACATTAAGCGGGTGGGGGGTAGTAGGTGTTGTTTGCTCCGCCTTTTCCTGTAAGCGTGCTTGCGCCCGTTTTTCACGATACAGCACGTAAGCGCGGGCCACATTGTGTTCACCCGCACGCATCAGCGCGAGCTCAACTTGGTCTTGAATATCTTCAATATGAAACGTTCCGCCATGCGGACGACTACGCAAAAGCGCACGTGTAACATGTTGCGTAATCTGCTCAACGAGCTCTCTTATGCGCGCCGAAGCACTTACATCTCCATTCACTGCGAGAAAAGCTTTTTTTACGGCAATTGAAATCTTGCTAGGTTCGAAGATGACCACTGCGCCATTGCGACGGATCACTTTATAGTCTGACAAAGCAGTCGAGGGTTGTTGCAATTCGGTAGAAATAGCATGAGAAGTGGGCGCGCCAACTTCAGAACGAGCGCCAGCCATATTGGCTGAAGGAGGCGTAACGTGCTCGTCTTTGTACATAAGGAAAACTCCTAATTTATCTAAGATATACAATATATTGTAGGAATAGGGGGAAATTTGTACCAAGTATAGTGATTTTTTCAAAATTCGCAAATTACTTTATGCGCTTTTTTTGATTTTTTATACTTGACTAACGCGCCTTAATACAGCAGCTAAAACGCATCAGAATTTGAATAAAGCAAGAACTGAAGCATGGCTTTTTAAGCAAAGGCCCAGCTTAACCTTTGCGAAAAATGCTTTAGGCCAATGCCGGATAAATCGAAAGCCGACCATCCACTAGTACAACAGGAAGACATAATAGGGCCTATTTATTCAGCGCTTCCCGAACGCTGATAAGGAAAGTAACTATCATCAAGTGCAGCATCAGCTTGCAGACGCTGCCAATCAAAAAATGGACCGGGGTCAGTTTTACGCCCAGGCGCAATGTCAGCATGTCCGACTAAGGCACGAATCGGATAAGCCGCTAACAAAGCTTTAGTCAGCTTCGCCAGCGACTGGTATTGAGCAGCCTCAAAGGGCACATCATCGCTTCCTTCAAGTTCAACGCCCAGCGCAAAATCATTGCATTGCGCGCGCCCAAAAAAATCAGATAAGCCCGCATGCCAGGCGCGCTGCTGACAAGAAACAAACTGCAGTAACTCGCCTTTGCGCGTAATTAAAAAATGCGCCGACACGCGCACATCCCTAATCTGCGCATAAAAAGGATGTGCGTCAAAATTAAGTTGGTTGCAAAAAAATTCGCTAATCGCCTTCCCGCCAAACTCCCCGGGCGGCAAGCTAATGTTGTGCACGACGAGCAAACTAGGTCGCGTACCTTCAGGCCAAGCATCAAAGTTAGGTGAAGGTATGCGGTGCGCCGCACTTAACCAGCCCTCGTCATTCACAATGAAAGAATCCATTTTCAGTGTCATTTCTGCGCTGCTGCTCCAGACGTAGTAGCGTGTTGAGCGTGAGAATAAAGGTGTTCGTGGCAGAGAAATACCTGCTTACCCACACACCTGGCTTGGCTAAGTGGGACGTAAGTGCCGCATTCAACGCAGCGCACAATCTGCTCAGATGACGAATCACGGCCGGCATTATGTCGCCGCTGTGGCGTTTCGGGCCGCGCTATTTGTGCCTTGCGGATAAGGCGCCAAAGCCATCTACCAGCCAGTACAAGAAAAAAGAAAAAAAATAAGTGACGCATTTAAACCACCGTTTTAAACCACAACACGATGCAACAATACTTCGAATACAAAGCTGCTACCCACATACGCTAACAACAGCGCCACAAAAGCCGCCAAGATCCAGCGCAAGGCAGGACGGCCGCGCCATCCATAGCATCTACGTCCAATTAATACAGCCCCAAACATCAACCATGATAACAACGCAAATACCGTCTTATGATCAAACTTCAAAGCACGCTCAGACAAGTATTCGCTAAACAGAATGCCAGAGCCTAAGGTTAACGTCAGCAATACAAAGCCAGCGCCGATCAAACGGAATAGCAATTTTTCAAGGGTGAGCAACGGTGGCAAAGCATCGAGCCAATTACGTTGCACTGCATCAAGCGGTGCTACTGTTCGCAGCGGCGCATGCAGATAACGCTCGATCAGTAACATGAGCGCCGCGTGCAGCGCGACTATGGCTAATAAACCATAAGCCATATTGGCTACGATGAAATGAAGTTTGAAAAGCGGATTGGCTGCATACGGCAAAACGCGGGAGCCAGGAAAGAGCAGCGGCAAAAGCGTTGCGACTGCCGCCACCGGAAGCACAAAACGCTGCATGCCTTCAATTGAATAGAACAGGCTTTCAATCCAATAAATCCCCACCCCTAGCCAAAGCATCGCTGAGAGCGCTAGCGCAAAACCAAAAAACATGGCGTCTGGCGGGAAAATAGTCGCATGCAATAACAAGCCATGCAGGATAAACGCCAGTAAAAGTAAAACGCGCTTAAGCTTGGTTTTTGCGCTATACACTTTCACTGGAAGAATTTTTCCATACCACGCGTCAAGCGCTAGGCCAGCGTAAAGTAAGGCAGTGAAAATATACAGTACAATATTCATGCTTGAAATCTAGGTTAGAGAAACGCTGAATCAACCGGGAACAAAGCATACCGAGGTAAGCATAACGCTACTCCAGCTTGATTCAACGCTTCTTTAGCAGGCTAATGCAGGATTTAAAAGCAGCTTGAAAAAGCAACAAGATTGTCAGGCGAGGCAAGGTAGATAGCGCACTGAAGCCAAAGCATATACGGAATAGCTAAAAATTTCGAGCTCTGTGCTATCTCTTCTCAATCTGACACCGCCTGCCTACATTTTTCTACAAATTTTCTAACGTCGCCCCTTTTGTTTTTGCGCTTGCCATCATGTTCGACAATTTAACTCAAAGACTTTCCCGCATTGTTAAAACCATGCGTGGAGAAGCCCGACTTACTGAAGCCAATACCCAGGAAATGCTGCGCGAAGTGCGCACGGCCTTGCTAGAAGCTGACGTTGCGCTGCCAGTTGTACGCGATTTTCTTGAGCGAGTGAAAGAAAAAGCACTGGGTGAGGAAGTGGCAAACAGCCTAACCCCTGGGCAAGCCATGGTCGGCGTTGTGCAGCGTGAGTTAACTGCCTTGATCGGCGGCGACTATGAAGGCAAAGCCGTCACCCTTAATTTAGCTACGACACCACCTGCCATTATTCTGATGGCGGGGCTACAAGGGGTAGGTAAAACCACAACAGTTGGTAAGCTGGCCAAGCTATTACGCGAGCAACATAAAAAGAAAGTCTTAACCGTCTCGTGCGATGTATACCGCCCCGCCGCTATTGACCAGTTAAAAACCGTTACTGAGCAAGCTGGCGCAGATTTTTTTGCCTCGCAAAGTGAACAGCAGCCACTCGATATTGCCCAAGCGGCGCTTGAAGAAGCGAAGAAGCGTTATTACGACGTATTAATCGTCGATACCGCTGGCCGCCTTGGTATTGATGAAGCGATGATGCAGGAAATGGCCGCGCTGCATGCCGCCCTCAACCCAGCCGAAACGCTGTTTGTAGTCGATGCCATGCTTGGCCAAGATGCAGTCAATACAGCGAAAGCGTTCAATGATGCTTTGCCACTCACAGGCCTCGTATTAGCCAAATTGGATGGTGATGCACGCGGCGGTGCCGCACTCTCTGTGCGACACATTACAGGCAAGCCGATTAAGTTTGTCGGTACCAGTGAAAAACTCGACGGTCTTGAAGTCTTCCATCCGCATCGCATGGCCGAGCGCATCCTTGGCATGGGCGATATTCTCAGCTTAGTTGAGATGGCTAAGCGCGGCGCTGATGAACAAGCGGCACAGAAGCTGGCGAAAAAGGTCAAGAAAGGCGGCACTTTTGATTTAAATGATTTCAAAGCGCAGCTCGCGCAAATGAACAAAATGCAAAGCCTTTCTTCATTGCTTGACAAGCTACCGATGCAATTGCGTCAGGCAGCTGGTGCTGCCAATTTAGGCCAGACTGAAAAGCAAATGCGCCGCATGGAGGCCTTAATCAACTCCATGACGCCTGCCGAACGTGCCAAGCCTGAATTACTCAAAGCCAGTCGCAAACGCCGCGTCGCGGCTGGCGCTGGCGCACAAGTACAAGAATTAAACCGCATGCTCACCCAATTCGAGCAAATGCGCGGCATGATGAAAAAATTGAAAGGCGGAAACTTGACTCAGATGATGCGCAGCATGCAAGGGATGATGCCTGGCATGCGTTAAGAAAGTAAGGAAGAAGGCTGCACAACCTCCTGGCTGTTAATAACGTAGATTGGGGTTCTGCATTGAATCAAATGCAGAACCCCAACACCACTACCTTCAAATCCACCTCAAAACACCTTCAATGACCATCCCAACATGCTGGGGTTTCTTCGTCACTCCAACCCACGCCAGCTGACACACATATTGTGCAGAGCATTCTTATTTCTTTCTTTTAGGCAGCAAGTTTTAATTACCGCTAAATTTTATTAAGCGAAATACGCGAAGCTTGCTGACTTGAAAAAGAAAAAATTATGATAATTCCGACAACGCATTATTCTTATACGGCTGCCTCTGTAAGCAACAGCAATACCTCAGCAGTCTCCACTAGTACTGCCAACACATTAAGTACAAATAACGAACAAGCTTCTGAGGCAATAGAAGCAGCACTTTACTGTGCAATTATCGGCACAATTAGTGTAGCGCTTGCCTTAATGAATGAATTAAATTGCCAAGAATCGCTTACTGCCGCCGCAAAATATCCGACCATCAGCAAAAATGCCTTGGCTCATGCTCAATGGAATCAAACAGCTTCCGCATTCTGGTTTCTCACGTCCTCTATTTCTTCTGTAGCTTCTATTTACTTTTACTTAAAAGATAGCCAAGAAAGTAAAACGGCTAAAAAAGGTACAGAACGCGAATCCCTTCTCCCTATTCACACAAACACCAAATAAACTACGGGCAGGCAATATGTATTGCCATACAGACATGGGGCCTGCACTACCAGGGCCGCGCTCGTCCTTTATTTAATATCTCTTAAAGCTTTGCCAAGCTATCCAACATCGAGGGTGAACACATTCACTCTCAATGTTATGACGCCATATTTGCTGCCTAACATTTTTTGAGCAGCGTAGTGCTCAATTGAATTCGATTAATAATCAAATATTTTCACCTATAAAAGCATAATCGAAGCGAAAAAGTTCGGTTTATTGAACAATACTTCTGATACGTACAGGTAATCTATGATTTTTTTGATATTTTCATAACAGCTAATATTTTTATGGGAATGAAAATGGGAATAACTAGAAGAGCGTCAGGAGCAACTAATACCTCTGTAGTTGGAGAAAATACTCCAAGCGATCAGAAAAAAAATCCTAACATCTTGAGAAAATTATCTTCTGTACGGGCTATGAGCCTTCCTAATCTAACGCCACACTCAATAAAAAGTCATCTCTCCCCAACTAGTGGGAATTTCTTCTCAAGTAAAAATATAGAAAAAGGTGATATCTCACTCCCTTATAACGTTAGAATTATTCAATATGATTATAATGATTGCAATCAAGCTTTAGGAGAGCTAAACGAATTAGCTATAAATATAAGCCAAAATTTTTCTAGTACTCTAAAAAAAGTAGAATTTTTTCGCGAAGAAGTACAAAAAGAGTTAATAAAAACCACTGATGCCAGCGAAAAAGAAGCTTTAAATTCAACTTTAGAAACAATTAATAGAAAATATGAATTATTTGATGATGCAGCAAAAGAATTCACCAGCAAATTTGAATATTTAAAATATTTTCACAAAACCTTGATTTCGGAAAAAAGAGTAGATAATTACAATGAATTTTATCAAAAATCTTTTTATTTCATTAGGCAAAATGAATATTTAAGCAAGCCTTGGTTATAAAATATTCTATCAAAATAAATAACGTATTCCTCAAGCAAGATTCCTCAATAAATATATTTACTTTCACCCTTCTATATTTTTCACCCTAATTTTTTTATTTTTATTAAAACCATCGTAAAAAAGAGGATGAGAGCTCCTCATCCTCTGAAAACTCCACCCCTCACTTACTCTACCGAACCCAAACAAACCAATGACTCACGCAATTTAGTCGCCACGACATTTGCAGCGTCTGCCACCGCTAGCAAACTAGATTCAGCATCGCGCCGTGCTTGGTATTCGATTTTGCCTTCTTTGAGCGTACGCTCGCCAATCACAAGCCGATATGGCACGCCGATTAATTCCCAGTCAGCGAACATGGCGCCTGGCCGTTCACCGCGGTCATCGAGTATGACATCAACGCCTGCGGCTAGTAGTTCAGCATATAAACGATCTGTCTCATTACGCACCGCTTCACTGCGCTCATAACCGATTGGACACAACACCACTTCAAACGGTGCAATCGCCGCAGGCCAAATAATGCCGCGCGCGTCAAAATTTTGCTCAATGGCGGCACCCAAAATACGCGTGATGCCAATCCCATAGCATCCCATCACGACAGGTTGCGGCTTGCCTGCATCATCTAAATAGGTGGCGCCCATTTTTTCCGCGTAGCTTGTGCCAAGCTGAAACACGTGCCCTACTTCGATACCGCGACAAATCGTTAACTGGCCTTTGCCATCTGGCGAAGCATCGCCATTCACCACTTGCCGCAAATCAGCAACGCTTGGCTCGGGTAAGTCACGCACCCAATTGACGCCGGTAAAGTGGAAATGCGCTTGATTGGCACCCACCACAAAATCGCTCATTTGCACAACGCTATGGTCGGCCAATACTTTAATCGACTGATCGATGCCAATTGGACCAAGGTAGCCTGGCGGCGCATCAAACCACTGCGTAATTTCTGCCACACCAGCAAAGCGGAAATCGCCCAGCATTTTTTTTGCTTTCACTTCGTTCAACGCATGGTCGCCGCGCAAAAGTAGCAGCATTACTTCAGGTGCTTGACCCTCTCTTTCCAGCACTACAACTAGCGATTTAACCGTACGCTCTAGCGGTATATTAAGTAAATCCGCTACCGCTTCACATTTTGTCGTGTCAGGCGTTGATACTTTAGTGAGGGGTGCGTTAGGTGCAGCGCGCCCTTCGCTTGCTGGCAGCGCTTGGGCCACTTCTATATTGGCGGCGTAATCAGACGTTGGGCAATATGCAATGGCGTCTTCGCCAGTTTCCGCCATCACATGAAATTCATGCGAGCCCTGTCCGCCAATTGAGCCGTTATCCGCCGCCACCATGCGAAACGTTAAGCCAAGTCGCGTAAAGATGCGCTGATAAGCCGCCACCATTTTTTGGTAAGAAAGCTCAAGGCCAGCGTGATCTCTATCAAATGAATAGGCATCTTTCATCATAAATTCACGCCCGCGCATCACGCCAAAGCGTGGCCGCACTTCATCACGGAACTTGTTTTGAATTTGATAAAAACTAAACGGCAACTGGCGATAGCTTTTGATGCTGTTACGCGCAATATCAGTGATCAATTCTTCATGCGTGGGGCCCAATACGAATTCACGCTGATGACGATCTTTAAAGCGTAGTAGCTCTGCACCGTACTGCGTCCAACGCCCCGATTCTTGCCACAACGCAGCGGGCTGCACAGCCGGCATCAGCAATTCAATAGCGCCTGCCTGATTCATTTCGGCGCGCACAATGGCTTCTATCTTACGAATCGAGCGCAGACCAAGGGGCATATAAGTGTAAATACCGCTGGCCACGCGTTGAATCATGCCAGCGCGCATCATCAGTTGATGGCTAACAATTTCTGCATCGTTCGGGGCTTGTTTAAACGTGGTGATAAAAAACTGTGAGGCTTTCATTAAAGTTTTCCAAAATAAGGCAATAGCATATCGTGACGCATTCTAACGAAGGTCTGTCTAAGTTGGACGGCAGCGCCATGCCTGACGCTGAGGCAGACCTTTCCTAAGAAGTTTAGAAGAGCATGCGCGGGGCTCGATTACTGTTTATAATCGTCCAATTTCAAAGAATTAAAGGTGATTGTATGCTGGATCGTGAAGGCTTTCGCCCGAACGTCGGCATCGTGCTCTTAAACGCACATGATGAAGTGTTTTGGGGCAAGCGCCTACGTGAGCATTCGTGGCAATTTCCGCAAGGGGGCATCAAGTATGGTGAAACCCCTTTGCAAGCGATGTATCGAGAGCTGCATGAAGAAGTTGGCTTAAAGCCTGAGCACGTTGAAATCATTGGTCGTACACGTGGCTGGCTACGTTATGAGGTGCCCAACAGATTCATCAAACGTGAAACGCGTGGTAATTATCGTGGGCAGAAACAGATCTGGTTTTTGCTGCGCATGGTTGCACGTGAAAGCGATATTTGTCTGCGCGCAACTGACCACCCGGAATTCGACGCATGGCGTTGGAATCATTACTGGGTGCCGCTAGATAAGGTGATCGAATTCAAACGCGAAGTTTACCAGCTCGCCCTTACCGAATTAGCCAGGTTTTTGCGTAAGCAAAGTAGCAGTGGAGTGAGCAAGCCATTTTCTCCGCCTGCTGCCTATACGAAAAAAATATTTACGGCACCTGACTATCCGCCAACCTAAGCCCCTGCCCTTTCCCGCAGCCGACAAAATTAATATTGCGTCTGGCAGCGGGGGCAAGTCAATTCTTATGGACTAGGTGCATTGTCCGTAAGCTCAGCTAGATATTCGTAAATCGCGTTACACAAAGTCGTGCAGCCCTCTCCCGTTAAGGCGGAAACCTCAAACACCGGCCCAGTCCAGTTAAAGCCCTTAACCAGGTCAGCTACGCGTGCAGCACGCTCTTCGGTTGGTAGCGCATCAATCTTATTTAACACTAGCCAACGCGGCTTTGCATACAAGGCCTCGTCATATTGACGCAGCTCTTCAACTATCGCCTGCGCATCTGCCAGCGGATCAGCCGTCTCTTCAAAAGGCGCAATATCAACAAAATGCAAAAGCAAACGAGTACGCTGCAAATGCCGCAAAAATTGATGGCCTAATCCCGCTCCCTCAGCAGCGCCTTTGATCAGCCCAGGTACATCAGCCATCACAAAACTTTGGTGCATTCTTACGCTCACGACGCCCAAGTTAGGGGTGAGCGTAGTAAAGGGATAGTCAGCAATTTTCGGCCGAGCATTAGATACAGCTGCAATAAAAGTCGATTTGCCGGCATTCGGCATGCCTAGCAAACCTACATCTGCTAATAATTTTAATTCGAGTTGAAGTTTGCGACATTCGCCTGGTTTGCCGTCTGTTTTTTGGCGTGGAGCGCGGTTGGTGCTAGTTTTGAAATGCTGATTACCTAAGCCACCAACACCACCCTTAGCAAGGAGGACACGTTGCCCATCTTCTGCCAAATCAGCGATTTGCTCACCCGTTTCCGCATCAGTAATCACCGTGCCAACAGGCATACGCAAAGTAATGTCGCTGCCGCCCTTGCCATAGCAATCAGCGCCACGTCCGCCTTCGCCGTGAGTAGCGCGGTGCTTTCTCGCATAACGGTAATCGATTAAGGTGTTGATATTGCGATCGGCCACGACATATACGCTACCTCCTCGCCCACCATCTCCCCCATCTGGCCCACCGAAAGGGACGCATTTCTCACGCCTAAACGAAGCGCTGCCATTTCCGCCATCGCCAGCGACTACCTCAATCTTCGCTTCGTCAATAAATTTCATCCACTCTACTCACTGGAAATAAAAAAAGGCCCACAGAATCGGGGCCTTTTTCAAGTTGAACAGCTGTTCCGGTAACTTATCACTCAGCCGGAATCACTTGCACTACCTGCTTTTTAGCCGCGCCTTTGATAGCGAACTTAACATGTCCGTCAGTTAGCGCGAAAAGCGTATGATCTTTGCCCATGCCGACATTTTCACCAGCATGCACACGAGTGCCGCGCTGACGAATAATAATGCTACCAGCATTAATCGCTTGACCGCCATATACTTTGACGCCTAGGCGTTTGGCTTCTGAATCACGACCGTTGCGCGATGATCCACCTGCTTTCTTATGTGCCATTTTAAAACTCCCCTATCTACTCAGGCACTGATCTCGTCAATGCGTAATTCGGTGTAATTCTGGCGATGTCCGCCATGCTTTTGATAATGTTTACGGCGGCGCATCTTAAAGATCTTAACTTTTGGATGCCGTCCTTGCGCAATCACTGTCGCTTTAACAAAAGCGCCAGCAACTAGAGGTGTACCGCATTTCAGCGATTCGCCCGCACCCACTGCCAACACTTCCTCGATCTTCAATTCAGCGCCGACAGGCAACTGTATCTGTTCTACTTTCAATTTTCCGTCAACAGCAACTTTATATTGCTTGCCACCGGTTTTTATCACAGCGTAGTGCATTGTTGAAAACTCCACTTAAATTCATCGGTACTAAGGGGCGCCTAATAAACCCGGAGCGCCGCCATGCCTGCTTGCCGTACTTAGGTACGACTACCTCGACATTCCTTGCTCTCGACTTATTTAACGCTTCCACTACACTCGCCCAAGCGAGAAAAGTGTTGAATTATAAAGGAAATTTACTGGCGGTAGCGCACTCTCTAATTAAAGTTGCTAAAAAGTCTATTTAGAAACTTTGCAAAGTACGCGTTAAGAACCTGCTAACGATTTTCAAAAGTAGGTTGTGTTGGGGCTGCGTATTTAATAAAACGCTTCACCTCAATCTACAAGGCTGCGCCTATTAGGTAAGGGGAAAGACAGCAAAATCCCTTCTCGCCAATTCGTAGATTAGAGGGTGACGCGAGAAGCCCCAACACAATCTATATGAACGCCCCAAATTACGTAGGCTGTACGAGAGATTCTAAACAGGCTCTAAGATGAGACTGTATAATCCGCCGTTCCTTTCCCTATCCTTTAGCCGGACATTGTCGTTGAGTACTCCACCTTCTCGCGCCACCAATCTTTTTGCGCCCATTGCTGACGACATGCAGCAGGTTGACTGCGTAATCCGGCAGAGCCTCGCCTCTAGTGTCGCTTTAATCAATCAAATTTCTGAATATATTATCCAGGCCGGCGGCAAACGACTGCGTCCTGCTTTATTGCTTTTCGTCGCTAAGGCACTTGGCGCCCAGACTGAGCAGCGCTATGAACTAGCTGCCGTCATCGAATTTATTCATACCGCGACGCTCTTACACGATGATGTGGTAGACGACTCTAAACTGCGACGCGGCAAAGAAACAGCCAATGCACGCTTTGGCAACCCTGCTAGCGTGTTAGTCGGCGATTTTCTCTACTCGCGCGCCTTCCAAATGATGGTTGGCGTTAAGCGTTTACAAGTGATGGAAGTGCTATCCAATGCAACTAACGTGATTGCCGAGGGTGAAGTACTGCAATTATTGAATCTGTGCGACCCTGAAGTGAATGAAGCGCGCTATATGCAAGTCGTGCGCTATAAAACAGCCAAACTATTTGAAGCAGCCGCCCAATTAGGCGCCATTCTCTCCGATGCACCGCCCGAGTTGCAAGCAGCAGCAGCCGAATTTGGTCGCCGCCTTGGCACCGCGTTTCAAATCATGGATGACTGGCTCGATTACGCAGGCAGCACCGAAACCATGGGGAAAAAGGCGGGTGGCGATCTGCGCGAAGGTAAACCTACCTTGCCTTTAATTAATCTCATGAAAAACGGTACTGCCGAGCAAAGTGCACTTGCACGCGCGGCCATTGAGCAAGGGGGAAGCACTCAGTTTGAAGAAATTTTCGCTGCCCTCACCACATCAAATGCGTTGGAAGACACCTTGCAAGCCGCACAACAAGAAGCCGATGCAGCCGCGCAAGCGCTTTCTGTTTTCCCAAATTCCATCTATAAAGAAAGCTTGCTAGAATTATGCGCTTATTCAACCGCCCGCCAATCTTAGGACGCGTTAAATAAGCCGGGAGCGGCGTCATGCCTCCTCGCCGTACTAGCCGTACTGGCATCAAAGGCATTCCTTGCTCCCAGCTTATTTAACGCGTCCTAACATAAAAAACAGCTGTCAGAAAGCGGCGAATTTTAGAGGGCGCTAATAGTTCATTTCGTTTGGTGCTATAGGTCTGCTGTCTATTAATCGGGGTGTAGCTTAGCCAGGTAGAGCGCTACGTTCGGGACGTAGAGACCGGAGGTTCGAATCCTCTCACCCCGACCAGTTTCTTTTTGTTTGCCAATCACTTTTATGCACGCTTAGCTGCTCCGCATTTATGCGTGGCTCTGTTATAGTGACCCCCTTACTACTTGAGATAATTACACTGCGTGGAATCGCTTCCTTTATGGGCACAATTCGGGGCTATCGCCGTCTTGCTGCTAATTTCTGCTTTTTTTTCCATTTCGGAAACTTCTTTGATGGCGATCAATCGTCATCGCCTAAAACATTTAGTGACACAAGGCAAACTTGGCGCACGTAAAACGCAAGCGCTGCTCGCGCAAACAGAGCAATTATTAAGTGTGGTGCTGGTCGGCAATAATTTAGTCAATACAATTATCCCGGTCCTTACCGCATCCATTGCGCTGCATGCTTTTGGCAGCCATAAGCTGGTGCTGCCGATTACGACGGGCATCATTGCCTTCCTAATTATTATTTTCAGTGAAATTGCGCCCAAAGTTGTCGGCGCCACTTATCCTGAAAAAATTGCCTTGCCCGCAAGCTTGATAATTAGTCCGTTAATGCGGATTGCGCGTCCTTTTATCTGGTTTATCAATTTATTTGTTGCGGCTATTTTGCGCCTACTGCGCATTAACATCCGCAACGTTGATAGAAACCTGATGTCCATCGATGAGTTACGCGCTATCGTGCTCGAAGCGGGCAGTTTTATGCGCTACAAGCACCGCAGCATGTTGCTGAATGTATTTGAATTGGAAAATATCTCCGTTGACGATGTGATGGTGCCCCGCCCACGCATTGAAGCGCTCAACTTCGACGCGCCATTCGAGCAAATTCTGCAGCAGCTTGAGACTTGTTATCACAATAAGCTCCCGGTCTATCAAGGCGACATTGACCGAGTCTTGGGTGTATTGCATGTGCGCAAAACACTGGCGGCACTACATAGTCGAGAATTAACCCGCACCACATTACGCGAGCTACTCACTACCCCCTACTTTGTGCCCAGCGGCACACCCGTGATTCAGCAACTTCAATACTTTCAGAGCAACCGCCAACGCATGGGCCTAATCGTCAATGAATATGGCGAAGTGCAAGGACTTGTTACGCCTGAAGACATTATTGAAGAGCTCATTGGCGAATTCACCACCACCATGCCGCGCTCAGCTGAGCCACGTACTGGCTGGAATCAAGAAGGGGAATGTATTCTCGCGGGCAGCACCCCTTTACGCGAACTAAACCGCTGGCTTAACTTACGCCTGCCCGTCACTGGCCCGAAAACCCTGAACGGCTTAATCCTTGAAATACTACAAGAAATTCCAGAAGGCGATGTCAGCCTAAAAATCGGTGATTGCCGGATGGAAATCCTGCAAATCGATAACCAAGGCATCAAAACCATCAAACTGTTCCGCCCGTCCGCCCCACCGCAACATTAGGGCCGGCATAAAGCGCGATACGGCAACAGGCATGCCCTTGCCGACCAGCTCAAATAGACTTTCGCTAGCGCTGTTGCCACAGGCCAAATGGCTAGGTAGCGCACGCCATCACCGCACGGGACAATGCCTTCATTCCCATTTAGCGCTCGTGCCCTATCCCTCATGCCTTCTGAACTGTGCAAAACATTGCAACACGCGGGCAAAATTGACCCTCGCTTAATGGCGCGTCTCGAAGCCGCTTTACTCAGGCGGCCAAGCTCGCCGATTAAGGCACTGTTAGAGGCAGGGGTCTTTACAGAAGCTGAGCTTGCCGAGATGCTGTGTGCCTACCTACGCACCATGACTTCTACCACGCGCCCTCAGCATAGAGGGCCAGAGGAAACCGCATACGCTCCTCCCACTGAACGGACTACCGCCCCCCTCTCTGGCTTCACTCAAGAGGATAGTAAGGTGCCAGCGGTAAGGCTTTTGCAAGATATTTTGCTAGAAGCTAGTGTGCGGGGAGCATCTGATCTACATATCGAACCGGGTGAGCGCGACTGGCGCATTCGGCTGCGCATCGACGGGAAATTACATGAAGTAATGCGCGGCCTGCCTCATTTGCGGGAGGCACTGATAACGCGCATCAAAGTGCTGTCTCATCTAGATATTGCCGAGCGCCGCGTACCACAAGATGGCCGTCTAAAACTTCCGCTTGCCCCAGGTAAAACCGAAGAGTACCGAGTAAATGCGTTGCCTACCCTGTTGGGTGAAAAGCTAGTGTTGCGCCGCCTTGATACGCTGCCGTCTGATTTAAGTCTGGCAGCGCTTGGTTTTGACACTGAGCAATGCATTACCCTAAGCACGGCGCTACAAGCACCACATGGCATGGTATTAGTTACTGGGCCAACTGGCAGCGGCAAAACCTTATCTTTATATTGCTTTTTGCAAAGCTTGAATCAAGAGTCATTAAACCTTTGCTCTGTCGAAGACCCTGCTGAAATCCAGCTAGCGGGCATTAACCAAGTTAGTGTGCGCGACAAAGCAGGCTTAACCTTCGCCGCCACACTGCGCGCTTTTCTGCGGCAAGACCCCGACGTCATTATGGTGGGTGAAATCCGTGATGCCGAAACCGCAGATGTTGCAGTTAAAGCTGCTCAAACAGGGCACCTGGTACTGTCTACCTTACATACTAACGATGCGCCAGCCACACTCGCGCGGCTGCTCGATATTGGCATTGCACCGTTTAATCTAGCCTCAGCCATACGGGTGATTACCGCCCAGCGACTAGTGCGGAAACTTTGTCCAACCTGCCGCATACCCTGTCGAACTCCCGCAGCCATGTTACGTGCCGCAGGTTTCAATGAAGCTCAATTAGACACTGAGTGCGGGCAGCGCTACCAGGCAAAAGGTTGCCCGGCCTGTCATGGCATTGGCTATCGCGGACGCATTGGAATCCATCAAGTCATGCCCATTTCTGCCGCCATGCGTGAACTTATCGTGGCACGCAGCAGTACACATGATTTAGCATTGCAAGCCAAACGAGACGGTGTACGCAGCTTGCGTGAGGCGGGGCTCGCCAAAGTGCACGATGGCACTACCAGCCTTGAAGAAGTACTCGCCGTTACTGAAGCGAGCCTATGATGAGCCAAGCCACATCTACCTCGCCGCCGCGCGATGCGCGCTTTATCTGGCACGGGTTGGATGCGAGGGGACACCACCAGCGCGGCGTCATTATCGCCATCGATATTGCCACTGCCCGCAGCGCGCTCAAGCGTCAACGTATTATCGTACTCAAGCTCACACGCAAAGGATGGATACGTATAGGCACCATGCGTGCCACCGACGTTACCCTCTTTTCACGGCAGCTAGCCAGCTTGCTACAAGCTGGCCTTTCGCTGTTACCCGCGCTAGAAGTTATCGCAAATAGCGAGGCACGGCCCACGCTGACTCGTACTGCGCACGCACTTGCACGCGATATCGCACAAGGTCTGCATTTTTCCGCTGCGCTTGCGCGCTATCCAAAAAGTTTTAGCACTATGTATTGCCGACTGGTTGCATTGGGTGAAGCATCAGGGGCGCTAGCTCCTCTACTGACGCAACTTGCGGATGAACGAGAACGCGCTGCATCCCAAAAAGCCAAATTGCGCGCCGCCTTGAGCTATCCAGCGGAAATTTTGCTCATTGCGCTAGCCATCACTCTGGCACTGATGATTTGGGTAGTGCCCACCTTTCAGCAAATGTTTGAAGGATTCGGCGCTACGCTGCCAGCCCCTACGCAATTTGTGATCTCGCTCTCTGCTGCTGTCACCCGCTGCGCTTTACCTATCGTGTGCTTCTTGAGTGTCGCGAGTGCAGTGATTATTTTCAGCTTATATCGCTCGCCTACGTTGCGCCTTATGTTTGACCGTTTGCTGCTAGCTCTACCCTTAGTTGGGCCGCTATTTAAGTTACTGGCTATTGCGCGTTGGAGCCGCGGGCTTGGCCTCTTGCATAAAGCTGGCACCCCACTGTCTGAGGCTTTTGAGACTTTGCTTGGCATTCCCCACAATGCTGTATTTGACCGCGCTACAGCTGAGATTGCGCGGCGCGTGCGGCATGGCGAGCGGCTTGCCAATGCAATGCGCGCTACCGGCTGCTTCTCACCCGCGGTCATTCAACCGATTGCGGTGGCTGAAGAATCAGGCGCACTTGAGAGCATGCTAAGTGACCTTGCCGCATTAAATGACCGCCAAGTTGATGAACGAATCACCACCTTCGCAAGCCTAGTCGAACCCTTAATGATGGTAATTCTGGGGATGCTGGTAGGCGGCCTTGTGATTGCCATGTACCTACCTATTATTCAACTGGGCAGTGCTATATAGCAGAAGAGAAACTAGAGAAAATTGGGCTGCATCTTGGTAATGGAAGAGGATGCTTCGAGGGTGATTGTGTTGGGGTTCTGCATTTAATTCAATTTTTTATCGCTTAGCCGAGCACGCTTATGTTCAATCTTTGGGCTTTGCAATTTGTTCTTTTGCCTCCCATTTACCAGTACGCCATTGTTACTGTGTTTGGTTTATTGATTGGCAGCTTTATTACTGTGGTCGTGCATCGCGTGCCGATTATGCTTGAGCGCGCACAAACTTTTACTCAGGCAGCCAGCTTCGGCGAAACTCCTGCCGAATTGCGTCTCACAAACGCGGCCGTCATTCCGTTAAAAAATTCTTATCATCTATGGTGGCCACGTTCGCATTGCCCTATCTGTCGCACTACGCTGAGTATCAGTGAAAATTTGCCACTGTTTAGCTATATCAAATTGGGTGGCCGCTGCGCGGTGTGTCAAATACCTATCAGCTGGTGTTACCCAGCACTTGAATTATTAAGCGCATGCTGTGCATGTATTGCTTTTTGGCGCTTTGGCACAAACTGGCAAGCCTTGGCAGCTTTCGGCTTTACTGCCACACTGCTGGCTCTCGCCTTTATCGATGCCAAGACACATCTCTTACCCGATGCCTTAACCCTGCCACTGATGTGGGCCGGCCTACTGGTCAATCTTGATTCGACCTTTGCACCTCTGCCTGAAGCTGTGCTTGGCGTAGTCGCCGGATACCTATCGTTATGGCTGGTGTATTGGCTATTTCGCGCAATACGAGGTATTGAAGGAATAGGCTACGGCGACTTCAAGTTATGTGCTGCGCTTGGCGCTTGGCTTGGGTGGAGCGCGCTACCGCAAATTGTATTGATCGCCTCATTAGCTGGTTCACTATTTGGGATTATTACTCTGATAAGAGGTCGACTTAAGCATCGTCAACTGCTGCCCTTTGGGCCATTTCTTACCATAGCCGCAATCAGTACACTGTTTTATGGAACACTCTTTTATTAAAAAACACTGGATCAATCACAAGCAAGACATACGCCTAAGCCAATACAAATACAGGACAAAAAAGCATAATGCCGATCTCAGTTGATTATGCACAAGCCACGGATATCCTAGCTGACGATACAAATATACTAAGTACCGCCTAATCTTTCAAAAAACGCAATCTCTTATCAAACCTTAATCAGATAAGCGCTAGAGCCTAGCCATGCCACTATCACAAGACGGCTCACCAAAAACACGCGAAATGAATAAATTTATACAGAAACCAAAGCATCTAGGTAATATGTAGCAATCCCGCGCATAACCACGTCTGCTCTTAAAGTACGATGCTTTAATCAAAAGCCGAGCAAATATCTGCTCAACGTGCAAACTGTTCCTTCATTAGCGAAACGCCGAATAGAACGCGAGCAAAGAATGCCGATACAAACAGTACAGCTAGTACGGCAAGGCGGTATGAGGCCGCTCCCGGCTTATTCAACACTTCTCTAATGAGGTGCTTAGTATGTTTTCAGTGGGCTTAACTGGCGGCATTGGCAGCGGCAAGACGACGGTTGCAAGCCGTTTTGCTGAGCATGGCGTCACCTTAATTGATACTGACCAAATCGCGCATGCGCTAACCTCAGCTGGCGGCGCTGCTATACCGTGGATTGCGCAAACTTTTGGCGCAAACTTCATCACATCGGACGGCGCTCTTGATCGCGCACAAATGCGCCGCCTGGTTTTTAGCGACGAGCCCTCGCGCCAGCGCCTGCAAGACTTTTTACATCCCCTTATCCTGGCTGAGTGCCAGCGTGTCGCACGCACAGCGCGAGGCCCTTATTTCATCTTAATTGTGCCTTTGCTGATTGAAATAGAGAGCTGGAGAAAGCAAGTTGACCGCGTGCTATTGGTTGACTGCCCGCAAGAAACACAAATTGCACGTGTGATGCAACGTAGTGGCTTAACTCGCCAAGAAGTGCTCGCCATCCTCGCCCGTCAAGCGAGCCCAGAGCAGCGCCGTGCCCATGCTGATGACATACTCTGCAATGACGCTACGACTAGCCTCAGTACTTTGTATGAGGAAATCGATGAATTACATAAGCGCTATCTTAATTTAGCTTCCGCGCCTACTATTTGCCCTAACAACGCGCAAAGCCCATTTGCGACAGCTGCGCGAGCGCATTAAAATGTACGAAATTAGCCGCTTGCTTAGGGAAGGTCTGCATAACTCACAAGCAAGGAATGCCTTTGCTGCCATTACATTAGTACTTAATGTAAAAAGGGAGGCTTGCAATTCGATGTCCTGTCGCCTCGGATTATGCAGACCCTCCCTTAGCACATTCCAATGCTTACAAAAAATAGCGTTGGGTAAAATTTGAAACGCGGCTTTTAGGGGTCAGCTTAAAACTTGCTAAAAGGCTGCCTTGTGAACAGGCACTCAGCAAACGTTAATCAATCAAGAACAAAAAGTGGTGCAGGCAATGCGCCGCCAAGATATAACGCCGCTTGCGGCTTATTCAGCGTTTTTTGCAAATACTCAGGAAGGTCTACATCGGCTGAAGGCAGTGAATGCCTTTGCTACTAGTATGTGAAGGAACATGGTGCCATCATTGGCTGATACAGACCTTCCTTGAAAAACGCTCTAAATTTATAGGCAACCAGGCTTGATTCTCTACGAACACCCTTTTAATGAGCGCATTCGAACGCTGCTGAGACTTGAAGATCTGTTTGATCGTTTTACCTTCTTTCTAGCGCAGGAGAACGTCAAAGAGCATCACGTAGCATTGATGACTCTCTTTGAAATTGCTGATGTAGCAAGCCGAGCCGACCTTAAGTCGGAGCTAATGAAAGAGCTAGAGCGTCGCCGGCAAATGCTTATCTCGTATCGCGGTAATCCAGAGATTGACGAAGACAGACTTGAAGCATTATTAGCAAAAATTGAGCGTACTCAAACTAACTTGAGTCAGATTCATGGAAAAGCTGGCCAACATTTGGCTGAAAATGAATGGCTAGGGAGTATTCGCAGCCGCGCTATCATCCCGGGCGGCACCTGTAAATTTGATCTGCCCTCCTATTATGCTTGGCAGCAAAAATCTCCTGAGCAGCGCCGCGTTGATATTAGAAAATGGGAAGCCCCTCTGCAGCCATTGCTTGCGGCTCTTACCATCGTTTTAAAACTGGCACGCGAATCTAATCAGGCAGCCAAGGTCATTGCGATTCAAGGCAGTTACCAACAAATGCTATCAGGCCGTGTCTATCAACTAATGCAATTGCGTGTACCTGCTGAATTAAACGTCATTCCAGAAGCGAGCGCTAATAAACACATGCTTTGGATACGCTTCACCGCGCAAGATGGCGATATGCGCCCGCATCCGGTAGATCGCGACATTCCCTTTCAACTGACTTTATGTAATTTGTAGAGCGCATTTATTCCAGGCCTCTCGTTAATTCATAGGCCGGGTTTTGTCTTGCGCCAAGCAAGCCAGTAGACCTCTCTCTACATTCCGTAGCAAGGGTGTCGCTGACACAAGTAATGCCACACTTTGATCCGGCGTGACGCCGCTGAGGAGTTTCGAAAGAAGCCTACTGCATAGCAGCCAAATCACGGCTGTGTATCGATTGGCTTGAGCTCTGGGCTTAATACAGTGCGCTGATCGAACACAAAACAGCCACCTTCATAATGCGTGCCACCGACTTCCTCAAAATACTTGAGAATGCCACCCTCAAGTTGGTACACATCCTCAATACCGATATTTTGCATATACAAAGCCGCTTTCTCGCAGCGAATCCCACCCGTACAGAATGACACTACAGTTTTACCGCTGAAATCCTCACGGTGGGCATCGATGGCAGCAGGAAATTCACTAAACTTAGTGAGGCGGTATTCTAATGCACCAGCGAAAGTGCCAGCGTCTACCTCAAATCCATTACGCGTATCAAGCATCACAACTGGGCGCCCCTGATCATCCTGCCCGCCATCAAGCCATTTCTTAAGTGTCTGTGCATTGACTGCGGGTGCACGACGGGTCCGACCAGGCTGGATCGCCGGACTATACATAGTAATGATTTCTTTTTTTACCTTAACCAGCATGCGGCGAAATGGCTGCGTATCGGACAAACTTTCTTTAAATTGCAGATCCGCTAGCTGGCCCGCAAACAATGAGTCTTCGCGTAGCCAATGGATAAAAGTGTCAGCTGCAGCACGCGTCCCAGCAATACAGAGATTAATCCCTTCAGATGCCAGCAAGATCGTACCGCGCAAACCAAGTTCATCGCAGCGTGCTTGGATGGGTGTATGCCATTGTGCTGGTGAACTGATTTCAACAAAGCGATAGGTAGCAAGATTGACGATATTCATAACGGGTAATTGATAAAAGCTGAGTTTCAAATCAGACGGAGACAGCGTAAACATGATCATACCGTGTCTCCCAAGTAGGGAACGGCGAGTGGCTTTCTCGATTTTGCGTTTATCGCTACTTACATTTCCTGAGCTAACTAATCTCAGGTGGCAGACAATTTTTAAGATAAATCATTAGCCTTATACAATTAAGCTTATTTTTTTTAGAAGATGTATTCGCGCAGCAAGCAAAATCATAGGGAAAATTTATAACCTGTTATTTAAATCTTATAGAAAATAACGTTTAAACTTCTCCCCAACATCCAATAATGCCTAAGGATATGTATGCTAACTCTGAGTATTCCAAGCGGTTCTTCTAGGTCCACACAATACACGCATACACAACCAGAAATAGGGTCGACTCAGGCTTCTAATTCGCATTCTGCCGCCACGCTCGCCCTACGAGGCATTCTGAACAGTGCAAACCCAGTGCAAAACGTAAGGGCACAAACCTCTCGTCCCACAGCTTCTAGCGGCGAAACAGCAGACAGAAATAGAGCGCCGACTCTCGAGCTTCTACACTACATAGAAAATCGATTCCGAGCAATGATGCAAAACTGGTCATTTACTCAACAAAATCAACAAAACCTAGCCCAATCAGAAGCGTCATCGAGCCAAATTTCTAACCCATACTTTCAAAGAGCGGAAGGAATAACCCGGATGCCGTCTAGACAAACTGAGCGCCACACATACACTCGGGGGAGCTCTTCTCGACCACTCGACCCGGATATTTCCCGCCGATTAGGAAATTTAGAACGATATATAACGCAGTTTAGGGCGCAGGAAGCCCAAGCGGCGAGCCTAATCCAAGCAGAAATGCAAGGCTCATCGAATTCCGATTTTGTAAAGACCTGGGAAGAATGGAGTAAGACTTGCGAAGAACGGGGTGTTAGAGAAAGAACACAAAAAATATTAAAAGATTTTCTAGAGAAATTATTTGAACAAAATATTAATAATTTCATACTAAATAGAATTGAAGATGTATTAAAAGAACTAAAAATAGAAAAAGAAAATAATGAAAATATTTTATGGGAAAAATGCGTTGAGGTAGCTGAAGAGGTAGATAGCTCATGCACGGATGGAGCGCTAATCGGACTAGAAGAAATTGAGCTCATGATTCAAGTGCTGGAGGCTGTCAAGCTAGGAAAGGAAGGAGCAAAGATAGTACTTAAGTGTGTAAAGGAAGACCTTGTAATGAAAATTATGGCACCTTGCATTAATAAGTTCGTTAAAAAACACACACAGAACACAAAACGCTTTGACCCCAAAGAACTACAATTGCAGCTAATGCTCCATCTAAAAGAAGAGGAAGGAGATTTAAATCTTTCTTTAAAAAGTAAATCTATGCGCTTTCAAATTGAGGCTAAGCTTCGCGCGGAGGATATTGATGAGATAAAAGGAGAAATGCTGCTTTTGATGACCATTGAAAAGAAATTTGAATATATATTAATCAATCCCGCCTGGAAATATTACTTAAATAAAACACATGCTGGCGAGTTTAAAGAAGTGCTTGATAAAAAATATAATGAGTACATTGAATTAGAAGAAAAAGATTCAGATAATAGAATTTCAAAATATTCAGAAAAAATGGCAATTGTTTTTAAAAAAACAAATACAGCAATAGATGAATTAATAAAAGAGCTTACATTACACTATGCGCCTGAATTTTCCTCTTTGAAAAAAGAAGCTCCTGTTCTTACCGCATAAAAAGTTCTTTGAGAGGCTCTTTGGGCCAGAAATTTTAATTTAAGGAGCCTCTGTATAACCCCTGCCTTTGCTAAAAGTACCCTAGTACAAGAAATAAACAAATGCGGTCGACATGACACTGACCCTACTTTATTCAGCGTTTGCTCAGAGGATTATGCAAAGGTTTCTAACAATTACGTTAACCTGCTTTTAAAAATTGAGGGAATGCGTTTTGACGGAAGCCAATATGATAACTATTGTTAATTGCCCGACTTGCCACAAAAAAGTCGAATGGAAACCCACCAGCCTCTACCGGCCGTTTTGCTCAGAGCGCTGTAAACAAATTGATCTGGGTGCTTGGGCCGCAGAGAAGTACACCATTATGGGTTCAGAATCCGCCAGTCCATCCTCCGAAGAAGATCAAAGCTCACCCAAAGATTATTAGGCAAGCGAGGCTCTCTTTAAAAAATGAGGCTGACTGGCATGAGATAGATAGAAGTGAAATGTAGGCAATAAGGGCACTAAGTATCTATTCAAAGCCTCAAAAAAGACGGCTAGTAAAGGTGAGAAGTAATTATGTTGGGGTCCATATTTAATTAGTCCGTCCTGAATAAATCGATTTTCGAATGAATTTACGCTAAAGGTGCCAAGCGATAGCCAGCATAGGCCAACATAAAAAAGATAAAGGTAAGATATAAAAAAGCCTCAGCTTTTTGAGGATCATGCGCAGGTTATGCCCAGCACCACAAGCACGAGGGTGTCGTCAGCCTTCATGCGGCCAATCGTCGGTTCAATGGCGCTTCGTCGCCTAATGATGGCGCGTAAGGTTGCGTGTGATCCCTCGGCGTAAGCCAGCGTGATAGATTTTTACTCCGTTTATCTGCACGCCTCGGTAACCCCGCTCCACAATGGCCACCTCTGGCGTCACCTCACTCAAGATGGCTGCTTGTTCCAGTGCTTCAGCCAGCGTGTGACCGTCATAAGGGTTGTCCGGTATCGATCGAGCGCCCACCACTAAACCTTCCTTGTGCGTCGTGGTAATTGACACCTTGACACCAAACTCATAGGGCTTACGGGCCTTGCCCTTAGCAATGCATTCCACTTCTGGCGCGTGCAAGGCATAAAGTTTGTTCTTGTCTTTGGGCTCTTGAGCAATGATGCGTTTTGTGCGTGCCAACAACTCTCGCAAGGCATCGCGACTTGGCTCAGTGACTGACTCGATTTGCCGCTCAACATCACGCATCCTACTCGTGAACGCAAAGTGCGTAACGTCCGACGCATGCGTTTGTATTGCTTCGCGTGCGCATAACGACCGATCTGACTTGATAGGCGAGGTGCAATTCGGTTGTGGTTTTGCCTGAGCTTTAAACCGTGGCGCGCTGCGGCCTTCACTAAATGCGCTCGACAACGCTCAAGCAAGCGTGAATCCGTTGGATGCGCGATCGCTTTCTCCATCAACGTCGTGTCAACGATCACGCGTTTTACACTTGATGCTTGAATCACCCCGCACCGCTTAGCCGCCTCAATCGTCTCAGCTAATAGCTCTTCGACTCCCGCTTCACCTAGTCGCTTACGCCAACGTGTCAGACTGGATGGGTCTATCGGTGCCTTCGTTTGCAGATACGTCTCTCCGGTGAAGTATTGTTGATAGGGATTTTCCACCCAACCCCACACCACTTCTTCATCAGACAAGCCATACATGTATTGCAAATACAGTAAACCCACTATCAAGCGAGGTGAGGTCGCTGGGCGACCTCTTTCTGAAGTGAAGCTTTCGCTCATTAAGGCACTGCGTCGATCCCAGTTGATCACCTTTGATAACCGCACCAACGGATAATTCATATTGACCTGTTCGTCTAGCGGCTGTCGGAATAAATCTCCCGTACTCGTCACACGTATCTTTGGCCCCATCCATTCCTCGCCTCAATTTGCAGAATTTAGTCGCTCCTCTATATGCCTATTTCTTGCAATTTTTGTAAGCCTTCTTTGGCATTCCGCCTTTTTAGCACGCAGATTACAGAATTGTTCAGGACCGACTATTTAGAAAAACTACGCGTTATATTTCTCCTCAGAAGTTAGTCGCAACTTTGATCTAACTGGGTTGATCGTGAGCTACGTTACTAGATACTTCGTTTCATTCAGCGTTAAACGTTAAGCGTATCTATCAGAATAATTAATAGCAGGGGAATGATGAAAAGAGAGATGCTTTTGCGAAGTGTTGTGCGGAGGATTCTTGGTTTTAGATAGGAAGATATGAGGGAGAGGGGCTTAATCTTGATGACAAGATGTAGATTTTAAGGCAGGGCAGAGACTGATTTACTTTATAGAATGGCAATTAAAACCTACAGAAAACAGGATAGAAGGTGAGGCCAGTCAGAAAAGGATGCTCTTTCTGGCCTAAGCTTTACTCTGTCACTGTGCTGAAATCCATGGACCCCGCAAAGTTTGCTGTTGTCCCTGATTTGGTTGAGCTTGCTTTTACTATCCTTGATCTCCCCAGGGTTCCTGAACCTATCTCTATTGTTGTTGATCTCCCCGCTAGATTTTCATTTGAGACTGAACCTGCTGTTGTTCTTGACCTCAGTCTTCCTGCTAGTGGTGAATCCGTCTCTACCGCCGCTATTGGATTTGGATTGGCTTGCTCCTGAAGAAGAGTCGCCAGAGATCCATCTGAAGCGGCACCTAGCGCATAGTTTAGTAGTGACTCTGCTTCTTCTCGGGGATAGATCGGAGCTATAGGTTCGCGTTCGGCCAGCACTGGCCGAGTCTGAAATGCAATCATATGCTTTTTATCATTAATCTCAATTAATTGATTATTAATAGCAGTCAATTGTCGATTGGACCGTAAAATATATAAGAGACCAGCAACCATAGCGAGCAGATAAACTAAGGAAAAAACACGAGAATAAAAGATGATGGGTGAATCAATTTCTATTTTTTCTATATCTTTTTCATCCATTACTGAAAGAACTACCATAGCAATAAAAAGAGGAGCGACTCCTAACGTCAGAATCAATTTCTCAGCTTTAGATGCTTTGGATTCAATGTCTTTAATTTTTTCATCTAACTCTTTTTTTTCGTTATCTAATTTTGCCAATGAATTAAAAGTCCCATATGTATTTGGAGGAATATTATTGTTTATGGGCATAATAAATCACCTTTATCCATAAAAAAATTATTGCTGGCCAGTTTCTTTTATTAGAAATATTTTTAAAAAAATTATGATGTTTAAAAATGTTTGCTAAAATTTTTCTATCAACGGTAATAAAAATTTTGCGAGTAAGGTGTTATTTATATTTTTTGTGGGACTTGCCAAAATAAATTGGTGCAATAGAAAAATCTCAGGATTTGAGTCACTATTTATGTCTAGGAGGGAGATTTGCAATAAATATATTGTTGGCCCGCAAAGCAATTTGGCCTACGTCTTCAGCAAGTAATGTGCCGCCCTGAGCTTGGTTATGCGCAGCGAGCAGCATCTCGGTGTAAAGATTTAAGGAAAATGTCCACCAATAAGTGGGGGAGTGCTTAGTTGTGAAGTAAAGCTCTGCTTGTTTAATCCAGCGTTAAACGATAACGGATGATTCATATTGATCTGTTCGTCTAGCGGCTGTCGGAATAAATCTCCCGTACTCCTCACACTCGTCTTTGGCCCCATCCATTTCCATTCTTCGTCTAAATTTGCAGGCTTTATTATCCTTATTTCTCTATTTCTTGCAATTTAGGAAAGCCTTCTTCGTTCTTCTACCTTCGTAGCGCGGGGCTTACAGAATTATTCAGGGCCGACTAATTAAACTTTTTACCCCAACAGACACACCACCCACCTCTATTTTTTGCTCTTTTCTAGCACTTCTTTTTCATCAGCAGCTAGCCACTCCAAAACGGGAATCATAGCTGGCAAAAGTGGAGTCACCGTAACGGGTAGAGACTGCCAGGCCAGCGCTTGTCCTTCGCGGCCGGCTGGTTCACCCTGCCAAGCAGTAACCTTACAGAAGAAAAGGCGCACATGAGCATGCGCATAATGATGTTCGAGTACCTTCCAACGCTGGCAAGTTTGGACAGTAATGCCTAATTCCTCCTGCAATTCGCGTGCGAGCGCAACTTCAACTGATTCATCCAGCTCTAGTTTGCCTCCCGGAAATTCCCAATAGCCTTCATACGTTTTTCCGCTAGGGCGCTGCGCTAGCAAAATACCTGATGCGCCAATTAAGACGCCAACCGCTACGTCAGTGATAGGAGTTTGTTTAGGAGTGTGCATAAGAATAAGAAGCTACAGTGCTCTGCTCACGCACCGCACTGTTTTAGGTAGGGAAGGTTTGCCTAACTCGGGGCGGTGTCATGCCTCTTTACTGCCGGACTACGCAGTCCTTTCTTAGAATAAAATCAATTCCTGAAGGCCACTAAGGCTGTGATTTGGGCTGTTGTCAAATACGGCGAGATCGTAAGGATCTTCGCATCGTCTAGCCACACTCACGCTTTATTACCTCAACCGCGAGCCACTTCGTTGGCAGCCTTTTAAATCTTTGGCAATTGATTGCTAGCCGCGTGCTGTCCAACCCAATCACACGCGAACTGCCAAGCCACTCGCCCTGAGCGTGAACCACGCTCGAGTGCCCACACAAGTGCTGGCTGCTGCGCGGCGGTAAGCTTGGCATCGGCGCAACCTAATTGCTTAAGCCAATGGTTAACAATCTGCAGATAATCCGCTTGTTTAAAAGGATGAAAACTAACCCACAAACCAAACCGCTCAGACAGCGAAATTTTTTCTTCGATCACCTCGCCAGGATGAATTTCACCGTCCTCGGCAGGCTGATAGCTTTGGTTATCGCGTCCATACTCTGGCAACAGATGGCGGCGGTTTGAGGTGGCATAGATGAGCAGATTGCTAGCTTGTGCAGCAATTGAGCCGTCTAGCGCCACTTTTAAGGCTTTATAGCCTGAGTCACCCTGCTCAAACGATAGGTCATCGCAAAACACAATAAAGCGCTCCGGGCGCTGTGCGATTAAATCAACGATATCAGCCAGCTCGTGTAAATCATCTTTATCCACTTCAATCAAGCGCAGGCCATCCGCTGCGAAATGGTTTAAGCACGCTTTGATTAATGAAGATTTGCCTGTGCCACGGGCGCCTGTAAGCAAGACATTATTCGCTGGCAGTCGATTCACAAATTGCCGCGTGTTTTGCTCAAGCAGCTGCTTTTGCCGCTCAACATGATGTAAATCAGCAAGCTTAATCGATGACAAATTAGACACCGGCTGCAAATAACTGCGCCCCTGGCGCTTACGCCAACGAAAAGCCACCGATGCATTCCAATCCACCGTACTCACAGCAGGCGGCAGCATGGCTTCAACGCGATCTAGCAGTTTTTCGGCACGCGCTAAAAAGGAGGTGACGCCCATCATTACGAGCGGTAATCCGCATTGATAGTGACATAATCATGCGATAAATCGCATGTCCACAGCGTCGCTTGCGCGTCACCACGCCCAAGTACCACGCGTATCGTTATTTCGCTTTGTTGCATTACCCGCTGCCCCTCTTCTTCGCGATAACCCGAGTAACGGCCGCCCTCTTTCACCACCAGTACATCATTCAGGTAAAGATCGATTTTGTCAGTCTCACAAGGCCCTATATCAGCATAACCAATCGCACACAAAATACGGCCGAGGTTCGGATCAGAGGCAAAAAAAGCCGTTTTAACCAGCTGCGAGCCGCCAATTGAATAAGCTACTTTACGGCACTCTTCAACGCTTGCGCCGCCTTCGATTTGCAGGGTAATAAATTTAGTGGCACCTTCTCCATCGCGCACAATCAACTGCGCGAGAGACTGGGCAAAAGCAGTTAAAGCATCCCGCAGGGCAAAATAAGCTGGCTCTTCAGTCGAGGTGATGGGCGGCAGTGATGTTTTACCCGAAGCGATCAACATAAACGAGTCGTTGGTCGACGTATCGCCATCAATGCTAATGCAATTAAAAGATCGGTCAGCGACGTATTTCACCAAGGTGTCAAGCACCGGCTGCGCAACTGCAGCATCAGTCGCGATGAAACCTAACATGGTGGCCATATTGGGACGAATCATCCCCGCGCCTTTGCTGATACCTGTTACGGTAATCGGATGTCCATCAATAGTGATTTGCTGCGACACAGCTTTGGCTTGAGTATCGGTGGTCATAATTGCGCGGGCAGCCGCATGCCAATTTGTCGCAGCACGATTAGCCCAAGCAGTGGGTAACGCGGCCTTAATACGTTCAACCGGCAAGGCCTCAAGAATCACCCCTGTCGAAAATGGCAGTACTTGAGCCGGCGTCAAATCTGCTACATCGGCAAGCGCCGCACAGGTCTCATGCGCATGCGCAAGTCCCAACTGCCCCATACCGGCATTGGCATTGCCCGCGTTAATCAGCAACGCACGAATGCCCGCGCCGCCAGCCCGTACGCTCGCCAAATGTGAGCGACTCACTGTCACCGGTGCTGCGCAAAACTGGTTAGTGGTAAATACGCCTGCCACAGTGGCGCCTTCATCCAGCGCAATCACCAACAAATCTAAGCGATCGGGATAACGAATATGCGCTTGCGCACAACCCAGCGTCACACCAGCAATTGGGTATAACTGACCCATCGGGGGGAAATTAACAGCCATAAGACACCATTAGCAGAGCTTAATACGAGAGAAAAATGAGGCTAGTTAGGGGGGGACAATGAATCAATCAACGCTCACCTGAATAGGCTCTTAAAACTTGTTCACGATCTTCAAAAGTGGGTTGGGCTGGGGTTTTTCTTCGCCACCCCAACATCACGACCTCAAGGATGATTTCTAAGATTGAGAACAAGTCCTTAGATTGCATTTATCCAATGTGAGGAAAATTTTCCGCGGCTGATGGCAAGCTACTAATCGCTCCCCTATCTTCAGGCTCTGCTTGATTGCTATCGCCTGCTTCTGTACCGCTTGGATTTTCACGTAAATTAGATAACTGGCTTGAATCAGTATAAAAAGCAGTACTCAGCTCACTCGCAATCGGCCATTCCGCGCCCTGGAGAAAAGCCCAGACATTAGAAGCCATTCTGGTAACACTAGAAGTCATATTGTCCACTGCATCCATGACAATCCACCTTTTTAAAAAAGCGATAAAGTTTAACGGCTAATCAAATACTTCCTAAGGCATGACTCAAAAGCTAGACAAAAAGCAGCCTGTAACGTCTACCTAGCAAAGCGCTAGGCTTGTCTAATCAGTTCGCCTATTCAAGTACGCTTATGCCAACTTGCCATGGCATTGCTTATATTTTTTGCCACTACCGCAAGGGCACGGTTCGTTGCGGCCGACTTTCGGTAGCCCGAATTGCATTTGAGCAACTGGCAATTTTTGCTGGGCGCCGGCATGCTCAACACCCGCCCCTTCACTCATGGTTCCAAAGACTGACGCAGCTATCTCGGCAGGGTCGCTGTTGCCAGCAAGCACCCCTTCAGGAAAAGCCGCATGCTGGAAATAAAGATTTTCAACATGATTCTCAGGTGCAAGCAACTGCGCATCGGCCTGGGTTTGCGGCGTTGGCTGAATTTGCACGTTCATCACCAAACGAGTCACTTCAAGCTTAATCGAAGCGAGTAACTGTGCAAAAAGCTCAAACGACTCGCGCTTATATTCCTGCTTCGGATTTTTCTGTGCATAGCCACGCAAATGAATCCCTTGGCGCAGATGATCAAGCGCAGCAAGGTGTTCACGCCAACGTACATCGACCGTTTGCAGCATGACCGAGCGTTCAAATGCACTAAACGCTTCACGCCCAAGCAGATCGACTTTAGCGTCATACGCTTGACGCGCAGCATTCAGCACATATTCCAAGACCTCAGTGTCATCAATTGAATCCGCATCTTGCACGAGCTTGGCAATAGCCAAATCAAGTTGCCATTCATTTCGCAACCCTTGCTCTAAGATAGCTATATCCCATTGCTCTTCAATACTACCTGGGGGCGCAAATGAACGTACCAGATCGGTAAACACCCCATCGCGCATGGCGGCAATAGTTTCTGCAATCTCAGTCGCTTCAAGCAGCTCATTACGTTGCTGGTAGATAACTTGGCGCTGGTCATTGGCCACATCATCGTATTCAAGCAACTGCTTACGAATCTCAAAGTTACGCGCCTCCACTTTTCGTTGGGCTGACTCAATTGAGCGCGTAACAATACCGGCTTCGATGGCTTCGCCATCAGGCATCTTCAAGCGCTCCATAATGGCCCGCACACGCTCACCTGCAAAAATGCGTAACAACGCATCATCTAAAGCCAGGTAAAACCGTGAAGAGCCTGGGTCGCCCTGCCGCCCAGCTCGGCCACGCAACTGGTTATCAATACGACGCGATTCATGCCGCTCGGTACCGATAATATGCAATCCACCCGCCGCTTTTACTTGGTCATGCAGACTCTGCCATTCATCGTGCAACTGCTTGATGCGCGGAGCCTTCTCATCAGCCGATAGCGCTTGGTCAGCCTCGATAAAGCTAGCCTGCTTCTCAACATTGCCCCCCAGCACAATATCTGTGCCACGGCCTGCCATATTGGTCGCAATCGTAATGACTTGCGGACGTCCAGCCTGCGCAATGATTTCCGCCTCACGTGCATGCTGTTTAGCATTCAGCACCTGGTGCGGCAATTTGGCTTGGTCTAGTAAGCTAGAAAGTAGCTCAGAATTTTCAATCGATGTAGTACCTACCAGAACCGGCTGCCCGCGCTCATAACAAGAACGAATATCATCGAGCACCGCTTCATTGCGTTCACGCGCCGTCTTATAGATTCGATCTTGCAGATCCAACCGCCGGCTCGGACGGTTGGTCGGGATCACTACCGTCTCTAAGCCGTAAATCGTTTGAAATTCGTAGGCTTCCGTATCAGCTGTCCCCGTCATACCGGAGAGCTTGTCGTACATACGGAAATAATTTTGGAAGGTAATCGATGCGAGCGTTTGATTCTCGTGCTGAATCGCTACCCCTTCTTTCGCCTCGACCGCTTGATGTAAGCCATCTGACCAGCGACGGCCTTCCATCAGCCGGCCGGTAAACTCATCCACAATGGTCACGGTGCCCTGCTGCACCACATAATGCTGATCACGATGAAACAGCGTATGCGCGCGCAGCGCAGCATACACATGGTGCATCAGCGTAATATTTTGTGGTGCGTATAAGCTTTGCCCTTCGCCAAGCAAGCCCCACTGGGCGAGCAAAGTTTCGGCCTTTTCATGGCCTTGCTCGGTTAAAAAGACCTGCCGCGATTTTTCATCCAACACATAATCGCCCGCGACCTCGACACCAGTACCATCGGCTTTTTCTTCGCCAATCTGTTGCTTGAGCAAAGCCGGCATTGGGTTGATGCGTGTATACCATTCAGTATGGTCTTCGGCCTGCCCAGAAATAATCAGTGGCGTGCGCGCCTCATCAATCAAGATTGAATCAACTTCATCGACAATCGCAAAATTAAGCTTACGCTGCACCCGTGCATCAACTTCATACACCATGTTATCGCGCAGATAATCGAAGCCAAATTCGTTATTCGTGCCGTAAGTGATATCTGCTGCGTAAGCAGCTTGCTTATCAGCATGCTCCATCTGCGACAAGTTCACCCCAACTGAAAGGCCGAGGAAACGGTACAGACGGCCCATCCAGTCAGCATCACGCTGCGCTAAATAATCATTGACGGTGACGACATGCACACCCTGCCCCGCCAACGCATTCAAATAAGCTGCGAGCGTTGCCACCAGCGTCTTACCTTCGCCCGTACGCATCTCAGCAATTTTTCCTTCGTGCAGTGTAATACCGCCAATCAGCTGCGTATCGAAGTGCCGCATTTTGAGCACGCGCCGGCTAGCCTCGCGACATACCGCAAAAGCCTCAGGCAGCAAAGCATTAAGCGCTTCGCCCTGCGCTACACGAGCACGAAATTCATCGGTTTTTGCACGTAACTGCTCATCCGTCAGCTTTTCAATCTGCGGCTCAAGCGCATTAATCGTCGCGACGGTCTTTTGATAATGCTTGATCAACCGCTGATTGCGGCTACCAAAAATCTTTTTGAGGAGTGTGAAGATCATTAAATAAAGGAAGGAGCGCGGTTAGTCAGGACGGAAATAGGAGCACAGAAACATACGATAAACGTATTTTCTAGTGCCTTAAAAGTGTTTCGCATGCAACGAAGCATTCTATCATGCAGCCATAGCCACGCTGCCTTACCATCTAGCGCACTACAGCAAGCTGATCAGATGCTTCAGGCAGCACAGGCCAAATACATAAAAAACGCAATCTTAGAGCCTATTTTTCGTCTCCCAAAGAGTCCGATCAGGCTCTCTTCTTCGGCATCGGAAGGAAACAGCAACCCTCATGGATTAGCATACATTCCGCTTACTGCATGGCTTTATCCAATAAGAGCATTTTTTGAAATGCGCCAAACAGGCGAAGTGTCGCCATCAATGAAAGCTCCTTTGCGCGGATTTTATAATATTATCTACACAAAAGAATTAAGCGAAAATTGTGCGATTGGCTAACAAACCTTTGCATAATCCCTGTAGCGAGGATGCATGACGCCGCTACAGGGATTATGCAGAGGCTCCCTAATTTGCTTTTACACTAAACTATGCCTCGCAACGCAAACCTCGAATAATTTGCGAGCAAACAATGTCGGCCCAGACAGTGCACCCCTACCGTAAAAAGGCGTAACTCGACCCTCGGCCGCAACTTATTCAGTGCAGCCTAAAAACTTATGCCCCCCTTACCGCAAAACCTATCTGCCCCAACCAACGCCTTAGCGCAGCGCCATCTGCTTACGCTGCTTGAAAGCCACCAGCCATTTATGCAGCTGCGCGCAAGCATTCAGCAAATCACTGCGCTCGCCCAAGATTTGGCGGTATTGCTACCAGACTACCTAGCGCCCCACGTTTCACCAGGTTTGCTGAAAGACAACACACTTACTCTCTTTACCAACCACAACGCATGCGCCGCACGCCTACGGCACCTCGCTCCAAGCCTGACGCAAACCCTCCAACAACGCGGCTGGCTGGTCCAAACTTTAAGAATCCGCGTGCGCCCGCAACTTGCCACCACCGCAGACTTAAAGCCGCCAGTCAAAGAAGCCCGCATCTCAGCCACCGGCTTTACAGAACTCAGCCAACTAAGCGAACAACTCGGCCCATCACCGCTGCAAACCGCACTTGCCCAAATGGTCGCGCGCCATCAGACCACCTTTAACCCTCGCTCATCAAAGTGCCAATAAAAATTCAAATAAAAAAGACCGCTCGCTTGCGGTCTAAGTGATCAGTTTGTAGCGTTAAACGCTACACAAAAAAATTAGCTCAGAATGGAACAATAGATTGAAGCTGACTTTTATGACCTCATTCTTTTAGGAGCAGTATTTTTCATGTATTGAAGCGTATCTGTAATCGGCTTCGGAAGCTGATTACCGCTAAGCTCAGCGCTTCCTATTTGCGTGTTTTTGCTCAATGTAAAGCACAACTTCATAGCAGCCTGCGTCGCATTCCAGGCAGACATTACAGAGGAGTTATTCTCTTTGGTCGAAAGAATAATCACTTTTCTAAAATTATCCATCGCGTTTGTGAGGTTATCTTCAGACTGTTTCTGTGCGGCAGTAGCGAGGTCAATGCCGTGAGCATTTTGCCCTGTTTTTATTTTTTGAGCGTCCTGACCGATTCCAGCGCTTAGTTTGTGTATTTCCAGTTCCCTAGCAAGCCCTCCCACAATGCTATCCATAGCTTTCAGAATAAAATAATTAGAGGAGGTTTTTGCTTCTTCAGAACTTAGGGTGGATGAAGAAAAAGCCTCCTGAATGCCATTTCTCGCGGCCTCTAGCGCGACCTCGAGAGGCGACTTAGGCTGCTCTCCTACAATTTCCGTAGGCTGTAGAGTTTTAGCATATCTACGCTGCCTATCAATCTCATGGGGAGTCAGAGGTAGAGGCCCAGTAGGAGCTGAAGAGAGATCTAACTTGTCTGCGTTTTTGGGGTAGCCAAATACCTTAGTAACCTCAGGTTGAGCAGGAGATTGCTTAAACTGTTTTTCTACATCAATTTCATTCTCTGAATAAAAATTCGTAGACCCTAGAGTCTTAGCATATCTACGCTGCCTATCAATCTCAGGGGGAGTCAGAGGTAGGGAGCCGGTAGGGGCCGGAGGTAAATTCTGATTCCGAGAAACTGCGTTACCCTCTTCACTTGAATCGCTCGATCTACCGCTAAAGCCGCTCATGTTTTGTTCCTCATTTATTCTCAAGTTTTTTTATTTACTTATTTCTCTGACAGCGCTTTTTTATAAAACTCATAGGCGAGAAATGCGTTAGGTGAAAATATTGCATGTGGTGGACTTGTCCCTCTTCACCACGCTTAAAAAATTTATGTCTTCAGCCTAAACTTTTTCATTTGACACGCACACGTTCACACGAAGATTTGCTGCTTTTGACGAACTTGGAAAATAAGAATGCTGCTGCATTCCTCGCTCTAAAAGATTGAAATATTTATTGAAGAAACAGCGGTGAAATATGCCTCTTTCGAAAATGATGAGACTTAAAAGTAAAAATTTCTCTAGCTAAAAAAGAGGAAGCTTTATATGTAAAAATCGCGTTCTTCTGAGAGTTAAACTATAAAAACTCACACTAAAAATTAGCCAAATGAAAAATTTAAATTAATAATCTTCTTTTAATCAAATATTTTCCTATATTTTTTAATAGCTAGCTTTTGTAAGAATGTAGATTTATTAATTTTTTCCTGAGTTAAGAGTGATGATTGCGACTCATCTGATTTTTTACTTTTAACAAAAGACTTTAGTTCCCTTATTAAACGCGCACTTCTAGAGGAAGAAGCTGAATCAGTTTCCGCTGATGGTCCTTTTCGCCCCCTTGTTCCCCAGAGGCTCTCTGTTTCATTTTCTTTTGAAAATACTGACCTTGTTGGACTATATAGGGTAGCTGACGAGGACCCTATTCCAGTAGAAAATAATGTAGCGCTAGAACTGCTTACAGAAAAAACAGGAGAAAGTGGAGAATGAGGATTTCCAGCAGACGACGTAGGCGGATTAGGATCACATGAATGAATTCCACCTTTCATTTTTTCTAAATTTCCGGTTATTTCTTGCAAAGAATCGTGCATTTGTCTAAAAAACTCGATTTCTTTAGCTGTCAATTTAATTTCTTCCCGCGGGAATCCATAAGCTGAGTGGAGCACATCTATTACATGGCCAGAAAAACTTTCCTTTTGCTTAAGCAAAATTTGCAAATGATCGAGCAACGCTTTTGAATAAGAAATAAATTTGTCCAAATGAGATTTTTTTTCTTCCAGAAAGTTGCCCTGCCCTTTAAAAAAAGCAACAGCTTTTTGCAATTTCTCAGTCGATTTTTGCGCTGCGTCCAAGGCTGTTTGCAAACAACGAGAAGACATTTCCAAATAGGCAAATGTTTCTTTTTTTAATTTGTTGGATTCTTTGAATGATTCATGCGCATAGCCAAACCATTGCTGAAAATTATCGAGCGCATATTTAGAATCGTCGAATAAGGTTTTAGTCTCGGCAAATAAAACTTTAACTTGCTGGAAAAAACTTGGCGGATTTGGTGGCCTAGAAGGCATTTGATTAGCTATAGCACCATTCTGCCTAGAAGTAGATAACCCTATTTTTGGGCTACTTTTCCTCGTTGATAATCCATTCAAATCCCCCTTTCCGCTCTCTCTACTTTTGCCCGTTAAATCACTTCTTAATCGACTAGTATTTTCACTAGACTTAGTAAGCTCGTGAAAGCTATAAAGATCAGATGTAGTTTTGTTATAAATAGATGGGGATGGCATAAAGCTTCTCCAAAAACACTTCAGAAAACTCATGCTCTCAGACTAAGTTGTTTGAGCTTATACCCTTGCATTAATACGAAGGTCAGTTGCTTCTGCCGAATGCAAAATAATAAAAATATTGTTGCGTTCGGCTCTATCAAAAGGGAATAGTTAAGCCAAGGAACATCGGGCCTAACAATGAGCGTAGCGTGTAAGTTGGGTTGAAATGTTGCGGCGGGTGGGATTGGTGTTCCGCCCCACCTACGAGGCGGTGAGAAGGAATTTGGCTACCTTTGAGCTTAGCTAATGGGCGCAACCTTATAGCTTCAGGTGAAGAATGAGATTAAGGTCTGCTCTTAATCAAAAGTAACCCGCTATTTGCTTGCTAGTTATCTCTTTGCGAGAAGATATGCGCGGATCCTCGAGTAAGGCTTTATTCAATTTCGTCAGATCTTTAGATGCCTTTCTCAAGCGTCGGACATTTTTCTCCGAAAGATTAAATTTTTCCTGCAAGGAGGAGCGATATTCCATCGTAAAGAGGTTTAATCCTATCAAATAGTTAGAAAATTCTTCCTCATATCTAAGTAATTCTTGCGTGTATTCAAGCAATTCTCTGGAATAGTCAATTAATTTTTCCCGAGAGCGGGAAGATTCTTCCAAAGAATACGACCATTCTTTCAAAGCACTAAACGATTGATGAAAGTGGTCGAACGATTCTCTTAAACATGCCGAAGATTTCTCCAAATGGGAGATAAATTCTCGAAACTCGGAGAAATATGGCTGCCCATACTTGGGTAACACAGCTAAACCTTTGAGCGATTCTTGAGTACTGTCGAGCCTTTTTCGAGAATAGGCCAAGTTGTCTCTAGAGACATCTAGAAAAATTTCCACCTTATATTGCAAGCTTGCAAATAAATTTTCATAGGCTGACGTAAAAAGCCTTTGTGGTGTCAGACTAGAAATCTCTGCGTGCTTTCCACCAGCATTAGTCGCTTTACTTTTGCTATAGCAATTTTCTACTTCTGAAAGGCTAGACAAAGTGCTTAAGTTAGCGCAGCGATTATGGGGAACGTTAGAGATGGAAGAATTAGCATTCAGCGTTCTTTTTTTAAAAGAATTGAAAATAAATTCTCGTAAAAGTTGCAAATTCTTGAAATCAATATCTTTTTGCTTACCACTAAGACTTTCAGGGGCCACCAAAGTACTGCTGTCTGTTTTAGAAAAATTACTCGGGGTAGGGCTAGGAGGTATGGGGCTCGAAGCAACAAGCACCACGTCATAAGTGTTTTGCAAAAAGCGAGGGGAAGCAGTATTAACGTTTCCCGATGGGGCACAGAGTCCAGATAGTTTCATTTTGCTATGTTGTACTCATCCGCTAATTTCTTGCACACCAATACTTATAGCACCCCCAGCTCCCCTTAGCATCGAGCTAATTCTATGAAAATATAATGAGAAAATTTCGGGTGTCAGAGGCATTTGTCTTTCCATAATTTTTAAAGAAGCAATGCCTTCAGACTAAATTTTTTGGCCTTACGTTGCTGAAGGCAGACGAAGAAAAGCCTAGCCATACGAACGCTTAAAGAAATTTTCATTAACTGCGGGGAGGGAATACTGATGAAGCCTGTATGCTTAGAACCTGCCTGCAATTAAAATCTGTTAGCTCGTAGGCTGAAGCGACCAAGGAACCTAAATATATGGGGTGGCAATTGGGAAGACGTAACAGCGGGATATCTCAATGACGCCTAGAGCGGGTAGATTTTCCACTAACAGCTCTCTGTATTGAGCTAATGGAGGCTTGCTGACTAATAGTGCTGTTAGGCGAAGCCCTTAAAGGATAGTGCAATAGTGGTTTTTCGGAAGATTTTCGATCTAGCGCGCTAACGGCTCCACGAGTATGAATAGGATTAGCTGCCTTATCTTCCGCTGATTGATTCAACGCTTTCGAAAAGCTAGGCTCGTTTCTCAAGCTTCCATTTTTTTCCTCAGAAAGATTAAGTTTTTTCTCTAAAAAGATGTTCAATCCCTGCCAAGAAGAATTGCTGCTTAAATTTTTCACAATAGTAGGATCTCGCAGCAATTCTTTCGTATCATCAAAATCGTAAGGTAATGTCCCCCTCTCACGATTAAGCCTATCGAACAGTCTCCCCTCAAAAAAAGATTGACTAATTAAATTTCCAGCAACATTAGCATCGCTCAACAAGGCTTTCATACAATTAAAATCGTTGAGCACTCCTCTTAGGAAAGAAAAATTGCTGAGTAAATTCTCGGCAACAGTAGGCTCACTCAACAAGGCTTTCGTGCCATCCAGATCGCCAAGCAATTCCTGCATAAAGAAAGCATTGTTAAGTAAATCTTTTGTGCAAACAGGATCACTCAACAATGCTTTCATATAATCCCAATTACCAAGCACTCTCTCCTGCGAGAAAAAATTGCTGAGTAAATTTTTCTCAAAAACAGAATATTTATATAGATCTTCCCTAAAAACAGCATGGCTGAGTAAATCTTTTACAAAAACGGGATCGCACGACAATTCTTGGTGGTAAATAAGGCGGTTGAATAGTTCTTTTCTAAAATTAGAATTGCTGAGTAAATTCTCAGCAACAGCAGGATCGTTCAGCAATGCTTTCATATGAGCAAAATCCTCAAACAATTTCCCCCTTAAGGAAGGATTGTTGAGTAAATCTTCTTTAAAAACAGCATGGCTGACTAAATCTTTTACAAAAACGGAATCGCACAGCAATTCTTGCTTGCAAATCAGGTGGTTGAATAGTTCTTTTCTAAAATTAGAATTGCTGAGTAAATTCTCAGCAACAGCAGGATCGTTCAGCAATGCTTTGGTATGAGTGAAATCCTCAAACAATTTCTCCCTTAGGGAAGGATTGCTGAGTAATTTTTTTCTAAAAGCAAGGCTTGTGTAGGTGAGTAAAGCTTTCGCAAAAACCAGCTCTTCCAGCGATTTCTCCACATACTTAGGATAACTGAGTAATGTCTCGGAGACATCGTTATATATGTATGGATTCTTTTGCCGAGCAAAATCTGCCGATGGCTTTTCTGAAGCACCCAGGGGCTTTCCCAAGACAGCTTTTGGATCTCGAGAAATGCCTAGAAGAGATTCGCCAATTGCGTTTTTTTGTGGCGAACGAGTGAAAGCTTGCTGATCTTCAAAGGCCACCAAAGTACGATTGCTATCTTGAGAAAAAGCACTCTCGGTAGGGCTGATAGGAATGGAAGATGACGGTTCCGAAGGGACAACCGCCGTCGCAGCAAGCGTGTCTAGCGCAGAACGAGCAGAAAAAACATTAGAAATTCTCTGTGGTGCTTGGAGGCCAGATAAGTCGAGCTTGCTATGCCGTACTCGACTATTAATTTTTTGCACACCAGTATATACAGCCTCCCCAAAACCAATTAGCGCCGAGCTAATTCTATGAATATCCAATGAGAAAGGTCTGGACATACGAGGCATTCATCTCTCCGTAATCTTTAAGAAAGAAATGCCTTTAGACTAAACTTTTTGGCCTTATGTTGCCGGAAACAGACGAAGAAAAGTCTAGCCATCCGAACGCTTAGAGAGAGGGGTCATGGGCCGCGAGCAAGCAATATCGACATGGCCAGTACACCTAGTATTGGCCGTGTCGGGCCGTATGGCATGAAACCCTATTTCGATGCAGTACTACTTGTTTAGGTAAGTGCAGTTTGCACGTCGAAAGAAAACCCTTTGGGGGCGGTGCGAACATCGTTAAAGGTGACGATTTCGTAGGCGTCTTGCTGAGCGAATAAAGCACGCAGTAGCGCGTTATTTAAGCCATGGCCAGATTTATAGGCGGTGTAGGCAGCAATCAGCGGGTGGCCAGCAACATACAGGTCACCTATGGCATCGAGCATTTTATGCTTGACAAACTCATCTTTGTAACGCAAGCCATCGTTATTTAGAATGCGATATTCGTCGAGCACAATGGCGTTATCCATGCTGCCTCCGCGCGCTAAGCCGAGTTCGCGCATGGTTTCAACTTCATGGGCAAAGCCGAAGGTGCGCGCGCGAGCGATTTCGCGTACATAGGAGGTGCTGGAAAAGTCGGCTTCAAACTCCTGGCCGGTTTTGTTAACCGCCGGATGGCTAAAATCGATAGTGAATTTAAGCTTGAAACCAAAATAAGGGTCAAGCCGAGCAAATTTGTCACCTTCACGTACTTCGACGCGTTGCTTAATTTGAAGAAAGCGCTTAAGCGAAGTTTGTTCAGTGATCCCAGCGGATTGCAGTAAAAATACAAATGAAGCCGCGCTGCCATCCATGATGGGAATTTCTTCAGCGGTGACGTCCACATACAGGTTATCAATACCTAGCCCTGCGCAGGCTGACATTAAATGTTCAATGGTTGAGACACGCACGCCATCTTTATGCAGTACGGAGG
Organism: Mycoavidus cysteinexigens; assembly: GCA_031963405.1. Classification (GTDB taxonomy): domain Bacteria; phylum Pseudomonadota; class Gammaproteobacteria; order Burkholderiales; family Burkholderiaceae; genus JASSUD01. The sequence goes on from JASSUJ010000001.1 coordinate 1,356,848, forward strand.
CCAACCGAGTGTCGCCAATATGCAGCGCGCTCACTGGAATGGCTACCTGTGGGGTGACATCGGTGCGCGTAAAAACGATACCGATGCCGTCTGCAGCTGGGCGCAATGTTAATTCCACCTTGCGCCCAGAATGCAGGCCAATCCCTACGGCTTTGACAATCGACTTGATGGTGCGCTGCTTTAGCATGTTAATACTTCCAGTAATGACTTCTTAATGACTTCTTCATAGCTTTATTCAAACCTCCAAGAAGAGTCCACAAGCGGCACCCTTCTTCAAGGATGGTCAGCGGGCAGCAATCCTCATGGTCATTTAGGCACACACAGGTTTCTGCGCTCCTGCTCTCCCAAATAAAAACGCTTTTAGGAAATATTAAACAGGTTTTTACAGTCAGTCCGTCCGTCGTCCGCCTAAAAAAAGCCATGCAGCCCATTTTTAATTTTATTGCCTACTTATGCACGCCTAATATAGTTGTGCTCAGTGCATACAACTATGGCATTTTGCCATACGCTTATTGAGCATAAACGTATTTGCCATATCGTATTTGTTCTCTCTCTAGTCAGCTTGCTTGCGCAAAAAAGTAGGGGCGTCAAAAGCATTTTGCTTGAATTTTTCCTCAATTTGCTTGGAGCTTACTTCACGCTGCTGACGAAAATCGCGCCAAACAGCAGGCTCTTGTAGCGCGCCATAATCTGCTGTACCTGAATTTAAGTAGTCACCTTTTAAGTCGACTAAGCCATCGTCATCAGTACCGGTTTTTTTCAACAAGGTAATCGCGGGTTGGCTTTTTTTCACCGTACGACCCAGGCCTGTAGCAACCACTGTCACGCGTAATGCGTCACCCATTGCGTCATCATAGACAGTACCAAAGATAGCGGTTGCGTCTTCAGCCGCATAGCCTTTGATGGTGTTCATGACTTCACGGGTTTCAGATAAGCGCAATGAACGGCTCGCGGTAATATTCACCAGCACGCCACGAGCACCTGACAAATCAACGCCTTCCAAGAGCGGGCTAGCCACAGCTTGTTCAGCAGCTAGACGCGCACGGTCAACACCCCCGACTGTCGCGGTACCCATCATTGCCTTGCCTTGCTCGCTCATTACCGTTTTTACGTCTTCAAAGTCAACGTTGATTAAGCCTTCGACATTGATGATTTCGGCAATGCCAGCTACTGCGTTGTGCAATACATCGTCAGCGCATTGGAAACATTTATCCATTTCGGCATCGTCACCCATGACTTCAAAAAGCCTGTCATTTAAGACAACGATGAGTGAATCAACATGGGCTTCAAGCTCTTGTGCTGCGGCTTCAGCAACGCGACGACGCTTACCACCTTCAAATTCAAACGGCTTCGACACGACGCCCACCGTCAAAATACCCATTTCGCGAGCGATTTGCGCAACCACAGGGGCAGCACCAGAACCCGTTCCGCCTCCTAAGCCTGCGGTAAGAAATACCATGTTGGCGCCACGTAATACGCTGGCAATGCGTTCACGCGCTTCTTCAGCGGCAGCGTTACCCATTTCAGGTTTAGCACCCGCACCAAGGCCAGTTTTACCCAGCTGAATGGCTGTGGCTGCGCTCAAACGCGAGAGCGCCTGTGCATCGGTGTTCATGCAAATGAATTCAACCCCTTGCACGCCACGATTAATCATGTGCTGCACGGCATTGCCGCCAGCCCCGCCAACGCCCACCACCTTGATAATGGTGCCGCTGTTTTCTGTGTCCAGCATTTCGAATTCCATAAGTGGCTCCCAAAAATTGACTCGCATTGAGTCACTAATAATTACGCAAGAAATTTGCTTTCTTACTGAATGCCAGCCCCCCGCCAGCGTTTAAGCAAACGCTAAATAAGCCGGGAGTGACGTCATACCTTTTTGCTCTATAAGTCGTACTGCCTACCTCGGTATTGGTGTTCCCGGTTTATTCAGTGCTTCCTTAAATTTCTCTTATTTCTTAGTCCCTTTTGCTAGAAACTTTTTATAAACCAATCTTTCATACGTACCCACATCTGACCGAGTGGGCCAGTGTGCGTGGCAAATTGACGTTGCCGCCGCTGTGAGCGTGCTTCTAACAGCAGCCCCATAGCTGTTGAGTAACGCGGGTTGCGGATCACATCGGCTAAGCCACCGGTATATTCAGGTATACCAATGCGCACGGGCTTAAGAAAAACGCTTTCGCCAAGCTCAATCATGCCCGGCATCATCGCAGCCCCTCCTGTTAACACAACGCCTGAGGACAGTAATTCTTCATAGCCAGACTCCCACACCACTTGTTGCACTAATGCAAAAAGCTCTTCAACGCGGGGTTCAATCACTGCTGCTAAGGCCTGACGTGACAAGCGGCGCGGGCCACGTTCACCCAAGCCTGGCACTTCAATCAGTTCATCCAAAGCGGCGCTATCTTGCTTGGCCACGCCGTGTCTTAGCTTGATATCCTCGGCATCTGAAGTTGGCGTGCGCAGCGCCATCGCAATATCGTTCGTAATATGATTGCCGGCCACAGGAATAACCGCGGTGTGGCGAATCGCACCAGAGCTAAAAATAGCAACATCGGTAGTGCCACCGCCAATATCAACCAGTACCACGCCCAGCTGCTTTTCATCTTCAGTAAGCACGGCCAAGCTAGAGGCGAGCGGCTGCGCAGTTAAAGTGTTCACTTCAAGTCCGCAGCGACGCACACATTTGACGATGTTTTGCGCAGCTGACACAGCGCCCGTCACAATATGCACTTTGACTTCTAGGCGGATACCGCTCATGCCCACCGGCTCGCGCACATCATCTTGCCCGTCGATAATGAACTCCTGCGGCAAAATATGCAGCATTTGCTGATCATTCGGGATATTGATGGCCTTGGCTGTTTCAATCACACGGGTAACATCAGCCTGGGTCACTTCTTTATCTTTAATCGCCACCATGCCGCTTGAATTAATGCTGCGGATATGGCTGCCCGCAATGCCCGCAAACACATGGGTGATTTTGCAATCAGCCATTAACTCAGCTTCTTCGAGCGCGCGCTGAATCGACTGCACCGTGGCTTCGATATTGACCACGACGCCCTTCTTCAGCCCTTTTGACTCGCTCTGCCCAAGGCCAATTACCTCATGGTGCCCGTCATCCTTTAAGGCGGCCACGACCACTACCACTTTTGAGGTGCCAATATCGAGGGCTACTAGCAAATCTTTGTAATCTTGTCTCATACGCTCAAGTATCAATAAGAAATCAGGTGGGTACTGCAAAGCCAACAATCACAGCTTAAAGGAAGGTCTGCATAAGCCGGAGGCGGCGTCATGCCGACTTGCCGTACTTGGTTGTACTGTCTGCGTCGGCATTCTTTGTCCTCCGACTTATGCAGACCTTCCTGGGTATTAGGGGATAGCTGGAGTCGCACGCATTGCGGCTACACCCGCTGTATTCCCTACTGCCTGATTCTGACCCTTAGTGTTATTTATCTCTTCGACAAAGCTCATTCCTGCCGTGTGAATCGCAAAACCATTTGGATAGCGCAAATCCACATATTCAATGTCACGGCCCCATTGTTTAGTTACCTCCGGCCACGCAGCTACCAAGCGTTGGCAGCGTACTTCAAGCGTGTCTCGTTCCCGTTCGCGGCCTAGGTCAAGGCGCATTCCATTTGCTAACTCAACACGCCAGGCATAACGCGTCGACAAAGTCACTACTTGTGGCGCACTACCTAGTGGAGCCAGCCAGCGTTTAAAGTCTCGGTAACGGTCAACGACTTTTTTTTCACTGCCAACCGGCCCATTTAAGAGAGGTAACCCATCATCGGCTTCTGCTTGATTCGCCGTGAATAGCTCACCTTCCTCACTCACTAACTGATCACTGCCCCATAAACCCACGGCTTTGTATTCTTGCAAAGTGATAGCAAGCTGGTTTGGCCATACCCGCTGCACGCTAGCTTGCCGCACCCACGGCATTGACTCGATGGCAGTACGCACAGTTTCAAGGTCAACCGTAAAAAAATTGCCTCTCACCTGCCCCATCAACGCTGCGCGCACAGTGGGCATATTGATGTGCTCCATCTCCCCACTAATCTTGATCACCCGCAACGTAAATTTGGGTTGCTGGACTAGCCAATAGCCTGCGACCGCCAACAAGGCCAACGCGAGCAAGCTATACAACGCATTCGCAAGCAGATTAAGTTGGCGGCTATCATTCCACATAGATTCAATTCAATGTCAGCGAGAGCACGTACATCACCAAGGTTTCATAGTCCATGCCGCTCGCTTGTGCAGCTTTAGGAACTAGTGAATGGGTGGTCATGCCGGGTGCCGTATTCATTTCTAAAAAATACGCATGGCCATGCGCATCTATCATCAAATCAATGCGCCCGCAGCCATTGCTACAACCTATGACTACGGCAGCGCGTGCCGCTAGCACTTTGAGGCGTTGCTCTTCGCTTTCAGGCAAACCACTCGGAATAAAGTACTGCGTGTCATCGGACACATATTTGGCGTGATAGTCATAGAACTCGCCCGCTGGCACAATCCGAATCATCGGTAGATCAAGCTCGCCAACCAACGCTATGGTGTATTCGCCACCACCTTCAATACTTTGCTCAACCAGCACGACGCTATCGTAATGCGCTGCCTCGGTAATGGCGGCAACCAGTGATGAAGCACAAGCGGCTTTAGCAATAGCAATGCTTGACCCTTCATTGGCTGGTTTAACAAAGAGCGGCAAGCCTAGCTTGGCAATAATTTCACTGGCGCGCACCGCATAATCTTCTCCTCGCTGCACTACCTCAAACGCTGGCGTAGGAATTCCGCTTTGCTGCCAAATTAACTTGCTGCGCACTTTGTCCATGCTGAGTGCAGAGCCCAGCACACCCGTGCCGGCGTAACGGATGCCCAACAGATCGAGCGCGCCTTGCAGCGCTCCGTTCTCGCCATAGCCGCCATGCAAAGCATTAAACACCCGCACCACGCCCTCTTTTTTTAGCTCAAAGATGGAGCGCTCAGACGGATCGAAGGCAAAAGCATCGACCCCGCGGGCGCGCAATGCGCCTAGCACAAGCGCACCAGATTGCAACGACACTTCTCGTTCGGCTGACGCGCCCCCTAGCAATACGGCTACTCTGCCAAATGCCTGTGGATCGATTGTGCTTGTTTTGCTCATCTAAACCCCTGCTCCACATTTATTTTTTCTTATAGGTAACACAACACACTGATTTTCTTGCTCTTGCTGCAAACGGATAGGCAGGCTGCTAATTGAACCAGCGCCCATCGTGATCACGACATCACCGTTTTGCAGTTGCGTAGCGAGTGTCTGCGGTACTTCATCAATAGTTTCAGCGAAGATTGGCTCTACTTTGCCCGCGATGCGCACAGCGCGCGTTAATGCGCGTCCATCGGCTGCAACCAACGGCGCTTCACCCGCGCTATACACTTCAGTCAACACCAACACATCAACCGTTGAGAGCACTTTGACAAAATCTTCAAAGCAATCGCGCGTGCGCGTAAAACGATGTGGCTGAAAAACCAGTACCAGGCGTCGCCCTACAAAAGCATCGCGCGCCGCCGCTAAGGTAGCGACCATTTCAGCAGGATGATGAGCGTAGTCATCAATTAAGGTATAGCTGCCGCCTAGATGCTTGATTTCACCGTAACGCTGAAAACGCCGTCCGACGCCAGTAAATTTTGTGAGCGCAACTTGGATAGCGTGATCGCTCACCTCCAACTCAGTCGCAATCGCAATCGCTGCCAGTGCGTTTTGCACATTGTGCGCACCTGGCAAATTTAATTCGATATCGAGCGCTGGCGCATCTTCACGCAGTACAGTGAAAGCCATGCGGCCTTGCTGGGCGCGAATATTGACCGCGCGTACCTGCGCTTCCTTCGCTAAACCATAGAGAATCACGGGTTTGGAGACAAACGGCAAAATCTCGCGCACATTCGGGTCATCCACACACAGCACAGCAATGCCATAAAACGGTAGCCGCTGCGTAAATTCAATAAACGCTTGCTTAAGTTTTACGAAGTCGTGCCCATAGGTGGACATATGATCAGCATCAATATTGGTAATAACCTCGATTACCGGGAGTAAATTGAGGAATGATCCGTCTGATTCATCCGCCTCAGCCACAATAAAGTCACCTGTGCCAAGCCGCGCATTGGCGCCGGCGCTATTGAGCCGCCCGCCAATCACAAAGGTGGGGTCTAACCCGCCTTCGGCCAGTACGCTGGCGACTAAGCTGGTGGTAGTGGTTTTGCCATGGGTGCCGGCGATCGCAATGCCCTGCTTCAAGCGCATCAACTCAGCTAACATCAGCGCACGTGGCACGACAGGAATATTGTTCGCACGCGCCGCTAACAGTTCTGGGTTATCTGCGCTAATGGCGGTTGACACCACCACCGCATTCGCTCCCTCTATATTGGCAGGAGAGTGGCCTAACATAATGCGTGCGCCAAGCTCCGCTAAACGCTCGGTAACCAAGCTACGGTTAAGATCAGAGCCGCTGACACAATAGCCGAGATTGAGCAGCACTTCGGCAATGCCGCTCATGCCTACGCCGCCTATGCCAACGAAATGAATATTTTTAACGACGTGTTTCATATTTTTCCTTCAAACTCGGTGCATTTTTCACCAAGCTCGCACAAATTTTAGCTACGCACTCAGCAGCGTCTGGCAGCGCTTGAGAACGTGCGCGCTGAGCCATTGCCAAAAGCGTTTCGCGTGTTTGCTGCTGTAACCAGTTAGCCAATTTCTCAGCCGACAAATCAGCTTGCTGCATCATCACCGCGGCCTCATGTTTGACGAGAAACGCCGCATTCGTGGTTTGATGATCATCGACTGCATAGGGAAAAGGAACCAGCACAGCAGCAATGCCTGCAGCGGCAATTTCAGCTACGCTCATAGCACCGCCCCGGCTAATCAGCAGATCGGCTTGCGCATAAGCACACGCCATATCATCGATAAAGGGCACTAACTCAATGCGCGCCTCATCCTTTGCATCATTGGCTAAATCTTGCTTAACTAAATTCTGATCAACTGCAGCCTGAGCTGTCTCGTCTGCTGCAGCGCTTACTGCTCGGTTAACTACGCTTAAGCCCGCTGCCTGATAATTAGCTTGCAGCTGTGCCAGTTGCTTTGCCCCAGCTTGGTGCATGACGTGCGGGCGTTGGGAAATTGGCAGCAAAGCCAAGGCACGCGGCACCACTTCGTTTAATGCGGCCGCGCCTAAACTCCCCCCCACCACTAATATGCGTAGCGGCCCACGCCGTTGCGCATAACGTGCTTGTGGTGGCGGCAACGCGGCGAATTCTTGACGAATCGGATTACCCGTACAAATCGCCCGCGGCATCGTGTCAGGAAAAGCCACTAAGGTTTGGCTTGCTATCTTTGACAGCACCCGATTGGCCAGCCCCGCAATCGAATTTTGCTCATGCAGTACTAATGGGCAGCCTCTAAGCACTGCCATGATGCCCGCCGGCACAGTCAGATAGCCTCCCATGCCCAGCACAACATCTGGTCTTATGCGAGCCAGCGCTAAAAAGCTTTGCCAGCCCGCCCGCAATAAATTAAACGGTAATTTCAATTTAGTGAGCACACTCTTACCGCGCACGCCACCAAATTGAATAAATTCCATCGCAATACCGTGCTTAGGTACGAGCGTGGCTTCCATCCCAGCGCGATTACCAAGCCACACCACACGCCAGCCACGCGCTTCCATCTGACGCGCCACAGCTAAGCCAGGAAAGACATGGCCGCCTGTACCACCCGCCACAATCATCAACGTAGGGCAAGTTTGAAAACCCTCTTGGGCGGCGTCATGCCTCCCTTTTTTACATTGGGTACTAGTAGTGTACTGTCTGCGTCGGCACTCCTTGCCCAAGAAGGTTTTCAAACTTGCCCCAATTTGCTCTATGGCGCTCTTCATACTTTACCCCCACGCATTAGCACGCGGTTCTCGTAGTCGACGCGCAATAGCAGCGCAAACCCGATGCAGTTAATCAGCATGCCAGAGCCGCCATAACTAACAAAGGGCAAGGTAAGCCCTTTGGTTGGCAAAAGACCCAGGTTAACACCCATATTGATTAGAGCCTGCGCGCTAATCCATAAGCCAATGCCTTTCGCCAATAATCCGGCAAAAGCACGGTCAAGCGCGAGCGCTTGGCGGCCAATTTCAAAGGCGCGACGCACAATCCAATAAAACAACAGAATCACGGCTAGCACGCCGACAAACCCTAGCTCTTCACCGATCACTGCGAGAATAAAATCGGTATGTGCTTCGGGTAGATAGTGCAATTTTTCAACGCTGCCACCTAAACCCACGCCAAACCATTCGCCGCGCCCAAAGGCAATGAGCGAATGGGTAAGCTGATACGCTTTGCCTTGCGCATAACGCTCATCCCATGGATTAAGATAAGCAAAAATTCTGGCGCGCCGCCACGGCGAGAGCCAGATCAGCAAGCTAAACGTAGTAATGCCAGCCATCACAAGACTTGTGAATAATTTGCCATTGACGCCACCAAGAAACAGCAGACCCATCGCAATCAAGGCAATCACCATAAAGGCGCCCATATCTGGCTCAAGCAGCAGCAAAGCGCCTACGCAACTGACTGCAATCGTCATCGGCAAAAAGCCCAGGCGCAAGCTCGACATAAACTCCTGCTTACGCACGACATAGTTGGCTGCATACACAGTCACCGCGAGCTTCATGATCTCAGAAGGTTGCAAATTAATCACACCGAATGAAATCCAGCGGCGTGCTCCGTTAACGCCCTTGCCAATATGCGGGATTAGCACCAGCACCAACAGCACAAGCGCGAATAGAAAAAATTTAGGGGCTAAGCGATCCCAAATTTTGAGGGGCACGCAAAACGCGCAACTGGCGGCCACTATGCTGATCATTAATGACACAACGTGGCGCATTAAGAAGTGATCATGCCGATAAAAAGCATATTTTGGTGAATCGGGCATCGCAATCGACGCTGAGTACACCATAACTAATCCGATACTGAGTAAACCAATGCCGGCCCACAGCAAGGCGTAATCACATTCCGCAAGCCTTGAGCGTCTAGGTTGCGTTTCGCTGCCGCTTGATAGGCTTTGCCAAGCCGTGCCACCCGATCCACCTAATGCCGATTGAGAGGCAGAATGAGAGACTGCGTAAGAGCAAGGGGAGAAGAGTTGTATGCCTTGTTTCAGCCAATTCATAGCGTCATCCCAGAAGCTTCCGCCAATTCATGCACCATACTCCGAAACACTTCGGCACGATGTTCATAATTGCGAAACATGTCTAAGCTTGCGCAAGCAGGCGATAACAAAACCATCTCTCCAGGCTGCGCTAGGGTAGCGGCCATGCGCGTTGCCTCTTCCAGCGTGGCTTGCTCATACAGCGCTACATCGCCGCCTGCAAGGGTGCTACGCAGTAAAGGCGCATCTCGCCCAAGCAAAACCACAGCTCGGCAAGCGCGCGTAATTGGCTCAAGCAACGGCGTAAAGTCTTGCCCTTTACCATCGCCCCCCAAAATCAACACTGCCTTCTGCGTCAAACTGTTAAGTGCGGCCAGCGTGGCACCTACATTGGTTCCCTTGCTGTCATCAATAAAGTCCACTTCATTGAGCGACGCGACAAACTCAAAACGATGCGGCTCACCCCGATATTCACGCAAACTATGCAGTAATTTAGCCAATGGCAAATTAATCGCCTGGCACAAAGCAAGCGCAGCGAGCGCATTCATTGCATTGTGTCGCCCACGAATGCGTAAGGCATCAGCAGGCATCAGTCGCTTGTACACAAGGCTAACAGGTTGGGCTTCTTTTGCTTTAGCACGTGAGCGGCGCGAGGACATGCCTTCCAGCATCGGTCCACTTTCTTCAACCAGAGTCAACCATGCCATGCCATGCTCGTTTAACAGGCCATAATCCCCACTGCGTTGCGGTGCATCAAGACCAAAGCTTAGGCAGCGCGCGCCCCCTTCTTCAGGGGTGAACTGCATTACCTCTGCATCATCGCGATTTAACACGCGTACAGTATCGGGCCCAAAAATATGTCCTTTCGCAGCGGCATACGCGGCAAAGTCACCATGCCAATCCAAGTGATCTGGCGAGAGGTTCAAAATAGCCGCAGCGCTCGGCGCGAAAGTAGTCGTAGCGGCAAGTTGAAAGCTTGAGGCTTCTATGACCCAAATTTCCGGTAAATCATTTGCCTCATTATTTGCGTCAAGCGCATCTGCTAGCTTATCCAGCATAGCTGGGCCGATATTGCCCGCTACCGTAACACGCTTACCTGCACCCTCGCATAAAAGACCTGTCAATGCGGTAGTCGTGGTTTTGCCATTTGTGCCGGTCAGCGCGAGGACATGCGGTGTATAGCCTTCTTCAATACTTAATGCCTTCAAGGCCTGCGCAAAAAATTCCAACTCACCCCATACCGGAATACCACGTGCATGCGCTGCAGCCAGCAATGTCGCAAGCGCGGGCTCAAGCGGAGACAAACCAGGGCTGAGTGCGATCAGTTGGATCTCACCTGCGCTATCTTCTAAAAGTGCTGGAGTGAACGGACCTGCAACAAACTCAGCTGGCACCCCACTCTCTTGTAACGTTGAAAAATGAGAGGGAACTGCGCGCGTATCCGCAATACGCACTCGACAACCATAACGCGTGCACCAACGCGCCATCGCTAGGCCAGAAATGCCTAAACCCAGCACAAGCACAGAGGGTTGTCGTAGTTCACCAAACATCATCGCCATTCTTTTTTCAATCGTTACTCATTTGTACGGCACACACACATAACATCGCCGCCGCTTTGCCGCTTCATTCGATACTTTTCTAAGAACCTAAGAACCTGTTTAGGGTCTTCCTGGTGGCCTCGCGCCGACGCAGACAGTACAAATTCGTACGGCAAGTCGGCGCGAGGGCGCCAGGGAGAGCCTAAACAGGTTCTAACGCAGTTTGAGCGTGGAAAGTCCGATTAACACCAGCATCAAAGTTGTAATCCAAAACCGCACAACCACCTGCGTTTCTTTCCAGCCGGATAGCTCAAAGTGGTGGTGCAGCGGCGCCATTTTTAAAAGTCGGCGACCTGTGCCATAGCGATACTTGGTATATTTAAACCACATCACTTGCAGCATGACCGACACGGTTTCGGCTACAAATACGCCGCCCATAATGAAGAGCACAACTTCCTGCCGCACAATCACGGCAACGGTACCAAGCGCAGCACCCAAAGCTAACGCACCAACGTCACCCATAAAAACTTGCGCGGGGTAGGTGTTGTACCAAAGGAATGCCAGCCCGGCGCCGCCCAGCGCCGCACAAAAAATCAACAATTCGCCAGCGCCCGGAATATACGGAAAAAGCAAGTATTTAGCATGCACGGCATTACCCATCACATAGGCAAACATGCCAAGTGCTCCGCCAACTAGGACGACTGGCATGATGACCAGCCCATCCAGACCATCGGTTAAATTCACCGCGTTACTTGAGCCAACAATCACAAAATAAGTCAGTGCAATAAAACCGTATAAACCCAATGGGTAGCTAACAGATTTAAGAAACGGCAGCAGCAAGCCAGCCCGTGCTGGCAAGTTGCTTGAGAGGCTGCTTAGGCATGTCGTAAAAAGGGTGCATACCTTTGCACCACTGGCTTCTGACACAGTGAAAGCCAGATAGACTGCCGCGAACAAACCAATTAGGGATTGCCAGAAATATTTTTCACGCGAAGACATACCACGCGGGTCCTTTCGTACCACCTTGCGATAATCATCAACCCAGCCAATCAGCCCAAAGCCAAAGGTCACCAGCAACACAATCCAAATAAAGCGGTTGGTCAGATCAGCCCAGAGCAAGGTAGCGACGGCAATACCAATCAAAATTAGAACCCCACCCATAGTTGGAGTGCCTGTTTTGATTAGATGTGTACTTGGGCCATCGGTACGCACGGCTTGGCCCATTTTCAATGCGGCTAATTTGCGAATCACCATCGGCCCACACAGCAGACCAATCATTAACGCTGTGATAGCGGCCATCACAGCGCGAAAAGTTAAATAGTTGACCACGCGCAAAAAACTTGCGTCATTTTGCAGCCATTGCGCTAGTGTCAATAACATACCCTTACCCCTCTAACCGTTGTCCAAGCTCAGTTGCAGACTTTGGCAAATGCACCAGAGCCTCAACAACGCGCTCCATACGCATAAAGCGAGACCCTTTAATCAGCAACGTCGCCGGCTGCTTACTTTTTTTCTCATTTGTTCCATCCAGAAGATGCGCGAGTAACGCTTCCACTGATGCAAAATGTTGCGCCTGCGCACCGTATGCGAGGCAGGCGTCGCGTGAAGCTTGGCCTAACGTCAATAAGGCATCAATGCCGCGCTGACGAGCATACTCGCCGACCTCACGATGAAAGGCGGGGCCATGCTCTCCCACCTCTCCCATATCGCCCATCACTAACACGCGGGGCACTGGCTGCGCAGCCAATACATCAATAGCAGCGCGCATCGAATCAGGATTGGCGTTATAGGTATCGTCAATCACGAGTGCACCTACCAACGGCTCAATGACAGCTCGCTTTATTTGCAAGCGGCCTTTAACAGGCTCAAAAGCTTCTAAGCCTTGCTTAATGGCCGCCAGAGGAACACCCGCGGCAAGCGCGGCTGCACTCGCGGCAAGCGCATTACGTACGTTATGTTCGCCTAGGGTGCGCAGCAGCACATCCAGCGCACCAGCAGGCGTCTCAAGATGGAGTTGGCCATGTGCCAATAAGCTGCCGGTGATAGCTGCAGCGCTTACTTCATTTTCATTTCTATTTGCTTCAACCAAAGCAAAGTCCAACACTCGGTAGCGCTCAGCAGCGGCGCGCCACAACGGTGCGTACGCATCGTCAGCTGGAAATACAGCTACGCCGTCAGCTGGCAAAGCATTTATTACGCTGGCATGCTCGCGGGCGACCGCCTCAACGCTTGCCATAAATTCTTGATGCTCGCGTTGCGCATTATTAATTAGCGCAACACTTGGCTTGACGAAGTTCGCAAGTGTTTCCGTCTCGCCTGGATGATTCATGCCAAGTTCAACCACAGCCAATTTTTGGGCCACATTCAGCTGCAATAAGGTGAGTGGCAGTCCAATCTCATTATTAAGATTGCCTCGCGTTGCGAGCCGTTTTTCTATCCCTACTGCGGCGGCAAAAATCGAAGCGAGCATTTCTTTAACTGTGGTTTTGCCGTTGCTTCCCACCACTGCCACCAATGGCAAGGTAAATTTGCGCCGCCAACCCTGCGCTAGCTGCCCGAGCGCCTGCCGAGTATCGGCGACCTGCAGAACGGGGAGCGCTATTTGATTAGCCAAACCTGATTTGTCAGCCTGCACCATCACAGCGGCAGCTCCTTGAGCTACGGCGTCGGATAGAAAATCATGTCCATCAAATTTTTCACCTTGCAACGCCACAAAAAGGCTACCTGGCTGCACGGCACGGCTATCTGTTGAAACGCCTGTAAAGCTTGTCTCAACATCACCTACTATCTGGGCACCAGCAATCAGCACAGCGGCCTCACGCAGCGAGAGCATGGCTGTCATCCTTTCTCTCCACATAGCTTAATGCCTCTTTGGAGAGTGCCAACATACGCAAGTGCTAAGCACGGGCAAAGCTTAAAACGCTCTCTTATCATCTCGCTGCCCCAGGTCTCTTCGATCTTTTTGTTTTTCATTTTTTTACGCGCTTTTCTAGCCGGCAGACTGTCTTTTAGTCATTCCAAGTACGCCTCTTGCCGCTCTTGCGGTAAGCGCAAGACGGGTATGGTCTTGGTCTGAAAATGGACGTTTTTTGCCTTGAATTTCTTGCGTCGCTTCATGGCCTTTACCTGCGATCAAAACCACATCTTGCGCAACAGCCCCTCGAATCGTTTGCAAAATGGCACTCGCGCGATCTTCAATGCGACGCACGCCTGCCTCATCCTGCATGCCGCGGGCAATCTCATTAATAATGGCGGCGGGGGATTCATTACGTGGGTTATCGCTGGTTAAAATCACTTGGTCAGCCAGCCGTTGCGCAATTTCGCCCATTAAAGGACGCTTGCCCGCATCGCGATTACCACCGCAACCAAATAGGCAAATCAATGCGCCGCCTCGCTGCTGGCTCACGCTACGTAATTCAGTCAAGACTTTTTCGAGCGCATCAGGCGTGTGAGCATAGTCAATGACAACCAGCGGCTCATCTGCCTGTAAGCGGCCACCCAAGCGCTGCATTCGGCCTGGCGCAGGGGTAAGTTGGGCTAAACATTCTAACGCTTTGGCAAATGGCACCTCAGCCACGAGTAGTGCGCCGAGTACAGCCAGCGCATTGCTTACATTAAAGGCGCCGGGCGCAGAAATTTCTGCGCTTGCTTTACCCCAGCTAGAATCCACTTGAAAAACAGTACCACTCACGCTAACCCGAATTTCCTTAGCATGAAGAAACTCACCCGTAACCGGCGTTAGCATCTGTGCGTCGATGCTATAAGCGATAGTGCGCACTTGCTTGCTCACGCGTTGCAACAGGCGCTGACCTACCGCGTCATCCTGGTTAATGATGGCGCAACCCAAACCTGGCCAGTCAAATAAGCGTGTTTTGGCTGCTTCATAAGCCACGAGCGTTTGGTGGTAATCCAAATGATCACGTGAGAGATTGGTAAAGATCGCTACATCAAAGGCAGTACCATTCAAGCGCCCCTGAGCCAGCGCATGCGAAGAGGCTTCTAAGGCAACTACACGCGCCCCTGCGTCACATATCTGTTTCAAACAGCGCTGCAACTGCGGGGCATCGGGTGTGGTAAAGCCTGTCGGCACCAACGCGCCAGGTAAACCATTACCCAGCGTGCCAATCACCGCGCAAGGGGTATTCAGTGCACCAAATGCTTGAGCCAACCAATGGCTGCATGAGGTTTTGCCATTAGTGCCGGTAATACCAATCACGCATAAGGCGTCGCTCGGTGCACCATACCAAGCGCTTGCTAATGGACCAGCCAGCGCCGCTAAGTTAGCCACTGCCAGCATCTGGGGCAACTGCTCAGAAGTGCCGGAGCTGACGGCGGCTGCAGTTGTACTGTCACTCTCAGTCGCTACAGTCGCGATATTGCTTGCGCCAATTTCATCTGTTAGCTCGACTGGCTCCCAGAGTATTGCCCCAGCGCCACGCTGCAAAGCATCTTGAATATAGGGCCGGCTATCGGCCCCCTCAACGGCGTAAGCTAAAAATCCGTCACCTGGCTGTATAGCTCGACTATCGGCGTGCAGATCAGCAGAGGCTGGCAAATGCGAGCGCAGCCACAGCAAGGCACGGGCAAGCTCTTGATCAGATCGAGAAATGGCCGGCGTCATCTTATTCCCCCACTTAACCGGTAAGAGACGTGATTAGCGGCGTGCTTAGTCGTTTCTGTCGCTATTTGCTTAGTTGTTTCCTTAAGCGCCACAATTGGCCGCACTGGCTGGTCCGGTGAAACGTTGAGGGCACGCAGCGTATCGCTTGCGATCTGTGCGAAGATGGGCCCCGCCACCTGGCCGCCTAGATGCTGACCAGCACTTGGCTCATCCAATGAGACGGCCACGATAAGGCGTGGTGAATCAATCGGCGCGATACCCACAAAAGAGGAGCGATACTTTGATTTATCGTAGCCACGCGCGACACTCTTGTAGGCTGTGCCTGTCTTACCGCCCACACGATAACCTGGCACTTGAGCGCTCACAGCACCTCCACCCGGCGCGACTACTGCCGCCAGCATCGTGCGCATCCTCTGCGCTATTTTGGGCGAGATGACTTGCGGCCCAGTTATCGCGTCATTGTCATTCTTGAAAATGGTGACAGGCAGCAACTGCCCATCGTGCGCGAGTACGGTGTAAGCACGCGCTATCTGGAATAACGAGGCTGAAATACCGTAGCCATATGACATCGTGGCTTGCTCAATACGCCGCCAGTTTTTCCAAGGGCGCAAGCGACCCGATACCGCACCTGGGAAGCCAATCTGTGGTGCCTGCCCAAAACCAACGCTGGTAAACATATTCCACATTTCTTCCGGCTGCAGCTGCATGGCAATTTTGGTCGTACCGATATTGCTTGATTTTTGAATCACCCCAGCCACCGTTAAGGTACCAAAATCACGCGTGTCGCTAATGGTTGCGGCGTCTAGTTTGTAGCGCCCTGGACTGACATTAACTAAGGTGTTGGGCGTGACACGACCCAAATCAAGCGCCAGCGAAATGGTGAACGGTTTCATAATCGAACCTGGCTCAAAAGTGTCGGTCAGCACGCGATTACGCAACTGTTCCCCACTCAAGCGAGCGCGATTATTCGGGTTGTAGGTAGGAAAATTAACCAGCGCCAATACTTCACCCGTGCGAGCATCCAGCACGATGGCAGCGCCCGCACGCGCTTTGTTACGCTCCACCGCCGCTTTTAAAGCGGTATAGGCAATGTATTGAATCTTGGTATCGACCGAAAGCGTCAAATCTTTACCATCGCGTGGCGTAACGAGCTCATCGACATCTTCAACAATACGGCCCATCCGATCTTTAATCACACGTCGGCTACCCGGCACGCTAGCCAGTTGCTGCTGCATGCCAAGCTCGATGCCTTCCTGGCCTTGGTCTTCAACATTGGTAAAGCCAATTAAATGCGCAGCAATCTCGCCTTCTGGATAAAAGCGCTTATATTCTTTGCGCTGGTAAATGCCGGGAATGTTTAGCGCCGCAACTTGATCAGCAATTTCGATAGGAACTTGGCGTTTGATATAGACAAAATTTCGATCAACTGAAAGTTTGGTGCGAAGCTCTCGCGTGCTCATGCCTAGCAGCTTGCTCAGCGCTGCCATTTTTTGATAGGCAATATCTGGCACATCTTCAGGAATGGCCCAGATGGCGCGCACAGGGAGGCTCGTCGCTAGCACCACACCGTTACGATCAAAGATTTTGCCGCGTGTGGCACTAAGTTCGAGGGTGCGCTGATAGCGACTTTCGCCTTGCTTTTGATAAAAATCATTGCCCGGCCCTTGAATCCAAAAAACACGCACAATAAGTACAACGAATGCAATAAATAAAAAAAATACGATCAGTTTCGAGCGCCACATTGGCAGATGTGCAGATAGCACCGGCTGCCCGGCTAATACGCTAGGTTTGTGAGGCGGACGCGCTTTCACCGCTCACTCCGCTGCTTATTCTGTGCCATAGAGGCTATTGCAGGCGTGCGCAGATACTGCGTATGCACGGCTGTCAAAGGCTGCATCTTGAGTCGATGGGCTGCGATGCTTTGGATGCGTGAAATTTTCGATAACGCACCTTGGTCATACTGCAGCTGCGCCTCATCTTGCTTAAGCTGATTTTCCTGGCTATGCGCACGCTCCAGCTCAACAAAGAGCAGGCGCTGATGATACGTCGCTCGCACGACTGATAAGGCGCACCCTATCAAGCACACTAGCAAGAACACATTGAGGCGGCTCATTTTGCAACTTTTTGCGCAATGCGCATCACGGCAGAGCGCGCACGCGGGTTACTCTCTACCTCGCCAGCGCTGGCGTACACTCGGCCCAATAACTTCAGCGGTGGGGTAGGTAAATCAGCATCTCGCAGCGGCAGATTACGACTGGCTGCACCGGCGAAGGCTTCCAGGTTGGCGTGCGCTTTCATAAAACGTTTCACTATTCGATCTTCAAGCGAATGAAAGCTGATCACGACTAAGCGCCCCCCTTGCTCTACCAATCCTAAAGCTGCTTCAAGGGCTGCGCTTAAGTCCGCTAATTCTTGATTGATCTGTATGCGTATCGCTTGGAAAGTACGGGTAGCAGGATGGATATTGGCGTGCCGGTCTTTCGTTTTCACCACACGCGCCACGATTTCCGCTAATTCACGCGTACTCTCAAGCGGCCCAAGAACATCAGACTGATCCCGGCGCTCCACAATCACTCTGGCAACCCGACCCGCGAAGCGTTCTTCGCCATACTCTCTAATGACTTGGGCTAACTGCGCTTGCGAGACAGTCGCCAGCCACTGTGCTGCTGTCTCACCGCGTGTTGAATCCATTCTCATATCGAGCGGACCATCTAAGCGAAAACTAAAGCCGCGCATGGGATCCTCCAATTGTGGAGACGACACACCCAAATCAAGCAAAATACCCGACACTTGCTGCACGCCACGTTGCGCTAACTCCGCTTGCATGGCGGCAAAACTGTTATGAATGCAGGCAAAGCGCGTGTCTTTAATCTCACGCGCTACTGCTTGTGCCTGAGGATCTTTATCAAATCCAATTAAACGCCCTTGTGGGTTAAGCCGCTCAAGCACTGCTTTACTATGCCCACCACGCCCGAAAGTGCCATCGATATAAATGCCATCGGGCCGCCATACCAAGGCACTTACCGCTTCCTCAAGCAACACCGCTTGATGGGATAGAGCGACTTCTGCCATATTTAGTGACCAAATATTAAAAGAACATCAGAAAAAATTTAGGGACGATCTGCATAACCGCAGACAGTGTCATGCAGACTTTCCTTAGGGCAGCCTTTAGCTCAACACACCTCTTGCAGCATTCCACCCAATACCCGATGGTAATTTTCTGACTGCTGCATAAGTGTTTACCACTATTTCTTAATAGCTTTTCAAAAAGTAAAATTCTTCAATGCTTCGGGCATCTCCTGCACCATTGCCACTTGCTCTTTAGCTGCATAAGTTTGTGCATTCCAGATTTCGAAATATTCACCCATACCCAATAGCATGACTTCCTTATCAAGCGCTGCAGCTACACGTAACTCCGGCGAGATAAGCAGACGACTCGCGCTATCAATTTCCACATCAGACGCGTTGCCCAAAAAAATCCGGCGCCACCAATGGGCATCCATCGGCAGCGCCGTGATCTTATTACGGAATTGTTCCCAAGCTGGGCGAGGAAAAAGCAGCAGACATCCATCGGGGTGTTTCGTTACCGTCACCCGACCCCCTGCTTTCCCTTGTTGCAGCGCATCTCGATAGCGGGACGGGACTGACATCCGTCCTTTCGCATCAAGTGTTAACGCTGAAGCCCCTTGGAACACTTATTTCTCCTATACCAGTACGTTTAATACGTCTGATTTTGTTCATGGCGCCCCTCCTGCACCTCATTCATATTGCTACGCTTTGCAGACCGCCTTGTGGCCCCTGTTTAGGAAGATTCTGAAAATCCCCTTCTGCGAGGGGATAAAAATTAGAACGCTCTTAGGCGCTTTTCTTTACTTATTCACTTTCTTTATTTTCTTGGGGTTCAGCTAATTCCTAGACGGCTACCTTGGCAAAATAAGAAAGACAATTTCAGAAAATCTCGAACAGGTGCTAAGCAGTTTTCACACAAAATTTCACTTTCTAACACTTTTTCCCACTGTAGAGCAATGCTAATCAATGGTCAAGCTGCCTACTTGCTTTTTATATAGCTATATTTTTCCAGTAAAAACCTGAAAAACTATTCTCAAAATAATTAAAAGATTGCCAACTAAGGTAGTTTGGAAAACGCTGACTAAGCCTTAAGTAAAGCGTGCGCAAGCTCGCATTACTTTTGGAGCTTACATTTGGATAAGATAAAAATATGACGCGCAGCATTTATTTATTCAGCGCTGTCTCTAAGGCTAGGCATTATTTCAAATACTTCTAGGCCTAGACATTAAGCAGGAAGGAAGAAAAACTTTAAGAGATCACTTAAAAAATACTGAAAAGATATCTGTCTGCTTAATCGCTACACAGCACTTTAATAAGAATATTGGGAGGGGAATAAAAGAAAATAATGCTTCAACTCATGGACTACAAAAATTGACTTCAATAGACGCTATTAAAAACAGACAGCGCTCTCTACAAAGATTTTTAAGAAGTTGTGCAAAGTCTCAAATCAACGACTAGTAGAGGTGAATGGCAATCATGTAAGCTGCCCCGCACAATATTGCTTCCAATTGCCGCGGCAACATGTTGAGGTGACGCAGGAACCCCAACACAGTCCATTTTTGAAAAATAGACTCTAAAAACCTGTTCAAAGTCGCTAATTTTTATTTTTTTGAGATTTTGAACAGGCTTTTAAGCAGACTGCAAACGAGTGCGGGGATAGGTAAGCGTTTGCACACCTGTATCAGTACTTAATAAGCACATGTCCGCATGTCGTTTAGCAAACAGCCCCACCGTTACCACGCCAGGCCAACTACCAATTTCGGCTTCCAATGCCACGGGATCGGCAATTTGCAATCCTTTTACGTCGATAATTTGGTGTCCATTTTCAGTGATGTAAGGTGTGCCATCTGATGCCATACGCATCACCGGCTCTCCTTTTAGCGCTGTTAATTTACGACTTAATGCAGCGCGAGCGAGCGGTACAACTTCAATCGGCAAGGCAAAGCCACCCAACATTTCGACGCGCTTTGAAGCATCCGCAATACAGACAAATACGTCAGCTACCATCGCCACAATTTTTTCGCGAGTTAGTGCGCCGCCACCGCCTTTGATCATATGCCCAACTGCGTCAATCTCATCAGCCCCATCGATATAAATCGGCAAATGATCAAGCTGGTTAAGATCAAGCACTGGTATTTGGTGTGCATTCAGTCGCGCGGTAGTCGCCACTGAACTCGAAACAGCACCACGATAGCGTTGCGCAAAACCTAAATCAGCCAGCGCATCAATAAAACAATTAGCGGTTGAGCCAGTGCCCACGCCAATCACTTCGCCTGCCGGAATATGGGCAACGACATAGTTAGCCGCCGCTTGTCCAACTAGGCGCTTTAGCTCATCTTGCTTCATGCTTTCCCAGCTCTTTGTCGCACGGCCTCAAATAGGCACACCCCACTCGCCACTGACACGTTTAAGCTCTCGATGCTACCTGCCATCGGAATATGAATCAAAGCATCGCAAGTCTCGCGAGTCAGTCGCCGCATGCCCTCGCCTTCTGCCCCCATGACTATTGCAAGCGGGCCAATTAATGATTCTTCATAGAGGCTTTTGGGTGCATCATCAGACGCCCCGACCACCCAAACACCGTACTCTTGCAGCTCGCGCAAAGACCGGGCAAGGTTGGTCACGGTCAAATAAGGAACAGTTTCAGCTGCGCCACTTGCCACTTTTTTGGCTGTCGCATTGAGGCCAACCGCACGGTCCCGCGGCGCGATCACGCCGTGCGCACCTACCGCATCGGCAACACGCAAGCATGCGCCTAGATTATGCGGGTCGGTAACGCCATCAAGCACTAATAAAAGAGGTGGCCCGACTATAGTCGACAATAGCTCAGTCAAATTTTGCGTCAACACAATTTCAGCAGCGCGAGCTACCACGCCTTGATGGCGATCAATACCAACTAACCCATGTAGGCGGCGCGCATCGGCGGCGATTAGGCGTACACCCGCATCGCCTGCCAGCTGCAAGAAATCCAGCATGCGCCGATCACGACGATCAGGATCGTAATAAATTTCGTCAATCGTGGAGACATTATGTTTCAGCCGTGCCGTAACGGCGTGAAAGCCATAGAGAAGTTTAGAGCTAGCCAACTGTGGACCTATAGATAAATAACAAACACTAAAAAAACACTGAATAAACTGAAAGCAGCCTTGTGCGTTTTACCGTACAAATGGACTAAAGGATTGGCATGCTCTTTTGAATTGACTCAGTGTTTCCTAAAATTTTTCTACTGACTGGATTTGCTGCGCGAAGTGCGGCGTCGTGTAGCTGGGCGACGGGCAGCAGACTTAGCTGCTACTTTTTCTGTCACTTTTGCCGCAGCCTTTTTAGGTGCAGCCTTGCTACGACTCTGCTTTGCTGGCGCCTTGCTTAACGCGTTTTTTGTCTTAGTTTCAGACACCAACTGAAAATCAATTTTGCGAGCGCTCAAATCTACTTTCATCACTTGCACACGCACGCGATCAGACAAGCGGTAGCGTAGCCCTGTACGTTCGCCGCGCAACTCATTTTTCACTTCGTCGTATTGGAAGTAATCAGTGCCAAGTTCGGTTACATGCACTAAACCTTCAACGAAAAGCGTATCGAGCTGAATGAAAAGACCAAACGGTGTTACCCCATTCACCATGCCGTCAAACTCTTCACCGAGCTTATCGCGCATGAAATAACATTTCAGCCATGCTTCCACATCACGCGAGGCTTCATCGGCACGCCGTTCATTAGTTGAACAATGTTGGCCGAGCATTTGCCAAACAACCTGCTCAGGATGCTTATGCGCCTGCTTTCCTCCTGCCTTTTTCTCTGCCTTTTTGTCTCTGTCGTCTTTAGCTGCGCGCGCTGACGAAGAAAGGGTGAGATTTAACTCTATTTCCGGCGGAATGGTGGGTTTATATTGATGACCTTGAATGATGGCATGCAAGGCACGATGGGTAAGCAAATCAGGATAGCGCCGAATGGGGCTAGTGAAATGAGCATAAGCTTCATAAGCCAGCCCAAAATGGCCAATATTGTCAGGGCTGTAAACCGCTTGTTGCATCGAGCGCAAGAGCATGGTTTGTAGCATCTGCGCGTCTGGGCGCTCACGAATCTGCGTGAGTAAGGTGGCATAGTCGTTCGCCTGCGGCGTCGTGCCCCCCCCTAAGTTCAAACCAAGTTCACGCAGGAAAGTGCGCAAAGTGGTGAGCTTTTCTTCAGTAGGCGTCGCATGGATACGATATAGCCCAGCGTGATCATGGCGCTTCAGAAAATCAGCGGTACACACATTCGCCGCCAACATACATTCTTCAATTAATTTATGCGCTTCATTACGGTGGCGCGGCAAAATTTGCTCGATTTTGCCCAGTTCATTACAAACAATATAGGTTTCAAGCGTCTCAAAATCGAGTGCACCGCGTTTTTTGCGCGCGTGAGCGAGTGCTTGATAAACGTCATATAAATTTTGCAGCTGCGGCACTAAAGCTGCATGGCGCTTAGCTTCTGCACCCTTTGGATTCGCCAGAATATCGGCTACAGCAGTATAGGTAAAACGTGCCGCTGAATGGATCAAGGCTGGATAGAATTGATACGCTTTAAGCTCGCCCTGAGCACTAAATGTCATGTCGCATACCAAGGCACAGCGGTCAACGTGAGGGTTGAGTGAGCACAGGCCATTGGATAATTTTTCCGGCAACATCGGGATCACCCGACGCGGAAAATACACCGATGTACTACGCTCAAGCGCCGCTATATCAAGCGCATCATGCGCTTTAACGTAATGGGCAACATCAGCAATCGCCACAATTAGCCGAAAACCGTTACTACGGCCTAGACGTATGGGCTCACAATAAACCGCATCATCAAAATCGCGCGCATCTTCACCATCAATGGTAACAAGTGGCACATCTCGCAAATCAATGCGGTTTTTCGCATCAGCCGCCGTTACGGCATCTGGCAGTTTAGCGGCTTGCGCCTGTGCGGCATCACTAAAGCGGTGCGGCAAACCATATTTGCGCACCGCTATTTCAATCTCCATCCCTGGGTCATCAAGCTCACCCAAGACTTCAACCACTTTTCCAACAGGGGCCGTCATGCGATCAGGGAAGATAATCAATTCCACGCTCACCACTTGACCAACCCGCGCCTTACCTTGTCCACCCGAAGCAATCAGAATGTCGCGGCCGATGCGTTTATCTTCTGGCGCCACCAGCAGCGTGCCTTTTTCTTCCAATAAGCGCCCAATCACATATTGATTAGCGCGTTGGGTAACTTCTACCACATGCCCTTCAAGCCGCCCGCGACGATCTTGCCCAACCAGACGTGCCAACACACGGTCGTTGTGCATCACTTTTTGCATTTCTAGGTGCGGCAAAAAGAGGTCGGTTTGGCCATCTTCACGAATCAAAAAGCCGTATCCATCACGATGGGCTTGCACTCGGCCAGCGATAAAAGTCGCGGCATCTTGCACTTCAAAATGGCCTTGCTGATTCGCTTGAATTTGTCCATCACGCTCCATTGCGTGTATCCGCTTTAAACAACCCTCTTGTTCTGGCGGCTTAACAGCTAGTTTTTTAAACAGGTCATTAGGCGCAACTGGCCCCTTAGCAGCGCGCAGCGCTCCAAGAATTGCTTCACGGCTTGGAATCGAATAGAGAAATTGGCTCAAGAGAAAGGCTTCAAAAAGTTTTTATCGTACAGGCAAAAAATTCACCTGCTTTATTAAGCACCTATTCATAGTTTCTCAAAAGCACCCTTCTTCGGTATTTGTCGAATCCGGTGCAGTGCTCGGAATCCTCATGTACTTAAGTACATTCCGGCTTCCTCGCTCCTGCCTCCCCCAATAAGGGCACTTTTGAAAAACGCTGAACAGATTCTAGGAAGGTCTGCATGTCACCGCCAGCGGGGTTATGCAGACCTTCCTTAATGTTTAATTAAAACATAATGCTAAGCATTCTAACACTGGCTAAAGCCTCGCCGCTGCTACCCACTATTTCAACGTCTTAAGTTGATGTAGGGAAGCACTGAAACAGGCACACGCAAAAAACGTCAACACAGATCGCATGCTTTGCACACGAAGGAAGGATGAGACCTCTCTCGATTTGTTCAGTACGAGCTTAGCTTAGAACCTGTCCTCAAGCGTTTATATCCTACAAAAAAACGCCGAAGCCCTTATCTTTAACCCTCAACCGACGCTCGGCTCATTCTCACCAGGTATTTTATTAGGCCTGTCATGCGGCGCTTGCTGGCGTTTCTCATCATTGCGTTGCGGCATGCGGCTATGCGCGTTGTCGTTATGCTTAACTGCTTTCGGTGTGCTAAAAGTATCGGACTTATCACTAGGCTGGCTCATTTTCTGCTCCTGCTGTTCTTCTCGTTGCTTTCGCTTTGCTTATTTTGCCCGCTAAAAGGAAACGCTAAATCAAGAGCGAGCAAAGAATGTCGGTGCAGTTATACGTCTAACACGACAAAAAATATGGCATCGCTTTCGAATAGCTCCGAATTTCCTTAAGAATTTGTTCAGCGTTTTTCAAAAGTGCCCTCATTGGCGGGGGGCCAGGAACACAACAACCGGAATGTACATTAGTACATGAGGATTGCGAGCACCACACACCCCTGCAGAATGGGGCTTTTGGGAAACTATGGACAGGTTCTTAGGTATAAGCGAATTTGTCGGGTACCACCCCGCTTCGTATACTTAAAGCAAATTGCGCACCTACCTACTGGCTAAGATTAAAACGGCGCTTACAATGAATTTAATGCCTTCCCTAAACTTTCTTGCTCATATAGTGCGCCCTATGATTCCATCATTTTCTCTGTCAGCTGCGCGCGCCACTCTCTTAGCTCTCACCACCACCGCTATGCTGATGGCTGGCTGCAGTTCACGACGTCCCCCAAGTGATTTATCAGCGACCAACCCCTTACTTAACTTGCCCGGGCAAAACATAGCCGCGCTTAATCAATATAAGATCAACCTCGCGCAGCACATTAAGCAAAACAATGCAGAGGTAACGTCGAGTGGGCGGCCGCAACGGATGCTACGCTCAGTTGTCGTGCTCTCTTTTAAAGTGGATAAGCAGGGTAAATTATTAACTTCATCGGTCTATCGCACTAATGGCGATAAGCGTGCGGAAAAAATTGCACTTGCTAGTTTGCAGCAGGCAGCCCCACTACCTTTGCCGCCCCCATCAGTGCTTGGCAATAACCACGAAGTTGAGATTCTCGAAGGCTGGCTATTTAATGATGACGGCCGTTTCCAGCTAAATAGCATCGCTGGGCCGCAACTACGCTATTAGCTTTAGGGATAAAGAGAAGTTTTATAGAAGCGAAAATCAAGCGTGCCAGCACTAGGCTAATGCCTTAGAGCCTGTTTACGATCTTTAAAAGTGAATTGTGTTGGGATTCCTGTGCCACCCCCACCTACCTATCGGCGAGAAGGAATTTCGCTGCCTTTCGTCTTACCTAATAGGCGCTTAGCCTTGTAGGCTGGAGTGACGCAGAAACCCCAACCCCAGCCTCAAGGGTGATTTTTTGAGATTGGGAACGGCTCTAAGACATTCATGACAAACTCGCTCAGCAAAAGAAACACACCGCTTTTACTGGGCAACTTGTGTCCAGTATTTATGCGTTAGCTAGCTTGCAACGCAAACTAGCATCAGCGGCTTATTCTTGCGGGAGTTCTATTTTGACTTCGAGCACTTCAAGATGATCTTGCCGCTCCAAGTGAACTTGAATATCTTGTTCGGCAATTTTCACATATTTTGAAATAACCGCGATTAATTCACGCTGCAACTCCGGCAGATAATTAAGCGGCGCATGACCTGCACGCTCATGCGCAATAATCAGCTGCAGACGTTCTTTAGCAACCGTCGCGGATTTTTTCTTTTCGCCAAGCAAAAAAGAAAGTATCGACATGTTGCGTTCCTATTTATTGCCAAACAGGCGCTGAAGTAGGCCTGGTTTTTGATAGTCAGTAAAGCGCAAAGGCTTTTCCTCGCCTAGAAAGCGTCCAATGACGTCTCTATAAGCTTCGGCTGCCACGGTATCTTCTAAACGAATCACGGGCGTGCCTTGATTCGAAGCGTGCAGCACCTCTTCCGATTCTGGAATTACGCCAATCAATTCAATCCGCAAAATTTCTTGGATATCAGCAATTGACAGCATTTCCCCTTCATTCACGCGCTTTGCATTGTAACGAGTGATTAACAGATGTTCTTTAATCGGCTCCAAGCCTTCCATTGCGCGCTTGGTCTTTGATGCCAACATGCCGAGGATGCGATCTGAATCGCGCACTGATGACACTTCTGGGTTGGTCACAATCAGCGCTTCATCTGCGAAGTGCATCGCGAGCAACGCACCTGACTCAATCCCCGCTGGCGAATCGCAAACGATGTAATCGAAATTCATGGCGCGTAGATTGTTGATGATCTTTTCCACACCTTGAGCAGTTAACGCATCTTTATCGCGCGTTTGCGAGGCCGGCAAAATAAAAAGGTTTTCGCACTTTTTATCTTTAATCAACGCCTGATTGAGGTTGGCCTCATCTTGAATAACGTTGATCAGATCGTAGACCACACGACGCTCACAGCCCATGATCAAATCAAGGTTGCGCAGACCAACATCGAAATCAATCACTACCGTTTTATAGCCGCGCAATGCCAAGCCTGTTGCAAAGCTCGCGCTTGTGGTGGTCTTACCGACGCCCCCCTTGCCTGAGGTCACCACAATGATTTTTGCCATATGTTTACCTGTGATATTCATGAATTTAATAAAAGAAGCGCTGAACAGATTTCAGCGCCGCTTCGATAGAATGATCTGCAACTTTATCGCTCCCCGCTTGCCGTACTAATGCACTGTCTGCGCAAAGGGCTTGGCATTGCAAATCATTGGAGAAACGCTCTATCTCATTACGTAAGCCGCAATGACTCAATAATCAGTTTTTCGTCAAGCAACCTTATCTGTGCGGATTTACCATACACATTCGCTGCTAACGGCGCTTCGGCTGTACGGTAAATGCCCGCAATAGAAATCAACTCGGCTTCCAAACACGTACAAAAAATGCGTGCATCGCTTCTCCCCTGCACGCCAGCCAATGCCCGTCCGCGCAGCGGCGCATAAATATAGAGATTGCCTTCAGCAATCACCTCAGCGCCACAGTTCACCGGCTCGAGCACAACCAAATCACCCTTCGCATAAATCTGCTGCCCCGAGCGTAATGGCTTATCGAGCACCATCGTAGAGGCTGCTGGCTCAGGCTGAGGAGGCGCAACGCTTGCTTCAACAGCAGGAACCGGTTTCTCGACCGGCTTTGCGCCGCGTTTGTCACGCCCTTCTAGCATTGGCAGTTTGCCCAACTCAGCCCATTTGCGCTGCGCTTCATGCGCAACCACGCCAATTGGCCGCATGCGTACCTGCTTTAGCAGATCTATTAGTGCTATTGGCGACAGACGTTCAAGGGCTTCACAGCGCCGCATGTCAAGCACCACCCCATCATTTTCAAAAAATTCTGGGGTTGTCTCAAAACGACGCACCAACTCGATGCGTAACGCCTCAAGATCACCTGTTTTAGGCGCAAAAAAAAGCGTATCAACACTGCCACTACGCAATTCAAAAGAAGTCGTTTTTTTACTCGACATAGTGTGCCAGCCGGAAAAGTGCGTATTCTACCGTTGTCTTAGGGAGATACAGTAGTTTTTAAGAAAAATTCTCAAAAACTGTTAAGAAATTTGCCAAAAAAAAACGCTCGGCCAGAGAAATATCACGTTCAACAATCGAAGTATACAAATTATCCTTTGCATTTTTCCCTTGCATCAACCAGACGTCTTCACCTCTAGTCGTCTTACTAGCTCTTATTTCTCTTAATCTTTTTTATTTTTTTAAATAGGTATTTATTAGGCATCTCGGCGAATTGCGCAACATGCAGTGCAAAGAAGGTGCATTGTCTAGAACAGAGGCCGAATTAGCTTGCGCAGCGTTATCTCTCTTCACCATACCAGCAGAAAGCTATCTGCATTGACCTATCTTGCTACTGCTTGATTTAGTTAGTTTGATCATCGCCCATATCGAAGACCGCAGGCGTAGGTTTATTCAATTCGGCTGCGCCCTCTTTCTGCTCGCGACCATCGACTGGCACTGACAAAGGAAGCGCGGTAGACGACTGCAGAATCTCGGTTAGGTAAGGCTTCCATACTTCTGGATGAGCAATTGTCAGATGGCCATAAGTTGCCGTACTGTGCGGTACTTCAACGAAATGGCTTTGTGGTACCTGTGCAACAAGGCGTGACATTTCTTCAGGCCCAACCGTATTTAATAAATCATCTTGGAAATTGACTACATGCAATTTTGCTCTAATCTTTGCCAGATCGGGCGGCGGGTTAGTATTGTTTGACGCTTCCAACCAGTACAACTCATCATTCGCATCGAGGCGTTGATGCGCATCGCTAATTATTTTCTTAAATAACTTATCTACGTTTTCTTGCGTGCTCGCCTCATTTTGCAAAGCGCTTGCACTGCTCATCATGAAAGGCAAAAGAGGTAGCGTGTTTAGCCACTGAGTAGGTTGATTAACATAGTTACCATTCTTCCAATCAGGGTCGCGTCGTATGGCATCTGCCACCATCTTTCGCCACCAAGCATCCCGCCCGCTCACAGCCACTGGTTGGCTGCCGATCACCATTAAGGCGTCCATCATCTCGGGATAACGCTCGCCCCAAATCCAGGTTTGCCTACCACCGCTTGACACCCCTAACACTAGATTTAGATGCGTTAGCCGCAACCCCTCTGTCACCAACCGATATTGCGCCTCAACAATGTCTTTATCGCTATATTTTGGAAATTGCGTACGCAAACTATCGCTAGGCTTACTAGAGCCGCCACGCCCCAACGCATCCGGAATAATGATGTAGTAGCGCGATACGTCAAGCGGCTGTCCTGCAGCAAAAAGCTCGCGACGCATAGTTGGCGTTAGAAAAGTTTGACCCGTTCCCGTGATGCCATGCAATAACAACACTGCGTTGGTGCAATTGCCATTGCTATCAAGCTGCGGCGTACCAAGTGTGACGTAATGTTGCGTAAGCAGCTGCAAATTCTGGCCACTGTCGAATTGAAAATTAGAGGCAAGAAAATCGCCCGGATGCACTTGCAGTTGGGTCTGCTCTTCTTTAGAGGAAGAACGAGCGGTAGCAGCGCAGGCTGTGAGGGTAATAGCGAGAAAAAAGACCGCCCAGCGCTTTAGCATCAAAAACTCCGTTTGATTGGCAAAATGTATCGAGCGAGTGTAGAGCATTTGCCTGCCAACGCGCAGCCTTCCAAAACTAGAGCTATCTGCAATAGCAATAAGCACTTTCAGAAAAAGGTAAAAACTTAGGGCCTGGCCTCAGCACATCACGCTCTTTTGTCGATTTTTTAAGCGTGCCTTAAATTTGCTTGATATAACAAATATTTACGTACAAAAAACATCTGGGGCATAATCCTGACCCTTAAGCAGATAATTCTTAACTTATTTGTCAATTAGGTAGGACCAAAACAATGAAAAAATACCAAGCTGCAATCGCTATATGGTTAACAGTAAGTCTTGCCTTAGCAGGCTGCGCGCACAACACAGCTAATCCAGTGCCAGTAGCACAGATAGGGGATGAAACTCGTGGCTGCCAATCGATTTACCAAGAAATCCAGCAAATGCAAATGCTCATCAATACAAGCGAGTCAGAAAGTGGGCAGCAAAGCGCTAAAAATACTGTGCTTGGGGTGACTGGCGTATTTTTAATCGTACCGTGGTTCTTTATGGATCTAGGCAATGCGCCGAAGATAGAGAGAAAAGCCGCGCAAGCACGCTTGGATAGACTCTATTCACTGTATGCAGAAAAGGGATGCCAAGCTAGAGAAGAGCGCAAGCTAGCTCCAAAATCAAGCCGATAAGTATTGGCTGCTCAACCAAGCTATGCGCTAGAACCTGTTCGTAGAACATTCTTCGAATGAGCTGCAACGTTGTCGTTCTCCGCCCGCAGCACTGTTGTACTACTGTACTTGTCTGCGAGGGGGAACTTCGCGTTGCAAAGCATGGCAGAAACGTCTCAAGAAGTTGTCTTTACAAAATTCAGAGAAGTCTCGTCACGACTTACTTTAAGAGTTAGGCAGCTATACATACGCCTTGTTTAAAGCAATTGCACCAGATTACCGATAAAAATCTTTACTACCATTGCAGTACAGTAAATTTATTATGTACAACTGTAGGGCTGACAGTACCGCAGCCAATGTTTACAAGCCACCCATACACAAATACTTTATTTCCAGGTACTCATCGATTCCGTACTTTGAGCCTTCACGGCCAAAGCCAGATTGTTTGACACCGCCAAAAGGTGCAACCTCGTTACTCAGTAGTGTGGTGTTAATCCCCACCATGCCGTATTCAAGCGCTTCTGCAACACGCCATACCCGGCCAATATCGCGACTATAAAAATAAGCAGCGAGACCAAATTCCGTGTCATTGGCAAGTCGTACGACTTCTTCTTCATCTTTAAATTTAAAGACTGCCGCTACAGGGCCAAAGGTTTCCTCACGTGCAATCAACATCTCAGGCGTGACATTCGCGAGCACGGTAGGAGCCACAAAACGCGTGCCAATTAGGTTGCCGCCCGTCATAAGCTGCGCGCCTTTTTGTCTAGCATCCTGAATGTGCAGCATCACTTTCTCAAGCGCCTGCTCATCGATTAACGGCCCGAGCTTCACATCTGTTGTAAAACCATTGCCTACTTTGAGCGCACTGCTTGCCTGCGTGAGTTTTTCTACAAACGCATCGTGTATCTTCTCGTGCACATAAAAACGATTGGTGCAGATACAGGTTTGGCCTGCATTTCGATATTTCGATGCCAATGCACCTTCTAGCGCAGCGTCGAGATCAGCATCCTCAAATACGATAAAAGGCGCGTGTCCACCCAGTTCAAGCGCCATTCTTTTGACAGTCGGCGCGCATTGCCGCATGAGCATGCGCCCCACTGCCGTCGAGCCCGTGAAGGAAAGATGGCGCACCAGCGTGCTTTCGCATAAGGCATGGCCGACTTCTATTGAGTTTTTCGCATCCGCCGTCACCACATTAAATACTCCGCGAGGTAAACCTGCACGCTCGGCTAACTCAGCTAGCGCTAATGCGCAAAGTGGTGTTTGCTCGGCTGGCTTAATCACAATTGGGCAGCCAGCGGCGAGCGCTGGCGCTACCTTGCGCGTAATCATCGCTAACGGAAAATTCCACGGTGTAATTGCCGCACACACTCCTACTGGCTGCTTAATCACCAGCATCTTTCTATCTGGTGCAGGGCTCGCTAGCACATCGCCTTCGATACGTTTTGCCTGCTCAGCAAACCATTCAACAAAGGCTGCGCCATACATCACCTCAGCCTGCGCCTCGGCAAACGGTTTGCCCTGCTCAGCAGTGATTAACACAGCTAAATCATCAGCATGCGCAACAATCAGCTCAAACCAGCGATGCAGAATATTGGCTCGCTCTTTAGCAGTCTGCATGCGCCATGAGGGCCATGCTTTATTGGCAGCGTCAATGGCCTTTTGGACAGCATGTGCATCAAGGTTCGGCACACGTGCTAGCTCCTCACCCGTGGCTGGATCCAGCACAACAAAATCCCGAGCAGCACTTAGCCATTCGCCATCAATATAGGCACAGTTTTTCAAAAGGGTCGCATCGCGCAACCGTGCAAAAACAGCAGAGGTCATGATGTGTTCCTAAAGAGTAAGCGCCATTCAAGATTGCCGCGGCGCCGCCAAATCCAATTCTTGCCAAAGCGTATCAACTCGCCGCTTCACTTGCTCATCCATCATAATCGGGCGGCCCCATATGCGCTGGGTTTCACCTGGCCATTTATTAGTCGCATCCAGCCCCATTTTTGAACCAAGGCCAGTAATCGGGGAGGCAAAGTCGAGATAATCAATCGGCGTGTTATCAATCATTACCGTATCGCGTAGCGGGTCCATACGGGTGGTAATGGCCCAAATCACTTCTTTCCAATCGCGGATATTCACATCTTCGTCAACCACCACAATAAATTTCGTATACATAAATTGACGCAAAAAACTCCATACGCCCAACATCACCCGTTTAGCATGGCCTGCATAGCGCTTACTTATACTGACTACCGCTAAGCGGTAACTGCATCCTTCTGGCGGCAGATAAAAATCGATAATTTCCGGAAATTGCTTTTGCAGCAAAGGCACAAATACTTCGTTTAGCGCTACGCCAAGAATGGCAGGCTCATCAGGTGGCTTACCTGTGTAAGTGGAATGGTAAAGCGCTTCGCGGCGCAGCGTAATACGCTCAATGGTTAACACAGGAAACCAAGCTGACTCGTTGTAATAGCCTGTGTGGTCGCCATAGGGGCCTTCAAGCGCATGCTCATAAGCTGCGACTGAATCTTGTGTTGGGCGTGATGGCGCATCAGCTGGTGCTGCAGGTGGCTCGCCACGCTGCGGATAAATAAATCCCTCTAATACTATTTCAGCACGCGCCGGCACCCGTAGCGCTTCCAGCCCAGGGGTGAGGCACTTGGCAAGCTCTGTTTTACCACCGCGCAATAAACCTGCAAATTGATATTCAGAGAGCGTATCTGGCACCGGCGTCACCGCCGCTAAGATAGTAGCCGGGTCCGCCCCAAGCGCTACAGCTACCGGATAAGGCTTACCAGGGTTAGCTAAGGCAAATTCGCGAAAATCAAGCGCACCGCCGCGATGGGGCAGCCAACGCATAATCACTTGATTGCGACCAATCACTTGTTGTCGGTAAATACCTAAATTTTGCCGCGGCTTATGTGGCCCACGCGTAATTGTCAGACCCCAGGTAATCAGAGGAGCAACATCTCCAGGCCAACATGTCTGTATTGGCAAGCGCCCCAGATCAACATCATCTCCTTCCCATACCAATTCTTGACAAGGCGGTGCGCTAACGGTCTTGGGCGCCATATCCCACACCGCTTTTGCCAACCTAAAAAGTTTGCCTGCTTCCTTTAGCCCTTTAGGCGGCTCAGGCTCTTTTAACGCTGAGAGCAAAACCCCAATCTCGCGCAGAGAGCTCAGCGAGTCTGCCTGATCAGATTGCGCCTGCACACCCATTCCAAGCGCCACGCGCTGCGGTGTACCAAATAAATTCGCCAACACTGGCATGACATGGCCCGTCGGTTTTTCAAATAATAAAGCGGGGCCCTCGGCCTGCAGCGTCCGGTCACATAACGCAGTCATTTCAAGCACGGGCGATACCGGCACCTTCACACGTCGCAGCTCACCTAAAGTTTCAAGCTGGCTGACAAAATCACGCAGATCTTTATATTTCATGAGAGAACCGGGCAAATAAGAAAAATAATAAAAAAATAAAAAAGAGAGCGCCTAAGTTAACTCTCAACCGATGCTTGCTTGCCATTCATGATGGGCATGCCGGTTGCAGCAAGTAATAAAGAAATATCTCTAAGAGCTTGTTCAAAAGTTCAAAAAGATAAATATTGAATGTGGGGATAAGCCTGTTGCGGTTCTTGCATCACTCCACCCTACGAAGTTTGCCAATTTTTGTAAGTTGGGACGACGTAGAGCCCCCAACAGGCAAACTTCCTGCTCACCAAGACCTCCAACCGTTTTGGCTTCCTTCAGAATCTTTGAATAAGTCTAATGTCGACTTTTAGCGTCTACACACTCCAATATCATTCAAAATTGTCTAATTTCTTTGTAGAAACATACAGAAACTGGCGCCTTTGCATTCGTCTACGCGCTGCTAAAATTTCTATTCAAGACACTTTCGGTAACTTTAACAGGAGTTAGAAAGCCCTCTACCGTAGTAAAAAAACAACTTTTTTGACGTGTTATTCAACCCTTAATTAGCGCAGATATGATCTTATCGGAACGTAATTCAGCATAGCTGAAAGCGCTATTGGTCCTCTTATACAAGGCGAACTAAGCTTTATAAATACAATTTTTCATCCTTTTTACAAATGCAACAAAAATTAAACACAGCAATATTTGCCCAGGCTAACAAAATCGATATTCGTTAAAAGACTGTTAAAATCCTCGCCGCTGCTTCGAGATTGAAGCGCTTCTTTTAGGAAAGCGCTGAATGAATCCAGAGCAAGGAATGCCAATGCCAGCAGTGCCTTTGAGTCTAAACACTCCCTTGGTGGCTGATTCAGCATTTCCTTAGCACCTATTCGCGATCTTTCTAAAAGATCGTCAGTCGGCGAAGGATGGAGCGGAGGAACCGGAGTGTACATAACGTACATGAGAATTCTAGGCACCATCCGGCTTCGACTTACGGCCTTTTAGAAAGATCGTGAACGGGCTCTTAGAGACTGTTTAGCATCTTCCAAAAGCGCCCTTATGAGGAGAGGTCTGCAGTGTGCATAAGTACATGAAGATTTTGAGCACCTCACGACTCCAAAGGAGAGCAGTTTTGGAAGACGTTAAAAAGACTCTTAAGCTAAAACTTTTTCACACACCACAACATTACGGGAGGGGACGTATGGAACCTCAATTGTCATGGCAGACTGACTGGCGCATGTCACCTGCTATCCGTTTAGTGTTACAGCGCAGCGCTCGCGTTAGCCATTACTTTTTTAGCATCATCGGCTTTGTAGTCATTACCAGTCTTTGCGCTTTATGGTTGCATCCGCAATGGCGCGATACTTTTACCGCGCACTTAGCCCCATTTTTTGCCGCAGCGGCTCAGACACAGGATTCTTTGGAGCCTTTTTCCAATGATACAGGGCGGCGCATTTCAAATAAGTCATGGAACGGCCACGCCAAGCATGGTGCCGGCTTGTCTTATTCATTCAATGAGCCAACTTCCCCCTTATTTGCTTCGCTAGTGGGCAAGGTTTCTTCTGAGCGCATTGCAGCAGAGGCACGTGACGACCGGGTACTCATCTCAGCGCATGAACAAACGCGTGTAGCCAACTATCTCGCGCGCCGCTATCACGTTGCACAAGAGCCGATGAAGCATTTAGTACGGGTAGCTTTTCAAACGGGGCGCGAAGTTCACCTTGATCCATTGCTAATATTGGCAGTCATGGCGATTGAATCCCGCTTTAATCCCTTTGCTGAAAGTGGCTGGGGCGCGCAAGGATTGATGCAAGTTCTATCCAGAGTGCATGCTGATAAATTGAACTATTTCGGTGGTTCAGCTGCCGCGCTTGAGCCATTTGCCAATATTAAAATTGGCGCTCTTGTACTGAGAGACTGCATTGTGCGCAGTGGCTCGTTAACCAATGGCTTGCGCCGCTATGTTGGCGCTTCTACTGCTAGCCGCGATGGTGGTTATGGCGTACGTGTTCTCGCCGAACGAAACCGGCTGCGTGAAGCGGCACGCTTAGAAACATAACTTAGGAACAACACTAATGAACGAAAAAACCCGCCTAGAACGGGATACGTTTGGGGAAATTGCAGTACCTGACGCACGCCTATGGGGCGCACAGACGCAACGCTCGCTACAAAATTTCAAGATCTCGCATGAGAAGCAGCCAGTTGAAATGATCCGCGCCCTGGCCATTGTTAAGCGCGCAGCGGCTGAAATTAATCAGCAGCTTGATGTGCTACCCAAGGATAAAGCTCAAGCGATTATTCAAGCCGCTGATGAAATTATCGCTGGTAAGCATCCAGAGGAATTTCCGTTAGTTGTTTGGCAAACTGGTTCAGGCACGCAAACTAATATGAACCTGAACGAAGTGATCGCCAACCGCGCTAGCGAGCTATTAGGCGGCGAGCGGGGCGAAACACGCAAAGTCCACCCCAATGATGAAGTGAATCGCGGACAGTCGTCCAACGACGTGTTCCCAACCGCCATGCACATTGCAGCCGCTGACAGCATAGTGAATCAGCTGCTACCAGCCCTGCAAAACTTGCGTAATACACTGGCCGCTAAAGCCCAAGCGTTTGATGAGATCGTCAAAATTGGCCGCACTCATTTACAGGATGCGACTCCGCTGACGCTTGGCCAGGAATTCTCCGGCTATGTAGCTCAGCTTGATCATGGCATGCGCCACCTTGAGGCTGCCCTGCCCCACCTTTACGAACTTGCGCTAGGTGGCACAGCGGTTGGCACTGGTTTAAATGCCCATCCTGCATTCGCTGTTAAAGTAGCAGAAGAAATTGCTAAGCTCACCCACTTACCTTTCGTCACCGCGCCTAATAAATTTGAAGTGATGGCTGCTGCCGATGCCCTCGTGCACGCG
Source organism: Mycoavidus cysteinexigens (assembly GCA_031963405.1). Lineage (GTDB taxonomy): Bacteria > Pseudomonadota > Gammaproteobacteria > Burkholderiales > Burkholderiaceae > JASSUD01. The sequence continues at coordinate 1,393,409 of JASSUJ010000001.1, forward strand.
CATGGCGCCTTAAAAACTATTGCGGCCAGCCTGATGAAAATCGCTAACGATATCCGCTGGCTTGCCAGTGGCCCACGTTGCGGCTTAGGTGAATTGATTATTCCGGCTAACGAACCAGGCAGCTCGATCATGCCAGGCAAAGTAAACCCTACTCAATCTGAAGCAGTAACGATGCTGTGCTGCCAAGTATTTGGTAATGATGTGGCAGTCAATTTTGGTGGAGCGAGCGGCAATTTTGAGCTCAATGTCTTCCGCCCCATGATTGCGCACAATGTATTGCAATCAAGCCGTCTGCTCGCAGAAGGCGCGCAAAGTTTCAATGACCACTGTGCTATTGGCATCGAACCAAACCACGAGCGAATTGATGAGTTGTTAAATCAATCTTTAATGCTCGTGACTGCATTGAATCCACATATCGGCTATGACAAAGCTGCCCAAATTGCTAAAAAAGCTTACCAAGACGGCAGCACGCTAAAAGCTACTGCACTCGCGCTGGGCTATGTTAGCGAAGAGCAATTCGACGCTTGGGTACAGCCACAGAAAATGGTCGGCAAGCATTAATTAGCACATTTAGTTAGCACGCTTAAAAAGCGCTGAATCAATCACAAGCGAGGCATACCTCTGCAGGTAAAACACCTGTAAAGGTAAAAGCCTCTCTTGGTCGATTCAGCGCTTTCTTAATTTTTAGTGTGTCGTAATTTGCTTTTATTGGCCTCTTCTCTATTAGAAGAGCGCTGCAATAAAATTTTTCTTTGCCCAGGCGCCTCTTTTTAAAAGTACACAAGCTCTTTGGTCTCTTTCCAGATAGAAGAATTAATAGTGTCAGCCGCAAGGTGTAACGCCGCCATCCTACATAAACAAGCTTTCTCGAACGCGCAATACGTAAGTCAATGCTAGAGCCTGAGGCGAGCGCAAGCAATTTATATGGCTTAACGTTATATAGATGTCTCTACCCAGCTCTGCTATAAATAAGCAAAATTAGGTAGAGGGATTCTTTGCATGAGAATCACCGCAACAATCGCGAACCCCAACTTGCAACGCATAGCTTTTGAGAAGCCTCTTACCAATTTGCTAAAATTCGGATCAAAAGGAAATCCCAATGGGTGCAGTCGCTTTCGATACACTAGAATTTGTCGAAACTTTAATAGAGGCTGGCGTGACAGAAAAGCAAGCGAAAGCTTTTTCGATTGTCGTGCGAAAATCATATGAGGATGCTGATCTGGCAACTAAACAAGATATTACGGAATTGCGCCATGAAATTAGCGCTTTACGTAAACAAGACATTGCTCAACTGCACTATGAAATAAGTGATTTGCGTAAAGATGTAGACACGAAGCATGAGTTATTGCGCCATGAAATTGGCGATTTACGTAAAGACGTGGATATTAAGCATGACTCCTTACGTGCAGATATGCGGCACCAAGTTAAAGAACTGGAGCTACGCCTAACTATCAAACTAGGCACAATTGTTGTAGCTGCCGCAAGCGCAATACCGTTACTTTTTAGGCTTTTACACTTATCTTGACTTACGCTGCCCTAAGGAAGCGTTCAATCAATCGCGAGCAAGGAATAACACCGTCCCAGCTTATGCAGACCTCTTAGACTTTATGTAACTCACTCTCAGCGCACTTTATCCATTCATGAAGCAATATCACCAAATTCTGCAAGATATTCTTGCCAGCGGTTGCCAAAAGGCTGACCGCACCGGTACCGGCACCATCAGCGTATTTGGTCGGCAATTACGCTTTGATCTTTCAGCGGGGTTTCCGCTAGTCACGACCAAAAAAATCCATCTTAAAAGCGTCATTTATGAGCTTCTATGGTTTATCAAAGGTGATACCCATCTTAAATATTTGAATGATCACGGCGTAACGATTTGGGACGAATGGGCGGATGAAAATGGCTCTCTTGGTCCAATCTATGGCTACCAATGGCGCTTTTGGCCAAAACCAGATGGTTCCACAATAGATCAAATTAGTCAGCTAGTTGAGCAAATCAAAGCGCGGCCTAATTCGCGACGCTTGCTACTCACAGCACTCAATGTCGCTGACTTCCCGGATGAAGCCCAAGCACCTGCGGATAATGTACGAGCTGGGCGGATGGCACTAGCCCCATGCCATTGCTTCGCGCAATTTTATGTGCAGAACCAAAAACTGAGCTGCCTACTTTATTGCCGTAGCCAAGATGTGTTTTTAGGTACGCCTTTTAATATTGCCAGCTATGCTTTACTCACCCATATGCTCGCTCAGCAATGCGGCTTGGAGGTCGGTGAATTAATTTGGACTGGTGGTGATTGCCATCTCTACCTGAACCATTTAGAGCAAGTTGAATTGCTTTTATCGAGGCCTTTTTACCCCTTGCCTCGTCTGGAGCTCGCACGTAAGCCTGTCAGCATTTTTGATTATCAGTTTGAGGACTTTGTATTTCACGATTACCAATCGCACCCTGCTATCAAAGCACCCATTGCTATCTAAAAGCATGCTTATAGTTACTAAAAGAGCGCAATAGAAACGCTTCCTCTGGGTGGGAAGGCAGCAGCAGCCAGCCTCAACTAAATTACAGGCTGCTTGTTGTACGGTTTTATTGGGCTATGCGGCTTTTCCAAATAAAGGCACTTTGGGAAAGCACTAAACAGATTTTAAAAAGCAACGCACCCTTAAAAAGCACATTACAAAAAACCGTGCATAAACAGTAAGTAAAAAGTGTCAATGTAGACAGGAAAATTGTAAGTAAGCATCCAGCATAGGAATAACGCTGCCCCCGATTATCGGGCGCTTTCTCAATGCGTATTTGTATAAGTTAATTTTTATAATTTAGACCTCTTTCGACTCACGCTGTCTTTTAACTTGGCCTTACTTACTAATGCCAAAAAACACGCTGACGAATCCGCACGATGCTTTATTTAAAGCTTTTTTAAGCGATATAAGCGTTGCACGCGATTTCCTAGACATTCATTTATCCGCCGAAATTAGAGGGCTGTGCGATTTGTCTACCCTACAAATCGCCACAGGCTCATATATCGAAGAAGACCTTAACCAGCACTTCTCCGACATCCTCTACAGCCTAAAAATTGCTGACAATCTTGGCTACATTTACATACTCATCGAGCACCAAAGCACGCCCGCACCGCTAATGCCATTTAGAATGCTGCGTTATCAACTAGGCGTAATGAAGCAGCACTTAAATCAAGGTCACAAAAAACTTCCCTTAGTCGTACCTCTGCTGTTTTATCAAGGCCCGCCTACTCCCTACCCTGACACCACTCGCCTGATTGATTGCTTTGAAGAGCCTAAGGTGGCTGAAAAGATATGGGGCAAACCTTTTAAGCTCATCGATTTGACCGTTATCCCTGACGAAGAATTGCGTACGCACAAAAGTGTCGCGCTGCTTGAAATCGTGCAAAAGCACATAAGGGTTAAAGATATAATGCATTTTATTCAAGATGTGGTGACACTCTTTGAATTAGGCTATACAGATAAAGGGAAGAGCGTACTCAAGTATTTATTTCATCAAGGTGAATGTGCCGAGCGCAACCAACTCATTCAGTTTTTGTATGAAAAAGCACCACAATACAAAGAGGAAATCATGACAATTGCTCAACAGTTGAGGCAAGAAGGCAGACAAGAGGGCAAGCAAGAAGGTAGACAGGAAGGCGAGGAAAAGAAAGCGTTTGCGATTGCTCAGAATATGCTTGAGGAAGGAATAGATTTGGCAGTAATTCAAAGAGTTACTGGCCTAGACGACAAAACCTTTGCCACCTTCGTTGCACAGCGCCCAACCCAACATTAACTTGTCCAGAGCGCGAGCGAGCGCAGTACGATAGCGATGCAGTAAGCCACTTGTACATGCAGACAGTTACCGTGTGCTGCTACTTCTAAGTATGCTATTTGCCCAAGCAACAAAAACTTTTATCCTTAAATACTGACGAGAAATCGAGTCAACCGGGAGCGATCTTATGCCTCCCCGGCAGTACTAGATGTACTGGCAGCCAAGGCATTGCTTGCCGCTAATTTATTCACAGCTTGCCTGATCTTTTCGTTGCCCTTAAGAAAACAAGCTGTCTTTACTCTTTTCATTTTTTAACGCTAGCCTCGCAATCGCAGCGGCTTTTCGCCTTTGCATAGCTGATTAGTTTTTTTATATGACCACTCTCTGCCTCATCGTCGCCCGTGCGCGTAACGGTATCATTGGCCACCGTAACCAACTCCCTTGGCATTTGCCTGAAGACCTGGCTTTTTTCAAGCGCACCACCCTCGGCGCGCCTGTCATTATGGGGCGCAAAACCCACGAATCTATCGGCCGCCCTCTGCCTGGCCGACGCAATTTAGTGGTGACGCGTGACGCAAAGCGTGTCTTCGCCGGCTGTGAAAACGTGGCTAGCCTAGATGAAGCGCTAGCACGCTGTGCTGCCCAAGGTGTATCGGAAGCTTTTTTGATTGGCGGCGCACAGCTTTATGCGCAAGGTATGGCGCAGGCAGATAAATTAATCATCACCGAAATAGAGCATGACTTTGACGGAGATGCTAATTTCCCCCCACTTGATCGCACAGTTTGGCAAGAGATATCGCGCGAGACTCATCACAGTGGGCCACCCAATAACTTTGACTATGCCTTTGTTGTCTATCAGCGCAACCGTATAAGCCCGCCAAACTCCGTTTTAAAGCCCTAGTCGCATTTATAGCAAGCGGCCCGCAAGTTTTACTTAGAAAAAAGCTGATTGATTAGACCTCGTTTCATCAATGTCTACGAGGCCGTCAGTCGGGCAAGCCCTGAGTTGAGTAAACCTTACCATAAGCTTCACCTATCGAGGCTTGCTCATACAAAGGGAACGACTTATATAGTGCAGCGATGGAAAGATTTTTGGGTATCTTGAAATCTAAATTCTTTTGCCTAAATAAATTCAGTAATCTCAAGCAATTGCAAAGGGGTCTGGAAAGCTATATTCATTACTACAATCGCTGGCGCATTAAACTCAAATTAGAAAGGCCTGAGCCCAGTGCAATAACGAGCTCAGTCTTTTTAATTTCTAACTACTTTACTGGCTAATTTTTTGAGGTCTGTCTAATTTTTCCTCAAGGTAAATTTTTAACTTTTGATGCAAAACGTTCTGTTTCACAATCGCCTTGGCATCTTCTTGTTTATTGAGTGCTAGAAGGAATTGGGTTACTTCTACCCGATTGCCATCATTCAGCTTTTGACGCAATTTTTTTCGCCCCACAATGACTTCAGCGAACTTTGGGTAGAGTCTGGTTATTGCTACCAGATCATTACCCGTTACATATACACAATCTTCTAGCTTTTTAAATAAATCTTTTTGCTCTGCAATGGTTTCGGCGAACGCTGGGTAAAGTTTGACTATCCTTATCAGAAGGGAACCACTTAGCTTTTCAAATAAATCTTTTCGCCCTGCAATGGTTTCGGCGAACGTTGGGTAGTGTCTGGTTATTTCTATCAGATTGGTGCCATCTAGCGTTTCAAGTAAATCTTTTTGCCCCGCAATGATTTCGACAAGCGTTGGGTGGAATTTGGCTATTTTTACCAGATTGAAGCCCTTTAACAGCCCTACAATGGTTTCAGCGAGCTTTGGGTGATATGAAGCTATTTGAATTAAATCTTCACTTCTGAAATAACTTTTAAGTGCTGGAAATTCAAGAATAATTTCTGCTATCTCTAAATTCTTTTCGGCACTTTCTAGGAGTTTATCTCTAACCCTGATTGGATCAGTGTTAGCGGCTAGGATTGCTTGAATTTTATTGTAGCTATTCCCATTTCTTGCATTTATCTCTGTATAGAATTTTTTTCTTCTCTCCCTTCCGTCGCCGATACGATGCTCTGGCTTCAAATAAGGATTCCAAGGACTAGGATCATTCACTATGTCATAAGTTAATTTTGATGCTAAAGAAAGATTAAGGCTCCCAGTACCGGACAATTTAGAAACCATGAGGAGTAAAACCTCTATCGGTAATTGAAAAAGAGGGGACTGCTCCTGTCTTAGCATTACTGCACGGTTAGCTTCAGTTTTACCCTCAACCAATGATTGAGGGCTAGGGTGCCTACGGAAAGAAAATTTACCCCACCAATTATTTTTTTCGTTGGTTCTTTGATCTACATTAGATTGCCTCTGCTCTTCAGCGACGGAGGATGAAGAGGAACCGAGATTTTGAGGGGGGCGTGCAGGCGAGAACCGGATGGTCATTTTTTTCTCTATTTTTAAAAAAAGAAAAATAATCGTTCAAGCAGGCTAAGTTGACAGGCCAACGGATATTTTTCGATGAAAGTAAGGTGTTATGCCTAGTATTTTATGCAAGAGGTCGAATGTCAAGACAATGAAAAATTATAAAAATTAGTGTTTTTATGCGCCTAAATAAGACCACGTACCCCGTCAATTGCAAGCTTAAGTTAAACCACAATATGGATGATGGACGGCAGGCATTAAAGCATGATTTATGGGAGGAGCCAGATGAGCGAGGACGCTCATCTGCGGTTCCGTAAGCGCCTGAGGGGAGAATCCCTGGAGTGACTCAACCGGCTATAGAGAGTTTTTTCGACGAGCTAAAACCTGAGCTCTTTTATTTGAATACGTCTTGTAAGTTTGAACCTAAAGATGCCTTACAAGACGCACCACGAGTTGCCTATTCCTGTCGAAGGATCGATTGGAAACCCTGCTGATGCACAGAGTTCTATTCTCCAGCTATCGTCATTTCTTCGATTAAGACTGAACCAGTTTGCTTAGTGCCGCGCACTAATGTATCTGCGCCGACAGCGGCGATACGCTGAAACATTTGTGAAAGCGTGCTTGCGACCGTAATTTCTTCGACCGGATATTGAATCTCACCGCCCTCAACCCAAAAACCAGCGGCGCCTCGCGAATAGTCACCAGTGACATAATTCACGCCCTGCCCCATTAATTCGGTCAATAAAAGCCCAGTGTCGAGCTTTTTCAGCATCGCCCGAAAATCGTCAGTAGATCGCGTCAGCCGACTTTGCAGGGCAAGATTATGTGATCCGCCTGCGTTACCCGTGGTTTGTAAGCCGAGCTTGCGCGCTGAATAGGTAGAAAGAAAATAACCTTGCACCACCCCATCTTTAACGACATCTCGACGATGCGTACGCACCCCTTCCCCATCAAACGGGGAGCTGCCCATGCCACGCGCAAGATGAGGGTCTTCGACAATTTGAATATGGGGCGCGAACACGGGTTTGCCCAAACTATCGACGAGGAAAGTCATTTTGCGATACAGCGCACCACCGCTGACAGCCTGGACAAACGCGCCCAGCAAACCAGCGGCGAGCGGCGCTTCAAAAAGCACCGGACACTTGCGTGTTTTCAAACGCTGTCCCTGTAGCCGTGCAAGCGCGCGCTCAGCAGCATAGCGGCCTACTGCTTCAGGTGCAGCGAGTTCACTCTCTTGGCGCTTGCTGGTATACCAATAGTCGCGCTGCATCTGTGAACCTTGCCCAGCAATAGGTGCACAGGAAATAGAATGCCGGGAAGATCCATATCCACCAAAAAAGCCTTGGCTGGTGGCCAACACAAACTGCGAATGCTGGGTCGAAACACTTGCACCTTCTGAATTTGTAATCCGTGTATCCGTATCAAACGCTGCTTGTTCAGCACGGCGCGCAATCTCAGCTGCCTCTTGCGGGTCAAGCAACCAAGGATGGTAAAGATCAAGGCTAGGTGGATTTTTTTCAAGCAAGGCTTCTTCAGCCAGGCCAGCACAATCATCAATTGCTGTGAAACGCGCAATATTGTGAGCCGCTGCCACCGTATCCCGGATAGCTTGCAGTGAAAAATCGGAGGTACTAGCGTCCCCTCGCTGTTTACCAATAAATACGGTAATGCCCATCATCTTGGAGCGATTGTGCTCAATCGTTTCAAGCTCAGCGCGCCGCACTGACACCGATAAACCATCACCTTCATAAATCTCAGCGCTAGCATCAGTGGCGCCTAGCTGCTTCGCATAACGCAGCATCTCTGACGCGAGATCCTTTAGCTGATCTTGCGTATGAGGAAAAGCGTGCGCTTGTGCAACCATATTCATATCCTATGCTGTCAATATTTTGCTCAAAAAAATTATTCTGATTCTTTTAAGCATTTGTGCCAAACCTGAAAGAAAGCACTCAATAGCGCCCTCTACATAGTTCTAATAAGTACAAAATTCCTCAACATCTTTTGCCAATCTTTGCAGCCTCGATAAGTCACTCTTTTCAGAGATCAAACTTATTCGCTAGCGGCCGACCCTTTTAACAAAGGCAGCAAACCATTAGCACGGTCAAGCGCCGCCAAATCATCATAACCACCCACATGCGTGTGATTGATAAAAATTTGCGGCACTGTGCGACGTCCAGTTAGCTTCATCATCTCTTCGCGTTGCGCTGGGTCTTGATCGATCAACACTTTCTTAATCTGCTTAATTCCACGCAATTTAAGTAATTGCTCAGCTCGCACGCAGTAAGGGCAAACTCGTGTGCTGTACATCACCACTTCATCTACTGCGTCATTATTTACTTCGTTAATTGCTTCGTTATTTTCTGTATTCATTTGAATGCCTCTATCAATGGATTTTATTTGAGGGTGAAGTGGCCGCCTGCGAGTGACCCGTACGCCCGACACGCATATAAGACCAGCCAAGTAGCGCAATACCTATGGCGAGCATAGGCAATGAAAGCCATTGTCCCATCGATAGGCCAAAGGCTAAAGTACCCAGAAAATCATCTGGCTCGCGGGCAAGCTCAATTAAGCAGCGCGCACCGGCATAGCCAATCAGAAAGACTGCCGACACTGCACCCATTGGCCGTGGCCGGCGCGTAAACCACCACAATACGATAAAGAGCAGAAAGCCTTCCAATGCCATTTCATAGAGCTGGGAGGGGTGGCGCGGCAAACCTTGATACTTGGTTAAAGCTGACAATAAGTCGAGTGTTATCTGTTGTGGATGAGTAAACAGCCAGCTGCGATCTTGCTGGGCGGCTTGTGGAAAAACCACTGCCCACCACGCCTGCGGGTCAGCCACGCGGCCCCATAGTTCGCCATTAATAAAGTTGCCCAGACGACCCGCTGCCAAGCCTAAAGGAACCAGCGGCGCAATCAAATCCATCACCTGCAGCCATGGGCGCTTACGCTGATAGGCAAACAATAGCATTGCCACCATCACCCCTAACAGTCCACCATGAAAAGACATGCCGCCTTGCCATACTTTAAAAATTTCGAGCGGATTTGCAAAATAAAAATCGGCTTTATAAAACAGCACATACCCTAGCCGACCACCGATTACCGTGCCTAGCACGCCATGTAATAGCAAATCATCAATATCCTGAGCCTGCCATCCCTGCGCTGCCACATACGGTTGGCGCACCCGCCACCGCCCTAACAGATTGGCGCTGATAAAGGCAAACAGATACATCAGGCCATACCACCGCACACTAACAGGGCCGAGGTAAATAGCAACAGGATCAAATTGAGGGTGAATCAGCATAAGCTTAGGCCAGAGGTACAGAGAAACTCCACATATTACCTATATGCTCCGATTTTTGCCCAGCCTTAGCCAGGCAGCCAAGCACCGACTGAAAAGCTTTTACTCAGTATCTTAGAAGCTATTAAGCATTCTCTACAAAGGCTGTTTTTGGGAAGAGCAAGAATACAGAAATCTGCTTCTACATAAGCGGGCGAAAAAATTCTGCATTCTCGCTAGTTGGAAGAGTTGGGAAAGGTTCCTTAATTGAAATATAAATTATTAAATTTATCAAATAATTTATATTTTATGTATACCTGTCTCGCCACTCACCAATTCTTCAATCGACCGAAATATAATTAACATCTCGTCAATATATTCTTTTATTTTTAAAATTTTCTCTTCCAGCTCTGAAATATTATTTAACAATACAAAATCTGGCGATTCAGAAAGCTTCTTTATTTCAGCAATTTCTTTACATATAAGATCATTATTTCCCCTCACCTCTGACAATCTTATTTTTACTTTCTCAGAAATTTCTTCGCTTTTAATTATTTTTAATTTTTCAGCAAACAATAAATAAGACACATCATTTGCATTAAATTTCTCAATGAATTTTTTATAAACCTCATCAAGAATTTCATAAACCTCATAAAATTTTACAGGCAGAAATTTAACATTTGAATATTGATAAATATTTGCATTACCCTGCAACTTACTTTTCATTTCAGATATTAAAATACTTAATCCTTCTATTTTTTTAATTTCTTCATCAAGATATTTTTCATCAAAATATTTTTTTTTGAGATTCCTAGCATTTTTTAATTCTATATTTATTTTTTTGGCTTGCTTTAAAAAATCCAGAACATTACCGACAATAATTTTTCCCTGATATTTTCTATGCCGCCATTTCTCCTCATTAGTCATATTGTCATACCCTACTTCATATTCAATAATAGTATCTGAAGATCTATTACCTCCACCTAATTTATACATAACACCCTCATCTTTGATGATGAAATTTAGAAAAAAATGTCTCCATTTTTTAATTTTACAAATCATCTTAAAAACTCAAGCAATCCATTAAGAAAAAATAAATAGTTTTACGAAAAATTTAATTTTCTGAGGCAACTCAGAATTATCACCAACAATAAATAACGAAACCACTTGCACCCCCAAAAAGCAGGATGCGACCTCTAATTTATTCAGCACTCCCATTTGAAAAAAAGAAATACCAACTTAGGCAGTACAATGAATACGGCAAAAAAGCATAACGCCACTTAAGTGGCTATATCGCGCTTACCGAGGGAAGGTTTGCGTAAAACTGCTACGCAGATCAATGTTCAGATAAAATCCCCATCCGCCTGATTGACCTTTTTTTACCTTTTTGATTTTTGCGCAAGGAGAATTCCATGCCGTATAACCGGCGTTCACAAAACATCACGCAGGGCGTTGCACGCGCGCCTAATCGTTCGATGTATTACGCACTTGGCTACCAAGCAGAAGATTTTGATAAGCCAATGATCGGCGTAGCCAATGGGCACTCGACGATTACGCCTTGCAATGCTGGTTTGCAGCGGCTGGCAGATGCTGCCGTGGAAGCTATTCGCGCAGCGCAGGCTAATCCGCAGATTTTTGGTACGCCCACTATCTCAGATGGCATGTCGATGGGCACCGAGGGCATGAAATATTCGCTGGTTTCGCGTGAAGTGATTGCCGATTGCATTGAAACTGCCGTGCAAGGTCAGTGGATGGATGGCGTGGTAGTGATTGGTGGCTGCGACAAGAATATGCCGGCTGGCATGATTGCGCTAGCACGCATCAATGTGCCGGGTATTTATGTGTATGGCGGCACGATTCGACCAGGGCGCTGGAAAGGGCAAGACCTGACGATTGTTTCTTCGTTTGAAGCAGTAGGCGAATTTACCGCTGGCAGAATGAGCGAGGAAGATTTCAAAGGGATTGAAAAAAATGCCTGCCCGAGCACCGGCTCATGCGGCGGGATGTACACCGCCAATACCATGAGTGCGTCGTTCGAAGCGCTAGGCATGTCGCTGCTGTATTCGTCGACCATGGCCAACCCAGACCAAGAGAAAGTTGACTCGGCCGCTGCATCAGCACACACGCTCGTCAAAGCAGTGCAGCAAGACTTAAAACCTCGTGACATTATCAATAGAAAATCGATTGAAAACGCTGTTGCGGTAATTATGGCGATTGGCGGCTCAACTAATGCTGTTTTGCATTATCTCGCGATTGCACAAGCTGCCGAAATTGACTGGAACATCGATGACTTTGAGCGCGTACGCCAACGCGTGCCGGTGATTTGCAACCTGAAACCATCCGGTCAATATGTCGCGACCGATCTGCATCGCGCTGGTGGTATTCCACAAGTGATGAAAATTCTATTGAACGCAGGGCTTCTGCATGGTGACTGCTTGACTATCACCGGTAAAACGCTAGCGGAAGAACTCGCGCTTGTGCCCGATACCCCAGGTGCTGACCAGGACGTGATTTTTCCGATTGAAAAAGCGCTCTACCCGCAAGGACATTTGGCGATTTTGAAAGGTAACCTCGCACCAGATGGCGCGGTGGCTAAAATTACGGGACTTAAAAACCCCGTCATTACCGGCCCGGCGCGTGTTTTTGATGATGAGCAAAGTGCGTTGGACGCGATTTTAAACAACCGCATTCAAGCGGGTGACGTACTCGTGCTGCGCTACCTCGGCCCCAAAGGCGGACCCGGCATGCCAGAAATGCTCGCCCCCACCTCGGCACTGGTTGGTCAAGGGCTGGGTGAATCAGTCGGCCTCATTACCGATGGACGCTTCTCCGGCGGTACTTGGGGCATGGTAGTGGGGCATGTCGCCCCTGAAGCTTTTGTTGGCGGGACAATTGCGCTTGTACAAGAAGGTGACTCTATCACCATCGATGCGCATCAGCGCTTACTGCAGCTGCATGTAGAAGATGCGGAACTTACCCGTCGCCGTGCTACCTGGCAGCCCCCTGCGCCACGCTATACGCGTGGTGTACTAGCGAAGTATGCGGCGTTGGCGTTGCCGGCTAATCAAGGGGCGGTGACAGGAGGCTAGGCTAATAAGCACTCGCCCTAAAGTAGGCATGCGTTGTGAGGAGTCATAGCCTGAGCTTCACAACGCATCAAACACTTCTAACAACTGCACCTGCTTAGCAGCTGGCGCTCCCATTCCAATCCTTACCCTCTTCTTTGAGCTGATTATTTCACAGCTGAGCTGTGCCATGAAAGGAAGAACCGCTAGACTTTACGCCCTCTCCTCTGAACATTACCTTCAGGCTCTGACTGAGCTGTGTTCTTTACTACCAAGGAAGATTCGGGACGACTCTGCTTCGAATTTGCATATATAGCGATTTGCTCGAACTGGTCTGCCTTTTCTATGGCTTGTTTTCTGTGTTCTTTCTGAAAAGAATCCGCGTAAGTTTTCATTAATACAACAGCTACGGCCACGCCTCCCAGTACAGCTAGCGCTGTGCCTGTAGATGTGCCTGCAATATTAAACATATCTTTAATATCAGGCATAAGGCCATTAGGAATATCGGAAGGGCCGTTACCATTATTTGTATTATTAGGAGAAGGGAAACCTGGAACTGAAATATTTCTGGGATCTGGAAGATTGAACCCATAATTAGCTACATGACCAGTATCACTTATTCCTGGGGCACTTAGACTAGCATTCGAAGTCTGCATTTGATTTTGCGTAGGGTTCAACATTGCTACAAGTATATCTGCAGCCTTTACAGCCATCCCTACACCCGCTCCCCAGGACGCAGCCTGCAGAGCCTGTGGTACAAAACTCCACACGTTACCCGCTTTAGTCTTTAAAGTGGATTGCCCATCCTCTTTAAAGTTTTTATTAAATTCGACATCAAAGTTTGCAAACTTTAAGGCTTGCTTTGAACTCTCAATTGCATCCATATTAGGATCTGCAGTTTTGGCTGAGTCTATATATAAAGATATACCTTGTTTTTGCGCAGAGGATAGCTGTTTTCTTTTTCCTGTTTCCCCATCCCTAAAATTTCTCAAGTGTGAGCCAATAGATCCAACATCCTTTTTCGAAAACCTTTCCTGATTAGGCGTTTCAGTAGGTTCAGGAGAATGAAAGGAGTTATCCGTGCCCATATCTATAACAACAGTCCCATCCACGTTTCCTGGTCTTGGCATCATTCTCTCCTTAACATTTAATCAAACCCACCTTCAGTCTAAAACTTACTAGTCATAGCCTTGATGTGATAACGAAGTTAAGTCGATTTATCTGAACTACTGCATAAGCGGCTGATATTCCCGAGCGCGCTTAAAGTACGGCTAACTTTCGCGCCGGTAATTATTTAGCGCGCAACCACGCTCACGGTAAAAGCGATAGCGTTCACGCGCTGCAGTGAGTTCTTCGGGTTGTTTGCCTACTATTTCTAAGACACGAGCGAAGCGTTCGAAATGGGGAGGGATGGTTGGGTTTAAATTGAGGAGGAGTTGGTAGTGCGGCGCGTCGTCAAAATGGGTGGCGAGTAGCACAGGAGTGGTGGCGGCAAGCGGGCTATCAAGCATGCAATGCGGGATAAATTCTAACGCTGAGAAAACCCAAAGCCGTTCATCAAAAGCCCGCAAAACCGTTGGTTCAGCCACCACAATGATCGATTGCTGCGCAGCATAGGCTTTGCGCACCAGTCGGCACGCATAATCGAGTTTGTCGCTCAGATGAGTATGAAAATCGACTTGTGGCATAGCCTGCGCTAACGTTTTTTCTTGCTCGCTCTGGGTCATGCTAGCTTCACTCATTTTTATGCGTCGCTAGCCGCTGCCAACAGCGCTGCCTGATGTTCGCTCACGAGAATATTGATAAAGTCATTAAGGTCACCATCCATAATCGCCTCAAGTTTGTACATCGTGAGGTTGACGCGGTGGTCAGTCATGCGCCCTTGCGGAAAATTATAGGTGCGAATTCGCTCTGAACGGTCGCCTGAGCCAATCAAACTTTTGCGCGTGGCAGCTTCTTTGCTTTGTTGTTCTTGTCGCTGTTTGTCTTGCAGGCGTGCCGCCAATACTTTTAGCGCGCGCTCTTTATTTTTGTGCTGCGAGCGGTCGTCCTGACATTCCACCACAATGCCAGTTGGCAAGTGCGTGGCACGCACGGCCGAATCGGTTTTATTGATATGCTGGCCGCCCGCGCCGGAAGCACGAAAGGTATCGATGCGCAAATCAGCTGGGTTAAGCTCAACCACTGCAATTTCTTCGGCTTCTGGCAGCACTGCAACGGTACAGGCTGAGGTGTGAATCCGACCTTGCGTCTCAGTTTCCGGCACACGCTGCACACGGTGTCCGCCTGACTCAAACTTCAGCCGCGAATACGCGCCACGACCGATAATGCGAATGATCGCTTCTTTATAGCCACCCAAGCCAGTTGGATTTTCTGAAATCATCTCAACTTGCCAGCGTTGCCGTTCAGCATAGCGCAAATACATGCGCAGCAAGGAGCCGGCAAACAAGGCACTTTCCTCACCGCCTGCGCCGGCCCGGATTTCTAGAAAAATATTGCGCTCATCATTGGGGTCTTTGGGCAGCAGCATCTGTTGCAGGTCTGAATCACACTGCGCCATACGCTCTCGCGCCTCGTGCATTTCTTGATCGGCAAATGAGCGCATTGAAGGATCCGCCAGCCATTCTTGTGCGGTTTGCTCATCTTGATGCGCCTCTTGCCATTGCGCATACAGCGCTACTAAAGGCGATAGCTCGGCATGCTCACGTGTTAGCGAACGGTATTGATCAAGGTTGGCAGTCACATTGGCACAGCTTAAGAGTTGATCTAACTCAGCTAACCGTCTCGACAGTTGGTCGAGTTTGCTTTGCATGCTCAGTTTCATTTCGATTCTATTTATTAGGTCAATCGGTGGAGCTTGCATGGGTTTCAGACAGCGCCATGCAATCGTCGGCATTAGAGCCTTTTTATAGTCATCATATCGGGGTGACGATTGGCAAAAAACTAAGTAGACAGGCGGCCTCGCCGCTAATGGTTAGTCGAGCCTGGCCACTTAAAAAGTCTTGGCAACAGCTGAGCCAGGTGGGCCCGCTCATTGGCATCCGCCTGGCTTAAAGCATGCAACGGACCGTGAATAAATTTATTAGTCAGCGCCTGAGATAAGCTTTCAAGCACCAACTCGGGCGTCTCGCCTCGTGCTAAGCGCTTTTGTGCACGGCTAAGTTCATTAGCACGCAGCTCATCTGCCTGACTGTATAAATCCCGAATCACTGGCACCACACTGCGCGCTTCTACCCATTGCATAAAATGCTGCACCCGCGTTTCGATAATCGCTTCAGCCTGCGTCACCGCAGCTTGACGCAACGCACCACCCTCTTGCACCAGTGCCCCAAGATCATCCACGGTGTACAAAAAAACATCGGACAATTGTTTAACTTCTGGTTCCACATCGCGTGGCACAGCCAAGTCCAGTATAAACATAGGCCGGCGCCGCCGCGCACGAATGGCGCTTTCGACTGCACCCAAGCCAATAAGAGGCAGCATGCTCGCCGTACACGACACGACAATATCGAATTCATGCAGCCGTGTGGGCAATTCGGATAGGAGTATCGCTTGGCCGTTTAAGCGTTTCGCTAGCTGCTGCCCACGCTCTACCGTGCGGTTCGCCACCACCAAGGCATGCGGCTGATGCGCGGCAAAGTGCGTCGCGCACAATTCAATCATTTTGCCAGCGCCAATAAAAAGCACGCGCTGACTCGAAATATCTTCAAAAATACGTTGCGCAAGCCGTACCGCCACCGCTGCCATCGACACCGAGTGCGCCCCTACTTCAGTTTGGCCGCGCACTTCTTTAGCCACCGCGAATGAACGCTGAAACAGTTGATGCAAATACGTGCCCAATGCCCCTGCCTCAGCCGCAGTGCGTACCGCATCTTTAAGCTGCCCGGCAATTTGCGTCTCACCCAACACCATCGAATCAAGCCCCGAGGCCACCCGAAACGCATGCCGCACCGTTTCAGCTGAGGCCAAGGTATAAAGATGCGGCGCTAAGTCAGCTAGTGAGACGCGGTGATACTGAGCAAGCCAGTGCATTGCCTGCTCAGGCGGCATCGGTTTTGGCGCTACGCAATAAAGTTCAGTGCGGTTGCAGGTGGAGAGAATCGCCGCTTCGGAAGCCGCAGCCTTTTCCTGCACACCCTTAGCCACCGCCGTATCACACCCATGCCAAACGGCCTTCAGCTCATGCAAAGCAGGCTTAATCTGCTCAAACGAAAACGCCACACGCTCCCGTAACGCAACGGGCGCAGTGCGGTGATTAATTCCCAGGGCGAATAGCTGCATGATAGATGGCCAGATAACGATGCATTATCAATGGCAAATTTTTAGCGTGTAATCGGTTTATAACGTAAGCGTTTTGGCTGTGCGCCTTCTTCACCCAAACGTAGTTTTTTATCAGCTTCGTATTCTTGATAGTTGCCGTTAAAAAAGACCACTTGCGAATCACCTTCGAAAGACAGAATATGCGTAGCGATACGGTCAAGGAACCAGCGATCATGCGAAATAACGAGTACACAGCCGGCAAACTCAAGCAATGCATCTTCAAGCGCTCGTAGGGTTTCCACATCTAGATCGTTGGAAGGTTCATCAAGTAGCAGTACGTTGCCACCCGAAATTAGCGTTTTAGCTAAATGCAAACGGCCGCGTTCACCGCCGGATAAATCGCCGACGCGCTTTTGCTGATCTGAGCCTTTGAAATTGAAGCGTCCAATATAGGCACGTGAAGGCGTTTCATATTTACCCACAGTAAGTATGTCTGCACCATCAGAAATCTCTTCAAAAACGGTTTTATCACCATTGAGCGCTTCGCGGCTTTGGTCAACATAGGCAAGTTTGACGGTTGAGCCGATTTTGACTGCACCATTATCTGGCTGCTCTTGGCCGGTAATCATCCGAAATAGCGTCGATTTACCTGCACCATTCGGGCCGATAATGCCAACGATGGCGCCTGGCGGAATGGCAAAATTTAAATTATCAACTAGCAGGCGGTCGTCATAGCTTTTGCTGACATTCGTAAATTCGATAACTTCATTACCCAAGCGCTCGCCCACAGGAATAAAAATATCCTTGGTTTCATTGCGCTTTTGGTAATCGTAGCTATTGAGTTCCTCGAA
Organism: Mycoavidus cysteinexigens; assembly: GCA_031963405.1. Classification (GTDB taxonomy): domain Bacteria; phylum Pseudomonadota; class Gammaproteobacteria; order Burkholderiales; family Burkholderiaceae; genus JASSUD01. The sequence goes on from JASSUJ010000001.1 coordinate 1,411,040, forward strand.
GCGAGCCAAACGCGCTTTTGACTTGGCTTGGCGCCCTTTGGGATTTTTACGCACCCATTCCAGCTCTTGGCTAATTGCGCGTTGACGAGCAGATTCAGTGGACTCTTCCTGTTTCAGGCGAGCCTCTTTCTGATCCAACCAAGTGCTGTAATTACCTTTCCAAGGAATGCCACGGCCGCGATCAAGCTCAAGAATCCATTCGGCTGCGTTGTCTAAGAAATACCGATCATGCGTTACTGCTACCACGGTACCGGCGAAGCGCGTGAGAAATTGCTCAAGCCAATCCACTGATTCTGCATCGAGATGGTTAGTGGGCTCATCGAGTAACAGCATGTCCGGCTTTGACAATAGGAGTTGGCACAAAGCCACGCGCCGCTTTTCACCGCCTGATAAATTACCGATCACCGCATCCCATGGTGGCAAGCGCAAAGCATCCGCAGCAATTTCGAGTTGTTGCTCAGCTGTAGCACCATCGCTCGCAGCAATAATGGCTTCATATTTCGCTTGGTCAGCGGCAAGCTGATCAAAATCAGCATCAGGCTCGGCGTACGCGGCGTAAATTTCCTCAAGCTTTTGGCGCGCTTCGAACACGTCACCCAGCCCTGACTCAACGGCTTGCCGCACGGTCTGCTGGGCATTCAGCAGCGGCTCTTGCGGCAAATAGCCAATCTGCAAATTCGCCATCGCTCGCGCTTCGCCTTCAATTTCTTGATCCAGCCCAGCCATAATTTTTAAGATCGTCGACTTGCCCGAGCCATTTAAACCAAGCACACCAATTTTTGCACCTGGAAAAAATGACAAAGAAATATCTTTCAAAATCGTGCGCTTGGGCGGCACAATTTTGCTCACCCGATTCATTGTAAAAACGTACTGTGCCATGTATTTATATTCTTAAAAGGAAGAAGGAATTGGCAAACAATAGCCAAAAAACTGTTTAAAAATTTGCCCTAAGTTATGTCTAATAGGTAAATCTAAACCCCAAGTGAGAGGCGCCCTCTAAATTTCCTGCGGCTGATGATACTTTAGCCAATCGCGCAGCGCTCGCTCCATACGGGTTTGCCAACCTCGGCCCGTATCGCGAAAAGGATCCACGACATCAGGCGAAAAACGAATAGTAATATGCTTTTTGGTCACACTGGCTTTGGGACGCCCACGCTGCACTAACTTTTGACCTTCATATAGATCAGCATTTGCGAACCATTCATCTGTTAACGCGGGGTTTTCAGCGTAGTCACTCTGACTCAAATGATGAGCATCAACCTTCTTCAAGTCGCTGCCTAAATTTTGCTTTTTCTCTTTCATTTGCCTTTCTCAACGAAATAATGTGCCGACTTTTGCCTCTGTGAGTCCAAATCATCACCACCATACGGCCACATAGATAGCCAACTGTCGTGATGCGCGGCTCGCCATATTCAAAACGCTCATCCAAAAATTCAAGCGTGATACCCGCGAACACCTCGACAGCATCTGCAAAATCAAGCCCTCGCTCATCCAATGTCTTAGATCGCTTGCTTACATCGAAGGTAATTTCCATCTATTATTGTATGCACGTTAATAAAGCTCGTCAAAATAATTGTGCATACATTTACATTTTTCCGACTAACTCGCATCTAGCTAAAAAGCTAACGTACAAATCGAAACTTGCCTAACGCTCCCTTGCTCGCTATATAAAGGACATTGATAATATTTGCCCCAAGGAGACGCTGACGCAGGCAGCACGTTGCACAAGAAAGAGACATAATGCGGTCGGCCTAACGCTGCTCTCGCTTATACAGCATTTTCCTAAGTTGAAAAGAAATGCTAACCCCACTTACACGACTCCATAACGGAGTTAATAAATTAAGTTAATTAAACGCTTATGTTGATAATGATCGACAACTATGACTCGTTCACCTACAACCTGGTGCAGTACTTTGGTGAATTGGGAGAAGAGGTGCTTACTTTTCGTAATGATGAAATCACAGTGGCTGAAATTGCAGCCCTGAAGCCGACTCGCTTATGCCTGTCGCCTGGGCCAAGCAGCCCGCAAAATGCGGGAATTACGCTGCAGGTATTAGATGAATTCGCCGGCAAATTACCTATTTTAGGAGTTTGCCTTGGGCATCAAGCGATTGGCGAAGCGTTTGGCGGTCGCGTCGTACGAGCCAAGCAAATTATGCATGGCAAACTCAGCGAAATTGAAACCGATGGCAAGGGGGTTTTTACTAACCTACCCAAGCGCTTTACGGTAACCCGCTACCACTCGCTCGCGATTGAATCCGCCACTCTGCCCGACTGCCTCGAAGTTAGTGCGTGGACAGACGATGGCGAAATTATGGGGGTGCGGCATAAAACTTATCCGATTGAGGGCGTGCAGTTCCATCCAGAATCGATCCTGTCGGAACATGGGCACGCTTTGCTGAAGAATTTTTTAGAGGTTTGCGCAATATCCAGCATACCGTGATGGTAGGTACCCTAGCTCATCTCATAACATTAATCCTCTACAGCAGGTGGCCTCACCAGTGGGGTTAATTCTTCTATTTTGTGATGCAGCTTTTCCTTTTTGCGATCTAGCTGTTCCTTTTTTTCTTGAGACTTGTTTATCTCTTGCTCATAGTGCTTGGCCAATCCGACTCTTCTAGTGATATAGCCGCTATTCGGTGAGCTTTCATTAACCAGGGCTCTGCTCCAATTATTGTATAAATGTTCTTTTTTAGCAGCTAAATTAGCTTCTTGCTTATTTAAAGAATTCATTTTGATATGGAGACGGTTAATTTGGCTTTGCGTATCCTGAGGTGGACTAATTTTATCTTTTAATACTCTAAGAAATACTGGAATATTAAATCTGGATTTTCCATCTGAGCCAACTGAACTAGATTTTGACAATCCAGTCTCTCCATTAATAGCTTGCATCTCAATATTATTGGACTCATTTACACGAGGCACACCCATACCAACCTCCTTTCCAAATAATCAAAATATCATTTTGAATTTGAGAAACCTTCATTACTCATCCTAGTAACCTCATACAAATCTCAGTATTTGATTAAGAAAAGAAGGCTCGTTTTCCGAAAAAATTGATGATTGTTAAAGCACCTTTATTAGACAAAGCGAAGAGGCCAAAGGCATAAGGGCTAGAATTGCATTTAGGGTATAGTGAGGCTGCCTGCTCTTTTCCATCCCTAAAACAGTAGTTGCTACGCTACTTTCTCTGCTTCATCCAACACGTACTATCATGCCCATTACCCCACAAGAAGCCCTACAACGCACAATTGAACATCGTGAAATTTTCCATGATGAGATGCTGCATTTAATGCGCTTGATTATGCGTGGCGAAATGTCGCCAGTGCTGGCAGCAGCTTTTTTGGTGGGGCTTCGTACGAAGAAAGAGACGGTGGGCGAAATTACCGCCGCGGCGCTCGTAATGCGTGAATTTGCGACTCACGTTAACGTCGCTGAGTCAGCGCATTTTGTCGATATTGTGGGCACCGGAGGCGATGGTGCGCATACGTTTAATATTTCTACTGCCACGATGTTTGTCTGCGCCGCGGCAGGCGCATGCGTTGCCAAGCATGGTAATCGTAGTATTTCCAGTAAATCTGGCAGCGCGGATGTGCTAGAAGCACTAGGGGTTAATTTAATGCTTACGCCTACTCAAATCGCTGATTGCATAGCCGCAACGGGGATCGGGTTTATGTTTGCGCCTAACCATCATCCGGCGATGCGAAATGTAGCGGCATTGCGCCGAGAAATGGGCGTACGCACGATTTTTAATATTCTTGGCCCGCTCACCAACCCAGCCGGCGCACCCAACCAATTAATGGGGGTGTTTCATGAAGATTTAGTGGGCATTCAAGTGCGTGTGATGCAGCGCTTAGGCGCTTCTCATGTGCTGGTAGTGTATGGCTTGGATGGCCTAGATGAAGTATCACTTGGCGCGGCAACCCGCGTAGGTGAGTTGCGTGATGGTGAAATCAACGAATATACAATTCAGCCAGAAGATTTTGGTCTGCAACGAGCATCAACCCATGTTTTACAAGTCGCTAACGCTCAAGAATCAAAAGCGATGTTATTTAACGCACTAAATGATCAGCCAGGGGCAGCACGCGATATTGTTATTTTTAACGCAGGCGTTGCGCTCTATACCGCGAATGTTACATCTACGATTGAAGATGGCTTAGCGCGTGCTCGCGCAGCTATTGCCAGTGGCGCAGCGCGCACTAAATTGGATGAGTTCGTTCAATTTACCCAACAATATAAAAGTTAGGGCAAGCCATGCCTTTGCTACCGCCAGTACAATTGGCACGGCCGCAAGGCGTGACGCCAGCAGCCGGCTTAGCTTAGCCAGACCTTCTTTCAGTACAGGCAATAAGATGAACGATATTTTGCAACAAATTATTGCGGTTAAACACGCAGAAGTTGCGCATGCACAGCGCAGTGTCCCAGTTGAAAAATTGCATACGCTAGTAAGCGCCCAAGGTGCCACCCGTGACTTTATCGGGGCATTACGCGCCCAACACGCTGCAGGCAGGCCGGCTGTGATTGCCGAAATTAAGCAAGCCAGCCCATCGCGAGGCTTGTTACGCACACCTTTTACACCAGCTGAAATTGCATGCAGTTACGCCCAATATGGGGCTGCTTGCTTATCGGTGTTAACTGATAAGCAGTTTTTTCAAGGCAGCGCAACGCATTTACAAGAAGCACGTGCTGCCTGCACGCTGCCGGTACTGCGTAAAGATTTCATCATTGATACATACCAAATTCTTGAAGCCCGTGCGATGGGAGCAGATTGCATTTTGCTGATTGCCGCAGCACTTGAACAACCTAAGCTGCAGCAACTTGAAACTTATGCTCATGCGCTGGGGTTAGCGGTACTGGTCGAAGTCCATAATAAAGAGGAACTCGAGGCTGCATTAACGCTGGCAACACCGTTAATTGGGATTAATAACCGCAACCTGCGTACCTTTGAGGTAACGCTTGAGACTACGCTTAGCTTGCTCGATGCTATTCCGGCTGAACGAATCGTAGTGACAGAATCTGGCATTGTTTCATCTGCTGACGTAACGCGCATGCGTGCTGCTCAAGTACATAGCTTTTTAGTCGGCGAAGCATTCATGCGCGCATCCAACCCTGGCCTTGCGCTGCAACAAATGTTTTTTAATTCGCTCACTGACTGACGCAGATGACTAAAGAACAACCCTTTACCCCTCCGCTTGCGGCCCAATTTGCAGCACTACCGGCTGACTGGCGGGATTTACTCATGCCTTTCATCAATGGCGCTCACTACGAGCCGCTGTGTCGCTTTGTCGATAATGAGTATGCCAATGGCAAAACCATTTATCCGCGTGAGGTATTTCACGCCTTGACCTTAACTTCGCCAGCCGAGGTAAAGGTTGTAATTCTGGGCCAAGACCCTTATCACGGTGTCGAGCATGGCATTCCCCAAGCGCATGGACTGGCCTTTTCGGTATTACCAGGGGTACGCCCTCCTCCTTCTTTGCGGAATATTTTTAAGGAAATTCACAGTGAATTCGGCTACCCCATACCCAGTCACGGTTGCCTTGACGCTTGGGCTAAACAAGGCGTGCTACTTTTAAATACCGTTCTGACTGTGGCGCGCAGCCAAGCAGGCAGCCATGCCAAACACGGCTGGGAACAATGTACAGATACATTAATCGAACAATTAGCGCGGCAGCATGATGGTTTAGTCTTTCTGTTATGGGGCGCGCACGCGCAAGCCAAAAGCGCATTGCTTCACGGCAGCAGCCATACGGTGCTAACCGCACCGCATCCGTCCCCTCTATCAGCACATCGCGGCTTTTTAGGCTGCCAACACTTTGCGCTTGCTAACCAAACCCTTTCACAACAGCAGCGCGCTCCTATCGATTGGCGTTTGCCTGATATCACAAAGCCCACCCTTCTTTGACTCCATAACACCAACAGCAGCCTGCTTGATGCAATGCTTTTTCAAATAAAACTAGAAAATTTCGCAGGCATAGCTACAGCTACGCAAAAACCTTTACGTTTTTTATAAATTCATTTATATCAAATGCACTTTTAACTTCTTTAATATTAGATATAAAATCATCAAAGACATCCTCTGTAAAAAAATTTGGATCAGTCAATGATATTTTTATATTTTCACCTTCCAACGACATAGCATTCAGTTTATCTTTAGCCTCTTGCCTTAATTCATTTAACTTAGAAACCACCCATTTATTTACTTCTTTCATTTCCTCAATCTTATTGATTGCATTTTTATCAGTTAGAATATTTTTATTGTTCTTAAAGATATCCCTGATTTCATTAGCATAAGATTTTGAAGCCTTTTTTATCATGTGATTGATAATTAAATTTAACAAGCTATAGCTATCTCTTACATGGCAGTTTAATAGAATTAACTCGCTATAAATCTTATAAAATTTAGCATCTTTGTTATGCACTCTACTACTTTGCTTAAAGCCATATTTTGCAAGCAAATAATCTACCTGCATTATATATTCAATATAATCCCCAGTATTTTTACTCTTAGATAAAGCATCATAAGATGATAAAACTTTTGCAAAATACTGCAATTTATCAATGCAGCTTTTATGAAAAGATGCTTTTAGAGACATCGACAAAATATTGTTATTGATGCAAAAAGCCTTACTCTTATCTTCACTTATAAAAATCAATCTAGAAAAATTACATTGAAGCTCCTGTAATATATCTGTTGACTTCTGCGACTCTACTTTTAAAACTTCAATTTCGCTTTTTAAAAGAGTAGTTAATCTAGATGGAGAATTTGCTGAACTACTAGCTGCAACAGGCATATATTTCCACAAGATAAAAATGGGTTGATTTATACGTAAATATAAACAAAACCCTATACTTTATCTTTGAAAATAAATGTCGTTTTATAAGATGATATTTCTGATTTTATAATGCAAAATAATCTTAAATTTTTTAAATGCAAAGTAAATATAGTAGAGTCTCGACCATTTAAAACATGGCCGTCTAGTGAGCAAAACGATGAAGGGGGAGAATGTAAGGGGAACGCTGAATCAGGCAGGGGCGTCGTCAGGTGGTCCGCATTTGTCTACTTATTGTTAGCGTACGGGCATGCTTGCGGCTTATTGAGCACTTACGAGGTGGGGATACAAAGCTGGGGGCCGCGTAGGTTGAGGTTCCTTCATCATCCCAAACTACGCGTTGGCCCATGTAGATAAGTTTCGGTCTACCTCTTACTTAACAGACATCATTTCCGCCTCAATTTTTTCTGCGGAAGGGGCGCCTGATAGTCGGCGGCCATTCGCAAAAATGACGGTTGGTGTACCCGTTACATTTAACTTGCGACCAAGTTCGAGGTTTTTCCTCAGCACGCTGGTATCGCATTTAGTGTTGGTAGGCAGCGCTTGGTTATTCAGTGTCCACGCTTGCCATGCTTGGCCACGATTAGCCGCACACCAGATGGCTTGCGATTTAGCATGCGAATCTGGTGAAAGTATTGGATACAAAAAAGTGTAAACCGTAACGTTGTTGAGTTGCGCGAGCGTCTTTTCTAATTGCTTACAGTAAGGGCAATTGGGATCGGAAAATACAGCAATTTTACGCTTGGCATCTGCGCCATTCCCCTCCTTCCCTCTTACAACTTTCACTGCTTGCTCGAGTGGCAGACGGGCAAAATCTATCTGGTTTAACTCAGCCAGCCGGGCGGCGGTTAGGTTTTTACTCGTTTGCAAATCCAGCACATCACCAATCAACAAATAGCGGCCTTTCTCATCGGTATAGGCAAGTTGCGCGCCAAGATTGATTTCATACCAACCGGGCATTGGGGCTTTTGCCACGCTTTTAACATCGGGGCCCAGCTGGTTTTGCAATTGCGCTTTTAATTTATCTGCCACCAAATCGGCAGCTGATACGTTTAGCGCAACGCTAGCCGCGGCGCATAGCAAGGTTGCGGTAATCAGGCGAGCAATGAGTTTCATAGAGTTCCTGCGAAAATTAATTAACTGTATTCGGTGAGTCGTGTTGAGGGAAAAACCCATCATGTTGCATATTCCAAAGTTTTGCAAAGTGCCCGCCTGCTGCCAGCAAGGCTTCTTTACTACCGTCTTCAATGATTCTGCCTTTTTCAAAGACTAAGATTCGATCCATATTCCCAAGCGTCGAAAGACGATGTGCAATAACCAGCGTCGTGCGGTCTTTCATTGACTCATGCAAGCTAGCCTGGATCACTTTCTCAGTGACCGAATCTAGCGCTGAAGTGGCTTCATCTAAAATCAAAATCGGCGCGTTTTTCAATAGCGCTCGCGCAATCGAAATACGCTGCCTTTGCCCACCGGAGAGTTTGATGCCCCTCTCTCCTACCAAGGTTTGATAGCCATCGTCCAATTCAGAAATAAACTCATCGCAATGCGCACGCCGTGCGGCGTCGAAGACTTCTTGGTCAGTCGCATCGAGTCGGCCATAGCGAATATTCTCGATAAGATTGCGGTGAAATAAAGAAGGGTCTTGCGGAATTAAAGCTATTTGCTCGCGCAAGGAATCTTGCCTGACCTTAGCAATGTTTTGACCATCAATTAAGATTTGGCCTTGCTGGATATCAAAGAAACGCAAAATGAGATTCACAAAAGTTGATTTGCCCGACCCTGAAAAACCCACTAAGCCAACTTTTTCACCTGGCTTAATTTCAACTGACAAATTATTGAAGAGCAAATTGTCGGGTTTATAACCAAAGCCCACTTGATCAAACACAATGCTGCCACGTTTGACTTGCAAGCGCGGCACTTGCGGCGCATCCACCACCTCATGATGTTGCGCGACCAAACCCAAAGCCTCGTTAATGGTGCCTCGCTCACGCGTGAAAAGATTAATTTGGAAGCTTAAATACCAAATTAAACCCATCATGGAAAAAGTCGACATCGTGACCAAAGAAAAGTCACCCAATGTTACCCAGCCCGCTTGCCAGCCATGCAGCAAAGTCGTCACCATAGCGACGATTAACGACAAGCTACAGATAGACTGCAAAGTCCGCATGATTTCAACCATCCAGTTAGCTTGCTTGGATTTCTCGATTTCGGTGCGCTGATAGCTCTCTAAGCGTTCTCTCTCATAACACCGCCGTGCAAACAGTTTGACACTGGCAATATTGGTCAGCGAATCTACAATTTGCCCGCTTAGCGAAGTCACTGACTCAGAATGGGTATGCCACCTCTGTTCTCCGACACGTAAAAAAAGAAGAGAGAGGCCCACGTGCACAGCAAACCAGCTGAATAAAATAAAGGCGAATAATGGATTAGCCTGCCACATCAAATAAAGTGACACGACAAAAGCCACCAGCGTCGAGACAAAGCTAAAAATAAAAATCTCGAGTACATTCTGGCAACTACTCGGCAATTCAGTGAGCCGTTTCGCCACCCCTCCAGCATAGTTATTCGCGAAATAAGTGTAGGAGTGCTTTTTCACATACTCCAGTACATTCAATCTAATATTTGCGCGAAAACGCGGGACAAAATAAAGCATCAATACGCCTTGCAGGCGCAGACATAGCTCCATCGTTACCCAAAAACCAAAAAGCAAGGCTAATGTCGGCGCTAAAGTTTTATAAATATCGGCACGGTCACCTTGAAATTCAGCTACACCATTAATTATCTTTTTAATAAAAAAGGGAAAGCAGGCTTCGTTTACGGCCCATATCAAAGACGTGAGCCAAACGAATGTAAATAAAATTTTTTGTTTCTTAACAAAAAACCACAAAAATTTTAGAAGTGTGCTCGGCATATTTTGATTCATATTTTTCAGGCTTCGCTATCGTGCGTTACCGCAAGCAAAATTATTAAAAATGATAAGCGGGTCAAATTTTTTGAAAATAGAGAGACAAGCTAAGAACGTACAATTTCTCAGATAAAGATCACGCAAATTAGTATTTTTCTTTTAATTACTTATCCAATAATTGACTTCACAAAAGGTCTTATTAAGGAAACACTGAACCAACCGCAAGCAATGAATGCAACGCAGGCGATACGCCTTAGTAAGCCTAGCTAGTCATGAGGTATGACGACGCCCCCAGTTTATTCAATGCTTCCTTAACGAAAGAAAGTCGCACCTTGATCAATCTAAAGCATGCGCAACTAGCCAGCGTTTTAGAAAAGATTGGGTATTTGCAAATGACATACCTAAGTTTCGTGCCGAGCGCAAAAGCCCACTAGGTGACGAGAAAAGTCGCTGCAAACCATCGGTGACGAGCGTGAGCTTTTGGATATCCAGACTACGTGCGCGTTCATAACGGCGTAATAAGGTGATATCACCCAAATCACGAAATGGCTCGCGTGCAGCGACTACCTCAGTCAGCGCAGCTACATCGCGCAGACCAAGGTTCATGCCTTGCCCGGCAAGCGGATGAATAACATGCGCTGCATCACCAATTAACGCCACGCGGGGTGCAATTAAACGATCAACTTTTTGCTTTGAAAGTGGAAAACCTCGCGCTGGTGCCAGGCATTCAAGCGCACCAAAGCGCTCGCCAGTGATTTTTTCAACGGCCGCGGCAAGCTGTGTGCCATCTAGTGCGAGTAACGCGCGCGCATGTTCTTCTTGCGCCGACCACACTAACGATACATGGTGAGAGGATAAAGGTAGTAGCGCGATAATCTCGCCTTCATGAAACCACTGGTACGCGGTCTCAGCATGCGGTTTTTCAGTGCGAAATGTAGTAACGATGCCCCATTGCTGGTAATCACGGTGGCTAACCTTAGCTTCTATTTGTGCGCGCACCCATGAGTGCGCACCATCAGCCCCCAGCAGTAGCTGAGTATGCCAAGTACGATGATTATCTAACTCAAGCACAGCGCTCTCTGACTTAAACGTCAAGTGTTGAGCGCGCCCTTCTAAGTAAGTTAACTGTGGTTGGAATCGAAGCGCAGTATCAAGCGCCGCCTCAAGCAACGAGGCTTCGACAATCCAGGCAAGTTGCGGTACCGCAGCCTGAAAAGCAGAAAAATGTAATTCAGCCCCAGCGTCGCCATAGATACGCATGTCATACACGGGGTGTAAGCGCGCTGTATCAAGTGCTTGCCATACACGTAAACGTTCTAATAACGCTTGAGTACTTCTCGATAAAGCATACACACGGCTATCAAACGCCGCACTGCTCGTAGGCACACTCGCGTCCTGCCCAATTAGCGCAACTTTAAGTCCAAGTTGGGCCAGCGCCAGCGCGGCGGTCTTGCCCACCAGGCCACCGCCTACTACGGTGACGTGAGAAGTATGTTTGGATTGAGTCATCGCGACATTATAATTCGCTCAGCGCGTGTTTTTCTTAAGGAAATACTGAATAAATCGGGGCTGGCGCTATACCTTTTTGTCATCCATCTTTAATTCCTGGCGCACAATTTGTTCAGCGTTTCTCTAAACGCCTATCAAGTAAGTGGCTAGCGCATGACAATTAGCCAACCTTATTTTCCTGGAGCAGGGCTGCCACGCGCTAGCATCGTCTAGTGTATCTGACATATCAGCCTACCCTGCTTCACACAGTACAATATCGGTTCTTGGAGCAAGTTCTTAGAACCTGTTTAGTAATTGTTCAAAAGGTCGTCAGTCGGGGGAGGACGGAACGGAGGAACCGGAGTGTACGTGGGTGTACATGAGGATTCCGAGTACCGCCCGACCCCGAATCACGGCCTTTTGGGCGATTACTAAACAGGTTCTTAGAAGCCACCCACGAATTGGCTGAGAAGTTGTCAACTGCAAAGGTCAAAGCGCAGAAACCTGCATCAACGGACATAAAAATTCCGAGCACTGCACCGCCTTTGCTAAGCACGAAAAGCACAACCTTTTAGCAGTTTGTGGATAAATTTTTAGCGATTCAGTACGACGCACCCTCACCTAACAAACCTGTAGCAAAGGATTTTATGAAGCTCAAATGCGGTATTGTCGGCTTGCCAAACGTCGGTAAATCAACGCTTTTCAATGCCTTAACCAAAGCTGGCATCGATGCCGAAAACTATCCGTTTTGTACGATTGAACCAAATGTTGGCGTGGTTGAAGTACCCGATAAGCGGCTTGCCGCTTTGGCTGAAATTATCGATCCAAAGCGTATTGTGTCAGCCGTCGTTGAGTTCGTAGATATTGCCGGACTTGTCGCAGGCGCCTCAAAAGGCGAAGGACGCGGCAACCAATTTCTTGCCAATATTCGTGAAACCAATGCGATTGTGCATGTTGTACGCTGTTTTGAAGACCCCAATATTGTGCACGTAGCCAATAAGGTCGACCCTATTTCAGATATTGAAGTCATTAATACCGAACTCGCACTCGCTGACTTAAGTACCGTAGAAAAAGCGTTAAAGCGTGCCAGCACAACAGCAAGATCAGGTGACAAAGAAGCCGCCAAACTGGTTGCCGTATTACAAAAAGTGCAGCCGCAGCTCGATCAAGTACAGCCTGTGCGCGCCCTTGATTTGTCTAGCGATGAGCAAGCGTTAATCGCACCACTGTGCCTGATTACCGCCAAGCCAACCATGTATATCGCGAACGTGAAAGAGGATGGCCTCACAAATAACGCACTGCTAGATGCGGTAATTCAATACGCAAGCGCCGAAAAATCTCCAGTGGTTGCCGTGTGCGCCGCGATTGAAGCGCAAATTGCCGACATGCCTGATGAAGACAAAACCATGTTTTTGGAAGATATGGGCATGCACGAACCCGGACTCAACCGTGTTATCAGCGCAGCCTTTAAGCTATTAGGGCTACAGACCTATTTCACGGCAGGCAAAACCGAAGTACGTGCTTGGACTATCCATATCGGCGACACTGCCCCACTCGCCGCAGCAGCCATCCACACTGACTTCCAGCGTGGATTCATCCGCGCGCAAACCATCGCATTTGACGACTTCATCGCTTATAAAGGCGAACAAGGCGCCAAAGAAGCCGGCAAAATGCGCGCCGAAGGCAAAGAGTACATCGTGCAAGATGGCGACGTGCTGAACTTTTTGTTTAATGTTTAGAGAGAAAGTTTCTTGCTTAGATAAAGAGCTATTACAAGTTACTAGAGCGCAATCCAATGCTCTCTTATAGAGAAAAATCTAAATTGACTTTATAAGAGAGCGATTGGGGTAAAAAATATTAGGGTGTGTCCTCAATTAAAGGACCTCTGCATAACCCCCTAGCGGTGTCCAGTCTCTTTGCTATGGAGTTATGCAGAGGTCCTTTAAGATAACGCGGATATCGGCATCGCAGGCTTTATCCATAATAACGGTTGGTCTCCTTGCCATACAACCGCACTGTCTGTACCGGCATTTCTTTCTGCCGGGTTATGCTGGCCTTCCCTCAAGAGAAATTTGTCTCATATTTACTAATGCCTCTGAAAGTTGCTGCAGTATTTTATTAGCGTTATTCCTATCTTCTTGGCCTTCAATATATTTCGATGGGAAAACTTCGTTCTCTGTTGAAAGATGCTCATATTCGATGAAATTATTCATGGAATTTAATATATTGATTACTTCATCAGTGTATTTTTTAACCATATTTAAGTTACCCTCAACCACCTCGAAAGTATTAATAGCGCTTTTTACTCTAGGATACTCTCCCAACACTTCGCTTAGAGCAAGTTTGGATTTTGACATTTTAATAGTGCATACCAAAATTTGAACTATAACCACTCCACACATTACCCAAAAATCATTAGATTTATATTCAAGCAAATAATTTATAAAAGGGATTATTAGAAAAATATCAGATAAGATTATTTCTTTAAATTCTCTCTCCTTAGCTCTTATTTTTAATTTCGCATTAGATACTAATTCTGATCGCCTCATCAACTCTCTACTCATTTCTGGGGAAGCTTCTTGAGCATAGGATATACATTCATCAAATCTATCAGCTACTGATTTTATTCTTAGATACCCAGGGTACCAAGTACTCTGGAATAGAACGCATGCACTAATGGTTCGGCTCAATAGTGAATAAAATCTCACTTGTGTATCTTGGTAAGACCCCGTATAAACATTTCTGATATAAAGGCTTTCAAGAGCTTGCTCCATTTCATTTGCAGTTTCTTCTTTAAGCTGAGTAGTGCTACGCTTAATCTCTTTTAATTGAGACCCCGCTTTAGAAAAAATTAATCTTATCGATTCCCCTCTGATCGATCTGTTTAGATTAAATGTTTCAAGGTAGGCGGAGTAACACACTTTACTCGCACAAGCTAGCTTGACGCGCTCTGAAATGTTCAAACGCCCAAAAATTTCATTTTTTATATGCGGAATATTTAATTCAAAAAATCCGTTTAGATTCATTGGCGCTTTTTGCCCAGTAAAAGAATTTTGAATAGAAAGCATATATTCATCCTAGAAGAAAAAAATAAATTATTAATCTTTTAACGGCTTTTTATCAAAGTAAAATCTGAATTGACAAAAAAATCTAGTCTGATTTAGATAAACTATTCTTTTAATTTTTACTCTCACGAACTTTTATATATCCCACCATCTCATATCGAGAATTGGTTTGTTGATGTCATGCTGTGATAACAACGGAGCTACGCAAGCCATTAAATTACTAGCAGAGTATTTCTAAATACCTAATCTTGAATACATGGTAAATGCCTTAATTTCAGGTAAAAGCCTAATATTTATTAGAATTCACGTCATAAGTGCCCCCAAGGTTGTCGGCCTTGGGCGGCCCTTAGTTAAGTAAACCTTACAGGAACCTTCGTTCCCTCTAGACGACTATGAGGATGCCGAGTACCCCCACCTTTTAGCGAGTGACGAAGTGAGTTCTAAGCGAGATTTATCTGGCTTGGAGGAATATCTTTTCTAGACGTACCATCTTCCGCAACAGGGTTGCTAGATTCTTTATTGCTTGAAGAACGCAAGGCTTCTCTATCTTGACCATTCTCGATCTTGACCAGATCTAAACCGGTCATTTCTAAGGTATCGTCTGACACAGCAGGAGAGGAAATTTCATCGTCAGTTAATACTCTCTGGGAATAACTGCGGATGCCGTCTTCGTCACCCTCTACGGGACTTAGCTCTCTAAAGGAATAGGATGTAGCTTTTAGCGTATCTGAGACAGGCACTTTGACCTTGCTGTTACTAGTACTAGGTAAGCGGAGAGCATGATGTGGGCTGCTAAGCGAGCTGCGCGCACGGAACGGGTTAGGGTTAGAACTAGAACTAGAACTAGAACTAGAACTAGAACTAGAACTAGAACTAGAACTAGAACTAGAACTAGAACTAGAACTAGAACTAGAACTAGAACTAGAACTAGAACTAGAACTAGGGTTGGGGTTGGGGTTGGGGTTGGGGTTGGGGTTGGGGTTGGAACCAGCGTTAGGTTTGCAGGCAAATTTACTGAAATCAAGTCGAGTGGCATTCCCATGCCGAGCCCACTGTGGTTTATTGCCCGCTGTATTGTTATCGGTGGTGGGCCTCTGGTACGGAGTTGGCCGACCCCGCCCCGTTGATGCCAAAGGATTTATGCGATCCATTTATTCCTCCTATGCCGTTTATCTAGAACTCATTTCATCAATGCCCAAAAAGGTGCCAATGGTGGGAAGCCGGAGCACAGGAACCGGAATGTACATAGATAACATGAGGATCCCGAGCACTGCCCGACCAAGGATCACGCTCTTTTAGGCATTGATGAGATGAGTTATAAAATCTTCTTGCAATATAAATCGAAGAAAGCGCTAAATAAAGCGCGAGTAAGGAATGCCATTGCTGCCCGCAATGGTATCTAGATAAGAAAGAGAGAGTTATAGCATCGCTATGGGGCTAAACGGGGCACGCTTAAAGTTTTTTCAGGTAAAAATTTTCTCATTAATGATGCTTTTAATGTTTTTTTGCATCCGATTCCCCAAAGCCCAACAACAAAATCAGGCTTTAAGGAAGCTTTGCTCAAGCTATGGCAAAGTGCCTGAATATTTTTCTTAAGTACTCTATTGTGCAACGCCGTCCTTTGCCTGCAGCAGCTCTTGCAGCTGCTTTCCAATCTGTGCAAGCTTATCTTGAACTTGCGCTTTTTCAGTATTCAGCACACTCACTTGGGCTTCCATAGACTCAAGCTTTTCAGCTTGCTTTGTTTGGCTCGCTTTTAACTCATCCTGCTGTGCCATTAATCGTCTATTTTCGCCGCTAAGTGTATTAACTTCATCTCTCAAAGAGAGAATCTGCAGAGCTTGTTGCGTTACAAAGTGATCCAATTCTTCCGCAGTCACGCTTAAATCCGCTTTAATCTTGTCTATATCTCGCTTCGTTTGCCACTCAATTCGATTTAACCTTTTCGCAAAATTGCTGTGATCTTCCTTGAGGTACCTAGACCGGATTTCTACGTCACCCAACCGTTCATCTTGTTGCCTTTGGCTCTGTCTTAAGTTTTGCCGAATATCATCTCGAACCCGCGCTAATGCTTCTCCATTCCCTTTTTTGAGTTCCTCAAACTCAGTTTGATTTTGTTCTATAAGCCCTTTCACTATAGATTTGAGCTTGTCAAATTTATGATCTTGCTGTGTTAATGTTGGCGTTATTTTTTCCCATATTTCTATTTTGACATCCATTAATTTATGGTGATACTGATGAGAATTCTTCCCCAAACATGCTTGGACATGCTTCGACAAATTAGTGTGCTCAATTTGCAGATTATCTAGCTTTCTCTCCAAACTTCTAGACGATCCCATATTCCATTGAACCGCTTCCATCTGCTGTTGAATTTCACTTATATCTGTTTCAATTCCTCTTAACTTCTCTTCCTGCGCTAATCGATCTTCCGCATTTATAGTTTGCTCATCAGGTGACGCTTGAGTTTCACTGAATTCTGTTGAGGTTCTGATTAAATTTATTCGATTTACAGCTGGTGATTTATTTATATGTGTTGCGAGCACAGCAATCTCCGTACAAAGATTTATCAATTCAAATTTTTGAGCACCTTATTAAGGCTTTCTTAAAAACTATCAAGCTTTTTGTATGCAATTAAACCTACTCGATTCCTTCATTTGATCGGCACTTCTTCAGCTATTTTCTCGGAAAATGGAATAAGCAAGTTAACATCTTTATTCCTTTACACGATAGTAAATATTTAACGTCAATAATTTTTTATCAAGAAATACATAATTTGAACACAATCAAAAATAACGTTTTATAAATATAAACGTGTACACATCACATTAAATTACAGCAAAGTAGAGTTCTCTGAACTATCGCTAGTTTCATTTGCTGCAGCACTGAATTCAGAACTAAAATCCTCTTGATCAGATGATAATTCCTCTATTTCACTACTATGTATACTTGTATAGCTACTCTCGCTAGAATCTGATTCTATCTCTTGCAATGTGCTCTGATAATCAATAAAAGTTTGGCTTGAGCCCTCTGAATTAGCATGTGCCAAAGGAAAGATGAATTGCGATGCTAGCAATTGTTTTAACTGTTGATTTTCTGATGATTGTGCTATCAGCAGACTTTTGAAAAGCTGATTATCTGCTTGCACTTGCTTCAATGTTGACAGAATTAAATTTTTATCCTCTTTATTTTCTTCTATTAAATCTTCGCATTTCTTCTGTGTTTTTTCTTGCTTTTCTTGTAACTGTTTAAATTCCGAAACTATGTAACCAAGCCCCACGGCTCCAGCTATACCTGCCGAAAGTGCGATCGTAGGGACTACTCCGATAGTACTTGAAATCGTTGTTACTACTCCTGCAATAGTCGAGAGAGCTTCACTAATCGAAGGTTCAGGTATTTTAGGGTGCTGCCCTTCGATTTCGCTTTTTATTCTATCTCCTAGTTCAATAGCATTAATTAATGCTTGTGTATTAATTGCTTTGTTAGGTGTTAATGCTGAAATTGGCATATTTTTCCCCTAGTTTTTTAACTATAACGACTTGCTCTCGCAACACATATCGCCTTCAAAGATAGTTTTGTTTTAAAAAAACTTTCCTTTGAAACATAAATTGAATAGATAAATTCAGGCATCAGCTTTGAACCTGATGTTTAAAAAATAGGTAGCCTAGCAAGATTTAAATTAAACGATAAAAATGCAAACAGAACCTAGCTTAAGCATGAAATGGCTTTATCGTGCAGAGGATTACATACATGAATAATGGAACCGGAAACTACAACGCGAAGTCTGAATTGAGGAAATTACTAAGGCAAAACAGAAGGAGAAATCAGCCTCTACAGCTAATCGTTTTCTAGAGATAGTCCGGGCTGTTTTACGCCGTGCAGCTTAGGAATGGGAATGGATGGATAAGGTTCTCAAGGTACGCATATAGCCTGAATCAAAACGCCAAGTTCGCTTTAGCGACGGGGCTTAGGAAAAGTCATATAACTCAGCTGCAATAAAGCAAGTGAGTTCAAACTAAGGGGGAGAGTAAACATCTGAGATGGTGAGACAGGATGCACACTTTTCAATCGATCATTTGCGCAAAGTATCGTCTATCCTAGATAACGTGGCTCACGTGTATTGGGTTTATTCACGTTGACTTTTCGATAGACGAAAAAAAGCTTGAACAGATTGTTCAAGCTTTTACAAGACTGAAAAGTCTTGAAATAGGTTGCGGGGGCAGGATTTGTTGATTGTAGACGCCAAATAATGCCTATAGAGCGGGCTAGGCTGCCTCGACTTTATAAAGATGAATCGCTATATGGCATGAATATAGGCAATTAAGCTCTTCTTCTCATTAGCGACCACACTGAACGGTAAACCTCCTAAAAAGCGTAAGCTTCTTATAAGTTACTCTCAAGGTAAAGCTTGAATGAAAGAAGGTCAATTAATACGACCTGCGCTATACACAATATTTAGCTTAACTATTCAAAATTCCTTAAAAATCACCTGCATAAATTATTTTCAAGATTTAAAAATATTTATTTTTTCTCTGCACTATCGATTGGTGTTTTAATTAATTTTTTTTTACGAGCAATAGCATTCTTTAGTGTTGATCGCTTTAAACTTACTGCCGCCACTATCTGCTCTTGTGACATATCATTTTTATTTTCATCATAAAGTTTGAGTAGCAATTCATCTTTTTCTTTTATATCGGCAGATTTTTCAAAAGCTATTTTAAATAAATTAAATTCCTCTTTTTTCTCATCACTCAATGACTGGGTTTCAATTAATGACCTATAACGACTAATAACCTCAGATAATTTTTTATAGCTCAAATCTACTGCTGCCGCCATCTGTACTTGTGTAATATATTTTATATGTCTATCAAAAAAATCAGTTAGCACTTTACCTGCTAGCATCTCACCTTTTTCTTTCCTAGCTTCGCGGTAATCAATGCTAAGTTGATCAAGGAGTTTTTTTTGTTCATCATCCAATGATGAACCTTTAATTGATTTCTTATAATTACGAATAAGTTCAGATACTTTTGCTTTAGTTGAACCTATTTTATTTGCTATCCTCTCTTGTGAAAGGTCATTTATATTTTTATCATAAAAATCAGTTAGCTTTTCACCTGCTAGCCTTTCATCGTCGTTTTTTATAGCTTCGTTGAAATCAATTTTAAGTTTTTCAAGCGCTTTTTCTTGCTCGGGACTAAGCACTAATTTTATAGTTGATGAATTATAAGCATGAATAAATTCACCTAATTTTGCTCGTTTCGACAACCCTATTGCCCGCGCCATAAGTTTTTGCTTAATAGAAGGATAGTTAGCTTGAAATTTAGATAGCACTGAACCCGCTAGTACTTTATCTTTATCTTTACCTTTCTCTTTTTTAATAGCTACGTTGAAATCAATATTAAGCTGTCTAAGTGCTTTTTTTTCGTCGTCACTCAATAATGACTCTTCAATTGCCGCTGTACAGTCCTCAATAAGATCAGCAACGTGATCTTTCCTCCAACCTATTGCCTCCGCTAGACTTTTTGGTGAAAGCTGACATCTAATCTTAATTTTAGTTAGCACCTCACCTTTCTTTTCTTCAGGAAGGTCTTTGAAATTATCTTTAAGCCATTTGATCCCTTCTTCTCTTAGTTTTGCTTGACCCTGAGCACGTCTTTGCGCAGCGTTTATTTCTGAAATCGTTGAGCTTTCTGCATGGGTAGAATCTTCACTATATTCATGCTGAGACAAAGATTTTTCTAGGCCTGCTATTGTCTCATCCCTATGTGGTACTAATCTGGGCCATATTGCATTTATGCCTACTAGATCATTCTCACTTAGGCCCATTGC
Organism: Mycoavidus cysteinexigens; assembly: GCA_031963405.1. Lineage (GTDB taxonomy): Bacteria > Pseudomonadota > Gammaproteobacteria > Burkholderiales > Burkholderiaceae > JASSUD01. The sequence goes on from JASSUJ010000001.1 coordinate 1,431,157, forward strand.
TATTAATTCCGCTATGTCCGGATCCCAACCTATATAGTCTAACGGATCTTGAAAACCACCCAAAGTAGACACCGATTTCTCATGGGGCGACGACTGGAATATATTGTCAAGTGGAGCAACGGGGAGGGTATCCAACTGGGAATTGGCCGGCAGTGCTGAATGTAATAAAGCCTCATCGCGCAGCGATTGAGGATTGATACCAACTGCTCCAAAAAAGGGAGAGGCATCAAGCAAACGGTTTGAGCTCAGGCTAGAAAAAAGGTTAGCTTGATGCTCATCTCCATCTGTACTAGGCTGTTGAGTGGAGAAGGAACCAAGCTCAGGGTTCGGAGCGAGACCTCCTCGACTAGCGTCCTGATAAGTCGCTGATGAAGTCCTTCCCCTTTCTCTTTTCTGCCTACTTCCACCACTTTCACGAGAGTCATCATTTTTCAAAGAAGAACTATAGCTATTGGAGCTCTTATTTATATTACCTATACCACTCATATTTATCCTTATCTATTTTGATTTTTATCTAGCGCCAATGTTTTGTATTCGTACTTTTTATCTTCTATTCAACACGATCACGCGTAAAATTCTTACGCCTTACGTCTTACCCGCAATGATTTGCTGCTAAACGAAGCGCTGAATTTTTCCTAAGTATTATGCCTTAGTTTAACTAAGATAAATCTGATATTTTTATCTTATATATTGAGAATCACCCGGTAAGTTTTGCTTCTTAGAACCTGTCCACAAATTGCCTAAAAGGCCGCCAGCGTGCTAGCTAAAACCAGGGGCCAGTTAGTTAAATCTTGGAGCAAGCTTCGTTACCTTAAGTCCATGAGAGTGGCGAGCACCGCGCAGACCTTAACAAAAGCACAAATCACAGCCTTTTAAGTAATTTGCAAACACTAAGGGCCTATTCACAATCTTAAAAGATCACCTTTGCGTTGAGGCTGTTACGTTGAGGCTCCTTCGTCACCCCCACCTACACGGCTAGCGATATTTTTATACAGTGACTTAGTACATAAGAAGTAACGCTTACTAGACAACTCGCAATATGCGAGACAAGAGAGGCAGAATGATCTTGGCGGAATTAAGGCGTAATACTTAAAAAAAGCCGTGCTTCTTTTTACAGCAAAGCATCTCGCGTAAAAGCCAAAATTCTTATGCGTTATCGTATTTAATAGGAAGTAAAAAACATGAATAAAAAACAATGGCACTAGATAAAAACTGAAATGGATGCGAGATAAATATGGCTAAAATAAATATGTAAATAGCCAACTCTGTGTAATGTTTTACAAAAAAACTCTCTACGGAGCTTTACGCTTTTTTGCATATCACATATTATTTATATTTTTAAATTAACAATATTTATATTTTTTAAATATTTTAAAATAAGCCCTTTATTCCAATTCCCCTCCAAGCTCAAAGTATCTACATTTTTACCTGACAACAATTGCAATAAATCTTGTATGGAATTTAATTCCAATAAATTACTATTGATATGAACATATGAAATATCGGTCAATTCTGGATTTTTTCTTAATATAAATCTGAGAACTGCCATCAATCTCTTATAATTAATTTTCTCGTTTAAAGGCATTTTAAATGTTTTTATATTATTTTTTTTTAAAATACTACTAAATATCATGTCCATTATATTATTAAAATGAATTGAATCTGACAAAGAAGAATCAAAATCAAATGAAAGGTGTTGAATTTTATTTATAATATAATCAATACCAAATTTAACTTGACTACGTCCAAATTCAGTTTTTTTCGCAATTTCAATAATTGTATTTTTACACCATTCACTCTGATTTTTAGGGTCCTCTAATCCTATATTATCATTTCGCAAATTTTCTGAAATCATTTTTTTTGCAAGATTAAAACTTAATAGGCCAGATATCTTAACAGCATCAGATTTTTTTTCAGGCAAAAATTTTTGCAAAGATTTAATTAATAAACTCATAAATTCAGAGTGAAATATTTCATGCCTAATTGGCATCACATGAGAAAATAATTGTTTATTAACTCTTGCAAGCCCGGATAGTTGTTGAGCATATTTTTTATGTGCTTGAGGCAAATCATATTCTTGAGATGCAGCAGATAAATATAGTTCTTTAAGAGCCTTTAAAATCATATTTATCAGCTCTGGCGGCAAACCAATAAAACCAGCATGAGAAATAAGCTTACTCGGAGATTTATTATTACCCTCCAATAACTGTCTTATAGGATTTTTTTCGCAGTTACCATTTCCGGAAAATGGAATTATACAATTTTCTTTGCTTTTAACTTCATTATGCATCGAATTAATATTATAATCACATTTTGATTGGCCTATTCCATGTATATGCATTACACCCTCTTTTATATATTTAAAAATCAATTTTTCACATAACAAACAAAAATATATTCCACCCTGATTAAAAATATTTATTTATAGATCACTTTCACCAAATTATCCATAATCTATATTATTTAATATATAAGCAGAAATAATCTACTAAGCGCGTAACAGGAAAATCTTAAGCTCTAGTTCCAACTGCAACACACTATTTTTCTAAGCTGTATACGTAAGCACAAGCTGGTTGAAGGAAACGCGCTGCGTCAGTACGTACATGACCACTTAGTTTATTGGCGCTGGTCGCCACAGCAGATTGTTGCCACACCACGCTATGCATTCTGATGATCCTAAGCAACACGTCAGCCACGAGACTATTTATGCAGCGATATTAGCCTATACGCGTGGCTCACTCAAACTGGTCATGATTGCTGCTCTGCGCCCTGCTTTTTTGCGTGAGAGTTTCACCTATGACCGAGGCAGTGAAATGGCTTGCTACGTCGAGCTTGCCCAAAAATTAAGCATCGATATCTGGTTTGCTGATTACGCATATCTATAAGCGTTTTCGGGACAATCATCCAGATGGCTACTTGCTGCATCTGCTTTATTGGGCGGAATTACTGATAAAGACTGGGGGAGTTATTAGATAAGAAGGCTCCTTCGATGAAGAATCCGTTTATTGGGAGATATTGGCCTTGAAACTACAAGCGTTTTTAAAAACGTGGGAAGGCACCCAAGTAGAAAATCAATGGAACCGGTTTTTTATTGCCGGGTTAATCGTCGTGCTGTGCTTGATGGCATTCAAACTTTTTAGCAACGAGACGATTGTAGCGATGCAACCGACGACGTTCAGACAAAAAATTTTAAGTCCGCTCAGTATGGCCAAAAAGCGGATTAATACGCCCACGGGTCAATAATAACAATTCCACAGTCTTGAAAGTCCATCACATTTCTGGTGGCCACAGCTGCGCCGCGAGATCGAGCAATGGCAGCAATCTGTGCGTCAAAGGCTTCCATCGGCCGGCCTAGCAGGCGTCTGCCAGCAGCAATAAGCGCAAATTCTTGAGCCGCAGCATCATCAAATGGCAGTACTCGTCCGGCAAAATCTTCCTCGAACATTTGCTTGGCCGCAACTTCAAGGTTGTTACGTCTACGTCCTTCAGGTAATAGAGCCAAACCGAACAGAATTTCAGCTTGGGTGACGGTGGTGGTAAACAAACTAACATTAGCTTGAGTAGAAAACCAAGACAATACGCCCTCAGCGGGCGTGGGGCGCATCAGCTCAGATAGCGCGTTCGTATCTAGGACAATCATCAATCGAAACTCGGCGGGGTACGCAATGGATTTTGTTCCATCTTGGGCAAGTCGATTCCACCGAAGGAGGCAAATCGTTGCTGGATAACTTGGCCAAGGTTACGTGCAGGCCGATACTCCTCCGTAAGCGCTGCTCGCAGAATATAGCGGGCTTCTTCTTCCATTGAACAGCCATGATTAGCTGCACGGACTCGAAGCCGCGTTTTCAATAGATCCTCTAAATTCCTAATCGTAATACTCGCCATAGGTTTCTCCTCATGCAATGTACCAGTTAATTATAAGAATTGATTACATTGATTGCAATGATTGCAATGCAGCGAGCCACTTTAAATCTCTTTTTTGCCAACCGCTCCTTTGGTCCTGACCCAAGAAGACTCTCCATGAAGATGCGTCTAAATTTCGATGGCTAAATACATATTTGGGAGGCATTCTTCTTTCGGATATTACCAAAGCAAAGATTGAGGAAATGGCTAAGGCAAAAAAGAAGGAAAAATCAGCTTTTACAAACCAATCGTTATTTAGAAGTGGTCCGGGCTGTTTTACGCCGCGCAGCTTAGGAATGGGGATGGATAAGGTTCCCAAGGTACACACATATACCCTGAGCCGAAACGTTGATTCCGCTTCGTGACAGTAGCAGTAGCAGTAGCAGTAGCAGTAGCAGTAGCAGTAGCAGTAGCAGTAGCAGTAGCAGTAGCAGTAGCAGTAGCAGTAGCAGTAGCATTATTGCTACGTTTGCCTGAGCATCAGCATGACCTGATGCAGTTTGCTTTAGCGACGGGGCTTAGGAAAAGTCATATAACTCAGCTGCAATGAAGCAAGTGAGTTCAAACTAAGGGGGGAGGGTAAACATCTGGGATGGTGAGACGGTATGCGCACTTTTCAGTCGATCTTTTTGATAGACGAAAAAAAAGCTTGAACAATCTGTTCAAGCTTTTACAAGACTGAAAAGTCTTGAAATGGGTTGCGGGGGCAGGATTTGAACCTACGACCTCCGGGTTATGAGCCCGACGAGCTGCCAGACTGCTCCACCCCGCGTCTGTTCGGTTTACTGAAGTGACGAAGTATAGCAGACAAATCTAATAATACAAATTATTTCTGGCCCTTCTTATTTATCTGTCCTTCTCTGCCGCGCACATTATTCATGAAACGCAGCGGCGGGAAGCAACACATATCCAGGGTATGTTCTCTCTCTTTTAGCCCCTCCCCTTCGGATGAGACGGTAGACCTCCCGATTGTATAAACGGAAGCTAGCCGCTTAGCTTGGATATATCAGGCTTCTACTTCCTCAAACCGCTCAGCACATGCTGGGCTATTCATGTAGCCATGGAGTCCATATTCGCTATTTATGGCTTGAAAAGATTTGAATGTGCTGCGAGCAGAAAAAATTAAAACGTTGCCGGCACATCAGTGCTATTTGATTGAGGAATTAGGCGCTGATTTAATGTGGGACGTAGGCTGATTTAATTATTAAGGTCTTTTACTGAAATAATGAGATAGCCAAAGATTCAGGTTGCAAACGGATATAACTATAAGAGTTTTCCTCATATTGTCATGAGACAAATTTCTATCGGCGCTTTTATAAAAAAGTGTTTGCACAGAGGGAAAGCTATGATTTATGGTTTTAGTCCAGCAGCGCAAAAGAGCAATGCAGCGACAGCATCAGGTCAATTTGAGCCTAATTTTTCTCGTGATTTTTTAGGAAGCTTTATTGAAGCGCCTATAGCAAAAGAAGCCATAATAAAACAAGCCAGAATCTCCGAAGAACGGTCCGACGATCCTTTCATCAATTATCAAGTAGATAACGTAGCCAATAAGCTAGCAGATACGCCCGCTCAAAAGAGCGCTGCGCAGTGTGGCCTGCAGATCATATTGGCGCTTGGCCATGTTAAAAAGGCCCCCTGGTGGATACCCCAGTTCATATTAGCTTTATTCAGTAAAGCTAAAGGAGCAGAAAAGGAAGCTTTTATTCCGGCTCCCTCTACTCAACTAGAGCAAGCACAAATCTCGCTTGAAAAATTAAGCCAGAAACTAGATAAGTTACATCAAGATCATCTATATAACGAAAATGGCCTGGATCAAGATGCAAGAAAAAAAGATCATGCGCTATACCTAGATATTAAAGGACATATTCAACAGACATATAGTGCGTGTCTTGCAGAACTAGCACTCTCTAGGGGAAAAGGAAATGCTTCTAGTACTTTTCTAGAAGCTTTTGAAAGTGTAGATTTTGCTGCGCAGCAAGCTCGTTCTTCGAGAGACACTGTAAACGAAAGGTTGTTAATCGTAGAAGGAAACGCTTCCCTTCCTTCCCGCCATTCTTCTAAAGAAAGAATAATAAGAAGTGAAACATTTGCAGAGTCATGGAGTAATTTTGGACGTTTTGCCAAAACAATTTCTTTAGAACAGCCTGAGGAAGGCTTTGTCAAAAGAATTCATGATTTTGTCCATAGTGACGCAACGTCTGAGGTAGTAGCTACAAGCAGTGCAGCAGCCAATCTTGCTATGCCAGGCAGTGGCCTAGCAATAAATGGGGGGGCTACTGTAACGAAATCGATAATAAAAGGGGTCATGCACTCTAATTCTTCATTTCGTACTGTAAAATATAAGAATGCATTTAGAGTGCAATTAAAAAAAGAACTAAATTTAGCTTTTAAAGAGGTTGACGATATGAGCGGGATAAGTGCTCGTGATATAGGACATGCAGCTGGGGTGATTAATAATACTAACCAGCTTATTTTTAATGAATTAAAAATCATTAAAGAGAACCAGCGTAAGCAAGAAGAAGATCAAAGAAAGCAAACCGAAAAATATGTAACTCGCGATGAGCTACGTTCAACAATTAATTTAGCAGCAAGGGAATTTGGACTACATCCCAATGGCTCAACAAATTCGCTGAACTCTAATATTTCTAGCGCTTCTGAAAGCCCAGGAAGCGTCCGCTCAAGCTCTCGTGAAACTACCCCAGAAACTGACGCAGTGGCTGGGGAAGAACTTATATCGCGTATAGATTTAAAAAAGGCTTTTTCAAAAGAATTAGAAAAACTCTCCCAAGAGGTAATAAAAAGTGCAGGATTAAAAAAAGAGGAAACAATAGAAATTTTCTCTTGGTTAACCACTACAGAAAACAAAAAATACGTTCACGCGCTAAAATATCTGAAAGTCGAATTATTGGAAAAAAAATTGCAATTACAAAAATCTCAAAGAGATGCAATAGTTACGAGCTTGGTTGATAACGAAGAACAGTATTGGGATCTTTTGCAGCAATTTAAGGCCCAATATAAAGTAGATGGCCTTAAGGCAGTAGCTGATATAAATGAAGCAATTAATAGAAAGATACAAAAAATCATTAATAGCCCATCAAGCAAGCAAGGCTTTTTTGCTTAAAGAAATAGATAAAAATTAGCTCAGAAAAGAGCGAGAAAAGAGCCCTTTAAAGGGCTCTTTTCATTAGTAAATCATATTCATAAGATAATAAACTGGATAGATGAACTTCATTTCTCAGTAATTTTTTTTAACTAGCTACGTGCGTCAAAAATATAAAGAAACTCTTCTGGATGAGAGAAATCCATTATGAACAACGTAGGTGCAAGCGCAAGTACAAGTAATTTCAATACAGTTTCAATTACGAAAAAATTTAATGATGTGCTTGCTTTAATGTATGAAAATACCGTTGAAACGACGCCAACTGTTCCGCCCAAAGAGATCGATGCCGCTACCTTTGATAAATTAAAAACTATTGCGGCTCTTTCAGCAAAGAGCATGCGGGCTCAGGAAGAATTGAAGTTATGCGAGCAAGCGCCTGAGCAGGCAGTTACCCCAATCCCTGAAAGGCTCCCCACGCATCTAGCGGTAGCCGCGCTTGAAAGGAGGCGTACACACTCAGTAGCTCCGCTTTTAATGGCGCGTGCACCCACTCAAAATTTCGACCTCATCGATTCTTACACTATCAGGCAGCCGAGCGCTAAAGAAGCCAAACTCAAACAGGAAAAGGCTAGGCTTGAACAACAATTGGCGAAGTTAAAGGAAATAGAAGCATTGCAACTACAAATTTTAGATTTAATGCAAGACTTTCTTAACAGTAAGAAATACGAGTTATAGATAATCACTCCCACAAACTTTGAAGTGTCACGCTTAACACTCTGTGCCAATCTAAAATTTTTGAAAGATTAAGCACACAAAATGTTTTAAGCAGCCCAAAGCAAGGGTGTTTAAAAGATGCTTTTCACATTTCGTCGAACGTTAAAGCACCTCTTATTATTTTCCGATGCAAAACCGGCTAAAGATGGTGCCGAGCAAGTCGTCCGAAGTGAATTCGCCCGTGATGGTATTGAGCTGTTCCTGCGCCAAGCGCAGTTCTTCCGCGAATAGGTCGAGTGCATGCGCATTTTGTGCGGCGTGCTCAGCGGCTACAGTGAGATGGTGGGTTGCTGCACGCAGTGCAGTTAAGTGCCGCGTACGGGCGAGGTAAAGGTTTTCGGTGCTTGGCTGCCAGCCGGCAAGATTCAATAGTTGCGAGCGCAATAAATCAATCCCCTCACCTATTTGAGCTGATAGATAGACGCTACGCGGCGTGTCAATAACGGCTGACTCAGCGCCGGTTAAATCTATTTTGTTGAGAATCCGAATAACAGGCACTGCTGCGGGAAACTGTGAGGCAATTTTTTCGTCCTCGTCAGTAACGCCAATACGCGCATCGAGCAGATGCAGTATCACATCGGCGCGCGCTACCTCCTGCCAGGTTCGCTCAATGCCGATAGCTTCAATTTGATCTTCCGTCTCACGCAGACCAGCCGTATCAATAATATGCAGTGGCACGCCTTCGATCTGAATCGTTTGCTCGACTTTGTCGCGTGTCGTGCCAGCAATCGGGGTGACGATAGCTAATTCAGCACCCGCTAATGCGTTGAGCAGTGATGATTTACCGACATTTGGCTGGCCTGCGAGCACAACCGATAATCCCTCTCGCAGCAATGCACCTTGCTGAGCGTTGCGTTGTATCTCATCAAGTGACTCGCGCAGTCTAGTCAGTTGACCGCGCGCATCGCTCGCCTCAAGAAAATCGATTTCTTCTTCGGGAAAATCAAGGGTGGCTTCCACTAACATGCGTAGTTGAATCAACTGCTCAACCAGCGTATAAATCGCGGCGGAAAAAGCACCGTTTAACGAGCGGTTAGCTGCACGCGCAGCGGCCTCTGTGCTGGCCTCAATTAAATCTGCCACGGCCTCAGCTTGCGCAAGGTCAAGCTTGTCGTTCAAAAATGCGCGGCGCGTGAATTCGCCTGGCTCGGCAAGACGCAACCCTATTTCTCGCCCAGCTTCAAGGCAACGTTGCAACACCAACTGCAGCACAACCGGGCCACCATGCCCTTGCAATTCAAGCACATGCTCTCCCGTGTAAGAGTGCGGCGCAGGAAAATGCAAAGCGATACCACTGTCCAAGGTATCGCCTCGCCCATCTAGAAATGGCACATAAGTCGCATGCCGGGGCGCAAGCTGCTGCGCGCATAGCGCCAGCATCAACGCATATACCGCGGCTTCGCTCGCCTTGCCAAACGACACGCGCACCACACCAATACCACCACGGCCACGGGCAGTTGCAATTGCAACGATAGGATCAAAGTCAGTTGTAAGCATCAAGAAATTAAGAAGGGTTGCCATCTAGAAATAGAGAGCAACCCAAATTGTAGCGTGAGTAGAAGAGCGCCATAAGTTGTTACCAAATAAAGCCTTGGTCCTTGCTTACGGCAATACCCTATTTTTAGACAAACCAAGCTGCGAAGATATTTAATAAGAAGTTATAGGTATAACGCATGAGTTAGGCGCGTCTTCTTGTGGTGTCCTTGCCGCGCTAGATTTGGGCGGATTTATTTTTTGTGGCGCCCCGTTCTCATTGGATGCCTTCGTAACCGGGCGATTGGAAGAAATAAGTATACGACGGCCTAAATTGCCAATGGACGCCCCCAAAGAGACAAATGAGGAGATTGGCCAAGAACCTTGGGAGTTTCTCTTATTTAAAGTGGCATCGCCTTCACTTTGCTTCTCTGGAAAGGCGCTACTCATATCAATAATTACAGGTGGGTTATCAATTCTATTAATAATCATGCAATATCTCCTTCAATTAAAAAAAATTGATAGAGCGATGCCATAGCAAACTGATTCAAATTCAGCTGCTAAGGCGAGCATTTAAGTGCTGCAGCCAAAGCATTTCTTAGCGCAACAAGTTCTTGCCATCGTATCGGTAAGAAAAGAAATAGATAGGATAATTCGCGAATGCAGTTACGAGTTTGCGAAGCAATATTAGTAGTCTGTATAGCCAGCCCGTCTAGCTGAGCGTAATAAAACAATCACAGCACCGGCACCTCCTTCGTGCGGGCGCGCCTCACAAAAAGCGAGGACTTCTCTAAGTTGAGCCAGCCATGTATAAACCCTGCCTTTGAGCGCAGGTTTCTGATTGGCCGAGCCAAATCCTTTGCCATGAATCACGCGCATGCAACGCAGCCCATCCTGCACTGCATCCTCTACAAACTCAATGATGGCACTACGTGCTTCATCAAGGCGCAGGCCATGTAAATCAATTTGCGCTTGGATATCTAACTTACGTTGCCATAATTTGCGAGCGACGTCTGGCCCAACTCCTGGTTTACAGAAATACAATGACCCATCTTTATAACGCGCTAGTACCGGCTCGTAATCATCGGAAAGCCTTTGATCAAATGTCATTTTTTGATGACGTGCTGAAGCTAGACGTACAGATGTCTGCGGCGTTAGGGGCGAGCCTGTCTGTTTAGATAAAGTGAGCGCAGAGGCTTGGCTTGTAATCTGCTGGGGGGAGGCGGCGCCCGCTAATGATTGCTTAGTTGATTTGCTCTCCATCGCAACAGACGCCTGCCGGGCTAATATGGCCTCGGCTTTTAGCTCCTGATATAAGAAGCGTAAATCAGCCAAGCTCGAGAGGCTCTGCGTCGCCTCCTTTGCTTGAGCCTGGCTGCCGTATTGAGCCGCATTAGTGTGAGCAGGAGTTTTATGCTTTTTAGACATCAGTACGTATCTAAAGCAAAAAAGTAAAGAGGCTCAAATAGAAGAACGCCATATAGTGCTCCGCCTACTCGCTCTCTAGCTGTTCAAGATAGCGCTGTGCGTCAAGTGCTGCCATACAGCCTGTGCCCGCGCTGGTAATGGCTTGCCGATAGACATGATCTTGCACATCACCTGCGGCAAATACGCCGGGGATATTGGTGGCAGTAGCGTTACCATCAAGCCCGCCACGCGTGGCGATATAGCCGTTGCGCATGGTTAACTGATCATTAAAGATTTCTGTATTCGGCTTGTGGCCAATAGCCACAAAAACGCCCTGCAGAGGAATTTCCGAGGTTTGGCCATTGCTCACATCTTTAATCAGCATCCCCGTGACGCCTGAATCATCACCTTTCACTTCTTCCAACACATGATTCCATTTGATTTCTACTTTGCCTTGCTGTTCTTTGGCGAGCAGTCGATCAACCAAAATAGGTTCAGCACGGAATTTGTCGCGTCGATGTATAACAGTGACTTTTTTAGCAATGTTTGACAGATAGAGGGCTTCTTCAACCGCTGTATTGCCGCCGCCAATCACAGCTACATGTTGCTCTTTATAGAAAAAGCCATCGCACGTAGCACAGGCAGAAACGCCTCTGCCCATAAACTCTTCTTCAGATGGTAGGCCAAGGTATTGTGCCGACGCACCCATTGCAATAATTAGGGCATTGCAAGTATATTCACCAGCATCACCGATCAAACGCATAGGCCGTTCGTCTAATTTAGCGGTATGAATTTGATCAAATAAAATATTGGTTTTAAAACGCTCAGCATGCTCAAGCAGCCGTTGCATGAGCTCTGGCCCCTGCACCCCTTGCGGGTCGCCCGGCCAGTTTTCGACATCTGTCGTGGTCATTAATTGACCACCTTGCGCCAGACCAGTAATGAGCATCGGGGCAAGATTGGCACGCGCAGCGTATACCGCGGCGGTGTAACCAGCTGGCCCGGAGCCTAGAATAATGAGGTTGGCATGTTGAATTTGCGACATGAAAGTTCCATCAAGTAAACACTCTGCAGTAAACACTCTGTTTATCGTTCACAAAGCGATAGCACAATAATAACGGCATTATAAAAATATAAGCAGCACTGGGTGAATTACGGGTAATGAATAGCGACACAGACAACGCATTTATAGTCACTACTCCCGATATATTCAGGTTTCCTAAAAAGCTGCTAGTTAAGAAAGCCCTGCATAACTCGCGCTCGAGGAATGCCTTTGCTGCCAGCGCAACACGCACTTAATGTAAAAAAGGGAGGCATGAGGCCGCCCCGAGTTAGACATGCCTTTCTTAGCAAAATTTCAAACAGCTCTGCCATTTTATGAGACCCTCTGCTTATCAGACTTTTAAAGCGTAGCTTGCTGTCAATTTGATCAGTTTTTAAGAAAAGCGACTAAGACTTAATGGCTAAATCCCCTCTTCCTGCTAAAGCACCAAATTTGCCACATCATTTACCCCATCGTATGTCACGCCTTGTGCTTGAGGTGCGTTGGCTGCTGCAGCTTGCGCTCGGGCTATTCCTGCTGATGGTTTTATTCAGCTACAACCCGCATGACCCAAGCTGGACCAATGAAATGCAAGCCACCCAGGTAGCCAATTGGGGCGGCCGCGTGGGTGCGTGGACAGCAGACATTTTATTTTTAATGTTTGGCTTTTCATCCTATTGTTGGGTGGTGCTGTTTGCGCGGCGCATTGTGAGAGGCTACAAACGCATCGCACAACATGAGCAGGCAAGCGAGCATGAAGAAGCCACTGAAGTAGCTGCACCGACCAGCCACTGGTTACTCGATTCATTTGCCTTCGTCCTTATTTTAAGCGCAAGCGCTGGCCTTGAGGCAATGCGACTATGGTCACGCTCTGCTACGTTTTTGCATACGCCTGGTGGTGTCGTGGGCGATACCCTTACCCACGAGCTGTTGCACGCGCTTGGTTTTACTGGCGGAACCCTCGTCTTGCTTTTGATGTTGGTGATCGGTTTATCACTTTTTTTCCATTTTTCTTGGTTGAATCTTGCCGAGCGAGTAGGCGACGCTCTCGTTGCTGCTTTCATGTTTGTTAAAAGATGGCGTGAAGCAAGGCGAGACCGTAAAGCAGGCGAAGTGGCTGCTTTACGCCGTGAGGGAACGCTTGAGCAAAGTCGTGAGCGTATCGAAGTGTACGAGCCCGTGCAGATTGTGCCTGCGCTAGCAACCGTACCAAAATCTGAGCGTGTTGAAAAAGAAAAGCAGCGCGTGCTTTTTAATGAACTCCCTAATAGCGCGCTGCCACCCCTTGCCTTACTTGATCCGCCTCCTGCCACACAAAAAACGGTGTCGCCTGAAATCTTGGAATTCACTTCACGCCTGATTGAAAAAAAACTCAAAGATTTTGGTATTGAAATAAATGTGGTCGCAGCGTATCCGGGCCCCGTGGTAACACGCTATGAAATTGAGCTTGCCACTGGCATCAAAGGCAGCCAAATTGTCAATCTGGCCAAAGATTTAGCGCGTGCGTTATCACTCGTGTCATTGCGCGTGGTGGAGACAATTCCAGGCAAAAATTATATGGGGCTAGAGTTGCCTAACCAGCATCGGCAGACGGTGCGACTGGCTGAAATTTTAGGCTCCGCTGTGTATGCAGACTCTACCTCGCCATTAACCATGGGCTTAGGCAAAGATATTGGCGGCAAACCGGTGGTGGCAGATCTCGGCAAAATGCCTCACCTTTTAGTCGCAGGGACAACTGGCTCGGGTAAATCGGTAGGGGTAAATGCGATGATTTTATCGCTGCTCTACAAGACCACGCCGGACCAAGTGCGGATGATTTTAATTGACCCGAAAATGCTTGAAATGAGCGTTTATGAGGGGATTGGCCATCTGCTGTGCCCAGTAGTCACCGATATGCGCCAAGCAGGCAATGCGCTGAATTGGACTGTGGCTGAAATGGAGCGCCGCTATAGGCTCATGAGCAAGCTGGGTGTGCGTAACCTTGCTGGCTATAACAGTAAGATCGAAGAAGCCGCCAAACGCGAAGAAAAAATTCCCAACCCATTCAGCCTAACGCCTGAAGCACCAGAACCGCTTGAGAAAGTGCCCCATATTGTTGTGGTCATCGACGAGTTGGCAGACTTAATGATGGTGGTGGGCAAAAAAATAGAAGAGCTCATTGCGCGCATCGCCCAAAAAGCGCGGGCAGCAGGGATTCACTTGATCCTTGCCACGCAGCGACCATCGGTTGATGTGATTACCGGCTTAATTAAAGCCAATATCCCAACCCGCATGGCTTTCCAAGTTTCATCAAAAATCGATTCACGCACTATCCTTGATCAGCAAGGTGCTGAATCATTGCTGGGGATGGGTGATATGCTGTACCTCCCTCCTGGTAGTGGTTTGCCAGTACGAGTGCATGGTGCTTTTGTGTCAGATGAGGAAGTCCACCGTGTAGTCGATAAATTAAAAGAAGCGGGTGAGCCCGCCTATATTGAAGGCATTCTCGAAGGGGGCGTAGCCGGCGACGGTGACGAAAGCACAGCTGGTAGCAGCGGCGGCTCATCAGATGGCGAGTCTGACCCTCTCTATGATCAAGCCGTTGAGCTGGTGATCAAAAACCGGCGGGCGTCGATTTCTCTGGTACAGCGCCATTTACGCATTGGCTATAATCGAGCGGCACGACTGCTTGAGCAAATGGAAAACTCCGGCGTTGTCTCAGCGATGTCCTCCAGCGGCAATCGCGAGATATTAGTCCCAAATCGTGATGCGGATTAGTGATCTAAGACAGTGATATGGCTTAGTTATGGGGATTAATCTATGAAAAAATCAATGCTAACGCGCTTTTCCAATCTTGGCATGCGTCATCTTAGCTGGCTTGTACGCACCTTATGGTTGGGTGCACTTCTAAGTTCAGCCCAGGCATATGCAAGCGGCAGCGAAGCTTTAAAAACATTTGTCACGCAAGTGCATGCCGCTCGCGGCAAATTTGTTCAGCGACAAATTACGCAATCCACCGAGCAAAATGTACCCGCTGCATCTATGCAGGCCGCACGTACGTTGAGCGGCACTTTCGTCTTTCTGCGGCCAGGCAAATTTATTTGGGCCTATCAAAAACCTTACGCGCAAATACTGCAGGCAGATGGCAAATATTTTTATGTGTATGACCAAGACCTCAATCAAGTTACCCGACGTAAGCTTGACCAAGCCCTCAGCGGTAGTTCTGCCACGATTCTATTTGGCAGCAATGACCTAAGTCGCGACTTTAAGTTGCGCGACGCTGGCACACAGCAAGGCATAGACTGGCTTGAACTCATCCCAAAAACTCAAGACTCACAGTTTCAACGCATTAGCATTGGCTTTCGGCAAGGCAATTTAGCCGCCATGAAATTGCATGATTCTTTCGGTAATCTCACGGAACTTACCTTTAGTCAGATTGAGAAAAATCCGCCACTCTCAGCTGATCAATTTAAATTTACTGTGCCACCAGGTGCAGAGCTTGTGAATGGCTGACACGGCCCCTATTACTCCGCTTGCCGAAAGGTTACGCCCGCGCACGATTAACGATGTTATTGGTCAACAACATCTGCTGGGGCCGGGCAAGCCGTTGCGCGTCGTATTTGAATCAGCGCAGCCCCATTCGATGATTCTGTGGGGGCCGCCTGGCGTGGGTAAAACTACGCTTGCCAAACTCTTGGCACAAGCTTGCAACACTGATTTTATTGCCTTGTCCGCTGTGCTCGCTGGGGTGAAAGAAATTCGCGCCGCGGTCGAACAGGCACGTGCCGCACGCACGCTACAGCGGCAAACCCTGATGTTTGTTGATGAAGTGCACCGCTTTAATAAAAGTCAGCAGGATGCGTTTTTACCGCATGTGGAATCCGGGCTTTTTATTTTTATTGGAGCGACGACCGAAAACCCATCGTTTGAAGTCAACAGCGCGCTCCTATCACGCGCCGCCGTGTATACCTTGAAGAGCTTGGAGGCTGACGAATTAGCCCAACTCCTTGAGCGCGCCCGTGCTGAACTTGGCACGCTGAACATCACCCAAAAAGCACGCGAGGCCCTGATTGCCTCGGCCGATGGCGATGCGCGCAAACTGTTAAATAATCTCGAGATAGCCGCCCAGACTGCGGCAAATCAGCAAGCTAGCGAAATTGATGAAACCATTCTTGGCCACGCCCTGGCAGAAAATTTACGGCGCTTTGACAAAGGAGGTGACGCTTTTTATGACCAAATTAGCGCTCTCCATAAATCCGTGCGCGGCAGTAACCCCGATGCTGCTTTGTACTGGTTTTGCCGCATGCTTGATGGAGGCGCAGACCCACGCTACTTAGCACGGCGAATCATCCGTATGGCATGGGAAGACATTGGACTGGCTGACCCACGGGCGGCACGCATTGCGCTCGATGCAGCTGAAACTTATGAAAGATTGGGTACGCCAGAAGGCGAATTAGCCCTGGCTCATGCAGTGCTTTATATGGCGGTTGCACCCAAATCCAATGCTGGCTATCTCGCCTATAATGCCGCACGTAAGTCTGTCAGCCACGATCAGTCACGCCCAGTCCCGGTTCATTTACGCAATGCGCCTACCAAGCTCATGAAAGAACTCGGCTACGGGCATGCCTACCGTTACGCTCACGATGAGCCTGACGCTTATGCCGCTGGCGAACAATATTTACCCGATGCAATGGCTCAGCCAAATTGGTATCGACCAACCCCGCGTGGCCTTGAAGCCAAGATTGCCGAAAAACTTAAGCGACTGCGCGAACTCGATGATGCTTGGCAAGCCGATCAATCACAGCAGCGCTCGTCCTAAGAACCTGCTCTAAGAATCTGTTCAGAGTCTTCCAAAAGTGCCCTTACTTGGGGAGCCGGAGCACAGGAACCGGAATGTACATGAGTACATGAGGATTCCGAGCACCGCGCGACCCCGAAGAAGGGTACTTTTGGGAGACTATGGACAGGTTCTTGGCACTCACTCACTTTTTTGTTTTTATGCTAGATATCCAACTACTTCGCAAAGATCTTGATCAAGTAACACGCCGCCTTGCCGAGCGCGGCTATACCCTTGATACCGAGGCTTTTAAAACACTGGAAGCGCAACGTCGAGACGTTCAAACCCACACCGAAGCATTGCAGGCCAAACGCAACTCGCTCTCTAAGCAAATTGGCATATGCAAAGGCAAAGGCGAAGATGCAACGACGCTGATGGCCGAAGTCGGCACGATTGGCGATGGTTTAAAAAACTCAGCAGCACAGCTCGATGAAATTCAAAGCAAGCTATCAGCGCTCATGCTAAGCCTGCCGAATATGTCACATGAGAGCGTCCCAGTTGGGCAGAATGAAACACAAAATATTGAAATAAGTCGCTTTGGCACACCGCGCCAATTTGACTTCGAAATTAAAGACCATGTGGATATTGGTGTGCCACTTGGGCTAGATTTTGAAGCAGCAACAAAAATCAGTGGAGCGCGCTTCGTGGTGCTACGCGGACCGATTGCACGCTTGCACCGTGCGCTTGCGCAATTCATGCTTGATACTCACACCACCGTACACGGCTACACAGAAGTGTATACACCGTATCTCGTCAATGCGGCTTCAATGCAAGGCACGGGACAATTACCCAAATTTGCCGAAGACTCTTTCAGGGTGCCGCGCAATAATATTGACGGCCTTGATAATGCAGACCAGAGCGAACCCTTCTATTTGATTCCAACTGCTGAAGTATCCGTCACCAATCTAGTGCGCGATACCATCGTTAACGCAAATACTTTACCGATCAAATTCGTGGCACACACCCCATGCTTTCGCTCGGAAGCCGGAAGCTATGGTAGAGACACCCGAGGCATGATTCGCCAACACCAATTCGACAAAGTTGAGTTAGTGCAAATTGTGCATCCCAACGATTCATACGCGGCGCTTGAGCAACTCGTTGGGCACGCTGAAGCCATCTTACAAAAGCTTGAACTGCCTTACCGAAAAATGGCTTTATGCACGGGTGACACAGGTTTTGCGAGTGCCAAAACTTACGATCTTGAAGTATGGGTTCCCGCACAAAATACCTATCGCGAGATTTCCTCTTGCTCAAATATGGAGGCATTCCAAGCACGTCGGATGCAGGCGCGTTTTCGCGAACAGCAAGGAAAAGTTGAGCTTTTACATACACTAAATGGCTCAGGCCTCGCAGTTGGCCGTACGCTCGTGGCAATTCTTGAGAATTTTCAAAATGCAGATGGCAGCGTGACTGTGCCCACTGCACTGCAACCCTATTTGGGCGGTATGCAACAACTTACCCCACTACCAACTAATTAACTTATTTAAGGAAGGTCTGCATAAGCCGCGGGCCTTCCTTAAACTAACAGAGCTTAATTTATTGCTAGTGGATACTGGCTACCTACTTAGCCATTAGCAGGCTATTTATTACAACCCTAATTCTCTGATGAGAATTTTATTACCTCAATTCTTATAGCTAAGGAACCTCTGCATAACCCCCATAGCAAGGAATGCCTTTGATGC
Organism: Mycoavidus cysteinexigens; assembly: GCA_031963405.1. GTDB lineage: Bacteria > Pseudomonadota > Gammaproteobacteria > Burkholderiales > Burkholderiaceae > JASSUD01. Next base: position 1,449,354 of record JASSUJ010000001.1, read on the forward strand.
CAGTACATCAGTACGGCAAGGAGGCATGACGCCGCTATGGGGGTTATGCAGAGGTTCCCAAACACGCTAGGCGTAGATTATTTCTATGTCTTCAGCATTAAGATTTTCATCAAAAGTAGAGGTATTTGATAAAGAGCTTTGCGGGGTAGATACTTGGCGCCCCATGTTTATATTTATAATATCAGCAGACAGCTTATTGATAAGTTCTCTTTTTATAACTGAATTTTTCAAAATAGCATCTATGAAAGCATTATTTAGATAGTCTCTGCCCCCTGCTTCTGAGCAGTTATTTTCTAGCCCCCTTTCTTTAGCGCTAACTAACTTAGCAGGCTGACATTTTTTATCAAGCAGCTTAATTTCTATATTAATGGCTTTTGAAAGTTTATTATATATTTCCACTATAGCTGATAACTCTCCGCGCCATACTTTACCGAATTGAATAGAAACATATTCAGCAACACGCAAAGAAAGAGGAAGAAAGCTTACCAAGAATGGCAGGCATGTATATAGAAAATTAGCCGTACTTATAATCTTTGAATCTATTAAAGCCTTCCATAAATTAGTATTCGTCGCAGTGAAAGCTGTCAATACATCTTCCAGCTTACCTTGGTCATTTCGGCCTTTTATGCTTATATTTAGCTCATGGGCATCAATTTCTAAAGAAATCTGCTGCAGCGCCTCTTTTTTTTCTTCTATAGATAAATTGCTATTACCAAGAATTTTTTCTATTTCTCTAACAATAGATTGGAGTATTTTTTTATGCCTTGCTATGGGCTCAATCTTTGTTTGAATAAAATTATTTTTAACAAAAGCATCACGCTCACTGCTATTTATTTTATCAATATCATCCTTTATACAAGAAAGGCTGTCTTGCAGAAAATTTTTATAATTAAAATATTCAGAATATGAAGATTCAATTTGAACAGAAACAAAGCCTTCATTTTTAGCATCATTCACATCAAAAAAAGCTTCACGACTAGGCAAAGTATTCGGCACCACTGCATCGCACTTCATTAGTAAGTTCCCATTATTTTATAATGTTTAATAAATTTATTATTTTATAAGTGCATGAAGGGCATATATAATATCCAGAGTGCGAATATATATTAATAGCATCAAGCAAATCTCAATATAATTCACCAGCAATATATTTACAGCGAAAATTTGAGTATTAAACGCGAAAATATTCGTCGTATTTTTATTTTTATTTACTTTTTCTTATTTTCGCCTTGGATATTTTTACCGGCTGAATTTAACCCTCAAGCTAGCAAATAAATTAAGGAAGGCCTGCCTAAATAGATGACAAGGAAGCTGGATACCAACATCCAGTGACAGAACAAAAACAAAGTGGTTGCTCAAAAATAATATCGAATTGAAAGAGGAATTGAGCTCAGAAATAGAGACAACCGCCCTGAAATACTCTAAAATCGGCACTCTCTTGAAATTGGCTTTGCGCAAAACATCAAGGAAAGGTGGCAGAGTGGTCGAATGCGCCGGACTCGAAATTCGGTATACGGTAAAACGTATCGTGGGTTCAAATCCCACCCTTTCCGCCAGTTACCCCCAACCATCCGCAATACCTCCCCTTCCAAACGAATCGAAAACCCTTGTAGAATAAGGGCTTTCCGGCGTTTTTCGCCTTTCATTCCCAATCGAAAACAACGAAACCAAACGCAACCAAATGGATACTTTATGGGTATTTTTCTAGGTATCGTAAAAAAAGGGGATTTAGGATGCCTACAAATAAGCTAACAGACACTAAATGTAAGGCCGTCAAGCCTGGTAAGAAGAAGGACGAAAAGATTTGATGGTGGTATCGGATGTGTACTTTGATACGATGCAGGACAAAGTAGGAGCGTAATCTAAAAGCCGTGTAAGTTTTACTGGTCTTTAGTTTGACGGTATCAAGCTTGGAAGAAAAAAAGGCCCGTAAGGGCCTTTGCATTTGAGGAATCAGGCCAACATGTGGCCGCAGCGAGGAAACGGTTAAGCCACGCTTCTGATTGTTGTACCACTCTCTAATAGGCGGAGGATTTTTGTCTGAGACTCTGCCATTTGAGCAAGTTGCGCTTTAACTTCTTTTAACTGACGCTCTGAGGCTTCAGCTCTAGCCTCAGCAGCATTTAATTTAGTCTGCATCTCATCCAGCGTTACAACAACTTCCTTAGTTGTGGCTACTACTCCATTCAACTGTGCCTTATTTTCAGTCTGAGTCTGATTATTACCAGCCAACAACTCTTTTATCGTGGTCTGATTTCGATAATTATCGGCTAACACTTGGTTCATAACTTTGTCCTCCGTTAATGGATTCTTATCACGCAATCCTTCTAGGCGTTTTTTAAAAGATTCCCACTTTTTGATTTCTTGCTTTCGGGAATATTGAGTTGTTTCAACGCCCAAGCTAGTAAGAAGAGATATACCAAATACTGGAGCGCCGACACCACCACAAACCGTTATGACATATCCAATGCCTGATATAACGCTTGTGATCATGCGAACGCCTAAAGACTGCTCTTCAGAGAGAACTTTATCAGTTTTGAGAGATTCAATGATACTGTCAAGATTTTTTATTGTCAGCCCTAATGACGCTAACCCTTTCTCTACCCGTGCGCGTTTGTCGTGCCAAGCTTGTGTTTCTTCATCGGATGCCCCTTCGGGTATTTCATAAATAGACTTATCGTGGAAATCGCCCTTGATTGATTCAAGCGCCGTTTCCATATTCTCTAGATTTTCTTTGAAATCCGGCGTGTTTCCACAGACTTTTTCAAAATCAGGCAGTTTCTTATATTCGTCTTCTTTTAAATATGAGTGGATTCCGTCAAATGTAGCAAAGGCATCTTTCAAAGTATGCTTTTGTTTATTAAATAATTTTTCAACAAAAGCACAAGTAATAGGAAAGGTTAATTTAGCCTGGCTTTTAAATTTTTCTTTAATGCCTGTGGTGCTATTAAAAAAACCTATCACATTAGCCTTATCGCTCACAACCTTAGTCGATTCATCCAGGTTTCCGCCCTCAGCAATGGCAGGCGTCTCTGAAGCAGGCGATAGCGTTTTTACCGCTTCTTCTAATGCGTGTTGTAGCTTTTCTTTTGTAATGAGGTTTTTTGCGGCAGGCGCATCAGGCAGCTTTGTTTGTGCTTTTTCTTGATATGTAGAGGGAAACACACCGGTTCTCGGCTCTGTTATTGTCAGTCCAGATATAGGCATTTTATTTCCCCTCCCTTCCATAAGAAGTAAGATTGGCAGGACTAATAAGAATAGTCTCACTAATATAATGATCTACTGGTGGGGAGACGTCTGTAAGGTAAAAGCTTTAAATTGAGTTCATCTTTAGAACGCTTCCAGCAACGCAAAAAATTTTAATGTTTATCATTGGACTGCACCCTTGAGGGGCGTATTGTTGAGGAGATAAATAATCTGAAGTCGAATGACGCTGTTACGGGATTTCGGAAGAGGTCTAATATAAAGAAAGCGCTACCTAAGCCACTGGTGAAAAAGCCTACCCAAGCAATCTCCTGATAGGGCAACGAGGCATGACATCAGTCAGGGTTTATTCAGCGCTTCTCAAATTAACACTGTGTTTTTTTAATTTAGTGTTGCTCTTGTGTTCTTTGATCTTATTTTTCTATTGAGACCCCATTTCATCAATAAGCAGTCGCTCAAACCCGAGTTAGTTCATTTAGCCAAACATGATGAGGGGCATAGAAAGCATATTTTTCTTTGCTGCGATACTGCTGAACTAGGGATAGCTCGCATATTTATTGATCAGCAAAGCACTAACTATATTCAAATACATCATAACTTTTTACGAAATCCTTTTATTGGATTCCCTTATGCAGGCAAAACGTGATGGAAGCATGCATTTTGGACTTCATAACTTCTTCTATCTTGGCTTAATCTTAGAAAAAGCCTACTTTCTGCGCGGAGCATTTTATTTTCTGTTTTTTCTTCGTAAACTGTTTTCGCAAGCGTTTCCAAATTTGGCGTAAGTGACCGATAGGTAGCATCTAAAATATTTTTATCTTCAATTTGAATTTTATTAGCTTTAACTTTAATTAAAGTTAATACTTTTACTACGTTAGGAATAATATTTACTACAAGAGGGATTAAAATATACCCGGGCGTGGATTCATTTATCTTCTGATGATTTGCAAGGTAGGTCCATGCCGCGATACCAGCTAGCGAAAATAAATTAAAAACTCCATTTATCGTCTCATGATTAGAAATAGCAGGGATATTAAGCAAAGCTAAATTTTTACCGATTTTTAATATTACTGCCTCTAAAGCTTTCCACTTATGTTGAAGATTATTGATATCTAGTGCATTACGGGCTTCATCAATAACTTCTTTTGCCTGAATTATAGTGGCTTTAACTTCTTCGAGCTCCGCTCCAAGCGCTGTCTTCTTGATCCAATCTTTATCTAGTCCAAGCAATAGATCATCCAGCTTCTTATCTGCTTCGTTCAATTGCTCATTAACCAAACCCTCGCAGTATTCATTTCTTCCCTCCAACAAATTCTCATTTGTCCGGCTTCTTTCTACTGTGAATGAGGTTGGTTTAGAGATTCCTTCCTGAAATTTTCCTTCCTCCGGCATTTCTAATAACGTGCACGCAGTTTGCTCATTTATTTCTAATGCCGAGCATACAGTTTTATTATCTAAATTACTTTTTTGAGTATTAATTCTTGACGAGAAAAAAGAAATTGCCGTCTGCATCATTGTCATACCAAACCCTTATTGAATAGTTACATTAAAATTTCCCTTCTTAATTCATAAATAAAATTTAACTTCTAAAAATTTCACTGCACTTTGACATAGCTCTTCTAAATAAAAGAGCAAAGATACGCAGCCATGAATAGAAAAACGCACACTTTTTCTTTAAAAAAAATCAATGCTTAAATAAAAAACCAGGTGTTTTCCACTTAACCTTCAGGGTTTATTTAAGCGCGGCTAAATTGCTTTAGAAGCCCGTATTTTGTGGGGTTGATTAAAATACTTAGAAAAAAATAAGAAAATAGAGAGTACGGAAAGGGATAAGAAATATAGAAATTGCGTAGCGCACATATTATTAAGAGTGGCTAAATTTCTGTAGAAGCTTATATTTTGAGGCGTTGATTAAAATATTTTATCGAAGAATAAGAAATAAAGAATACATGATGGGATAAGAAATATAGCAGTTGAATAGCAAGCCTATTAGCATGTTAACCATACTGTGTATTTGCAGCGCGGGCCCTTAGCCAAAATAAATAAGTACTCCCCCGCTTTATGATGCGTTAGCCAAATAGCAGATCAAAATAGACTATCTCGCCGTGATACATTAACGCCAACTCGTTTAAGAAGGTCTGCATAAGCCGAGAGTTGCGTCATGCCTCTCCTTTTATATTAAGTATTAAACTTCTTTCGCCCCCGTAGCAAAGAGCTATGACGCTGCTACGAGAGTCGAAAGAAGTCTATTAATGCACTGGCAGCAAAAGCATTCCGTGCTTTCGCGCTATTTAGCGCTGCCTTAGGTCAATTTCTAAATAGATACTTAAAATTTCTCGATGCTTGCTAGGTCTACTCTTTTCGTAGCATTTTTTGTCACATTAATCGGCTGCTTATTGGCTGGGTGTGCTATTGGGCCGAATTATTCTCGTCCTATTACCGCCGTCGCAGCACATTACAAAGAAGCAGCCCCCGGCTGGAAAACAGCACAACCGAAAGATCACAATATCCGAGGGGCGTGGTGGGAAATTTTCAACGACGCCCAGCTAAATCAGCTGGTAGCACGCGCCACACTATCAAATCAAACCATTGCCCGCTCTGCAGCCGCTTATAAAGAGGCACGGGCATTAGTCGCGCAGACCAAGTCCAACGTTTTTCCCAGTTTAGGGTTAACTAGCAGCACAACACGCAACGGCTCATTAGGTCACGGGCCTAGTTCATTTAATGGCGCAGGACAAACTAACTCAGCAGCCATCAACACGATTTATAACGCCTCGCTCGAAGCCAAGTGGGAGCCTGATCTGTGGGGCAAGATACAGCGCCAAGTCAGTTCGCAGCAGGCGAGCGCACAAAGCGCGGCGGCTGATCTCGCCAATACACTGCTCTCTGTGCAAGCTACGCTTGTGCAAAATTACTTTCAGCTGCGCACGCTCGATACATTACAAACGTTATTTAACGATACGGTAACAGCCTATAAAAAGGCACTTACCATGACGCAACACCGCTATGCACAAGGCGCAGCCGCCCGTACCGAAGTGCTGCAAGCACAAACTCAGCTCACTGCTACGCAGGCTGCTGCGCTCGATAATCAGCTTAAACGCACCATCCTTGAGCATGCGCTGGCAACGCTAGTGGGGGAATCTGCGTCAACCTTCTCGCTCGCCTCAGCCCCTCTGCAAGCAACGCCGCCTGAGATACCGTTGCAACTGCCTTCCGCCTTACTTGAGCGACGGCCTGATATCGCCTCAGCAGAACGCCAAGTAGCTGCGGCCAATGAAAAGATTGGCGTAGCCTTAGCAGGCTTTTTCCCCTCTCTCTCGCTGTCGGCCACCGGTGGCTTAAGCAGCACAGCATTTGCTCAGTGGTTGAGCGCCCCAGCACGTGTGTGGGCTCTTGGCCCACAACTTGCGCTTACCCTCTTCGATGCTGGCCTGCGGCGCGCCCATACGGATGCTGCGCGCAGCGCTTATGAGCAAAGCGTTGCCCATTACCGGCAAACCGTACTATCCGCCTTCCAGGAGGTGGAAGACCAGCTAGCTACCGTGCGCCTGCTTGAGTCTGAAGCAGACATTCAGCAGCAAACCGTGGCTTCTGCGCAGCAAGCACTCTCGCTTGTTACCAATGAATATAAAGCTGGCGAGCTGCCTTATTTTGCAGTGATAGCAAGCCAGGCTACAGCTTTATCTGCCCAACAAAATTTAGCTAATATTGCCGGGCTCAGAATGGTTGCAGCAGCAGAGCTAATCAAAGCACTCGGCGGTAGTTGGATAGCGTCCTTTTAGAACCTGTCTGAAAAAGATATAAGCGCAATAAAATGCACTCCTTAAGAAAGCACCAAATGAATCGCGCTGAAGACCGAGTAAAAAATATTGACATGACAATACATCTAGCGTGGCCAAGAAGCATGACGCTGTTGGCGATTTACTCATTGCCTTTTTATGGCTAAGGAACCTCTGCATAACCCCCATAGCAAGGAATGCCTTTGCTGCCAGTACATCAGTACGGCAAGAAGGCATGACGCCGCTATGGGGGTTATGCAGAGGTTCCCTAAAGCACTTTGAACACTAAAAACTTTTTCTATGCAAAAAATTAAACGCCACTGGATAAGTGTTGCGTGCGGTCTTTTAATTACCGTACTGCTTGCCGGATGGCTAGCCAAACGCTACTGGATAACGGGGCAAACTCCAGCCTATTTGACGGCTAAAGTCGTACGTGGCGATATAGAAAGCAGCGTCTTAGCTATTGGCGGGCTGGAAGCTTATAAACAAGTCGACGTCGGCGCCCGCGTCTCTGGCCAGCTCAGGTTACTCAAGGTTGAGCTCGGCGATACCGTGCAAAAAGATCAATTATTGGCCGAAATTGACCCAAGCCAGCATCAAAACAAATTACGCGCTGCACAGATAGAAAAAGAAATTCTCGATCTGGAGCAAGAGGAAAAAAGAGCAGATTTACGATATGCCAAATTAAATTATCAGCGCCAGCAGCAATTGCTACGACAAGACTCCACCTCACGCCAAGTTTTTGAAGAAACTCGGGCGAAGTGGCTGGCTCTTCAGGCGAACCTCGCCTCTTTACAAGCACGCAGTAAAAAAGCGCAAGCAGAGATAGATATTGCACAGATTGAGTTAGGCTATACGCGCATTACAGCCCCTATCGCTGGTGAAGTCGTGGCGATTGTGACGCGTGAAGGACAGACGGTTATCGCCCAGCAACAAGCACCAGTCATTCTAAAATTGGCTGATTTGCGTACCATGCGAGTCAAAATTCAGGTGCCTGAAGCTGATGTTATTCGCGTTGGTTTAGGACAAACCGCATACTTTACGATTCTTGGCCAACCTAAGCAGCGCTTCTACGGCAAGCTGAGTGCTATTGAATCAGCGCCACAGAATTTTTTGGAAGAGAAAACTACCAGCAGTAGCTCGCAAAATAATGCTGCCGTGTTTTACAACGCCTCATTTGATATACCGAATCCTAAGCGTCAATTACGCATTGGGATGACGACTGAAACTCGCATTGTGCTTGATGCTGCGCAAGCGGCACTCATCGTTCCAGCAGCGGCGCTCAGCCCGTTAGATAACAAAGGGAGCTATACGGTTAAAGTTTTACTGCCTCGCAATCAAGTGCAAACCCGTAAGGTACGCATCGGCATTAACAATAACGTCAAAGCACAGGTTTTAACGGGGCTCAAAGAAGACGAACAGGTAATTATCGGGGAGCCGGCTGACAGTGATGAAGAAAGTTAAGGAGGCATGATGCAAACCTCCACTAATTCACCACAGCCACTTTTAGAGCTGACTGATGTGACGCGTAGCTTCTCTTTTGGCGAGGCAAGCGTCACCGTATTAAAGCGCATAAACTTAAAAATCTATGCAGGAGAGATGATTGCGATTATCGGCGCCTCTGGCTCTGGTAAATCGACGCTCATGAACCTGTTAGGCTGCCTAGACCAGCCAACTAGCGGTATTTATAAGGTTGCGGGTGAAACAACCAGCGCTTTAGATATCGATGCCCTTGCACGCTTGCGGCGCGAACACTTTGGCTTTATTTTTCAGCGCTATCATTTGCTGCCTCATCTGCGCGCTATTGAAAACGTCGCCATGCCGGCCATTTATACCGGTCTATCTAGCGCTCAACGCACGGAGCGCGCGCAGCAGTTGCTGCAAAGCTTAGGCTTGGGTGAACGCGCTGCGCACTATCCGCATCAACTATCAGGCGGGCAACAACAGCGTGTCAGTATTGCACGCGCCTTGATGAATGGTGGTGCAGTGATTCTCGCTGATGAACCAACCGGCGCACTCGATAGCCAAAGCGGGCAGGCTGTACTGCAAATTTTGCATGAGCTGCATGCGCTTGGGCACACCATCATCATGGTGACCCATAATGAGCAACTCGCCGCTCAAGCTGAGCGCGTTATCGAAATTAGCGATGGGGCCATCTTGCGCGATGAAGCCAACCCACACACACCTGACTTAGCTCGCTTCCCCAATGATTTGCAACACGAAGCCCCTCGCGCAGACGGTGCAAAAGTACGGCAGCCGGGAGACAACAAAGTTGCAGGTGGCTCAAGAAATGCGCTAGCCGCACCTGAACCTAGTACAACAACACCTACCCCTGTTATGCCCGCGCAGAAGCTTGCTACGGCCTGGAGAGGCTTTGCGCAAGCATGTAAAACAGCCTGGCTCGCTCTTTTGTCACACCGTTTACGCACTGGCTTAACTTTGCTCGGCATCATCATCGGCATCGCTTCCGTGGTGAGTATTTCAGCGCTAGGAGAAGGCGCTAAAAGTTCGATGCTAAAACAGTTGCGCTCACTCGGCCCCAACACCATTAGCATCTACCGCGGACGCGACTGGGGCGACAAGCAGGCTAAACGCGTGCACACCTTACTGCCGGGCGATGTTAACGCACTGCGCGAACAATCATATGTGGATAGCGTCAGCCCCAATATTGCGCGCTCGTTCCTAGCACGCTCTCGAAACCTCGATGCCAATGTCAGTGTTTATGGCGTTGGGCCAAATTATTTCCAAGCACGCGCTTTACGGCTTAAGGAAGGGATCGTCTTCAAAGAAGAAGATTTGCAGCGCCAAGCTCAAGTTGTGATTCTCGATGCCAATAGCCGCAAGAAATTTTTTACACCAACCGAGCAACCACTCGGACAAACCCTTTTTCTAGGCAACTTGCCCACTATCGTCATCGGGGTAGTGCGAGAACAAAAAGGGCTTTTTGGTGGAGGGGAAGGTGAATTGAATATGTGGGTGCCCTATACCACTGCGGGTGCAAAGTTACTTGGACAATATTACTTTGACAGTATTACCGTACGCGTGCGCGATGGCGTGTCGAGCAAAATTGCTGAACGCAGTATTAACACCCTGCTTAAACAACGGCATCGGCGCAAAGATTTTTTTACTTATAACCTAGATAGCGTGCTCAAAACCGCTGAGAAAATCAGCCGCTTGCTTACTTTATTACTCGCTTTAATTGGAGCCATTTCTTTATTAGTCGGCGGCATTGGGGTAATGAATATCATGCTCGTTTCTGTGACCGAGCGTACGCGTGAAATTGGTTTGCGCATGGCGGTAGGCGCACGGCGCATCGATATCTTGCAGCAATTTTTAATCGAAGCGGTGATGGTTTGCTTATTAGGCGGCTTGATAGGCATTTTGCTGTCTTTCGCTATCAGTTCTATCGTGCCGCTATGGGTGCCCCAGGTGAAAATGATTTTTTCAACTAACGTGATTATCTTGGCCTGCGTGGTTTCAACCATCATCGGCATATTGTTTGGTTTTATGCCAGCGCGTAATGCCTCGCTATTAAATCCAGTAGACGCATTGACGCACGATTAATTGCGCTACGTCATGTTGCTTCTTTTTGATTAGCAGTCATCTTTAAGAAAGCAGACAGGCTGTGGGCGGGTGGTGTGTTGGGGGTGCCTTCGTCACCCCAATCTATGAATCACACTTAAGCTCACTTCTGAGCTTAAGTGGCGCAGCTATTTATTATCAGTTCCTCTAGCCTGAGCTAAACGCGCTAAGAAAGTATTGGGACTTAATTTGCCAATACTACGTTGAGCATGACGCTCTTCACCATCGGGCCCGATTAATAGCAATGTGGGTGGACCAAAAATTTGATGTGCTGCCATCAGCGTTTTGACATCTGCATTATTGGCCGTCACATCAACACGTAGCAGACGCATATCAGACAGTGCCTGTTGCACTCGAGAATCGCCAAAAACTTCACGGTCAATGGCTTTACACTCAACGCACCAAGTTGCGTAAATATCGACCAGCGTCCATTGTCCTTGCTCACCCGCCTGCTTAATCAGCGCGCTGAGTTCAGGCTGCGTTTTAACTGGAGTGAAAGTCGATTGGATGTAATTCTTCGCTATCGATGTCGAATTTGTCAGCTTTGTAGATGATTTTTCCTCGGTAACAACAGTTAGCGGCTGCCACGGATTTTGCGCGCCGCGTGCTGCACCGATCACCATCAGCACACCCCACAACCCGAGCAAAAATGCCAGGTAAGCACAGAGCCAGCGCTTTATCCCTTGGCTGTGCTGTGCGAGCACGGATAAGCTCAGTGCACCCGCTAGCACCCATGCTCCCCATACCCCAAGCGCGATGGATGGCAACATAATCCGAGTGATGAAAAAGGCCGCAAGACCCAACAAGACTAGGCCAAATAGGATTTTAATTCGCTCCAACCATGGCCCTGGACGCGGTAGCAAGCGTGCCCCAAGTGTGCCTACTAAAAGTAATGGCAGGCCCATTCCCAAACCCATTGCCAACAGCGCCAAGCCGCCTATAACTGCATTACCGGTACTGCTAATGTAGAGCAAAGCACCTGCTAATGGAGCTGTCATACATGGCCCTACTAGCAAGGCTGAAAAAACACCCATCAGCATAGCACCGCCTAATGTACCGCCTGACTGGCCGGCACTAGCATTGTTTAAGCGCTCGCGTAAAAACGCAGGTAGCTGCAACTCATATAAACCAAACATGGCCAAAGCCAGCACAATAAAAATTAGTGCAAAGCTACCCAGTGCCCATGGGGTTTGTAAAAGCGCCTGCAAATTCCCGCCTAACAAAGCAGCCGCTACGCCAAACAAGGCATAGGTCAAAGCCATCGGCAATACAAAAGCCAACGCTAGGGAAAAACTACGGCGCGTCGATGCCCCGCTACCCACAATCAAGCTAGCGAGAATAGGTAACATCGGCAAGACACAAGGCGTAAACGTCAGCAACAAGCCAAAGCCGAAAAACACTAGCAACATCCACCCTGCGCCAGAATGGGATAAACGCTGCGCTAAGCTTTGATCACTTGCAGCTGAGAACGAAAAAGATTTTATCTCTTCAGAAGCTTTGCTCATCTGCGCGCTGTTGGGCAGCTTGATTGTTTGAGTTTGTGGCGCATAGCAAAGCCCTGCCTCGGCGCATCCTTGCCATGTCGCGATCAATGTCTGCGCATCCGGCGCATCAACTTGCACTTCTAGCTTGTGGTCATATACCTCAGAAATACCGAAAAACTCATCTTTCTTGGACCTGCCTTTAGGCAAAATCAAGTCTTTGACTTGATTAGCCGGCTCACTCGTGATGCTCAGTTGCTTTCTATATAGGTAATAGCCGTCACTGATTTTCCAGTTTAGGCTGACTCGGCCATCAGCTTGTGGCACGACGGTTAATTGGAACGCTTGTTCGGGCGGCAGGAAATCTTCTTCAGCATGAGCTGGCGCTTGCCATAGCATGCCCAAGATAGCCAGTAGCCATAAGAACCGTGACATCTTTTTTCCTATAAAAAATCTTTTGATCTTTTTTTCGTTTTGCATGTTTTGAGCTAAACCTTGATGTATTCAGCACATCAAGGTCTAAAAATCTCACAGCGAAATTGATAATTAAGCGGCTAACAGTCGCAAGGTATAGTCTGTTAGGCACTTAAGAAATAAGTTGCCATTGTAAATTAAGTGTTCAAATTACTTAGCGTCTGCTTAGTATTTTCCAACAGTGCCTTTATGAGGCGAAACCATATAGCAATTGGAACCTACGCGGTTTTGGTTCGTTTAAGGAGACACACATGCTAGCAATCCGCAAAGCTAACGAGCGAGGCCAGGCCGAGCACGGTTGGCTAAGTTCACGACATACCTTTTCTTTTGGCCATTATCACGAGCCAACTCAGCTTGGATTCTCTGATTTACTTGTCATCAACGAAGACCGCGTCCAGCCTGGCAAAGGTTTTGGCATGCACTCCCATAAAGATATGGAAATTTTCTCGTATGTCTTGGAGGGCGCGCTTGAACACAAAGATTCGATCGGCACCGGCTCAATTATTCGGCCAGGCGACGTGCAAATAATGAGTGCTGGCACTGGCGTTTCGCATAGTGAATTCAACCATTCACAAAGTGAGTCAGTTCACTTTCTGCAAATTTGGCTCGCCCCGGCTAAAAAAGGCATATCCCCTCTTTATCAACAAACGCATTTCTCGGACGACGAAAAAAGAGGAAAGCTAAGGCTTATTCTTTCTCCTCAAGCAGCGGAGGGTTCATTAACCATCCACCAAGACGCTCGTGTATACGCTGGACTGTTGAATGGCGCTGAATCAGCCACGCTCAAGCTTGCTGCGCAACGCTATGCATACGTGCACGTCGCTAAAGGCAGCGTGCAAGTAAATCAGCAAACTTTAAATGAAGGCGATGGATTACGCGTACGGCATGAGCGCTTACTGTCTTTTACTGCAGGACAAGAAGCTGAGATATTGGTGTTTAACTTACGAGAAAGTGAGTTGCCTGACTATTAAGGAAAGGCCACATAGCCATCTGTCGTAGTTGAATTTATCTTCCCTTACCAAGCAATATTCTCTTACTGCAGCGAAAACGTAAAAGTGTCCTGTCTTATTTGCTTAATGACTATCTCTGCATAGGTAACGCAGCAAAGTTGGGGAATATTAGGTCCAGCAGGATAAAATTATATTTTGCGTAAAATACATATTTTAAGTATTATATGTAAAATATGTATTTTCTGCGGGGGCACTATGCTTTTCAATAGACATGAAACTGTTACCACGACTGAGCTAGTGCGCAATCTTTCCGCACTGGTCGACCAAGTACGCTTGACTGGCCGCCAATTATTTATCACCAAAGGAAATCAAACCGTCGCGCAATTGAGCCCGCCTCCTAAAACGGGTTATCCGATTAGCCAGTTGGATGCGTATTTTGCTTCTTTGCCAAAACTTAACGAAGACAGCCATCATGCTTTAGAAGATCTGAAAAAGATTCGTAAGCAAGCCACTCTCCCGGAGAATCCATGGGGCTAATTATTGATACAAATATTTTCATTAATGTGGAAAATCAACGGCTCAATTCAGAACGGCTAAGCACTTATGGCGAAGCATATATTGCTGCTATTACTGTCTCAGAGCTGTTAGCAGGCGTCTCGTTAGCTAAAACAACAAGCCTTCGGATTCATCGCTCAGCGTTTACCGAGCGTGTTATTACTAATTTTTCTGTGCTGGATTTTAATGAAGAAGTAGCCCGAACCTATGCTGAGCTGTATGCCCATTTCCTTAAGCCTAGTAATCATCTGCGCAGTAACACACATGATTTGCAAATCGCAGCTACGGCTATTACGCATGGATTTGCAGTGTTGACCAGTAACGTGAGTGATTTCAAGCAAATTCCTGGGCTTAAAGTTGAGGAGCCTTTTTAAAGGTCTTCTAAAAATACGTATTGCATTATTTAAGATGCGTTTTTTAGAGGAAGGTAGCAGCCAGCGCGAGCCCGTTTTAATTGAAAACAGGCCCTATATCTATTCTTCTAGAGCCATACTTATTAGCCTCCCTATGCGCAGGCTTTTTTTATTTTTGGGGTTATAGAAAAATGGTAAAGGAGAGAGATATCTCTGCGACTAAAAATATATTCTCGAGCAGCGCAAAGAAGCTAGGGACAGGTTTTCAGGGAGAAGGTCTACACAACAACACGGTGCTATGTAGGCCTCCCTTAGCTCGATTTTTTCTTAGAACCTATTCAAAGTCTCCCAAAAGCACCCTTCTTCGCGGTCGTGCGGTGCTCGAAATCCTCATGTACTTAAGTACACTCCGGTTTCTGTGCGCCGGACTCCCCCAAATAAGGGCACTTTTGGGAGACTTTGAACAGGCTCTTATGCCAAGCCGGGGTTACTTTAATTGCCTGACAGTGTTTTACAGATTGGCTCTTTACTAGGCGGGGCAGAAACTGGGTAAACCGTATCGGGTAATACATATACCGGTGTGGTTGCCATAAACCCATCTTTAAAGCGTGCTTCTACAAATACCGCTTGCCAGCCTGATGCTGGTTTTTTGAGTGAGACTTGGACACTTTGATCTGCTCCCAATTCAAGTGCTGTCGCTACGTAGTTAATGTCACAGGCTTGACGGAAATCACGCGCGATAGGATTAACTGCAGTCCACAACGTAACTTGCGCAGGCTCTTCGGAGAATTTCACCGACAAGGTAGCATTTACTGCATCTTGCTTAAGCTTATTGATGAAGGTGGGCAACTTATGCGAACGCTGCATACGGTTCACAAAAGTCACAAGCGCTTGCTGTGCATATTGTTTTATGCCAGCGTGATCTGAATTTGGCGCAACCCGCAGCGCCCGCTGACCTGGCAGTTTGTCGATATATAAGCGCGCATTGTCAGGCACAAAAAAATCGTCGCCACTTGCGTTGATGATGTATTTAGGAATGGCTAATCGGTTTGCGTAAGCACTATTCAGATAGCGTAGCGGGTCTTCTATTACCATGAGCTTTTCAAAATTGGGGGCTTGGCGCTCTTGGCCTAGTCCTTCCCGATAGTAAGGGGTAAACGCAATCGGCCAGTTTTTGCCATATACCTGGTAGGTATGTTCAAGCACCTCATTGAAATTCAACTGGTCCGCTACAAATGGTGCGATGGCAACAATACGAGTATCTACCAATGCCGCATGCCAAGTTGCCCAACCACGCTTTGATAAGCCGGTTGCAATAAAGCGATTAATCTGCCACGGCTTTAGCTCTTTTTGCGCCAAGTCCATCGCCTTCACGGCTGCTTCCATCATAGGCACTTGCAATGGCACAAAAGGCCTTTTTTCTGGTGCTTCAAGAAATAGTTTCCAGCTCCTCGCAACGCTATCGTCTTCCCTCTTAGGCGTCGCATCATCCTGATAGTTAAGATATTGATTGGGCACATTACTAACTGAAATCACGATCGTACGTGTGTGTGTAGCAATCGCACGCAAAATTTCTTCCGTGAAATCAGTTGGCCCCTTGGCAGGATCTTTCTCTAAACCATAATTGGTACCGTTATTCAGCACCAGCAATGCGTTGCCTGGTAATGCATGCGACGGAATATAAGCATCCACCGTATGCAGCCATTTCTCCGGCGCAACTAAATGATCAGGTGACCAAGCTTGCGAGGTCAGCTCATAACTACGCTTTTCAATCCCATTCAACTGTGTTGCACCGGCCGGGGATTTAACATACTTCAATGGCACCTTTGCTTGAGCAGCTCGATAACAAGCAAACACCTGACTAAAATCCTGCTTCGCATTCGCGAAACATGGGTTAGCTTTCTTTTCCACTATATCGACTGTCGTACTGCAAGCAGCACACAACCACGTGAGTGCCAACAAAGTGGCGCGTGGCCAAAATCTAGACATCTTTTCGTCCCTTTTTATAAAAACAATATGGTGTAGGCCCAAGCCCAACATCATCTCTTCACAAGAATCGCTAGCAAGTTTGTAAGTGATAAACAGACAAGTCAAGAAGGGCAAAAAACATAGCTAAACCAGCTTAATGCTATGCCTTAAGCCGGCCATGTAAATTCTTATTGAAAAAGCAGAATAGATTGAGTGAGTACAGGTAAGCCTTATAGACCAAATCTACAGAAATTCTGATGACTGCCCCGTATTGAATGGAAAAGCATCTAGCTGCCTTTTAGCAAAGCAATGAATGGCGCTTTAAAGAGAAAAAATCCGACTTACCTGTAAGTAAATGGCGATATCAATTTCAGATGATTCCTGAGCGCAAAAACATTTTCGTCTACTCATTAAGCAGGCTATGAAACGTTACTCTAGGCTTTTTGAGCAAGTGTTATAGATAGAAGTTTTTAGAACCTATTTACGATCTTCCTAAAAGGAAGTCAGCGTCATGGCTAAAACCAGGAGGCCTGCATTTGGGTAAACCAACAGGAACCGGCTGTACTCAAGTACATGAGGACGCCGCGCACCGCCCAGGATTCAAAAAAACACGAATCACGGCCTTTTAGGGAGATCGTGAATAGGCTCAGGCTGCTATCGAGGAAGGTCTGGTTGAGCCGGAGGTAAGTCATGCTTCGCAGATGCAAGGCATGACGCGCCATCCGGTTTAGGCAGGCCTTCCTCATGTTTTTTGAACTCATTTTTTTAAAGGTTCATTCAAGGAATTATCTATGGCTTTATCTTTTACTCCGTCTAGTTCGCTTCGTTCTTTTGTTTCTACTTTATTTTCTACTCAAACGTTTGAGCAAAGAAAAGACAAAGCGGAGCAGGCTTTGAAGACGATGATTATTGATTTTCTTGAGACAGGGAATCGTCATCTGAATGCAGAAGATTTATTTGCGCAAGGCTCGACTATTATTAAAGATTGTAAAGAATATGGGGTGGATTTAACTGGCTATGCAGTAAGTCTACTGATATACGAAGCCACATTAATAGAAAACCATGCAGATATTTCTTTGACAAATCAATATAGGGAATTAGCGCAAGCTTTACTCAACTTGCTCACGGATTGTGATCTCACTGAGGTGACCAAGTCTCTCATTGGATTAAATGCACCGATTGAGATGCTGGTGCAATTAATTGCGCAGGGAGCCGATAAGGGTACGGTCTTAGCTCAGTTGGTGGTAGCGCTTAAAAAGGGTCAGCGTCGTGTAGAGCAGGTGACTGAACTACTTAAGCAATACCACCCTCTTAATGCTATAGAACAATATAATTTTGTCGCACTATTTGAAAAACTTAGTGCAGATTATTCTTTAGATAAAATTACACGCGACGCTGTAGAAAGTAGGCAGGACGATTTGGTCATTCAACTTCTTTTATATGGCGCTGACCATCGAAATCTTTTTCCCGCAAGAAGTCATGAATTATCGTTAGAAGAGGTAATTGAGGAAATTAGATTACTGACATCAGAGAAAAAGTCGAAAGAAAATACCTTGACAGACCACCTGCGCATTGCACTCAATGTGCTAATCGAAAGGTTAGCTAAGGTGCAACATGCAGCCTTAACGAAAGCGATGTTAATTACTTTTATTCAGGTGGGTGCTGCTTTTAAAGGTTTGATCAATCCCCCCCAGCCAGTAACCCATAGCATGGGAAGGCCATATCAATATTTGCTGCCACGAGCTAGATTTACCAGGCATTTAAGGTAAGCAGATAGGTTTGTTATCTGTATCTTCGAGGTCTGCATTTAATTCATCGCCCCAACATGATTACCTCTTACCTCTACTAATTGCTTTTTTGGAGACGTTGAGCAAGCTTTTAGGGTAGAAACGGTTGTATCTTCAACTAACCCTTATTTCTTACAATGCGCTCACTTCAATAAATATTGGTAGTCAATAGTTAATGGCGCGTGATCACTGAATTTAATCTCTTTAAAGATCGAGACATTTTTCGCGCAGTCTGCGAGCGCTGGGGTGGCAATTTGATAGTCAATGCGCCAACCCACGTTTTTTGCATATGCCTGTCCGCGTTGGCTCCACCAAGTGTATTGATCAGGGCGAGTATCAAGACGGCGAAATACATCAACATAGCCGACTTGCTCAAAAAGTTCGGTTAACCAAGTACGCTCTTCTGGCAAAAAGCCCGAATTTTTTAAATTACCTTTCCAGTTTTTCAGATCAATTTCTTGATGCGCGATATTGATGTCTCCGCACAAAATAACTTCGCGCTCTTGCTTTAGTTGCATGAGGTGCGGCATAAACACCTGCATAAAACGATACTTAGCTTGCTGGCGCTCTTCCGAGCTTGAGCCAGATGGCACATACACCGAGATGACTGATAATTTGCCATAGCGCAATTCAACATAACGGCCTTCGGCATCGAACTCATCGTTATTAAAGCCGATGATGACGTCATCTGGTGACAGGCGCGTATACACACCCGCGCCGCTATAGCCTTTTTTATGTGCGTGTTGGAAATACCCGGTATAGCCGTGAGGAGCCAAGAGCTCCGGCGTCATATCGCTTTGCTGGGCTTTGAGTTCTTGCACACAGATAAAATCCGCTTGTTGTGCACCAAACCAATCAAAAAAGCCCTTTTTCGCTGCAGATCGAATGCCATTCAAATTTGCCGTTATCACGCGCAACACGTTATGTTTCCCTTCTCTAAAAATTACTCGTATTAAAGCAACGCTGAATCAATCGCAAGCAAGAGATGCTGGCGCAGCCATCCAGCTTAGACAGACTTTTCTTCATCCAGTTTTTGCTGCAAACAAGCATTCACCTGCTGCGGATTGGCCTTGCCTCGCGTGGCTTTCATTACTTGTCCTACTAATGCATTAAAGGCTTTTTGCTTGCCTGCACGAAACTCCTCGACTGATTTCAGGTTAGCCGCTAAGACTTGATCAATAATAGCTTCAAGCTCGCCTACTCCAGAAATTTGCTGCAGTCCTTGCGCGTCGATAATACGATCTGCAGCCTCTTCATCAAGCGCTTTTTCATCCCATATCGCCTGAAAAACCTCTTTGGCGATTTTGTTTGAGATTGATCCATTAACAATGTGCATAAGGAGTCGCGCAAGTTGTGCGGGTGTAACAGGGCACGCTTCTATCGTTAGCTCATGCCGTTTTAGCTGCGCAGCAAGCTCACCAGTCATCCAATTTGCCAGGGCTTTAGCGTGCTGCGTACCCATCTTCTTAACAGCGGCTTCGTAATAGTCGGCCAAGGTTTTTGAAGTTGTCAGTTGATGCGCATCATAAGAAGAAAGCTCATAAACGTTGATAAAACGCTCGCTCATCGCAGCTGGTAGCTCAGGCAATGTGCTGCGCACTTGCTCAATCCAGTCAGGACTAACCACAAGTGGCAGTAAATCCGGGTCAGAGAAATAACGATAATCGTGCGCATCTTCTTTACTGCGCATTGAGCGAGTTTCGCGCCGATTTGGATCATACAAGCGGGTTTCTTGCGTCACGCGCCCACCCTCTTCAATCAGCCGTATCTGGCGCCGTGCTTCATAGCGAATGGCCTCGTCCAGAAAACGGAATGAATTGAGGTTTTTAATTTCGGTGCGTGTACCAAGTTCTTTCTGTCCGACCGGTCGCACCGACACATTCGCGTCGCAACGAAACGACCCTTCTTGCATATTGCCGTCACAAATCCCAAGCCATACCACCAGGGTATGCAAAGCCTTGGCATACGCGACTGCCTCAGCCGCGCTACGCATATCAGGATCCGTCACAATTTCTAGCAACGGCGTACCGGCACGGTTCAAATCCACACCCGTCATGCCAGCAAATTCTTCATGCAGCAATTTGCCCGCATCTTCTTCAAGATGAGCACGCAGGATATGAATCGTTTTTTCATAATCATGCGGCTGATTCTTATCGTCGCTTGAAGTCTGAGAAACTTGAATAGTTAGGTTGCCATGCTCAACAATCGGCATGTCGTATTGACTAATTTGATAGCCTTTGGGCAGATCGGGATAGAAATAGTTTTTGCGTGCAAAAACACTATGCGACGCGATCTTCGCGTCGATAGCCAAGCCAAAACAAATCGCCCGCTCCACCGCGCCACGATTTAAGACCGGTAAAACGCCAGGCAAAGCCAGATCAATCGCGCTGGCTTGCGTATTTGGCGCAGCCCCAAAACGGGTTGAGGCGCCAGAAAAAATTTTAGAGACGGTTGATAACTGAGCGTGCGTCTCAAGGCCAATAACAATTTCCCAATCCATGCGAATTCCATTGATAACTTCACTGATCACTTTAAGCCCACCTGTTGGAGTCCCTTTTCTGACTTTGAATAGGCTTTAAGAACTTGTTTAGGCTTTCCCTAACGCCCTCGCGCCGACGCAGACAATACAAAACGACGGCAAGGCGGCAGGGAAACCCTAAATCACTACCCTACTAGAACTTGTTTAGGATTTTCCTAGTGGCCTCGCGCCGACGCAGACAGTACAAATCGTACGGCAAGGCGGCAGGAAAACCTAAATCACTGCCCTGCTAGAACTTGTTTAGGGTTTTCCTAGTGGCCTCGCACCGACGCAGACAGTACAAAGCGTACGGCAAGGCGACAGGAAAACCTAAATCACTGCCCTGCTAGAACTTGTTTAGGGTTTTCCTAGTGGCCTCGCGCCGACGCAGACAGTACAAAGCGTACGGCAAGGCGGCGCGAGGGCGCTAGGGAAAGCCTAAACAAGTTCTAAATAACTGGCTATATAAATTCTGCGGGCACCCTGCTATGCCAATCTGTTTCTCGCTGGAAAGCATCGGCTACTTGCAGCAAGCGCGCTTCATCAAAATAATTGCCGATAACTTGTAAGCCAAGCGGGCGCTGGCTTGCACCAAAACCACATGGGATGCTCATGCCAGGCAATCCCGCCAAGCTGACTGACAGCGTATAAATATCAGCCAAATAGGTGTGCATCAAATTGTCTTCGGTATCACTCAGATCCCAAGCTTCTGCTGGCGATACTGGCCCCATGATAACGTCGCACTGATTAAACGCTTGCTGAAAATCTTGCGCAATCAATCGGCGAATTTTCTGTGCTTGGCAGTAATACGCGTCGTAATGACCATGCGAAAGCATATAAGTGCCAGTCAAGATTCTGCGCTTAACTTCCATGCCAAAACCTTCTGCACGCGTTTTTTTGTACATATCGGTAAGGTCACGATAATTCTCTGCCCGATGTCCATAGCGCACACCATCAAAGCGCGCCAGATTAGAGGAGGCTTCAGCTGGGGCGATGATGTAATACACCGCGACCGCCAGTTCAGTATGCGGCAACGATATATCGACCAGGGTAGCGCCAAGCTCTTGGTAGGTTTTAATCGCTTTATCAAAAGCCATATGCACGTCATCGCTCAGCGCATGGCTAAAGTATTCTTTTGGCAGACCTACACGTAAACCGGCCAGCGGCTTGGTGGCTGACGCGTTGCTTTTCTCTTTTTCGCTCGTTTTCCATTTCTGGCCAAGGTAGCGCGTAAAGTCTTCAACCGGGCGTATCACACTCGTCGAATCACGCTCGTCAAAGCCTGCTATCGCGTTCAACAAAATAGCGCAGTCTTCAGCGCTCGCAGCAAACGGCCCGCCTTGGTCAAGCGAAGAGGCAAAAGCAATCATGCCATAGCGTGGGATACGGCCGTAGGTGGGCTTCAAACCTGTGACGCCTGTGAGCGCCGCTGGCTGACGAATTGAGCCGCCTGTATCACTACCTGTTGCAGCAGGCGCCAAGCGCGCAGCCACTGCTGCTGCCGAGCCGCCCGACGAACCTCCTGTCACTGCCGCGCGATCCCAAGGATTTTGTACAGGGCCAAAGTATGAGGTTTTGTTAGCCGAGCCCATCGCGAACTCATCCAAATTGGTTTTACCCAGGCATACCATACCGGCATTGGCAAACCGCTCAACAATGGTGGCATCGAATGGACTGACATACTGCGCGAGCATTTTTGAAGCAGCCGTGGTTTTCCAATCGCGTGTCACAAAAATATCTTTATGCGCAATGGGGATCCCAGTGAGGGCTCCCTGCAGGCCTTTAGCAATTTGTTGATCAGCAGTGGCGGCAGCAGCAAGCGTGCGCTCATGGTCAACCTCAAGAAACGCATTAATGCTTTGCGCAGCGTCAATGCGCGCTAAAAAATGTTGCGCTAATTCAAGTGCAGAGAACGCCTTGGCATCTAGTGCTTGGCGTAGTTCAATCAGACTTTTTCGGTGCATGATGGAATAATTAAAGAAAAGTCAGGCAGGGCCGCAGCAAGTAACTAAGCACGCCATCTAAGCGTGGTAGCTTTGCTCGCTGCTTTCATCCTGCAAATTATTAGGTTTTTTATCAAGTAACGTTGGATAGCATTTAGTCCTCGCCTATAGGTCTATAGGAACACGTACTTGATGAATTTTGGTGCACGCAGTCCAGCCTGGCTGGATAAAGTCCAAGCCAGATTCTGAATAGGATTACATGAATTTATTCAATCACTTTCGGGACTAGATAAAGATCATTTTCGGCAGCAGGCGCAATGCGTTGATATTCATCACAAGGCACAATCTCGGTTACTTTATCCCCGCGCAGACGCACCGCAATATTTGCTTTTTCATCCATTGAGAAAGCTAGCTCAGTAGGATGAGCAAGTGGCAAGATACCGTCTGTTGGCACCGTTTGTACCTTATCGATTAGGGTAAACAAACGGTTTAACTGAGTTAGCATGGTCTCAGCTTCGTGAGCCGCGAGTTCGATGCGCGCAAGTTCGGCAAGCTTTTGCACATCAGATAAAGTTAGGGACATATTTTCACCGGAAAAAACTGCTCATATTGAGCTTGTAAAAAAAGTGCTGGATCAACTGCATAAACTGCGAGCAATGAATGCCGAGACGGATAGTACATCTAGTACAGCCAGAAGTTATGCTTCCACATCAGGCTTCTGCAGATATTCCCTAAATAGAACATAGGCAGGCACTAGCGCAATGCCAAAATTGAGGTTTTGCGCGGAATAATAAAAATTATAAGGTATGATTATGTTTCAACTATAGATTCAGTCTTTTTGCTGACGCTTTACTTTCTTTCTAGGACGCCTACATCAATCAGGCTTTATCAAAATGATACTCGCATTCTGGTCTATCAGCTTGCTTAGACCAGCCGTCGCTGGTTTAGTTTCATTTTGATAGCGTCTTTTTTATAGCGCTCGCTGAAGGAAGGTCTGCATAGCCCGCGGGCAAAGGATACCGACCTTCCTGAATCAATCGCGAGTGATAAATATCGACGCAGATAGTACAAATATACGGTAGATAGGCAATGACGCCGCTCACGGTTTATGTAGAACCTATTCACGATTTTTCTAAAAGGTCGTCAGTTGGGGGAGGACGGAGCGCAGGAACCGGAATGTACATAAGTACATGAGGATTCCGAGCACCGCCCGACCCCAAATCACAGCCTTTTAGGAAGATCGTGAACAGGTTCTTAGGGTTTCCTAAGCTTTCCTAGTTTGGATAGTGTGGGAATGCCAAGGTATTATTTTTCCGCTGTCGCTCCGCTGGGAGACCTTCAATAGGTTTTTAGAAGCGGCTTTGAATATAACAGGGTCTTCAATGTTCGGTTTTCTGCGTAGCTTTTTTTCTGACGATTTAGCCATCGATTTAGGTACCGCCAATACACTCATCTATATGCGTGGCAAAGGTATCGTTCTAGACGAGCCGTCAGTCGTCGCCATCCGCCAAGAGGGCGGACCTAATGGCAAAAAAACCATTCAAGCAGTAGGCAAAAGAGCGAAGCAAATGCTTGGCAAAGTGCCGGGGAATATCGAAGCGATTCGCCCAATGAAGGATGGGGTGATTGCTGATTTCACTGTCACTGAGCAGATGATTAAGCAGTTCATCAAAATGGCGCATGAGTCACGCTTATTTTCCCCTTCGCCCCGCATCATTATTTGTGTACCGTGCGGTTCCACCCAGGTCGAGCGCCGAGCGATTAAAGAAGCCGCCCACGGAGCAGGTGCCTCACAAGTTTATTTAATTGAAGAGCCAATGGCCGCCGCGATTGGAGCAGGATTGCCCGTATCGGAAGCAACTGGCTCGATGGTGGTAGATATTGGCGGCGGTACGACCGAAGTCGGCGTGATTTCACTAGGCGGCATCGTCTATAAAGGCGCAGTGCGCGTAGGCGGCGATAAGTTTGATGAAGCGATTGTGAATTACATTCGTCGCAATTATGGAATGCTGATCGGCGAGCAAACCGCCGAGCTAATTAAAAAAGAAATTGGTTACGCCTTCCCAGCGACAGAAATGAAAGAAATGGAAGTGAAGGGACGCAATCTTTCAGAAGGTATTCCGCGTAGCTTTACCATTTCCGGAAATGAAATTTTAGAAGCCTTAACTGAGCCGCTGAACCAAATTGTTTCTGCCGTGAAAATCGCGCTTGAACAAATTCCGCCAGAACTTGGTGCTGATATCGCTGAACGCGGCTTGATGCTAACCGGTGGCGGTGCGCTGTTAAATGACCTTGATCGATTGTTGGCTGAAGAAACAGGCCTACCTGTTTTAGTTGCAGAAGATCCACTCACTTGCGTTGTGCGCGGTTGCGGCATGGCACTTGAGAGAATGGACAAACTTGGCAATCTTTTCTCTGACGAGTAATAGTTGAAGCAGTAGCCTGCCAATAGGCGGGGCTACTGCTTATTTTTGCGTGATTATTAGCCTAGCTGGCTAAAATCTGCCAAATTTTTATTAATTACAGGATAGCGTGCGTCAGTGAAACTCTCGCTCTACCCTTTACCAACCGCTTTTTAGCCTAGCTCGGCGCCGACCATGGAATACAGTCCGCCGCCTCTTTTTAAGCAAGGGCCGTCAGCGTTCGCACGGCTAATTGTGTTTGTCACCTTAGCACTTGTCTTGCTGGTGTCAGATGTACGTTATCGGGCGCTTGAAAAACTTCATCAAGTCATTGGGACTGCCCTTTACCCATTGCAGCAAATAGCGCTTCTACCGCGCGACATCGCGCTTGGCATCGTAGATTTTTTCGTTACCGGCTCTACCTTGCGCGCAGAAAACCAAACCCTCAAAACGCATAATTTAGCGCTTACACTCCAAACCCTGAAAACGACTCAGCTAGCTGAAGAGAACGAGCATTTGCGCTCTCTCTTAGCACTTGCAGGCCGCGTCAAAATTGGCGCCGTGGCAGCAGAGATTCGCTACGATGCACAAGATCCTTTTGTACAAAAAATTATTATCGACCGCGGTTCACGCCACGGCATCCGCGCCGGCTCACCCGTGATTAATGAAAATGGCGTGCTTGGGCAGGTCACTCGCGTTTACCCATTGCAGTCAGAAGCTACGCTGCTGACTGACAAAGATCTAGCCATTCCCGTACAGTTTACGCGCACAGGTTTACGTGGCTTGATCTATGGCACATCGCAAGACGATTTTCTGAATATGCGCTTTATCTCAGCGAATGCGGATGTGCAGCCGGGCGATGAACTGGTTACAAGCGGCCTTGATGGTGTATTTCCGCCAGGGTTGCCAGTCGCCAAGGTCTTCAAAATTGAGCGGCCAGCAGGTGGCGAATTTGCTGACGTAGTATGCAAACCAGCCACACCTGTGCGAGGGGCAAACCAATTACTCGTCCTACATTATCAAGATCCACCGCTTGTAGCTCCTGCTTCTTCTAGCACAACAAAAACAGTACCGCAGACAAACAAAAAATCTCCCCCACCTGCTCTTCAGAAGAGGCGCCCATGAATCGCCCTTACTATATTCTGCGGCCCGCTAATGGTTGGTTTATCGCATTCAGTTTGATAGGTGCCTTTCTAATCAACTTACTGCCATGGGGCCAGCTCCCCGGCGTACCAGATTTTATCGCGCTGGTTTTGCTATTTTGGAACATTCATCAGCCGCGCAAAGCGGGGATGGGCATTGCATTTTTTCTCGGCCTACTGATGGACGTACATTACGGCAGCTTACTAGGCGAGCATGCGTTGGCGTACACCATTCTCTCGTATGGCGCGATTACCATACATCGCCGTGTCTTGTGGTTTCCCGTATTCGTGCAAGCGCTGCATGTATTACCCCTATTAGTGCTCACACAAACTATCCTATTCGCAGTTCGCTTGATAGCAGGCGCACATTTTCCTGGTTGGAGCTATTTGCTCGACGGTTTTGTCGAAGCAGCCTTATGGCCATTGGCCACCTATATTCTGCTGGCGCCACAAAAACGCCCGGTTGACCCCGACGATACACGTCCGATTTAACGCTATACCTTTGTTTAAGGTTACAACATAGATTGGGGTGACGAAGGAACCCCAACGCAAGCACCTTCATACAACCACAGCAAGTTGGGGTATTCACGAAGATGATATTTTGCGGATGATTGTATGGGGAATGGTCATTGGGATAATGTTTTAAGTGGGTTGTATTGGGGCTCCTTCGTCACCCCAACCTACAAATTTACATATTCAAAATGAAAGCACTGAATAAATCACACACAAGAAATAGAAAAATATCTCCAAGATGACGCCACGCCTAGCTTATTCAGTGCTTTCCCCCTAACAGAATGTACCGCGATATTCATCCATGACCGAATTTAAAAATCCTGCGCGGCAGCTTCGGCAATTTCAGCTACGCATTGCAGCAGCATGGCTCTTCGTATTTGTTTGCTTTGCTTTGCTCATTGCACGCTTTTTTTATTTGCAGGTCTGGCATCACAACCAATATTCATTACGCGCCGATGCTAACCGGCTTGCGATCTCGCCCACCACACCAAACCGCGGCATTATTACTGACCGCAACGGGGTCGTGCTAGCACGCAATTATTTTGCTTATTCACTTGAGATTACCCCCTCAAAAATCAATGGAACGCTCGATGAAACAATCAGCCGTCTAGCGGAAATTGTGACTATCGATCAACGTGACCGACGCCGTTTTAAGAAATTTTTAGAAGAATCAAAAAGCTTTGCTAGTCTACCCATTCGCTTACGCCTGTCAGACGAGGAAGTCGCCCGCTTTGCCACCCAACGCTTTCGTTTTCCCGGTGTTGAAGTGCGCGCCCGCATGTTTCGCCAATATCCGCTAGGGACGACTGCTGCACACGTGATTGGCTACATTAGCCGTATCTCGCAACAAGATCTGGATCACATCAAGGAAATAAAGGAAACCCAGGAACAAAGTAATAGTAGCGTTGAAAACAGTGACTCACGTTTGAATGCAAATAATTACAAGGGAACCGACTACATCGGCAAAATTGGTATTGAGCAAAGCTACGAAGGTGAGCTGCATGGACTCACCGGCTTTGAAGAGGTTGAAGTTACCGCCGGTGGGCGACCCATGCGCACGGTCTCGCGTACCCAAGCTGTACCCGGCAATAATTTGGTACTAGCGCTTGATATCAAATTGCAAAAGGTAGCGGAGCAAGCTTTCGCTGGCAAACGTGGGGCGCTTATCGCCATTGAACCCTCGACCGGTGACGTGCTTGCCTTTGTTTCTACGCCAAGTTTTGACCCGAATTTATTCGTCGATGGAATTGATCAGCAAGCTTGGGATGAGCTTAACAATTCACCCTCTAAGCCGCTTTTAAACCGCCCTTTGCGTGGCACCTATCCGCCCGGCTCAACTTACAAACCATTTATGGCACTGGCTGCGCTTGCACTGCATAAGCGCCGCCCGCAATGGAGCTTTCAAGACCCCGGCTACTACATCATCGGCGGACATACCTTTCGCGATGATCTGCGCACAGGTCATGGTCGTGTTGATATGTACCGCTCGATTGTTGCCTCGTGCGACACCTATTACTATGTGCTCGCCCACGATCTTGGCGTCAATGCGATTGAGGCTTTCATGAAGCCTTGGAGCTTTGGTCAATTGACAGGCATTGATATTAAAGGCGAGGCGAAAGGCGTGCTGCCTTCCACTGACTGGAAGAAAAAAGCCTACCGCCGCCGCGACCTACAAAGATGGTATGACGGCGAGACCATTAGTCTTGGCATTGGGCAAGGCTACAATTCCTTCACCATGCTCCAGCTGGCACACGCAACCGCCATACTTGCCAATGATGGCGTGGTGATGAAGCCGCATTTGGTCAAAAAAATTGAGCATCCCATTACGCATGAAGCGCGTCTAACCGTACCACAGGCAAGTTATCAGATTAAAGTGAGCCAAGAGCACTTAGACTTCGTGAAACGTGCGATGGTGGGCGTAGCCAAGGAAGGCACTGCGATGGCGGCCTTTCACGGCGCGCCCTATCACGCTGCCGTTAAAACAGGAACGGCTCAAGTTTACTCATTGCGTGGCGGCAAATATCGCGCTCATGCAATAGCAGAATCTCGCCGCGATCATGCGCTGATTATCGGCTTTGCGCCTGGCAATGCTCGGCCAGCTCGCTTACATGCTCAGCTCAGCCAGCCTAACGCATTAGCCCCGCCGGCTGAACCAACTGAAATTGCCTTCGCCCTTATCGTGGAAAACGGCGGATGGGGCGCCCAAGCAGCGGCACCGATTGCCCGGAAAATACTCGACTATTATCTGGTTGATCGTTTCACCCCCGCAGCAGCTGCTGCTGCAGCGCTCTCCGCCGCCTCAATTCCGGAGCATGGGTCAGCGTCCGCTTTACCTAGTCTCCCCTTTTCTGAGGAGCCTATGAGCATTGGTTCTCCTTAAAGAGATGCTAAGGAACCTCTGCATGACGCCGCTATGGGGGTTATGCAGAGGTTCCCTAAGTAAAGTGAGTTGATTGAGCGTCTCCTGAACCTGCGAGCAACTAACGCTCATTGCATCACGAGAACTCTTTTGATACGCCGTAGCAAGGAATATCTTTAATGCCAGTACAAAAGTACTTTGATCCGGTATAACCCCGTTATGGGTTGTCAAAAGGGGTCTATTACCTAAAACGAGCGCTCGCATGGTGCCTTGCTTACACCCTCACCAGCCTTTCCCGCCTATCGAGCAAGCGCTCGGCCCCGCCAGCGGAGCACCTGGCTTATTAGCGGCCAGCATAGAATTAACTCCTGAGCAATTATTAGCCGCCTACCGCAAGGGTATTTTTCCTTGGTATTCAGAGGGCCAACCCGTACTGTGGTGGAGCCCTGATCCGAGAATGGTTCTTGCCCCTACCGAATTTAAAATCTCAGCCTCTCTCAAAAAAACATTGCGCCGCGTGCTGCGCGAGCCAGCGTGGGAAATTCGCGTCAATACTTGTTTTGCCAAAGTCATCGCTACCTGCGCCCACACGCGTTTGCATACAGCGGGCACTTGGATTACTGAAGAGGTGATGGCAGCGTATACCAAGCTACATGAGCTAGGCTTTGCGCATAGCGTAGAGACATGGTACGAAGGTCAACTAGTTGGTGGTTTATACGGGGTAAGTATTGGGACAATGTTTTTTGGTGAATCAATGTTTGCCCAACGTACAGACGCATCAAAAATCGCGCTGACGGCACTTATCAACCATCTACGCCAGCACCAAGTGGGCATGGTAGATTGCCAGCAAAACACCGCTCACTTAGCTTCGCTTGGCGCACGTGAGATCCCCCGTGCTGAATTTGCTCAACACTTAACTCGCGTTATCGACAGCCCACCCATTCCTTGGGGCTTTGATAAGTCAGTTTTAGTACGAGTGGAATAATAGGAATAGCTAGGTATCGAGATAAAAACTGACAGCCCAACCACCAATCAATAGACCTCTTTTGCTCTTGCATGGGCTTATCAATCAGCATTTAGGAGAATCACGTGAGCCTCGCAAAATCTCCCGATTCACCCAAAGTATTGCAGCTGCATACCACTACTTCCTATCCTTGCAGTTATTTAGCAGGGCGCAGCGCGCGTGCACAGGTGGCTAAGCCAGACCATTTGATCAATTCCAGTGCTTATGCCGAGCTAATTAAGCTAGGTTTTAGACGCTCTAGCACGTCTATTTATCGTCCAGCTTGCCAGGCCTGCCAGGCTTGCGTATCGGTGCGGATTTTGGTTTCTCAATTTCAACCCAATCGCACGCAGCGGCGCATCCAGCGTACTCATGGCAACCTCCGTACGATACTTACGCCACTGCGTTATGATGAAACACATTATTTGCTGTATCAGCGTTATCAGCTCGCACGCCATAACGAGAATGGCTTGAGTCATGAGATCAAGCAAGATAGCCGCACCCAATATCAAGCGTTTTTACTGCAAAGTCAGGTCACCTCACAGCTTGTTGAGTTTCATGCCCCAGAAATTCAGGACAGCTCCCGCAGTACGCTGCAAATGATAAGCGTGATCGATTTACTGCCCGATGGGCTGTCGGCCGTGTATACATTTTATGAGCCTGAAATAACACGAGCGAGCTTCGGTACGTACAGTATCTTGTGGCAGATCGAGCAAGCTAAGCGCTTAGGGCTACCGTATGTTTATCTCGGATATTGGGTACGCGATAGCCGTAAGATGGCCTATAAAACTAATTTCTCTCCCCTCGAAGGGTTTATCGATGGCCAATGGCAAGCACTCAACCCCTCTTCTGAATAAGAGCAACCTACGCAAGCACACGGCCAGAACTATGTAGATCTTTCTTAGAACCTGTCTAAAAATTGTATAAAAGGCCGTCAGTCGGGGGAGGCCGCATCGCAGCAACCGGCAGTGTACCTAGACGTACATGAGGATTGCGAGCACCGCCCAGGATTTGAAAAAACGCGAATCACGGTCTTTTTGGCGATTTGTAGACAGGTTCTTAGCTCGAAGCACAAGCTAATTGCTTATATACTTCGCTTTTTATCAAGGAACCTCTGCATAAACCCTGTAGCAAAAAATGCCGCCACTACAGGGTTTATGCAGAGGTTCTGTAGAGAACTTTTAATAAAACGCAGCTTCTTCATACTTATCAGCGCGTCGCCTTTTATATAAACCGCTTTTTTCTTGGCTGAAAAACTATTGTGTTGAGCTCTATTTATTCGCTTGTGCGCTCGCGCTTATTTCGCATGGATGCGGAACAAGCCCATCATTTCTCCCTCTCGCTATTGCGCATGACTAATCGTCTGGGGATATCTAAATTATTCTACCCTCCTCCTGTGCAGGCGCCCTGTACGGTAATGGGACTGCGCTTTAATAATCCGGTTGGCTTGGCCGCCGGGCTTGATAAAGATGGGGTATGTATTGATGCGCTGGCGGCGTTCGGCTTTGGGTTTATCGAAATCGGCACGGTAACGCCTCGCCCACAGCCAGGTAATCCACGCCCACGCCTGTTCCGCCTGCCTACCGCAGGTGCGCTGATTAACCGTTTGGGCTTTAATAATGGTGGCGTTGACGCCCTCATTCGCAATGTACAAGCGGCTCGCTACAAAGGGATTTTGGGTATTAATCTTGGCAAGAATGCCGATACGCCGATTGAGCAAGCAGCGCGTGACTACCTGTATTGTCTTGAGCGTGTCTACCCTTTCGCGAGCTACGTCACGGTAAATATCTCTTCACCAAACACGCAAAACCTGCGTCAATTACAAAATGCTGAAGCACTCGATGCGCTGCTTGCAGCCCTGCAAGATAAACGCGAACGCCTGGCTGATTTGCATGGCAAGCACGTGCCCATCGCGGTAAAGGTTGCACCCGATCTCACTGATATTGAGATTCACACCATCTCAGAGGCACTGCTGCGCCATCGCATTGATGGCTTAATTGCGACTAATACAACACTATCGCGCACAGCAGTAGCAGGCCTTGAGAATGCGAACCAAACAGGGGGTTTATCAGGTAAACCGCTACTGGATGCTTCTAATACCGTGATTCGCAAATTCCATCGTGAATTAGGCAGTACAGTGCCCATTATTGGGGTGGGCGGCATCTTTTCAGGCGACGATGCACGTGCTAAGTTGGCTGCTGGCGCTTCTCTAGTGCAGCTATATACAGGGCTTATTTATCGCGGCCCCACGCTCGTGCCTGAGTGTGCAAAAGCGCTGGCTCAGTACATGCGCGATAAGCACAGGTAATGTGCAGCGTCACTTTTTTCCTCTCAGCCTCAATCTGAACAGCGTAAGGGTTAAATATGTATGAAGAAGCCGACGAAGAGGCGGCAGGGCAAGCTCAGTTCGTTTACTGGTTACGCTGTGTTGCGCCTTACATTCACGCCTTTCGCCATAAAATTTTTGTGGTCGCCTTTGGCGGCGAGCTAGTCCAAGCAGGTCTTTTGAATACACTTGTACAAGACCTTGCGCTGCTGCATGCGATGGGGATGCAAATTGTATTGGTGCATGGCTCGCGGCCACAAGTTGAAGAGCAGCTGAGACTGCACCAAGTGGAATCTTTATTTGCGCATGATATTCGCATTACCGATGCAAGCGCCCTGGAAGCAGCCAAAGAGGCAGCCGGTGGGGTACGGCTTGACGTTGAAGCGGCGGTTAGCCAAGGTCTGCCCAACACGCCGATGGCGCATGCACGCATTAGCATTGTGTCAGGCAATTTTGTGACTGCCAGGCCAGTGGGCATTATCGATGGAATTGATTTTCAACATACAGGGGTTGTGCGCAAAATCGATGCTGAGTCTATCCGCCACTCTCTCGCGCAACGTAAATTAGTGCTTTTATCGCCGCTAGGTTTTTCACCAACTGGTGAAGCATTTAATCTCTCTATGGAAGATGTGGCATCGGCTGCCGCGATTGCGCTGCAAGCAGATAAGTTAATTTTTATTACCGAAACTCCTGGCATTGTTGAGAACGGCGAATTACGCGGCGAGCTTTCGCTAGAAGACGCCCATAAACTGCACGAAGCAGGCACTTTACCTACTAATGAAAGCTTTTATCTACAACATTCCATCCGCGCTTGTCGCAGCGGGGTGCGACGCGCGCATATTATTCCTTTTGTATTAGATGGCAGCATCTTGCTTGAGCTTTTTCTCCATGACGGTATTGGTACGATGATTTCTTACCAAAATCTTGAAAGCTTGCGTGAAGCCAATGCTGACGATGTGGGTAGCATCTTGCAATTAATTGAGCCGCTTGAACTAGATGGCACGCTAGTGCGGCGCGATCGCCATCAAATTGAACGTGAAATTGGGCATTTTTCAGTGCTTGAGCATGACGGCGTATTATTTGGCTGCGCTGCGCTTTATCCTTACGCGTCAGAAAAATTGGGTGAAATGAGCTGCTTAACCGTCGCGCCAGAAGCGCAAGGTGCTGGCGACGGGGAACGCTTGCTCATGCGCATTGAGCAACGCGCCCGAGCACTTGGATTAAACCGTCTGTTTGTATTAACCACGCGCACTGCACATTGGTTTATAAAACGCGGCTTCAAAAAAGTGACGCTAGATGATCTGCCAGAAGACCGACGCCGACTTTATAATTGGCAACGTAAGTCAGTCATTTTATTAAAGCAACTTTAGGAAAATGCCGAATAAACCTACAGGCAAATCACGGCTTTTTTTCTTTTTCTCTTAAGCATTTTTGACACGAATTCTAGGCTTTTATTGTTATGACAACATCTAACGACGATCAAGCGCAAAAAGTGCGTACCGTACACTGCGCCAAGCTCGGCAAAGAGGCAGAAGGCCTTGATTTTCCACCGTTACCAGGTGAGCTTGGGCAACGTATCTATAACCATATTTCGAAAGCAGTCTGGCAAGATTGGCTAAAACATCAGACCATGCTCGTCAATGAATATCGCCTCAGCATGGCCGACGCTCGCGCACGGCAATATTTGCTTAAGCAAGCGGAGAAATTCTTTTTTGGCGAAGGTGTGGATGTCGCTTCCGGGTTTGTGCCGCCTACTCAGTAGTCGCTTAAATATAGTAAGCAGTTCGTGTCATAACTCGCGCCGCGGCACGCATTAAGCGTCGAGCCAAAAGCGGCAGCTCTGTCCCCCCTGCTTGCTGCGCAGCTTGCGCGTGTGCGGCCTCATCGGCGCGCATTTGAGAAACAATGGCACGTGATGCGTAATCCGCTTGCGGCAATTGCTCAAGATGGCTATTCAAATGCTGCTCAACCTGACGCTCAGTCTCTGCCATAAAGCCAAGGCTAATACGATCACTCATCTTGCCTGCGCTAAATCCAATGAGAAAAGCGCCCCCATACCAGACAGGGTTGAGCAAGCTTAAGTGCCCGTCTAGCGCTTTAATACGCGTTGCAGTCCAACCCAAGTGATCTTGCTCTTCACGCGCTGCCTGCTCAAACATTGATTTAGCTTGCGCTGAGTGGCTCGCAAGCTTTTGCGCCTGATACAGCGCCTGGGCGCAAATTTCTCCAACATGGTTCACCCGCATCAGCGCTGCTGCATGGGCTTTTTCTTGAGGCGACAAAGGTGGAGCCTTGACGTTACTAGGTGGCCGCGGCAGCGGCCGTGTGGCTTGCAGCACGCCAGTTAAAGCGCGCAAACAACTATCAAATTCGCCAATCCAGCGATCAAGCGCCATGCTTGCTTCTCCTCTTTCTTTTAAAAATAGTTGATTCCCTTTTTCCCGCTAGCGCAAAGCTAAATACTGCCATCTAGATAAGACTCATCCACGCAGTCATGTTGCATAAATGAAACAAACGCCGCTCATATATTTGTTAAAGCTGAGCTTTTTCTTTGACGAGAGAAACAAATTTGCTACATTAACTCCTAACTTCTCCCTCTCGTGAAGTTATTAGCGAAAGAGACACTACTGTCTAGTTTAGAAATAACGCTAAATCCACATCCTTTTGGAGATTACCCAATGAAAAAATCGCTACTTGCTCTCGCAGCTTTAGGCGCGTTTGCTAGCGCGGCACAAGCCGAAAGCAGCGTTACCTTGTTTGGCTTGATTGATACTGGTATCAACTACGTAAGCAATGTACAAACCTATAACCAAGCTGGAAATGCCGCTGGTGGCAAATCACAAGTCAACCTATCAAGCGGTGGCTTGCAAGGTAGCCGTTGGGGTCTACGTGGTTCGCAAGATCTCGGTAATGGCTTAAAAGCTATTTTCACGTTGGAAAGCGGTTTTGATGTCAACACTGGCTCACAATTGCAAAGCTCGCAAGCAAGAAACAGAATCTTTGGCCGTCAAGCTTTTGCTGGCCTCAGCGGTGATTTCGGTACCGTAACCATCGGTCGTCAATATGATTCGATCGCTGACTTTGTTAGCCCATTGGCTGCAAGTGGCCGTTGGGAAGGTAGCTTTGCTGCTCACCCAGGTGATATTGATAACTTCAATAACAGCCGTCGCGTTAACAACTCCATCAAATATACCAGCAACAGCTATGAAGGCTTGACCTTCGGTGGCTTGTACAGCTTGGGTGGTACACCTGGCCGTCGTTCAGATAACCAAGTTTGGTCCGCTGGTGTAGGTTATGCAAATGGCCCAATCGCTTTAGGCGCAGCTTACTTAAACGCAAAAACCCCAGCAAGCTCATTCTTTGCTGACGAAGGCATAACAGTAGAGGACACTCTATTTATCGACCCTAGTAAAAACCCAGTTTTTGGCAGTTATGTCAATGCAAAGTCCTTGCAAATCATTGCTGCAGGCGGTACGTTTGACTTTGGTGCTTTGACTGCTGGCGTTAACTACAGCAACACGCAATTTAAGAGCTCAGTTATTGCTGGCCTAGATGAGAAGACAAGAAACGCTACCTTCCAAAATGCTGAAGCTAGCCTTGCTTATCACTTCGCACCAGACTTGGTCGGTATGCTCTCTTATGACTACACCTGGTCCAACAAAATTAACAATAACACTGCTAAATATCAGCAAGTTAACGTTAGCTTGAGCCAAGATCTGTCGAAATCTGTTGAAGTTTATGTACTCGGCGCA
Source organism: Mycoavidus cysteinexigens (assembly GCA_031963405.1). Classification (GTDB taxonomy): domain Bacteria; phylum Pseudomonadota; class Gammaproteobacteria; order Burkholderiales; family Burkholderiaceae; genus JASSUD01. The sequence continues at coordinate 1,485,445 of JASSUJ010000001.1, forward strand.
TATCAAAAAGCTCGCGGTAAAGATGCTTATGGTAATGCTCTCGTAGCTGGTATCAGCGGCGTAAGCGCTTCGAGCAAAAACACGCAAGCTCTAGTTCGTGCTGGTCTACGCGTTGCATTCTAAGCAATTGAGTAGCTAAGCGCTAATAGATAGCGTAGTAAAAAAAGGCACCTTCGGGTGCCTTTTTCTATACTTGAGCAGGTAACTTTTCTTTTTCACGCAATGCTTTGCGCAAAATTTTGCCTACATTAGATTTGGGTAACTCATTACAAAACTCGATAAACCGCGGTCTTTTATATCCAGTTAAACGCTCTCTACAGAACCCAGCAATCTCTTTTTCAACTAAAAATGGGTCTTTTTTAACTATAAATAACTTGACGACCTCACCTGCGTGACTGTCGGCAACACCAATTGCAGCCACTTCTAAAACACCAGGATGCTCGGCGACAATTTCTTCGATTTCGTTCGGGTAGACATTAAAGCCTGATACAAGAATGATATCTTTCTTGCGGTCAATCACTTTAATAAAGCCACGTTCATCTATAGTGCCAATATCGCCCGACTTCAAAAAACCATCGGCCGTCATCACTTGCGCCGTCTCTTCCGGGCGTTTCCAATACCCTGCCATGAGCTGCGGGCCACGGATACAAATTTCCCCAGGCTGCCCCATTGGTACAGCATTACCTGCTTCATCCCGTATCGACACTTCGGTCGAAGGAAGCGGCAGCCCTATCGTTCCTGAATATTCAACCGCATTTATCGGCGCACAGGTAACAGCTGGCGAGGTTTCTGATAGCCCATAGCCCTCGATAATGGGTATACCGGTTACCTTGAACCAACGCCGTGCAACAACCTCCTGAACCGCCATACCACCGCCTTGGGCAAGTATCAAATTTGAGAAATCAAGCTCCTCAAATTCAGGATCATGCAGTAAAGCGTTATATAAGGTATTGACGGACGGAAAAAAATTGACGGAATAAGTTTTAAACACTTTAATCAATTCTTTTACATCTCTTGGGTCCGGCACCAAAATGCCCAACGCGCCTATACTCGGCATTAATAAGCCACAGACGGTAAGCGAAAAAATATGATAAAGCGGCAACGCGACTAGGGTGACAGTCTGCTCATTTTTTATTTTCTTTTTAAAAATAGGGGCAAGCCACGCATAAGTTTGCTGCACATTTGCGACTATATTTCGATGCAGTAGCATCGCCCCCTTAGGCGTGCCTGTTGTACCGCCTGTATATTGCAGAAAAGCTAAATCATCAGGGCCAATCTTTACCGCAGTTAAAGGAGTCTGCGCGCCGCTCGCTAAGGCATCATTGAACAGTGTGGCGTTTTCAAAATGAAAGTCCGGGATATGCTTCTGGATATGATGCAACATAAAGTTAACAAACAATCCTTTGATACCGAGCAAGTCGCCCACTGAGGCAACCACCACATGCTTAATCGCCGTATTAGCTATAATTTTTTCAAGTGCAGGTGCGCAGCTCTCTAAAATTACAATCGCCTCAGCCCCACTATCTTTCAGCTGATGCTCAAGTTCTCGCGCTGTATACATCGGATTAACGTTCACCACCACGCAGCCTGCGCGCAAAATGGCCATCATGGTGATTGGATACTGGAACATATTAGGCAGCATCACTGCAACCCGTGCACCTGGCAGCAGCCCTTTACGTTGAAACCAAGCAGCTAAGTTGCGTGACTGACGATCAAGCTCGGCATAAGTTATGGTTTGGCCCATGCAAGCGAAGGCAGAACGCTCAGCATATTTCTGAAAGCTATCTTCGATCAAATCGACTAACGATGGGTAAAGCGATACATCAATTTCCACGGGTACATCGGGTGGATAAGACTTCAACCAAACTTTGTCCATACAGCGCCTCCCCTCATCTTCTTTTTATTGAATGACTGTGCGACAAAACATATCAAGATAAGCCAAGGTTCGAACCTTGCCTTCCTCTGTGTGATGATCTACAAAGAACGCAACAAATTTGTAGTCTCTTATTTGCACATCCCTTCTTGGCAATTCAATCTTACCGACGACGATAGGGTGAGGCGCTTAAATTCTGTGCAGCCGCTTACAAATCGGTGCAATCTACCGCGCCCCCTTGAAAATCCTTAAGCGAGCTTGATCGCCAATCTGAGCACACATAAAAAAATCCTCACCAGCCACGGGTGCTGGTGAGGATTTTTAGTCGTAACAAATGCTAGCAGGCTATAAAAAATTAAGCATAGGCTAGTTAGGGAGAGCCTATATCACTGTGTGGGCAAAAAATGCCTTTGACGAGCCAAGCTTACGCCGCACAATTTATAGCGAGTTACCAGGTGATTTGTAGGGCGATTTTTATGCTTTAAAATTTTGCTCAGCAAAATTCCAATTGACGATTTGCCAAAACCCTTCGACAAATTTTGGTCGCGCATTGCGATAGTCAATGTAATAAGCGTGCTCCCACACATCTAACGTCAACAACGGTGTTGTATCACCAGTCAATGGCGTTGCTGCATTGCTTGTTTGCATTAAATCAAGCGTGCCATCTGATCTTTTCACCAGCCAAGTCCAGCCAGAGCCAAAAAGCGTTAGTGCAGCTTGAGTAAAAACTTCTTTAAATTTATCGTAAGAACCCCATTTTTTATTAATCGCCTCGCCTAACGCACCGCCTGGCGCGCCGCCGCCGTTGGGGGCAAGCGATTGCCAAAAAAAACTGTGGTTCCAGATTTGAGCTGCGTTGTTAAAAATCGGCCCTGATGATTTTTTAATAATTTCTTCAAGTGACAGATTTTCAAACTCAGTACCAGGAATTAGCTCATTAAGCTTCGTGACATAAGTTTGATGATGCTTGCCGTAATGAAACTCGAGCGTCTCTTTCGACATATGCGGAGCTAAAGCATCTTTTTCGTAAGGTAAGGGGGGGAGTTGATGTTCCATAGTGCGCTCTTCCATTTCTTCTAGTAGACAGCTGACAATTGTAGGCGGCTTAGCCTCCACCCGCAATTAAAATCAGCGGAGCTTGCGCAAAGTGCTAGCTGCAGTCCCCGCGCAAAGCTGAGTATTAAAAAACTTTGGTTAGCTTCTAAGAAGAGGTAAGACCGAGGGTAGGCTGCACATCACGAATACCAATCTCCGCGCTACCTTGTGCAAGATGTACAACTACCCGCTCTCCCGCAATAAGATCATTAGGTGCGCGCAATGCGCGTCCATTGCGCGGGTTAAGTAAAGCCGCATAACCGCGCTCAAGCGTACGTTGCGGACTCAAAAGCGTGATACGTGCAGCAAGTTCGTTTAATTTTGCACAACGCTGCTGATGCTTCTTTGCCAAGCCAGCTGCAAGCCGTTCAGCCCAAAATTTCAGCGTTGCTCGCGTGCGTACCAAGTCGGGATGACTACGCCGCCGGCGTAAGTCAAGCAAAGCAAAACGCGCTTGCCCAGCACGTAAGCTCTGTGTAGCGGCGGCAGATAAGCGTAGCGTGAGTTGCCGTAGATGGCTGCGCTGCTGAACAAATCGCTCAGCAGGGCTCACCAAACAGCGCGCTAACCCATCTAAGGTCTGCATGCGACGCTCAAGTAATCGATTAAAAGCACGGCTAAGCTGCGCATAACGTTGCATAAGCTCGCGCAGCAGAACTTCACGTTGGGTACTCACTAATTCAGCTGCACCCGTTGGGGTCGGGGCGCGCATATCGGCGACAAAATCAGCAATGGTGAAATCAGTTTCATGGCCAACACCGCTAATAATAGGTATTGTGCTCGCAGCCATGGCGCGTGCTAATGACTCATGATTAAACTCCCACAAATCTTCAAGGGAGCCACCACCGCGACAAAGAATTAACACCTCGACTTCGGCACGCCGCTGCGCACTTTCAAGCGCGGCAACCAATTGCGCGGCAGCGCCAACGCCTTGCACCGGTGCTGGATAAACAATCACATGGACATGCGGCGCGCGGCGCGCCAAGGTTGACAGCACATCGCGCAAAGCCGCCGCCTGCAACGAAGTAATGACCCCTATCGCACGCGGATGTGCGGGAAGTAGTCGCTTTTTGTCAGCATCGAATAAGCCTTCACCAGCAAGCTTTGCTTTAAGTTGCAAAAAAGCCTCATACAACTGCCCTTGCCCGGTACGGCGCATGTGCTCAACATTTAGTTGCAATTCGCCACGTGGCTCATACAAAGTCGCTAAGGCGCGTACTTCAATGCGATCTCCATTGCGCGGCACAAATTCTAGATTTTGTGTGCGCGAGCGAAACATCACGCAGCGAATCTGCGCGCTTGCATCCTTGAGTAGAAAATACCAATGACCACTCGTCGCTTGCGTGAAATTAGATATCTCACCCACAATCCAAGCGAGTGAAAAATTGCGCTCAAGCATCAGCGCAATACTGCGTGTGAGCGCTGAAACCGGCACAATAACTTCGCTATTATTTAAAGCGGAACGATCCGGTGTAATTTCCATTATGCCTCCCAGGCTGCTCGGCCTATAAAATCACCGCCAAGCGAGCCGAATATTATGCTAAAATCTGCGCCTTTTGCGCCTTTGGTACGTTTTTGTGCTCTCGGCATGTTTTTGTACTTTTGTATTTCTGTACGATTTTATTAAAAGCGCCTTAGAAGCTGCCTTAAAGATAGTTAGAAAGTGCCCAGTCCAGAAACACCAAAATCACAGCCTTTTAGCTTTTTTAAGACAGCCTCTAAAATTGTAGCGGCATTTCAATCACCCTTAACTAGACCAAGCACTACGCCATGAGTAACGACGGCCTAATGGTTTTCAGCGGCAATGCCAATCTTGAGTTAGCTCAAGACGTTGTTAAGAATTTGGCAATTCCTCTAGGTAAGGCGATGGTAACGCGCTTTTCAGATGGCGAAACCCAGGTTGAAATTCAAGAGAACGTGCGCGGCAAAGATACTTTTGTACTGCAATCTACCTGCGCGCCCACGAATGACAACCTGATGGAATTGATGATCATGACTGATGCACTTAAACGCGCATCAGCTGGTCGCATTACCGCCGTGATTCCCTATTTTGGTTATGCGCGTCAAGATCGTCGGCCGCGTTCAGCACGGGTCGCCATTTCAGCCAAGGTTGTAGCGAATATGCTACAAAGCTCTGGAATTGATCGCATCATCACAATGGATTTGCATGCGGATCAAATTCAAGGCTTTTTTGATATTCCGGTTGATAATATTTACGCGGCTCCAATTTTGCTCAACGATTTGCGCAAGCAAAACCGTGATGATCTCATCGTGGTATCACCTGATGTGGGTGGCGTCGTACGGGCACGTGCCTTTGCCAAGCAACTGAATACAGATTTAGCCATTATTGATAAGCGCCGTCCTAAAGCGAACATCGCTGAGGTCATGAATATTATCGGCGAAGTCGAAGGCCGTACCGCCGTGATTATGGATGACATGGTCGATACCGCAGGCACGCTGTGCAAGGCTGCGCAAGCACTCAAAGAACGCGGCGCCACGCGGGTTTTTGCTTACGCTACGCACGCTATCCTATCCGGTAATGCGGTTGAAAAAATTGTCGAATCGGAACTCGACGAGTTAGTGGTAACCGACACCATCCCGCTGAGCCATCAAGCGCACAGCTGCGAAAAAATTCGCTCACTGTCGATTGCAGCTTTGCTGGCAGAAACTTTTGCGCGCATGCGGCGTGGTGATTCAATCATTTCACTTTTTGCAGAGAATTAAACTAAGCCTGCTGCTTAGAACCTGTTCAAAGTTTTTCAAAGGCCCCTTGATTGGGGAGCCCGGAACACAGCAGCCGGAATGTACGCTAGTACATGAGGATTGCTGAACACTTCCGACTCTACCGAAGGTGGCCTAATTGGATGCTTTCGGAGACTTGGAGCAGGTTCTTATTCGCTGGTGGTTTTTTCGGAGATTAATATGGAAGTCATCGCTTTTGAGCGCACACAACAAGGTACTGGCGCAAGCCGTGGTCAGCGCCGCGCAGGCAAAACGCCAGCCGTTGTTTACGGCGCTGGTAGCGCACCACAATCGATCGAACTCGATCAAAACACGATTGCACTTGCGTTGAAAAACGAAGTGTTTCACTCGGCCATTCTTGATCTTAAAGTGATCAAGGACGCGCAAAATCCACAAGATGCGCAAACGCAACAAGTGTTATTGCGCGCCGTGCAATACCATCCATTTAAACCGATGGTTTTGCACCTCGACTTTCAGCGCATCGATGCAAAGAAAAATATTCACACTAAAGTTCCGCTGCATTTCCTGAATCAGGAAATTTCAAAAGCCGTGAAATTAAGTGGCGCTGTGATGACTCGCATCATCAACGACATCGAAATTACCTGCTTACCCGCCAACTTGCCACAATTCATTGAAATTGATTTGGCTGATATGGAAGCAGGTCAATCACTGCATGCCAAAGATGTGAAGCTGCCTAAAGGGGTTGCGTTAGTTTCGCATGTTGAGCAAGAAAATCCATTGGTTGTATCAGCTGTGGTACCGGGTGCCACGACTGAAGAAATAGATGCAGATAAGGCTGCCGCAGAAGGCGGTGCCGCACCTGCAGCCTAAGCTGTTTCGAAGCTATCTAAAACTCGCTCATATCTGTTAGGGGAAGTGCTGAGTAAATCGCGAGCAAGGAATGCTGATCACGCAGTACATTTAAGTACAGCAAGTCGGCATGACGCTGTTGCCCGATTATTCAACGCTTCCTTGGTGCAGATGTTGCAGCGAGTTTTAATTACTTGCCCCAAACATGATTAGGCTGATTGTCGGCCTTGGTAATCCAGGCGCTGAATATGCAACAACCCGTCACAATGCAGGATTCTGGCTAGTCGATTCAATCGCACAGCAGGCTTGCGCAAAGCTACGCCATGAAGCGCGCTTTCATGGGTGCGTCGTGCGCGCATCTCTATATGGTCGAGAAGTTTGGCTACTACAGCCGAGCACCTTTATGAACCGCTCCGGATTAGCCGTCAGCACACTTAGCCGTTTTTACAAAATAGCAGCTGATGAAATTTTAGTCGTACACGATGAGCTCGATTTATCCCCCGGCACTGCAAAACTCAAGTTTGGTGGTGGCAGCGGTGGGCATAACGGCTTAAAAGATATCGACGCCCATCTCGCCACACGCCAATATTGGCGACTACGCCTTGGCATTGGCCATCCACGCAATATGCTGCCCGCTGGCAGCCAAGCCAACCCCGATGTGAGTCATTTTGTACTCAAGCCTCCGCGCAAAGAAGAACAGCTGCTGATTGACGCAGCTATCGAGCGCAGCCTCGCCCCCTTACCGCTGATTATTGATGGCGAAATGGAGCGCGCGATGATGCAGCTGCATCGTTCAGAGTCTGCTTAAACTTTATGAAATAAAGCAATTAGCGTTATGAGAACCTGTTTAAACACAGAGACAAAACATTAAAACGGCGTTTGATGTAGGGAATAAGCTTCAAAAGAATAATCCGGTACCCCGGCATTTTTCTGAGTACTCGCTCGAGTAGAAATAACTGACTGGCTGTTAGACCATTTAAGCCATCCCAAAACTCCCGGCCTCCCGCCTTGAGAAAAAGATTGATTAGCTTTTTGCGCTATATTTTTTTTAGACTCGTATAGCGCCACGCCTGCTATTTCAGCCGTTACACCTATGCTGACACAATTAATTTCTCCACTTGGCATCAATCTCTCTCCTCAAAAATATGGTCCAAAAATCTCCCATAAAACAAATAACGCGTAGCTGAAAACTATATAGATTGAATTCGCGCACGGCGTTTTATAAGCGAAAGCTTGGAGCCAAAAGAGAATATTCCGAAAAAGAAATTAGCCTGCCGTGATAGACGAAACGCATAAGCACATTTTCGACAACGATTTAGCTAAGGTAAGGCGGCACAAATAGTCTTAATGCTTTGAAAAGCAGAGTGTTTTCTATGCATCTCCCCTTGTAAACGAGGATGCTAGATTATTTTGGAAGACCTGAGACAGACGCTAAAATTAACAGCGGCTAATTAGATGACTATAGTAGCTATGCGCTTTTTTTAGCCATCAACGCATGGTATTTTTCTAGTAACTGCTCAGGCGTTTCAACATAGTCGAGGTTAAGCGGAATGCAATCGACCGGGCAGACTTGCCGACACTGTGGCTCATCAAAGTGCCCCACGCACTCAGTACACTGATTAGGCTCAATGACGTAAAACTCGGCGCCCATTGAAATGGCATCATTTGGGCATTCTGGTGCGCACACATCGCAGTTAATACATTCATCGGTAATTTTTAACGCCATCTCTCTTCTCTTAGCGTATTGCTTCAATGCACTTCAATAATATTCTCTGTTACTTAAGATCTGTCGCCACCCTTTTTTTCAGCCGCTGCGAAACAGAAGGATGCACAAATTTATCTACGTCGCCCCCTAACTGTGCAATTTCACGCACCAGCGAGCCCGAAATAAATTGATATTGGTCAGACGGCATCATAAATATCATTTCCACATCAGGCAGCATATAACGATTAGTCCCTGCCATTTGAAATTCATATTCAAAATCTGATACTGCGCGCAGCCCCCGTACAATAATTTGGGCTTGATTGCTCAGCACAAAATCTTTGAGCAAGCCTTTAAAGCCTTCGACCTTAACATTCGGATAAGCACCGAGCACTTCTTGAGCAATTTCAAGCCGCTCAGCAAAGCTGAAAAATGGTTTTTTATTACGACTATCAGCCACACCCACCACGAGCTTATCGAAAATACGCGAGGCGCGACGCACCAAATCTTCATGTCCAAGCGTTAGCGGATCAAACGTGCCAGGATATACCGCGATTACCATTTTTTTCTCCCATCAAATAATCAACACAACCACCCCCCACAGCACCATGTTGGGGTTCGTACTCGGCCCTATTTATCTACTAGGGGAATCGTCGGCGTCACGCCTCCTTGCGCTTATTTCAACGATTCACGGCGGCGCAGTAGGTGATAGTGCACCGCCCCGGCCTGCTTAAGATTCGCAATGCGCCAATGCTCAAAAGTATTATCCTGCACGCCCGGCTCTTGTGCATTAAGCAGACTAAGTGAGTCATAAGGTACTGGTGCTTCAAAGTAAAGCACGCCACCGGGTCGTATCAGTCGCTCTGCCAAACGCAGTACCTGCGGCAAATAAGTAGCCTTAAACGGCGGATCGACAAATGCAATATCAAAACTTGCAGGTGCAAGCTTTGATACCAACTGCACAGCATCAGCTTGTACGATTTCGATTGTCTGCGCCGCTAACTTCGCTTGGTTTAGACGCAACTGCTGCACGACACGGGGCTGCTGCTCTACCATTAACACGCGTTTAGCACCGCGTGAAGCTGCCTCGAAACCTAAGGCGCCGCTACCTGCAAATAAATCTAGACACGTCAATCCATCAAGCCGCTGCCCCAGCCAATTAAAAAGCGTTTCACGCACACGATTCGGCGTCGGGCGAAGCCCATCAAAAGTCAATACGGGCAAAGGGGTGCGCTTCCAGTCACCTCCAATAATACGGATTTGATTGTGGGATGGTTGAGAGGATTTTTGGGACATGCTGAGTGGCGCGTTAGATGACTTACGAGAGAATGAGCGAATATAAATCGCAGATAAATAATAGAAAGTACGTCAACAAAATGTAACCTTACCATAGCGCTACAAAAACTATGCGCCACCAGATAAATGAGCGCGCATTCATCCGCTTTTTAGTTAACAGAATATTTAGCGAAGCCCTGCATAAACGCGGGCAACTGCATCCCTCATTGCCTCCAAGTTATGCTGCGCTTCCTTAGAACCTGTTTAGGGTCTTCCTGGTGGCCTCGCGCCGACGCAGACAGTACAACAACGTACGGCAAGTCGGCGCCAGGGAGACCCTACATCGTCTTTCTTTTTTCAATCATTACTCATTGGTACGGCACACACGCATAACATCGCCGCCGCTTCGACGATTCATTCGATACTTTCTAAGAGTCTGTTTAGGGTCTCCCTGGTGGCCTCGCACCGACGCAGACAGTACAAATCGTACGGCAAGTCGGTGCGAGGGCGCCAGGGAGACCCTAAACAGGCTCTTAGCAAGCTGGCTCTGCTAAAATGTCTTATTCATGCAACGCCTTGTTGCACGTGCTTCATTCGACTCCTCAATTATGTTCAGCTTTTTTAAACGCTTTAAAGATTCAAGCTCTTCAGTGCAAGCCACGCCTAGCCCAGATGTATCGAAGGCCGAGGTTGACGCGCAAGCGAGTGCAGATAAGCCTAATGAGCTCGCCGCACCCGAAACACAGAGCAGTGCTGAGAATAATGCTGAACTTCCTTATGTTGCACCCATACCTGCCGCTGCTAAGCAGGCATGGTTTACACGACTAAAAGCGGGGTTGAGCAAGACAAGCGCTGGCTTTACCCGCCTTTTCACTGGCACCAAAATAGATGACGCGCTTTTTGAAGAGCTAGAAGCAGCTTTATTGATGGCAGACGCAGGCGTAGAAGCGACTGACTTTCTGCTACAGGCTTTGCGCAAAAAAGTACGCACTGATCGTTTAAATGATGGGGCGGAGGTCAAAGCCGCGCTACGCACTTTACTAATCGATTTGCTTAAGCCACTGGAACGCTCTTTGGTACTTGGGCGCACTCAACCTCTCGTTATGATGCTTACCGGGGTGAATGGAGCGGGAAAAACCACCAGTATTGGCAAATTAGCCAAACACTTACAGCACTACGGACAATCTGTGCTGCTCGCCGCTGGCGATACGTTTCGTGCAGCGGCACGTGAGCAACTTAAAGTGTGGGGTGAACGCAATCAAATCACCGTGATCTCGCAAGACAGCGATGACCCAGCGGCAGTTATCTTTGATGCAGTTAACGCCGCACGTGCACGCAAATTCGACGTATTAATTGCCGACACAGCCGGGCGCCTGCCAACCCAGCTGCATCTGATGCAAGAGCTCAAAAAAATCAAACGCGTGATTGGCAAAACCATGGAAGGCGCACCGCATGAAATTCTGTTGGTAATTGATGCGAACACCGGGCAAAACGCTTTAGCTCAAGTCAAAGCTTTTGACGAAGCGCTTGGACTCACCGGCCTAATTGTCACCAAACTTGATGGCACCGCTAAAGGCGGCATCCTCGCCGCGATTGCACGCCAACGGCCAATACCAGTCTATTTCGTCGGCGTAGGCGAGAAAATAGAAGATTTGCACACCTTTTCTGCAGAAGAATTTGCCACTGCGCTACTAGGTTAAATAGCCGTTTATTTAAGAAAGCTTGCATAAGCTGGGGAGTGGGCTATGCCTCAAAGCTAATTGGCTGTATTGGCGTTGCTAATTTTAAATTCATCGCCCCACCCTACGTCTACGTTTCTTCTCATCTCATCAATATTTAGAGTAATCAACACCCTGCAGCTGGCGTACAGAAACTGATATCTATATAGACGTACACGAGAATTTCTATTGCCTGCCACCTTCGAAGTAAAAACCTTCGGAGGATTTGAAACAGACTGATAGATATAGAGATTCTAGGCATGTTTTTAGCACTCTCTTTATGAGAGTGCTAACATATCGCTTAAAAATCACCTTAAGGAGCTTAAGCGTGCCTACATCAGATTCGTTAACTATTCCTGAAACCTCAGTCCCATCTAAAAAAGTCGGTGCCTTAGTCAGCACTTGGCATTCCTTACTCACGGGTCAGCTTGGTAATCTCGATGCTTATATTCAAGCGGTCAACCGTATTCCGATGTTAAGCGCTGAAGAAGAGCAACGACTCGCCACTGAATATCATGAGCTTAATCGCCTCGAGGCAGCGCGTCAGCTTGTCTTGTCGCATTTAAGATTGGTGGTTTCCATTGCGCGTAACTATTTAGGATATGGGCTACCGCATGAAGATTTGATTCAGGAAGGCAATCTTGGCTTGATGAAGGCAGTAAAACGCTTTGACCCAAAACAAAATGTGCGCCTTGTGTCGTATGCGATGCACTGGATTAAAGCCGAAATTCACGAATACATCCTGCGTAATTGGCGCATGGTCAAGCTGGCGACAACCAAAGCGCAACGCAAACTTTTCTTTAATTTGCGCAGCCGTAAGCAGGATTTACAGTCATTCTCCCCCGATGAAATAGACACCTTAGCCAAAGAGCTCAAGGTTAAGAAAGGCGATGTCGCTGAAATGGAAATGCGGCTAGCGGGCAGTGATATAGCGTTGGAGAGTCAGGTAGAAGACAATGATGAGCCATCCTTTGCTCCCATTGCTTATCTTACCGATACACAAGACGAACCGTCTGAGATCCTCGCAGCGCGTCAGCTTGAGAAATTAAAAGGGGAAGGCTTGAACGCTGCACTCGATGCGCTTGATGAGCGTAGCCGCCGGATTATTGAGGCACGTTGGTTAAATGTTGCAGAAGATGGCTCAGAGCGTGCTAAATTAGACAAATTAGGCGCTGAAATTGGCATATCAGCTGAACGTGTACGCCAAATTCAAGCGAGTGCGATGAAAAAAATGCGTCAGGTATTGGCGGCTTACGAATAACTCAATATGAATAGGCTAAAAACTAGCCAATTCAAGTGATAGGATCGTGAATAGACGCTAAAAGTCTACTCAAAACCTTTTAAAAGACGATCAAAAAATTATGGCTTTGAACTCCACAATGTGGTGTTCAAAGCCATATTTAAATAGAGTTTTCAAGCACTTTGCTTGTTGCTCGTTACCTAAAATGCAGGGCCGCTTATTTCACTTTGCGAAGATATTTGGCACAGGCTTTAAGCGCGGCGCCCTCGCAAACGACGAATCGCTGCAAGTTGCGCACTGGCATTGGCAAGCTCGGCTTGCGCAGTTGCATATTCGAGGTCGGAAGTAATATTTTGCAGCTTTTCTTCAGCCTCTCGGCGTGCCTGCTCTGCCTTAGCTTCATCCAGATCTTGGCCACGAATAGCCGTGTCAGCTAATACCGTGACTACGCCTGGCTGAATTTCAAGAAAGCCACCCGCTACAAAGATAAGCTCCTCGTTCCCACCTTCCAACTCAATGCGTACTGCACCCGGCCGAATGCGTGTGATAAGCGGCGCGTGCCCAGGCAAAACACCTAGCTCACCGGCAATGCCTGGCAACGCGACGAATTTTGCCTGTCCGGAGAAAACTTGCTCCTCAGCGCTAACAATGTCTACTTTAAGAGTTGCCATATTGATTCGTATTTTAGACGCCGTTGCAAATATGCAAAAAACCTCGCTGCTTAATCTAATACAAGCTAGCTCATTTATGCCGTGGGCAAGCGCCGTTCAGTCACGATACTTGCCCACGCCCGCATATTTTTTCGTGTTGTCGGACGTTGCTCTTATTTACTCAACTTTTACTGAATGTTTTTAGCTTTTTCGAACGCTTCATCAATGCCACCCACCATATAAAACGCTTGCTCTGGCAGATGATCACATTCACCATCAACAATCATTCTAAAGCCGCGAATGGTTTCTTTGAGCGGGACGTATTTACCAGGTGCGCCGGTAAACACTTCGGCAACGTGGAATGGTTGTGATAGGAAACGTTGAATTTTCCGCGCCCGTGCTACTGCCAATTTATCTTCGGGTGACAATTCGTCCATACCGAGAATCGCAATAATATCGCGCAGCTCTTTGTAGCGCTGCAGCGTGGCTTGCACGCGGCGGGTAATACTGTAGTGCTCTTCACCAATAACATTCGGGTCAATTTGACGCGAAGTTGAGTCAAGTGGATCAACTGCTGGATAAATACCCAACGAAGCGATATCACGCGATAACACAACCGTTGCATCCAAGTGACCGAAAGTTGTTGCAGGTGATGGATCGGTCAAATCGTCAGCTGGCACATAGACCGCTTGCACCGAAGTAATCGAACCGCTTTTGGTCGAGGTAATGCGCTCTTGCAATTTACCCATTTCTTCAGCCAGGGTTGGCTGATAGCCTACCGCTGACGGCATACGACCGAGTAGCGCTGACACTTCAGTACCGGCCAAAGTAAAGCGATAAATATTGTCAACGAAAAATAATACGTCGCGCCCTTCGTCACGGAAATGCTCGGCCATCGTCAGGCCAGTTAGCGCAACGCGCAAACGGTTGCCAGGCGGCTCATTCATCTGACCATAAACAAGCGCCACTTTATCGAGCACATTGGAATCTTTCATCTCATGATAAAAGTCATTCCCTTCACGTGTACGCTCGCCTACACCCGCAAAAACAGAGTAACCGCCGTGTTCTTTAGCGATATTATTGATGAGCTCCATCATATTGACGGTTTTGCCCACACCGGCACCACCAAATAGGCCGACTTTACCGCCCTTAGCAAATGGGCAAACCAAGTCGATCACTTTAATACCGGTTTCAAGCAGCTCGGTCGAAGGTGACAGCTCGTCGAATTTTGGCGCTTTTTGGTGAATTGAGCGTTGGTGCTCGCTTGTAATCGGTCCTGCTTCGTCAATCGGCTGACCCAATACATCCATAATGCGGCCAAGCGTAGCTTGCCCAACTGGCACTTGAATCGGATGACCTGTGTTTTTCACGGCCAAACCGCGTCGCAAGCCTTCGGACGAGCCCAAACAAATGGTACGCACTACACCATCGCCTAGCTGTTGTTGAACCTCAAGCGTTAATTCAGACCCATCCATAACCAGCGCGTCATAGATCTTAGGCATTTGCTCGCGTGGGAACTTAACATCAATCACGGCGCCGATGCACTGTACGATCTCGCCTTCTACTATCGCTGTATTTGTCATGTTTTCTTCCAATACTTTTAGTCTATAGAAGCACTGAATTTATTCAGCACTTCCCTATAGGGAAATAATTGCGCTAAGGAAGCACTGTTTACCGGTACTTCCTTTAGTTAAACGCGCATTCCAACTTCTAGAATTCTTAAACCGCTGCGGCGCCACCCACAATTTCTGACAGCTCTTTAGTAATTGCTGCCTGGCGGCTCTTGTTATAAATCAATTGCAAATCATCAATGATGACTTTGGCGTTATCAGATGCTGCCTTCATCGCCACCATCCGCGCGGCTTGTTCGGCAGCCATATTTTCAGCCACTGCCTGATATACCAGCGCTTCAATGTAACGCACCAATAATTCATCCACAACCGATTGCGCATCCGGCTCGTAAAGATAATCCCAAGTATGCTTAGGTGCCCCAGTTTGTTGATGAGACTGCCCGCTTTGAGATGAAGCAGATGATGCAGAAAGTGACTCCAGCCGCTCAGCCGTTAAAGGCAGTAATTGCTCAATCACCGCCTCTTGCTTCATCGTATTAATAAAGCGTGTATAGGCCAAATACACAGCGCTCAGCTTGCCTTGCGCATAAGCATCAAGCTGGGTTTTAACTGCACCAATGAGTTTATCGACATGGGGCGTATCGCCCAGATGGCTTACATGGGAGACAATTTTCGTCTTAAGCCGACCAAGAAAACCTAACCCTTTTCCGCCAATCGCGGTTACTTGGGCTTGCATTCCTTGTGCTTCAAGCGCCCTAAGCTTAGCTAGCGTTGCGCGCAAAATATTCGTATTAAGCCCGCCGCACAGCCCTTTGTCAGTGGTTACTACAATAATGCCAGCCGCCTCGGCCTGAGCATGGTGCACCAGGAATGGATGTTTATATTCCGGGTTTGCCTCACTCATATGCGCGGCGATTTCGCGTACTTTGTCAGCGTAGGGGCGTGCAGTACGCATGCGCTCTTGCGCACGGCGCATTTTTGAGGCCGCTACCATCTCCATCGCTTTGGTGATCTTGCGCGTGCTTTGCACACTCTTGATCTTGCCGCGAACTTCCTTCATGCCAGCCATAACTTTCCTGATGCAAAGGAGGCGTTAGAACCTGTTTAGAGTCTCCCAAAAGCACCCTTCTTTGCGGTCGTGCGGTACTCGGAATCCTCATGTACTAATGTACATTCCGGTTCCTGTGCGCCGGACTCCCCCAAATAAGAGCGCTTTTGGAAAACTCTAAACAAACTCTAAGAGCATGCCTCAAATAATCGTCAACGTTGTCGTTGCCCGCCTGCTGCAATGCTTGTACTACTGTACGATCTTCGCAGAGGACTTCACGTTGCAAATCATTGGAGAAACGCTCTAGTTGTTAGCGCCTTACTCTTCAAAAATTTATTTTTTATTAGAACCTGTTCATCGTCTTCCAAAAGTTCCTTTTCTTTGCGCTCGTATGGTACTCAGAGCCCTCATGTACCTGAGTACACTCCGGGTTCTAAGCTCCGGACTCCGTCAAATAAGGATGCTTTTGAAAGTCGTTGAACAGACTCTAAAAACAGTGGGCCGCCTTACAATAGACAGCGCACTGCTTTAGTAGAATTACATGCCAGTTTTTTTGAACTGCTTGAGTGCTGCATGCAATGCCGCCTCATCCTCTTTTGAAAGCTCTTTTTGAGTTTCAATACGATCAATTAAATCAGCATGACTGGTTTCTAAATAGCCGCGCAGATTTTTTTCCAAGGAGAGAACATCGCTTACCTCAACGTCATCGAGATAACCGTTATTCATCGCAAACAGTGAAACCGCTAGTTCCCACACTTGCAGCGGCTGATATTGTGGCTGCTTGAGCAATTCAGTCACACGGCGGCCGCGTTCAAGCTGACGCCTTGTGGCTTCGTCAAGGTCAGAAGCAAATTGTGCAAATGCTGCAAGCTCACGGTATTGCGCGAGATCAGTACGAATCCCACCCGATAGCTTTTTAATAACCTTAGTTTGTGCAGCTCCACCAACACGCGATACAGAAATACCCGCGTTAATGGCTGGTCGAATACCGGCATTGAAAAGATCTGTTTCAAGGAAAATTTGGCCATCAGTAATCGAAATTACATTGGTTGGCACAAATGCGGTAACGTCACCCGCCTGTGTTTCGATAATTGGCAGTGCAGTTAGCGAACCTGTTTTGCCTTTTACCTGACCCTTGGTAAATTTCTCTACATAGTCTTCGTTTACCCTTGCAGCACGCTCTAAAAGACGTGAGTGGAGGTAAAACACATCGCCTGGGTAAGCTTCGCGGCCAGGTGGACGGCGCAGCAATAATGAAATTTGCCGATAAGCCCAAGCTTGCTTGGTTAAATCATCATAAATGATCAACGCATCTTGACCACGATCACGGAAGTATTCGCCCATCGTGCAACCTGCATACGGCGCAATAAATTGCAACGCAGCTGAGTCAGACGCTGAAGCAGCAACGATAATCGTGTACTCAAGCGCACCATGCTCTTCTAACTTACGTACCACGTTCATAATCGACGAAGCTTTTTGGCCGATTGCGACATAGATACAGATAAGATCTTTGCCCTTCTGATTGATAATGGTATCGATCGCTACCGCTGTTTTACCAGTTTGGCGGTCACCAATAATCAGCTCGCGCTGACCACGACCAATTGGCACCATCGCATCAATCGACTTAATGCCAGTTTGCACTGGCTCCGAGACAGATTTACGCCAAATCACGCCTGGGGCAATTTTTTCAATTGCATCGGTCGATTTTGCATTGACAGGCCCTTTGCCATCAATCGGTCGGCCCAGTGCATCTACCACGCGGCCAATCAATTCTGGACCAACTGGCACTTCAAGCACACGTCCCGTACATTTAACGGTATCGCCTTCGGAAATGTGTTCGTATTCACCAAGAATCACCGCGCCGACTGAATCACGCTCAAGATTCAGCGCAAGCCCGAACGTTTCGCCAGGAAACTCAAGCATTTCTCCCTGCATCACGTGAGATAAGCCGTGAATACGGCAAATACCATCGGTCACCGAGAGTACGGTTCCTTGATTGCGAACATCAACACTTTCCTCAATACCTTGAATGCGACGCTCAAGTAATTCGCTGATCTCAGAGGGATCAAGTTGCATATTCACTCCTGACAATTCGTTCTATTAGGCGCTTACTATCTAATCATTAGAAAGTAGATTTCGGCACGCAGAGTTAATTTGGCCGGCACATAGGTGCCAGTTTTTTGCATCTTTGAAAAACGGTAAACAAGTTCTTAGTGAGCACTAGCCAGCCATGACTAATGCGTCAGCGCGGTTTGCATTTTTGCGAGTTGTGCCTGAACTGACGTGTCGAGCACTTCATCACCCACCGTCACGCGCATCCCACCAATTAAAGCTGGCTCAATCTTGACGTGCGCGACTAAATCTTGTCCAAAGCGACGTTTCAATGCTTGCGTCAACGTTATCAACGCGTCTTTATCAATTGCAAAAGCACTTTCGATAAGCGCATCAGCTACGCCGCCATGAGCATTCTTTAAAGTTTCAAATTGCTGAGCAATAGCAGGCACTGCTTCCAAGCGTTTAGCCGCTACCAAGACATGCACGAAGTTTTCCGCATGCTTGTCAAGGGGCGGCACCACACTTAATAAGAGCTCAATGACTTGAGCCTCTTTAATCTTGGGGTTAGCAGCCAACCTCAGCAAATCAGGGTGGCGTGCGGCATGCACAAGCGCATGCAACCATTTAGACCAAGCTGTCAATTTGCCATTTTTCTGAGCAATCTGAAACGTTGCTTCAGCATAGGGACGAGCAATAGTTGCCAATTCTGCCATGATTAAAGTTTGGCTTTAAGTTGGTCAAGCAATGCAGCATGTACATTGCTATCGATTTCTCGTTTTAAAATTTGCTCGGCGCCTTTAACTGCAAGCACGGCCACTTGGTCCTGCAAAACTGCTCGCGCTTTGAGGAACTGTTGCTCAGCTTCCATCTTGGCCTGAGCAATAATGCGCTGCGCCTCAGCTTGCGCTTTCTGCCGAACTTCCTCAGCCACGACCTGCGCGCGCTTCTCCGCATCAGCGATACGCTGCTGACCTTCTTGACGAGCCGAGGCAATTTCTTTCTCAGCGCGCTGGCCAGCGACTTTCAATTCTGTCTGACCAAGCTCTGCAGCAGCTAACCCATCAGCAATTTTTTTTGCACGTGTATCGAGCGCTTCGATCAATGGCGGCCACACGAATTTCATCGTGAACCACGCGAGGACCAAAAATACGACCATCTGCGCAATCAGCGTAGCATTAAGATTCACAACGTCTCCCTAGAGGCTGTCCACTTACTTCTCATTTCTTTTCCATTACCTACACAACTGCTACATCATGCCTTGAGTTGTTCAGCTAATTGCTTTCAACCCAAGCGGCGGATTTTGAACCTATTTAGGCTTTCCCCAAATAGGTTCTGAGCATCATCATGCTTACTAAATTAAGCAACCAGTCTGGAAAGTAGCGGATTGGCGAATGCAAATAACATTGCGACCCCAACACCGATCAAGAATGCCGCATCAATTAAACCGGCAAGCAAGAACATTTTGGTTTGGAGCGGGTTCATTAATTCAGGTTGACGCGCACATGCTTCGATGTATTTGCCCCCCATTAAAGCAATGCCGATACAGGCGCCAATGGCGCCCAAGCCAATAATGATGCCGATAGCAATAGCTGTCAGCCCTTGGATAGTAGCGATGGAAGCGTGCATGATAACTCCTTTATTAAATAGACTTAAACTAGCCGAATGGCTTCTTGCCAAATGGCCTCTTTATCTGACCTAAAAACCTACTTACTTAACCGTCGAATGCGCTGCTAGCCAAACACTGAGCAACACACCTTTAAACAACGGTTAGAAGATAAGAGAAGTGCTGAACTTAACGGGTTCAGCACTTCCTTAAACTGTACTAATTAATGACTGTCGTGAGCCTGGCCCAGATAAACCAGGGTCAGCATCATGAAAATAAAGGCTTGCAATAGAACAATTAGAATATGAAAAATTGCCCAGACACTGCCGGCCAGCACATGCCCGATAAAGCCCAAGACGGTGACATCTGAGCCAAAGCTCCAGATACTACCTAGCAGTGCAATCAATAAAAACAATAATTCGCCCGCATACATATTGCCAAACAGCCGCATACCAAGCGAAACCGTTTTGGCCAGAAACTCAATAATATTTAGCAGTAAATTAGGCAACCACAGCAGAGGATGCGCACCGAATGGCGCAGAGATCAACTCATGCCAGAAGCCTGGCAGCGTTTTGACTTTTATATTGTAATAAATCATCAAAACTAACACGCCTAGCGCAATACCAAGCGTGCCGTTTAAGTCAGCGGTTGGCACAATGCGATGATAGGTAATCACATGAGAATAACCGAGCCAATGAATCACATTGCTTGGCAAATCGACGGGCAGGAAATCGAGCGAATTCATCAACGCTACCCATACAAATACCGTCAACGCTAGCGGAGCAATAAAACGCCGATTGCCGTGGATCATCGATTTTGATTGGTTTTCCACCATCTCCACCAGCATTTCAATGGCACATTGAAAGCGTGACGGTACGCCGCTAGTCGCCCGACGCGCAGCGAAATACAGAATGCAAATGGTCACCAAGCCCATCGCTACCGACCAGAACAACGTATCCCAATTCAATATGGAAAAATCGACGATCGAGGTCTGGGGCTTGCTAGAAAAATTCTGCAAGTGATGTGCAATGTACTCAGATGGATCCGGAGCATGGATGCTGCCGCTAACTGCCATAGTGTTCGATCTATTTAAGCGATGAAATGGTTAATCTTGTTTCTCCTCGCGCTGGCCTACTACTTGTGTATTGCTGAAATACAGCATTACACAATATCTACGTAGACTAAAAATTCTTTAAGCGCGAGGGAAAGTGGTCACAGCTGCACGAGCCAAAGAGCGCTCTCTTTGCTAGCAGCCACTGCTACTTGAGAGATAGAAAGGCAAACTCACAAAAACTGGCTCCAGCGCTTTCATTCACTCTTTCGTTTACTAATACGCTGGCGACTAGGCTTAATTGGCAAGTTACTAAAAATCCGCAAGATTGTAAGTGATTCTTGTAAGCGGTTCAAGTTATATCCGATCCCCCACTCCCGCTTATTTACCCCTCAATTACTCTCTCATCGCTTTTATTAGTACTAAATTCTTAAATTTTTGGCATATCCAAGCGCACTTGCGTACTCGTAAAACGGTGATGAATCGCGTGCATTTTTAAAATGTTGTCCTGAAAACGACTACAGACCTTCCCTAAGGGTGCATTAGCTATGTCCAATAAACTCCGCAAGCATAATGACAATAGCGTCTATTTCCTGATTTGCGCTGGGTAAGTCAGTACCAGCTGGATCATAGACAGAAGGTGGCACATAGTTATTAAGCATGATAGAAAAGGCAAGCGGCTCTTTAAGAGCGGTGCTGACATAGCCAGACAGGGTATAGGTAGCACGCATAGAGCCAGTTTTGGCGCGTGCGTTATTGGCAGCTGCCGTGCCTCGCATGCGTGATTTGAGCGTGCCATCAACGCCTGCGATTGGCAATGCCGCGTGGAAAATCCGAGCGCTTGGGTGGCGATTCATGTACTGCAATAAGGCCACGGTAGCCGCCGGGGTAGCGAGATTGCCGCGAGATAATCCGCTGCCTTCTTCGAGAAACACACTGTTAAGAGGGAGGCCTGCTCGCGGCAAGAAAGCCTTTAACGCGTAGATTCCCCATTGCTCTGTTGTGCAAGGGATGCCATTTTTAATGCATGCGCTGGCTTCATGGGTTTGTGCGGCTTGACGCCCCACTTGTAGCAACAAACTTTGCGCGTAAAGGTTTTGCGAGCGCTTCAAGGCTTGCTGCAAAATTTGCGCAAGCGGGGGCGAAACCACGCCAGCGATATGGTGCCATTGCGAAGATGAGGGCAAAGGTGCTGAAGAGGTAAGATTCGCACGATCAAGCCAATCAAGCACTTCAACCTGCCCTTCAAGCATTATTTGATATCGCGCCAAAGCCGCGCGCAACTCATTACCAGCCTGTGCAGCAGGCAAAGGCTGCGCGAGAGAAGTACGGATGGGTGCACCATCTGTTGCGAGATTACCGAACACATATAACGTATTGGTTTGAAGATTACGATAGACCCCTATGCTGGTAGCCTCGCCTGATTTTGTCGTGCTGGTGCGATTGATAATCGAGAAAGAATCAGTAGCACCTGAGGCAAGTGGCGTGACGCTCACTATTTCGCAAGGCAAGCCAATACGGGCGGCAGGTTTGATGGATAACTGCAACATGTTTTCATGCACAGTTAGCGCGGAAACAGGTGCTCCATAAGACCATTGCAAATCATCAGCCTGCCAGCCTGACCCCAGTGAGGGGGTAGCAAAATAACTGTCATCTACAATTAATTTACCACGCACACGTTTAATTCCAAGCTTGGCAAGTCGAGCGGCTAATTGGTCGAAAGGCTGCGCAAGCGCGTCAAGATTCTGCGCGGCACCTAAAGTTGGGTCGCCTCGACCATAAAGCACAAGATCACTGGTCAAGATGCCGTCACGAATAATCAGCGGCGCTGTGGCGTACAGATCAGTAGCAAACCGATAATCAGCTGGGAAAGTTTCTAGCGCCAAGGCGCCGGTATATAGCTTAACGTTAGAGGCAGGCAAAAAATATTTGTTTGCATCACGCTCAAATAGAGTGCGGCCCGTTTCGAGCGAAACGATTTTAATGCCCCACGCAGCCGAGGAAAAACGCGGTGCTTGAATACGCTCGCTAATACGTGCAGCGAGCGAACGCACTGAGCGCACAGGCTTGATTGACTGAGTTTGGTTCGCTGCATTAGTGGCACTAAGTGCCTCTGAGCTAGCGCACCCTTGCGACAGCAAATTAGCAGTGATGACGCACACCCCGACCAAAGTCAGCAAGGGGTACCGCTGTATAGATATGCGTCGCATACTGCGCTCACAAGCTCAACTAAAAAACGATTTTAAAAAAATAGCTAAAGCTATACGTGAGGAAAATTGAAACTCCTACGCACATAAAAACCTGTTCAAAATCTTTGAAAAGACCGAAATAGAAGGGCTATTGGTCTGCATGTTGGGGTTCTGCATTTAATTTATTCATCACCCCAACCTACAAAATGAATTAAATATAGAGCGCCGACAGGGACAGACTACACATTCTTTATTCCACCCAAAAACACGCTTATGCAGATGCAGTCGCGCGTTTGTATTTGGACAAGCGTTTTTCGGCTTCGGCGAGCGCGTCAGGCACACCACGTAAAACCAAGATATCACCAGCGCGCAGCTTGGTGTCAGAGGCTGGTTGAATGCCGCGGATGCCATGCCTCCGAATTGCCGTTACTTCCACCCCTAACTCCTCGAACCCCAATTCACCTAAACGCTGGTCAAGTGCTTTGGCACGTGCATCGAGGGCAACTGATTGCAAGCGGACTTGCTCATGCTCAAAGTCATCATCCGGATCATCCGCACCTCTAAAATAACCTCGCAATAAACTGTAACGCTCATCACGCATCTCTTCCACGCGCCGCACAACTCGTCGCATTGGCACACCCATCAAAACTAAGGTATGCGAAGCCAACATGAGGCTACCTTCCACGATCTCTGGTACCACCTCAGCTGCTCCAGCTTTTAATAAGCGCTCTAAGTCACTGTCGTCAACCGTGCGTACGATTACCGGCAAAGCTGGCTCAAGCTCGTGGACATTGTGCAGTACCTTAAGCGCGGAAGGCGTGCTTGCGTAAGTAATCGCCACGGCGGCAGCGCGGTGCAAGCCCGCAGCCACTAACGATTCGCGCCGTGCTGCGTCACCAAATACCACAGACTCACCAGCTGCCACTGCCGCACTGATACGGTCCGGATCAAGGTCAAGCGCCACGTATGAAATGCCTTCATGCTCAAGCATGCGCGCAAGGTTTTGTCCGCTGCGGCCATAGCCGCAAATAATCACATGTCCTGAAGTTTTAATCGATTGCGTTGCAATACGGGTCATTTGCAGCGACTGTCTTAGCCACTCAGTCGATGACAAACGCATCACGATACGGTCTGCATTTTGGATAAGGAATGGCGCAGCCAGCATGGATAGCAACATCGAAGCAAAGATGATTTGAATCGCCAGCGGATCAATCAGATGACGCTCAACAACCACTTCCATCAACATAAAACCAAATTCACCAGCTTGTGCAAGTCCTAAACCTGTACGAATGGCTACCCCTGGCGATGAACCAAATAAGCGCCCCAGCCCGATGATTAACGCACCTTTAATAAAGACCAGCCCCAGGAAAAGGCTGAGCACAAGCACTGGGTGATGCAACAACACGCGCGGGTCAAGCAGCATGCCAGTGGTAATGAAAAAGAGGCCGAGCAACACATCTCGAAACGGCTTAATATCCTCTTCCACCTGATGCCGGTAACGCGTTTCAGCGATCAAAATACCAGCGATGAAAGAGCCCAAGGCCATTGATAAACCTAGCTCTTCGGTAATAAACGCAGCACCAAGCGTTAGCAAAAGCAGATTCATCATAAACAGCTCTTGCGAACGGCGGCGCGCAACCAAATTGAGCCAGCGCGTCATAAAGCGCTGCCCAATCCACAATAACAGCGCCAGCGCGACACAAATTTTTATCGCAGCGAACAATAAGGAACTGGCTAAGCTCTGCGCGTTACTGCCAAGTGCCGCAAGTAAAATCACCAACGGCACCACCGCTAAATCTTGGAACAGCAACACGCCAATAATATTTCGCCCGTGCTCAGACTCAAGTTCCAGCCTTTCTGAGAGGAGCTTGCTCACAATAGCGGTAGAGGACATCGAAAACACTGCGCCTACCGCAATGCTCGCTTGCCAACTCCACGCACAGAAAAAGTGCAGCCCAAGTCCGACTAAAAAGGTGACGGCCATGGTAAGCGCCACCTGCGAAAGCCCCAGCCCAAAGACAATGCGGCGCATAGAACGCAGCTTTGCCAATGAAAATTCCAGGCCGATTGAGAACATCAAAAAAACGACGCCGAACTCGGCCAAATTGTCCACGGGCATTGAGTTGGGCACAATGCCCAGCGCATGCGGACCAATCAGCATACCGACGCTTAAATAACCGAGCATCGGTGGCAAATTGAGCATGCGGAACACCACGACTCCTATTACAGAGGCAAGTAACAATATGAGAGTCAATTCAAGTGGTGTCATCATGTGCAGTTATCATCCAAGCAGATATCCTAAAGTGGCCTTTGCTATACTTTCACGCATGATAGCGAAATTCAATGAAGATCGGGCGCTCGCGTTAGCGCGTGAAGTCCTGCAAATTGAAGCATTAGCTGTTCGGACATTAGCCGAACGCATTGATTCAAAGTTTGCCACAGCCGTTAAACTTTTACTAAATTGCCAAGGCCGGGTAGTTGTCTCAGGCATGGGCAAATCGGGGCATATCGCCCGTAAACTAGCCGCCACCTTCGCTAGCACCGGCACGCCAGCTTTTTTTGTTCACCCAGGCGAAGCACGTCATGGCGACCTGGGCATGATTACCGCGCAAGATGTTGTGGTGACCTTATCTAACTCTGGTGAAACTGAAGAGTTAGTTAGCATTGCTCCCCTAATAAAGCGCATGGGTGCGCATTTAATTGCCCTAACTGGCTGTAACACATCAAGCCTTGCAAAACTTGCCGACGTACATCTCAATGTACAAGTTGAAAAAGAAGCTTGCCCGTTGAATTTAGCCCCGACCGCCAGTACAACGGCCACCCTAGCATTGGGTGATGCACTTGCCGTTGCTGTGCTTGATGCGCGTAGCTTTAGCCCTGAAGATTTTGCTCGCTCGCATCCTGGTGGCGCACTTGGGCGGCGTTTATTAAATTACGTCACCGACGTAATGCGCACCGGCGCTATGTTGCCACAAGTAAGCATGGACGCCTCGGTGCATGATGCAATTCTCGAAATTACAGCAAAACGACTTGGCATGACAGCTGTTATTAATGCTGAGAGGCAAATCGAAGGTATTTTTACCGACGGTGATTTGCGCCGCACGTTAGTAAAACATAAAGAATTGCATAATCTTAAAGTAACTGAGGTGATGACAACAAATCCGCACACAATTAGAGCTGATCAGCTTGCTGTTGAAGCGATTGAGTTAATGGAGCATTACAAAATCAATCAAATACTTGTCGTTGATGCTACTGACAAATTGATCGGCGCACTTAATATGCACGATCTTTTTAACGCAAAAGTCGTGTAATGACTGCCTCTCCTTTACCTTCTAGCTCGGTAGTTGAACGCGCAGCGCGGGTTCAACTGATGATTTTTGATGTGGATGGCGTGCTCACAGATGGACGCCTCTATTTCAATGCAAGCGGTGAAACCATTAAAACCTTTCACGCATTAGATGGGCAGGGTATTAAACTGCTCAGGCAGGCTGGCATACCGAGCGCGCTGATTACCAAACGCTCATCAGAAATCGTAACTACACGTGCGCGTGAACTGGGCATTGAGTTCGTCTATCAAGGCGTAGCGGCAAAAAACGAAGCTTTTGCTGATTTGCTGTCACGCACTGGCTTAAGCGCAGAACAAAGTGGCTATATGGGAGACGACTGGCCAGATCTACCCGTTATGCTGCAAGTGGCTTTCGCCGCGGCACCCGCCAACGCACAGACAGAGGTTATCGCTCGCGCGCATTGGGTAACGCAGGCTAGCGGTGGTGCTGGCGCAGTACGTGAAATATGCGACTTGATACTGCGCGCTCAACATCGTTACGATGCACTATTAGCGCATTTCTCCAGTGATCAGCAACGCGAAGTCCCGCACGCAGACAGTACATTAGTACGGCCAGCGGGAGACAACAAAGTGACAGGGCATACACCCGATGGCTTATAAGACGCACGGCGCACACTGGATCCCTTTCGTCTTTGTAGCGCTATTAGCAGGCCTTACATATTGGTTGCTACAGCTTAGTTTGCCTGCTCCAGAAGCGTCAGCACCTTTGCAAAAAGCACATACACCAGATTATTTCGCTGATCATTTTTCGATTAGCGTGCTCGACCCCGTTGGCACCACCCAATATCGGATTAAGGCCGAGAAAATGGTGCACTATGCCGATAATGAAAATACCGAAGTCGAGCGACCAGCACTGCGTGCCTTTACACCGGATCAACCGGATGTAACTGGCCGTGCGGCGCGTGGCGTAATTAACAGAGATATCTCGTTAGTCGATTTGTACGGCGCAGCGCGCATCTGGCGCGCCGCCGGTAATGGCGAGCCAGCCATGAAGGCAGCGTCAGAACATTTTCAAGTTTTAATTAACGACGACGTTATACAAACCAAGGAACCCGTAAAGCTACAGCGCGGTGCATCACGCGTCACAGCCATCGGCATGATTTATAACAACACGACACGTGTGATGCGGCTCACCAGCCAAGTAAAAGGCGTACTTGCCGCATCAGATGCGTCCGCTAGCGGCAGCCTCTAAATATAATGTTTGGCTTTACCAGCAACTTAGTTGATACCTTAAGCAACCTACACTCTCGCTTCGTTTTATGCAGGCGCGCCTTTACCTCCTTAATGAATACCTTCAGGCGTAAATTAAACACTAATTGCATAGGCAAACGCCTCAAGCTTTATGCTTTGCGCATTTTTCTCCCGACTCTTAGCGCCTTGCTATTCAATGCGGCACATGCAGAGCATGCTGACCGCGATCAACCGCTACGCTTTCAGACGGACCGTTGGGTCTATGATGATTTAAAGCAAATCAATGTGCTGACCGGCCACGTCATCATTACAAAGGGTACGATTTTGCTCAAAGCTGATCGTGTTACGGTGCAGCGCGACCCAGAAGGCTATCAATCGATGACTGCCTACACTGAAGGCGGCCAGCTTGCTTATTTCCGCCAAAAACTTGATGGGGTTAATGAATATATTGAAGGCTATGGCGAGCAAATTGAATACGACGGCAAGCGGGAAATCACTACCTTAAAACGCCGTGCACGCGTGCGTCGTCTGCAAGGATTGGCAAAAGTAATCAACGAGGTACAGGGCAGCACCATCCGCTACGATGCCCAGAAAAATCTCTACACTGCAGATGCTGGGCAGGATATGGCTATGCCAGGCAACCCAACCGGCCGCGTACGCGCCATGTTGTTACCGTTACGTGGCCCCAGCAATATTCCCGTTAAGTCTTCTCCTTCTAACTCACTTCACAAAAAGCCTCAATCGTGAACGCACCAACCGATAAAGCTAGTAGCCTGCTTAACGTACGCAATTTGAAAAAGCGCTATGGCTCGCGCACGGTGGTCAAAGACGTTTCATTGGAAGTAAAAAGTGGCGAAATCGTTGGCTTGCTTGGGCCTAACGGAGCAGGGAAAACCACTTCTTTTTATATGATCGTCGGGCTTGTGCCGCTTGATGCAGGAGAAATCACCCTGGATCAAGCCCCGATTAGCCGTATGCCTATCCATCAACGAGCACGACTTGGCCTTTCTTATCTGCCGCAAGAGGCGTCAGTTTTTCGCAAGCTGACTGTTGAAGAAAATATTCGCGCTATTCTCGAGTTGCAAGTTGATGCAGAAGGCAAGCGCCTCTCCGAAGAAGCTTTGACTAATCGTGCGCAAGCCTTAATGGAAGAATTACAAATCGCGCACTTACAAAGTCATCAAGCCATTTCTTTGTCAGGCGGTGAGCGGCGACGCGTCGAAATTGCGCGAGCCTTGGCAGCAGACCCACGCTTTATTTTGCTGGATGAGCCGTTTGCTGGCGTTGACCCGATTGCTGTACTGGAAATTCAGAAAATTGTCCGTTTTTTGAAGCAGCGTAATATTGGTGTGTTAATTACTGACCATAACGTACGAGAAACGCTGGGCATTTGTGACCACGCCTACATCATCAGTGATGGTTGTGTATTGGCAGCGGGTGCGCCAGCAGAAATTATCGCCAATGAGCATGTGCGGCGCGTTTATTTGGGTGAGCATTTCCGCATGTAAACCTCGTGACCGAATCAAAGATTAGGTCAAATAACGTATCTATCGTGCGACTTTCGCTTGGTTTTACAGAAAATTGCTGATACGCTAGCCAAAAATTCCTATCACCTAGTGCTTATAACATTGGTTTCTATAAGAATTTGTAGATAAATTCTAAAAGTTAGCTAAATTTGGACATATAGGGCGCATGGGCCAAGTCGAATGAGCTACTTATCTTGTAAAACAAATTAGGACAAAAGGCAGCATACAGGCCAACCATGACCTCTGTTGTTTGCCCGCACACATGAAGCGTCTAATCAATTTTCTCCCCCTCGAAAACATCGTGCTTGGTCTATCTGTCACCAGCAAAAAACGAGTATTCGAGCAGGCTGGTCTTATTTTTGAAAGCCAAAGCGGCATCGCGCGCAGCCTAGTTACCGATAATCTATTCGCGCGTGAGCGTTTAGGCTCAACTGGGCTGGGTGAAGGTGTGGCCATTCCTCATGGACGCATTGAGGGCCTAAAACGTCCAGTCGCTGCGTTGATCCGGCTCGCTGAGCCGATTCCCTTTGAAGCGCCAGATGGTGAACCCGTTAGCTTGTTGATATTCCTTTTAGTGCCTGAGCAAGCTACGCAGCAACACCTCGAAATTCTTTCCGAGATTGCCCAATTGCTCTCGGATAAAAATACACGCACCCAACTGACGACTGAAAATGACCGCACCGCTGTCTATCGGCTGCTAGAAAAATGGGAAGCTTAAAGCTACCCTATACAGTCAAACTTGTTTACGATCTTCGTTAGAACCTGTCTACGAGCTTTCTAAAAAAACGTAATTCGGTCTGGGATGGCGCTTGGAATCCTCATGTACTTTATGTACCTCTGCTCCGGCTTACCTAAGAAGAAAACTCACATGAATCTCTGTTAGCAACGCTTACCAGGGATACGATGAACAAGCCCAACAAAAACGTATAAGTACCCGCCACAAAAGGAGTGAACCTAAGACAGGCAGGAATAAATACAGCGCAAGCAATGCATTTGAAAAGTAGCGAATTCATGGATATCTCAAGCATTAATGCACAAAGTATTTTTGACGACAATGCAGCTTCGCTCAAGCTAAGTTGGTTAGCTGGCTATGAGGGGGCAGACCACGGTTTTTGGCTTGAAACGGTAGAAAATGCTACTGCGAGTGCGGATCTTATCGGCCACCTGAACTTAATTCACCCAAACCGCATCCAAGTACTTGGTGAGGCGGAAATCCGTTACTACCAGCGCCAATCAGAAAAGGGCCGCCAAAGCCAAATGGCTGAATTGATTGCGCTCGACCCACCTTTCTTAGTTGTCGCTGACGGGGTCGATGCACCGGCCGATCTGGTGCTGCTTTGCACCCACTCTTCGACAGCGTTATTTACCACCCCTGTTTCAGCCGCTACCATTATTGATGGCTTGCGCCTGTATGTCTCACGCCTTTTAGCGCCACGCGTAACCATGCACGGCGTTTTCCTAGATATTTTGGGCATGGGCGTATTACTAACTGGCGCATCGGGTCTTGGCAAAAGCGAATTAGGGCTTGAATTAATTAGCCGCGGCCACGGGCTAGTCGCTGATGATACAGTCGACTTCTTCCGCCTTGGCCCCGATTTTATTGAAGGCCAGTGCCCACTTTTATTACAAAATCTGCTTGAAGTACGTGGACTTGGCGTACTCGATATCAAAACTATTTTCGGTGAAACTGCTGTGCGCCGAAAAAAGAAACTCAAGCTTATTGTTCAGCTAGTACGTCGCTCCGATGGTGAGTTTCAGCGCCTGCCGCTCGACAACCAAACAGTGGAAGTGCTGGGCCTACCGATTAGCGAAGTCACGCTGCAGGTAGCGGCAGGCCGCAATCTGGCGGTGCTGGTGGAAGCCGCTGTGCGCAATAATATTTTGAGCTTGCGTGGCGTCGATACCCTAGCTGAATTTATGAACCGGCAGCGCCTAGCCATGGAAGACCCCAATCGGCCGATTTGCTAAGAAGCTGCTCAAAGTCTTTAAGGAAGGTCTATTTAACCCCAATCTAAAGGTTACGTCATGCGCATTATTCTTATCACTGGCATGTCTGGCTCAGGCAAATCGGTGGCTTTAAATGCGCTTGAAGATGCTGGCTACTATTGCATTGATAACCTCCCTCCTCACTTTCTTCCAGAGCTAGTCAGCTTTCTCTCCAATCAAGGTCACCCTCGACTTGCGGTGGCAATTGACGCCCGCGTGGGTAGCTCACTTTTTGAGTTACCCGCTATCATCCTGCGCTTGCGTAATCACCACACGGTAAACCTATTGTTTCTCAAAGCGAGCACGCCAGCCTTGTTACACCGCTTCGCGCAAACACGGCGACGCCACCCTTTATCAAGTGTGAGTGAGACAGCCAGCGAACCCAGTTCACTCACTGACGCACTTGAGCGCGAACGGGAAATGGTAGAAAGCCTCTCTACCTTAGGCCACCATCTCGATACCAGCAATTTACAGGCAAAACTCTTGCGGACATGGGTTAAGCAGTTTGTTCAATTGGAACATAGTCGGCTTATTCTCACTTTCGAATCCTTCGGTTTCAAAAACGGCATACCACTTGATGCAGATTTGCTTTTTGATATGCGAGCCCTACCTAACCCTTATTATGACCAAGCATTACAGGCCCTGACCGGACGTGATCAAGCGGTAGCTGATTTTCTTTCCAGCATGCCTGAGGTACGAGCCATGGTCGATGATATCGAGGCCTTTCTACGCAAGTGGCTACCGAGTTTTGCTCAGGACAATCGAAATTATTTAACCGTAGCGCTTGGTTGTACCGGTGGCCAGCATCGTTCTGTGTATGTAGCTGAGACGCTTGGCGCACGCTTATGCTCCGAAGCTGAAATACTTGTGCGGCATCGAGAAATTATCGTGTCGAAATAAAGGAATTACTGAATAAATAACGATTAGAGAATGCCAACGCAGACTCTATGCTTAGGGAAAGTCTACCTCAGTCAAATAGTGGCATCGTACGCCGCAATAGGTCTCTTAATGTACTAGTGAGTGCACTGGTTGCAAGACATGATGCTGCCCTCCGCATCATTCGGCATTTTCTAAAACGTTTTTAAATTTTTCTTGCAATGCCTCTGTTAAGCGGCGCACTGGCGCAGGTAAGCCGTAAGCGCTGGTATCGTGCAGTGGTACCCAAGCATAGCTATTCTCAGCAACGCCATATCTGATGTTCTTACCGCCATCTATGGTGGCAAGCCGCGGCTCAATGGTGAGCTGGAAATGCGTAAAAGTATGTGTCAGCGAAGCTAAGGGCTGCAATGGCTCAGTTACTCCAAAGCGGGCAGCACAAGACGCAAGCACGGCCTCATCAATAGCTTCTGGCAAACTCCATAAGCCGCCCCATATACCTGTTGGGGGACGGCGCTCAAGCAAAACAGATTCGCCATCACACAGCACTAACATCAAAGTCTGCCGTTTCGGCAATACTTTTTTCGGCTTTGCCGTAGGCAGTTCTCGCTCTCGTCCACTTAGGTGCGCCACACATTCCTCAGCAAAAGGGCAACGCGTGCAATGCGGACGCCCGCGCACGCACAACGTAGCCCCTAAATCCATTAAACCTTGTGTATACGTATCAATTTCTGAGGTAGGCAGGAGCGATTCTGCCAAGCCCCAGAGCGTATTTTCAACGCGCTTTTCACTAGGTACACCCTCGATGCCAAAAATACGCGTTAAGACACGCTTCACATTGCCATCGAGAATCGTTTCATGGGCACCAAAAGAAAAAGCAGCAATCGCAGCAGCTGTCGAACGGCCAATTCCAGGCAGCTCAGCAAGTTCAGCCGCGCTGTTTGGAAAAGAACCGTCATACTTATCAATCACCTCGCACGCGCAACGATGCAAATTACGCGCTCGCGAGTAATAACCTAAACCGCTCCAGAGTGCCATTACCTCATCAAGTGGCGCAGCAGCAAGCGCTGCCACATCTGGAAAACGTGCCAGGAAGCGCTCGTAGTAAGGAATCACGGTAGCCACTTGCGTTTGCTGCAACATGATCTCAGAAAGCCAAACCGAATAAGGATCACGCGTGCGCTGCCACGGCAAACCATGGCGACCATGTACCCGTTGCCAAGCAATCAGTCGAGGAGCAAAAGTCGGAAGAGGAAGCATTAAATTAAAGCCATTAGAAAGTGACTACTCTCACTAAATAAATGTGACGCTTGAGAGTCTGCCTGAAATTTATTCGTTTATTGAGCCGCGCATTAAAAAGTAATGCGCGGCTATTGAATTAAAAAAGCACTCCAGCTTACGAACTCTGCGTGCATTTAACACAGCCTAATGTTGGCAGTTTGGGCAATAGTAAGTAGAGCGCTGCCCTTGTACTATCTGACGAATCAGCGTGCCACATACACGACAAGGCGTGCCGGTTAGCGCGTACACAAAATAATCCTGCTGAAAATAACCGCGTTCGCCATCCCCACCAACAAAATCTCGCAAAGTACTGCCACCTTTTTCAATCGCTGCTGCGAGCGTGGCACGTATTTCAAGGGCGAGCCGATCATAGCGTTGCTTGGAGATACGTTGAGCTGAGCGCGCCGGATGAATGCCTGCGCGAAATAAACTTTCCGAGGCGTAAATATTGCCAACGCCAACCACAATTCCTCCTGACAAAAGCACTTGCTTAATGCTCATGCCACGCCCGCGTGTACGTTGATACAGCCATGTCCCATCAAATGCCGGGTCAAACGGCTCAATGCCTAAACGCGCCAGCAGAGGATGCAGCAGTACGTCTCCTGCCTCATGTGGATGCCACAACACTGCCCCAAAACGCCGTGGATCGCGAAAACGCAAAGTACACTCATCGAAAATCCAATCAATATGGTCGTGTTTGCCAGCCAGAATATTTTCTACAGCATTTGAGCTATGAGGCAGAACCCTTAACGTTCCTGTCATACCCAGATGAATAATGAGCCAGCCAATATCATAGGCAAACAGCAAATATTTCCCGCGCCGTTCGACATGTTGCAGCACGCGCTGGTACAGCAACTCGCTTAATTGCATTGGAACAGGCCAGCGTAGCTTGGCAGTGCGTATCTCAACACATTTAATTCGTTTGCCGCTCACGTGTGGAGCAATGCCACGACGAGTCACTTCAACTTCAGGCAGTTCTGGCATAGTGAAAAATTTAGAAAGTTATGCGGGGCGCATCAACAAGCAGGCGTAAAACATGCGTATAGGCTTTAGATGAAGAAAATACACTACGCTCGCTTTTTAAGGAAAGTCTGCCTAAGCCGCAGCCAAAGATGCCTGATGTCGCCCACAGCTTGGACAGACCTTCGTTAAACTACATCAAAGACAAAGAGTTTTTTACAAATAAGCATGGTATCGTAGCCGCAACGTTACTCTCTCCCGCAACAGAAATCAGACTCCCATGAATTTTCTTTTTGTGAAATCGCTAGCTTGCTCATTTCGGCGCATAAGCTGCGTAAAAACAGTAGTCGATGCTATAGCACGTACAACGCTTATTACACTTATCGCTTTTTTAGCGTTACCTATAAGCGCACGTGCCGCTGCATTGACGGATAACGATGATAGCTATACAGCACCAGATACGCTGTTTACGCCCTCGACCCAAGAGAAAAAAGACTTCCCTCCTCTCGCGCTTACCAGCAAGATTCTCTTTCAAGTTATGTCTGCTGAAATTGCGCTACGCCGCAATCAGCCCGAGCTAGCTTACAAAACCTATCTCTCACTCTTGAACGACACGCATGACCCACGTATGGCAGAGCGTGCGACTGAAATTGCGCTAAGAAGGCAAAATGCGGCAGATGCCCTCGCCGCTACCCGCTTATGGTGCCAATATGCGCCCCACTCTAAACGGGCAGTGCAGCTTAAAGCGATATTACTGGTTGTAAACGGTAAGCTTGATGAAGCGCGTCCGATGCTAGCCGAGGAACTTAAGAAAATTCCTGCGGCCAATCGTAGCAGTGCCATTTTATCGCTACAGCTGCTCATCTCCCGCAGTCCAAAGCCAGCTGAGGGCCTACGCCTATTACAGACCTTACTCAAAAACGACATGCAGCGTGCCGACGCAAACTTTGCGATAGCGCGCCAACAAATCAATGCTGGCGAGAAATCTAAGGCGCACCAATCACTCAAAAAAGCGCTCAAGCTGCAACCAGATCTTGAGCCTGCTGCCCTATTACTTGCTCAACTTGGGGCAACGGGACGACAAGAGGCACTTAAAATTGTGCGCACCTTTGTCCATAAAAACCCAAGCGCACACAAGGTACGTCTGCTGCTTGCGCAGCTTTATGTGGCAGATGACCAGCTGCCTGCTGCTCAGCAAGAATTGCAAACTTATTTGCAACAATACCCAGACGACCTTTCCTCCTTAATCACCCTTGCCTCAATCGAGCTACAACAAAAACATTACGATAAAGCTGAGCAATATCTACACCGCTATTTGCGGGCGGCGCGTGAGCAAGAAAACCCGAATGTTGAACAGGCTTATCTTTACCTTGCGCAAATCGCTTTAGAGAAAAAAGATGATGCAGCCGCTCAGCAATGGCTAGAAAAAATTAGTGCAACGAGTGATCAACCGCTATCCGTTCAAATTACGCTTTCGCAAATACTTGCCAAAGCGGGCAAGGTTGAGGCAGCACGTCAACTGCTAGCAAACTTAAATACCTCTGACCCAAATGCACAGGCACTTATCGCTTTGGCTGATAGCAATATTCTTTTTTCTGTGCAGCGCTATGCAGAAGCAGAGGCAAAACTCGAAAAAGCTTATAAAACTTTTCCTAATGAACCAGCCCTCCTCTACGACTATGCAATGGCGGCGGAGAAAAATGGCCATTATGAACTGACAGAAAAACTGCTGCGTCAGCTTATAAAATTGCAACCTGATAATCCCCATTATTACAACGCACTTGGCTTTTCACTAGCAGATCGAGGCGAGCGGCTCGAAGAAGCGCATGCACTGCTACAAAAAGCGAGCGGACTCGCGCCTAAAGACCCTTTTATTATGGATAGCTTAGGCTGGGTGAAATACCGTCTTGGCGATGCGCAGGAAGCAATTCCGTTATTGCGTGAGGCTTATCAGCTGCAGCCTAACGCTGAAATTGGCGCGCATCTTGGCGAAGTATTATGGATGCAAAATCAGCACACACAAGCAAAGCAAATATGGCAAGACGCGCAAAAACATGACGCTAGCAATGAAACTTTGCAGAAGACCTTGCGGCGCTTTCAGGTCGCCCCATAACTGCTAGGGAAAGCTCGCTAGACCTCTTTCGAAAGTCAGACAGCAAGCTTGACCTGGCCTTGGGATACAAAACTGCCATCCAACTTAGCCCCTGTTCACCACTTCAAAATTACCCTTAAGGCCGCTATGTTGGAGGTTCCTTCGCCACCCCAACACAACCCACTATTGAAGATTGTGAACAGGCGCTTAGATAGACGCTCTATAGAAACTATGCAAACTTTCATTAGCGAAGAGAAAAAAAACACACCAGGCTTTTCAAGACAACAGCCAATAAAGTGCTTATCTGGTTGGATAGCTCACACATTGAGAGCAAATCTTGTCGCTCTCGCGCTTTTAACGCTGCTGACAGGCTGCGCTACCTCATCTCGCACCCCAGCACCCTCCTCGCCAAGCGCGGCCAGCACAGCGCCCGTATCAGCGTCCTACCAAGGCCGCTTTGCCGTACGTTATGAAGACATAGAAAGACGCACGCAGAATGTGTATGGCCATTTTGTCTGGCGCGAAGTCGGCACGACCATCACTTTGCAATTACTTAACCCACTCGGCCAAATACTCGCTGTGCTTGAAGTAACACCTTTTGACGCGACCCTCAAATTGCCAAATCGCCCCCCGCAAACTGCAACTAATATCGAAGACTTGATGCAGGAAGTGTTGGGGTTTTCGCTACCGATAAGCAATTTACGCGCTTGGCTACAGCCAGTGCCTTCGCCTTCTTTAGCTCAATCTAATACGCTACGAAAGACAGACCGCCATCCCACCCAATTCAA
Source organism: Mycoavidus cysteinexigens (assembly GCA_031963405.1). GTDB lineage: Bacteria > Pseudomonadota > Gammaproteobacteria > Burkholderiales > Burkholderiaceae > JASSUD01. The sequence goes on from JASSUJ010000001.1 coordinate 1,522,113, forward strand.
ACAAGACGGCTGGACCATTGATTACGTTCGCGCTACTGATCGGCAAACTACTCAACCACTTACACAGGTGCGGCGCATCAACCTCAGCCGCGATATCCCGCCGACCCAAATCAAACTTGTGATTGATCCTTAAAAGCTATCGTCAAAAATACAGAACCTCTGCATAACCTTTGTAGCGGCGTCATGCCGTATCAAAGCACTCTTTGTACTGGCATCAAGGGCGTTCCTTGCTACAGGGGTTATGCAGAGGCTCCTTAGCTAAAAAATACCGCCTTTATGTTTTTTCAAGATTTTTATTTATGCGCGCCACTCCAAACTCAACGCTAAGCTGCTTGGCCCCTGCCAAGCTCAATCTTTTTTTACACATCATTGGACGCCGGGCCGATGGCTATCATTTACTGCAAACAGCCTTCCAACTACTCGATTGGGGCGATACGCTACACTTCACGCTACGCGACGATAGCCGCATTACACGCAGCAAGCCTGTACTAAATATCGCTGAAGAAACTGATCTATCCATCCGTGCAGCGCGCTTGCTACAAAAACATACAGGCTGCTCGTTAGGCGTTGAGATTGAAATTGACAAACGCTTACCAAGCGGCGCTGGACTTGGCGGTGGAAGTTCAGATGCAGCAACTACCCTGCTTGCGCTCAACCGATTATGGGGCCTTCATCTATCACGTACGCAACTGCAACACCTGGCCCTATCACTGGGTGCTGACGTACCTTTTTTTATTTTTGGACGCAATGCTTTTGGTGAAGGAATCGGCGAAAACTTACAGCCAATTGACCTGCCAACACGCCATTTTTTGATCATCACCCCCCCTGTCCAAGTACTCACTGCAAAAATTTTTACAACTCAAGAATTGACACGGAGCACGAAAAATATCAAAATCACCGACTTTCTCGCAGAACAGAGAAATAACTCGCACTGGCCAGACAATTTTGGGCGTAACGATATGCAACCTGTCGTTGCAAAACATTACCCAGAAGTGGCACAGGCAGTCGAGTGGTTGAGCCACATTGCGCCCACGCGCATGACAGGCTCCGGTGCTAGCGTCTTCGCTACCTTCCCCACCAAAGCCGCTGCGCTTGCAGCACAGGCCAAGGTACCGCTGGAATGGCAGAGTAACGTTGCAACAAGCATCGAACACCATCCTCTGTTTGATTTTGCGCAGTAAAAGTGTTTGAAATTGTAGGGGAGTCGCCAAGTTGGTCAAGGCACTGGATTTTGATTCCAGCATGCGAGGGTTCGAGTCCTTCCTCCCCTGCCACTACTCATAAGTAGTTTTCTGCATTTTTCCCTCTATCTTTGCTCAACAATTATTATTTGTTGCAAGCATCCGTAATATTTCAACTCCCCCTTCTTTCGTAATATCGCGCAGCCAGTTGATTGATCTCCTGCGCCCTAGCCTTACGCTCTCCAGCTTCGGGTTAATTTTCAGTGAGCCATACTCTCTGAAATTGCTGGTAAAACATTCCCCAAACTCCACCCCTTTAAAAATCCAATTATCCAGGCTTTACTAAAGCGCTGTTTCAGCGTCTCTGCTTTTTAGTCGCAAAAAACTCCGCTGCGCTAAAAAACAATCTTGGCTACCGATTAAGTTTGAATTCGTTGGGTTTTGTAAGTTTTCGTTATAAGTCCGCTTATTACGATTACAAAGCTTATGCTAAATCCATGACAACCTTATCCTTATAGGAGAATTACTTTGTCATTTCATATGGTTACCTCAAATCAAGGATATAAGGTTCTTAGGGATTCTGACTCGTCATAGGCTCAGCGGCACCCGAAAATAAGTAGGGGGGTGCCTTAGCTGTTGTAAGGCCAGAAACTAAGTCAAAGCAAGATAAATAGAAACTGCGTTAAAGCCTCTATCTCCCTATCAATCGAAATTAACCGCGGCCCTGGGCTGTCCGATGCACAGCGCGATCAGCAAGCCTGTAAGCGGATACAAAAGCCAAGCTTCTAAGCTTTGCACCAACACGACATCGAATGGGTTACCCACTACTAAGTTCATGATTGGTAGGCGCAGCATGTCATCCCTGATAAATAGCATCAGTAAGCCAAACCATAGGCCCTTAACAAAGGGGCTGCGTCCCGGCAGCTTTTCATGTAGCCAGCAATACACGAATACCTTTCCTAAAGTAGGTATCGCAGCGCTCAGGAATGCGACAGCCATAACGTAGATAGGGTAAGGCTCATGAATGATTTGTTCTAAACGGCCGGCTTGTGCTGCACGCGCTACATATTCAGTAGGCCAACCTTGACCGTACAATACATGAATGGCAAAGCCGCAGAAGGTGGCTGCAGAAATGGCTGACAACATACGTAGCTTGTTCATTTTGTATCTGCTTGGTAAAAAATTGGCTGATCTTTTGCTCTATGGCTTTATTGATAAATATTAATAAATTTAGATAAATAACCGTTTACTAAACATGACCCATATCATCGAATTTAATACTGCGCGACTGCGCTTACGGCAGTGGAAAGAATCTGATCGGGAAGCTTTTGCAAGGCTAAATGCTAATCCACGAGTTATGGCTTTTTTCCCTAACCTCCTAGATCGTCAAACTAGCGATGCTATTTTTGATGATCTGCGCTCGCAAATTGCTGAGCGTGGCTGGGGTTTATGGGCTGTTGAAGTGCTGCAAGCTGAAGCACTTCAACACGAGGCACTGCAGCCTGAAGCACTACAGAAAGGGGAATGTATTGGATTTGTTGGCCTTTATATACCGTCGCCGGATTTACCTTGTTCGCCTTGCGTAGAGATTAGTTGGCGGCTGCTGCCCGAGTATTGGGGCAAAGGCTACGCCACAGAAGCCGCCCGGGCTGTGCTGCAGGTTGCTTTTGAAACGGTGCGTCTGCCTGAAATTGTCTCTTTTACTTCGCTTCCAAACCTCCCTTCTAAAGCCGTTATGGAGCGTATCGGCATGCTCCAAGATGGAGAGTTTGAACACCCTCATATTCCACCCGGCCACCCCCTAAGATCGCATGTACTGTATCGACTACCTTATGAACAGTGGCTAGACCAAACAGCTGATAGCGCTTGTGATAAATAAAGTTAAAAATAATTACTCCCTCCTCGACCAAGCTAGGCGATATATCTAAGCTCTTTTCACTCATGAAATAAATATTACCTATTTCATGAAGACTTAGTAGGTAATCAATAAGGTAACCAATGAAGGATGATCAACAAAATTGTTAACTTAACTGACCAGTTGCAGGAAACCATCGCACAGAAATTTATGTACCTCTTAGGCAGCCATGAGGAGAATGAGCAGTGCCGTGCATTTGACAAAAATGCCAATCACAGCTCCTTAGGAAATTTTTAGACGTGTTTTTTTTGAGGTTTAAGGAATGCGCTCTACCTATTCGATACATTTAGCGAATAGCAAAGCTTTCTGCTTTTGTGCGCCAACCTTGGGTGCTAACCATTTCTTAGAATCTATTTATTATCTTCTAAAAGGTCATCAGCGTAGTTGCTAAAACCCCGAGGAATACCTTTGGGTAAAACCAAGCGAGAACCATAATGTACGTGCACGTACATGAGGTACCGCCCAGGATTTGAAAAGCACGAATCAGACCTTTTAGGGAGAGCATAGACAGGTTCTTAGCACCGGCGAGGATGGCCTCTATGCGCTAGGAGATAAGATGAAAGTTGCCGTTTTCAGTAGCCACAGCTTTGAGCAGCCTTTTCTGGAACAAACTAATCAAACCTACGGGCATGAGTTGCATTTCTTTGAAGCACGCTTAACATCTCAGACCGCTGTGCTAGCGGCCGGTTATCCCGCTATCAGCTGCTTTACGACCGATGAATTACCTGAGGCTGTCTTAAGTTCGCTTGCCCGAGACGGCACGCGCCTCATCTCGCTGCGCTCAGCAGGATTTAATCAAGTGGATATCAAGGCAGCCAAGCGCTTAGGACTAACTGTCACACGTGTACCCGCTTATTCACCTTATGCGGTGGCTGAATTTGCCGTAGGCTTAATTTTGATGCTCAACCGTAAGTTACATCGCGCGTATGCGAGAGTGCGCGAGCAAAATTTTTCGCTGCAAGGATTACTAGGATTTGATTTGCATGGGCGCACCGTAGGCATTATAGGTACGGGGAGAATCGGTACCGTGTTTGCCCAAATCATGCATGGCTTTGGCTGTCGACTACTAGCTTTAGATATGACTCCTAATCAAACTTGCCAGCAATTAGGGGTGAATTACGTAACAAGCTCAGCGCTTTACCAACAGGCCGATATTATTAGCTTACATTGCCCTCTTAACGAGAATAGCTACCATTTGATCAATGAAGAAGCGCTTACGCAAATGAAGCAAGGAGTGATGTTGATTAACACTGGGCGCGGCGCTTTAATGGATACGCAAGCAATTATTCGTGCGCTCAAGAGCGGCAAAGTTGGTTACTTGGGAATAGATGTGTATGAGCAGGAAGAAGCTTTGTTTTTTCAGGACTTAACCGAGACAATTATCCAAGATGATGTGTTTGCTCGCTTACAAACTTTTCCTAATGTGGTGATTACTGGACACCAAGGGTTTTTTACCCGTGAAGCATTGACACATATTGCTGAAGGCGCACTAAAAAACATTACTGCCTTTGAAGAGGGAGATATCACTTTTTTAGCCGATACAGCTGTTTGCCTTGCCTAATTTTATTTCTGCCGCAGCAGAGCCCTACGTATAACCTTCCCTAACGCACTACGCAGCAACTTTACGTGAATATGGCGCTTGGCTTGGCTTGGCTTGGCTTGGCTTGGCTTGGCTTGGCTTGGCTTGGCTTGGCTTGGCTTGGCTTACATTGATTTTGATGCAATGCCTAAGCAATTCAACTTTCTTTACCCAGCAAACGGGTAATCATATCTTCAAGCGCTGCCGCGCTACCAAAATTGATAGTAAGCTGGCCCTGCCCTTTACTCTTGAGTTTAATTTTGACGGTTGCCATTAACGCATCTGATAGCTCTTCCTCAAGCCTGACTATATCTTGATTATGCTTGGGCCCACCGCCCTGAAGCTTAGCGTTGCTATGAGGTTTTAACTCGGTTGCAACTAATTTTTCTATTTCGCGCACAGAAAGCTGCTTATGTACAACTCGATTTGCCAACGTGATTTGCGTTGCGGCATCCACTGCCAGTAGCGCCCGTGCGTGGCCCATATCTAGCTGATCTGCTAGCAGCATTGTTTGCACTGGTTGAGCCAGATTGAGCAACCGCAAGAGATTAGAAACAGTACTGCGAGACCGGCCAACCGCCTGCGCAGCTTGCTCATGGGTAAAGTCGAATTCTCTTAGCAAACGCTGAATACCGTGCGCCTCTTCCAGTGGATTTAGGTCTTCACGTTGGATATTTTCGATCAATGCCATGGCCGCTGCAGCTTGATCAGAAACGTCTTTAACCAATACAGGCACTTCCTCCAGCTGAGCGAGGCGTGCTGCATGAAAGCGACGCTCACCGGCAATAATTTCGTATTCTCCGTTTTGTATTGCACGCACAAGAATTGGCTGTATGACCCCTTGCATCCGAATACTGGCGGCTAGCTCTTGCAAAGCGCTATCGTCCATTTTAGTGCGCGGCTGATACTTACCCGGGCGAAGCTGCTCAAGGGGCAACGTAGTAGGCGTATCTTCTTGAAAGGCAGCACTTAGCATGTCAGCGCTACCTCCAAGCAGTATCTCAAGCCCTCGTCCTAACCCTTTTTTCTTATTTATTGCGCTCATCATATTCCCCAGTGCTCGCGGCCTAATCGGTGCCTATAAGACGCCCTCTGATTAGAACTCATTTTCTAAATGTTTAAAAAGGTGTGCTGTGCGTGTTTGTCAAATACAAGTAAGTAGTAAAAATCATTATGACTTTCTATCTACACGCCGTTTTCTTTGCACTTGCCTTTTGCTGCTGATCACCGAGCTGACAATTTTTTAAGCATTTAGGAAAGAAACTCTAAAAACCTGCTACGAAAAACGCATACGCTATCCACTCTTGAAAATTATCGATATGTCGATTTCATGTTTGGCTGCTCAGATAGCCATAAGCTTTTTTCTTCTGCTCTCTCGAATAAAAGCTCTTTTGGAAAACCTCTTCTGGTAAATGTTAAGCAGGTTTCAAACAATCAGACCTCTTTAGAAGCCCTGTAACAAGGAATTCCAATGAAGACAATGCCAAGTGTAGGACAAGGGGGAGTGAAGCCAACACAAAGCCTCTAAAGAGGTCTGATTTTTAACGTTTTTGACGCTCAATAAACTCCGCACCAAACTGAAGATAAGCTTGCGCACCACGTGAGGCGCGATCGAAAACCACGCCTGGCAAGCCATAACTAGGGGCTTCGGCAAGGCGTACATTACGCGGAATGACGGTTCGGAAAACTTTATCGCCAAAATGCTCTTGTAGTTGCTTTGACACTTGCTGCTGTAGGGTAGTTCGCAAATCGAACATCACGCGCAGCAAACCAATGACTCGTAAGCCACGATTAAGATTTGCATGTACTTGCTTGATCGTATTAACCAGATCAGATAGCCCTTCAAGAGCAAAATATTCACATTGCATCGGGATAATTACACCATCCGCCGCGCACAAGCCATTTAAGGTCAACAGTGACAGTGCAGGTGGGCAATCTATCAACATAAAATCGTATTCATCACTGACGGCAGCCAAGGCTTTTTTGAGTCGCTGTTCACGCCCTTTTAGGCTAACTAATTCGATATCAGCACCTGCTAGCTCACGGTTAGCTGGCAGTACATCGTATTTACCCGCCTCAGATCTCACTCGTGTTTGCGTGACACTTGCCTCATCCACTAGCACTTCATACAACGTAGAGTCGCAAGCGGCTTTATCTATACCGCTGCCCATGGTTGCATTACCTTGCGGATCAAGATCAATCAACAGTACACGTTGTCCTTGCACAGCTAAGCTGGCAGCAAGGTTAACAGTAGTAGTGGTTTTACCAACTCCACCTTTTTGATTGGCGATACAGAAAATTTTGGACATTAATTGCGCCGCCTGCTTATTTATATTTTTTCATACTAAGCCTTATGGCTTGTTTAAAATCTATTCGCGATCTTTCTAAAAGGTCGTCAGCGTAGTTACTAAACTCGGAAGACCTCAGTTGGGTAAACCCTTGCAGGAACCAGACTGTACATTGAGTACTTGAGGATTCCGAGCACCGCTCAGACGTTAGCAAAAGCGCAAATCACGGCCTTTTAGGAAGATCATGGGCAGGCTCTTAAAGCTAACTGGAATAAATTTAGACAGATTCCACAGTAATTTGCACGAGGCATCGTTTAGCTTCTAGAAATGGGACTTCCAATTCGAAAATGCGAGCTACTTTCGCCCCATTTGGCAGCGCTGCAATTTCTGCCTCTGGCTGTATACCTTTCATTGCCCACAGCGAGCCGCCTGGCGCAACAAGATGGCGAGTAAGGGTAAAAAAATCCGCTAATTTAGAAAAAGCTCTCGATACCACGACATCAAATTGCTTTTCAGCTCCAATTTGTGATTGCAATGCTTCGACGCGAGTCGATGCCACCACCACGTTTGGCAGCGGCAATACTGTCTTTGCTTGAGTCAAAAAAGCCGTTTTTTTATGCACACTGTCATTCAACGTAATTTGCCAGTCAGGTAAAGCAATCGCTAACACAACGCCGGGCAACCCTCCTCCTGTACCAACATCAAGCAGGGTTGAACGGCCCAATAAAGAAAGGTGCGGTACCAATGCTAATGAATCAAGTAAATGTTGAATTAGCATTTGCCGCGGATCACGGATTGCCGTCAAATTGTAAACAGAGCCCCACTTTGCCAGTAGGTCAAGATAATTGAGCAGCAGCGTCTTTTGATGATCGTTTAAGTCTACCCCCAACATAGTCGCGCCTTCGCTTAATAGCTCCGCTAATAATGCGCTTTCTTTAGCGGTCGAGCTACTGGCTGTTCGGCTAGGGGCAGGAGGTGGCTGTAGCATAGTGAGTATGTCTGACTTCTTGTTAACTGAAGATTGAGACTCAGGCTGTAATTTCGGCCAAATTCTGGTCAAGGTAATTTCCCTTTATTTACTACTATTCACTGTTATTCGCTATAAATTAGACTTCTTTCGAAACCCCGTAGCGGCAGGATAACCAACTGCAGCCTCTTTACCATACTAATGTACTGGTGGCAGCAAAGGTATTGCTTGCTACAGGGTTTCGAAAGAGCTCTGGTAGATAGCTTCTTCCCATTTTCAGCTTTATCTAGATCGTGTAGCACTCGACGTCTGTGCGATCTAAGGAATAGGTAAGTCTCTGCTATCTTTCTTAACTTGGTGCAAGTATTTCTTTAAATGCACCATGAGCAGTGAAATAGCGGCTGGCGTCATACCTGACATACGTGAAGCTTGCCCTATTGTTTGAGGACGCGTTTGGCTTAATTTCTGGCGAACCTCGTGGGAGAGACCAGTTACTGCTTGATAATCGAGATCAATTGGCAGACTGGTATTCTCGTGCGCTTCATTGCGTTCGATTTCACTCGCTTGGCGTTCAATATAGCCTTGGTATTTAAGGCTGATTTCAATCTGCTCTTCAATTTGCTGAAGCAAAGATTCATCTTCGGTCAGCGGAGCTGGCGGCGCAAAAAATCCTTCTTTCACCGTCGTAAGCGCTGCATAACTGATATTAGGACGGCAAAGTAGATCTGAAAGGCGATACTCACGTTCAAGCGGCCTGCCTAACAGGGAAGTCGCCTCTTCTTCTGGCAAGTTTTTAGCTGTCACCCAAATCGATTTCAGCCTTTCTGTTTCACGTGAAACAATATCTCGTTTTCGACTAAAAAATTTCCAACGAGCCTCATCGATCAATCCCAATTGGTGACCAATTTCAGTCAATCTCATATCGGCATTATCTTCTCGTAAGCTCAGCCGATATTCTGCTCGACTGGTAAACATTCGATAAGGCTCAGAAACGCCACGTGTTACCAGATCATCAACCAACACGCCGAGATAAGCTTGATCTCGACGCGGCACCCATGCTTCTTTCCCTTGCACTTGCAGCGCCGCATTAATACCCGCCAACAGCCCTTGCGCTGCAGCTTCTTCATAACCAGTCGTGCCGTTAATTTGACCCGCAAAGAAAAGGCCATCAATCGCTTTTGTCTCTAGCGAAGCTTTTAAGCCTCGCGGATCAAAGTAATCATATTCAATGGCGTAGCCTGGTCTCAAAATATGAGCATTTTCGAGGCCCGGCATCGAATGCACGAGATCAAGCTGTGTCGCAAATGGCAAACTTGTTGAAATGCCATTTGGATAAAACTCATTTGTTGATAAGCCCTCTGGCTCTAAAAATATTTGGTGTGATGATTTATGCGCAAATCGATGCACTTTATCTTCAATCGATGGACAGTAGCGCGGCCCAACACCTTCGATTACCCCGGTAAACATGGGTGAACCATCTAAACCTTGCCGAATAATATCGTGCGTATTTTGATTGGTATGCGTAATCCAACAAGAAATTTGTGAAGGATGCTGACTAGCATTCCCCATAAATGAAAAGACTGGCAACGGGTCGCGATCACCTGGCTGCTCTTCAAGCTTTGAAAAATCAATGCTTCGACCATCAATACGCGGTGGTGTACCCGTTTTTAGCCGCCCCTGCCCAAGATTCAATTCTTTAAGACGAGTCGCCAATGACACAGCTGCTGGGTCGCCTGCACGTCCACCCGTATAGTTATTTAATCCAACGTGGATTTTTCCATTTAAAAAGGTACCAGCAGTTAACACAACCGTGCGCGCACGGAAAATTAATCCGAGCTGAGTCTTAGCCCCGCTCACGCGTGAGCCTTCAATAAGCAAATCGTCAACTGCTTGTTGAAATAGGAACAGATTAGGCTGATTTTCAAGCCGGCGTCGAATTGCCTGCCGATAAAGGACACGATCAGCTTGTGCTCGCGTTGCCCTAACGGCTGGACCTTTGGAGGAATTTAAGATGCGAAATTGGATGCCAGCTTCATCAGCAGCAGCAGCCATTGCTCCGCCTAAAGCATCGATTTCTTTGACTAAGTGGCTTTTACCGATTCCGCCAATTGACGGGTTACAGCTCATCTGCCCCAAAGTTTCCAAGTTGTGGGTTAAAAGCAGCGTGGTACATCCCATGCGTGCACAGGCCAACGCGGCCTCTGTACCAGCATGGCCTGCACCAACCACAATAACGTCGAATTCAGTAGGATAAAACATGGCTTTTCGCGTATTGCGCGTGAACCTTTAGCAAAAATGAAGGGCTAATTATAACTTCCCGCTCTATTATTTGATCGGGGTTTTAGAAGACACTTCAAAATAGTTTCTGAAAAACCATTTTTACTTTTAAGTCAATCATTTAAGGAAAGGTTTGCTTAAGCGGTGTGTAGATAGGCTAGCTTGAAATTGCTATTGCGTCCCTTGATTTAACAAATAGGCGAGGCATAGCGTTTTAAGCATTTAGGAAATGAGCTTAGTAACAGATTAGTTCAAAAGCGGAAATACGTCTGAAATATGCTTTTAGAGGGCGGCGCTTAAACCAGATAGTTTTTTTATTTTTGTCATCTTTTCAATAAAAATGACAAAAGCGCTACTGGTTACCCAGCAGCGCTTTACGCGAGCACTTTGTGCTTCTTACCTTTTGTCTCCCCACTCTCCACCTCATGAGATGAAGTGTCAAACTAGGTAGAAGATTAAATAACCGCGCTTCAGACATCAACCTAGCATTTACCCTAATAAATACTTCAAAAATTCCTAAATATCTTTAGGAAAAGCTCAGAAATTTCTATAATTCATTTAATAAATGTCTAGTTTTCAGGGAGGCGCTGGATAAATCGCGAGTAAGGAATGCCGGTACAGACACTACGCTAGTGCAAGAAATAGACAAATGCGACCAGCTGAGACCACTCCCAGTTTATTCAGCCCTTCCCTAGCTGTTTTTTTATCTTTTAAGGGCCAACATTGTTTTGCGACATGTAGGCGCTGTACAGCGACACTCATATTCGCGTTTAAGTTTTGCTGTGTAGCGAGCTTCAATCACTAGGGCGTAATCACAAAAAAGTTCTTCACCCGCTTCTATATCACGCAGCGAATAGATGGTGACACGGCCTTTTTCCTCTCTTGCCTCACAATTTGGTTGACATGAATGGTTAATCCAACGGGCGCTGTTGCCATTAAATTTACCATCGATTACGCGACCATCTTCGAGAGCAAAATAAAAGGTATGGTGAGGATTGTCAGGGTCATGCGGATGACGTTTTAGCGCTTTTTTCCAAGAAATGCGCTCGCCTTTGTATTCAATAATTTTTTCGTCTGCTGGCAAGTCGCGTGCAGCAAACACCCCTCGCCCATGTATGCTGGAGCGCCGTACAACAATTTTGCGCCCCTTCACCTCACTGCCTCCAACGCAAGCATTGCTGGCGCACAGCTTCATGAAGTGATCCTTCTTTCTTATTTACCTCACGTAACCAAGTAGCATCATTAGATTGTTGTTTGGCAATAGCTTTGATTACTTCAAGCGCATCACCGGAGCCAAGTGCTTCAGCGTGAGGTTCCAGTACGGCAAGCGTTTCTAAAATATCTTGCGCAATGGTACGACGTTCACCTGTTTGCGGATTAACCACTTCACCAGCTAATCCAAAACGACAAGCCTCGAAGCGATTAAAAGTGTAGGCAAGGTAATCATCTTCATGCAATACCATAGGCCTATCAATTAACAGGTAACGGGCCAATGTTTGTATATAGCAAGCAATAGCGGCAGCTCGTTCAATGGATAGAGGCGTATCCATTACACGTATTTCTATCGTGCCAAAAGCGGGTTTTGGACGAATATCCCAGTAAAAATCTTTCATGCTTTGCACAACGCCTGTGCTAATCATCTTGTCGAAATATTCCTCAAAACTATTCCAAGTTAAGGTAAACGGTGCGCGGCCACTCATTGGAAAAGCAAATACTGAATTTAAGCGAGACGAATGAAAGCCTGTGTCTACGCCTTGTATGAAGGGTGATGAAGCAGATAGCGCAATAAAGTGTGGGATATAACGAGAGAGTGAATGGAGTAAAAAAAGCGCGTCGTCAGGGTCCGAACAACCGATATGCACATGTTGGCCGAATACGGTAAATTGTTTGGCAAGGTAACCGTATAGCTCGGACAAATATTGAAACCTAGGTTCATCAAAGATTTGACGCTCATTCCATTGCTGAAAAGCATGGGTGCCGCCCCCGCATAGATTAACGTTAAGCTTTTCAGCCGCTTCTACAAGCACATCTCGTAATACCCCTAATTCAGCTAACGCTTGGTCATAGGTGGTACAGATGCCTGTTGCCATTTCAATCATGCTCTCGGTAATTTCTGGTTTGATATCACCGGGTAGCTTTTCAGCTTTAATCGAACGCATCAAATCCGAGGCAGCCTTAGTCAAATCATAGTCGTAAGTATTGACGATTTGAATTTCTAACTCTACCCCAAAGGTAAAAGGCTTAGAAGGATTAAAAGTTTCCAAACTCATAAATTTATTGCCTCCGTTCACCGCAAAATGATAAGCCCCAATACACTAACAGCGGTGCAACTATTTGCAGCACAACAATAGAGCATTGCATGACAGCATGCAATGCAGGAGTAATGTCCGGATAAAGTGAATAAATGTCACTGACTAGCACATAAGCAAGTACTGACATAGGGGAGAGAGCAAGCCCAAGCGCAGCCCCTTGCTTTAGGCTAAGTCCGCTTGGTTTAGCAAAAGCCAACACACTCGCAAATTTAGCCAAGAAGCGCACTCCAATAATAGCGAGTGCGGCTAAACCGCCCATTGAAATGAATTGCCACTCGAACGGAATTAATGTGATCACAAAAAGGATCACCGTGAGTAGCCACCCTGCTGTACCGAAATGGGTTGGCCATAATTGTGGCCGTTCATCAATATTTTTAAAAATAATGCCGGCGGCTAGCAAGGTGAAAGTAGTCGATAGTTTTAGCGTGTGAGCGATCGAAAGGGTGAGTAAGACAAGACCAATTAGCATCACAAAGGAAGACTGAGCTTGCATATTAAAGCGTCGATAAAGGAAACGACAGCTATGCGCTAACGCATACGCTAGGGCAAGCGAACCAATAAGCCAATAAGCCAATTCAGTGAGTGAGGCAAATATATTTTTGTAATGTTGTTGATGCAACCAAGCTGATACAAATTTTAATAGAAGTACAGCATACATGCTGTTAAGGGTAGTTAGAACCATTAACCGTTCGGTGACTTGGCCTTCGCTTTTAACCTCACTTCTTAACTGAATTACCATCGTAGGTGAAGTGGAGATGGCAATTGAGCCAGCCACCATCGCAGTAATCCACTCAAAACCCATCAAATGCAAAACAAACGTGACTGCAGCAAAAGTCAGCGTTGACTCAGTTAGGCTAGTCGCTATGAGCCAAGGATTGGTGCGAATCCAACGAAAGCTTAGACGGCTACCTAATTCAAACAATAGCAAAGCAAGTGCGATATCGATCAAAAATCTTGCTTGGCCTACTAGGGCTTGATCAATTACTCCCAACCCAGCAGAACCTGCTATCAACCCAATTGCACTATAGCCAGTAATACGTGGAAGCCGCCATATTTTCCAACATAGCTCACCACATATACCTGCAGTAAAAAGTGCAAGTCCAGTCCAAAAGAGAGCATCTGGCACAAATCTCCAACTAGGGAGAAATGAAAAAGCTGTGTTTGTCATCAAAAATTCTCCAAGGTAACAAAGCGAAATTTGCGTTACCCATAATTTTTTAAAGGTCGAGTATGAACTTTTTTTGATGGGAGAGCGCTAGTCAAAATTAGTAAAGCAAAAGATACTAGTTCTTATACTTTTAATATGTATATAAGATTAGTAGTAGTTAATAGAGCTATGACCTGACAGGGGATAAGCTAAAAAAATCCTTTGAAATCAAGCCCTTGAAATAAAGATAACTTACTGTAAAAAGTCCGTATGGAATGTGAAGAAAAAGGATAACTTTTGCATCTAAGTTGAAGACGATGAGTTTTCCAATATTCCTCCACTGCTTTTAAGTAGGAATTCAACCGACTTATCCACATGCTCTTGTGGATTACTTGAGCCTCTGTTGAATAGTCGTTTTGTTATCGATTGTTTCGCTTGTTTAAGTTAGCAATCGAGTTATTAAGGGTTACGAAGAGTCACTAAGCGTTGCAGATCACAGAAAACACGCGAGTTTCTGCAAGCGACAACAGCAAAAATTACGGATAACTTAAGCGCCTTATATTAAGTGATATGACCATGGCGTAGCGCACGTAGCAAAAATCGAGCTGGGTCTATTGCATCAGTTAAATTGCTTTCGATTGGCCAAGGTTCACCTTCTAATTGAGAGGCGATTAATTCTGCTCCTAATGCTGCCCAAATGAGGCCGCGTGAGCCATAGCCAAATGCACTAAATAGACCTGGAGCGCGTGGTAAATTGGCGAGATGGGCATCAGTAAATTTGTCAGCATGGTTGCATACCAGTGTTTCGTCAGCCAATGCGCCAAGCAGCGGCAAGCGATCACTTGTTACGCAACGGAAGGAGACTCGTCCGCTAAGCATTGTTGATTTAGTATGCTGTTTAAGTGCTGTGGCGAGTGTTGGTGCGAGCTGAGAGAGATAAGCAAAATTTTGTGCATGGCTGGCATCGCTCAGGGCTTGATTAGAATCATCCAGATCGTAACTTGCACCGGTTAGCAGGTGCGTTTTATCAAGCGATGTTAAATACCCATCTCCACTAACTGGAATGCGTAGTGTGGTAGCAGTATCGTGCGGAAAAATGGTGAGCTGGCCGCGTATGCTGCGTGTTGCTACATATTGCCAACCTGCTTTTCCAAGTAGCCGCGTTGCATCGTTGGCATTAGCGATAATTACTACTGGCGCTGCAGCAATAACGTGTCCTGCCTCATCTAAGGCATACCATTGGTTAGCACGCCATACCAATTGATGTACGTTGCGCTGAAAGTGCTTATTTAATGCCGTGTTAGCGTGAGAAAGTTGTGCGTGACACAAAGAAATAGGGTTAATCCAGCCTCCTTTTGCAAAATGCCATCCGCCATCTGCCAGCTTAATTCCAGCGAGTAAGCTGGCCTCATGTCGCGTTACGAAATTGACAAAGTTGTGTGGGTAATCAAGTCCATTAAGCATAGCTTGCATATCTCTAGCTGGTTTGTGTTGACCAGCTAGTTGTATTAACCCTTTTGCTTCCCATGCGAGAGGTTGGCCAGCATCGACAAGCGCTTGCCAGCGTTGCAAAGCATATAAAAAACCAGCTCTTGAAATACGTGCAGCGAAATTATCGTCGCGTGTAATAAGAGGATGAAATAGGCCAATTGGGTTGCCTGAAGCCTCGCAAGCTGCTTCTTTATGACGCTCGATGAGTGAAATTTGCCAATTGCGTGCGGCTAATCTTTCAGCAAGTGCACAGCCCGCGAGCCCAGCGCCAATGATGAGAGCATGCTTTTCATGGCTCGAATAAGTCTGAGAAAGATGCTGCCGTATTTGCCAATGTGGTGCAAAGCGACCGACAAGCATGTCGCGTTTTAGATTAAATCCCTTTGCTTTATGTATTTCAAAACCAGTTTCGTTAAGTGCGCGTCGCACGGCTTCTGCAGCGGTATAAGTTGCGAGTGTGGCGCCGTGAGCGGCTACGCGAGCTAGCGCTTTACAAAGCGGTAAAGACCACATCTCCTGATTTTTAGCTGGAGCAAAGCCGTCTAGATAGAAGGCATCTGCACTAAGTCTTAATTGCGGTAGCAACTCACTGACATCGCCGAAAGCTAGGGTAAGAATGACGCGTTGTGATTCAAATTCCAAACGATGAATACCTGGTGTTAGCACAGGCCAAGCATCGCATAGTTGAGTCGCGAGCGGAGCAAGGTCGGTATGTGCAGTGCGTGTATGAAATAAACGCAAATCATCTTGGGTAAAAGGATGTTTTTCAATCGACACGAAATGTAGGCGTGAGCAGTGGGCAGCATCGCTGCGCCAGGCTGCCCAAGTAGCCAGGAAATTAATGCCAAGCCCGAAACCTGTTTCAAGAATCGAAAAGATGGGACGGCAGGCCCAGCGCGTTGGTAATTCATTACCTTTAATAAATACGTGCTGTGCGTGGGCCAAAGCCCCATTAGCGCTATGATAAATATCGTCAAATAATGAAGAGTATGGCGTGCCATCATGGCGCAAGGTGAGCGAAGCTGGGCTAAGGGTTGGGGCCATTTGTAAAAAATCTTTGAATGTGTTGAGTAGAACTTATTTCATCAACGTCTAAAAGGCTGTAAAGCGTATTTTTAACAAATATTGGGCAGCCTTCAGAATATTCATAATTGCTTAGGTGCACGCTTTTTGCTTGACTGTATATTTTTGATGTAAAGATTTCGTTGGAAACCCTTTAAACACTGATGAAATGAGCCTTAGAGCGTTGGTAAAAACCAACGCCATTTGCTTATTTTCCTAAGGGTTCGTCCAATCAGTCAAAATGTCGCTAATTTACTGAAAAAGCCTGAAACCCTTATCTATCATGGGGCTTGACGAATTTTCGAGGAGCTGTGAGAAATTGCAGCTGTAGTAAAAAAGTCTGTCTTAACGTACCTCAATTGGCATCTTAAGTCCGTCAATGTGTAGATAGTACGGGCTACATACGTATAATCAGCGCATTTGTAGCGTTCATTTCAACTTAACTCAAAAGGGACTTTTATGAATAAACAGGAACTGATTGACGCTGTTTCAGAACAGACTGAAATTAGCCGGGTTCAACTTGGCAAGATATTGGATGCGCTGCTGGGAGTTATTAAGAAAGCTGTGGCTAGCGGAGATTCGGTGCAGTTGATCGGTTTTGGTAGCTTTACTTGCAGCAAACGTGCCGCACGTACGGGCCGTAACCCGAAAACTGGCGCTCCTCTCAAAATTGCTGCCGCTCGAGTAGTTAAGTTCACCCCTGGTAAAGCATTTAAGGATGTTCTCAATAGCGAAGGTTAAACGTAAACAATACGTTCCTAGTTTGGTTAGAACACGAAAAGGGCGGAAATTCCGCCCTTTTCAATTATTTATTTGAATTTATTTGTCT
The DNA here is from genome assembly GCA_031963405.1 of Mycoavidus cysteinexigens. GTDB lineage: Bacteria > Pseudomonadota > Gammaproteobacteria > Burkholderiales > Burkholderiaceae > JASSUD01. The sequence goes on from JASSUJ010000001.1 coordinate 1,539,161, forward strand.
AGACTTATTTATCTATATCTAAGCACACGCAAAAAGTCATAGCCTGACTAAAAAAGACAATAACTATCGCTTGGGCTTGCTGCTTTTTGGTTGATTTTTCCAGCGATGCAGAATTGAAACGATCTGGCGTGCATAGAGATCTCGGTGCACGGGTGTTTCAGAATGGTAAGCACCAACTGCTTTCCAAGAATTACCATGTTTATTCATTTTTTGGCGCAAATGCCAAGCAGCAATATAAACGCTTGCGCAGGGCTGCATCAGCGTATTACTCGAAATGCCGTAGCGCGATAGTCTGGAAAGATGGATGGAGTTAATTTGCATCAATCCATAATCGATTGATCCATTATCGTTGCGACGCACAGCGTTTGGGCGATAGTGAGATTCTTGCCAGGCAATGGCACGTAAAACCATAGGATTAACATGCTGATAGCGTGCTGCTGAGTCAAAGCAATCAGCATAGGCTGGCGACAGCAGAATGAAAGAACTAACGAAAGTGATCAGATAACTAATCAGCCTCAGCATTTGGAAAGGCAATGGGGAGTGAATGTTGATGACTATCATACCCGGCTCTTAGCATGCTTTATCTAGGATAAAAGCGCAGTGTAGCGGCTATAAGCGAAAACATCTGTCAGACATTCGGCTATAACCTCTGCATAGCCCCTTGGGCGGCGTTATGTCTCCTTGCCGTACTGTGGCAGCAAAGGCATGCCTTGCCCAAAGGGCTATGCAGAGGTTTTCAAATAGCAGATTCTTTAGTGCTCCATAATTGGGGTAGCCCTTTTTTTCGGCTTAGTAATCCAGACTAATGCCGCGAGCGCCAAAAAGCATATATACAAAATCCAGAAAAAGTCGTTGGTCGACATCATATAAGCTTGCTGCACAAGGATTTGCTCTAAGCTTCCGTAAGCGGCTTGTCCAGTGATACCCAGCTGTGCCAACTTATCCATAAATGCTTGGGTATTGGCCGAGTAAGGGGTAATTGATTCGCTTAACCTTGCATGATGATAGATTGCATTGTTTTCCCAAAAAGTTGTGCTAACGGCAGTGCCAATTGCGCCAGCGAGCGTACGTAGAAAATTTGATAAGCCAGCTGCACTAGCGAGTCGGTCAGTGCTGATGTTAGATAGTGTAATCGTCGTCATTGGCACAAAAAAGCAAGCGACGCCAATGCCTTGTAAGAGTCTGGGTAGAGCGATTTGAGCAAAAGGTGTATCAAGGTTGAAAAAAGAATTGCAGTAAGAAACAAAGGCAAAAATAATAAAGGCCATGCTAGCCACAATGCGCAAATTGAATTTATGCAAGTTGCTACCCATGATAGGTGATAAAACAAGCGCAAATAATCCGATGAGTGCCGTGGCCATGCCGGCTAAGCTAGAGGTGTAGCCCATGACTGTTTGTAGCCATAGAGGGAAAATGACGACCGATCCGAAAAACGCCATAAAGCCAAGCGACACAATCAAAGCGCCAAGCGAGAAATTGCGGTCTTTAAATAAGGAAAGATCGATGATGGGATCTTTCTCAGTGGCTTCCCAAATAATCATGAATATCAGCGTAATCGCCGAGACGATAGCAAGGCACACAATAAATGGCGAATCGAACCAGTCATGATCTTTGCCCAGATCTAGCATCATTTGTAAGCAGCTCACGCCTATTATCAATAGCACTAGCCCTAATATATCAATGCGCTGTTTAACGATTTTGGTTTCCCGCCCGCGTAATAGCGTTATACAAGTTAGTGCGGAAAACACGCCAACTGGCACATTGATATAAAAAATCCATGGCCAGGTGTAGTTTTCCGTGATCCAGCCACCCAACAGAGGACCAAAAATCGGCGCAACAATCACAGTCATTGACCATAGGCCAAGCGCTAGTCCGCGTTTTTCTTCTGGATAGCTGCGTAATAAAATTGTTTGGGACAACGGCACCATCGGACCAGAAACAAGGCCCTGTAGCAAGCGGAAGGCGATGAGTGATTCAAAATTACGAGCGAAACCGCATAGTATCGACGCCAGCGTGAAAAGTATGACAGAGGTTGTAAATAAGCGTGCTTCGCCAACGCGGCGCGCTAACCAACCAGTGAGTGGTACTGCAATTGCTGAAGCCACTGCGTATGAGCTAATTACCCAAGTGCCTTGACTAGCTGCCACACCAAGATTGCCGGAAATATTGGGAATGGCCACATTTGCAATGGAAGTATCTAGCACCTCCATAAAAGTACCCAGCGCAAGTCCCATCGTCAAAAGCGCGAGAGGAGCTCCTGAGAGGGGCAAAGGTTTAGACAGTGATGGAGTTTGTATTGAGCTAGACGAAGCACTGGCCATGCAAATTCCTATAGCATTTAAAGATATTTCTTATGATTGATGGATGTATATTAAGCGTACTTTTAGTCGTAAATAAAACGATCATTGCTTTAAACCCTTGCAGCTTATGGGTTAATCTACCTAAGGTGTTTAACTGTAAAATAATTAAGATATAAGAAAAATCTTAAAAAAATGTTGCGCCCAACTATACAAACCGCTATTATCCAGCTTGTCTCCTCCATATCTCCTCCTGATATGGACTTCACCCGCTCCTAGAGCGGGTTTTTTTTCGCCTTAGAAAAATAAATAGATCAATTCCTAGCTTGTTTGCGGCTCGTAATAAGCTGCAAAAGACATCATTTTATTTTCTATCCGCTTAGAGCATTTTTTAAATAGCTCGCCACTTTGACATCTCTTTCTTGCTGTATTGTCTATGCGCGGAACTTTACGTTGCACATCATTAAAGGGAAGGCTCTAGCAATATTTCAGATTTGCTAGCCGAACGCGTGTTTGGCTGAGGTGTATTGTTTGCGCTGTGGTAGGTGAAAACTAGAGAGAATTTGACTTTATCTGTGCTATTTTGCTCTGCTGAATGTAGCGTATTGCAGTGAAAAAAAACGACATCACCCGCACTGAGTTCAGGAGAAACAGCAGTACGAATTAGGGCAGCATTGCCGGGTAAATCAGTACGAAAGAAGGCTTTCTCATCAAAGCATTCAGCGGGCAATGCAAGCTTGTGGGATTTTGGTACAAACCAGAGCGCTCCATTCTCAACTTTTTCAGTACCAAGTGCGAGCCAAGCAGAAATAAGATCATCTTGTTCAAACGACCAATAGCGGGCGTCACGATGCCAACCAGTGAGGCTGCCATACGTAGGATGCTTGGTCATGATGCAGTTATGATGTGCTCGCGATAGCAGCACGGGCGTATTGAAATAGCTTTGCATCCACTCTCGAATGCCAGAAGAGCAGGCCCAGTTTCTGAAAATTGGGTCGCGCCCGTAAGCGTCCAGCAATCTGCGTATGGTTTCCCCACCCATTGAGTCTCGTGAGATAGGGGCTCCTGGATAGCATAGGTCAGCCTCAAATTCGACTGGCGCTGTGCGTTGTGCAAGCGCTTGTTCGGCTATTTGTTTCATCGTTGCGCAATGTTCTTGATCAACGAGAGAGCGCACCACGACAAAGCCTTGTTCGCGTAGCGTCGAAATTTGTTCTGAGAATGAGTGCTCTGGCATGTTTTTTCTGAAAACGGTTTGCACAGAGCTTCTCAGAAGCTGCCTAAAAATTCAAGCATTATCCTAAAGGGTGTAGCTTTTTGTAGAACGCATTCAATCAAGGCCAAAAAGACCGGGGGTTTTTTTGAATCCTGGATGGTGCTCGGCATCCTCATGTATAGAGTACATTCCTGTTCCTGTGCTCTGGCCTTCCACAGCTAACGACTTTTGGGGTATTGATGAAACAAGTTTTATATAAAGTAAGAAAATTATCAGCAACGATCGAACAATAATTTAACTCATTTATCGGAATACATTTTATGTCTGATATGCCGTTATTTATTCGGCGTGCCAATCGAGAAGATCTTACGGATATCGTTCGTCTGCTTGCTGACGATCTACTTGGTATGAAACGCGAGCAATATGAAAACCCGCTTCCTAACAGTTATCTCACCGCTTTTACTGAAATTGAAGCAGATCGCAACAATGAGCTTGTTGTTGCGTGTATGGGGGATGAGGTTGTCGGCGTGCTTCAGCTTACCTTCATTCCTTACCTCACCTACCGAGGGAGTTGGCGGGCCCTTATCGAGGGTGTTCGCATAGATACGCGATTTCGCTCCCGTGGTTTCGGTAAGGCGTTATTTGAATGGGCAATTACGCGGGCGGGCGGGCGAGATTGCCGCATGGTCCAACTGACGACTGACAAATTACGTCCACAGGCTAAGCAATTTTATGAGTCATTGGGCTTCGTGGCCTCGCACGAAGGGATGAAACTTCAACTCATTTCAGATCAGCCTTAGCGTACTTTATTTGCATTTTTGTCGAATGCAAAAAGGTAGCAGGAATCCTCAAGTTGTCTATATGCATGCTGGTTTCTGCCTAGTGTTAGCCAAATGCAAGCCTCCTGGTCTTGGTAATTTCGCTAACAACTTTTTAGACATTGATGAAATAAGTTCTAGTTATACAAATTGTTGACGTGCTTTATCGTATTCATTTTTAAGACGCTTAATTAAATCAGCAACGGTGGGCAAATCATCAATCAAACCTATTCCTTGCCCTGCCCCCCAAATATCTCGCCAAGCTCGCGCTGTACCACTGTCAACGTTTATTTTGGCTTGGCCTAAGGCTGGTAGTTGATCAGGATTAAGCCCTGCTTTTACGATGCTCGAGCGAAGATAGTTGCCATGCACGCCAGTAAAGAAATTAGTGTAAAGAATGTCGGCGGCCTTGGCCTTGAGCAAGGCATCTTTGTATTCTTCACTCGCATGAGCCTCACGCGTTGCAATAAAACGCGTGCCTATATAAGCAAGATCAGCCCCCATGGCTTGTGCGGCAAAAATAGCGTTACCCGTTGTAATTGCGCCTGCTAACGCCAGTGGGCCATCAAAAAAGCGTCTCACCTCACCCACTAAGGCAAATGGCGATAATGTGCCGCCATGCCCACCGGCTCCAGCTGCAACCAATATCAAACCGTCTACGCCTGCATCTAACGCTTTGTGCGCATGCTGAAGATTAATCACATCATGCAGCACAATTCCGCCGTAGGCATGCACGGCATCAATAATTTCTTTAATTGGCGCATGCAAGCTGGTAATAAAAATTGGCACCTTATGCTCAATGCAGATGCGGACATCAGCTTCAAGGCGTGAATTAGACGGATGCACTATCTGGTTGACCGCAAGCGGCCCGACTAACTGATCGGGATGTGCGGCTGAAAATGCAGTGCATTCTTCGTTAATTTGGTAAAGCCATTCGTCTAACAGACTAGTAGAACGCGCATTAAGCGCGGGAAAACTACCGACTACGCCTGCGCTGCACTGCGCACTCACCAGCTCTGGATAGCTAACAATGAACATCGGGGAGGCCAAGACAGGCAAGGTAAGTGTCTGCAAAATGGAAGGTAATGTCATGGGCTCACTTTTTTACTAGAGGAAAAACCTTATAAATAATTAAAGAAATAGGGTGAATACAGTATTTTATGGAGGGGCGGTTAGTAATAAGATCGTCCGCTAAAATAAATATTAAATAAGGAGATGGAGGATGCTGACTGCTATTGCGCCGCAATCCTGCCTATATGCTGCTCAACCCGAGGTGACAAAAAAGCGGAATGGGTCGAGCCAGCACGTATATGAGGAATTGGCATCCCCAACAATTTGCCCGTTCATGAGTGATGAGCAAGCAAATGCTATGGAAAGTGGCGACATAACAGAAGAGCAACAGCTTTTTTTTAACGTTGTGATCTCAAACCATGAAGTGGGTTTTACACCATATGGCACTTTCCCTGCTCAGGAGGGAGCGCAAAATAATCCTATTCCTATAGAAGATGTGCAGAAATTCCGGTCTTGGTTGAAAAAGGCGAAAATTACCTTGCCTTTATCTTGTATCCGGACACTCCTCAATGCTGGAATCAAACTTCTGACACAAATCATTAAGAAGCTTGAATCTAAAGGTGAGATTTCTGCGAATCAAGAAAGTAATTCAAATTGTGTAAGTGCCGAGGATGCGGGCGAAAGTGTTGCAGAAATTCCGGCTTCGGTAGCTGAGGCAGTGAATGAATTACACGGATTTGATAAATATCGCCATTATCAGCTTGGCGCTGCAGCCCTGAATAATGCATACAATTTATATTGCGTTACGCAAAATATTAAAACGCCAGGTCCAGCTTTAGTCTCATTTTTAATATCGGTTTACGCATTAGCTGGCCCATTAGCTGGCACATTATTGCTTCCATCAGAAAATAAAGTTTCTAAGGAGTCTGGATCGACATTAGGAAAAGCTAATAAAGGAAAGACTACTACTGATGAGGATTTAAATGCGCTTCAAGGTAAAGAAAGAAGCCAAAATCATCACCTTTCTAAGGATTGCTGTTTATCCGCTACTTCAGTAGAGTGGAGTTCGGTGCGCGGGCGTAAAAGTAGCACTAGTTCAAATTTATCAGATATTACGGTAATTAATGTTGAGCAAAATTTGCTCGACTCACATTATTTCGACCTCGCATAACAAGCTTTCTAATAGCCTGTTATACGTCTTCCAAAAGTGAAATAAGCGAGAGGGCGTTTGAGGCAGTCGAGCAGAATGGGCTTTAAAAGTCACGCTTAAATACTTTTTGAGTATTCATTTGGCGCTTACAGCCATAAACAAGATTCTTTGAACTGTTTTTTAAAAGGCTTTGAATAGGCGCTAAACATTATTAGTGCGCGTGCTTAAATCATACAAATAAGCTATGAAAGTAATGATCTGTATTGCGCGGCGCTATGATGCACCGCGCAATAGTATGAAGCTTTACTCTGTAGCTCTTATATAAGATCTCACTTAATTAACCTGTACAGTCGTAAAATTTTGCCGTCCAAAAGGACTGACGCGGTAGCCTGATATTTTATTTTTCATAAGTACCGTGGCAGTTGGATAAGCAATAGGTAACCACAGCGCTTGCTCGTGAATAATTTGCTGTGCAGTGATATACGATTGCGCACGCTGGGCTTGAACCAGGTTAGTTTTCCCTTCAGCAATAGATTTATCTAGTTTTGGGTCACAAAAACGTGTGAAGTTAGTACCCGATTTCACCGCTGCGCAACTAAATTGAGGCGTGAGGTAATTATCTGGGTCACCATTATCGCCAGCCCATCCCATAAACAACAGATCATGTTGTCCCAGTTTAGCCTCTCGAATAAGCTCTCCCCATTCAATGACTTTCACCTGTGCCTTAATGCCAATTTTCGCTAAATCGGCCTGCAGCAACTCGGCACCCGTTTTAGGGTTTGGATTCAAGGTACTACCAGTAGGACGTGTCCAAATAGTGGTGTTAAAACCTTTTGGAAAGCCTGCTTCAGCAAGTAATTTTTTCGCTTGAATCGGATTGTATGGATAATGGGTAAGTTGCTTAGCGTAACTCCATGTATTCGGCGGATAAGGAAGGTACGCTGGGGTTGCTGTGCCGCTAAAAATAGTTTTTATATAGTTAGATCGATCAAAAGCCAAGTTGATAGCTTGTCGAACTTTTTGATTATCAAATGGCTTATGTTGTGTATTCAGTGCGATGAAAGAGGTCATAAAGGCAGGCGTTTCTTCCACCTTAAGAAGCTTATCGCGCTTAGCCATCAAGACATCCTGTGGCCGAGGTGACAAAGCCATTTCGCATTCGCCAGCCTTAAGCTTTTGCGCGCGCACAGCAGCATCGGGGGTGATGACATAAGCCAGCTGCCCGATCTTTGGCCGTGGCCCCCAATAATGTGGATTGGCTACATAGCGAATAATGGCGTCTTTTTGGTAGCTGCGTAAGACAAATGGGCCGGTGCCAATTGGCTGCACATTCAAATTATTAGTGCGCTTGGCCTGCAATAGCTGATTGGCATACTCAGCCGAATAGATCGATGCAAAACCCATAGTGAGCACTGGCAAAAAAGTAGCGTTTGGCTCATTTAGGATAAAACGTACGGTATGAGCATCGATTTTCTTAATCGCTTTTACAAGCGTAGGCAGCTGCATCGCTTGCGCATGCGGAAAGCCGCTTGGGCCAGTGATCTTATGCCACGGATGCTGCGGATTAAGCATCCGTTCAAAGGTAAAGGTCACATCGTCTGCGTTAAAGGCGCGTGTTGGTTTGAAATAATTTGTGGTGTGAAACTGCACGTTGGGACGCAGATGAAAAGTATAACTGCGACCATCAGCGCTGGCCTCCCAGCTGGTAGCAAGTGCTGGCACTATTTGGCGAGTCGTTTCGTCAAATGCGATTAACCCGTTAAAAACTAAGTCAGCTGAGGCATTAGTTGTCACTAGCGAATTGTATTGGACAACATCAAAGCCATCAGGGCTAGCTTCGGTGCAAACCGCTAATGATTGAGCCATAGCGGTGGAGGGCACTATGTAAGGTACAAGCAAAGTCCCGACTACAAACCGAAGCAAGGTAAGAAGTTTTACACGCATAAAATAATCCTTTATAGCAGTAGTGCTATTTTAAAGAAACGCTAAATCAGTAGAGAGTAGGAAGATATGGAGCTACTCTCGGTTTATTCAATGTTTCCCTAAGAACCTGTTCACGGTCTCAAAAATCGCCCTTAAGACCGTAATGTTGGGGTTCCTTCGTCACCCCAACTTATCTTTTTTGGCATTTTTCGTAGGTTGGGGTGAAGCGTTTAGTTAAATAGGAACTCCAGCACAGCCCACTTTTGACGATGATGAACAGGCGCTTACAAAAAGAGCCCTACATTTTTTTAGCGCGGATCTGCGCGATAAGAAAATCAAGCACCTGAATCGTGTTTTCAAAACTATTGGTCATCGCTGGCGAGGTCTCGTATTTCCCTTGCACAATAAGCGTCGGTACCCCATCAATTTTGTAGTCAGCGGCTAATTTGCTGTCTTGGCGCGCAGCGCTATCAGTTTTGAAAGCGTTATATTCTTCCAAAAATTTATCTTTACTAACGCCATATTGCAGGAGGAAGTCGGCCTGTGCTTCTGGTGTTAGCAAATAATTTTTCTCAACCTGGATAGCTTCAAAAACTTTAGCAGATAGTTTTTTGGTTAGACCAAGTGTATCAATCACATGGTAAAGCTTTTGATGCGTAATAAAGTCCTCTCGAAAAGCAACCGGCACCCGTTTAAAGACAACGTCAGCTTTTTGCTTTTTCGCCCAGGCATTCACAATAGGCTCAAACGTGTAACAGTGTGGGCAGCCATACCAAAAAAATTCAGTCACCTCAATTTTGCCAGCAGGTACATTGGTCGGCCCAGCCGCTGCCAAGATACGATAGTCAGTGCCGGCTTTAGGCGCTGCAGATGCAGCATAGACCACGTTTATTGCCAGTGCGAACAAAGCCAATAAAGTAAATAATGGACCGAGGATTTTTTTCATTGGTGAGCTACCTTTTCGTGGCTAAAACACTTTCAAATGCGTTACTCGAGGCTGTTTGCTTAAAAAGTATTATTTGTATTCTCTTTCAGCTGTATTCGCTGAGCATCTTTTAAACGTAAGTGAAAAAGATTTTAAGGACTTGTTTAGAGTCTCCAAGAGAGTCTAAACAGACCCCCTCTTCTTTACGTAGTTGTCAAATCCGGTGCGGCGCTCGAAATTCTCATATACCAAAATACATGCCGGCTTCTCCACTCCGGATGTATTTCTGAAAGACGCTAAGCAGGCTCTAAAGATCTGCCTACAAATCGCCTAAAAGTTCGTGTTTCGCGTATTTGCAAATGCTGGGCGATGCTTGCAACCCTGATGGTTGTCCAAAGGTTTACTCACCTAAGGGCCTCCCCCGACTGACTGCCTTTTAGACAATTTGTAGACAGGTTCTAAGAAGCTTGCTTGCGAAAGCGAATCACAATTGAGTTAACACCCTCTTCGGTAAGTCGTTGGCGGACGCTGTTCATCTCATCAAATTTCGCAAATGGGCCGAGGCGCACCCGGTAATACGTAAGGTCACTGCTGCTGCGTTGTGACACTTTTGATTCAAACCCTTGCAAGGCAAGGTGGGCACGTTGCTGCTCGGCGCCTGTATCGGTTTTGTAAGCGCCAACTTGTAGATAATAGCCAGTATCGGCTGTATCAGATGGTGTCGATGGGCGTGTGCTTGGGGTAGGAGTACGCGCCACGCTTGGGGCTGATTTTTTAGGCGCTTTACGGCCTTCCTCTGGCGGTACTTCAATAATTTGCGAGTCGTCAAATTGGTCCTCTTCTTCAGCACGAGAGGCGGGGCTTAATGCAGCCGGCTTGCTCGGCACAATCAGACTAGACAAATCTCTTGCTGGTGCATTATTAGCAGATGACGTGCCAGATGCGCCAGTTGCAAGTGGCATGTGCTTTGATACTAATGGATTCGGCCCCCGCGTAATATAAAGCGCGACGATGACAGCAATCGCAAGCCCCGCAATCAATCCAATTACAAGGCCTACGAATGTTTTGCCACTTTGTTTTGAAGATTGGCGTAATTGAGTCATCTTAAATTCATCCCGAAATTTCCGAAAACTTGTTGCATAGTGAGTGGCGTACTTAAAGCTAGCCTCAATATGGTTCGATAGTGCATGGTTACGGCAACTTCTCTCTTGTATAACGCATTCCATCAATGCCTAAAAAGCTGCGACTCGGAGTCAGGCAGCCCTCGGCATCCTCATGGTCGTTTTGTGCATTCTATTTCTGCATAGTTGTACTCGAATGCGAGCTTTCCTCGACTGACGCCCTTTTTTTAGCCATTGATGAAGTGACTTCTAGTTGAGGCCATACTTTCTTATTTTCAAGCCCTACATCGTGAATGGGGCTGTCACGCCCAAAAGAGCCAAGCCGTTTGCAAGCACTTGACGCACTGCTGCAGCGAGCGCCACGCGTGCAGTACGTACCGTTGTGTCATCTACTAATACTCGCTCAGCATTGTAGAACGAGTGAAATTCGCGAGCGAGCTCGCGTAAGTAGAAAGCTACGCTATGCGGAGCCAGTTCGTCGGCTGCACGTGCCAGCATCATCGGATACTCGGCTAACAATTTCAGCAGCGCGACTTCATGTGCACTTGTGAGCGGCGTTACCTGAGCATGATTGAGGCTCTCTACTTCCCCTGCCCACTGTGCCAGTATCGAGCAGATACGCGCATGTGCATATTGTACGTAATAGACTGGGTTTTCATCATTGCGCTGCAAGGCAACGTCAATGTCAAAAACAAATTCCGTATCAGCTTTGCGCGACACCAAAAAGAAGCGTACCGCATCGCGTCCGCGTTGAACCATCGGCTCATCGGCTAACGCCACTGAATCTATTTCTTTGCCGCCTGACCATTCGATCAAATCTCGCATCGTGACATAGCTACCTGCACGCTTAGAGATTTTTACGATTTCTCCGCCACGCATCACGGTCACCATCTTATGCAGCACATAATCTGGATAATTTTTCGGAATGCCCAACTCGACTTGTTGTAAGCCAGCGCGCACCCGTGCAATGGTGCCATGATGGTCAGACCCTTGCACATTGATGACTTTACTAAAGCCACGCTCCCACTTCGTAATGTGATACGCGATATCCGGTACGAAATAAGTATAAGAGCCGTCTGATTTACGCATCACACGGTCTTTATCGTCGCCTTCTTCTGTGGTGCGTAGCCAAAGTGCGCCATCTTGCTCGTAACTTTTTCCCGTAGCAGCTAACGCGTTGACCGCAGCCTCAACCCGCCCTTCGGTGTACAGCGATGATTCAAGATAGTACTGATTAAATTTGACGCCTATGGCCTGCAAATCAAGATCTTGTTCATGACGTAAATAAGCCACCGCAAAGCAGCGAATGGCCTCCAAATTATCAATTTCGCCTGCGCCGGTAACGGCTACGTTATCAGTTGACGTAACCGTGGCATGGTTCAAATAGGCGCGTGCGATATCGGCAATATATTCCCCGTTGTAAGCCGCCTCAGGCCAAGCTGCATCGCCTGGTGTTAAACCACGAGCACGCGCTTGGACGGAGAGAGTCAGGGTCTCGATTTGCACGCCAGCGTCGTTATAGTAAAACTCACGATGGACTTGCCAGCCTTGACTCTCGAACAAATTCGAGAGGGTATCACCCAGCACTGCTTGCCTGCCGTGACCCACATGTAATGGCCCTGTTGGGTTAGCCGAGACAAACTCGATGAGTACACGCTTGCCAAGCGCGCTATCAGTGCGGCCAAACTTTTCTTTTTCAGCCAGCACATGCGCGATGACTTCTTGCTTTGCTTGTGCAGATAAATGCAAGTTAATAAAGCCGGGGCCAGCGATTTCAGCGGCGTTGATTAATCCTTGTGCCTGCGGATGTGCCAGCACCGCATCGGCGAGCTGCTGGGCAAGTTGGCGTGGGTTAAGGCGTAATGGCTTAGCAAGCTGCAACGCAATATTGCTGGCGACATCGCCATGTGCAACAACTTTTGGGCGTTCCAGCACAATTGGCGGCGCGTCAGCACCAGTCAGCTTGCTTACGGCATCGGAAAAAATGGATTCAAGGGTTTGTTTTTGGGCGGGTAACATGAAATTTAAGATAAAAAGCGCTGTATTTTTGGAACAGGCTACCCTTTAAGGATGCATGTTTGAAGGTATATAGTAGGAAAGCAATAGTGCGTACATATCTATATGTACGCACATGTGTATATTAGCAGCTGATAAGAAGAACACCACAGTAATGTTTTTAAAAATTGGGAGTCATTGTGCTAGTTATTTTCAAATCAACCGCCGCCCCTGAAATTGTTATGTTGCAAGATCTTGCCCACTATCTATTAGGGGTAATCGGCAAGCATCTTGGCGAACGAGGTGTCATTACCCATCAGGAAATGCCCGAGGCTATGCAGCGGCTACAAGAGGCGATTGAAAACGAAAGAAAAGCAGATGCTGCACAAATAGCGCATGTAGAGTTAGGTACGGATAATCATGACGAAAAAGAAGAGCGGCACATCAGCTTGGCGCAACGGGCTTTTCCATTGTTGGACATGATGCGTGTTGCCTACAAGCATGAAGCTGAGATTCTTTGGGGAGTTTAAAAGCCTTTAGCTTTTAAGCTGTGCACAAAATGATTTAAATTTATCTAAAACTCGGTAATTTTTATCATTTTGATTGCACAGACTTGCTTTGAACAGGTTTTACAATGAAGGAGCAAGTGCCCGTTGAGCCTCAGTTAACGATAGGCCGCTACGCTGCGCATAATCTTCAAGCTGGTCATGTCCAATTTTGCCGACTGAAAAATAGCAGCTTTCAGGGTGCGCTAGATAAAAGCCTGACACGCTGGCAGCAGGCAACATGGCTAGCGATTCGGTCAGCTGCATACCAATTTCCTCACAACGCAACACGCCAAACATATCTTGTTTAACCAAATGGTCTGGGCAAGCAGGGTAGCCTGGCGCTGGCCGGATTCCTTGGTATTTTTCAGCAATGAGTTCCTTATTGCTTAAGTCTTCCTTCGCCGCATAACCCCATAATTCACGTCGCACTCGCTCGTGTAAGCATTCCGCAAATGCTTCAGCAAGACGATCAGCTAAAGCTTTAAACATCAGTGCGCTGTAATCATCTAACTTTTCTAGAAATTCATTCTCTTTAGTTTCAACGCCTAAGCCAGCAGTTACTGCGAATAAACCGATGTAATCGGCAATTCCAGTTTCTTTAGGAGCGATAAAGTCAGCCAGAGAACGATTTGGCCGCTGAATTTTTTCTCCTGCCGGACCATCAATCACCGGCCGCTCGCTTTGTTGACGCAAGTTGCGCCAAGTAAGAGCCGTTTGGGTGCGTGAAGCATCGGTGTAAATCTCGATATCATCATGGTTAACCGTATTGGCTGGTAGCAGTGTAATTACCCCATTGGCGCGTAGCCAATTGCCTTGAATTAGCTTGCTTAACATAGCTCGTGCGTCCGCATACACTCGCCGTGCTGCCTCACCTACGATTTGATCATCAAGAATGGCTGGGAACCCCCCCGCTAAATCCCATGTCTGGAAAAATGGCCCCCAGTCGATATAGTTTGCTAATTCAGTCAAGTTGTAGTTCTTGAACACGCGCCGCCCAATAAATTTAGGCTGAACAATCTGTGCGCGGGTCCAATCAATCTGGTGCCGATTGGCGCGCGCGGCGGCCAGCGATACCATCGGTGTGGCTTTTTTCTGTGCGTGTAATTGGCGAATGCGTTCGTAATCGGTGTTTAGTTGGTCGATATAAGGCGCTGCGTTGGTAGCTGACAAAAGATTTGACACCACCGATACAGCGCGAGATGCATCGGGCACATACACGACCGGCCCCTCGTAATGCGGAGCAATTTTTACAGCGGTATGCACCCGCGATGTCGTGGCTCCTCCAATTAAAAGAGGAATTCTGCGCGTACGGAAGTACTCATCGCGTTGCATTTCCGAAGCGACATAAGCCATTTCCTCAAGGCTCGGTGTGATCAAACCTGATAGCCCAATGATGTCTGCACCCTCTTCTTTCGCCTTGGCGAGAATTTGGTTGCATGGCACCATCACGCCCATATTGATCACTTCAAAGTTATTGCATTGCAGCACCACCGTGACGATATTTTTACCAATATCATGCACATCGCCTTTGACGGTGGCGATAACAATTTTGCCTTTCGCTCTCGCCTCGCCGCCACCACTCGCTTGCAATTGCGCTTTTTCTGCTTCGATAAAAGGCAGTAAATACGCAACTGCTTGCTTCATCACCCGCGCTGATTTCACCACTTGAGGTAAAAACATCTTCCCCGCGCCAAATAAATCGCCTACTACATTCATCCCCTCCATTAAAGGGCCTTCGATAACTTGAATCGCACGCTCAGTTTGCAAGCGAGCTTCCTCAGTATCTTCGTCAATAAAGGTAGTAATTCCATGCACGAGAGCATGCGCCAGGCGCTTTTCAACCGACTCTGTGCGCCAAGCCAGGTTGCTTTCTTGTTTCGCGCTACTGCCTTTATATTGTTCAGCGATTTCTAGTAGGCGCTCAGTTGCATTAGCTTGACCTGCTGGCTTCCGGTTGAGTACGACATCTTCGACACATTCGCGCAGTGGTGCATCGAGTTCGGCGTAAACCCCCAGCTGTCCGGCATTCACAATGCCCATGTCTAGGCCAGCTTGAATCGCGTGATAGAGGAATACCGTGTGAATAGCTTCGCGTAAGACATCATTGCCGCGAAAGGAAAAAGACACGTTCGACACGCCACCGCTGACTTTGGCATAAGGCAAATTGGCTTTAATCCAGCGCGTCGCCTCAATAAAATCGACCGCATAGTTATTATGTTCATCGATACCGGTGGCAATCGCGAAAATATTCGGATCAAAAATAATTTCTTCAGGAGGGAAATTAAGCTCGTCCACCAGAATGCGATAACTGCGCTGACAAATCTGCGTCTTGCGTGCAAACGTATCAGCCTGCCCTTGCTCATCAAAGGCCATTACCACCACTGCGGCACCGTAGCGACGCACCAGCTTTGCCTGTTCCCTAAAAAGATCCTCACCTTCTTTCAGCGAAATTGAGTTAACAATCGCCTTGCCCTGCACACACTTTAAGCCCGCTTCGATGACTGACCATTTTGACGAATCAATCATCAATGGCACACGCGAGATATCCGGCTCTGACGCTAGCAGATTCAAAAAGCGCACCATCGCTGCCTGTGCATCCAGCATCGCCTCGTCCATATTAATGTCGATAATCTGCGCACCGTTTTCTACCTGTTGTCGTGCCACTGCCAGCGCTGCGTCAAATTGATCATTTAAGATCATCCGTGCAAAGGCTTTTGAGCCAGTGACGTTAGTGCGCTCACCGATATTTACAAATAAGGTGGACGCGCCAATATTTAGCGGTTCCAGGCCTGCTAAGCGCAGCGGTCGATCAAGCTCATTCATCATGCTGGATAAGGTAATGTTTAACGGTTAAGGCGAGCGAGTTAAAAAATGAAAGGAAGGGCTGGGTGAATCAAGAGCAGACACGCCGATGCAGACAATACGCTAATACGGTAAGCAGGTATAACGCAGCTTCTGGTTTATTTAGCTTTTCCTAAAACAAGGGGCGGGGCTTGATATGGGCAAGCGCTTGAGCAAGTGCCGCGATATGTTCAGGCGTAGTGCCGCAGCAGCCGCCGGCTACGTTAAGTAGGCCGGCTTGGGCAAATTCTTTCAGCAGGCTAGCAGTGACTTCGGGTGTTTCGTCAAAGCCTGTGTCAGACATGGGGTTAGGCAAACCAGCGTTCGGGTAGCATGAGATATAGCAGTCACACAATTTGGCTAATTCAGCCTGGTAAGGTCGCATCAATGCGGCACCGAGCGCGCAATTTAATCCAAGAATGAGCGGTTGCGCATGGCGCACTGAATTCCAAAAAGCTTCCACGGTTTGCCCGGACAAAATCCGGCCAGACGCATCAGTGACTGTGCCGGAAATCATTATGGGCAAGCGCTCGCCACTGTTTTCAAATAATTCATCAAGCGCAAATAACGCTGCCTTGGCGTTGAGTGTGTCAAAAATTGTTTCCACTAAGAAAAGATCAACGCCGCCTTGCAAGAGAGCTTCGGCTTGCTCGTAATAGGCTGTGCGCAACACATCAAAAGTGACATTGCGTGCGCCTGGGTCGTTCACATCAGGTGAAATGCTAGCGGTTTTGGGCGTTGGACCAAGTGCGCCAGCGACAAAGCGTGGTTTGTCAGGTGTTGCGTATCGGTCGCAGGCGGCGCGGGCAAGTTGTGCGGCCACTAAATTCATTTCGGATGCTAAGTCTTCTAACTGATAATCGGCTTGTGCAATGCGCGTCGCACCAAAAGTATTGGTCTCGATAATGTCTGCGCCAGCGGCCAAATATTGTTCATGAACAGCTGTAATAAGAGCCGGCTGCGTGAGCGAAAGCAACTCATGATTGCCTTTTACTTCCGTTGATAAACCCGCAAATCTTGCTCCGCGGTATTGCTCTTCCGTTAGGCGATGGCGCTGCAGCATCGTGCCCAAGGCACCATCTAAAATCACAATGCGTTCAGCCAGCAGTGCTGCCAGCGCGCCGCCGCGTGTATAAAGTTTAGGGGAAGTAGGGGTGCTGGGCGGGGTAAAGCCAACTGTGGTTGGTTCAGCGTCTACAGAATCGACAAAATGGCTAGCATTCATTGCATCAAGATATAAAGCGTTATCAGTTAGGCCGGCGCTGCAAAACCGGGTGTGTCGTTATGCTTTTTTGCCCTGCAGGTTCCATTACCCGCAGGGCATGACAATTTTTGCTCGCCGTTTATTCAGCGCTTTCCTAAATGTTCAATTGAATTATCAATGACAAAGACAAAAGGCGAGCCGAGAAAGGAAACGATGCAGAAACTAGGAAAGTGCCCGGCACCCACCCATATTTGACAAAAACGCCAATCCACGGCCTGTCAGGCTGATAGAAAAGGCGCTATTAAAATAGATTGGCTTATACAGGAAAGCATTCAATAAGCCAGGGGCAAGCCGCAACAGGATAGGCAAGTCATACCACCTAGGCAATGATAGGTAATGCCCCTGGTCTATTTAGCGCTTCTTTAATGGAGCACAACTGGCTGGTGCATCAAGCTATCAAAGCCACCTAGGAATTCATCAACCTCTTCCTCGTTATCTTCTTGCCTGATTAACTTATGCACGCTTTTGCGAAATTGTTCAGCCATTGCTCCATTAATAAACAATTCTCGCTGTAAATGCTTCGCGACAATTTCATATCCTTCTGACTTACACGCCATATTCTCTTTGACACCTGGCGTTTTGCTGGGCGCTAAGAATTCGACAACGCAATAGTCTTCGCTATCGTAAATTACATTTACATGCATGGCGCCACTCCTGTTGGTTGCCTTCGGTGGTTCTTATCCTCTATATAAAGCGGATTTGAGAGAATTCAATGGGTAATTTATCGCTTATTTAAAGCGGGTATACCTTGTAAGGAAAAGAAGTGTTCAGTTTTACGAAGTTAATCACTTTTAATTTCGCTGTATTAGCCAAGAGAAGCAGCATCTATACCTCTAAGGAAACGCTGGATAAATCGAGAACAGTGTCTTGCCCCCTAATTTACTCAGCCCCTGCCTAATACGTTTGCATGGCTTTTGCTCTAATAAGGCCATGCTATCATGACGCTTTCGACAAAGTGTGGCTGGTGCAAGAGTTTTTAAGAGACAAGCTTAAAAAGACCAAGAGGCAGTAGCACAGGATTAAAGAAGGTGGCGGACATTCTACTTCCTTATTTGTTCCTTGTAGCAACGCCGATGCTCTGGTCCCCGCTCAGTTTTGTCCCCTACGGTTAGTATTCTTCTAGCCCAGTGGGAAACAGGTTCTAACAGGCAAATAAACGCCGGCAAGAGGTAAGCAAATGCAAAATATGCTTTATCCGGAACTCTACAAATCGCTCGAATCCGTTCGGTGGGATATGGAAAAGGATATTCCATGGGATAAATTTGATGCGACACTGCTCTCCGATGAGCAAGCGGCCACCATCAAAATGAACGCGATTACCGAATGGGCCGCGTTGCCCGCCACCGAAATGTTCCTACGCGACAATCGCGAAGACAGCGATTTTTCGGCTTTTATGAGCGTATGGTTTTTTGAAGAACAAAAACATGCGCTAGTGCTGATGGAATATCTACGGCGCTTTCGGCCCGAATTTTTGCCAACGGAACAGGAACTGCATGAAGTGCGCTTTCCGTTTGATCCCGCCCCACCGCTAGAAACGCTAATGTTGCACTTCTGTGGTGAGATTCGCTTAAATCATTGGTATCGCTGCGCCGCTGAATGGCATACCGAGCCGGTCATCAAGCAAATTTACGAAACTATCTCACGCGACGAAGCACGGCATGGCGGCGCTTATTTGCGCTATATGAAAAAAGCGCTAGCGCGCTCCGGTGATATTGCGCGTGCGGCATTTGCAAAAATTGGTGTGCTCATGGCATCAGCGCGGCGCACCGATAAACCGCTACATCCCACTAACCTGCACGTTAACCGCACCCTTTTTCCGCGCGATACCGTGCAGTCCCGCCTGCCTGACCCAGAATGGCTGGAACACTGGCTTGATGAGCAAATTCGCTTTGACGCCACTTGGGAAAAAAAGGTGATCGAGCGTATTTTGCATAATTTATCGCTGCTGTTTGAGCGTCCATTTGACACGGCGCAAGCACTTAACCGCTACCGCAAGGAAATCACGGCTCGCCTAGCGGAAAATGATGGCAAAGCGGATGAACTACAGCCGGTTTAATCGTACGGTGAAAGATTGCGTATTCGCTTATAACGCTCCAAACGCTGTATTTTTGCCTACTTATTAAATGTCAGCTGCTTTCGAACGCAAAATTATTGACCGCGCCAGCCTCGCGGCTCGGCGCGCCTCTTTATCGGGCCCTGTGGTGTTTACCAACGGCGTCTTTGACATATTGCATCGCGGTCATGTGACCTATCTAGACGCTGCACGTGCGCTGGGTGGTTGCCTCATTGTCGGCCTTAATACCGATGCCTCAGTACGGCAGCTTGGCAAAGGCAGCGACCGTCCGATTAACTCAGAAACAGACAGAGGCGCGCTCCTCGCCGCTCTAGAAAGCGTCGACTGGGTTGTCTGCTTTAACGAACCCACTCCCCTCGCTTTAATCCACGAACTCCACCCCGACCTACTCGTCAAAGGTGGCGACTACAACATGGACACGCTACCCGAAGCCGCGTTAGTACGCAGCTGGGCCGGCCATGCCCTCACCATTCCATTCGAGCATCAACGGTCAACTACCGCACTGCTGCGTAAAGTACGGGAAAACTGATCTTTTATTGGCTTTAAGCTAAATCCAATTTCCTTTCTAATCGGCTAGGGGAGGCTTCTCCTTCCCACGTCATTACATATCCGATAAACGCGCTTAGAGCGGACTGCCCTCTTGTGGGCCTATTTTCAGATTTAAGCGGTACTTCGGGAGCTGGGTATGTGCGTTGAGATTCAAGCAGTGCTTTAGAGGTTTGGTACCTACTTTGAGATTTAAGCGGTACTTCAGGAGCTGGGTATTTACTTCGGGGAGAAGAGGCTGCGTAGAGGTTAATTATTTCTTCTACTTCCACTTCCACAGCAAAGGGCTCAGAGATTTTTTTTCCTTCCAATATGCTTAATGTTTTGAGTATCTCTTCGTTTCTAGAGATAGCAAGTATGAGTGTCGGATCTAAGTTTTTATTTCGAGATAAAGTTTCATTTTTATAACCGGAAGAGAGAGGAGCAAGCAGCGGAGAACAAGCCTCTCTTCTAGAATGAAGATGAGATAACGAGCCGTCACGATCAGGAATGGGGGGGCGAGAGTTAGGATCAGGATAGGGTCCATAATTAATTCGCATTACTTTATTCTCTTTTGTAAGATTGTTATATTTCTTGTCCAGCTCAAATATATTAATTGCTTTAAGCCGAGCAACTCATCCTTAACTAAAATTTTCTATTAGTTTTACACGAGGAAAATTAGATTCTTTGCAAATCACGAAGTAGCGTATGAACTCACGAAAGGAGCAGATAGCAAGACAATAAATTCTCGCTACAGCTTGAGAAACCAAGATAAGAAAGTTGAGAAGCCAATATTGTTACTAGATTGATTTTTTACAAAATTGGCGTGGGAGTTGAATGGCAAGCTTTTGGTCTGTACTGCACAAAGCACTCTGGTTTATATGGCCTGGTTTGTTTTTTTGAAGTTTAAGGTGTAAGTTGTTTTTCTCTTCTATATATAAATCGTTAAGAAATTTAATATATTATTAATATAGGTTAATGAAAATATCTTGAGGTAATTGTTTTGTTGGTTGAGTAAATTAAGAGTTGTGCAGTATCTTCATTTAAATTACATCGGTAAAAATTGTTTATTCGTGGTTTTCTATCACGCTTTGTCTGTAATATTTTTCGACCCAAGTCAATCCTTTCATCCTCCTCCAATCTGGTTCATTTTCACTCTCTCTTTGTTCTGAGTCTTCCGTTTTTTGTTGGTTAAGAGAGTTAGGTCTATCAGTATCATATTTTGTTGATTTGCTTGAATATGAATCTTTCTCAGATAAAGTTTTCTCTGCTGGTTCTGATTCTTCCGTTCCTTGATTGTTAAGAGAGTTAGCTCTATCAGTAGCATCTTTCTTTGCTTTAGATAATTTCTTTGCTTCGCTAATCATATTTTTTATATCTTGCACAGTAGTTGTCTCATAACTATTTTTATGTGCTAGATCAACGTCATATTTATTTTTAAAAATATCCATTAGCACTGTGTTTGCTAAATTCATTTCTTCGCTGAACTTGTCTTTTGCTTGCTGTGAAATAGGGGTTTGATTTCTTGTCCATCGAAGATAGGTATTGTTTTCATCTATTATTTGACCAATTAATACATAACCTTTTTGTGGTAATTCATCTATAAATGCATCAATATACGCTGTATTATTTTCTTTGCGATTAACAATTGCCCCGGTTTTTCTAATTATTGTATTAATGTATTCTGGATTTATTTTTCTAAATAAGAATTCACGTTTGAATTTTTTTATAACTTCATATCGTTTTCTTTGAAGCTTCTCTATTGCTGCTTTTGTGTTGTCAACTTTAGTCTGCTCTAATAATTTTTCACTTTTCTTTAGATTCTGTTGAAACTCGTCTTGTGCTTCATTAGGCTCCTCTTTTGACCGTATAGCTTCTTCTTTTTTTTCCAAATCGTCCTTTATCGCTTGTATAGCTTCTTCCTGCTGCGTCCAAAGTTCTTTTATTATTCTTATAGCTTCAGTTTCAATAGCTACGCCTTCTTTTTTTGTAATAAAAAAACTCCGCCATTTAGAAGACCAATTATTTAGCTCTGGCTGCTTTGTAGCGGCCTTTCTCTGATGCTGTGAAAAAGGAAAGATCGGTTTGCTCCGTAGGTTGTTTGCACTCTGTTTAACTGTATTTTTTAGTGAGACAAGACTTCCTTTTATTTTGTTACGCGTGGTAGGGAAGGACGAAGGAGTAGTCCTTCCTGATGCTGATGTTTCTTTTTGGTACTGTTGATTTGGCTCTGTGCTATTTGTATTTTCGATACTTAGGGACGTTCGCATGGCGTCCTCCTATAAAAGCGTAGATTAATTTTTTTAGGCAGCGCATGAATGCTGTTTTAAGCCAATTAGCACGGACTTAAATAAGCGTTAAATCAATCGAGAGCAAGACGGTTTGATGTAGATCGCGTGCCTATATGGCACAAAGGCATGACGCGCCCGCCCAGTTGATTCAGCATTTTCTTAAGCGGAGCTTTTTATATTTTTATACTGATTCAGTTAGATTTCTCTGAAAGCACGAAATGGCAGATGCTTAAGCGAAATTATCTGTAACAAAAGATAAGTTTTAGTTTGAGAGCTTGAAATGTTGCGCTAAGCGCAACAAGTAGCATCGCGTGCGATTAAGGCTAATCCTGAGAGTACGAGGTGCTCGTGATAGGTATAAGGAATAGTGAGACGTTGGGCGACTTCAGCGGCGCTGCCGCCGCTTAAGACACAGCGCGGGATGGTGTTAAGTTGTTGATGCAGGTCGCGCCAGGCACGCTCGATAAGTGCAGCTTGGGCGAGCAGACAGCCTTCGCTGACAGCTGCTTTTGTGTCGCGAGCGAAGCGTGTTGTGTTGCTGCCATGCGGTAAAGTGGGAGTGGCAGCAGGAGTGAGCGTGGGAAGTTGTGCTGTGTATTGGCCAAGCGCCTGCATCATCAGCGTGGCGCTAGCAGCGATTAGCCCACCACTGAAGGTGCCGTTTGCATCCAGGCTTTCGAGTGTGGTGGCAGTGCCAAGCGTAGCGAGCAGGAGCGGTTCGTCAGGATAGGTGGCGCGTGCGCCGATTAAACCTGCCCAGCGGTCACTGCCAAGCTGCTGAGGTTGGTGATAAAGGTTGGTGACGCCGCATTGGTATGGCTGCGCACTGATGATATGCCGCGGTGTATGCGGCCAGTGTTGGCTAATGAGCTCGCTCAGCCGTTGCTCAACGGCGTTGCCAGCAACGTTTGAAATCCACACGCTATGTGGGGCAGGGAGTGCCGACCAATCAGGTGCGGTTGGCATTGCTAAAGCAGGCAATGTTGTGCTGGGTGGTGAATGCGCATGCGCAAAGGTGCCAAGCGCACTGCGCTCGCCGCTGGCGCTAATGAGAGCCCATTTAACACAACTATTGCCAGCGTCAATAAGTAAAAAAAAGTCGTCAACACACGCGGCCGATAAGCTACTGGGCTTCATTCGCCTGGCTCCGAGCATGATTTCTGCGCAGAGTCTTCTGTTGGGCTTAGGCGTAGCGAGAGGTCTCCGCTGGCAATTGGCTTAATACCGCTCTCACTCTCTAGTAGCAAACGGCCTATTGAGTCGATGCCAAGCGCAATACCATGTGTGCTTGCTAAACCGCCCTCTAGCAACGTGACACGCTTGCCTGCATAAGCGTGGGCTGCATTCCATGCGTCTTGGAAAGGCGCAAATCCTTCTACGCTAAAACGTGTAAGCATGGCGGCGAGCGCATTTAGCAAAGCAGCAAAAGTATCCGTCATAGAAAGGGTCGGCAACAAACGCGCAAGCGCGGCTGGCTGGTTTATACGAGGTGAGGAGGACTTGAGCTCATCTAAATGTTGAGCGAGCGTATCCTCGCCATAAAGATTAAGACCAATGCCGATCACAGCAGCGCTGGAAGCAGGGGTATGCCAAGCAGTTTCGATCAAGATACCGGCGAGTTTGGCACCATCGAGTAGCACGTCATTAGGCCACTTCAAGGCTAGCCGCTGTGGTTCAGCCAACGGCAGCGTACGCAACCCGGCAAGCAGCGCTGTTCCAGTGGCGAGGCTTAAGCCCGCCAATTCATGAATGGGGCGGGGTATCAAATAAGCAATAGAAAAAAGCAGTGCATTACCGCTCAACCCAAGCCAGCTGCGCCCAAGCCTGCCCCGACCTTGCGTTTGCGAATAAGCTAAGCGCGCTAGCGGCCGGCTAAACTCGTCCTGCTGGGTGCGCCAGCGCGTGATTAAATCCGTATTGGTGGAGCCGGTTTCGTTAACAATTTCTAGTGTGAACTGACGTGCGCGCTCACTGAGCTGATGAGAAAGCTGTATCGGGTCGAGGCGGCGCTTGGCGCGGTCGGTAGAAGAGGAAGAAGCCACCATGCAAGGCGTAGAGTAATGGTCACGGATTGAAAGCCACTCACTTATCCGCACACAGATAGGGGCGCGGTTGGGTGAGGCGAAAAAACCCCCACATATTACCTATATGCTATGGTCTCTGCACAGCTTTAGGTAAAGGAAGCACCGAATAAGCCTAAGCCGCGTCATACCGTGCTCGCGATTGATTCAACGCTTCCTTACCTAACTTCTAGGTGAAGTGCCTTTCTTGCTGGGTCGCTTTTGAGTAAATGAGTGGACAGTTTCTTGGTCGCCCACTCATAATCGTAAACAACTCAAGCATAGCGCTGGCTCGCGACGAGTGACGGCTAGCGTGTAAAACTCTCTTTTATATTCGTGTTTTAGCGCTCGCTTGCATAAATTGGGCAGTCAGAGCAGATAAATAGAGGCACGGTAATGAATATAAATTTCTATAAGGTATAAGCATGCATTCTTTTTCTGAGATTCGATTGCGGGCACTGGAAAGAAATGACCTACATTTCGTGCATATGCTGAATAACAACCAGCGCATCATGCCTTACTGGTTTGAAGAGCCTTATGAGGCTTATGTCGAGCTGGTGCTGCTGTACGATAAACATATCCAAGATCAAGGCGAGCGGCGCTTTATTGTTGAGAGCCGGGCGGGCGACATGGTCGGCTTAGTCGAGCTGGTTGAAATTGATTACATTCACCGGCGTGCTGAGTTTCAAATTATTATCGAGCCAAGCCACCAAGGGCGCGGCTATGCTGAAAAAGCGACTTTACTCGCGATTGATTATGCGTTTCGGGTACTGAATTTATATAAGCTTTATTTGATTGTTGATAAAGAAAATCACAAAGCAATCCACATTTACACAAAATGCGGTTTCGTTCTTGAAGGGAATCTGTTGCAGGAGTTTTTTGTCAACGGCATCTATCGAGATGCGATCAGAATGTGCTTGTTCCAGCCTAAATATTTGGCTAGCGAAGAGAGCAACGGCGCATAAAAGGCTTTTTCAAGGCGCGAGGCAAGGCTGCAATTTAGAGGCGAAATCTAATTGGGATGGCGCGCCTGGCAGGGGTCGAACCTGCGACCTTCGGCTTCGGAGGCCGACACTCTATCCACTGAGCTACAGGCGCTTTAAGATTATTTCTACGAAAATAACTAAAGATCGAACGTATAAATTGTATAGACCTTAAATGCAGGGCTGAAGCATACCCATTTCAGCGCCTAAAGTCCATTTAAGGAAGCACTGAATAGCCTAGAGGCGATGTATATCTCTGCCGTCTGCATTCCTGGCTTGCGCTATCCGGCACTTCTTTGCGTAGAATGTATTTCATCAATATCTAAAAATTGTTAAAGAAGGGGCAACTTAGTTGCCCAGCTAAGAAGAGCGCGGCGCAGCAAGCAATAGCTAGTTGGATTTGAATTTTGTTTCAGGTAAATCTTTTCGCATGCTCAGATTAAGCGGAATTTGTGAAGATCAAGTGTTCAACCCAAATACTGCACGTTATCAACGAATATGCTTATGAGAAGAGCTGAATAAACTGCTTTTAGTGCTTATACATTAGGCTTATCAGCCTTTCGGGTAAGTGCTTTATTCAAGGTTTTCTATGTTCGCAATCTGTCACGGCCCTTGGTCGGCTTAGGCATGGCCTGTGCAACGTTTGCCCTGTTAATTATTTAAACCAAACAAGATGAGCCAAGACTCTCAAAAAGAAACGCTGTTTAAAAGCCCGAAGCGGCTGATTATTGCCCTGATTGCTGGATTTCTCATCCCCATTGCCACCATTGGTTTGCTGATTAGCTATGTGCGTAACATAAGCTTACCAAACGCTGGTACGGACGCTATGTCAGCCTCAGCTATCACGCAGCGCATTGCGCCTGTTGCGCAGGTAGCTATCCAGGAAATGCCAGCCTCAGCTGCTAGCGAAGTGGCAGATAACGCGACATCAGCCTCACCAACTGCAGCCGATAGCGCCAATGGAGAAGCGATTGCTGCTGCCATCGCAGCAATTCCTAGTGCTGCTTCTATGGCTGCCAAGAGCAAGGCTGGCCCTGCAGATGCAGCGCAAGCGGGTAAAGCGCTGTACACACAAATTTGCCAAACCTGCCATGCTACGGGCTTATTAAGTGCGCCAAAATTTGGTAACAAAGCAGATTGGGCGCCCCGCCTGAAAAGCCCAGTCAGCGAAATTTATCAGTATGCGTTGCAAGGCAAAGGCAGTATGCCGCCCAAAGGGGGCTCGAATGCGTCTGATGAAGAAATAAAAGCAGCTGTTGACTATATGCTCAAGGCAGTAAAGTAAAAGTATTTATTGCTGGAGCTGCTTATTATCTACTTATGCTCAGCACAAATTATTGCTTAAGAAATTTAGCAATCAGCCTCACTTTAGCCAAGCGCAAATTATCTGAACAATACCTAGTTAGTGGGTTAGCAGCGAAGCTCGTCTTATTAGAAAAAACCCTTAATGAAAACGATTTGTTTTTTTCAGCGTCTTAGCGGTAGTTGGATAATTAGTCGTTTTATTTCAAACCATGGTTGTGTGCGGGGAGATGCTACGTTTAGGCAAATTGAAACAAACGTTCTTCACTACCATGAACAAGGGCTGCTTACTCTAGAAAGCTCGAAGCGAACGTTGGCGTGCTATAGGGACTATGTTTACCGTTATGAATATGAATCGGATGCTATTTTTGTTTATTTTGTAGAAGCTGGAAAAGCAGATCGATTGTTTCATATGCTTCGTTTTCCGCTCAGCGACGAACCGTCAGTGGCACGTGCCACGCATCATTGCAAAAGCGATACTTATGAGGCTATTTACGAATTAATTAATGCTGATAATTTTAAAATTACTTATAAAGTCAGCGGGCCTAACAAAAATTACGAATCGCATACCTTTTTTCAGCGTAAGCCCTTCTTGGCTGTATAAAATAATTAAAGCTAATAATATTGGAGATGAAGTTGTTGCTTGGTTTGAGACGTGGGGTGAAGAAAATGCAAAGGCTGTGCCTGTATCCAACCTTACCCCGACATAACCGAGGTAAGGTCTTTATATTTTTATTAAGCGAAGAGATTTTTTATTATCTGGGAATAATATTTAAAGAATAGAGATGTAGGCCGGCATTTCTATAGTCTAGTTTTGGAATGATAATCGAAATAATATTATTATCTTGTTCCTCTGTGTCAAATAAAAGAGAAGCGCATTGCTCTGAGTTTGCCTCAGATAATTCAAATTCTTCTTCATGCAACTTTTCTTTACCGAAACTGCCAATATAAACTTTATATTTTCCTAATGGCTTTGTCCCATAACCGCAGTTAGTAGATGCTTCGATATGAAGGGAAAATTTCTTAGGAAATGGCGAAGCAAACTCAATTAAAACAGTATCCCTGTTCAACTGTGCATATCGCCCTCTTATTGGGACATCAAGAACTATGCGCCCGCCTCCCTTTGTGAACATTTCAGTTGCTCCTTGAAACCCCTCAATGCGCGTGACTACGTTGCTAGATGCACTGGTAAAGTTAAAGAAAATATTATTTTTTACGGGTAAATTTGAGCTTGCTATTGAGCTTCGGCTTAAAGTTTCATTTAGTTTTTCTAATAACTTTTCTAGCGCTGAAATTCTTTGATTGGTATCTTTAATTGAATTTTCTATAGTGCATGATCTATTTTTTTGCTCAAGTTTAAATTCCTCAAACCCTTCATTAAGTTCTCTAAATTCTGCGCCTAGCTCATTTACCGTCTCAGAAAGCGAGCTATTATCCTCTATAGGAAAATCATGTTCAATTGGAGGGTTATTCTGAACTGTAGTATTAATTATGCGCATGCCAATCTCCTAAAGATGAATGCTATATTTAATTAAAAATCTATAAAAAATTCAGGATATATATGTATTTATGCCAAATTGCAATTTAATTTTTTGGGACTTTTGCTATTTTTTACAATAAGGTGTTTTCTTTAAAAGTACCTTCTTTAGCTAAGCAGTTTTTTTTAATTTAAGTCGGTCTACTAAGCAAAATTCAAACCCGATTAAGAATTAATCATATATAGATAAATTTCACTGCGTAGTTAGCCAACGCTTATTTCAGCTGGGTATGCTGAACTGCCTATTTATATAAAGGCAAAAAAAACGTTGTGTGGTGGTGAGTTGCGATTTGGAAGGCCGTTAGAGGCGAAGGCTAATTAGATTTTTGCAGCAACTAAAAACGTGTGCATTAGATATGTTGATCGATGTGCCAATAAAGCCGAGTCAGCCTAGCATTTTTAATGCTAAAGCCCTGCTAAATAAGATGCGCCGAATTATTCATATGATTACTTAAAACGGGATAACGGCAGCGGAGCCGATTCAAAAAACAAATCGGCTCCGCTGCGGTGCGTGCTCTGGCTGAGAAGCGCAGCACTTGATCAGAAGTAGAGGTTAATCCAGCTGCTGAATACCCGCTAATTTCCATTCACTATTGCTAGTCTCATCCTTCGTAAAGTTCCATACTTCGACGAAAGTTTCAGCTTTGACTTGTTCTTCTGTTTCTCGAATCAGGCCTGAAAAACGTACGCTGGCTAAAGGTTCGACGCCTTCATTTTCCATGCTTAGGAGTTCGGCATTGAGTTGTTCGACATCGGTGTGGCTTGGGGTTGTGCCGCGCTCGGTGACGTCGAGTTTGATTTCAGCAAACATTTCAGCCGTTGTAAATTTACGAATATCGTTTAAATCGCCTGTATCCCAAGCCGCTTGTAAGCGAATGAATTGGACTTTGGCCGCACGCAGGAAAGCCTCGTTATCAGAATGTGCCGCAGGCGGCTGCATATCTATCGTGGTTGCTGCGGCTGTCTCGACTGTGGCAGCTGGCGCTGGAGTGAAGGGCTCTGCCGGCTGGCCCGCGGTAAAAGCAGGCTTATAGGAAGTAAAGGCAGGCTCTTGTCCACCGCGAGCATTCTGCGCATCTGCATTGCTTTTGCGCGATTTAAATAGACGAATTATCCAGTAAACAGCCAATACGACTAAACCGATAACTAATAGATTGGACAGCATGCCGCCTAATGCCCCGCCTAAACCCAGGTGTGACAATAGCGCCGCAATGCCAAGCCCCGCCGCCAGGCCAGCTAAAGGCCCAAGCCAGCGATTGCGTGGCTGAGCTGGGGGTGTTTGCGGCGAGGCGTTTTGATTGCGTTGTGAGGCATGCTGATTTTGCCCAGGAGGCATGGCGCCCCGATGTTGCTGCTGAATGGAGTGCGACTGACGACCGAAGCTACGCCCGCCCCCCATTCGCTTTGCTTGCGCGTCCTGTGCGAACAAACTGAATGCAAGCACAAATGCCAGCGCGGTTGTGCCGAGAAATTTCAAAGAAGTAAGGTTGCGCAAGCGCGCAAATAAAACCGGAAGAGAAGAAAGCAAAGCCATTGATAACGCCTCTTAAAAAGATAAAACTTTAGTATTTTGTGCCGACATGTAATGCCACGACGCCGGCTGATAAATTGTAGTACTCAACTTTATTGAATCCTGCTTGTTCCATCATCATCTTTAATTCATTTTGATCTGGATGCATGCGAATCGATTCGGCTAAATAGC
Source organism: Mycoavidus cysteinexigens (assembly GCA_031963405.1). Lineage (GTDB taxonomy): Bacteria > Pseudomonadota > Gammaproteobacteria > Burkholderiales > Burkholderiaceae > JASSUD01. Next base: position 1,568,744 of record JASSUJ010000001.1, read on the forward strand.
GATAACTCTCTGCGTCCCCTGCAATCTTGCGCCCGAGCCAAGGCAGCACTTTAAATGAGTAAAAATCATACGCTTTGGCTAAAGGTTGATAAACCTTTGAGAATTCAAGCACAAGCAGCTTGCCGCCGTGTTTGAGCACGCGCTGCATTTCAGCGAGTGCGGCTTGCTTATGGGTCATATTGCGTAATCCAAAAGCGACTGTTACGACATCGAAGTAATGGCTAGGAAAGGCGATTTTTTCGGCGTCACACAATAGTGTGGGCACGATAAGTCCTTTATTCAGCAAGCGATCTCGTCCTACCCGCAGCATTTCTTCATTGATATCACTCAACCACACTTCACCATGCTCACCGACCTGCTTGGCAAATGCCTGCGACAGGTCGCCCGTGCCACCAGCCAAATCTAATACCTTAAAGCCCGTGCGCACGCCGGCTTGTGACACAGTGAAAGCTTTCCATAAGCGGTGCATGCCAACTGACATGACATCGTTCATGACATCGTATTTTTTGGCCACCGAATTAAATACATCGGCTACTTTTTTAGCTTTTTCATCTTCATCAACGCGCTGAAAGCCGAAGTGAGTTTGGTTCATAAAGGTTACCTTAGCTTATCTCAGCTGTTTGCGGCAGAGCTTGCAAAAATCGCTGAATCATTGATCAGAAAAAGCCGTTCTGTGCGGCGTCATGCTTTTGCGCCACGCCTATAAATACACGGCTGTCTGGGATGGCATACCTGGCTCTAGATGGAGTCAGCTTTTCCTTAATGAAGCGTTGAGGGGTAGTCGCGGCTGAGTGAGGCAGCAGCCAATTCGTCCAGATACTTTTGCCAGAGCGCATCATAGCCTATCGCCAGCTCATATAAATAATCCCATGAATAAATGCCTGACGCATGGCCATCTGAAAAAGTTGGCTGGATTGCGTAATTGCCAACAGCCGCAATCGATGTAATCCCGACCTCACGCTTGCCAGCTTGTAATGTTGAGTGCTGACGACGATGGCCGCGCACCTCAGCAGATGGCGAATACACACGTAGATATTCAAAAGGTAAGGCAAATGAACGGTCATCAGCATATTGCACTTCAAGCGAGCGTGACTTTTTGTGTACAACCATTCCAGTTGGAATAGGGGTATTGGCTTTAAGTCCGGCCATGGTTTTCTTTATGCTTTCCCACTTGTTCAAGCGGAGTATAGATTTTAAAAAGAGGCTCAGTACGAAGAGTTGTGAGTCGGTGTTAGTGATTCTCTTTACGTTAGCTGGAGCAAAGAGGTGTTATTTATTGCCTTCTTCATTCACAAGTCTAATGTTGAGTTTCTAAGTGGGCGATAAAAATTGCATACGGATTGTAAAAGTTAGGCGTGTCATGTAGGGGAGTTCCAGCTATCTTACTTCAGTGTTTTACACGATATGCCAAATGTTGCTGGGTATATATAAATCTTGTGTAACGCATTGAGCCTAGCTATGCAAAAACAGCTGCGTTAATTATCAGCTTAGTTTCTTCTAAGAATCTGTCTCCAGGAGATATACCAATGCTCCCTATTGAAACACTGCCATCCCAGTCATCGATCCTCACCAATCACGCTCGTAGGGTTGACCACACTCCTCATAAACTTGACGCAGCCATTCAGCCTTTGCTTCAGGAGGCCGAGAAAATACTTGAAGAACTCGGACCTGTACCTCCATTGGAGGGGTACATGAGAAAAACTCCTTCGGTGCTGGCGGATAGCTTTTTAAGCGGTGTCCAAGCAGTAGCGAAAAGGGGTGATACAACAATGTTGTACATGGCTATGTTTATACCAGTAAGTGCAGTAGTAAGTGCATTAGCAGATATTTTTTTAGCGAAAACAGAATCCAAGCTTAACGAAAAAATCGCGCTGCTTATTCTGCTTTGTATGCTCATCCCCTCTTTTGCTCAAAATTTTGGAAGCTACACGCTGCAAAGACACAATTGGTTATCGTTGCACGATATTGCTGAAAACTTAGTTTCAACTTTAAAGCTAGCCGAGGCAGCAGCAGAAGGTGAAACACAGCAGCCATCATCTTTAGCGCGAAAGGTAATATCAGATAAGGTCGCATTACAAGCGCTTAAGGAGCGTATAGCGGCTCCAATGCGAGCAATGACACCGGAAGACAACTTACTTATTGAGCGACTGCAAAGCCTTCTTGAACAAACAGCGCTTTTTTGCCGAAACTCGCCAATTTTTTAAAGATGCGCGATCTATAAGTGGCAAAAATTTTTTTGCTCCGCTTTGCAGAAGAAATGAAAATAATATAAAAGCTAAAATATTTTTTAGTATTTAATTATTTATTGTTTTATTTTAGACACATAATAAAAAAGAGACATCATGTCGAATATCTCTTTTTTTGCTGACTGACTCTTGATTAATTGCCTTAGAAAATTTATCAATAACTTCTATTGTCGTTCCTTCTTCTTGTGGAAGCTTTTCTGCCTCTTCTAAAGTGGTTTTCGCTTTTTTTATTCTTTTTCTAGGTTCATCTGCGAAATTATCAAATTTTTCGTGTGGAATTGAGAAAGCGTTAGTGCCTAGCAAAAATTGTTTCGCCCTACCTTTTGATGTGCCCTCGGCGTGTAAACGTGTTTCTGCCTCTTGGTGAGTAAGAAATTCATTTTCTACGAGAAGTTTTAGCTCTTCTGCATTTCTCTTAAGTGCACCACGTGATCCTGCATTCGCACCCGTTAAATATCGTTTAACCGTGCTCTTCGCTGCGCCCTTTTCTTGTAAAAGTTTTTCTGCCTCTTTACGAGTAAGGTGGCCGTTTTCTATAAGAGGTCTAAGCTCTTTTGCATACTTCTTAAATTCGCCAGTTGGGCTTGGGTTTGTGCCAGGGGACATATATTTTTTAGCCGTATCTTTTGCAGCACCCTTCGCTTGTAAATGCTTTTCTGCCTCTTTACGGGTAAGGATGCCATTTTCTACGAGAGGTCTAAGCTTTGCTGCATATCCCCTAAGTTTTCCCCATGAGATTGTGCTCATATCCATAAAATACTGCTGAGCTGCACCCTGCGCTATGTCTTTGACGGGTAAATATTCTTGCCCCCCTTGCTCAGTTATACCTTCGCTTCTTATAGAGGAGCTACAGAGCCTCTGCATATTTCCTTGATTAAGGTATGTCTCTGCTGTCAGTAGATTATTACGGCCAGGAGATACAACGTCGTCCAACGGCGTATGTAGAGGTTCGCTAACTTCGTGTGCGGATTTATTAAGTGCTGCTGTAACGCTTGAGGTAGGTTGAATCGTATTGCTTAAGGTTATTGCTGTCATGGGGGGGTATTTCGCGCTTTATTTTTCTATCCAAAAGTTTATGGGCAGCGATACCCATAAACGTAATAAATAGCGAATATTTTTGCGTTAAAACGAAGCGATAGCTTTTTTAATTTTTCTGTACTTTCGACTGTTACAAAAAAATTATTTAAATAGGAATAAACAATTGAGATAAATATCAGTCGTTTAGGGAAATGCTGAATCAATCCCTATTTGTCTTCCTAAAAGCAAGAAGGCCGATTAGGTGGGCGCGCGAGAATTATTCGGCTTATGCAATTTACAATTGTTGCGCGTGCTGTAACTCAGTCAATAAAGCTGTGCCCAGTGCTTTAGCCTGTTGCGCGCGCGCCTCTAATTTTTCTGGATTAGCTTCGCGCACGCGTGCGGCCCAAATGGGCTGAGGAAAGTGCGCATCGTCGTGATAGCGTGGAATGACGTGCCAATGTAAATGGGGCACTTGGTTGCCGAGACTTGCGAAATTTATCTTAGTCGGCTGCATAAGCTCGTGTAATACACGCTCGAGGGCCGCTATGACATTCATTAGATGAGTACGTTGCGCTGTAGTGAGTGCGGAAAATTCAGTCACATGGCCATGCCATATCACGCGGCAAAAACCTGGGTAATCGGGTTCATCGAGCACTCTTACGATACGCAACGACTCGTCACGCCATAGCAGCTCGCCGCCTTCATGGTTACAAAACACGCAGTTCATTGTGGCTTTAAGAAAACACTAAACGAGTTCTTAGAAGTAGGGACTTCTGTTAAAAGACCAGGATTGCGGCGCAACCAAGTAGTGCCGCAATCCCTGCGAATTTTTTTACACCAATACACGCTCAATTCCACCAGCGTTCGCCTGGTTGACGTAATCGACTAGCCAATTTTTACCGAGTTTATGACGCGCAATTTCAACCACGATATAGTCGGCCTCTACGTTGGCATCGTCGCCATAGCGCGACAGTCCTTGCAGACACGAAGGGCAGCTGGTTAGGATTTTTACTGGGCTAGCATTGCTGTCTTTTTCCTCGGGGAATGCTTGGTTTAAGCGTGCCACACCCTTCTTAATTTCTTCCTCTTTGCGAAAGCGTATTTGGGTTGAGATATCTGGGCGGGTAACGGCCAAGGTACCTGACTCTCCGCAACAACGATCATTTTTCTCGATGGTATAGCCGCTCTTAGCCGTGTCCATCAATTGATTGACAAGGGCGATGGGCTCCATGGTTTTGATCGGTGTGTGACATGGGTCGTGGTACATATAACGCATGCCCTCGATGGCTTGTCCATTTTGGTCGCTGAGGGTTACGCCTTTTTCTAATAAAAATTCATGAATATCAATCAACCGACAGCCAGGGAAAATCTTGTCAAATTCATAGCCGGAAATTTGGTCGTAGCAAGTGCCGCATGACACGATGACGGTTTTTATATCTAAATAATTCAGCGTATTAGCAACACGGTGGAACAGCACCCGATTATCAGTGACGATTTTTTCCGCTTTATCGAATTGCCCAGCGCCACGCTGTGGGTAGCCACAGCAGAGATAGCCTGGCGGTAATACGGTTTGCACGCCCACATGCCATAGCATCGCTTGAGTCGCTAAGCCCACTTGTGAAAAAAGTCGCTCAGAGCCGCAGCCAGGAAAATAAAACACGGCTTCTGTATCAACCGTTGTCGCATTAGGGTTGCGGATAATCGGTACGGTTTTGTTGTCTTCAATATTTAAAAGTGCACGGGCCGTTTTTTTAGGCAAATTGCCGGGCATTTTTTTGTTAATGAAGTGGATCACCTGCTCAGCAATAGGTGCTTTGCCAACGGTTGCTGGCGGACGTGCAGTTTGCTTGCGGGCAAATTTCTTAAAGAGCTGATTACCCAGCCGTTGCGCTTTGTAGCCCCATTTAATCAAGACCTCGCGCGTCATGCGGATGGTGCGTGGGTCAGTGGCGTTTAAGAAAAACATACTGGCTGCCGAGCCTATATTGAATTTCTTTTTGCCCATTTTGCGCAGCAAATTGCGCATATTCATTGTCACGTCGCCAAAATCGATTTTGACGGGGCAAGGAGTTAAGCATTTGTGGCAGACGGTGCAATGGTCTGCCACGTCGTTAAAGGCTTCCCAATGCTTGACTGAAATACCGCGGCGAGTTTGCTCTTCATAAAGAAAAGCTTCAATCAGCAAAGAGGTCGCCAAGATTTTATTGCGCGGGCTATACAGTAGGTTCGCTCGCGGTACATGTGTCGCGCACACTGGCTTACATTTGCCGCAGCGCAGGCAATCTTTAATACTATGGGCAATCTCGTCAATATCAGAGCGCTGCATAATCAGCGACTCGTAATCCATTAGCGCAAAGCTAGGGGTATACGCATTGCGCAGATCAGCATGCAAGCCTGGCAGATTAAGCAATTTGCCTTGATTAAAGCGTCCCTGCGGGTCAATGCGTTGCTTATAAGCGCGAAAATCGGCTAACTCCGCGTCCGTCAGAAATTCCAGCTTGGTAATGCCAATACCATGCTCGCCCGAAATCACGCCATTCAGCCTACGCGCCAGCTGCATAATTTTGGCCACCGCCTGATGCGCGTCTTGCAGCATCTCATAGTCATCCGAATTCACCGGAATGTTCGTATGTACGTTGCCATCGCCCGCGTGCATATGCAGTGCAATAAAAACACGGGAGTGCAATATGCGGGCGTGGATTTTCTGCACTTCATCAAGAATCGGCTGGAAGGCTCCGCCATTGAAGATCTGCCTCAGTAAAGCGCGTATTTCCTTTTTCCACGAGACACGTACGCTACGCTCCTGCAACACATCAAAGACGGTCGCCTCAGGTTGCGTACTAGCGCATTGCGCCAAGAATGCCGCATCGCTTTGATCACCAAGTGCTTGTAGTGCTGTGCATGCGCTAGATAACTTAGTATCTAAATGGTCGCGCCAATAATTCCAGCGTGCGCGTACCGCTGCCAGCAGCGTAAGTGCACGATTAACTCGATCTTCAAGCAGCTCAGCACCCGGAATTTCGTGTGCATCATCCGTTTTACCGAGCGGTAGCTCGCGGCCCTTGAAAAATACTTCCAACGCATCAATAAGCTGCAATTTGTTTTTCAGCGACAACTCAATATTGAGGCGTTCAATCTCGTCTGTATACTCGCCCATTTGGTCAAGCGGGATGACCACATCCTCGTTGATCTTAAAGGCGTTGGTATGTTTGGCAATTGCTGCGGTGCGGGCGCGATCAAGCCAGAAGCGTTTGCGTGCCTCGGCGCTCACAGCGACAAAACCTTCTCCACGCCTGGAGTTGGCAATACGTACCACTTCAGAGGCGGCAACGGCTACGGCATTGGCATCGTTGCCAACAATATCACCGATTAACACCATTTTGGGCAAAGCCGCCTCAGCGCCTTGCTGTTTTGATTTGGTCGCATAGCCCACGGCGCTTAAGTAGCGCTCGTCCAAATGCTCAAGGCCTGCCAGTTGCACTGAAGGTGTCGTTAGCGTTTGGCCATCGGCCGTATCGGTGGGGTTTACTTTGGCTAGACTAAATAAATAATCTTTGATTTCGACAATGCTCGGAATAGCCTCGCGCGCTGGGCCAAAAAATTCAAGGCAAACCGTGCGGGTGTGCGCTGGCATTTTATGCAGTATCCAGCGGGCGCTGGTAATGAGGCCATCGCACCCTTCTTTTTGTATGCCAGGTAAACCCGCGAGAAATTTGTCGGTGACATCTTTACCCAAGCCAGCTTTACGGAAGCGCTGCCCTTCAATTTTTAGCTCTTCCGTGCGCAAGAGCTTTTGCCCTGGCGCATGGTGGCCATCAAACCATTTCAGTTCGAAACGAGCGAGCGGCACTTCGTGAATTTTGCCAAGGCTATGGTCTAGGCGCGTGACTTCGAGCCAATTGCCTTCTGGGTCAACCATGCGCCACCAGGCTAAGTTATCGAGCGCAGTGCCCCATAAAACAGCTTTTTTGCCGCCGGCATTCATGGCGATATTGCCGCCAATACAGGAAGCATCTAGGGAAGTTGGGTCAACTGCGAAGACGTAGCCTGCTTGCTCAGCCGCTTCACTCACGCGTCTGGTTACCACGCCCGCCCCAGAAAAAATGGTCGCAACTGAGTCCGACACGCCAGGCAGTGCGGTTAATTCAACCGCGCCGAGCTGTTCTAATTTCTCGGTATTAATGACAGCCGAGAGAGGGGTCAACGGCACTGCGCCACCGGTATAGCCGGTGCCGCCTCCGCGTGGAATGATCGTGAGGCCTAGCCTAAAGCAACCTTGGATAAGGCCGGCTATTTCAGCCTCGCTATCGGGTGTGAGAACGACGAACGGATACTCAACGCGCCAATCGGTCGCGTCGGTGACGTGCGAGACACGCGATAGGGCATCGAATTTGATGTTGTCTGGACGGGTATAGTGACCAAGCACCTTACGCGCACGCCGGCGTAGCTTGTTGAAATGCGTGAACTCAGCGCTAAACTTATCGACGGCGCTGCGCGCTGTCGCGAGCAATGAGCCCACGCGTGTGATACGCGCTTGCTGCCTGGCTTGGTCGTCTTCCGTAGTAGGCACAAGCAAATCAACGTAGCGACGCTTATCAATTTCTGACAGCCGATGATTTAAGGCGGAGATTAAAAGTGCGCGTCGTTTGCGGTTATCCAGCAAATCGTCTTGCACATAAGGATTGCGGCGCACCACCCAAAGGTCGCCGAGCACTTCATACAGCATGCGCGCTGAACGGCCCGTACCTCGTTCGGTACGTAACTCGACGAGAGTGTGCCAAGCCTCTTCACCCAAAAGTCGAATCACAACTTCGCGATCAGAAAAAGAGGTGTAGTTGTAAGGAATCTCACGCAAGCGAGGCGTGTCGGTGGGCGGTGTGCCGCTAGTTAGGTGCGGCTCGAAAATAGCAGGTGCGTTCATGTGCGGCAAATTGTACTGTATTGCTTACCCCAAGGTCGGTCTTATCTAAGAACTTGTTTAGGATTTCCCTAGCGCCCTCGCGCCGCCTTGCCGTACGTTTTGTACTGTCTGCGTCGGCGCGAGGGCGCTAGGGAAACCCTAAACAAGTTCTAGTCAAGGTGGTGGCTTAGGGTTTCCCTAGCCCCGCGCCGCTTTGCCGTACGTTTTGTACTGTCTGCGTCGGCGCAAGGCCACTAGGAAAACCCTAAACAAGTTCTAAGAGCCGGTTCCCGATCTCCCTAAAAGGCCGTGATTTGGCGTTGGGCGGTGCTCGGAATTCTCACGGTTCCTGTGCTCCGGTCTCCCTCAACTGACGACCTTTTAGAGAGATCGTAAATCGGCTCTTAGAGCCTAAACATATTCTAAGGGAGCTGCTGCTTATGTTTTACTTGATGCGTGCTTGGCATAGCGTGCTAATGTTTCTTTACGTGCCTCATCATGGACAACAAGCGGGCGCGCATAGGTTTTGCTCAATTGTACGTTAGCAAGCGCCAACGTCTCAGTGCTTGCTTGCCAGGGTGCGTGTATCGTTTTGCTCGGCAAGTTTTTTAGTTCGGGAATGTAGCGGCGAATAAATTCACCTTGCGGGTCAAATTTAATCGACTGGGTAATGGGGTTAAAGATACGAAAATAAGGCTGTGCATCACAACCTGTTGATGCTGACCACTGCCAGCCGCCGTTGTTCGCGGCTAAATCAAAGTCATTTAATTGTGCGGCAAAATATTGTTCACCCCAGCGCCAGTTAATCCCTAAATCTTTGGCGAGAAAACTGGCTGTTAGCATACGTAGCCGATTGTGCATATAGCCTGTTTGATTCAGCTGACGCATCGCCGCGTCCACCAACGGGTAGCCAGTACGCCCTTCACACCAAGCGGCAAAATACTTATCAGCCAGTACGCCTGAGCGCCATTCGATAGACGCATATTCTGCGCGAAAGGCTTCCTGCGCGACGTGTGGGTGATGAAACAAAATCATAAAATAAAAATCACGCCAAATCAGCTCACTCAGCCACACTGCCGCCCCTTGATTGCCACGTAGCATTTCAGCATGCGCAAGTCGTGCGAGGGTACGAATAGAAATAGTGCCAAAACGTAAATGCACTGACAAATAACTCGGCCCTTTGCGCGCTGGGTAGTCACGCTTTTCATGATAGTGCTTTAGACGTGGCAAAAAATCACCGAGCAATTGGGCTGCGCCTTCACTGCCTGCAGGTAAAGCAATACGTCGTTCAGCCGCAGCGCTAAAGCCAAGTGCTTTCAGTGATGGGAGTTGCGTAGGCTGGTTGGCTGGCGGCACTGCTAAAGCAGAGCAATTTTCTTCGAGCGGAAAAGGAGATAAATGCTCAGGACGAAGTTCTCTTAGCCAAGCATTTTTGTAGGGCGTAAAAACAGTATAAGGCGTTTTTCCTTGCGTCAAAATTTCGTCGATCTCAAAGATCACTTGATCTTTATAGGCGAAAAGCGCGCAACCCTGGCTATGTAGTTGCAAGCTTACTTTTCGGTCACGTTCAAGCGCCTGAGGCTCGTAATCACGATTAATAAAAACCGCTTGAATCTTTAATTGACGTACCAGTTTAGGAATCTCTTCCTGTGCATTGCCATGCAGCACAATCAGCTTGCCACCCGCTTGTGCCAATTGCTTTTGTAAAGAAGCTAAACAGTCATGAATAAACGGAATACGCCGATCATCAGATGGCAGTGGTGCCAAGATAGAGGTATCGAAGACAAACACACAAAAAACTTGACGGGCGTGCCGCAATGCTTGAGATAAAGCGGCCTGATCATTAACGCGCAAATCACGACGGAACCAAACTAAGCCACGTTCAAATTCGCTCATCAGATAGTGTTTCCAATAGATCTATGAACAGGTTCTAAGCTACTTGGCATAAGTTATGGCCTCACAAAGAGCCGTTTGTCCCAAATGACGGGTTGCGGCTTGGACACAATAATACGTGCTGCGTCTGGATGCGTCGGGTTAACCAGTGCATTCCATTCCTGCTGAGCGATGACTGATGGAACCAACAGTACAGCAGAGCGCGCCTCTGTTAACCATTGATCGCCGAATAAACGTGCAGATTGGCTGGATGAGGCGTTCCAATCTTCCGGTAAAGTTTCGACAGTAGCCTTTTCGACCGACACAGCATCAGGTACCTCAGCTATCACGCAGACATGCGTGTGCGGTATGCGTCCAATGCTGGTGCGCACTAGAATTTCAAGCATGGCGCCCGCATAAGTAAGAGCCGCATAAATAACGGGCCGCCCCGGGCTATTAAATCGCCCACCTATCAGCATTGCACCAGAACCAGACCATACCGGGTGGCGTCCATCAGCAATACGATAGAGCCGCATTATGCCGGTAGCCCATAACATAACTCCCACAGCAATTTCTCGACCCGCCGCGCACCCAATTCAGTCATGGCAACAGCTAGCGGGGTTTGTCCCTCTAATAGGGCATGGGGTTTGTTAAGGAAGTCTCTGGCCTCCTCTTCTGAATCCCACACATACTGCGCTGTCGCGAAAACGCGTGCCAACCGTTCTGCTTTTCCTGACTCGTCTGGATTGAGCTTGGAGCGGCGTTTGAAGGTGGCTTCTGGAATGATGCTATAGAGCAATATCCGACAATCGGAAGGGTTGCGTGCTGCATGTTTGACACTGATCAATAGCGCAGATTTCGGCAGGCCAAGACGCACTCGTTCATCTAGCTCAGCAAATGTTTTTGGCAAAGGCATCAAGGCCATTACCGCAGCAATTTCTTCAGGGGATACGCTTACCATGGCTTTTCTCTGGTATCAAATGATGCTTAATTATATGTCATATGATACTTATTGTGCTTTGCCTTATATGCGCTTGAGCTAGGAGGTGCTGTCGATTACTAAGAACCTGTCTACAAATTGCCTAAAAGGCTGTGATTCGCGTTTTTTCAAATCCTGGGTGGTGCTCGGAATCCTCATGTACTAACGTACACTCCGGTTCCTGCGCTCCGGCCTCCCCCGACTGACAACCTTTTAGACAATTTTTAGACAGGCTCTAAAAGAAAGACCTTCCTTAATTTTTGTCCTGCCTGGCTAAAGGTTAAGTTTTTCGCTAGCTCATCAAATGAGCTGAATGTTTTTATGTAACGTGGATAAATAACAGAACTACATTAATGCCTGAGGTGAGAGTGGTTTGACAAGATATAATTTTATGGACTAATGAAAGACGTATGATTTATTTAGCGCCTGTTCAAATCCTCAAAAAGACGATTAGTAGTGGTGAGAGGTAATCATGTTGGAGTGAGGAAGAAACCTCAACGTGTAGACCACAAACTTCTATTTCTATTTTTCTGAGATTTTGAACAGGCGCTTAGCGCACCAATCCAGCAACCGTATTTATCCACACTCGCATGTCTGAACCCGATTACTTAAAGAAAATCCTTAACGCGCGCGTCTATGACGTGGCGTGTGAAAGTGCGCTTGACTATGCGCCTAATTTGTCCGCGCGGCTTTCAAACGCTATTTATCTTAAGCGTGAAGACAGCCAACCGGTGTTCTCGTTCAAGCTGCGCGGTGCTTATAACAAGATGGTGCAGTTGTCGACAGCTGAATTGGCGCGAGGCGTGCTGGCTGCCTCTGCGGGTAATCATGCGCAAGGCGTGGCTTTGGCAGCGCAGCGACTGAATTGTCAGGCAGTAATTGTGATGCCCCTCACTACGCCACAGGTCAAGATTAATGCGGTGCGCGCGCGCGGTGGTGTATCGGTTGAAGTGATTTTGGCGGGTGCTTCGTATAGCGATGCTTATGAGCATGCATTGCAGCTGCAGCATGAACGCGGTTTAACTTTTGTGCATCCGTTCGATGACCCTGAGGTTATTGCAGGCCAAGGCACGGTGGCGATGGAAATACTGCGCCAACATCAAAAGCCGCTCGATGCGATTTTTGTCCCAATCGGTGGTGGTGGATTAATTGCCGGTGTCGCAGCCTACGTCAAGATGGTGCGGCCAAGCATTAAAGTGATTGGTGTGCAAACTGAAGATTCAGCCGCGATGGCGCAATCACTCGCGCAGGGAAAACGTGTTGTGCTAACTGACGTGGGACTGTTTTCTGATGGGACAGCCGTTAAGTTAGTTGGTGAAGAAACTTTTCGTTTGTGTCGCGCTTATGTAGATGAAGTGATCTGTGTGAATACAGACGCAGTTTGCGCGGCTATTAAGGATGTTTTTGAAGACACCCGTAGCCTGCTTGAGCCAGCAGGTGCGCTTGCGGTAGCAGGGGCTAAAGCTTATGTGCAGCGTGAGGCTTTAACCGGCGCTAATTTGGTGGCAATTACGTCTGGCGCTAATCTGAATTTCGACCGCATGCGCTTTGTAGCGGAACGCGCTGAGGTGGGGGAAGCACGTGAAGCCGTATATGCGGTGACGATTCCTGAAGAACGTGGCAGCTTCAAACATTTTTGCTCATTGATTGGCGCGCGCCATGTGACTGAGTTTAATTACCGCATCGCACAAGCAAAACAAGCGCACATTTTTGTTGGGATACAGATTAAAGATCGCAGTGAAAGCGAGGAGATCGCTGAGATTTTTAATCAGCATGGATTTGTTGCCCTTAATTTGACGCATGATGAGCTAGCTAAGCAGCATTTGCGGCATATGGTGGGCGGCCACTCACCGTTGGCGCGTGACGAATTACTCTACCGCTTTGAGTTTCCTGAATATCCAGGCATGTTGATGAACTTCCTGTCATCCATGGCGCCGCAATGGAACATTAGTCTGTTTCATTATCGGAACCAAGGCGCAGACTATGGCAGCATTTTGGTCGGGTTTCAGGTGCCAGCAGCGGATATGGCTGCGTTTGAGCAATTTCTCGTCGCGCTTAAATTACCTTATTGGAATGAAACAGCGCATCCCGCGTATAAGCTTTTCTTAGCTCAAGGAAGCGCTGAATAAAGCGTAAATGAGAAGTGCCGACACATACAGCACGCAGCGTGTTTTTCGTATGCTCTGGCACTTTCTCATCCCTCGCTTTGCCGTGCTACTGTATTGTCTGCTGCCAATCATTCGAGAAACCCGCTAGTCCAGTGAGGGCAGGCCCCTAACTAAGTCCAACTTTTTCATAGGCTAAGATGACTCTCGCCCACTCCCCGCTTGGTAAAACTGTTGAGCCAAGTACCCACTATGATCCCACTTTGCTATTCCCCATCGAGCGGCAGCATGCGCGTGATGAAATCGGGGTGCCTACGCCTTTGCCTTTTTTAGGCGTGGATATTTGGAATGCCTATGAATTGTCATGGCTCGACTTGCGCGGTAAGCCGCATATCGCATTGGCGCAAGTCATGGTGCCGGCAGACTCGCCAAACTTAGTTGAATCAAAGTCGTTCAAACTTTATTTGGGTTCATTTGCACAGACTCAAATTGCCTCAAGCGAGGCGTTGCGCGAGACCATTCGCCAAGATTTATCTAAGCTATGCGGCGTTCAAGTCACGGTGACGCTCACTCTTCCTTACGAGTTCGGGCAGTTGCAAGTGCAAGAGCTGGATGGATTATTACTGGACCGGCTTGAGCTTGATGCGGATGTGTACCACCCTTCAACAGCTCTGCTTAAAGCAGACCTCGAAGCGGCGCCTATCGAGGAAACGCTGGTTTCCAATTTACTCAAATCAAACTGCCCGGTAACTGGCCAGCCAGATTGGGGGAGTGTGCAGATTCGTTATGTAGGGCCACCGATTGAGCATGCTGGGTTATTGCGTTATCTCATCTCGTATCGTCTGCATACCGGATTTCATGAGCAGTGTGTTGAGCGTATCTTTATGGACATTTCGCGTATTTGCCGACCGCTTAAGTTAGCAGTCTATGCGCGTTATACGCGCCGAGGCGGGTTGGATATCAACCCGTTTAGAGCGAACTTTAACGTATCACCGCCAGATAATTTACGTACTGCTCGACAATAAAGGAAATGCTGGATAAATCGTGAGTCAGGAAGGTTGATGCAGGCAGTACAAATGCACGGCAATTTGGCTTGGCACTGTTCTCGGTTGATTCAGTGCTTCCTACATCGGCATCGTAGGGAGCATATTGGATGCAAAGTAAGACCTATCAGAAACGCCCACTTGACCCGTTGGGTAAAGGGTTGGGCGTTTTATCCCAGCACGCGCAGGAAGGACAAGATAAGGCGAACGTCTATCGCAGTTGGAACTTATTAAAAGAAGACATTAGTCTGCCCACGGCGGTGCTGTATGAGCGACGGCTTGAGCACAACCTGCAATGGATGCAGCACTTTGTTACTGAATATGGTGCCAAACTTGCGCCGCACGGTAAGACCACAATGGCACCCCAACTGTTTCATCGGCAACTTCAAACGGGTGCCTGGGCTATTACGCTGGCTAATGCGATTCAAGTGCAAGTCGCTTATCACTGTGGTGTGCGGCGTGTGCTGATGGCCAATCAGCTGATAGGTCGGCGTGATATGGAAATTATCGCGAGCCTTTTGAAAGATCCGGAATTTGAATTTTTTTGCCTGATTGATTCAGTTGAAGGCGTTGATCAGCTGGGACAATTTTTTCATGCAGCTGGCCTCTCGGTGCAGGTGCTGTTGGAAATGGGCGTGACGGGTGGGCGTACAGGCGTGCGTACGATGGCGCAGCGCGATGCCGTACTCGCTGCGCTAGCGCGCTGGCCCGATACGTTAAAGTTAGCCGGGATTGAGTTGTACGAAGGCGTATTGTCCGAAGAACATGCCGTGCGGTCGTTTTTGCGCAAAGCCGTGGAATGGGTTCATTTATTTGCCCGCGACAAGCGCTTTGGGCGTGAGACAGTGGTGCTATCCAGCTCAGGTTCAATTTGGTATGACGTGGGCGCAGAGGAATTCTCCAAAGCTTCGGTACAAGGCTTAGCCATTGATATAGTCTTGCGCCCGGGTTGTTATTTAACCCAAGATGGCGGCTTTTATAAAAAAGCACACGAACGTATTTTGGCCCGTAATCCCATCGCGCAGCGTATGGGAGAGGGATTATTGCCGGCGCTGCAAGTTTGGGCCTATGTGCTATCAGTACCCGAGCCGAACCGAGCCATTATTGGCCTAGGCAAGCGTGATGCTGCATTTGATGCCGGCTACCCTATACCCGCCAAGCATTACCGCCCTGGCACGCCTGCCCCGGTGGAAATTACTCCGGATTATGGTTGGGAAATATCTAAGATGATGGATCACCACGCCTACCTGAACATCCAAACTGAGGACGATTTGCGCGTGGGCGATATGGTGGCGTTTGACATCTCTCATCCTTGCTTAACTTTCGATAAATGGAAGCAACTGCTGGTAGTGGATGATAATTACCAAGTCGTCGATTGGATTGAAACTTACTTTTAAGAGCCTGTCTACAAATCGCCTAAAAGCCCGTGCTCTCGTGTGCCGTGAAAAATCTTAGTTAGGTAGGCTTTCCTTGGCCTTGCCTGATTAACTATTAACTGTCTTCTTCAATTGTCAAACTATGTCTTTCATCCAATCTCTTACAGACGCGTGGCAGCGCACGAATTCTTTACTGTGTGTAGGCCTTGACCCTGAACCGTCACGCTTTCCTGCCCAGTTTGCGGGACGCCCCGACGCAATTTTTGAATTCTGTCGTGCCATCGTCGATGCAACAGCACCTTATGCGTGCTCGTTTAAACCGCAAATTGCTTACTTTGCTGCGCATCGTGCAGAAGAGTCACTGGAGAGAGTGATTGCTTATATTCATGAGCAGCACCCAGATTTGCCTGTGATTCTTGACGCCAAACGGGGTGACATTGGTAGCACGGCGCAACAATATGCACACGAAGCATTTGAGCGTTACCAAGCTGACGCAGTAACGGTGAATCCGTATTTAGGGTTTGATTCGCTAGAACCTTATCTCGCCTATGCTGATAAAGGGGTAATCGTGCTGTGCCGCACATCGAATCCAGGTGGTTCTGATTTGCAATTTTTGCCAGTGGGTGAGCAGCTGCTTTATCAAAAAGTGGCGCAGCTTGCAGCACAGAAGTGGAATACCAATGGCCAGCTTGGCCTTGTGGTTGGCGCTACCTTCCCACAAGAAATTGCCAGCGTGCGTGCGCTAGTGGGCGATATGCTTTTATTAATTCCTGGCATTGGTGCACAAGGCGGCGACGTTGCTGCCACCGTACAAGCTGGACGCACGGCAGCTGGCTCAGGCATGCTGATCAACTCATCCCGCGCCATCATTTACGCAAGCCAAGCAGAAGACTTCGCCACCGCCGCAGCCCGTGCTGCACAGCAAATGCGGGATGCGATTAATCAGTATCGGTAAATCATACTTTTGGGCATTGACCCAGCAGATAGCGGGCTATTCCTCATGCTACAGTTGACTTATTCTTATCGGCTATTTGTCGTTAAATTGATGGTTAATGTCATTAAAAGGACCTAATTTCTCGATAGAGACAATGTTTTATAGGCAGCCTTGACAAGCCCTTTCAATGCAATTTTTATAAGAAAGCTTACCGGGGCCGGGATCGGCTTCTCTTTACTGTATGGGAAATTTCTTGAGAAGCTTGCTGCGGCGCTAAAGGTGCAGAGGGGCGGCGCGTGCGAGACTGACTTATGTCTAGCTGTTGCGGACGCTCAACTGACACTGAAGAGTATGAATTTTCCGTAGCGTAAGCAGTGTTGCGCTGAGACTGCGATGTCAACGAGGTTTGCGTAGCAGGGTCTGCTTCTTTCGCGCGTGCTTGATCATAAACAGAATAAGTCTCTCCTAGCGCTATTGCAGGCGTAGCAGCTTGCGATTGATGAGCATAAGGCGAAGCCTCATGTTTTGCCTGGGACTGCGCCGGGGGTGTCAAAACGTTTGGATATGACTGCGCAGATTGAGTGTAAGGATGAGGTGACCCACTCCCTGGCAGCGCGTGGGGTGGTGATGCTTCTTCGTAAGTAGGAGGGGAAGTTTCGAAAGCTGACCTCCCTAACGGGTCATCTCTAACCTGAGAATGTGCAGCTTCGGCAGTTTGCTCACTTGAGGGTAACGGTGCGCTATTTTTGCCTTTAAGGAGTCTCAGCATGTTAGAGAGTCTCTGCTGAATACCAGCCTGCGGTTTTTTTTCAGTTTTCTCTGTAGTGGTGGAAGCTGCACTAGAAGTGTTACTACCGCTATTGCTTTTCTCTACCGGCCTCATCACCCTTCTCCTTTTATTCTTTAGCTTCATAGATGTAATTTCTACATATATATGCTCACTATAAGAAGTAGTGGTATATGGCTATCTCAAGACTCAGAAAAGAAGTAAAGCAAAGCGAAATAGGGCAAGTGTGCAGCTCTGTCCCCCTGTCCTTTTAAGATCGCAGAATAGCTTTTTACTGGAGGGAGTCTCTCATTGATACAAAAGTGCGCTTGCATCGAAAATTCGGTGCAGCTGAGTAATTAATATGTATTGAAAATTACTTATCAGCAGGCTGCATTAGCTTTTCTCTTAATGCTTTTAATACTGATCCGCTTTCGGGGTGCACGCCGTGCCAGACAAAGAATGATTCAGCAGCTTGTTCGACGAGCATGCCGAGTCCGTCGGTGGTGTGGGCTTGGTGAGCGCTAGCGTGCTGCATAAAGGCGGTAGGTTGCCCGCTATACATGAGATCGTAGGCGAGGGTGTGGCGTGTGAGTGCGGTGGTGTCAAATTCGGGTAGCGCGCCATTGAGGCTGCTGGCGGTAGCGTTGATGATGAGGTCAAACGGGCCGCGTGCGATTTCACTGCCGCCACCTATTAAGCGACAGCCTGTGCTGAGCGCAGCGGCTGCAAAATGATCTGCAAGCTCAGCAGCACGTGCAGCGGTACGGTTGGTAATAACAATTTCAGCAGGCTGCGTCTCAAGCAGCGGTAATAGGATGCCTCGCGCAGCGCCCCCGGCGCCTAATAGCAGAATACGAGATTGGGTAAGTGTGAAACCAAGGTTATGCACCAGATCACGCACTAAACCGATACCGTCGGTATTGTCGCCATATAGAAATTCGCCTTCTACACGCAAGGTGTTCACTGAGCCTGCTGCTGCAGCACGCTCAGACAGGGTGTCAGCTAGTGCATGAGCTTCTAATTTGAAAGGCGTCGTAACGTTAAGGCCACGCCCGCCATGCGCGATAAAGTCACGCACTGTCTTGGTAAAGCTACCAAGTGGCGCCAGTAAGCGCGTGTACTCGATAGGCTCGTGCGTTTGGCTGGCAAAAAGGCTATGGATAAAAGGCGATTGGCTATGCTCCACTGGGTTGCCAATCACTGCATAGGAATGCCGACCTAAGTCAGATGGCGGTGTCATGCAGACCTTCTCATCGTGTTCGATTTTAGGCATTTGTGCTTGTCGTCTCTTCGCTACACTCAGTCTTTTCCTCAGCAGCTAACTCGGGCACCGATTCAGCAGGCGGTGTTTCAGCAGTCTCAGTCGTATTCAATACTTGTACGAGGCGGCACGAGAGATCCAGAATCAATTCATCAGTACTCAGAATATCTAGCAACAACTTAGTACCGTTTGCTTGAATGCCCAGGCCAGGTACGTTAAGCGAGAGGGGAATCTCGTCAAGTCGTACCAAGTCACCTTTTATGACTGAAGCGACAACGCGTTCACGTTTTTCCTGCCGCAACCAACGCAAACACCAGAAGCGTTCCATCTTTCTTTGATGGTCGTTATACGCTGCGTAAGTGTCGGTGAAGCTTTGCGCTATCGTATACAGCGCTGCATCTTTGGGCTTAAAGGGCGAGGTTAATTTGGCAGCGACGCCATCTTGTATGCAGGAGATCAACTGCCATTGGTTGACCAAATCGATGTAGCGGCGCAGCGGTGATGTGCTCCACGCATATTGCGCTACCCCTAAGCCTTCATGCGGGGCAGGCGTAAGCTGCATGCGCGTGCGGTTGGCGCCAAATGAGCGCTGTGTGCGATAAATGCCGGGTACGCCATGCTCAGCAAGTAATCCGCCCCAGGTGCTGTTCGCCAAAATGGCAAGTTCAGCGACAATTAAGCCAATGGGCGAATGGCGTGGACGGGGTAGGATGGTGACGTGTTCGTTATCGATATAAAAACTAAACTCAGCATATTGCTGGGTTTCTCGTCTTAGCCCGTAACCAATGCGTGCTTCCTGCCGCTTTTCATAGAGTGCTTGCGCAAATGGCCAGAGCACGGCGATTTCATCTTTGTACGGATAGTCGCCGCTGCCTGCCGCAAGTGCTTCTTCGGTAACTTTGTCATCCAGTTGGTGGTAACGCAGATTATGCGCAATAAAAACGCTTTCTACGCGGCTCTCGCTCGCCACAATTTGTTGCGAGGTGGTGTCAATAATGACGTACAGCGAGAGGGCGGGCCGGTTGCCCCCTTCTTGGAGTGTAAATACGTCAACGACAGCGTCGGGCAGCATGGTAATTTTCTCGCCCGGCATATACACCGTAGATAAGCGATCTCGTGCGAGAACATCGACAGGATCGTCGCATTTAATCCCAAGCGCTGGAGCGGCGATATGAATGCCAATCCGTAGCAGCCCATCTGCAAGGCGTTGTACCGAGAATGCGTCGTCAATTTCAGTCGTCGTGACATCATCAATCGAAAACGCTTGCACGTCGGCGGTAGGCAGCTTATCTAATTGCGCATTAGCTAAATTTAATTTGGCGCTTGCTGGCCAAACCACGCCGCGCGGAAAGAATTCAGCCAGAAAACGTGCCTCATGCAAGGCGCGTGGTGAGGCGATACCGCCGCAATCAAGCATTAACTGGGCGTGCGATTTGCCGAGCGCAGCAGAGGCAGCATCGAGCGCCTTATATTCAAGCGTGCTTTTGTCAGGCTGAGTTAATAAGGTGAGTGCTTTATCTTTGAGGGCATCGGGCAAGCGTAAATTTTTTAATTCTGCTTCATAGCCCGCCTGAATTTCGGCTTGCTGCCGGCGGCGCTCAAGGGCTACGAGCGCGGCTTTTAATTGTTCTGCTGGAGCGCGCTGATAATTGCCCCGTCCTTTGCGGCGAAAATAGGCAGGCGCACCGTGTAGCTTCAGCGCGAGCGCAGCACGCTCAGCGGGTGCGGCGCTTGCGCCAAAGTATTCGTTGGCCAGTGCGAGAAAGTGAAACTCTTCTTCAGGCGCGCATTCCCACAAAAAATCAGGATCAATTTGCTGTGCGCATTCATTGGCTGTATGTACCCAATCCGTCAGTGAAGGCGTCTCAAACTCAATCAAAATTTCTTTTGCTTTAACTTTCGCCCGTCTGCCACCTGGCAATTCGACTTGCAATGCTTCACCTTGGCGCGACAAGATAGTGCCGGCTTTAAAGCTTCCTGATTCTTCAAAAAAAATATTCACTGAAAAACTCTCTTCAGGCGGCCGCTTGGACAAGCGATACCGCAAAATTTTAAGACTTCATCGACATGCTCAGCAAAATCACTCAGGCCATGATTGCTGCCCTGGATGAGCGTGGTCCTAACTTTAGGATATTTTGTAAGCATGTCCCGATAATCGAGTACTTGGTCGCCCGTAGCGGCAATTAAATAATAGCGCTCCGGGCGCGTTATGTTGGGCATTGCAAATTCGGTTAATTCATCTAAATAAGCGGGCAGGCACGCCGTATCGCTAATCATCTGTTCGTTCACCTGCTCGCTCAAATAGCGTGGCGCATCATGTGATGGCTGGGTAGCCGGATTAAGTAATACAGCGCGACAGCCAAATTGCTCAGCAAACCAAGTTGCATAATAGCCACCTAATGAGCTGCCTATCAACGTGAGATCAGCTGGCGCATACGTGTTGCACAGCGCTTTGATAAGCGCGCCGGTTTTAGCCGGTGAGATAGGAAGCTGCGGGCACTGCCAAAGGTCCGCGTAGCCTAGCTCCGTAAGCCGCGCTGCTAGCAGCTGTGCTTTAAACGAAGCGGGCGATGCGCGAAAACCATGCAGATAGACAATCATCCTTGCACTTGAGCAAACTCAGCGGCGCCGAGCGTAGTGAGTAACTTATCGTGAATTCCACCAAAGCCGCCATTACTCATGACTAGAATATGGTCGCCAGGACGTGCCTGGGTCGCGACAGCGCGTATGAGTTGATCCAGATCGTCAAACGCATACGCACGCTCTTCGCCTAGTGGCGCAAGGGTTAGTGCTAAATCCCAGTTGAGTGTGTCACGCCCTTCTTTGACGCTATAGCCGAATACTAAATCAGCGCCAGCCAAGCTAGTTAAGAGGCGTGCCTTCATCAGCCCAAGTTTCATCGTATTGGAACGTGGCTCAAGCACGGCCAGAATGCGCCCCTGCTCGCCAATCCGTGCTCGCAAGCCTGCAATGGTCGTGCCGATGGCAGTGGGATGGTGGGCAAAATCATCGTATAGGGTGATGCCATTTACCTCGCCGCGCACTTCCATGCGGCGTTTGACGCCCTGAAATTCGCTCAGTGCCTCTGCACCTTGCGCTGGCGGAACGCCCAGATGGCGCGCAGCCGCAATAGCAGCAAGGGCATTGAGGCGATTATGCTCGCCTTGCAGTGCCCAGTTAACGGTGCCCACTTGTTGTGCTTGCCAGTGGATAGCGAATTTCTCTGCTGTGGCTGAGGTGCCATCGATAATCTGCGCCTGCCATCCATCGGGCGTGCCAAAATATTCAAGCTCGCTCCAACAGCCACGGTCGATGACACGTTTTAAAGCCTCTTCTCGACCGTTCACAAGCAGCCGCCCAGAAGCAGGTACGATACGCATTAAATGATGAAATTGCGTTTCAATCGCTGCAAGATCAGCGAAAATATCAGCATGATCATATTCAAGGTTGTTGAGAATGACGGTGCGAGGACGATAGTGGACAAATTTTGAGCGCTTATCAAAAAACGCTGTATCGTACTCATCAGCTTCGATAACAAAAAAATTGGAGTCAGCGTTAAGACGTGCCGATACGCCAAAATTGAGTGGCACGCCGCCAATTAAAAAGCTTGGATTAAGGCCAGCTGCTTCAAGCAGCCACGTCAGCATGGAGGCGGTAGTGGTCTTGCCGTGAGTGCCGGCTACGGCTAGTACCCATTTATTGGCTAAGACGTGCTCGCTAAGCCATTGTGGGCCTGATGTATAGGGCAGGCCTCGATCGAGGATGGCTTCCATTAACGGATTGCCGCGCTTAACGACATTGCCAATCACATAAAGATCAGGTGCCGAATCGAACTGAGTGAGCTGAGCAGTGCTGTAACCGTCAATCAACTCAATGCCTTGCGCCTCAAGCTGTGTGCTCATCGGCGGATAAACCTGAGCGTCGCAGCCAGTGACTCGATGACCAGCGGCGCGTGCTAACAAAGCAAGGCCGCCCATGAAAGTGCCGCAAATGCCAAGGATATGGATATGCATCAGAGTGTATCGAGGAAAGATGGGTATAAAGCGTTGCATTGTACCCTTGTCGACGCGTTTTGCTTGCCCGCCTTTGCCTGTTCTATTAATGATTTACTCCGCTAACTAGAAGGCGGATGGATGTAATTAAATGAAAAAAAATAAAATGACACGTCAGATTTTGTCCAACATTAAGCAAGAAGAGCAAGGTATCTCAAGCTTTGCCGTGGAAGCGGGGCAGCTTGAGCAGTTAGCTGTCTTACGCAAAATCGCTTTGCATTGGATGGCGCGCTTAGCTAGCTTTAATCCGTATTTAATAGGTGAGGTATTAGAGGGTACGGCCACTCAATACTCTGATATTAGTTTGCAGATTTTTTGCGATGACACAAAAGAGCTGGCTATTTTTCTGCTCGACGCAGGGATCCAATATCAAGTTAACCCAACGCCAGTCACTCGCTTTACTCACGCCAGCAAACATCGCAGTGAGACGCTGAGCTTTATTTGGCAGAGCGCAAATAATGAAGAGGCAGTAGGGATTCACCTTGAGGTATATGATCTGGACGATTTACGCCGGCTGCCACGTGCTGATGCGCAGGGTAGGCCCCTGCGTATGAATCAGCAAAAAGTTGCTGCATTGATTAAAAATAGTGAGGGTAGCGAGGCAGAATCTGCAAATGGCTTGTCTGATGCGCCACCTTCTGTTTAAGAAGCAAATTAATAAGCGAGATAAAAGGTGAGATAAAAGGCGAGCGCTGGTGGCTTGTGCAACCTAAAGCTAAATTTATCTAGAAAAATAAATGAAGACAAAGCGCCTTTTTATATTGATGTGGTTGGTTGGCGGGTTAGCTTGCACGATTGGCCTTTATGCCAGCTGGCGCTTTTTTAAAGAGCCGTTTAAACAAACCAGACCAAGCACGAATCTTGCCGCGTTGTGGCAGGCTAAGCTGCCCGACCAAGTGGGCCGTATGCAGTCGCTTGCTCAATATCGAGGCCGCCCGCTTGTGGTGAATTTTTGGGCTGCATGGTGTGAGCCTTGTGTTGAAGAGATGCCCGTGCTATCCGCTTTGCAAAAGAAATACGCAGCTAAAGGCGTTCATTTTATTGGTATCGCCGTTGACTCTGCGACTAACGTCGCGCAATTTATGCAAAAAGTAAAAGTAGATTACGCGCTTTATAGCGCTGGCTATGGAGGACTAGCGCTTGCGCGTGCACTGGGTAATACGCAGGGCGGGCTGCCCTTTACCGTATTAATCGATGCTTCAGGCAAGATACATAGCACGCTGCTTGGCAGTGTTACGCGTGATGAAAAGCGGTTAAACGCTTTGTCAGAGCAACTGGATGCGTTGTAATTTGGTGAGGGTTTTACCCATTTGCTTTTATGTTAGTGCCTATGCTGTGCACGCCGACCTTCTTGATTCCCCAAAATCTTCGCCGCTTCTGACTTAATAGCTTGGATTGCCTCTTCTACAGGCTTCTGTCCAAGATTATTTCTCACACTTTTTGCGGCGCTCAACGCCGTTTCCCCTTTTATCCCCACTACCCCCTCTATATCAACTAGCGTGGGGTTTGCGCCTTTGAATTTCACCGCGTGTTCTGCTGTAGGGTCATTTAGGGTCTCTGTTAGGGTGTGCAGCGCCGTTTTGCCATCCCGTTGCCCTGTTTTTCCAGCTTATCGAATGCTGCTGCTGAGATATGCAGTGCCGTTTTACGATCTTGATCAATTAATTTGGGATCCGCGCCTTTCTCGAGCAAGAGCGTGATGACTTGGGCTGCATGCTTAGCTGCGGGGCCACGTAAGGCTTTTGCTACGATATTCAGTACTAGCTGCCCCTCTTTATCATGCTGATTAAGTTCTATTCCGCCCTTAGACAATAGCTCGTTGATGACTGTTGCAGCGTGCTCCGCTCCAGGGCCATTTAGGGCTTTTGCCGCGACATGCAGTGCTGTTTTACGATCGTGAGTAGTGAGTTCGGGCTCTTGATCGTTTCTGAGCAGTAGCGTGATTACCTCTGTCGCCTGCTGTGCTTCCTGGCCGTCTAGCAATATGGTTGCGAGATGCAACGCCATCCTACGGTTTTGATGAGCTAGCTCTGGGGTTGTGCGGTCCGCGAGCAATTGTTGGATTTCTGCTAGCGTTGGTTTTACTTGCTCAATATCAGGCATATCTATGATTATCCGCTCAGGGTTTACCTTCTTCGCTAGCTCAATAAACCGTTCCTTGCTTCACGTAGCTTGACGGTAGTTGGAAGATAGTCTGGAATCTTTGAAATAAAATGAGTTCTAGTAAAGTAAGGCAATCGTTCAAATGCTTTCGTAGGGTGATACGAAATTTTGCTTGAGCACGCGAAAAATGTTTTGAGGATAGAAGGTGTTTTTTTATTTTGGCTTTAATTAAGGGCTGATGAAGTTAACATGCACAATTTGCAAGCAGCGTAAAACAAATTTAGGGGAGAGCTAAATAAGTTGGGCGATGCGGAGTATTCTGGCTGTGCAGGCCGTACTGCTTGCCTTAGCATTCTTTGCGCGTAATTTATGCAGAGCTTTGTTAAGCAAAATTTACGTTTAATTACTTTTAAGCTACACAAAAACTGGACAATTTCTCTCTTTCAACGGTAAAGTTCGCCCATTTTTCAGAAATTGACTTATATGATTTCACGCATATTGGTATTGCACGGACCCAATCTCAATTTGCTTGGGCAGCGCGAACCGGAAATATATGGTCATTTGACGCTGGATGAGATTAATCAAAAGCTCATTGCGCACGCTCAGGCTAAGGGCGTGGTGTTGGAAACCTTTCAAAGTAATTGCGAAGGCACGTTAATTGACCGCTTACATCAAGCGCATCAGGATGGCGTCGAGTTTGTGATTATTAATCCGGCGGCCTACACGCACACAAGTGTGGCCCTGCGCGATGCGCTAATGGGTGTGGATACGCCGTTTGTGGAAGTGCATTTATCAAATATTTACAGTCGTGATGCCTTTCGGCATAAATCGTTTTTCTCCGACCTAGCGCAAGGTGTAATCTGTGGCTTTGGTTGGCAAGGTTATTTGTTTGCGCTCGATTTCGCTTTGAACACCGCTACCGCTAAATCGCGTTGAGCGTGTCAGGCATGGATAAGAAAGGGAATATCTAGATGGATTTACGCAAGTTAAAAACCCTACTCGACTTAGTGTCGGAATCTAATATCGCAGAATTAGAAGTCACTGAGGGTGAAAGTACGGTCCGCATCGTTAAAAGCGTGCCGCCAGTTTATTTGCCCGCTGCTCCGGCAGAGTCGCAATTGACTACATTCACGCAAGCCGCTCCGGCTCCCATCGTTTCTATGGAAGGCGCAGCTTCTGCGGCGCCAGGGCCGCAAGCTCATTTGTTGACCTCACCCATGGTAGGTACCTTTTACCGCGCTTCTTCACCTGGCTCGGAACCCTTCGTACAGATTGGCGATACCGTCAGAGAAGGTCAAACCCTCTGCATTATTGAAGCGATGAAACTGCTCAACGAAATTGAAGCAGATAAGGCTGGCGTCGTAAAAGAAATTTGTGTCGAAAACGGCCAAGCGGTTGAGTTTGGTCAGACTTTGTTTGTGATTGGTTAATGGGTTTGTATGTTTGAAAAGATCCTAATTGCTAACCGTGGCGAGATTGCGCTGCGTATTCAGCGCGCCTGCCGTGAGCTTGGCATAAAAACCGTTGTGGTCTATTCGGAAGCTGACAAAGAAGCCAAGTATGTGCGCCTGGCCGATGAGGCTGTGTGCATTGGCCCGGCTGCATCAGCGCTTTCTTATCTGAATATGCCGGCCCTTATCAGTGCGGCTGAAGTTACCGATGCTGAAGCGATTCATCCTGGCTATGGCTTTCTCTCAGAAAATGCCGATTTTGCTGAACGCGTTGAGCAATCTGGCTTTACTTTTATTGGGCCGAGACCAGAAACGATTCGTTTAATGGGCGATAAAGTTTCTGCCAAGCAAGCCATGATTAGAGCTGGTGTGCCTTGCGTGCCTGGCTCCGAAGGCGCATTGCCTGAGGATCCGAAAGAGGTGAAGAAGATTGCGCGGGAAATCGGTTACCCCGTGATTATTAAAGCGGCAGGCGGTGGCGGCGGGCGTGGTATGCGCATTGTGCATACGGAAGCGGCTTTGATTAATGCGGTCAGTATGACGCGGCAAGAAGCGGGCGCTGCATTTGGTAATCCCCAAGTGTATATGGAGAAATTCCTCGAAAATCCGCGCCATATCGAAATTCAAATACTCGCAGACAAACATAAAGGGGCAATTTGGCTGGGCGAGCGCGACTGCTCGATGCAGCGCCGCCACCAAAAAATTATTGAAGAAGCACCAGCCCCGCACATTCCGCGGCGTTCCATTGAGCGCTTAGCAACCCGCTGTGCAGATGCGTGCAAGAAGATGGGCTACCTGGGCGCGGGTACCTTCGAATTTCTCTATGAGGATAATGAGTTTTACTTTATCGAGATGAATACGCGGGTGCAGGTTGAGCACCCGGTGACGGAGATGATTACCGGTTTTGATATCGTCCAAGCGCAAATTCTTGTAGCGGCTGGTCAACGCTTGCCTAAGCAGCGCGAGGTTACGTTTAATGGCCATGCGATTGAGTGCAGGATTAACGCGGAGCACGCGGTCAAATTCACGCCTTCTGCGGGCCTCATTACCTTACTGCATGCGCCGGGTGGCCCAGGGATTCGGGTGGATTCGCACGCTTACACAGGCTATTTTGTGCCGCCGCACTATGACTCGATGATTGGCAAAGTCATTGCCTACGGCGCCACGCGTGAGCAAGCGATTAAACGGATGCGCATCGCGCTCTCCGAGATGGTCGTTGAAGGCATTTATACGAATATCCCCCTGCACCGTGAGCTGATGTTGGATGCGAAATTCGTTGAAGGCGGTACCAGCATCCATTATCTAGAAAATAAAATGGCGGCCAATCAGCAAGCAGCGTTAGAAAAGGTGTAAGCCTAGCTAGTAAGTACGCTCTTAGCAAAGATTCGCCAAGGTAATTACGGACTAGTGAGGGTTTGCTTGAGTTGAGACGAGTAATGCTTCAAGGCCAGTACGTTAAGTACTGGCCTTGAAGCATAAAGTCACCATCCAGCTTAGGCAGACCTTCGTTAGGAAACATTAGACTTCTTTCGATTCCCCGTAGCAAGGAATTCCTTTGATGCGGAATGACGCCGTTACGGGGGGCGAAAGAAGTCTATTAAAGAAACTAAGAGCGAAATCACCTCTTCTTACCGTGCAGGCGCATTATCTGCGGTGGCATTCTTTACTCCCGATTTATTCAGCACTTTCCCCGAACTAAAAAGCGCGCAGCGCTGCTCAAATAAAAGTTGATGCTGTGATGGAACTGGCTAATAAACATTTCGTACTCGGCTTAACAGGCGGTATCGCCTGCTATAAATCGGCCGAATTGACCCGCTTACTTAGCAAGGCGGGGGCGAGCGTGCAAGTTGCGATGACTGAGGCAGCTACGCAATTTATAACGCCCGTGACCATGCAAGCGCTCTCAGGGCAGCCGGTGTATACAAGCCAATGGGATGCGCGTAGCGCAGATAATATGGCGCACATTGGCCTATCACGGCGCGCTGATGCCATTATTGTTGCGCCCGCCTCAGCAGATTTCTTGGCCAAGCTCACGCATGGGCTGGCTGATGATTTACTCTCAACCCTTTGTCTTGCCCGTGATTGTCCGTTGCTCGTCGCGCCCGCAATGAATTTGCAAATGTGGCAAAACCCAGCTACGCAGCGCAATATCGCGCAATTGCAAGCTGACAACATAACTGTGCTTGGCCCCGATACAGGTGCGCAAGCATGTGGAGAGACAGGCGCTGGGCGCATGCTTGAGCCTCACAGTATTCTTGCTGCGATAACGGCCTTCTTTCAGCCCAAGTGGCTAGCGGGTAAGCGTGTACTCCTCACTGCAGGCCCAACCTTTGAACCTATCGACCCCGTACGCGCGATGACTAATCGCTCCAGCGGCAAAATGGGCTTTGCCCTTGCACGAGCCGCCTTTGAGAGTGGGGCACAGGTTGAGTTGATCGCAGGCCCAACTGCGCTTGCCACGCCAGAAGGTGTAAAGCGTAAAGAAGTCGAAACCGCCCAGCAAATGTTTGAGGCAGTAATGACTGCAGCTCCTCAGGCAGATATCTTCATTGCAGTAGCCGCCGTGGCTGACTGGCGCGTTAGCGAAGTGGCACCACATAAAATCAAAAAAAATGCTGCAGGCAAGGTGCCGCAACTTAACTTCGTACAAAACCCCGATATTTTGGCAAGTGTTGCCACGCTGCCAAGCCCGCCATTTTGCGTCGGGTTTGCTGCCGAGAGCGAAGACCCTGAAAAGCATGGCGAAGCTAAGCGCCTGCGTAAAAATGTTCCGCTACTTATTGGCAACCGTTGCCCTGCTGCCTTTGGCAGTGACGATAACGAGCTGATGTTATTTGATGCGGCTGGCATCACGCGCTTGCCTCGCGACAGTAAGCAAGCGTTAGCACGTTTACTCATTGCTGAGATCGCACGCCGCTTACCTTGAGTGCTCTTCCGTGCTGGTATTGCAGTTGCAGTGCTTGCAAGTGGTATTTACCTTTTATTGCAAGCTTTGCTCTCTTTTCTTCCTCATAGGTTTTTTATAAAACGCCTAGTTTGCTTTGTATTGATTAAAATTTTTTAATAAATCGACTGCCTACATTAGCGTTGCTATGCATTTTGGATAAATTCTGAGATGAATTTTTCTGATGAATAATCTATTTATTCAGTTGGATTGCTTGATAATTTTTCTCTATCTTCGCGGAAATATAACCCTATTTCTCTATTTATATTAATGAATTCTTCTGTTGAATAAATTATTAAATTATTTACTGAGTCTAATATTTTTTTGTCATTTTCATCAAAATCTAATTCTGCCTCGATGCTTGTATTAATCAAGTCTTCCTTTTCCTCTTCTTCTTCTTCTTCTTCTTCTTCTTCTCCGTTTATAGTAGTTAATTCTTTTTTTAATTCATCTAATAAGTTTTTATCGTATTCGTTGTCGCATAAATTGCTTGCCTTGGCTATTAAATTTTTTACTAATGAAATAGTATGCTGAATGTATTTCGTGTAGGTATAGGATTCAACTATATCTATATTTTCTCCTATGAAGTAAATTATATTTGCCGAAATTTCCAATTTTAAAAAATCTCTAATTTCTTTTAAATCATGAAATTTATTTTCGTCTGTGCAAGAATTGATTTCTATTTGTAGGTTTTGTGCTATTTTTTTAAGTTTGCTATAGGATTTTTTGTCATTTGGAGATTTTCTGATGGCTAATATTAATTTTTCTATTTCTTCTATTTTTTTTGATTTTTCTAAAATTAATATATTTCCCTCTTTTCTTGCAATGCTCTGTATTTCCATACGAGTATAGTATGAATCTTCCTGGGATTTTTCTTTTTGGTTTTTTATTCTGTCAATAGTTATTTTAATAAGTGTTTCTTTTCTTAAGTCTGGATAGTTGCTTTTAGCTCCTTTTTTGCAATGCGCAATTTTTGGTTGCTCAGATAAAATGGCGTGCGTTGTAGTGTGGGATTGGATAGGTGAGTCAGTTAATGTAGCAGTCCTAATAGTGCTAATAGAATTGCTATGCGGATTTATATTCATATTAACCTATATAATTAATATTAAAAACCTTTTTAATTTATCGGGGACATGAATATTTTTTTAGTTCATTAGTTATTTAATAAAATTACAAATCAGAAAAAATGTCTGCTATTGCGAACTTATTTTTACAGAATGACTGCATAATTCCGCTGCTATTGGTCAAACAGGCTTCCTGAGTCAACCCACTCACAAATAATTCCTTCATTTATTTACAATGGCACTATTAGGCTTAAATTGGCTTAGCAAAGCACGCTTATTTACTCATTCATCTACACCTTGCCTACACAGGCATAAATATTTTCCGGTTATGAAAATCAATCTAAAAATTCTCGATGCTCGGATTCGCGAGCAACTTCCCGCATATGCGACAAACGGTAGCGCTGGCTTGGATTTACGCGCTTGTCTTGATGCGCCGATGACACTTAACCCAGGTGAGACCACTTTAGTGCCAACCGGTATAGCGATTCATCTGGACGACCCAGCTTATGCCGCGCTGATCTTGCCTCGCTCAGGGCTTGGGCATAAACATGGGATTGTGTTGGGGAATTTGGTTGGGCTTATTGACTCGGATTATCAAGGACAGTTGATGATTTCAACCTGGAATCGCGGCAGTCAAGCTTTCACACTCGAGCCCTTCGAGCGTTTGGCACAACTTGTTGTGGTGCCTGTCGTTCAGGCTGAATTTAATCTGGTTGATGATTTCAACGAAAGTGTGCGAGGTGTCGGTGGCTTTGGAAGCACTGGCACGGCTTGAGTTGGGGGTGTAGGCCGATGAGATGGCTGTAGCATGCTTGTAGTACTTGCGTAGCCTCTCTTATAAGAGCTTGTATGGCGTTCTCTAAGGAGAGTCTCGTATTGGATTTTTTGGGAGGCTAAAAACAAGCTTTAAAATTTATCCTCTTTGTTTTCAGCTTCAGAAAAACGTCGACATCCTCTGCCAGATGGCTAACATGCAAAGCTACGTACAAATCCGCGCAGCGTTCATGCTAAAGTAATTTCACTTCTTGATTGGTCGACTTAATTTGATGCGCCAGGCGGTAAAAATTTTATCGAGAGGCTTATACAAATGCTGAGCAAACCAGGAGTGAGGCCATACTTCTTTGCCATGTAGGCATGTGGCCTGCATCGGCATTCTTTGCTCTCGCTGTGTTTCGCTATATTTCTCTGTAGTCGGCGTTTTCCTAAACGCTTGCTCCAGTGTTTTTTTGATTGCAGATTTTTAAACCACTTTTTCAGCTCACCTTGCTTGCTTAGGCTAACCGCTATGAAACTGAACGACGTATTAAATGAGTTGCAGACCAAACTCTCTGATCTGCTCAAAGATTCGCCCGCGCAGGACGTTAAGCGCAATATAGAAGCCGTCTTAAAGCAGGGTTTTACAAAACTCGACTTAGTTACCCGAGAAGAGTTTGACGTACAAAAGCAAGTCCTGGCGCACGCTAGCGTCAAGATCGAAGAGCTCGAGCACCGTATCGCGCAACTTGAACAGCGGCCTCTTAACCAATAAAGAGACGGAGTTAGGGAGAGTCTGCATAAGCCGGCTGGCAAGGAATGCCTTTGGCTAGTACACCAAAAATATGGCAAGGATGCATGACGCCGCCAGCCGGCTTATGCGGATCTTCCTTAGGCGATTAACTGCGTAGCGCACTGCCAGCTTGAGTCGTTAAGGAAGCGCTGAATTAGTGGTGAGCAAGGAAAGTTGATATAGATAGCAGTGTGGGTATGTATCAGAAGCTTAATGCCTCCCTCAATTAGATTCAGTGCTTCTTAAAAGTAGTGGTACAGCCTGTTAAAAGCCGATCCTTCATTGATGATGTTTTATTTAAGCAAGCGCTGAATAAATTGATTGTGAGCGGCCCCTATTCTCTAAGCGTACTAGACTGTATTGCCTGCATTGGTATTTCTTGCTCGCAGTTTATTCAGCGCTTTTCTAAGCCCAAAAGTAGAGGCTCATCTTGCAGCAGGCAGCACTTCTTAGAAGCTTTTTATCGCTTTTCAAAATAACCAATGCGACGCTCCTCGGTAGAGATACCTGGGGATAGAAGGGTACAAAATTTTTAGGTAGCTCTTTTCTTTGTCTGCCCTGGACTCTGCTTTCTTGCTTTTTCTTCTTGTAGCGAAGATGTCTTCTGAAAGGGCTCGAGAGTGCAAAGTAGCACTTAAGGGCGGCCAAACAAATAGTTAAACAAGTAGCCATTAAGTCCCAGGAGAACATATGTCGCTTGCCGTGGTGCGCAGCCGTGCGCTAACGACCGCAAGTGCACCTGAAGTGACGGTAGAGGTGCACCTAGCTAATGGCTTACCCTCATTTTCGATTGTGGGACTGCCTGACCTTGAAGTTCGAGAAAGCCGTGAACGTGTGCGCGCAGCTTTACAAAACTGCCAATTTGAGTTTCCTACCCGTCGTATTACGGTCAATCTTGCTCCAGCTGACTTACCTAAAGAGTCAGGCCACTTTGATTTGCCCATTGCGCTTGGCATTTTGGCGGCGAGTGGGCAATTAGCAGTGGAATCGCTAAAAGACAGAGAATTTGCAGGTGAGTTGTCTTTGGGTGGAGCATTACGGCCTATGCGCGGTGCTTTTGCGATGGCTTGTGGGCTAGCGCATAAAGTAACGGCAGCACAGGAGGGGCTGACAGCATCGCTTCCGCCGGCTGAAATATATGTGCCGCTGGCTAGTGCTGCCGAGGCGGCACTAGCACCAGGTATAACGGTATTCGGCGTAGTCGATTTGCTTGAGTTGTGTATGCACCTGGCGGGCACGCCTGAGAAGCAATTAGCGCCAGTTATCGCTAGCACTGCCTTGAAGCCTGCAGTAGCAGGGCCAGATCTCGCGGACGTGGTGGGGCAAAGCGCAGCTAAGCGCGCCCTCGAAGTAGCTGCGGCAGGAGCGCATCATCTGCTGATGGTTGGCCCGCCTGGCGCGGGTAAATCAATGTTGGCTGCTCGCTTAGTTAGCATTCTGCCTCCTATGTCAGATGATGAAGCGCTAACCTGTGCTGCACTATTAAGCGCAAGCGCAGCTGGCTTTACACCTGCGCAGTGGCGCCGTCGTCCCTTTCGCGCGCCGCATCATTCGGCGAGCGCGGCGGCCTTGGTTGGGGGTGGCAACCCACCACAGCCAGGTGAAATTACTTTAGCTCACCATGGCGTACTTTTTTTGGATGAGTTTCCCGAGTTTGATCGACGCGTTTTGGAAATGCTGCGCGAGCCGTTAGAAGCTGGGTTAATCACTATTTCACGCTCAGGCTGTCAAGCTGAATTTCCGGCAGCTTGTTTGCTTGTAGCTGCGATGAACCCTTGTGCCTGCGGATGGTTGGGCGACCCGCTTGGACGGTGCCGCTGTACGCCGGAAAATGCTGCACGCTATCGGCGTAAATTATCCGGCCCTCTTTTAGACCGTATTGATCTACAAATTGAAGTGCCCGCCCTGACACCGTTTGAACTTGCCGAGCGAGCCAGTATACCTTCTGAGCCAAGTGCGACGGTGGCGGCGAGAGTCGTTGCGGCACGTGTACGGCAACTTGCTCGCCAGCAACAGTTAAATGGTTTTCTTAGCTCGTCCAAGATAGACACCTTTTGTCAGCCTAATGCCGCCGGCCAAACTTTACTGCGCGAAGCGGGCACGAAATTTGGCTGGTCAGCTCGTGCTTATTACCGTGTACTTAAGGTTGCGCGTACTATCGCTGACCTGGCTCAGGCTGAGATGCCAGGCACGCCCCATATTGCCGAAGCGATTCGGTATCGCCATGTATTTAGCGTATGAAAATATAGCTGATCGAGGAACCTGCCGAAGATTTTAAGAAGCGCCCTTATTTGGGAGACTTATTTGGATGACTTTTGCAGTCGGGTAAAGCTGGACGGGGGACGGAATATACATAGTGAGCATGCATATTCCGAGCACTGCCTGACCCTGAAGAAATGTGCTTTTTAAGGACTGTAAGCAGGTTCTTAGAAAGCGCTGAATCATTCGTGAGCAAGCATGCTACTAAACGTTGATGATGGTTTTATCACTATCAACGACCAAACTTAGGCATCGCAGGTCTCGTCCCAAGAAAAAATTGACTCTTCTAGCTTAACTTCTACTTTTACGTCCCATTAAAAAAGTGAGCTCGCTACGCTTTTGAGAGGTCGTCTACAGATTGCTTAAAAAGGCTGTGCTTAGTTTTTTGGAAGAAGGCAAAACGTTAATTAGAAGCCTTATGGCCATCTATGCAAGCATCGCTTTCTGTGCAGCTTTAGCAAATGCAGGCTTGTCTGATGTTGGGCTTCTCGGATTGCCTGATAGCCTTTTGGACAGCTTTTGAAAGGAAAAATAAAAAGAAAAGATAGGGCTTGATACAGCGAATTTCCAGGAAATTTTTATCGAAAAAGCTTGACAAAATCTAATTTATGCACATTAAGGGATATAGTTTTGCTGCGCTAAAGGGGCTTTCTGCTAAACCGTATATATTTTTGTAAAGCCTTGATTTATAAGGATTTTATATTTTTTCGGTCAGGCATAACAGAAAATCACCCGGCCTATACCAGTATCAATTCTGTTTGAAAAGGAGAGTTTTCAACAAAATTATCCACAAGCTCTGTGGATAGAATTAAAAACCTATAAAAATCGGATAGTTAAATGAGAATCTGAAATGTTTGCTGAGAAAATCTGCATACATTAGCTCAGGTATTTGGCTGCAGAAGTTACTTCATGAATAGCTTGTCCCTTCGTTAGCATCCTATGATTTGCAGAGAATGCAGCATTCAAGCTGAAGCATATATAAGGAATAGGGATGATTTTTGACGCTATGAGCTTGCTCAACTCAATGTCTCTAACAAGATAAGCGGTAGAGGTGAGAATAGGCTGCTATTGAGGTTCCTTCTTCACCCTAATAGGCAGGCTATACTTCTCTTCTCTTCACCTACTTGCCCGCTCTCTTGATGAACCAAGTTGCCCTCTCACCTTCTCGTCGTAAAGCGGTGACTTTACTAAAAAGCTTTGTTTTGTTTGCCGTTTTAAGCGCTATGGTATGGCTCACTTGGTTTGCGTTTAATCCAGCTAAGTTTGTGCCCAACACTACCTTCACTTTATTATCAGGTCAAAAAATTTCGACCACCCAGCTCAAAGGTAAAGTTTATGTAGTCAATTTTTGGGCGACGAGCTGCAGCAGTTGCATTAAAGAAATGCCTCAACTCATTAATACTTACAATAAATTTAGAGGGCGCGAGTTTGAATTGATTGCAGTTGCCATGAGCTATGACACGCCTATATATGTCGCTAATTATGTGCAAACGCACCAATTACCATTCAAAGTCGCATTGGATGATGGTTTAGTGGGAAAAGACTTTGGCAATGTACAACTCACGCCGACTATGTTTGTGATTGATAAAAAGGGCCATGTTTTAAAACGTTATGTGGGACCGCCAAATTTTGATGAGCTAAATAATTTGCTTGAGTCTGAATTGGCTAAGCAAGCTTAGCTATTGAGCCGGTGCAGGTGAGCTTATTAAGCCGGTTTGGATTGGTTTACTGTCTTCCAGAAGAGTTCCATAAGGCATATTAATTGCTTGCCAGTTAGAAAAGTCATATGAGGTAATCCTTAAAATAATTAATTATTTTTGATGAGAAGCGGTGATGAGATGACTGAACCATTCGCTGTGAGCGGGTGCTTTGCTTCGAGAGCACAAAAATTATCCGCCGAACCCCTTTTGCTATCTCAAAACTCTTCCAAAGAAATTATCAAGCCTACCGATCAAGGGTCATGCGATGCGCTTAAGAAATCATTAAGCTCTTCTAATTTAGGTTGGAATGACGCACTTCCGCCTAGGCCTGCTTTAAAACGGTTCAATACAGGCGATACTTTGCTAGATCTCAATACGCCAGAGTATGTTTCTCGTCGGACCTCCGTTTCTTCTATCGATACTCTTGTGGATATCAGCTCTGTTTCTAGGCCAGAGGAGATGAAGCAAGTCGAAGCAGATATAAAAGCAAGTGAAGGAAAATTAGCAGTAGAGAAAAAAAGATTATTAGTTTTTGAAGCAGAGCTCGCGGAAAAAGAAGCGCTTAAAGATAATTTTGAGAAATTTATTTGTAAATTTAATAACGTTATTAAAAATAGGTCAGAGCAAATATCTTATTTCTTAGAAAAGATAAATAGCATTGACGAAAGATATATTGCCAAATTAAATAAACTTGAAGGAATGCGTCGAGATTTACCGGCCGAAAGTAGGAAATTTAAGTTTTTAAATTTCTTTAGGTTTCTTGGGATTTTTAAAATTTTTAATATAGAAGATAAAAATTTAATTCTAAAAAATAAAATAAAAGAACTTGCGGCGGAAATCGATAGAGACAGAAGCAGCTATGCTGAATTAACTAAAATTTGGCTTTCCATTGAAAAAAATAATCAATTATCATTTAGCCGCTCCTCCATGGAAGGTATACGGAGCTTTTCTAGTCAAGCGCTTTTTGATGAGGAAAGTAAAAAAATTGAATCTTCTTTAGCAATGCTAAATAAAAAACAGAGCTTTGTTTTTGACTCTCTTCTATCTTCACTGAAACAATATGGTCTTGATAAAGTTTTTGGAGAAATCAGGCAGAAAGCGGAAGATATCAATAAGAATTTTGAGGGAAATGTTAGGCAAAAATATATAGAGTTTGAAAAATCTGTTTTTGAAAAGAAATTTGCGCTAGTGCTTGCAGAACGCCAAAATTTATCTGAAAAAATTGAGCAGAGAAAAGTGGAGATGAAGCAGCTAGAAGAAGAATTAGATAAAAAAAGAGAATTATTAAAATTAAGCGATGAGCTCGATCAATTCCTGTTTCTCAAAACACAAAATTAACTTCTGTGGATGATAGAAATGCTAAGAGGGCCCGGTTCGTCTTCGCTTCATCTATTCGTAACAGTATTACGATGTAAATAAGTACTTTATTTTTTCTGCCATTGAGGGTACAGCGCATATAAATGTGAGCAATTCTTACACGCTCCTTTACGCCGAGGAGCTTTTCTCTTTTAAAAGGCAGGATGGATGGAGATGAACTGCGTATCACAAACCGCCATAAAGGACCTCGTTTCTGCTGCCCCTTGGCCTTAAATTGAGGACGCGCCTAAGAGCCTGCTCCAAGCCTCCCAAAAGTACCCTTCTTCGCGTATTTGTCGAATCCGGTGCGGTGCTTGAAGCCCTTATGTACTACTTCAGTACACGCCGGTTTTTTAAGATTTACCCAAGGGCAGGACTCATCAAATTAGGGAAGGGATGAAAAACGCTGAGCAGGGTTTTAGAGCCTTTACGCCAATAGCGATGACATCGCCTTCGCTTGATTCAGCCCTTCTTTAAACCACACCAGCTTCGTGCGCCTGTACATCGGCATGATAGCTTGAGCGTACCATCGCCCCGACGGCGGCATGGGTAAAGCCCATTTGGTAGGCGGCTTCCTCGTATTTTTTAAATACGTCTGGGTGAATATAAGCGCGTACTGGCAGATGATGCTCTGATGGTTGCAGATACTGACCAATGGTTAGCATATCCACATCATGCGCACGTAAATCACGCATGACTTGCAGAATTTCTTCTTCACTTTCTCCAAGCCCCACCATGAGTCCCGACTTCGTTGGAGTGTTTGGATGCGCGGCTTTAAATTTTTTCAATAAATTTAACGAATGCTGATAGTCGGAACCAGGGCGTGCTTCTTTATATAAACGCGGCACGGTTTCAAGGTTGTGATTCATTACGTCAGGTGGCGCAGCATTTAAGATCGACAATGCGCGGTCGTCACGGCCACGAAAATCAGGCGTCAATATTTCAATACGTGTGTTCGGCGATAAGGCGCGTACATGCTCAATACAGGCGACGAAATGGGCAGCGCCGCCATCACGCAAATCATCGCGGTCAACGCTGGTAATCACGACGTATTTGAGCTTGAGCGCGGCGATGGTTTTAGCCAAATTCCCGGGCTCGTTAGCATCTAATGGGTCAGGCCGCCCATGCCCCACATCACAAAAAGGACAGCGCCGCGTGCACTTGTCACCCATGATCATAAAGGTCGCGGTGCCTTTGCCAAAGCATTCGCCAATATTTGGACAACTGGCCTCTTCGCAGACCGTATATAGCTTATGTTCGCGCAAAATCTGCTTAATTTCATAAAAGCGCGAGCTGCCAGTGGCTGCTTTGACGCGAATCCAATCCGGTTTCTTCAATTTTTCTGCGGGAACAATTTTGATTGGAATACGCGCCGTTTTAGCCTGCGACTTTTGTTTGACGGTTGGGTCGTAAGCTTCGAGAGCTGGCGGCGGTGGTAAAGCAGAGTTTCTTTCGGATGCAGTCGTCATATTAAGCGTCTATGTGTCAGGTCTGGCTAGAACTCATTTCATAAATACCTAAAAGGCTGTGATTTGGGGGCGGGCGGTGCTCGGAATCCTCATGTACTTATGTACATTTCGGTTCTTGTGCTCCGGCCTTCCCCAACTGACAACCTTTTAGACATTTATGAAACGAGTTCTAGTTTAAGGCAATGCCGAAACAAGGGGCGTTGTCGCGGCGAGCGGCTGGTATTAAATGTAATGTCTGCATTAGCATTTCTTATGCGCGATTTATTTAACGCTCTCTAAGAATCTGCCTACAAATCGCCTAAAAGGCCGTGATTCGCATGTTTGCCAATGCTGGGTGGTGCTAAGCGTTGTCGTGTACGCCGATTTTTACAAGGTTTTACTCAACTGCAGGCGCACCCTCAATAAGGGCATTTTTGAAAGACCTGCAGCAGGTTCTTAGTACAGCGTAAGTCAAGATAAGTGTAACAGCCTAAAAAGTAACGGAATTGCGCTTGTGGCAGCAACGACAATTGTGCCTAGTTTGATCGTTAGGCGTAGCTCCAGTTCTTTAACTTGATGCCGCAAGGAGTCATGCCTAATATCCACGTCTTTACGTAAATCACCTATTTCATGGCGCAATGACTCATGCTTAGTATCCATGTCTTTACGTAGACCGCTTATTTCATGGCGCAATGACTCATGCTTAGTATCCATGTCTTTGCGTAGACCGCTTATTTCATGGCGCAATGACTCATGCTTAGTATCCATGTCTTTGCGTAGACCGCTTATTTCATGGTGCAATGACTCATGTTTAGTATCAACGTCTTTACGCAAATCGCTTATTTCATAGCGAAGCTGGGTAATGTCTTGTGTCCGTAAATTGCTAATTTCGTGGCGCAATTCCGTCATATCTTGTGTAGTTGCCAGATCAGCATCCTCATATGATTTTCGCACGACATTTGAGAAAGCTTTCGCTTGTCGTGCTGGCACGCCAGCCTCTGTTAATGTTTCGACAAATTGAAGTGTATCGAAAGCGACGGCGGCCATCAGAATTTCCTTTTGATCCGAATTTTAGCAAATTGGTAGGAAGCTTCTTAAAAGCGATGCGTTGCAAGAGGAGCTCACCATTTTTGCGGTGCTTGATATGCAACGACTCTCTACCTAATGGTGCTTATTTATAGCAGAGCTTAATAGAGACATCTATATAACGTTAGGCCATATAAATTGATTACCGCTGCCCTACGCCCGGTTTAGGTCAAGGCAGGCAGATTCTTCGATAGGCGTCGGCATGCCTTGCCCAAGGGGTTGTGCAGAGGTTCCTTAGGTGGGGCGAACGGTACCGCTCGAAATCTGTTGGATGAGGTGCTCAGCTAAAGTATCTGCCACCTCATGCCAGCTTGCCATTACTCCAAGCGTTGCCATATCAACTGTTGCCAGCCCTGCATAGCCGCAAGGATTGATGCGGTTAAAGGGCTGTAGATCCATTCGCAGATTTAAACTGACGCCGTGATAGCTGCAGCCGCCCCGTATTTTTAACCCTAATGCGGCGATTTTCGCATAGCCTGCTTGTTGGCTTTGGATATAGATGCCTGGTGCGCCGGTTTGACGCTCCCCCTGTAATTGATAGACCGCTAGCGTATTGATCACAGCTTGCTCAATGCGTACCACCAGCTCGCGCACCATTAAGGTGCGCCGTCGTAGATCAATTAATAAATAAGCAACGATTTGCCCTGGACCATGAAAAGTAATTTGCCCACCGCGATCAGTTTTGACTAAAGGGATGCTGGCATCAGGTTTAAGCAAATGGGCTGGGTCACCAGCTTGCCCTAAGGTATACACAGGCGGATGCTCAACTAACCACAACTCATCAGGTGTATGAGAAAGGCGCGCTTGAGTAAAAGCCTGCATTGCGTCAAAACTGGTTTGGTATGGCTCGATGCCACGCCAACGGATATGGATGGGCAATTGCGAAGCGCTCATATGGCTTTTCTGCTGATTTGCCAGTCGGGGTAAGTAAGCCTTATCACCACTACCCGCTCTAAAGCACGACTGACACCATCGGATGAGAGGTAAGTGCGCGGTATATATTATCTAGATGCTCACGATCTGTCGCATGCACGGTGCATGTCAGACCAAGATAATTGCCACCTTGCGAAGCGCGTATTTCCATGCGGTTTTTATCAAAGCCTGCATCGAACTGCTTAAGCAGTGTCAAGATAGTGTCAGCAAAGAAAGGATGTGATTTCCCCATCACTTTGATGGGGAAATCACAGGGAAACTCAATTAAAGATTGTTTGGCTGATTGCATTATTTTTGCGTGAAGAAGCTAAACCAGCGTGATGGCCACTTTTCCTTAACTTTTAATAGAGCTTTATCGCGTAGACGTCGCACAATGCCAGCTTGCGCTATATCTTCAAACGCCACGATAGGAAAGGCAGCAATTTCTTTATTATCAGCGCTTATGGTAACCGTGCCCACTGTCTGGCCGCGTTTAATCGGTGCGATAAGTGGATAAGCATCATTCACGGTGGTTTTAATCTTATCAGTTGTGCCTCTTGGTACAGTCACAATCTGATTGGCGAGAACACCCGCTTTTACCGTATTGCCTAGCCCCTGATAAACGCGAGGCGTGCTAATGATTTGCCCTTCTTTATACAGCCGAATAGTGTCATATGCTTGGTAGCCATAATTTAACATCTTCAAGCTATCTTGCACGCGATCATGCTCTTTGCGCTCACCCATCACTACTGTCACTAGGCGTCGATTCATCTCTGGGGCATCAGGCATCGGGCGCTTTGCCGAGGCAATTAAGCAATAGCCTGCTGCTTGTGTATGCCCAGTTTTTACACCGTCAACGGTTGAGTCTAACCACAGTAGGCGGTTGCGGTTTAATTGACGAATTTTGTTATGGGTAAATTCTTTGGTCGAGAAAATAGCGTAGTACTCTGGAAAATCCCGAATCAGTCGGGTCGACAAAGTCGCTAAATCGCCTGCGGTAGTGTAGTGCTGAGGGTGTGGCAAGCCATTGGTATCGGCATAGTGGGTATGCTTTAAGCCTAGGCGTTGTGCTGCATTATTCATCATCGTGACGAAATTTGCTTCATTGCCGCCCACCAGCTCAGCCAGCGCGAGCGTCGCGTCGTTGCCTGATTGCACGATCATGCCATAGATTAGACTGCGCACAGTCACTGGCTTATTCGCTTCCAAAAACATGCGCGATTCGTCGCGAGCGACGTTCTTCACAATGTCGCTTGGCAACGTCGTTTGGTTCATCGAGATTTTCTTGTCTCTAAGCGCCTCAAATACGATGTACGAGGTCATCAGCTTGGTCAGTGACGCTGGCTCTACACGCTCTTGCGCATTCGCTGAAGCGAGTATTTGATTACTCGTTGCATCGATGAGCACCCACGAGCGTGCTAAAACAGCAGGCGGCGGCACTTGTGCAAATGCTGTGCTGGATAATTGCGGCATTAAAAGCGCGCAGAACGCGGCAGCTAATACAGGACGGGAGATAGGGCAAAGAGCTGAAATGGAAAGGCGCATAGAATAAAACCGGCGAAAAAAGAATCTGTTGGCAATCATTGTCGACTGACAGATCATTGAATGGAAAATATTATACGCACCAGGCATCCGTGATGATGCGCTTTAAAATGTGTAGCTTGCGATGAAAAAAATGGTCTGCACCAGGTATCACGATCACTGGTAATTCTTGTGGCCGTGCCCAATCGTAGACAGCGCTAGGCGCAATGGTCTCGTCTTGCTCACCATGAATTACGATGGTGTTGCTGGGCACTTGTGCCATGTCCCATTTGCCAGCTGCAGTACCGATAAAAACGAGTCGTTGCGCCGGTGTGCCTTGCTGCGCCAGGTGCTGCGCGATATGAGATGCGACAAAGGTACCAAACGAAAAGCCAGCTAAGATGAGTGGCAATTCGGCGTAAGGCGCTTGGCTACGTATATGCGCTAGCACAGTGAGCAAATCTTCTTGCTCGCCTTGCCCGTGGTCATGTTCCCCTTCTGTATTGCCAACGCCACGAAAATTTGAGCGTACGGCTAGATAGCCAAGTTGGGTAAAGGTGCGGGCAAGGGTTTGAGTGACTTTATTATCCATCGTGCCGCCATATAACGGGTGAGGATGAGCAATCAACGCGATGCCTCGCAGGGGAGTGTCCTGTGCGCGGGCAGCATCGGGTAAGTCAAGCGCCACTTCAATACGCCCAACGTTACCGTCAATCAGATATTTTTGAGTGTGAGTATTCATCTTTTATAAGAGAGCCTTCCTAAATTGGATGGTGGCGCCATGCTTCACGGCCAGTATATTTAGTACTGTCTGCGTCGGCATGCCTTGCCTTCCGACTTATGCAGACCTACCCAAAGATTGAGCGCACAAGGGGATAACCGTTCGCCTCATCCAAAACTCGCGTAGCTGCATCATATGCTCGCTAAGCTAGCATTAAAAGCGACCGAGAATGAAGCAGGCCAAAGCGCCTATATATTTCGGAAGAATCCGAAAGCGCTCTATTTTGACTCAGGTTGCATTCAACTTTCTGACTACGTGCTAGCTTCTTCCTTCTGCTTGCTGCGCGTGCTAGCGCGGTTATTGCCATCGATTGCAGCAATTAATTCATTTTCTGAAGGAAGGCTTTCGCCGCCTGCCCAGCTGGTTAGTTGATTACCTTCAAAATAAACAATGAAGTGTCGCGGCTGCACAATTTCTTTTGCGCCGCGTTTGAAGTAAAACACATAGTCCCAACGCTGCGCGTGGAACATATCGGTTAGTAGCGGTGCGCCTAATATATCTTTTACCTGTTCACGCGACATACCGACAGCTAATTGTGCGGCCGCTTCATGTGAAACGAAATTGCCTTGCACAATCGTGATTTTGTAAGGGGTGATGCTCTGCGCAACACGTTGCGTTACGCCGTTGTAAGTTGAGCAGGCGGCTAGTGGAAGCATGCTAATAAGCATGAGAAGTGCGCTGCCATTTAGCTTAATGCGAGTAAAAAATTTTTGGCTCATTTTCTCTTGGGTTGCTCTATTTTTGCTCTACCAGTATTGGTGAGTTGAATCAGATAATTGTACTGTCAACTTTTCAACAGATTCTGACAGCGTAGCGAAAAAACATTATCATCAGGCCTCGCATTGTACGCCACTGCCTGATTGCTGGCGCAAACGGTAGAAGTCAGGCGTTTGTTGCAATTGTAGCGAATGCGCATCAGTGTGATTGCCAAGACCATAGAGGCCCGCATTTAGGTAAAACTCGGCAGGAGCCCGCGTGTACACAAGTATATGCGGATTTTTGCTACCTTCTGGCCAGCACTGGGTAGGCGCGCCTCAGATTTGAGGACATGCTCTACATGGTAATGTGCCAGCAGAAAACTACAGAGCACTACAGAGCCCGACAATGACTAATCCTTCTGACCTTAAAAGTATTGGCCTTAAGGCGACTTTGCCGCGACTTAAGATTCTTGAAATTTTCCAAAATAGTCCAATTCGCCATCTCACTGCTGAAGATGTCTACCGTAACTTGTTGAACGAAGATCTTGATATTGGCTTAGCGACGGTTTACCGCGTACTCACTCAGTTTGAGCAGGCGGGCCTTTTAATCCGCAGTAATTTTGAAACGGGTAAATCGGTGTTCGAGTTAAATGAGGGCGAGCATCATGATCATTTGATTTGCGTGGACTGCGGCATAGTCGAAGAATTTCACGACGCTGAAATTGAACGCCGCCAACATATGATTGCTAAAAAGCATGGCTTTACCTTGCAAGCACATTCACTCGCTTTATATGGCTCTTGCAATAAAGAAAATTGTCTGCATAAAAATAAGAAATAGTAAGCAGGTAAAGCGGTAAAAGCCAACTCACTTCTTCGCCTCTCATTTGTTCTACAGCTTAAT
Source organism: Mycoavidus cysteinexigens (assembly GCA_031963405.1). Lineage (GTDB taxonomy): Bacteria > Pseudomonadota > Gammaproteobacteria > Burkholderiales > Burkholderiaceae > JASSUD01. The sequence goes on from JASSUJ010000001.1 coordinate 1,613,071, forward strand.
TAAAGACCTTTAAAAAATTTGCCCGACTCATAGCACGCTAGGGGTCGGGCAAGAAATTAAAGGAGTAATACGACTAAAAAGAAAGCTGAGTCTTCTACTTAGTATTTAGGCCGCGAGCAGAATATTTGACGGGTATACCAAATGGCCTGGCGCTGTCAATAATTCGGGCTTAGTTTGTGCGCTTTCGGCTTTACTTTCCTTCTCCATTTTGCATAACTCGCGCGCTTGGAGCTCGGTTTCAACGAGCTTATCAAATGATGTTTGATAACTTTCATCAAATAAATGTTGCGCTAGAAGCTGGTTAATGTTTTGTTCTTCTTCCGCGTTTTCTTTTGTCCCTAATAGCTTAGCGTCTGACCAATTAATATTCGCATCAGGCACTTGAGCACGCTGACAATAGATAAAGCATTTTTTTATTTCGACAAGCTTTGGCGAGCCGAGCAATTCTGACTCCACTGTATTGGACTCTTTGAGCGCGCTAAGTAATGAGGTGATTCTCTTTTCAAGAGAAGAATCTTTCTCTCTATTAGCTCTATTAGAGTCTTTGCCTATACGGTGTATTGCATCATGCACAGCGTTTTTCTGCCGCAAATATTTTTGCTGTGCTTCCAAGGCTATTTGCATAAATTGAATCAGTTCCTGGTCACCTTCGCCTTCAGGGTCTGTTAACCAATTCTCCAATGAATTTTCAGCCGACTTATCAGCTGCAGAAAATGGCAGGCTAAAGCTTTTCTTAACTGACGGAGCTTTACTTAAAAATGTCTTCTGCGCTTCTTGCCGTGTTTCATAGTAGTGAAGCAAATCAGCACGTAATTTAACCCCTTTTTCTGTACCGAGCTTAAGGTCGACTGTTGCGAGAAAATCTCGATCTAAGTCTGGCGCGTCTTCGGTGCGATAGCTGTCGTAATCTTTTTGCTGCTCATGGCCGAATAAAAATTGGTGTGACGATACTGTCATGACAACGCTGCCGGCAATAATAAGCGCGAGTGCTACACCATGTGCAATAGGGTTGGCTGCTAATGCGGTCACCCCAGCTAATGCGGCAATGACTAGCGTTGCTTTAACCATGACGCCAACCGTATAAATGACGCTGCTGGCTAAAAAAGAGACATTCCAATTTAAGAAGTAGCTATCGAATTTTTCGCCTTGCTCTAATTTGTTGTCGAGCCAGGTTAAATACTTGTTGACGAGAGTTTCTTTATTGTTTGTGGTATCGCTGCGTAACTCTTTTAAGAGCGCGTTAAATTCTTTCCTGCCCGCTTGCCTTAGATCTTTTAGAGCGATCGATTTTTTTACAAAATTAACCCCTAATTTGACAGCACAAAACGCCGCAACTGGGGTCAGTACAAGCGTTGAAGCCATGCCAACTGTGGTGGCTAAAGTGGCTTGGGCCCCTGTTAACACGCCCTCTACAATTAGGCGCGCTATATCAAAATTATGGCTGGAGATCATCAATATCGCCTGAGTGGCCGATTCGAGTACGGCTTTGAAGGCGATAATGGCGCCGGAGACTAAGGAAGCTTCACCAATGCCTTTGTTTAGCAGGTTCATCTCGACTTCGGACAAGGTCGCGTTGATTTTTTGTTGCAAGCATAGCGCTTGCTCTTTTTGCGCTGTAAGGGGGTGTGGCTGCTCAATAGCTGGCAAAGGGGGCGATAGCGGCTCTTGTAGCCAGGCGTTGGCCTGGGCAATGGCTAACTGCAGCAATTGCTGCTTTTCTTCTGCTGTTAGCGTATGAATATCTTTCTCGGCTAAAACTAAGCTTTCCGGTTGTAGTGGTATCCATTTTTCTTCAAGTTGTATCTTTTCTCCGTCCTGTGCTTTTAATGATGCTAGCTTTTCATTTAATTCTGGCGCCTTTTCATTTGCCTCTTTCAATTCTTCCCATCCGCATTTGGCAGCAAGCCCGCCAAGCACAATCGTGAGTGTAGAGGTCGCCCCGGCCATTAATAAATCACCTAAACCCTCGACAGCGATTTGATACGCTGCATAACTATTGGCTGAGTTTCCTAATATATTTGCTTCGAGATTCCATATGCGTACGCCTCCTACCATCGCATGATGGACTGATTTGAAAATCGCTCCGAAGGCGTGGATTGCTTCGTCAACATCCATAAAAATCGCGCCACCACCGGTTGATCCATGTTCTATAGCAGGCATTTCTATAGATTTATGGGGGAGTGTAGAACCGAAGCCAAGGAGATCCTCGTTTTCAACGTAAGTTGAAATGCTTGAATTTGTTGGAGCAAGGGTGGGCGATGAGCAAATAGAGGCAGAAGACATTTTTTGTCCTTGAAAAAATCTAATTTTTAGAGCGGGAAGCCTAACGAATGGGGTTGGTTGGCTTGGGCGTGAGTCAATACGTAATAGGAACTATTATTTATTGAAAATAAGAATCATTATTATATAGATGAGCTTGAGATACAACAGAGTGCAGAGAAAAATTAAGAACGCTGGCACAAATTAGGTTTTTCCTATTGCGCACTGTATTTGACTGTAAATGGGCGTTTAGAACGTGGGCGGGCATGAGGGCGACGGGTCACGCAGTACTGAGCATGGATCAGATAAAAGCTAGCTTATTTTTCTAGCGCTAATAAAAAATCTAGATGATTCATGCATAGAAAATATGACCTTGCGTAAAGACAGATAGCGGTCTGGCTTCTTATTCTTTCTATTTGACGGCGTGCTTTTGCTTGTTCTGATTAGGTCAGGGCTGCGCATGCCAAGTATGGAAGATCAAAGCTCAACCTCAACCGAATATCCGCCATCCCATGACAATTTCGCTTTCTTCGGCTACTGCCTCTTTTCCTCCGCTGTCTAGCTCATCATATTTTGTTGATCCACAGTTGTCGTGGCAGCAAGCCCCGCTGTCTGCAATCGATGAGGAAGATGAGTTAGATGCCCCTTCTCAGCTTTCCTCCGCGCTGTCTGCGCCAATCTTGCCGCCTGAAATATGTGTGCATAAGAACAACGGTACTTATGCCTTAACCTTACTTCGCCGAGCCTATGCAGAGAACATGGTGTTTTCAGGCGGAGGCGCGAGAAATGTAGTGGTAGCGCCTGCCTTGATGCAGATGAGTGAAAGTAGTTGGGCAGGGTTGAAGCGTTTCAGTGGCGTCTCAGGTGGCGCGATTAACGCTACGTTGATGGCTTCCGGTAGGACGCCAAAGGAGCTAGATGTTTTGCTGGACAAGACGCCACTGGAGGAATTTAAAAAAGATGTGCCAAATTTCGAGTCAATGTATCCGGCTAATCTAGTCGCGCTTAATCCTGAAAAGCCAGGATCTACCTGGCTGAGCAAAATATCCTATTGGGTGCGCATGGCACTTTTTAAATTATTTGCGGGTGATGTAGCCAATTCTGCACAAAGAGCTTTGCAGTTAATAGATCAATTGAGCACAACATCTGTTGTTAAAGAAGGCTTTGTTGCCTCAGCAGACGGAAAGCTTGAGCTAGCGCCAGCGCTCAAGGCTAAGTTTGGTTCGCTAAGAGAAGGATTAAACGCAGAAGCTCGAGAGAAGTTTGATAAGCAACTAGCACGGCTGAAAGATCTTGCGCAGCAAAGTGATGAAAAAAGCTTTCAAGAAAATCGCACAGGCAAAATGGTCACTTTTGCTGACCTGGCTTTCTTACATCAGTTAGCGCCTTCTAAATTCAAAGAGCTAACAGTAGCAGGCTTGGATAGGGAAACGAGCAAAACGGTATATTTTAATGCTAGCGACTATCCCGATATGCCAATTGCCATTGCTACTTATATTTCAATGGCGCTTCCTATGTATTTTCAAAGCATTGAATACGCCTATCCAGGCAAAGCGAAGCATATCTATATTGATGGCGGCATGATACATAGAGTGCCGGTCGAGGAGTTTTGGCAAGGTGTACCCGACGAATCAGAAGTGCGTGCTCGCACTATTGTGCTGGACTTTCTTGATAGCGGCACGCTTTATCCATTACAGCATACATCCCCAACAACTGAGGACAAGTCGCTTAAAACCAGATTAAAGAGCTGGTTATACAATGTTCCAGAGATGGCCATTGGAAAGGTTGAAGATAGGCGCAAGCTCTATCAAGCTGGGCCAAATCTCTACGCGCTAGACAATAGCCATCTAAGAACATTTCCTTCTAATATGTCCCAAAAGCAGCAAATTGCTGTGAAAAAGCAAGCCGTTGATGCGATGCAAGAACAGTTAGCGAGGCATGCTGACGAAGCCTTTGCTACTTCTGTAGCAAGTCCTTTGCAGGCTTTTAATCTATTGTCCCCTGACGAGCGAGAAGCAAGGCGCATTGCTGGCCCGCCCACCCCTCCCTCTGAGGAGTTGGGCCGCTCTAATAAGTTTGCGCAAAAAAATTTCGAAGCTACTCAAGCCTTATATGAACTTTGTGTGAAAGCTCATGAAGGCGCGCTTAGTGGAGAAACAGAAGGGCAAAACTTAAAGGCTACGGTGGTAAATTTTGCTTAGCGATAAAGGTAATGCAGCACTATTTTTAAGATGATCTTTTAGCAAATGCAACGGGCCGCTTAAGGTAGTTAGCCTTAAGCGGCCCGTTGCATATTTATGCAAGAGCAAAGCGAAACCGTTGGCGCTTATTTTGCCTCAGCAAAAGCCACGGCAGTATCTAGCATGCGATTGGAAAAACCCCATTCGTTGTCGTACCAGCTAGAAACTTTAACCAGACGGCCTGAGACTTTGGTTAAAGTGGCATCGAAGATGGAAGAGGCGGTGCTGTGGTTGAAGTCAGTAGAAACGAGCGGCAATGTGTTGTAAGCGAGGATGCCTTTTAACGGGCCATCTGCTGCTTCCTTTAAGATCGCGTTAACTTCTTCTACGCTTGTGTCGCGTGCTGCGATAAATGACAAATCTACCAGCGATACATTAATCGTTGGCACGCGTATCGCAAAACCATCCAGCTTGCCTTGTAATTCTGGCAACACTAGGCCAAGCGCTGAAGCAGCACCGGTTTTGGCAGGAATCATATTGTGCGTGGCTGAACGCGCGCGGCGTACGTCTTGATGATAAACATCAGTGAGTACTTGATCATTCGTATACGAATGGATGGTCGTCATCAAGCCGCTGATCAGGCCGATTTTGTCGTGCAATGGTTTGACAATCGGTGCTAGGCAATTCGTCGTGCATGAAGCATTTGAAACCACCGTGTGTTCTTTTTTGAGCGTGTGATGGTTGACGCCATAGACAATGGTGGCATCCACATCTTTACCGCCTGGGGCGGAAATAAGCACTTTTTTGGCGCCACCTCGAAGGTGGGCATCGGCTTTTTCTTTAGTCGTAAAGTAGCCTGTGCATTCCAACACCATATCAACACCAAGCTCTGCCCAAGGCAATTCAGTCGGGTTGCGATTGGCTAGTGCATGAATTCGGTCGCCATTGATAACTAAATAATTACCATCCACGACGATAGTGCCGGGGAATTTGCCATGCGTTGTGTCGTATTGCGTTAAGTGGGCGTTGGTTTCTATATTGCTCAAATCGTTGAGTGCAACGATTTCGAGGTTATGCTTTTTGCCATTTTCATAAAACGCACGCAGGGTATTGCGGCCAATTCTGCCATAGCCGTTGATAGCGACACGAGTCTTGCGAGTCGTCATAGTGCTCCTTATTGAATCTGTATTGATCTGTAACAATCGTTAGCGTATTGCTCGAATGGTTTGCGACTGCGCTGTTCCCTGTTTACTGTACTAATGTACTGGCCTGTACAGGGGGCTTCGCGTCGCAAATCATTAGAAAAATTCGCGAGTGTTGGTGCAAAGCGCTTATGGCTGCCAATCAAGTGCAGCTCTGGCTGTGCTGACTACCTTTTCCACGGTGAAGTCAAAATGCTTGAAGAGTACAGAGGCTGGCGCTGATTCGCCGAAGGTATCGATTGAGACAACACCGCCTGCAAGTCCCACATATTTACGCCAGAAGTCGCCCACGCCGGCTTCAATAGCCACGCGTGCCACTTGCCGCGGAAGCACCTGTTCGCGCCACGCGGCGTCTTGACGGTCAAATACGGTAGTGGAAGGCATGGAGACAACACGTGCGGCAATTCCCTCGCGCGCGAGGGGCTCGATGGCAGCTAGCGCTAATTCGACTTCTGAGCCAGTCGCTAGCAAAATCACTTTGCGCGCGACCATTTCTTCGCTCCAGTCGCGCAGTATGTAACCGCCTTTCGCAACTTGAGTGAGTTGTTCCTCACTGCGCTCGATAAACGGTAAGTTTTGCCGACTGAAGACGAGGCATGAAGGGGCACGCCGCTCAATCGCTTGCGTCCACGCTACAGCGGTTTCTACCGTATCTGCTGGGCGCCACACGTCTAAACCAGGAATTAAGCGCAGGCTTGCCAAATGCTCGACGGCCTGATGGGTTGGCCCATCTTCGCCCAGGCCGATTGAATCGTGCGTGAAAACGAAAATTGAGCGGCACTTCATCAGTGCCGCGACGCGCAGCGCATTGCGGCTGTAGTCAGAGAAAGTCAGGAAAGTTCCACCAAATGGCAGGTAGCCGCCGTGCAAGGCAGTGCCATTTAACATGGCACTCATGCCGAATTCACGCACGCCATAATTAATATGGTTGCCCCACTGTATGCCCTTGGCTGTGGTGCGCACGGGTGTCGCGGCTTTCCAGTTGGTCAAATTTGAGCCAGTTAAATCAGCGGAGCCGCCGAGCAACTCGGGCAGCACGGCCGCCAATCCTTCTATCGTCAGTTGCGAAGCACGGCGTGTGGCGATGGTTTCGGCTTTTTGATGTGCTTGCATGATCAATGCTTGCGCCGCCTCTGTCCAATTGCTTGGTAAGGTACCGGCTGCACGTCGCTCAAATTCGGCGGCTTGCGCAGGATACTGGTGGCGATAGTTCGCAAAGCGCTTGCGCCACAAATCTTCAGCTTGCGCGCCGTTTTCCTTGGCATCCCATGCTTGATAAACCTCGTTGGGGATCACAAATGGTTCGCTTTTCCAGCCGAATGCTTGGCGTGCTGCCGCAATTTCTTGTGCGCCAAGCGGGGCGCCGTGCACTTCATGGCTGCCTGCTTTGCTTGGAGCGCCTTGGCCGATATTGGTTTTGCAGCAAATCAGCGTGGGCTTATCGGCCTTTTTCGCGGATGCAATCGCTGCATCGATAGCGTTAACATCGTGTCCGTTGATATCACGGATTACGTGCCAGCCATAGGCTTCAAAACGTTTTGGCGTGTCGTCGGCAAACCAGTGCTGTACGTCGCCGTCGATTGAGATGCCGTTGTCATCGTAGAGGGCGATGAGCTTATTTAGCTTTAAGGTGCCGGCCAATGAGCACGCTTCATGCGAAATGCCTTCCATTAAGCAGCCATCGCCCACGAACGTATAGGTATAGTGGTCAACGATTTTGTTGGCTTCATCGAGGTTGAATTCGCGTGCTAACAGTGCTTCGGCCAGTGCCATACCGACCGCATTCGCTAAACCCTGCCCAAGCGGCCCGGTAGTGGTTTCGACGCCGGGTGTAATGCCGAGCTCCGGATGCCCCGGCGTTTTACTGTGTAATTGGCGGAAGTTCTTCAACTCTTCCAGTGGCAGCTCGTAGCCTGTTAAATGTAGCAGCGCATAGAGCAGCATTGAACCGTGACCGTTTGATAGAACAAAGCGGTCACGATCAGGCCACTGCGGGTTGGCTGGATTATGCTTTAAATGGCGGTGCCACAAAGCCACGGCGATGTCGGCCATACCCATTGGCATGCCAGGATGGCCGGAATTGGCCTGTTGCACAGCGTCCATAGCTAAGACACGGATTGCATTGGCCATTAGTGCGGCTTGCGCAGGGGAGAGTAGGCTCATATCGAATTTAGAAACAGCACCTAAAGAAAACGCTTAAAGAAAATACCTAAAGAAAGCGCTGAATAAGCCGAGAGCAAGGATACCGATGCAGGCAGAGTACGCCAGTACGATAAGAGAGAACCTTGCTCTGGGCTTATTCAGCACTTCCTTAATGACATAAGAATTAAGTCTATAAAGCACGGCATTTTAGCAGACCACCTGCCGCTACGTTAAACTCAAGGAAGGGTTTTATAAGCTGATGGCAAGGAATGGATATCTTTCGATGCCTTGCAGCAAGGAATACCTTTGATGCCAGTACAAGAGTGCTTTGATTTGGCATGACGTCGCTGCGGCGTTTCGAAAGTGATTGAATACCTTTGCTGCCCGTACAGTTGTGCATAAAAAGACGTATTACTGTATTGACGCCGCCATCAATTTATACAGGCTTTCTTCAAATTTTTAGGTAATTATCTTGTCGATACCGCGTTTCTTTATACCGTTGCCGCTCATCAGTGGCGTAGCCCTTACCTTGCCAAGCGACGTGATGCGGCATTTGCAAGTATTGCGTTTGAAGTCAGGCGATGCGCTTGTACTGTTCAACGGCGCTGGCGGCGAATTCAGCGCTACCCTTATGACGCTTGATAAAAAAAGCGCGTTGGTGATGGTTGGCGCACACGCTGCCCGTGAGGCTGAATTGCCCTATCAGATTACTTTGGCGCAAGGCATAGCCAGTAACGAAAAAATGGATTGGCTGATAGAGAAAGCCGTTGAATTAGGTGTCAATGCAATTGTGCCGCTGCTAGCGGCAAAGAGCGTAGTGCGCTTAAGTGGAGAGCGCGCCTTACGTCGTCGTTTACATTGGGAGGCACTGGTGCGCGCAGCTTGCGAGCAATGCGGCCGTAATCAACTGCCAACGATTGAAGCGCCTATTTCGTTTAATGAATGGCTAGCAGCGTTGCCACCTAGTGAAGCTGCGCTTGGCTACTCTCGGCTTATGCCATCACCGCGAGCGACGCAGAACTTTGGCACTGTACTTAGTGCTTTACCGAAGGCAGCATCGCCTGGGCCAACTTGTATATTAATCGGCCCGGAGGGTGGTCTAACTGAAGCGGAAGAGCAGGCTGCTTTGGCATACAGCTTTACTACGATAAGCCTGGGGCCGCGCATACTGCGCACCGAAACGGCGGGCATAGCGATGCTCGCGGGCCTTGCTAGTTACTGGGATGGGTGGCGATAAGTTAGCCTTGAATTGCGTTGGGCTTCCGCGTTTAATTAAACGCGGAAGCCCAACCTACTGCATCGGCATTTTTTGCTTATAGCTAACTAATTAACTATCTAACGCTGGCGCGCCGCACTTTGGTGAATACATGCGTGGCACAGCTTTTTAGCGCAAATGAATAAAAAACCCGGAAATTGACTTTGCGTGCAGCCCAGAAATCGGCTGCATCGCGAAACACTTCGAGCAGCGTTTCGCAGGCTTCTTTATCAAATTTCTGCGTGGCAGGTAATCTTTCGAGCATGATGACAAAGCCAGGTTGTGGGCCAGCTTTATCCATCAACTCAGTTAGCGTATTACGTAAGGCATCGTAGTTTTTGCCAAAGGGCTTTGGAATCAGAAACGAGGAGGAAATAGTGGCGAGCACTTCTGCCTTGGTTTCCGCTGCAGCACAGTTCGCATAGAGAAAATGCTGGTCGAGCCGTTTCGCTTCTGCCGCTAATTCAGTGCCTTTAAAAGCGCGGATCGACTGTACGATATTCGGGCGCACGCTCTTAAAAAGAACGTTATTCGTCTCATCTAAAGGAACTTGATAAGCGGGTTGCTGGCTTTGCTTATGCTCGCGCATCAGCAGCAACTGCTGAAAAACATTGGGGCCAGACGTGTTCCATAAATCATTCGCAACACGCGCTTTATGCAAAAGAAGATTCTCGCTCATACCATTGCCATCCCACAAAGCATTGAAGATTGATTGAAATTCGGGCCAGGAGTATGAATATAGGCTTATGGCAGAGGGCGCCTATGCGTGCAAATTAGGGAAGGCGCATAAGCCGCTGGCGGCGTTATGCCTTCTTGCCCCAACGTATGCAGGCTGTCCCTTGGCAGGGTATTTCCCCAGAGCGTGTCCGCGGCAAACTAATCTCGTCACACCATCATTGCGACATAAATAACGTGCTTAAATAAAGACGAGACTCTCACCGCGAGTGCAGACTCAGCCTAATAGCCAAAGCCGCAAGAATATCTTGATTAGTAGCGAGAATCAATCTTTGCTTTAATTTACTGGGTAAAAAACCTGAGAAAGGTCGGCATAAGTCGATTGCGGCGTCATGCCGACCTTCCGTGATTTTTTATCGAGAAGCGGCTGCTACATCAGCCACCACAAGCGCTGCCATATTGATAATGCGACGCACAGTGGCTGATGCAGTCAAAATATGTACGGGCTTTGCGGCGCCTAGGAGAATTGGGCCAATCGCAATATTGTTGCCCGCTACCGTTTTCAGCAAATTATAAGAAATATTAGCGGCATCAATATTTGGCAGTATCAGTAAATTTGCATCCCCGATGAGTGTTGAATCAGGCATGATTTCTTTGCGCTGCGCTGCATCCAGCGCACAGTCACCGTGCATTTCACCGTCGACTTCAAGCGTGGGTGCGCGTTCGCGCAGTAGCGCAAGCGTATCGCGCATTTTTTGCGCAGTGGGGCCATAGCCTGAACCAAAATTTGAATGCGAAACCAGCGCAATCTTTGGTTCAATCCCAAAGCGACGTACTTCTTCTGCGGCCATTAGCGTAATTTCTACTAACTGCTCTGGCGTTGGATCAAGGTTAACGTGCGTATCAACAATAAAAATTTGCCGACCGGGTAGTACTAACCCATTCATCGCAGCATAAACAGAACAGCCAGGGCGTTTGCCAATGACTTGATCAAGAAAATGTAAATGACGGTGCGTCGTGCTGATCGTGCCGCAAATCATTCCATCGGCTTCGCCTTTATGCAGCAGCATGGCGCCAATCAGCGTGGTGCGTCGCCGCATTTCAACTTTAGCCAGTTGCTCGGTGATGCCGCGGCGCATCATCATTTTGTGATAGGTCCGCCAATAGTCGCGATAACGCTCGTCATGCTCTGGATTGACGATCTTAAAATCTTGTCCTGCCACTAAGCGCAGCCCAAAGCGCGTAATGCGCTGTTGAATCACGGCCGGGCGACCCACGAGAATAGGCGTCGCGACTCCTTCATCGACCACAATTTGCACTGCCCGCAACACGCGCTCTTCTTCACCTTCAGAAAACACAATGCGTTTTTTCTCAGGAGCGACTCTTTTTGCTAACGCAAAAAGCGGCTTCATAATAGTGCCGCTGTGATACACAAACTGTTGTAAATGCTGCCGATACGCATCCATATCTTCGATTGGCAGGGTGGCCACACCTGAGTCCATCGCTGCCTGCGCCACAGCAGGCGCAATTTTGACCAGCAAGCGTGGATCGAATGGTTTAGGAATTAAATATTGCGTGCCAAACGATAAATCTTGAATGCCATAGGCGCTCGCAACAATGTCGCTTTGCTCTTGCCGCGCCAACTCAGCGATGGCATTCACTGCAGCAATCTCCATTTCCCGTGTAATCGTGGTGGCACCCGCATCGAGTGCGCCACGGAAAATGAAGGGAAAGCACAGTACATTGTTAACTTGGTTTGGATAATCGGTGCGGCCGGTGGCGAGCACGGCATCTGGCCGTGCTTCAAGCGCGAGTTCCGGCAAAATTTCCGGGGTAGGATTAGCCAGCGCCAGAACTAATGGCTGCTTTGCCATATTCTTGAGCATTGACGGTTTCAGCACACCACCTGCTGATAAACCTAGAAAAATATCGGCGCCGTCAATCACTTCAACCAGCGAGCGAGCGCTAGTTGACTGGGCGAAGCGCTCTTTTTCAGGGTCCATGAGCTCAGCGCGGCCTTCATAGACAACACCTGCTAGGTCAGTGACCCAAATATTTTTAAGCGGCAGGCCAAGATCAACTAACAAATCAAGGCAAGCTAGTGCCGCCGCGCCGGCGCCTGATGTCACTAACTTAACTTCATCTAGCTTTTTGCCGACTACCTTAAGTCCATTCGTAATGGCCGCGGCCACCACAATCGCCGTGCCATGCTGATCGTCATGAAACACAGGAATGTTCATGCGCTTGCGACATTCACGCTCGACGATAAAACAATCAGGCGCTTTCACATCTTCAAGATTAATGCCGCCAAAAGTTGGCTCAAGCGCAGTGATCACTTCGACCAGTTTCATCGGGTCTTTTTCGTTGATCTCAATATCGAATACATCAATGCCCGCGAATTTTTTAAACAGTACCGCTTTGCCTTCCATCACAGGTTTTGACGCGAGTGCGCCAATGTCACCCAAGCCAAGTACTGCCGTGCCATTCGTCACGACTCCAACCAAGTTGCTACGCGCCGTAAAGCGTGCTGCTTTGAGCGGGTCGGCCTTAATTTCTTCGCAAGCAAACGCAACTCCAGGCGAATAAGCAAGCGCCAGATCACGTTGATTAAGCAATTGCTTGGTCGGTACTACCGCGATTTTTCCAGGTGTTGGAAACTCGTGATAATCGAGCGCGGCTTCGCGTAATTTGTTATCGGCTGAATTAGGCATAAAGGGCGAAAAGCGAAAACGGTGAAAAACTAAGGAAGCATTGAATAAATCAGACGTTGCGTAATGCCTGTGCGTCGCACAAATGGATTGTCGACGAAGGCTTTTTTTGCTCGAGATTTATTCAATATTTCCTTACGCGAGGGGAAAAGCTTTCGCTGATTGTAACGCTAAATCTTCTGCAAAATCTGCGCTTTGAGTAGCAAGGCAAAATCTGAACTCAATCTTAGATAAATTTTCGCTTTGCCGAACATCTTTTCGTACCTAGTAAGACCACGCCTTTTTTTTATTTTAAGGTGGAAGTATTTCTCTCTCTTATAGCGAAAAATGTTATGCCAGATTCTATCTATGGAACGGATTTGCCACCGCATATTTTCCCTATAGATACTCCACCAAGCAGCGCTGGTCAGAAGACGTTTGCATCTGCTTTATTCTCTAAAAAAACTCAACTTAGTGAAATCGCTTCGTGGTCAGCTAAAAGAAAAGAGCAAACAGAGAAAACAGAACAAAAACAATCTTCGGCTCCTCTTAATTCTTTTTCCACTGCGCTGAGCTATCTTTTTTTTCGAACGCAAAAATTGAGTAGGTCCAGAAAAACAGATGCTCAGTTAAAGAAAAAATTAGCAAACGCAAAAATTATAGTTGGGCATGAAGAGGCTGAAATTGAAGGCGGAGCAATAAAACTGACTGAGGAAGAATTTAAAGCACTGCGTCAACTCTACAAAAACTTAAACGATCTAGTGGCATATCAAGATTGCAAAGCAACGTTGCCAACTATTCGAAAAAATTGGCATACGGTGAATCCCGACACGATAGTTAAACTCGACGATAAAACGAGTCTCAATGCCAGCCGCATTACCGAAATCAATTTTCCGACGGGGGAAAAAATATCATTAATCGCCAGTATGAGGATGGATCGCAGAAAACGGCGGGAAGCTGAGGCTTTTGCTGAGTTCATGCTAAAAGAGGGGAGGCAGTTGCTAGTAGTGAACCTCACTGAAAAAAAAGCAAATTTGGCATATATGCCTTTTGATAACGAGTTCGTGAAATTTGGCGCTTCTAAAAAATCATATTTATCTTGCTTTGGTCAAACCCAGTCCAATTCTCAAAAGCCGCATTTTTTTATGCGGATGCAAAGAAATTCAGGAGCAGGAGATGACATATCGGTGAAAGTAGACGTAGAGTCGGGCAGCAAATTTTGTGAAATTAAGATAGGGGATAAACAAAGAACGGCTCTCTCGAATAAGCACATTTATTTCTTATCATCTCCGGCCAAAGATCATGATCCTATCGGTTATCAGAGATTAAGAAAACTCGTCGAGAAAATTGAAGAACTTATAACAAAAGATAAATCACAAACAGAAAAAACCGTCGTGATCCAATGCGATGGCGGAATGGGTAGAACGAGTCAGCCTAGTATTGCTCTGATGATGGAGCCTGAACTTGAGCAAGATGAAACGCCAGAGGAGTTGTTAGTTAGAAAAGTTATTGAATATTGTAGAGCCCGTCGTTACTTCGCTGTCAATGAACTCGGTTTTATTGCCTTGTATTGCTATGCACGACAACGAAAATTAGAAAAAGGCATGACTATTAATTCTGAAACTCTCGATCTAAAGGAAATTATTAGAGAGCTAGAGAAATGTGAAAAGGCAATGATCCTTACAGAAGAGGAAAAAAAATCGCTGCGTGAAAGCGCAATTTTATTTAACTCATCAGATTATGATTTGACAGCTCCTACTCTCGAAGGCCGTGACTTAGAGCTAGCAGAAAAACTCTCCCAAACATCTACTGAAGACAGTGATTTAGAGCTAGAAGAAGCAGAAAAATTTCTTAAAGAATATCGAAATCTTAAACAACAATCCCCTGCAAAGAGAAAACTTACTCGCCTGCTGAGGCGGAGTGAGCAATCTAACGAGCTGCCTAATAATGCGCAGCAAAGCTCCGCCTCAGAGCTGCCAAAGGCTCGCGCTCGACAAACTATTAATCAAATACTCGAAGAAACGAGTCCAGAGATAAATCAATTTATCCTTCCCGGCATAAGCTTAGCATTTGCAGAAGGAGATAGCGGTTGGGCCACTGACGCTATTAATTCATTGCATTCATCCACCACACTAAAAGAAGTTAGCCCTGATTCATCAAGCTAATCATGCGCATAAAGCCAAAAATATCACTCATCTAAATTGTCGCGTACGATAACGCCTTCATCTAAACGGAGAAAATAGATTGAAGGAGTTTGAGCTTATCGAGCGCTTCTTCGCGCATAAGCGTGCTCCCCAGGCTGCTGTGTTGGGCATTGGCGATGATTGCGCTTTGCTGGCGCCGCCCTCAGGTTATCAACTTGCGATATCAACCGATATGCTGGTGGAAGGGCGCCATTTTTTTGCTGGCACTGAGCCACGTTCGCTTGGCCATAAGGCATTGGCAGTGAATTTATCTGATCTAGCTGCGATGGGGGCGAGACCCGTTGCCTTTACGTTAGCGCTGGCTTTGCCAAAGGCGCGAGAAGAGTGGCTAGCGCCCTTTAGCGAAGGGTTATTTGCGCTAGCCGATAGTCATGACTGCGCATTAATTGGTGGTGATACGACGGCCGGCCCGCTCAATCTTTGCCTGACTGTATTTGGCTACATTGAGACTGGCCGTGCGTTAAGGCGGGACGGGGCCCGCGTCGGAGATGATATTTGGATCTCTGGCACATTGGGCAATGCGCGCCTGGCATTAGGTGCGTTGCGTAATGAATGGACGGTTGCACCCGAGGATTTGTCTGCCATGCGGCGTGCACTCGAATGGCCGCAGCCGCGTGTTGTTTTGGGGCAAGCGCTGCAAGGCATCGCCCATGCGGCAGTCGATTTGTCAGACGGTTTAGTGGGTGATCTAGCACATATACTCAAGCGCTCTCATGTCACTGCCACTGTCGTAGCTGATCTCTTACCGCGCTCTGCCGTGCTGGCACGTGCACCACTTTCGGTGCAGCGCCATTGCACCATCGCCGGTGGCGATGATTATGAACTGTGCTTCACTGCCGCTGAAAACCAGCGTGGCACGTTGGCCGCATTAAGTGAGAAATTATCAATACCTTTAACCCGTATCGGTAAAATAAACCCTTTTCCTGCCGCCGAGCAGCTAAACCCGCCAAGTGCTGAGCGTATTCAATGGCTTGATGCAAGTGGAATGCCGCTTGCCGAAAATTGGCACGGATTTGAACACTTTGATGCAGACTAGTTAAAAAAGCGCTGCATAACCCGCGGGTAAAGAGACATAACGCTGTGCCCGGATTATTCAGCGCTTCCTTAAGCTTTGCCTAAGCCAGATAGAGGTGCCATTTGTAATAAGCGTACTGCCTGTGTCGGCACTTCTTAGAACCTATTTCCCCCTAATACCGCGACCCTACCTACACCTACGATGAGTAAAAAGCCACATCAACCTAATCAACTAAACGCTACCAAACCTTCCCTGCGTTTTATGTTTTCACACCCTGTGCATATTGTGTCGCTCGGCTTTGGTACAGGGTTGTCACCTATCGCGCCCGGTACCGTGGGCACTTTATTTGCCTGGTTTTCTTTTGGGATATTAAATCGCTATCTCAGTCACGGAGGCTGGGCTTTACTGATTTTGGCAGGCTTCGTGCTAGGTGCTGTTGCAGTGGGCTACACCGCAAAAAAACTCGGTGTAGAAGATCCAGGTGGTGCCAATCTAGACGAAATCGTTGCCTTCTGGTTAGTGCTGCTGATTATCATGCCAGCCTCATTCGCCATGCAATTGACGGCGTTTTTGTTGTTTAGGTTTTTCGATATCGTTAAGCCGCAGCCAATTCGCTATATTGAGGAGCGTTTCTCAGGCGGCTTTGGCATTATGTTTGACGATGTAGCGGCTGCATTCTTTACGCTCCTCGTCATTGCGTTGTGGCAGGCTATATCTTCAGCATAAGCAACAACAAAAAGCGCTGCCTCATTGACTACTCATCCACTAGGGTGAGGCTAGCCGCCGCCATTGCGCCTGTTATGTGAATCGTGTGCTTGACTGACGAAACTAGAAGTAAAACGCACTTATAGTTAGCTAAGGAACCTCTGCAAAACCCCTTGTGCGGCGTTATGCCTCCTTGCCGTACTCTTGTACTGTCTGCGTCGGCATGCCTTGCACAAGGGGTTTTGCAGAGGTTCCCTAATCGAATGCGATAGAAGCATTTTGCGCGATGAAGGTTAAGTATGGATATCAATAGCAATACTCATCAACTGGCGCGCCAAGTTGGCAAGCAACTGCAAGCCGCGCAGCTTTTGCTAACTACTGCCGAATCCTGCACCGGCGGCTTAGTCGCCGCTGCCATTACTGCCATTGCTGGCAGCGGCGACTGGTTTGACCGTGGTTTTGTCACTTATTCCATTGCTTCAAAAACCGAAATGCTTGGGGTACCTGCCGCGCTCATCGAGCAACACGGTGCTGTTAGCGAGCCTGTCGCGCAAGCAATGGCTGAAGGTGCGCTGCGCCATAGCTGTGCGCATTTTGCACTCGCTATCACCGGCCTAGCTGGCCCAGGTGATAGCGGCGAAGATAAGCCGGTTGGCACTGTCTGCTTCGCCTGGTGCTTGGGTAGCCAGACACACTGTGAAACAGTGCAGTTCAATGGCGAGCGTCAACAGGTACGTGCACAAGCAGTCGAGCACGCACTCCATGGTGTGTTGACGTTGTTGAAGAAGTGAAACCGTTACGCATGCACAGTAAATCTTGCGCAAACTTGACCTGTTATTTCGAGATCGAGAATATCGCCTGGGTTGAGTTTGCCAACGCCTTCAGGTGTGCCGGTAAAAATTAAATCTCCAGCGCTTAGCGTAAACATTTCGCTGAGATACGAAATAAGATGCGGGACATCAAATAACATCAAAGCCGTGTCGCCATTCTGCTTGAGTAGATTATTTTGCTTCATCGAAAAACGGCACTGATTGGGATTAGGCAAATCCTTGGCGTAGATAAAACGAGACAGGCAGGCTGCATGGTCAAAACCTTTAGCAAGCGCCCAAGGATTTCCTTTAGCCTTTGCTGCAGCCTGGACATCACGCGCAGTTAAATCAAGTCCGATTCCATATCCAAAAACATAGTCCAGCGCGTCTTCACGACGAATATTTTTCCCGTCTTTCCCAATCAAAACCACCAACTCGGTTTCGTAGTGCACTTCATTTGAAAATGACGGCAGCGTGATCGGCGTTTCTTCGAAGTTGAGCGACGAAGTTGGTTTTAAAAAAACCAGAGGTGCTTTTTCTAAGGTGTTGCCAAGCTCGGCAACATGCGCTGCGTAATTACGCCCAATACAGAAAATATTACCAACCGGCACGGATTCATCGGAATCTTTCATCAGAATACTTTTCATACTTCTCCTACTCAATCTCAGCGTGTTAAATAACGCCAGCTTAAATTCGCCTAGCAGCATGCTGCTAGGCGTATATCAATTATTCGTTGGGTTGTATGAGCCTTCGTTATAGCCGTGCTCTTTGTTATGACAAAGCCTATATTTATTTCATAAGAAACAAACGAGGAAGAGGGTAGCATGAGCGGCGTATTTCCTATTTCGAACACACCTTTGCCATTAGCTGACGAATCTTCAGTGCAGTGGACTGCAGAAAGAAAAGCACCAATACAAAATTTGCGAAAAACTAATCACTTTCCAAGTGACAGTCAAGCAGTGAATGTGTTGGATAAATTAATCTTAGCGTCGAAAAATGTAGTTGCTGAGCGAATCGCTGTCAGTGCCTTGTTAGATCTCAGTGCCTCTGGTACGCAAAAAGAAGAGAACCGTGCAAATAAAGCGCCGGGCACCGGGAGTTCACAGCAAGATGGAAGCTTGTCTTACGAAAAGTTTTTTAAGCAGCAGGCTACTTCATATCAAGATTTGCACTGGATAAAGGAATCGCTGACTCCTATCACAAACAGTCACTTGGTCTCTCTAGACTCTTCATTTTCCATTCCACAGTCGCTCACCTTGCTTCAGCCAGAAAGCTTTGAGCAGCGTAGAGATGCTCTTAGCCAAGAGTGGGGAAGCCGTGAGCTGCAGAGAAGTAGGAATAGTACGAGTAATGGTAAGCCCCGCCTTCCCTATACGGTGATTAAAGCGGTGGATATTCAAGCGCTGTTCAACGCGATACAGCCTCTTATCAAGGAAACGGAAACCATAGATAACCTCCGCGCCGCTGAGAAACGAGGCTGTGCGATTCGACTCGAACACTTAATGCAGGAAGTCGGGAAAATTAGAGACGTGCCGCACCACCCTGATGCTCCTAATAACGCTAGGCAATATTTCCAAGCTATCCTGGAGACATTTCACGAGCTCAGGGTCTACATAGACGAGGGTGGTCTGACTGAGAATGTGGGGAAGAAATTATTAATAGATGGGGTGCCATACTCTAAGGAAAAAGTAGAGAGCTTAAATACATCATTCAAAAAGAAACTTGGCCCCACAACCAATAAGCAAGAAGGGCCAGATAAACAATTAGGTCGAGTAATTTTTGACCACTCCCCCAACGGCAATCGGCCAACAGATGAGCAGGCCGTCTCCATAAAGCGTAAAAGATTGCGCTGATACAAAGGCAGATAGCTCAAACAACCAATATTGATAGCCCGTAGCGCATATTTATTTTATGAGAAACAAATGAGCAAGAGAGTAGCGTCATGAGCGGCATATCTCGTATTTCAATTCCAAGCTTGCTAATAACTGAACCTCGGCAGCGAGAAGCGAGCGCCTTAGGCGTTGCGAATGAGAAGAGTAATCAGAGCAATGCATCTTTTATGTCTGCCGTACACTTGCTAACAACTAATCAGTCGCTGAGTCGCGTAAATTCAGCAGGGTGCAGTCGAAATATGAGTAGGCATCAGCCAGGCAGTGTACAAGTTTCGCCTTCTGCAGCCGATAGGGAAAGGCTTAATATTTCAGCGCTTGCTTTTGGACAGAAAACAATTGGGAAGATTGTTCAATTTCCTTATGAAGAACTTTCACCCATATTTGAAAATCTGTGCCCCCTCATAAACACTAACGTGTCACCTCAAGAGTTTAATGCTCCTACCTTGCGCAAAATTGCTTGGGGTCTCGCAGAACTGCTAGCTTTATTCAAGAGGGCTAGTAATAGTGATATAGAAGATTTGCTAGAAAAAGTGCCACCGCTAAAAGGCTATATAAACACGTATGGTCTGACGAGTGAGGGAATTAGTCTATTAAGCAAAGCGGGATTCTCCAATTTCTCCAGTATGGGAAAGAAAGCCATCAATAGACCCGCTGGAAAGAGTCTCAGCGCAACTCGTGGGCAAGAAGTGCTACGCAGGCAAATGTCCCATCCGTATCAATTAGATCAGCCGTCATACTCATCTGCGTCAACCGTAAACATGCGGCCTCAATATTGCCAACAGCAGTTCGACTCAAGTGGCACGAGGCGTCAGGAAAGGCATGCGGGCTATTTGGGGGAAACTAAGGAAGTAGACCTCTTTCGAGCCCCCGTAACAAGGAATTCCTTTGATGCCAGTACACTAGTACGGCGAGGAGGAATGACGCCGCTACGGGGGCTCGAAAGAGGTCTAGTCTCTTTTGAGGATCGTAAAGAGAATGCTGAGAAAAAGTTACACGCGCTTAGTATGTATCAAAAAAATGGACTCACTTATCTTTTGCCTAGAAACGAAATTTCAAGGATGATCGAATCACTGAGTCCTCTCATTACGCAGCGAACATCTTTTCTAGATGCTGACAGTAGCAGTAAGCTTGGCGCCGCTCTTGGTCTAGTTTGGCAGGGAGTCGAGAAGGCTTGTAATCGTAGACAATATTTTCTCGCTTGGATAAAGGAATTCCCAGCGCTAGAGACCTATATAAAGATAACTGGTCTGACAAAAGCGGGGGAAAAGCTATTAGCTGAGGGAGTGTGTGCACCTAATAGAGTAAAAATCCAGAATAACAATTCCTAAAAAAGCTTGGCGAGACGCTGAGGCAAAAAATGCCGATTGAACAATCAGGTAGCCCAAGCTTCCAGCGGTATCTCCATCAGTTGCAGCACACATATCCCCAGCGGCAGGCTAATTCAACAAAAAAAGGCGTGCCGTACAGACGCAGATAGGTCACACATCGATATTCCCAGCCCGTAGTGCATTGCTTTCGATAAACGCGCGGCGTGGTTCGACTTCGTCACCCATTAAGGTGGTGAAGATGCCGTCAGCGGCAATGGCGTCTTCGATTTGCACGCGTAGTAGGCGGCGCACGGTGGGGTCCATGGTGGTTTCCCAGAGCTGGTCAGGATTCATTTCGCCTAGACCTTTATAGCGTTGCTTGCTGATGTTGCGTTCTGCATCGTTCATCAACCAGGTCATCGCGCTTTTAAAGTTATTCACTGCCATGCTGCGTTCGCCGCGTTTAATGACGGCGCCTTTACCGACCAGCCCTTTAAATGTCTGGGCGGAGGTATGGAGTTGCCGGTAATCATCAGTGGCGACAAATTCTTCGTCGATTACGCTGATTTTAAAGTTGCCGTGTCGCTGACGTTCAATGCGTAGCGAATGTAATTCGCTAATTTCATCGTATATGGCGGCTACTCGCACATCAGGCTGTAGCGGGTCTGCACGCAAGGTTGCCTCAAGCACGCTGGCGCTGGTTTGGGCTGCTTGTGGTGAAGATAAGTCGATTTCGACACCATCTAAAATGGCTTCCAGCGCACCGCTATCAATCTGCCGTGTTAAACGCTCGACGATGGCTTTAGCTATTAGGTAGGTGCGAGCCAGTTCGCCCAGTGCCTCACCTGTAATGGGGTCAGCACCTTCTGATGTAGTGAGCTCAGAGCCTTGTAATGAGATGCGCAACATGTGTTGATTTAATTCGTGCGCATCTTTTAGATACCTTTCGTCTTTGCCTTGCTTAATTTTATACAGCGGTGGCTGAGCGATGTAGATATAGCCGTGCTCGATGATTTCGGGCATCTGCCGGTAAAGAAGAGTGAGCAGTAGGGTGCGAATATGCGCGCCATCCACGTCCGCGTCAGTCATGATGATGATGCGGTGGTAGCGTAATTTTTCTATATTGAAATCGTCTTTGCCAATGCCACAGCCAAGGGCAGTGATCAGCGTGACGATTTGCTCAGATGACAATAGCTTGTCATAGCGCGCTTTTTCTACGTTCAAGACTTTACCGCGCAACGGCAAAATTGCCTGGAATTTGCGATCACGTCCTTGCTTGGCAGAACCGCCCGCCGAGTCACCCTCAACGATATAAATTTCTGATTTGGCGGGATCGCGCTCTTGGCAGTCGGCCAGTTTGCCAGGTAGGCCAACGCCATCTAGCACACCTTTACGCCGCGTCATTTCGCGTGCTTTGCGGGCCGCTTCGCGTGCGCGCGCTGCGTCGATAATTTTGCCGCAAATGATTTTTGCATCCCCAGGCGTTTCCATCAAAAACGCTTCGAGCGCTTTGGCTACGAGCTCTTCTACGGGTGCGCGTACTTCGGAGGAAACCAGCTTATCTTTGGTTTGTGAGCTGAATTTAGGTTCTGGCACTTTCACCGACAATACACAGGCAAGCCCTTCGCGCATATCGTCGCCGGCAGTCTCTACCTTGGCTTTTTTCGCCAGTTCCATGTTCTCAATATATTTATTGATAATGCGTGTCATGGCGGCGCGTAAGCCGGTTAAGTGGGTGCCACCGTCACGCTGTGGAATGTTGTTGGTAAAGCACAGTACATTTTCGTTGTAGCTATCGTTCCATTGCATGGAAACTTCAATGCTAACCCCGTCTTTTTCGCCTTGCGCATAAAAAATATTGGGGTGCAGTACCTGTTTGGCTTTATTAATATATTCGACAAAACCTTTCACGCCGCCAACAAAGGCAAAATCATCTTTCTTACCTGTGCGATGGTCAGTGAGGCGAATGCGCACACCATTGTTTAGGAAGGAAAGCTCACGGATGCGTTTGGCGAGAATGTCGTAGTGAAAATCGATATTTTCAAAAATTTCCTCATCGGCTAAAAAGTGGACTTCAGTGCCGGAGTGTTCTGATTCGCCTGTGACCGGTAGTACGGATACTTGGGCGCCATTGATGACTTCAAGTTGGCGATTTTGCGCAACGCCACGGTGGAATTCGATAAAGTGTTTTTTGCCATCGCGTCGAATGACTAAACGTAGCCATTTCGATAAGCCATTGACGCACGATACGCCAACGCCGTGTAAGCCACCTGAGACTTTGTAGCTGTTTTGATCAAATTTGCCGCCGGCGTGCAGTTCGGTCATGACGATTTCGGCCGCGCTGCGTTTTGGCTCGTGCTTATCGTCAAATTTAATATCGGTTGGAATGCCGCGGCCGTTATCAATCACCGAGATCGAATTGTCGGGATGAATCGCCACTTGGATGTCGTTGCAATGGCCAGCCAGCGCTTCGTCAATTGAGTTGTCGAGCACTTCAAACACAAGGTGATGCAAGCCGGTACCGTCAGAGGTGTCGCCAATATACATGCCAGGCCGTTTGCGCACAGCTTCCAAGCCTTCAAGGATTTGAATCGACGAGGCGCCGTAGCTTTGGTCTTGATTAGTCATAAATATCTTCCGGGGGTTACCTGGGAAGCGCTGAATCACTTGAGCGTTGTACGCCCATTCGTCATGGCCGCAAAGGCATGCCTTGCTCTTAATTGATTCAGCACCTCCCTAAATGGCTTAAAACATCAAAAAACGTTAAAAAGTGATTACAGCCCAATCTGTGCGCAATGTTTAGATGCGCATTGGCATGACTACATATTTAAAGTTGTCGTTATCTGGAACAGTAAAAAGCACGCTCGAATTTGAGTCGCTAAAGCTAAGTTGCAGGGTTTCAACCTTTAAATTGGCCAGTGCATCAAGCAAGTAGGCAATATTAAAGCCAATATCTACGCTATCCCCATCGTACGCGATATCCAGCTCTTCCTGAGCCTCTTCTTGATCCGCGTTGCTGGAAATGATTTTTAATTGCCCGGGCCCAATCAAGCAGTGTATGCCTCTAAATTTATCTGAGGTTAAGATCGCTGCGCGTTGCAGTGCCTGTTGCAATGCTTCTCGGCTAATCGTAAAGGAATTTTTATAGCCTTGCGGAATCACGCGCTGAAAATCTGGGAATTTACCTTCAACCAGTTTGGAAACGAGTTCGACCGCGCCAAAAGTGAATTTGATTTGACTTGAAGCAAAGTCGATCAAAAGTGGCTCGTCACTGTCTTCAAGTAGGCGTTGTAATTCGAGAATAGTTTTGCGAGGAACAATAATATCTTGCCGCGCAAATGAACCTTCGATTTGGGTGGAAGCTAACGCGAGTCGATGCCCATCGGTGGCCACAGCCATTAATTGGTCACCCTCGACCACCAGCAGCATGCCATTTAAGTAATAGCGAATATCTTGCTGAGCCATGGCGAAATGCGTCATGCCTAGCAATTGCCGGAAACTCTTTTGCGCAATCGTGAGACGCGCACCAAAATCCTGTGCTTGCGCAACCGTTGGGAACTCTTCCGCGGCTAGTGTTTGCAGGGCGAAGCGGCTTTTTCCGGACTGGATGGTTAGGCGCTTATCAGATAAGCGCAGGCTCACTTCACCCTGTGGCATCGCACGCAGAATATCAAGTAATTTGCGGGCCGCGACAGTGGTTGCGGCTTGGTCTGCGCCGATACCAAAATCGGCGTGCGTGGTAATTTGCAATTCAAGGTCAGTAGATAAAAAGGATACGTTTGAACCCTGCTTAGTCACCAGCAAATGCGCCAGGATAGGCAGGGTGTGGCGCCGCTCCACAATGCCGCTGACTATCTGCAGTGGCCGCAGCAAATTATCTCGTTCAGTCTTGACCAGTTGCATAGAGCTATCCTTTATCAGTTTTGTTAGAGCCTGTTTAGGCTCTAACACCAGTGTTGCATGCCACATTTTCTAAATGCGCGGAAAACGCTTATTGTGCCTGAGAATAAATATCTCATCTCGTAAACCATGGTTAGCCAAGCGTAAAAGTGCGGTACTAGCTAAGATTGGTCAGCCTTTCAGGGTCTGTTGCAACACATGCAGTTCATGATTGAGCTGCGTATCTTTGCTGCGTACCTCAGTGATTTTACGCACGGCATGTAGCACGGTGGTATGGTCGCGTCCGCCAAATAAGTCGCCAATTTCTGGCAGGCTTTTTTGGGTTAATTCTTTAGCCAGATACATCGCAATCTGGCGCGGCCGAGCGATATTGGCTGGCCGCTTTTTCGAGTACATATCAGCGACTTTGATGTTGTAAAAGTCGGCTACCGTTTTCTGAATATTTTCTACAGAAATTTGTCGATTTTGTACCGTCAGCAGATCTTTTAGCGCTTCTTTGGTGACTTCAATAGTAATGTCATAACTATGAAATTTTGCATACGCCAAGATTTTACGCAACGCGCCTTCTAGCTCTCGCACATTGGAGCGTAAATGTTTAGCGACGAAAAATGCGACATCCTCCGAGATCTCAACCCCTTCAGAATCAGCCTTGCGCAGCAAAATAGCCACGCGCATTTCAAGCTCAGGCGGCTCAATGGCAACGGTTAGCCCTGAATCAAAACGTGAAATGAGCCGGTCATCAATGCCAGAAATTTCTTTTGGATAAGTATCGCTGGTAATAATGACTTGCGCTTTATTCGCAACGAGCGCCTCAAAAGCATAGAAAAACTCTTCTTGGGTGCGGGATTTGCCGGAAAAAAATTGAATATCATCAATCAGCAAAAGATCGAGCGAATGGTAGTAGCGTTTGAATTCATCAAAAGCTTTGCGCTGATAGGCTTTTACGACATCTGAAACATATTGTTCAGCATGAATATAGCGAATGCGCGCACCCTGTTTTTCTAGTGCGACTTGATTGCCAATCGCATGCATTACATGCGTCTTGCCAAGCCCAACACCACCGTAGAGAAACAGAGGGTTATAGGAAACGCCTGGGTTATCAGCAACCTGAATCGCGGCAGCGCGTGCCAGCTGATTAGCTTTTCCCGTCACAAAACTTTCAAAAGTTAGCGCTGGGTTGAGCTTTGAGCGGGCATAAGGCGAGTCATTATTGCTGTGCCTGGATCTGCTGCCTAATTCAGCCTCATTTCTTCTGGGCTGGTTATTAGGAGCAGCAGGAGCGCTGTCATTTTCTTCTTGAGCGTTTGATGACGGCGCTAACGCATAGGCTGGCTCGGCTGCTGCTTTATAAGGAGATGAAGTTTTTGCGTCGAGGACAAATTGCACCTCTACAGGCGCATCACAGAAATCGCGAGCTAGATCAGCAATGCGTCCCGCAAACTGACTTTTTACCCAGTCTAGCTTAAAGCGGTTCGGCGCCGAGATGCATAAAGTATGCGCATCCAGGTCGAACGCAACCATAGACAATGGTTTAATCCATATCTGATATTGCTGAGGAGTAAGTTCTTGCTCTAATAAATTTGAGCAATGTTGCCAAAAATCGTTCATTAATCGATGAGTCTCGGAGGGAGGTCGGCCCCGGCTAGGCGGAGTTTTATTTGAGCGAGTGTGGCTGCAAGAATCTGCTTACGATCTCCCAAAAGCACCCTTCTTTGGGGTTGCGAGGGTGCAGAAAGCTTCGTGCACTAGCGTACACTCCGGTTTTTGCGCGCCGGACTTTCCCAAATAAGGGCGCTTGTGAAAGATCGTAAACAGATTCTGAAAATTGCTAATTACCGCCACTAGCTGCCGAGAAATATCGAATGCGGCGGTATATAGGCTAAAATGCCGTGTTTTGCCAATTAAGGAAGCGCTAAATAACCCTGTGACGGCGTCATGTCTTTTTGGCACAGAGTGATGTAGCCCTTTCTTGACTGAATTAATTCGCTTTAAACGAATAGCCGGAATTCTAACGCCAAAAAGCCAGGCTGGGTGAAATCTGCTTGGCGAGCTTAGTATGCGGTGTGTAGTACCCTTGTATTTAGTACCTTGGTAGAACTCATTTCATTTTGCCTAGAAAATTGTGGGTACAGTTGTGAAGGCCGTGCTTTGTGTATTTAGCAAATGTGGGTCGATGCCTGGAAGCTTCATATGCGTTTCGTATATGTCGCTTTCCGCATGGTTTGGCTCAAATGCGACCCTCTCAAATTTGAGCGCTGTGTTTAACAATTTTTGAAAAATTTAATGAAAAGAGTTCTAGATCTATCTATTGACGGTAAATAGATAAATCGATTAAATAACGCCTTCGCAAAAATTCTGATAGGCGCTGGTCTGTAGCATAGCTGCCGCACTATTAATCTGGCGCTGGCTCTTAAATTAAACTGAGTCAGCGTTAAGCTTTTCAGATAACCCCCGAGAACTTTCATGAAACGTACTTATCAACCTTCCGTTACGCGTCGTAAGCGCACCCACGGCTTTCGCGTGCGCATGAAAACTGCTAACGGCCGTAAAGTTATCAATGCTCGCCGTGCCAAAGGCCGCAAGCGTTTAGCGGTTTAGTTGCGCAATATAAATAGCCCTACGTAGCCCAGAGACAGAAAGAATAGAAGTAGCAAAAAAATAGCTTAGTGAGCCTTAGTGGATATCACAGCCACGGCTTTTTCATTTGACTACTGCTTTCTTTCGTCTGTTTTTGATGCGCACTGCTCATTTCCCTAAGTCTGCGCGGCTCCTAAAAGCGGATGAATTTGCCGCGATGGTACGCGCACGCCCATTGGCACGTACGCTGCATTTTGTGCTGCATGGCCGCTATACGGGTGACTCATCACGGCTAGGCTTAGTGACTGGCCGCAAATACGCACGGCGTGCGCCGACGCGCAATACAATTCGCCGCATCGGGCGAGAGCTGTTTCGTACTCAGCGTATAGCGTTTTCTGGTTGGGATATACTGATCAGACTGCATCGGCGTTTAGATAGAAAGAGTTTGCCGAGCGCCTCCTCAGATATGCTTAAGGCAATGTGTTGGGACGAAATGCAAACGCTTTTTGCGCAGGCAGTAAAACGTATGGCACGCAGCACGGATTCAAGTCATTCAGGAAACGCTAAATAAAGTAGGCGTGTGTCATGCTTCACGGGCAGTACATTAAGTGCTGTCTGCGCGAGCGCCTCCAAGCTTCAAACGTAAGCATATAGACGGTGAAATGGATGCGGATTCTGCTTCTTGCGTTATTGCGCTTGTATAAACTCACAGTCAGCCCCTATTTAGGCAACCGCTGCCGCTTTTATCCTACGTGCTCTGATTATGCGCATGAAGCCATCAACCAACATGGTGTCGTACGCGGCATGTATCTGGCAGTGAAAAGAATTTGCCGTTGCCATCCTTTTTCAGCCGGTGGTATTGATACGGTACCTCCTCGCCGCCTTAGAGATTCTGAGTAATCTCTTTAAACAGGCTTTTACAAAAAACGCAATCACAGCCTTTTAGCTTGGCTAAGACGGCTCTTTATATTGAGATAGTGCATGGATTTCAGACGCTCTGTTTTGTGGATCATCTTTGCGGTTTCGTTGATGATGTTGTTCGAAAATTGGCAACATTTCAACGGTCGGCCATCGATATTTTTCGCCTCCCCCGAACCTAAGCACGTGGTTCAGCAGCCAACATCTGCGCCAACTGGGCAGCTACCAACTGATGCGGCTGGAGCCACTGTTGTACCTAGTGCGTCAGCCGCAACGGGCGAGTTGCTTCAGATTAAAACAGATGTTTATCAAGCTAGCGTGGATACGCTAGGTGGCACCTTATCAAAGCTGGAACTGATACAAGCAGATAAAGGCGCCGATAAAGGTAGATCTGAGCGTAATGTCACTCTGTTTGATAAGACGCCAACGCACACCTATCTCGCGCGTACGGGTTTAATCGGTGGCAATTTCCCGAACCACAATGATGTGTTTACGGTGTTGCCTGGCCCGCTTGAATTAACGGAAGAGATGAATACGCTTAAGGTACAGCTTGAAGCACCCCTCAAAGATGGGCTTCAGCTGATCAAAAGCTATACCTTTACGCGAGGCAGCTACGTTATTAGTGTTCAGCATGAAATTATCAATACTGGCACTCAGCCGGTTAAGCCAACGCTTTATACGGAGCTTGTGCGCGATAGCACGCCGGTAGAAACACCTCGTTTTTCGCATACCTTTATTGGCCCTGCTTTTTACACAGAACAACAGCATTTTCAGAAGATATCGTTTAGCGACATTGATAAAGGCAAAGCCGCAACACCTGTACAAGCTGATAATGGCTGGATTGCGCTGGTGCAACACCATTTCGTCTCAGCTTGGATTGGCCAGCCGGGTGCCGCGAGAGAAATTTATATCGATAAGACTAGCCCTACGCTCTATCGTATCGGCGTGAAAGAACCCGTGCCAGAGATCAAGCCGGGCGAGCGCGTCACCCTGTCTGACCGTCTTTTCGCTGGCCCGCAACAAGAGCGCATGCTGGAAGGCATTGCACCTGGGCTTGAACTGGTAAAGGACTACGGCTGGGTCACGATCATCGCCAAGCCACTCTTTTGGTTACTCGAAAAAATTCACAACGTATTGGGCAATTGGGGTTGGTCAATTGTGATGCTGACCCTGCTCATTAAGGCGGTGTTTTTTCCTTTGTCAGCAGCAAGCTATCGCTCGATGGCAAGAATGAAGGAAATCATGCCACGCATGCAGACGCTGCGTGAACGCTTTAAAAACGATCCGCAGAAAATGAATGCGGCATTAATGGAGCTGTATAAAGCCGAAAAAGTGAACCCATTTGGCGGATGCCTGCCGGTGCTGGTACAGATTCCTGTGTTTATTTCTCTGTATTGGGTTTTGCTCTCGTCGGTCGAGATGCGCGGCGCGCCGTGGCTTGGCTGGATCCAAGATCTATCGCAGCAAGATCCTTACTTTATCTTGCCTGTACTCATGGCGGTTTCGATGCTCGTGCAAACGCGTCTTAACCCGACGCCGCCTGATCCACTGCAAGCCAAGCTTATGATGCTCATGCCGGTCGTATTCTCCGTCATGTTCTTCTTCTTCCCAGCTGGGTTGGTACTGTATTACGTCGTCAACAATGTGCTCTCTATCGCGCAGCAATGGTATATGACGGCTAAGGCTGGTCAGCGTAGCAAAATAAAAAAAGCACGTGCTAATTAATACCCATTGCAAGACTAACGGCACGTCGCATGGTCGTTAGTCTTAGAAGTTAATAAGAGCTTTCATCGTTGTCTAGATACGCTCCGGTTGCTACTCTTTGGCCTGTTGTAAAAGAAGAACAGTGACCAAAGAAACGCTGAAAACAACCGCGAGCGGTGTCATACCTCCGCGTTAAGTCTTTTTTTGTGCCGACGTATTCATTTACGTCGGCACTTTTTGTTTGCGACTGATTGAGTCTTTCCTTAGAGCCTATTCACAATCAATAGTGCAACCCGTCACCTTTAGCCATCATTTGCTTACTTATGTAGAGATGTTTCAAGTGCAGCAAGCCATTACAGCAGTGCGCGCAGTCCTGAGCGATGAAATATAAATATAAAAGCAGGGATTATTTTTTAATGGAGCCAGTTTTCAATTTGAATGCCTGGATAGGCTGCAAAATCCCGCTCATTGTTTGTCATTAGAATGACGTCTAGCGCCTTTGCGTGTGAGGCAATAAGTTTATCGAGCTGGTCTTTCTTCTTATCTCGTGTAGCAGCACGGATTGGCCCATAAGCATGAGCAGCCGCTTGATCAAATGGCATAATGGGGATGTCTTTCAGCAAATTTTCTAAGATGCGCTGATTATGGACTTGGTTTGCCGATACCGATACGCCGTATTCAGCTCGGCAAGGGTAATCGATGAGATGACCACATCACCCACATAGCATTGCGCAAAACGCTCAGCGACCTGTGCAGGCTGATTTTTAAGCAGATAAATGCAGATATTAGTATCGAGCATATAACGCGGCATTTACCATGTCTCCCGTTCAGCTTGCTCTTGATCATCGCGACCTTTATTCATGAAGTCAGAGCTGAAACTGGCAAACATATCAAGTGCGCGGTTTAAGCGGCGGCGTACAGGGCGAATATGAAGTTCTTCATCCACTCGCTCAATTTCTAAATCAACTCCCTCCCAAGAAATATCAGCTATTTCGGCCGGAATACGCACAGCCTGAAAATTACCATTTCGGAACGCTTTAGTGAGCAGCATCGCATAACCCCTTAAGATGTATTTACATATGGATGTACATTAGCGGAAGAAAAGCTATTGGTAAATGAGTAGAGTAGGGTGAGCGATTTTCGTGAGTTTGTTGAGCTAAAAATATAAAAATTTCTCTTAAATGTGCATAAATTTAAACTACTTCGGAAAATTTATATTGGCAGCCCCATTGATGCCTTTTTCAAAGACGTAGCCGCGTTATTGTGGCTATTGCCAGCTATGCGTAAGCGATATTGGCTTAGTGAGCGAGGCGCAAGGTAACCATTTCGTTCAATGGAACAATTTTTCTCTCTGTCATTTGTATTTTCCTGGGTGCGTTCTATTCTGTGACTGCGGATATTTTTCTAAAAAAATATAGCCGTAAGTTACGGATATATAGACGACGCTTTCTTCATAAAGGATAAAAAATGACAGGAGTAGGAGGAATTCCGCCTGGTGGGCAGAGCTGCCGACAGTGTGGATTTTTAACGGGTATTGCAGAGGAGAGTCACCGGGTTTCGGATTCGCTCAAAAAGCTAGATATCAAAAGTTTATTGGGTGTTTCAAGATTGAAAAATAATTTAGTGCCTATTCTCTGTGCAGCGTTAACTCTTTTGACAGCGTCTTGTTTCTACGGCATTGCAAAAGAAATCAAGTCGCCTGAAGCTGCTACAAATAACCGGATGAAGCTACTGGGTTTGTGTATGGCCTTTCTCGCCGGTTTGGCAGGGACAGGGACACTTGCCATACTCTTAATTAGTTCGGGGCGTCACCCTACTTTGCAAAATAGAAGTGCTGAACAAGCGTAGCAAACGCTTTATCAACGAAGCCCAGGCGAATCGCTTGCTAGGTACGGGGATTATTGGTTTAGGGAGTGGGTTAGATGTACCCATTCCCAGCGCTCTATCTTTCTATTGAATAGCCCCACCTTGCGCACAACGCGCAAGGTGGGGCTATTCAGGTTCTGCAGCTTGAAAGACGGTGGCTAAAAAATTTCTTTTTAGACCCGCACACAATCTACAAAGTACTCAGCCTGCCCATTAATTTCTTCCACCACTAAGCCGTGCACATCGGTGTGAAGGCCAGAGAAACGTGCGTTAAAGTCGCGTGCGAATTGTAAGTAGCGCACGATAGGACGGTTGAAGCGTTCCCCAGGAATCAAAAGCGGAATGCCCGGCGGGTAGGGGGTAAGTAGCACGCTAGTAATGCGGCCTTCTAGTTCGTCGATCGGTACTCGGTCTACTTCGCGGTGAGCCAGCTTGGCAAAAGCATCGGCGGGTTTCATCGCAGGCTCGATGCTGGATAAATACATTTCAGTGGTTACACGCGCAACATCGTTGGCTTTGTAAACGCTATGAATTTGATCGCATAAATCGCGTAGCCCAATGCGCTCATAGACGGGGTGTTGTGCGACAAACTGAGGCAGGATGCGCCATAACGGCTGATTGTTATCGTAGTCGTCTTTAAATTGTTGTAGTTCAGTGACCAAGCTGTTCCAACGGCCTTTGGTGATGCCGATGGTAAACATAATGAAGAAAGAATAGAGGCCAGTTTTTTCAATGATGATGCCGTGCTCAGCCAGATATTTGGTGAGGATGGCCGCGGGAATGCCGGTTTCACCAAAGGCCCCATCAACATCCAACCCAGGAGTGATAATGGTCGCTTTGATGGGGTCCAGCATATTAAAACCGGACACTAAGTTGCCAAAGCCGTGCCAGCGATCATTGGGTAAGAGCATCCAATCTTCACGCTCACCAATCCCTTCTTCAGCAAGGGCTTCAGGGCCCCACACGGTGAACCACCAATCATCGCCGTAATCAGCATCCACTTTACGCATAGCACGGCGAAAATCGAGTGCTTCGGCAATCGATTCTTCGACCAACGCAGTGCCGCCAGGCGGCTCCATCATGCCAGCGGCCACGTCACAAGAGGCAATAATTGCGTATTGCGGACTGGTCGATGTGTGCATTAAGTACGCTTCGTTAAAGCGGTGTTTATCGAAAGTGCGGTGCTCAGAGTCTTGTACGACGATTTGCGAAGCCTGTGAAATGCCAGCTAACAGTTTGTGTGTGGAATGCGTAGCAAAAACCAGCGCGCCAGTACGTGGGCGGCCTGAGCCAATCGCGTGCATATCACGGTAGAAAGTGTGAAATTCCGCATGGGGCAACCAAGCTTCATCGAAATGTAGTGTATCGAGAAAATCGCCAAGCAACCCTTTGATCATCTCAACGTTATAAATGACCCCGTCATAAGTGCTTTGCGTGATCGTGAGAATGCGCGGGCGAAGTTGAGGGTTTTGCTTCAGTGCTTCGCGTGCAAATGGGTTCTCTTCGATCTTGCGGCGGATATTTTCTGGATTGAACTCATCAAAAGGGATGGGGCCAATAATGCCGTAGTGATTACGGGTAGGCGTAAGGAATACCGGAATCGAACCCGTCATCATAATCGCATGCAGAATCGATTTATGGCAGTTACGATCGACAATCACGATATCGCCTGGGGCGACGGTCGAGTGCCAAACAATCTTATTGGACGTTGAGGTGCCGTTCGTGACAAAGAACAAATGGTCGGCGCTAAAAATCCGAGCGGCATTATGTTCAGAAGCAGCGATTGGGCCAGTGTGGTCAAGCAACTGCCCTAATTCGTCAACGGCATTACAAACATCAGCGCGTAGCAAATTTTCGCCAAAAAATTGATGGAACATTTGGCCTAGTGGGCTTTTCAAAAATGCAACGCCACCTGAATGCCCTGGGCAGTGCCACGAATACGAGCCATCTGCTGCGTAATGCGTGAGCGCACGGAAAAATGGCGGGGCGAGCGAAGCCAGATAATTTTTTGCCTCGCGCACGATATGGCGTGCGACAAACTCAGGCGTATCCTCAAACATATGAATAAAGCCATGCAGCTCACGCAAGATATCGTTTGGAATATGGCGTGAAGTACGGGTTTCGCCATATAAGAAAATAGGTAGCCGTGCATTATGCCGACGCACTTCGGCAATAAAGGCACGTAATGCGACAAGTGCGTAAGCGATTTCGCCATTCTCATCAACGCCGCTGGCGCTGATTTCGTCATCATCAATCGACAATACAAAACAAGACGCACGGCTTGCCTGCTGCGCAAACGAAGTCAGGTCACCGTAGCTGGTTAAACCGAGCACTTCTATTCCCTCTCCTTCAATTGCCTCAGCGAGGGAACGAATGCCAGAGCCAGAAATATTTTCAGAGCGAAAATCTTCGTCGATGATAACGACCGGAAAGCGAAATTTCATGCCAATTTTCCTAACAAAGCGAGCGCTGCACGATTTGCGCAGCATGGAAAAGATAAAAAATAGTAGGGAGGAAACGAGTTCTAAAAAGATGTAAGCGGGGAGCGAATTGCGCGATAGTAAGGTACTGAGATTTTTTTGCAATAGCTTTTTTGCGGAAGTGCTGAAATAGACCGGGAGCGGCGTCATTTCTCCTTGCCGTACTAGCGTACTGGCAGCAAAGGCATTCCTTGCTCGCGGCCTATTTCAGCACTTCCGAACCTGTATTGAATAGCCCATGAACCCCATTTGAGGGTGGGCTGTGTTGGGGTTCTGCATTTGATTCAATTCATCACCCCAACTTACGAATGTTTTTTGATGGTTTTAAGCTTTTGGCAAGGTTACGCCGGATTGACCTTGATATTTGCCGTTGCGGTCTCGGTATGAAGTTTCGCAGACTTCATCGCTTTCGAAGAAGAGAACTTGTGCGACCCCTTCATTGGCGTAAATTTTTGCAGGTAGAGGCGTTGTATTGGAAAACTCGAGGGTGACGTGGCCTTCCCATTCGGGCTCGAATGGCGTCACGTTCACAATAATGCCGCAGCGCGCATAAGTTGATTTGCCCAAACAGATTGTTAAAACGCTGCGTGGAATGCGAAAGTATTCAATTGTGCGTGCTAGTGCAAATGAGTTGGGTGGGATGATGCAAACGTCGCCCTTAAAATCGACGAATGATTTTTCGTCGAAATTCTTAGGGTCAACAATGGTGGAGTTGATATTGGTGAAAATCTTAAATTCGTTGGCGACGCGAATATCGTAACCATAGCTAGAGGTGCCATAGCTGATGATGCTTTGGCCTGTTTCGCTACGACGCACTTGATCGGGGACAAACGGCTCGATCATTTGGTGCGCGCTAGCCATGCGTCGAATCCATTTATCAGATTTAATGCTCATAAGGAGTGACTATTTCAGTTAGTTCAATTAGTTAGCTAAATAAGATAGATAGCTAAAGAGTTGTGATGAAAAAAGTAAATCAAGCGTTGCTCATGATTTATTCAGTGTTCCCTTCATGGTCGAATGACTCCACATGCTAAGCGATGGCCAATGACGGGAGCGGTAGCATAAGAGTCATCCGCCTCGCGCAGTACGACGATGGCACGGCCATTGATGGAGCGAATCCCAACTAGTGCAAGATCAGGCATCACGATAAAACCCGTAGCAACGCCATTGAGATCAGCGCGAATATTCGGCAGCCGACCTTCTGCTCTGAGTTTCTTTGAGGCGCGGCCGTGTGCGCGGTTTTCCAGCGCAAAAATACGGCCAGTGCTGCGTGCGTCTACCGCATTACAGTCACCCCATTCGTGAATCTGAAAGGCATGGTCGCTAGCAGGCGGCAAACCGGCAATATTGTACGTAATCTGCACGCCATCTGCGCGTTCTGCAAAAGTGACGGTGCCACGCACAGTGTGCCCAAGCGTTGGCAAGATTAGCGCTTTAGCTTGTTTCTCATGAGGGGTGAACCACGCGCACCCAGTACTTAAAAGGCTGCCGATAATGAGGGTAACGGCAGTTATGCAACTTCTCCAAGCGAAGCCTCGTCCCATAAGGGTCCTTTTTAAAATCAGGGTTTAAAAACCTGTTTAGACTTTCCCTAGCGCCCTTGCGCCGCCTTGCCGTACTAGTTGTACTGTCTGCGTCGGCGCAAGGCCACTAGGAAAACCCTAAACAGGTTTTTTTAAAGATGTTTAGATTTGCCCTGGCGCCCTTGTGTCGTCTTGCCGTACTTTTGTGCTGTCTGCAACGGCACAAAGGTAATAGGGAAGCCCTAAACAGGTTTTAAGAAGTTTAGCGCAACTCACTTTTTTACGTATTTTGCACCACAATAGTAGGGAATTTTCCTCTCATGTCGCGTTTTTTGTTAGCAACCCGAATGGCGACTTTGCGCGCAATCTCGCGGTAGATATTAGCAATACTTCCGTCGGGCTGAGTCACAACAATAGGTTTTCCTGCGTCGGTGTGCTCTCTAATCGTTGCATCAAGCGGCAAGCTACCGAGTAGCTCAACCTCATATTGCGTACACATCTTTGCACCACCCCCTTCGCCAAAAAGCGGCGTGATGTGCCCGCAGTTCGAGCAAATATGCTGGCTCATATTTTCTACTACACCGAGAATCGGAATGCCGACTTTCTCGAACATTCTAAGTCCCTTCTTGGCATCGATAAGAGCGATATCTTGTGGCGTAGTGACGATCACAGCACCTGTTACAGGCACGCGCTGAGCAAGGGTAAGCTGAATATCTCCGGTGCCCGGTGGCATATCCACGATAAGATAATCCAAATCACGCCAGTTAGTTTGTCGCAGCAGTTGATTAAGCGCTGAGGTCACCATCGGGCCGCGCCATACCATTGGGCTATCTGCTTCAATTAAAAAGCCAATCGAGTTGGCTTGGATGCCATGCGCCTCTATGGGCTCCATCATTTCTGGTTGCTTAGATTCAGGCTGGCGGTTGATGCCAAGCATCATCGGTTGCGAAGGGCCATAAATATCAGCATCAAGCAAGCCGACCTGCGCGCCTTCAGCGGCGAGCGCCAGTGCCAGGTTGACGGCAGTTGTGCTTTTCCCTACACCACCTTTGCCAGAGGCAACGGCAATGATGTTCTTAACGTTGGGTAGCAACTGTATGTTGTTTTGCACAGTATGAGCTTCAATTCGGTGCGTCACCGTCACTTCCGTATTTTGTACGCCTGGCACGGCCATTAGCGCGCTGCTCACACTTGCGCGCAAAGCTTCAAACTGACTTTTGGCTGGATAACCGAGCACAACGTTAACGGTGACCACGCCATCTTGAATCGTGATGCGATCAATATTTTTTGACGCAACGAGATCGCGGCCCGTGTTTGGGTCAAGTACTTGCGCGAGTGCGGCGTTGATTTGCTCTTGATTAATACTCATAAAATCTCCACACGGCAAAATTCTGGTGTTTTGCCAAGGTTCCCCAAGCGTTTGACGTAGGCTGCCACGCAGCCAGGACCATAATCGACATGTCCGGTTTAATAACCGAGATATCAAAGTGGGTCGGGTACAATATCTATTAGAACTCATTTACTCAATGCCTGAAGAGATAGTGATTAAGTTGCATTTGGTTATAGTTTGCGTGCTGTCAAAAAAGAGACGGCGCCCGAAACTTTCTGTATTGTTTACTCAAACTTCAGTCCTAACGTAGCGCTATCTGATTGATAACCCTTTAGCTCTTTAACCTTTGCATCCTTTAGTCATTGATGAAATGAATACCTGCCCGCTTTCGGTGGGCAGCTTTTTTCTCGATTTTTACTCGCACAGCTCATGGCCTTTACTATAACCCTTAAGCCAAGTGGTCAAGAATTTACTGCAGAAGACAACGAACCCGTACTAGAGGCCGCTAAGCGCCAAGGCATTATTTTGCCTTATAGCTGTAAAAACGGTGTATGTGGCTCATGCAAGGGCAAAGTGCTGCAAGGCCAAGTTGCACAAGCCGAGCATTCAGCTTCGGCTTTGTCAAATGATGAAAAAGCCGCTGGTTTAGCACTTTTTTGTTGCGCTACGCCGCAGTCAGACCTCGAATTAGAAATCCATGAATTGACAGGGGCACTCGCTGATAGTACGGCGCGTTCAGTCAGGAAATTGCCTTCGCGTGTTAGTGAGCTCGAACGTACTACTGCTGATGATGTCATGATCGTCAAGCTACAGTTGCCAGCAGGGCCGCGCTTTGAATATCTGGCTGGACAGTATATTGATTTTATTTTGAAGGATGGCAAGCGCCGCAGCTATTCGATTGCTACCGCGCCGCATCATGAGGGTCCGCTGGAATTGCATATTCGTCATATGCCAGGCGGTGCTTTTACGGATTATGTGTTTAGTACGATGAAAACGCGTGAAATTTTGCGTTGTGAGGGGCCGCTAGGCACTTTCTTTTTACGTGAAGAATCGACTAAGCCGATTATCTTGCTAGCCTCAGGTACTGGCTTTGCACCGATTAAAGCGATTGTCGAACACACCATTTTTAAAAATATTAAACGACCGATCACACTGTATTGGGGCGGGCGGCGCAAAAAAGATCTTTATCTTTTTGATTTGGCCAACCACTGGGCTAATACGCTTCCTAACTTCTCTTTTGTGCCGGTTTTATCCGAGTCACTTGACGAAGAGTGGAATGGCCGTACGGGCTTCGTACATCAGGCGGTAATCGACGATTTGCCTGATTTGTCAGATTATCAAGTGTACGCATGTGGCGCGCCTGTCATGGTGGAAACGGCACTGCGTAACTTCGTTGCACATCATCAATTGCCGCAAGAAGAGTTTTATGCAGATGCATTTACGAGTGCGTTAAACCTTGTAAACCCGATCTAAATATTTTCTACGAAGTTGCTCCCACTTGCCGTACTGCCTGCTCTGGGGGCTTCGCGTTGTAAATCATGGGTAAAACACGCTAGCTTCTACTACGTGTTTTGGTAAATTTTTTGCGCTTAAGGGAATTTGATAGTGGATTTCAATACTTATCCAGTCCAATCGTTAATGTACATCGTGAACCGCCCTGAGTTGGTATTCACGCGGGGCCAAGGTTCTTGGCTGTATGACCAAGCTGATAAACGCTATCTTGATTTTATTCAAGGTTGGGCTGTTAACTCCCTGGGCCATTGTCCTGAGCCGATTGTAGAGGCACTCAACCGGCAAGCGTGCCAATTAATTAACCCAAGTCCAGCGTTTTATAACGAGCCAATGCTGCGGCTCGCAAAACTGCTAACAGACCATAGCTGCTTTCAAAAAGTATTCTTCGCGAATAGCGGTGCCGAGGCTAATGAAGGCGCTATTAAGCTGGCGCGCAAATGGGGTCGTAAACACAAAAACGGTGCTTACGAGATCATCACTTTTCAGCATGGCTTTCACGGCCGCACACTGACCACCATGTCTGCGAGCGGTAAGCCTGGTTGGGACACTTTATATGCGCCGCAAGTACCCGGCTTTCCAAAGGCTGAGTTAAACCAAATCGCTTCGGTTGAAAAATGTATCACCGATAAGACCGTCGCTGTCATGCTAGAGCCAATCCAAGGCGAGGGCGGCGTGGTCCCAGCTACACCAGAATTTATGCAGCAGCTACGCGCGTTGACCAAGCAGCATCAAATTCTCTTGATCGTAGATGAAGTCCAAACTGGTTGCGGCCGCACAGGCGCTCTTTTTGGCTATGAATGGTCCGGGATTGAACCCGACGTAATGACCCTTGGTAAAGGCATAGGCGGCGGCGTGCCGCTTGCGGCTTTGTTATGTCGCGAGGAAGTAGCCTGCTTCGAAAGTGGAGACCAAGGTGGTACGTACAACGGCAACCCATTAATGAGCGCCGTTGGCATCGCCGTGCTTGAACAATTATTGAGCCCGGGTTTTTTAGCCAATGTGCAAGCAAACGGCGACATGCTACGCGATGGATTGCTTGAAATTTCGCAGACCTATGGCCTAGCAGGTGAACGTGGGAAAGGATTGCTGCGCGTGCTGCTATTAGGTCAAGAAATTGGCGCGCAAATCGTTGAAAAAGCTCGTCTGCTCGAACCAGAAGGACTACTGCTTAACGCTGTGCGTCCCAATATGCTGCGTTTTATGCCAGCTTTAAATGTTACGTCACAAGAAATTGAGCAAATGCTGTCGATGTTACGCGGGATACTTAATTCGATTCTGTGAGAATCGTTGCGGCATAAATTTGGCCCAGCTTACCTTTCACTATCGGCATGATCATATGCAAAAAACTAAAACATATCCTTGTGTAATGACCATTGCTGGCTCTGATTCTTCGGGCGGCGCTGGCATACAAGCAGATATCAAAGCTATTTCTGCCACAGGTGGCTATGCCGCGTCGACGATCACCGCTTTAACGGCTCAAAATACCCAAGGTGTGCAAGCGATTTGCGCTGTGCCACCTTCTTTTGTCGCGGCGCAGATGGAAGCGGTTTTTTCTGATATTGAGGTTCAGGCGGTCAAAATCGGCATGCTGTTTAATCAAGAAATTATAGAGGCGGTATCGACTGTATTAGAAAGATATACGGTGGGCAGTATTGTGCTTGACCCCGTTATGGTTTCTACAAGTGGAAGTGAGTTACTTGAACCTGATGCTATCGACGTTTTAAAGAACAAGCTGTTTTGCCTGAGCACGCTGATTACGCCAAATTTGATCGAAGCAGAGAAGTTAATCGAAAAAAGTATCACTAATTTATCGGAAATGGAGACGGCTGCAGCCGCTCTCGGCAATCAATATAAAACCAATGTATTAATTAAGGGCGGCCATTTAAATACGAAAGAGTCGACCGATGTGCTTTATTTATATGAACAGTCCAGATGTTATCAATATGCGTCTGAAAGGATTGAAACGAAGAATACGCATGGAACAGGCTGCACCTTATCTTCTGCTATTGCTTCTTATTTAGCGCAAGGTTATGTATTGCCAGAGGCAATTGTCGCGGCGAAGCAATATCTGACTCAAGCGATTCAAGCTGGCAGCGCTTTTAAGTTGGGGCAGGGGTATGGCCCACTAGCGCATTTTTATAATTTAGAACCTGTTTAGGGTTTCCCTAGCGCCCTTGCGCCGCCTTGCCGTACTAGTTGTACTGTCTGCGTCGGCGCAAGGCCACTAGGAAAACCCTAAACAGGTTCTTGGAGCATTCGAAAAACGCCTCTATATTTTCGCCGCTTGCCGTACGTTTTGTACTGTCTGCGTTGGCGTAAGGCCACTAGGGAAAGCCTAAACAGGTTCTTAGAACTCACTCCATCAATGCCTCAAAGGCTGTGCCATTTTTTTTCAAATCCTGGGCGGTGCTCGGCGTCCTCATGTATTAGAGCGCATTGCGGTTCCTGTGTTCCGGCCTCCCACGGCTGACGGCCTTTGAGGTATTGATGAAACGAGTTTTAGAAAATGGTGTTGCGGAGTGATGAGTAGGGTGCGTCAAACAATTTAAGCCAAAGTTGATTGACGCTACTCATTGATAGGCTTTAAGTGAAAAAACACATCCGATAGCGTATGCCGAATGTGTTTTTATCGCTGGCTGTGTTTAATGCAGGATTTTGGCAAGAAATTCTTTAGCGCGATCTGTCTGCGGGTTTTCGAAGAACTGTTCTTTTGGAACGTCTTCAATAATGGCGCCTTTGTCCATGAAGATGATGCGATCAGCGACTTTCTTCGCGAAGCTCATTTCATGCGTGACACACATCATGGTCATGCCGTCGTGAGCTAATTCGACCATCACATCAAGTACTTCATTGATCATTTCAGGATCAAGCGCTGAGGTGGGCTCGTCAAACAGCATCGCAAACGGGTCCATCGATAAAGCCCGGGCAATGGCTACGCGTTGTTGCTGGCCGCCTGATAAGTGTGCGGGATATTTATCAGCATGGGCGCTTAAGCCAACACGTTCAAGCAACTGCAAGCCTTTTTCTACGGCTTCGTCTTTACCGCGTTTAAGGACTTTAATTTGCGCCAGCGTCAAATTTTTAATAATTGATAAATGAGGGAAAAGCTCAAAGTGCTGAAATACCATCCCTACTTTTGCACGCAGCTTGGGCAGATTGATTCGGCCGTCATTTAGCGATTGGCCATCAATCACAATGTCACCTTGCTGGAATGGCTCAAGCCCATTGATGGTTTTAATCAACGTTGATTTACCTGAGCCCGAGGGGCCGCAAATGACAACGACTTCACCTTTTTTAACTTGAGTGGTGCAGTCGGTTAAAACCTGAAAGTGGTCATACCATTTACAAAGCTTCTTGATAGAGATCACTTCGTTGGTCTCTTCTTGAGGATGATTCGAAGCAGAAGTCATTTACATACCTTTCTATGAAGCTGTTTACGCATTTGATATTAATAACATTGCCTCTTTTAGAGCCTGTTTAGGCTCTGAAAGAGGGATTACTATGATTCAGCTGTTTTTGGCGTCGGTTGATTATTATTTGCTGCGCTTTTCTGGATGCGTTTAATCACGGCCGAAGCAGTGAGTCCCATCAAGAAATAGCAGGCGCCCGCGAATAAAATCATCTCCACAGTGTTGCCGTCTCGTTCGCCAATAATTGTGGTGGAGCGGAAAAAGTCAGCCAACCCAATTACATAGACCAATGAGGAATCTTGGAAGAGCACCAAGCCTTGCGTAAGCAGTAACGGCAGCATGGCATGAAATGCTTGCGGTAAGACAATCAAGCGCATCGATTGGCTATAAGTCATGCCGAGTGCGCTAGCTGCTTGAGTCTGGCCGCTTGACACACTTTGAATACCGGCGCGAATGATTTCTGAATAGTAGGCAGCTTCAAATAAAGAGAAAGCAATCATTGCCGAGACTAGGCGAATATCAGTATGAGCTGGCAGCTTGAAGATCGCCTGCAATAATTGCGGCACGATAAGAAAGAACCATAGCAGCACCATCACCAGCGGAATCGAGCGAAAAAAAGTCACATAAATATTAGCAAACCAAGCTAGTGGCTTAATTGGTGAGAGTCGGAATAACGCTAATACCGTGCCCCATCCAATGCCAACAATGATTGCAGTAAATGTAATCTGCAATGTAATCACTAGGCCGCGGCCTAGTAGCGGTAGCGAGGACGCGATACTGCTCCATTCAAAAAATTGCATTACTTACCTCCCACATAACCGGGCAGGCGTGTTTTCTTTTCAACCTGCTGCATGATCAACATCACCACCATATTGATAATAAAGTAGGCGATGGTGACTGAAATAAACGATTCATAAGCCTGAGCTGTATAGTCAACGAGCTGGCGCGCTTGGGCAGAAAGCTCAAGCAAGCCAATGGTTGAAGCCACGGCTGAATTTTTAAAAATATTGAGAAACTCGGAAGTAAGCGGCGGCACGATAATGCGATAGGCCACTGGCATTAATACATGACGATAAGTCTGTGGCAGGGTTAAACCCAGTGCCAAGGCAGCCTCTTTTTGCCCAGGTGGTAAGGCATTAAGGCCTGAGCGTACTTGTTCGCAAACCCGCGCACCAGTAAAAAAGCCCAGACAGACAATCGAGGTCAGAAAAAACTGGAGATTAGGCGATAGTTCTTTAAATCCATTGCCAAGTGAGCTCGGCAAAAGCTCTGGCACAACAAAGTACCAGCAAAAGAACTGCACAATCAGCGGAATATTACGGAACACCGCCACATAGACCCCACCAATGCTTGCGATAAATCGATTGGGCAGTGTGCGCAATGCACCAAATACAGAACCAAGCACTAAGGCCATCAGCCATGCTGATAGGGAAAGTGCCACGGTAATGTTAAAACCGGAAATGAGCCAGCCAAAATAGGTGGTGGGCTCGCCTGTGGAGACAGGGCTTAGGAAAATTTCCCAGTTCCAATGATAAGCCATTCGAATTTAACTCCCACAAAGGTAAAACGAGATAAAACGGCATTGCACAGCTTCAATTTACTAAGAAAAACGAGCAAATAAAGTGAATAAATAAGCTGCTACAT
Organism: Mycoavidus cysteinexigens; assembly: GCA_031963405.1. Classification (GTDB taxonomy): domain Bacteria; phylum Pseudomonadota; class Gammaproteobacteria; order Burkholderiales; family Burkholderiaceae; genus JASSUD01. The sequence goes on from JASSUJ010000001.1 coordinate 1,656,267, forward strand.
GCCGGTAGTGCTAGGCAAAGCTTAGGCATGTCCTCAAATCTACTGTGCATCCACCATGGGGGCCGGGCGGTGCTCGGAATCTTCATGTACTAACGTACACGCCGGTTCTTATGCTCACGCTTCCTGGTCTTGGTAACCATGCTGATGCGCACTCACTACAATTTGAGGGCACGCCCTAGAACCTGCCCACGTTTTGTTCTCAACGCAATTTTTTGCGCTTTCGTCAGCTAATTGTTAGCGGCCTGATAAGAACTTGTTTAGAAACCCTCTGAAAAATGGTGACGGCTTTTTGTTAGCTCGTAGGTTGGGGTGATGAATTTAAAATTAAGAACCCCAACACAACTACTTCCAATTACCACCTCCCCATCTGGGGCTCCGTATTTCATTTCATTCGTTGTCCCACCCTACGTGGGCTAGTTTCAATGTTTAAGCCCTTAGGAATTTCTAAACAGGTTCCAGGGCCTAGCGTTGCTTTTAGTTCTACTTAATCGTTTTTAATAATTTTTCTAACCGAACTTGATGCAAGGGAAATTTGAGAGAAACCACGGGAATTCTGTTTGTAAATGCGTCTACAACGTTTGCTTCCCGTGGGTTTCGTTTACTTTATATTTTCCCTGGTATCCACTTTTTAAAAAAAGCGTAATCAGTTATCAAATAACGAAAATTAATTAAGAGCCTTATCGTTTGGATTCTTATACAGCTCTGCCATTTCTTTACTTAGCGGGAAATTTAAGTTTAGGTTTGATGGCGGAATTGGTGATTGGAACCATTTCTTGTAAAACTGATCGGCCTTACCAGAGCGTTCGATGTCAGCAATGGCTTCATTAACGAGCGCTTTAAATTCAGGGTCACCCTTGCGCATCATGCAGCCGTAAGCTTCACGCAAGCTTGGTAGGCCGACGGATTCAAGTGAGCCTACGATTTCATAAGTTTGTGCTTGTTTGGATTTGGCACGCTCACCTGCTAGCAGCGCATCATCCATCATAAACGCGGCAGCGCGGCCCGACTCTAAGGCTAGGAAGGCTTCGCCATGATCTTTTGCGCTAATAATGTTTTTGGGCAGCCCTTTTTCTTGTTTGAGTTTACGTAACACGCGTTCAGAGGTTGTGCCTGCGGTGGTCACAACAGTTTTGCCTTTTAGGTCGGAGAAATCATTAATGCCCGAGCCTTTTTTCACTAAAAGACGTGCTTCGATAATAAAAATCGTGTTGGAGAAAGCGACCTGATTTTGGCGCTCGAGGTTATTAGTTGTTGAGCCGCATTCAATATCAACCGTGCCGTTTTGTAATAGTGAGATGCGGTTTTGCGAAGTGAGCGGCATCAGCGTGCGCTGTAATGTCGGCCGGTTAAGCTTTTGTTTGACTGCGCTTACCACGGCTTCTGTGAATTCTTGTGAATAGCCGACAACCTGCTGCCTCTCATCATAATAAGAAAAAGGTATGGACGATTCACGGTGACCTATCGCAATCACATTGCTGCGGCTAATTTTTTCTAACGTGCCGCCCTGCTGTGCGTAGACGTTGCCTGCGATTACACCGCACGCAAGAAACACGGCCATTATTTTTTTTAAGTCTGCCATATGAATTCCTTACAAAGTGTCTATGTTTAGAGAGGTGTTGAATAAACCGGGAGCGGCGCATGTCTCCTGGTGGTACTAGCTGTACTGCCTGCGCCGGTGTTCGTTGCTCGCGATTGACTCAGCACGTCTCAGAGTCTGTCTACGATTTCCCTAAGAACCTGTCCATAATTTCCCAAAAGCACCCTTTTTCGGGGTCGTGCGGTGCTCGCAATCCTTATGTATTAGAGTACATGCCGGTTACTGTGCTCCGGACTCCCCCAAATAAGGGCACCTTTGAAAGATTGTGAACAGGTTCTCAATCCGATGCCGATCAAGGATAAAGTCCGCGCATTTCACGGGCCATCAAAATGCGTGTACAGGCTGCGATATACGCTGCAGTGCGCATCGATACTTTGCGCTCACTGGCAATTTGCCAAACGGAGGCAAAGGCTTCTCGCATCGCTTGCTCAAGACGCTGATTAATTTCGTCTTCATTCCAGAAAAAGCTTGAGAAATCTTGCACCCATTCGAAGTAGGAAACCGTGACACCACCTGCATTAGCAATTACGTCAGGGATAATCAGAACGCCGCGCTCGGTTAGTGTGTCGTCTGCCTGCGGGGTGGTTGGGCCATTGGCGCCTTCGATGATAAGTTTGGTTTTGATTTGAGAGGCATTTTTCTCAGTGATCTGGCCTTCGAGTGCAGCCGGAATCAATATATCGGATTCAATATTCCAAAAATCTTCGTCGGCAATCAACTCAGCGCCCGCAAAACCAGCTACGCCGCCGTGTTGTGCAACGTGCTCAATGAGTTTGTTGATTTCAAGTCCGGCCGGCTGATAAATTGTGCCAGTGTGATCTTGCACCACGATAATTTTTGCTTGTGCTTCTTGGAAAAGTCGTGCAGCGATACTGCCCACGTTACCGAAGCCTTGTACCGCGACGCGTGTGCCTGCGATATTTAAGCCGAGTTGACGCGCAGCCTCGCAGCCCACCACGAAAACACCACGACCTGTAGCTTCACGACGCCCAAGACTGCCACCGAGTGCAACCGGCTTGCCGGTTACCACACCTGTTGTCGTACGGCCTTGGTTCATGGAGTAAGTGTCCATCATCCATGCCATGATTTGCTCATTTGTGCCAACGTCTGGCGCGGGGATATCACTGTTAGGGCCAATGATGACGTTGATTTCACTGGTATAACGGCGTGTGATGCGTTCGAGTTCACCACGCGATAAAGTATGTGGGTCAACTCGTATGCCGCCTTTAGCGCCACCATAAGGCACATTAACCGCAGCGTTTTTGATTGACATCCAAGCGGACAGTGCCATTACCTCAGAAAGGGTGACATCTTGGTGATAACGTAGTCCGCCTTTACCAGGGCCGCGCGAAGTATTGTGCTGCACGCGATAGCCTTCAAAGTGCGCGACTGTCCCATTATCGAGCTCGATCGGCACATCAACAATCATGATGCGCTTGGGACGCTTGAGCGTTTCAATCCAGCGCGATAAAGAGCCAAGATAAGGGGTGACTCGGTCGATTTGTTGTAAATAAATGCTCCAAGGGCCCAGTTCAGTGGGCCGCATATAGGAGGGAATAGTATTCAGGTGCGACATAAATTCTCCGGGCAGACGGAAAAAGTGATAGGGTAAAAACCTCTTGCGAGAGGCAATAAATTTGGTGTCCAACAGCGAAGACAGCAGGCTGCTGTTTGGATAGCCCGATATAAAAATATAAGGCGACTAAGCCTTGCCTTGTGTTTAAGAAGCTGTTCAAAGTCTCCCAAAATCCCCCTTTTTCGGCCTCGCGAGGTAACAGAAATCCTTATGTACTAGCGTACATTCTGGTTTCTGCGCTCCTGAGTGCTCCAATAGGGCTCTGTTGAAAGACGTTAAACAGGCTCTAAAAAAACGCCACTGGCTTTGCCTAGTACCTTCTGCAATAGGCGTTAAAAACTATCAGCCACCCGTGGTGGCCGATAGCTGATTGTCCCAGGATTATTCTGGAATTCCGTTATTGTCGCAGAATTGTCGACACGCACCGTTAAAAAAGGAAATATGATGACTGAAACCGAACTTTCGCTACCCGAAGATAAGACGCTTGTATTGCGCATGGTGCCAATGCCTGCTGACGTCAATATAAATGGCAGCGTATTTGGCGGCTGGATCATGTCACAAGTTGACGTTGCAGGAACCATTGCCGCTAGTAAGCGTGCAGGCAGTAAACTCGCGACGGTGGCAGTTAATTCTTTCACTTTCAAGCAGCCTGTAGCAGTTGGTGATTTACTCAGTTTTTATGCCGATATCGTTAAAACTGGCCGCACTTCTGTCACCGTTGTGGTTGAGGTCTATGCACAACGGTTTCGCACGAGCCATGAGATTGCCAAAGTCACTGAAGCTACCCTAACTTATGTGGCACTGGACGCTGATCATCGACCCCGTCCTTTATTGCTACCTAATTAAGTTAATAATAAACCAATTAGTTTAAATTTCTCATATTTAGATGAGAATGTCTACTGTATTAATTTCAGTGGCAGGATATCGGGGTACTTTGTTGCTTTGAGCTGACGTTGGTGTCGAGTTAGCTTAAAGCGATGCGGTACCTTTTTTTCATCTGCTTCATACGCGCTCAAAAATACCCGCCGCTCCCATGCCAACCCCAACACACATGGTTGCCATGCCGTATTTCAACTGCTGGCGGTGGAGTGCATGCACAATGGTCGTCGCGCGAATTGCGCCACTTGCGCCGAGTGGATGACCCAAAGCAATAGCGCCACCAAGTGGATTAACCTTGGTGGTATCCAGCTTAAGATCGTTGATTACCGCTAGCGACTGTGACGAGAATGCTTCGTTTAACTCAATCCAATCAATGTCATCTTGCTTTAAGCCCGCGGCTTTTAGCGCAATGGGAACAGCTTCGATAGGGCCAATGCCCATCACTTCAGGCGGCACGCCGCGCACAGCAAAGCTTACGAAGCGCGCTAATGGCGTTAGATTGAACTGTTTTAAAATTTTTTCTGAGACCACAATCAAGGCGCTTGCACCATCCGACATTTGCGAGCTATTGCCGGCGGTGACTGAGCCATTTGCAGCAAATACAGGCCTAAGTTTATTTAATGCAGCAAGCGAGGTATTAGCGCGAGGCCCTTCATCAAGCGTCACTTCACGTGTATGGTGGCGAATTTCGTGGGTGTTGAAATCAGGCAATCTCTCGCTGATATTGATCGGCGAAATTTCGTTGTTAAAGGCGCCATTTGCTTGCGCTTTTAAAGCTTTTTGATGTGATTCAAAAGCAAATTTGTCTTGCGCCTCGCGGCTAATGTTCCAGCGTTGAGCGACTTTTTCAGCCGTTAAACCCATACCGTAGGCAATGCCAATATTTTCGCTACCTTCAAAGATACGTGGCGATGGCGACAGCTTATTGCCTGTCATCGGCACCATGCTCATCGATTCAACGCCACCCGTAATAATTGCGTCTGCTTCGCCTGTGCGAATCCGGTCAGCTGCCATGGCTATCGCAGTTAAACCTGAAGCACAGAGGCGATTGACGGTAGTGCCGGCAACGGTATAGGGCAAGCCAGCTAGTAGTACGCTAGCGCGTGCGATATTCAGTCCTTGCTCAGCTTCAGGCATGGCACAACCGATAATGGCATCCTCAAGGATTTTGGGGTCAAGGTTGGGTACTTGCGCAAGTGCTCCTTTAAACGCGTGTACTAATAATTCGTCCGGGCGAGTATGTTGAAATATGCCATGTGGCGCTTTTCCAACTGGTGTGCGGCTAGCCGCGACGATATAGGCATCTTGCAGTAGTTTGCTCATTTTGCTTATATAGGTGAAGGTGGTAGGTATGACATGCCGCCTTAGCAGGGAAGATGCGCGCTTTAAGCGCAAACACACAACCCTGCCAAATAGCCATCTAATTTTTTTCGCACAACAACTTTGAGGAAACGCTTCCTTATTTTTAGTTGCGCACTGGCTTGCCTGTTTGTAGGGTGGCCATCATCCGTTCCTGAGATTTTTTTGTCCCCAGTAAGGCAACAAAGGCTTTACGCTCAAGATCAAGCAGCCACTCTTCGTTCACCAAAGTACCTGTTTCGACATTGCCACCGCAGATTGTTTCGGCGATATAAGAACTGATTAGATAATCATGTTCGGAAATAAAACCGCCTTCGCGTAAGTTGACGAGGTGTAATTTGATGGCGGCAATGCCGGCTTTCCCTGCCACAGGAATGCCAGTTGGGCGTAAAGGCGGCCGCCATCCTGCTGCAGCTAAGGTACGTGCCTCGCGTTTGGCGGTATTGAGCAGTTCATCAAGGTTGAAAACAATCGGATCCGAAGCATCTAGATAGCCCATGGCGCGTGCTTCTAGGGCAGAACTGGAAACTTTTGCTAACGCTGCGTTTTGAAAGGGAGTACTCAAAAATTCAATCAAATCACCCTTTTTTTTGCCTGCGCGTTGTGCCGCTTGCGCAGCACGCACGGCAGTTTCCTTTAAACCACCGCCCGCGGGCAAAATGCCAACCCCCACTTCAACTAGGCCTATATAGCTTTCAAAATGCGCCACCCGCTTGGCGCTGTGCATGGCCAATTCACAACCGCCGCCGAGGGCCAGCCCAGCAATTGCTGAGATAACGGGTACCTGTGCGTATTTCAGGCGTTGCATGGTGCGCTGAAATTGCGCGACGACAGGCTCAACGTTGTTGACGCCACCTGCCATAAATTTTGGTAACAGCGATTTGAGGTCGGCACCCGCGGAAAATGCGCCGCCTGTTTGCAAAGAAGCGCTTTGCCAGACGATGAGGCCTCGATAATCCTTTTCAGCTATTTCAATCGCTTGAGTTAAGCCGTCGAGCACATCTGGACTGATCGTGTTTAGCTTGGTTTTAAATGACACCACAGCCACGTCATCTTCACCGCTGCGAGGGTCTACCCAAACGCGTACCGCATTCGTTTCAAGTAAGGTTGTGCCATATTCAAACGGATCAATATGTTGCTCGCCAACGAGTGAAACGCGGCGTAGATGCTGATCTTGCGAGGCTATTTTGTTGTGTGCCACAAACGCACCCGCTAGCGGTGACCATGAGCCGGCCGGGCTATGTACTCCGCCGTGGTCGGCTACGGGGCCGCTAAAGACCCATGCAGGTAAGGGCGCGTTTGAGAGCGCTTTGCCTGCGTCAATATCAGCCTTAATCCATTCAGCGACTTGTTGCCAACCAGCGGCTTGCCAGCTTTCAAATGGTCCCTCACTCCAGCCAAAGCCCCAGCGTATGGCTAGATCGATATCACGCGCATTATCTGCAATTGCCTCAAGATGAACGGCAGCATAGTGAAAGATATCGCGGAAAATAGACCACAGAAATTGCGCTTGCGGGTGAGTAGATTCGCGCAACAGTTTGAATCGTTCAGTGCTCCCACGTGCCAAGATGCGCTCTATTAATGGGTCAGCTTTAGCTCCACTAGTAACGTAGTCATTGAGCTGCGTATCAAAGACTTTGATCGATTTACCTTCTTTTTTATAGAATCCCGCACCACTTTTTTGGCCAAATGCACCTTTATTAAGGAGCTTGGTTAGCAAGGCTGGCGTTTGATAAAGAGGGAAAAAGGGATCATCAGCCAAGTTGTCGTACATGGTTTTGATCACATAAGACCAAGTGTCTAGACCTACGACATCCCCAGTGCGAAAGGTGGCTGACTTAGGATGACCCAAACGCTTACCCGTTAAATCATCAACAAGATCTATGCTGAGGCCGAATTTCTCTGCTTGCGCCATCACCGAAAGCATGGCAAAAGTACCCACGCGATTAGCAATAAAAGTCGGCGTATCTTTGGCTCGTACGACACCTTTGCCTAAGGTGTTGGTTAAAAATAATTCGAGGCCATCTAGCAGTTCAGTACGCGTATCAGGGGTGGCAATCAGCTCAACCAGAGGCATATAGCGCGGTGGATTAAAGAAATGCACACCGCAAAAACGCGTCTTTAGCTCAGCAGGTAAAACTTGGCTTAGTTCAATAATTGATAAACCGGAAGTATTCGAGGCAAAGATTGCTGTCTGGGAAAGTGCGGGCACGATTTTTTGATATAAATCGTGCTTCCAGTCCATCCGCTCAGCAATCGCTTCGATGACTAAATCACATTCTTTTAGCTTTTCAAGATCATCTTCGTAATTGGCACACTCGATAAATTGAGCATCTTCTGGGAGGCCAAACGGTGCAGGTTTAAGCTTTTTCAAATGCGCTAAGGCTTGTTGGGCAATCCCATTTTTTGGGCCGTCGGTGGCTGGCAAATCGAACAATATGACAGGCACCCTTGCATTAATTAGGTGTGCAGCAATTTGGGCCCCCATCACACCGGCGCCAAGTACAGCTACTTTGCAAATAATTAGATGTGTCACAAATTTTCCTTGGATGGAAGAAAAAGGAGAGACTCAGACAAGTTTTTATAAGTTTTTAATTAACTTGATCTAAGTCTCATAATTAATGAGAGGCGAGTGTTAAAACAGCGCTGCTTCTAATTCCATCAGTGGCTTTGCGCCAGCGCGAAGCGCTTGCAAGTAATAAGACGTCTCTGGCAATAATTTCGCGAAATAGAAACGTGCCGTGGCAAGTTTGGCTTGGTAAAAGGGTAGGTGAGGAGCCTGCTTATCAAGCGCGATGCGTGCCATTCTGGCCCACAGATAAGCGAACACTAAGTGCCCTAAAATGCGTAGATAAGGTGCTGCTGCAGCGCCTACTTCATCTGGGTCGCTGAGTGCCTTCATACCGATCTCTAGCGTGAGTTTTTTCACTTCATCACCGAGTTTAGCGAGGGGGTCGATAAATTCCTGCATCTCGGGCTTCAGGCCTTCTTGCTCGATAAAGTCTTGAATGAGGCGGCCAAATTTCTTGAGTTTGGCACCCATATCGCCTAATACTTTGCGTCCAAGCAGATCCAAAGATTGAACTGTGTTGGTACCTTCATAAATGGTGCTAATACGCGCATCCCGTACGTATTGCTCGACGCCGTATTCTTTGATGTAACCGTGCCCGCCAAAAATTTGCAAAGCAAGATTTGTCGATTCGCAGGCGTTGTCGGTTAAGAAAGCTTTGACAATGGGTGTTAGCAATGAGACTAAATCAGCAGATGACTCGCGCACTGCTTTTTCAGGATGATGTTCTTCTTGGTCAAGCAATAACGATAACCAATAGCTAAAGGCTCGGCCCGCTTCGCTGTAAGCTTTTTGGGTCAGCAACATGCGGCGTACATCGGGGTGCACGATAATCGGATCAGCTGCTTTCTCTGGTGCTTTGGCGCCGGAGAGCGAGCGCATCTGTAAGCGTTCTTTGGCATAAGCTAGGGCCTGCTGATAGGCAATTTCGGTGATCCCCAAGCCTTGCATGCCGACGCCCAGGCGTGCCGAGTTCATCATCACGAACATGGCTTGTAAGCCTTTATGGGGCTGGCCAATCAACCATCCTTGTGCTGCATCGAAATTAAGTACACAGGTCGCATTCCCATGAATACCCATTTTTTTCTCGATGGCTGCACATTTCACTTGATTGCGCTCACCTAATTCACCATTTGCATGGGGAATAAACTTGGGCACCAGAAAGAGGGAAATACCTTTGGTGCCTTTGGGCGCATCAGGTAGACGTGCTAGCACCAAATGCACAATATTTTCAGCAAGATCATGCTCGCCGCTGGATATAAAAATTTTGGTGCCAGTGATATGGTACGAGCCATTGCTTTGCGGCTCAGCTTTGGTGCGTAATAGACCTAGATCAGTGCCGCAATGTGCTTCGGTTAAGCACATGCTGCCACTCCAGTGCCCAGAGGCAAGCTTAGGAAGATAAGCGCGCTTTTGCTCAGCGGTGCCATGGGTTCTTAGGCATTCATAGGCGCCGTAAGACAGGCCAGCATAAAGTGTCCAAGCTTGGTTGGCGCTATTGAGCATTTCATAAAAAGCGTTGTTAAGCACTTTCGGCAAACCTTGCCCGCCATATTCGGGATCACACGCTAGCGCCGGCCAACCGGCTTGAATGAATTGTTGATAGGCTTCTTTAAATCCTTTGGGCGTAGTGACATGGCCATCATGGTAAGTGCAACCTTCTTCGTCACCGTTGCGGTTTAACGGAAAAAGAACTTCTGCGCAAAACTTGCCTGCTTCAGAGAGCGCTTGATTGATAGTGTCAGCATCCAGCCCAGCATGGGTCGGTAAGTGATTGAGTTCGGTTTGAACATCGAGTAATTCGTGCAGCACGAATTGCATATCACGCAAAGGCGCAACATATTGCCCCATAAAAATCTCCAAAGATTGGTAAAGGGCGCCCGTGACCAGCAATAGAGCATTCCTCGAATTATTCGCAACGGTATGCTTTCATCCACTGCTCTTCCTGCTTGCGCGGGAGCAGCGCATTGCAAATCATTGGAAAAATGCTCTAGGCCACAAAGAGACCGAAGTAGAAGAAACAAAATAGTTTCGCTGATTTGACATGCGTTTAAGACGTTGTCTTGGCAGGCAAATTGATGTTGCAGCAGCTAAAACTTCTCATAAAGGCCCTATTATTTGCACCCTCTACTAGACGAAACAAGCAGCCTATTCGAGGCTAGCTAGCCAGAAAAATCTAAAAAAGGAAGTGCAAGGGAAGATCTGCATAAGCCGGGGGTGGCATCATGCAGACCTTCCTAAGGAGTGGTGCCAAAGGCTAGCTGGAGATGGATTTCAAGCGTTGGGGTAATTGCAGAATGGCAGCTCGATTAGAAGGAGAAAAACAGCGCTGTGCGGCTAATTGATACGGTAGCCAGAGATAGGCTGTATGTTCGAGGGGGGCAAGCGTGATAGAGAGATCAGTGGGTACGGTGAGGCCAAACCAATGTTCGGTATTGTGCATTACCCCGGCTTGATAGCGGTGTCGCCAGCCTGGATAAATTTCGTAAGTGACTTGATGTTGCCAATCAACCAGTGCGTGATGAGGTACCTCAACGCTACCCACAATAATGCTAGTTTCTTCAGCAACTTCACGGCTTGCCACTTGAAGCAGTGGCTCATCAAGATAATCTTTGGAACCTGTAACCGATTGCCAAAAGCCAGGCCGATCGGTGCGCTCGAGTAAAAGAACTTGTAAGTCTGAGGTGTGCACGACAACCAGTGCAGATTCAGGAATTTTTTGAGCAATCAAGGTTGGTCTGCAGCAAAAGAAAAAGCAACAAAAAAGCGCTTTAAGGAAGGTCTGCATAACCCGAAGGCGGCGTCATGCCTCCTTGCCGTACAGTTGTACTGTCTGTGTCAGCATTCCTTGCCCTCGGGTTATGCAGACCTTCCTTACGGAAATATTGAGGAAATATTAAATAAGCCGCGATCAAGAAATATCGGCATTCTCAATTTATTCAATTTTTATTGTATAGCAAGCCGCTTATCTGACGATAAAAGCAGAGTAGGTCGAATGGTTTTTTCAGCTGCTTTGATAAAACATGTAGTATAAAAATTCGAATAGAGAATAGCTTAGTGTTAGGCAACTGGATACACCGAGAGCGGCGCCATGCTTAAGTATTCTATCTGCGCGGCATTCTTTGCCCTGCAGGTTGTGCAGGCCTTCTTTAACAAATATAAAAAGTCATTATTCAATGTCAAATCAATTCCCGCATCACTCCCCTAAGCATGCAATTATTACAGGCGGATCAAGCGGTATTGGCCTAGCTTGCGCACGTCAACTCGCTCAGCAAGGTGCAGATATTACGTTGCTGGCTCGGGGCAAAGCGCGTCTTGACAGTGCGCTGGTCGAACTTGAAAGCCTACGCATTAGAAAAAGCCAACGTTTTCTCGTTTATTCAGTAGATGTGGGGAATAAAACTGAAGTTCAAGAGGCGATTCAAAGCGCAATTAAAATAGTAGGCGCGCCTAAATACTTGATTACATCAGCAGGAATGGCTCGGCCTGGGCGTTTTGAAACATTGCCGGATGGCGTGTTTGAAGAAACGATGCGCATTAATTATTTTGGGACTTTATATGCGATTCAGGCAGTCGTCCCTTCAATGCGCGCCCAGAGAAGCGGGCATATTGTTCTCATTTCATCTGGGGCTGGGCTGATTGGGCTGTTTGGCTATACCGCCTACAGTCCAACTAAATTTGCCCTGCGTGGCTTAGCAGAAGCGCTACAGGCTGAATTGAAGTCTGACCATATTCATGTTTCGATTGCCTATCCGCCTGATACTCAGACACCTCAGCTTGAGGAAGAGAATAAATATAAGCCGCCTGAAACCAAGCGCATGACGGAAGTGGCGAAAATATGGACAGCGGACGCCGTTGCCGCCTGCATTATCAAAGGATTGAGAACCAAGCAATTTGCCATCACACCAGGTTGGGTGATATGGGCATTAAATCGATTGAATGGCTTAATTAATCCGCTATTGGTTTGGTACTGCGATAGATTGATCTCGCGCGACAGAATAAATTCGCCGCGTTAGGAAACGTTGAATCAACCTAGCGTGCTGTTATGCAAGTGGTACTGTCTGCGGTTGAATCCTTTGCTCACGATCTATCTAGGATTTTCTAAAGCGCGCAAAATTTCTTAGATGAATTTAGATACGCTAAACTGCATTCTTAATACAGTTAAAGATACTGATATATGCGATTAGTATTGATTCAAAGCAGTAGTATTTTTTGCGAAAGAAGGCCTACATAGCCTGGCGGCATTCCTTGCCCTCCAGATTGTGTAGGCCTTCTTTAATTAAAGATAAATCAAATATAAAAAATAATTATTCAAATGAATAAGAGCAGATTAACTGAGCAACAGTATTACGCGCTGCAAGGCAGCGCTAGAGATTATTTCGATACCGTAACAAAGTCTTTGCCTGAGCGTACAGAGCGTTTTTTTGAATGGTGGCAGGCACGACTTGAAACGGGTTTTGCATCGTACGCCAAAGTAATTGAAGCTGCGCCCAGGGCCGAAACAAAATGGCGTGGCTTGGACGGCAAACCTCTTTCAGGAATTAACTTTGCCTCGCAAGATTACCTGGCCCTTGCTTCGCATCCGGAGGTGGCTAATGCTGCGATTGAAGCCATCCATCGTTTCGGTGTGCATAGCGCGGGCTCGACAGCACTGTGCGGCAATATTGCCGATGGTGAAAAACTAGAGCAAGAACTTGCCGATTTTCTGCAAATGCAATGCGTGACGTTGTTCCCTACAGGCTGGAGCGCAGGTTACGGGGCAGTGAAAGCGCTGGTGCGAGAGCATGACCATGTTGTGATAGATATGCTTGCGCATAATTGTCTTCATGAAGGCGCAAGAGCCGCCACCCGTAAGACCAGCCTTTACCAACATTTATCTGTGCAACATGCACGCAAGAAATTGGAGCAAATCCGCAGACGGGATACGACCAATGGCATTTTATTGATTACTGAAGGCTTGTTTTCAATGGATGCTGATTCTCCTGATATTGCAGCATTTCAGGCATTAGCACGTGAATACGATGCCACCTTATTGTTGGATGTGGCACATGATTTAGGTTGCTCAGGGCCAGGCGGTACAGGGCAAATTGGCTTGCAAAATATGTTAGGAAAAGTGGATCTTGTGATGGGATCTTTTTCTAAATCATTTTCTTCAGTAGGCGGTTTTGTTGCCTCGCACAATCGCGCTATTAAAGAGTATTTACGCTTTTATGCGCCATCTAATACCTTTTCCAACACGATGCCTCCTGCACAAATTGCGGTTGTGCGTAAGTGCCTAGCTATTATTCGTTCGGAAGAAGGGGAGTTGCGGCGCACCAAGCTCTTTAACGCAATTCATGCTGTGCGTGAACGCTTTGCGAGCCATAACATGCTCACCATGGGTCAGCCTTCTCCAATTGTGCCCGTTCTGATTGGCAAGGCAGATAGAGCGAGGCTAGCCACCAAGCTGATTGAGGAGCGTGGCGTATTTGCTAATTTGGTTGAATACCCAGCGGTAGCCGCCAATGCTGCCCGCTTTAGGATGCAAATGATGGCTGAGCATTCTCTCGAACAATGTCAGCTAGCCGCAGATACTATTACGCAAGCGATCAAGGATGCAACAGAGCAACTTGGCTAAGAACTTGTTTAGGCTTTCCCTAGCGCCCTCGCGCCGTCTTGCCGTACGTTTTGTACTGTCTGCGCCGGCGCGAGGCCACTAGGAAAACCCTAAACAAGTTCTAGGTAAGGTGGTGGTTTAGGGATTTCTCTAGCTCCGCGCCGTCTTGCCGTACGATTTGTACTGTCTGCGTCGGCGCGAGGCCACTAGGAAAACCCTAAACAAGTTCTAAGAATCTGTTCACGATCTTCAAAAGTGGATTGTGAACAGGTTCTTAGAGCTAGCCCGAGATTTTTAAATGGCAGGGCAAGAACACGCTTGTAAATAGCTTGGCTTATAACGCTTTCTGCGGCGCCAGAGTGGGTAAATCAAGCTTCGTCACCCCAATCTACAAGGCTGTGCCTATTATCTACGCCACTGATTTTGGCGAGTTGAGTCTTGGCAGAAAGTAGGTGAGCGCACCAATGAATGGCAGAAACGCGCAAACATGATAGATAAATTCGATGCTTGTCAGGTCAGCTAATTTGCCAAATACTGCCGCGCCAATGCCACCTATACCAAAGGCAAAACCGTACAGTAGTCCAGACACCATGCCTATATTGTTTGGCATCAGCTCTTGCGCATAAGCTAGGATGGCCGGGAAAGCAGATGAGAGGATGATGCCAATGAGTACCGTTAGCACGCCAGTCCAAAATAGGTTGGCATAGGGCAGGATTAGCGTAAATGGTGCAGCGCCCATGACGGAGATCCAAATCACCCATCTACGCCCAATCTTATCGCCAATGGGTCCCCCAATTAGCGGGCCAAGCGCGATCGAAAATAGAAACGCGAATAGATAGAGCTGCGCGTTCGATTCCGAAACCTGGAATCTGCTGATTAAATAAAAGGCGTAATAGCTTTGTAAGCTCGCTAGATAAACATATTTCGAGAAGATGAGCGCGACGAGAATGCTTAGCGCGTACGCCATTTTTTTGTTTGAATGTCTAGCAGGCGTGAGGTGCGATACGCTTGGTTTTATTTTGACCTTGTAATTTCCCTTGCACCATTGACCTACTTTTAACAGTAGAAAAGCGCCGAGTAAGGCCGTACCTGCAAACCATGCAAGCTTAGTTTGGCCGTATGGAAGAATAATTAATGCGGCCAGCAATGGGCCTAACGCTGTGCCCACATTCCCGCCAACCATAAACACTGACTGCGCCATTCCATAGCGGCCGCCAGAGGCCATATGGGCCGCCCTTGATGCTTCCGGATGAAACACTGAAGAGCCGACTCCAATCAGTGCAGCAGCAAATAATATAAATGCGAAGTTGGGGGCGCACGAGAGCAGCAGTAAACCGACCAAAGTAAATCCCATGCCTATCGCTAACGAATAAGTTTGAGGGCGGCGATCTGCATACAACCCAACTAGCGGTTGCAAAAGAGAAGCCGTAAATTGGTAGGTAAGCGTAATTAGCCCAATTTGTCCAAAGCTCAGGTGAAATGAGCTTTTCAGCATAGGGTAAATAGCGATCAATAACGATTGAACGACGTCATTAAGCAGATGCGAAAAGCTAATTGCCATCAGAATTCTGAAGGCTGGGTTTTGGCTAGCTTTTCTAATTTCGCCTAGTGAAGTTTCGGTGAGGCTAGTGTCCATAATAGAGGAGGGGCATCAACTCGGATCAGTAGAGAATGTTTGGCTGGGTGAAATAAATCGGGAGCAAGGTCTACCTTCTTATCGCGCACTGCACGTTGGTATGACTAGCTCCCGATTTATTCAACGCATCCTTTACTTTCTTTTACATCGCTTGAGATTTTAGCCAGCGAATAAAGGGTTGTAATGGGCAATTAATTTTTGACACAGCATTTATGACAAATTATCTATTTTCTTTCGTACTTGAATATGTAGTTCCCGTAGCTGGGTGTCTTCGACCGCACTCGGTGCTTGGGTAAGCAAGCATTGCGCACGTTGAGTTTTGGGGAAGGCGATCACATCACGGATGGAATCAGCGCCAGCCATCATCGCCACAATACGATCAAGCCCAATGGCAATACCACCGTGTGGTGGTGCGCCATAACGTAGTGCATCAAGCAAGAAGCCGAACTTGCTGGCTGCAGCTTCAGCATTAATATTTAAAGCGCGGAATACTTGGCTCTGCATCTCTTCGCGGTGAATGCGCACTGAGCCGCCGCCGATTTCCCAGCCATTGAGTACTATATCGTAGGCTTTTGCAAGACAACTGCCTGGATCGGTTTCAAGCAACTCGCCATGGCCGTCTTTCGGGCTAGTGAACGGATGATGCACAGCAACCCAGCGGTTTTCTTGCTCATCATATTCAAACATGGGGAAATCGATTACCCACAATGGCTTCCAACCTGCTTCGAATAAGCCTTGCGCGGCGCCAAACTCGGAATGCCCAATTTTGACGCGCAATGCGCCGAGGCTATCGTTGACAACTTTAGTGCGATCGGCACCAAAGAAAATCAGGTCACCATTTTGTGCGCCGGTGCGCTCCAAAATGGCTGCGAGCGCCTGATCGTGCAAATTCTTAACGATTGGACTTTGTAAGCCGTCGCGACCGTTTTCTATTTGGTTAACCTTAATCCAAGCTAATCCTTTAGCGCCATAAATCTGGACAAAATCGGTGTAAGCATCAATTTCGCTACGTGATAGCCCGCTTCCCTGAGGAATGCGTAGGGCCGCGACGCGGCCATCTTTCATTTTGGCAGCTGCGCTGAAGACTTTAAAATCGACTTCCTGCATGATGTCGGTCAGCTCAGTCAGCTCAAGTTTGACGCGTAAATCGGGCTTGTCAGAGCCGAAGCGTTTGAGCGCTTCGGCATGCTCCATCACAGCAAAGGATGCGGGCAAATCAACATCCATGGTTTCTTTGAAGACGCTGCGAATCATGTCTTCGCTTAGATCACGAATCTCTTGCTCAGTCAAAAATGACATTTCGCAGTCGATCTGCGTGAACTCAGGTTGCCGATCTGCGCGCAGATCTTCATCGCGAAAACATCGGGTGATTTGATAATAGCGATCAAAGCCAGATACCATCAGCATCTGTTTGAAAAGCTGCGGCGATTGTGGCAGAGCGAAGAAATGCCCATCATGCACCCGTGATGGCACCAAATAATCACGCGCACCTTCTGGTGTGCTTTTAGTCAAGATTGGTGTTTCGATATCGATAAAGCCTTGCGCATCAAGATATTTGCGCACGGCCATTGAAACGCGATAGCGCAGCTTTAAATTTTCCTGCATGCGCGGACGACGCAAATCAAGAATGCGATGCGTTAGGCGCGTGGTTTCAGAAAGATTATCGTCGTCTAGTTGGAAGGGTGGCGTGACTGAAGCGTTCAAAACAGTCAGCTGCTCGCACAGCACTTCAATCTTGCCACTTGCAAGGCTGGTGTTTTCTGTGCCTGCTGGCCGTAATTGGACTACTCCGCGGATCTCCAAGCAATATTCATTGCGCACTTCTTCAGCGATTTTGAAGACTGCTGAGTTATCGGGGCTGCATACGACTTGCACCAAACCTTCACGGTCGCGCAAATCAATAAAAATCACGCCGCCATGGTCACGGCGGCGGTGCACCCAGCCGTAGAGCGAAATTGTTTTGCCTAAAAAGGCATCGGTCACTAAGCCGCAGTATTCAGTTCTCATCGTTCAGCAAATAAAAGACAGCATGTGGAACGACAGCAGCCCGAGTATTTGGATTGACTCATGCTGCTGTCAAAAAAATAGCATGGATAATAAGCCATGCGCTATGAACAGGTTCTAATCACTAACGCCGAACTTGCGTAAGCGGCGTAACAGCGCCCATAGAGACGATATATTTCAACGCAGCCTCAGCTGTCATGTTGAGTTCAATCACCTCTGCGCGGGGCAATAATAAGAAAAATCCAGAAGTTGGATTTGGCGTAGTAGGAACATAGACAGTCACGTAATCATCTGGCAGATGATGGGTAATCTCATCCGCTGGCACACCTGTCAAAAAAGCAATGCTATACACCCCTGGGCGTGGATACTCAATCAACAGGGCTTTACGAAAAGCTGTGCCATCTTGCGCCAATAAAGTGTCAGAGACTTGCTTGACGCTTGTATACAGTGGCCCAACTAATGGAATGCGCCGCAGCAAAGCTTCCCACCATTGCACCAAGGTTTGTCCGATAAAATTTTGTGCCAACAAACCGACTAGGAAAACAAAGGCCAAAGAAAGTATGGTGCCAAGTCCTGGTAAATTAAAACCAAATAAATGCTTTGGCTGCCATGAGTCAGGTAAAAGCGTAAGCGTTTGATCCATCGCCCCGAGCACTAAACCAAGTACCCATAACGTAATCGTAATCGGCGTTAAAACGAGTAAGCCGGTTAGGAAATACGTTTTGAGCATGGACTTTTCTATTTTCATGCGCCGCCTGCGGCGGGAGTCGATTTGCTGGTCGATTGCCCGTCAGTGTTATTGGTGGATGCAGCAGTCGCGGACTGTTTTGCAGTGTCAGCGTTGCTGTTATTCGTACTGGCGCTAGACTCGCTCGCGACTGTATCGCTTGTTCCTTGAGCTGGTTTGGACGGCTCAGGCTTCTTCATTTCGCTGCTGCTCTTATTCCCGTCGCGGAAATCAGTGACATACCAGCCAGACCCTTTCAGCTGAAAGTTAGAGACAGTTAACTGGCGGCGAAAAGTATCCTGTGCGCAGCTGGGGCAGTGGGTGAGATGAGGGGCAGTAATTTTCTGCCACACATCCTCTTGATGCTCACATGATTCGCAACGATAAACATAAGTTGGCATCGTCTTTACTCGGTCAAAAATTAAATTATAGCGGCAAGCCTAATGTGCGCAGACAGCGCAAGCAGGATTCTACTCCGCGTATCCATACACTAGCCAAAAATGCGCAATCACTATCCCCGCACCAACGGCTAAGCCAAAAATTAACATAGCTTGCAACAACAAGTTGGTACGCCTTTGTTCTTTGAGTACGCGCCGCATGAATTCGTCACTGACGGGTTGCGGATGATTCCGTTCAGTCAACGCCTGATGTATCAAACGCGGCAGCTGGGGCAGGGTTTTACTCCATTGCGGCGCTTCATGTTTTAAGCAATCAACCCAGCCACGCCAGCCAACCTGCTCGTGCATCCAACGTTCTAGGTAAGGCTTTGCGGTTTTCCAGAGATCGAGATTAGGGTCTAAATCTCGTCCAAGCGCCTCGATATTCAAGAGCGTTTTTTGCAGTAACACGAGTTGTGGCTGAATTTCTACATTGAACCGACGTGAAGTCTGAAACAGGCGAATTAGAGCCTGGCCCAGGGAAATATCTTTGAGTGCTTTATCAAAGTAAGGCTCACACACCGCGCGAATAGCGCCTTCTAGCTCTTCCACGCGCGTATTGGGCGGTGCCCAACCAGACTCTAAATGCAGCATGGCAACGCGATGATAATCACGGTTGAAAAAAGCCAGCAAATTTTGCGCAAGATAATTTTTATCGAAGTCTGAGAGCGCACCGACAATCCCAAAATCAAGTGCGATATAACAGCCTAAATGAGCGGGTGCCAGGCTCACTTGGATATTGCCTGGGTGCATATCCGCATGAAAAAACCCATCACGGAAAACTTGCGTAAAGAAAATCTCAACGCCTTCACGTGCTAGCTTGCAAATATCAACGCCTGCTGCGCGCAAGGTTTCTACCTGGCTAATTGGCACACCTTCCATCCACTCCATCACCAACACCGCTGATGTGCAGAAATCCCAATATATTTCAGGCACGAGGAGCGCATTGGAGTGCATAAAATTACGACGCAATTGGCTACCATTGGCCGCTTCGCGCATCAAATCAAGTTCGTCGTGCAAATATTTGTTGAATTCGTCGACTACCTCGCGAGGCTTTAAGCGTTTGCCATCAACCCATATACGCTCAATCCAATAAGCGAGATCGCGTAGCAGCGCGAGATCACTTTCGATGATTGGTAGCATGCCTGGACGCAATACTTTTATTGCCACCTTTCGACCGGCGAAGGTCCCCGTTTTTAGACGCGCATAATGCACTTGTGCAACAGATGCACTCGCTACTGGAGTCAAACTGAATTCATCGAATAAAGCATCAATAGGCTGCCCTAGCGAAGCTTCGATAATCGCAACGGCAAGCTCTGACGCAAAAGGCGGTACTTGATCTTGCAGCTTGGCTAATTCATACGTGAGCTCACTTGAGATTAAGTCCCGCCGAGTTGACAGCATCTGACCAAACTTGACAAACACCGGCCCTAAGCTTTCCAAAGCCAGGCGCAGCCGCACACCGCTTGGTTGATCGAGCTTGCGGCCAAACGTGAGCAGGCGCAGAAAAAATTTTATGCGCTTATGTTTAACGCGTGCTAAGACGAGCTCGGCAAGATCGAAGCGAAGAATAGTAAAAAAGATTTTACAAAAACGTAAAAAACGCATCATGCGGCTCATCGATTAATAGGCGCGTTAGAGACTGGAGCATTCGTCGAATGATCTGCAGCTGTGTTGTTGCTCCCGCTGTTCTTCTCTGGCTGTGCTTTTGTACTGCCAGAGCGGGAGGTGCCGTGTTGCAAATTATTAGAGAAACGCTCTATTTGGCATGCGCTCGCTTCCGTGCGCCCAACCCGTTTCTCAAGCCGTGCCACGGCATCGCGCAGCGTCGAGATTTCTGTCGCAAATTCAGTTAACGCTACATGGCGCACTAGCGTAGGGTTCTCATCGAGCCAGTATTCAGCAGTTGTCTCAACTAAATGGCGTAGCGTACGGCGTACTTGCTGATGTCCTGCGCGCAACATTTGGCTAAGCTGGGAAGCCGGCGCATCACCGATGAGCTGTGCTAAATCTTCTTCTATTTCCCAGCGTAAATGTTGTGCAAGAAAACCAAGTGTTGCAGCAAATTCAGCATCGCCTTCGACTTTTACATACTTACTTAAAGCTGCTTGCCCTTGGGTGAGTATGGCTGACAGGGCAGCAAGCGGTAAGGTAATCGATACTGCGTAAGGCTGATCTTCTTCTTCCTTGGGGCGTGGCGCAACTAGGCCATTTGTTTGCACCGTTATACCTAATCTAATCAGCGGGGTAATAATGCAAACTGAATAGCCCGCATACGGAGCTAGGCGTTCGCGTGCCCACGCCTCACGCGCCAGGAGATGATTAAGTGCAGCAACAACGGATTGAGCAGCAAGCGTCATGCGAAAATGATGAGAAAGTAAGAAGAAAGTAAGCAAAAACTCACCCAACCATTAGGTGAGAGGGATTCTATTGTAGGTTACTTATCAAATATTTTGATAAAACAGTATGTTCAATGCACTGAGGTTGCAACATATAAGCTAGCGTATGCCTTATACCTGGACGTATCCAAAGATTCACGTTACCTTTCGACCCGCACCATAGCTTCTTAACTAGTGGTGCGTGCACAAACAGCTTTTTAGAGGAGAGTTATTCATGAGGGCAGCACGCGTAAAAAAAGTGTTTTACATAAGCGTACTAACATTGAGCGCAACACTTTCACTGCAAGGATGCCCACTTATCATTGCCGGTGCAGCTGGTGGTGGTGCATTGATCGCCTCTGATCGCCGTACCTTTGGTGCACAAACAGAAGATCACGAAATTCAAATCAAAGCAGCGGCGCTATTCTCTCGCCGGCTGCCAGAAGCTCATTTAAATATCGCTGTATTTAATCGACACGTGTTATTAACCGGTGAAGTCCCCAGCCAGTCAGCTAAGCAAAAAGCTGAAACGTTGGCGCGCAGCGTAGCCAATGTGCGCACCATCGTTAACGAGCTAGCCATTCAAGGAGCTAGCTCTTTACCGTCACGCTCAAACGATGCTTATTTAACAGCCAAAGTTAAAGCCGCTTTGATACACGAGCCAAAGCTATCAGCAAATTTTCTTAAAGTTGTCACTGAGCGCGGCATTGTTTATCTAATGGGCCTGGTCACCTTTGATGAAGGTAACCTTGCGGCCGATGTGGCAAGTCGTGCACCGGGCGTGTTGCAAGTGGTTAAAGTATTTCAATATATTCCACTTCAAGCGGCACAAAAACGCGCTGCTACGATAGCTTCAGAAGCCCCCTCTAACAACGAAGCAACGCCCGCCACCTCTACCGCTGATGTACAAACAGGCACCGTTTCTAATACCTCTATCAAAGCCCAACCACTCGAGCAACAAGCGCCTGCACCAATAAAAAACTCAAACGCTGCTCAACCTGGCAATCTTAACAAGCAGGCGGATTAACTTTACCTCTTGCATAAATTATTGAGCGCTGGCTTGCAGTCCAGCGCTTTTGCTTTTTGCATCGCACCACCTGCTTTGGAGAAAGGGGCAGGGCGCGAAAAACAGAAAAGCCTTGTGCTAGAATTTCCGTTCATATGGGGCGGTAGCTCAGCTGGGAGAGCGTCGCGTTCGCAATGCGAAGGTCGGGAGTTCGATCCTCCTCCGTTCCACCAAAGTTTCAGTGCCCAAAAGCCTTGATTTTATTGGCTTTTAGCGAGCTATTCTCACTCTTCAGCATGTTCATTTCGATTGCTGCCCACCTGGCCTTTCAAATCGAAATCGGTGCCTAATCTTGCCTTATTCTCAGGCGGGTCGATTATTTCTATCACTTTTGGCTCGTGACTTTCTAGCGCCATGGAAAACACGTATTCTTCTTTTTCTGCCTACCTATTCCTACTGCGATCAGATAAGAGTCGAATCATGGCCTGTCCGTGTGGTGCGACTGAGTTATTCTCGCCGCTGTTCAAAATAAGTTGTGGCATGAACGTGGTCGGATAGTGGTAACGCTAATGTAGAGAGTTGATCAGCTGACCTTGGAATAACCCAGCAAGCATTTAGGAATAAGCATGAGCTTAAAAAAGACGATAGAAAAATTTCTCAAAGAAAGGCCGCAAGAGAGGTTTACTGCGCAACAGTTAGCGGAATGGTATTACTACCAGATTGATTCAGCCAAAAACGAGAAAAAATTAGCGAATAGTAAAAGAGTGACTAATGAACAGCAGTTAGTTCGGCAGTATGTTGCAGAAATTTATGCGCGCTTTAATCCACGTGCTAACACTCTCATCAAACGTACTGAAGAAAGTCCGCGTCGTTTTTATTTCACTGATATACCAGATATTGATGATGTCGCTGTCGTTGAGAATGCAGAGTCGCAATCTGAGGAGGTAAATCAAGGCGACAAGAATAGGGAAATTGACCTGTATGCGAAACTGGTTGATTACATGTGGCATGAACATCGGGTGTATTTGAAGCGCATCGATGAAAAAACCTCTTCAAATCTCCGTGGGCTCAAGGGGAATCATTGGCTTCATCCTGATATGGTAGGTTTGCAAGATCTGAGCGCTGATTGGCATGATCGTATACGTGCTTGCGTGAGTGAGTCTAAAGATCAGCGTGCTAAATTGTGGTCGTTCGAGATCAAACTTAAATTGAAGGGCTCAAATGTACGCCAGCATTTTTTTCAAGCGGTATCGAATTCATCATGGGCCAATTTTGGCTATTTAGTTACCAGTGATATTTCTGGCGATCACACTCAGCGAGAGCTAGAGATTTTAGGTGCGGCGCATGGTATCGGAGTCATTTTGCTTAATAGTGAACAGTTAGGAGACAGTCAAATTCTTATACATGCGCGTGAGCGCTTGGCGATTGACTGGGATAGTTGCAATCGGCTTACGATGAATAAAGATTTTCAAGAATATATAGAGCGGGTACGAAAATTTTACCGGACAGGTGACCCCGAGCGCAGGGCGTGGGACGCTCCACAGAAACTTGAAGTAGCGTATGGCGTACTCCAAAAAATGAAATAATTTTCTACCTTAGGTAATAAAAATAGCTTTGATCAAGAGCAGAGTGTGCAAGCTTCGACCCCTAACTCATTAACAGTTTCATTTGACGATATTGCGCAGGCGCATCAGCGTATTGCTGGCGTTGCGCATTGCACACCCGTATTAACTTCTACGTTGGCCAATCAGCAAGTTGGAGCGCAGTTGTTTTTCAAGTGTGAGAATTTTCAGCGTGTTGGCGCTTTTAAGTTTAGAGGTGCGTATAACGCGCTGGCTCAGTTCACACCAGCACAGCGTAGTGGCGGGGTGATTGCTTATTCATCGGGTAATCATGCTCAGGCGATTGCTTTGTCAGCGCGGCTGCTTGGTATTCAGGCTGTGCTGGTTATGCCAATGGATGCACCGGTGATTAAAGTGACAGCTACGCGTGAGTATGGTGCTGAGGTCGTACTGTACGACCGTTATAGCGAAGATCGGGAAGCGTTGGGTTTGCGTTTAGCCGAGGAGCGAGGGTTGACGTTGATTCCCCCTTATGACCATCCGCATGTTATCGCTGGCCAAGGTACGGTTGCAAAAGAATTAATCGAAACGGTGGGCGAGCTTGATATTTTGTTTGTACCGCTTGGCGGTGGTGGCTTGTTGTCTGGCTGTGCAGTTGCTGCAAAGACGATGAACCCTAGCTGTACTGTGATTGGCGTTGAACCTGAGGCGGGCAACGATGGTCAGCGGAGTTTGCGTGAGGGCGCAATTGTGCATATTGATACGCCGAAGACGATTGCCGATGGTGCGCAAACTCAGCATTTAGGCCAGCATACTTTTCCTATTTTGCAAAAATTTGTCGATGACATTGTTACTGTCAGCGATGCGGCGCTGATTGATACGATGAAATTTTTCGCGAGTCGGATGAAAATAATTGTAGAGCCAACAGGGTGCCTTGGTGCTGCCGCAGCGTTTGGAAACAAACTTAAGCTATCTGACAAAAAAGTTGGTGTTGTTATCTCGGGTGGCAATGTGGAGTTGGCGCGTTTTGCTGCGTTAATTCAAGCTAATTAAAAATTTACGATTAACTGTTAGCTTAGAGCAAATTCTATATGTCATTTGCAGCAAGGTTTCTATCCCTTCTGCTTTTACTGCTGTTTGATAGTGGCACAAAGTGTCACGAGAAAACTCTATTTCTTTACAAGCGTGAGATACCTTGCCAAGGCCGACTGCTCAATCTGAGCAGTCGGCCTTGTGTTTAATGATGGGCGATGGGCTGAGGAGAGCATTTCGCAAGGCGTTACTCTTGGGTACTTACTCGCTGTTAATAAAGTTTTGTACCTCTATCAAACCGAGTAACCCCACCTTTGAGCAATGCCTTACTGTATACGATCAACTCGGAACTACTTAGATAAGGTCTGTATAAATTGCCCGCCCTGTTCTCTATAGAGCAACATTAAATTTCTTCACTGGAGCTGTTTGCTTCTTGATCTTCTGCATTGGTTTGTTGGCTCTTAATGCTAATCAAGGCATTGAGCGCGTTCTCTGGCAGCTCTTCTTGCTCCTCTAAAACTTCGATGGCTCTACTTCTGATTTGAAGGCTGTGATTTGTATTCTGTGCAATGCTAATCAATTTATCGATAGCTTGTTGGGACAGATTCTTCTGAACGCATAACGCACACATTGCATTACCGTGAAGTTTCCCATTTCTGTCAATTAAAATCGCAATCAAGTCTTTGACGGCGCTCTCTGGTAGCTGTGTTTGCTCGCCTAAGACTTTAATAGCGTTACGTCTGATTTCAAGATCGTTGTTTTTATTTTGTGCAATGCTAATCAATTCATCGATAGCTTTCTCGGACAGAGTCTTCTGATCGCATAGCGCACGCACTGCATCACCGTGAAGTTTCTCATTCCCTTCACTTAAAATTGCAATCAAGTTTTTGACGGCGTTCTCTGGCAGCTCTGTTCGCCCCTCTAAGGCTTCGATGGCATTCCTTCTTATTTCAAGATCGTTGTCTGCTACCTGCGCAATGCTAATCAATTTATCGATAGTTTCGTTGGATAGATTCTTCTGCTTCTTTAATGCAAGGATTGCCCCCTGGCACTTAATCCACTTATCCTTTTCTTGTAGAGCCGTGATTAAGTCTTTGACGTCGCTCTCTGACAGCGTGTTTTGTTCATCTTCATAGTAGTCGCTGTAATGTTCATCTTCACTATCCATAGAAACGTCGGAACACTCTTCTTCGCTCGCTATAGAGCTGCCATCAGCGTCGTAATTTTCATCCATTACATGCCGGTTTGTTGGCAAAAGGGTGCCTGTTTCGTGTGAAAAAAAATTCACTGGGGAAGAGGAAGATTGCTCTGGCGATATTGCTCTGTTTCTTTTGAGGCGAGGTAGTCCATTACTGACTTGTTCTGGCATACCTCGTTTGTTGGATTCTGACCCTATCTCTACATTTGCACCTTGAGTGGCCTCAGGTAGCTGGCTTTGCGTCGGGGTAGATGTTTGCTGTGCATTGGAAGACTGGCCGCGGATTGGTAAAAACATGTTTTTCCCTTTTTGAGTTTGTCTTTCATTGGCTGATTCTATGAGTATAGATTAAGCACAGCAATGAAAACGTTGGTCTTGTCTTCGTTATATTTTTTAGTTTTTCGCATGTGCGTAGGATTAAGCGTTGTATCCATAGTTTTCAACAATTTTTAACATTCCTGCACTGTTTATTCACGATTTTTAGAGGGTATAAAAATTGCTTTGAGTAAAAACGCTTCTGTTATCTGAATCTCCAAAATAGCTTGCATTGTTATAGGTAAAAAATTAATAAAGCTCAGCTGAGCAAGTGCTGAATAAGCTAGGGCAAAGCCCAAATTTTTTAATGATTCTTATTTCATATTTTTTGTTTTTCTCGATGCTTAAAGTTAGTGCGCCTAGGTTTGGCGCTCTAAATCTACTGAGATGCTTATTATGAAAAATCCCCTGTCGCGCTGGAGAAAATCGTTACCGGTTACGGTATCAACAAATCCTAATACCTTCATAGCAATGCCGGATGCCTTTGATGAGCTGATTGAAGATTTTTATCAAGAAGCGTTTAACCTGGCTACTTCTACTGTGAATGCTTGGGAAAATCTAACGATTCGCCCCTGTGTCGATGTGTTAGAAGATGCGAAGGAGTTCAAGATTGAAGTCGAAATGCCGGGTATGGGCCCTGAAGATGTGAAGCTTTCGATTGAAGATCGCAAGTTGACGATTAAAGGGGAAAAAACGAGCTCGAAAACTGATCACGAGCAAAACTACGTGAAACGAGAAATTACTTATGGCACTTATCAGCGCACGATACAGCTGCCTAACTCTGTCGATGCGAATCAAGTGAGGGCAAGTTTTAAAAAAGGCATGCTCTGGGTAGCTTTACCTAAAAGGCCAGGAAGCGCTGAAAATTTTAGGGAAATCGAAATTGAGCAGAAATAATTAGAGAAACACTGAATAAATTGAGAGCGATGGCATACCTGTTTTGGTATTCCTTTCCTGCGATTTATTGATGTTTCCTTAGGCGTAGTGATGAGCGAATAAAAATTAAAATAAATTGTCTAGCTGAAAAACAACAGCGCACATTCTCACGATTTTTGTGAGAGAAGGCTGTACTGTGTGGTGCCTCGTCATAATTTAGCTTATTTCCCTACTTAGCTAGATAAATGTGAACAAAATCAGGCAACTTCAAAACTTGACAAGCCAATTAGGGCTTCTGATAATTCAGAGCTTTCTTAATCTATTAGTCGTGTTTAAGACCAATCGGAGTTATCAGCCGCCCGTTTACTTCTGAACTAGCATCTGTCTTATCTATTCGCCAGGCTTATATTGGGAGCTTTTCTCTTGGTGTAGGTTTGCAGAAAAAGTATCTCAGGCTGATCTCAATCCAGTAAATATTTAATATAAAAGGAACAACCTGGATGGGGAATACAGACAATCTAGCCAAGCTACTCAAGGCCTTACCTCCTATTAAATTGCATGAGTTTGTGAGCAGTCAGCTTGAGGTTGCACTGCCGGCGCTAAATGGTCATCAGGCTAAGGAAGAGCAGCGCGAAAGTTTGGCGGCGGCTTTGGCAAAGCTTGATTTGGCAATGCAGCAGCAAATTGAAAAGGTTGCTGGGCAGCTTATTTTACTCACGGATGGGCCAGGACAAGATGTTGTTGAAGGGTTGCGGGAAGGCATTTTTAATACCGCTGAGCAAAAAGATTTCAATCAATTATCGAATAAGTATGAACGGGTGCTGTGGTTGTATTTGAGCGCACCTCGGCTTTTCAAAGAAGCATTAGATGCACGGCAAGCAGATATATTGCGGCAGAGTCGAGCCTGTTATACCGGTTTCATCGCGCCTAAGCGCTTAGTAATTGTCAATAACGGTGCGGTACGGCATACCTTTCATGAGCAGGTGACGCAGCAATTAGGCTGCGCCATGCAGGATCTGACGATCCATATTTTTATGCGGCGGCGCCTTGATCTGCAAAGCGGAGAGGAAATCGATCTGTACCAAATTAGTTTGCATCATAACGCTTCGCTGCAGAGCGTTAGCAGTAAGAAAACGAGCTGCATGCAGTCTTCGTATCTGACCTATGAGCCTGCCAGCGGGGAGTTAGAGGTGTCATCTGAAACACCTGAACATCGTGAAATACTGGCCCGTATTACGGTTGATACATTATTTCGCCAGCCATTTTCTGGGCAAAAGATTCCACTTAAACAATATGCTTATCAGCGCTTATCTGAGTCGTGCCTTTTTGACTTGAGTGAAGAAGATAGCGTGGCTTTTGTCAAAGTAACCGAACTGGGCTACACCGAGGCAGATCGTACTTTACAGGTGAAGACTTGGGTGAATGATACGGAGGATATTTATACCGCCGCTAAGTTGATGCTTGGTGCGAAGTTTGATTTCCGTAAACATCGCTTAACTTACGCTAAATTGTCGATCCGTTTGAAGAAAATAGGCCAAGATCGAGCGCGTATTCTTGCTGTGATTTTGTCTGGCGACAATAGATGCAATATCAAGGCTAAACGCGAGAAAGACCGCAAGCTATGCGAGCGTCTGTTGACGAAGTTGCAGCTGATCAGAGAAATTGGTGAGGCTATGCCTGTTGAAGCTACGGATTAAATTTACCAGCATGCTAATTGTGGAGTTTTATAAACCAGCATAATTAAGCGGTTTGCCTGGCACCTAAAATAATAGCGGCATCCGTTATTCAGTGTTAAGCAGGTCACTTATTTGTTGGCGCAGGGCTGGCAGTAATTGTTGTTCAAACCATGGATGTTTTTTGAACCAAGCCTGGTTGCGAGGCGAGGGATGGGGTAGCGGAAAATAGCGTGGCGCATATGTTTTCCATTTTTCAACTGTTTCTGTCAGTGTCTGTTGTCCAGTGTGGTTAAGAAAATGCCGCTGCGCGTAAGCGCCGATGAGCAACGTCAATTCAATATGAGGCAGCTCTTCTAGTAAGCGCTTAAGCCACAACTCAGCACATTCTCGCCGCGGCGGCAAATCACCGTGCGGTCCTGTTCCTGGATAACAATAACCCATCGGAATAATTGCAATGCGAGAAGCGTCGTAAAATACTTCTTCACTTACCGCCATCCACTTTCTTAGGCGTGCTCCGCTTAAATCGTCCCAAGGGATGCCACTTTGATGGACACGCCGGCCTGGGGCTTGGCCAACTAGCAAAATACGTGCTGTCTCATCCGCTTGCAAGATAGGACGCGGGCCAAGCGGCAACTCATCCGCGCATACTCGGCACGCACGCACCGTAGCAAGCAGTTCTGTCAAAGGAGAAGTTTGTGTTTTGTTAGAAGGCTGCTTCATAGAATCTCTATTTCTGTTGAATTAAAGGTCAATTAATTTTCTATGCAAGAGAAAAATCTTACCCCTACCACGAGATTTAGTAACACCGTCGAGCATTACGCCAAATATCGTCCTGATTATCCGGTTGCTGTTATTGATCTTCTCAAAAAAGAAGGGCAGCTTAATCCTGGTGCAGTAGTCGCAGATATCGGCTCAGGAACGGGGATTTTCGCGAAACTGTTACTTGATCATCAATACAAAGTATTAGGTGTTGAACCTAATGCGCCGATGAGGGAAAAAGCGGAACAGCAGCTGGCTGCTTATGCAAACTTTATGAGCATTAATGCGAGTGCTGAGGCGACGGGTTTGAGTAGCCACAGCGTAGATGGCATTACCGCCGCCACAGCATTTCATTGGTTCGATAAAGAGAAGGCAAAAGAGGAATTTAACCGCATCCTTAAGCCAGGCGGCTTGTGCATGCTGATTTGGAATGTAAGGCTTATCGAAGCATCACCGTTAATGGGGCAATATGAAGCGCTATTAACTCAATATGGCATTGACTATAAAGAGGTCGATGCCCACAAGGTTAGTGAAGGAGAAATCGAGAAATTCTTTGCACCGACAAACGTTAATCTCGCTGTGTTTCCTCACCAACAAAGATTAGATAAAAATGCTTTCTTAGGGCGTTTATTGTCCGCTTCTTACGCACCAAAATCAGGGCAGCCCAATTACGAATCCATGATGCAGGCGGCTAGCCATCTTTTTGACGAGCATCAAAAAGATGGCTGCGTTGAATTCGTTTACAGCACGAAATGTTATTACGGGCGCTGCGGAAAATAAGACTGACAAAAACCTACAAGTTTGGGCTTCATTGCGGTTCATTAAGCTTCTAAACCAATTTCGCGCTCATTAACTCGCGCTTTAAATAAGCGTAATAGATTGGTGCAGCGATGACACCGGGAAGGCCAAAGACGGCTTCCATGGCAACCATGGCTAACAGTAGTTCCCATGCACGCGCTTCGATTTGGCCACCGATGATGCGAGCATTCAAAAAATATTCGAATTTATGAATCACGATGAGAAAAACGAGCGAGGCTACCGCGACCGACAACGACGTTGAGAGAGAGATCACGACGATCAGGGTATTTGAGATTAAATTTCCTACGACAGGCAGTAAGCCAACAATGAAAGTAATCAATACGAGGGTTTTTGATAACGGCAGGGTGGCGTTAAACAGAGGCAGGGCGCAGAGTAGATAAATGCCGGTAGCAATAGCATTGATGAAAGAAATTTTGACTTGGGCAAAGACGATGCGCCTAAAAGTTTCGCTAAAGTTGCTAGCCCGCTCAACCAGCGCGGCAGCTAGCGGTAGGCGAGGTTTGAGGCGTGCCATACTGACCGCGATCATGGCGCCAATAATCATGCCAAGTGCGACATGCAGAATACCCACCGCAAAATTTTTGCCGCCTTGCTGCAATTCTTTGACATGAGATTTGAGCAAGCTTATGCCATGCTCGCGCAGCTCATTTTCTCCATCTGGCAAATAATCCCACAGCCAGGCAGGTAAATGGTCACGTGCTTTATCAATGATTTGCATTAGCTGGTCGAGCAGCTCTTGCACACTTGGCATATTGTGTTGAAGTTGCGCGCTAGCGGCGAGAATGAGCGCGGCTAACGCGCTAGTAATAATCACCGCGAGTAGCACCACGGCAATCCAGCGTGCGCGCGGGCCAGGTAGCCGCTTCTCTAAAGGCGGGGTAAGTAAATGAATCAGCTGAAAAACCAGTACGCCTGCTAACAGACTACCCAGTAATTTAAATTGCAAGATAAGCCACAGTGCAATCCCGGCCAGCAAATAGCTGGCAATTTTAACCGCGCCAAGTTTGGCTGAAGCAGTTGCGCGAAAGCGCGGTGTGTGTGTTCGAGAATATGGGTTGTCTTCTGCCATGACTTTCTCCTGGCGATTTTCAAACAAAAGGTTTGCCGCCGCATGATGCGAAATTTATATAAAGGGAGGTCTGACTGAGGCAGACCTCCCTTAGAACCTGCTTAGCTCGTAGATTGGGGTGACGAAGAAACCCCAACACAAACCACCTCAAAGCATCCTCTCAATGACTCCGCTCCAAAGTACGTAAGTTCTACGAGAGATTTTGAACAGGCTATTAGTTTTTTTATTTACTTGGCGTTGGACGCTGTTGCAAAAGTGGTGCTAAATACTTGCCGGTGAAGCTTGCCTCGGTTTGCGTGATTTGCTCGGGCGTACCCTGCGCGATAATTTGCCCACCACCAGCACCTCCTTCAGGACCCAGGTCGATGACCCAGTCAGCCGTTTTAATCACATCAAGATTATGTTCAATCACCACTACTGTATTGCCTTGGTCACGCAGCCGGTGAATGACTTCAAGCAATAACGCAATATCATGGAAATGCAACCCTGTTGTAGGTTCGTCCAAAATGTAGAGCGTGCGGCCTGTATCTCGCTTGGAGAGCTCTAGCGAAAGTTTCACGCGCTGGGCTTCCCCGCCGGAGAGGGTAGTCGCTGACTGACCTAAACGGATATAGCCAAGCCCCACATCAAGTAGCGTCTTAAGTTTGCGTGCCACCACAGGCACTGGGCGGAAAAACTCATGCGCTTGCTCGACGGTTAGCTCAAGGACTTCACAGATATTTTTGCCTTTGTACTGAATTTCCAGCGTCTCGCGATTGTAACGTTTGCCGTGACACGTATCGCACGGCACGTAGACATCTGGTAGAAAGTGCATTTCCACTTTAATTACGCCATCGCCTTGGCAAGCTTCGCAGCGCCCGCCTTTTACATTGAATGAGAAGCGGCCAGGGTCATAGCCACGTTCTTTGGCGGCGGGTAGGCCAGCAAAAAGCTCGCGAATCGGTGTAAATAAACCTGTATACGTGGCGGGGTTGGAGCGTGGTGTGCGCCCAATTGGGGCTTGATCAACGTTAATAATTTTGTCGAGATAATCAACGCCTGAAATGGTTTCATAAGGTGCTGACTCTGTCGAAGAACCATATAGCGCATGCGCCACAGCACGATACAAGGTGTCATTGATCAAGGTTGATTTGCCGGAGCCTGACACACCTGTCACACAGGTAAGCAATCCAAGTGGTAAATCAAGGGTGACGTGCTTTAAATTATTGCCGTGCGCGCCCATGATGCGTACATAACGCTCATCAGCTTGCTTACACTCAGCCGGGAGCTCGATGCGGCGTCGGCCTGTTAGATAAGCGCCCGTTAATGATTCGCTATTTGCCTCAATTTGTTCCGGTGTGCCACAGGCCACCACATGTCCGCCATGCTCGCCAGCGCCTGGCCCCATATCGACTACATAGTCGGAGGCGAGGATCATGTCTTCATCATGTTCAACCACAATCACTGAATTACCCAGATCGCGCAAATGCTTCAGCGTTTTGATGAGCCGGTCGTTGTCGCGCTGATGTAAACCAATCGATGGCTCGTCCAGCACATACATGACGCCGGTTAAGCCGGAGCCAATTTGCGAGGCAAGTCGAATACGTTGAGCTTCGCCGCCTGAGAGCGTATCCGCGCTGCGCTCAAGGGATAAATAATTTAGGCCAACTTCATTGAGGAAGGTTAAGCGGGCAGTAATCTCTTTAATAATTCTGTCTGCAATGTCGTGCTTGGCACCTGTCAGTTGCAAGGTTGAAAAATAGCTTAAGGCCTGACGTAATGGCCAATTACCTATTTCATAGATAGCATGCGCTTGATCACCTTCGCCGACTTTGACGTGGCGTGCTTCGCGCCGCAAACGCACTCCTGCGCAAGCCGGGCAAGCTTGGTTATTTTGATATTTAGCCAATTCCTCACGCACAGCGCTTGACTCTGTTTCACGATAACGGCGCGCCAGGTTTGGCACAATTCCTTCAAATGGATGCTCACGCACGGCAGTGCGGCCAGACTCATTGAGATAAGTAAACGGAATCTTTTGCTTGTCTGAGCCAAATAAAATAATTTGACGGGTTTCTTCCGGCAGCTCCTCAAACGGCGTTTCAAGGTCGAAAGAGAAATGGGCTGCGAGGTTTTGCAGCATCTGAAAATAAAACTGATTGCGCCGATCCCAGCCTTTGATAGCGCCTGCTGCTAATGACAGTGAAGGATGCGCGACGACCCGTTTAGGATCGATGAAATTCATTTGGCCTAGCCCATCGCAATCTGGACATGCACCCATCGGATTATTAAATGAAAATAGGCGTGGCTCGAGCTCTTGCAGTGAGTATGAGCAAGTTGGACAACCGAGTTTGGCGCTAAAGAGTTGCTCGCGCTCACTCTCCATCTCCAGCATGATGGCACGCCCTTCGCTGAGCCTTAAAGCCGTTTCGAAAGATTCGGCAAGACGTTGTTTCATGTCTTCGCGTACTTTGAGGCGGTCAACTACGACTTCAATCGTATGCTTATCGTTTTTCTTCAGCGCTGGCAGCTCGCTCACTTCATAAATGCGCGCTTCTTTGGCTGTGGTGGTACCGCCGCCCGAGCGGATGCGAAAGCGCACAAAACCCTGCGCCTGCATCGCTTGAAAAAGATCAAGATGCTCACCTTTACGGTTAATCACAATCGGCGCCAAGATCATCAGCTTGGTTTCTGGTGGCAGCGCGAGTGCGTTATCCACCATCTGCGACACGCTCAAGGCGGCCAGCGGCAGATTATGATCTGGGCAATACGGCGTGCCGACGCGTGCGTATAACAGTCGCAAGTAATCGTGAATTTCGGTAACCGTACCAACAGTTGAGCGAGGGTTGTGCGAAGTCGCTTTCTGTTCAATGGAAATAGCTGGCGAGAGCCCCTCGATCAAATCAACATCGGGCTTTTCCATCAATTGCAAAAATTGCCGCGCGTAAGCAGATAAGCTTTCGACGTAGCGACGCTGACCTTCCGCGTATAAGGTATCAAAAGCAAGCGACGACTTGCCTGACCCAGACAGGCCTGTCACCACCACCAATTGGTGGCGAGGCAAGTCGAGATTGATATTTTTTAGATTATGGGTACGCGCCCCACGAATGCGAATGGCTTCCATGACTGAGCAACGAGCAGAGATTAAGCTTGCTACTATATCTGTTTTCTTGGGTGCGCGTTAAATAAGCCGGAGTAGGGTTATGTTGATCGCATGATGTCTCCTTTTTGTGCTAGCTACAATTTGTAGGGCATGTCCTAGAACAATAAAAAGAAAAGGAAAAAAGAGAAAAGAGAGATAAAGGAGTGGATTTTTCTCAGTTATCTCCCAACAGGGTTTAAAATCAACCGTTTTTATTGAAAGTCTGCATAACGTGGGTGGGAAGAAATGCCTTTGCTGTCAGTACACACTATCAGTACATACAAGAGATAACGACGATGCATGGCGCCCCCCAGCCGCGTTATGCAGACCTTCCGCCACCCATTAAACGCTAGTGCAAGCGGCTAAATGAAGCAAAATAGCCCGCCTTGTGTAGATATTTGGAGCATTTTTATGCCAAATCCGTCTGCCTTATCTACTCGCATGAGTGCGCCAGAACGCCGCGCGACGGTGTTGCTCGCGCTGGTCTTTGCGT
Organism: Mycoavidus cysteinexigens; assembly: GCA_031963405.1. Lineage (GTDB taxonomy): Bacteria > Pseudomonadota > Gammaproteobacteria > Burkholderiales > Burkholderiaceae > JASSUD01. Next base: position 1,690,948 of record JASSUJ010000001.1, read on the forward strand.
TGCGTATGCTCGGTCTTTTTATGCTGATGCCGGTCTTTTCGTTATATGCGAAAGGCCTGACGGGCGGTGACAATACGGCGCTGGTCGGGCTTGCGTTAGGCATGTATGGGCTGGCGCAAGCCATATTTTATATTCCCTACGGCTGGGCCTCAGATTGGCTTGGGCGCAAGCCAGTGATTGTGGCTGGCTTATTAATTTTTGCCTTAGGCAGTGTCGTGGCGGCACTCGCGCATGATCTTTTATGGATTATTGTAGGGCGCGCGTTGCAGGGTGCTGGCGCAATTTCTTCGGTGGTGATGGCCTTTATAGCTGATCTGACTCAGCCTCAGAACCGTACCAAGGCGATGGCCATGGTGGGTAGCAGCATTGGCGTGTCATTTGCCGTAGCGCTGGTAGCGGCGCCAGTTTTATTTGATTGGTTTGGCATGGGCGGCCTGTTTGCCGGTATGGGCGCGTTGGCAATCGTCTCAATTGGTGTTGTGCTGTGGCTGGTGCCGGACTCTCCGGTAGCGCCCAAGCATAAGAAAGCGCCTTTTAGGGAAGTGTTGCATGATGCCGAATTATTGCGGCTCAATGCAGGCGTATTTGTCTTGCACGCGACGCAAATTGCACTTTTTATTGTGCTGCCGCGCTTACTGGTAGACGAAGCCGGTTTAGCCATGTCGGCCCACTGGAAAGTTTATCTGCCAGTGATGCTGCTATCTTTTGTGTTCATGGTGCCCGCGATTATCGTTGCAGAAAAGCGCGGCAAAATAAAAGTCGTGATGTTGGCGGCGATCGTTTGTGCGCTAATTGGCCAATTGCTACTCATTGCATTCCCGCATACGCTAGCGTGGATAGCTGGCGTATTGTTAGTTTATTTCACTGGTTTTAATGTGCTGGAAGCTGTGCAGCCCTCGCTCGTTTCCAAGCTGGCTCCTGGTGCACGCCGGGGTGCAGCAATGGGCGTATACAACACAACGCAAGCGTTAGGCTACTTTGCTGGCGGTGCGCTGAGTGGTTGGTTACTGGAAACTAGCGGGCCAACTAGCGTGTTTGTGGGTTGTGCAATCCTTCTTTTGCTCTGGTTGGTGCTTGCAACCACGATGAAGCGTGTATTGCCTAGCAAATATCATCGAAGCGATGCAGAGCAGCCCCCACAGCACTCACCACACCGTCTGGCACACTCGCATCAATAGGAGAAATGAATGTCATCCCTCAATAAAGTTATTCTTATCGGACGTCTTGGTGCCGACCCTGAAACACGCTATTTAGCGAGTGGCGATGCAGTATCCTCGATTCGGCTCGCCACGAGTGAGCGTTCAAAAGATAAAAGCACGGGTGAAATGAAAGAAATCACCGAATGGCATCGGGTGTCATTTTTCGGTAGACAAGCAGAAGTAGTCGGGGAATATCTAAAGAAAGGTTCACTGGTCTACATTGAAGGGCGTATCCGTACCCGTAAATGGCAAGACCAGAGTGGGCAAGATCGCTATTCCACCGAAATTCTTGCCGATCAAATGAAAATGCTTGGTTCACGCGGTGAGGGAGGTGGCGGTGCAGCAGGCGACGGGAGATATACCCGTGAGCCAGAACGAACCAACAATCAGCCAGCTCGCTCGAATACCCAAAGCCAGCAGAGCGCTACCCCAATGAATGCACCAGTAGGCGGTGGATTCGATGAAATGGATGACGATATTCCGTTTTAAGCACTTGTGTGGTATTTCCTCAAAAGGGCCTAGCCTGAGAGTGCGGGAATTCTCATCTATAAGAATTCCCGCACTCTCAGTTGACTATTTTTTAGCGAAAATGGACAGCTTTTCGAAATCAATATTGTCATCAAATGTATATAATTAAGCATCATTTGATGACGAAATTGATGCGAGACCTTTGATGGAGATCTACCATGCGTACCACGATCACGCTTGATGATAAGTTGCTTGAGAAGGCGCTAGCTTTGAGTCATTGCAAGGAAAAATCAGCTTTAATAGCCGAAGCGCTGCAAGCCTTTATTGCACGTGAAAGCGCGAAGCGCTTAGCTCTCTTAGGCGGCAGTGAGGATGCCCTCACGCCTATACCGCGAAGGAAAACGGAGCCGATGTGATATTAGTCGATACTTCTGTCTGGATTGATCACTTTCGTAGTAACGATGCTGTTTTGGTGCAGCTACTCAATGACCAACGAGTTCTAGTTCACCCCTTTGTCACTGGCGAATTGGCTTTAGGCAATTTGCGCCAGCGTGCATTGATTCTCAGCGCTCTGCAGGATTTACCTCAAGCGACTATAGCGCGTGCGCATGAAGTACTGCATTTCATCACCCAACAATCTCTTTCTGGTCTTGGCATTGGTTATATCGGTGCCCATTTATTGGCCTCAGCAAAACTGACAAACGATACTCTGCTATGGACCCTAGATAAACGTTTGCTGTTAGCTGCTGAGCGTCTTTCTCTTGCCGCTAATTTAATCCACTAAACCTCTTTCGAAATCCCCATAGCGGCGTCATGTCTCCTTGCCATACTAGTGCTGCCACATTAGAGAGGGGATGCTTGCCTTTATTGAGGGCTATTTCCCAGATTATTTGCGGCGCATATAAGTCGAAATGACATAACAATAAACGAGCGCCATAGATACAGAAAGCATGCCGCAGGCTAGCTAAGGAAGGTCTGTCTAATCCGGGGAGGCCTTATGCCTCGTAGACTGATGCACAAATGAAAGAATGGGGTTGGCCAGTCCAGCTAGTGCCTTGATCATGCTTACCATGCTGGATACGCGGCAGCAGGGTTATTTGAAAGATGAACCGTGAAGTGTTTTTTATCACTACTCAATAGTATTTTTTAGCGATAAAAATGCCTAGCAGATTTTATCAATCTGCTAGGCACTAAACTTTCTCTTTGCTAAGTTGCCAAGGCATCTACATATGAATGCTATGGCTTATGGGGTAAGGCTTTGTATTAAATCTAAAACTTCTTGTCGCAATGCTTTTACTTTATTTAACTTCACAATTTTTTGCTCAAGCGCAGCTTCTTCCTGTTTGCGTTTGATTTCCTTAGCGCTCAGCTTTGTTATAGAGCGAGGATCGATGAAATCGAAATCTCGAGTGGGTATGCGTGCCATTAAAAGCGGTGCTACTGACCGGCTACGCCTGTCCTCAAGGACGGCTACCGCTGAATGAGCCGGAGGCCTATTAGTGATGGGTTTAACCTCCTGTTCCGGCTTCTTCCAACTCAACTCCAACTCTTCTGCATACCGTTCGAACTCTGCTATACGTTCCAGAATGGTTTTTAATTTTTCAAAAGTATCGGCATTGATTGCGTTGGGTGAAGTAGTTGGATTCACTTCAGCGGCATTCTGATGCATTAAAGTAAGCGCACCCTGAAACTTGGCCACAATCGAAGTTCCATTGAAGTGACTTGCACCTGTGATCGTGCCTGCGTTGTTCATAGTAGGTTTCTCTCCTTTAGAGCAGGTTAATTTTCGCACACTGAACGCAAAAAAACCCTGTATGAGCTGCTTCCGAAAGTTGGACACCGTTCTGATTTCCGGAAGCAGCTCATACAGGCTTTCTTTGCTGAAATTAGAAAGATAATTTAATTTTTTCGGTTCTGAACAGCGGCCAATAACATATTAAACTGCTCTTGTTGCTGCGCTGCTAATTTTTCTTCTCTAGCCTTAGCTAGCTTCTTCCGCTCTTTTTTCGCGAGCTATAGCCTCTTCTCTTTCTTTAATAATTGTTTTTTCGAGGGTATCAATTCTCTGTTCAAATGTTTGCTTAAGCTCTTCGATATCCGGCAGAAGAATCTCTGCGCTCATTGGCAGGACTAGGTGAACGAGAATCTGAACGGTCAGATTTGGTCGCAGGACTAGCAGGATGTAACCCTGTTTGTCTAACATCAGGGCTCGAAGAAAAAACTGGCCCTTGTCCAATTCTCAGGTTCTTAGGAGTGCTTGCAGAAGAAAGAAATGAAGAAGTAGAACTTACTGATGAAGAAAGAGAATTTGGACTGCTTAATCGCCTTTCTGCTGCCTCGAACCGTTTTTCTAATTTAGTCTGATTATCTTCTATGGTTTCTAATGAGAAGAGCACAGCCAATGGCTGTGCTCTTCTGTCAATACTTCAATGGATATTTTCGAGGCCGCTTTTCACGGTTTTAGGCGTTTAATTATGGCCGTAATAACCACCCCCATCATCGTGTAGGTCATGGCTTACTTTGCCGCGGAATATCCAATACGACCAGAACACGTAAAGCAGAAGAATGGGCAGTATAAATAAGGTGCCGATTAGCAGAAAAGCTTGTGAGGCTGGCGCTGTAGCTGCATCCCTTAAGGTGATATGAGGAGGAGCAATATATGGCCACAGGCTAATGATTAGACCTGTGAAGCTTAAGAAGAAAAGGCCAAATGAGCAGAGAAAAGGAGTGACTTCTCGCCCACGCTGAAGCCCCACCCATAATTGCCAAACAAGCAGCGCGGTGAGCACGGGCACTGGTGAGAACATCAGCAGATTAGGCATGCTAAACCAACGTTCTGCAATACGCGCATCAGCAAGCGGTGTCCAGACGCTCATGAGGAGAATAAATAAGACCACGCCGACAAGGCTAATACGCGCTGCCTGACGTGCCCATTCTTGCAACTTGTCTTCAGTTTTCATGACAAGCCAGGTCGAGCCTTGCAGTGCGTAGCCAAATACTAGCCCGACCCCAGTTAACAATGGAAATGGCGAGAGCCAATCCCAGCTCGTGCCAATAAATTGCCGTCCACTGACCGGAAAGCCATGGATAAACATGCCTAGCACGATCCCTTGCGCAAAAGTAGCGAGCAGTGAGCCATAGCTAAAAGCATAATTCCACAGCCATTTATGCTTGCCTGCTACCACGCGAAACTCAAACGCCACGCCACGTAATAGAAGCCCAAGCAGCATCAGTAAAATCGGGAAATAAACTGCTGGCATGATCACCGCAAACGCTAGCGGGAAGACGGCGAGGAGCCCCCCTGCGCCAAGTACGAGCCAGGTTTCGTTAAAGTCCCAAACAGGTGCGATTGAATCCACCATGAGATCGCGTTCGGCTTCATCTTTTTTCATCAAAAAAATAATCCCGACGCCCAGATCAAAGCCATCAAGTAGCACATACATAAATACGGCAAGCGCTAAAATGCCCGCCCACAGCGGTACAAGATCAAGTGCCACATCTATCTCCTTTGTATGAATTTCAAATTACGCGTGATCGTTGTCTGCTTGAGGTAGTGCAGCCGATAAAGGACGTGCAGCACGCTCAACGTTGCCTGATGGCCCGCTATGTTGAGTCGCTGGCCCAGTAGGTGGCCCAATCCGCACGAGGCGAATCAATATGCCCAGTCCAGCACCGAAAATGAGTAGGTAACTTACTAAATAGAGTGCGAGAGATATGCTCACATCAGTTGTCGTCAATGAAGGCGTAACTGAGTGAGAGGTACGCAATAGTCCATATACGGTCCAAGGCTGGCGGCCCACTTCAGTTACAACCCAGCCAGCCAGCACGGCAATAAAACCAATGGGTGAGAGCCACGTACATAGGCGCAAATAACAAGGGCTATCAGATAAACGTCGGCGTGCTTGGAGTATTAGCCCTGCTATGACCGTGGCCAACATAATTAGCGCTATGCCAACCATGATACGGAATGCGAAAAAGACAATCGCAACAGGTGGGCGATCCGCCTTGGGCCACTCTTTTATGCCACGTACCACGCCGTTCCAATCGTGGGTAAGGTAAAAACTACCCAAAGCGGGAATGCTAATTTCAAAATGATTTTTTTCGTTTTTTGCGTCAGGTAGGGCAAACAAAGTAGCGGGTACCCGCGCTTGAGTTTCCCAGATTCCTTCCATCGCTGCGAGTTTGAGCGGTTGGTATTTGAGGGTATTCAAACCATGCAAATCGCCAATCACAATTTGTGCTGGCACCATAATCGCTAACAAAATGAGCGTCATCTTGATGGACACACGGCTTTCTTCGACGGCACGCCGCTGTCTCAGGTAGTAAGCACTTACGCCTAGCACGACGAAGGCCGCGGTGACCATAAAGCCCGTGACCGTATGAAAGAATCGGTATGGAAAGGATGGATTAAATATGACCGCCATCATGTCAGTGGGGACAAAGCGCCCATCTTGCATGGCATAACCTGCAGGCGTTTGCATCCAGCTATTGACCGCGAGAATCCAAAAGGCCGAGATCAAAGTGCCCACTGCCACGAGTACGGCGGACAACGCATAAGCCCAGGCTGGCACGCGTTTACGGCCGAACAATAAAACCCCTAGGAAGGCTGACTCAAGGAAGAAAGCGATTAATACTTCATAGCCCATTAAGGGGCCAATGATATTGGCTGTGATATCTGAAAAGCGGCTCCAGTTAGAGCCGAATTGGAATGGCATCACAATGCCGGAGACCACACCCATGCCGAACGATACGGCAAAAATTTTAATCCAGAAGGACGAAATACGGCGATAGATATCACGCTTAGTCAGGCAGGCTGTCACTTCAAGCAGTGCGATATAGCACGACAGACCAATTGTGAAAGCAGGTAGCAAAATATGCAGTGCAATGACCCAGGCGAACTGTAATCTTGACAGTAGCAGTGGGGTTATATGGTGCATAAATCAATCTCCGGATGCGTGTCACCAGGCAAACAAGACAAGTGAACGAGTGAAAAGGACATGATGTAAAACGCGCATCAGAATAGAAGAAAAAAAGCTTTCCCACAAGACTTGTAGGGATTTAATTAGCTTAGGTAAAACCCTTACAAAGGGAAAGCGCTCAGCTTTGTTGGTAGTTGAGCGCTGATTTGAAAGGCCGTTTCTCTATTCCTCAATAAAGAAATGGCTTGTCGCATAAGGCAGATGTATGACATATCAGGCGTTAAAGAGAATAGTCAAAAGAAATTCGGCCATCAGCTAACGTAACTTCGTTTTGCGCAATCTCTAAAGTCGCATTCCAGCGCACATAATTTTCTTTAGATTCAAGAGGGATGGGCTCTATGTCATCCGTTAAAGCGTTTTCGATATTGGTACGCTCAAAAGCGACCTCAATCCGTGTTGAGGGTGCTGAATTCTGTGCGTGATGAGAAATGACGTTATATGTCATTGAATGCTTCGAGGGAAGCGCGGTAATAGCTTTCCCTCCTGGTAGCGTAATTACTTTATTAACAGGTAGGTTGCGATCGATGAGATTGAAAATTGTCTGGTTGAGATAGGCAGACGCGTCTGAGCCGCAAGAATCTTTCAGCAAAGAGGCAACAATATATTGCATTTCCTCCGGCGCAGATTCTTTCCGTTCATCAAAGATTCTTTTGCCGTTAAAAGCGCTATTTTTAATTAAACCCCGTGGTGCGTCTGTAATGTATTGAGAATCAATTTGGCAGCCCCGCATCAATTCTTCTGAAGTACGAGTTTTTTCATTGTTTGTTTGTAGCTGTTTTTGAATTTCTTTGACGGTTTCGGCTGGTACCTCACCGCGTAGCACGCGTACTAATTCCCCCTTCTCTTGCTGAGCTAAAGTTGGAATCTCTATTTTGAATATTTTCTGTATGTGATTAAGGTAGTCAGTGACCGACTGAGTAGAGGTAAAAAGGTATTGTAGAAAAGCAGATAGGGAGCTTGGTAGGGCGTTGGGCTCGCTCTCAAATGAAGCTTGAAAACAGGTGGAAATTTGCTCTATTTGCTCTCGTTGAATGGGATAGTGGGTTAAGTGATATTGGGTATTTAAGGCATGTGAAAGAGCCTCTCTCAATTCAGTGATTGGCGCAGAAGCCAGTGCGCTCGCTAATTGATCGCGTTTATGTTTATTTAATTTTTTTATAGAGCAATCAATAAATTCTTTAAGAGATTCGATATTGGCACTTTTGCCTGAACTAGCATTTAATTCTGTGTAAGCGATTAATAAATTATTAGCAGAATTGACGGTGTGCTGAGCATTAGACGAATTAATTAAATCTTTGTGAAAATCATCAGCTAACCTTTCACATAGATTATGCCAACACTTAATCATTTTCTGATTAAGATCAGGCGGGATTGCTTTATATTCGTTGAATATAAGTAGTGACTTCTTTAACTCTTGCAGCTTTTGAAGATTGAAGGTGTTTTCGTGTTTAGGGATATCTGTTACAAGCTGTTCATAAAGCTGATGAATGGCCGTTTGTACTTGTGGGGGAGTGTCAATGTGCCGGGTTAGCATTCGTAGTGCCTCGGCAGCTTTTGTGAGCTGCTGCATTTGATTCAGCGAAGAAGCGGCTGCAGTAACTGGCCAATACGATAAATTTGGCGTGCTCAAACCTTGTAAGCTCAGAGAATAGCTCAAGATGTTCTTCGTTCGCTGCAAAGCATTAAGCAGTCGCTCGACGATCGCTTGATGAATGGCTTGATCAATATCAACAGCAGTTTTCTCGCCAGCTTTTTCAGATTGCTGATTTGTAGGTGCCAAATCAGCGCTTAAATCTGTAAGTTGACTAAGCGTTAGGCTGGCAAGAATCAATGGTAATTGCTTGGGTAAAAATTCGACGAGTAATTTTTTAACCGCAGCATTAGTAAATTTTTTTAAATCAAGCCAAGCTTCGATCTCGTCATCGGTTAATTCTATTGGTGCAAATCCGGCGGGATTTTTAAATCCATCCGTTTTGACTGCAATCTCCGCCCATAAATTAGTTAAGGCGTTCTCAATTTTATAAAAATATTTTCTTATATAATTTTTTTGGGAAGGAGAAATTTGTTTATCTGACGTGAGTAAATATGAAATTCTACTTGCAATTTTATTGAAGTTAATTATTTTTTTATTTTCTAATTTCTTTAAAATATTTGTGTAATCTATGCTTTTTTTTGCTTCTGGCTCTGAGCATTTTTTAGGGGAATACAAATTATTAAAGAAACCCTTTACCTCTTGAAATGAGCGCTTAACCCTTGAGAAATTGGGTGAATAAGAAGTACCTTTAATGCCTTCTACATTCTCTTTGCTTGACGTTAAATCCGATGGGTTTTTTTCTGCTAAATCTGGTCTCAGCGATCGATTGCAATAAGAATTGAAAAGCGAAGAAGAGAATATTGGGTACATAGATTTTCCTTAAGAAAGTGCTGAATAAGCAGGAGTGCTACTTTTTCTTGCTTGCGATCGCTTCAGTGATTTCTTAAATTATTTGAAATTGGCTAATATATTCTTATATTAGAAATAATGTGCGCTGATTTTTTACAAATCAACTGAAAAGTTGTAAATGATGCCAGTCTCTCCAGCTTCAAATGAATAAGCAACAAGCCTTAACTTGTACATTAAGGAAGCGCTGAGAAAACGGGGAGAGGAGTGCCATGCCTTGTAGTATGCCTTTTTATTCTTGCTTGCGATTTATTCATTGCTTCTCAAAATGTAGGTTAATCGTTCTGTTTCGCTTAAACAACGTAGCTTATGAGCAATGTGTAATAAGAGAAGTTAGTGCCCAATTAGACTTAATTGAATTCTTTAGGTAGATATTCCTTAGTAAGAAGGGGGATGATCAAAAATGAGGCTTATCCCTTTACATATCTAGTATCCTGTTCAGCTCTATCAGCCAACGCAAGCAAAAGCTTGCGTTGGCATGCAGCAAAAGCGCGCAGTAGCAAAACCTTGCATCAAATGCCAATAGGGAATATCAATGCAGGCATAATGCTACTCCCGGTTTATTCGATACTTCCCGGGCATGCGGCTATGACGAGTAAAACTCATTCCCTCAATATCTAAAAGGTTTTAATTTGTGTTTTTGTCAAATGCGGGGCGGTAGCGGGAACCCTCGAGCTTTCTATGGGAGTGAGAAGGCTTCTGTCGAGTTTTAGACAAAGGTAGATCCTCTGGTTTTGTCAATTTCGCTGGCAACCTTTTAGGCATTGAGGGAATGAGTTTTTAGATACATTGATGACAGCAAAAGAAAACTTACTATAGATTGGAAATAAGTATTTTTTATGGTCGAGAAACAGGTACGCGAATATTTTATTCAGGGAATCACTGAGGAAGGCAAAAAGTTTCGCCCAAGCGACTGGGCAGAGCGTTTATGCGGGGTTCTGTCGTCGTTTGTTCCTGGCGTACGCGGGCCTAATGCACAGCTTAAATATTCTCTCTATGTGCGGCCTATGATACTTGACGATGTAAAGTGCGTAGTCGTTGACGAAAAGCTAAAGCAGATCGAGCCGATGGCCTTCGATTTTGTGATGAATTTTGCGAGAGATAATGGCTTGCTAGTTACGCAGGCGTGTGCGCTGCCTGATCTTGATGCCGATCACGGGCATGGCTGAGTAAAAACAGAGTAAATAAAAGGCGGAAAAGCTACGCTCTATCGCTAGGCGACAAAGATGATGCGCCGCCTAGGAGCAGTAGAGTAATGCAGGAATAGCTAAAAAATGCCCGAGCTTACGCTGCAGCTGACAGGGAGAGCTTTTTAATCGCAGCTGACAGGCGGCTTTTATGACGAGCTGCCTTATTTTTATGCACGATTTTCTTATCAGCAATGATGTCAAGCGTTTTGGCGCTTTGCAAAAACGCTTCTTTCGCTTGGCTCACGTCGCCAAGTTGAATGGCTTTGCGTACAGCCTTAATCGCCGTGCGATATTGCGAGCGTTGCGCTGCATTGTGGATGCGCTCGTTGGCAGACTGACGGGCGCGCTTGCGGGCTTGTGCAGTATTGGCCATGGTATTTTCTCTTTTCTATATATAAAAGCTGTTAGTGATGAATGGTTATTCAACTAAGCTAAGCAGCTTTTATAGGAATGTGGAATTTGTCTATCCCCAGCAAGCAATTGTTGGGAATACATCAAATAATTAAATGAGACAGTCAAACGAGACAGTCGAATCTTTTGAGCGGCGGATTATAACAAAATAAGTTTAGGATAGATAGATCGAAGAAGTTGTGCAGGACTTCTCAAAAAAATCTATGGGCTCATATCTTTAGGCTTTAAAGGTAGTGTAAAACCTTCTTATTGGTTTCCAAATAAGGTCTATATCAGCCGGCTGGCGGCGTTATGCCTCGTATTAGCTTGTTTTTATGGACGAGTTGCACTGGCAGAAAAGGCATTCCTTTGCATCAGCTTAGGCAGGCCTCCCTTAGAAAGCTGGACTGGCGCTTTATCTAATATCATGAGGTAGTAAGGCTGCATGGTCATCCATGTACACTCCTGGTTTCTGTACCGCAGCTGGGCATGACTTGGCTAGCTAGCTTAGGTGCATCTCCCATCGGTCTTAATTTTCATTCCATCTTATCCAATTAATCACTTTTTCTGCCTGACAACTTTTCAGTCAATTTGTGGGTAGTCTCTAAGCTGATGGATATGTCGAGGCTTATAAGGTAGTCCGTATAATGTGCGCAACATGAATTTATTCAAAGCTCTTCTTACAATCAGTGGTTTCACTCTGCTCTCGCGTATTACGGGACTTGCACGTGAAACCTTGATCGCCAGCACATTTGGTGCAAGTCAATACACCGACGCTTTTAACGTTGCGTTTCGTATTCCTAATCTGCTGCGCCGCCTTTCTGCAGAAGGGGCGTTCTCTCAGGCTTTTGTGCCGATTTTGGCTGAATTCAAAAATCAGCAAGGCCATGCGTCAACTAAGCGCCTGGTTGATAGCATGACAACTGTGCTGGCTTGGGCTTTGGTGCTGCTCTCGGCTATTGGCATGGCGGGTGCCGCCTGGGTGATATTGATGGTAGCGGGCGGGCTGAGAGGAAGTGCAGCTTTTCCGTTAGCGATCACGATGACGCGCATTATGTTTCCGTATATCGCCTTAATTTCATTGACCTCACTTGCAGCGGGCGTGCTCAATACTTATCGGCAGTTTTCTTGGCCTGCGTTTGCCCCAACTTTGCTCAATCTGAGTTTTATCACGGCATCATTATTTATCGCCCCTCATCTAGAGACACCTATTTATGCGCTAGCGCTGGCGGTGTTGATCGGGGGCGTGTTGCAGTTGGCGATACAGCTGCCAGCGCTGGCTAAAATTGAAATGCTGCCGAAAATTAGCTTTAATTTTTGGCGCGCATTAGCTCATCCTGGAGTGAAGCGCGTGCTTGTCAAAATGGTGCCGGCAACATTTGCGGTGTCAGTTGCGCAACTTAGCTTAATCATCAATACCAATATTGCCTCCCGGCTTGCCAAGGGGAGCGTGTCCTGGCTGTCTTATGCAGATCGTTTGATGGAATTTCCCACGGCCTTGCTGGGCGTTGCGCTCGGCACCATTTTGCTGCCGAGTTTGGCTAAGGCGCATGCTGAAGCTGATGTGCGGGAATATTCAGCCTTGCTTGATTGGGGGCTTAGGCTAACTTTCTTATTAGCCGCGCCAAGCGCAGTAGCGCTGTTGATCTATGCGCTTCCGCTGACTTCTACGCTTTACCATTACGGCCGCTTTGCTAGTGTGGATGTGGTGCAGGTAAGCCACGCCCTGGTTGCTTATGGAGTCGGCTTGCTTGGGCTAATTTTAATTAAGGTATTAGCGCCTGGTTTTTATGCAAAGCAAGACATTAAAACGCCGGTCATGATTGCGGTGCTTGTGTTATGCCTGACACAGCTTAGCAATTATTTTTTGGTGCCCCTGTTGGCGCATGCAGGGCTATCTTTATCAATTGGTATCGGTGCCTGCGTGAATGCTTTGCTATTGTTCATTGGCTTGCGCAGAAAAGGTATTTACTTACCTTCTCCAGGCTGGGGATTATTCTTTGTCCGTCTAGCGGGCGCTTGCTTAGTGCTAGCGGGTATTTTATTTTGGTTTAGGCAAAATTTTGATTGGCTCGCACTGGGCGAGAGGCCGTTTACGCGTATCGGCTTACTTGGAATGAGCTTGCTCGCCAGCGCTTTACTTTACTTCTTGGCGCTATGGCTGATGGGGTTTAAATATACCTATTTCAAAAAGCGGGTCAAAGCATGATCTTAGGAATGCTTGAATATTTTCGTGCGCTCGTGGCTGAAGACGAAACCTTGCCTTTAACCGAGACAGCACTTTCGATTGCTCAAGATGTTTATCCCGATCTTGATTTGCAAGCTACGCTTGCTGAAATCGATGCGCTGGTGATGCGACTGAAGCGGCGTCTGCCAGCTGATGCTGGGATGATTCAGAAAATGCAGTTGCTCAATGTGTTTTTTTTTCATGAGCTAGGCTTTTCAAGTAATTTGAATAATTACTACCTAGCGGAAAATAATTATCTGAATATTGTATTGCACAAGCGTAAAGGGACCTCGCTCTTGCTTGCAGTGCTTTATCTTGAGATGGCTGGGCAAATTGGTTTGCGCGTGCAAGGTGTATCGTTTCCGGGGCATTTTCTGCTGCGTTTAAGCATGCTATCGGGTGAAATTATTATCGAACCCATGTCTGGCAAAGCACTTTCTCAAGCGAAGCTAGTGCAGATGCTCGAGCCGTACATGCAGGACAATCGGGATGAGAAATCAGCCTTGAATGCCTTGCATGCGCTGCTGCATCCCGCCCCACACCGGGAAATTATTGCTAATTTGCTGCGCAATCTGAAAATGATTTATTTGCAAAATGAGCAATGGCAGCAGCTGCTTGCCGTGCAGCATCGGCTGGTGATTTTATTGCCTCATGATATTGAAGAAAAGCGCGACCGTGGCTTTGCATTTATGCAGCTAGACGATTTTTTGTCCGCGCTTGAAGATTTGCAATCTTATCTTGAGCAACGGCCAGACGCAGCAGATGCTGCGATGATTGAACAGCAGCTTACTAAACTACGGGAGCGCGCTGCACGCGGTGACTCGGATGAGGGCGAGCGTTAATAAAGAAAACGCCGCATAAGCTGGAATGCGGCGTCGCCAGCTCTTGTATAAGCGTGTTGTCTTTTGCGTTGAAACCCGTCGCTGGCAGTTTATCTAGGTAGAGCTCGTAGGTGGGGAGTGACGTATTGAATTCAATTCAATTCGTCACCCCAACCTGATGACCTCAAGAGTGATTCTTTGAAATCGTGAACAGATTCTTAGCGCTTAACTGGTGGGGCGTTAACTTGCTTCAGCCTACGCTACTGTTTCTTGGGAGGGAGCGGTAAGGGCGCCGAAGATGCGTTTACATATCTCATCAACATCGCCTTGCCCCGAGATGCGTTGATACTTCGGTGCTGGTACGGTGCTAGCGCTGCTATGCTTAACCCAATCAGCATAGTAGTTAACCAACGGCTTGGTTTGCGCCAAATAGACCTCAAGGCGTTTGCGCACTGTTTCTTCTTTATCGTCCTCACGCTGAATCAGCGCTTCGCCGGTCACATCATCTTGGCCTTCAACCTTTGGCGGATTGAACTGCACATGATATGTGCGTCCGGATGTAGGATGCGTGCGGCGGCCACTGATACGCGTAATAATTTCGTCAAATGGCACGTCAATTTCAAGTACGTAATCAATGGGGATGCCGGCTTGTTTTAGTGCTTCGGCTTGCGGGATAGTCCGTGGAAAGCCATCGAGCAGGTAGCCTTTAACGCAGTCAGGCTGTTTGAGCCGTTCTTTAACCAGATCAACCATGAGTTGATCTGGTACCAATTCACCCGCTTCCATAAATTTCTGCGCTTGTAGACCAAGTGGTGAGCCTGCACTAACAGCAGCGCGCAGCATATCGCCTGTCGAAATAGACGGAATGCCGAAATGATTTTTAATGAAAGTTGCCTGGGTACCTTTGCCTGCGCCAGGCGCACCTAACAAGATCAAGCGCATGATTTAGTTCCTCTTCAATTGATCTATCTTGCCTCATTTATCACTCAATAAAAACTATCCAAATAGCTAAGGAAGGTCTGCATAACCCGGCTGGCGGTGTCATGCTTTTTTGCCGTACTGTGGCAGTAAAGGCATTGCTTGCCAGTCGGATTATGCAGACCTTCCCTACATTGCGATAAGAGTTATCGAGCTTTGCGAGGTTTATCTGAGTCTTAGAATCTGTTTAGGGTTTTTCAAAGGGTTCTTATTGTAGGAGGGCAGGAGCATAGTAATCTTCAGGGACTTGAGTACTTGGAGATTGCTGCCCCGTTCCGGCCCCGAATAAGGACATCTTATTGGGCTCTTTGAGAGACTATAAACAGGTTCTATGCGAAAAATATGATGCTTAATCCACTATAACGCATCAAAAAATCTACACGAATTCTGGATTATGCCACGACAGTTAAGAACTTTACCTTGTCAATATAGCGCGTACTCGAGTCAGATCAGCGAGCGTATCAACTCCTGCGGCCGGTGCTTGAGCTGTGACAAGTACGGCAATGCGCTCGCCGTGCCAGAGCGCGCGCAATTGCTCAAGCGCTTCAGTCTCTTCAAGGGGGGAGCGAGGTAGCTGAGTAAAACGGCGCAGAAAGCCTGCGCGGTAAGCGTATAAACCGATGTGGTGATACACCGGATAAGAGGGCAGAGCGATTTTAGACAGGTTCTCCGGAAACGACTGATAAGCATCGCGTGCCCACGGAATTGGGGCACGTGAAAAATAGAGCGCCCGTCCGTGGGCATCAAGTACCACTTTGACAATATTCGGGTTGAATAAGTCAGCCACCTGGCTAATCGGATAAGCAGCGGTTGCGATAGCACATTCATCATGCTTGGCTAAATGGGCCGCAACCTCACCGAGCAGCGCTGGCTGAAGTAACGGCTCATCACCTTGTACATTAACAATAAGCGTGTTGTCAGGCCAAGTGGAGCGCTCAACAACTTCTGCGAGACGGTCTGTTCCCGAAGTGTGTTCAGCGCTTGTCATCACTGCTTCAAAGCCATAGGCATGCACTGCTTCAGCTATGCGCGACGAATCGGTGGCAATTAAGGTTTGCTGCGCCCCTGAAGCGCGCGCGAGCTCAGCAACATGCACGACCATTGGCTTGCCGCCGATCTCTGCCAGTGCTTTTCCAGGCAGGCGGCTGGAGGCCAAACGGGCCGGAATAATGGCAATAAAGGACATTGCTTAGAGGGTGCCTGCAGATGAAGAGTCAGGGGGGGTTGGCTCTACTAGCGTGCCCTCCACAATTTGTTCCGCCTCGTTAACCAACATAACCGGGATGCCATCGCGTATGGGGTAGGCGAGTTTATCGATGTGACAGATCAATTTTTTTGCTTTGCGATCATGCGTAAGCTGGCTTTTGCACAGCGGGCAAACCAAGATTTCAAGTAGGCGAGCGTCCACGGATTTTCTCCACAATAAGTGCAATTAAGCGGGCATCCAGCGTAGCTTCGACAGGAACTGCCCAAAGCCTAGCATCGCGCCAAATAGCTTGGCATTTTACTGCATCTTTTTCAGTAATCAGAATGGCATCTGCTTCTATGTCGACAAATGGATTAGCCAGATAGGAGAAGTGATCAGGTAAGGCACGTGTGGTAGGTTGGAGACCGCTTTGACGCAGAGTCTCAAAGAAGCGCTCAGGAACGCCAATGCCTGCGGCAGCGAAGACACGCTCGCCTACGAAGCGTTCAAGCGGGCGTTGCAGCTGCGGGTTATCGAGGTGCCAAGCATGCGTCGGCGTAAGCTTTAGTGCAAAGGTATTCGGCCAGGCGGGTAGCTCGCGCTCATTGACGCTGTTGATAAGCGTTGCATCGCGTGCGCGCTGAAGTGGCTCGCGCAGTGGCCCCGCTGGCAGCAAGAAGCGATTGCCTCCCAAGCGATGATCGAATACCACCAGCTCAAAATCACGCGCTAGTCGATAGTGTTGTAGGCCATCGTCACTAATAATCACATCAACTTCTGGGTGCACGGCAGACAAAGCTTGCGCAGCGGCTACTCGATCTGGGCAAATCCACATTGGTGCGGCGGTACGGCGAGCGATTAAAAGCGGTTCATCTCCTACTGCTTGTGCCGTAGAAGCCTCGGTGACTGGGCATGGCTGAGTGACCGAGGCCCCGTAACCACGTGCAATCACGCCAGGCGTGAAGCCCGCAGCGCGTAATGCGTGTACCAGCGCAATGACAGTGGGTGTTTTGCCAGTGCCGCCAAGCGTCAGATTGCCAACTACCACAACAGGGATGGGTAAGCGTGTCACACGTTGCCAGCCCAAGATGAAGCTTATGCGCCGCAACATGGCAATGGCGCCAAATATCCATGACAACGGCCACAGTAGCCAGGCGAGTAGGCCCCGGTGCTGCCACTCGCGCAGCAGATAAAATTCCAGATTAGCTTTCCATTGATGCACAAGGCGTTGCATAGCTCAGTATTCCATTAGAAACTATCTTAAAGATAAGAGAGATAAAAGCCTGCGCTTAAACCTTTAAACCGATTTGTAGATAAGTGTTGATAGCGCTTTATAGAAAACTTTATAGAATAAATTTGCGCCTTTACGGAGTCGCCACACAGTGCGCAGCAGTCTAGCATGCCCATGGTTAAAACCTGTTCAAAGCTTCCCAAAGACACTCCTCTTTAGGTATCTGCCAAATCTGGTGCGGTGCGCGAAATCCTCATGTACTTGAGTGCACTCCAGTTTCTGCAAAGTTTTAACCAACTGAGTGATTGCCTCAAATAATGACGTTTTTAAAAGACGTTGAACCAATTCTATGTGAAGCAGGCCATTCAATATATTTATGCCGCGCACTGTTAACTGCGCTGGATAAATTAAACATACAGCGCTATTCTTTGGGCCTTGTTAGCAACCGGCGTGGCAGCGCATAAAAAGATTTCGATAAAGACTTCAATGATGGATTTCGACGTTGTAATTGTAGGCAGTGGCCTAGCGGGCTTAAGTGTCGCCTTGAATTTGGCTCAGACGTGCCGCGTTGCCGTCATCTCAAAGCGCTCGCTAACCGATGGCGCAAGCCGTTGGGCACAAGGGGGCATTGCGGCAGCGCTTGACCCGTCAGATAGCGTGGAAAACCATCTGCAAGATACGCTAGCCGCGGGCGGCGGCCTATGTGAGGAAGAGGCTACGCGTTTTATTGTTGAGCACGGGCGACAGGCGATTGAGTGGCTATTAGAGCAGCAGGTTCCTTTTACACGTGATGATGAGGCTGAAGCTGGCTTGCATCTGGGCCGTGAGGGCGGACATGGCCAGCGGCGGATTGTACATGCAGCAGATACGACGGGTCAGGCAGTGGTGACTACACTCGCTGAGCGTGTGCGTGCGCATCCTAATATCACTGTATTTGAAGAGCATTTTGCGGTTGATTTAATCACCTCAGCCCAACTTGGCAAGGCTGGCCGGCGTTGTTATGGGCTGTATGTGCTTGATCTGCAAAGTGGACGGACTTTAACGCTAGCTGCACGCCATACCGTGCTGGCCACGGGCGGGGCGGGTAAAGCGTATTTGTATACCACTAACCCGGATACCGCGACTGGCGACGGTATCGCTATCGCCTGGCGTGCTGGCTGCCGCGTAGCAAATATGGAGTTCATCCAGTTTCATCCCACTTGTCTTTATCACCCTTATGCCAAGTCATTTCTCATTAGCGAGGCAGTGCGCGGTGAAGGTGCGTTCTTAACGCTACCAGACGGCACGCGCTTTATGCCGCAGCACGATGCACGCGCCGAGCTCGCGCCACGTGATGTAGTGGCACGCGCGATTGACTTTGAAATAAAAAAACACGGCATTGACTGTGTGTACCTGGACATTAGCCATCAAAGCCCCGAATTTTTGCAACAGCACTTTCCGATGATTTTGTCACGCTGCCTTGAGCTCGGCATTGATATCACTCGTGAGCCAATTCCAGTTGTGCCCGCAGCGCATTACACCTGTGGCGGAGTAGTCACCGACTTGGCAGGCCGAACCGATATGACAGGGCTTTATGCGGTAGGCGAAACCGCCTATACAGGTCTGCACGGTGCTAACCGTTTAGCGAGCAATTCGCTGCTTGAATGTTTAGTCATTGGTCAAGCTGCAGCGCAAGCGATACAGGCTGACTTAATTAAAACGACTTCAACCATCATCGCTTTACCTGCCTGGGATGAAAGCCGCGTCTCTGATGCGGATGAAGAGGTGGTGGTTGCGCATAACTGGGATGAATTGCGCCGCTTGATGTGGAACTATGTTGGCATTGTTCGCACGGATAAGCGTTTAGCACGTGCGAAACAGCGAATTTCAATGCTGCGCGATGAAATCCACGAATATTATGAAAACTTCCGCATTAGCCGTGATCTTCTAGAGTTGCGTAATCTGGTTGACGTGGCTGCCTTGATTGTTGAGAGCGCACTTGCGCGGAGAGAAAGCCGCGGCCTGCATTTTAGCCGTGACTGGCCGCAAACCTGGCCCAAAGCATTGCCAACGGTGCTAACCCCCTGATAAAGATAGGGGCGGGAGGCTTGGAAGTTAGGGAAACGTTGAATAAGTCGGGAGTCGCGTCTGCAAAAAAGTGATGGCCCATGTAACCACGGTGTTTCATGGAGCAGCATCTAGCGAGAATGGCATCAATAAAGAGACAAAACAGGCTGAGAGGTAATCAGTCACGCACGGATGGGCTCGATCAATGCCCAAATATTTTTATGCCAGTTATGATGGCGACATTCAGCCCAGTTTGGGCAAAAAAGAGACCAATTATCCATCTGATCATTACAAGCTGTAGATCATTTATTTTGTTCTCGAGTTTGTTAAAAGCTTGCTGAAAGTCATTTTTGCTCTCTTGACGCAATTGCGAAATATCGCCTTTGAGTTCTTGATGAACTTGTGCGATATCACTCTTGAGCTCTTGGTGTACTTGTGCAATCTCACCTTCGAGTTTCTGGTGGTTTTCTTTTATTGCATGGTGCACCTGATCCCACTTGTGGTCCTGGTGGACTGCAAGCTTTTCTAGGTCATTCGTTCTTTCAGCTTTGTATTCACGCCAATCTGCCATACTCACCATCTCTTGTAGCGTAGCCAGCACAAAGTCCTTCACAGCCTGCGCCATTAATGGCGCCATTCCTGACTTTTTTAGGTTTTCGTACTGCTCAAAAATATTCACATTCCTTGATGCTGCATTACCCATCACTGCCTCACGCTTATCTTTGGTTCGTTGCACGGAAATTATTTTCAGCGATAAAGGCGCGCTAGATAAAGCTATCCTTTTGGATTAGGCCATTGGTACAGCGCCGCCTGTTTCGTCCTTACCGACTTCACTTCTCTTTGCTTGAACCTTGATATCTCCAACTTTAGTACTTAGGCGTTAAGGCAGGATCTCTACATCAAAACCAAGCGTATTGCGTATCCCTTGCTCTGCCCCGTCAGTTAGCGTGAGGGGCGTCACATCGTGCCAAATTGAGGTATTGCGATCAGCATGAAGTAGCCCCTGGCCTGGTTGCAGTAAATGAGTGAAATCCAGATCATAGTCACCTGGAGCAGAGCGGTGATAAATGCGACTGAGACCTCCGTCAACATTCTCTCGATGGATAACGAGCGCTGACACAATAAAATCCATGCCATCTTGATGAATACCTTCAGGCGAGCCATGCCCAGGGGTGCTTGGTGTGGCGAGCAACGATACTTGATGGCACACCACCTTAAGTCTTTCTGGGCGAACCTCTTTTTGGCTTAATAGCTGGGGCAGAAGGCGCAGAATTTTTCGAAAATCATGATCCTCTGTGACGCCGCCCTCCATCTCACAAAACTGACGCTGATCGGGATAAAAAGCACTATTTGTTTGCACAAAAATATCGGTCGCGCGTCGCTCAATATGCCAGTGTTCATCAGCGTCGTTTTGGCTCAACAAGAAAGTTGCTACGGCTCTTTTACGTCGCAATTGCATCGTCTGTAAGACATTTTGCTGCACTTCATTAAGCTGCTTGTAAGCGTTTAAATCACTTAATTCGCAACGGCTTGACAAAAAAAGCTTGAAGGCGGCTTGATCGGCATCTGACAGGTTAAGTTGCCAGGTCTTCAATGTGGCTAATTGACGCCCTCGTAATTCATACTTATCCCAAGGTAGGTAAGTAAACGAAGGGCGCAACTTATCGGCAAACTGACTGATATCTATATCTAAAGAGGCTATATCGAAGAGACTGACTGACTGGTTATCAGATAGAGAGATTTTTTTCACGATAGGCCGCTTGGGTTATTACTTGGGGCTATTTGTCTGTATAGCACTATTAAGGTGTTCAACTGATTTTTATCATTTTAGCCAATTTGGTTAATCAATTAAAAAAAGATTGCCCTAAAAGCGCGTTTAAAGTCTCAAAAAAAATGAATTGTGGATATGAGCGTTTGCAGTTGGGAGTCCGTATTTAATTCAAGGCTTCACTCCAGTCTACAAAATTGGCAAACATAGCTGGGCTAGAGGGAAAGAAACTACAACATACGGTCCACAACCTTTTCGTTCGATCGGCAAACAGTACGGTTTCTCACTCCCTTTAAAAACTTTAAATAGCTTACTGCGCCATAAAAGTGGCGCAGTTATAAAAACCTGCGCCACTTTTATGGCGCAGTTATAAAAACCGCTAACTACTGTCATCTGCTGAACAATTATTATTGGCTATCCAGCAATCTCCTCATGGTCTTACTTTATCCAAGCTACTTGCGCTATATCCTGGGATAGCCCGATGAACAACACAGCGTTGGATTAGCCAAGGAAAAATAGAAGGCGTGGGAGCAGGGCGGGCTAGACGATATGTAGTGCCTACCTTTTGTTATCAAGCAAGATTTGGCTGAGCCAGATCCTGTGCGCTTGGCCTATGGCGCTTTGATTAAGCGTATGGTTCACGATGTAGTGGTAAATCCTGATCAAGACGCTTTAACCTTGCTACAACATTATTTGAAAGAGCAGGCTGTACCTGAAGCAAAACATACGGATGTGCTAGCGCTGGCCCTTGAAGAGCTGAGACGCTTGCATGAAGGTGTATTGGCTCGCTATGGATTGCGCCCGATTGAATTAGCCATTTGGCAAGCTAAGGGAAAGTCTGCCTAAACACAGCATAGGTAAAGATATAACCAACGGGCGGTAACGATTGATAAGCAAGATCCAGCTGCCGCGATTTATGAAATATTCAATCTCTGCTTTCTCTTTTTTATTTGGCGAGCGTTGCGACCAAAATGGCTTTGATCGTATGCAGCCGATTTTCGGCTTGCTCGAAGACGACTGAGGCGTTGGCTTCAAAAACTTCACCCGTTACCTCAATCCCATTATGCAGGCCGTAACGCTGTGCGACTTCTTTACCGATTTGGGTATCAGTGTCGTGAAAAGCGGGCAAGCAGTGCAGCAACTTGGCATCAGGGTTGCCAGTCGCTGTCATGAGTGCAGCGTTGACTTGATAGGGCAGCAGTAGCTTGATTCTTTCGCCCCATTTTTCAGGAGGCTCGCCCATCGAAACCCAGACATCGGTATACACAAAATCAACACCTTTGACAGCTTCCTGCGGATTATCCGAGAGCGTAAGCCGTGCGCCGGTGGTGGCGGCTATCGCTTGACATTGCTCGATCAATGACGCTTGCGGCCACAAGCTACGCGGCGCGCATAAGCGTACATCCATGCCGAGTTTTGCACCTATTAACAGCAGTGAATTACCCGTGTTGTTATGCGCGTCGCCTACATAGCAATAGCTGATTTCGTGTAGGGGTTTGGCGCTGAACTCAAGCATAGTTAGCACGTCGGCTAACATTTGGGTGGGGTGGAATTCATCGGTAAGCCCGTTATAAACGGGTACGCCTGCATATTGCGCAAGCTCCTCAAGCGCAGATTGCTGGTAGCCGCGGTACTCAATAGCGTCGTACATTCGTCCGAGCACACGTGCCGTATCTTTGATCGATTCTTTATGCCCCATCTGGGAGCTAGTTGGGTCAATATAGGTAACATGCGCGCCTTGGTCATGCGCCGCGACCTCAAAGGCGCAGCGCGTGCGCGTTGAGGTTTTTTCGAAAATCAGCGCAATATTTTTACCTGCTAGTCGTGGCTTTTCATTGCCCGCCTTCTTGGCTCGTTTAAGTTCACTGGCCAAATTCAGCAAAGAGCGAATTTCTTCTGGCGTGTATTCAATTAGCGTTAAGCAACTGCGGTGGTAGATGTTCGACATAATCGGTTACATGTGAGCTAAGCCTGTAAAGAACGGTAGGCTTAATCTCGGCAGATTGAATGGGGTGAGAATTAATTTGAGGAGGATTGCGTTGAGATTCCTTCGTCACTCCAATCTACGAGCTCATGGCTAATTCAATTTTCTGTAGAACCTGCTCACGGCCCTTCAAAAGTGCCCTTATTACGGGAAGTCTGGCGCATAGGAACCGGAATGTACTTAAGTAATGAGGATGCCGAGCACCGCACGACCGCAAAGAAGGATGCTTTTGGGAGGCCGTGAACAGGTTCTTAGTCAATGAATGCTTTTTCGACGACGTAGTGCCCAGGATGAGCATGACTACCTTCTTTAAATCCCATTCCATTAAGCATGGCGCGTAAATCTTTCAGCATAGAAGGGCTGCCGCATAACATGAGTCGATCACGCTCAACCGAAAAAGGTGGCAGGGCAACATCGGTAAATAATTTTTGGTTTTCTATTAGATGGGTGATGCGCCCAGCATGTTGAAATGGCTCACGTGTAACGGTTGGGTAGTACACGAGTTTTTCCTGCACCAATTCGCCAAGGTACTCATGCTGCGGCAAGGTCTGCGTAATATATTTTTGATAAGCAAGTTCAGCTACGTAGCGACAGGTGTGAGTGAGTACCACGCGCTCATATCGTTCATAAATAGCTGGGTCTTTGATCAAACTCATAAATGGAGCAAGGCCGGTTCCTGTGGAAAGCATCCATAAAGTTTTACCCGGCAAGAGGCTATCAGCGCAGAGCGTACCGGTTGCTTTTCTGCTGACATAAACTGGGTCGCCTGGCTTGAGATGCTGCAAACGTGAAGTGAGTGGGCCATCTTGTACTTTGATCGAAAGAAACTCCAACTCTTCCTCGTAATTTGCGCTGACCATGCTGTAAGCACGTACTAATGGTTTGCCGTTGACCTCAAGCCCGATCAAAGTAAATTGACCATTTTCAAAGCGGAAGGAAAGGTCGCGCGTACAGCTGAAACTGAACAGTGAGTCAGTCCAATGATGTACGTTTAATACGGTCTGTTGATTTAAATTGCTCATAGGGGCTAGCTCTAATGCAGGACAAGTAGCGCTATTTTATCCCTTAGATTGAATAAGAGTTATTTTCATTTCTACTTAACGCTTTAAGCAGTTGGCTGCATTAGCAAATTAGCGTTAAGTGGGTAAAGGCGGGGAGCGAAAAAAATCTTGCGCGGGAGAAAGCAAGGGTGACTAAGTCACGTTTTAATTATTCGTGTCAAATGGGCCATGCTCGACCTTGCGCCATTTCCCATTACGCAGGCAACCTTATCAGGTTTGACTCGCTTATTGCCTATCTCCCTATCCTGCCTCAGCGAGTTTTCTTTGAGATAAATAGGATTTAATGATAATCGGCTTAAGCTAAGGAAACGCTGAATAAATCGGGAAAGGCGTTATGCTTCCATTTTTTACATTCGGTACCTTTGGCTGGCAGCCAAGGTATTCCTTGCTCGAAATTTATTCAGCATTTCCCTAAATTTGTATATTGATTGGGTCTAATAGCTTCCCAAATTGAATAGAGATATTTTGTGTTAAATTTTACTTCAAACTCTGCAATTCCATCCTCGCCCGTTGTACAAAATCCTCCACCGAAGTCATTTCGCGATCTTCCCCTGGAAATTCAAGAAGAAGTAGGAAGTTATCTGACGCAACAAGATCGACAGAAGCTTTTTTCAGCTGAGATTATCCCGACTCGCCATGGGGTAGCGCTACCAGACGCTACGCTTCTGAAAGTACGCTTACTCCCGAAAATGCGAGAAAGGGTGCAATCGGAACATGAATGGAATCGCCTCGTTCGCGCAGAGGCTCGCTTGAAGACATTCGCGACGACGCGATTGCAGAGGTTGTTGCAGAGCTTGTCGGAATCAGGGCAACTTGACCAAGTGGTAGAGAAACTTGGATTTTTTATGCTGTTGCTGTGTTTTTTTGATGAGCCAGCGCTGGGCGGGTTTTTAAAGGAAAAAATCCAACAAGAGCCGCAATTACAGCAGAAACTCCTAGATCGAGTCGAAGCTTCAAAAAAAGAAGGCGTGCAGCCTATAGTCGCGGCGAATGCGATGACGTTTTTGGTGCGATGCGGTGTCCCGTTTAATGGAGCAGATTTAACGGGCATCCGGATTCCGGGGGCGGATCTGAGTTTCGGGGCATTCGATTCAGCGCAGTTGCAAAAGGCGGATTTGCGTAACGTTAATCTTCGCAATATTTGGCTGCGCGAGGCGAATTTAAGCGGTGCGCAGATGTCGGGGGTACAGTTTGATGAATGGCCGTATCTTCAGGCAGAAAGTCCAGTGCGTTCCTGCGCGTATTCACCGGATGGGAAAGCCTGCGCCGTAGGCTTGGAGAACGGTACGATTAGTGTGTATGCGACTGTGAATTGGGAAAAAATTCACACTTTAAAAGGGCATGCCGAATGGGTGTTGAGTGTGGCGTATTCGCCCAACGGCCGGCAGATTGTCTCGGGCTGTTTTGACGGTATGGTGCAGCTGTGGGACGCTCAAACTGGGAATCCTGGCCACACTTTGCGAGGACATGCATCCGCTGTTATGAGCGTGACATATTCGCCTAACGGTGCGCAGATTGCCTCGGGCGGTCAGGACAAGACAGTGCGGCTGTGGGACATGCAAACGGGTCAACTCTGCCGTACCTTAAAAGGACATATTGCCCAGGTTACTAGCGTGGCCTATTCGCCCAACGGCGCGCAGATTGCCTCGGGCAGTGACGACAAAACGGTGCGGCTGTGGGACGCGCGAACCGGCACCCCTGGTCCCACTTTAGAAGGCCATCTCTTTAATGTGACAAGCGTAGTGTATTCGCCGAGCGGCATGCAGATCGCCTCGGGCAGTAAGGACAAGACGGTGCGGCTGTGGGATGCGAAAAACGGGTCCGCCGGCCCCATCTTGCAAGGACATACCTATTGGGTTAACGAGGTGTCGTATTCGCCGGATGGCGCGCAGATTGCCTCCGCTAGTTGGGACAAGACGGTGCGGTTGTGGGACGCGCAAACTGGTGCCCCCGGCCCTATCTTGCAAGGGCATACTTCCTTTGTTACAAGCGTCGTGTATTCGCCGAGCGGCCGGCAGATTGCCTCGGGCAGTGGGGACAGGACGGTGCGGCTATGGGACGTGCAAACCGGTGCCCTTGACCCCACCTGGCAAGGACATATGTCCGCTGTTTGGGGCGTGACGTATTCACCCAGTGGCGAGCAGATCGCCTCGCGCGGTGATGACGAGACGGTGCGACTATGGGATGTACGAACCGGTGCCCCTGGCCCCATCTTACAAGGTCATGCCGATATTGTTACAAGCGTGGCTTATTCACCCAACGGCGTGTGGATTGCCTCGGGCAGCGATGACGAGACGGTGCGCTTGTGGGATACGCAAACCGGTGTCTCTGGCCCTACCTTAGAAGGCCATACCGGCATTGTTACAAGCGTCGTGTATTCACCCAACGGCCGGCAAATTGTCTCGGGCAGTGGGGACAGGACAGTGCGCCTGTGGGATGCGCAAACTGGGGCCCCCGGCCTCGTTTTGCGAGGTCATATCGGTTGGGTTCATAGCGTAGCGTATTCGCCCAGCGGTACGCAGATTGCCTCATCAGGTGGTGAGGATATAGCGCGCCTGTGGGATGCGCAAACTGGCGCGCCTGGCCCCATCTTGAAAGGTCATTGCAACCGTAGCATCGTGTATTCACCCAATGGTCAACAGATTGCCTCGGGTAGTTGGTTCAATACGGTGCAGCTGTGGGACGCGCAAACTGGTGTCCCTGGCCCCACCTTACACGGTCATGGTGAAGTTGTGACAAGCGTGGCTTATTCACCTAACGGTGCGCAGCTCGCCTCTGGCAGTAAGGACAAAACGGTGCGACTGTGGAGCACGCAAACGGGTGTTCCCGGCTCTGTCTTGCTAGGCCATACCGCCCAGATTACTAGCGTGGCATATTCGCCCAGCGGCGAGCTGATCGCCTCCGGCAGTGATGACAAAACAGTGCGGCTATGGGATGTGGCCTCGGATCAGTGTGTAGCGGTGGTGCAGGGTTTTCATGGAGAAATTACTAGCATCGCCTGGAAAGCGATCCACAACGACATCTATTTGGTCACTGGCTGCACCGACAAGTCTGTGCGCCAATGGCAGGTAATAGCAAAGGATGGGCATTATCAGGTACGTCTGTGCTGGAGTTCTATTTCTGACAGACTGGTCATGTCGAAGGCCTTTATCCAGGATGTGCAAGGCTTAAGCCCGGTAAACGAAAAGCTCTTGAAGCAACATGGAGTGGTGGGGGAGCCATTCTCGTTTTTAAATTTACACTAGGCAACGCTGGCGTATGAGCGATGCCTGCCTTCTCTGTTATTTAAGGAGAGAGCAAAGGTACGATGTAAAGGCATGAACGGGGTTGTGAGGCCTCGCCAAGGTATCCCCAGCGCGGTTCGATAAAGCGTCGGTTGTCTTTAGTGTTCTCGCCCACAGGTTCTAACTGATCTGGTAATGAGCCTGTTATTCGAGCTGCTTGGTCATCTCATCATGCGCAACACTTTCCCTGCTTTTTTTCTATTCTTGTTTCAACAGACTATGTTTTACAACATTAATCAATTAACAGGCGCGCTGTATAAGGCAAGTGATCAGATAGCCAAGCTGTGCTTTGCGCAGGAATTAGCCATTCGATAGGTGTCAGCCCGCGGACAAACATTTTGTCTAGCGCAAGCTTTGGCGAAAATGCCGGAAAAGTTTTGGCCTTTACCCCTAATGCTGTAGCTACTTCAATTAAACCAATTTCTCTAAATAGCGCAATCGAATCATTTTTCCAGTCGTTAAAATCACCTGCGAGCACGAGCGGGCCACTGGGTGCTTCGCACTGGATTTGCTGTGCAATCCAGTGCATTTGGCGTAAGCGCGCAGCACGTGTGAGAGCTAGATGGGCGCACAGCAAAGTAATCGATTGTCCATGCACATTGACACGAGCAGCGAGCAATCCCCGGCGCTCAAAACGATGCGCAGAAATATCCCAGCGCCCGCTCGGGGCGAGTGGATGCGCTGACAAAATGGCATTGCCATGTTGGCGCGATGACTTAAAGACATTGGTTCCTAGCGTGAACTGTAAGCGTAACGTGGAAGCAAACTCTGTGGTCTGGCAGTGCCATAGATCGGCTTCTAACCCGTCGACTTCTTTATCGGTGCGAGACGTCGTAGCTGGTGTCCGTTGGGCGAGTGCTTCTTGCAAAAAATAAACATCTGCGCAAGCTGATTGCAACCACTGTCGCATTTTGCTCCAGGCCTGAAAGCCAAGGGGCGAGCGCCCTTTATGTAAATTCCAGCTAACCGCGGTGAAATCACGTGCTAGTGAAATGGGCTTAGGGGAAGAAACAGGCATGTGAGGCACAAGTTATGGCGTAGCGACTCGTGCGCGTAGCCGATAGGTAAGTAGCGGCTTTTTCTTAAGAATTTGCCAGTTGCTCCAGCTCCCTTCGCTAACTGTTAAGGCAGGATGACTGGCATTAATCATGCGCGGCTGAGGCTGGCAATTTTGCGCGCTAGAAACGTGAGTCGTCTCTAGCATTTCCTGCGCTTCAAGCGAAAAAGTAATAAGAGGCGGGGCAATATAATTTGGCATCACCGTAATAGTGCGCAATAACTCACTGGCTTGATGGTTGCCCTTATCAATTTCCACCTCGTTTTCGTCATTACTAAGTTCAGGCAGTTGATTTCTATAAGTACGCTTAGGGTTTAAAGAATAGTGGTGCGAGGCTGTATATGATTGCCCAAGAGGCGTGGCGCCCTTAAAACTATCAACCAGACGGCCGTCTTGAAGAACTTGCAGCTCCCATCGCACAATTGGGGTACTAGCTTGAGCGTAAATGGCACGTGCAGTAAAAATTTGCATCCCGATGAAAAATAGTCCTTTCAGAAAGACTGAAGCCAAAGTATTTTTCCACATTGCGGTTTCCGTTTGCTTAGAAAATAAACCTTCGCTGTTTGTGATGCTGGCTGGCCTTGGTTAAGGAATTCGCAGCCAGACAAAATGACATATTAGGAAGGTTTGCCAAAGCTGGATGACCGCCCTACACCTCACGGTCCCAGCATACTTTCTGTGTTGGCATTCTTTGTTCCCGACTTAGCCAAATCTTCCTAAGAGCCTGTGCACGATCTTCAAAATCAAGGGTGATTGTTTGAGATCGTGAACAGGTTTAGATCTCTACTTTAACGGCACCCCACACTCACCCAGCTTTCATTCATTATGCAGTTGCTCTGCGCGCAGTACGCGTGGCCCACAGATTGCCACTAATGCGGCGCAGACGGCAACTAGTGATAATCCGATAGGCAAGTTAGTTATATTGGCTACAGCGCCAATTAATACTGGCCCGATTAAAAGTCCAACATAAGCCATTCCTGCTACGCGTGCGATTCCTTCAACTGCGGGGACACCTTTAACGCGAGCTGCAGCAAGGGTTAGCACGGGCATCATATTGGCGAACCCTAAACCTGCTATGCCGAAGCTAATGAGCACAGCATTTGGATGGGGCAATAGAAGGCTTATCAGCATGGCAATGCTCGCCAGCACACCACTTGCTAATAACAGCCTCTCATCTCCAATGCGCGTGCGTATAGCATCACCAGAAAAACGACTAATAGCCATGCCCGCCGAGAAAACCGCATAAGCCGCGCTACTGATGCCTTGGTTTGTTTTGAGAATTTCTTGCATATACACAGTCAGCCAATCGTACATTGCGCCTTCCGCAATGAGCGCAACTAAGGCGAGGGTGCCAAGTGCCCATAGTCCGCGGCGTATGGCAGGGAGTTGGCCACGTGCCAGCAGCGGCACGGGGACACAGCTTGGTACAGGAGTGGCTAGCAGCGCTGGGCGCATGATCACTACCAACGCGCTACTCACTGCGGCGGTAAGGACAAAATGTACAGGTGGCGCCATGCCGTGTGAAAGTAAAAAGCCGCCGCCGGCTGCTCCAACGATTCCGCCCACGCTAAACATGCCGTGCAATGAAGACATAATAGGCTGACCCAGCGCAGTTTCGACTGTGCTTGCTTCAGCGTTCATCGCCACATCAATCAGTGCCATGCCCACGCCAAACAAGGCAAGCAGCGGCAGTAATAGAGAAAACCACGGTACATAAAGAATCAAGGCCGCACTGCTACACATGAGTAGTCCGCCCGTGGTGCAAGCAGTCCGATTTCCCACGCGTGCTATCCACGGGCCAATTTGCGTTAATACGGCAATTGAGCCCGCTGCTACGACAAACATGGCAAATGACAGCATTGCGTCACTTAAATCAAACTTTGATTTTAAAGTGGGTATATGCACGCCCCATGAGGCGTAGAGCATGCCAACCGTAAAGAAAAGACCCATGCAAGCGTAGCGTGCACGCCCAGAGGTAGGAAGAAAAAACATGAATAAAGCCTTGTAAAACGTTAAATATAATGAGTAAAGGAGTCTCTGTATAAAACTCTCTTAGGGAAATGCTGAATAAACTGGGAGTGGCGTCATGCCGGCTTGCCGTACTAATGTACTGTCTACCGGCATTCCTTGCTCGCGGTTTATTCAGTGCTTACTTTAAGTAACTCAAATAGCAAATAAGAAAATTTAATTTTGCCTATCAGTTAATTTCCTACGCCTCTCGCCTGCTTTCTTACTTTACTAATAGCGATTTTTAGCATTTCTAAAGTTCTTTTTAGGAGGTTTCCTAATTAATTTTTGCATTGAAAATTTTGAATTTGACTGAGTCATGCAATAGAAGGCTTGCTACTTTATTTAAAATTTTGAGTCGAAAAGCTAATTTTTAAAAATTTTCAATTAAAACTATGCTGTGCAAACGCCGAATAAAGTACATCGTAAAAATGCTAGCGTAGGCAATAAATCTGCAGGTAAAAAGCACTAAAGTTGCTTCTAAATTATTAAGTGCTTTCCTTAAAGGAACGGGTTAGATTCGCAATTATATCTATCAGAATTTTCTGCATTACCCGTTCGTATTAATTTAGATCAATATAGCGATTTGCCTCATTTTTTAAGGGTTTGAGGATTCTATGGTGAGGTATATCGCAAATATTAATCTATAGTAATGATTAAATATTTTTCGCTTTGTCTTTCCGCTTGCTGAATTAATCTGTATTATGCGCATTCGCTAATCTTGTAAATTGATAAGCAAATAGGAAAATAACTCGGCCTATAGGAAGTGTTGAATAAAACGCAGGTAATGAAGCCTTTGCTGTCAGTAACCTGTACGGTAGATAGGCATCAATGCCGCTCCCAGTCGATTCAGCGTCTCCTATATTTAACTTTTAATAAGGAAATGCAAAATGTCATCCTACAAAGAATTACTTGCTCAGCGCGAGACACTTGAGAAACAAATCAAAGAAGCTAAAGCTACAGAATTCGCAGCCATCGTCAATGAAATTAAACAAAAGATGAGCGAATATGGCATTACTGCTGCTGATTTGGGCTTAAGCCGTGCTAAACAAGTTAAGCCGCGCCAACCAGTTGCACCAAAGTATCGTGATCCTGCTAGCGGTGCAGTGTGGTCAGGTCGTGGTAAGCCACCAAAGTGGATTGCTGGTAAAGACTACAATCAATATTCGATTCAACGATAGTCGATTAGCTTATTTAGCGGCTTCGTATTTTTTGCTGCAAAGCTGAGAAAACCACTCGTTATTTGTATAGCTGTTATGCAAATGCTATCTAGACGAGTGGGCAGTTAAGAGTAGACTAAGTCGCAGCACAGCGCGTGCGTTTTACCCCGCTGAGTAATCTGGGTGTAGCACGCTCGTGCTGATATTGCTGCGCTTCCATGCTTACTTGATGTACCTTCAATATACTTCAATACATCTATATCTATTTCCACGGCTTTAAAATCAATATTTCTGAATCGCGACCTGTAGGTAAATATTTAGCCAAATGCTAAATATTCTGACTGGTGGTAGGCATACTTTAGTCAGAAATATTATCGATATTTTTAATCTCCACTACTTTAGCGCTGCTCTAGTTTCGCTATTTTCTGCTGCTGTACTCGTAATTCAGCGAGCATATTGCAAAATAGCGCACCTTGTTCAATCGCATCATCAAGCGCGACATGCGTGTGCGGATGGGGATCCAGCCAACGTGTAGGAAAGCGCGGCTTAATACATTTGCGATAAGGCAAATCTGTCATTGAAAAAGCCAATGTTTTGATATCGAGCGCCGACCATGAAAATGGGCAGCGTCCTGCAAAACGCATCATGTACCAAAACATAAAAGTAAAATCAAAACCAGCCGGAAATGCTACAAATACGGGTTTGCCAGGCAAAGCTTCAACCCATTCCACGTAGGCCGGTAAAGCAACTTCAGGTGGCTGCATATCGCGTCGGCAGGCCTCCCAAGCCTGTGTCTGCTTTTCCCACCAAGCTGCTTGTATAGGATGTGGGTTTGCCTCGGGTAGGGTTTCGAGATTGGCTGAGAAGGTCGCAATTAAGCGTTTATCAGCGGTATAGACAGCTGAAGCAAAACTTAACATCGAATGCGGGCCAGGAATCGGGCCATCGGCCTCAATATCAGTGCTGACGTAAAGTTCTTCTGTCATGCGTTGATTTCCTGTGCAACATAAGGGTTAGTACGGCGCTCTTTACCGAAAGTCGAAGTAGGTCCATGCCCTGGAAAAAAGGTCACGGCATCGCCTAAAGGCCAAAGCTTGGTGCGAATCGAATTCAGTAACTGCGCATGATTGCCCAGTGGAAAATCAGTGCGACCAATCGTGCCAGAAAATAATACATCGCCGACCCATGCTAGCTGATGAGCTCGGCTAAAAAAGACCACATGCCCAGGCGTATGGCCGGGGCAATGGTAGACCTCAAGTTCTTCATTACCAAACTGCACACGCTCGCCATCTGTTAGCCAACGCGTAGGCATGAAAGCCTCAGTGTGAGGAAAACCAAACATTTGACTTTGTTGAGGCAACCGCTCAAGCCAGAATTGATCAGCTTCATGCGGCCCTTCAATTGGCACTTGATGGCGCTGTGCAAGCGCTGCAGCAGCGCCGCAATGATCAAGATGCGCATGGGTCAGGAAAATTTTTTCCAGCTTCATCTGCTGCTCATCAAGCAGCGCTTCGATATGCTCAATCTCGCCGCCTGGGTCAATCAGTGCAGCATGACCGCTCGCTTCGCACATGAGTAACGAGCAATTTTGTTTAAATGGAGTAACGGGAATGACTTTAGTTTTCATGATTTTTGCTAATTCTCAAAGAACGACTAATAGAAGCAAGAGGTAAGCATGTTGGGGTGGCACATGAACCCCAACGCAGACCGCAAGCCTTTAATTTTTTGAGATTTTGAACACGCTCTTAATACTAATTTACAGCGCTAATAGCGCCAAAGAGATAAAGAAGGGTAGAGAGGGTGAAATGAGTCATTTTTGAAGTTTATTTCAACCTTGCCTCAGGTCTTAAATATATTTCCATTGCTGCAGCGCTTCTCCCTAGGGACCTGTTCAAAGTCTCCAGAAAAGTTCAACAGGCACTCTTCTTTGCGTATTTGTCAAAGTCGGTGCAGTGCGCGAAATCCTCATGCACTAAAGTGCACTCCGGTTTCTGTAAGGTTTACCCAACTACAGGCTCCCCCCAAATAAGGGCATTCTAGAAAGACTTTAAACAACTTCTTACCCAACGCTTCGCTAACTAACCCATTTTTATCGGTTTTACTAACAGGCGTTCTATGAGTCGATAGTTATACTACCTTCGTTTATACAGTTGATGGGCATCTTGCTCATTGTTTTCTTGAGGCCGCTGCATTTGTTGTTTCACGAGGGATTTTATATGGCGCTCAAATTTTTTCAAAAGAGAGGCTATGCTGCGCTAGCTATCACTCTATTACTGGTTGGCTGTGCTGCTTCTTCTACTGTTAGTTCACGCAAATCGACTGCGCAGACTACTTTGCCTAATGTTTCAAAATTTTCACAACGTGGAGAGGCATCCTGGTATGGGCGTAAGTTTCACGGACGACGCACAGCCAGCGGGGAGCGTTACAACATGCACGCTTTGACTGCGGCACATCGTACGCTGCCATTCGCAAGCTATGTGCGTGTAACGAATTTGGTCAATGGCAAGCATGTCGTGGTGCGCATCAACGACCGTGGGCCATTCCATAGCAAACGCATCATTGATCTTTCTTACGGGGCGGCTCGAGCGATAGGTCTAAAAAGTACCACCCCCGTCGAAATCCGCGGTTTACGGAAGCCTTGAGGAGGCCGGGGGCGGCGTCATGCCTCCTTGCCGTACTAATTGTACTGTCTGCGTCGGCATTCCTTGCCCCCAACCTCCTCAAGGCTTCCGTAATGCTGCAACGCACAAAACAGCAAAACAAAACAAGCGTGTACTTGTTAATAGCTAGTGTGTGCTTATGACTCTTGTAGTGCTAAGGCGCGGGCATATAGGGTGTTGCGTGAGGTGCCGGTGAGGGCTGCTGCGGCTCTTGCTGCGGCGCTGACGGACATCTCGGCCAGCAAAATGCGTAGCATTTTGTCATGTTGAGTGACAGCTAATTCTTCAGCTGAGCGCGCACCTTCTACTAGCAGTACAAATTCGCCGCGCTGTCGATTCACATCTGCACTGAGCCAGGCTGGCCCTTCGGCTAATGGGCACAGATGTATGGTTTCATGTAGCTTAGTCAGTTCGCGAGCAATTAACAGTTGTCGCGAGCCATCGAAGGTGGCCGCTAGCGCTGTTACCGCATCGATGATGCGATGAGGTGCTTCATAAAAAATAAGCGTATGAGGAGAGGCGGCAAGCTCACCGAGCCGTTCTAAGCGTTGCTTTGATTTGGTTGGCAGAAAGCCGATAAAGCTGAAGGTATTGGCCCATTGGCCCGCTACGCTTAAGGCAGTAGCGAAAGCAGTGCAACCAGGAATAGGAATGATGGCAAAGCCTGCTGCGCGTACCGCATCGACTATTTTTGCGCCTGGGTCACACACTCCCGGCGTGCCAGCATCAGAGATATACGCAACGCGAGCGCCTTGACGTAAGTGCTCAAGCAGTCGAGATGCTGCTATGTGCTCATTATGTTCGTGCGCGGCCAACAGCGGTTTAGCAATGCCGTAGCGCGCTAATAACGGTGCGCTGTGGCGCGTATCTTCAGCTGCAATCACATCAACCAGACCCAGCACATGCAGGGCGCGCAACGTAATATCGGCTGCATTGCCAATCGGCATGGCGATTACGTATAACGCTGAGGTTGGATACTCTTGAGAGGCAGCCAGTAAAAGTCGATCAGTCACGTTGATCAGATATAGGAAAGGTAATAAAAGTGAAGGGTCGTAAAGATGGAAACCGCATATAACAGCGCTGATTTTACCTAAAAGGGCGCTTTGCCATGTAATTATCGCTTTCTAACCTTAATCAGGCGTGAGCTGCCCCGTGCGCTAATACAAGAAATAGGCAAATAGGGTCGGCATGACGCCGTCCTCGGCTGATTCAAGGTTTACCACATTTTTTATAAAAAGATGTCGATCTTATCTGGGGCTGAATTTGAAAGGCGCGCATTGGCATATCTACAGCGTAGGGGAATGAAGCTGCTCGCTCATAATGTACGCTGCCGGCGCGGTGAAATTGATCTAGTCATGCGGGACGCGAACGACACTCTCGTATTTGTTGAGGTGCGTGCACGTGCTCATACTTCGTTCGCTAGCGCAAGCGCTAGCATTACCGCGGCTAAACGCAGCCGCTTGCGTATGGCAGCCCAGTTTTATCTGGCTCAGTGGCGCGGGCCGGTACCCGTGTGTCGCTTCGATGTGATAGCCTTCGACGGCACGCAAATTACCTGGTTAGTGGA
Source organism: Mycoavidus cysteinexigens (assembly GCA_031963405.1). Taxonomy (GTDB): domain Bacteria; phylum Pseudomonadota; class Gammaproteobacteria; order Burkholderiales; family Burkholderiaceae; genus JASSUD01. The sequence goes on from JASSUJ010000001.1 coordinate 1,726,651, forward strand.
TGCGTTTAAACTCGATGAATAAGAATTCATGCCATCAACCGCGTTGTATTTTTTCTTTTAGACATTGATGAAATGAGTTCTAGGTAAACTTGAGTTCGTGTGCGCCAGTCTCCTGGTTTCAGCAACTATGCTGACCACCTTCTCGACATTGATGAGACGAGTATCTAGATACGGAAGGCCTTATGGCAATTGAACAAAATATTCAACAGCATTTTCGTGATAGTGCAGAGCTTAAGCTACAAGCTCTCGAAACGCTAAGCGCACCGATTGCCGCTGCGGCCGAGATGATATTTATGTCACTTGCCAATAATGGCAAGGTACTGGCATGTGGCAACGGTGGCTCAGCGGCCGATGCGCAGCACTTTGCTGCCGAACTCATTGGCCGCTTTGAGCGCGAACGCCCAGGCCTGGCTGCGCTGGCCTTGACTACGGATTCTTCGATCCTAACGGCCATTGCCAATGATTACGATTTCACGCAAATCTTCTCTAAACAAGTGAGCGCCCTCGGACAACCAGGCGATGTATTACTTGCTATCTCTACCTCCGGTAATTCCGCTAATGTGCTTGCCGCCATTGAGCAGGCCCATGAGCGTGAAATGATCGTAGTTGCACTGACGGGTAAAGGCGGTGGCCAAATGAACTTTGCGCTTACCGAACATGACTTGCATATTTGCGTCCCTAGCGAGCGCACCGCTCGTATTCAAGAAGTTCATTTATTGACGATTCATTGCCTATGCGATGCGGTTGATATGTTGCTGCTTGGCGCAGGTTGATTTACCCAGTTTTAAAAGCCGCCTTAAAAATTCGTTAAGCCTACTAACTAAAAAGAGAAAATAGGGCTGACTTTGCAATGGTTTGGAAAGAAGGGTGCGCAGTGACTAGCGTTCAGGCGATTTTTCACCTTTATTTGATTTATTCATAGCGTACGAAAAATGCAAGGTTAATCCTGTATGGATAATTGCATCTTTCCGCATAAGCGGTCAGATATTTCTGTAAACTTCGGGGTTGTTGTGGCTGTACAAGGTGCCACTTTTATTTGCAACGGAGTCCTTCCCATGGCAACCCCTCTTGGCATCAAAGTCGACGATGCTCTTCGTCAGCGCCTTAATGATGCCGCCACGCGCTGCAATCGCACGGTGCATTGGATTATCAAGCAGTCCGTCCTCAGCTATCTGGAGCAAATTGAGCACGGCTTGCGACCGGTTGAACAAGTGCTGAGCACGGGCGTAGCGGAAATAGAGGACGTCGAAGCTGATGCACTCTGCGAGTCGGCGACGAGCGTGCAACCTTTTCTGGATTTCGCTCAAGATCTGATGCCGCAGACAGCGCTGCGTTCGGCCATTACCGCTGCCTATCGGCGGCCAGAAGCTGAATGCGTGCGCTGGCTGATCGACCAGGCTCGGGTGCAGGACGAGCAGCTTGCCGCACGTATCAAAGCGTTGGCACACCAACTGGTGCAAGGTCTGCGTGCGCGTGGACAGGAAGGTGGCGTCGAGGGTCTGATTCAAGAATTTTCCCTTTCCAGCCAAGAGGGCGTGGCGCTGATGTGCCTGGCTGAGGCCTTACTGCGCATTCCTGATCGCGCTACCCGCAACGCACTGATTCGCGACAAGATCAGCAAGGGTGACTGGCGTGCTCACGTGGGTCAATCGCCTTCACTGTTCGTCAACGCGGCCACTTGGGGGCTGATGCTGACAGGCAAGTTGGTCGCGACCAATAGCGAAACTGGGTTGTCGGCGGCGCTAGGCCGTCTGATTGGCAAGGGTGGCGAAGGGGTGATCCGTAAAGGGGTGGACCTGGCGATGCGCCTGATGGGCGAGCAGTTCGTGACTGGCGAGACCATTGCTCAGGCGCTGACCAACAGCCGCAAGCGTGAAGCCCAAGGATTTCGCTACTCTTTTGATATGCTGGGCGAGGCCGCCACCACCGCGAGTGATGCCCAGCGCTACTACCAAGATTACGAACAGGCTATCCACGCTATCGGTAATGCGTCGGCCAAGCGCGGCATCTATGAAGGTCCGGGCATCTCGATCAAGCTTTCGGCACTGCACCCACGTTACCACCGTGCTCAGCATGAACGTGTGATGAGCGAGCTGTTACCACGCTTGCAGAGTCTGGCTCACCTGGCACGCCATTACGACATCGGCCTGAATATCGATGCTGAAGAAGCCGACCGCTTAGAATTGTCGCTGGATCTGCTGGAAGTGCTGTGTTTTGATCCTATGCTAGCAGGCTGGAATGGCATTGGTTTCGTGGTACAGGCTTACCAGAAGCGTGCACCCTTTGTACTCGATCACCTGATTGACCTCGCACGGCGCAGTCGCCATCGCCTGATGGTGCGTCTGGTCAAGGGTGCCTACTGGGATACCGAAATCAAGCGGGCCCAGGTTGATGGACTGGAAGGCTATCCGGTTTACACACGTAAGATTTATACCGATATCTCTTATCTTGCCTGCGCGCGCAAGTTGTTGGCAGTGCCTGAAGCAATCTATCCGCAATTTGCTACGCACAATGCCCAGACGCTGGCCTCTATTTATCACTTGGCGGGCGAGAACTACTACGCTGGGCAATACGAATTCCAGTGCCTGCACGGCATGGGCGAGCCGCTGTACGAGCAGGTCACGGGTAATGCCGCAGAAGGTCGGCTGGGGCGCCGTCCCTGCCGCATCTACGCACCGGTGGGCACACACGAGACGTTGTTGGCTTACCTCGTGCGTCGCCTGCTAGAAAATGGCGCCAATACCTCTTTCGTCAATCGCATTGCTGATGAGTCAGTGCCTATCGACGAGCTGGTCGATGACCCTGTGCATTTGGCCGAGGCCATTGATCCACTAGGCTCGCCGCACACACACATTCCGCTGCCGTCACAGCTTTACTTGCAGCTGGACGAGCGCTGGCCGCGTCAGAATTCAGTCGGGCTGGACCTGAACGACGAGCACCGCTTGGCTTCGCTAGCGGCGAGTCTATTGGCCAGCGCTGAGTGCGATTGGCGAGCGCAACCCATGCTGGCTGAAGAAGCCATATGGGATGCGACACGTGCGCAACCGGTGCGCAACCCGGCTCAGAACGCTGATGTTGTAGGGCAGGTGATCGAAGCTAGCGAAGTTGAGGTAGCTGCTGCATTGGCTGTTGCTGCTCGCACCGCGCCGCTCTGGCACAACACCCCTGTGACCGAACGCGCTGCCTGCTTGCGCCGCGCTGCTGACCAGATGGAAGCCAAGATGTTCACGCTAATGGGTCTGATTGTGCGCGAAGCCGGCAAGTCGTTGTCTAACGCTATTGCTGAAGTGCGTGAAGCGGTGGATTTCCTGCGCTACTACGCGCAGCAGGTAGAGCATGAGTTCAGCAATGAAAATCACCTCCCGCTCGGTACAGTGCTGTGCATCAGCCCTTGGAACTTTCCGCTGGCGATCTTCACCGGTCAGGTGGCAGCAGCGTTGGCAAGCGGAAACACGGTGTTGGCTAAGCCCGCTGAGCAGACGCCATTGATCGCTGCCGAAGCGGTGCGCCTGCTACGAGCCGCCGGCTTGCCTGCAGGCGCATTGCAGCTTCTGCCCGGGAGCGGCGAAACTGTAGGTGCTGCGCTGGTGGCCGATAAGCGGGTGCATGGCGTAATGTTTACTGGCTCCACCGAGGTGGCGCGCATTATCGCAAGTCAGCTTGCACAGCGTCTGGACGCGCGTGGTCAGCCTATTGTGCTGATCGCTGAGACAGGGGGACAGAATGCGATGGTGGTCGATTCCTCTGCGTTGGCCGAGCAGGTGGTGGCGGACGTGCTGCAATCGGCCTTTGACTCAGCCGGTCAACGTTGTTCGGCGCTGCGCGTGTTGTGCCTACAGGAAGAGGTAGCACCGCGCATGCTCGACATGCTCATCGGTGCCATGCAGGAATTGCAAGTGGGGAACCCCGATCGCTTGGCAACGGATGTTGGACCGGTGATTGATGCCGAGGCTCAAGCTGGCCTTGAAGCCCACATACGCAGCCTAGCTGAACGCGGTGCTAAAGTTCACCGTACCTTACTTGATGAGGGAGCACAGCGTGCTGTCGCCGCGGGCACCTTCGTGGCACCAACGCTGATCGAGATAGAGAGTATTGCGGATTTGAAACGAGAGGTTTTTGGTCCGGTGTTGCATGTGCTGCGCTATCGGCGCGAAGAGCTGGACACGCTCATCGATCAGATCAACGCTACCGGCTACGGTCTGACCTTTGGCGTGCATAGTCGTATCGATGAAACCATTGAGCGATTGTCAGCGCGCATCGCCGTTGGCAACGTTTACGTCAATCGCAACACGGTGGGTGCAGTGGTGGGCGTACAGCCTTTTGGTGGCGAAGGGCTGTCGGGCACTGGCCCGAAGGCGGGTGGACCATTGTATATGTGGCGCTTGCTGACCCAGGCACCGGCACAGCCAGCACTAGTCGAAGCACCGCCGCCAGCGTCCCTCGAATTGCTGCAAAGCTGGTTCGAGCACCTAGGGAACGCCGCGGCAAAGGCGCGTTGTCTGCGCCTAGCCCGTGGACTGTGCGCAGGTCAGCAATTGCTGCTGTCTGGCCCCACCGGCGAGCGCAATGCCTATCAGCTGACGCCGCGTGGCCCGGTGCTGTGCGTGGCCGGCAGCGCGACGGGGGCGCTCGCCCAGTTGACGAGCGCGCTAGCCAGCGGCAATACGGCATTGTTCCTGGTCAGTGACGCGGCGCGTGCCTGGCTGGCGGGCTTGCCGCCGGATGTGGCACGATACCTGCGCTGTATCGATGAAGCAGAACTCGATACAGCCGAATTCGCGGCTGTGCTCATCGAGGGCGACAGTGATGCGCTGTGTCAGTGGAGTCAGCGCATTGCTCGGCGTGATGGCCCCATCGTGCCAGTGCAGGGCCTGTCCACAGCCGCTCTTGCAGCGGGCGCGGACTACGTGGCCGCGCGCCTGTTAACCGAGCGTAGCATCAGTGTTAATACTGCTGCTGCCGGTGGTAATGCTAGTCTGATGAGCATTGGCTGAGCGGATCCAGCAATTTATAGTACGTTTCACTGCCCGTCTGTGGGCCGGCCTAGCCCGGTCCACAGACGGGAATAGAAAGTCCGCATAAACTGGAAGGCAAGGCATGCCCGCATAGACAGTACGTTAGTACGGCAAGCAGGCATAACAACGCCGCCCTCTAGTTTATGCAGACTTTTCTTAAAACTGGTTCAACGTCTTAAGAAAATGATTAGTAGAGGTGATAGGTAATCATGTTGAGGTTCCTGCGTCCACCTCAACCTACAAAAACTAGCAAAAAATCCGTAGGTTGGGGCGATGCAGGAACCTCAACGTGCAGACCACGCATTTCTAATTTCTGTTTTTTGAGACTTTGAGCAAGTTCTAAGAAAGTGACTGAGCCACACGCTCGATAGAGCAGTGGCGCTTTTTTAAAATAGGTAAGGAGTTATTTATATGACCGCTAACATACCCACTATCACCATGTTCGCCGTTTATCTGGCGGGGATGATGCTTGTCGGCTGGTTCGGGTATCGAGCTACGAGCAATTTGTCGGACTACATCCTGGGCGGACGCAGCCTGGGTAGCCTGGTCACGGCACTTTCCGCCGGTGCGTCTGATATGAGCGGCTGGCTGCTGATGGGTCTGCCGGGCGCCGTCTTTATGTACGGTTTGCGCGGCTCTTGGATTGCCATCGGGCTAATCTTAGGCGCTTGGCTGAATTGGCGCTTTGTCGCCGCGCGCTTACGTGTCTATACAGAGAAGGCGGGCAATGCGCTGACTCTGCCGGACTATCTGAGCAATCGCTTTGAAGATAAGAGTAACCTGCTGCGCATTATCACGGCGGTAGTGATTCTGGTGTTCTTTACCGTCTACGCTGCCTCCGGCGTAGTGGCAGGCGCACGTCTATTCGAAAGTATGTTCGGCCTACCTTACTCCACCGCCTTGTATGTGGGAGCTATCGCTACCATCGCCTATGTGTTTGTTGGCGGTTTCCTAGCCGTGAGTTGGACTGACACGATTCAGGCTTCGCTGATGATTGGGGCGCTGCTCGTTGCTCCACTAATGGTGATATACGTAGCTGGTGGCCCTAGCTCGGCGATTGACGTGGTGCGCAGCGTGGATGCGACGAAGCTGGATTTGTTCCATGGCCTGAGCACTATCGGCATTTTCTCGATGCTGGCCTGGGGCCTAGGTTATTTTGGACAGCCCCATATTTTGGTGCGCTTCATGGCGGCCGAATCGGTCAACACTATCCCCAGAGCTCGCCTTATTGGCATGAGCTGGATGATACTGTGTTTAGTCGGCACGGTAGCAGTCGGCTTCTTCGGCATCGCCTACTTTCAGCTTAACCCGCAGCAAGCCGGCGGCGTTACGGCTGACTCCGAAAAGGTTTTTATCGAAATCGCCAAGTTGCTGTTTAATCCTTGGATCGCTGGCATTTTGCTAGCTGCCATCCTGGCTGCTGTGATGAGCACGCTTTCGTGCCAACTACTGGTGTGTTCCAGTGCGTTGACGCAAGATATCTACAAGACTTTCTTGCGTAAGAAGGCCAGTCAGGTCGAATTGGTCTGGTTTGGCCGCGCCATGGTGCTGCTGGTATCGATGATCGCAATTTGGCTGGCTTCCGACCCAACTAGCAAGGTGTTAGGGATGGTTAGCTATGCCTGGGCTGGTTTTGGTGCTGCTTTTGGTCCGGTGGTGCTCGGTTCGCTGTTGTGGCCGCGTATGAATAAGAACGGCGCGCTTGCCGGTATGATCGTCGGTGCTGTTACGGTGTTGGTCTGGAAGCAATATGGCTGGTTCAATCTGTATGAGATCGTGCCCGGTTTTGCACTCGCCACCATTGCCATTGTGATCGGCAGCTTAGCCAGTCCTATCCCTTCGAGCAATATGGGAAAAGATTTCCGTGCAGTTGAGGGCAAGATCAAGGATCTGCCGTCAGTGTGACATAGGAAACCGCCGCCGTTCTGGCGGCGCCACTTCATTTGTTAGGATATGAAAGAAGGTCTGCATAAGCCGGTTAACGGCGTTATGCAGACCTTCTTCTTTAAGCAATGTGCGCGGTCCGCTTTATCCCATATTGAAACTTTTAATAAGCTTTTATCAGGTGGTTAAGAAAGCCTTTAAATTAGCTAAGCGATCTTTTGGTGTAATGGGCGCTTCGTCAGCTGCAGGGGGTGGTGCATCGTCGAGCGCCATTTCTTTAATAAAACGTGACGCTTCACACTTCAATACTTCTCTTGCCCGTTTGCGTTTTGTGCAGTAGCTCAAATGCAAGCTGCGCTGGGCGCGCGTGATAGCTACATAAATTAAACGCCGCTCTTCTTCGATGCGCGCTTCACGCACTGCTTCGTCAATGACTAGCTCACTCTTCCCCGCCTCATTGCCACGGTGCGGCAAAATACCTTCTTCACAGCCCACTAAAAACACGTGTGGATATTCCAGCCCTTTGGACGCATGGATGGTGGATAGACGCACTGCATCTTGGTTTTCGTCGCGTCCTTCAAGCATTGAGATCAGCGACACCGTTTGAATTAATTGCAGCAAGTTTTTGCCTGGGTCATCTAAACTTTCTGCGCTACTCGGGCTATCCGGCTGCGGATTTGAGGCATCCGGCAAAATCGATGCTTCAGGCTTAGTGCCTTTGCGCTTTAACCACTCCAGAAACTCACACACGTTTTGCCATTTGCTAATGGCCTGTCGCTCATCAAAGGTATCGTATAGATAGGCTTCGTAATCGATGCCTGACATTAATTCATCAAGCAACACACTGGCTGGTTCGCTAGCTGCACGTTCGGCAATGCGCTGAATAAAATCGCTAAAGGCGCGCAGCGGGTAGATTTGACGTGCCGCGAGCCTGGTCTCAAGCCCACCCATATAGACTGCTTCAAATAGTGAAACTTTAGCTTGCCCAGCAAAACCACCGAGCGCTTCTAGCGTGGCATTGCCCACCCCGCGCCGTGGCGTGGTGATGGCGCGAATAAAGGCCGGTTCGTCATCAGCATTCGCAATCAACCTTAAATAAGCGCACAGATCTTTAATTTCCGCTTTGTCAAAAAATGATTGCCCGCCCGACAAGACATAAGGAATGCGTTCGCGGCGCAGTATTTGTTCAAACACCCGCGCTTGAAAATTACCTCGATACAAAATCGCATAATCGCCAAAGTGTGCGCGCCGCTCAAAACGGTGGGCGGAAAGTCGAAACACGACCGATTCTGCCTCGTGCTCTTCATCATTAGCCGCGGTGATCGTAATCAAATCGCCCATGCCGTGCTCACTCCACAGCTTTTTTTCAAAAAGCTTGGGATTATTAGAGATCACTTGATTCGCCGCGTCTAATATGCGTACTGTGGAACGATAATTTTGTTCAAGCTTGATCACGTGCAGCTTAGGAAAATCAATTTGTAGCTGCCGCAAGTTCTCAAGCGTCGCTCCGCGCCAACCATAAATCGCCTGATCATCATCGCCCACTGCAGTAAACGCAGCACGCGGCCCAGCGAGCAGCTTGAGCAATTCATATTGGCAGGTGTTGGTATCTTGGTATTCATCAATGAGTAAATAGCGCAAGCGATTTTGCCATTTCTCACGCACCGTTTCGTGCGCGGCCAGAATTTCTGTTGGCAAGCCAATCAAATCATCAAAATCAACCGCCTGATAAGCGCGCAGTGTTGCTGCATAGTTGCGATAGATCAACGCCGCTTGCTGCTCGTCTTCATCGCGTGCTTCGGCTAACGCAGCTTCTGGGGTAATGAGGCGGTTTTTCCACAAAGAAATAGCGGTTTGAATGCGGCGAATCAGTGCTTTGTCCGTCGTGGCAGCTTGTTCTTGCACCATTACAAAGCAATCACCCGCATCCATAATCGAAAATTGCGGTTTTAAACCCGCATGCTCGGCCTCTTGCCGCAAAATCTGCATGCCCAAGGCGTGAAAGGTACACACAGTAAGCTGCTTAAGTGATACAGGGCGCCCCTCATAGCCAGGCGCGGATAAAGTTTTCCCCGCCAGCAATTCCCCCGTGCGCTCGCGCATTTCAGCTGCGGCTTTGTTAGTAAAGGTGAGGGCGGCGATGTGCTTTGGCTGAAAACCTTTTTCCTCAATCAAGTAAGCAATTTTCTGCGTAATCACGCGAGTTTTGCCACTGCCAGCTCCAGCGAGCACCAAGCAAGGGCCATCGAAATAACGCACAGCTTCGCGCTGGGCGGCGTTGAGATTAGCGGACATATATTTATTACAACCAACTGGCTGAGATTTTTGCTTAAGGAAGGTCTGCTACTTCCTGGGTTAGGCAGACCTTCCTTAAAGAAGAGGTTAAAAATCGCTGCCTTGCGATTTATTAAATGATAGCAAGATGCTGAAGTGTCTCATTGTGAATGCTGTAGACCATAAATAAAATTATTAACCAAAAGTCACGGCGAAGCTGGTGCGTGGCGGGCAGCGCTGCTTATTGATGACAGGCCTTAGGAGGTGCTGCATAAATCTGTGGGCAAAAAAGGCATAACGCCGCGCAGGGGGCATGCAGACCTTCTCACATTTTTGTTGTGCTTCTTTGATTAGCTAATCAGTCTCAGTAGAAAAATATATCGAGCTGAGCAATAGCTGACGGCTTACCCAGCAAGGACCATCAAGTTGATTAGGTAATACCTGTATGCGGCGTAAAGGCCGCCTGTACGCTTGGCTCATTCAGCATTTTTTAACGAGCATCAGTCGCCGTGTTTGTCTTTCGCGTAAATAACTTTCCATTTTTATAGCACAAGAAAAAACTCTTCTTTGATACATAGGATTAGGAAAAAATATGAGTGCCTATCTGGGAAACCATTCTTTAAATAATAGTTCGTCGTCTCGACGTTTCCGACCGATTTTGCCCAAGCTGCCAAATTCTACGCTAAACGTAGCAGGCCATCCGCCAGAAAAGGCGGCGCCGTATTCTGCATTATCAACCAAGCCTCCCCCTTCAAATTTTTATTTATCGCCTTCTTTATTTAACACGCCGTATAGCTTCGCTTTTACGCACGTAGCCAAGCTTCTTGAAGACGCTTTTATGAGCGACTCACGCTTGCAAACTCAGCTACAAAATGTTTGCCTAGAGCGCATGAACTCTGGGCAAACCTATCCTATTGAGCAAGCCTCTCACAGCGTACTCGAGGCGCTTTTTAGAGAGGCGAGTGATGTAAAAAAAGAATTGGCAAAAAATGAAGGGCACGCTCAAGGTGGTAATAAAAGAAAAGCTGAGTCTTTCGCGGTCGAAGCTTCAGTCGCTAAATTGCAAGCTCGGATGGAGTGGCTGCAAACCCTGGTAAGTGCATTGTTTAGCGAGCGAAAACAAAACTTGCAACAAACAACACAACAAATGTTGGCGGCTTCGGCAATTAGCCAAGCGGATCAAGAGCACATGCAAAATGATTTCGATGATCTTAATGTTGATATTTTCAGAATGTATCAATTATTTAAAGTTCCTCTGCGTAGCTTACTTGGCCTTTCTAACGATGAAGGAAACTGGGACTTGATCTTTAATGCACTTACAAAAAAATTAGGAGGCGTATTAAAAAATATGGCCTTAGAAAGAGCTAAGCCTGCGCCTAGTGAAGAACTTATTGAAGCTATGAAGATATATGCTGGCGTTTTATACGAGGCTTTTTTTGTATTTTATCAAGAGGAAAAGTTACTTCGCTTTTATATAGAAAATAATTTGCCTTTCAAAGAAAATTGGATGGAAATAAGTAGAGAATTTATAAGAATTAAGAAAGATATAAGGGATATGGTATCTCAAGAGAGAGGCGCCGATCAAAAAGATATTAAATACATAAACCTGCATATTAGTATGTTAAATGAAAATTTTTTTAAAATTTATGAGGCCTTCAGTAAAATTTTACAGCCGGTGCATGATGTTAAATTTATTTCTGAAAATTGGAATAATGTAAATTCAATGTTTGTAAAAATGTGGGAAAAGTTAGAGCTTGTAAGGAAATATAAAAGACATAAAGAAATGCCTAATAGAAGATTGCTTAGTAATGTAGAAAGCCACTTTTCTTTAATAGGCAAAAGCTTTTTTTTGGGGTATCAACAAAGAAACTCAATAATATCTTCTAAGACTGATATTTGTCAGGGCAATGTAGCGTGAATGGCCAAAATAATTGAAATAGTTTAAAAAATATAAAAAAGGTAACGCTATGAAAATTGCTAGCTAGTAAATGCTTAAATAATATTAGTACAGCGCTCCATAAATTTATTTATTCATTATTCCTGATCTTAATCAGCACTATTTTAATCCTATATTTAGAAAAAATAATTCTCTTGAAGAGGATGTTTGCCTAATTTAGATGGCGTAGCTATATCTTATGTCGAATAAAGTTTAATTGAAAATTTAAGAATTTATTTTCTTCAATTTGTATATCTCCTTCAATAAAAAATCTGTTTTACATAAAAATTATTAATTTATTTGTTATCAGGAGAAGAAAGTGGGGAATCTTTATGAAATTTATCTGGCTTCGCCAGGTAGCGTACTTACATCTAATAGCTATGCTGGCAGTTCAACAACCTTATCTATGTCTGAGGAAAATATCAGTGAGGCTTCGACGCGAGAAGGGGCGCTTGGACCAACTTATGCAGAAATAAGTTGTTATGCGCCAGTGCAATTTTTTGAAAAACAAGGCCAGCATCAAAATTTAAGAGAGCAATTAGCAGTACTGTGGAAAAATGGTGAGCAGGTACGTTCTGATCTTTGCAGAGAAATGTTGAAAAATACAAAATTTACCGAAGATTTTCAAAGTTTGAATGCAAGGATTATGTGCGGAAATGATATCTATTTGGCTTTGGAAAATCAAAAAAAGCAGTGCGATATTTTATCTCATCAGCAAATGGAACTACAAAACGACCCTAATGTTGATTTAGCTTTATTCGTGGAATTAGATGCGTACTTAGAAAAGAATTTATTTCAGCTTGAGAAGATGAAGACTGAGTGGCCTGGCAGAGAGCGTGAGCTTGAATTGGCTTGCCAAGAGCAGGCACAACTTCAGCAAGAGTACGATATTTATCTAGCCACATTAATTCCGCTGCAAGAAATGATGGAGCAAATTTGGCGCGATGTTGAAATTCTGCTGAATGAAGAAAAGCAAAATATAAAAAATATGCTAGCTGAAGGGCGAAAATATCCACTAGCTAATCAAGAGAATTTAGAATCGATTCCATTTTTTATTAATGACTTTGAAGCTGATTTGGTTCAAAGCTACGCTACCTTAGCGCCATCTGTATATCAAATGCTGCGTATTTCATTATTTGTACGGGCAAATTTTATTGATCCTTTGCAACAAGATCTTACTGATCAAGAAATATTTATCATAAATAAGATAATTACATTAAAGCAAAAATTTTCAATCGAAGATGACGCTGCATTAGCACAAATGTTTTCCATCAAAGAAATAATTTTGCTCGAAAATATAATCAGCAAAGAAATAGAAAATGTTTTTGGAAAATTGGCGCAAGAAAAATCGCTCAATTTTTTTAAAAATAGCACAAAGATTAAAAATATGAATTCCTATCTGCAAGCTTTAAATGCCAGTTATCATGAAATATCAAAAGCACATCAGGAAGTCATACAGAAAAAAAATATATGGCTCGGTTACCTACCCAGTCTTTCCATGAACCATATGGCTTAAGAAGTGTAACGATGAAAAAAGCAAAAAAGTAGAAACACGTTAGGGAACCTCTGCATAACTCCCATAGCAAGGAATGCCTTTGCTGCCAGTACAAGAGTACGGCAAGGAGGCATGACGTCGCTATGGGGGTTATGCAGAGGTTCCCTAGTAGCTAGTGAGGTGGTCAGCCGTAATATTGCGCACTGCTTTTCCGCAGGGTCAAAAGCTCGATAGTAAAATAGGCTTCGGTAGAGATAACTAAAAGGCCTGCATAACTTGGCTGCGTCGTCGAGCTTCTTTGCTATGAGGGTTATGCAAAGGCTTCCTAGAAAACACATAAACTGTTGCGAAAATAAAATTAGGTATCTGAGGCATATATGACTGAATTGAAGCAAACGCCGGGTCTCACTAAGGTGTTGCAGCGTACGCCGTTGTATGCCGCGCATGCTGCGCTAAAGGCGCGTCTGGTTGAATTTGGCGGATGGGAGATGCCGCTTAATTATGGTTCGCAGCTTGATGAGCATCGGGCAGTGCGTACTGAGGCGGGCATGTTTGATGTGTCGCATATGTGCGTAATTGATGTGACGAGTTCGGCGGGTAGCCAGGGTGCACAAACTTTTTTTCGCTATGCGGCAGCGAATAATGTCGATAAGTTGAAAGCGACTGGGCGAGCGCTTTATTCTTGTTTACTGAATTCGGCTGGCGGTGTGGTCGATGATGTGATTCTGTATTTTTTCAATGAAGATTTTTTTCGCATCGTTGTCAATGCAGCGACGGCGCCGCATGATATCAACTGGCTTAATCAGCTCAAAGAACAACTTGAGTTTGATGCGAGTATTGACCTCAAGATTCACGTGCGCCGCGATTTAGCGATGCTCGCGGTGCAAGGCCCGCAGGCACGTGAAAAAGTCTGGCAGGTAGTGCCAGTAGCTGAAAACGGGAGCCAAGCGCTAAAGCCTTTTGGCTTTACGGTAGTGCCTAATACGCCATTTGGTGAAATGATGTTAGCGCGCACCGGCTATACCGGTGAAGATGGTTTTGAGTTAATCGTGCCATCTGAGACTGTTGAAAGTTTATGGCAGGCACTGAACCAAGTAGGTGTGCGACCTTGTGGGTTGGGTGCGCGAGATACCTTGCGCCTAGAAGCTGGCATGAATCTGTACGGGCAAGATATGGATGAACATACTTCACCGCTTGATTCAGGCCTAAGGTGGAGCGTTGATCTTGCTGCGGCGCGTGATTTTGTTGGCAAAGAGGCATTGCTGCGTGCTGGTCAGCACACTGCATGGGTTGGTTTGATTCTGCGTCCAAATGGGTCAGCTGGTGGCGTATTGCGCGCGCATCAAAAAGTGATTACGCCTGAGGGTGAGGGTGAGATTACCAGTGGTACTTTCTCCCCGACATTACGTCAGTCGATTGCGCTCGCGCGTGTACCGCTAAACGTCTGCGTTGGCATGACGGTGCAAGTACAAATTCGTGACAAACTAGTGCCCGCCAGCGTTGTGTCACTTCCTTTTGTGCGGCATGGCAAAGTGTTAGTTAGTTAAGCGCTTTGCCCCAGTCCTTAGGAAAATGAATTTTGGCGCTGGGAGTTAATCTATTCTGCTTTGGCTTCTATTTAAGAGCACTGAACAGATACCCTCTGCAAAAATTGAACAAGCTAAACCACTCCGGAACGACGTTATGCATCATGGCTAGTACAATTTGCCTTGTTTGCATCGGCGTTCCTTGTTCGTAGTTCATGTAGCGCTTACTTAAATTAGGGCAAAATTGCAAAAAAAGTAGCAAAAAGCGCGACTTTGCCCGCTTAATTTTATTCTCACGCTTTTCTATGAAAGGAAACCTAGATGAGCCTGCCGGCTGATTTGAAATACACTAAATCGCATGAATGGGTGCGCGTTGATACGGATGGTACAGTTTTAATGGGCATTACTGATCATGCGCAAGAAGCGCTTGGCGATATTGTCTTTCTCGATTTGCCCGCCATCGGCAAGCAAGTTCTGGCAGCAGATGCTATTGCCGTGGTTGAGTCCGTCAAAGCTGCTTCTGATATTTATGCCCCAGTTGCGGGTGTTGTCGTGGCGGTCAACGAGGAGCTCGCGAGTGCGCCGGAGCAAGTTAATCAAGAGCCATATAATGCCTGGCTGGTTAAGCTGAAAATCGCCGACCAAGCAGCCCTGGCTACGCTATTGTCGGCTGATGATTATCAACAGCTGATTGGCGCCTAAAAAACGCTGAATAAACCATGCACCCCAATATGCTACCGAGTTAATTGGGAGAGGCTTTGAAGATGGGGTGTGTTGAGGTTTCTTTTCACCCCCGACCTGCAAGCTAGCCGTAGCGCTACTGCCGATTTAGGCAGATCTTCCTTAACAAGGCATATTTATCTATTAAATGTTTCAAAAAGAAGCGCTGAATAAATCGTGAGCAAGGCATAAGCCACTCTGTTTTATTCAGCGCTTCCTTAGTTGATGTAGTTTGTCTTGGCACGCCTCATCTATTTTGTTCATTTATTTTGTTTCGCTGATCAATTATTAAACCTAAGCATGAAACCTAACACTTCTGATTTGTTTGGCCGTCAACTTTTGTCGGTGCCTTTAACTTCGCTAGAAGACCATGAAGCATTTGCTGCGCGTCATATTGGCCCGACTGCGTCAGAGCAGCAGCAAATGTTGGAGGTGCTAGGTTTTAGTTCGCGCACTGAATTAATGAATGCAGCGTTGCCAGCCGAGATTCGGCGTACTGAGTCATTGTCGCTCGGCGCCTTTACCCAGCCTAAAAGCGAAGCAGAAGCCTTAGCCGAGCTGCGTAAGCTAGCTGCAAAAAATCAAGTATTTCGTTCGTTTATCGGCCAAGGTTATTACGGCACGCATACGCCTGGCGTGATTTTGCGAAATGTGCTGGAAAACCCAGCTTGGTATACCGCTTACACGCCTTATCAACCGGAAATTTCGCAGGGCCGCTTAGAAGCCCTATTAAATTTCCAGCATATGGTGACTGATTTAACGGCGCTGGCTGTGGCAAATGCGTCCATGCTCGATGAGGCGAGCGCAGCGGCTGAAGCAATGATGCTGTTGCGGCGCGTGAGCCGTGCTGCCTCGAAAGTTTTTTATATTGCCGATAATGTGTTGCCACAAACCATTGAGGTGGTTAAAACTCGTGCCTGCCCACTTGGCATTGAAGTGGTAGTTGGCCCGGCTCAGGAGGCAGTCGCCGCCAATGCGTTTGGCGTCTTACTGCAATACCCCGGGGTAAATGGAGAAGTGTGCGATTATCAAAAGTTAGCCACTGCATTGCATGCAGCGGGTAGCTATGTGATTGCTGCGGCTGATTTATTGGCGCTCACACTGCTGGTTCCACCTGGTGAATGGGGGGCTGATATCGCCATTGGCAGCACACAGCGCTTTGGGGTGCCAATGGGATTTGGTGGGCCGCATGCCGCTTATTTTGCTGTGCGCGATGAGTTCAAGCGGCAGCTTCCAGGTCGTTTGATTGGCGTGACGCTGGACGCGCAGCAGCAGCCGGCACTGCGGCTTGCATTGCAAACGCGTGAGCAACATATCCGCCGCGAAAAAGCGACTTCAAATATTTGTACGGCGCAGGCATTGCTCGCCATCATCAGTGCCTGCTATGCGGTCTATCATGGCCCAATGGGCTTACGCAAAATAGCGCTACGCATCCACCGGCTTACTACTTTATTTGCGGCTGGACTCAAGCAATTGGGTTATACGATTGCGAACTCGACCTACTTTGACACGCTCACGATTGCGACCGGCAGTTACACGACTGCACTACATGCTGGCGCAGCGGCGCAGCACATCAACTTGCGCCAGATTGATTCAAGCAGCGTTGGCGTGTCGTTTGATGAAACCACCACCCGCGCTGATGTGCTGGCGCTATGGCAAATATTTGCTGCTGCTGCCAATACGCATAGCGTAACCGTGCTTCCTGATCTCAATCGGCTCGACGCGTGCCTGTCGGATAAACAAATACTGCCTGAGGCAGTGGTACGCCACAGCGCTTATTTAACGCACCCAGTGTTTCAACGCCATCACGCCGAGCATGACATGCTGCGCTATCTACGCCGCTTGGCTGACAAAGATCTTGCGCTTGATCGCACGATGATTCCGCTTGGTTCATGCACGATGAAGTTGAATGCAACTGCCGAGATGCAACCCATTTCATGGCCAGAGTTTGCCCACCTGCATCCGTTCGCGCCCGTTGCCCAAACGCTTGGGTACCGAGAGATGATCGAGCAACTTGAGCAAATGCTGGCCGCTTGTACTGGCTATGCGGCTGTATCACTGCAGCCTAATGCGGGTTCACAAGGCGAATATGCGGGCTTGTTGATTATTCGTGCTTACCACGCTTCGCGCGGCGAAGCGCAGCGGGATATTTGCTTAATTCCGGCCTCAGCCCATGGCACCAACCCTGCGTCGGCTCAGATGGCAGGCATGCGCGTGGTCGTGGTGGCTTGTGACGCTAACGGCAATATTGACCTAGCTGACTTGCGTGCAAAAGTAGCGCAGCACGCTAGTGAGCTGGCTGCCATTATGGTTACCTATCCGTCTACCCATGGTGTATTTGAGCAAAATATTCGTGAGGTTTGCGACCTGATTCATGCGCACGGCGGTCAAGTGTATGTAGATGGCGCTAATTTGAATGCCTTGGTGGGTTTAAGTGCACCGGGTGAGTTTGGCGGTGATGTCTCGCACCTCAATTTACATAAAACTTTCTGCATTCCTCATGGCGGTGGTGGACCAGGTGTTGGGCCGGTGGCGGTAGCGGCGCACCTTAAGCCTTTCTTGCCTAACCATCTGGCTAGCCATTACCAACGCGAGGCGCGAGGTATTGGCGCAGTCTCGGCAGCACCTTATGGGTCGGCATCGATTCTGCCGATTTCGTGGATGTATATCGCCATGATGGGTGCAGCAGGGCTCACGGCGGCGACGGAAAGCGCGATTTTGTCAGCTAACTATATTGCCAAAAAATTGGCTCCTCATTACCCGATTCTCTATACCGGTCCGAATGGCTTGGTGGCGCATGAATGTATTCTCGACTTACGCCCGTTAAAAGAGACCAGCGGCGTCACTGTTGATGATGTGGCTAAGCGTTTAATTGACTATGGTTTCCATGCGCCGACGATGAGCTTTCCGGTCGCAGGTACCTTGATGATTGAGCCTACCGAATCCGAACCCAAAGCTGAATTAGATCGCTTTCTCGATGCGATGATTGCAATCCGTGCAGAAATTCGTGCACTTGAAGAAGGGCAGGCGAAGCGGGATGACAATCCATTGAAATATGCTCCCCATACCGCTGCAGTTGTTACCGCCAATCATTGGCCACATGCTTATGCCCGTGAAACGGCCGCTTACCCTCTACCTGAACTAAAAGCGCGCAAATATTGGCCGCCTGTTGGACGTGCTGATCATGTGCATGGAGACCGTAATCTATTTTGTAGTTGTGTGCCGATTACTGAGGGATAAGTAGTTTGAAGCTTATGTTGGGGCTTCTTCATCACCTCAATCTACGAGGCTTTGCCATTTTTTGTAGGTTGGGGTGAAAGGTTTTGATTAAATACGAAACCCCAACATGCGGATCACAAATTCCTCATTCCAAAAAACATTCCTGTTCCGGGTTCTATTGAGAGGCTTTGAAAAGGCTCTTAAGTGCTCCGCCAACCATACCTCACCTTGCGCATCTTCGCTTAGTCAGGCATCTCCTTTACCTGAGCCCACGGAACCTGCATTTTTCGCAAATCCGCACATTTTTTCTCTGCTATCACACAAAAAATTGTTCAACGCCTATAGTGAAAGATAGTCGAAATGAGCGCTAAGGAACCTCTGCATAACCCCCATAGCGGCGTCGCCCCCTTGCCGTACTGATGTACTGGCAGCAAAGGCATTCCTTGCTATGAGGGTTATGCAGAGGTTCGCTAATTAATTCCTGCTGCTCAGGCATAGATCATTAGACCTCTTTCGAAACCCCGTAGCGGCGTCATACCTCCTCGCCGTACTTCTGTACTGTCTTCGTCGGCATTCCTTGCTACGGGGTTTCGAAAGAGGTCTATTGCAGTTGATTTTTCTAGTTTTCACTAACAATTCAAGTTGTGAGAGGAGAATGCGCGATGGGGCCATTTAATATTTATGGGTTTCGGGAAGGACTAGATTTCAGTTCAATAGAAATAGGACAAGCAACGCTAACTTTTACGGCTCCTCATTCCCCAACAGAGAGTCGGACTCATCCGTTCCTTGGCAATCTAAGAACAAAAATACACCAAAATAAAAGAAAAATAGCCACCTGGGTAGCGGTTAGTATGGTCCCTGTTACCCTGATAACCGTTGCAGTGCTAAGAATGACGGAGAAAATTAAATTACCAGCTGATATTGCACTAATGCTAGGTTTTATGGGCGTTTTACTATTGCCTTGCATACCCAGTATCGTAAAGAGTCAGCGCCTCTCCCCGCAGGAGGCATTTCCTAATCTTGGACGCAGTATTGTCGCAGAGGAGGAGACTTCCTCTCGTTATAGCTCGATCACCTCGCTTCCACGCTATACTCCAAGGCCATCGAGTGTTCCCACTTATCAGGTAGAAAGCAGGCCTGATAACCTTGACACCCCCCCTCCCGCTTATAGCTTAGATCAACGTCCTAACTCGGACGTCGGATATGCGCCTGTAGCAGTTCCTGCAGCAAGTTTGATATCTAATAGAGTAAGGAGCGACAACAATCACCCTCTGGTTGCTTATGACGCTTTTACGTTGCCTCTGCTCCAAACCCAGTAATCAATCTCTTTGCCTTCTTTATCTGCTTACCCCTCTCTCTATACCTCAGTAGTGGATGTGAGGGCACAGTAAGTGAAATAGGTAACAAACCCATTCATACAAGCGGGATCTATGAGGTGAACTAGCTTAAATGTGCAAGTTGATAAGAAGGCGGAGGTGTATTAGGTGTGGACTGGATTTGTGGAGAATAGCGGGGCAGAGGCTCGATGTTGGAATCGGCGTTGGGCACGCTATGGCTATAAAAATGATGGTTTTCTACGATATTGTCGCTGTGAGAATCGTAAGAAGCTTGCCGGTCCCTTAAATAATTGAATATCCCTGCTGCCATTACCAAAGTAAAAAGATCTGCAACAGTGAGCGGCCCGATAGCCTTATCTGGTAATTGTATTACTCCCTTCATCTTTAAACATAAAAGAACGGTGAGTGTGAGAGGGACTAAGCAGGCTGAAGTAATGCCTGCAAATACCGCTATTTTTTCTTTATTTTGACGCATTGTTGTGCGTACAGAATTAAGCATTTGATGGGGCCCGCCTACGCTTGGCGAGCGCTCAGCATGAGAAGATGAAACTGTCTGCTCTGTTGCTGCTAGACGGAGAGTTGGATGAGATATAACAACAGACAGATTGACACTGCTCATAGCGAATTTTCCCTTTTTATATATGTTTTAATTCTGTGCCCAGGCAGCTTAATCACAGTGCTTGATGCGTGAGAAATAGAAACTGATTAAAGTCCATTTGGACTGCTTTTTCACTATATGAGCTAATAGAATTTTTTTTGTAATCGCAGAGAAAAAATGTGTGAGCCGGCGAAAGATTTCATTAGGGCTACGTTGAAAGGGGACACATTAAGAAAATACCGAAGCCAATAACAAACTGGTTTTACCTGGCATAGGTATTTAGGTATAGCGGGGATTTGAATTTAGCTACAAATGAACGCATCTACGTTCAGAGGTGAAGAAATTGAATAATTTATTTAACTCATTCCATTTAGCAAAAAATCTATCCGTTTATTTAAAAACAACGTGCTTACTTCTGGTTTAGTCTATCGGCCGCTTATGTGGCTTTAGACTGGTGTGAGGGCTGTGAGCGCCTAGATCTGATAAGAAATACGACGCTTGGTGCAGCACTCTGTTTTGTGCTGCTGCGCTGAACGCAGAGTTCACCATAGCCCTCGCCAACATCGTGCATTGCCTTCGTAGAAAAATACCTTATCTACAAACCTCACTGGCTAGCTTGCAGCCAATTTATGGATAGATTTTAAATGCTGAATGGCTGAGTGTTTTAAGGTTTAGCTAAATCTCAGTAATGGCTAAGGAAGACGCAATACTAGTTTGTGCTTACCTCTTTCTTTGTTTCCCAGCCAATAATTTTCAAAAAATAATGATAAGGATCTATTAAATAGCTTTGGTAAATATCTAATAAATAATGTTTTATTAATGCTACTGCAGACGGCTCGTTCGCTGTTTTTTGCATTTGATCTGTGTTCTCTTGCAGCGGTGCATTAAGTATTACCTCTCCTTTGGCTTTAGCTATTGCAACTGCTTCAGTCATTGCAGCTTTTCTTGTTCCATTAATTTCTTTTAAGAACGATTCGTTAGCCGGTATTCCTCTTATAAGCTCTATGTTATGCAATGCTTGTTTTAAGCTTTCTAATTTTCTCTCATGTTCTTTTTTTTGCTTGGGGCTAGCTGTAATCCTAGGTGTATTTTGATAATGTTTAAGCTCTAATCGAAGGTAGCTATTTATTATTTTATCTTTATCATAACTTTCATTAATTTCCAATATTTCCATTGATTTTTCTTTTATATCTAATGCTATATTTTTCCAGGCTAACTTTACTGCGAAAGATATTTTTTTTGGATATTTTTCGATTGTTTTTTTTAAATTTATTACTTTCTTTAAACTCATATCATCGAAAGAAATATCAAATAAAGATCGAGGGTTCTGTCTAGCGGTTTCAAGAAGTACGTTGCCTAACCAATTAATATAATTTTGAATTGATTTTATGACTTTTTCATTTCTTTGATTTCTATTTTCTTCTTGTGTAAGCTTATTGTTCCAATCTTCAAAAGTACCTATTAAAAACGGAATTGTGCCTTCCTCTATATTTATTTGTGCATAGATAGATGGGTTTATAGATGAAATTATATCTAAGGAAATATTTTCTAAGTTTGAAATATGTTCTTCAATAAATTGAATTGTATCTATATCAATGCCAGGTCGGTTTATATTTTTTGATGTGCAATAAGTAAATTTTGACTTGTAATTAAAAAATAAATTTTCTAAAATAGAAATTATCATTTTTACATAATTAATATTATCTTTAGATAAGTTGTAGCGGCTAAGTAGTAATGTCCGGTTTTAGCTAAATAGAAATGTCTTGTTTTTAACCCTATGCTGAGCAATTTATCCTGCTGAGCTGAGGGTTTTAATGGCTAAACCTGGATGTATTACGATGAGCATGCGCGAACTTGACCGAGTCAAGGTCATAGAAGCTGTTATCGAACGTCGTTTGAAGCATTACCAAGCCGCAGAGCGCCTAGGGTTAAGCACTCGGCAAATTACGCGAATTGTTGATCGCTATCTCCAATTTGGCGCGTCTGGAATGCCTTCTTGCCATCGCGGCAAGGCAAGTAATCATCAACTCTCAGCGAATGTAGTGTCTCGTGCAGTTGCGCTGATTCGTGAGCATTATTC
The DNA here is from genome assembly GCA_031963405.1 of Mycoavidus cysteinexigens. GTDB lineage: Bacteria > Pseudomonadota > Gammaproteobacteria > Burkholderiales > Burkholderiaceae > JASSUD01. The sequence continues at coordinate 1,748,735 of JASSUJ010000001.1, forward strand.
AGACTTTGGCCCTACATTGGCATGCGAAAAGCTCTGTGAATGCCATGGCATCAAGCTGGCCAAGGAAACGGTGCGCAGCTTGATGATTGAAGCCAATCTATGGGTGCCTAGACGACAACGCCCTCCTAAGATTTACCAGCCTAGAAATCGACGAGCCTGCCTGGGCGAATTGATTCAAATTGATGGTAGCGACCACGCTTGGTTCGAAGATCGAGGCCCTGCTTGTACCTTGCTGGTATACGTGGACGATGCAACGAGCCGCATCATGCATTTACACTTTACCCCTACTGAATCCACTTTCAGCTACTTTGAAGCAACACGCGCTTACTTAGAAAAATACGGTAAACCTGTTGCATTTTATAGTGATAAAGCCACTATTTTCCGTAGTGCGCAACCTGCCACACGTAGCGATAAAGGGATGACCCATTTCGGTCGTGCCATGTATGAGCTTAATATTGAAAATATTTGTGCGAATTCAAGTCAGGCAAAGGGGCGCGTTGAGAGAGCTAATCTGACGTTGCAAGATCGGTTAGTGAAAGAACTTCGATTACGTGGCATTAGCAATAAAGAAGCAGCCAATGCTTTTATCCCGCGCTTTATTGCTGATTTTAATGCGCGTTTTGCAAAGCCCCCTAAAAGCAACTTCAATGCGCACCGTCCACTGCGTGAAGATGAGGCTCTCGATACGATTTTTACATGGCGCGAGCCCCGCCGTGTAACGCATTCACTGACCGTGCAATATGATCGCGTGATTTATCTGCTTAACGATACCGCTGAAACACGCAAGTTGATGAATCAATACATTGAAGTCTACGAATATCCTGATGGCCGCATTGAACTATGTGCTAACGGCATAGCCCTTGATTATCAACGCTATGACAGATTGTCTGAAATAAATCATGGTGCAGTGGTAGAACATAAACGATTAAGCCATATTCTCCAAACAGCACAACTTCTACAAGCGCAACGTGATAATCGCCGTGCATCGGATTCTCCATCGAGATCTAATCAAGGCATTGTCCCGAATCAGAAAAAGCGCCAGGCAGGAACAAAAAAGCAGCATGAATTTACAACAGAGGATTTAACAACGGCTGTTATGCAAGTAGCAGCTCATCGCAACAACAAAGAGACACCACATCCAATTAAATAATAGGAATCAGACATTTCTATTTAGCCAGAAACCAGACATTTGTAATTAGCCTTGACATAAGTTTATTATATCTTCTTGCCCTATCTTATAATTTTCCTCATTAAAAATACTCTTTAAGGTAGAAGAGAACTCGTTCCAGTTTTCAATAGATTGTGATGCTTCACGCATGCAGCTTGGATCTGTGTTTAAAAAAAATTTTATTGAACGATCAATTTTTTCTTTAATGTATTCAATTTTTTTATAATTTTTTGATTCTTTCCTCATCTCCTCATTTATTTTTTCGAGTTGATAATTAATCTCTGTAAAAAATCTTTTTTCTATTGAGTCCCAATCGTCTTTTTTCTTCGTGGAAATGACAGGCAATCCTTCGTCTGAATTTATAAAAGTTTTTCTGGCCTTAGTTAGCAGTGCGTCGAGTTCTTCTGGCAACATTTTCCTTACAGTTTGCCTAACGGTTCTGCGTAACCTAGGCGGTCTGTTCTGGTTTTCAGAGATAGGAAGACAAGGCTGTTGAGAAGTGGCCGTAGTTGGAGTATTTGAAGAGGATAAGGTATGGCATTCGGGCAAAGAACTTAATAGTTCATGCTCAGATGGTGACTTTCTTGCCTGATTTTTCTGTTGTACTGTCGGATCCACATGGTCAGCTTGATTGTCAGTAAAGGGGGGGAATGAGGAATACCGAAGTGGGGAGGAATTTTTGGGAATGTAAGCGGACATATTTTCTCTCAACGCTATGGATAAAGGTGGGGAATTTTCTTGTTTATAGCAATAGGTATTTTTTGTGTTCTCAAACACGAAGTGGGCGACTGGGTAACGAAGCAATTAAGATAAATCTTATGCGACTGAAGGGGTCGAATTTTAGCTGAAGTGATGTGGCCTTTGCCTAAATTAACGCGTGTTTTTGAGCTGCTTTTTGCTGAAATAAGGGAGGCTGCGGCGATAGGCGCCCATGAATAGGCGCAATCAGGTGATTTGAGTAATTTTGTATAAAAATTTTTCAGAGGAAAAATTGATTTTTTATGAAGCGTGAAACGAATTTCTAGGAAGGGAGGAGGGCGGCAAGCGCACAACGCGACTGGTATAGCTGCTTAGTCCTGCGCTGTGCTTATTTGAAACTGATTTGGGAAGGTCTGCCTAACTCGGAGGTGGCGTTAGGCAGACCTTCCTTAGCAATACAAGGCTAGCCTGCGACTTGCCTTAGATGTGGATGCTTTCGTGCGTGAATTATCTCGCTGTATAGGTTGAGATAATTATTTGCCATGACTTTAGCCGTAAAGCGCTGCTCAAATTGGGCACGGATTTTAGTGCGTGACAATTCATTAAGCCGTGAAACTGCATCGAGGGCACCTATTTCGTCTTCAACAATAAAGCCGGTCACGCCATGCTCGATAACTTCTGGCACTGAGCCGCGCTTGAAGGCGATGACTGGGGTGCCGCATGCCATTGCTTCGATCATGACTAAACCAAAAGGTTCTGGCCAGTTAATCGGGAACAGTAAAGCTTTTGCACCGGATAAGAAGGCCGGCTTTTGCGCCTCATTAATTTCGCCAATAAATTCGACATGGGCCTGTGACAGCAAAGGCTCAATGACTGTATCAAAGTAGACTTTATCGGCTTTATCCACCTTCGCCGCGACCTTGAGTGGCAGTCCGCATTGGGCAGCGATTTTGATGGCAGTCTCAATGCCTTTTTCTGGGCAAATGCGACCGAGGAAGGCAAGATATTCTGGTTTGATGTGAGTCTGTGGCGTGAGTAAATTTTCTGGCAGGCCGTGATAAATAGTTTGAGTCCAATTTGCCTGTGGCAACGGCAAACGCTGCGAGTCGGAAATGGAGACGACAGGGATATTGGAGAAAGTATTAAAAACAGGTTGCAGCTCGGGTAAGTCAAGACGACCATGCAAAGTGTTGACAAATGGTCCGCCAAAGCGTGAAAACAATGAGAACGGGTAGTAATCAATGTGAAAATGTCCGATATCGAATTCAGATTCTTCGAAGGCTCTGCACACTTGTTCCATCTGTAACATGAGGACAGCATTGGGGTCACGCACAGTCGGATCAAGACGCAAGGCCTGTGGCCATATAGGCCGAAGTTGTGCTTTCGTTTGTGAGTCACCACTGGCAAAGAGCGTAACATCATGCCCTAGCTCGACTAGCGCTTCGGTTAAATAGGAAACCACTCGCTCGGTTCCCCCATAAAGTTTAGGCGGGACCGCCTCATGCGGGGGAGCAATTTGTGCGATGCGCATAGTGGCAATCTCCTTAGTATTTTTGGTTAGTATGCTTAGAACCTGTTCACGATCTTTTAGAAAGATCGTGAACAGGTTCGTGGGCAGCAAGAGACTCAATGAGATGTCTTGCTGCCGATATTTAGAGCCAGAATCTGTTCATAGAGAAAGTCTGCCTAAGTCGGATAGCGGCTTTATGCTTCACAGCCAGTACGCCGTCCTTCTGTGTCGACATTTCTTGCTTCGACTAAGGCAGATTTTCCTGATGGATAAAAATGTGCGCAGAAAATCTCTGCATTCAAACGCAAATCTCTATAAGTATCAATTACTAAACTGTATTTATGAGTTTGGATAGTTATTTTTCAGAGTCTTACATTTCTTACAAATAGACAAAGGGCAACTGTGTCATGCCGCACGATGCTTCGTAATAGTTGTAATCTTGATATCTTATTCGTACTAGGTAGGCGTTGAATAACTCGAAGATAGTGTCTGTCCTCTTGCTAGTTATCCCGGCAACAAAGGCGTTCTTCGCCCATGGGCTATTCAGCGCCTCCGATACTTTGCAGAGCTGCTTCTATAGTGAGACAGCTATTAAACTGAATGGCGGTGTTGTAAAAAAGAGTGATCTTCTACAACAAAGCTAAAATATGCACTCTCTTTACCTTGGAAAATATTTTTTTATGCGCTCGCGAAATGCTAAACGTCTGCCTGCTGATGCTGAAAAATTGATCGGCCTATCGCTCACGCTCTTTGCTTCAGGGAGCCGAGCTGAAGACAATTTTTGGGAGGCCCGTATTGGCTTGCTATTAGCGAAAGTTTTGCGTAATGGCAATCAAGCGACGCTTGAGGCCGCCCTTGACCATCTTCAGCAAAGCAATGTGGATGCGTATAGCGCGCTTGCCGAGTTAGCTGAAATGCACAGCGAGTTACTAACTTTGCAGCATGAAGATAAGGCCTGGGAGGTGTTATTGGTCGCCGCGCCTATCTTGGCTTGGACGCGCTATGCCATTCCTTCGGGTGAATTAAAAGCTGAAGCCACGCAGGCCTTGCGGACTCATTTGCAAGCTAGCGTGCTAGCCAGTGACGCACGCGTGAGCGTTGCGCCTTATTTGTATAGTATCGACCAGCTACCGCGTCATCACGTTGAGACTTATCGCTTTAACCAACAACTTGCACAAGCGGCGCTCACCGCTAGCCCATTGCGTCTGAATGCCAATAGTTTGCCGGAAACCTCGCCTATTCTCGCTGACCCACGCTTTTTGCTGGCGGCGGTTGCGGTACCAGCAGGTGGTGCGCTATTCCGTTGGCAAGAAGAGGGGAGCAAGGCCTATCTTGACCGTACATTGTGTTTAAAACAATGGAGCGATCAAGCCAGTGTGGAGCTTGCGCGCATTTTGCCTGGCTGCGAGCTGGAATGCTTGCTGCCGGATGCTTACTACTCAGCATGTCGTGATGCGGATGAATCTATCCGACCGCATATGCTGAATGTTGCAGTGCGTTATTTGGAAGATTCGCTGGAGATAAATGCGAGTGATTTGCGTGCCGTGATTGGCGGCTTTGGTCAACGGCGCATTAGTGAGTATCGGATAGGGTTTACGCAGCGTGGTGATAATGATGTGCTACATGGCTTAGTGTGGCCGCTTTACGAGCGAGAAAATGAAAGTAGTCTAGATGATGATGAAGTAGAGCCAGATAATCCGCTTGATCATATTGTTTCGCTCTTGAAGGAAAGAGGTGTCACCGATATTCGCCGTCATGCAGATCGCTTTGAACCTGAATATTGTGAAGACTGTAACGCACCACTTTATGCGGACCCGCTGGGTGAAATTGTTCACGCAGAAATGCCGGAAGAAGCAGAAACTCCTCCGCCTTGTTTTCACTAAAAGTTTTTGCCACCTAAAAATTTGTATTCTTAGCTCGTAGATTGGGGTGAAGTGTTTAATCAAACGCGGAACCCCAACACAATTACCTCAAAGCTTTATTCGAACTACTCCAATCCACCCACCCTCACGGTTTATTCAGTGTTTTCTTAGGCCATTTTAGCTGCCATCTTCAACATCGATTCTCTCTTTTTTTTCCTTTTCTTTGCCCTTCGCCCTATAGCTTTTGGACAGAGCGCCAACGCTTAGTAAATTTGTCATGATGTCCTAAGGGTTTGCGCACGCTTGTATCAGAGCCTATTCCATCAAATGTGAAATAAATGCTTGGACGCTATGTTGTTTTTGTTAGCGGTGGGGCGGTATTTGGAAATTTTTGCTTAGGTGAGGTTTTGGTATCTATAACTATTTTTTTTCTGTTTACCGTTTGCCTATTATCTATTGCATGGGCTCTAACCAGCGCGCTAACCCCCTTATCTACCATCAGGCAGTGCATCAGGGGAGATTCAAGTGAAATTTTTTGTACTCGACGATCAGCCCGAACGGTGCGAAGGCCTCAAAACTTTACTGAGGCAAATAGATCGACATGCGAAATTTACAGAAGCGCAAAATTGGCAGCAAGTGACACACATTTTAAAATTTGGTTTGCCTGATCTACTCGTTATTGATTGGCAATTAAGCTGGATGGAAGTAGCAAGTCTTGTGAATTTGCTGCGTGAATATCCTACCTTGCAGATTGCTATTTTGACTGACGAGACGGCTGCTGCCACTATCGATTCACTTTTGTATGCTGGGGTGCTGGGCATTATCCCGCGCCACCTCGACCCTCGTTTGATTTTACGAGCGTTTGAATTGGTATTACTGGGTGGGCATTATGTGCCAGTGTGTGCACTAAGTTTGGCTTTGCCAAATGATGGGCGACCTGCCAAAATTCGCCCAAGCTCCGCCGACAAGAAACCTAAGTGCCGCTCTAGTAGTGGTATGGAGCGCCTCTCGCCGCGCCAACATCAAATTATGCGTTTAGTCCATATGGGCAACACCAACAAGATGATTGCACGAGCACTCGGCATTAGCGAAGGGACAGTCAAAATCCACTTAGCGAGCGTGTTTAGATTGTTGGGTGCGACCAACCGTGCTTCTGCTGTTGCGCTTTACAATAACTGGCAATTTGAAAAGCTTCAGATCTGGCGCAGTAAAGCGGACGCGATGGAACCAAAGCCTGTGCCTGGCATGCGCTCTCCCGTACCGCTTAGATCTCACAAAAATTCTTCCTTGCAGCGGGCGCCGGCTGCCCCCACTTTGATGATGGCTGCACAAATAACCTCAACCTATCGTGTGCTAGATAATTTGCCGCCGCTTACGGAATCGTCTGTCGATGGAGCATAACCGCCCCTTCCATCTGGCGGTGATTACTTAGAACCTGTTTACGACCTTTTTAAAAGATCGTAAACAGGTTCTAAGTTAAGGCACCCAATCTGTCTGTATGCAAAATAAATAAGACGATAGGCTGCGCTGCGTTTAAAAAATGCTCCATCGCGCAAAATGAAAAGTCTGAAAGTTAAAAATGTTGGTTAAAAAGAACAGAAAGACGTTTTTTATTTAGAAATGATGGTTTGGTGTCAGCAACTTATTGCGCAAAGAATCACGCAGAGTAGAATCTTTTTCACTTGCCGGAAAAAGGTGGTGTGTAGTGGCCGGCAGGTACTCTTATTTAAATAAGAGTTAAGACTTGATGTTGGGCAAACACTGCCCATCTCGGACTCTGTAAACAAGTACATTCGTACGATATTGGAAGAAAAGATGCAAACCAAATCAAAATTTATCATTGCAGCCTCAGCTGCTCTCATCTGCGCTAGTGCAGCACATGCGCAATCAGCTGGTAGCTTTCTCTTAAATGCAGGCTGGACTTATGTTGTGCCGAAGAAATCCACCGTGGATTTTAATGAGGAAGGCAGAACTGCCCATGTTAAGACGCAAAACGTAAGTGCATTTGGCCTGAGTGGCACTTATTTCATTACAGATAATTTCGCTGGAGAGCTTGCGCTTAGCACGCCAGCTCGCATCTCGCTGAAAAACGGCGACGATAAAGTAGGTTCGGTAAAACAATTTAGCCCTGCTTTATTGTTGAAATATTATTTCCTCAATGCTGAAGATAAATTCCGTCCCTATGTGGGTGTTGGGGTAAGTCGCGTGTCGTTTAAAGATGCGCAATCCAACGATAAAAATATAGATTTTGATTTTAAGAACAAGTGGGCTCCTGTGGCTAACGCTGGCTTCACCTATCAATTTACCGATCAATTGTTCGGTGGTGTGTCAGTGTCATACACGCAATTGGATGCGGGAAATGTCACGTTCAGGGGTAAGAAGGACGATGAGAACCACCGTGTATATAGCACGGGTAAATTAAAGCTCAATCCAATTACTACCTTTGTCAGCCTTGGTTATAAGTTTTAATTTGCGCTGATATAGAAATTTAAATATAAGCGTAAGCGCCGCTATCTCAATCTTTGCTTGAAAAAGCAGAGGGCAGAGATAGCGGCGCTTTCTATTGGTAGGCGCAACTTAGTTTGGCAAAGTTTGGTTCTAGTTTTGAGATTTAGGCAAAAAATAAAGATAGGCTGGCCGATATTTTTGACTAGCCGTTGGGGTTCAAGCGAATATCGCTTGGCAAAATTTGCCTAAGCCAGATAGCCGTCTTTTGCCCCCCCCGTATGTCTCTTTATGCGAGAGCGTGTTGCTTGTGCCAGCTAGTCAGGCTTCCTCTAATCTAAACAGTTAGCCTCGGGTAAAAAATGAAGTGTAGTAGAATCGGGTGCTCTTATTAGAAAAAAGTATTATCTGCTATCAGATGAATGCCCTTATTTAAATAAGAGAATGCGATCTGATGTTAGGCAAACATTGCCCAACATTAGCCTTCGAAAACAATGCAGTCAGTGCAATAGCTTGGAATAAAAGATGCAAACGAAATTGAAATTTATTATTGCGGCCTCAGCTGCTCTTGCCTGTGCTACGGCAGCACACGCACAATCAGCTGGTAGCTTCCTCGTGAATGCAGGTTGGACTTATGTTGTTCCTAAGAAATCTTCTTTTGAACTGGACAATGGTTATAAGGGAAATGCTAAAGCTCAAAGTGCAAGCGCATTTGGTCTAAGTGGCACGTATTTTATTACCGATAATCTCGCTGGAGAGCTTGCGCTTAGCACGCCAGTTAGCCTGACGCTAAAAGAAGAAGGCGGTTCTAAATTAGGTTCGGTAAAGCAATTTAGCCCTGCATTGTTATTGAAATATTATTTTCTCAATGCTGAAGATAAATTTCGTCCCTATGTTGGCGTTGGTGTGAGCCGTGTTTCGTTTAAAAAAGTGCGCGGCGGCCAGATAGATGGTGATGTTGATGTAAGCTTGGATTTCAAGAGTAAGTGGGCGCCTGTTGCCAACGCTGGCTTTACCTACCAATTTACCGATCAATTATTCGGCGGTGTGTCAGTATCGTATATGCCATTGAAATCAGGAAAGATCACTGCAACACACGCAGGTGATGAAGGGACAGTGGTTGCGACGAGCAAGAATAGCTTAAAGTTCAATCCAATTACGACATTTGTCAGTATTGGTTATAAGTTTTAATTTAGGCTGAAACATAAGCGTAAGCGCCGTTATCTCAATCTTTGCTTAAAAAAGCGGAGAGCAGAGATAGCGGCGCTTTCTATTGGTCAGGGCAACTTAGCTCGGCAAAGCTTGGTTTTAGAATTGAGATTGAGACAAAAAATAAGCGGGTCGATGCCTTTGACTCGTCGTCGATATTCAAGCGAACATTGCTTAGAAAAATCGGCCTAAGTTAGATAGCAGCCTTATGCTTCCCCGCTAGTCTCTTTATGGGTAAGCGCAATACCTACGCCAGCATTCCTCGCCTTTGATTTTTTAGGCAAACCTTTCCTAACTTAGCCAGTTAGTTGGTCTTGTGTAAAAAATGAAGTGTAGTAAAATCCAGCCTTCCTATCAGAAAAAAGTATTTTTTGCTATCAGATGAATGCACTTATTTAGATAAGAAAATGCGATTTGATATTGGCAAATGTTGCCTAATATCAGCCTTTGGAAATAATGGAATTAGCACAATAGCTTGGAAGAAAAGATGCAAACGAAATTGAAATTTATTATTGCGGCGTCAGCCGCTCTTGTCTGTGCTACGGCAGCACACGGGCAATCAGCGGGTAGCTTTATCCTGAATGCAGGTTGGGCTAATGTGGCGACGCAAAAATCTGTTTGGCATGATGAGGATAGCAATGTGGTTAATATTAAATCTCAACATGCAAACGCATTGGGTCTAAGTGGCACGTATTTTATTACCGATAATGTCGCTGGAGAGCTCTCGCTTAGTACACCAGTCCACCTAGAATTGAAAAGCCGCGAATTTGGTAAAGTGGGTTCGGTACAGCAATTTAGCCCTGCTTTGTTGTTGAAATATTATTTTCTCAATGCAGAGAATAAATTCCGTCCTTATGTGGGTGTTGGTGTGAGCCGTGTTTTATTTAAAAAAGCACGCGGTGAGCAGTTTGAAGGTAAAATTTTTCATTATGAAACAAGCTTTAATTTTAAGAACAAGTGGGCTCCTGTAGCTAACGCTGGTTTTACTTACCAATTTACTGATCAATTATTTGGTGGTGTGTCAGTCTCCTATATGCCCGTGAAGTCAGGCGTTGGCACGCTGACAAACACTGATGTAGGGGTCAGTGAAACGAGCACAGATACCTTAAAGTTAAACCCAGTTACTACCTTTATCAGTCTTGGTTATAAGTTTTAATTTAGGCTGAAATATAAAGCGTAAGCGCCGCTACCTCCATTCTCTATTTTTTAAGCAAAGAGCGAAGGTGGCGGCGTTTTCTATTGGTGACGATAACTTAGCTCGGTCAACTTCGGTTCTAGCGATTTGGACAAAAAATAAAAATAGGCTGGTCGATGCTTTTGAATGCCGTCTGTGTCCAAACAAGCCTTGCTTAAAGGCAACTCCACTAAGTCGAATAGCAGCTTCACCCCTTCCCGTAGATCAACCTACTACCTATATCAGCATCTTGCTTCTCCTTTTTAGGCGGACCTTTGCTGGCTTAATCGCGTTAAATAGCGATGAGTGCTGAAGTAAAGTGGCTTCACTTACAAAGGGTAAGTGCTCTCGAGTTCATCTGCTATGAGTGATTTGTTCTGGCCCAGGTGAAGCTTGTCTTTATTTGCTTAATCTCTTGGCCTCCATCATTTGCTTGAACTCGGCGCAGCCAAAAAACTGTCATTTTCTCTCAGGGGTCGATGCCTTTGACTCGTCGTCGATATTCAAGCGAACATTGCTTAGAAAAATCGGCCTACGTCAGATAGCAGCCTTATGCTTCCCCGCTAGTCTCTTTATGGGTAAGCGCAATACCTACGGCAGCATTCCTCGCCTTTGATTTTTTAGGCAAACCTTTTCTAACTTAGCCAGTTAGTTGGTCTTGTGTAAAAAATGAAGTGTAGTAAAATCCGGCCTTCCTATCAGAAAAAAGTATTTTATGCTATCAGATGAATGCACTTATTTAGATAAGAGAATGCGATTTGATATTGGCAAATGTTGCCTAACATCAGCCTTTGGAAATAATGGAATTAGCACAATAGCTTGGAATAAAAGATGCAAACGAAATTGAAATTTATTATTGCGGCTTTAGCCGCTCTTGTCTGCGCTACGGCAGCACACGCGCAATCAGCGGGTAGCTTTATCCTGAATGCAGGTTGGGCTTATGTTGTGCCACACAAAGCCTCTATGGATTTTAGTGAGGTAGGTTTGGAAGAGGATGTTAAGGGCAAAAACGCAAGTGCATTTGGTCTGAGCGGTACTTATTTTATTACGGATAATATTGCTGGAGAGCTCGCGCTTAGTACACCAGTCCACCTAGATCTGGAAAGCAGCGAATTTGGTAAAGTGGGTTCGGTACAGCAATTTAGCCCTGCATTGTTGTTGAAATATTATTTTCTCAATGCGGAGAATAAATTCCGTCCCTATGTTGGTGTTGGTATAAGCCGAGTTTCGTTTAAAAAAGCACGCAGTGAGCAGTTGAAATATGGCACTGCTCATCTTGAAACAAGCTTTAATTTTAAGAACAAATGGGCTCCTATTGCTAACGCTGGTTTTACCTACCAATTTACTGATCAATTATTTGGTGGTGTGTCAGTATCCTATATGCCAGTGGAATCAGGAGTTGGCACTGTGACAAACACTGATGTAGGAGTAAGTGCAACGAGCAAGAATATCTTAAAGCTAAATCCAATCACTACCTTTGTGAGCATTGGTTATAAGTTTTAATTTAGGCTGAAATATAAGCGTAAGCGCCGCTACCTCTGTCCTCTGTTTTTTAAGCAAAGAGCGAAGGTGGCGGCGCTTTCTATTGGTGATGATAATTCAGCTCGGCCAATTTCGGTTCTAGCGATTTGGGCAAAAAAATAAAAATATACTGATTGGTGCTTTTGAAAGCCATCTCCATCCATCCATCCAAGCGAGCATTGCTTAGGGGCAAGTCCACTAAGTCGAATGTCAGTCTCAAGCCTCCCTATAGATCAGCCGTACCACGTGTATCGGCATCATTTGCCTTCTCTTTAGGCGAACCTTTCCTGGCTTAATGGATTAATCGCGTTAAATAGTGATGAGCGCTGAAGTAAGGTGGTTTCACTCACCCCAAGGGTCAGTGCTCTCGAGTTCATCTGCTATGAGTGTTTGTTCTGGCCTAGGTGAAGCTTGTCTTTATTTGCTTAATCTCTTGGCCTCCATCATTTGCTTGAACTCGGCGCAGCCAAAAAACTGCCATTTTCTCTCAGGAATGAATGCTTCTTTACCAAAGCTAGCCTTTGGAGAGAATTTCAACGTTGATGAAGATAAATAAGAACAATTAAATAAGAAGGTTGGATATTTAGATGAAATTCAAGCAATTTATGGTAGCCGCCACCCTGTCGGTGTGCGCTACCGTAACGCATGCCCAATCAGCAGGTAGCTTTATATTAGGCGGTGGCTGGGCTTATTTTATGCCGCAAGGCGGCAGTCATTCTTTGGGAAACAATGCAACCCTTGATGGCTTGCCAGTAGAGAACAATCCATGGGACGGTGAAGGCGTCAAACTGACTAATTCACATGTGCTGAGCTTAAGTGGGACTTATTTCATTACTGATCATCTCGCCACTGAGCTGGTGCTAAATATGCCCTCACGTATTTATTTGCAAGCGACAAGCGAGCATCAGGAAGGCGAAAGAGTTGGCTCTTTGCAGCACAAGAGCATGGCATTTTTGCTGAAATATTATTTTTTAGAGGCAGACCAAAAGCTCCGCCCGTATCTTGGGCTTGGCATTAGCCGAACTTTATTTTCAAAAGAAAAGCTTGAGACCGAGCCGTTTGTAGGCGAAAAAATTGAGAATAGTTTTTCGATAAAAAACCAATGGGAGCCAGTTTTCAATGCAGGCTTGTCTTACCGTTTGAGCCAACGTTGGCTCGCTGGTTTGTCAGTGTCTTATATGCCGCTGCGAACCAAGGCTAGGCTGCGTATACCGCTGGCAGATAGCACAGCGGATGTAACGACTGAACCGAGTATTAAACTCAATTCGGTGATTCCCTATTTGACCATCGGTTTTTGTTTCTAAGAACCTGTCTACAAATTATCTGAAAGGTCGTCAGTCGGGGGAGGCCGGAGCGAAGGAGCCGGAGTGTACATGGGTGTGCATGAGGATCCCGAGCACCGCCCGACCGCGAATCACGGCCTTTTAGGCAATTTGTAGACAGGTTCTAGGCGCTAAGTTGAGCTAGTTAGTATGGTTAAGGGCGGGCTGAGTGGGGGCTAGCAAGTGCCGCCGATTTTGCTGCTTTGCGCCGTGCCTTGTTATAGATCGGCAATAACTCTGGCAACCGTTTTCTAAAATCTCGGATACGTTGTTTAGCAAACGGATGTGTTACGACAAAATCCACTTGTGTTTGACGAGACATATTGTTAAGTCGTCGCCATAAGGTGAGGGCGGCACGCGGATCGTAACCTGCGCGTGCTGCAATATCAGCGCCAATCACATCCGCTTCAGTTTCATCGGTATGCGAATACTGCACTGATAAAAGTTGAGTAGGGTTGCTAGGCAGCGCAATGCTGGGATGAGCCAAACCAAATAATAGGGATGGCGTAAGCGCAGTATTGAGAATGAGTGGCGCCTCACTTAAGTGAGCACGAACATGTTCACGTAAGGCATGGGCGATTTGATGTGCGAGTAGCAGTGCAATTTCATGGTCATTTAGCCGCAAGCGGTTAAGCATGCCGCTATAAATGATAATTTTTCCGCCTGGGAATCCATAAGTTCGCATCTCTAAGGAGTGAATGACATTCACCTCCCATTGCCAATTTTTAACTTGCTCGTTCCATTTCAGCGCATACGGCGCGAGCTTATGTGCAATGGCGCGCACACGTTTTACTTGCTTATTCTGGGCCGGCAGTAAAAGCGGCTCATGGGTGGTGTTGCTAAGTAGTCGTTGATAGGCATGAGCGACCTGCTCATCTAGTGCCTGCTCTGAGATGGAGCTATACAAGATGAGATTGCCGTAGCGAATTTTAGGGGAACCTGCCCACAAATTGCCTACGAGCTCTTCAGTCGGGAGAGGAGGGCGAGCATCATTATGGCCTTGTAGGCGATTTGTGGATAAGTTCTTAGGCGCGGCTAGGCTAGCGTCGTCTGCATTTACGGTATTGTCTGCTGCAAAAGTCAGCGTTATCCCAAATGCGAAAACGGCCTGGCAAGCGAAGAAGAATGTCCATAGCCATCGAAAATAATTCATAATTTTTCTCTTAAGAAGCTAGAACTTATTTCATCAATGCCTAAAAGGCGGTGATTTGCATGCTTATCAAATGCTCGAAGGTAGGAAGCACCTTCGTATACGCAGCTTAGTGCTCCAGCTTTAGAATTTGTTTAGGATTTTCCTAGTGGCCTCGCGGCGACGGGAGCCAGGCAATTGCCAATCATTTTGCAAATGCGCGCGACGACTTCCAGGGCGCAATTTTGCACAATAGCAGCATGCCAGGCAAGGCAAGTGCGGCGCACAGCAGGAAAAAATTAAACCAGCCCATATGTGCCACGATATAACCTGTGGTGGCACTGGTTAGGGTACGAGGTATGGCCGCTAAACTTGTAAACAGAGCGAACTGCGTGGCGGTATAGCGAGGGTCAGTAGTCTGTGCTAGGTAGGCGGTAAAGGCGGCTGTACCTAGACCCACGGTGAATGTTTCAGTCCCAATCACGAAGGCTAATGCAAGCGGTGTTGGGCTTTGTTTGGTGAGCCAAGCAAAGCCAAAAATCGACAGCATCTGCGCTAGTCCAAAAATCCATAAGCCGCGTGCGGTACCCAGCTTGACTAGCGCTACGCCACCTATCAAACCGCCAGCAATGCTGGCCCAAAAGCCTACGAGCTTGGCTACGCTGCCAATGGCTGTTTTACTGAAACCTAGGTCGAGAAAGAACGTAGTGGCAAGCGATGCTGCCATGACATCGCCCAGCTTATAGAAAAAGATAAACGCTAAAACAAGCAAGGCACCCAGCCAACCATCACGCGTAATAAATTCACGCCAAGGTAAGAATACAGCTTCTTGCAGGGTCCTCGGGCGTGTACCTTGTATCGCCGGTTCCTTAATTAAAAGCGTGGTGATGATACCGGGCAGCATAAATGCAGCGGTCACGATAAATACGGTTGACCACGGCAGATGGTCGGCAAGGATTAAAGATAATGATCCAGGTATAAGGCCTGAGACCTTATAAGCATTGACATAGATAGCAGCACCTAGCCCTTGTTCGTGCTCTTCTAGCAGTTCGCGGCGGTAGGCATCGAGCACAACGTCTTGGCTTGCGCTAAAGAAGGCAAGGGCAACAGCAAATGTTGCTACGCTCCAGATCGCGTAGCGTGGCGAAATAAAACCAAGTACTGCAATGGTGGCCATCACTAATAATTGCGTAACTAGCATCCAGCTACGCCGCCGGCCTGGCTGCCAACCCGCTAGGTTGATCACAAAACGATCCATCAGCGGTGCCCAAATAAATTTCCAGGTATAGGGGAAATGAATCAGCGCAAATAGACCAATTGTTTTGATATCAACGTGTTCGGAGCGCAGCCATGCCTGCAGCAAATTGACCAGTACAAATAGCGGTAAGCCAGAGGTAAAGCCAAGGAACACACAAATTAGCATGCGTGTATTTAAGTACACGTGCCATTCCTTGGAAGGAGCAGTTGACATAAGTGAAGAGGTAAATAAGGAGACAAATTAAGGGCAGAGTTTTTTCACCCGATAGACAGCGATACTACCACGCCAATTTTGGCCCCAATGGATAGTGCGCCCTTCATGCAGCACCACTCGGTCAAGAATAGTAACGCCTGCAAGGCTGGCTAACGCCTCAAAATCATGCACGGTTAACACCCGCACATTTGGGGTGTTGTGCCATTGATAAGGAAGCGATTTGGAGACGGGCATGCGCCCCCCTAGTACCGCAAGCCGGTGGCGCCAGTAGCCGAAGTTGGGAAATGAGACGATACATTCGCGCGCTACGCGCACGGTTTCACGCAGTATGGCGGCAGTTTGATGGATGGTTTGCAAGGTTTGCGACAGAATCGCTATATCAAAGCTTTGATCTTCAAAAAGTCGCAGCCCATCTTCAAGATTTTGCTGAATTACGCGCATGCCTTTTTGCACACAGCCGAGTACATGTGTCTCATCAATCTCAATGCCAACACCGTGTATTTCTAGTTCTTGCGTCAGCAAAGCGAGTAGTGAGCCGTCACCGCAGCCTAAATCAAGCACATTGGTACGTGGCTCAACCCAGCGTGCAATCGCACGAAAATCAGGGCGTAGGGTTAAGGTGTCTAGCATGCTTTGATTAGAGCTCTTGGGCAACGCGCGCGAGATAGGCACGCATCAGATTATGGTAGCGCGCATCGTTGAGCAAAAATGCATCGTGACCGTGAGGCGCATCAATTTCTGCATATGACACAGGGCGCTTAGACTTTAGCAATGCCTGTACGAGCTCACGCGAACGCGCACTGGGAAAGCGCCAATCGGTGGTGAATGAGGCAACGAGATAATGCGCGCTTGTATTTTGCAGCGCCGCGGCCAAATCACCTTGGTAGGCGCGTGCCGGGTCAAAATAATCTAGTGCGCGGGTAGTGAGGAGATAGGTATTTGCATCAAAGTATTCAGCAAACTTATCGGCCTGATAATGCAGATAAGACTCAACTTCAAATTCAGCGTCATAACTAAAGCGGAATGTTTCATCTGCTTGTGGGCGAATTTGCGTGCGGCCAAATTTGGTGGCCATATCATTATCTGAAAGATAAGTAATATGACCAATCATGCGTGCCAAGCGTAGCCCTCGGCGCGGTTTGACCTGCTGCGAATAATAGTTGCCGCCATGAAAATCGGGGTCAGACAAAATGGCTGAGCGTGCTACCTCGTTAAACGCAATATTCTGAGCAGAAAGTTTTGGTGTTGAAGCCAGTACGATGCAGTGCGCGACGCGCTGTGCGTACATCATGCTCCAGGCGAGGGCTTGCATGCCACCTAAGCTACCGCCTATCACGGCAGCAAAACGTTCAATCCCAAAGGTGTCTGCCAGACGGGCTTGTGCGCTTACCCAATCTTCAACGGTTAACAGTGGGAAGTGGGCGCCATAAGGTTGGCCGGTGAGCGGATTAAGGCTCATGGGGCCGGTTGAACCAAAGCATGAGCCAAGATTATTGACGCCAATCACAAAAAAATGCCGCGTATCAATCGGCTTGCCTGCACCGACCATGTTATCCCACCAACCTACTGTATTGGGTTGGTCAGCGTAATAGCCGGCTACATGGTGCGACGCATTGAGGGCAGGGCAAATGAGTATGGCATTTGAGCGCTCAGCGTTTAGTACGCCATAGGTCTCAACCATTAAATCGTAGTCAGCCAGCACGTTACCGCTTTGCAAGACGAGCGGTGTCGAGAAGTGTATTTTCTGCGCTTGTACGGGGCCGACTGACGATGTCATTCAGATCACTAAGTTGAGCGAATCCAGGTACCAAACGGCTGGTCGGTCAAAATTTCGAGCAATACTGAATGCTCAATCCGGCCATCTACAATATGTACGGAGCGTACGCCATTTCTAGCAGCATCTAGTGCGGATGAAATTTTGGGTAACATGCCGCCGGAAATTGAGCCGTCGGCAAATAATTCATCAATTTCACAGGCACTTAAATTGGTAAGCAAGTTGCCATTCTTATCTAATACGCCAGGTGTATTAGTCATCATTAAGAGAGTTTCCGCTTTTAGCACGGCGGCTAATTTACCCGCGACTAAATCCGCATTGATATTGTATGAGATGCCATCTTCATCACAGCCGATAGGTGAAATGACGGGGATGAAGGCATCGTCTTGCAGTGCTTTGACAACCGCAGGATTGATTGCATCCACTTCGCCCACTTGACCTAGATCAATAAACTCACCTGGGCGCTCACGATCTGGCAATAATAATTTCCGTGCGCGCAGTAAGCCCCCGTCCTTGCCTGTGAGTCCAACCGCTTGGCCGCCAGCATGATTAATCAGCTTGACAATGCTTTGCTGCACTTCGCCGCCCAGCACCCACTCAACCACATTCATGGTCTCTTCGTCGGTGATGCGCATGCCTTGTGTAAAAGAGCCGAGACGTCCAACTTTTTTTAGTGCTTGATCAATTTGTGGGCCGCCGCCATGGACGATGACAGGATTAATGCCAACCAGCTTGAGCAATACCACGTCACGCGCAAAGCTTTGCTTAAGCCGTGCGTCAGTCATTGCGTTGCCACCATATTTGATGACAATCGTTTTGCCGTGATATTGACGGATATAAGGCAGCGCTTCGGCGAGCGTCTCAGCTTTTAGTGCGGCGTTCATGCGCGGGGAATCGGGCCTGGCTGACATGGCATCGGAAAGGTAGAGAGGTTGAAATATAAAGCGCGCAATTGTATCGCAAGGGCTGCATAAACCGGCAAGCGGTGCCGTACTATCTGGTCGACATTGGTTGCTCGCCGGCTTATGCAGCCCTTACTTAAGTCTGCTTATAAGTTCTAAGCGTTTATTATTAGTTACAGCACGTAGCGGGAGACGTCTTCGCTTCGGGCTATTTCTTTTAGAGCAGCGTCAACGTATGCCGCATCAATATTGAGTGGCTTATCTGTGTATTGGTTCGCCGCAAAAGAGACATCTTCAAGCAGTTTCTCGATAGCTGTGTACAGTCGCCGCGCGCCAATATTTTCAGTTTTTTCGTTGACTGAAAAAGCGATTTCAGCGAGTTGTCTAATGCCGTCTGCGTTGAATTCTAACTGTACGCCTTCAGTCTCAAGCAAGGCTTGGTATTGCTTAACCAAGCTGGCATCCGTGCACATTAAGATGGCTTCGAAATCTTCCACCGATAGTGAATCAAGTTCAACACGAATTGGAAAACGCCCTTGCAGCTCAGGAATTAAATCGCTGGGTTTGGCAAGGTGGAAAGCGCCGCTTGCGATAAATAAAATATGGTCAGTTTTAACCATTCCATATTTAGTGTTGATCGTGGTGCCTTCAACAAGTGGTAGCAAATCACGCTGCACACCTTGGCGTGACACTTCGCCCCCAGTGCCTTCACTACGCGAAGCAATTTTGTCAATTTCATCCAGAAAGACAATGCCATTTTGCTCGATGTTGCGAATCGCTTGCGCTTTAACCTCATCATCATTGAGCATTTTTGCCGCTTCTTCATCGGTCAACAGCTTCATTGCTTCTTTAATGTTGACTTTGCGCTGAGTTTTGCGGCTGCTGCCTAAGCTAGAAAACATATTACGGATTTGCTCGGTCATTTCTTCCATGCCGGGCGGTCCCATGATATTCATCGAGGCAGAAGGCGCGTCGAGGTCTAGCTCGATCTCTCTATCATCCAGCTGACCTTCGCGTAGGCGTTTGCGAAAGGTTTGGCGCGTCATATCCTCGCCAGTTTCTTGCGGTGCATCGCTTGCTCGGCTACGCGGAGAAGGTATCAAAATATCTAAAATACGATCTTCAGCCAGCTCTTGCGCTTTAGTATTGACTTTGCGCATTTCGGCTTCGCGCGTTTGCTTGATAGCAATTTCGGCCAGATCTCGAATAATGCTATCGACATCGCGACCTACATAGCCGACTTCGGTAAATTTGGTTGCCTCGATTTTGATAAACGGTGCATTCGCAAGCTTGGCTAGACGTCGTGCAATTTCCGTTTTACCAACGCCAGTTGGCCCAATCATCAAAATATTTTTAGGCGTAATTTCTTGCCGAAGCGGCTCCGCAACCTGTTGGCGGCGCCAGCGGTTACGTAAGGCTACGGCTACGGCACGTTTGGCCTTCTGTTGACCAATAATGTGTTTATCAAGTTCTGAGACGATCTCAGCGGGAGTCATATTGCTCATGCCGACTTCTTAATCAAGAGTTTCAATGATGTGATTGCGATTGGTGTAAATACATAAATCGCCCGCAATACCTAGTGATTTCTCAACGATCTCACGTGGAGTTAGAGAAGTATTTTCGATCAAGGCAAGGGCAGCCGATTGTGCATAAGCACCACCAGAGCCAATGGCGCATACGCCACTTTCAGGGTCTAGTACATCGCCATTACCGGTTAAAACAAGTGTGGTTTCGCTATCTGCCGTGATCAGCATGGCTTCCAGTCTGCGCAGAATCTTATCAGTGCGCCAGTCTTTAGCGAGCTCCACTGCTGCGCGCATTAACTTGCCATGATGTTTTTCAAGCTTAGCCTCAAAACGATCGAGCAACGAAAAAGCATCAGCTGTGCCGCCAGCAAAACCGACTAGCACTTTATCGTTATAAATGCGTCTAACTTTTTTAGCGCTGCCCTTCATCACAATATTGCCAAGTGTGACTTGGCCATCTCCGCCAAGCGCGACTTGTGAGCCGCGTCGTACAGAAACGATAGTGGTGCCGTGGAATTGTTCCATGTTTGTGCGCTACCTTTTTTGTCTGCTAAGCCGAATGGTGGCGTTATGCCGCTAGAACCTGTCTACAAATTTTTTGAGAAGCCGTCAAAAAAAAAGCACACGCATCAGTGTGCTTTTCCAGCGTAATGAGAAAGCAAAAGCCCAGTTCCAAGGAAATTAGCTTGGTATAGGCTAGATATGGGCGATACGGTTGAAATCAACCATAACTTGCTATTTGCATTGCGTTGAGTTGCATATCTGAGTCGTACAACTCAGCGGTATAGCTTAATCGCCAAATAATTTCTGCCGTAGTTCGCGTCGTTCTTGTGCTTCGAGCGATAAGGTCGTAGTTGGGCGTGCTAGCAAGCGGGGAATGCCAATTGGCTCGCCAGTTTCTTCGCACCAACCATAATCGCCTGAGTCAATGCGCAACAGTGATTTGCGTACCTTGCTGAGTAACTTGCGCTCGCGATCTCGCGTGCGTAGTTCTAGCGCGAGTTCTTCTTCAATCGTTGCACGATCAGCTGGGTCAGGCGCGACGACTGTCTCGCGCAAGGTTTCAGTGGTTTGGCCGGCGTTGTGCATAATCTCAGCCAGTAACTGTTCAAGTCGCTGCTTAAAAAAAGCGAGCTGGTCAGGATTCATATAATCCTTCTCGCTCATTTTTAGCAATTCAGCTTCAGTCAAGAGTCGTTTCTTTATCATCTATCACTATCTTAATGTGTGCTTTTAGCGCATTCCTCAAATGATCTGCTACTTTGTCATCCCCCGCTTGCCGTACTAATGTACTGTCTGCGCGGGGACTTCGCGTTGCAACTCATTCGAGAAACGCTCTAGCTTATGCCTATTACTACGTATGGTTCATACGGAAGTAGGCATAACGTGTTAACAAGACTTTCTTGACGTCAAGGAAGCGCTGCATAACCTACGGCTTATGCAGCGCTTCCCCGAATAAACCGTGAGTAGGTTAGTACCTTTTGCCATACTACTTACTGTCTTGGTATTGCTTACTCGCGCTTGATTTAGCACAGCCTAAGCTTTGAGCGAATGGCTTCGCGCTAATGGGAACGTATTGTAACTGAATCAAACCAAGCCATTGCAACTCTCTTGACACAATTAGGATTTACGCTAAGTCCTGCTAGCTGCATTATCTGTGCGGCTATCGCTTCGCTCAGTGCTGCAGTTAAGGGAGGGCGTCTAAGTTGATAACAAGGAGCGCTGACGTAGGACAATACACTAGTATTTATGGCCCCGCTATCCGGCTTAGCGCCTTGTTTGCCTCATTTGTATTGTCTCCAGCAGAGCTCAAGGCAAAAAACCTTTTGTCGAGGGCAGAAGGAGCGGGGTAATCCTCGTGTATTAGCATACCTTCCAGTTTCTGTACTTCTGAGACGCTTCCTGCGAAGGCATATTGGGAAAAATCGCAACCCGATTCTGAGGCAGATATTCCTTAGCGCTTTTTTGCCCGCGGGTGCGCTTTGTCATAAACCTGCGCCAAATGCTGAAAATCTAAAGAGGTATAAATTTGCGTGGCCGCGATGCTCGCATGGCCTAGCATTTCTTGCACAGCGCGTAGATCACCACTTGATTGCAAGATATGACTAGCAAATGAGTGACGTAGTACATGTGGGTGCACATGCGTTGGAATGCCTGCCAGCAAAGCTAAACGTTTGACGCGCTGGTATACAACAGCGGATGACATACGCTTGCCACGCTTGGCGATAAAAAGCGGAGCAGGGTCATGTTTAACCAACTGAGAACGCACTACAAGCCAAGCTTGCAACGCCTCAATGGCCTTACGCCCAACCGGTACGACGCGCTGCCGCTTGCCTTTGCCGGTGACATGAACCTCCTGGTGCGCTAAATCAAGCCAGCCAAGCGAGCGATAGCCTGCTTGCTCAATATAAGACACATCTAATTCCACTAACTCTGTTAAGCGTAGGCCTGATGAATAGAAGAGCTCCAGAATGGCATGATCGCGTAAGGCTTCGGGTGACGCATTATGCGGTGCTTCCATCAAGGTATTGGCATCGTCAACCGATAAAGCCTTGGGTAGTGTTTTAGTGCGTTTTGGCGCGCGCACTGCAGCCACTGGGTTGCTGATCAAAGGTTGTTGCAATGCCAGCCAGCGATAAAAGCTACGCCAGACAGATAAACGATGTGCCATTGAGCGTGCTGATAAGCCTTGCTGGTGCGCTTGCTTTAAGCCGCTGCGAATTTCTGCGGCGCCAAGCTCAGATAAATGACGTGCGCCAGCTAGTGCTAATAATTCAGATAAAGCATGGCGATAGCTACGCAAAGTATGGGCAGAGAGTTTGCGCGCATGCGTCAGATTATTAAGATATTGAGTAATCAGATCATCTGCGCTCATGCCACCACCTCATCAGGTCGCAAGTGCAGGTAGCAAACGGCTCAGCGCTGCGCTTACTAATTTCCCAATTTGCACCAGAAAATCGGTTGCCATGGTTTGCTGAAAGCGCTGCAAATCGGAGGAGCCCAATACAAGCAAACCAAACGCCTCTGCTGAGGCGTATTGCGAATGACGCAATGCAATTAGAGCAATTGAAGCCGCCGGTGTTTCTAATTCAGCGGGAGATGCGTTGCCCTCGGCCGTATATGCTGTAGGCGTCTTAGGCGTATCAAATAGCCACTGTGCTGCAGCGGAACCTGTGTTTGCCCCGCAATAAGGGGTAGTTAGATGATTGGCGAATAAACGTACGGTTTCGTCAACGCTATGCGCATAGTCTGCATCAGCATATGGCTTTGCCACTTGCCATAGTCGTAAGGCAGCCTGGGGTACGCCAAAGATATCAATTAAGCCAGTTAGCACAGCTTGAGGGAGGTTTTGTGGTTCGCGCTCAGCTAATAACTGGGTCGTAAAACGGTTAATTTTGCTGATAATCGTATCGTTCTCTTGGCCATAGCGCATCAACTCAGCATGTGTGCGTTCGAGCTGCCGTTGTTGATCGCGCAGCAGCTGCAATTGACGTTCTTGTAAGGAAATGGCTCGATGCCGGTAGGGGTCTGCTAGCTTTACCGTTAACAGTAATTCGGCATGCTGATTAAAAAACTCTGGATTGGCTAACAGATAGTCAGCGACTTCTTGGTCATTCATGATTTGCCGCGCGGAAATAACAAAAGGACGTAAGAGCAAATGAGGCAGAGCTAAAAGCTTACATGAAGGTAACAGGAAACTTAATACGCGTCCATGTACGTTGGCTTTTTGTGAGCGGGCTATAAATCTTAAAAAGTCTATCTAGTAGGGAGAAAGCCCCCATAGCTGCGAACTGCGCTCTTTTGCTCTTGAACGGGAAGTGTTTAAATTCTTTGGGAGGCGATAAATAGATGCGAGCAAGCTTTTAAGTGGTGAGTGACTTCGCAAGCTCAATTTCACCTTCAAAAACCTTAACTGCTGGGCCAACCATTTGCACCTGCTCACCATGCCAGTTAATTGTTAACTGACCACCTGGCATCTTAACTACCACGGGTGTTGTGAGTAGTTGACGTCGTATACCTGCTACTACAGCTGCACATGCTGCTGTGCCACATGCCAGTGTCTCGCCAACGCCACGCTCATAGACGCGCAGCCGTATCGTATGGCGATCGACAATTTGCATAAAACTCGCATTCACGCGCTCTAAAAAACGTGGGTGCGATTCGATGCAAGGCCCATCCTGCAAAACTGGCGCCGCGTCAATATCATCCACGCTTTGTACCGCGTGCGGATTTCCCATTGATACGAGCGAGAGCCACACCAGCTTGCCATTCACTTCAAGCGGCCAGATACCATCATCGCCGTTTGCTCGACTGTTAAGGCCGGTTTCATTAAACGCGACTGGCGCTGGGCCAAACTCTGGCACACCCATATCAACCGCAACCTCACCATTTGTTTGCATCGTCAGCGTAAGCAAGCCTTTTTGTATTTGAGCACGCACACGGCGCTTATCGGTCAAGCCTGACTCATGCACAAATTTAACAAAACAGCGTGCGCCATTGCCGCAATGCTCAACCTCAGTGCCATCGGCATTAAAAATACGATATTTAAAATCTGCTTCAGCCACTGTCGGGCGTTCAACTACCAAAATTTGATCTGCGCCTATGCCCCTATGCCGATCTGCTAGTGCACGCACCAAAGCAGGTGTCAACGCCAATTGCTGACGTACTCCATCAAGCACTACAAAATCGTTGCCAGCGCCGTGCATTTTGGTGAACTTGAGTTTCATAGGGCTGTTGCTAAATAAATAGAAGATTTCTTAGGTTAGTATGTAATAGAACAAGCGGAATTGATGATTTAATAAGAACTTAGCGAAGCAAGAAAAATTTAAAATTGCTCACTGAATAGAGCCAGATCTTTTTCTGTCTGCTACTGTGGTTTATTAGCCGTTCTTTTCAAGATAAGCGCATCAAGCGTATCTCGGACAGCTCTTATTCTGCACAAATATTTTTTACATGACTCAGATCATAAGGACATTATGCGATTAATAGCCGCCCACCCTTCAACTGAATATATACCATTAAAAGTACTAAACGGAGCTCAAAAAGAAGAGAAAGCATCGCTTAATTCCGCAATTGACTATGCGCCGCCGATGACTTCCTCCTCAAATGAGTGGGTAGAACTACAAGTGCTAAATCGCGCTTTAAAAGAAGAGAAAGCCTCGTCCAATGCCGCAGGTAAGCCTGCGGCATTGCATATTTCTCCCGCTAGGACAGCGACTGAGATTTCTCTTCTTGCCTTTCGCGATACTCGTGTTGCCTTTATTAAGGCGTCATTTGAGCCAACAATAGACTATATGAAAAAGGTGTGTAGTCGATAATTGGAAAAATGAATAAAGCGACGACTGCTAAGCGTTCGGCCTGCCAAGTTTCGAATAGGTAGGTCTGACTCATGTATAAATACACTCAAACTATGGCAGTTCTGTACTTAGAATACTGTTGCTCCTCCAGCCGTTGATACTTTAGCTGCCAGCAGGTGAGCTCGTCAGGATCCTGGTTTGTGTACCCACGCTCAAACCAATCTCGCAGTGATTCTAGATATTTTTGCTCTCGCAGCCGTATGGGTGAAAGCACGTTTTCTTGGATAGTCGCGACTGAAAGCGGCTCTGTTATCGGTGACTCTAAAAGTGCTCTTTTCAGCTCTTCCCTATATTCACGCAAAAACAGCGAAAAATAGCTTTCTAAAGGAATTTTTGGGTCCCGCGTAATCAGTCTGTCGCTTGCTGAAGGAAATTTTCTGGCCAGCGGAAGCAGTATGAAATGTTGGCTCGCCGTATTCGATGCAGTTTCTGTGTGCGCAGTATTAGAGTCGTCCGGCTCTTCAGAGAGAAGAATATTGATAGCTTCTTTTAATGCGGGATCTGCATTAAGCGCTTCTGAACCATTCTTAGAAAACAAGAGATATCCTAATAGCCCTCTATCCAAACTCCTATCTTCATTTGAATAGGGGGGGAAGTGCAAATTTTTCTGCTTGGCTCCCAAATAAAGATCTAATTTATCCAATATATCAAGCTTTGTATTTTTAACTAGGCCATGAAGATATCGGCATGTTAATTCAACGTTATGTAAATTGTTTAGAGGAAGACTCCCTAATATTTTGAACCAAAGCTTATCAGGGAGTACTTTATTAATCGATACTTTATTATTTTGAGAATTAGCAGAAGCAGAAGACTCTGCGCGAGATGAAAGTGCTGAGGTTCTTGTTACGGGACCCACTATATCTGACTCCTTTTAAAGTGAAAAAACTATTGTTATTCTTATTTAAAATAAACGCAGTAAATCTACCTTTTAAAGGTAGAAAATATCGCATTTTTAATGCTTATTAAAAAATACAAAGTAGGTAGTTAAATACCGATTCGGAGGACCTAGTCAGCGCTTCAAGTGCTGCGCTGCAATATAGGGGTATTGGGTAGTGATAACGCTGCTATGCGGCGAGCGGTGAAAAGCAGGTCATTATCTTTTACAGGTCTGTAAGGCGTGAGAGCCTTGCCCCAGACTGATGTGCGTTTAGCAATTCACTAATTAACCAAAGAGAGCAAGTATTTCCATTCTTTCTTCAACTACTGAGGTTGCGCTTTTCTTAAGTTGCTCGAGGCCGCCTGCCACAAATTCTTGGGCTGTAATCATATCCTCCGCCTCTAATGCCTTATCTATTTCTTCCAAATTTTCTCTAGCAGCCTTCAGCGCGTCTTGACTTGTCTTATTCCAATCAGAGCGAGCAAGTATTTCATTTGTTTCTTCAGCTCCTGGGGCTGTGCTCTTCTTAAATTGCTCAAGGCTTGGTGCCAAAAATGCCTGCGCTTTATTAATATTCTCCGCCTCTAATGCCCTACCTATTTCTTCCAAATTTTTTCTA
This sequence comes from Mycoavidus cysteinexigens, assembly GCA_031963405.1. GTDB lineage: Bacteria > Pseudomonadota > Gammaproteobacteria > Burkholderiales > Burkholderiaceae > JASSUD01. Next base: position 1,775,300 of record JASSUJ010000001.1, read on the forward strand.
GCAGCCGTCAAGATGTCTTGATTTACCCCATTCTTCTTAAGAGCTAAATGCTTGGCCTCATTATCAGGACTTTTCTTCTCCACTTCTTTTAGGAACTTAAGCCAATCAGATTTGTTCTGTGCTTCAGTTTCAGCTTCAGCTTGAGATTTCAGGGGTGTCGCTGTTTTTTTTTGACGCTCTGCTTTTAGGCGCTCCGCTTCCAGGCGCTCCGCTCTTTTTTCCAGTTCTTTTGTTTGCTCTGCCAGTGGCTGTAATGCTTTTTGCACCAAGTTTCGCAATTCCTCTGATTCTTCTTGAGCCTTACGTAATTCTTCTTGAGTCTTACGTAATTCTTCTTGAGTCTTATGTAATTCTTCTTGAGTCTTATGTAATTGTTCTCGATCGGTTAGCTCTTGAGTTTCTTCCGGAATTACTGAGGCACCAGTTTCGCTTGGTCGTGGTGAAGCGGAGGGCAGTTGTTGATTCACAAAAAATGAGGAAACCATAGACCTTCCAATTCCGAACATAATCTTTCCCAAAATTTATTAATTTACGAGGCAATAATCTTATTTACTGGGTGCAAATAATGACTTAGCTAATTAGCGTCTATTTCTATTGGCATAAAGCCAGCTTCATCAACTTCATCAACCTTGTCAATGTCAGCCTTCGCTTCAAGCTTATCGAATCGCCTATTAAGCGCTTGAAGCTGTTGCTCCAAAGCCTGAATCTGTTTCTTTAAATCCCCAATAACAGCAAGTGGCGCTTGAGCTTCTTGAGGTGCTATTAAAGCTGGGGCAGCATTTTGATTTGCTATCGTATCCATTCGCCGGCTAATTTCAGCATTTTGGTTCTCTAGCTCATCTATCCGCCGGCTATTAGCTTCTTCCCGAATCTCGATCAAATCTTCTTTCATTTGACGCAGTAATATGCCATAGCACTGGAGGATTGCAGTTCTGTAGCCCTTTTTTACTTCATTGGCAGACAAAAGCCCATTTATTATTGCGCCTACTACTGGTAAAGATTGCCCAGCAGAACTAAGCCCTGCTAGAACACAGGTTGCAGCCAATACACCTTTCATTTCACCAAGCTTAAAAACTTCGGGAAATTTTTGCTCCATTACGGACATATTCTCTAAGGCTTTGTTGCAACGCTCGTAAAGTGGCTTTGCTTCTGCCGCCGACTCTACTTCCACCTCTACTGCTTTTATGAGATGTGACACATGTTTGCTAATAAGGAAAAAAAGTTCTTTCGCATATTTATCTGTCTCAGCTTTATCTATTAGCGAGTTATTTATTAAGTGTTGTTTCTCAAGATTTTTTGATAGATTTTTAAGCAGCCGCAAAATCAACGCAGAAGAATCTGACGCTTTTTTCCCTCGCATTTCTTCAATTTTTTTGTCTATTTCGCCCTTTTCCCTCTCCATATCTTCCGCCAACTTCTTTCTTGTTCGATCCCGAGCAAAATCATTCAGCCTTGCTAGGCTAGAGGGAGCGGCGGAGTAAAAAACAGCAACAGCTAAGCACTTCTCAACAAGAGGGGCAGCAGCGACTATATGGTTGTCATTAGGAAAGGCTGAAATCGTATTGGTCGGGACAGGAGAAACAAAATGAATATCAACACCAGAGTCAGCTCTTGAACTGCGCCTGTAAAGAGCAGGGCCATTAGCATAATCATCAACTGCGTAAGCATCAACGCGGGAAAATTCAAAACAAGCCTTTATTTTCGCAGGGTTTGGATCAAAATAAGTGGCAGCAGCAGTCACTGTTTCCAAAGGCCTACGCCTCACAGTCAAAGGCTCACGTCCCATAGATTTATGCATCGAGAAGTCTGAATAACTCCTTAAAAGCTTAGGCGGCATAATTGTCTCTTATAGCTTTTTATTTTGGATTAATACCAAATAAAGAAAAGGATTATGCTAAACGCAGCGTAATCCCTTCTAATGGATAAGAATGTGCCGAATCTTCGCAGCGCTTTATCCATACTGCGATATGGCAAATACCTGAATAATTCAAATTATAGGGTAAACCTTAGATTGATTAACTTGCCTGCTTAGGCGCTGCTCATGATTGTTCGGTGCCAGTAAAAAACATACGGCAAGGAGGAGCAACGTTGTCAGGGAAATTGTGAGTAGGCGCTGAGAAAAGAAAATCGTATTGAGGGCAACTAAAGCAGTTGCCGATTTGAATGCTAAATAGGTAGCCGAAGGAAGAAATTCAGCAGAAAATTTCGTCTGTTTAGCAAGGTAGGAAATTAGCGAGTAACATCAAATCTTATAAAAAATTAGTGAGCAAGCCGCTCGCACAAATAGGATGAAATCACTATTTGTGCGAGCGGCTGATAAATGACTTTTCTCAAAGAAATTTATTGATACGTAACTAAATTAGGGCTCTTTTAATTATTTTACGCCAATCTTAGTGGCTCACTATTTTCTGCTTGCTGTGTAAAGCACTCTAATATATTTATCGACCTTTCTACTGATTCAATCATTTTTTGTGCGTCAATATCATCATAAAATTTTTTATTAAAATCCATTCCTTGAAGAAGATTTAAAACCTTTTGCCCCTTTTCTTTGTAAGGTGCCTCAAACATTTTTGATAATTTTTCTGCCCGCTGCTTTAAAGCAGCTAACCTTGAATTTGTATCTTCAAAAAAATAATCTAGGCCTATTTTTTCTTTGCGATTTTCGGTCGACTGACCAATTGCTGGGCCTGATTGTGAGCTAAATTCAGATCGACAAGAGAAAGCCTGATTATTTGTATTTTGTGTTGCCGTTATTGTTTCGTTTGACGCAAATGAGGAGGCTTGCAGCTCTTCTATCGCTTTTTTTATTGATCCCTGTATATCCTCATGAGTTTTTGCATTATCTATTGAGTAGAGATGCCTTAGAACTGCTTGCGCTGCTTTACCATAACGTTGATCGACTTCTTCAACTAATTTATCAACTAATTCTTCAGCTAATTTTTCAATTAATTTTTCAGCTAATTCTGATTTTTCATGATTTTGCAACGAATCGATAATTGTAAAATCTGCGCCCAGATCTAGCAAAGGTTTTTCCGTAGATGGAGCGTTTGCTGCTGATCCAAGGCTAGCCAGGGGCTTTTGTTGTAAAAGGTTTACCCCTAGCCCTACGCTGTGCACAGACTTGAATACTGGGCCATTCAACATAAAATCTCCTAAGCTCTTATTGTTAATAGATTGCTTGATATGAATGAATTCCTACGCTCTATAAATGTACTGAAGGGGCTAGGCTTATTAATTCTCGAATTTAATATATCACGCCAATCTTGCATAGAATGACGCGAGCTGTCGAGAAGTTTGTTTTTTGTTTTAATGGGTAATTCGCTGCTCTGATTAAATTTTTCTACTGCTCGCCTTTCCACTGAAGCCATTATTCCTTCTAGATAACCCATTTTTTGTAGAATGTTTTTCATCTTCTGAGAATTCTGCATATTTTCTATTAAATTGAGCGGCCTTGATGGCTGATTAAATTTAATGTGCCGATTAAGTTCTTCCATTATTCTACTTTGAAGGGGAAATAAAAATCTTTCCAGATAATTTATTCTTTTTAAAAGTTTGTCTATATCTTGACCATGCTGCGTAGCCTGTATTCTAACTTCGATTTGATTCTGAGCAACGGCATCAACAGATTTTTGTAAATGTTCAGTGTTTTCTTTTAGGTATAGATTCGATTGAGCTATAACCTCAAATTTATGATTTGTCGCCTCAGTTTCATCGATTTTTGCAATGCTAGACTTAAGCTTTTCAAGTTCGACTTCACTGTGTTGAGCGAAATTTTTAATATTATCCAGCACAGTTTGATATTGCTTTAAAATATTAAGGCGAGGATTTTTGAAAAATGACTTTATAGCGGATATGAAGAGAAAAATCGCATTGACTATACCTGCTTCTCTTATTGCTGTGTAAGCAGTAAATATAAGCGAAGCACTGAGTGCGCTTCTTGCGTCTAGCCAGTTATAATTCGGCTTGTCTTTTTCTGGCTCTTCTTTCCAGAGAAATGCATCTTTGTTTATTTCTTTTATAGATGGTGCTTGCTTTTGTATGCTTTGAAAATCGGAGATTAATTTATCTAAATATTCTGGGCCTAACTCTTCTGATAAAGTTGATTCAACTAGAGGCAAAACAGATTTTTTAATATAATTAATCAAATTTTCTGAATTTTCGCTAACTTCTTCTCCATAGCTGTGCTGTATTCTTAAATACCAATTATCAGCAGCTAATCTTTTATTTTCTTTTTCTAGTTTTAATATGTCTGATAAATTGCCGAGCATCTTCTGAGCTAAACCACAAGCGACTGCCTTTTGATTTATTTTCCTTGCGTCTCTTTTTTCTAGAGCTTGCTGTTCTTTCTCTAATACTTTATTTATTTGCTGTAGTTTCTCTTCAATTGACGTCTGTAGCTCGTCAAATTCACTCCTTATCTGCTGACAGGTCTCAGGGGATGAGAAGAAAGCCGCAGGAGCGTGATAAAGAGAAGAGTAAAAAGCAGCTGTAGTGCGAAGGAAATAATCGGCAGGACTATTAATATGACCAGACATAATGTCAACCTTTAGTTTATGCTAGCTCTTCAACGCTAACGTATGACTTACGGCCGCTTGTATGTATATATAGCTTGTATCAGTAACTGTGCGACGCATACATGCAGCTCACTATCAAGTTATAAGAAATATCTTCATGCACTAATAAGATATTCTATATTTATCATTTTTTTATAGGTAGAGCACCGGATATGTGGAGCTAAGCCGTTGAAATGTCAGGATAAATTTCTTGCTGGACTAGCTGTAGAGCGGCTTAATATAAGCCAGTCGGCTAAAATTCCCGAGGTCAATCGTTTGATTGCGGTATACACCTGATTTTTATAAGAATTAATGTGAAATGCTTAGGAGTATCAGCTTAGCCTTGCGCAAGGTTGGGCTGGTGCAAAGAATAAAAGTGCAAAAGTATCGCAGAGGGTATGGCGTTGCTACGGGGCTGGGTAGAGGTGGCCTAAAGGAAGAGCTGCTAGTAGTTGTTTAATAAAGACTAAGCTCCCCTTTTGGTCTTCTCTTAAAACGTCAATGAATCCAGTAATTTAGTGTGTGTAATTGCCCTAAGCGATTATTTAGCTTTTATTGGGCACCATTAAATATTTTCTCTAATTTGTTGTATCCAAAGTAGATCTCGAATCATCTTCGGATGTTATTTCCTGAGCATCAGGACTATCTAAGTTAAACCACCAGTCATCTTCAAGCATTATTTCCTGAGTTTTCTGACAATCATGAAGCACTTGAGCCTTTTTGAGTTTTTCTGAAGCTGTTTCACTAGATGGAAGGGAAAACTGTTCTACCTTTCTTCTAAAAGGAGAGGCGTTTGGCATAAGCTTAGTGGAAGAGGTGGAGCGGAGTGCTCGGTCGTTTTTTTGGGCAAAATGGAGAAGAGGGTGCTTTCGTTGGCTGGTGCCCTGGCTATTTTGCGTAAATGGTAGTTGCTGAAAGGAAGCAGAGAATCGCATTGTTTGAGGTGTAAAAGCTTTTCTCCCCTCCGAATTTAGATCGTTTGGTTGTTGTACAGGCTCTGTTGGTGGCTGCAAATTAGTTCCCACGAGGGAATTAATATAAGCCACTTTAACTTTAGTTGAGCTTTCTGCACCCGCTCCGCTAAGCGTTAAATTGGTTTCCTGCCCGGATGATTTCCAAGGATTCTCCCACTCTGGTAGTGCGTCAGCCCACTTGTATCTGTCGCTAGACCCATCCGGGGAAAGTATAGATAGGCTTGCAACGGAGGAAGAGGGCGATATATTGGGAGAAATAGGGGACATGGGGAGCCTCATATATGGTCTGAAAATCATAAACATTTTCAGCTTCAGGTTCACCCCTTTGATATCCACTAAATAGCGCATTTTCTATTTATATATTTTTTGTGCAGCACGGCAAATTTCGTCTAACAGACCTGCTAGCTAGCTTTCTGTAAAATTTTTCTGCACCAACAAGAATGAGGTATGAGCGCCCGCGCCAAGGCATTTTTAATACAAATTGGGCTCACCTGTTAGCCTGGTCTTAAAACGCCGATGAATCCAATAATATTGCTCAGGCATGAGCTTGATTTGCTCTTCGAGAAAGGCATTCATGTAGCGAGCGTCAGCTACGGGGTCGTCGGTAGGGTAGTTTTCCCAGGGTTTGAAGACTTTTAGTTTATAGCCGCGATAGTTTGGTAAAACTTCGCAAAGGAAAGGCAGAACTTGAGCGTTGCCGACTTTTGCTAGGCGGGAAACCGAGGTTAAGGTGCAGGCGCTGACGCCAAAGAAGGGGACAAAAACTGAGTTACGCCGGCCGTAATCCATGTCTGAACCCAGCATCACTGGCATTGAGGCGCGCAGCATGCGTAATACGGCGCGTGCGCTGTCGCTGCGTGACACCATTTCTGCATTAAAGCGACCGCGTGCTTGCTTGGCAATTTGATCAATCTTTGGATTTGACATCGGTTGGTATAAAGAGCCGCACCGGCGCTGCAGGCAATAATTGATGAAAATCGAGCCTGCTTCAATCGCGACAAAATGAAAGCCAAGCAGAATGGTCGGCGGCAAATTAGGGTCAGTCAGATCGATGGCGCTTTCTACTTGAATCAGTTTTTCCAATTTTTTGGCTGAGCCAAACCATTGCACGCTGCGCTCAATATAACTGCGAATCGCGTGTCTAAAATGGCGCTGAGCGACTTGCTGGCGGCGTGCTTCACTCCAGTCTGGAAAGCACAACTCGATATTTCTGTGCACGATGCGCTTGCGCCTGCTAGGCAGGCGGTAAATCAGATAGCCTAGTGCGTCGCCAAATCTGGCGACCAATCCGTAAGGTAAAACGGCTAAAAATTTAAGCAAACCTATGGCAAGCCGCTCCCCTAAATAAAGGTGTTTGGGAAATTTTTTCCATAGATTTGTAAAAATTCTACTGAGTCTGAAATCTTGCATCGATTGTTTTAGTCTGAAAATAAGCCGCTATAATACCCACTTCGCCTAATTAATAGACAACTTGCGGGGCGAGCGCGATTAAAGAAAGTAAGAAGGTCTGTTTAAGCCAGTTGGCGGTTGTTGTGCCTTACTGGTCGTACAGGGGCAGCAAGGCATTCTTTGCCACCGACTGAGGTAGACCTTCTTTAGCATCGTGAGCAAAATCCGCTAAAGCGTCGTCACTTCTCCTCGAGGTCGGCTACGTAACAGAGGCAGAGCTTGAGGGTCAGCAAGACAGCGCATTTATATATCATGCGCTGCGCTCAACTTCCTTTCTCTTTGCGGCTTGCTTGATGCCTGCATCGCCTTCTCTCTATGAATTAGTTTTCTCATTCACGGCTTTAAGAAATCTCTAAAAATTGCGTGAACAGGCTTAATGTACCGGCTTTCAAGGAGGGCTAAATTGGCTAGCGACTATCTCTTTACGTCAGAATCTGTGTCAGAGGGTCACCCCGATAAAGTGGCTGATCAAATTTCCGATGCGATTCTTGACGCTATCCTCACGCAAGACAAATATGCACGCGTTGCTGCAGAGACCCTGTGCAACACTGGCTTAGTTATGCTCGCCGGTGAAATTACCACTAACGCAAACATTGACTATACGCAGGTTGCACGCGATACCATCAAACGCATTGGCTACGATGACATCAGCTATGGCATTGACTATCGTGGTTGTACTGTGCTCGTGGCTTATGACAAGCAGTCACTCGATATTGCGCAAGGGGTAGACTCTGCGCACGACGACAATCTTGATCAAGGCGCGGGTGACCAAGGTTTGATGTTTGGTTATGCTTGCGATGAAACCGCTGAGCTCATGCCGTTACCCATCCATTTAGCGCATCGATTAGTCGAGCGCCAAGCCGACTTGCGGCGCGATGGCCGTCTACCTTGGTTGCGCCCCGACGCAAAAGCCCAGGTTAGTGTGCGCTACGTAGATGACAAGCCTTACAGTATTGATACGGTAGTGCTCTCTACCCAACATGCGCCGGATATTGCACTGGCTATGCTGCGTGAAGCTGTGATCGAAGAAATTATCAAGCCAGTGTTACCCGTGGAGCTGATCAAAAACGATATTAAATTTTTGGTGAACCCAACGGGCCGTTTTGTGATTGGTGGGCCGCAAGGGGATTGCGGGCTGACAGGGCGCAAGATTATTGTCGACACGTATGGCGGTGCTGCGCCGCATGGTGGCGGGGCGTTTTCTGGGAAAGACCCATCTAAAGTTGACCGTTCAGCTGCCTATGCTGGACGCTATTTAGCGAAGAATATTGTGGCAGCGGGCTTAGCCTCGCGTTGCTTAATCCAGGTGTCTTATGCGATTGGCGTAGCGCAGCCAACTTCAGTCATGGTCAATACGTTTGGTACGGGTCGTGTATCGGATGCGACTATTACTGAGCTAGTGCGTACGCATTTTGATCTGCGCCCTAAGGGCATTATTCAAATGCTGGATTTATTGCGCCCAATTTATGAAAAAACTGCTGCTTATGGCCACTTTGGCCGTGAAGAGCCTGAATTTACTTGGGAAGCAACTGATAAAGCACATGCGCTAGCCCAAGCTGCTGGCTTAGAAGCTGCGGCTTAAGGAAAGGCTGGTAACGCTGAAAACATTGGATAAACCGGGAGCTGCGTCAGCGCTGCTGGTTGTATTCAATGAGGATTAAATTTGTATTAACCGTACAGCCTGCGAGATCATTTCTTGCTGGCTGTTTACGCCATGTTTTCTAAGAACCTGTTCACCCTCCTCAAAAGCGAATTGTGTTGGGGGGTCCGTATTGAATTCACTTCGTCGCCCCCACCATGCCGGCCTCAAGAGTGATTTTTTGAGATCGTGAACAGGCTCTAAGAATAGGTTCTTAAGCTCTAAGGAAAGCCTACATGCCAGTACAAGCGTATTGTCAGTGTAAGTATGGCTCGCCCATGATTTAGGCAGACCTTCCCTAACTAGCTGATTTTTTATCCAAAGGAATTTTTATGTCGGAGCAAAACCTGCAGCCGTTTTTTAATATGCAGCGCATTTATCTGAAAGATTTATCGCTTGAACAGCCAAATTCGCCAGATATTTTTTTGAATACAAATGAGCCCTCGATCGAAGTAGAGGTGAATATTGATGCAAAGCCCCTGGCAGACAGCATATTTGAAAGTATCATCACCGGTACGGTGACCGCGAAAATTGAAGATAAAGTCGCCCTAATGATTGAAGCAAAACAAGCTGGCATTTTTGAAATCCGCCACGTACCCAGCACAGAGATTGACCCATTGCTGCGTATTGCTTGCCCGACCATTCTCTTCCCTTATTTGCGCGCCAATATTGCTGACGCTGTCACGCGTGCAGGCTTTCCGCCAATTCATCTACTGGACATCAATTTTCAAGCACTTTACGAGCAGCAACGTGCACATGCCTCAGCTCAGTCGGCTAATGACGCACAGTCACCCAACTCAAATGGCATGGAGACTGATGCCACATTACCCACCACGCATTAATTAGGTGGTATGAAAATAACGGCATGAAAATTACGGTCCTTGGCGCTGGCGCATGGGGTACGGCGCTAGCGAACCACTTAGCTAAGCGCCACGATACTCTGCTGTGGGCGCGCAGCCCATCATTGATCGAGCGGCTTAACCGCAAACGGGAAAATACCGTTTATTTGGCGGGCGTGCCGCTTGCGCCAAATTTGCGCTGTAGCGCCGATTTGGCAGCTTGCTTGGAGCATGTGGCAGCCGATGATGCGCTATGTATTATCGCCACGCCAGTTGCTGGCGTGCGGGCCTTATGTGAGGCAATGCGCGATAAATACGGCATGCCCAAGCATCTTATTTGGCTATGTAAAGGCTTTGAAGCTGATACGCATCATCTACCGCATCAAATTGTTACCGCTACGCTAGGTCAGGCCTACAGCGGCGGAGCCTTATCCGGCCCTAGCTTTGCGCGAGAAGTGGCATTGGGTTTGCCCGCTGCTTTGACCATGGCGAGTGCCTCTCGTGTTTGCTGTGAACTTGCGGTGCAAGCCTTGCATTACGATGCGCTGCGTATTTATACCAGTGACGATGTGATTGGTGTCGAAGTAGGTGGCGCAGTGAAAAACGTATTAGCCATTGCTGCTGGCATTGCCGATGGTTTGGCATTGGGTTTCAATGCTCGTGCCGCGCTTATCACGCGCGGTTTAGCCGAAATGACGCGTCTGGGTGTGGCATTAGGTGCGCGAGCGCAAACATTTACAGGTTTGTCCGGGCTTGGAGATTTGATTCTGACGGCCACCGGCGACTTGTCTCGTAACCGAACTGTTGGCTTACAGCTTGCGCAAGGCCAGCCGCTCAATGAAATTTTAGCGACGCTTGGGCATGTTGCAGAAGGCGTGCGCTGCGCCCCTGCTGTGCTTGCTCTTGCACGTGAGCGGGCGGTTGAAATGCCGATTACGCAAGCTGTATGCGCAGTACTTTTTGACGGCTGCACGCCACATGATGCTGTCCACGTCCTCTTACAGCGCACCGCAACCACCGAAAGCCGACCATCTACCTTGTGAAGTGGGTAGTTAGCCAGCTATCGCGGCTTAATTGAGAAATTAGGAAAGAGTGACGAACCGTGAGCCGCAGTCAATTGCGGCTCACTTTTATTGTGCCTTTTAATTGGATTATCTCGATAAGCAAATGCTTGACCACATGTATTCCTCTGCCTTATCGAGGTTTCCCTTAGCGCAGCGTCAAATTTCTTATTTTTTAAGGTAGTTAGCCCGCGTAGGTTTGCGGCAAAGTAGAGTGAAAGTTAACACCCACCTGGAAAGCCCTGTTGTCGCCATGCTTCAAAAATCACTATCGCTGCTGCATTTGAAAGGTTGAGGCTGCGGCTTCCTGCTTGCATGGGGAGGCGTAGGCATTGGCTGGGGTCAAATTGGGTGAGGAGGTCGGCGGAGATGCCGCGTGTCTCTGGGCCAAACACGAACCAGTCGCCAGGCTTGAAGGCGGGCTGATGAAAGTAATGAGTGCCACGGGTTGATAGCGCAAAGATGCGATCAGGCGCAGGCGCTTCACTATCTAGCAGCGCTTGCCAATTGCGGTGCACGCGCATTTGCATATATTCGCGATAATCCAGCCCAGCGCGGCGCATTTTTGCATCATCTAAAGGAAAGCCAAGCGGCTCAATTAAATGTAAGCGTGCGCCAGTATTCGCACATAAACGGATGATATTGCCGGTATTAGGCGGAATTTCTGGCTCAATGAGCACAATATTGAACATATAAGTAAACGCTATAAAAAAGGTCTGTTAGGGAAAGCCTGCTGAGCCCGCGGGCAAGGAATGCAGGCGCAGACAGTACGCTAGTACGGCAAGCCGGCATGACGCCGCCCCCGGGTGTGTAGACCTCCTCTAGGTCGCTATTATGACTGGGGTGTGCGTAGTACGACTAAATTTGTCACACGTACCGCACCGGCGCGTTTCAATGTGCGGGCGATGGCTGATAGTGTGGCGCCAGAAGTCATCACATCATCGACGACGCCAATATGGCATCCCTGTAAGGGTGCCGCCAAACGCTGACGACTTTGGTTGGGCCGAGAGAGTGTTGTGGAAAGAGCAAAAGCTTGCCGCATATTGCGTTGTCGTTCGCGCGCATCGAGCTTCGCTTGCGCTGGCGTATCTATAATGCGGGTCAGCAAATTGGCTTGAGTAGGCACATTGAGCATATGAGCCAGCGGGCGCGCAATTTCCCAAGCTTGGTTATAGCCGCGTGCTATGAGTCTGCGTTGTGAGAGAGGTACGGGGATAATCAAATCAGGTTGTCCAAAGACGCTGTTAGTCTCTCGCATCGCTTTGGCAAGGTGTGTCGCAAAGGTATAAGCAAGCGCTAACCGAGCCTTAAATTTTAAAGCCCGTGCGAGCGCCGAAAGTGGTTCAGCATAGTCTGCCACGGTAAGGGTTGCATCGAATGCCGGTGGTTTTGCTAGGCAGCGGCCGCAAACACGAGCCTCGTGCATAAAGAGTGAAGGTAGGGCTAGCGCGGCGCTTGGAATACTGGCAGTATCCGCGCTTTTGATAATCGGTAGCGCACAACGTAGGCAGCGCGCCTGCTGGGTATGCCAGTGTGTTTGCTCGCATGAGGCGCATATGAGAGACGGCGATAAATGGCCGCACAAGGCGCAACGGCAGGGCAGTGCAACGCGTAGCAAAGCTGTGTGACTGTGCCTAAGCCAGCGTTTGATGGCAGTAGGAAAATGTGGCCTAAGCATAGCGGCCAGTGGCGTGGAGTAAAAGCGCAGCATGCTAAAACGATAGGAAGAGTAAATAGCTAGCGCCCACCTTGGCCTAAATTTGCGACAATACGCGCTGAGCCGTTTCGGTAAATGCTGAATAAACCGGAGAGCAGCATAATTTTCTGAGGCATAAGTTTTTTGTCTACCTCGAAATTGCTTGCTTCCGATACCTTCGGCGTTTTTTCAGAACCTGTTCAAAGTTTTTGCCCCGAAGAGAAATTCTTTGGGGGAAGACTCCGAACAGGTTCTTAAGGCAAATCAGTATACTTTAGAGTGTTTCGCCATTGACTACCTTATCTCCTTCGCATAACGCATCGACTCGTCCGGGTATTAATATGCAGCGTTTGCGGCAGATTTTTGACCGCCGTGCAGCAGCTTTTGATGAAGTCGCTTTTCTACCGCGTGAAATCGCGCAGCGTATGCACGAGCGTTTTGCTTATATCAAGCTTGCGCCTACGTATGTGCTGGACGCAGGGTGTGGGCTGGGCGATGACTTAAGTACGTTGCAAGCTCGCTTTGCCAGCGCAGCAGTAGTGGGTTTGGATATTTCAAAGCAAATGCTGGTTGGTGCAGCCACCAACCAGAAAGAGCAAACACCGGTTAAAACCTGGTGGAGTAGATGGCTTAAGGCTATACGTCGCATCTTTGGCGGGCAGCGCAGACAACTGGTGCAAGCTGATTTTGCCGCGTTGCCGTTTGCGTCAGATACTTTTTCTCTGCTGTGGTCAAATTTGGCGTTACATTGGCACCCCGCACCAGATCATGTGCTAGCTGAGTGGAACCGAGCATTGCAGGCAGGAGGGTTAGCAATGTTTAGTATGCTTGGGCCAGATTCGCTGCGAGAATTGCGCACTGCCTACCAGCTTGCTGATGGTGAAATGGTCTGCCCGAGAGTAATTAATTTTGTGGATATGCATGAGGTAGGCGACATGCTGGTTGAGCATGGTTTTGAAGCGCCGGTGATGGATATGGAAATGCTCACCATTACCTATCTTTCGCCCGAAGCGCTTTTAAAAGATGTGCGGCGCTGGGGTGCTTATCCTTTTACCGTGTCAAACCGGCCAGCTGGCCTGACTGGGCGCCGTGCCCATGCAGCGCACATGAGTAAGCTAAAGGCTGCGCTTGAAGCGCAGCGTATGCCTGATGGCACGATTCCTTTATCCATTGAAGTGATTTATGGTCATGCGTGGAAAGCTGCGCTTAAAGCGACATCTAAGGGGCACGCAGGTCATGCGACTGTGCGAGTGGATGAGATTGGCCGTGCACAACGTTCGGAAAAACGAGTATTTAAATGATACTGAGTAAAAAAACAATGAAGATAGTCAAACAAGCCTTAAGCGGCATGTTGTTGGTATTCGGTGGCTGGTGTTTAAGTGGATTAGCTTATGCCGTCAACGATAGCCCAGGTGGGCCAGCGGTTAATCAGCTGAATTTTCAACCGCCTGTGACCAAAATCGCCGAACAAATCTACAGTTTGCATACGATGATGCTAATCATCTGCTTGGTGATTTTTATCGGTGTGTTCGGCGTGATGTTTTACTCGATTGTTGTGCATCGCAAATCGAAAGGCTATCAACCTGCTAATTTTCATGAAAGTACCTTGGTTGAAATCGTTTGGACAGTCGTGCCCTTTGTCATTATTACGTTAATGGCATGGCCTGCGACTAAAACGATTATCAATATGAAGGACACGACCAATCCTGATTTAATCATCAAAGCCACAGGTTATCAGTGGAAGTGGGGCTATGATTATTTGCAAGGCCCAGGAGCTGGGATTCATTTTCTATCGACCTTGTCTACCCCACGCCAGACGATGCGTGAAAATCGTGTCATTTCCGATACCTATTTGCAAGAAGTTGATCATCCGCTTGTGGTGCCGGTCAATAAAAAAGTACGCATTGTCACGACTGCCGCTGATGTAATTCATTCATGGTATGTTCCCGCGTTTGCAGTTAAGCAAGACGCCTTCCCAGGTCTGGTGCGTGATACTTGGTTTAAAGCAGAGAAAGTAGGGACTTACCGAGGTTTTTGCGCTGAATTGTGCGGTAAAGATCATGCTTTTATGCCGGTAGTCGTAGAAGTTTTGTCTGACGCAGACTATGCCAAATGGGTAGAGGCTACTACGCGTACTGGCGTTCCTGCCGCAACCGTCAATACCAACACCGCCAACGCCCTTGCAACTACCTCTGAACCTGCAGCGCACGCCACTCCCGCAGCGTCCGCAGCACCGACGACCTATGCGATGGACGAGCTAAAAATGCGGGGCGAAGCTATCTATCAAGCCAACTGCGCAGTTTGCCACCAAGCCAATGGCAAAGGCATGGGGCCTTTCCCAGCGTTGGATGGCGGGCCTGTAAGCAACGGCCCATTGGCTGAGCATATTCAACTTGTCTTACACGGTAAAGCGCAAATGCCGCCGTGGGATAGGAAGCTCAATAATCTCGACATGGCAGCGGTCATTACTTATCAACGCAATGTCTGGGGTAATAACACCGGTGATATCGTGCAGCCGGCTCAAATTGAGGCGGTGCGTGATGGTAAAAATGAAGATAAAAGTAATGGTCAAGCTATTAAAAGCGACCGCGATTCATCAAAAAGGAAAGAGTGATGACGACAATCGTACATGACCATCTAGGCAGTGACGAGCATGCGCACGCGCAACCGCATGGTTGGCGGCGCTGGTTATTAGCGACTAACCATAAAGATATCGGTACGCTCTATCTGATTTTCTCCTTCACGATGTTTCTGGTGGGGGGCGTGATGGCGCTGCTGATTCGCATGGAGCTATTTGCGCCGGGATTCCAGATTATGCACCCCGAGTTTTTCAATCAGTTAGTCACGATGCACGGCGTTATTATGGTGTTCGGCGCCATCATGCCGGCCTTTGTTGGCTTTGCAAACTGGATGCTGCCGTTACAGATTGGTGCGGCTGATATGGCCTTTGCACGCATGAATAACTTTAGCTTTTGGTTATTGCCCCCAGCGGCGATGCTTTTAAGCGTCTCGTTCTTTGTGCCTGGTGGCGCGACAGCAGCGGGTTGGACTTTATATGCACCGCTCTCGGTGCAGATGGGACCAGGCATGGATCTGGCGATTTTTGCGCTGCATATTATGGGTGCGTCGTCGATCATGGGTGCGATTAATATTATCGTGACGATTTTAAATATGCGCGCACCCGGCATGTCATTGATGAAAATGCCTCTGTTTGCATGGACTTGGCTGATCACGGCTTACCTTTTAATCGCGGTCATGCCAGTGCTAGCCGGTACGATTACGATGGTGCTCTTTGATCGTCATTTTGGCACCTCGTTTTTTAACGCAGCAGGCGGCGGCGATCCAGTGCTGTATCAGCATCTGTTCTGGTTCTTCGGACATCCCGAAGTCTATATTATGATTTTGCCGGCCTTTGGCATCATTTCGCAGATCGTGCCAGCCTTCTCCCGCAAGCCGCTATTTGGTTATAGCTCGATGGTATATGCGGCATCTTCAATTGCGATCTTGTCTTTTATCGTCTGGGCGCACCATATGTTCGCCACAGGTATGGCGGTAACGGGCCAGCTCTTCTTTATGTACGCAACGATGCTGATTGCAGTGCCAACCGGCGTCAAAGTATTTAACTGGGTCGCTACTATGTGGCGAGGCGCATTGACTTTTGAAACGCCGATGCTATTTGCGATTGGTTTTATTTTTGTGTTTACGATTGGCGGTTTTACCGGGCTAATCTTATCGATTGCTCCGATCGATGTGCCGCTGCACGATACTTATTATGTCGTTGCCCATTTTCATTATGTGCTGGTGGCAGGCTCGCTGTTTTCACTATTTGCTGGCTGGTACTACTGGTCACCCAAATGGACCGGTTATATGTACAGTGAAAGACGTGGCCAGATTCACTTTTGGGGCTCGCTGATTTTCTTCAATATCACTTTTTTCCCTATGCATTTCCTCGGCCTGGCTGGCATGCCGCGCCGCTATGCTGACTATCCGGCGCAATTTACCGATTTCAATCAGCTGGCGACCATCGGTGCATTCGGCTTTGGCTTAATCCAAGTGTATTTCCTGTTGTTTATTGTGCTGCCTGTGTATTTCCCTAAGTATTTTGGCAAAAGCCTTAAACAGGCGGACGATAAACCATGGGATGGCGCGGAAGGTTTGGAATGGACTGTGCCTAGCCCAGCCCCGTTTCACACTTTTGAAACGCCGCCAGTGGTTGAGTAGATTGGAACCTTGCCCCCGCTTAATGTGATGTGTAAGGCAAGGTTTTAAGTGAGCTGAATGTGACAGAGCGATAATAAAAAAGCGGACGGTGAAGAATGCCTGATTTAAAGCCGAAGTTGGCAGAGCCTCTACGGCCTGTCACCAAAAAAGCGAGCTTCGCAAGAACGATAAAAGCGGTACTGTGGTCATTTTTTGGTATCCGCGGGCGAGGTGGGTTGGAAGGCGATTTAGAGGGCAATACGGCACTGAATCCGGTGCATGTGATTGTGGCTGCAGTGCTGGCCGCCGCGCTCTTTGTAGGCATACTGGTGACCATCGCGCACGGGGTAGTGAAGCACGTGCAATGATGCTTGGTCATCTTGAAATAAGCCCCTTGAAATAGATGGCTGCTATGAAGCAGAGGCAGATAACTTTTAAGATAGTTTCTAAGCGCTTTAAAAAATGAAGAGAAGTGAAGAGACGACCCTACACGGTCAACCTCCATCCCAAACCCCTTATTATTTTGTGCCACACGCTTCAGCACACCCGATTAGTGCTGCGCTCGGCTTGTTTTTCATGTTGTTTGCGCTAGCTGGTTGGCTTAATCATCAAGCCTGGGGGCCGTTTGGCTTTGCTGCGGGCTTAGTCTGGCTGATGTTTGTGTTGTGGCGCTGGTTTGGCGATTCCATTCATGAGTCGGAAAGCGGCGTATACGGTAAACGCATCGATTCGTCTTACCGCTGGAGCATGAGCTGGTTTATTTTCTCTGAAGTTATGTTCTTCGCAGCTTTCTTTGGCGCACTCTTTTACGCCCGCCAGTTTACTGACCAAGCGCTCGGCAACATTGACCACAAGCTGTTGTGGCCAGAGTTCGCAGCGGGTTGGCCGAACTCAGGCCCAGCTGGTTTAAGCACAGACTTTAAATCAATGACCCCGTGGCCAATCCCGACCATTAACACGGCGCTACTCTTACTCTCCGGTGCCACGCTAACCGTTGCCCACCATGCGCTGCGTGACGATCATCGCAAAAAAGCTATCGCTTGGCTGGGCGCCACCGTATTGCTTGGGGTGTTCTTTTTATTCATGCAAGGCTATGAGTATTTTCATGCCTACCATGCGCTTAACCTTAAGCTCAGCTCAGGCATGTACGGCTCAACGTTTTTCTTGCTGACAGGCTTTCATGGCTTTCACGTCACCTTAGGCGCCTTAATGCTAAGCGTAGTCTTAGTACGGCTTATCCGCGGCCACTTTAAACCTGATCATCATTTTGCTTTCGAAGGCGCGGCCTGGTATTGGCACTTTGTTGATGTGGTTTGGCTAGGGGTATACGTAGTCGTCTACTGGCTGTAGGGAAGCGTTGAAATAAGCCGGGAGCGGCGTCATGCTGGCCGCATTTGCCTATTTCTTGTACTAGCGTACTGTCTGCGCCAGCATTCCTTGCTCGCGGCTTATTGCAACACTTCCACGACGGTGGGTGGTATTTCTTTAGTTCGTAGATTGAGGTGACGAAGAAACCCCAACACAACGCCCTCAAAGCTGCGATATGCTGGGTTTTCGTATTTAATTCAATTCGTCACCCCAACTACGCGGGCCGTCTGTGTTGACATTTCTTGCTTGTGTTTGATTCGCGCTTAGCTGCCGTAGCGGATGCCAGTGCTATGTATCCAGTTCATCCAGTAAGCAAATAGGATGAACAAGAAAAAACCGATCGAAAGGCCAACGCGCAGCATGAGTGAATACACCATGCGTTTAGTGGTGCCGCGGTCGTGCATCATGAAATAAAGCGCGCAGCCCATACTGGCGATAATGAGAGCGAAGACGATAGCAGCAATAATAGGCATAGTAGGCAAGAGTCGTAATAATTTTCTAAAAACCTGCCCTCAAATTATTGACACAAAATGGTCAATTGAGAAAGGGCAGAGTGTAGGAAACGGCATATCCACGGATGATCATGAGAATGCCAACTCCCACCTTTCATTTGTCAGCAACCTAAGTCAAATGCCTTTTAGGCGATTTATACGCAAGTTCTAACAAGTGTAATGGGCTTCCAAGAGATCTGATTTCATTATTATCTCATTGCATAGGAAACGCTGAGTCAATCCAGACAGGCGTTATGCTTGCAGATTATATTTTCTTTGGTTCACATACTTTCTGCGCCGACGTTCTTAAGAGTCTGGTGATAGTTTCTATAAAAACTTATTTGCTCTTGATTCAGCGTTTCTTATAAATAGGTCTGCTGAGGGTTGATTGAATGCTGCGATTTAAAATACGCTTTTGGCCGATGCTGTTAATACTTGCGGTGGTGGTGCTAACTGTGCGCTTGGGGTTTTGGCAACGTTCGCGAGCGCACCAAAAAGAAGCGCTGGCTGCGCGTTTAGCACATTTTGCACAGGCGGTGCCAGTGCCAGTAGGGGCGACGCCAATTCCCTTAAGCGAGATTGAGTACCGACCTGTCGTCGCGCGTGGTCATTTTATGCCTGAATATGTCGTGTATCTGGATAATCGCCCCCATTACGGTAATCCTGGTTTTTATGTGGTGATGCCGCTTGCGCTTGAGGGGGGCGGCTATGTGTTAGTAGAGCGTGGTTGGCTGCCGCGCAATGCTATGGAGCGCACCGCGCTTGCTCCCTATGACACGCCAGTTGGCAATGTTAAAGTGAGAGGCCTTGCCCGCGCGCATCCACCTCGCTTATTTGAGTTGGGGCAGGGCGGTTCGACGGCGCATACGCAGATTCGACAAAACCTTGATATTGCGCAATATCGTGTAGAAACAGGATTACCCCTACAGCCATTTTTGATTCAGCAAGACAACGATATAGACGATCAGCTAGTGCGCGAATGGCCAGCTGCCACGGAAGGGGTGGAGCGTAACTATGGCTATATGGTGCAATGGTGGGCGATGGCCGCTGTTGCGCTGATTTTTGGTTTGTATTGCGCTATGCGCGGCACAAAACACAATTCATGAAGTGAATAGACCTCTTTAGAAATCCCGTAGCGGTGTCATTGTGCAGTTGTACTGGCATCAAAGGAATTCCTTGCTACGGAACCTCTAAGAACCTGTTTAGTAATCGCCCAAAAGGCCGTGATTCGGGGTCGGGCAGTACTCGGAATCCTCATGTACTTCTATGTATATTCCGGTTCCTCCGTTCCGTCCTCCCTCAACTGACGACCTTTTGAACAATTACTAAACAGGTTCTAAAGGGGACTAGATAAATAAGCGAGTAAAAAATGGCGAAATCTCATCGTGCCGCATCTACACAAACACGACGCAAAGTTTGGTTGCTCTGGCTGGTAGCTGCAGTTTGCGCAGCGCCCGCCATCGCTTCCTATATGGCGTACTACATCTTCAAACCTACAGGTGCTGCCGTTAACTACGGTACCTTGCTTGAGCCACAGCGGCCAGTACCGGCAACGCTTACCGTGCGTACCGAGCATGATGGCCTAGTGCCGATGCGTACGTTGACTGGCAAATGGCTAATGCTCATGGTCGATGCGAGCGCCTGCACAGAGGATTGCGTCAAAAAACTGTATTTCATGCGGCAAGTGCGTGCCACGCAAGGTAATGAGCGCGAACGTGTCGATACCCTTTGGCTACGCACAGATAACGCCCCAGTGGCAGCCACCATTACCAGCGCTTATCCTGACATTCGTTTGCTGCAGGCCGATGCCAATACATTAGCTAATTGGCTGCCCGCGGAAGCGAATACAGCCATGACAGATCACATCTATTTGATTGACCCTAGCGGCAATTTAATGATGCGTTTCCCCAAAGAGCCCGATCCCACTAAGATCAAGAAAGATTTAAGCAAATTACTGAAATGGTCGGGAATTGGTTAATTGCTTTGGCTGGAAAGTGAAAGCCTGTGCTTAACCGGCGAGTTTTGCACTAGCTAGCCGGTTCAAGCTAATACCCTGTTCAGCTGCTTGCATCACCAAAATTCGATGCACCTGAGGAGGGATACGAACTCGAAACTCGCCGCTGTAGCATCTCTCTGCTAAAGGCTGCGGAATTACCTCGCTTGTCGTGGCCATATCTGCCAGTACTTGGGCTACGGTTTTTCGAATGCCTGATAATGCTGCTTCGGGTGTTGTTGCTAGCCAGCTCAAAGAGGGAAATTCCGCACAGAGTCCTACATGCTCCTCATCTTCGGGCGACCACGTAACGCGATAGGTGTAATGATCAATACTCATTATTGGCTCTCCAATTTGTCGATAGCCAGCAGCACTTGCCGGACTTGATATGGTTTTGCTTTGCCTTTAGCAGCTTGGATATTGAGGCGCGGATCTCCCAACCAGGGTGTTTTGAAAATGATATGACTGGTGCCGCTCTGTCGTGGCAGGCCGAAATAAGTTTGGCAAACTTTCTTCAAGTCTGAGAATCTGACATTGGCTGGCTCCCGGTGCATTTGTTCGAGGATTTTGGGAATAGTCGTCATATGGCATATAGTGCCAATAATGACACCATAATGCAACGTTAAAACAATTGTGTAGAGAAAAAAGAAATTAACTATATGTTCATTTTGCAATTGGCAATCATTGGAATCAGTCTAGCCCTGATTCCGCTTGCTTATGTGTTGACGCACAAAGAGGCGGATAAGTTTGGCAAGCTGGTGTGGGTTACGGTTTGGCTTACGCTTGATCTGATTATCTTTGGTAGCTTTACGCGCCTGACCGACTCTGGGCTTGGCTGCCCAGATTGGCCGGGGTGTTATGGCACGTCATCGCCATTCGTCGCACAGGCGGCGATTCAAGCAGCGCAACAGGTCTTACCTAATGGCCCGGTTACGATGACTAAAGCATGGATTGAGATGATTCATCGCTACCTTGCGATGACGCTTGGCGTGCTGATTATGTCGCAAGTAGCGCTAGCTCTCTTCACGAAAAGTCTGGCTAGGCTGGAGGGCAAGAAATGCCGACGAAGACAGTACACTAGTACGGCGAGGAGGCATGAGGCCGCCATTCAGCCTAGCCAGACTTTTCTCAAGCGTAAAACGTGGCATGTACCGCTTGCTTGGCCAATCGCCCTGCTGGGATTGGTCTGCTTACAAGGTGCGTTTGGCGCATGGACGGTAACCTTAAAGCTAGAGCCCTGGGTGGTCACTACCCACTTACTGCTAGGCATAACATTGCTTGGTGGACTTACTTGGCTAGCTAGTAGTCGTACCGCACAATTTGCAAAATCAACAGCACCAGACCCAGCACTGGCGCGTTGGCAGCTAGCGGCGCTAATTGGACTAGGGTTGCTTATTTTACAAATTGCGCTGGGCGGTTGGGTCAGCGCTAATTACGCAATGCTGGCTTGCACTGATTTTCCGACGTGCAATGGCGCTTGGTTGCCACCGATGAATTTTGCACGAGGCTTTCAAGTGTGGCGCACACTTGGCCATGCACCGGGTGATGCTTTAGTCATGCAGCAAGCGCTCGTGGCGATACATTGGACGCATCGCACCTTTGCGGTAGTGGTATTGGCCTACCTCACTTGGCTAGGCATGCGGCTGCGCCATTTCAGTACAGTACGTCACCTAGCCGTGGGGCTATTAATCATGGTGGCCGTACAATTTGTGACGGGCTTGTCTAATATTGTGCTGAAATGGCCTCTGCTGATCGCCTTAGCTCATAATGGCGGCGCAGCCGTGCTCGTGTTATTGAGCATATGTTTAAATTATCGAATTGCCGCTGCACGCTCTAAAACGCAGTGCTTAAAAAATTAGCGTAACTTGGTGCAAACGCGCGCCAAGCGCCACTTAACTTAAGATTAATTATCAGACTATGGGAAGCACCACTTTGCCGCTATTGAGCCGCCACCGCTTAGGCCAGTATTACGCGCTCACTAAGCCGCGGGTTACTCAGTTAGCGGTATTTTGCGCAGTTATCGGCATGTTTTTAGCCAGTCCTGGAACAGTAGCGTGGTCGACGTTACTAGGCGGGGCTATAGGTATTTGGCTGGTCGCTGCGGCTGCCTTTGCAATCAATTGCTTAATTGAAAAAAAAGCCGACGCACTCATGCGTCGCACTGCTTGGCGTGCCTCTGCAAGCGGTGAAATTATGCCGTGGCAAATTCTAATTTTTGCCGCTTTGCTGGGCTGGCTTGGCATTATTACGCTCTATCTCTTTACCAACCTACTCACTGTGTGGCTTACGCTTGCTACTTTTGTTGGTTATGCGCTCATCTATACACTGTTGCTAAAACCTGCCACGCCACAAAATATTGTGATCGGCGGTGCCGCTGGGGCTATGCCACCTGCGCTTGGCTGGGCTGCAGTGACTGGCTCAGTGCCAGCTGAAGCGTGGATTCTAGTGCTGATTATTTTTGTCTGGACACCGCCGCATTTTTGGGCGCTCGCCCTCTATCGTCGGCAAGATTACGCGCAAGCTAAATTACCCATGCTGCCCATTACACACGGTGAAAAATTTACGCGCCTGCATATTTTGCTCTATAGCTTCATCCTATTTGGTGTTTCGCTATTGCCATTTGCGGCACGCATGAGTGGCGTACTTTACTTAGTCGCAGCCGTTGCATTAGGGACTATTTTTATTCGTTATGCCTGGCGCATTTGGCGCAACTATTCTGATGCACTAGCCCGTCAAACCTTCCGCTATTCGATTATTTACCTATCCCTGCTTTTTCTGGCGCTGCTGGTGGATCACTATCTACAAATAATGCGCAGCGTTTAGATAGCTTCTTGATCGGTTCTTTAAAACCTACTTAGCCTCTGTGCTTGATGTGAATTGAAGATAAGTAGTTAGAGTTATTAAAGAATAACTCGGCCTAGACCGTATCTTTAATTATTCAGAAACGGATAAACCGAATCTGCCTTAAAGCAAAAGAAGTGGGGGAGAAAGAGAGGGATTTAGATTGAAGCTTAATACAGGCTTTAAAGAAGTGGCCTGGGGCGGAATCGAACCACCGTCCGGTAGATTTTTAGTCCACTGCTCTGCCAACTGAGCTGCCGGGCCATTTGTACTTCACTAACACTTTAAAAGGTGGCCTGGGATGGAATTGAACCATCGTCCGGCGGATTTTTAATCCACTGCTTTGCCAACTAAGCTACCGGGCCATCTGTATTCAACTAAAACTATAAAAGGTGGCCAGGGGTGGGGTCGAACCACCGTCCGGTAGATTTTTAATCCACTGCTCTGCCAACTGAGCTACCGGGCCATTTGTACTTCACTAACACTTTAAAAGGTGGCCTGGGATGGAGTTGAACCATCGTCCGGTAGATTTTTAGTCTACTGCTCTGCCAACTGAGCTACCGGGCCATCTGTACTAACTAACGCTTTAAAAGGTGGCCTGGGATGGAGTTGAACCATCGTCCGGCGGATTTTTAATCCACTGCTCTGCCAACTGAGCTACCGGGCCATCTGTATTAACTAAAACTTTAAAAGGCGGCCTGGGATGGAGTTGAACCATCGTCCGGCGGATTTTTAATCCACTGCTTTGCCAATTAAGCTACCGGGCCATCTGTACTGCACTAAAACTATAAAAGGTGGCCTGGGATGGAGTTGAACCATCGTCCGGCGGATTTTTAATCCACTGCTTTGCCAACTAAGCTACCGGGCCATCTGTACTAACTAACACTTTAAAAGGTGGCCAGGGGTGGGATCGAACCACCGTCCGGTAGATTTTTAATCCACTGCTCTGCCAACTGAGCTACCGGGCCATCTGTACTTCACTAACACTTTAAAAGGTGGCCTGGGATGGAATTGAACCATCGTCCGGCGGATTTTTAATCCACTGCTTTGCCAACTAAGCTACCGGGCCATCTATCTGTTTGATCAGATGGCCCCACTATAGCAACCGCCAAAATACCGCTCAATCTCCTGAACTACTCGTTTTTTTGCTAGATAAATCGCAACTCTCACGCTCAATTTGACATTAATAGCGCTCTTTTATTCCATCGCTCCTCTGCCAGCTAAGCTATCGGCCCGTCTGTGATCAGATGGCTTCACGATACTGCTGCCTTTTTCACTATGTACGCCTAAGAAATAAAGCTGCCTTGCTTGCCTGGCAATAGCAATAAGGCAGCTTATTTTTTAGCTCCTCAAGCAGAAACTGATTTTGCTTCTGCTTGAAAAGCGCTTAAGAGATGTTTGCGCTATACATATAAGCGGCTAATTACCTTCTGCGCTTTGCTAGAATCCATTCTTTTCTCAATCTCGCTCGTCCCATCCTCATGCCCACATCGCCCCGCCGTATTCTTGTTACTTCTGCTCTGCCTTATGCCAATGGTCAGATTCATTTAGGTCATTTAGTTGAGTACATCCAGACCGATATTTGGACGCGTGCGTTGCGTATGCACGGTCATGAAGTTTGTTATGTGAGTGCGGATGACACGCATGGCACACCAATTATGTTGCGTGCTGAGAAAGAAGGCGTGACGCCTAAAGCGCTGATTGAGCGTGTTTGGCAAGAGCATCGGCGTGACTTTGATAGTTTTGGCATCTCATTTGATTACTACGGCTCGACGGATTCGCCTGATAATCAGGCGCTTTCTGAAAAAATTTATCTGGCGTTGCGCCAAGCAGGTTTGATTGAGTCGCGTGAAATTGAGCAAGCCTATGACCCCGTTAAGGAACTCTTTTTACCCGACCGCTTTATCAAGGGTACGTGTCCAAAATGTAAGGCCGAAGACCAATATGGAGATTCTTGCGAGGCATGCGGCGCGACTTATCAGCCAACTGATTTGATTCGTCCGTATTCAGCGCTCTCTGGTGCGACACCTATACACAAGAAATCGATGCATTATTTCTTCCGCCTATCTGATGTGCGTTGCGAAGAATTTTTGCGTGAGTGGGTAGCTAAATTAGCGCAGCCTGAAGCGACCAATAAAATGCGTGAATGGCTTGGTACCGAAGGTGAAGCAACCTTAGCTGACTGGGATATTTCGCGTGATGCGCCCTATTTTGGCTTTGAAATTCCTGATGCGCCTGGCAAATATTTCTATGTATGGCTTGATGCGCCGGTTGGCTATTACGCGAGTTTTAAAGCGTTGTGCGAAGAGCGTGGTTTGAATTTTGAAGACTGGGTAAAACCAGATAGCACCGCTGAGCAATACCATTTCATTGGTAAAGATATTCTTTATTTTCACACGCTGTTTTGGCCGGCGATGCTTAAGTTTTCCGGCTATCGCACCCCAACCAATGTGTTTGCGCATGGCTTTCTGACGGTTGATGGAAAGAAAATGTCGAAGTCACGCGGCACTTTTATTACCGCGCAAAGCTATATAGAGGCGGGGCTGAATCCAGAGTGGCTGCGTTACTATTTCGCTGCCAAGCTCAATACGACTATGGAAGATATTGACTTAAATTTTGGCGATTTCGTAGCGCGGGTGAATAGTGATTTAGTGGGTAAATACATCAATATTGCAAGCCGTACAGCAGGCTTTCTGGTGAAGCGCTTTAATAGCTGTGTGCAAGATAGCGTGATGAATCATCCGCTGTTAGAGCGCTTGCGAGCAGCGGTTCCAGCTATCGCTGCGCATTACGAAGAGCGAGATAACGCACGTGCCATGCGCGCCATCTTGCATGAGGCGGATGCGGTCAATGCTTATATTGACGTAGCTAAACCCTGGGAACAGGCAAAAAATCCCGCTTGTGAAAACGAGCTGCACCAAAGCTGCAGTCTTAGTTTGGAGGCTTTTCGCTTGCTAACTCTCATGCTAAAACCCGTGCTGCCGCAACTCGCGGCACAAGTAGAAAGTTTTCTGCAAATTCAGCCGCTCGCTTGGTCTGATGCGCACACGCCACTGACCTCAGCGCAGCCCATCCAACCTTATCAACATTTGATGAAGCGCCTTGATCCTAAACAAATTGAGGTATTAGTGGCGATGAACAGCGCTTCGTTGACACAAGCTTCGCCTGAGTCTGGGCTTTAAAAAGCTAGGTAAGCGGGTTTTTGCAAATTTTTTATGAATAAAACGAAAAACGTTCTTTATATCAATACTGACTCAGTAGCTTAAATAAAGTCGATATTGGCAAAAACTGAGTACTAAAGAAGGTTTGCGTAATCCGGTGCGGTGTTATGCAGACCTTCACTCGTTATTTTTTAATCAGCGAGGCGCTGCTGCCTGGGCAGCTAGCCTCTTGTTGTTTATGTGTTCTGCGCGGGCTTGTTTTTACTCTTCTTCTGTTTTATCAAACATCACTTTTTTGTGTTTTTTTGAATGCTTAATGAGGCGGTTAAAGCGTCGCTGGTAGATCAAGTCAACCCCATTCAAAGTCCCGGTATGGGCTGCCAATGACCAGCTGCGCGAGATTTGCCAGGTGAGTTTAAAAAGATTCACACTCGCTGTAATTCCTTGCTCATAACCCAAAATAAAGCGCTCATTTAATGCTTTAGCAACATTTACCACTTGCAAGTCAGGCAGGCCGGTTTCGCTTTGGCCGATAGAAAATTCGTCAAAGCCAATGGTTTTAGCAATTTTTTTACCGCCGGCGTTGCCTAATAAAGCGAGCGCTGCATTCATCGTGTTTTGCTGACCAAGGTTGGTGCCGCTGCTAGCGCCATGTCCAAATAACAGCCAAGAGAGCTTATCTTCATCGGGCACATTGGGCTCTGAGGTAAGCCGAGCTTGTGGCGAGCGTACAGTGCCAGTGACTGTTACCCCGACTTCTACGGCTTGGTTGCGCCGCATCGCTAGAATATTGATGCCAGGGTTATCGAGCGGGCCATTAAAGGTGAAGTAGCCTTTTTCAATATTGAGTTTGCGGCCAAAGGTTTCGTAAGTTGAGCCTTCTAGCACTTTGACATCACCTGTGGCACGTAGTGGTTCTTCAGGAACGCTGGTAACGGTAAATTTCCCCCGTAGATTTAAATCAGCCCCCACGCCGTGGAAACGAAAATTATGTCCAAGGTCGATGCGTATATTGGCGTTTGGCAAGAATTTACCAACTGGCTTGGCTTCATGGGATGCGGCGCTACTTGGCGGTGCTTGGGTATCATCGTTGGCATGCACAATTTTTACGTCTTCGCCTAACTGAGGTGCGCGTGTAGCAGGTAAATCTAACAGCGCGCGATCGACAATAAATTCTCCATCAATTTCGAGTTTATTCGCCTCACCCGTATTAACTATAGTGGCTTGTCCAGAGAGGGAAAGCTGTCGCTCTGGCGTGGCAAATAACTCTAGCTTATGCGCCTTGATTTGGGCTGAGACAGTGGGGTTGGATTGATCGAGTTGAATTCCTCCAGTGGCGCGTATTACACCGCTCGCGCCGTGAAATTCAACTTGCTTAAACGTAACGGCATTGTCAGCTAAAGCGATGCGGACTACGCCGTCTTTTAGGGTGACGCCTTCGTCAAGCAGGGAGAGCGCTAAGTTATCGCCTGTGAGCATGCCAGAGAAAATTGGCTGACCAATTTCCCCAGCTACCGCGAGATTTAACCCGGCTTGTCCTTCCAACATAAACTGTGGGCCTAATAAGCCACCCGTGTTTTTGAGGGAGGGCACAGCTGCTGTGAGCGTACCGGATAGCGGAGCATCGTTTGCTAGCGTCTCGGTTAGATCTAGCTGACCTTGAGTGAATGCTAGCGGCAGCTGCAAGCTCGTTTCAAAAGTGCCTAGTCGAGCAGCATTGGCATGGGCTGTTAATTTGGCGCGGTTGTCATTGGCAAAATCAAGGCGTGTGTCAAGCTGAGTGATGCCGAGTGCAGTTGCCCCGCCTCGATTTTTAGTCAGCGTGATATCACCCGTTCGGCGTTTAAACTGTAAATAGCCGGATGCGTTTGCCTTGAGTGCAAAATCCCAGTCACTATCAAATACTAAATCAGTTTTGATAGCGGTCATTTGGTCGTGGAGCGAGCTAATTTGCAGCAGCTGGTTTAAATCCATGCCAGTCAACCTGCCGCTTGATTGGATATGGCCGTGGTCATACACCAATTGACGTAAATCGAGCGCAGCTTTTTCGATGCTTAAACGAGCTCCAGTTACTTCGAGTTGCTGCGGTGCAACGCTAATTTCAACGGGCGCCGCGAGTTGCACAGTGGGGAGGCCGCGGTTGCTTAGTTGAGTGAGTAAGCCCCTCCAAGCGCTTTGCTCACCTTGATCAGTTAATCCACCACGCGCAGCCACCGTTAACTCAAGCGGTGCATTGCGTATTCGACCTGTCGCGTTTGCTGTTAAAGCATGTTTGGCGCGTGTGCCGGCCAAATGCACGTTAAGCCCTCTCAAGAAAATATCGGATGTGCTTAGGCCGTTGGCTTGCATAGTGAAATTCAATGCGCCGTTAGCCCCATCACTTAATTCGGCTTGCCCATGCGCGCTGGCTAAACGGTGTTTGCCAAAAGCGAGAGTACGCGCTTGATAGTGAGCACTGACATGCGGGTGTGCAAGGGTGCCACTGATATCCCCATCTGCCTTAACCGAACCCGCAAGATTAAATCCAAGCCGCTCAAGTCGCGGTGCGTCGATTTGAAAAATCAGCCGATCCTCGGCACTGCCAAAGCTGCCCTGTACAGTAATTTGATTGCCTGCTACTGATAACTGAGCATCACTTGGCCGCAGCCGCTTTTTAGTGAAGTGTAGGGTGCCCGTACCAGTGACAGGGAGGCCGGCATAGGTGCTATCGTGCAATTCATAAGTCGCTTTTATCGAAGGTTTGGCCAGCTTGCCATGCGCGCTGAGTGTGCCAGATAGGCTGGCTGATGGCAGCCGCTTTGGGCGACGCGAATGCGTGCCAGACATAGTTTGCTTAAGCGATGCCGGATTAAAGAATGACAAAGGGTTAAAGCGTTCCAATGTCATATCTAGCTCATAGCTCGATGCTATGTTTTTTTTTAACGTGCCAGCGAGCGTCGCTTGCCCAGTATTCATATGCAACACGCTGTTTAAGGTAGTTTGTCCTGCCTCAGCGGTGATGGTTGCCTGAGTGCGTAGCGCTAACTGTGGGTCGCTTAGCTTAAGCTCTGCCTGTTGTAATTGATGAGCGAGTCGCAGCGTGATTGGGCCGCCTAACTGCGTTTTACGTAAGGCTTTGTTGAATAGGTTGAGATCGAGTTTGTCAGCATGTAAATCAAGCTGCCCATGGCCATGGGTAAAAGTGCCTTTCCCTGTCAGTGCAAGGTTTTTTAAAAAGTTGAGCCGAATTCCATCAAAGGTTTGGGTCTGCTCACTTAAGCGTACATTTGCATGAGCGCTTAGCAGGGGTAATAGGTGTGCATCTAGCGCCCCAGGTTTTTGATTAAGAATTGTAAGGGGGCCTGCCACAATCAATTTATCTGCCTGAATAGGAGCGGAAGAGGGCGCAATAGGCTGTGCAGAGGGTGGCGTCTGATTTTGCACTGGTCGCAGCTGTGCTTGTAACGATAAATCAGCCACGGGTGCAGTCGCAGAAAAAGCACGTGGATTCAAATGCTCAATCTGTAATACGGCAACTTTTAACGCGACTTGAGAAAAAGGGAGCGCCTCAATATGCGCGTGCCCGTTTAGCTTCTTTCCACTAGCGCTCAGATCAGCAATGAGCGAGGCTAGCGTGCCTGATAAGTGGATATCTAAAAGCGCTTTTTCTCCTTGTGCTTGCGCGCTTAAACCCACTCGGCCGCTGATCGGGAAAGGCTTCACTCCATCAAGTTTGACAAAAGCATGAGCAGTGCCCAAAGGAGTATCTAGGCGTTCTAGTGTGACTTCATGATGGCGACCATCACTGTGCCCTTGCAACAGTAGAGACTTAAATTCAGTCGTTGACGTGCCGTCGTGCAAACGTATTTGCTTAATGCGTACATTGCGTATCTCAACGCCAAGTGGCAGCGTCAAATTATCGGGGAGAGTCACTTTGCTTGATTTTTTCTGAGCCGCGAAACGCAGATCGATTGTCCTCACATCGAGAAAATCCACTACTAAACGCCAGGGCCTGGCCGAAAGCCTCCATTGGCCATGAAGTCTATCAAAGCGAATGTCACTCTTTTTCGTGTGCCATTTCACATTGCGTAGGCGTAACCCAGATTTGAGTTTGCCGCCTTCTAGCGTGCCGCTCAAATGCCTACCCGACAACATAACCGCTGCACGCCACGCGAAGCGTGTGCCTTGCTCAGTGTTGAGCATATAAAAAAATGTACCGATTAGTAGCGTCAGCATTGTAGCTAGCGCAATTGCTGCCACAGCTAGCGCGCGTAGCCATCGGCTGCTCGGTAATTTTTTGTGTTGGCTAACTTGCGAAGAGGGCTCTGAAGAGGCTGTTGCGCTTGAATCAGAGGAGTTTTTACGGGTCATTTTTTCAGCAGCGAATAATGCAAAAATGGGTTAAAAATTAGAGAAATGTTTAAGCGTACAAGTCCTTAAGGAAACGCTGAATACGCCGGAGGCAAAGAATGCCGACGCAGACAGTACATAATAAGTACGGCAAGGAGGCATGACGCCGCTCCCGGCGTATTCAGCGCTTCCTAAATAGCTTGCCTAGAAGGCGAGGCCTAGCGTTAGATAAGGTTGAATCGAGCGCCTGCGTAAGCCGTAGGCAATGTCTAGGTTGACAGGGCCAACGGGGCTGCGCCACCTTGCACCTATCCCCCATCCTTGATACATCACTTTCTTTGTCCAATTGTCAGTAGCTGTACCCACATCGTAAAAAACCGCTGCCCCCCAATCGTGATTCAACCAATGCTGGTATTCCGCGCTGGCGGTGAATAGATGTTTAGTGGGCAGGATGGCATCGCCCGAGTGGCGTCCAATACTTTGATAGCTGTAGCCGCGTACTGAATTACTACCGCCTGCACGAAATCTGAGCGATGCTGGTACGTTCTCAGCCGGGCCATCGGTCAATACGCTGCCTGCTTCCACGCGTAAGAACACAAGGTCATCTTTGCCTAATGAGAAATATTGCCGCCCGGATACATACAGTCGCCCGAATGACTGGTCAGTTAGGACGCCTTTCACAGCAAAAGCTGGCGAGACCGAAAGAATATGGCCATGGCGCGGAAAGATTGGGTCATCAATTGCGCGCCAGATTAAGGTTAAGCTAGGTACGAGAGCACGGCTTAAGGTGGTGGGCGCGTTATTTTGCTCTAGTCGATCTTGGTATAGGAGCGCTGAATACGTCTGATCAAAATGCTGGCTTGAGTGGGTCCGTGTTCCCCCTACGCTTAAACTATAAATATCAGTTTTTTGCACATTCGTGCGCTTGTATGAGGCGAGCAAAGTGTTTTTATATCCTTTGCTATCAGGCGGAGCGGAAAGATGTATTGAGCCACTTTGCTGGCGCTGCTCTAATTCTGCCTGTGTTTCTAAGACCCAAGCACGCTGAAACATATTGTGATACGTATATTGCCCTTGCGCCCGTGCGCCTGCATCTGATGTATAGCCCACCCCTGTGCGCAATGAATGGAATGGATATTCGCTGACTTTGACTTTAACGGGTGCAAGCTTCGCCTGCGCAGCATCAGGGGTCACTTCTACCGCCACACTTGAAAAATAAGGCGTGCTTTGAATTTGTTGTTGCAGCTCAAGTACGCGCTCTAGGCTATAAAGTTCGCCAACTTGCAGCGGATTTACATGCTGAATAATGGTTTTTGGATACCGTTTTAGATCGTTGATTTCAACCGACCCCAGCGTGAAAGTTGGTCCGCTGTCAAACACCACTGACAAATCGGCCTGCCGTTTGCGTAAGTCAATTCGTGCTTGCGAAGTAGTAATTTTGGCGGCTGGATAGCGTTTAGCTTGTAAAGCTTTTAAAGCGGTATTTTTTGCGGCTTCCCAATTTTTCTGGCTAAATTGCTCGCCTTCGGGTAAGGGCCACGCTTGTCGCGCCGCTTTCTCTTGCGCGGGTGCTTCGGTGAGCATTGGGCCTGTAAAGCTTAAGTCGACAGAAGAGACTTTGGTTGGCAAACCAGGGTCAACCGTTACGATGACGGCTTTTTTGCCGCTACGCGTCGTTGATATATCAGTTTTGATGGCAGGCGCAAAATAGCCTTCAGTCTCAACGAGTTCGCGCACTTGCTGCGGCGCGGCTGTCACTAAGAAATCAAACTGTTCGTCAGAAATATCATCGCGTTTGGCAAAACGTGCGACATCAAGATGTTCTTTAAGTAGCTTTTTCACAGTGCGAGGCGCTTTAACCTCAACTTGGTATTTAGCAGTAGCTGGCGTGGCAAGCATAGCGATCAAAGCGGTGCAGCAGATTAAGGAACCTCTGCATAACCCCTTGGGCGGCGTTATGCCTCCTTGCCGTACTTTTGTACTGTCTGCGTCGGCATGCCTTGCCCAAGGGATTATGCAGAGGTTCTTTAAGCCTGGCTTGCATCTCGATTTAATTTTCTTCTCGCTGTGTTTGAGTAAAGTACTTGCCAAGTAAATTCTCCAATTGTGGTGAATAAGCTAGTAAAGGTCTGCATAACCCTATAGCGGCAGGATAAACAACTGCAGCCTTCTGGCTTATGCAGATTTTTTCTAGCCACATGCATAGAAGCAGTTTTTGCTGTGCCAAATAAGCGGGTGCTGCGAAAGCATTAAAGGGGCTTTCGCAAAATTTGACGCTTGGAGTTTGAGACTCGCTTGGCTGG
The DNA here is from genome assembly GCA_031963405.1 of Mycoavidus cysteinexigens. GTDB lineage: Bacteria > Pseudomonadota > Gammaproteobacteria > Burkholderiales > Burkholderiaceae > JASSUD01. Next base: position 1,808,197 of record JASSUJ010000001.1, read on the forward strand.
CAAATTGGGTTGCGCATGCTGAATCTTATTGCGCCTTCTTGAAATAAGCTTGCTTATCGCATGAAACGGGCCAGCGCAAAATCATACTGCAAGGCTTGGCTTTGAGGGCTCTCATTTCAGTGAGAAATTACCTGAATATTGCTAGCTTTTTAGACATTGATGAAATACGTGCTAAATGCAGTAGAATTCAGGCTTTTAAACGCTCTTAAAAGTGTTGATATGTCAGTCACTTCAGATTACAAATCGGAGCTCACGGGATTCCTCGGTCAGCTAAAACAACATAACCCTGCTCTCGAAGAGAGCCAACGCCTTGGTCGGGCGCGGTTATGGGATAAAGAGCCGATTGATTTAGAAGCCCGAAAACGCGCCCAGCAAGCACGTGTCAAGCAGGCACCGTATGTCTATTACCAAAATTTCTAACATCTGCTGGATTATGTATGAGTTGCGTACCTAAGTACGCAGGCAGCCTGCATTGATGAGCTAGATGCAGAAAAAACGGCAGCAAAAGTAGCCGCAGGACGCGGAGTATAGCAAGGATGGCAGAGGATCTCCTCTGTCATCCTTAGAAGCTGTTTACGCTTTCAAAAAATCCCCTTTGAGCTGAGACCGTGATGTTGGGGTTGCGCATTTAATCAAATGCTTCACCTCCATCTACAAGGTTGCGCCGATTAGTTGGGGTGATACAGGCAACCCCCACACGATTCACTTTTGAAGAAAAGTGAGCAGGTCTTTTGCTCTCATCTTTTTTCAATCAAATATTCCTCCAATCGTTCCTTTTTTTATTTCGAACTGAAGTTATTTAGATCTATCTTTGAGCTGAGCGTAGCTTCGCTGAGGAATTAGTAGAAACAAGAGCCGAGACGCTAGAGGCAAGAGATCGAGATGGTGGGCTGTCTTCGAGGTTAGGCCAGTTGCCTCCTTGGACGTTCATTAAGGTTACGCCTATCGTTAGGCTCAAAAGGCCCAAGCCCATCAATTCTGGTGTTGCACCTTTTGCCGCTATTAGCACAAGGCTTGCAGCAGCCCCTAGAGCGCCGGATGAGATACGAGTCCTATTGGAAAGCGATTTTTCTACCTCTGGCGGCATCTCTATGATTGTGTGAGGGGAGCGAGGTGATGAATTAGAATTTTTTTCGGGTTTTGCGTCAGGCTTGTCCATTTTTTCCTCTGGCTCACAAAATGCGTACTGATAACCAACATTGCCTTTGCTTCAATAGACCTCTTTCATGAAGTACTTTGGCGCGCTATGTATAAACGCAGCACGCTTGTAATATATGGTAGAAGCTATCCAGAAATAGGAGAGCAAAAGACGGAAAAAAGTATTTCGTGGCGAACGCTAAAAAGGGTGGCTAGGCCGTTATTCAAGATTGCTTCAAACACGCTCAAATAAGGGCACTTTTGAAAGACTATGAACAGATCGTTAGAACCGCTACCCCCGGTCGAAGTACCTGCTCCCTCTCACGGCAGCGCATTGGCACGCTTGTACGGTGAGCCGCTGCTCAAACTGCCTCATGACCTTTACATTCCACCAGACGCGCTTGAGGTTTTTCTTGAAACTTTTGAAGGACCGCTGGATCTGTTGCTTTATTTGATTCGCAAGCAAAATTTCAATGTGCTGGATATCCCGATGACGGAAGTAACCCAGCAGTATTTGAATTATGTCGAGCAAATTCGCACGCGCAATCTCGAGCTCGCTGCCGAATATTTATTGATGGCAGCGCTGCTCATCGAAATTAAATCGCGCATGTTATTGCCGGTAAGAAAAGTAGATGAGAATGAAGAAGTCGCAGATCCTCGTGCCGAACTCGTGCGCCGCTTGCTTGAATATGAACGCATGAAACAGGCCGCTCACGCGCTTAATCAACTGCCGCAGCGAGACCGCGATTTTCTGCCAGCCAATGTATACACCGAGCAGAGTGTGACGGTGCAGCTGCCAGAGGTAATGGCGATAGAGTTGCGTGAAGCATGGATGGATTTGCTCAAACGTGCGCGACTGGTTCAGCATCATAAAATCGCTCGCGCTACGCTTTCTGTGCGTGAACATATGAGCGTAATTCTACGTAAGCTGCAAAGCGTGCGCTTTCTTGAATTTGCTGAATTATGCAAAACCTCGGGCAGTGTTGCGGAGATGGTGGTGAATTTTATTGCGCTGCTTGAATTATCACGTGAGGCCTTGGTTGAGATTACCCAAGCCGAACCATTCGCACCGATTTATGTACGCTTGGCTTATGCGCCTACATGATGGTGCACTTTGCCCACTGCGATAAGCTATGAGTGAGCGATTAATACGGCATTCGCCTGCAGACATTTCTTGCTAGATGACTAAATATAACAAGCTCTTGCTAGCGCATGCTGTTAGGGAAGGTCTGCATAACTCGGCTCGCGGCGTCATACTTTCCTAACAAAGAAATATAAGAAATAAAAAGTCTAGCTTGGAGCTCAACCGATAACACTTCCCTTTAGCTCGTCTCTAACCGGAAGACCAAAAAAATAAATGGGAGAAATTCGATGATCAGCAGTCAATTTACCCGTATTAATATGCCGCCTAGCAATGCCAATATTGCCCAGCCTAATTATGGCTCTACTCATCGCTCTGCCACTCATGAAAGGGTGAATGCAGAAGTAAGCCAAGATAATCAATTGGTGAGCGAGCCTCGCAGCCTCCTTACCTCAGCTGGCGAATTCTTAAGTGAGCCTGCCGTTCTTCTGGTGATTGGAACGGCTATTTCTTTGGCGATTCCAATCGCTATCATGATTACTGAGGCAGTTACTGGGCAAGAAGCAGAACTTGCTAGAAAAGTAGTGAAATATTCAACAATGACTTTGATAGGAGGGATGCTCGTCTATAGTTTTTACGTTATAGGGTCTACTTCATCTAGCCGCTCTGACGGTTCCGCTGGAAGATCTTCTGTTGATCATAGTTGGCTCTACTATGATGCCTCCGCTGATTCTCACGGTGGTTCTTATAGCGACGGTGGCGTTAGTCACGGTGTATAGCACATAACTATAAATTTGGATCTTTGGTCTCGTTTGACCTTATGGCCTATCAGTCGAAGTGCTGCACTTTTTAAGCGAGAGGCAGCGCTTTGCTTTTTCTTCTGCCGCTTTTTACAATTAGCGCCTTTATCCCAACGTTTCTAAATGCCATCTCTAACTGTTAGGACCTGCTCATAGCAGTTAAGGCTCATTGTCTGATGAAAGTAATTCACTCAATCCAAGAATTACGCGCTCAATTGCGTGGACATAACCGTACGGCATTTGTTCCCACGATGGGGAATTTGCATCAAGGGCATTTATCGTTGGTGCGCTTGGCGCGCCAACATGGTGACTTGGTGGTCGCCAGCGTTTTTGTCAATCGGCTGCAATTTGGGCCGAATGAAGATTTTGCGCAATATCCACGTACGTTAGCTGCAGATATCGCAGCTTTACAGAGCGAGAAGGTCGATATTCTGTTCGCACCGAGCGAAGCAGAGCTCTATCCTGAGCCACAGCGATATCGAGTACGTCCACCCGCTGAAATTGCCGATATCCTGGAAGGAGAATATCGGCCCGGTTTTTTTGAGGGCGTGTGTACGGTGGTGATGAAATTGTTTTGCTGCGTGCAGCCGCAGGTGGCGGTGTTTGGCAAGAAAGATTATCAGCAGTGGCTGATCCTACGCCAAATGGCTGCACAGTTTATGTTGCCAATAGAGATTTTGGCTGCTGCAACAGAGCGTGATGCGAGTGGCCTTGCCTTATCTTCGCGTAATAACTACCTCACTGAAGCGCAACGCACTGAAGCGTCACGCCTATTTGCGGCCCTTGCCCAATTGCGCGAACAAATTCGCACAGCTGGACGACGCGACTTCGCCGTCTTAGAGCAAGAGGCCTGCGCAGCACTTAAGCAGCATGGTTGGCATCCTGATTACGTAGCGATTCGCCAACGTGCTGAGCTTAGTCAGCCGAACGCGCAGAGCGAGGCTCCGCTGGTGGTGCTTGCTGCCGCGAAACTGGGTAAAACCCGTTTAATAGATAATCTGGAAATTTAACGCAGGCCTAAATGGCGCTGGAACGAGGTATGTCTACGTCGACATACCTCGTTCCACAATGAAGAGCTATCATGCTTAGCATGACATTGTTTCAGCGCTATGCAGTCCTTCCCTAACTCTACTGAGAGCAAACCTATGCAGCGTATTATGCTGAAATCGAAAATCCATCGCGCTAGTGTCACCCATTGCGAGCTGCACTATGAAGGCTCATGTGCCATTGACGAAGCGCTAATGCAAGCCGCCAATATCGTTGAAAATGAGCGTATTGACGTGTGGAATATCAATAACGGCGAGCGCTTTTCAACCTATGCCATACGCGGCGAACGCGGTAGCGGCATGATCTCATTAAACGGCTCAGCCGCACGGCGAGCGCAAGTAGGTGACTTGATTATTATTGCCACCTTCGCTTTTGTAGACGACGCTGAAGTGCGCGCGGGCAGTGTTAAGCCAAGCCTAATCTTTGTCGATGCAAACAACAGCATCTCTAGTCAACGTGATGCCGTTCCATTGCAGACTATGGAACCACCTTTGAAATAAAAGAGAGAAAGCGAAGGCCGCATATTGATTGTAATCAAGATTCTTGCTTGAACATAAGATCTGTATTGAGTACCGCCAGGCCAAGCATATGAAACATAAATTTTGGCGCAAATGGGTAACAAGCGTGTGGTGGATCGGCTTGGGCTTGGCGCTGAGTATGCCGCATGCGGCATGGGCACTGCTTAGTGTGACTGATGATAGTGGCGCGCAGGTCAGTTTGATAGAGCCTGCCAAGCGGGTGATCAGTTTGGCGCCGCATATTACTGAGCTAATCTATGCAGCAGGTGGCGGTGCTCGGTTGGTTGGCACGCTGGCTTATAGCGACTATCCAAGCGCGGCGCAGCAAGTGCCGCGTGTGGGCGATAGCCGCACACTTGATCTGGAACGTATTGTTGCGCTGAAGCCAGATTTAATCGTGGCTTGGCGCACAGGCAATACACAACGCCAACTTGATGCGCTGCATGCCTTGCAGATTCCGATTTTTTACAGTGAGCCGCGCACGCTTAATGAGGTAGCGACAAATCTTGAAAGGCTAGGGGTTTTATTGAATACCAGCGCGCAAGCGCAACTGGCCGCCGCTAACTTTGAGCGCCAGCTTAAGGCCTTACGTCGACAGTATGCCAAGCGTCCATCAGTGCGTGTGTTCTACCAAATTTGGGATAAGCCATTAATGACGCTGAATGGCAAGCATATTGTCAACGACATTATCGTGTTGTGTGGAGGGCGCAATATATTTGCTAATTTGCTGCCACTGGCCCCCACGGTTTCGACCGAGGCTGTGCTTGCAGCTAATCCACAAGCCATTATCGCCACGTATCCACACCCGATAGATGTAGAAAAAGAGGCAGAAAAATTGCCAGCTAGCCTAGCTCTTTGGCGCCACTGGCCCAAGCTCAGCGCTGTTGCAGATAATCATCTTTTTGTTATAGAGAGTGACCTTATCGACCGCTCTGGACCACGCTTGGTAGAAGGGGCTGCACAGATATGCCAACGTCTTGATAGCGTACGGCAGAAATATAAAAAAGCAGAAGAGAAGAAGTAGCAGAGTTTGATGCCGTATTCTAATCAGATAATCAAAAAGCCAATAAAAAACCCTGTGCTGTTAAGAGGCACAGGGTTAATTTAGTAAACTGGATTTTCTACAGTTTTAACTTCAGACAAATAGATTCCAATTTGACCTCACTGATCTGCTAAGGAGGGAGCCCAGAGACAGAAGGCTCACATAAGCATTTTTACTTAAAGAAGATGGATTAAAGAAAATCGCCATCAACTGCTTAAAAGGAGTTTCAAGCTTTTTCTGTTTCTCCTGCTGTTCTTTAAGTACTTCATCCAATTTAAGTACATACTCCTTTTTATTTTCTATGTCGTCTAACTGCACCTGCAGGAAAGTTACAGAAAACTTTTTCTTCTCTAACTCGGATTGCTTAGATTGAGGTTTCGATTTCGCTGAGCCATGTGTTTCGTCATAGCGAGCAATTACCTCAAGATCCTTTTTCGTTGCAGCCGCCAATTGTGCATCCCGGAGCTCCGATTGAGCTTTTAGAAGCTCCGTTTCTGCAGCATAAAGCTTCGATTGCGTAGCTTTATGCGTCGATGGCGTAGTTTGAGGGTGAGATTGCGCATCTTCACGCTTCAATTGCGCTTTTTGATGTTTCGATTGCGCAGCTTCAAACTTGAATTGCGCAACTTCAAGCTTCGATTTCTCAGGTTGAGGCTTCAATTTTGCAGTTTCCAGCTGCGCTTTCGCGGTTTCCAGCTGCGATTTCGCTGCCTCATGCACTTTGTCGTAGAGAGCGCTTAGCTCAAGATGACTTATCGTTTCAGGCTCAATTTTAAGGCGTGTGGCCTCGTGCAATAAGAAACACCGTAATCTTTTTTCAGATTTTGTGCTGCTAATCTCTGATAAAAGCGTATAGGCATCTCCACTAGGTCTATCCGGACTATACATACTGCTCTTTTCAAAAGCTTCATCTATTTGAGAGAAGATTTTTTCTATCTTCTCTCTTAGAGAAGATATGTCCGCGGATGGATGCAGAGATTCTTGCCATTTATTCTCTGCGTAAAATTTACCTAACTCTTTATGCAGCGAATCTATAAATTTTTTTGCTTTTTTCTCAAGTTTTTCTACAATCGTTGAAGTAAGTAAAGGTTTAGGCCATGCGGCTTCAGATGATTTTAAGTTTGTTTTAAACTCATATGAGGAGTTGGCAGTAAAAAGCCTGTCATAGGTTTCCCATCGAGAAAGTAGAGCTTCATATATAGAAGGGTCAACTTCAATTCTGCTAAGACTATATTGCGGCTGAGGTAGGAATGTTATCGGCGCCTGCTCTTCTAAGGAGGAATTTCCGGCTTCACATTGCTCAGAAATACTGCCTTCCCGAGAAGATGGACAATCAAGTTCAAACTCGTCTTGAGAAAGATGCATATTCGAATCTGGACCCGTACTCAAAAACTGACCTAAGGGCTTAGTGTTTAGCGAAGATGAAGAAATTGGCGCTGTCATTAAAAGCCTCTAATTTTAAGAGTCTGTGAAGTTTTTGCTAGATTGATGAAAACCTGACTTCTTGTTTTTCATACTCTATTGGCAAAATAGAAAATGCTCAATGACGTTATCCATTGAGCCTATTAAATATAAATTTTGCCTTCGATAATCCATTCGAATAATGTTTCTCGGGCTAAATTGACCAGATAAAAGGAGCTTAATAAGCAAGTTTTCAGTCCCTTACTCAATTACTCTTTTTCTAGGTCATACACCGTATTTCAGATACTAGCTAAATTTTCTTAAAAGCTCTACTAAGCAATCTTAAAAACTGTAAGCATCTGTAAGCCGCCAAATTTGCAACCAAGCTACAAAACTGCATTGTATGCAGGAGGAATATGGCCTTAGGAGTCATTCGAGCAGTGCGCTAATTTGCAAAAATAGCAAGGTGAGCTGAGCAGAGACGCAAATTTTAGTCAAGCGAGTGTTAGGGGCTGCCCTCAATTAAAAATGCCGATCTTCTGACAAAGGATAGTCTTCATTCCAGCGCAATTTTTTGCGTAGGGTCGCGTAATAGCTGTGATCGATTGGATGCAGTAAAGGTACCGTATAGTTTGAGCGGCGTACTTCAATCGTATCTTCGAGCTGCAAGGCAGTAAAAGATTGCATATCAAAGTTCACATTAACGTCGCGTCCACCGATGATTTGAATTGCAATGTTGGCATCGTCAGGCAGCACGATAGGGCGGTTTGACAAGGCGTGTGGCGCGATTGGTGCGAGCACAATACCTAATACTTGGGGATGCAAAATGGGCCCCTGCGCGGCTAATGCATAAGCGGTGGAGCCGGTTGGCGTGGCGACAATCAGCCCGTCAGAGCGTTGGTGGTACATAAAGACGCCATTTACCGAGACACGCAATTCAGTCATGCCAGAAAAGCCACTACGGTTGACCACTACATCGTTAAAGGCCAAGGCATGGTAAATCGGTTGGTTGTCCCGCATGATGCGCGCTTCTAACAGCGTGCGCAGATCGCGCTCGCAGTGCCCGGCAAGCATCTCAGGCACGACCTGTTGCATTTCACTGATAGGAATATCGGTGATAAAGCCAAGTCGCCCGCCGTTAATCCCAATCAGTGGCGTGCCGTAGCGTGCAAGTCGCCGCCCAATGCCAAGCAGTGTGCCATCGCCGCCGAGTACAATCGCGACATCAGTGTGCTGGCCAATTTCATCGGGAGTGAGTCGCGCATAATGGGTATCTGCTTTGATCGCTTGTGCTGTGTCTGCTTCAAAGGTCACTTTAAAGCCACGTTTGACCAGACATTCAGCCAGAGCAATTAGTGCTTCGCCAATGCCACTAGCTTCTTGCCGTGCGACTAGGGCGACAGTTTTAAATGAGCTTTCTTTTTTCATGCGCGCATTACACCATAGCTGCATCAATAAAAAAATCAGGAAGCGTTGAATCGACCGGGGGCGGCGTCATTTCTCCTTGCCGTACTAACGTACTGTCTGCGTCGGCATTCCTTGCCCCCGGCCGATTCAACGCTTCCTGAACAGTGCTGGGGCAGTCGGGGGCGGCGTCATTTCTCCTCGTCGTACTAACGTACTGGCAGCAAAGGCATTCCTTGCCTCGGCTGATTCAATGCTTTCTGGGCAGTGGTGAATAAATCGGAGATAAGGCCTGCCTTTGTCATATTAGTGCCTTGTTTGCGTTAGCATTTTCTGTTTTCGGCATTTCCTCAATGGAAGGAAGGCTTTTGCGTAGGACAAGGCGTTAACAAGGCGGTAAACTTGCCGCAGCTTGGTTAGATGTTGGTTTTTAAACAGGTCCAACCCATTTTTTGCGCTCATTTATTTTTTTATGTTAGATCCTCGTGCCCGAACGCTACTTAAGATGTTGATCGAGAGATATATCTCTGATGGTCAACCAGTTAGCTCGCGCGCACTTTCAAAGTATTCGGGGCTTGAGTTAAGCCCTGCGACTATTCGCAATGCGATGTCCGATCTCGAAGAGTTGGGTTTTATTGCCAGTCCGCATACATCAGCGGGGCGTGTGCCGACGCCACGTGCCTATCGATTATTTGTCGATACCATGCTAAGCGCGCAGCCATTGACTGATGATGAGCAAGTTAAGCGTAAAGTGCAAAGTCGGCTGAGCCCAGATGCGCCGACTAAATTGGCCGCTGCGGCGGCAAGCGTGCTATCCAATCTATCGCAGTTTGCGGGCGTGGTATTGACGCCGCGCCATAGTCATGTATTTAGGCAGATTGAATTTTTACGACTTTCTGAAAGACGAATTTTGCTAATTATTGTGACCCCTGAAGGTGATGTGCAAAACCGGATTATGGCGACTCAGAAGGAATATTCAGCTTCACAGCTCACCGAGGCGTCTAATTATATTAATGCCAATTATGCGGGACTAAGCTTTAACCAGGTGCGCGAGCGGCTACGTAAAGAGATTGATGCCTTGCGTGACGATATGACCCAGCTGATGCAAGCAGCCGTCACCGCCAGCACCACAGAAATTGACCCAAGCGAGACGGTATTGATTGCTGGAGAACGCAATTTGCTGGAAGTGGCTGATCTTTCATCGGATATGGCTCGGCTGCGCAAACTCTTTGATGTTTTTGAGCAAAGAACCGGCTTGCTGCAATTACTAGATGTATCAAGCCATGCACCTGGTGTACAAATCTTTATTGGTGGCGAATCAGACCTGGTGCCGATTGAAGAGATGAGTATTATCACGGCTCCCTATCAGGTAAATAGTAAGGTGGTTGGGACGCTAGGTGTGATTGGCCCGACACGCATGGCATATCAGCGCATGATTTCGATTGTGGATATTACCGCCAAGATGCTCTCCCACGCCCTCAACCAACATTAGGAAGCTCTGGATAAACCGATGGCGGCGTCATGTCGGCTTGCCGTACTAACGACTGTCTGCGCCGACATTCCTTGCCCTCGGCTTATCCAGAGCTTCCTCGATTAACGTTAAGGTATTTCTCTAGAGTGTGCGAATCATTGAGAAATGTTTTAATCAATCCTAATGAGTGCCATCTTTTGACTTCTCCTTCATCTTCAAAGCAAGTACGCACGGCTGTGCTGCTCTTGAATCTTGGCACGCCGCAGGCGCCAACGCCGCGTGCAGTGCGTCGCTATTTGGCTGAGTTTTTGTCTGATCGACGGGTGATTGAAATTCCTCAGTTGATTTGGCAGATTATTTTACGTTTGCTGATTTTGCCATTTAGAGCGCGTCAATCAGCTGCTAAATATGCGTCAGTATGGCTTGCTGAAGGCTCGCCGTTGCTGGTGTATACCCAAGCGCAGACGGAAGCATTGAAAAAACGGCTCAAGGTAACTGACCCTCAGTTACTTGTTGAATTTGCGATGCGCTATGATGCACCTGCTATCTCCACGGTATTAGCTAAGCTAAAAGCGGCGGGGGCTGAACGTATTTTGTTCGTACCACTGTATCCGCAATACTCGGCAACGACTACGGCCAGTGCTTTCGATGCGGTATTTGCTGCGCTGCAAAAAATGCGCGAGCAACCAGCCATCCGCACGATTAAAGACTACGCTGATTTTCCTCCTTACATTGCCGCGCTTAGCGCGCAAGTGCAAAGCTATTGGGCTGCTCATGGGCGGCCTGATTTTGCAAGCGGTGAGCGCCTTTTACTCAGTTTTCATGGATTGCCACAACGGATGGTGGAGCTTGGTGACCCGTACCAAGCGCAGTGTCAGCTCACTGCTAATCTGCTGGCGCAAGCGCTGGGACTGACTGAAGACGAATGCCAGCTGACCTTCCAATCCCGCTTTGGGCCAGCACGATGGCTCACTCCTTACACAGAGCCCACCTTGAAAGCGCTTGGCGCAGCAGGGGTGCGGCGCGTTGATGTGTTTTGCCCAGGATTTACAGCTGACTGTTTAGAAACACTGGAAGAGATGGGTATGCAGGCGCGCGAGACTTTCTTGCATGCGGGCGGCAGTGAATATCATTTGATCCCTTGCGTAAATACGGCCCCAGCGTTTATTGACTGCTTGGTGGAACTAATTATGCTGAACTTAGTAGGATGGGGCGCTGTGCCTCTGAATACTCAGTCTTTACAGTAAGTTACAGGCAGCATCGAAGGCTTAGTAGTTTGCTGCGTCATAAGAAGGGGCGTGTACCGCAGCGGCTTGTAGCTTCGTTTGCCATTTAATTTTTAGATAAATGCCTTGAATTTTTTGCGCTCATCCCCATCTCCTACCCAGTGAAGAATTATGTGGCGTGAGGAGCGCACACGATTTACTTAGTTTTCTCGAAGATGATTTCAAGTTTGGCTAAAAGCAGCAAGCTTGCTCTGAGAAAAATGCTGAATAAATAGCGTCTAAGGAGTGTTGGTGCAGCCAATAAAAATGCGCCAAAGAAAGATGCTGCTGCTCCTGGCTTATTCAGTACTCCGTGAAATAAGGTCGTGTCACAGGCTGAGGTAGAGGTAAGGGAAGAGAATTTCTGTTATCTTCCTGCCCCGCATCACGCTTTTAGCGGTTGTTAAGGCAGACCTTCCTTAAGCTAGCTTTTTAGGGCAGCGCCTCATCCACCTAAAATCTGACGAAGGTCTGCATAACCCAGTGGGCAAGGAGGGCATGACGCCGCTCGCCGGGATATGCGACCTTCCCTGAATATTGTTTTTTTTGGTTTATTGATTGGCGGATTATTAATTATGGAAGAAAAGCGAGTACATCAAGCTGCGCCAGAAGATACTGGGCCGCATGCTAACTCAACTCAAACTCAACCAACGGCACCTGAGCCGCAGAGTGATGCTGAGGCTGAGCAAGAGATGCAAGCTAACGTTGAAACTGCATTGACTCAGGCGCAGGCACATATTGCTGAACTGAAAGAAGATTTTTTGCGAGCTAAGGCGGAAACAGAAAATTTACGCCGTCGCACGCAAGAAGATCTTGCAAAGGCGCATAAATTTGCCATCGAGCGTTTTGCTGAATACCTTTTGCCGGTTGTCGATAGCTTGGAAGCAGCACTTGGCTGCGAGTCGGATGATGTGGCAAAAGTGCGTGACGGCGTTGAGCTGACCTTGCGTCAACTCAATAGTGCGTTTGATAAAGGGCGTGTGATAGTGATTAGCCCGGAAGTTGGCGAGAAGTTTGATCCACACCGACATCAGGCGATTGCGACGATACCTGCTGAACAAGCACCGAACACCGTTGTGACTGTATTACAAAAAGGTTATTTAATTGCTGATCGTGTCTTGCGTCCCGCTTTGGTCACGGTTTGCCAAGCGAAGTGAACGCAGTTAGGTAGATGCGCAGTAAATTTTTGGGACAAAGTTTAAGGAAGGTCTGCGTAACCCGAGGGCAAGGATTGCCGACGCAGACAGTACATTAGTACGGCAGGAGGCATGACGCCGCCATCGGCTTATGCAGACCTTCCTTATGTTCCGCGACGATTAAGCTAGGAGATTATGAAATGGGCAAAAAAATTATTGGTATTGATTTGGGTACCACCAATTCTTGTGTAGCAGTGATATTAGAAGGCAATCAAATACGGGTGATAGAAAACGAAGAAGGTGGACGTACTACGCCCTCTATCGTCGCTTATACCGAAGATGGCCAAACCCTGGTTGGGGTAGCCGCGAAACGGCAAGCAGTAACCAACCCGGAAAATACCGTGTTTGCGGTTAAAAGGTTAATTGGCCGCCGTTTTGAAGAAGAAGCAGTGCAAAAAGACATCAAATTGATGCCTTATAAGATTGTTAAAGCAGAAAACGGCGATGCTTGGGTTGAAGCGCGCGGACAGAAACTGGCAGCGCAGCAAATTTCGGCTGAAGTCTTGATCAAAATGAAAAAGACCGCCGAAAACTATCTCGGTGAGCCGGTTACTGAAGCAGTGATCACAGTGCCTGCTTATTTCAATGATAGCCAACGCCAAGCCACCAAAGATGCGGGTCGTATTGCTGGGCTTGAAGTTAAACGCATTATCAATGAGCCTACTGCAGCGGCGCTTGCTTTTGGCCTTGATAAGATGGAAAAGGGCGACCGTAAGATCGCTGTTTATGACTTGGGCGGCGGTACTTTTGACGTGTCGATTATTGAAATCGCGGATGTGGATGGCGAAAAGCAGTTCGAAGTGCTGTCAACCAATGGCGATACTTTCCTAGGTGGGGAAGATTTCGACCAACGTATTATCGATTACATCATTGCTGAATTTAAGAAAGAGCAGGGCGTTGATCTGTCTAAAGATATGCTCGCTTTGCAAAGACTGAAAGAAGCTGCTGAAAAAGCCAAAATTGAGCTATCCAGCTCGCAGCAAACCGACGTTAATTTGCCTTACATCACAGCTGATGCGAGTGGGCCTAAGCATTTAAATCTCAAAATCACGCGCGCTAAGCTAGAAGCGCTGGTAGAAGATTTAATTGAGCGCACGATTGAGCCATGCCGTGTTGCCATTAAGGATGCGAACGTCAAGGTTGGCGAAATCGATGATGTGATTTTGGTTGGCGGTATGTCACGCATGCCAAAAGTACAAGAAAAAGTTAAAGAGTACTTTGGTCGTGAGCCACGCCGTGATGTGAATCCGGATGAAGCAGTGGCAGTAGGGGCTGCGATTCAAGGGCAAGTCTTGTCGGGTGACCGTAAAGATGTGTTGCTGCTTGATGTGACCCCACTTTCACTGGGTATTGAAACGCTTGGCGGTGTGATGACCAAGATGATCAATAAGAACACCACGATTCCAACCAAGCATGCGCAAGTGTTCTCAACGGCGGACGACAACCAATCAGCCGTGACGATTAAAGTGTTCCAGGGCGAGCGCGAAATGGCCATCGGCAATAAGCTATTGGGCGATTTTAATCTTGAAGGAATTCCTCCATCGCAGCGTGGCACGCCTCAGATTGAAGTGGGCTTTGATATTGACGCAGATGGTATTTTGCATGTGTCAGCCAAAGATAAAGCCACGGGCAAAGAGAACAAAATCACGATTAAAGCGAGCTCTGGACTGTCTGAAGCTGAAGTTGAGCAAATGCTCAAGGATGCAGAGGCCAATGCTGAGGAAGATCGCAAATTGCGCGAATTTACTGAATCGCGTAATCGCGGCGATGCGCTGTTGCATAGCACTAAAAAATCGTTAACCGAATATGGCGATAAGCTTGAGGCGGACGAAAAAGCGAAGATTGAAGACGCGCTGAAAGAGCTTGAAGAAGCGCTGAAAGGCTCTGATAAAGCTGTTCTCGATGAGAAGATTGAAACGCTGACGCAGGCTTCACAAAAGCTTGGCGAAAAAATGTATGAGCAGATGCAAGCTCAAGCAGGCCAATCAGCAGACGGCGCTCAGGCTAATCCAGGTGCCGCCGCAGGTGAAGCTGCTGCTGGTGCTAAGCAAGCCCAAGATGATGTAGTCGATGCAGACTTCAAAGAAGTGAAAAAAGACTAAGAAATGATCTGCTAGCTCGCGAAGCAAACAGAGTAGAAAGCAGGTGAGCAAAGATAGAATTAGTATTGATTGAGTGCATCGCAAGTTTATTAGCCTGCACTTTAATTGACTAAATCTTGTGCTTTGCGCACCTGACTTTCTGCTTTTCTGCTTCTGGGGCTCGCGAATAATTTCTAAGAAAAATCAAAATAGCACGGGTTTTTGGCCGTGCTAATGGTGAAATTTAATGGTTTGCATGGTTTGCATGACTTGCCTAACGCAAGCCATTTTGCGCGAGGCGCATACAGGAAGTACTGAACTGATATGGCAAAACGAGATTATTACGAGGTACTAGGCGTTGCCAGAAATGCAAGCGATGACGAAATTAAAAAAGCGTATCGCAAACTGGCAATGAAATACCATCCTGACCGCAATCCAGGCAAGAAAGAAGCCGAGGAGCAGTTTAAGGAAGTCAAAGAAGCGTATGAGATGCTAAGCGACGCGCAAAAGCGCGCGGCTTATGATCAGTATGGCCATAGCGGGGTAGACCCCAATATGGGCGGAGGCCCAGGCGGACAAGGATTTGGCGGTTTTGCCGAGGCTTTTGGCGATATCTTTGGTGATATTTTCAGCGCTGCTGCTGGAGGCGGCCGTGAGCATGGCGGCTCTCGCGTTTATCGTGGTGCTGATTTGCGCTACAGCATGGAAATTACGCTGGAGCAAGCGGCACGCGGCTATGAAACGCAAATTCGTGTTCCTAGTTGGGAAGATTGTGACGTATGTCATGGCTCAGGAGCGAAAGCTGGCACAAAAGCGAAGACCTGCCCAACTTGTAAAGGCAGTGGTGCGGTGCGTATGTCGCAGGGCTTTTTTAGCATTCAGCAGACTTGCCCTAAATGTCATGGCAGCGGTAGTTATATTGCTGACCCCTGCATGCCTTGTCATGGCGCGGGCAAAGTTAAGCGAACCAAAACCTTGGCAGTCAACATTCCTGCTGGGATTGATGATGGCATGCGTATTCGCTCCGCCGGTAATGGTGAGCCGGGTAGTAATGGCGGACCGCCGGGGGATTTATATATTGAAATCCACGTCAAGTCACATGACGTTTTTGAGCGTGATGGTGATGCCTTGCACTGCCGTATGCCAGTAGCCTTTACAACGGCTGCTTTAGGGGGCGAAATTGAGGTGCCGACATTGAATGGTCGCGCCACTTTTACCGTGCCAGAAGGAACTCAGTCGGCTAAGACTTTCCGCTTGCGCGGTAAAGGGGTGAAAGGGGTGCACAGCAGCGTACCAGGCGATTTATATGTGCATGTCCAAGTCGAAACGCCGGTTAAGTTGACTGAACATCAGCGTGATTTGCTCAAGCAATTTGAAAGCTCGCTAAATGATGGTGGTGCACGGCATAGCCCACAAAGTAAAAGCTGGTTTGAGCGCGTGAAAAACTTCTTTGAGTAAATCAGTCTGTGGCATCTCTTAGAACAGGTTTTGGCACTAGCTTTGTGCTGCTTGATGACTGCAGTGCAACTGAAGAAAACCCGTCAAGTCGACTCTATACAGATTGGTCACATCAACGAGTCTGTCACGCGCTGGCTGAATGGGATGATGTCTGTAGTGAGGTAGAGGCCGATCTACAAGCTGGGCTGCATGCGGTTATCTTAGCGGATTATGAGTGGGGCGCTTGCGCTCAACTAGAGCGCACCTCTGATGATCTGCAGCGCGCTGCTCCTTGTGCCGAAGTTACATTAGTACGGCAAGCAGAGGGCGGCAAAGTTGTAAATTGTTCTACGCAAGCTCCAGCAAGTAGTACACCGAATAAAGCCGGTATCCAAGAGGTACCGGCTTTTCGTTTTTTAATGTTTCGTCACTGCGCGCGACTTTCTCAAGCAGGGGTAGAAGCTTGGCTGGTAGCGCAAGATAAAGAAGCGACGCGGGACAAGACTAAGCTGCCTTCTGCCGCTGGGGTGGTGGATGTCCGCGAAACTGTTTCGAGCTCGGATTTTGAGCAAGTATTCAGCGAGTTGCAGGCGGCGCTGCATGCGGGCGAGGTGTATCAGATCAATTACACCTATCGCCTCAAGTTCGCTGCCTTTGGTGCGCCACTGGCTTTGTATCGGCGTTTGCGCGCACGCCAGCCAGTACCTTACGGCGCCCTTATTGCATTGCCCGACGAGCGTTGGGTGATCTCCTGTTCCCCTGAACTTTTTCTGCATCATCAAGCTGGCTCTCTTACTGCGCGCCCAATGAAAGGCACGGCTGCGCGTGTGCCTGATGCAGCAGCGGATGCCTGTGCCGCTGCCGAATTGAGCGAAAGCATCAAAAATCGCGCAGAGAATTTAATGATTGTCGACTTACTGCGCAATGATCTAAGCCGTGTGGCACAGATTGGTTCAGTGCGCGTACCGGCGTTATTTTCGGTGACGCCTTACCTAACCGTGTGGCAAATGACGTCAACGGTTGAAGCGCAGCTGGCCCGTGACATCTCGTTTGCGCAGATTATGCGTGCACTCTTTCCCTGTGGCTCAATTACAGGCGCGCCCAAACATCGGGCCATGCAATACATTGATGTGCTAGAAAATACGCCGCGTGGTCTCTACACAGGGGCTATCGGTTGGTTTGAGCCATCTTTGACGAGTGGTCAGCGTTGCGGTGATTTTTGTTTATCGGTGGCTATCCGCACATTGGCGCTTGATAAGCCCCGCGCTGATGGATTGCGTACAGGCCAGCTTGGTATCGGCGCGGGAATTGTCGTGGATAGCACAGCGGCGAGCGAAGCGGCTGAATGTGCGTTAAAAGCAGAATTTTTAACTGAGATGGATCCGGGTTTTGGGCTGATCGAAACCATGTATGCCAGCCGTGAAGCAGGCATTCGCCATCTCAGAAGACACTGGAGGCGCTTGCGTCGGACGGCACGCCGCTTTGGCTTTGCGTGGCAGGTGCATCAGCTATGCGTCAAACTGCAAGCGCAGTTGACGACGCTCTTACCAGGCCTGCCCTATCGGCTGCGCTTACAAATGGATAAAGCGGGGACGGTGCAAATTACTGCCACTCAGCTTATGCAGCGGTTGAGAGAGCCGGTCAATTTACTATTAGCGCCTAACGAAGGTTTGCCGCCAATGCAAGCGGATGATCTTTGGCTGCATCATAAAACTACAATGCGTGCGACTTATACATATGGCTTACGTCTCGCTGAAGAACGGGGTGCCTTCGATGTCTTGTTTACCAATACACGTGGTGAGCTAACCGAAGGAGCCCGTAGCAATCTATTGGTGAAATTAGCTGGACGTTGGTGGACTCCTCCGTTAAGCAGTGGCGTTTTGCCTGGCGTGATGCGTTCTGCCTTGCTGGACGATGCCAATTGGGGAATTGCTGAGCGAGTATTAACACCGGCAGATTTACGCAACGCAGAAGAAATTATTGTATGCAATGCAGTGCACGGCACGCTCAAAGCAAAGTTGGTCGAGTAATAGGGAACGCAATAGGTTCTCGGGGCGCTAATATTCATTGCATCAAATCAGACCCGTTAACGTAGATAGTTGAAGCGCTTTGAAGACAGGTTAGCCAATGCCATACAGTTCTTTGCCATAAGTGTGTTCCTCATAAAGCTTCGGCTTTTCTATTGCTTTATTTCTATTATTCAGCGCTTACTCAGGGCTTTTTCTAAGCCTGCTCTAGTCTTTAAATCTCCCAAAATTATTTATTCAGTACGCACTAATTATTTACATGGGTAGTACTCTTATTTCTATATAGTCTCGTGCTAGAATTTGAACCAAACGGTTTATTTATTTTGGCACTAGTATTTATCTAGTGTACGGAATAGGTCAAAGCTTGATGAAGCAGTATTTATAAGTTCTAACTGTGATTTTTCAATAGTGAATTTGAACCATTACCATGCGTATAGAATCTAATAATTCAAATATTTCTGTTGGCAGACCTTGGCTGAAATCGCCTGTTTCTCTCGCTGTGCAAGAGCAAGCAAAGCAAGAGAAATTGTGGAACAAAGGCGTAGAAAAACTACGACAAGATTTGATTCAGCTTATTAGAGACAACTTTTATGCAAAAGAGGGTGAGTCGCAAGCAGGGAAAAAATATAGCTTTCAGACAGCGGAAGAATATATTGAAGCAATTTCTCGCCTAGCCCCCGATATGCTCGACGTGATCAAAAAAGTCGGGGCGAATATTAGCCTGCATGCAGCTGATGCGCTGAGCGAAGGAGAAGGTATCGTTGCGCAAGCCTTATTCCTATATGGAGCAGATCGCACCGAAGTTGCTAAACGTTTAGCGGCGGCCGGCGAGAGAATCGAAGAAGTTAGACAGCTGCTTAATGAAGGGGCTCGTCCACTCGAAACGCTTGTAAGCCTTATATATGCGATTGATGCGGGATGGGCAGAAGGGCGAGCGATTCCATTGTTGGGTGAATATTTCCCGGTAGAAGAAAATCAATTCATTCAATCAGCACAGCAATATAGAGAGCATATGCATGCAGTTGCTGTCTATGGAGAAAAGTCTGGCGAATTTCTTGACAGAGTCGCTATCGATGCGGCGAAACATGGTCAGACCGCATTCGCAGCTAGTCTCTATCCCCATGCAAAGCACCCGGAAAAGATTGTCTTTGAAGGCCTTAATTATGAGTTAAATCGTTTTGCCAAGCTGGGTACAACCGTTCCGGCGCAAGAGAAAATTTCTGGATGGAAGCTAGGCATGATTGTGGCGCAATTCACTGCTATTTTTAGCGTGTTTATAAGCATTGCAAATTGGATAAGGCATCCATCTAATTTGAGTGCGGCGAATGTAAGAGATGAGAACGATTACCTGGAAATCGAACTAAAAAAGATCTCCCGCCCTCATGTAGCCAGAGCTGCTTAGAGAAATTATCTGCTGAGGTGGTAACTGCCAGCGTAAGTAAAAAAAGCACCGAGAGGTGCTTTTTTTATGTAGGCTAGCTTTAGCTATACAGCAACTACGTCTGCTTCAGATGACGAGTCTCTATCTCATCGGCAATTAATTTATCCATCACGCGATGGGCTCGAATAGCCTCGCCATCAATGGGCAAGAGCAACGACCGCATCGACATAAAATCTTCTCGCCAATAATCTGCTGCTGCATTTCTAGCATGGGGAGATCTTCTTTTTCAATCGGATACGTTAGGGCCTGCCCTCACTTAAAACGGGTGCGTTCTACCTATCTCTATCAATCAAACTGGTTTTCTATTTGAGAGAAAAGTAACGCTTTTTTTAGACAACAGAAGGTCTCTCTTTCTGAACTTAAAGCTAGGTGTCTCGCCGACAATGTTATTCATTAGACTTCTTTTGAAAATCACTAGCGGCGTCATTCCGGATCAAAGTACTCCTTGTATTGGCATCAAAGGCATTCCTTGCTGCGGCATATCGAAAGCGTCCTATTGTTTTTTTGTCGCTCCTCTCTACCTTATTTTATATAGCTGAAATATGGCCTCTTTCAAAACAAGCGAAAGCGCATCCTTGGCTCCACGCTATCAAGTAGTTTCTTTTGGTGACAGCCACTCTGATGTGGGGACTTACGCTGTGGCAGCAGCTGATTTTGGTGGAGGACGCTTTACCACTAACCCTGGGGAAGTTTGGCCACAAGTTATCGCGCGTTCGTATGGAGATACCTTGAGAGCAGCCTATACCGGAGGATTTGGCGCTGAGTTGGTGGCAAACCCATTAGGCTTTGGATATGCGCAAGGAGGGGCACGCCTCGTTTGTCCCCCTTCTTCAGGCAATGCAACGCTGCATAACGCTAACTACGATCCAAACTCAAATATATCGCTGCGGCAAATGCTGCAAAATGAATATTTAAATAGGAAGAAAGAAGACAAGACACTTCAAGCACGGGTGAGTTTGAGCAGTACTCCTATTGTTACTCAAGTATCTAACTATCTGGAAACCCACTATTGCTTCACCTCTTCTCAGCTGGTGCTGATGAATGGGGGTAGCAACGATATCATCTCGAGTGTACTTGCCGTGTTGATTGGGAAAATAACGCTTCCCAATGCGATAGATGCCGTTAAAACGGCAGCGACCCAATATGCTGAGCTCATACAGAAAGTGCATGAAAATGGCGCAAAAAATCTGATTGCGATGAATGTCATTGATATAGGTAAGGTGCCTATCACTATCGCCGATGCTGAAGTCAGTCAATTGCTCACTCAGTTAACCGTGCTGTTTAATGCAACGCTTATGCAATATTTAGAAACGCATCTAACGGTTGGTGATGATGTGGTGCTGATTGATTCTTTTCATTTTATAAATGGCATCCTGGAAAATTATCGCGAGCATGGTTTTTCTGTGGGTAATACCGGGATTGCCTGCAAAGTGGAGCAGCTTCCACCCTATTATCAAAGCGCTTTATTTTGTTCCCCAGCACTTTATAGAGAGCCTAATGCAGACCAAACTTATATGTTTTCTGACAGTCTGCACCTTTCGACCCGCTCCCATGCTTTGCTTGCTGAACATATTAGGGAACGGTTTGAGGCAAGCCTTGCGCAGCGCTCGTGTGAACAAGTTGCCAAAATCTAAGGCTGGAAATATTTTGCGTAAAGTCTGACGCGAAGAAGAAAAATTGCCCGCACAACTATTAAAAAGCACCCGAAGGTGCCTTTTAATAGTTGTAGATAAGCTAGGGTCTAGAACATCATTCGCATACCTGCGCTCAAGAAAGTTTGTGAATTTTTAGCCGAAGGGTCTACACCGTTAATGGCAGCGACGGCAGATTGGCCCGACGCGTATTTACCGTTAGCTTTTTGATAAGCGGCAAGACCATAGAGGCTGACAGACCTCGATAGATAATGGGTTAGGCTAACGGTAACTTGCTGATATTTCGTTTTGTTACTGTTAATTTTATTGGTCCAGGTGTAGTTATAAGCGACTAAGCCAACCAAGTCTGGTGCAAATTTATAAGTCAGGTTTGCCTCAGCATTCTGGAACAGAGGCGATGCAGATAAATGGACGTCCTGCCCATCTTGGCCTGGACCAAGATTAATATTTGAATCTTTAAATTGTGTTCTGCTGTAGTTAAGGCCAGTGGTCAGCACACCAAAATCAAAAGTACCGCCTGCACTCATTATTTGCAGGTTTTTTGCATTTGCATAAGCACCGTAAATTGGATTGCCTGCGAGCCTTCCTGCTTGGTCTTCATCATAGAAGAATGAATTGGCGGGCGTCTTCGCATTTAAGTAAGCAGCACCTACAGCAACTGGGCCATTGACATAACCTGTACCAACAGACCAGATTTGGTTGCCTGAAAGATGTCCAGGCACGCCATCCAAGACGTATGTGCCGCCGAAGCTTAAGCCTTCATAGCTATGGCTCGTATATTTAATGGATTTATCCATGCGGCGGCTGTTATTGAAGTTGTCAATATCACCTGGATGTGCGGCATGCGCTCCTCCTCCGCCCACAAGTCCAGCTTTGGTCCATGGGCTGGCCAACCCAGCTGCGGTTAATGGGCTAACAAAGTCAGCGATTGAGTCATATTGGCGACCAATGGTTACGGTACCGAAATTGCCCGTCAGACCAACAAAAGCTTGACGGCCAAAAATCTTTTTGTTTTGCAATTGCTCGCCAGTGTTAGCATCAAAGCCACTTTCCAAGACGAAAACAGCTGTTAGACCATTGTTAAGATTTTGTGCGCCCCGTAGTCCCCAGCTGCTACCTTGCATGCTAGCGCCGGCAAAGGCAGCTTTTGATTTGCCGCTGCCATCAGCGGTTTGTACATTGCTTACGTAATTAAGACCGGTATCAATTAAGCCGAACAAAGTAACGCTACTCTCGGCTTGCGCAGCGCTAGCAAACACGCCTAAAGCGGCGAGAGCAAAAAGCGATTTTTTCATTAAGTCATACTCCAAAAGAATGGGGATGCAGTGTTGTTGGGAGAGGAGGCAATAGCGCCTTTTACGTTGCTAGCTTTGCTAAGAACCTGTCTACAAATTGCCTAAAAGGCTGTGATTCGGGGTCGGGCGGTGCTCGGAATCCTCATGTACATTCACGTACACTCCGGTTCCTGCGCTCCGGCCTCCCCCGACTGACAACCTTTTAGACAATTTGTAGACAGGTTCTAAGGCGTGTCCTCAACTCCATCGAGTGCGTACCAGGCGGGACGGGTGCTGCTCGGAACCTCCATGCACTTGTGTACACGCCGGTTCCTGCCTAGTTTTACTCAACTGCAGCCTTCTAGGTATGAGTCAATACGCTGACAATCTGTTAGATATTGATGAAATGAGTGCTAGGGCCTGTCTCCAATTAAAACGGGTGCGCCCCTAAAAGACGTCAACGCGAGCTCGTTTTAATTGGAGACAGGCCCTAGAGGAAGGGTAAAGTTAACGTAGCAAATTTGTTTGTTTCTAAAGAAAAACCTTGGCTTTGAACTGCGACCTAAAAAGTATGTTCTGGCGCAGGAAACGAGCCTTCTTTCACCTCTCGTACGTAGGCCAAAATAGCTTGTTCCAGATCAGGCTGATCCGTTAGGAAATTTTTTGTAAAGCGCGGGCGTTTGCCAGGGAAAATGCCCAACATGTCGTATAAAACGAGTACTTGCCCTGAGCAGTCAGGGCCAGCACCGATACCGATGGTTGGAATAGCGACGGAACGAGTAACTTCAGCTGCGAGTACGGCAGGAATGGCTTCTAAAACCAACAACTGCGCGCCTGCTTGTTGCAGGACCAACGCGTCATTTAATAGTTGATTCGCGCTTGCCTCTGTTTTGCCTTGGACTTTAAAGCCGCCAAGCGTATGGACGGACTGTGGTGTTAGCCCTAAATGAACGCATACGGGAATCGCTCTCTCAACTAAAAATTGTACGGTTTGGCTAAGCCATGCACCGCCTTCCAGCTTAACCATATGGGCACCTGCGCGCATTAGGGCTGCCGCGTTGGTAAAGGCTTGCTCGGGCGTGCCATAGCTGCCAAAAGGCAAGTCAGCTATGATCAGGGCTGTTTGGTTGCCGCGTGCTACGCATTCCGTGTGGTAAATCAGATCGGCTACGGTGACCGGCAAGGTGGTTGAGTGCCCTTGCAAAACGTTACCAAGCGAATCCCCGACTAATAAGGCATCAACCTGGGCGTTATCAAGCAGCGTGGCAAAGCTTGCGTCGTAACAGGTCAGAAGGGTGATTTTTTCGCCTGCCTCGCGCATTGTTTGTAGCGCAGGTAGGGTGATGGGGCGTCGGGCTTGGTGTGGCAGGTCTTTCATCTTTCAGGGCTTTATTTAAGTTGTCTACTGAGTTGTCTCAAGCGTTGTTCAGTACTCACGCATGCGCTAGCTAATGCTTATTTTCTCGATGCGCTGCCCAGCTACGGCAGTTAAGAAAGTATCGGCACGCCCGCGCTGAGGAATCTCGATTGCAGCATTTAGCTCTAGCAGTGGAACCAGCACAAAGGCACGCTCGGTTAAACGAGGATGAGGAATCACTAGGTCAACTTCGTTAATACATGAAGTGCCATACAGCAGAATATCGATATCAAGGGTGCGGGGCGCATTGCGGTAAAGTCGCTGGCGGCCGAAATCCGCTTCGACAGTGCGGCATAAGGTGAGTAATAAGCCAGGTGATAATGATGTTTCGATAGCGACGACACAATTGTAATAATCTGGGCCGTCTGCCTCGATGGGCTGCGTGCGATACAAACTTGAGGTGCCGCATACGCTGAGATTGGGGTGGAGCGTTAGCGTAGCGATAGCTTGCTGCAAGGTCTCTTTGGCCTGACCAAGATTCGCGCCAAGCCCTAGGTAAGCAAGTGTCATCGTGGATTAAGGCAGAGGAGGCACAAGCGGTGTAGGCACGGCGACTGCCTCATTGCTTGTGTCGTTAATTGTTTCGCCTATCTCGATATGGGCTTGCTCAGTGGCTTGATTTTTTATCGTAGGTGTTCGGCTACGTTTTTTACGCCGAGGTGACGGCTGCTGTTCTTTATTACCCGCTGCAATCAAGACATCGCGTTCATTCGGTGTGCCAGCAATAAAATCATTCCACCACTCTACTAACCGCATTTCGATTTCGCCCGCCTCACCGCGCAGCACCAGAAAATCATATGCCGCTCTAAAGCGCGGATGCTCGAGCAATTTGATTGCGTGTCGACCACGCTTTTCAAGGCGCGGTTGCAAGCCCCAAATTTCCTTCATATCGCCGATGTAGCGCCTTTGCAGTGCAAGCTTTTGCATTTGCCTATCCAGCGAATCATCCATCGCTTGATACAACGCAGGAATGGGATAGTGGCCTGCCTGAATGTATTTTTGCCACAGTTCATGCACTTCATGCCAGAGTAAAGCGGCAAATAAGAAGCCCGCCGAAACAGGTTTGCCAGCTCGTACACGCTCATCGGTACCCGTTAACGCGAGCGTGATGAATTTTTCATGCTGAGGCTGTCCAAATACCACTTCAAGCAGCGGCAAGATGCCGTGATGTAAACCTTCAGCGCGAAGCTGTTGCAGACAGGCGAGCGCATGGCCTGAGAGGAGCAATTTAAGCATCTCATCAAACAGGCGTGCTGCTGGCACATTGCTAATCAGCGACGAGAGCTCATGTAGCGGTGCGCGTGTAGAAGCTTCAATCTCAAACCCCAGCTTGGCTGCGAAACGTACCACGCGCAACATACGCACGGGGTCTTCGCGATAACGTGTAGCTGGGTCCCCAATCATGCGTAGCAGACGCGCACGCATGTCTGCCATGCCATTGTGATAGTCGAGTACCGTTTGCTTGGCTGGGTTGTAATACATGGCGTTGATGGTGAAATCTCGGCGCGTGACGTCTTCATGCTGAGCACCCCACACATTGTCACGCAGGACACGGCCACTGGCATCGACTGCATGCGGATGACGATCTAATTCTATGCGGCGTAGTTGACGCGTCGGCGGGGCATGAGGTTTACCTTCTTTTTTGTGGGCAGTGTTCTCGAGTGGTGCATCAACCAGTGCACGAAAAGTGGATACCTCGATAATTTCCTTGCCAAATTGCACATGCACAATCTGAAATCGTCGTCCGATAATACGCGCACGACGAAATAGTTTTTGGGCTTGCTCGGGGGTAGCATCGGTTGCTACGTCAAAATCTTTGGGCTCGGTTCCCAGCAGCAAATCACGTACTGCACCGCCAACAATAAAGGCGTGATAGCCCGCTTGCTGTAGCGCAGTGGTTACGCGTATGGCATTGGGTGAGATGAGCTTTGGGTCAATCCGGTGCACTTTAGCAGTTAGCACGGCTGGAGCGTGGGCCTTGCCTCTTTTACGCGATTTAGCGCGGGTAGAAGAGTATGAGCGCGCAGATCGAGTCACACTGGCTTTGGTCTGGCTAAATAATTGACGGATAAATTTAATAATCACGTTGTCTTAAAAAAATCGAGAATGCGCTAAGGAAGCGCTAAATAAATGATGAGTCGGGCAGGTTGTGAGGCGTTCCTTGCGTCCCCACGCTATGCAGACCTTCCTTAGGGTTGCCAACAGACATGGCATTGCCCCCGGTCGATCCAACATTTTTCTTAATGGCTGGCGCGTGAGCGCGCATTAGTTAAATTCACCACCAAGCGCTTTCCTCTAGAACCTGCTCAAGTCATCACAGTGAATTGCAATAAAGGTATGACCAAAATCAAAAAAACTATTTTTTTCATTAGGATACATTTTACTTGAAGCTTTGCGCTGCATCAGATACCTCAGATAACGCTGAATTGGCAAGCATTTCGCGTAGCAGGGGTAGAGTAATAGTGCGCTGCCTTTCTAATGAAAATTGATCAAGTGTATCTAGTAGTGCCATCAAGCTTGGCAGATCGCGCCTGAAGTGAGCCAGTAGATAAGCTGGGATTTCAGGCGCTAAGGTGAAACCTCGCGCCAGTGCGGCTTGTTCCAGGGCAGATATTTTGCCCGCATCGTCTAGCTCCGCGACTTGAAAGATTAATCCCCAGCCTAGGCGTGTGCGCAGATCTTCGCGAATGGTAAGGGCAAGCGGGGGAGCACTGCCGCTGGCTGCAAATGCGCTATAAGGATAGGCATGAACCTGATTGAATAGGTTGAATGCAGCGATTTGTTGATGCGGCGATAATTTATCACAACCATCAATGGCATAGATCGCAACAGCTGGGTCAAATTCGAAGGCTGCCAGTGGGCTATTTGGGCTAAGCAAGCGGGCGCAACTCGGCGCAGTGCTATGGCATAGAGCATGGAGTAAATGACTGCGACCGCTGCCAGGATTTCCCCAAATATAGAAAATCCGTTCTTTAAGCTGTCCGCTGGCTAATGCTGTATGTAGTTCAGCAAAACGAGTCGTTAGCTCAAAGTTAGCGCCAACCACAAAATTATCGAAAGTTGCGCTTGGCGGCAGGCTTAAATCAAGCAATAGTTGGCGAGGCACAGTATGAATATAGTTAAGGAGGGTCTGCCTAAGCCGGTTGGCGGTATCATGCCTGATGGCTAGTGCTTAATGTATTGCCTGTGTTGGCATTTCTTGCCACCCACTTAGGCAGACCTTCTATAGAAAGCGTATGAAAGTATCAAGGATAAGATAAGCGCCTTGTTTTTGTGCAAATTTTGCTAAATTAGATGCTGCTTTTTTCTTAACGCCTTAAGCAGCTGCTAAAAAACCTAGCGGCGTGCGTTATTTTTGCACAGTGCTTAATCCTACTTAATGCTTATACAGCGAGCTTGCTAAATATTTGCGACACAATTCCCGCAGCACAATCACTAAAATCGCGCTGACCGGCAGAGCGATCAAGATACCAAAAAAGCCGAACAGCTGGCCAAAGGCTAATAAAGCAAAGATAACGGCAAGGGGATGTAAGCCAATGCGTTCGCCAACCAGGCGAGGCGTGAGAACAGAGCTTTCCAATACTTGGCCTATTGCATAAATGATGATGACTGCACTGATGGCCCACCAATTGCCAAATTGTAGCAAGGCGATGCCAAGCGCGAGCGTCAGGCCAATGTAATAACCTACATAGGGAATCACGACTGCCAGGCCTGTGAACATACCAACGGGCAGGGCCATTTCAAAGCGAGCGAGTGATAAGCAGATTGAATAATAGGCTGCCAAGATAAGCATCACTAGCAGTTGTCCGCGCAAATATTGGGAAAGCATTTGATCGACTTCGCTGGACAGCGCCACGGCTTTTTTTACCCAACGTCGTGGAATCAAGCTACGTGTGCGCTTAAGCAATTTATGCCAATCGCATAGTAAGTAGTAAAGCACCAAAGGCACCATGACGACATTGCCAATGACCGAGATCATTACATTGCCGCCGGTGCGCACTGAGCTCCAAGCGGCTGATAACAAGGTATCGGTGTTGCCAGCCAGGTGTTTCATGGCGAAATCTTTGAAATTTAATAAATTAAAGTCCGGTGTAATGCCAAAGCGCGCTAAGCGTGGTGCATATGCTTGTTCCCAGCGTGCTAAAAGCTGGGTCATTTGCTCCTGTATCTGTGGTCCTTCTCGTTGCGTTGCGAGCATGATAAAAAGCACGATAAAAATTACCGCAAAGATCAGCATAAGCATCATCAAAAGCGCTGCAATGCCACGCGGCACTTTATGGTTGGAAAGCCAATTAACACCAGGCTGCAAGGTGTAAGCAAGGATGATGCTGAGTAAAAACGGAGAGAGGACTGGGCCCAAGCCGCGCAGTAAAATCGCTACCAAGAGGGCAAGCGCGCCCCACAAAAAAATATGTTTGGGGGAACTTTTCCAAGCGCTGGTCGTTTCGTTAGAGGCACCAAACTCAGCGCTAGCCCCTTCATTTAGATGCTTTTTCGGTGAGTGCCGAATTTTATTCAAGTTATATCTCCGCGAGCTGACCGTTTTTATGATGCTAAGAAACTTCTGCATAACCCCCATAGCAAAGAATGCCTTTGCTGCCAGTACAAGAGTACGGCAAGGAGGCATGACGCTGCTCCCAGCCTATTCAGCATTTCCTAAATGAATTTATTAATTTATTGGCGCTGGCATCAGTTAAAATCGGCATTCTACTGAATTCTTTCTTATTCTAATCGATGAATCTACCAACTTCCGACGCTGGCCAAGGTGGCCTGTCTTATCAAGAGGCAGGCGTTGATATTGAGGCTGGGTATCGCCTTGTTGAACGCATTAAGCCGCTTGCGCAACGCACGCAACGCAGTGGCCTGCTCGCTGGTATTGGCGGCTTTGGCGCGTTATTTGAAGTGCCCAAAAAATATCGTGAGCCAGTGCTTGTGTCTGGCACCGATGGCGTGGGTACAAAGCTTAAGCTAGCGTTCGAACTTAATCGGCATGACACCATTGGGCAAGATTTGGTGGCGATGTGCGTTAACGATATTTTGACGCAAGGCGCTGAGCCGCTTTTTTTCCTCGATTATTTTGCCTGCGGTAAGCTGCATGTCGATACTGCCACGACAGTCATTAGCGGTATTGCAAAAGGTTGTGAGCTGGCCGGCTGTGCATTAATTGGCGGAGAAACCGCTGAAATGCCGGGCATGTATGCAGAAGGCGAATATGACCTAGCCGGATTTGCAGTAGGCGCTGTAGAAAAAAGCGAAATTATCAATGGCAGCACCATCCAAGCTGATGATGTGGTACTTGGCTTAGCTTCAAGTGGTGTCCACTCGAATGGTTATTCTTTAGTACGCAAAATTATTGAGCAGGCTAAGCCAGATCTGGCGGCGGACTTTGATGGCCGTTCCTTAGCTGATGCACTTCTGGCCCCCACCCGTATTTATGTGCAAACCGTGCTGGCGTTGCGCCAACGCATGGCGATAAAAGGGTTGGCTCATATTACGGGAGGTGGCTTGATTGAGAATATGCCGCGCATGTTGCCCAAGACGCTTAGTGTCGAGCTTAATGCGCAAGCATGGCCGTTACCGCCGCTATTTAAATGGCTGCAAGAGCAAGGAAGAATCGCTGAGGATGAGATGCAGCGCGTGTTCAACTGTGGCATCGGTATGGCAATCGTAGTCGCGCCTGCCGATGCTGATGCAGCGCTTGCGTATCTTGTAGAGCAGGGTGAGCAAGTGTGGAAAATTGGCACTATCCATCCATGTGCTGAAGGCGATGCACAGATCGTGATACGTTGATAGCCACACAGAAAGGCTTGTATAAAACCTCTGCATAACCTTTCCCTTGCAGTCAACGAACAATTTTTATCTTTATTTTTTATTTGCACAAAAGTTTTTGCATGACCGATTTTGCCTTAGCTCCCTCCACGACGAATCTTGCTTGCAGCGAAACCAATTTGATTTGGTTAGATATGGAAATGACAGGCTTGAAGCCTGACACTGACCGTATTATTGAAGTTGCGGTCGTCGTGACCGATACTAATCTTGAAGTGATGGTGGAGGGGCCGGTGCTGGCGATTCATCAGCCTGATGCAACGCTTGAGGCGATGGATCATTGGAATCAGTCGATGCACAGCCGCTCTGGATTGATTGAGAGAGTGCGTGCTTCGACGATAGATGAAGCGCAAGCTGCCGCGCAGCTGCAAGAATTTTTGTGCCAGTACGTGCCACCGGGCAAATCACCTATGTGCGGCAACTCAATTTGTCAGGATCGCCGTTTCATGGTTCGTTGGATGCCGCAACTAGAAGGCATGTTCCATTACCGCAATCTTGATGTAAGTACGCTGAAGGAGCTGTGTCGCCGTTGGCAACCAGCGCTTTATCGCGGCTTTCAAAAGCGCCAGTTACACACGGCATTAGCGGATATTTACGAGTCGATTGACGAACTCAAATATTACCGCGAGCATTTTATTCGCTCGCCTTTGAATGTAGTACAGAAAGCTGTAGCACCTCTTTAGAACCCGCTCCTAGTCTCCCAAAAGTACCCTTCTTCGGGGTCGTGCGGTGCTCGGAATCCTCATGTACTCATGTACATTCCGGTTCCTGTGCTCCGGACTTCCCCAAATAAGGGCGCTTTGGGAAGACTATCAGCAGGTTTTTAGGGCCTGTTCACAATCTTCAAAAGCGGATTGTGTTGGGGCTCCGTATTTAATCAAACCCTTCACCCCAACATTACGGCTTTAAGAGTGATTTTTGAGATGTTGAGCAGGCGCTTAGATCTGGCTTTATTCAGCGTTTCCTTAGTTTGACTGGAATAAGGTTTTGATGGCTTCTTCTTTACGTGTTGTCTTCGCTGGTACGCCGCAATTTGCTGCGGTAACGCTCGCTGCTTTGCAGGCCGCGGGTTTCTCCATTCCGCTGATTCTCACGCAGCCTGATCGGGCTGCTGGACGGAATTTGAAACTGACGCCAAGTCCTGTTAAACAGTTTGCTCTCGCACACGGCTTGCCAGTAGCACAACCTTCTTCTTTGCGACGCGCAGGGAAATTTTCCGCTGAAGCTGTAGCTGCGCTCGAACAATTGCAGGCGACACCACACGATGTCATGGTGGTGGTGGCATACGGTTTATTGTTGCCGCAAGAAGTGCTGGAAATGCCCCGTCACGGTTGCCTGAATGTCCATGCTTCATTGCTGCCGCGCTGGCGCGGTGCAGCGCCGATTCAGCGTGCGCTGCAAGCGGGGGATAGCGAAACTGGTATTACGCTCATACAAATGGATGCAGGACTGGATACAGGGCCAATCTTGAGCACGGCAAAGATGCCGATTGAAGTTAGCGATACAAGTGCGACGCTGCAGGAAAAATTGGCTGCGCTGGGCGCACAGCTGATGGTAGAGAAATTGCATCAGCTTGAGCAGCAACGGAGTTTGCTCAGTACGCCGCAACCTGTTACAGGCGCAACTTATGCGCATAAGCTCGAGAAGCAAGAAGCCACACTTAACTGGCGCCTTCCAGCGCATGTGCTAGCGCGTCAGGTGCGTGCCTTTGATCCATTTCCCGGAAGTCGCGTTTGTGTGGATGGCACGACGCTTAAAATATGGGCAGCCGATCCGTTGACCACTCAAGCGTCAGAGACTCCAGGTAAGATTCTTAAGGTAGAGCCAGAAGGCATTACTATCGCCTGTGGTGAGAATGCATTACGTGTGACTCAATGGCAAAAGCCAGGTGGTAAAAGATTAGCTACACGTGAGTTTTTGGCAGGTTTTGCGCTGCATGAAGGGCAAAGCTTTGAGTTGGTCGAATCACACCCTGTTATTTAGCTCGCGTAGGTTGAGGTGAGGGATTGAATTAAATACAGAACACCCTAATCTATTTCGAGTTGGTCATTGGAATGAAGTTTTGAGGATGGTTGTGTTGGAGTTCCTTCTCCACCCCAATCTATGAGCTTAAAGTGAAATGAAACTTAGGAGGGCGTTGTATGTTCAACTGGGTTAAAACCACGATGTTGATGGCTGCTATTACAGCCTTGTTTATTGTGGTGGGCGGCCTGATCGGTGGGCGTCAAGGGATGATGCTTGCATTGCTATTAGCCTGCGGGATGAATTTCTTTTCTTATTGGTTTTCTGATGCGTTGGTGTTGCGGATGTATCAGGCGCAGGAAGTGAATGCGACGACAGCGCCGCAGTTTTATGCCATGGTGCAAGAGTTGGCAAGGCGTGCTGAATTGCCGATGCCACGCGTCTATTTAATCGAAACCGCTGCGCCAAATGCGTTTGCCACGGGTCGTAATCCGCAGCATGCTGCGGTAGCGGCGACCACCGGTATTTTGCGTTTATTGTCTGCAGCTGAAATGCGCGGTGTGATGGCACACGAGTTAGCGCATGTTAAACACCGCGATATTTTGCTTTCAACCATCTCTGCGACGATGGCGGGGGCGATCTCGGCTTTGGCAAACTTTGCTATGTTTTTTAGCGGGCGCGATGAAGAAGGGCAGCCAACCAATCCGATTGCAAGAATTGCTGTTGCTATACTCGCGCCGATTGCGGCTTCTTTGATTCAAATGGCCATTTCTCGCGCCCGTGAATTTGAAGCAGATCGTGGCGGGGCTGAAATCTCTGGCGACCCGCAAGCATTGGCTTCAGCGCTAGATAAAATTCATCACTATGCGGCCAATATTCCTTTTGCAACGGCTGAATCTCATCCAGAAACTGCACAGATGATGATTATGAATCCACTTTCAGGCAAGGCGCTTGCGAACCTTTTTTCGACTCATCCGGCTACTGAAGAGCGGATTGCTCGCCTAATGGAAATGGCGCGCTCAAGCCGTACTTAATACTTTTCTTGAAATATTCAGCAGCAGGTGTTGCCATCACTTACGATATAAAAAAAACGTCCTCAGCCGATAAGTCAGGGCTGATTCCAACCACAGGCTTATTGAGTTCCCTGCCTGCCACCTCGCTCGCCTTTGCGCTCGATGGCGCAGCACAGGCGATTGAGGCTGTGCGTAGCGGCCGGGCGTTACCCGCCGTTTTGACTGCGCTTTTTCGCACAGTCAAAGAGCCTGCTGCGCGTGGTGCTATACAAGATATTGCTTATCGTACCTTGCGCGCATTAGGTAGCGCAGACGCGCTGGTCGCGCTGTTAAGCACTAAACCGCCGGCCCCGCACGTTGCCAACGTACTTGCTTGCGCCTTTGCGCTTTTAGTTGAGCCGGAAGAGAGCGCCGCTTACGCACCATTTACGATTGTTGATCAAGCGGTACGGGCAATAGGGACGCGGCACGAAGTGTCTTATGCAAAAGGATTTGTGAACGCAATACTGCGTAATTTTTTGCGTACACGCTCAAGCTGCTTGGAAAAAATGAGGCGTGACCCGGTTGCACTTTGGAACTATCCGCGCTGGTGGATTGAAGCGGTGAAATCGGCTTGGCCAGACGCTTGGCAAAGTATTTTGACAGCAGGTAATACGCCACCACCGATGACGTTAAGGGTGAACCGCCGGCACTTAACCGTAGCTGAATATCTCAATCAATTAAAAGAAGCTGCTATCTCAGCTTATGCCACCAGCGCTAGCGCTGTGCAATTAGCTTCCCCTATGCCCGTTGAACAATTGCCAGGTTTTGCGCAGGGGCTTGTGTCGGTGCAAGATGAAGGTGCGCAGCGTGCTGCGTTTTTGTTGAATGTGGAAAATGGCATGCGCGTGTTGGATGCCTGTGCTGCGCCGGGTGGCAAAACGGGTCATTTGCTTGAGTTAGCTGACCTTGATTTGGTGGCGCTTGAAGAGAACCCTGCGCGTGCAGCACGCATCAATGAGAATTTAAAGCGCTTGCAGCTGAATGCTACGGTAGATATTGGGGATGCAGGGGCACCAGATAAGTGGTGGGATGGCCGCCCATTTGATCGGGTGTTGGCTGATGTACCGTGTTCAGCCTCAGGTATTGTGCGACGCCACCCAGATATTCGCTGGCTTAAGCGGCCCACTGATCTAAACGCGCTTGTGCTTGAGCAACGCCGTATTTTGGCAGGGCTGTGGACGCTAGTAAAACCAGGCGGTCAGTTGCTGTATGTGACCTGCTCAATTTTCCCGCAAGAAAACGAGCAGCAGGCGCAATGGTTTGTAAGCTCGCATCAAGCACAACGACTAGAGGCACCCGGCCAGCTACTTCCTGCATTAGCCACAAGTAATGATGGCTTGCAGACCGACCATGACGGATTTTTTTACGCACTGTTTCGTAAGCCGTGATTTTTTCCCCTTCTTCCTCGCGCCGATTAGAGCATTCATCTAATGATCTGCAGCTTTGTCGTCCTCGGCTTGCCGTACGTTCGTACTGTCTGCGCCGAGGACTGCGCGCTGCAAATCATTGGAGAAACGCTCTATTCGTTTTGCTTTGGCTTATTTTGAGCCTCTGGGTCGTGACGCCAGCGCATGCCGATAACATTGCCGTGCAGCGCGCTTCACTGGCAGCCGATGTTAACGGCGGTTGGAAGCTTGAGACGCTGTTTGCTTTTGAATTAAATAACAATCTTGAAGAAGCTATTAATAAAGGTATTGCATTGTGCTTTACCACCGAATTCACATTGACACGGCCGCGTTGGTATTGGTTTGATGAAGAAACGATTAGTCGTGAGCAAAATATCCGGCTTTCGTATCAGCCGCTGACGCGGCAATACCGTATTTCAAGCGGTGGCTTGCAGTTGGGTTTTCCAACGCTTAGCGATGCGCTGGCGGTGATCAAACATGTGACGACATGGCATGTGATTGATGCGGGTGAGATCTCGCCTGGCAAAACTTATACCGCTTCAGTACGCATGCACCTTAATACGGCGCTGATGCCTAAACCATTTCAAATTAATGCAGTAAATAACCGCGATTGGAATCTCTCCTCAGACTGGAAGCATTTCACTTTTACAGCAAGCCAATATGCACGGTAAAACTCGGTCGATTGTCCGTGTGGTATTTGCGCTAGTTGCGCTCACGGCGTTGCTCTTACTTGGAGCGCTGGCACTCGCGAGTGCTAATACGGCCTTTTTTGAGCGCTATTACTCATGGCTATATGCCGCGAATATTGCGATTGCCATCGTTTTTATGCTGACGGTTGGCAGCCTGGTTGCCATTATTATTGTGCGGCTTCGGGGCGGTAAATTTGGCACCCGTTTATTAGCTAAGTTGGCTGTATTTTTTGCTTTGGTTGGCGTGCTGCCAGGCAGCATTATTTATTTGGTTTCACTGCAATTTGTCTCGCGCAGCATTGAGTCATGGTTTGATGTGAACGTTGAGACTGCGCTTGAGTCAGGGTTGAATCTTGGGCGCGGTATGCTCGATAACTCGTTAGCTGATTTGCGTAATAAAAGCCGCGTTGTGGCTGACCAGCTAGTGAATACGAATGCCACGAGTGCGCCCCTTGCGCTATCCCGTTTGCGCGATCAATTCAGCTTGTCAAATGCCATTATCGTTTCGCCAACAGGGACTGTGCTGGCGCAAGCTTCGTCTAATTTGGCGGGGCTTTTGCCAGATGATTTGCCTACCTCTTGGATGCTGCGCCAAGCACGTCAGCAACTGGGATATGCGACGATTGAAGGTAAATCAGGCACAGCTAAAGACGAATTGTGGCTGCGTGTCATTGTTCCTATTCCCAGTCGCTATCCCACTTCATTGCAAAACTATGATCGTTTTTTGCAATTGACGCAGTCTGTACCGCAGGCATTTGCGCGAGACGCCGAAGATGTGCAGCGTGGGTATCGCAATTATCAAGAAAAAGCGTTTGGCCGTACGGGCTTGCGCAAGATGTATATCGGCACCCTAACGCTGGCCCTTTTCTTGGCGACTTTTCTTGCGCTGATGCTTGCGTTTGTGCTGGGTAATCAATTAACTCGCCCCCTCTTTTTATTAGCACGCGGTACCGAAGAGGTCGCACGCGGGGACTACACCCCCAAACGAGAAAGCAAAACAAATGATGAACTCGGCTTTCTGACGCAATCCTTTAATGCGATGACTCGTCAGCTTTCTGAAGCGCGTGCTGCGGTGGAAACTAACCAAGTGGCACTGGAAAATTCGAATGCGTATTTGGAAAGTATCTTGGCTAACCTGACTGCTGGTGTATTTGTGTTTGACCGTCAGTTCAGATTAACCAAGGCTAATCTTGGCGCAGAGCGTATTTTTAAGCAGCCTTTTCATGAGCATTTACACGCGCCTCTTGAGCAAATAGCTGGGTTAGCAGAATTTGCCGCGATGGTACGCAATGCTTTTGCTGATCGAGAGGTGGCAAGTCAGGTGCAGCGTGGAGAGGTTGGCCATTGGCAGCAGCAGTTTGAAATCCCTGTGGCTCACGAAAAGAACGCCATTGTTTTATTGGTAAGAGGGACGCGCTTAACGTTGGCTGCAGCAGAAACTCAGAAAGAAGTGAGGACCAAAGAAGTCACTACAAAAGAAGCCACGACGGCTGGCTATGTGGTGGTCTTTGACGATATCTCGGATATTATTTCTGCACAGCGCTCGCTTGCCTGGGGCGAAGTGGCGCGTCGACTTGCGCATGAAATAAAAAACCCACTCACGCCGATTCAACTTTCTACCGAGCGCTTACAAATAAAACTCAGTGACAAGCTTGCGCCAGACGACGCGGCAGTGCTTAAGCGAGGTACCACGATGATCATTAATCAGGTAGCCGCGATGCAGCGTATGGTGGATGATTTTCGCGACTATGCGCGTACCCCACCTGCTGTTTTGCAGAGTTTGCAGCTCAATGATTTGATCAATGAAGTGCTGGCTCTTTATGATGTTGAGGATAGCAAAAGTATCATGCGCTTAGATCTTGCACCGTTGCCCAAAATTTATGGCGACGCTACGCAATTACGCCAGCTGATTCATAACTTATTGCAAAATGCTCAAGATGCTATCGCCCAAACAGAATTTCCTCGCGTGCTTATAGAAACAAAAACAGTAGAATATGGAAATTCTGATGCACAAGAAGGCACTAAGCGCCTTGCAGTGCGGCTCACTGTCTCCGACAATGGGGCTGGTTTTGCTTCAGGTGTGTTAGCG
This sequence comes from Mycoavidus cysteinexigens, assembly GCA_031963405.1. GTDB lineage: Bacteria > Pseudomonadota > Gammaproteobacteria > Burkholderiales > Burkholderiaceae > JASSUD01. The sequence goes on from JASSUJ010000001.1 coordinate 1,844,915, forward strand.
CGCGCCTTTGAGCCCTATGTGACCACTAAGGTAAAGGGCACGGGTTTGGGGCTGGCCATGGTGAAGAAGATTGTTGATGAACATGGTGCCAGAATCGATATCCGCAATCGTTCCAAAGAAGCGAATGAAGAGACATTAAGTGGTGCGCAGATCTCAATCCTCTTTCTTCGGTTGGCAGGCTGAATGTAATGATGCGCTAGACATCTTAAGGAGTTTCTGCATGCTGCCCTCGCGGCGTCATGCCTCTCTTTTTATTATTAGGTACGCCTTAAACTGACAGCACAGGCATTACTTGCGATGAGGTTATGCAGAGATTGCCTAAAAAAGAAACAAAAAACAGCAAAAGAGAAACGCGCAAATAAAGGTAGGTAATGGCAACTATTTTGGTAGTAGATGACGAAGTAGGTATCCGGGAATTGCTTTCAGAAATTCTGAGCGATGAAGGGCACCGCGTGGAAGTAGCCGGGAACGCGCAACAAGCACGCGACTATCGGCTAAGTCAGGCACCCGATTTAGTCTTGTTAGATATCTGGATGCCCGATACCGATGGCGTCACTTTGCTAAAAGAATGGGCAGCGCACGGCTTGCTGACGATGCCAGTGATTATGATGTCAGGTCACGCGACTATCGACACGGCGGTAGAAGCCACAAAAATTGGTGCGCTCAATTTTCTTGAAAAACCCATTACCTTGCAAAAACTGTTAAAAGCCGTGCAACAAGGTTTGGCACATGCTACGACAAGCATTTCGTCAACTCAGCTGCATCAGCCTAATGCTGCGTCAGTAGAAGCGGCTGCCGCGTCTAACCTCGATGCCCAAGGTGGCATGCCTGGCATTTTCACTCTGCCGACGACGGGCACCATTTCTTTTGATATTCCTCTGCGTGCTGCACGCGATGCGTTTGAGCGCGCTTATTTTGAATACCATCTTGTACGCGAAAAAGGCAGCATGACCCGCATTGCTGAAAAAACTGGGCTGGAACGCACGCATCTTTATCGCAAACTCCGCCAACTTGGGGTGGAGTTGATTAAAGGCAAAATGGAATAACCTGCTCGCTTTCTTTTTCTTTTTTCATTTAGAAAGGCCCACATAATCCGCGAATTATGTGGGCCTTTCTTAGCTTGAAGCTATTCAAAATAAATAAGGTTTGCTTTCAAATTGGATAGGGCAGTGGGATATTTATATCCTTTGGACTAAAGGCGTGCTTAGGTGGCTTTTTACTTGCGCTAGCGATTGCATGCATATTAAAAAATAAAAGTCCTTTTCCTCAATACTTAAAAGATTGTGATTTCCTCGTATTGTTAAATACGAGGAGGTAGCAGTCATTCCTATGGTCGTTTACTTATCACCACCTGCTTTTGACCGCTACGCCGATAATCTTTAAATATTGATGAAATGAGCGCTATAAAACTAGGCATGAAATATCAATGCCTAACGATGCTAAAGTAGATTGATCATTGTTTTTTAGGAGAGTATTAATTATCTCCGATTTTAGTTTGTACGTTTTTTTAAGCTCAATCAGTGTGGCCCGATCTTCGAGGTTTGTCACCGGATCGAACTGACTATGCGGCATCAGCTTTTTTACCGTAGCAACGTTGCCTATTGAAGCTGCCAGCATGAGGGGTGTTTTGCCGTCATGAGCTTTAGCGTCAATACAAACCTGTGCCTCAATTAGTGCATCAATACTATCAATATTTCCTGCATTTGCAGCATGATGTAGCGGCCTCCATCCTTTCTCATCTTGTGATTCTTTATCTGCGTTGAGGGTAAGGAGAAGCTTCAGCATGTCTGGACGATAACTGCTAGCGACTGAATTTAATGGAGATAGCTTATATTTATTTTTAGCATCTATATCAATAGTACGGTTAATAGATTGAATAGCAGTCCCTTGCTCAGATGAATTCGTATTATCTTTTTGATTGCTTAAAATATTGATGACACTCCTTTGCCCCCATTTGGCTGCAGAATGAAATACGGAATCTCCTAGTTGATTTTTTGCTTCAAAATCAATTTCAGGATCTGCCCAAAAATATAGAATAATTTCAGTATGCCCATATTGAGCAGCAAGATGTGCAGGGGTATTTAAAAAGTAATTTTGATGGTTTTTCTCTGCGCCATATTGAATCAAGAGCTTGGTTATATCAAAAAATCCCAATTTTGATGCGAGTGTTAAAGCCGTATTTTGAGATGAATCTGCCGTATGTATATTAGCCCCGCCTTTTATAAGCATACTCATGATTACAAAATCATCTGCTTGCTTTTCTCGTTTTGTTAAGCAAGCAAATAGAGGAGTATGGCCATAGACATCTCTTTTATCTAAATTGACTTTTTCATTAATAAAAAGCTCAAGAAATTCTAAATTCCTATGTTCAACAGCCCAGTGCACCATATCCATCCCTATCGGGCTAAACATATTGCTTTTTATCATGAGCCTAACCAGCTCGATATCATTTCTAGCGCACGCTTCTATAATTTCAGTTCCGCTTACATTGAAGGAGGTAATGAGAGCGCTAGGCGGAATGTCTAGAAAAAATTTTAATTGAGGATCTGATTTTTGTATCAAATAATATATTGATTGATCGGAAATAAAAGAGATTTGCTCTGGGGAAATGTCTTTATGATCCTGAAGCTTGATAAGTGATTTTGCAGAATAAGATAATTCATCTTCAGTCTGGTGATTTGAAAAAAAGATCTCTATCTTATCTAAATATTCTAATTTTTTTCTTATATCATGATTTTCAGATTCAAGAAGAATTAGCTCTAGCGCACGGTATGGTCGCCCTCGTAGTATATTTCCTAAAAAAATATTATTTAATAAAAAATTTAAAGAATTATATTTCTCGCTTTTTACTGTTTTTAGTGCTGTGGTTAAAAATAATCTAATTTCCCTTCCATTTTTATAAATTTCATTTTTTTCGGCATCTCTGGTTTTAAATAATTTCTCTAAATATTTTTCTGTTGCAGCTAAGAAAAATTTATTGACTAATTGAAAATTAAAAAGATTGTTCTTCGATAAAATAACGAAATAAATAATTAATTCTAAAATTTCTGGATGCAGTTTATCTAGTATTCGATTTGGGCCAAAGCTTGGCTTTAAATATAATGGCTCTGCATTTTCTATTAAATTTTTTTCTTCTGTGCTAGTTGTTTGATTATTTTTTTTGTTGGCGCTTGAGATAACTGGTGAATTAATTGATAAGTGAGGTAGCATATAAATTATGTAAAGAAAAATTTAATATTTAATTGGTGGTTAGTTAATTTAAAATTTTTTATGTAAATAAATAATTTTAAAAATTTATTTGATTAATTGTGCTCTTAATCAAGATATACATAGGAATGCGATGTATAAGCAACAGAAGGCTTTATCTTAGGATTTAAAGATAAATGGTTGGGCAAAAAATTTACTTAATGAAATTTTTTGGTAGAGAAAATTTATGGTTTGGTTTTTTTGATTTATTGAATACTGTATTTGTGGCAGCTTTGCACTTATCTTGGATATTTTATAAAGTCTACCTCAAATCTTTCAATAAGAAATATTAAAAAATCAGAAAATAAACTAATACTATTCTGTTCCTAAAATAAGCTAGGATATAGCTTATATCTTGAGATTCGCGCTGATTTTCTTTGATTAATAAAAAAATATAGATTGATTTTTTAAAGCTCACTATTAATTTTAAATAGCTAAAGAGAGTTGCGATTTATCTAGCAAAAAAACGAGTAGTTCAGGAGATTGAGCGGTATTTTGGCGATTGCTATAGTGGGGCCATCTGATCAAACAGATAGATGGCCCGGTAGCTCAGTTGGCAGAGCAGTGGATTAAAAATCTACCGGACGGTGGTTCAACTCCACCCCTGGCCACCTTTTAAAGTGTTAGTGAAGTACAGATGGCCCGGTAGCTCAGTTGGCAGAGCAGTGGATTAAAAATCCGCCGGACGGTGGTTCAATTCCATCCCAGGCCACCTTTTAAAGTTTTAGTGAAGTACAGATGGCCCGGTAGCTCAGTTGGCAGAGCAGTGGATTAAAAATCTACCGGACGGTGGTTCGACTCCACCCCTGGCCACCTTCTTAAAGCTTCAGTTAAAGTCTCCATTAGAGTTTCAATCTATATCCCATCCCAGTTTTTTTAAAGATAGGCTTCAGTTTTATCTCTTTCTTGATAATTAGTGGTTAGTCTCAACTAATCTAATAATTTAGTGAGTAAAGTACTTGAGGTGTATGGCCGCGTTTGCTATAGTGGAGCCCGTCTGATTAGACAGTGGCCCGGTAGCTCAGTCGGTAGAGCAGCGGACTGAAAATCCGCGTGTCGGTGGTTCGATCCCGCCCCAGGCCACCATCCTAAAGTTTCAATCTATCTCTCTTCTGCTTTAAAACTCCGCTTAAGCTGATCTACTTGTTATGGGCTTGCCCCCTCCTTGCCGTACTGATGTACTGGCAGCAAAGGCATTTCTTGCTATGGGGGTTATGCAAAGGTTCCCTAATACTTCAATCTATACTCAATGTCACCTTCGGTTAGCAAATGCTATTTGCAGTAGGGTTGGGCCGGATGGGTCAGTGGGGGGGCGTTAATTGCACCCGCTCGACGCGACAACGTGGCTCCCAGCGCATCAGTGCAGTAGCGGCTGCCGCGTAAAGCTGGGCATGCGTGGTCGCATGGTTGGGGGCATCGATGAAATTAGCGAGATCACAACCAAACTCGCGCCGCATGACGCGAGAGGCGAGTGGGGTAGTGAGAATGCGCTGGATCGATTGAATAAGATGGGCGTAGCCAGTCAGTGTGCGGCCCGTGCGGGGATGCATGCCTTTCATTGCGGCCCCCCTGACAGGACTGCCGCCGGCTTCGACGCCGCCGTGACGGTGGTGGGTCAGGCTAACCCCGCCTGCTTGAATATCGCCGCTGGCGTGAAGACTGCCCTCAATCCGTGCGCCTTCTCCGCCTTTCCCTACTAGCCCGCCTGCATAAGACAGTTGGCCTTGCTCAGTGAGATGGCTAGTACAAACGGTATGAGGCGCGTTAAGCGTGATCGTGCCAGGCGTAGCTAGCGTGATTGCGCCGCCGTCAGGCAGGTTAACTTGTAAAGTGTGCTGTGTGTGATCGTAGGCCAGCACGGCACCGTCGGGATACTGCATCAGATGGAGGCTGGCTTGATCGCTGGAGGCAGGATAACTATCGCAATACAGCTCAAATAACACGACGCCAGTGCTCAATTCACCGCCTGGCGACAGTAATAGCACTTGCTCACCTAACGTAGGGGCTTGCCAAGTGCGTGTACGCCCGGTGGCGAGTGTGAACCAATTGAGCCAATCGGTCGTGAGCTCACCCGCCTTCACGTGGCATTGGGCGCGCTGATGATCAACAGCGGCAATGGTGCCGAAGCGCAATAGGTTGTGCAGTAAGCGGGAAAGTTCTGTCGAGTGCATGCTGTTATCGTGCATGCCCCTCACGCTTAATGCACGGACTCAAAGTTATCCTCACGTCGAGGATAACTTAGCGATAACTCAATGATTAAAAAAGCGCCGAAGAAAATAAGAAAGGCGCCGGCCCTCTCTCAGAAAGTACGGCGCCCTAAGGAATGCTTAATGCTGAAAATCAGCATATTTAATGCAGTTGAAGCTTTTTAGCTAAATCGGCAATTTTTTCTTGGCTAACGCCGGTTACGCTCTCAATTAAATCCACGGCCATATGCTTTTTTAACATATTGGCAACCGTGGTTTCTAGCGCTGCCTGCATGCCTTTTTGCATGCCTTCTTGCATGCCTTGCTGCATGCCTTGCTGCATGCCTCTTTGCTCAAATTTTTGTGCGAGTGTTGCCATGACTTCCTCGTATTGCGGGGTAGATTCTGCTAAAAGATGAAGAAATGCTTGTTCATCATCGCATTTCCCTTGTTCGATTAGATATTGCAAGAGTCCCTTCGTCTTGTCAACGGGGTGAGGATAATCTACTAGTAGCGGCAGGACTTTTTTTAAAATGGTCGCAATATCACGGACATAGATATCTTTCATCACCATTTCGAAGGCCGCGGCATGCCGATGCGTACTCAATTCTTCATCTGGCGTGACGGTTAAATCAATCAGGCGTATCTGAGCCGGAAAAACTTTTTGAGCCAATTCAGGCTGTTCAAAACAATCCAAGATGTTAGTTGAATAAGGGTAAGGGCATTTTGTCCCTTGATAGAACAAGATAGGCACGACCACAGGCAATTTTTTACTTCGTTTTTGCTCAAGGTGGCGACGCATTGCGGCAATTTGATATTCCATCATGCGAAAAGGCATGAGCTTATCTGGGGCGTGCTGATGCTCGATGAGCATATACGCATAGAAAGTTTCGTCTTTGTCTTTCGCTTTAAGGGCATAAAGAATATCGGAAAAACGTTGACGCATATCCGAGGTAATGAACGACGCATTTTCTAAATGCAACGTCGCCATATCACACTGCGCAAGCAAGTCAGGATCTAGATAAGCTTGTAAGAAGGCTTGCGCGACCGTGATATCTGTCATAAAGCTTCGGAAAAATGAATCGTGCGGCTGGGTAATCTGGCTCATTCGGTCTATCTTGGCTCAATAAAGCAAGGAATAAAAATCGTATGCTGACTATTGTAAAGTAAGCTTTATTGCGGGCTGCAAAGAAGTGAGCGAAGCGCTATCTTTTAGCCTTAATTTATAGAGCACTTGACCCTTTTTAAGGAGCACCTGATGACGGATTCTTTTTCAAAAAATGCTTCTTCTCTTCCGTCTACGTCTGTTGAAAATGACTTTGTTTTGATAGAGAGGGAAGAGGAGGTTTATAAGTTTTCATAAGGTAAGAATCAATATATCCAAGCGAAGCGCCAACTTAATTTTGAGTCGATTATTCCTCAGCTAGCCGCTGGTAAAATTATCGCCACTGATGAATACCCAGAAGAGCGATGCTTAACTACTAACGATCATATCTATGTTATCCAGATTGGGGAACATGCTTATGAAGTACCGTTTACGGAAGAAGAGCCAAATATCATCTTCCTTAAAAATTTCTATCGAAGTAGAAAGATGGGTGCACGGCATTTAGGGATAAAAAGGAAGCCACAAAGACTTAAAAAATGGCTTAGAAAAAATACTGCGATTAACGTTTCTGTTTCAGTGGAAAACGTTTCTGTCTCTATATCGATTAACAAGCCCCGCTAGAGACGCGTTTTTATTTTATAAAGTAGCTTTTTCGTTTTGCATTTAAGACTGAGTAGGGCAAGCCGTTTTTTTGTTCATCAGTTATTCGACTCTAAAGATAAATTCCGTCTCCTGGAAAAATACCAATGGCGCGGGATGGACTTCGAAACGCAAGCCGAACACATCAAGCAGCTCACCGAGCGTTATCACGTCGCTTATATCGGTATCGATACGACCGGGATGGGGCAAGGCGTGTTTCAGCTGGTGCGGCGTTTCTTCCCGGCGGTAACAGGTCTCAATTATTCCCCTGACGTCAAAAGCCGCTTAGTACTCAAAGGCCAAGCGGTCATTCGCCGCCAGCGATTAGCGTTTGATGCCAGTTGGACTGATTTAGCCCAAGCCTTCATGAGCATCCGCCAAACCTTAACCGCCAGTGGGCGGCAAGTCACTTATCAAGCCAATCGTAACGAAACCACCGGCCACGCTGATCTAGCTTGGGCTTGTTTGCATGCGCTCGATCATGAGCCGCTAGACGGGATGAACGCAGCTGGTTTTATGGAGTTTTACTCATGAGCATTGAAAGCTTTACTTTCGGTGAGCCGATGCCTGCGCTCAATCAGGCGGAAATGTTGGATTATCTCGAATGTTGGATGAATGGTAAGTGGTTTGAGCCACCGATGAGTTGGGCGGGTCTGGCTAAATCGTTTCAGGCCAGTACGCATCACAGCTCGGCGATTTACTTTAAATGCAAGGTTTTAACGTCATCATTTATCCCGCATCCGTGGCTCTCCCGAGAGGCGTTTAGTCGGTTGGCGCTGGATTTTCTCGTGTTTGGGAATGCTTACCTAGAAAAACGATACAACCGACTGGGACAAGTGATCGAACTCCGGCATGTCCCAGCTAAATACATGCGGCGCGGGGTTGATCTAAAAACTTATTACTTCGTCAGAGGGTGGCAACAAGAACATCACTTTAAGCGAGACAGCATCTTGCATTTAATGGAGCCGGATATTAATCAAGAAGTGTACGGCCTACCCGAATACTTAGGTGCATTACATGCAGCTTGGTTGAATGAATCGGCAACCTTGTTTCGGCGCAAATATTACGAGAATGGCAGCCATGCCGGTTTTATTCTGTATATGACGGATGCCGCACACCAGGAGGCCGATGTGAATGGCTTACGGCAAGCCCTGAAAGAAAGCAAAGGGCCAGGCAACTTTAGAAACCTGTTTATTTATGCACCGAATGGCAAAAAAGATGGGCTGCAGCTGATTCCGGTTTCGGAAGTTACCGCGAAGGATGAGTTTTTTAATATCAAGAATGTCACACGGGATGATTTACTCGCTGCGCATCGCGTGCCGCCGCAGTTATTAGGCATTGTGCCGGGCAATACCGGCGGCTTTGGGGCAGCGGATACCGCTGCTAAGCTTTTTACTCAGCATGAGATTCAACCATTGCAAGCGCGTTTTACTGAGTTGAATAGATGATTAGATAAGAAAGTCATCAAGTTTAAAGCTGATTAAATCTTCGCTTTCGACAGACAATTAATATTCGATGGTCTTAACCTGTTTTAGATGAGCAGTAAGCGGGTTTTTAACCGCTGACGCTCATTGCCGCCTCAGCAAACGGCGGGACAGTATCTACTTATCTTGCTGATTCATGGTACCAGAGCGGTACTATCTAAAGCACGGGACAAAGGCTCATGAACGAACGTACTAAAGAGATGATGAATTAAGACACTGTGACGGACCAGTGCCTGAACATTGGCCACATCACCATAATTCAAATTATTTGCATACGCCATCATCTCGCCAAGGCTCGCCTCGCCATCCTTCAGCACCTGGCTTGTTGTCAGCTTCCGCATGCCACTTTGCTGTATAGGCGCGCCCATCCCTCTGAACCTTGTCGCCAGCCTTATAACTGCGAGGCTCCCATTCAGCAGGTGCGCGACTCTCCAACGGCTTGTAACTAGAACTAATATTGCTGGCACTCACTCTATTGCTTTCCATAGCTAGCTCCTCAACAGATTAAATGTTCCAATCAGATTTACAAGACAACCCTCAATTCTCAGCAAACTTGTAAAGCTTTTTTATTTTTATCAGTTAAGAGCACACTTAGTTATACGTTGTGTCACTGAAAATAGCAGGTTACGAAATTCCATATAGGGAGGACGTTACTGCTGTTTTATTGGGGCGGTGCTTGATCGCCAGATAGAGAGATTAGTCAGTGTGCCGCTGTTTTTTTGAACATGAGGCACAGGACACTTCGCCCATTTATATCCCCTCAGAAGATTTTATAAGGGCTTTCTTTGCCCTTGCTTGAGGCGTACCTACCAACAAACCCTAATAACGGCAGTGCCCCTCCCACCTGCGACTTTCACAAAAAAGCTTATTTTTAACGCGCCCTTAGCTAGTCTGAAAAGGCCAGATAACAAGATGTTTGGGGAATTTTTGACGTCTTAAAAATAACGCGTTTCGACGCAAAATAACGCATTTTGATGCAGCCAAGGCGATGGCCTCTGCCAACTCTTTCTATGTATGGGGTAAAAAAAGAGGTTACAAAGGTAACATCTTCAAAAAAATGAACGTAAATTATTGATATATAAAGATAAATTTGAAATTAAAAAAGGTAACAAATAGGTAACAAGCAAGTAACAAAACGGGTAACAAAAAAATAACTCTCACATTTAATTCCGTTTACCCATTTTTGATGAGGCACTCACTGATTAGGTAAAGAAAGTTACGTGTTACTTTAATGTTACCTTTTTGTAACCTTTCTATATGTAATATAAGTCATTGATTTTTATAGTATTTTTCTATTTTTTTAATATTTGTTACCTTTGTAACCTTTTTTTTTACCCCTTCCATAATTTTTTATATGGGCTGGTTTTAATGAGAGGAAAGGGGAAATATTTTTACGCGCAAAAGATACTCAGCATAGGTGAGTCATTGCTTGATGAAAAACAAGGGAGTGGGATTAGAAAAATTACGGGACGAAGGAGAATGGATAATTCTAAATTTGTTTTTAAGGATACAGCTAAATTACACCTAAACTGACCTTATTTTGAGCCAAAATGAGCTGTTATATACTTTGTTTGCATTTTTCGAGTTATGCAAGGTATTGATTTATAAGGAAAATTTTATAAGCTTATTTTATAAGCAGGGACTGAAAATCCGCGTGTCGGTGGTTCGATCCCGCCCCAGGCCACCATCCTAAAGTTTCAATCTATCTCTCCTTTCTGCTTTAAAACTCCGCTTAAGCTGATCTACTTGTTATGGGCTTGCCCCCTCCTTGCCGTACTGATGTACTGGCAGCAAAGGCATTTCTTGCTATGGGGGTTATGCAAAGGTTCCTTAATACTTCAATCTATACCCAATGCCACCTTCGGTTAGCAAATGCTCAGGCCGAGTGGGGTCGTGCTCTAGTTTGCGGCGTAGGTTGCTCATATAGATGCGCAAGTAGTGGGGGCTATCAATATGGCTAGGTCCCCATACTTCCTTAAGTAGCTGCCTTTGGGTCATGACTTTGCCTGGGTTGCTAACTAGAACGGTGAGTAGCCGATATTCGGTCGACGTGAGATGTACCTCTTGCGTTCCTTTTTTTACAGTCCGATCGGTTAAGTTCATTTGAATTTCGCCAAATTGCACGAGTGGAGTATCTGTAATATCAAGGTGGCGACGCCTTAACAAGGCGCGCATGCGGGCAAGTAGCTCAGCCACGCCAAAAGGCTTAATCAGGTAGTCGTCTGCGCCTGCATCAAGCGCTGCCACCTTATCGGTCTCATCAGTTCGTGCAGAGAGTACGAGCACTGGCTTAGACAGCCAAGTGCGCAAGTCTCGAATAATTTCGATGCCATCTCTATCAGGCAGTCCAAGATCAAGAATCAGCAGATCGGGGCGTCGCGTGCCGGCTTCTATCAGTCCACGCTTCCCATCTGCTGCTTCAAATACGCAAAACCCTTCACTGTGTAGCGCCGTGTGGATGAAGCGTCTAATGGATGAGTCGTCTTCGATAACTAATACGGTAGGAGTGTGGCTGCTCATCGTAATTTTCCCTCAGAACCTGTTTAGCGTTAGTAAGGAGAGGGGGGCTCTTCCAAGGAGGGTGGGGTCCCTTGAGGAAGGGTGAAAATAAAATGCGCACCGTGTGGCACCACGGGTACTGCATGTATGTGGCCACCATGCGCTGCCATAATGGTTTTGCATATGGCTAAGCCAAGCCCTATGCCAGGCGTAGTCGATTCGGTTTGTCCGCGTGTGAATTTCTCAAAAATGATCTCTTCCTTATCAGTAGGTAAACCCGGTCCGTTATCGATGACAGAAACTTCAAGTTGAGCTTCTCGCATGACTGCGGTAATGCGTACCGCTGCATGGGGCGGCGTGTATTTAGCCGCATTCTCAAGCAGGTTGACTAAGACGCGTTCGATCAGCGCAGCGTCAAATTCGACTAAGGGTAGCGCTGAGGGTAAATCAACGGTGAGCTTACGTTTTCCGAAAGTTAATTCGGCAGTGCGTAAAGCTGTTCCTATGACTTCTTCTAGCGGCTGCCATTGTTTATTCAATTTAATGCCGCCAGCTTGCAGGCGCGCCATATCAAGTAGGTTATTGACTAAGGCATTCATCCGTCCGGCTAAGTCACGCATGATCTGCACCGTTTCTTGTTCTTCGGCGTGCAGCGTGGAGCGTTTCATCAGCAATGTATCGGCAAAACCAATAAGTGCAGTTAAAGGGGTGCGTAGGTCATGAGAGACCGCTGCTAGCACGGAATTGCGCAGCCGCTCAGCTTCCATGCTTAACTGAGCTTGTTGCGCAACGTCTACGTAATGCACCCGCTCAAGGGCCAGCGCAATCAAGGCGGCAAAGGTGGAAAGCAGGCGTTGTTGCTCAGGAATCTGCATCCAGCGTGCAACTTTAGGCTCAATCGCTAATACACCGCGTACGCGCATCGGTGCCTTAAGAGGCAAATAAAGCATGGGCGAAGCGGGTAGGGTGTCGGTTGAAAATCCTGCTGCTTGTTCATGGTCATAGGCCCACTGCGCAATGCTAAGGTCAGTTGTCATGGGTGGCGCAGGGCGTTGAGTGGAACGCTCTAGTAGACGATTAATAGGAGCGCGAGCTGCACTTTGAAGGCCTACAGGGCTGAGGTTTCCATCTAAGCCAGGTAGAAGAATCACCGTATTGGCGGCGAATATCCGTTGCATCGAGCGAGCGCTAATTTCAGCAATTTGCTCGGGCACCAGGGCGGTAGATAATTCGCGTGACATTTCGTATAGCGTTTGCGCACGTGCTTCGCGGCTATTTGCCACGCGTGCTTGGAATTTAAGATTGGCCATGAGCTGCCCAATCACAAGCGCCACACTCAACATCACGGCAAAAGTCACTAAGTACTGAATATCAGCCACGCTGAAGGATAAACGTGGTGGGACGAAGAAAAAATCAAAGGCCCCGACCGAGAGAAAAGCAGCCAGCACTGCCGGGCCGCGGCCAAAGCGCAGCGCTACTCCAACTACTGCGACTAAAAACAGCATCACACCATTGGCCAGATCAAGTGCTCGATGCAAAGGAATCATCAGCAAGGTAGTCAATGCACAAATGGCGGTACTGCCTAAATAGTGCTTCCAGTTGACTGCCTGCGCGATGATCGTTAGATCGGGGCGGGCCTGCTCACGAGAAGTTTGTGCTTGGGCAATTTGGATCACATCAAGCTCAGGTGCCGCACTGGTCAGGCGCTCAGCAAAGGATTTGCGCCAGCTAAAAAAATACCGTGCGCTGGGCCGACTTCCTATGACTACGCGTGACAAATTATGCTTGCGTGCATACTCAGCCGCGGCCCGGGCTTCATTATGGTCTGCCACCGTGGCAGTTTCGGCACCTAATGTATGGGCAGTTTTAAGGACGAGCAAAATACGCTGGCGCGCGGCATCAGGCAGGCGTTGCAACTTTGGGGTCTCAACGTAGATGGCATGCCACGGGCACGTAAGCTGTGCTGCGATGCGAGCCGCGTTGCGCACGACTTGTTCGGCATTGGCTTGTGGGCCTATGCATACCAGCATGCTCTCACGGGCTTGCCACACTGGCTCTACGTCTTGAGCACGGCGGTACTGGCGCATCTGCTCATCTACGCGGTCGGCAGTGCGCCGTAGTGCCAGCTCTCGTAAGGCAAGTAGATTGCCTTTGCGAAAGAAATGCCGCTGTGCCTGTTTAGCCTGTTGCGGCAGATAAACCTTTCCTTCTGCGAGCCGCTGCAATAATTCATTGGTCGGTAAATCGACCAGCACAATTTCATGAGCCTCATCAAATACGTGATCTGGTACGGTTTCCCGCACCTGAATGCCGGTGATACTGCCAACGACATCATTCAGGCTAAGGATATGTTGCACATTGACCGTGGTATACACAGTGATGCCTGCGTTGAGCAATTCCTCCACGTCTTGCCAACGCTTGGGATGGCGTGCATTGCGCAAATTACACAGATTAGTATGGGCTAATTCGTCAATCAAAATGAGCGCGGGACGACGAGCGAGCGCCGCATCCAAATCGAATTCGCGCAAGTGTGCGCCCCGGTAATTGACGTCTTTGAGAGGTAGGCGCTCCAATCCCTCAGTCATTGTTTCTGTTTCACGTCGGCCATGTGTTTCTATCACGCCAATCACAACGTCAACCTTTTGCAAGCGCTGTTGCTGCGCTGCGGCGAGCATGGCGTAGGTTTTGCCAACGCCTGCCGAGGCACCGAAGAAAATTTTTAATTTGCCGCGTGCAGTGCGCTCTTCTTGCTCGTTAATCTTGCTTAGAAGCTCGTCAGGGTCAGGGCGCTGATTGGTCATAGCAAATATGATTTCTTTCGATTTATTCAGTGTTTCTTCAGGTTGTCCAACGCTAAGTTTAGTTTCAGCACATTAACTCTGGGTTCGCCAAGCAGATGCCATTGCCTACCTTGCGTGTATTGCTCGATGAGTTGGTGCACTTGCGTGCTTGGCAGATGACGCTGGCGTGCAACTCGCTCGGCTTGATAAAGGGCTGCTGCAACGCTGATATGAGGGTCGAGGCCGCTGGCTGATGCAGTCACTAAATCTACTGGAATAGGCGCTGTGTTGTGTGGGTCAGCTACGTGTAAAGCGTTGATACGTGCTTTAACAGCTTCAACGAGGGCGGGGTTCAGTGGCCCTTGATTGGAGCCCGTTGAGCCAGTGGCGTTGTATGGATTGGGCGTGGTCGCTGATGGTCGGCCCCAGAAATAGCTGGGGCCAGTGAAGTTTTGCCCGATTAATTCAGATCCTATCAGTGTGCCATTTTTGCTGATTAGGCTGCCGTTAGCTTGGCTGGGGAAAAGATTGTGGCCGAGGCCAGTGACGACAAGCGGATAAATGAGGCCGGTGATGAGTGACAGTAAGATAAATACTGAAACTGCCGGTCTAAGTAGTGTTTTCATAGCAGGCCAGATAGATTAAGTGAGTTGCAAAACAACAAGCAGTAAATCAATCAGCTTGATGCCGATAAAGGGAGCTACCAGCCCACCGGCGCCGTATATCAGCAGATTGCGTCGCAGTAAGGCCGCAGCGCCTAAAGGCCGGTATGCCAACCCTTTGAGCGCCATGGGCAGGAGAAAAATAATGCTGAGCGCATTAAAAATAACGGCTGACAAAATGGCCGAGGAGGGGCTGGCAAGCGCCATGAGATTGAGTGCGTTGAGCTGCGGATAGGTGGTGGCGAAAGCGGCAGGAATAATCGTGAAGTATTTGGCTAGGTCGTTGGCAATGCTAAAGGTGGTGAGGGAGCCGCGCGTCATAAGCATTTGCTTGCCAATTTCGACGATCTCAATCAGTTTAGTTGGATTGGAATCCAGGTCCACCATATTGCCGGCTTCTTTCGCCGCTTGTGTGCCGGAATTCATGGCGACTGCCACATCAGCTTGGGCTAAGGCTGGCGCATCGTTAGTGCCGTCGCCGGTCATGGCGACGAGCTGGCCTTCTGCCTGGTATTGACGGATGAGCTTTAGCTTAGCTTCGGGCGTTGCTTCGGCAAGAAAATCATCGACTCCTGCTTCCGCGGCGATAGCCGCTGCGGTGAGACGATTGTCGCCGGTGATCATGACGGTTTTGATGCCCATGCGGCGTAGCTCAGCGAAGCGCTCTTTGATACCGCTTTTGACGATATCTTTCAGTTCCACCACACCAAGTGCGCGTCCATTTTGCGCGACGACCAGCGGGGTGCTACCGCGCCGAGCGACGTTGGCTATCTGATGTGTCAGGCTTTGCGGAAAGTCGTTGCCTTGCTCTTCTACCCAGCGTTGGATGGCATCTGCGGCGCCTTTGCGGATAGCGCAGTCGGGGTAATCTATCCCGCTCATACGGGTGGTTGCGGTGAAAGGGATAAAAGTGATGTTCAACGCTTGTGCATTAGGTTGATGAGCGGGGTATTGCTGCGTAGCCAAGGCGACGATAGAGCGTCCTTCTGGTGTTTCATCAGCGAGGGAAGCAAGCTGGGCTGCCGCAGCGAGTTCAGCTGCGCTTACGCCGGGCGCAGGCAGAAAGTCTGAGGCCTGGCGATTACCAAGGGTGATGGTGCCCGTCTTATCAAGCAGCAGCACATCTACATCGCCGGCTGCTTCTACAGCTCGCCCTGAAGTAGCAATAACATTTTTTTGCAGCATGCGGCTCATACCCGCGATACCAATTGCTGAGAGTAAGCCACCGATAGTGGTTGGTATCAGGCAGACGAGCAGTGCAACCAGTACGGTGATACTGACTGGCTGACCAGCTTGGGAAACGATGACGCTGAAGATTGAATAAGGCAGAAGTGTGGCTGTGACGCCCAGAAAAACGATGGTCAAGGCGACTAGCAAAATGGTTAAAGCGATTTCATTAGGGGTTTTTTGTCGCTTGGCGCCTTCTACCATAGCAATCATGCGGTCTAAAAAGGCTTCGCCAGGGTTGGCGGTGATACGCACCACAATCCAATCAGATAGCACGCGTGTGCCGCCTGTGACTGCCGAGAAATCTCCACCCGATTCGCGTATGACAGGTGCAGATTCGCCGGTAATGGCGGATTCATCGACTGAAGCCACCCCTTCGATAATCTCGCCGTCGGCAGGAATTAATTCGTCTGCGCTGATCAGCACCACATCGCCACGGCGCAGGTCAGTGGAAGCGACCAGCTTAAATGTGGCACCGTAGTGTGGCTCTTCTAGCTTTTTCGCCATGACCGTTTGTTGGATGCCACGTAGTGACGCTGCTTGCGCTTTGCTGCGTCCTTCAGCAAGGGCTTCAGCAAAATTCGCGAACAGCACAGTAAACCACAGCCACAAGGTAATAGAGAGGATAAAACCAGTAGAGCTTTCTCCATGCGTAAATAAGGCTTGTAAGAGTAGCGCGGTGGTTAAGATGCTGCCGGCATATACCACAAACATCACTGGATTGCGTAGCTGTACCCAGGGTGCGAGCTTTTTGAAGGCATCGACGATGGCTGGTTTAACTAGCGCTGGGTCGAACATGGTTAGGGTTTTGCGTGACATCCTGTTGTCCTTTGCTGGTTAGAGAAGGTCTGTATAAGCCTGGACGGTGTTATGCCTGCGGGCTGTCCTAGTTGTACTGGCAGCAAAGGCCTTTCTTGCCCCCAGCTCATGCAGCCCCTCCTAGGTATTGGTCCAGAGGATTAAATGTTCGACGATTGGGCCAAGGGCGAGGGCGGGGATATAGTTCAGGGCCCCGATAAGCAGCACGGTTCCGGCGAGTAAGCCAATAAACAGCGGCCCGTGAGTTGGCATCGTGCCTGCCGTTTCGGTTAGCCGCTTTTTATCTGCCAAGCTGCCAGCGATGGCCAGAACTGGGACGATTACCGCAAAGCGTCCGAGCCACATGAGGCTGCCTAAGATGGTGTTGTAGAACGGCGTGTTTGCCGATAGGCCGGCAAAAGCGCTGCCGTTGTTGTTGGCAGCCGAGGTAAAGGCATAGAGAATTTCTGAAAAGCCGTGCGCGCCAGGATTTGCAATGCCGGCTCTACCTGCAGCGGTGACCATAGCCAGCGCTGCACCAGCTAGCACCAGTAAGGGTGGGACAAGAATCGCAATCGAAGTCATTTTGATTTCAAAGGCCTCTATTTTTTTGCCCAAATATTCAGGCGTGCGCCCAATCATTAAGCCAGCGATGAATACGGCGAGAATGGCAAACATCAGCATGCCGTATAAACCCGAACCTACGCCGCCAAACACAACTTCACCCAGTTGCATCAAGAAGAGCGGCACTAAGCCTCCAAGCGGGGTAAAGGAGTCGTGCATGCTGTTGACAGCACCGCAAGAGGCGGCGGTGGTGACGGTGGCAAACAGGGTTGAAGCATTGATGCCAAAGCGTGCTTCTTTGCCTTCCATATTGCCGCCAGGCTGTAACGTGTTAGCGGCTTGTTCTACACTGAATTTGGCGAAAAGAGGATTGCCTTGCTGTTCGTGGTAATTCGCCATTGCCGCGAAAGCGATGAAGAAGAGAGTCATGGTGGCGAGCAGTGTCCAACCCTGGCGCTTATCACCGACCATCCGCCCGAAGGTGCAGCACAGCGCAGCGGGAATGATAAAGATAGCGAGCATCTGCAAGAAATTAGAGAGCGGTGTTGGGTTTTCAAATGGATGAGCTGAATTGGCATTAAAAAATCCACCCCCATTGGTGCCGAGCATTTTGATGGCTTCTTGAGAGGCTACTGGCCCCATCGCTAGTGTCTGAGTTTGTTTGACGACTTGCGCCATTAATGGCTTGCCTTGGGCATCTGTGAGTGGCTCGCTAGCGTTATTCAGTTTGGGTTGCTCGAAGTGAGCTGTCTCGAGCAGGGAAACTTGCTTGTAAGGAGAAAAATTCTGGATGACTCCTTGGCTAATTAAGGCGATGGCAAGGATTAATGAGCAAGGTAATAAAAGGAAGAGTGTGCAGCGCGTTAAATCAACCCAGGCATTGCCGAGTGAATTTGTTGAGCGTCTGATAAAACCACGGATTAAGGCAATCACGACGACGATGCCTGTGGCCGCTGAGAGAAAATTTTGTACAGCGAGCGCGAGCATCTGGGTTAGATAGCTCATCGTCGTTTCGCCGGCATAACTCTGCCAATTGGTGTTGGTTACGAAGCTCAAGGCAGTGTTGAAGGAGGTGTCAGCGTTGACATTAGTCAGTCGTTGCGGATTAAGCGGTAACCAAGCCTGCAAGCGTTGTAGCGCATAAGTGACGAATACCCCTGTCAAGGAGATCATCAGAATAGCTAGCGCATAGCGTAGCCAACCCATCTCTTCTTTAACGTTGACGCCGCATAAGCGATAAATAGGTGTTTCGATGCGGCTGACGAAGCCTATTTTTCCTTCCATCAGTTGCGCGATATAGGTGCCGAGCGGCTTAGCAAGCAGAAGCAAAACTAGTAAGTAAAAACCTAGGTTGAGCCAGAAGTTGGAAGTCATTACAGCTCCTCTGCTTTAATTAAGGCATAAATGAGGTAAATCAAAAGCGCTACGGCGAAGCCGCCACTGAGGAGATAGAGCCAGTTCATTGTTGCCTCCTAAGTTTTGCGCAACCTAAGGCGAGGGCAGCGATTAGACCGAAGAGTAGGGCGATGCCGGCGATGTAGTAGCTATCCATGAGTATCTCTGCGAGAAGGGTGCTAGTGATGAGTCAACTCTAAATGTCGCCGAATAAAATATGGGTAAAGATGGTGGTGCTGGATATAAAGAAAACGTATAAATTTCTCTTATTGAGCAAGGCGTGAGAATGAGTTTTTGGAAAAACTCCGGTTAGAAATGGCTGATTTAAGAGGGTTTAACGCTTGTTCTTTTAGTTTTTTCTCGAATAGTTGTGCCTGCTTTTGCCTCAAGTCACCCTCTGTGCCGTATGTTTTGTAGCGGATAGAAGCCGCATCAAGCTCGGTTTCAAGCAGCATGCCGCGTAGTTCGCGAGCGCGTAATGCAGCACCTTTCAGGAGGTAGTGAGCGAGCTTGTCATCAGTGCCGGCTGCAAAATAACTTTTTGATGTCTCCCAAACGCGCCCATGTTGTAACTCGATAAACCAGGTTTGAAGTTGCTGTAATGAGGGCATGCCGTGTAAATCCGTGCGTTTGCTTGGTTGTTCCTCTAATTGTGTGAGTAAAACGTCTAGTGACGCTAAGTCCTCCTTAAAGCGTTTGTCTTTTTGATAATCAGTGTCGAATTGCTGTAGCAATTCATGTAATTTTTCAGGGGCTGTGGTGTCGAGTTTGGATGCGGCTTTAGCAAAAGCATCAGGCATTAATTGAGTTTTAGCGGCTAGTCTTTGTTGATATACCTCTTCGCGGCTCTTCAGTTTGTACGCAACGAATTCCTTCTGATCGCTAATAAATGAGCGCATCCACTCGATTTTTCGCTGGCGATTGTTGGGGTCACTGAGCCAAGCCGCAACGGCCTCGGTATTGAGTATGGTGCCTGGGGCATTGCGTGCACTGCGGCTCGCAGTGTTGGCCGAGCGCAGGCTAGGGCTTTTAATCATGCTTTGAGTCCAAGCAGCAGCACGCAAACCACCCGTACGTACTTTGGCCGCCATTTTTTTAGGTAATGAATTGGCAATAGGGGTGACTAAGCTTGAGGTGTCTGTCGAGTATTGAATTGGCTCAAAATAGTGCGGCTGCTCTGACGCTGACCTTAAGGCTATGCTAGCTAGCCATTCTTGCCTCCTTGTTTCGCGCTTATCAATCATTTGGTAAAAATGTGCGCGCAAGGCAAAGCCTTTTTTGGATTGTTCGTCGTGCCAGATGTCGATGGTGCTCAGCCATGCGCGGTTTAATTCAGGGTCGTCTGACATGCGCTGATGGTAGTAACGCTTATGTTTAGTATGGCGATAAAAAACTTGCTGCGAGCTGATGGCTGTGATGCTTAAGCCAACTGCGCCTAGCACGACTAATAGGATGGGCACAACTGGATTAGCAAGCACGGCGCTGGCTCCAGCGACGGTAGCAGTAAGCGCGATAGCTTTGGCTATCGCAATGGCTCCAGAGGTAAACCCTCCGCTGAAAAGCCCTTTGCTAAAGCGACTGAACCAGCGCAAAAATACGATGCGTTGCCTCAGCTTCGTGTTTAAGAAATGCAAATAGGGCGCTTCTATATTGGCTGACAATTTACGGGTATGAGTCATTTCTATTCCCCGTACTTTCAACATCGGCATGAGTTTTTTATAGGCTTGCTTGAAAAATTGACGCTGCTGCTCAGCTTTCTTCATCATGTACCAACCATAGCCAGCGGAGCCTATACCTGCTGGTACGCCTAGCGCTGCGCTAGCGATGCCAGCGCTGGCTGCGGCTAGCCCCGCGGCTGTCTCAAGGCTAACTGAGGCAAAGGAAGTAGGTGAAGGATTGGCGGCGACCAACCCTACTTGTGCGCCAGTTGTCAGTGCTGCGCTGGCAATGGTGCTGGCAGCGCCAGCTACTGTGAATTGGTTACTTTTCTTATCAAGATGATTGAGCGTTTCGATGAATTGGACGGTGGCTAACAACTGCGCAGTTTGAAGGTGGTGGCGTGTAAGTATTGCTCTCTGATTTGAATCAGTCGCTGACTCTAATAGCTGCTCGAGTGTTGATAGCTTTTGTTGGTAGTGCTCTTGATAGGCATGCAATATCTGCTTGAATTTTTTTGCATCGGTAATGTCACGCAGCGCTGAGATTAAGGTGACAGCAGTGCAGGGGATCCCTAGCACTGAGGCGCCGGTTGTTACACCGAAGAGGGCGGGGCCTACTGGTTGTGTTTGATTGAGTAGTCCTGCAAGTGGGTGGTCTGCAAGCAATTTCCCGCCGGCGTGTAGGTAGTCGATATAGCCGGGTGCGCTGAGTTGCTGCATGCTAGCTGCGATTTGCCCAACCGCTGATCCTTTCTGTATTGCCGCATCAGCATCCATGACTGCGGCAGTAGGGTGCGAAGTTTTGATGCTTGGCAGGGAAGGGGGATGATTATCGCTATGCTTTTGGGCTGCCTTATTAGTGGCTAAGGGTAAAGATGAAAAAGTCAGTGATATTTTTTTATTGGGATAGGTGAGCTGTATTGGTTGGCGAAAAGCCTCTTCTTTAGCTTCGTCGGATGGAATGAAATTGGTCGGAAAATCAACGCTCATATTCATTGCAACTCTCCAGCACAGGAATTGGTATAGCTTTATGCTGAGCTGATACGTCTAAAAATGTCGCAAAAAATAACAGCTAGTGTGTAAAAAAATCGCAAACGTTGTGCAGTGTTTTAAACAGCGTGGGGGGAGTTTATTGAACTAGAAAGAGAGAAGGCATTCTGCGAGGAAGACTCGCAGAATGCCTGACTGGAAGGTTTTATATAGGTTGTCAAATAATGATAGAAAATAGCCTAATCAATTTCAGCTGCTTCGAGATTTTGCTGATGCGATGGGGTTTTTTCATCAAACACGAGTTGTATTTTATTTTCCGTATCGATATCTACCGTCACACGCCCCCCGTTTGTTAATTTGCCAAAGATAAGCTCATCTGCTAAGGCGCGCAAAATGGTATTTTGGATGAGTCGTGGCATTGAGCGGGCACCCAGCAGTGGGTCGAAGCCTTGTTTCGCAAGATATTGACGTAAGGCATCGGTAAATATCGCATCGACTTTTTTCTTATGGAGCTGCTCTTCAAGTTCCATGAGAAGCTTGTCAGCCACTCGCACGGTGACTTCTTGATCGAGCGATTGAAAAGGAATGATGGCATCAAGTCGGTTGCGGAATTCAGGGGTGAAGATGCGCTTAATATCGACCATCTCATCGCCAGTTTCTTGATGTAAGGCGAAGCCGATCTTAGCCTTTTGCATAGCTTCTGCGCCGGCATTGGTAGTCATGATGAGAATCACATTGCAAAAATCAGCTTTGCGCCCGTGGCTATCGGTGAGCGTGCCATGGTCCATGACCTGTAGGAGCACGTTGTAGATATCAGGGTGAGCTTTTTCGATTTCATCAAGGAGCAGCACGCAGTGCGGTTTTTTTCTGATTCCTTCGGTTAATAAGCCACCTTGATCATATCCAACATAACCGGGTGGTGCGCCAATGAGCCGGCTGATCGCATGTGACTCTTTGTATTCCGACATATCAAAACGGATGAGTTCAATCCCGAGTGTGAATGCCAGTTGACGTGCGACTTCGGTTTTGCCAACACCAGTTGGGCCGGAAAAGAGGAATGAGCCAATTGGTTTATCCGTTCTGCCAATGCCTGCGCGTGCCATTTTGATCGCAGCCGCTAGTGCTTCGATGGCGCTATTTTGCCCAAATACAATATTTTTTAAATCTCGCTCAAGGGTTTGCAGTTTGCTGCGATCATCTTGCGAGATGCTTTGCGCGGGTACGCGGGCAATTTTTGCCACAATCTCTTCAATCTCAGCCTTGCCGATGGTTTTTTTCTGTTTTGATTTGGGCAGAACGCGTTGTGCAGCGCCTGCTTCGTCAATCACATCGATTGCCATATCGGGTAAATGACGCCCGGCGATAAAGCGCTTCGATAGCTCAACGGCGGCCGAGAGGGCACCAAGCGTGTATTTAACGGCGTGGTGTTCTTCAAAGCGCGATTTTAGGCCGCGCAAAATGGCAATCGCTTGTGGGATGGTGGGCTCATTGACATCAATCTTTTGAAAACGGCGCGATAGCGCTGCGTCTCTTTCGAAAGTCGTGCGATATTCATTGAAAGTGGTGGCGCCAATACATTTCAACTGGCCAGAGGCGAGCGCCGGCTTGAGTAAATTAGAAGCATCTAATGCCCCACCAGACGCTGAGCCTGCTCCAATTAAGGTGTGGATTTCATCGATAAAAAGGATGGCGTGAGGCTGTTCTTTAAGTTCTCGGAGTACAGTTTTAAGACGCTGCTCAAAGTCGCCTCGATACTTTGTACCGGCTAATAGCGCACCCATATCAAGCGAATAGACCGTGGCATCGGCTAGTATTTCAGGTACTTCGCCACGTGTTACACGCCATGCGAACCCTTCGGCGATAGCTGTTTTACCTACACCTGCTTCACCGATAAGTAATGGATTGTTTTTGCGACGCCGGCACAATACCTGTACGACGCGTTCAACTTCAGGTTCTCGGCCGATAAGCGGGTCAATCTGCCCATCTTTGGCAAGCTGGTTTAAGTTTTGAGCAAAGCTACTAAGTGACATTTCTTTGGATGAAGAAGGACTAGCTTCACTTTCACTACTACCTGCATCATGAGATTTTGAGGCAGGGCTTTCATCGGCCTTAGTAATGCCATGCGAAATAAAGTTGACTATATTTAGACGGCTGATGCCTTGCTGTTGCAGGTAATAGACAGCGTGCGAATCTTTTTCGGCAAAAATGGCTACTAGCACATTCGCGCCTGTCACTTCTTTCTTGCCATTTGAAGAGGCCTGCACGTGCATAATGGCACGCTGGATGACTCGTTGGAAACCAAGCGTAGGCTGAGTATCGACTTCATTAGAGCCGAGTACGGTTGGCGTATGGTCTTGAATGAAATGGCGTAAGCTCTGTCTGAGATCTTCAAGATTGGCCGAGCAGGCGCGCAATGCTTCAGCTGCTGCCGGGTTGTCTAGTAGCGCTAGTAACAGATGCTCGACAGTGATGAATTCGTGCCGGGCTTGGCGCGCTTCCATAAATGCCATATGTAGGCTGACTTCTAGTTCTTGGGCAATCATGTTTCCTCCATCACGCATTGCAACGGATGTCCAGCCTGTCGCGCGTGCTTAATGACTTGCTCTGTTTTAGTCATGGCGACATCGCGCGTATAAATCCCACAGACTCCCTTTCCTTCAAGATGCACTTTCAACATAATTTGCATCGCAGTTTTGTGGTCTTTGTTGAAATGCTGTTGAAGCACCATGATAACGAAATCCATTGGTGTAAAATCGTCATTCAACAAGATTACTTTATACATTGATGGCGGTTTTATCGCTTGCTTTTGCCGTTCTATAACAGTGCTTTCGTGTTGGTCTGAAAAAATCGCCATATGCTCATTCTAAACAACTGGTGCGTGTGTGCAATCCCACTATAAGGTAACTATCTAAGGATAGTTCGTGTTTCATTACTTTTTAAGTAAATTTTGCCGCTGAGCTTCGCTGGCTGTTTGAAATTAGGCTCGCATTCGAGTTGCTTGTCACTACAAACTTACTGTAAATCTTATCAATTTTGATTATTCTCTCCGCGCATTGGCCAAAAAAGGTCTATTTAATGCACTAAATGCCATAATTCTTAAAAAATGCTTGACACGTGGACGCATAGAACGAACAATTAAACCGGCGCTTTCTTTAACGTTCGTTTTATAAGAAAGAATGCCGGGTGAGCTTGTGGGAAGAAGTGGCGTAAGCTGCTTAACTTCTCTAATGCGCTCGTTATTGCAAGTATCAAAAAGTACAGAGGAAGTGGTATGTCAAATGCACAGGCCAGAAAGAAGGGCAAAGTCAAATGGTTCAATTCTAATAAAGGCTACGGCTTTATTACACCAGATGACAGTAGCGATGGGATGACGGAGCTTTTCGCGCACTATACCGCCATTAAAATGTCAGGTTATAAGATGCTCGAAGAAGGCCAAGTAGTATATTTTAATGTCGAGCGCGGAGCCAAAGGCTTACAAGCTACTGAGATTAAGGATGAGAAGGAAGAAATGATGGCTTCTTCCGCTTAACCAGAGCGTAATAAGTTTTTGGAAGTGTTAGCTGCAATAAAAAACCCGGCATATGCCGGGTTTTTTATTGCAGCTAAATTATTTATTTCGGACTAAAAATTTAATAGCAGAAAAATTTTGGCTTATAGTTAATTACCTAAATAAAATCCGCTACTAAATTTCTCAATACAAACTAAATAAATTGTCACATATTTTCAATTAATACCTGGCCAAAGCCCGAACAGGAAACTTGAGTTGCACCTTCCATCAGTCGCGCAAAATCATAGGTGACACGTTTTTGCAGGATCGATTTTTCCATCGCAGAAATAATCACATCTGCCGCTTCAAGCCACCCAAGATGACGTAGCATCATTTCAGCAGAGAGAATCTCTGAGCTAGGGTTGACGTAATCTTTGCCAGCATATTTGGGCGCACTGCCGTGGGTAGCTTCAAACAAGGCGACTGAATCCGAAAAATTTGCTCCTGGGGCAATACCAATTCCACCAACTTGAGCTGCCAGTGCATCTGAAATATAGTCGCCATTCAGATTGAGGGTGGCAATCACATCGTAGTCGCTTGGGCGTAACAAAATTTGTTGCAAGAAGGCATCCGCAATGGAGTCTTTGATAACAATATCGCCCCCTGTTTTAGGGTTGGTAAACTTCATCCAAGGTCCGCCATCAATAGGTTGTGCGCCAAACTCTTTACGAGCTAGCTCATAACCCCATTGGCAGAACGAGCCTTCGGTATATTTCATAATGTTACCTTTGTGGACCAGCGTCACTGATTGACGATTGTTATCAATCGCATAAGTGATAGCTTGGCGCACAAAGCGTTCGGTACCTTGGCGCGATACTGGCTTAATCCCGATGCCACAGTGTTCTGGGAAACGGATGTCCTTCACGCCCATTTCTTCTTGCAAAAATTTGATCACTTTTTTGGCTTGAGCAGAATCAGCCTCCCATTCAATGCCGACGTAAATATCTTCAGAGTTTTCCCGGAAGATTTCCATGTGGGTTTTCTCTGGTTCACAGACTGGGGACGGCACACCTTTGAAGTAACGGATCGGGCGTAAGCAAACATAAAGATCTAGCTCTTGCCGTAGGGCAACATTTAATGAGCGAATTCCGCCGCCAACTGGCGTGGTCAATGGCCCTTTAATGCTCACTACGAATTCTCTAAGCGCATCGAGCGTTTCTTGCGGTAGCCAGACGTTAGGACCGTAAACCTTAACGGCCTTTTCACCCGTATAAACTTCCATCCAATGGATTTTTTTTACGCCGCCATACGCTTTTTTAACTGCTGCATCGACGACTTTGATCATGACAGGCGTGATGTCAACGCCGGTACCATCGCCTTCTATGTACGGGATAATTGGCTGATCAGGAACGTTAATCGAAAAATCAGGATTGACCGTAATTTTTTCACCGCTTGGAACTTTGATATGTTGGTATGCCACGTTTAACTCCGTTTTAATTTATCTGCGTAAAGGAAGCGCTGAATAACCCTGAAGCGGCGTCATACCTCGGTGCCTACAATCCGTACCGGCAGCAAAGGCATTTCTTGCTCCAAGCTTACTCAAAGCTTTCTAAACACCAAAAATTTCCCAAATTCGGCAGGCTGGCATTTTAGCTCAGCTATTAAAATTCAGCTATGCGATAGCTGAATTTACTTATTTTATATTTATAAATTTCTATTTTCTGGCATCAGACAATATCTCATAAGAGTTATAAATCTTTAATAATCTTAAAAAAAATAACAGATATTTCTTGTTTAAAAAAAAGAATATTTTTTTTGAATTGATTAATTTTTTATCCGTTAATATTTTGCTGTTCGCAAAGCCGATGTGCTCAGTCTCTTGCAGTGCTTTAGTGAGCCAGCTGTGGTTTCGTTAGCTATCTTTTTGAGAACATGGTCCTGTTGAATTTTAAACTAAGCTGCATGCCATGTTCTTTGATTTAACTGGCTAGCTAGATTATTAAAAACTATCTAAGTCATATATTTACTAGTGACAGATAAAAAAGAATGCAGTGTAGAAACTAAAACCTAACGGATGAGTAGGGTTTAATACCTTATTACATTCGGCAGGAAGGCAGCGCACCGGATTTTGAGCAATTTTTTAGAATTTATTTCCGATTTTTCCCAAAGCTGGTCTTTTGAGAAGAGATGTATTTTGTCAAGCATGACATCAACCGATGTTGACTTAGATGTATCTAAGGCTTGCAGTTACTCAACTCAAAGCACTGCTTTTTGAGCAAATCATAAATAGGTTCTTAGGTTAATTAATTCAATCTTCATGAGGATAAAGTAAGATGAACAAACTCGCTACAGCGCTGATTGCCGGCTTTTTTGCCACGACTGCCTTTGCACAAATGCCTTCGACATCAGCTGCATCTGAGAGCGGCAGCGAAGCTGCAGTTGCTGCTTCCGCACCAGCTACCCCAGCTAAAAAGATGTCCCATCACCATACCAAGAAAAAAGAGAAAAAAGCAGCTAAGCATTCGGCAGCCACCAAGTCTGAAGCTTCAACACCTGCTGCATCAGAGCCTATGGTATCGGAGTAATTACGCGCCGAGAGTATTAATAAGTGGTAAATGTCTTGCTGTTTTATTAGCAGCGTTAAAAGGCGGATTGCTTAAAGCATCCGCCTTTTTTATCGCTGTATTTGAGGATAGGCCCTAAAATAACTGACAATTTCTAGTCAATTATCAGCTGAGGTCTTATGTATTTTTCACCCTATTTTGTACGGTTTTGGCGTCTATTTATATTAATAAGCGTAGCGCTCATGATGAGTTATGTGTGGCTCAAGCAGGCGAGGGCGCAAGCGGCATGGGTTGATAAAGCAGCACGTCTACCCGTGACAACCCTGGCTGCTGGCATGTATCTGATCAAAGCTGAGGTTGCTGCAAATGAGGCTGAGCGTGAGCAAGGTTTGATGTTTCGTAAAAAACTTGGGCCTAATGAGGGCATGCTATTTGTTTTTGATCAGATAGAGCGCCATTGCTTTTGGATGAAAAATACAAAAATCCCACTAGCCATCGCTTTCATTGATGCGCAGGGCATGATTAGCGATATCGATGAAATGCAGGCAGATAGCAAAAGTCTGCATTGTCCGACCCAAGCTGGCCGCTATGCACTTGAGATGGAGAGCGGTTGGTTTACAGCAAAAGACATAAAACCAGGTGTTTCCATTAGGGGATTACCTCATTAGTGCGACTTGTAGCAATACCGTAAAATCGCAACCAATTCAGCGGCTTCTAAAAGTTAACTGGCCGTGCTGCTTTAATCCCTTTGCAATATTTATTTTTGCACAGGGAAGCTTGGTCGCATATTAAAACAAGTGTTCCTAAGAGCTTTACCTGATTAATTCAGAATAGTCTTTATAAAGAGCGAGAGATTTCTTATCATCCGCGAAAATTAGATAGCTCAGAATCTTTATCCAAGAGCTTAATACGCTTTTGCACTATTTATTGACATTTTGCATCTCATAAATCTGCTGCCACTTTCGAGATCTAGGGAAGGTCTGCATAACCTGCGAGCAAGGAATGCCTGCAGATGAAAAGGCGTGCTTAAAGCTAGGGAAGGCCTATATGGCTCCACCCTCAGGTTAAACAAACCTTTGTGGGCAGTATGTAAAGCGATGCTATGTGTCAAATATAAAGAAATAAGGCGGTTCTGGAGTAATTTTTTTTTCGTAAAAGAATAAATAAAAGTGGAGGAGATATGGCTTTTCAAACAATAAATATCATTGTGGCTGACGATCATCCCGTGGTGCTCACCGGTGTCGTGAAGCTGCTGGAAAGCCGCCCTGATTGCAAGGTTGTAGCAGCAGTCCGATCGATCGCTGAAATGTTTAGCGCGATGAAACAATGGTCCTGCGATGTGCTGGTCTGTGATTTCTCATTTGATGGAGATTCAGAGCCAGACGGTTTGCTCATGCTTGAGAAAATCACGCGTTTGTTCCCAAGCGTTAAAGTTATCGTGCTCTCACAGCACGATGATCTAGTCCGAGTTAGACGTATTATGACGTCTGGCGGAGCTGGCTTTGTGAGCAAATCAAGTGGTATTCCTGCGCTGCCTTTTGCAATTGATGCGGTTCTTAAAGGTACAAAATATGTCGACCCAGAAACCTCAAAACTTCTGATCGAGCATATGTTTAATGGTGCTGGAGATCAGCTGGCGGAAGAATCTTTAACCATGCGCGAAATGGAAGTGATGCGACTTTATGCACGCGGCATGAGCGTAACCAAGATTGCCCATTGCACTAAGCGCAGCATTAAAACAATCAGTGCACAAAAACAGAGCGTAATGAGAAAGCTTGGAGTAGATAATGACGTTGAGCTTATTGGTGCGCTTAAGCATATCGAGGTAGGTTGATCATCGGTAATAACGAGTGTTTTTATTAGATCAAACCTACTTTCAGGCTTTGGAAATCTCCTCAGCTAACTTCGCTTAAGTTTGTTCATGCGCTTGTCTTTTTAGAGCCTGTTCAGAGTCTTTCAAAAAATCCTTATTTGGGAGACTATGAACAGGCTCTAAGATATTCGAATCTGATTGTTGGGCGCTCTTGTAGCGAGTAGAAAGCATGTCTACTACTCGCATATACTTAGCGGGCGCCCCACTTTTCTTATTGCGGTCTAGATCCATTAGCGGTTTAGGCCGCTTTTTCTATCAGTAAAACCTGTCTGCGATGATCAACAAAACTTTGATCTAAGCAAAGGCAATTACCCTTTGTTTGCTACTGTAGCTAACAAATTCGCCAATCTTGGAATTATTTTCTTTTATTAGTTAAGCACGTTGCGTAGCGTTCGTTTAGGTCGCGGCTTACGCAAAGCGCTGGTTGTAAGACCAATATTTAAAAAGTAAGTTCAAGCGAGTTTGCTAAGCGCAAGTCGTTGTACTGGCTCGTCCGGGCGCCGAAATTGCGACACTGGCTTTGTCTCTTCAACGATCTTTATCCCGCTAACGCTTTGTCTTAATGAAAAAATACAGTCTTATTCGAAGATAAGATTTTTCACTTTGTTTCAATGAAATGTCGCTTAGAGGGTTCTGGATGGTATTCTTACGCTTTTTGCTTAAAAAAATGGCTGGGAAATATGTCGCTCTCGACTTGCATAGAGTCTAGCGGGCGGTCTATTGCTAAGCGCGAAAGAGCTTGTTGAGTGTTTCCGTTAGAGAGAAATCGTACGCGAAAGGTAAATATCTAAGTCGCGCGCGCTTATCTAACGAGAGGCATAGTAAATGTGACAGCGCTTCCTAGGAACCTGTTCATGACCTTTCTAAAAGGCCGTGATTTGCGTTGTTGCCAAATCCTGGGCGGTGCTTGGAATCCTCCTAGGTTTAGCAATTACGCTGACGACCTTTTAGAGAGATCGGGAACAGGCGCTAAGAGCTTGCTTATAATCTTTCAAAAGCACCCTTCTTTGAGGGCGGTGCTGGGAATTCTGAGTACGTCATGTACATTCCGGTTTCTGTGCGCCGGGTTGGCCCAAATCAGAGCACTTTTGAAAGATTCTAAAAAGGCTTCAAGGGTCTATTTGCAATCTCTTCAAGAAATCGTGATGTGGGGACAGACAGTATTTAGCGTCTTCCTCTCGTCTAGGGGTAAGTGATTCTTTTGGCGGTTTATATAACTGTGCTGCGCATTCTTCGATGAATTTTTAGGGGATCGTAAACGGGTTTTTAGCGTGCCTAACAAAATAATTCAAAACGTCATTGTTTTAGCAGTTGTTTTATTAGACACCTAGGCTCTTTTCTCCTCCGCTTAACTCCTCATACTTTGAGGTGAGCGGTGATCTTTTCAAGGGGTAAGAAGGGAAATGGATAAAGTTATGAAAAGACATATTGGTCTGACTTCGTTAGTGCTGACAGGCCTGGGCTCTATTCTTGGCTCAGGCTGGCTGTTTGGCGCATGGCGAGCGGCAAAAATTGCCGGGCCAGCAGCGATTGTGGCGTGGGTAATCGGTGCTGTCGTGATTTTGATGATTGCGCTCACTTATGCAGAGCTTGGCGCA
The DNA here is from genome assembly GCA_031963405.1 of Mycoavidus cysteinexigens. GTDB lineage: Bacteria > Pseudomonadota > Gammaproteobacteria > Burkholderiales > Burkholderiaceae > JASSUD01. The sequence continues at coordinate 1,875,670 of JASSUJ010000001.1, forward strand.
ATGTTTCCACAATCAGGTGGAATGGTGCGTTATGCCTATTATTCACATGGCCCATTAACCGGCTTTATTAGCGCATGGGCGAATTGGATTGCGATTGTCTCGGTCATTCCGATTGAAGCTGAGGCTTCGATTCAATATATGAGTTCGTGGCCCTGGCCGTGGGCGCAGGGGTTATATGCGGATGGCTCGTTGCAACCTAGCGGCTTAGTGCTTTCAGGCCTGCTGATTATTATCTACTTCCTTTTAAATTACTGGGGAGCGAAAGCGCTGATCCGTGCGAATTTCGCCATTAGTATTTTTAAGTTTGCCGTTCCTATTACTACCGCTGTTGCCCTTATCGCTACTAGCATCCATACAACAAATTTCAGCGCTGATCACATGCAGAATTTTGTCCCTTATGGCTGGTCAGCGGTTTTGACTGCAGTGGCGACAAGCGGCATTATTCTGAGTTTTAATGGTTTTCAAAGTCCGGTAAACCTTGCCGGCGAGGCAAAAAATCCAACCTGGAATGTGCCATTTGCAGTGATCAGCTCAATTTTGATCTCTCTGGTTCTTTATCTCCTGTTGCAAATAGCTTTTATTAGTGCCGCCACTCCCGCCGACGGGACAGCATGGAACACCCTCGACTTTAGCTCTCCTTTTGCTGAACTCGCGATTGCGTTAAATTTAAATTGGCTCGCTATGCTGTTGTATCTTGATGCGTTTGCTAGTCCAAGTGGCACCGGTATCATTTACATGGCAACGACCTCGCGCATGATTTATGCATTAGAGCGCAATAATACGTTGCCAAAGATTTTTGGCAGAATTCACCCGCTCTATAGCGTGCCGCGTCCAGCCATGTGGCTCAATCTTGGGGTGGCTTTTCTCTTTATGTTCTTTTTCCGTGGTTGGAGTGCATTGGCCGCGGTAATCTCAGTGATGACAGTCATCTCTTATCTCACTGGCCCAATTAGCTTAATGGCACTGCGACGTTCATCGCCAGCTCTTAAATGGCCGCTGCGTATCCCAGGAATGTGTGTGCTGGCACCCTGTGCGTTTACCTTTGCCTCGTTAATTCTGTATGGCGCGCATTGGCCATTAACAGGCGAAATTATTCTGCTCATCATTATTGCTTTGCCCTTTTATTTTTATTACCAAAGCAAAGAAAATCAAGGTAAGTGGCAGACTGCGCTCACTAGCGCATGGTGGTTAATTACCTATTTGCCACTCATGGCCGTAGTCTCGTATTGTGGTAGTGATCAGTTTGGCGGCAAAAATTTCCTACCCTTAGGTTGGGATATTTTGACGGTCGTGATTTTATCGCTGATCTTTTATTTCTGGGGAATCAATAGCGCTTATCCCATCAGCTACGATGAGCATGTTGCGCAAACCAAGCGTGCTTGATGGTGTGTTTAGTAACTGATTTGATGGCTTAGGCTGACTTACCCTGGCGACCTTGCAGGTTCTACTGCTTCAGTTGTCAGGGTAAAAGTATGCAGAATTGAAATTATTAGCCAGATTTCTTTAGCACTTTCTCAGAGAAAGGCGCTGCATCAATAGCCATAAAAATTGCATGCCCGACGGCACCCTAATTAGGGTGCCGTATTGTTTTTGAGGGATTTGAAACAGATTTTTAGTTTTGTGCAGCAGTCAAATTGACGGTACACCTATGCCAGCCCAACTTGGTGCTAATGCGCAATTCAAGCCCAATAGATCAAGCACGCGGCCTACCGTGTGGTCGATCATTTCATCAATGGAAGCAGGTTGGCTATAAAAGGCGGGCAATGGGGGGAAGATGATGCCGCCCATTTCAGTAATAGCAGTCATATTGCGCAGATGCGCCAGATTGAAGGGCGTTTCGCGCACCATCAATATAAGACGGCGGCGCTCTTTGAGCGTGACATCGGCCGCACGCGTAATCAAATTATCAGAAAAACCATGTGCAATACTCGCCAGGGTTTTCATCGAACATGGCGCGACAATCATGCCGTCTGTGGCAAAGGAGCCACTTGCTATTGCGGCGCCCACATCACGCACTGAATAAATCACATCGGCGAGTTCGCGCACAGCAGGCTTAGCGAGTTTCAACTCATGCTGAAGCGTCAGCCAACCAGCGTTAGATACCAGCAGATGGCTTTCGACGTTACCCAGGCGGCGCAAGGTTTGGAGTATGCGTATGCCATATACCACTCCTGTTGCACCTGTCATTGCCACAATAATACGACGTGGTGAGGAGGTATTTGCCAGCATAAATTTCATCCGAGATGAGAACCTCTGCATAACCCCTGTAGCGGCGTCATTTCTCCTTGCCGTACTGGCGTACTGTCTGCGTCGGCATTCCTTGCTACAGGGGTTATGCAGAGGTTCCCTAACTTAGGTAGCGCTAAATAAATAGGAGCTATGCCTACTTCCTTATGGCCGTATGGACATCCTTTACGCTCGATTCATGCGACGCTTTCGTTCCTGTAATTTATAGCGCAGTGAATAGTTTTTGTAATTCACCAGCTTGATACATCTGGGTCAGGATATCCGAGCCACCAATAAATTCACCATTTACATATAGCTGCGGAATGGTTGGCCATTGATTGAATTCTTTGACGCCTTGGCGCATTGATTCATCTAGCAAGACATCGATGCTATGAAAATGGTTGACGCCACAAGCTTTTAAAAGCTGTACGGCACGGCCTGAAAAACCGCACATAGGAAATTGCGGGCTGCCTTTCATAAAAAGCACGACCGGGTATTCACTAATAATTTGTTTAATACGTTCTTGTGTATCCATGGCTGACTTAATGCTAGCGAGTAGCTTGAGATTGAAGAAACGCTACATAACTCAGCAGGCACGACGCCACGCTAGCGTTATGCAGCGTTTCTTTAAGACGAAATGATAACGAGTTTTGCGGTAGGTTGTTAGGGCTTGCTTAAAGTTTTCCAAGTCTTCCTAAAAAGCATTCGGCATATAGGAATCAGCAGATAGTTAAATTAGAGAGCGAGATTGCAGTAAAAAGAGGGCGGCGACAAATTTTTGCCTTGCCTCTTACCTTCAATAACATTCTTCTTTTTTGAAACTTTGAACAGGCGATTAGCACTGCGTAAAAAGCATTGCAATAAATCGCTAAATTATTCCACCACTGATCCGTTCAATACCTGCCAGATCACATACTGAACGAACTTGCCTAAAGCCATGCTCGTTTAAGCAGGCGCGTACTGCTTGAGCCTGGTCATAGCCGTGCTCTATCCATAATGCGCCACCTATTTTCAGCCAAAGCGGTGCCTCATGAATAATTTTATGCACTGCAGTCAGGCCATCTGCATGATCAGTGAGCGCATCAATTGGTTCAAAGCGTAAATCACCTTGGCTCAAGTGAGGGTCGCCAGCGGCAATGTAGGGCGGATTACTCACAATCAAATCAAAACGCTCAGTAGTCTTTGCTAAGGCCTGATACCAGTTCCCCGCTAGCAAACTCAGTGCGCGACTATAAGGCTGCCTGGTTGGCAGCAGCTGGCGCGCATTAATGGCCGCGACAGCAAGCGCCTTGCGGCAACGGTCAGTGGCCGTCACCTGAGCATCAGGTCGCTGGTGTTTAATGCAAATTGCGATGGCACCGCTGCCTGTACCTAAATCGAGCACAGTGGGGTTGGAGATAGATTGAATGGCTTCCAGCGCTTGTTCCACTAAACATTCAGTGTCAGGTCGTGGAATTAAAACAGTGGGAGTAATGCGAAAGGTCAGGCCGAAAAATTCTCTATAGCCAATCAGTTGCGCGATTGGTTCACCATTAAGGCGCCGCTTTTCAAGCGTCTGGAATGCAGCCATGCTGGCTTCATTGAGCACTTCATGCGCACGCGTAATCAGCTCAGTGCGTGAGTAGCCAAGCGCATTAGCGAGTAACACGCGTGCTTCAAACGCGTTTAGCGAGCTTGTACCTAAGAGACAGGCAATAGTAGTGGGCATGCGGCAGAATAAATTGTTGGGATAAAAATAGACCTAATGTATTTGGAAATTGTGTTTGCCAATTATTTAAGGGCAATGTATTCAGCTGTAGCAAGTTCTTTAGCCTTTGATTTAGAAAGCACTGAATACATAGACTGTACCGCGCCCAACCTAACCGTTATCGGGTATAGGTTGGGGTTCGCAACCTATACCCAAGCTGCGTGGACTAGAAAGAAAAATGGGCTAGGCTGGCGCAGTATGTCGACTGTGCTACTGCGTTAATCCAACCCTTGACCGGCACGATTAATTAAAAACTGGGTAAGCATGGCGACAGGTCGGCCAGTTGCTCCTTTGTGTTCGCCACTTTTCCACGCTGTGCCAGCAATATCAAGATGCGCCCAAGTGTAGGCCTGGGTAAAGCGTGCTAGAAAGCAAGCCGCTGTCACACTACCGGCGGGCCGTCCACCAATATTGGCGACATCGGCGAAATTAGACTTTAATTGGCTTGCGTATTCGGCATCGAGAGGCATGCGCCATGCTGGATCATCTGCGTGGTCCGCTGCGGCTAGAAGCTCTTGCGCCAGTGCATCATCTTTGTCACGCGCATAAAGCCCACTACGATGATGGCCCAAGGCGATGACGCAGGCACCGGTGAGTGTAGCAATATCAATCACTGCCGCAGGCTTAAAGCGTGCTACATAGGTCAGTGCATCACACAAAATGAGGCGTCCTTCCGCATCGGTGTTCAAAATTTCAATCGTCTGACCTGACATGCTGGTCACGATATCGCCAGGCTTACTGGCATTCCCCGCAGGCATGTTTTCGCACGTAGGAATGACAGCGATTACATTCAACTTAAGCTTCATTTCTGCGACCGCGCGCATTGTTCCTAAGACCGACGCTGCGCCGCACATATCGTATTTCATCTCATCCATGTGTTCACCTGGCTTGAGTGAAATGCCGCCTGAATCAAATGTAATGCCTTTACCTACCAACACAATAGGCGCTTCTTTAGCGGCGGCTCCTTGGTGCTCTAAGACAATAAATTTTGGTGCCTCAGTTGAACCTTTAGCAACAGAAAGAAACGACCCCATTTTTAGGGCTTCAATTTGCTTTTGACTTAGGACTTTAACCTTCAACTGCAACTCTCGCGCGAGACGCTCTGCCTCGTCAGCAAGATAGGTGGGCGTACAAATATTGCCAGGCAGATTAGCCAAGTTACGTGTGAGATCTATTCCATTCGCTAATGCAACACCTTGTTTAAGTGCAACTTTGCTGACTTTCTCAGTGATTGTATCGACCGTCAGCGTGATTTTGGGTGCAGCAAATGGATTAGCCTTTGGTTCGCTTTTTAATTGCGTGAATTGGTAGGCAGTGGCACGTGCCAATACGATCGACTGATGGACTGCCCAAGCGGCGCTGCGATCGCTGACTGGCTGCTGCGCAAGTGTCCAAACTATTTGCGTCAGCTGACGTGTGGCAAGGGCGCGCCATGCAGCGCGGGCTGTTTTTAAGAAGACCTTGTGAGTGAATGCTTCCCGTTTGCCCAAATTGACCAGTAAAACATGAGTTTTACCTTTTGCGAGGGCTTCATATAGCATCAAGGTAGCGCCAGCTTCCTCTTTAAATTCACTTACCTTTTGCATGCGAGTGAGTAAGCTCTGACTAGCCTGATTAACTAATGCGCTTAAATCAGACAGTTTTTGCCCACTAAAAACGCCAACGACGATACAGTCATACTTCCCACCCAAGAAAATGTTTTGAGCATCCTCGGTCCAGTCACAAGCTTTTATGCTAAATTCCATTGGCTTTATCCTCATAAAATAATTTCGGCAATTATCTGTTGTGTTCTGTCTGATTAATTATTTAAACTGTTCGGGAAGCGCTGAATAAGCCGGGAGCGTCAGCATTCCTTGCTCGCGATTTATTCAGCGCTGTTAAATGAACCCATTCAGCACAGCGTGCTCTTTTTAAATTTTGTTCAAAGCAGCTTGCACATAGCAAGCTAAAAGGTTCCGATCTAGCATGATTTTCGCACGTTCCCTACAACGCGAACTTGCCTATACAGCAGGCGCCATATTTACGGTGCTGCTTACCCTTGTGCTCGTGACAATGATGATTCGCATTGTTGGTTTGGCCGCTACAGGCCAAATTGACCCGCGCGACGTCTTAGTCATGATGGGCTTGACGACGCTTGGCTATCTATCGGTCATGCTAGTCGTGACGCTTTTCGTCTCCATTCTCTTTGTACTGACACGTTGGTACCGTGACTCAGAGATGATCATGTGGTTATCGGCTGGAGTGAGTCTAGTACAGTTTATTAGGCCAGTGGCGGTTTTTGCTGCGCCGATTATTGCGCTGATCGCTTTTTCGGCTTTTGTTAGCTGGCCGTGGTCGCATCAAAAAAGTAAGCTGCTTAGTGAAAATTTTGCTCGGCGTGATCAAATATCACTCCTGACTTCCGGACAGTTTCGTGAGTCTGCCAATAACCATCAAGTATTTTTCGTCGAAAATCTATTGCCGCAGACAATGCAAGTGCGCAATGTTTTTGTGGCAAACACCGAACATGGCAAAGTCAGCGTGGTGGTATCAAGCCAAGGGCATATTGAAACGCAAGCTGATGGAACACGCTTTGTGGTACTCGAAAAAGGCCGCCGTTACGATGGCCAGCCCGGCAAGCTTGATTATCGGATTATGGAATTTGAGCGTTATGGTGTACGCATTGAAAATCGTCAACTTCCGAATACGACCACGACAGCAGGTACCTCGACGCTCGATTTAATTCGTAAGCCTACCCCGGTCAATCTGGGTGAGCTTGCTTGGCGTATCGGCCTGCCGCTAGTGGCGATTAACCTGATGCTACTGGCGATTCCCCTGGCTTATCAAAACCCTCGGCGTAGCCGCGCGGTTAACTTGATTATGGCTGTTTTGATCTACTTTACTTATTCAAACTTGCTCAACTTGACGCAAGCGTGGATTGAACAAAAAAAACTTTCATTCAGTGTTGGCGTTTGGCTTTTGCATCTCGTGACGGCAGCAGGGGTGAGTGCGTTTTTCTGGTGGCGCTGGCGTAATCGGCCTCTCTTTGAGGCTTTGACTGGCCGCCTGGCTCTAACGCTAACGCGCAAGGAGAAATAAGCCATGCGTATCTTTGAGCGTTATTTAGCGCGGCAAATTTATCAGGTATTTATATTTATATTATTTGCCTTCTCGGGCTTATTTTTTTTCTTCGATTTAATTAGTGAATTAAATTCGGTCGGGCATGGAAATTATAAGTTGGGCTATGCAATGGTGCGGGTGGCGCTACTGACACCCTCACGCTTCTACGAAATTATTCCGGTTGCTGCATTAATTAGCGCGATTTATGTGTTTGCCAATTTAGCGGCTAATTCTGAATACACTATTTTCCGTATCTCAGGCTTATCGATTCAGCAAGCGCTGCGCTCACTGATGAAGATTGGCATACCGTTAATTGTTATTTTATTTTTACTGGGAGAGCTCATCGGTCCTTATGCCGATCAGTTATCAGAACGCATACGCCTTAAAGCCCTTGGCTCGACCGTTTCGTCAAATTTTCAGTCAGGGGTATGGGTCAAAGATACGCTGGACAATGATGGGCAAGGCCGGCAAATTACACGCTTTGTCAATGTTGGCAAACTTGAGCCCGATACGACTATCCGCAATGTACGCATTTATGAATTTGATGAGCAATTTCGGTTAACAGGCATCCAAACTGCACAAAGTGGGCAATTTTCGCCGCCTAATCACTGGCAGCTAAAAGAAGTGACCACTACACGCTTAATTGATTTACCTACCCTACCTGTTGACTTGAGTAATACCTCAAATTCTCTGCGTCCCGTCTATCGCTCGCAGCAAACTGCGCTGCCTGAATATTTGATGCGCTCTCAATTAACGCCAGCCATACTTTCAGTGCTGCTAGTGTCTGCTGAACGCATGTCAATTCTCGATTTATTCTCCTATATCCGCCACTTGAAAGAAAACCGTCAAGACACACAGGCTTATGAAGTTGCACTGTGGCGTAAGTTCGCCTATCCATTTGCGGTTTTGGTTATGCTCTCTTTGTCACTTCCTTTTGCTTATCTCCATACCCGCGCAGGGGGAGTCGGCATTAAAGTATTTGGCGGTATTATGCTTGGCATGAGCTTTCAGCTAATTAATACCCTGTTTTCCCATATTGGCACGCTAAAAACTTGGCCTGCTCCACTCACGGCTGCACTACCAAGTGGTATGTACTTAGCGTTGAGTATTGCCGCTCTTTGTTGGGTTGATCGACATTAGACCGCTTTCGCCCCCCAGAGCGGCGTCATGCCTTCTTGCCATACTTAATGGACTAGCAGAAAAGCATTCCTTGCTACGGGGGCGAAAGAGGCCTACTGAAAAATCTTTTTGAAAAAATTAATGCCTATTTGCGAGAGGAACTAAAAATGAATAAATACATAGTTACGTTGATTCTATTCCCTCTCGTACTGGGCAGCACCGCGGCTTGTGCATTAGATAGGCTAGAGGCAAAGTCATCCTCTACAGTCGATACCTTGGCTAATCACAAAGCAGCAGAACCACTTGTGCGCTCTGTATTTGTAAAAACACAAGTTGCTTTTGCCCCTTGGGATGACGTAGAGGGCATGATCGTGAAAGCGCTTGATAAAGCGCGTGAGCAGATATTGGTGCAAGCGTACGTACTGTCCAATAAAAAAATTGTCGCGGCCTTAATTCGAGCACATGCTAGAAAGGTAGATGTGCGAGTATTAGTTGACTATACCCAAATGCAAGAGCGTGTTACTCGTGTTGCTGAACTAGTACAGGCAGATATCCCGGTGCGCTTAGAAATGCGTTATCACAGTGCGCACAATAAACTCATCGTGATCGATCCAGCGCGCACCTCCGATGCCACCGTTATTACCGGCAGCATGAATTACAGCGATACCTCCCCGCATAAAAATGCCGAAAACGTACTGATCATTAGCGGCACTTCTGATTTAGCCCGAGATTATGCGAGAAATTGGCATCGCCACGCACAACAAGCGGTGCCTTATACCGCTGCTTGCCATCGCCAAAAAAGTCTTTGCGCCGCTAGCCCAGCTTGATGCTATCGCTGGGTTCAGCAGATCTTCCTTAAGTTTTTTTAGGGCCAGGTGGTATGACACCGCTATCCGGTTTAGGTGGGCCTTGCAAAGGTGTGTAGTTCGGAACAGAAGTCCCTTTATAATATTCTGTGCTAGGCGCACCTACTTTAAGTTTCCATTGACGGGTATACAGGGCGCCTTTTAATGAGATGTCGATCACGGCCTCTGCGTTACATTCCTCCTTGTCGGTACGTAAATCAGGACGACAAAAATCTTTTCCTGCTTTTCGGTGTGTCACGTTCATCGCAGGAAGATTTTCCGGGCGAGACCCACAAGTCACAGTATGGGAGCCTTCTGCAAAGGTATTGAATACTTCCTGCACGAAGGGCTGGCAAGTAGGCTCTCCTGCAACTTTTGGGTCCAGCATGCAGAAATAGGTTTTGCATGCGTCGTCGATAGTTAAGGTTTGCGCATGAGCGGCATAGAGAGGGGTAAGCGTGGCTATGCCGATGAGGTAAGAGAAGACGCGTCTAGTAGAAATCATATTGTGCCGTGAAGTTTTATTGTAGAGAGTTACTAGCATTTTTAGACATGACTTAGAACCTGTTTAGTAATTGTTCAAAAGGTCGTCAGTCGGGGGATGACGGAACGGAGGAACCGGAGTGTACGTGGGTGTACATGAGGATTCCGAGTACCGCCTGACCCCGAATCACGGCCTTTTGGGCGATTACTAAACAGGTTCTTAGAGAAGGCCTGCATAACTTTGTAGCAAGGCGTGACGAAAGCCGAACACCCGCAAATAAATGAGTACGGCCAGTAGACTTGGCGCCACTACAGGGTTAAGCAGACCTCCTTTAGACTTTTTCGTCATGCAGACGATCACTAGATGCCGGGGCTGCTATTTTGGAGCGTGCAGAAAAAACGGGATCTAAAAAATAAAGAATTTGCTTGCCATAAATAGGAGCGTGGCCCGCCATAAAGATGAGCATGTCACCGGCTTCTACAACATTACCCTTTACATCTTTCTGGGCAGCAGGCAAACGCATAACCTCATCGGGTGTCAGTAAAGGCCGTTGGGTTTCCTGACGAGACGCCGATACGTTTGACAACCCCCCCAGTTTGCTGCCCGAATAAGAGTGAGATTGTTTAACAATCGTAGCAGTGCCCGCCATCTTAGAAAGCAATTCTGCCGTTTCCACTTTGTTGGGGGCATAAGCGATGCGCACATGGCAGTTGGAAAAAATACTTTCGTCTTTGCCATAGGCTGTCCATAGCTGAGAAATATCTTGAATAATGAGATAGGCTTTGAGGCCATAACCGGCAATAAAAGCCAGCGCTTCTTCAAAAACTTCTAGCTTGCCAAGACTTGGAAATTCATCGATCAAAAGTAGCAAGCGGTGTTTATAGCTGGCTACACTGCGCCCGTCCTTAAATTCCATTTTTTCAGTCAGCGCACGCATAATTTGCGTAACCACCAACCGTATCAATGGCTTGATCCGGTCTTTATCGGAAGGGGGGACCACGAGATATAACGAAACAGGTGCGTCATGATTCATCAAGTCGTCGATCTTGAAGTCACTGTATGCCGTATTGCGCGCCACAATGGGGTCTCGATATAAGGTGAGGTAAGAGACAGCGCTTGACAGTACGCTAGACATTTCTTCCTCTGCTTTGTTAAGCATATCTCGAGCGACGGTGGCAACCACAGGGTGGGTATAAGTATGCCGATTTTCCGTATTGACCCAGTCGCGCTCACCCAATATATCGTGGGGGGTAGTCAGCATGTGCTCAAGCGTTGCCTGAATCGTGCGTGCTGGATCGGTAAGAAAGTCAACGATGCCACTTAGTGTTTTATTGGGTTCCGAGTATAAAACGTGAAGTAGGGTGCCGACTAATAAGGCTTGACTGGTTTTTTGCCAATGGTCTTGTAGGCCTTTCCCCTCTGGGTCGACAATCATGGTCATGATGTTTTGGGCATCAGCCACTTCTCTATCTGTACCAATGCGCACTTGATTTAACGGATTAAAGCGCACCCCAGAGCCATCCATGCCAGTAGGTTCAAACTTTAATACTTTATTGCCGGCTTCTTGTTGTCGCCAGCCAGCGGTAAGCGCCCAATTCTCACCCTTAATATCGTAAATCAAGGCACTATGCGGCCAAGAAAGCAGGGTAGGTAAGACTAGCCCCACCCCTTTACCAGAGCGTGTAGGCGCAAAAGCCATAACATGCTCAGGACCATCGTGCCTAAGGTAGTTGATGTCACCGTGCTTAGGGTCCTTCCAGGCACCAATATAGACGCCGCTGCCCGCATTTAATAAACCAGTTGCTTTGACTTCTTTGCCGCTCGCCCAATGCGCAGATCCATGCAGACTTTCTCCTCCTTTATCTAGCTCAGATAATGTTTGTTGCACGCGATAGAGCACGTAACTGATAGATGCAGTGATGCAAATCGCGGTAAACCAAAGTGCCTGAGACAGATAAGGTGACACCCCTGGATGTCGCAGGCTGCTGTATCGGCCATACCATATTGCGCCGTCAAAAGGACCGTAGATCTTAAGTAAGCCAAGGGTAAATAGGGGCTCGCCTAGCACGCGTTGATAGCCTAAGCGATAAGCGAGATATTGCGTGCTGATAAAAAAAGCGGCGCTAATTAATACAATCCCCATGGCAATATAACGCCACAAAATTGTGCTTGGGTTAGCCGTATTACTAGGCAGTTTATAGAGCGGAGTTTGCAGAGGGCCAGGCTCATGACTCATAGAAAGGGCAGCCTAATTTTGTAAAGAAAGGCCTACCTTGGAACAGGTTCTAAGCCGAGGGCGATTTCAATTTCTGCCTCCGGCTTAGACAGGCCTTTCTAAAAAGTTAAATTGTTAGAAAGCTAATTTTGTCTAGGAAAGCGCTGCCTAAATGGCGAACAAGCTTATGCAGGCCTTCCTAATTTTAAAAAACTGAATTATTTATATTCCTCTTCAAACACCAGATCCTTGTTCACCATCACCACAAATTGGTAGCCTTTACGAATCTCAATGGTAGGTTGTACATTCAAATGACGTTGGGTAATTGCCATCCCTAATTGCATCATTTGTTGTCCCATGGCTCCCACTGCGGTTTGTTGCGGCATAAAAAGAGTATTGGGAGGAGGTTCTGGCTGTGATAATTGCACGCCGGCAGTAAAAACGGACATCAACAGTCCAGCACCTATCATGCGCATGTAATGGTGATTAACTCGATCACTAAATCCTGACATACCACCTTTGTCATGACCTGACATGCCGCCTAATTCGACCGTTTCTGCTCCTGGGTAGATGAGTCGGTTCCAAGAGACTAATAAACGTTCTTGGCCAAAGACAATTTTTGAATCGTATCGGCCAAAAAGCTTGGTGCCTTGGGGTATCAAAAGATACTGCCCGGTTGCAGTATCAAAGACATTTTGTGAGACTTGCGCGACTATTTCGCCAGGTAAGTCCGAATTAATATCTGTAATTAATACAGAAGGAATAACGGTTCCTGTTTTAATTTCAAATTTAGTGTTGGGGGGCTTGATGCTGACCAACTTAGTCTCAGTTTTAGAATTGGCTGAGCTTTTAATAAAGTCTTGTTTTTGTCCTTGCTGGTTAGGGTCAAGATCTCCCAACGGGTTACCTGCCCAGTTGTTAGTAAGCGCACGTGCGGAGCCAGTAGTGGAATCGGCTAATTTATCTGACTCAGCAAATTGAGGGGCGGCGGTATCAGCTTGCATTGCTTTTTCCCTGGCTTTTTCTGCTTCCGTAGGGCCGGCTGGTTGCGCGGGTAAAGTGGATGCTGGAGGGAGCGCCGGCGGGGAGGAGGTGGTGGCAGACGCTGCCGATGGAGGTGGCAATTTAGGAATTAAATCGTTGTATGTGCCAAATTGACTCTGCGGGCCGCTAAAAACAGGTTCAATACGTTTGCCATCAGCTTGGTCAGACTGAGCAGCGTCGTCTTTCTTACTTGCTGACGAAGGCCGCGAAACATTAAAAACAATAATCAAAAGAATCACGGCGAGCGCACTAAATATAATAAATGCAGCACGTTTATTGAGATGCGCGCTTAATTGGGGCTTGCCGCGCAGCTCTAATTTATCGGGCGATTTGGTTTCAGGAGTATCAGCCATGTTTACTCCGCGCGTGATGTGCAGCGATTAAAGAGGCTTTTAACGCAGGTATCGCGGGTAATTTCGATGCGTTGCTGAGCTCTTCCTACGCCCGAAATTAAAGCTAGCTTGTCCACTATTCGATCAATAATAAATATATTGCCTTTGAGTCGATAATTGACGATCTGTTCTTGTTTGTCTGCGCCAATCAGGACAACGACAGGCGCTTCTTCTACTGGCATGGTGTCATTCATGGTAATAAACGTACGCATGCCATCATCCATGACGCGGATTGGCTTAAATTTAGGATGGCCTTTAGCCTCTTTGATCGTATAGTTATAGCGAATTTGATCTACGGAAATAGGGGGGAAGTCGCCACTTAAGGATGCGTTAGAGTGAGAGGAGGTTTTATCCCCTTGCGCCGATTGCGCGATTTTTTGCCAAGCGAGCGCATTACTCTCAGGATATTCAAAAGAAACACGCGAAGCGTATTTTTTCTGCGTAGAAACTAAACGCAGATGGTAGGTTCTGCGATCAGTGGGCACGATAAGATTGGTATCTAAGTTAGCTTCTGTCGCCTTAATAATCAGATGCGTGATTGTCTGATTATTTTCCTTAGAGATTGCGGGCGATATCTTCCACCGCACAGCGTCGCCAACATGGGGTGCACCCTGTACAGTCTCGCCGGCTTCAAGCTCAATATCGCATACGCGCAAAGGAGCGCAGATAATCGTCGGCGCAGAATCTCCATACATAAAAGTAATCCGCCCATTTTCAGTCAAGCTAGGCATCGCATGAGGATTATTCGCCCATGCTAAAGATTTTTGCACGGCCTGTTTAGCAGGCTGGCTGACTGCTGTACTCGCTAAACTTTGCTTTTTTGGCACGTGGCGCTTGCTATGCGTAGACTTGAATTCATGCAAAATAGGAATAGGCACAACCTTATGCTTCGCGCTAGCAGAAGGAGGGGCTCCGATCTCCTCTGTAGCAGATGCGGGCAACGTAGGCGGAGATAAGATAGGGATCGTCTCAGAAACGGTGGTGGGAGAATTTGATGATGACTCCTTTGCACTCGCTATCGTTGTGGCTGTAGCTGTAGCTGCTGCTGTTGTTGTAGTTGCCAAAGAAGGAAACGGTGGCAGAAGTGGCTCGTAAATAGAATCAGCTGCAATAGCTTGAACAGCCCATCCTCCTAACAAGCCCATCAAAATAAGAGCAATATTTCTGTGTGTTTGCATAAAATTATTTTTCTTTTTTTTATTTATTTTTAAATCTAGTTATAACTACGTACTAGGGCTGAGTTAGCGAAGGCCTGCATCACGGCTGTCGCGGTGTTATGCAGGCCTTCGCTAGAGTTTCAACATTTATAGCTGCTGTGCCCAATTTAAATCGGTGATATAGACGCCAAATGGATTTAATAATATTTGAGCTTCTTCTTTAGGCGGGTCTAATACCACTGTGACAAAGGCTCTCCAGCGAGCTTTTCCTTTAGACTCTCCGTTCAGACTAAACGTTTCTTCAGTCCAATCTATTTGCCAAGTTTCTTGAGAAATAGGGAGAATAGAGTTCAGTTCTACCGAAATTTTGTTGGTGGCCGCGCGTTTAAACGGATTATTGGCTTGGAAGTAATCGTTAATTTTTCGTAGCGCAGCAGAGCCCTTAGGAATCAAGGCATAGAGTTGTTTGATTGAGTCGCTTTGCACTTCTCTATCAGTGGTGACCAAGCGCCAGTTTTGGGTAAATCGACCAAGCGAGGCTTTAATAATTCGTGAGTCGGCCATTGCGCCTTTTTTAACGATATTGACAGTCTTGGCCTGCCCTAATTTATCGACCTCTACCACGTAAGGAACCAGCTTATTTTGAGAGCCGATATAACTTAGTCCACCTGCACAGACAAGCGATATGAGCGCAGAAAGTACCGCGATAAAGCGCCAATTTTTAGCTTGGTTAATATAATTTCCGTAACGCTCATTCCATTCTCTGCGCGCTTCTGTGTAAGGGTTTAACTTTTCTTTTTCATCAATAGGCTTGGTTGCCACCTCTGCGTTTTTTACAGGGGTAAGAGATAATTTGAGCTGGGCAAATAACCTTCGGTATTTTTTAGAAAGAGAGGCGAAAATATTCACGAGTTTTTGATCTATGGGAGTTAAGAAGAGCCTTTTTTGAGCTTATTCAGCAGTGCCCGATGGATAGGACCTGGATTGCTCGATAACTTTGCCCGCTCAGAGTCTGACATACCCTCAGGAGCTACCCAACCAGTACTGCCAGCCTTCCCTTTTATTTGATTGCCAATAGTGCGTCCTACCTCTCCCAGTAGCCCACGATTAGACCCTAGAGAAGTGCTATCTTGCTCTGGCTTAGAGGGTGAGGTAGCTCTACCTTTATTTGGCGACCCTGAGGCAGAAGAAGTATTGGAGGCTGACCCAGCTGATGATGAGCCGCTACTTGACATACTTGTTCCAGAGGGCGCAGCTGGAGACCCTCTTGTCGGCACACTTGCCGCGCTAGATAAAGTTGATGCCCCCCCTTTAGCTGCGCCTCCTCCTCTTGCAAGATTGGCTAGATTGCCTGCACCTTGAAAGCTAGATGCGCCTGTTTTTAGCGTGCCACGCGCGGCGCTCATTGCAGTTGAAGCCGATCCAATAGATTTTGAAGCTATGTTGCTAATCGCACTGGCTCCACTTCCTGCTGAAAAGCCTATGCCGCCGCTCATGAGAGCGCTGCCCATCTCAGGTGCTTTAACCGCAAGAATGGCTTGCATTAAAACAGTAGCGAACAGCCTCAAAAGCGCCCCATAGTTAAACCCGACGATTTGATTTTGATCGACGGCATCGTTTGTGAGGCTCAAGATCAGTAATAAAACCAGTAAGCGCATCCCTAAGGTCAAGCTGTATTGCAGGTATTTAGAAACATATTCGCTAGTCCAGCGTGTACTTCCTAACGCGAGAAGAAAGGCGCCAGCGGCTAATACAATATAAGATTCAACATTCAGCGCTAGCAGCTGTAGGGCAATCACAACGTGGGAAATAACAACGCCCAGGGTGACGAACACGGCCACCAAAATTTCGCCGAGCTGGCCCAGAATCCCGAAAAGGTCCTTAGGGGCTGCAGCCCATATATTTTGAATTATTCTCAAGCCTCGATCCATTACCCCATCTGGTGTAATGGCAGGGGCTCCTGGGGCACTTTGGCCGACTGCCCTAAAAGTCTCGATGATCCTGGGAATCCAGTCATGTGCATTTAACAACAAGGCATAGAAAAATCCGATAAACATGATCTTTTGAATCATCTCCACCGCTAAACTATTCAAATTATCTTTTTCTAATGCCCAGATCGCGGCGGCCCAGCAAATTTCCAAGCCAGCTAATATTATAAAAGTAGTGCGCGCCATATCTGATATGCGAACGAGCCATCCGTTAGGGCCTAACGCATCGTCACGTGCCTTACGTTCAATGAATTCAAAAATCCCGGGAGCCTGCTCCTGCGCATAAGTAAGATCTGTGTTGAAGCAAAGCACAAGGGCAAAGCACACCCCTACGCTTAGCCAAATGAAATGAGGACTTAGAGATTTGTGGTTGATCTGTAATCCTTTGTGCTGACGCGGATGAAATAAGGATTTCAGCAAGCTATAGCTTGAGCGAAAAACAGCCGTTATTTTTTTCATATTCGCCTTTTGATAAATCATCACTAGCCTTGCCAAACCTCGGCCCAGTCGTTGAGCCCTTGATGCCTTAGCCAATGCGCTGGCCACTCCTCTTTAAACTCATTCATTAGCTGCCGCACTAGCCGAAGATCATCTTGGCCACTGGTGCCGATAAAGGCTAGGGCAAAAGGGCCAAAGCCAAACGAAAATAGGCGTCGACCAAGGGGCGACTTGTAGTAATAATCTTGCTTACTTACCGCATAGCTCAGAATCTCTATTTCACGTTCATTCAATCCAATCAGCTCATAGGCGCTGCGCATGGATGGATCCCGTGCTTCTGGGTTGGGCAGCAAGATTTTGGTTGGGCAACTGGCTAGGATCGCGTCGCGAATAGGGCTTGACATGACATCGGTTAATTCTTGCGTAGCCATTAATACAGCCGCATTTTTTTTACGCCAAGTCTTAAGCCATTCTCGAATTTTTTCTCGAAATAAAGGATGGGAAAGCATTAACCAGCATTCATCTAACACCACGAGAGTGGGCCGCCCATCGAGCCGCTTTTCAATTTGACGGAATAGATATAAAAGCACCGGCACGAGATTCTTCTCGCCCAGATTCATGACATGCTCCATTTCAAAAACTTGGAAATGGCCATCCTGCAGACTATCTTCCTGTGCATCCAATAAGGAACCCATGGGGCCGGCCAGGGTGTAATGGGACAAAGCTTCACGCAGCTCTGCATCTTGCAATTCAGAGACAAATTCGGTCAGCGTACGGCGTGGTGAATGCACTAAACGCTTAATCGCTTGGTACACGATTTGTTGCAAAGCAGGTGTGATATGGATGCCTTGCAGCTCCACCATCGTCAGAATCCATTCCGTTGCCCAAGCTTGATCGCTAACTGTGTCGATCTCTTTTAAAGGGCAAAAAGCTAAGTCATTATCGTCGCCGCCAATATCGTAGTAATTTCCTCCGCAGGCATTGGTGAGCGTGAAAGAGGAATATCCTTTATCGAAGGCAAAGACCTGTGCTTGTGGATAGCGTAAGTGCTGGGCAAGCATAAAACACAAGGCAGTCGATTTCCCGCCGCCGGTTTTCCCGAGCATCAAGGTATGCCCTACATCCCCTACATGTAGATTCAGTCGGAAAGGCGTACTGCCGGTGGTTGCTGCATATAAAAGAGGTGGACTGTGCTTGGGATAAAATGGGCAAGGATTATGCTTAAGACCGCTCCATAGAGCCGTAATAGGTAATAAATCCGCCAAATTCAGCGTATGCATAAGGGGGCGCCGAATATTCGGATAGCTGTGCCCTGGAATTGACCCGAGATAAGCTTCGACAGCATTGACGTCTTCAATGCGCGCGCCAAAACCGTAGTTCAAAATCTGCTTACGTACTTCATTAGCCCTCTCAGTAAGCAGCTTGGGATCTTCATGCATCATGACAATACATGATGTGTAATAGCCAAACTTCACCATATTGCTCTCGCCTTCCCCAATGGCGAGTTCGACATCCTGAGTCATTTCCACCGCATCGAGATCGACGGCACCAGTAGCGGTATTAAACAATTGATCTTTCAGCCCACGCTGCTTTTGTTGCCAGCGGCGTCTAATGCCATCTAATGCTTTGCGTGCTTGATAGGGGTCGAGAAAAATAAAGCGAGTAGACCAACGATATTCAAAATCAAATTCATCGAGGATATGCAAAATGCCGGGATAGCTTTCTTGGGGAAAGCCATCTAAGGCAATAATTTTGATGAATTTGTTTCCTACTTTGGGCGCAAACCCGCCAATAAATGGATGGCAGCCGATGACTGCATCGAGATACATAGGAATCGTAGGCAGGCGAACCGGCCTTGAAATACCGCTTACGCAATATTCGAGATGCTTTAATAAAGCATCCATTACGTAAGGGCGTCCCGTTGCGTCTGTACCAGGGGCGCCGCGCATACGCTCCATGGGTAATAGATTACTTATCGAGCTTTCAAAATCATCAATTTTTCGCTGAAAGCGTTTGAGGATGCGATCGGACAGTCCCTTTTTATTTTTCTGCTCCAGATTATCGTCATACATCAAATCTGCTAATTTGCCAGCCTGACGTATGGGGGGCAAATAAGTTAACGCGAGTACATATTGGGTCTCAAAGTGAAGGCCCTCGGCTTCATAATTTTGTCGGCGCTCTGCATCGATGAGCCAAGAAGTGCGATCAGGAAACGTGCCTTGCTCTGGATAACTTTGGGCTGGGCGACGTATCGCATCACAATTGAGCATCCAGCCGCTGCCCATATTGAGTAAGGCGGTATTTAAACGAGCGGAAAGGGCGGCTAACTCTGCATGCGTTGCGCTATCCATATCATCGCCGCGATAACTCCATATAGCGGTGAGACTGCCATCTTTATTTTGCAAAATGCCATCTTCTGGCAGCATGGCAAAATTTAATAAGTCAGATAGCGCGCGCGCCTGGCTGCGAAACTCTTTAAGTCCTAACATGGCCTTTTATTATTATTTTTAAATTACGGCCTTTAAGGAGATCTGCCTGGCTCGCAGGCTTTGCAAACCTTCCTCAATGATTGCCTTTCGATGACTATTTTTTAATCGGCGGTAAAGTCGCATAAAGCCCGCCTTTTGCGGGGTAAAACGACCGATACATAATATGTCGCTGGTACACCTTACTCATTTGGGAGTCGGCTTTTGCTATTTGCGCTAGAAACCAAAAAGAGACGCTCCAAAATCCTATCCCCAGCCCCCATGAAAGCGGAGACAAATTGCCACTGAAGATAATAATGGCGGTTAACACTCCACTGGCTAGCACCAAAGTACGCTCAGCTCCCATTAAGAGGTGAGGGCGATTTAATGATCGATGAATTGGGATTGTGCGCGGTCCTTCCATGGCTAGCCCAGTCCCAGTGAATCCATAAAGCCACCAGCCAGGATCAAAACGGCTGTTGCCATGACAACCATGAGAATGCGTTTAGTAAAGTCCCCCAGTTCTCCACCAAAAGCTAGCATGCCGCCCGCTGCTGCCAGTGCAATCACGCCAATAGCTTTGGCTATGGGGCCGGTCAATGAAGCTCTTAGTTTGTTAAGTGGGTCTTCCCAAGGTAATGCCTGGGCCCAGGCTAAATCGGTGGCGATTAAAAGAAGTATTCCAATCAATAAGCACTGCACGCGTAGTTTTGGAAAATTTATTTTTATTGACATTTTCTTCCTTTTATTTGCAGTCTTTAAGAGTCCGCGTTTTCAACGTACTGAAATTCATTTTGATGATATCCAACGATTTGCAAAACCTCGCTAACGCGCCTTCCAGGCGCCTGTGCAGTGCGTTCGATAAATAAAACTAAGTCAATGGCTTCTGCAATCATTCCCCCTACCGTTTCTTCCGATAGATTGTTCGATTCTGGTGCCTCGTATATCAATTGGCGCAAGCGGGTTAAGCCCGCCATAGCGGAATTGGCATGGATGGTGGCAGCACCACCAGGATGACCGGTATTCCAGCTTTTTAAGAGCGTTAATGCTTCCCCTCCGCGCACCTCTCCCACCACAATCCGATCAGGGCGCAAGCGCATCGTGGCGCGTAAAAGCCGCTGCATACTGACCGTCTCGCTCGCCCTTAATAAAACGTGGTTAGGAATATTTAATTGCAACTCCATCGTATCTTCGATCGCTATTAAGCGATCTGTGCTGGCCAAGGTTGCTATCTCAGCAAGAATCGCGTTGGCCAGTGTCGTCTTGCCGCTTCCTGTTCCGCCGACAATTAAAATATTTTTGCGCCCACGAATAGCATCTCGAATGACATCCACTGCCTGTGAATGTGGCTGCAAAGTAGCGGACTTACTATGCTGGGCAGAACGTGGGCGTTGATCACTCATAGCGCCAAGAACACCCGTTTCACAATACTTATCTAAGGTGAAAATTTGGCTCGCTTTCTTACGTATGGCAAAAGTAGGGGCCTGCACCACAGGCGCAATCAAACCTTCTAGCCGAGACCCATCTAACGGAAACTCCCCTTCCAAAATGGGGTTCTGGTAAGTGATCGAGGCGTTCATCATGCTGGCGCAAGTGGAGAGCAAACTCTCAGCATTAGAGGCAGACATCGTAGCGTTAGTAAAACGCATGCCTTCTCCCATCACATCTAACCAAATGCGACCATCTGGATTCAGCATGATCTCCACTACCTTAGGGTCGGCTAGCGCACCGAGCACTACCTCGCCGCACTCTCGGGAGAGTTTGTCCTCGAGGCGTTTTTGTAAAATTTCTCGTTGACTGTCAGCCATCAGATACCAGCACCTTGTTTTGTATAGCGTTTATGCTGAGCTACGAAGCGTAGGGTTTCTATGATGTCAGAGCTATTCTCTATTGCCTTATTTTTGAGCGAGAAGTGTCTCCTGGCCTGAGCGCAAAGTACGGCTGTTTTGGCTTGTAAGAGGGGATAGCTTTAAAGTCATCACCATTTATTTATTAGGTAGTGCAAGCCTCAATAGCATGCACTATCAAACAAGGCAAATCTGAGGGATATCGAACGGCCAAACAAAGTAGGTTAATTGCAGGGGATGAGAGGTAGCTTGGCACAGGCTAAGGCCTGGATCAGGCATTGGGTTAAAAGATCGGTGGCTTTGGATTAGATTGATCAGGTCTGGTTATATCGTTTTTTGAAAGAAATGCTAAGGAGTGCGCTGCGGATAGCTCAAGCGACTGAATGCAATATCTTCGACCTTTTGGAAGGGAAACTAGCTCTATCTGCCTTTTTGATAAGGATGGTGACGCCCGCTGGCCTCGGAGTCAGGGGCGTGTGCGTTTTTTTTTGTACTCTTGCCGCGTCGTTTTCCCTCTGTCTGATTGCTCGTACACCTGTTGTATCGTTTTCCATTTTTCTGATCCCCTGTACGCTTGCCGCGCCGCTTTCCCTTTATTTGATTGATCGTGTGCTCGCTTGGCGCTTGTATATTTGTCGCGCGAGTCTCCGATTTTTTCTTGATAACGTGGATTGTTTAATAAACTCTCGAAATATGCTTGTCCCGCTTGATGTTTCTGTTCATTTTCTTCAGGTGTAAATGCTATCTTTTTTATCTGATTAATATATATTTCAGAGGTCCATCTATATTGGACGTCAAAATTTCTATATATCAATATAAGATTAATTACATTTTTTCTTTCTTCAGAAGTTATCTTTTTTTTATCTACACCAACTAACCCTTTCTCGCTTGGGGCAGTGAATTTTTTCTTGTCGATGTTATGTTTTACTAGCTCGCTAATAAGCTGAAATGTTGTATAGGCTTGACTCTCAAATTTATCTTTAATTTGATTTACGTATGCTTCGCTTTCGTCAATCGAGTTTCTTGTTGATAGGTTATCCGCTTCAGTTTGAATAAATGCTAGCGGCATCGTCTGTTGTAGTTGCGCATTGTCGTTGGCTAATACTGAGAGCACAGTAAAATTTTGAGCTAAATAATCTGTCGTAATCGCAGAAGCCCTTCCGCTTTGGAGAAGGGCGGTATCGCCCAACATATTGCTTTGTAATGAATTACCAACATTATCTTTTTGTTGCGTTGCGCTATTTCCTAAGGGATTTTGGCCCCATATGTCTATGTGCTCCAATGTTTCTAAGTATTGATTAGCAGTCTTTTCGCTACTTAAAGAAAATTGATCCCAACTTCCCATCTCATCATCAAATGGATTAGACATAGCGGGCTCTCCAAGCGGTAGATAGATTCTTTTCTTCTAGCCTATCCAATGCCTGCTCAATGAGCGTAACGATAGCGAATGCCTCAGCCATCAAACGAACCTGTGCTGCTTAAAAAGCTTAACAAATCTCAATTTTGGTGGTTGGCGCGCCTCTGCTAGTTGTATTTTGCTTTATATGCGCTCCAGAACGCTTAATTAAACAATGAAGATCTAGGTTTTATTTATTAAAGTATCTATATAGAAAATAATTATTCCCTTACAGCCTGTTGATTTATAAAAATAATTCTGTGCTTCCGTAGAGAATAATTTTTAGCTGTGGAGCAGGTAGTTGATAAGTTCAATGACTACCAAAAATCCTCGAAAAGCTGATGAATAAAAGGTTTTCATCCGTTTCTGGTGAAGTTGTTGATTGCTTTTTCTTCTATTGGGGGAGGGGGGAGAAAAGCTCAGTATCAAACTGAGTTAAATATATCTTTAAATAGAAGCGCTAAATTTTAGGCCTTACTTAAAATTGGAAAAGATCCTTATGGAATAAGGACTTAAGAGGAATTATTGGTGCCCGGGGTCGGACTCGAACCGACACGCCTCGCGGCGGGGGATTTTGAGTCCCCTGCGTCTACCTGTTTCACCACCCGGGCAATAGCGGGCGAGTATAGCAAAGGGCGGAGCTTGTCTCAAGCGCTCAGGCGCTATTAAGTCTCTTTTTTTAAAAATAAAATTTTTAAGTGTGCAATAAGGCATTGCATTTCATGCCTTTATCCCAAATGTCCAGGGCGGCCGTGATGGTTTGTTGACTGGCATCAGCTGCGCAGCAATCGATGATGTGCCGCTCTGGAAAGGTACGTAGCCAAGTGAGCTGCCGTTTGCCTAGTTGGCTAGTCGCAGTAATGCTGGCTGTACACATCTGCTCATAATCCATTTTGCCCTCAAGGTAAGCCCATACTTGTCGGTAGCCGACACAGCGTATGGAGGGTAAGTCAGGGTGCAAATCTTGGCGTGTACGTAATTGCGTGACTTCGTCGACTAAACCGGCTTTTAGCATGTCTGCAAAGCGCTGCGAAAGGCGGGTGCGCCATAGATTGCGATCGCTGGGTTCAAGTGCAATAGGGACAAAGTGGTGAGGTGGATTTTCCTGGCTAGCCGCTGTTGGATGAGAGGCTAATGGAGGTCGCTCAAGCAGCGCAGACATGGGCTCGCCAGTGAGTTGCCAAATTTCGAGAGCGCGTTGAATGCGTTGCGTATCGTTTGGCGCAAGCCGTGCAGCGGTGACTGGGTCATGCTGAGCGAGTTGTGCATGCAGCGCAGGCCAGCCTTCACGCTCAGCTCTGTCGTTTAATGCCGCGCGTACTTCAGGGTTAGCGGGCGGTAGATCATGTAAACCCTGTGTCAGCGCTTTGTAATACAACATCGTGCCACCGACTAGCAGGGGTTGCGCGCCGCGTCCACGAATCGCATCAATCAGCTGCAAAGCATCCTGGCGAAATTGCGCAACTGAATAAGCATGCGCTGGGTCAATGATATCAATCAGATGGTGTGGTACGGCCGCACGCTCGAGCTCGGTGGGTTTTGCGGTGCCGATATCCATGCCGCGATAAACCAAGGCTGAATCAAGACTGATAATCTCAATTTGCTTATATTGACTCAGGGCCAGCGCTGCTGCTGTCTTGCCGGCGCCAGTTGGGCCAAGTAGGCAAACGATTGGAAGGGGTTGGTCTTGCATATTAACAATCAGAAAACGACATGGGTTGGTTAGCGTTTGGCCAAAGGCAGCGCTCTAAAATCCTGCTCAAAGTCTTTGAACAGGCTGAAATAGGGACTATAGGTAAGTTTGTTGGGGTTGTGGCGCTGCTCCAATCCACCATTCTTTGCCCTGCTTGATAGGTTGAGGTGACGCAGGAACCCCAACATGCCTGCCTCTCACCTCCACCCATTACTGTCCACGCATAAAGAGTCGGTCGAGATCAGCCAGCGACAATTGATACCAAGTAGGCCGCCCATGATTACATTGGTTAGCACGCGGAGTATTTTCCATTTGCCGCAATAATGCGCTGAGCTCATCAAGAGTGAGTAGCCGGTTGGCGCGCACCGCATTGTGGCAAGCGAGCGTGCTTAGTAACTCATGCTGATGCTCCAACAACACACGTGAGCCGCCGTAGGCTTGTAGATCATGTAGTACAGCGCGCACCAACATGGCCAAGTCGGCCTCTTTTAATAGAGCAGGTACGGCGCGAATCACCAGTGACGTAGGAGATAGCACAGCGATATCAAACCCTAGCGCCGTCAGGGTGGTGTGATTTTCTTCAAGAACCCCAATTTCAAGGGGTTCAGCGGGCATGGATAAGGGAATAAGGAGTGGTTGTACCGCCACCGCTTGTTGGGCCAGGGCTAGCTTAAATTTTTCATAAAGGATGCGCTCATGCGCCGCGTGCATATCAACCAGTACAAGACCCTGCTTATTTTGAGCCAGCACATAAATGCCGTGTAGCTGACCAATCGCAAAGCCTAGCGGATGTGTGTCATCAGCGCGCGGATTAGCGTCTGCTGCGTTAAGGTTGCTGGTTTGAGGAGGCGCAGTAAGGGGGGCAAAATTTGATGCAGCCTCAACAGCATCACGCTTTGTCTGATCGGCAGCCGGCTCACCGTTACGCAGAGAAAGGTTAGAAGTATCCCCTTCATTTCCCAATCCACGACGGCCAAATAAAACATCGTATAAGGCTAATGGCTGTGCAGCAGATAACACACCTTGCCGCATGCGAGCTTGTGGCCAAGATGAGTTCTGGTTTGGGGTAGACGCGAAGCCCGCAGAGCTAGCCATTGGGGTAGGCGCAAAGTGAGCAGCGTGGCTGCCTTCTGCTTGCTCAATTGTGCCTGGTCGCTGCGCGAGCGCCTTTTGCACGGCATGTAAAACGAATTGATGAACCGCGCGCGAATCTCGAAAACGCACTTCGATTTTTGATGGATGCACATTGACATCGACTGTTTCAGGCGGAACTTCAAGAAATAACACATAAGCTGGGTAGCGCTCGCCGTGCAGCACATCCTTATAAGCAGCGCGTACCGCGTGCGTCAGCAGCTTATCGCGTA
Source organism: Mycoavidus cysteinexigens (assembly GCA_031963405.1). Classification (GTDB taxonomy): domain Bacteria; phylum Pseudomonadota; class Gammaproteobacteria; order Burkholderiales; family Burkholderiaceae; genus JASSUD01. Next base: position 1,901,189 of record JASSUJ010000001.1, read on the forward strand.
CAAAACGACCATTGACGAAGCAATATTGCTGATCACCCCGTGCACGGCTAACACTGGGGGCGCCAATGCAGCCGCGCAGGCTGATAGCGCTGATTTCTTCATCAAGTGGTAGATGTGCGTTAGCAAAGTCCTCACCGAGTATTTTTTTAATGCGCTCGACTAAACTTTCCGCCTGCCAGTGCTCAATAACCCGGCCATTGTGTAGCACGGAAAAGGTCACTTCAGGTCGAGCTAGCGCCATACGGCGAATAATTTCCCGGCAATGACCCAGCTCAGTCTGTTCGCTTTTTAAAAATTTACGGCGCGCTGGCGTATTAAAGTACAGCTCGCGCACTTCGATTAATGTGCCAATACTGCCTGCTGCTGGGGTAAGCGAGCCAGTTTGAGCCTCCAGGCGGGTAGCGTGTGGTGCGTCAGCCGTGCGGCTGGTGATCAACAGTTGCGCAACAGAGGTAATCGAGGCGAGCGCTTCGCCGCGAAAGCCAAGCGTTGCGACAGACTCCAGCTCAGCGAGAGAGCGAATCTTACTGGTGGCATGACGGGTGAGGGCAAGCGGTAGCTCCTCAGCCGGAATGCCGCGCCCATCATCCGAGATCATGATTGACTTCACCCCGCCCTGATTAAGCGTAATGCGCAGCGAAGTAGCGCCTGCGTCAAGCGCATTTTCGATGAGTTCTTTGATCACGGAAGCTGGACGTTCAATGACTTCGCCTGCCGCAATTTGGCTAATCAGCTGATCTGGCAGCAGCTGAATAGGCCGCTTATTATGCGTTTCTGACACAGTAGACACGGTTGAAGAGGAAGCAGACATAAGTAATAGTCAATAAAGCAGAACGGATCTGCAGTTACAAGCATTGTATGAGCTAGCTAGGGAAGTGCTGAGAGGTCCGAGGGCAAGGAATGCCGACGCAGACAGTACGTTAGTACGGCAAGGAGAAATGACGCCGCCCTCGGGCCTCTCAGCACTTCCCTATATTAGGGTTTCCATTTGATATTACAGCCTATGCTTGGTTTCTGCTCTGGATTAATGGGCTTACCTTGCAGAAGCTTATCTAATGCGTTGCGCAAATCTTGGCCATTTGGCGTGTTTGATACAAATGCCTGGCCAGGTCGAGCGTCATCCAATTGGCCTCGATATACACAGCGTAAATCTTTATCAAAAATATAAAAGTCGGGCGTGCATGCTGCTTGATACGCGCGCGCTACAGCCTGGGTTTCATCATACAAATAGGGAAAAGGGTAAGCCCATTCTTGCGCAACCTCAGCCATTTTATTCGGCGCGTCTGCTGGATAAGCATTGGCATCATTCGAGCTGATGGCAATAAAGGAAATGCCTTTAGGCTGATAATCGTTAGCCAGTCTGACTAATTCTGGTTGTACGTGTTTAACATATGGGCAGTGATTACAAATAAACATAATTACCGTAGCCCGTGGGGATTTGAGCGCGTTGAGAGATAAACGCTGAGCGCTGACGGTATCCAATAATTCAAAATCCGCAGCCACACTACCCAAGGCAAGCATATTGGAAGGAGTTAAGGCCATTTATGAATCTCCGTGGTGAATCAATAAGGTCATGCTTGGTAAGGAAGGCTGGGCTGCAACTTTATCCTGACTGAATTTATGAAAATTAGTAATATTTAATAAAAACACTAAGCAAACTAGACTAACATTTCAGCAATTACGAGTAAGCGCTGTTGAAGCAGGGGGGTAGATTTATACAGCACAAAGGCATGTAGTTCTACAACCCGCTTATCTAGTGCCTCTCTCAAAACCTGTTTTATTGGAGCACAAGACATTAGCTAACAGGCCAACTGTTAAGTTGAGTGGGCAGAGATTAAAGTAGAGAAAATACGCATGCAGGCCCTCCTTAATCTCCTTTAAAAATTAATGAAGATTGATGGAATCAGTTTTGAAGAACACCATCACCTGCCAGGAAAAAATGAAACTATTTAAGCAATTCAAACTAGTGCGAATCATTTTCTACTTCAGCATCGGGGTGGGTTATCTTTCGCTCGCTATTATGCCGATGTGTTCTATCGCACATTGGCTGGCACCTGGCCATATAAAGATTTTGCAAAATCTAAGCTTTGACTCTCGTGAAAAAATCATAATCGTGCTCGCTGCAGTAGGTGCTGCGCTGGCGGTGGGAAAGTTGCTGGCAGGAGATGAAAAAATTACGCTGCGTTTATTGACTGGACGCGTGATTATTGGCGCTGGCTTAAGTGTCGCAGCGGCTGCTGCACTAGCTATGTGGCCAGATTTGCCTGAGGTAGCGCTGATCGGTATCGGTGCGGCTTTGGGAATTTTGGGGCAAGCTTTTCTTGAATCGGTGGTGCGACGTTGGCTTATCCGGAAAAACAGAGCGTAGAGCGTTGCGCTAATGTTTTGTAACGTCAATCCGCGCGTAGACAAGTACGGAGTAGCAAGCGGAGGATGGCAAACTTGCAGATTGCTAGAACCTGTTCAGCGTCTTCTAAAAGTGCCCTTATTGGGAAATTCACTTGGGTGCTTCCTGCAGTTGGGTACAACCTTACAGAAACTGGAATAGACCTCTTTCGAAACCCCGTAGCGGCGTCATTCCGTATCAAAGTACTAGTTGTACTGGCATCAAAGGAATTCCTTGCTACGGGGTTTCGAAAGAGGCCTAATGCACTTTATTACATGAGGATACCGAGCTCCGTAAGGGAATTTGACAAATACACGAAGAAGGGTGCCTGATTGGGCTCTCCTGGAGAATTTGAACAGGCTATTAGAAAGTGCTCAAGCTTGCTCAGTCTAGTAGCGTGCGCAATGTTGGCGCATCCGTGAGTACTGGCAACATAGGCAAATGCGCTAGCAATTGCTGAATGATTTGAGGATGTGGCAGTACTGTGCCAAAAAAGCGTGTGCCTACTGCATCCTCGATGAGCATGGTTGGGAAATCTTCAACCTCAAGGTCATTCAGTCTATCTGCATGCGTTTCAATATCAATCCAGATAAAGCAGAGATCAGGGTAGTGCTGGGCGAGCGTGTCAAACACTTGCCTATATTCTCGGCAAGCGCTGCACCATTGTGCGCATAGGCAAATAACGAAAGTCGTATCAGGCTTGGCAAGTTGGGTAGCAATGATCAGCTCGTCGTCTTCAAGCGTTAAGGCAGGCATATTCAGTAAGAGCAATGCGGCATAGGTTGAGTAAAAATTGTTTAATCGATATCGGTTTTTTGTCGCCTGATAACACGTCCGCCGGGCAAAGTAGTTATCCAATCGCCTAGTTCTAAACTTAACAGCGCAGCCTGTAAAGCAGCGCTGGCTAAGCCAGTACGTGCGGCGAGCAGCTCAAACGCAGCCATATCATAGCCCAGTGCATCGAGCACGCGTTGCGCATTTAAGTCAAGTGAACCAAGCGCATCAATAGATTGTGGCAAGTCTACTAAGGATTTAGGCTTTTGGTCATTTGTTTGAGTGTCTACTTTCGAAGTAACTGATGAAGTGGCTAAGGGGATATTAGTTGCGTTCTCATCAGAGGCAGAAGAATGCGCTGCATAAACCTCCTCTTTTGTCTCTTGCTCGCTTTGGCTGGCACATGATTGTTGGTTAGTAGCAGATGGAAATAGACTGCCATTAGGTTCGAGGTTATGGGCATCATTAAAACTACTGGGAAGTGTCGATAAACGCGAACTTGTTTTACTTGCGCGGGAGGATGCGTTAGGTGGCGGCACTTGCTTAGTCTGCATCTCGTCCAGAAGGTCTTGTGCAGATTCGACAAGCTTTGCTCCTTCCCTGATAAGCCGATGACATCCTTTAGCTACAGGTGAGTGAATCGAGCCGGGTACTGCACCTATCTCGCGTCCTATCTCGGCAGCTAACCGTGCAGTAATGAGCGAGCCAGATTGTGCAGCGGCTTCAATAACCAGTATGGCTTGCGCTAGTGCAGCGATGATTCGGTTGCGTTGGGGGAAGTGGGGTGCTCGCGCAGGAGCGCCCAGCGGCCATTCTGAAACAAGCGCGCCCGCAACACTAATTTGCTGTGCCAATTGATGATGGCGAGTCGGATAAACCAGATCAATTCCTGTACCCATCACAGCTATTGTGCTGCCATGGCCTTTTAGGGCACCACGATGCGCTGCGCCATCAATACCTAGTGCTAATCCTGAGACAACCGTAAAACCTTCATTGGAGAGTGTTTGAGCAAACTGTTCGGCGTTGGCTAACCCCTGCGGAGTAGCGTTGCGGCTGCCGACGATACCGATAGATGGTGTGTGCAATAAAGCTAGCTGGCCTTTTACATACAGAAGCAGTGGTGGGTCGGCAAGGTGAAGCAATGTTTGCGGGTAGGCTGGGTCGCACAGAGTAACAAAATGCTGATCTGCCGCTGCCGCCCATTCGACTGTGCGTGCAACCTGTTGTGCTAAGCCGTCAGAAGGAGGGCGCTTGATCAGCCCTGCGAGGTCTACCCCCACCACATGCGCAAGCGCCGAGCACGACTGCTTAAAAATCTCCTCTGGCAACCCAAAAGCAGCAAGTAGATGCCTGGCGGTAGCCTGGCCTACTCCAGGTGTTTCGATAAGGCGCAGCCAAGCAGCTATTTCATTCGGAGTCAGCGGGAGGGTTTGCATTATTTTAAATCCCACAAATTAGGTTGGGTTTTAGGGAACCTCTGCATAACTCCCATAGCAAGGAATGCCTTTGCTGCCAGTACACTGGTACGGCAAGGAGGCATGACGCCGCTATGGAGGTTATGCAGAAGCTTCCTCAGGAAGTCGCTGAATAAATCGCGAGTAAGCCATGCTGACCTATGCCGCTCCTGGTTTATTCAGCGATTCCTCAGGCAGCCCGCTAATCTATTTTTACGTGTATGCTTAGCCGAAATAGCGTGTTATTAGCGAACTTTCCTGTTGCAATTAAAACAAATTGATCTTAAATTTTGTTTTAACAACCTTCCTATAACAAGTTGGCTATTTAGCTAAGGAAGGGCTGCCTAAGCCGAATGGTGGTGTCACGCCTGCTGGCCGTACTAATACTGTCTGCGTCGATATTCCTTGTCTCTGACTTATGCAGACCTTCCTTAATTTGGTTTTCTTGCGATGAAATTTCAATTGTTATGGCCTTACTGAATATACTTACTTACCCAGATCGTCGACTGTATAAAAAGGCGAAACCCGTTACAGTGGTAGATGATCGTATCCGCCAGCTGGTGCAGGACATGGCGCAGACAATGTATGACGCGCCTGGTGTTGGCTTAGCCGCTACCCAAGTTGATGTGCATGAGCAGGTGGTGGTGGTTGATGTTTCAGAAACACGCGATCAACTGCAAGTCTTTATTAATCCTGAGATTATTGAGTTAAGTGACGAAACTACCTTCTATGAGGAAGGTTGTTTATCCGTGCCCGGGATTTATGAAGAGGTTAAGCGCCCGGAGAAAATTAAGGTGAAAGCGTTAAATGAGGCCGGGGTAGCGTTTGAAGCGGTTGCTGAAGGTTTGTTAGCCGTTTGCCTACAACATGAGATAGATCATTTGCGTGGTAAAGTATTTGTTGAATATCTGTCGCCGCTAAAGCAATCGCGCATTAAAACAAAAATGAGAAAGTTAGCGCCAATTGGCGTGGAAGTTGCTCAAAGCTAGTGTAATGTGGTGGTTGCAAAAGAAGCCTCGAATAAAGGGCGAAATAAACTGCGCTTTATAACTAGGAAACGCTGAATAAATAGTATGTCCGTACACGAGTACACAAAAGAGACATACTACGAGGCATTGAGCCACGTTTATTCAGCGTTTCTCTAGCGAGATAGCAGATAAGCACAAAAATAAATCCGATCGCTGTCATCCTCAATCATGAAATATTGTGCGTGCACTTTAGGCCCTAGTCTTTGGTAAGCAAATCGATATTTTTAAAAGCTGCCCATCGATTCTTATTAAAAATAGTTAAGGACATGCTGCTTCTGGTTTATTCAGTGGTCCCTTAGCTGCCCGCTTCTCTCTTTTCTTAGGCCTTCATGTTTAGCTTAAGCCTTTACACTCTATTGCAATGGCTGGAATATTAATTGTCGCCCATGAGCCGCTAGCGAGCGCGCTTAAAGATTGTGTTGCCCATATTTACGAGGGGCTGCCAGAGCGCGTGGAAGCACTTGATATTACGCCTGGGCAAGACCCGGCCGAGCTTGTGGAGATGGCGCGTGCTGAACTTTTGCGTTTGATTGGTACTAATGGTGCGTTAGTGCTGACTGATATAGTAGGCGGCACGCCGTCGAATGTTGCTGCCCGGCTGGCCACGAAAGAGGTGCAGGTGATAGCAGGGGTAAATCTACCTATGCTAGTACGTGCTATCTGTTATCGTTCAACGCCGTTAGATGCGTTGGTTGAAAAAGTGCTGGCTGGCGGTGCAAAAGGTATCCAATTACTTGACCCTACCGCTGTACTGGCTACGCCTTCTCTATCGGTACCTTGTCCCCCAGAAAATTATGTTGCAACAAGAAACCGTCATCGTTAATAAGCTTGGGCTACATGCCCGTGCTTGCGCAAAACTTACACAGCTTGCTGCACGTTATGAATGCGAGGTGTGGATGACGCGCAATGGTCGCCGCATCAATGCCAAAAGTATTATGGGCGTCATGATGTTAGCCGCCGGAATGGGCAGCACGGTGCTTTTGGAAACCGATGGCTTAGATGAAGCCGAAGCGTTGCAAGCGCTACTTGATCTGATTGCAGATAAATTTGGGGAAGGGGAGTGAAATTAACTGCGTGAGCGCAATAGATTGATGTGCTGCTTACATAGAACTCATTCCGTAAACGTCTAAGAACCTGTCTACAAATCGCCTAAAAGACGTGATTCGAGGTCGGGCGGTGCTCGGAATCCTCATGTACCCAGGGTAACGAAGGTTCCTCCGCTCCGTCCTCCCCCGACTGACGGGCCCTTTAGACAATTTGTAGACAGGTTCTAAAAGGCTGTGAGGTTGTCATGGGCGTTTTTGCCAAATGCAGGCTTGCTGATTTTGACAACTTCGCTGGTAACTTTTTAGACCTTTTAGAAAGCCTGTGAACGGATTCTAAATAAAAACTATTCGCGACATGACGAATAGTTTCTTGAAATTTATACAAAATTAAACTAACGGAGGCATGCGTGTCGTTCACGCTGCATGGAATTTCTGTATCTAAAGGCATTGCGATTGGCCGCGCTTACCTGATTGCCGCAGCCACGCTTAATGTCGACCGTTATCTTATTGATGCGGTACAAATTGATGCCGAAGTCGCACGTTTTTTCGCAGCACACAGAATCGTGCAGCAAGAGCTTGATATATTGCGTGCCGAATTGCCCGCTGATATGCCGAGCGAGATGACGGCTTTTTTAAATGTGCATGCCCTCATCTTGCACGACGCTACGCTTACCGAAGCCACTGCAGAATTAATCCGGACACGTCGTTATAACGCTGAATGGGCGCTGACTGAGCAGCTTAAGCAGTTGCTCAGCCATTTCGATGAAATTGAGGATGAATATTTACGCGAGCGCAAAGGTGATGTGGCGCATGTGGTCGAGCGTGTGCTTAAAGTATTGGCAGGCTCGCCTTCAACTGCAGTGGAAATTGCAAATGTAGTGCATAAGAAACCACGGCAGGAAATGATTATTGTGGCGCATGATATTGCGCCAGCTGACATGCTGCAATTTAAAACCAAAACCTTCAGCGGTTTTGTGACTGAATTTGGTGGACGCACCTCGCATACGGCGATTGCTGCGCGCAGCCTGGGCATTCCAGCAGCAGTTGGCGTGCATCAAGCCGGTACGCTGATTCGCCACAACGATTTAATTATTATTGATGGCGATCAAGGCATCGTCATTGTTGACCCAGCGCCAAAGATACTCGAAGAATATTTGACGCAGCAAAGGGGGAAAGCGGCTGAGCTGCGTCGTTTGCGCCAGCTAAAATCTTCTCCCGCGCAAACTCTGGATGGCATACCTATTCATCTGTGCGCCAATATTGAACTTCCAGAAGATGCAGCGCCGGCGCTTAAAGCGGGTGCCTTTGGCATTGGCTTGTTCCGCACCGAATTCTTGTTCATGAACCGCCGGCATGCACTGCCCACAGAAGAAGAGCAATTTGACGCCTATCGGCATGTCGTAAAAACCATGAAAGGGCGGCCAGTCACCATCCGGACTTTTGATATTGGTGCCGATAAACTCCTTGATTCACGCGATGCTGATAATGCAGATGGCTTTGGTGTCGCTGCCAACCCCGCTTTAGGCTTGCGTGCGATTCGTTGGAGTTTGGCAGAGCCACAAATGTTTCTCACCCATCTGCGCGCAATCTTGCGCGCTTCTGCATTTGGTCCAGTCAAAATTTTGTTTCCGATGCTAAGCTCAGAGCAGGAAATTGCGCAGACGCTTAATTTTGTCGAGCAGGCAAAGCAGCAATGCGATGATGCAGGCGTACCATATGATTCGCATGTGAAACTGGGCGCAATGATTGAAATACCCGCAGCCGTTTTGGCCTTGCCATTATTTTTAAAGAAATTTGACTTTCTCTCAATCGGAACAAACGACCTTATCCAATACGCGCTAGCGATTGATCGCTCTGATAGCGCAGTAGCCCATCTCTATGAACCGCTACATCCAGCTGTATTACGCTTGATTTACTACACCTTGCATCAAGCGAAGCGCGCCGGTATCCCCGTGGCAGTGTGCGGCGAAATGGCAGGAGACCCAGCACTTACCCGTCTCTTACTAGGAATGGGTTTAACTGAGTTCTCAATGCAAACCAGTCAACTTCTATTGGTTAAACAAGAAATTTTGCGTGTGCATTTGTCAGCGCTGAAAAAACCGGCGCGCAAGATATTGGCCGCTTATGGAGCTGAAGAGATTCAAGCTACGCTGGCCTACTTAGCCAGTCTTTAGCTTTTCCTATCTGGACATGTTGGGAAAGGCTATTTCTCATCTTCTGAGAAATTTGACTGAAGGTACTGTGGCACCTGTTAAAGAATAACGAAATATTGCTGCTCTTTGACTAAAATAAAATCCCGCAGCCTGAGTAACTTCAGGCTGCGGGATTTTATTTTGTACTTTGTAGCGGCGCCCAGTTGAAGATAGCTGGGCGTTTTAGTCTATTAGATCCCTACAGCGGTGCAGGGAGCTTAACAGCTTCGCTAGGTAAGGCGGGAGAGGCGGGCACAGGTGCGACAGGCTTGCTGGTGGTTGGTGCCGTAGCAGCCGGACGTGGTTTTTTCTTAGCTAAGCGTCTCTCGGAAGGCGACTTTGATAATTGCACCGGTTCTCCCTTGAGTTGGCGCAAGGCTTGTTTCAGCATAAAGTCATCTTTGCTGCCAAATTCTATGGGTAAGCGGGTACGCTCTTTTTCACGCTGTGCAGGTGTTTTTTTGGCGTTTTGCTCTTCAAACTGACGCAATTGCTCAAGCTGTTCCTCTTCACGCTGCGCTTCTTCTTTCTTCTCATCTGGGTTTTGGGTATTGGCCAGGTGATTTGAGTAATCGATTTCGCGGCTGATGAGGGCATCTTCCGGGTCGCCATTTATATTTTGGTCAATAGGCTTATCCGGCCGAATACCTTGGTTTTGAATCGAGCGGCCACTTGGGGTGTAATAGTAGGCTGTGGTTAGGCGCAAGGCTGTGTCAGCTGTTAGTGGGCGTACTGTCTGTACCGACCCTTTGCCAAAGGTCGTCTTACCCATAATCAAAGCACGTCGGTGATCTTGCAACGCCCCTGCCACAATCTCAGAAGCTGATGCTGAATAAGCGTTGGTGAGCACCACCATAGGTACTTTTTTAACAATCAGCGGCAACGTTTTGAGCGGGTTGCCGTTGAATGAAGGCAGCCGATAATGCTCATAAGTATTGCGATAAGTTTGCTGCGCATCTGCCTCTTGGCCATTGGTTGAGACCACGACCGCATTGTCTGGCAAGAAAGCGCCAGAGACGCCTACTGCGCTTTGTAACAGTCCACCGCCGTTGTTGCGTAGATCAAGCACAAGCCCTTTCAAAGGTTGTTGTGTCAGCTCTTTCAGTTTGGCTGCAAGTTCTGCAATGGTATTTTCCTGGAAGCTGGTAATTCGTACCCAGGCATATCCAGGCTCGACTAGCTTCGCTTTGACGCTTTTTACATGTATTTCAGCACGTACGACTTCAATTGAAAAAGTACGGTTCTCTGTTTTACGGTGCAGGGTAAGCGTAACTTTTGTCTTTGGCTGGCCGCGCATCATCTTAACGGCTTTATCCACCGTCATGCTGCGCACGGGTTTACCGTTAATGCGTACGATAAGATCACCCGGACGAATTCCCGCGCGAAAAGCAGGCGTACCTTCGATGGGGTTAATAACCTTGATCAGTCCATCTTCTTGAGCTGAAATTTCGATGCCAAGGCCTGCAAATCGGCCGCGGGTTTGCTCCTGTAACTCTCGATAATCATTTTTATCGAGATAGGAAGAGTGCGGGTCAAGACTGGAAACCATGCCTTTGACTGCGGCGGTGAGCAATTTTTTATCATCCACCCGTTCAACATAATTATGCTCAACTTGCTCAAATACCTCGGCCATCAGCCTTAACTGATCAAGCGGTAAAGGTGCAGTCGCAGTCGTAGTGGTTTCTGCAGAAGCGGAAAATTGCACGGTGGCGAATGTGCCAACTAGTAATCCAGCGACGATAAGACCAAAGTTTTTCAAAAATTTTTTCATAAATCTCAGAAACTGGAATCTCAAAAGAAAGATGCTCAATATGTATAAGGAAAACATACAAGCGAGCAGAGCAGTATAACTGTTTTACACAGCATTCCAGTTGCATTTAACGGCCTTAGCCTCGCTCCTAAAAGCCTTGAATAAACTGTGTTCAGCTTTATATCTATGGGTTACACAGACAAATTGCCTGTTTCTTATCAGTCGTGCTCAATTCATTCAATATTGTCTTAAGAACCTGTTCAAAGGAAACGCTGAAGAGAGCATCATGCTTCCTCCTTTGCATTGGGTACTAGCGTACTAGCAGCAAAAGTATTCCTTATTCGCGATTTATTCAGTGTTGCCTTAAGGCGTGCTGTCAAAGCTTCGTTTTCTCTGACTACTCAGATAATCGCGCTTGAGTGGTTTTAAGTTGGCATCCAACTCATAAATAATAGGAATGCCATTGGGGATGTTCAGTCCGATAATTTCGTGGTCAGAAATTTGATCAAGGTATTTGATGAGGGCGCGCAGCGAATTGCCATGGGCTGTGATAATGATGCGCTTACCGGCTTTAATAGCGGGCGCGATCGATTCATTCCATAGCGGTAGCACGCGCTCAATCGTATCTTTTAAACATTCGGTAAGCGGTAACTGTTCGCGTGGCACTTCGGCGTAGCGGGGGTCATGATAAGGGGCTCGCGGATCAGTGGCGGCTAAGCTAGGAGGCTGCGAATCATAGCTGCGGCGCCAGGTGAGTACCTGGTCATCACCGTATTTTTGGGCAGTCTCTGCTTTGTTTAAGCCGGCAAGCGCACCATAGTGGCGTTCATTTAGTCGCCACGAATGGTTTACAGGTATGTACAGCAAGTCCATTTCATCTTGCACATTCCAAAGCGTGCGAATGGCACGCTTTAAAACTGAGGTGTAGGCAATGTCGAATGTATAGCCAGCTTTTTTGAGCAGACGCCCCGCTTGGCGAGCCTCTTGATTGCCCTGTTCAGTGAGATCAACATCGACCCACCCAGTAAAGCGGTTTTCTTTGTTCCAGGTGGATTCGCCGTGGCGCAGAAGAACGAGTTTATACATTTGGCTCGAGATCAGATAAGTGTCAAAAAGGCTGCAGATAAAAAACTAAGTGTTATTTTATAATGACTAAGCTATTTTTTTACAGTTTGTTTGCAATATGTAGTTAACCCTAATTGCTAAATAAGCGCAGCATAAGAATTGGTTCAGATTAATCCTACATAAATTGCGATATGGCTGTGCTTTAGGTTTACCTATAACACTATGCTGTTTATACACACACTTTTATCTACCGACAGAGAATTGATGAAATTTTTCGCTGACTATACGAATCTCCTGTTACTGGCTACGGCTTGTATCTCTGGTTTACTCCTGGCTTGGCCAGCGCTTACCCGCCGCAGTCACGGCTTATCAGTGCAGCAAGCAACACAACTGATCAACCGCCGCCATGCCATTATCATTGACCTACGCTCGGCGGATGAATACAGCCAGGGCCACTTGCCACAAGCACGGCATGTCAGCTTCGAAGCCTTGCAAGCCAAACCTAATCAAATCGGCAAAAATAAACGTGTCCCTATTTTGCTCGTTTGTAAGTGTGGTAAACGTGCAAACAAAGCTCGGGCGATTCTAGAGCAAGCTGGCTATGCTGAAATCTTTACCTTGCAAGGTGGGCTCGGTGCGTGGCAGCAAGCCAATATGCCCGTGATCAAGTAAAGCACTCGGCAGTCTCTATTTGGCTTCTTGTTCTATCTTGTAAAGCTTGCCAGCACCCATTTTTAAATATCGCGGCGAGATGCGAGGGATAAGTAGTCTTGTCAAAGGCAGGACTACTGATAGATCTTATCGCTATCTATGTCAGCCTAAGTTGCAGTAATGGGTGGTGGCAATGCGATGCCACCGCGATTTTTTCAAATGGAACCCGAGCTGATAATCTTTAAAAAATAGATTAAATAACTTCTACGCATTTACTACTTACGCACACTCAAAAGATACTGCTATAATTCCGCACTTTCCAAGAACCTGTTCAAGATTCTCTGAAAGAGCTCTGATCGAGGGCGCGTAGAAATCATCGTGTATTTCAATACATCTGAAGATTCTGAGTGCTGATAAACTCACAGAAGAAAGTTGTTTCAGCAGTTTAAATAGTTTCTAAAAAGCGGCTGTAGCTCAGTTGGATAGAGTACCTGGCTACGAACCAGGGGGTCGTGGGTTCGAATCCTGCCAGCCGCGCCAATATTTATAAGCCTCTCAGCGTTTTTTAGCTGGGAGGCTTCTTCTTATGTGGGGGATTTTCATAATTTCCCTATCCGCATTGAATCCCATTCAAGATATATTCCAACGATGCGTCTCATCTTCGATTTTCACCAATACCTGATGAAGATCGATCAGTTCCCATACTGTAGTGCGCTGCCGCCTCTTTTCTACTGTTCCAAAGAATATCTGAAATAGTCTTTTCTGCGCGCCCAAGCCAGCGTGTTCTCGTCAGTTGGGTAACGGCGATGTATAAAAATAGATTTGCTAAATACATAAGAAAACAGGCGTGACTGCGCCATAAAAAGCAGCGAACCCCGCAGAGGCCATTAGCTCTGCGGGGTTCGGTATGTCTTATTCCTACCCAAATGATAGCGAGTCGTGCATTAAAAAATTGACTTTAAGCTACACAAAGTACAACTGCTTACTTGCTATTTCAAAAGAATAGGTTGAACTAAAACAAGAAGGTCAGTGGAGCATCATATCAAGCATACTCAACAAATGAGTTATCGCTCGAGCCCGGATCAGATGCGGTTACGTCAGAGCCTGCTCTGAGGCTTGCCAACATTTCCACAATAGCAGGATGCTCAGATGCTTCCAGCAGAGCATGTATTTTTTTGTAATCGAACCAATTAAAAGCTGGATTATCGAAAAAAATCTTAATTATGTCTGCGCGCCCCTGCTGAATTGCAGCACGTAGTAAAGCTGATGCTCTATCACCCGACTGATTTACTACCCTACTGATCAAGTTAATGGCCATAGGATATTGCGCGATAAACTTTTGCGCATTGTCAGCTACTGTTCCTACTAGATTCAAATTTGCTTTGTTATAAGTATTATCAAAATCTGGGCTTTCAACAAGAACGCCAAGTACATCAGCGCGATTCATTTGAGAGGCCAGCCGTATCGCATGGTGTAGATGCTGTTGTCTAGCAAGCTTTTGTTCATCTGTCAGAGCAGGGCGCGCGTATCTTTGCTCCACGCCGCTAACCAAAAGTTTGGTTATAGCCGGCAGGTTTTCAATAACTGTACTCGTCAGTGGACTAATATTGCCGTGAAAATCATCTATTCTTGCTCCATGCCTGAGAAAAATCTCCACTATTTTTAATTGTTCTTTTGCTTGTTCTTTTGCTTGTTCTGGCGTTTGAGCCCTTGCAGCTATTGCATTGTGCAATGGAGTGAATGAATCTTCCTTGGCAGCGCGGTTTGCTAGCGTCGGATTTTCCTCGAGCCAAGCTTCAACTATATTAGTGCTAAGGGATTGGACTGCTGTCGTTAATAGATGTCTTTTAACTTTACGGACCCGGGCCTCATCCCCTTCAAATATCTTCGCGCTCTTCTCAACTGTAAGCTTCCATATATCAAGGTCATTGCGCTCAGCTGCGTAGTATAAGAAGTCCCCTGCATAGGTACTAAAGAAGTCCTTTGCCTCTGTACTAGGCAGACTGTCCAGATAGGTAATCAAAAAGCGAAGCATCTCGATATTGCTGTGCTTCAAGGCAGTGTGCAATAGAGTAAATTTTTTCTTCTCTGCGCCTTCCCATATGGAAGTTATATCTGCCTTGCATTTGAGCAAACTTTCAGCCATAGGGATGTTAGAAGATTTCACCGCATAACTTAATGCCCTGCTTTGAGATCCGCAATGGATCTTTTCTATATCTTCGGGGTCTACTTGCTGAGCGAGCTCTGCCAAATACTCAACTTTAGCGGTATCGTCAAGTTGGGCCGCAATTTCCACTGCATAGAATTTGTTTCCCCATTGACGCTGCTTTAACAGAGCGCTGCTAGTGAGAGTATTTTGCGATTTATTAGAGGCTCCATCGCATGTTTCTATAAAAAATCTGATTTCATCGACGGACTGATCTATAACTGTTCTGAAGAAAGGGGTGAACCCCTCCTCATCAAACATTTCTATGCTTGCCCCCTTTCTATTTGCTCCGTTTTCGATCAAATATTTGATTATCTCTCTACGGCCGTGTGCCGCAGCGCTATGTAATCCGGTCTCTGCTACTTCCTTGCTAAATATGTCAACACTTAGACCTTCTGCAACACGTTCTTTGAACCATTCCAACTGGTCATTTTCAGCTGCGAAAGAGAAGAGGTGCTGAAAATCAGATTGGCCATCTTCATTGCGTGGATCAATAAACATCTTGCATCCAAATATGGCCTCTATATCCACCTCCTCAATATCATCATTTATTTGATCCTGAACCTGATTGGGCAGGATAGACAAAAACTTGTCTGTAATGAGTGGGGTTTTTTGTTGAGCCAGCACAACCATATTGGTAAAAAAGCGCGTGGCATGCGCTTCAAATAACCGAGCGCTTGGATTGATGCCGGTGACTGTCTGAGGATTGAGAAATTTACTATCTATTAAATCCCAAAGGGTGAGTTCCCTCTTGTTAGATAAAAGCTGATTGGCAATCGCAATAGGTTTACCTCTGGTTCTGGTGGGCTGCAAACAGACACCGCTAAAAAATTCCCGGAAAAGACGGTTGTGTGTTAAAGCATAATTGGTTTCTTTTTGGGAATTAAAGGCCTCATTAGCGAGCTGGGAATACGGTAGTTTTAATAGTGCAACAGTATCGTTAACTGAACGTAAGAGCGCAGCAGCACCTCTGGAATGCAAGGCGCACTGAGCGAGTTTGGAATACGGTAATTTTAATAGCTTGGTCGCATTTCTAAATGAAGGAAATGGCTCAACACTACATTCCATAGAACGAGTCCGAAATTTCTTAAATAGAATCTCGCAAGCAATGTTACGAGTAATTGGGCTCGCCAGATAAAAGACTTTAAATTGACCTGGCGTTGAAAACTCCATCCCAATGAGCCACAAAATTTCATTAGAGAATCTTTGAGGACTGGGTTGAGTCGATCCCCCTTCAGGCTTGCTGTCTTGCTCAACAATTGTCTTGGCAGATGAAGCAGGTTTGGGAGGATAGGTAGCGGCAATTAAGCGCTGTGCTATGGAGCAAAAAACAGCATGGTCTGGAAGTTTCCCAGATAGTGGCCCTGACATATTTACTGCCTTTTTTGGATAGGTTAAAGGACTATTTTTTTACATTTTTAAGAAAAATCCGAATATACAAAAAATAAGGTATTTGTACTATCCACACTTTTGTAATTTTGTGTAATGAAATTTCTGGGTGGCTTGCGAAACTTTTCCGTTAACTAGCTTGTGTCTTGGCAATGCTAAGGCTTATCTAACGCTATTCGCTCTCATAGAACATTCACCTAATCAAATGACCGCCCATTATTTTTTCACTGCCCAGAATTTTTAGCTGATTTTTATGGATATCGCAAAGGGCTGCTAACACATCCGTTTTTCTGTACAGCGAAAGGCATAAAATGGAGTAGTTCCTTTACTCTCAGAAGATGTAGACATGTCTAATTTATCTCCGCTACAAGCAGCGCCACAGCGCTTGCCATTATTGCCTCACCCAGCTCTTCAGAAAAATACGCAGCATGCGCGTACGGTGGAAACGCCAGAAAATACTGAAGAGGTGGGATTCGCATGTAAGCAAAATCGAAGCTTACTTGGCGGCTTACCGGATGATGTTTGGCGGATTATTTTCAAAAACTGCTGTCAGCATGGTGCGAGCAATTTGTGCAGTGTTTTGTCAGTGAGTAAGGCTTGTTACGAATTGGCTGATGAGGCAAGGGATTGGCAGATACGCGAATTTTTATTTTCTGCAGAGGCAAAAGCACACCTAGAAAAAGATAGCCTTAATGGACTGCAAAATGTTTTTCAAATGATCCGCGGAGTACTTGAGGATGCAAAGATAGAGCAATTTTTATTTTCTGAAGAAACGAACGCGCTCTTTGAGAAAAAGCATCTTCAAGCGCTACAGAGCACTTTTAAAGCTATGCGGGCAGCGGCCGAAAAAGGAGAAACTCTCCAAGCAAAGCTGCATAAAGAAGGATTGCAAAAAATCACTCGCGCAGAATTTCCAAAAATCGTTCGAGCAGCAAAATTCAAACAAGAGGATCCTCCTCGAGCGCGGTTAATTCGAGGCTTTCTGCTAAAGCAATTCAAAAGAGGCAAGTTCTTTGAAGCCATGAAGCGATTTCCCTCTAGACCTTTACCTACCTATGAAAATCGGTATCCAGATATATATAGTCTCAACCTAACAGTAGCTAGTTTAGTAGAGATGGATCTATGCACACTGGAAGAGTTCGGTGCTGATGCCTCTTTGGATGACGAGATAAATGACGAATTGGGCTTATTTATGCTCACGCATATCAGCTCGTTTTTTGCTCAAGAGAAAAAGCAAGATATGAGGAGTTTTATTGGGCTTATGCCTAGTTGGGTTTGGGATGGAGTGGTAAAGACTTATAAAAATTGCTCTCTGGT
The DNA here is from genome assembly GCA_031963405.1 of Mycoavidus cysteinexigens. Classification (GTDB taxonomy): domain Bacteria; phylum Pseudomonadota; class Gammaproteobacteria; order Burkholderiales; family Burkholderiaceae; genus JASSUD01. The sequence goes on from JASSUJ010000001.1 coordinate 1,918,447, forward strand.
AGGAGTCGAGCATTTGCTCGCTAGTAGAGTAGACGTTATCGCGGGTGGTAAAACCGTGCACTGGCCTATTTCAAAAGGGGAAAATGAACTTCTCATCGTATTGCTTGAAAATAATTTCCCTCCGGATGCGCTTAACGAGTCTGGAGAAAGTGCGTTGCGCTGTGCGATAGAAGCTGACCGTTCCGATATGGTGGATGCCTTGCTTGAACATGGTGCGCACGTAAGTCCTCTGCTTAAAGTGGACGGTGGTATCAAGTCGATACGCTGGGCCATTGCGAGAAATAAAGAAAACTTTCTCAAAACATTATTGGCGCTAGTTGTTGAGCAGAATGTGCTCAAAGAAGCATTGGCGTACGCAAAAAAAATGCGTCGTGTTAACTCTAGTGCGTTAGCAATTGTGCTTGAACGCCTCGAAAGCTTAGGCTTGGTGGCGAACTATCAAGGCCGGCAGTCAGATTTTTTACTCAGCTAATTTTTAGAAAAACGTGCCTTTGAGCGAGAAGCGCTGAGTGATATAAAAATTCTTTGCATGCAAGAAGAATCTAAAAAAACAAAAGTAGGGCGTAAAGCCTCGTACTTATAGCAGGCACATTACTCGGTCATAAAAAGTGTCAAACCCCGCAGAGGCTATTAGCTCTGCGGGGTTCGACATTTTTTATTCCTACCAAAAAATGATAGCAAGTAAGAGCATTAAAGATTGAAACCTAAGCTACACGAATGACAGCTGCTTACCCGCTATTTCAAAAAAATAGGTTGAATTAAAAAGAAATGGTCGGCGGGATATTATGCCAAGTATCAATCAGATCCCGATCCATCGCTCAAGCTAGGATCAAATTCGGTTATGTCAGATTCTGTCTCCAAGTCGATTAGCATGTCCACAATAGCATCATGCCCAGACTCTTCTGCCCAAGCCAGTACAGCTTTCTTTCCGCCAGTCAATTGATCTGCCAAGCTATTGGCCATTTCTCTACTATATAAATCTGAGACATAAAGATATTCGCTTCCCTCAGGCGGACATATTTTCATCATTAGATCTTTATTCGCTTTGTTAAACGACTTATCAAAATGGCGACTCTCAACAAGAATGCTAAATATATCAGGGAGCTCGCATTCAACTGCTGTTTCCAACGCAGCCATGAAATGCTCTGGTGTGTAAATATTCTCCTGTTCGATGTCTGCAAGAAGTTGGACAATATTAATGCGATTCTTAATAACTGCAAGCATCAGAGGACTATTGCGGCCGTGTAAAATGTCTACTTTCGCTCCATAGTTAAGCAAAACACGCACGCTCTGCAATTGTCTTTCTTCCTCTTCTCCTTTGTTTGCCTCTGTCGCTATTACCCTGTGCAGGGGGGTGTATGTATCTTCTGTAGTGGTAAGGTTTACTAGCGTTTTATCTTGCTTGAGCAAATCTTCAGCTATATCAAAGTTAAAGCGAGAAAGTGCTGTTTTTAATAGAGCCCGTCTAGTTTCACGGACAGTAGCCTCGTCTGCGTGCTCCTTAACGATAAATAATTTTTCACTCTTCTTCGATACAAATTCCCATATAGGAAGATCACCACGAAAAGCTGCAAGGCGCAACAATGAATCTGCTTCCTTTTCAAACAGTTTTTCCAGATTATCAGCCACAAACTCAAGCATTTCGACGCTGGCTCTACTAATCGCAACGTGTAATAAGGTCCATGAGACGCCGTTCTCGAGGCTCCATCTTTGATCTAACTGCGCATTTTCTTTGAGCAAAACCTCAACCATTTCGAAGTTACTCTTCTTCACTGCATAACGTAATGCACGGTTTTTAGACTGCTGCTGAAATCCGTCTGTATCTGCAGGGTCTATGCTTTGATTGAGAGTTATCAAAGATTTAACTTTATCGAGTGAGTCAATTTGGGCAGCAATTTCCAATGCATAGTCGCCATTTGTCGATACTCGCTGCTTCAACAGAATGTTGCTAGGGAGAGTGGCTTGCGAGTTAATGGCTAGGCTGTTGCATATCCCCAGAAAGGATTCGATGGTAAGTCTAGAGGTGGCCTCAGATTTAACTAGGGTTAAGAAAGGGGTGTATCCTTCTTTATCACGCACTTCTGTGCTCGCTCCTTTCTTAAGCAAAATTGTGCTTCCCTCTAGATTATCTTTTTTCACCATACCATGTAATGCGCTTCCTACTTTCCAGCTAAGCACATCAATACTTACACCATCCTCAAGCATTTCTTCAACCCGGTCCCATCGGTTATTGTCAGCTGCCCAATGTAAAGGATGCCGTGAATATGCGGGATACGAAGCATAGAAAGGATACCCAGTCTCGAAGGGATGCTTCAAATGTAAAGGCTCGCCAATTTCATTATAGGAATGAAGAAACATCCTGCTTTCAAACATGAGATCTCTCACTTCTTCATTAGGCGCCATAACGATTCCCTCTTTAATCTGGTTGCTCGGAATTTTGAGAAACGGGACCATGTTGGGCGCAGGCTTTTGAGTAAGTAGCTCAATGAGGTTATTAAAGAAATAAGCGGTATGTTCTGGAGATAACCTCGTGTCTGGATGTATATCATGGAGTGCTAACTCAGGCAGTACCAGCGGATCAAGCAACTCAATATCTATCAAATCCTGAACGGTGATTGATCTGCTTGTAGATAAAAGCAGTTTAAAAATCCTAAGGCAATTGCCTCTGGGCGTAGACTTCAAGCCATCTTGACTAAACAGCTCTCGAAAAAGGCGATTGTGTTGTGAAGCATAGTTGCGATTTTTTTTATCAAAGGCGAGGTTGGCGAGCTTGGAATGCGGTAATTTAAATAGCTCAACAGCGTCTTCAAATGAACTGGGTCGAAATTTTTTAACCATAACCTCACAACCCAGGTGGAAATGCGTTGCGCTCGATCGTACAAAATTTCTAATGTCATTTATTGTCGACAGTGCTTTCCCAATCTGAAGCCAAATTTCAGGCGGTAATCTTGGAAACTGTTTAGTCAATGGAGAACTTGCTTGCTCTTGAAGCGTACTGCTTTGTGCGGGGCTCTCTTTCGAAGAAGTAGAAACTTCTTCGGAAGGAGTGGGAGCGTTCTCACCACGTTGACGAGCAATAAAGAATTCTGCGGTGGAATGAAAAACACATCTCGTTAAGGACGTTCCAGCTGTTGGGCCTGCCATATTCACTGCCTTTTGTAGATAGGTTAAAAGACTATTTTTTGCATTTTTAAGAAAAGTCTGAATATACAAAAAATAGGGTGTTTTTACTATCAACAATTTAGTAAGTTTGTGTAATGAATTTCTTTCGGAGGAAATTTTTGCAAAGGTTTATCTATTAATTAACGATTTTTATTCCCCTACTCTCCGCATACCTGCACAAGCGCAATAGGCAGGCAAAACATTCAGCGACACTATGTGGGCATGAGTTTTCAGACCATTAACACTGCTTCCTCTCCTATTAGCCTCCTCAAAATTCGGCGCTGACTCTAAAAAAGAGTCTCATCAAAAGAGGCTTGTTCAATACATTGACATAACGCAATCCCCCAAAGTTCAGGGTAGTAGCTTAGCTTTTGGTAGGTAGTTAGGTAGTTTTTGCTATTTCAAGATAATTCGAAGTAATCAAAAGGTGGTAGGAAAGCTTTCTGATTGCCTAGGGCTTTCTGCTGATTTTTATCTGTATTGCAAAAGGCTACTGGCGCGTACGTTTTTTGTACATTGAAAGGCATAAAATGTATTACTTCTTTTATCCTTGGAAGACGTAGACATGCCCAGTTCAATTCTTATTTCAGCAGCGCCGCAGCGCCCACCATCATTACATCACTTAGCTCTTCAGCAAAATACAAAGAGTGCGGGTGAGATGGCTGGAGGGAATGAAGAAGCAGTTTTAATGGGGGAGAAAAATCAAGTATCACTTGGGGGAGTCCCGGAAGATGTTTGGCGGATCATTTTAAAAAGCTGCTGGGAGAATGGAGCACGGGATTTATATAGCGCCTCGTTGGTCTGTAAAGCCTTTTACCGATTGGCTGATGAGGTCAAGCCGGTCAAGAATTGTCAGATACGCGACTTCTTATCTTCTGCAGAGGCGGAATCACTTTTTGAAGAAAAGAGCTTTAAGGGACTGCAAAAGACTTTTCAAATTATCCATGAAGTAGTCGCAGACGATCAGATACAGGCATTTTTATTTTCTAAAGAAGCGGCCGCGCTCTTTGCGAAAAAAACCCTTAAAGAGCTGCAAGGCACTTTTCAAAGCCTGTGTGAAGCAGTCAAAAAAGGAGAAGTTTTTCAAGCGAGGCTTTGTAAAGAGACACTTCAAAAAAGCCTTCAAGGAGAATTTCCAAGAATGGTTCGAGAGCTAAGCCTCAAACAAGAAAATCCCCCATTAAAACAGTTAACTCAAAATTTTCTATTAAAGGAGCTCAGAAACGGCAATTTTCTTGCGGCAATGCAAATACTTTCCACTAGATCTCTCTCTAAATATCAAGAGGGAGATCCAGATATAGGTGAGGCAAAACTTACGCAAGGTGATTTGGTCGCTATGGAGCTATGCACGCAGAAAGAACTCCGTGACGAAGCTGCTGTGGCTGCGCTGGTAGGGTGCTACAGAGGAGATACTTTGGCTGAGCAACTAAAGCTTTACGACGAAGCTGTTTCAGCTAAACAAGTAACGGGTGAGCTTGCTCTATTTCTTCTGACATATATCAGCTCAATTTTTACTCAAAAGCAAAAGCCAAATATAAAGCATTTTATTGGACTCATACCTGAGTGGGTTTGGGCGGGCGTTGTAAAGACCTATAAAAGTTATCCTCTGATAGCTGCCAAAGATCTGCTGGCTAGTAGGATAGAGGCTATTGTGGGTACTGAAACGCTGCAGTGGGCTATTTCAAATAGAAAACAAGACCTTCTCATCGCATTCCTTGAAAGTGATTCCAATCCGAACGAAGCTGGCAAAAACGCATTGCGCTGTGCGATGGAACTTGGCCGCTCCGAGATGGTGGATGTCTTACTACGCTGGGCTATTGCGAAAAATAGGGGCGCTCTACTTAAAACATTACTGGCGCTAATTGTTGACCAGAATGTGCTCAAAGAAGCATTGGCGTATGCAAAAAAAATGCATCGTGTTAACTCTAGTGCACTACCCATTGTGCTTGAGCGTCTCGAAAGCTTAGACGCGGTGGTGAACTACCCAACTCAGCAGATATCCACCTTACGCCTCGCTAATAGCGCGTAAACCTCGAAGTAAGCTAAATTCAATCAAAAGAAAGTAAATGAAGCTGAAAAATATGAGGGATGTGGAAAATGTAAAAGCGCCTCCAATTTATTGCGAGAATGAAGACAGATTTTGCTTTCAAACATGAGTGCGCAATGTAAAAAAGTTGGCCAAAGGCCTGGGAAAACAAGCGTTGGGCTGCCATAAAAAGCGACCAACCCCGCAGAGACTATTAGTTCTGCGGGGTTGGTCATTTTTATTCTTATCAAAATGATAGCGAATAGTGCATTAAAGATTTGCGCCTTAAGCTAAACGAATGACAACTGCTTATCCGTTATTTCGAGAAAATAAGTTGAGCTAAAAGAAGATGATCAGTAGGGCGCCATACTACATACCCATCAATCAAATCTTTATTCATCACTTGAATTGGTACCATGCTCAGAGAAGAGACTATCCAAATAGTCCAGCATCCCTCCAACCTCAAGATACCCCGCAGCTTGTGCCCCAAGTAATGCAACTGATCTTCCTCCGTCAAAATGATTTGCTAAGTTATAGACCGGCTCGTACCGTTTTGTGTGAGATGGCTCAGTAGAACGTCTGCTATACATAACCACTTGTGCTAGTAGCTGAAGATTTTCTGGGCTAAGTGACCTATCAAAATTTGGGCTCTTAATAATTACGTTAAATATATCGGTAAGATAATTTTCCGCCGCCACAAGCAATGCTTCTTTTAGAATTTTATGTCTATATGACGGATCCGGGCGCGCATATATATTTTCCTGTTTACTGGTCACGAAAAGTTTGACTATATCAATTTGCCCTTTAGTAACGGCAAAGGTCAGTGGATTCCAGATTCCGTGAGCGCTGTCTATTTTTGCTCCATGGTTGAGCAAAGTTTCCAATATTTGGAGTCGCTTCTTCGCCCATCTTTTTTTCTCTTTTTTCCTCCCCGTTGCCTTGAATAATGGGTTGTACGAATCCTCATTATCTATGGGGTTTGCTAGCGTTTCATCTAGCTTGAGCAAAGCTTTGACTCTATTAACGTTAAAGGTATGAATTGCGTCGACTAATATACGCTGTTTAATTTCACGGATATTAGCGCTGTCTCCGCCTTCCTCAATGACACACTCAAACATAGAAAGGTCGCTCTGATCAACTGCGATATTTTGCAAGGTTTCTTTATGCTCATTAAACTGTTCTCTCATGTACTCAGCCAACAATTTAAGCAGGTCGACGTCACCATAATGAACGGCAGTGTGCAGTAGATTCGATTTATCAGCGTACTCTACTAAATATTTAACTTTATCTGAAAAGCGACGTCTGTCAGCAAGTTGCAATGCATAGGAACCGCATTTCCTATTACTTTGCGTTAATAGAGTTATGCCAGTGGAAATGGTTCCTGATTCTTTAGCGAAATTGTCGCCTGCCTCTATGACGAATTGGATGTCATTGACTGTCCACAACGGATTTTGAATCATGGCTAACAAAGGGGTATCGCCATGCTCATCATGAGTCTCCAGACTTGCCCCTTGACGTATTAAAAAATTAAACATCTCTACAAGATGGTGCTCTACCGCACTATGTAATGCGCTCCCACCTTGCGGGCTGATTGCGTCAATATTTACATCTGCCTCAATAAGTTGTTGGGCCCTGGCCAAGTTGTTATTTGTAACTGCCCAATTTAAGAAAGTTTGCGTATATAAAGGCTCACCAAATGCATTGAGGGGATCCAGAAACATATAGCTATCAAACTTGAGAGCTCTAGTTTCATCAGGCGTCTTAGCGATTTCAAGCAGAATCTCCGCGGACGGAATCCGCGAAAACGCAATCATATTGGGCTTAGGCTTTTGAATAAGCAGCGTAATCAGATTGTTAAAAAAATAAAAAGCATGCTCTGGAGATAGGCGCGTATTAGGATCTGTGTCAGCGAGTTCCTGCTGATCAAGAAACCCCATATCTATCCAATTTTGGAACGTGAGATGCCTCGTTCCAGATAAAAGCAGCTCGGCAATCTTAATAAAATTGCCTCTAGGAAGCTTCGAAAAGTCACAGCTAAATAGCTCTCGCAAAAGCCGATTGTGTCGTGCCTCATAGTCAGGATTCGTAGGATCAAAGGCTGGTTTAGCGTGCTTGGAATGCACTAATTTAAATAACTCAACAGCTTCTTCAACTGAACGGGGCTGAAACTTCTTGGCCATAACCTCATAGCCAAGGTAGAAATGTGTTGAGCTCAGTCTTACAAAATCTCTAAGGCCATTGATTGTCGACAGCGCCTTCCCAATCTGCAACCAAATTTCAGGGGGGAATATTGGCAGCTGTTTATTCAATGGGGAACTTGCTTGCTCTTGAAGCGTACTGCTTTGCGCGGGGCTTTCTTCGGAAGAGGCAGAAACTTCTTCCGCAGGAGAGGGAGTTCTCCCTCCACGTAGACGGTCAATGAAAAATTCTGCTGTGGAATGAAAAGTAAATTTCGCTGAGGGCGCTCCAGCTGTTGGGCCTGCCATATTCACTGCCTTTTGTAGATAGGTTAAAAGACTATTTTTTGCATTTTTAGGAAAAGTCCGAATATACAAAAAATAAGGTGTTTTTACTATCAACAATTTAGTAATTTTATGTAAAGAGAAGCTTCGAGGATGATCCTTGCAAAGATTCCTCCATGAGCTAGTTTGTGCATGACTAATTCCAAGCCTTTATTAACGCTATTACCCTTCTTAAACATTCGCTTTAATCATATAAACTGCACGTCTAATATTAGATTTCAGAGCATTCAATTAGCCGCAAAGCAAATCTTTTCTGCATCAGTCGGGGCTGGTACTAAGCAAGTTGTTGATGAAAAGCAGCCTGCTAAATACACCCTAAAAGCTAAAGACTTAACCTAGCTTTTGAGGCGTATTTACATGGCTTTTTATTGCAGGACAATTTTGGGATAGTGCTCAGCAATCAAAAAATTTTCAGCTTGTTTTTATAGGGTTGCAAAAGACTGCTGGTGCATATGTTTTTCTGTACAGTGACAGGCATAAAATGCAGTACTTCTTTTACTTGCGGAAGATGTAGACATGTCCAATCCCATTTTTTTACCAGCCGTGTCGCAACGACTACCATCATTGCCTCACTTAGCTCTTCAGCAAAATACCCAGGGCGCATATGAAACGCCTGGCACGGGTGAAACAGCGGCATTAACGGGTAAGCGTAAGCAAGACTCACCTTGCGGCCTACCAGATGAAATTTGGCATCTCATTTTAAAAAATTGCTGGCAGGATAGCGCTCAGAATTTACACAGTGCCTCGATGGTCTGCAAAGCGCTTTACAACTTGGCTGATGGAGTCAAAGAAATTAAGAATTGGCAGATACACGAATTCTTATTTTCTACAGAGGCAGAAGCACTTCTGCAAGGAAATAGTCTTAAAGGATTGCAAAATATTTTTCAAATTATTCACTTCGCAATCGAAGATAAGCAGATAAAAGAATTTTTATTTTCTAAAGAAGCAATAGCACTCTTTAAAAAAGAAATCCTTGAAGCGCTACAAAGTGTTTTTCAAGCGATGCACGCAGCAACCCAGAAAGGGGACGCTCGTCTGGCAATGTTGCATAGAGAAACATTGCAAAAAATTCTGCGAGGCGAATTTACAAGAATCGTCAAAGGCCCAATCCTTAAGCACGAAAATTTTCCATTAGCGCAATTCACTCAAAGCTTTTTATTAAAGAAGATCAAAAGAGAAAGCGTCAATTTCTTTGCAGCAATCAACATACTTTCTAGACCTTTATCTAAATATAAAGATAGATATCTAGGCAGACATACGATCAATCTAGCACTAGGTGATTTAGTCGCTATGAAGCTATGCACGCAGGAAGAACTCCGTGATGAAGCTGCTGTGGCTGCGCTGGTAGGGTGCTACAGAGGAGATGCTTTGGCTGAGCAACTAAAACTTTACGACGAAGCTGTTTCAGCTAAACAAGTAACGGGTGAGCTTGTTCTATTTTTTCTGACACATATCAGCTCAATTTTTACTCAAGAGCAAAAGCCAGATATGAAGCGTTTTATTGGACTCATACCTGAGTGGGTTTGGGCGGGCGTTGTAAAGACCTATAAAAGTTATCCTCTGGGAGCTGCCAAAGATCTGCTGGCTAGTAGGATAGAGGCTATCGTAGGTACTGAAACAGCGCACTGGGCTATTTCTAATGGAAAAGCAGATCTTCTCATCGCATTCCTTGAAAGTGATTCCAATCCGAACGAAGCTGGAAAAAAAGCATTGCGCTGTGCGCTGGAGCTTGGCCGCCCCAAGATGGTGAATGTCATCCTGCACTGGGCCATTTCGAAAAATAAAGGCGATTTTCTTAAAATATTATTAGCGCTAGTCTCTGACCGGCAGGTGCTTGAGAACGTATTGGTGCACGCAAAAAAAATGCGTCGTGCTAGTCCTGGCGCAGTAAGAATTGTGCTTGAGCGTCTCGAAAACTTAGACGTGGTGGCGAACTACCCAGGCCAGCAGATATCCACCTTGCACTTCGCTAATAGCGCATAAAGTCTTCCACTAAAGTTTAAAGCGTGCGGTAGCAGAGCAATTTAGCTCTGCTGAATATGCCGCCAGCCTCTAGATATACCGTCGACTCTGTTACCACCTAAGCTCGCCTCACCCGAGTTCTCCACTAACTCCATCCCACCTAAGCTTTCATTACCTTTGATGGATGTCAGCGTTTTTCTTTAGCGATAACTTTCCCCTGTCAGTAGCCAAATTTTTTACACCGACAATTTTTAGAGCAGCTTGCCTTTGCATAAAAAGCACTGATTGAGCTGAAAATTCCTTACAGAAAAAAAGAAAAATCCAATCAAAAAAACAAAAATAGGCTGTAAAGCTTCCCGCTTATAAATAGGCAAAATGGCAGGCTAAGCTGAGATGAGATGTAACCGGCTTGAGCTAGGGAAAGATCTGCTTAAGTCGTTTGCTGTGTCATTTATGTACAAGCGTATTGGCAGCAAAGGCGTTTCTTGCTGCCGATTTAGGTAGACCTTCCTTGGAAGTAAGCTAAATCCAATCAAAGGAAAATAAATGAAGTTGAAAAAGTTGATGGCCACTTGTGCCATTTTGGGATATGCCAGTGCTACGCATGCGCAATCAGCAGGCGATTTTATAGCGGGTATTGGCTGGCTGCATTTTATGCCGCGTGATAGTAGCCAACCTATGCGTATCACTAATTACCACGGCTCGCCAAGCGAAATTACATTTACTGGCTCAGGCGCTGGTATTAGTAACGCTGATACCGTTGGCTTCACGGGCAGTTACTTTATTACTGACAATATTTCTTCAGAATTAGTGCTGGGCTTTCCACCCAAGTTCAAGATAAAGGGCGAGGGTAGCTTTGCAGGATACGGCAGAATTGGCGAAGTGCGTCAATGGAGCCCTACGCTATTTCTCAAATATCATTTTTTCGATGCGCAAGCGCAGATTCGCCCTTATCTCGGTCTTGGTGTTAGTCGCGTTTGGTTTAAGGATGCGCGCCTCACGAACGAAGCTTTCCAAAGAAAATTCGGCAATGCGCCCGTCAATATTTCGGTTAAAAATCGTTGGACTGGGCTTATCAACGCAGGTCTTACGTATCGCATCAATGAGCGGTGGTTTGCTGGTTTATCTGTTTCTTACATGCCGTTACGTACCGAGGCTACGCTGCAGGCAGCAGATGGCACTCATGCGCCTGTGATAGCTAAGACAAAGATCACCGTCAATCCTATCATTACTTATTTGAATATCGCTTATCGCTTTTAAAGAAACGCTGAATAAACCGCAGGGACTTAGGGCCTACCCTCGCTTTATTCGGCGCTTTCCTCAATCGTTATCCAAACCAAAAAGATTGTGATATTCCTTAAGCGCATAACGATCAGTCATGCCAGCAATGTAATGGGCAATCAAGCGAGGCTGTGCTTGTGGGGCATCGCTTTGGTAGGCTGGTGGCAAAAGTCGGGGGTCTTGGTGAAACGCATTAAAGAGGGCGCTGACGACTCGTTTCGCTTTGTTAGACATCCGTACTACGTGGTAGTGGCGATATAAATTTTTAAACAAAAACCGTTTCAATTGCCGCATTTGTTCCGCTAGGGTGGTGCTATGGGCAACTAATGGAGGCGAGAGGCGCACGGCGTCTGGCGAGGTCGGCGCATGTTGTTGCAGATTGGCGTTAGTGGTAGTGATGAGGTCGACGATCAACGCATTGATAATGCGTCGCACGGTTTCATAGATGAGGCGACGGCCTTCTAAAGTAGGGTAGGTTTGCACAACTTGACAGTAGTGGATATGCCATAACTCCACTGTAGCGAGCTGCTCAAGTGTAATTAAACCAGAGCGCAAGCCATCGTCAATATCGTGGTTGTTATACGCAATCGCATCTGCAAAGTTGGCAATCTGCGCTTCAAGCGTGGGCTGTCCACCGCTTAAAAAGCGTTGTCCCACCTCACCCAGATGCTTAGCATTCTCACGCGAGCAATGTTTAAGTAAACCTTCGCGAGTTTCGAAGCAAAGATTTAAGCCATTAAATCCTGCATAACGCTCTTCTAGCTTGTCGACAATGGTTAGGCTTTGCAGATTATGCTCAAAGCCTCCATATTCACGCATGCACTCATTGAGTACGTCCTGCCCGACATGGCCAAATGGGGTATGGCCTAGGTCGTGCGCCAGCGCAATGGCTTCCACTAAATCTTCATTAACACGCAGATTACGGGCTACAGATCGGGCAATTTGTGCGACTTCTAGGCTATGCGTTAGGCGTGTGCGGAATAAGTCTCCCTCATGGTTAATAAATACCTGAGTTTTATATTCAAGCCGGCGAAAAGCGGTGGAATGGATAATACGATCGCGATCACGCTGAAATTCTGTGCGTGCAATTGAGTTTGGTTCAGCGTGAGCGCGGCCGCGCGAGCGTGTAGAGCGCGCTGCATAGCTAGCTAAATGAGATTCAAGATCAATGGCCTGAGGCAACTCAGGGGCCAAATTTTGGGTTACATGATTCATCTGCAGCCTCCTTTGATCATTAAAGTACAGTAAAGGATCGCGAAATTCCTTCCCGTCGATTCATAAGTTGGGATGATGAATTTAAAAATAACGCCTACAGCGCCAGCCAAAGCGAGCAAAGGGGAACCGGTGTCTGGTTTAACTTCTCCCCATCCGTTCAATCATGTATTGAATTAAACAGCTGCGGCCAGGGTTGCCTGTAAATCTGCCTCATTAGCTTCGCTAATCACTGCCTCACCTAAGCGTTTCAATAGCACAAACTTAATTTTTCCTGCTTCCGATTTCTTGTCGCCTTGCATCAGATTGATATATTGCTCTGCACCAAGCGCGGGCGCGCGCGTTGGCAAATGGGTCGCTGCAATGAGCTTGGTTAAACGTAAGCGTACGCTGTCTTCGAGTAAGCCAAGTCGCGTAGAAAGGTCAGCGGCCATCACCATCCCACAGCCTACTGCTTCGCCGTGCAGCCATTTTCCATACCCTAATCCGGCTTCAATCGCATGCCCAAAAGTATGGCCAAAATTCAAAATGGCGCGTCTACCTTGTTCACGTTCATCCGCTGCGACAATGCTTGACTTAAGCATGCAAGAAAGGTGCACAGCATGGGCCATGGCTTCTTCATCGTATTGGTTGAGCTTATCAATATGAGCCTCTAGCCACGAAAAAAACTGTGCATCAGCCACTGCACTAATTTTGATCACTTCGGCAATGCCCGCCGCTAATTCACGTGCTGCTAGCGTACGTAAAAGGGTAATGTCCGCAATCACCGCTTGTGGCTGGTAAAAAGCGCCAATCATATTTTTGCCAAGCGGATGGTTAATCCCCGTTTTGCCACCCACTGATGAATCTACTTGAGCGAGTAAAGTCGTGGGCACTTGCAGAAATGGTACACCCCTCATATAGCAAGCAGCCGCGAAGCCAGTGATATCACCGACCACGCCTCCACCCAGCGCAATGAGCGTGGTTTTACGGTCTGCACGCTCAGTGAGCAGTTTTGAAAATACAAGATTTAGGGTGTCCCAGTTTTTTGTGATTTCGCCATCCGGCAATATCACCCAGATAATTCTTTTGCCAAGCGGTGCCAATGTTGCCGCAAGCCGTTTAGCGTACAGCGGCTCAATGGTCGTATTGGTAACAATAGCAATGGAAGAACCTTGCAGATAGGGCGCAAAAAGCGCGGCTTGGTCGATTAACCCCGCACCAATATGGATGGGATAAGTATGTTTACCAAGATCAACAGTAATAGTCATCATGACAAATTTGTGTATGTGTTTTAGGGAAGGTCTGTCTAACCCGGCGTGGCATCATGCCTTCTTGCTCACGGGTTATATGGACCTTCCTTTAGCTTAAGCTGGCTAATTGACCCGGCACTCAATTTTTGGAGTGATCTATGGCTTTGCCTTTGTTTTACGAAATATGGATAAACCGCTATTCAGGAATGACGACACAGGCATTACAACCAGTACATAAAAGGCCATACATGGCGTTGCTCTCAGCTTATTCAACCTTGCTTTAAGGAGCTGTTAATTAGTGCTTGGCTATCTAATTGGGCCAAAATCATATCAACAAGTGCGTGCACTGATGGCGCAATTTCGAGCACCACATGAGCGCAGGCGCGGTATAAAGGATCGCGTTCAGTATAGAGCGAAGCAAGCTTGTCACGTGGATTGTCTATTTGCAAAAGCGGACGATTCTTATCGCGCCGCGTGCGTAGCCATAAATCATCTGGGCTGGCGTGCAAATAAAAAACAGTGCCACGACCTTTAAGCCAGCTGCGATTCTCTTCGCACAATACCGCGCCGCCTCCAGTGGCCAACACAATCCCTTGATGCTGTGTTAATTCATCAATAAGACGCGACTCACGGCGTCTAAACCCCGCCTCTTGCTCATGTTCAAAAATAGTCGAAATGCTTACGCCAGTGCGCCTTTCAAGTTCATGGTCAGAGTCGAAAAACGGTTGCTTAAGCTTTTTGGCTAAGGCTGACCCAACGGTGGTCTTGCCCGACCCCATCAGACCCACCAGAAAAAAATTGCGTGGAAAAGACATGTTTTATCAAACTCTTTTTTAAGCTAAAAAGGGTCTACCTGACCCAAGGTAATAAATGCCGACCTGGACATTACACTAGTATTGGCCGCGAGGCATACTGCCGACATCTGATTACGCAAGCCTTCTCTGACTGGGTAAGTTAATTGAGTGGGTGATGCAGCCGTAGTCAAAATAGTAATCAAAGCAGTAGCTAAAACTCGTTTCATCAATATCTAAAAGGTCGTCAGTGTAGTTGCTAAAACCAGGAGGTCCTCAGTTTAGTAAAACTAGATAGCAACCATTGTGTCCATTAACGGTTATGAGGATTGCGAGCACCGCCCAGTATTAGACTGCTTTCGAGCCCCGTGACGGCGTCGTTCCGGATCAAAGTTACTTTTTGCACTGGCATTAAAGGAATTCTTTGCTACGGGGTTTTGAAAGAGGCCTATTGGATAAAAACGCATTAATGAAGCGAGTTCTAAACTAGGGCCTGTCTCCAATTAAAACGGGCTCGCGAACGTACCAGCCAGCGCGTCCTGCAAGGAGCGGGGCGCGCCGTTTGGTTAACCCAAATAAGCGCCTCGCGACGCCGCAGGACGCGCTGGCTGGTACGTTCCCCTAAAAAATTTATCTTAAAATGGGGTTGACGGCTTTCAGGCGCGCACCCCGCGTCATGCTCCTTGCGAATACGTCTAGTATTCGCCGCGTCACATTCCTTGGGTGCGCGCCTGAAAGCCGTCAACGCGAGCCCGTTTTAATTGGAGACAGGCCCTAAGGAACCTCTGCCTAATCTGTGAACGGCGTCACGCCGTCTTGCCCTATATTTATGCGGTGGTCTGCGTTGGCATTTCTTGCATGCGGTTTAGGCGGCGCTTCATTTAGTGTACTTGTAACAATATCTGGCGTAATAAAAACCAGCAGTTCACTTTTACGATGGCTCTTCACGCTGCGGCGAAAGAGCGCCCCAATGAGTGGCAGTTTGCCAAGTCCTGGCACACGCACAATATCGGTGCGCTGGTCTTGCGTGAAGATACCACCGATTGCAACGGTGCCCCCATTTTCAACTTGTACTTGTGTTTGCACATGCTTGGTATGAATAGCTGGACCCGATACCGTTTCTTCTCCCACACTGTCTTTTGATACATCAATATCAAGTATGACATGACCATTGGGAGTGATATGCGGCGTCACTTCAAGCTTTAAGCCAGCACGGCGAAACTGCACACCCGATACCCCGTTGCCAACCTTAGCTTGGTAGGGCAGCTCAGTTCCTTGCTCAATCAGCGCTTTGGCGCGATCAGCGGTTACTACACGTGGGTTAGAGAGTAATTGTCCACGCCCATCCGTCTCCAACATGCTTAATTCCAGTGCAATGACATGGCTAGCTGCGGCACTAAAAAGCGTAGTGCCTGCTGTGGCAGGGTTAAACCCCGCTAATGGTGAGGCGGGCAAATCATATAGTGCGCCGTTGGGCGCGGTGAGAAATCGATGCGGCACAAGCGTGCTAGGTGGTGGGGCACCGTTTGTATCCCCAGCAATACCCAGCAGCGAAAGCCGTGCTCCCAGGCTGCGTGAAAAACCTTGTTCGGCTTCTACAATGCGCGCTTCAATTGATACTTGTTTAATCGGTTGATCAATCGCTAACAGAAGTGCCTGAATTTGCTCCATGGAGTCTGCCAAATCCGTCACAAAAAGCTGATTAGTGCGACCATCAGCCATCGCTGCACCGCGTTTTGACAAGATGCGCTGAGCGCCACTGCCGCTCAGAAGCTTACGAACATCTTCCGCACGCTGATAGCGCAGCTCAAAAATGCGACTGGTAAGCGGCTCAAGTTCCACCTCCTTAGCATGCGTTTCAAGGCGCTGTCTTTCCCGCTGCACTAACTCTTGTATCGGCGCTACCCAAATAATATTGCCGCGCTGCTGCATCGCCAACCCATGGCTGTCGAGCAATAAATCAAAGGCACGCCGCCAAGGGACTTGGTCTAGGCGCATAGAAACAGTGCCGCGCACTTGTTGGCTGGCAATAATATTCAGTCCTGTAAAACGAGCAAAAGCTTGTAACACAGCCGATAGTTCGGCCTGTTGAAATTCAAGTGTAATAGGTGCATCGGCACTGACGCGCAGCTTGGGAAACCTCTGCATAGCCCCTGTAGCGGCGTCATGCCGACTTGCCGTACTAGCGTACTGTCTGCGTCGGCATTCCTTGCTACAGGGGCTATGCAGAGGTTCCTTAGTATGTTGTGTGTTAATTTTGTTCGGCGAGATGGCCTGAGCGTTGGGAGGTGTAGTAGCTGTGGCGAAGGGCGTTAGTGTGTCTGTAAAAGATATATTTTGTTGCTTAGGCTTAATAGGTTCTGCTGAATTTCTGAATGCAGGCAGCGGCGGCCTTAGCTTCTCAGTAAGCGCCGCACGCGTTCTCTCTGTTCCTTTTATTCCATTTGTTCCCTTGATTATTTTCTCGTCGGCGGCTGCCTCCCTGCTTATTTCCTTTATTTCATCAGGCGCGAGTTGATTCATCGCAGCAAGAGCAATTGGAGTAGGTAAGAGCGGTTGTAATAACTGACTCGATGCGTAAGCTAGGTCGGGTAAAAATAAACTGTTCAGTGCGGCTAGCTGTATAGCTAATAAGAGTCTTCTAAGAATTTGTTCATAGCCTCCCCAAAGCCGACTTTTTTGCCTATTTGTCGAAATCGGTGCGGTGTTCGAAGTCCTCAGGTACCAGCATGCCAACCGGTTTCTGTAAGGTTTTACCCAACTGAGGGGCTTATCCCCAACAAGGATATTTTTGAAATACTCTGAGCAGTCTCTTAGACTCGATTGCATAGCGCTATTCCCTCAGCGATAAAGTACGGGAGCCTTGCCTGCTGGTGAAAAGCAGAGCCTTATCTTCGATGCGCGCGACCACTGAGCCATCTACGACATCTCCAATATGCAGGAGTAAAAAGCCACTTGATGACTGAACCAAGGCAGCACGCGCCAAACCTTGTCGAAGCACACCCACTAGTTGCCAGGGAGCAGAGGTAAAGGTACTGGGTGAAAGCGCTGATGAGATGGTGCCCCCTTCCTGGAAAGGGTTGGATAACTTTTCTAGTGTGGCCCTCGTTGTTGTTGGCATTTTTATTTGATGAGGCACGCCAATGATGCGTAGTACCGCTTCAAGCGATAGCAGACCATTTTTCTGTGTGCTCAATTGCACAGAAATAGGGACAACAGGAAAGGGTAAGTTAGCTAAGTGCGCGGCAAAGTTTGCCAAACTGGCAAAAGAGCCGTTGATATGCAGCTTTAGCGAGCGTTCTCGCCAATCAGCATGCGTTGTGATGCTGCCAGGGGAAAACCGCTCAAATGCAAGGCCACTGCTCGCGATAGCTATCGCAAAGGTTTGCCATAGCCGCACATCATCAAGCAAGGCATCATCGGCTGCTGGTTCAGTAATTAATGCTTTAGCACGTTGCCGTAAGGCGGGGAGTGCTGCTGCGTTGGTCGCAGCAGTTTGTACGCGTGCAGTTAATTTAGCTATCGCATTGTGCCGAGTGGCATCGCTTACGGTTTGCGCGGCTGCCCAAAGATAGTTAATTGCCGTAAATGTTAGCCAAGCGATGCCTATCGCCACGCTTAAGCGGCGCAGCTTAGACCAAGTCTCGAGCGGTTGCGCGAAGCCTTGCAGCACATCGTTAAAAGAAATATCTCGCATAAGCTCACAGTGTTTCAGCGTAACTTGATAGGGGGCGCCTAAAAGATTCTTCAAAATCTCGAAGAAACAAAAAATTGGTAGCTTGTTAGCATGTCGGGAGTTCCTGTGTCATCCCAAACTTCAGAAAACGGCAAAGACCCGTAGGTTGAGGTGATGCAGGAACCCCAACATGATTATTTCCCACCTCTACTTGTCGTCTTTTTTAAAACTTTGAAGAGAGTCGTAGTAGATATTCCTTAAATTGAAGGCATAGGCATTCTTTTTGGCGGTTTCGGTGAAACGGCTAGAGAAGGGGCTGAGCGAGGCAAAGAAGTAACGTTAAGCTGCACCGAAAACGTTAAACCAGCTGGCGCTATACCCTGTGCCATGGTGTTAGGTAATGGCGCACGCTGCTGTACTTGTGCTACCTCGACGTTGGTAAAGTGCCCTGTTTTTTTAAGCGACTGTGCCCATTGGCTCAGCGCTGCATAATCGTTTGCAACACCTAAAATAGTGCTTGTGCCTGACTCTATTTTTAACTGTGTCACGCTGATGTTAGCTTGATCAAATCGAGCTAAGGCATTGAATAAAGTAGTAAGTGCAAGTCTCTCTGGAGTAAGGCTGGTCAGCGCTGCTATGCGTCGCTGATGAGCGTTAATTAACGCATTAAGGCTTTGGCTCGCTGCAAGCTGCGGCTGCAATTCGTCTAATTGATGTTGCAAGTTTTTTTCATTCTGCACAGCATGATTAGCCTTATTCCATGCATGGTATTGCAAGGCGCATGCAACGGTTAGACCGACGCCAGCAGCAAGCGCAAACTCACTGCGCCGCCAAGCCCGCTGACGCAGTGCCCGCAAGTGTCGATAAGGCAGAAAATTAAAACCTTGCAAAGGAAAGGTGGGCATGCTTTTTCCTTTAGAAAGGCAACTCATCAAGCTTAGGTGGCGCAAGCTATGCCGAAACAAAGAAGAGGCAAATCGCAACATAGAAATATTCGCTAAAAAAGACCGGAAGTCTGCTTAGGGCGCCCCCAACATGCACACCTCTCGCCGCTAACACTTCTCTTTAAGGTTTTGAATAGGCTTTTAGAACTTGCTTATGATCTTCAAAAGTGGATTGTGTTGGGGTTCCTTCGTCCCCCCACTCTACGAATCGATGAGAAGGCGTTTCACTGTCTTTAGCTTGATCTAATAGGCGCAGCCTGTAGGTTGGTGGTGAGGGACGAATCCCAACACAACCCACTTTTGAAGGTCGTAAACAGGTCCTAAGAAGCCGTTTGCTTAACCTGCGCCTCATTCAATTACACCCCGCAAAGCAAGTCCAAAAGCTACTGCAAATGGTGCGCTTTTTTTAATGCTTAGATGAGTGCATTTATCCATTTGGCAATAAAGGGCAGCATCAAAAGCACAAGCCTGGCAGCCTAGTGCTTTGCCAATTTCTTTGAGGCTTAAGCCCAGCGTGTTAAGCATGTCGATTTCACCTGCGATAAAAGCTTGCTGTGGCGCCTCAACTTGAGCTTGGCGCTGCAACTTATCGATGAATACGGATTTAGCTAAATCTAATCCGGAAAAAAACAATTCGTGCTCGATATGATGCTGACGCACAAACCAAACATAGCTTTGATACATGCCTAACCAAATGACGCTGTAAAGCGCTTCAGGTGCTAGCGTGTGTAACGCAGCAAAACGGCAGGCGCGTAGCGCAGCAGCATTCTCCTCATCGAGGGCGATCAGTTGGAGGCCTGCCTGAGCCGAGACCTCAAGGTAGGCCTCAACATAATGACGTGGCACGGCGGCAATCATTAACTGGTCAGGGTGCTGTGCTGCTGCAGGCTGAAACCAATCAATAGCTAATTCTGTTGCTTCTATCCTAAACATGCGCTCGGCCTCAGCGAGCACTGCCTGTTCAAGCGCATCAAGGGAGGATGCCGCAGGCGCTGATCCAGAGGGATACGGAGCTAATTGAGCTAGCGACGCTTCGCCAAGCAAAATAGCTGTATTGGGTAGCGCCATCACAGCGCGATTTACTCTCGCTTGGCCGTGCCTGGATATTAGTAGTGCATCAGCAATGACGGCGGCGATCTCCATCGCATCATTAAATTCCACACCAGTCATAGCGCCGATAGGTAATTCGCGTTGCGCCATATACTCAACGCGAATCGCTTGCGCAGCCAAGCAGCCGCGACTTAACACAACCACTCGTACTGCTGCTGGCTGAATTTCAATCCCTACTGCGCATCGGGTGAAGCGTAAGCAACGACTAGTAGCGGTAACCCAGGAAGACAGCATTGGCAGTCCTTATTTATTCCGCTGAGGAGGCGCTGCATAAGCCGGGGGCGGCAGGGTATCGAAGAACTGCAAGCCTCTTTTTTACATTAGGTACGAGCTGTATTGGCAGCAAAGACATCCTTTGCTCGCCGGTTATGCAGACCTTCCTTAATAAGCGATGAAGCTATTTTGTCGGCGCAGGCTGTCAGAGAATACTCAGCCTAATGGCTAATTTTTTGCAGTGAGTATTCAAGGAAGGTTTGCCAGGTAAAAGACAGAGCGCGACTTCTTGGCGTGCAAAGCTAGCGTGTTTTTTGCGGAATGAGAAGTTTACGGTCTGCATGTTGCGGTGCTGTATTTAATTCAATACCTTCCCCAGCTACCATTTTTCTCGAGTTCTGTAGGCTGATATAGCGAATAGAGTTAGGTATGGAACCGCCAGTACGTTTACTTTTTAGAGATCTTAGGCCTGTTTCAAGTGATTTAACGCTAATTAATGCGTGTTGCCAGATAGATTTTTTGATTCCTAACAAAGTTGCCAAGGGCGGCTATAATCCCCCGATTCTTTTCTATTTATTGATATGGCTGACTCGACGGATCAATCCCCTTTAAAAAAGCGCCGCCCGAAAGCGCGCTCCTTTTGGTTCAAAGTTTTTGTTTGGCTAGGTTTGCCAACGCTGCTGCTGTCTGTGATCGGCGTATTAGTGGCGGCCTATGCGTTAATCGTGATGGCTTCTAATCTGCCCTCACTTGAGACGCTGACCGATTACCGGCCTAAGGTGCCTTTGCGCATCTATACAAAAGATCATGTGCTCATTGGTGAGTTTGGGTCTGAAAGGCGCCAAATGGTGAAGCTCGAGGCGATGCCAGATATCCTGAAAAAAGCGATATTAGCGATTGAGGATAGTCGCTTTTACACGCATGGCGGGGTGGATTTCATCGGCATCTTACGTGCTGGCGTCGCTGACATTGCGCATCGAGGGGCAGCGCAAGGTGCGAGTACCATCACGATGCAGGTGGCGCGTAATTTCTTTCTGTCGAGCGAGAAAACTTATTTGCGCAAGCTCTATGAGATGCTGCTTGCTTACAACATTGAGTCTGTCTTGTCTAAAGACGAGATTCTTGAGTTGTACATGAATCAAATCTACCTCGGGCAACGCACCTATGGTTTTGCGGCTGCAGCGCGCGTTTATTTTGGTAAAGATCTCTCCAATATTTCGATTGCCCAGGCGGCAATGCTTGCAGGGCTGCCTAAAGCCCCTTCTGCCTATAACCCTATCGTTAATCCCAAGCGCGCAAAAATTCGTCAGCAATATATTTTGAAGCGCATGCTGGAGCTTGGTTACATTAATCAAGAGCAGTATCAGCAAGCAGTAGACGAAGATATACAGGTACAAACTTCTGGCAACGAATTCAGCGTACATGCGGAATATGTTGCAGAAATGACCCGCCAAAAAATCTACGAGCAATATCATGAGGAAGCCTATACGCGAGGTCTGACGGTCACCACGACGATTGATTCAGCGGATCAAGAGGCTGCCTATCGAGCGGTGCGTCGCGGCATTGTGAATTACGAAAGGCGACATGGGTACCGAGGCCCAGAAGCTTATGTTGCCCTGTCAGAAGGTGCTGATGACGAAGAAGTCATTAACGATGCGTTGCTAAGTCGGCCCAGTGGCGGGGAATTTGCACCAGCGGTGGTGACGCTCGTGAAGGGAAGAACGGTCTACGCTGAAATGCTTGATGGCACTAGGGTCGCCATTGCGGGGGAAGGGTTACGCTTTGCTGAGGCTTCGCTTAGAGCGGGTACGCCTAACAGTAGAAAAATTAGACGCGGTGCCGTGATTCGTCTGGTTAAGAACGTAAAGGGTGAGTGGGACATTACGCAATTGCCCCAGCTGGAAGGGGCGCTGGTTTCTTTAAGCCCGCAAGACGGGGCGATTCGCGCCTTAGTCGGCGGCTTTGATTTTAATAAAAATAAATTCAATCATATTACGCAAGCTTGGCGGCAGCCAGGCTCAAGCTTTAAGCCTTTTATTTACTCTGCAGCACTTGATAAAGGCGTATTGCCAGCAACGATTATCAATGATGCGCCGCTCTCTTTGAGCCCAGAACAAAACAATGGGGAGCCGTGGACGCCCAAAAACTATGGTGGCCACTATTCGGGGGCGATTACGCTACGCACCGCGCTTGAGCGATCGGTGAATCTGGTTTCCATTCGTATCCTGAACCACATTGGTGCGCAGTATGGGCAGCAATATGTCACGCAGAAGTTCGGTTTTGATGCGGATAAAACCCCCCCTTATTTATCGATGGCACTGGGCACTGGATTAGTGACACCTTGGCAGATGGCTCGCGCTTATGCTGTGTTTGCGAATGGCGGGTACCGCATTAATCCTTACTTGATTGATGAAGTGACGGATGGCACAGGCGAAGTTATTTCTCGTGCTGAGCCATTGATTGCTGGGCAAAATGCGCCGCAAGTGCTCGATGCGCGCAACGAATATATTATGACGGACCTGCTGCAGTCGGTTGCACAGAACGGCACAGGAGCACGCACTAAGGTACTTAACCGCAATGACTTAGCGGGTAAAACAGGCACCACCAATGATTCGCTTGATACGTGGTTTGCTGGCTTTCAGCCAACGCTTGTGGCTGTTGCATGGCTTGGTTATGATCAGCCAAAAAGCTTGGGCGATCGGGAAACAGGAGGTGGCCTAGCGCTTCCGATATGGATTGACTACATGCGAGAAGCGTTGCGCAAAGTGCCTACTTACCAATGGCCACAGCCACCTGGTATATCAGAGATTGATGGTGAGCTGTATTACGATGCCTTTACTCCAGGCAATGGTTTTGTCAAAAAAATAGGCTTTGATGACCAACCCCTTGTCGGTGAGGGAAATGATTTATCTGCATCAACAGCGGCGGCTGCCGCTGACCATGATGCAGGCATTGCGCCTGCAGCTGCTGCGCCCGACGCTTCGCAGAGCGAAGTAGACGACGCCGAAAAGCAGAGCATTCTCGATATTTTTAGTGGGCATTGAGGTTTGAGGTAGGCTGTGCTGCTTGTAATCAGCACAGCCAGTTAAGGAAGATCGGTATAAGCTGGGCGGACCTTCCTTACTGGTTGCTTAGCGATTAGATAGATTGAATAACTCGAGCTTTTCTTGCGCTTGCTCGCTGGCATAGTGCGTTAAAGCGGTGAATAGCTCAGTATTGTTGCGGCTATCGCGCCAGGCGCCATCTTGATACTGGTAATGAAATCCACCTGCTTTGGCCGCTATCCAAATTTCGTGCATAGCTGGCTGTAAATTGACAATAATTTTGCTGCCGTTGTCAAATTCGAGCGTGAGCACATTGCCGCTACGCTCAATATCAATGTCGGTGCCGCTTGTATCTACGGCATTTTCAATGCTGCTGAGCGCTGCCTCAGCAAGGGTAAAGAACTCATTATCTGTCATGCTATACTCCATCGGCCTTGGGGAAGCGTTGAATAAACCGAGAGCGGCGTCATTTCTCCTTGCCGTACTAGCATACTGTCTGCGTCGGCATTCCTTGCTCTCGGCTTATTCAACGCTTCCCCATGTTGTGTTGGATAAAAGGAGGGAGCGCTATTCTTTGCTCAGGGTTTATTCAACGCCTCCCCAAATTTTGTATTTTCTTCGAAAGAAAATGCTTCTTCAAAGTCTTGTCAAAAGAACCAAATCTTAAGTGTAGCTATGCAAGTTATCTTTAAAGGTAGCGCGATTGTAGCGGTTTTCTGTGCGCTGACTTTTATCTACGGTTGTGGGCAGCGAGGGGCATTATATTTACCCAAGGTGCCTGAGTTGCCGACTGATGTTGAAACAGCGCCAGTTCCATCAAGCGCTGTCGCCGCGCCTGATGCTTTCGCTACCTCTGCTGCTTCAATTTCTCCTTAAGTTAAATCTATGGATGCCTTTCATTATGTCGCAGGCAAGCTGCATGCAGAGCGCGTATCGATGGCTTGGCTTGCGGAACAGTTTGGCACGCCCCTTTATATTTATTCACGTGCTGCATTGGTTAAAGCGTATCAAGCGTATGCCAAAGCTTGTGCTGGCCGTAATGCCAGCGTTTATTACGCGGTTAAGGCAAATAGCAATCTGGCCATACTCGATCTATTCAGTCAGCTAGGAGCGGGCTTTGATACGGTCTCAGGCGGTGAGTTAGCGCGTGTGCTGGCTGCCGGCGGCAGTGCGCATAAAGTTGTATTCGCCGGCATAGGCAAAAGTACGCAAGAGATGCACGCAGCGCTGCAAGCTGGCGTGAAATGTTTCAATCTTGAATCGCTTCCTGAATTGCATCGCTTGCAGGCTGTAGCGCGTGCGCTAAATAAAAAAGCGCCGGTTGCCGTGCGGGTTAATCCAGATGTTGACGCCAAGACACATCCTTATATTTCCACTGGCCTGAAAACCAATAAATTTGGCGTGACTTTTGAGCATGCGCGGGAAGTCTACCGCACTGCTGCTGCCATGGACTCGCTTGAAGTGGTGGGTATTGCTTGCCATCTTGGTTCGCAATTAACCGAGATGGCACCTTATCTGGATGCGTTGAATAAAGTGCTTGATCTGATTGAGGCGCTTGAAGAAGACGGTATTCGTATTCAGCATCTTGATGTGGGGGGAGGACTGGGCATTCGCTATCAAGCAGAAACCCCGCCGGCGATTGATGTGTTTGTCGATACGCTTTTGAATCAGATTGAAAAACGTGGACATGCTCAGCGCGCTATTTTGTTCGAGCCAGGGCGTTCGCTAGTCGGCAATGCTGGGGTGCTGCTGACACGAATTGAATATCTCAAACCTGGCCCGGCCAAGAATTTTGCCATTGTCGATGCGGCTATGAATGATTTGGCACGGCCTGCGCTTTATCAGGCGTATCACGATATCGTTCCGGTGAAAGAAGACGATAAGCAAGGTGAGTCAGTGCCGGTGCAGTACGATGTGGTGGGACCGGTTTGTGAAAGTGGTGATTGGCTGGGCCAAGATCGCATGCTTGCAGTGTCGCCTGGCGACCTACTTGCAGTACGTTCAGCAGGTGCCTACGGTTTTACGATGAGCTCAAACTACAATACCCGTACGCGTGCTGCTGAAGTGATGGTCGATGGCGACAAGGCCTATCTGATCCGTGAGCGAGAAACCCTCGAGCAACTCTTCGCTAATGAGCGGCGTTTGCCGACTGCCTAAAGTCAAATAAGCTAAGCCAGCAAAGGATTATGCCCCGGCGCCAGCATATCGTGCCCAAGGTTTATGAGGTGCTTCCTAAATAGAGAATGGCCTTATCTGATTTATCTTGAGCGAGTACTCAGCAATGCAAGATCAGAATGCTCAGCTACGGCTGGGCGCACCTTAATCTGTTTATTTCTTAGTAGCTTGAAAATAAAGGGAAATAAAAGATGAGGAAGGTTTGCGTCGTTATTTTGGGCCTTCAAGCGCCTGCCGTTGCCGGGCTTTCTCTCGTCTACCTCCTCTACAGCGGAAGAAAATCCATACGATAGAATCAACGGTTTAATCTATTTAATTGGGTAAACCGAATGCATCCTTGCCTGTCTCTCTATCTCTCGATTTCCCCAACATCTCTATGGAAAGGCTATCCACAACTAGAGGAAAAAAACGAGGCAGATAATAAATCCGCACACATAGAGCACACAGCAGAACATGCGATAGCGATTAAGCCAGCTGATCAAGAGAAAGTGCCAGCAGCTGATCAACAGCAAGCACTTTCACCAAAACTAAATTTATTGATAAAAAGTGCGCCTTTAGCTGCGCTTTGCTTACAAATTGCTTCCATGTCTGCTGAGCATAGAATTGAATTTGTCCTGCAGCACTTGCCCGTCTACTTTTTTGCTAGCTCAATAGCCGTCACGCTGCTTTTGGCAAAAATCGGATAACTCAAGCTATTTTCAATAACAACTCACTGGAAACTTAGTGCAGGGCGGCCTACCGTTACAGCTGCCCATAACTATGTAAACCTGACAAAAACATATTCACGCCGAGAAAAGCAAAGGCTGTAATAAACAGCCCAATTAACGCCCACCAAGCAGCAAGGGCGCCACGTAAGCCTTTAATCAGCCGCATATGCAACCAAGCTGCGTAATTTAGCCAAACAATCAGCGCCCAGGTTTCTTTCGGGTCCCAGCTCCAATACCCGCCCCATGCTTCGGCAGCCCATAAGGCGCCAAGAATGGTGGCAATCGTGAAAAAAGCAAAGCCAAGAGCAATCGCTTGATACATCAGATCATCGAGTATCTCAGCGGCTGGCAGTCGATCGGCCAAAATCCCATGTTGTTTAAACAAATAGGCGAGTGCAACCATAGCCGCAAGCGCAAAGCAGCCATAGCCAATAAAGTTAGCGGGCACATGGATTTTCATCCACCAGCTTTGCAAGGCAGGCACCAGTGGTTGGATTTGCTGTGCCTCTCGCGCTAGCGCATACCAGATTAAAAACCCCACTGCCACGCTGATAATCAGCAAGACAAAAGCGCCTAATTGTCTGGTTTGATAGCGCGCTTCGTAATACAGATAAAAAAGTGCGGTAATTAAGCAGAACAAAACAAAAACTTCATACAGATTTGAAATGGGAATATGTCCAATATCTGCACCGATTAAATAAGACTCATACCAACGCACCATCAGCCCCGTACAGCCAAGTAGCGTTGCCGCCCAACACAGCATCGAGCCAATTTTTTGACTAGCAGGCGAGCGGGCCAGCAAACCACCCCAATAAAATAAAGTAGAGAGTACGAACAGCGCACTCATCCACAGAATGGCTGATTGGCTAGATAAGAAATATTTGAGTAAAAACATCTGCTCTGCGCGAACGAGATCATGGCTATAGGTATTGATTGCCAACAATGACAGCAATCCCACTAACACAGACCACCATTGCAGCGGCTTCCAATGCCAACCTAAACCCACCAAAACAGGGACTGCGCCAATCAAGATTGCTTTATCGTAAATGTTCATATAAGCGCCGTAAGACAGCAGCGCAAAACCAGCACTGAGCACTAGCGCTAAGGCGTACAGCCATGCGCCCCAACGCTGGCAGCTGAATAAACATAGGGGCTTTTTTAAGCCAGCTTTGCTAGAGGGTGGCAGGTTTGAAGTAGCTTGCATAAATTGATCGTTTCCCTATTCGAAGCATGCCTAAACCAAGAGTGGCCTCATGCTTCCTTGCTATATAAGTGTACTGTCTACGTTGAGATTCTTCGGCCGAAGTTTATGTAGCGCTTCCTACTTGGCTTTGCTCATCTAAAGCAGCTGCTACGCTCGCGCGAAGCTGGGCAAATTCTTTTTCAAAATCTAGCGTAATACGACTACTGGACATGGCGAGTAAGACACTAACACTACTGCTACCTTCGTTACTGTTAGTGCTGTCCTGGGGAGCTTCTT
Source organism: Mycoavidus cysteinexigens (assembly GCA_031963405.1). Taxonomy (GTDB): domain Bacteria; phylum Pseudomonadota; class Gammaproteobacteria; order Burkholderiales; family Burkholderiaceae; genus JASSUD01. The sequence continues at coordinate 1,945,984 of JASSUJ010000001.1, forward strand.
TAAGCCACACCCATAAACGTCGCTCACGCACATAAAACATAGCGAAAATGCCTAATACTAAAAACACGCTCCCTAAGTAGACGAGTGTCTTACCCGGTGTTTTAGTGAGCTGAAACACCGAAGCTTTGACTTCTTCAAAAGAATCGAGCTGCAGAAAAACGGGTGCGCCATAAAAAAAGCTATCTGATAGTGCATTAATCGCTGACTGAATAAAACGACTATTTGCCGCGTTATTTTGAGCCGGCGCTTGATGCGCTTGCTCACGCACAATTTGCCACAGCTCCCAAATAGCCCCATCGAGCAGGCGCAGTAGCAAGGTTGCGGCTTTTTCCTGTTCAGCAGCTGGCACTGACCGATTGATAAAGTCAGCCACTGCAGCAAAGCCGCCCCAAGCGCTGTTATTACTGCGAGCCACGCGTGCTGCCTCGCTTTCTGTCCTATTGCTTGCGACACCAGCGAACAGCGCTAACACACGTGCCGCACTCTCTTGCAGCGGCTGCTGCTGGGGCGCATTCTGTTCTTTGGCCGAATTGCTTGCTAAACGTTGCGCCGCTTGTCGGCGTAACGTTTCGTCTTGCAATGCTGCGCGCAGTTGCATCCATTCTTTGACAGAGCTATCACGATCAGCAGGAATGCGTAAATAGCGAAACGGCTCATCGCTACTTGCGCGCATACCGGCTAAGAAAATACGTTCGCCGTCAATTTCAGCAGGCAACATGTAATGGTTAAACTCACGCGCTTGGCCATTTTTATCGCGTACTTTGTACTGCACAGAAGGGCCAACATTGCGCAAATTGACCGATTTTGAGGTTTTGGCACCTGAGCCAAGATGCTCATCCAATGCTTCCGACAGCGTGCGGCGTCCCACGCCACGTGCATCTTCCTGACCAGCGCCGTTCACTATATTTTCAACATTGATAGAGCGTAAGCCGGTGAATTCAATCGTCTCGCCATCGCCTATGGCAGTGAGCGGGGTAGTGCTATTTACTTGTCCGCTCAAGGCAAAGGTGCGCGCGCTGGCACCGCTCATCGGATAGCCTGTGACATGGAGTGTCGAGCCACCATCTTCAAAGCTCGACTGATAAATCGCAATGCCGCGATGAATAAATGGCTTATTCACTTCGACCCGCGCTGGGATGCGCTCGCCAGTTGTGTGATCGGTGACAACCATATCGCTGGCAAAGCGTTTAGGCATGCCAGTGGAGTAATACTCAACAATGAATTTATCTAACTGAATCGTAAAGGGTAGATCTTGAATCAGCGAGCCATCTTTTTCATTAAGAATGGCAGTAGCTACCGTTTGCCCCTCTGGCACCCAAGCATATCCACGGAAAGTTGGGTTCAGCGTAGATAAGCGATGCTCAGACGGAATCTGACTGATGGCTGCGTTAGCCGAAATGGGATGCTTATCAAACAGCCACATCTGTAAACGGATGGGTATATGACTATCGAGTAGGCCACCCAGACAAATCACAATAATCGCCAAATGGCTAAATATATAACCTGCCTTATTCAGCGCCCCTCGTTTAGCCGCGATCAGCGTGGTGTCTGCGGTGTGCCGTGTAATGTAGCGATAACCCTGCTGTTTGATAAGCGTTGAGAGCTGCGCAGTCACCGCCTCGCGCGTACCCGTGACCTCCCATTGCGCATGATGGCGAAAGGCGCGCAAGCTTTCGGCACGCACGCGCTCTTTCCAACTGCGTATATCCGCGATTCTCTTCGGGCCATTGCGCCACACACATAAGGAGAGCGAAATGACAAGAAAAGCAAGAATCGTAATAAACCATGCGCTGCTATAAACCGAGTAGAGACCAAGGGCGCGAAACAATTCTGCCCAAAAAGGGCCAAACTGATTCACATAATTTGGGTATGGCGACTCTTGGTTGAGTACTGTGCCAATCACACTTGCAATCGCTAATACCACCAGCAAAGCGATGGCAAAGCGCATCGAGCTCAGTAATTCAACGGCACGGCGCCAAGCGCGGTGGCTGGAAGAAAAAAATAAACCAGGGGTGAGCATAAAGACTCGTTAATTTGCAAACAGTGTTGCGTGTTTGTTGTAGGTTGCATTGGATCAAGGACGCACTAAATCAGCCTGGGTCGGCATCCTGCCGACCGTATTAAGTCTCTTGCTTGTTCGCGTACTGTCGGCATTCCTTGCGTGCGCTTGAGTAATTGGCAAGTGGCTCTGTGTTGGGCTTTTTACGCCGCCACAACACAAACGCTTAGCGCAACCCAGCGATATAGTCAGCTACGGCCTGTATTTCTGTCGCCGATAAACGCGCTGCAATCATTGGCATCGACGTGTTGTTATGACGGGTACCTTGTTGAAAAGCGTTCATTTGATCAATGGTGTAAGCCTGTATTTGTCCCGCTAAACGGGGATATTGATTGGGTATCCCAGCACCGGCTGGGCCATGACAGGCAGCGCAAGCAGGTACGCCTTTTTCGGCTAAGCCAGCGCGCCAAATTTTCTGACCGAGTGCAACCTTCTCTGGATCATGCGCAAACCCAGGCGTTGGCTTTTGCGCTGCAAAATAAGCTGACACATTTTTCGCATCCTGCTCTGATAAGGCAGCTGCAAAACCTGCCATGATTGGGTTGCTACGTAATGGCTTTGGGGCGCCGTTTGCGGTTTTGTAGTTGGCTAGCTGTTTATAAAGATAGGCGGCATGTTGGCCGGCAAGCTTTGGATAAGCACCGATGACAGCGTTGCCGTCAACGCCGTGACAAGCTGCGCACACTTGCGTTGCAATAGCTTGCCCGCGCTCTACATCGGGTTTTTCTGGTAAACCTTGTGCACTGACGCAGCCCATAAAAAAGGCTAGTCCCCACGCAGCTCTGTGGTGAAAAACAGTTAGAACCTGTTCCAAGTCTCTCAAAAGCCCCCTTCTTCGCGGTCGTGCGGTGCTCGAAATCCTCATGTACTTGAGTACACTCCGGTTTCTGTGCTCCGGACTCCCCCAAATAAGGGCACTTTTGAGAGACTTTGAACAGGTTCTTAGAAATTTGCCTAGCCAATTCATGCTTGCCTATATTTCCTACTAAATGGTTTGTGCGAGACAGTGTTAACAAGCGATGGATAAACTATTAATGAGTGTTATCCAGTTATGACGGAAGTCTGCAGGAGTCATGCCTCACGGCCAGTGCTGATGAAATATCTGGTAGGCATTCCTTATTTCTCGGGTTATGCAGACCTTCCTGAAGTGACGCAGGGCGTATTGTACAATACGCCCTGCGTTGCAATGGCGTAGGTCGTAAACGCTGAGTCTGCGCTTTTACTGATTGGATCTGTTGGTAAATTTCTTCAGCGGTTCTAAGAAGTACAACCTTGCGAATGCCTGTCCCTTCCTCGCACTTAACTCAACCATAGCGCACCTATTCATGTCTTATCTTCTCCATCGCACGAAGTTTTTTATCACCATTAATCATATACGCGACTTGCTAGCCTCATCGTTGCCAGAGGTGGCTTTTGCTGGACGTTCGAATGCCGGTAAGTCCAGCGCAATTAATGTTTTATGCCAACAAAAGCGCCTGGCTTTTGCGAGTAAGACGCCCGGGCGCACGCAGCATCTTAATTATTTTGCGGTAGGCCCAGACGATAAGCTGTCCGGTTATCTGGTGGATTTGCCAGGCTATGGCTATACCCAAGCTCCGCTTGAGGCAAAAGGGCACTGGGATAAGCTAGTTACCGACTACTTGCAATGCCGCATGCAATTGCGCGGGTTGATTTTGCTCATGGACGCGCGTCGCCCATGTACCGAGCTTGACTGTGAACTGCTGGAGCATTTCGCTGAGACAGGGCGGCCGATCCATGTATTGCTGACCAAAGCGGATAAGCTAACACGGCAGCAAAGCACGCAGACCCTGCGTGAGGCGCAAGAGATGCTAAAAGAGTTCACCGATGCTGGGGTACTGACCATGCAGCTTTTCTCCTCTTTAAAGCGTATAGGTCTGGATGAGGCACACCAAAAAATTGAAAGTTGGTTGTTACCTAAGCAGTAAACCACCACAAGCTAAGGAACCTCTGCATAACCCCCATAGCGGCGTCATGCCTCCTTGCCGTACTCTTGTACTGTCTGCGTCGGCATTCCTTGCTATGGGGGTTATGCAGAGGTTCCCTAAGGAAAGCGCTGCCTAACCGGCGCCCAGTCAATCTTAAATATTTTGCTATGACTCTTTATCCTCACTCTCGGCCACGGCGGATGCGTCGCGATGATTTTTCGCGGCGTTTAATGCGCGAAAATCAGCTCACCGTCGACGATCTGATTTATCCGGTTTTTATCCTTGAAGGCACCCAGATACGGCAAGCTATTCCGTCCATGCCGGGTGTTGATCGGGTTTCAGTCGATGTGTTGATGCATGTTGCGCAGCGTTGTGTTGAGTTGGGCGTGCCTGTTATCGCTTTGTTTCCCGTGATTGACCCTGCGCTAAAAACGCCTGATGGCAGCGCCGCTCTATCCGCTGATGGTCTTATTCCGCGTGCGGTGCGGGAAATTAAGCGACGCTTTCCTGAGTTAGGCGTATTAACCGATGTCGCGCTCGACCCTTACACCAGTCATGGTCAGGATGGCCTGATCGATGCAAACGGCAATGTATTAAATGATGAGACCGTTGCCCAACTCGTCGCCCAAGCGCGAGTGCAGGCAGAAGCCGGGGTAGATATCGTGGCCCCATCAGACATGATGGATGGCCGCATCGGCGCGATTCGCATGATGCTTGAGAGTGCAGGGCATGTGCATACGCGCATTATGGCGTACGCGGCAAAATATGCTTCCGCCTTTTATGGCCCTTTCCGCGATGCGATAGGTTCGGCTGCCAACCTTGGTCGTAGCAACAAAATGACCTATCAAATGGATCCCGCCAATAGTGACGAAGCCTTGCGCGAAGTGGCACTCGATATCAGCGAAGGCGCTGATATGGTGATGGTTAAGCCGGGCATGCCTTATCTAGATGTGGTGCGTCGCGTGAAAGACGAATTTCATTTCCCCACCTATGCGTATCAGGTGAGTGGTGAATACGCCATGATCAAAGCCGCCGCCCAAAACGGTTGGCTAGATCAAGACAAGGTGGTACTGGAATCACTGCTGGCGTTTAAACGCGCAGGTGCGGATGGTGTGCTGACCTATTTTGCGCTTGAGGCAGCACAGCTTTTGCGCGATAGATAGTAGAGAGAGCTTGCTCAAAGCTTCAGAAACAAGAATTAGAGTTTTGTATTTTGCCTGTTGAGCTTCCATATTTAATCAGACTCTGTACCCCAACCTACGCTAGGGCTAATGCTTGATTCGTAGGTTGGGGTGACGCAGGAACCCCAACACAACCCATCTCAAAGGCACCCCACGCCAATTTCACCACGGAAGCACGCCTTTGTGCGCCTCATGCGAAAGCTTTTAACAGCTTCTTACCTTCTTTGCATGCAATAAAGTAGCGGCAAGGTTATGCCGAAGCAAGTGGCTAGGCGTCTCTCCAACTGCCCAGCCAAAATATGCCAACCTTCCATAAGCGGCTATTCAATTGAAAATCTCTGAAGCGAACTCAGGTTATTTTGTGCCATTAGTAAGCATAAAATAATGCGGTTTATTGAAACAATAGATAAATTTTATATGGGTATTAATCCACATAAAAATGCCTGCTATATAAGTAGGCATTTTTTATTGGAGTAGGTATGTGTTTTTCGATATGATACGGCGCAATATTTTATATGCTGAATTAGGCTATATCTTCCATATCAATTATTAAATCGTCATTTATATCTCCAGTAGAATGATTATTATTTATATCTATGTATAGCTGAGTAGTTTCCTTGTTTTCTTTCTCAATTAATTTTGTGGCAATTTTTGCTGTTAGCACGCTCATCCCAAGAGTAACTGTGCCAGCAGCTTTATCATCTTTTAATAGAAGAAGCAGGGCAGCTGTTGTAGTAACTGCGAAATGTGTAAAAATTGCAATATCCGCTACCTGGAAGAATGGTTTTGTTTCTTGAACGCTCTCAGTTACGGATTGGCGAATGTGATCAATTTGTTGGTTTTGTGCTCTATGAAGTAAAGGCGTTGCTGAATTAATATAAGTCACTTGCATCTCTTATTTATTATATGGATAAATTTTTTGTGCTAAATATCACAGCTTTGTCGACATAATTTGGTTTTTCTATTTTATAAGTTATGTCTTTGGTTATTTTGTATTAGGTCATTATGAGCTAGAAGTATTGGCATCCCTTGCTTGCGTTTTATTCAGTGCTTCCTTGATTTATCACTATGCCAGTGAAATTTGTATATTTTTTGATTTATTAATTAAATTTTGTACACTTTCTGCTGTAATTCCTGGACAATCTTGTAAGTATAAAGATTTTAAACTTTTAATTTTTTCAATATATTTTAATGATTCGCCAGTCAGATTATCAAAAAGGACTAAATATAAATTTTTTATTTCACTGAGTCCATCTTGAGATAGGTGCTTTATTCCTTCATCTGTAACATTTGGACAATAATCCAGCATTAACTCCTTAATTTTTCTTAGCTTATTTTCGAAAAGCTGCCTAAGCCCATCATCATTAATTCCGCTGCAAAAATATAAACTCAAATACTCCAGTAAATCTAACTCTTGTAGATAAGATAAGGTGTTGTTTGAAATCCCTATTTCTGTGCTATGCAACTCCAAATGTTGAAGTTGTTTAAGATTTTTTAGAAAAGAAAAATCCTCGTCATCATATATTGCATTAAGATTGCTTTTGTCGCGCCAAAAATTATTGTTAATTAAAATTAATTTTCTTAATTTTGGTAAATTTTCTAAAGATATCATTAAAAATCTTGATATATAAGAATTTTTTATTTCTAGGGAAGTTAAATTATTAAAACCACTATTAATGGAAAAAAGTGCATTCTCAGGAATTTGTTTCTCGTTACATACTGGCAATAAGTTGACTTGCTTTATCTCAATATTTTCTAATTTGGTAAAGCTATTTAAATTGCCTAAAAAATCTATTCCATTTAAATTGCAATTGTTGAAATTTATACTTTTTAAGCGATCTATAGAATCCACCTCTCTTAGCAGAGAAGCAATTTTTTTCATATCTTCACCAATATATGAAGCCATTTTATTTTCTGCTTTTGCTAAAGTAATTGTATTCACTCCTCCAATAGGGGCGAATGCTTTAATTTTTCCTTCGATTTCATCACGCATATATATTTTTATATTTTTAATATGCTGGGTCATTTCATAATAAAGCCAAAAATTAACTAAGCGCAGCGCTTTTATTTCTTTTATTGAGAGATAAGAAATGAGTAGTGGAATAAAAATAGGGGCAATGCCTTGTAATTTTTGCCAAGGTGATAGCTCAGAAATAAAAGCTGTAAGGGTATTTTTAAGATTTTCAGATAAATTTTTATATTTATTTTCTATAATATTTAAATATTTCAAATAAGAAGTGGTCATTCCAACGACGAAATTAAAATTTCTTTTTGCTATGCTTAAATTAGCATTAATTGATTTTTCATTTGAAAAATTGGTTCTGTCATAATCTTCATGACATATTTTATCTATAAGTGCATACCATCTATTTAATGATTCTTGAAAAGATAAAGTTCCATGTTGTTCATTAGAATTTGGAAATACTTCTTTTAGCAGTGTCTCGTGAACTAATTTTTTACATTCTTTAACTTCACTAGCACTTAAAAGAAGCACTAAATCTTTTACATTTTCCCCATTTTTTGAAAATTCAAATTGGGCATCTGAATTAATCAAATTCAAATAGCTACTCTCCGCTACGATAGCGCTGATATTTTGCGCAGCGCTTGTATTTTTACCTAATGCAGCGAAAAGCTGCAATGCAGCTAATAACTTATCGAGAATGTGGTCTCTTTGCAGAAAAATTTTAAGTTCATCAACTGCTGAAATATACCTTGATTCAGGTTTGAAAGAAGAGAAGTGGCTATTATCTTTCCGGTTTACCAACATAGAGTTAGTACCTATTGAATGAGTCATATTTTTTAATAAATAAATGGAAGAGGAAGGTGAGGCAGAGAGTCGCGAGAATCTGAAAAATAATTGAATAGAGTGAAAAATTATTTCTTTATTTATTTTAAATTAATAAACTATAAAAATATTGGTAGGATATATTAAATATTCAAGAGAAAAATCTGATATATTTTTTAAGAAATTAAGGAGGGGTTGAGTTTTAGATTGAGGTGAATGAGGCGGGGATTTTTATATATCTATTGTAAGTGATGTCTGTATTTTTAGATTTTTCTTATATTTTTTATGGAAATTTTATGAGGAAAATAAATAATAAATATGCCTGCGCAGTTATTGAGCCAAGCAAAACCAAAAAGCTCACCGCTGCTCTAAGATTATTCAGCTCATCCTTAAATTTGTTAAATAATTAATATAAGCCTCAGCTCAAGAATGGGTGGGCGTTTTTTTGCTAAATTTTGTATTGCTTAATTAAGTTTGCCCAGAAAATTAATTGATGAGCTTATAAAGTAGGCGGTATGAGAATTGCTCGGTTTAACGGACTGTGCGTAACCTGATTTCAGGGAAGCAGTTGATTAATACTGAGGAGAAAAATTATGAATGTGAATAGTCCTGTTTCTCGTGAACCGTTAACTCCCCGCGTCATTAGTACGACACCAGCACCTCGGCAAGAGGGTACACGTGAGGAGGAGCCTCTTTTAGCGCAGTCTAGAGAAAGACCACTGTGGGTAGCGCCGCTTCCTGAAAGAATGCGTTCATTTACAACAACACATCCAACAAGCTTGCCTCTGACTGCTGTGATTTTGTCAGCAGCTGGTGCGGTTTCGCTGGGGGCGGGGCTTGCTGTTCGAGTGAAAGCGGACGGTTATAACCACGTTGATCATGCTCTTATTAGTCTCGCTGCTATCTTGGAAATTGGCGCCGCGACGTTCTCGATGCTTCATGACACCGGTAGAACTTCATGGACTGACAAAACAAAGGGTGTTCTCACTACTTTAACTTTACTCACAGCAATAGCCGCTACAGCTACAGCGATTGGGTCTACGCTTCAACCCACTGCTGACGAGCGTCGGACTCTCTGTTATACAAGTGCGGGTATTGCTCTGCCGCAAGTCGCTTGGACACTTAAAGAAATACTCACCCCTCCGAAGATCTCTCAGCAGATAACAGATCCGTTGGGAAACCGGTCGAAAGATCGGGCTTGGATGAGCTACGGCCTTTCTGGGGGGCTCATCGCGGGTGCTATTTTTATGCTGCTCCTATCTAATAAAGATGAACTTTCCCACTTTAAGGGTGGAGCTACGCTAGCAGGTGCGTTTACCTTGAGCTTGGCGCTGGCTGCAACTTTTGCCAAACGCTATTCTGTTGCAAAGGCTAAGGCTTTTTCAAATGCACATGCTATTGCGGCCGCAAATGCCTAGTGCGACTCGTTTAAGTGTATTAGGGGCTTGATGTGTAATACATAGCGTCTGAGTTGTTTAGACTGTGCGAGGTCGGGAATCCATTGTGAACCTTCTTGTCAGAGGAGGGAGCACATAGAGAAAGAGGTCTACTTTCTCGATAGGATTCTCTTTATTTTCTCTTTTTCAGCGGCATCATTCGCTGTGCTTGCTATCTCAGGTATAGGAGCGTGACCATTCGTATTGTTTAGTGTTAGTCGAATACTAAATAAATGGTTGATGACACCAGGCAATCTAAAATCGAAGTTTAGTAGCCGGCGCTTTTCCTGCGGACTGCTACCTCTCTAAATCCCCACTGTCGACCAATATACGGGGTTCTCATCCACACTTTAAGTCTGTGCTTTTACCCACTGTGCATATGCTGGTGCAGCAGAGGCGGCCCAAGTCAAAATTTCCGGAGTTTGATAAGGATGTTGGTCAGCAATCAAATTTTTGAGTGCTTGCGTATGGGCGCTAGTTGCTTTGAACATCAGGGGAATTTCGAAAACGTCTTCGAATTTGTCTTGCCAGATATAGCGTGAGCGTGCAGGTGCAAGCTGAGTGACACAGGCTGCAAGCCGTGCGTCAAGTGCTTTAAATGTCAGCGCCTCAGCTGCCTCAAGATTGGGTAAGGTCGTGAGAATGATCATTACAGTATCTGTCATGGCTTGTACCCAGCTTGGTTCTCTATTTATTTTTTATGCTGCCTGGTCTAACGGAGGGCCCTTGAGGAAGTTGTTATAGACCGGTACCTCAATTGAACTCACTTCATCAATAGCCAAAGGCGCTGATCCGTATTTTTTAAATACTGGGCGGTGCTCGGCATTCTCATGCACTAAAGTACATTCCGGCTCCTGTGCTCCCGTCTTTCACGATTAATAGCCTGTGGGGCATTGATGAAATGACTGCTAATTAAGATTTAGGCAAGAGCAGCCACATACGTCCAGACTGCTTCATTTTTCCTGCTAACTCGCCCGCCTGATCTCCCAACCCCCAAAAGTAATCTGCCCGCACTTTCCCTTTGATTGCCGTGCCCACATCCTGTGCAAAGACTAGTCGGTTAAGTGGCTCGCTTTTAAGTGGTCGAGTGGTAGCTAAAAACACGGGCATGCCGAGCGGAATCGACGTGGGGTCGACTGCAATTGAGCGTTCAGGTGTCAGAGGTACGCCCAATGCGCCCGCTGGCCCAGTGTTTTGGTCGGAGGCGGCTATCTCGGTGGTAGGCACTTCTTTAAAGAAAACAAAGCGTGGATTCACCGCAAGTACGCTTTCAACTTGGGTTGGGTGGGTGCGTGCCCACTCCTTCAAGCCTTGCATGGTTGCTTGTGCGGCGGTTATCTGGCCTTGATCGATCAGCCAGCGGCCGATTGATCGATATGGCTGCCCGTTAGTACCACTATAGCCCACCCGCATAATGCTACCGTCATCCATTAAAACGCGGCCTGAGCCTTGTATTTGCAGGAAAAAGGCATCGACTGGATTATCCACATAGACTAGCTCCGCGCCATTCAGTATGCCTTGGCTAAGCAGCTGTGCACGCGCCGGGAGCTTTTCTGTGACCTTATAACTTGATGGCCAGCGGTATAGAGGATGCAAATAGGGCGCATGCCGCGTACGTGAGCCATGTAATAAGGGCTCGTAGTAGCCTGTGATCAATCCGTTGACCGAGCCATTACTATTGGAGAGTTGAAGAGGAGTGAAATAGCGCTCAAAGAAAGCGCGTATACCTACCGTGTCTACATCATCTAGTTGTGCAGCTGCGGTGCATATAGGTTTCCATTTTGCTAAATCCTTCATACGCAAGCAGTTGTTGCGCAGTGCACCTGCTACGCCTGTCAACGAATCATCCTGCCATCCTTCCACTTGTTGCCAATTAGTTGGAGTTAGCGGCTGCGGGGTAAGAATGCCCGCGGAGGGCAGGCTGTCAGGCGGAGTGTGGGTGATAGAAGAAGGGCGATGGGTTGAGCACGAGGCTAGTAAAGCCAATGAGCCCACACACATACAAACGCTGATAATTTTTGCAAAGCGCATATTATCCTTGTCAAAGAAAAGTCCAGCAGTCCAATTGAGCTTGCCGGCATTTAGAGCATTTCTCGAATCATCTAGGCGAGATGAAAGGCAGCGGAATTTCTTCTCACCGATTCGTAGGTTGGGGCGAAGCGTTTAGTTAAATATGGAACCCCAACACAGCCCACTTTTGAAGATGGTGAACAAGTTCTAATGCAACATGCTCGGCATGCACAAAGCAAATTCTGGAATCGGCGCCTCGAAACGGAACCCGTCCTCAGCGACACAAAAATAGCTGCCCTGCATGCTGCCAGTTGGAGTGCTAAGTATGGCCCAGCTGGTGTATTCAAACCGCTCGCCAGGTTTCAGTAGCGGTTGCCGTCCGACCACGCCAAGCCCTTTGACTTCCTGCACTTGGTTATCACTATCAGTAATTAACCAATGCCGTGCGATCAGTTGGGTCGCTACCTTTCCAGAATTATAGATGATGATTTTGTACGCGAAAGCGAACTGCTGCTGATGCAAATCAGATTGCTCAGGCAAATAGTGTGCTTGTGGCGTAACGGTTAATTCGTATTGGTTCATTGCGAGCGCAAAGTAGAGTGAGTACCGATTTTTAACAAATTTGTAGCAAACTTTTGCCAGCCTGCACCAGATACGGTGCGGCAACCAACGCATTCTGCGTGAAGCTAGGTTTAACCGCAAGCCTAGCTTTTGTCATAGGCTGTATGGCTAGGGCATTCTGTAACTTTAGACCTCTTTAGAAGCCCCATAGCGGCTAGCTGTACTGTCTTCGTCGGCATTTTTTGCTACGGGGCTTCTAAAGAGGTCTTTTGTCTTCCCTCTTACCTTACTGCTGTAATGCGCTTTGCGTTATCGATCATTAGAGACAGGTTCTAACACGTAAATGATGTAAACAAAAAGATAAGCGTTGAGTGAATTGTTGTTCACATACGGTAGGCAGTTAAAATAAGTTCCTTTTGCTACCATGCGCGGTATGCAAACTTTCTTTAGCATTTTGATTATTTTCTACACAGCTTAACAACGTGCGCTAATGACACAACCTCAACAATACCGCCTCGCTCCGAGTATTCTTTCTGCTGATTTTTCTCAGTTAGGGGAAGAAGTACGTAAAGTCATCGCCGCTGGCGCTGATTGGATTCATTTTGATGTAATGGATAACCACTATGTACCAAATTTGACGGTTGGTCCGTTAGTGTGCGAGGCGTTGCGCCCGCATCTTGATGTGCCAATTGATGTGCATTTGATGGCGCAGCCGGTAGATCGCTTGGTGGTGGACTTTGCCAAAGCTGGCGCGAATTTAATTACTGTGCATCCGCAAGCTTCGGAGCATCTTGATCGCACATTAGCGCTGATTCGTGAGCAGGGATGTCAGGCAGGTTTGGCATTTAATCCAGCTACACCTCTTGATTATCTTGAGCATGTGATGGAGCGGGTCGATTTGATTTTGATCATGTCGGTTAACCCAGGTTTTGGCGGGCAAAAATTTATTCCCGAAGCCTTGAAAAAAGTACGGGCTGCGCGTGCGCGCATCGAGGCCTATCGAGCCCAGAGCGGCCGCGACATTAGGCTTTCTGTCGATGGCGGCGTCAATGCCAGCAATATTGCGCAAATTGCCGCTGCAGGTGCTGATACTTTCGTCGCTGGCTCGGCCATTTTTGCTCAGCCAGATTATGGCACTGCCATTCATGCACTACGCGAAGCGCTCGCGAGCGTCACGCCTAAAGCATTTCTCGAATGATCTGCCACTTTGTCCCCCCCCGCTTGCCGTACTAATGTACTGTCTGCGCGGGGGACTTCACGTGGCAAATCATTGGAGAAACGCGCTAATCTGTAAAAATTAAGTGAAATGAATATATCCCCGATGACCGAAGTTGAATTCCAAGCGCTAGCCGCTGCTGGCTATAACCGTATTCCGCTGATAGTAGAGATGCTCGCTGATCTGGAAACGCCGCTTTCAATTTATTTGAAGCTAGCGCAGACGCAGCGCAATGGTGTTTATTCATTTTTGCTTGAGTCGGTTGTGGGGGGGGAGCGTTTTGGCCGCTATTCTTTTATTGGCCTGCCAGCGCGAACTTATTTGCGAGCCACGGGCACATGCTGTGAAGTGGTGCAAGACGAAGCGGTGGTTGAAACCTATGAGGGTGACCCATTTGAGTTTATCGAACGCTTTCAGGCACGTTTTCAAGTAGCGCAAACGTCAGGTTTGCCGCGCTTTTGCGGTGGTTTAGCGGGCTATTTTGGCTATGACGCTGTGCGTCATATCGAAAAAAAACTGGCTCATACTGCACCGCCAGACGATTTGGGTTTGCCAGAGATTCAATTGCTAGTGAGCGAGGAAGTCGCGGTTATAGATAATTTGGCGGGCAAACTTTATCTGATTGTGTATGCCGACACAACGCGAGAAGGGGCTTATACACAGGCTAAACAGCGGCTGACTGAGCTGCGCGAGCGCTTGAGTGCTAGTAGCGTACAGCCGCCGTTAACAGATGCGAGCGAGCGCACTGAAATTCAGCGCAAGTTTGCACAGCAAGACTATCTGCAGGCGGTGCGTCAAGCGCAAGAATATATTGCCGCAGGCGAGTTGATGCAGGTACAGATTGGACAGCGTTTGAGTAAGCCATATCACGACTCTCCCTTGTCTTTGTATCGGGCACTGCGCACCTTGAACCCATCGCCTTATATGTATTTCTATAATTTTGGCGAATTTCAGGTGGTGGGCGCTTCACCAGAAATTTTGGTGCGCCAGGAAAAACGGGAGGATGCGCGCGTCGTGACCATTCGTCCGTTGGCTGGCACTCGGCCACGTGGCGCTACTGTGGCTGAAGATGCTGCATTGGCCCACGAATTATTGAATGACCCGAAGGAAATTGCCGAGCATTTAATGCTGATCGATTTAGCGCGTAATGATGTGGGCCGCATTGCACAAATTGGCTCAGTCACGGTGACTGACAAAATGAATATCGAAAAATATTCGCATGTGCAGCATATTGTCAGCTCAGTGGAAGGGCGGCTTAAGCCAGGTTTGACGAACTTTGATGTGCTGCGCGCAGTGTTTCCAGCCGGCACATTATCTGGCGCGCCGAAAGTGCGTGCGCTCGAAATTATTGATGAGTTGGAACCGACTAAGCGTGGTTTGTATGGCGGCGCCGTGGGCTATCTCTCTTTTTCGGGCGAGATGGATTTGGCGATTGCGATTCGCACAGGCGTCATTTATCAAGGAAATTTATACGTGCAAGCAGCTGCGGGTATCGTTGCCGATTCAGTGCCTGAGGCTGAATGGCAAGAAACTGAAAACAAAGCGCGGGCCGTATTAAGGGCTGCTGAGCAAGTACAAGATGGACTGGTATGAAGTTTCAGACCTCTTTAGAAACCCCGTAGCGGCGTCATTTCTCCTCGCCGTATTTGCGTACTGTCTTCGTCGGCATTTCTTGCTACGGGGGCTTCTAAAGAGGCCTGTCGGTTTTGTTATGATTTTGCGAAGTTGGTTGATAGCCGTCTGTTAGGGTTTTCAGAAATGTCACGATGTCTTGTATTTCGGATTCGTTTAGCGCAGGTTGGTCCCCTGGCTTGCCGCCAAAAGGCGGGTCGAAATTGAGGTTGGCGTGGTAGCGCTTGGGCAAATCATCGAATTTAACTAATTCTCCGTGTGCGTTGCGTGGATACCATTTTTCGGGCTGCGTATCGCGCTCGCTATAAAAACGAACGGCTTCTGCGAGCGTGTGCACAAGGCCGTTATGAAAGAAGCTTGAGCGTAATGCGACATTGCGCAGCGACGGCGTTCTAAAAAGGCCGCAATATTCAACACGATCTTTAAGGTCAGTACGCTCTGGGCCGCATGCCCCGAGATCATAAAAGTTAGGGTCTTGGTTTACGCTAAGGGCACGATTGCGCGGTACCCCCAGGGCAATTAATCCGTAGTCTGTAAATTGTGGTGGCGTGCCATTTTTAGCTGGTTGGCTAAGATGACAGCTGGCGCAATTGCCTTTATCTTCATCATTGAAAAGCTGTAAGCCACGCAGCTCAGCCGGCGTCAATTGTGCTTGGCCGGCGAGGTACGCATCGTATTTGCTTGAGTACGGATAAAAGTCAGCTTGGCTTTGCTCAAACACTTCGAAGGCTTGTAAGACGGCACGAAATACTTGCTCGTCGTCATCCCAAATCGTTTTGCCAAAGGTCGCCTCAAATTCAGCGGCATAAGGAGCGCGGCGCACTGCAGCCGCGACTTTGGCGGGTGTGCTCGCCATTTCAAGCGGGGAGGTTAAGGGTAAGCGCGCTTGTTCGCCGCCTTGGTCGACGCGGCCATCCCAGGTCAGCCCGCCAGTGGGGCCATTGTCAATGCTGCCGTCAGCTTCATCGTCAGCGTCGTAATAGTGTTCGGTGAATTGAGGAATGGTTTGCAGATACTTAAGCGAAGGTGCTGCGCGTAAGCCTTCGCGCAGCATATTAGCGCCGCCGAGTTGCACTGAGCGGGAATTAGGCGGGCCAAATGCGTAAGCGGGGCTATGGCAACTAGCGCAAGCAAGTTTGCCAGAGCCAGACAAAGTAGGGTCTGAAAATAACTGGCGGCCAAGCGCTGTTAGGTGCTGAACTTGTTGGTAAATGGCCGCGCGTGATGGTGACTGCCCTTGTGCGTTTGTTGAGGGCGACGGCGCAGCGTGTTTGACTAACGCCGTTTTATCGCAGCCAGCCGTAAGTAGAAGCATGCCAAGCATCAGACAAGTGCTTAATTTGTACACTTTAGTAAACGCCGAATAAACCGTGAGCGGTGTCATATTACCCGGGCGTTGTAGCGTGCTGTCTTTGTCAATATTAGACCTCTTTCGAAACCCCGTAGCGGCGTCATTCCGCATCAAAGTACTAATGTACTGTCTTCGTCGGAATTCCTTGCTACGGGGTTTCGAAAGAGGTCTATTCATTGCTTGTGGGTTATTCAGCGTCTTCTTCGGTAAAGCCATTGGACTTAAGCGATTTAATCTCACAGTAAAATCTATTGTCTCAGTTGGATGAAATGAGATTGGTTAAATATCGGCTAAGCTAGCCGCTATTTTATTGGCGCCACTTTTATGATGGCTGCCCTAAACCTATTGGTAACAAGGTAAATGATGCAAAAAAAAATTATTAAGGAAGGTCGGCATAATTCGGTTGGCGGCGCCATATCTTCGGGCCGTGCAAATAGGCCGCCTGTGTCAGCATTCATGGCGTCTCATATGCCGACCTTCCTTAGCTATCGCACTGCTGATGAGACCATCGCACATGCTGCGCTGGCTCTCGCTTGTAGTGGCGTTTTTTTGCATCTCTAATGAGATTAATGCCCAGCCAGTTAGCACTCCTCCGCTTTCACAAATTAAAAATGTGGTCGTTATTTATGCGGAGAACCGCAGCTTTGACAATCTTTACGGCAATTTTCCTGGTGCTAACGGTTTACAAAATGTTACTGCGGCTAACGCGCAGCAGCTTGATCGAGATGGGTCGGTTTTGCCAACCTTACCACCAATTTGGAATGGCCTAACCGCGGCGGGTGTAACCCCTGTTATTACGCAAGCAATGACGGCCCAACTTCCTAACGCGCCATTTGCGATTGATGCAGCGCAAGGCTTCAATACCCCTTTAACTGTTGCGACACGCGATCTGACTCATCGTTTTTATGAAAACCAGATGCAAATCAATGGCGGCAAGAATAATCAATTTGCTGCCTGGAGCAATGCTGGGGCGCTACCGATGGGTTATTACAACACCGATGCCACAGCCTTGCCGCTGTGGAAGATCGCGCAACAATATACGCTGGCAGATAACTTCTTTATGGCTGCCTTTGGTAGTTCTTTTCTCAACCATCAATGGCTAATCTGTGCCTGTACGCCGTACTACCCGAATGCTGACAAAAGTCCTGCGGCGCCATTAATCTCAATAGTTGAAGCAGATGGTGTAACTCTTACCCGCGCTGCAAATTCACCCGCCTCGGCTTTACAGGGTGCGCCTAAATTTGTTCATTCAGGCAATCTTACGCCTGATTTTTACGCTGTTAATACGATGCAGCCGCCTTATCAACCAAGCTCCAACGCTGCAGCGCCAGGTGAGGATGCACGTCATGCGGATTTACAAAAAACGACCACCTTGCCGCCGCAAACCTCGCAAACGATTGGTGATTTACTTTCAACCGCTGGTATATCTTGGGCATGGTACGGTAGTGCATGGCAAGCAGCGCTCACTGAGCCAGTCAAGGCAATTTATAAATTTTTGCCGCGTACACAGCCGAATTTTCAAACGCATCATCAGCCATTTAATTATTTTGCGCAATTTGCACCAGGCACAACTGCGCGGGCTGAGCATCTGCTTGATGGTGGTTTGGATGGTACGAAATTTATGCAGGTGATCGATGCGGGTAAGTTGCCACAGGTGGCTTTTTATAAGCCGCAGGGCAATTTAAATGAACATCCGGGTTATGCCGATGTTGCTGCGGGTGACACTCATTTGGCACAAGTGGTCAGGCATTTGCAGGCTAGCCCGCAGTGGCCCAATATGCTGATTATCGTGACCTATGATGAGAATGGGGGCTTTTGGGACCATGTTAAGCCGCCAAAAGGCGACCGCTGGGGGCCAGGTATGCGCATCCCCGCGCTGATCATTTCGCCTTTTGCCAAAAAAGGCTATGTCGATCACACGCAATATGACACCACTTCGATTCTGCGTTTTATTACGCGGCGCTTTAATCTACCTGAACTAGCTGGAGTAAAGGCACGCAACGTGGCGTTAGGTGCGCATGGCGAAAAGCCGATGGGCGATTTAACCAACGCGCTGAATCTTAAATAGGCAAAATTTTACAGGCAGCATTCCATTCATTGGAGGGCGTGTCTGTAACTATCTAAAAGACACATACAAACAAGCGTCTTGTGATTGTTAAATTGGGATTTTTGTTGCCTTTTACCTTACTGATAAAGCTTTGAGGTGGATTGTGTTGGGGGGTCTCCGTCACCTCAACATGCTGCTGTGGCAATTGGCAGGATGCTTTGAAGGCGGTTGTATTGGCGTAAAAGAAAAGGGTGGAAGGTCAGGAAATAGAGGTAGGGAAGCAGGGATAGGCAACAAACTTAAGCGACCTTAACCGCCGTTGTGCCTTTCCCTGTTGAGAACCTTGTCGAGAGAAATTAATGAGGAGCGCCAGAAGCGGGTGAACGTACAGGCATGGTCACGTTAACGATTTTTTCATCATCTGCAAATTTCAACTGAACTTGCACGGTGCCGCCGGGCACGATGTTGTGCGTTGGCTGTTCAAGCATTAAATGATAGCCACCGGGTGCGAGAGCAATTTCTTGATGAGCTGGGATGATCAATTTATCAATTTTCATCATTTTGCTCATCGTGCCCTGGGTTACTGTTTGATGCAGGCTGACTTGCTCATAATCTGGGCTGGACGCTGAGACTAACTCAAGCGGCTGCTCACTTGGATTTTTGAGCGTGAGGTAGCCAGCAGCTAACCCATTCGGCAGCCAACGCAGCCAGGCTGACTCGGTAATCACTTGAATTTGACTAGCAGCGAAAAGCGTAGTTGAAGCGCTAAAGCACATTAGAGCAAAAAGAAGAGAGCGTAATTTCATCGGTTCCATCCGTTGTTTTAAGTCTAGTGAATAAATTGTTGAAACAAGCGGGAGTGGTGAATGCCACCATTCCCGATTGACTCAATATTTTCTTAGGCTGGTGATTTTTGTATCAGTAAACGCAGATCGTGCGCGATATTTTCAGCCGAATCGCTACCCGTTGCCATCAACCGTGCATGGCCTTGCGGATCAAAGATATAGATAGCTGAGCTGTGCATCACTTCGTAATTTTTATGCGTATCAGCGGTGCCAGCTTCATACGCCACGCGATATGTTTTAGCGAGGTCTTCGATTTGCTGCACAGTGCCGGTTAGTCCGACAATATGCTGCGCATCGAAAGCGCTGAGATAAGTATGCAGACTTTGTGGCGTGTCACGCACTGGGTCAACTGAGATAAAAAGAATACGTACTTTCTGCGCAGCGCTATCGAGTTTTTGCAATACCTCCAGCAGACGTATCATGGTTTCTGGGCATACATCTGGACAATGGGTGTAGCCAAAGTAGACCAGTACAAAGTTGCCTTGGTAATTTTTAGCCGTTACCGGCTGACCTTGGGCAGACGTGAGGGAAAAATTGAGATCAGGCAGATGTTTTTCCACCTCCATTAAGCGCCATTCTTCGGTGGGCTGACGTTCACATGCGCTCAGAAGTAGCGTGCAGCTTAGGCCGAGAATGAAAGCATGGCTTAAGTGTGTCCAGCTACCATTAGCCCAGGCGCGCAGGCGAGTAATTTTGCCTCGTAGGGTGGCAAAAGCTTTTTGGCAGAATGTTGGGGTATGAAGCGGCATAAGAAGTGAGCTCTTTGAATGATGACTAAGAACTTGTTTAGGATTTCCCTAGCGCCCTCGCGCCGTCTTGCCGTACGTTTTGTACTGTCTGCGCCGGCGCGAGGCCACTAGGAAAACCCTAAACAAGTTCTAGCCGAGGTAGTGGTTTAGGCTTTCCTAGTCTTGCCGTACGCTTTGTACTGTCTGCGCCGGCGCGAGGGCGCTAGGAAAACCCTAAACAAGTTCTAGCCGAGGTAGTGGTTTAGGCTTTCCTAGCCCTCGTGCCGTCTTGCCGTACGTTTTGTACTATCTGCGCCGGCGCGAGGCCACTAGGAAAATCCTAAACAAGTTCTAGCCGAGGTAGTGGTTTAGGCTTTCCTAACCCTCGCGCCGTCTTGCCGTACGATTTGTACTGTCTGCGTCGGCGCGAGGCCACTGGGGAAACCCTAAACAAGTTCTAAGGAGTCTGCTTAACCCGCCTGGCGGCATTGCTTGCCCTCAAGCTAAGCAGATTTTCCTGCATATTCAGTATCAACGGCCGGAATTGTCTCATACTCAGTATCTGCAGCAAGTACCGCGCCACCTCTTAGGGCCTGTCCTCGATTAAAAGGCTGTGATTAAATTGTGATTCACCTTTTAATTAGTAGAGGTAAAGCTGTTTTAAAAATAGCCAAGAAAGCGCTGACTAAGCCGGGAGGGCTTCATGCTGCCGTATTCAGCTAGCGTACTGATAAGCACAGGCATTTCTTGTTCTCGGTTATTCGGCGTTTCTTGGGCTGACACGGACCTTCCTTCGCTGTTCATTTCAATAAACATATGGCTCCAACCTTGCCCACTAAATTGTCTTTACAAGACACCGCATTTTTCTTCGATTTTGATGGCACGTTAGTCGAGCTTGCCTCCACGCCAGAGGGTGTTGAAGTAGCGCCAGTTGTGCCTGTACTGCTGCGTCGATTATTTACCTTGTCAGGTGGTGCTGTCGCGATTGTGTCAGGGCGCAGTATTGCCACCCTGGATAGCTTTCTCGCACCGTTGCAGCTGCCTGTCGCGGGCGAACATGGGGCTGAGCGGCGTAGCGCGCAGGGTCAGTTGTCACGTAGCGAGATAGATCAAGCGCAACTCGCACAGATGGCACACTCACTCGCGCTTACGGCACAAGCTTACCCAGGGATGCTGCTTGAAGTTAAAGGAGCGGCGCTTAGTTTGCATTTTCGTCATGCGCCGCAGCATGAGCATATTGCGCGTTCGGCTACAGAACAGCTGGTCGCCGCTGATTCACAAAGGTATGTGCTGCAGCCAGGCAAGATGGTGTTTGAGATTAAACCGAAAAATGTGGATAAAGGAAAAGCCATTGATGCTTTCTTGAGGGAGTCGCCATTTGCTGGCCGTGTGCCGTTTTTTGCCGGAGATGATTTGACCGACGAAAAAGGATTTGCGTTGGTCAACGAGCGTGGCGGTTGGTCAGTGAAGGTTGGAAGTGGCACCACGGTAGCACGCATGCGGCTTGATTCTGTGCCAGCTTTACTGGCATGGCTTGCGCAAATTCTTGAGTTCAACACTTAGAGAGCCTCTGCATAACCCTCATAGCAAGGAATGCCTTTGCTGCCAGTACAAGAGTGCGGCAAGGAGGCATGACGCCGCTATGGGGGTTATGCAGAGGTTCCTTAGCCTAAATAATTGATACAAGAATCAATATAGCGCTTATGCAGGTCATCTCGTTTGCAAAAAAATAGGTGCCGATAGGCACCCTAGTTAAGCAAAATTCACGTTCTATGATGACTGCCTCCTCCGTTGCCTTAAAGTGGCGCGCTATGGGAGGCTGTAGTCAGTGCCTATGCAGCACGTTTACTGACGTTATTCCACTGGGTCAGATTGCCAAATTGCTGCTCGAGTAATTCACGATACAGTCCTGGGCGTCGGCGAAGCTCTTCTGGTGAGCCATCGTCGAGCACCTGGCCATTGTTCATCACCACAATACGATCAAAGTTTTGCAGGGTGGATAGACGGTGTGCCACTGCAATCACAGTGCGCCCGCGCATCAGCCTATCGAGTGCTTGTTGAATAGCTTCTTCTGAAGCGCTATCGAGCGCTGAGGTGGCCTCATCAAGTAAAAGAATAGGAGCATCTTTCAAAATAGCGCGGGCAATTGCGATGCGCTGACGTTGGCCGCCTGAGAGTTTAGTGCCGCGGTCACCTACAATCGTGTCAAATCCTTCTGGCATGGCCTCGATAAATTCTGTGCAGCGTGCTTCATGGGCTGCCGCAAACACTTCTTCTGGACTGGCCGAAGGTCGGCCATAAGCAATATTTTCATAAACGCTGCGGTGCAAGAGCGAAGTATCTTGCGGCACTACAGCAATGCTCTGGTGTAAGCCTTCACGAGTGATTAGCTGAATATCCTGCCCATCGATTTTGATTGAGCCACTACGCATGTCGTAGCTACGTTGCAGCAGGGCGAGTACGGTAGATTTGCCCGCTCCTGATGAACCCACTAAACCTACGCGCTGGCCTGCTTCAATATGTAAGTCAAAATTATTGAGTACGCGAGTACGGCCAGGATAGGCAAAGCAGACGCCAGAAAAATCAATGCGGCCACCTAGTTTACCTGCCTCTTTTCGCTCGATGAGCGGAGTAGCGTCTGGGTGGTCGAGCATTTCATGCGGCTTTAGCAGTACCGAAACTGCCTCGGATAAACGGGCAACGTGCTGGGTAACATCAACCAAAGCCACAGCAAGATCACGCGTACCGTGCAAAATAACAAAACCGAGCGAGCTTACCAAGACGATATCGCCTGAGGTCACGAGCCCTCGCTGCCACAGCCATAATGCCCAACCGAGTAGGCCAACTGATAAAAGAATGGTCACGCCTGCATGCAAGAGCCTTAATTTTTCAAGGTAGAGCAAGCTACCTCGGCGAGACTGCATCTCTTCACCTACTTTTGTGCCAAAGCGTTTTTGTTCGCGCACCGTGGCGCCAAATAAACGTACTAACCCCATATTACTGATTACGTCGACCAATTCACCGTCGACCGCTGCAGCTTGTGTGGCAAAGGCATGGTGATATTTAGTGCCGCGTCGAGCCAATTTGAAAAGCACCACGGACAACACAGTAGACGCCAGTAAAAGTCCGCCGGCCATTGTGGGATTGACCGTAACAATCATAAACACGGCACCACTTACCGCGATGCAGGGCGGCAGTACATTCCACGCCATGAGATTTTCGATGGTGTACATGGCGTTTGAGGTAGCGGTAATGCGACTAGCTAGCATGCCGGGTTGCCTCTCAGAGAAATAGCTAGAGGCATGGCCGCTTAAATATCCAAACAGATCACGCCGCAAATCGCCTGTTACATTTACAAATACATGTGCACCGATCCAGCCGCCAACACGCCATAGCAAATTGTCTGCGGCAATTAATCCGACCAAAATCAAAAAAGCCTGCCATATGGGAGTCAGGGCTTTATTGCCAAGACTTAGCGTATCTATCAAATTTTTAATCGCATATTGCGAGCTGAGCGAACAAGCGACAGCAGCAAAGACACTGAGCAATAAAACGCCGTGTGCATAGGGGTGGCGGCGAATGTATTGAAATAGAAAAGCCAGGGGCCGTTGCGCATAGCGCGCCATTTTTACAGTAGGAGGGTGCTCACTATTGGCGTGAATGTGAGGAGACTGATCAAAGATAGGCATGGCAGCATCTTTAGCGGTTTTTATCATTTGGCTTCATCCTAAGTAGAGGGGAAGGCACTTAGAGTCATACTATAAAAATCTCGCTAAAGAAGATGTTTCTAGACTGTAACAAGCTCAACTATATTTTTTTATCGGCGCATACATTGCTATCTTCATGGCCGTCTATAGAAACAGGGGTTGCAGCAAGGTTTATTCAACTAAGGGCTAGCTCCGACAGACGACCTTGTAGGCATTGATGAAATAATTTCTAATAATCTGCTAAATAAGTTGGGGAATAGGTTCCCGAGAAAGATTGGTCTAGCCTTGTGGCTGTGTGATGTTTTCTAACTGTATTAATTGTGCTGGTAGAAAAGGCATTTCTGCTTATCAGATCAGGCAAAGCTTCCCTATATAGACGTTAATTCATCAGCTTTCTTGAGCGCGCAAAACATTCGGGTAGAATGCGCGGTTGCTCTTGGAGATTGACCGTGTCCGCTAATATATCCTCTTCCGTGCCGTCGCCTAACGTATCGGCACAAACAGCTTCCGCCAGCCAGCCAGCCACGCGCAAGCTCACTTTGCCGCTCCTCACCTGTGTGGTGATTGCTTCTATGATAGGTGGTGGGGCCTTTAATTTGCCTCAGAATATGTCGCGGAATGCAGCATTGGTAGCAGTAATCATCGCTTGGATAATTACTTTCGGCGGTATGTTCCTGTTAGCCAGCACATTTCGTCTTTTGGCTGAGCATCGCCCTGACTTAAAAGCGGGTATTTATTCGTATGCACGAGAGGGTTTTGGCACGTTTGTTGGCTTTGAGATGGCATGGGGTTATTGGTTAGCTGCCACCTTTGGCAATGTGGCGTTGGCGGTGTTGAGTATCAAGACGCTCAGCTATTTTTTCCCGTTCTTTGCAGGTCACGATGGTTGGCCCTTAATCATAAGTAGCTCATTTCTGATTTGGGTTATTCATTTCGTCATGCTTGCAGGCGTAAAACGGGTGGCGGTGCTAAACGCTATCGCGAGCGGAATTAATCTCATCGCTCTCGCGGTAGTGCTGTGCATCATGGCAGCGAAGGTGCACTGGTCTCAATTCACTTTCAATTTCTGGGGTGCTGAGCAGGGCTTGGGAAGCGTGGTAGGGCAGGTCAAAAGCACTATGCTGGTGACACTGTGGGTATTCATGGGTATTGAAAGTGCGGTCGTGGTCTCCAACCGAGCTGCAAACAGCAAGCAAGTGGGTAAAGCAACTTGTATTGCTCTGTCTGTTTGTACCGTGCTCTATTTTTTACTCTCCGTTTTACCTTTTGGTTTATTGCCGCAGTCTGAATTGGCCCAACTGCCAACACCATCAGCCGCCTATTTACTAGAAACATTAGTGGGTCGCTGGGGGGCAACTTTGGTGATTATTTCGCTATTGATATCAATCGGTAGTTGCTGGTTAGCGTGGACCATTCTTGTTGCTGAAATGCCGTATGAGGCCGCAAAAGGCGGGGTTTTCCCAAAATTTTTCGCTCGTCAAAACCGTTTTCAAGCACCTGCTACTTCCTTATGGGTCTCGAGTGCCACTATGCAGCTGGGGCTTGTCATCGTGTGGTTTGCCAAAGATGCCTGGATTTGGTTGATTTCGATTGCTGCAGTGATGATTTTGCCGACGTATTTGACTAGCACAGCTTACCTATGGCAGTGCGCTCGGCGGCCCAATAGCTCTTTTAAAGATGGTGGAAAACGAGGCTATTTAGCCTTGTTAACGGGTGTGCTGGGTACCGTTTATGCCGCCTGGCTGTTATGGGCGGCTGGTCCGCAATTCTTGCTGATGTCAACCATTATGTTCACGCTTGGGTTACCCGTTTACTTGTGGGCCAAACGTGAAAATGCGCCTAAGCAACCGCTCTTTACACGCTATGAATCCATCGCAGCAGTGATATTAGTCACCGCCGCCATAAGTGCAATAAGGTTATTTGTTATAGGTAGTGTAAAAATCGGCTAACCTGTGGCGCGCCTAGCCTACCAATCAATGGGTAGGCTAGGTTTGAATGGCAGTGTGTAAGACGCCACGCTGTTTTGTATGCAATATTGTTAGTAATGAGCTAGCGGCTTTTAAATTTATTTTATTTCTATCCAGACAGTTTTCTTTCAAGCCGAACGCTTTTAAAAGCGTGCGCGCAATGATTCCCTCCAGTTTTACTCATCCCATCATTTCAATGCGATAAGCGGCTTACTTCTTCTTCGGATAGCCTGCTATCAATCTGCCGATAATCTGGCAACTTCTATAAAAACTCCACGTTCTATGCGTTATAAATCAACGCTTCGTTTTCTATGATCACGCAGAGCTTCCTTGAGTTATTGAAGGTTGGCGTTGTTTTGAATAATAAGGAAAGCAATGCTATACCTACTCTTAATAAAAAATTCTATATTTTAAGAGGGAGATGTAAATAAATAATAAAGAAGTAAATATTTTTTGTATTTGTAAAATAAATATTACATGATTTTGATAAATAGGACGATATATGGATATTAGTGCTGATGTGACAAGGTTTGCACCTGTTTATGGAAGAATTCCTGCCTCTCTTGAATATAAAAGCAGAGCGAAATTTGAAAAAATAATAGTAACTTTTCACGCCAATAAAGAAATTGAAGTGCCATTGGAAGTTATATATTTAATGTTCGAATTAGAGCCAAAATTAATGCCATTTTTATTCAGATGTATGCAAATCAGTACTTCGTTTTACAATGCGACGCGTGGTTATCTATTTAGCAAGCCTGAAGCTCAAAGAGAATGGATTAGAAAAGGATTTGATCAATATGATATTTATAAAATAAAAAATAATAGCCAGTATTTCCAAACGGAAATGAATTCTGTGCTAAAAAATATGAAAATTGCATTGGCAGATATAGACCACATTTCATTTAGTATGACATTGGATGTGGATCTGCTAAATCATGATTATAATAAATTTAAAATTCTTGCTCTGTCAGCAAAGGAAAATATTAGAACTTTACATTTACATATAAATTCAAAGTTTTACTATATGGATGAGAGCGTTCAAGAAATAGGCGATCTGACGGCTGATAGGCTTGCAGCCGCTTTATATAGAAATCCTTTGACAGATATAAGATTATCAATTAAGGGAAAAATATTTTCTGCTGATAATTTTGTAAAAATACTACAAGCGATACAAGCAAAAAGAAAGGCGAATATTGAAGTATCCTTTATCGATTGCAAGCCTGAAGACTTAGATTTAGAAGAAATCGTGCCGTATTTAGGTGAAAATATTATTAATTTTGAACTAATAGAAAATAGGGCAGATTTAGTTAATTTAGCATCAGGCATAAAAGCAGCTCCACTTAGTTTTTCATTATTTGAGGGCAAGCTTGTAAATTCTAAAAAAATAAATATACGAGTTGGCCATGTTGATGCAGATGATGTGAAGAGTATTGAGAAAGTAGTAAGCGGCAATACTGTAGAGTTGAATTTAGCAGGAATCAAGGGATGTAATGATATCCTTGCTAGCGATTATGATGTTAAAGCTGGTCTTGGTGATCAAGGAGTTAAAAGTTTAGCTAAAATATTTGAAGATTTTGATAAAAATCCTGCTAAAAATATAAGAATAATAAATTTATCGTTGAATAATATAAGTGACGCTGGAGTAAGTGATTTGTTGACGTTAATGTCAACAAAAAGTATTAAAGAAATAGATTTATCTTGGAATAATTTTAGTATTAGTGGTGTTGAAAAAATAATTTCCTATTTGTTTGATAAAAATTCAGGCAGTAAAATAGAATTTATAAATATGTCTGAATTATATTGGGTTGGTCATGAGAGTATAAAAAAAATATTAGAAGATGTGCCAGGCATTGCAAAAATACGCTCTGAATATTTCGTTGCGGATAGCCCGGCTAACGAGGTTTCCCGTTATTATAAAAAAGTAACCTATCAAAAAGAGGACGGAAAAATAATTAATATTTTGACCTCGAAAGGACAATATTGGGATCACGAAAGAGCTGTAAGACAACTTGAGTTTATGAGAGAGACCTTCCCTGAGAATGCAGACGGCATAAAGAGATTTGAGAAGATGGCGTTTAATTTAGCTGCTGGCATGGAGATTGACTATAAATCTGAAGGTTCCAACTCTGATGATTTAGATCCCGAAGATATTAGTCTTTCAGAAGGCGAGGCCGACTTCCCTTATGATGAATCGGAATCAGAGTTGGAAGGCTCTCTCTAAAGAAAGGGAATCCTTCATAAGAACTTTAGATTTTAATTCTTCCAAAGGCTAAGAGATTTTAGCGACCACCAATCGATTGGCACGTTAGCTGTGCAGTGCCCGATGTTGTATTTTGTAGTCAATAAGTGATTTGTAAACAATCCGCTTTTAACACTGTTCTATTTCTACTCAAGCAGTATCCGTATAGCCGCTCGCTTTTTAAAGCGAGCGGTACACCAATAATTTCCCCCTGGTTTTACTCATCCCATCGTTTCAATACAATAAACAGTGTGCTTTTATCTTTGATAAGCTTGCGGTAAATCTATTGATAACCTGTTAAGGATGCACAATATCATCTCGCTAAACTGACAGAGGTATCTAAAAAGAAAGATATTGAAGCTCTATATATAAATATACAGGGTTTAACTGCAGGTAATGAAGTTGGAGAATATGTGGCTGCTATAAGTCATAAGCTTTTGAAAACTTTGTCTGACAATAAAAATTTGCAAAATATAGAGTTATATTTAGATCGCAATAATTTTTCTGGAAAGCATATTGTGGCTTTCTTGAAGAAGGCTGGTAATAGTCTTACCGTATTTCATTGCTCAGATAATTGTATTGGAAATGAAGGGCTGGAAATAATTGCACCGCATTTAAACAGTATCCATCTTAACGAATTTTACTGGAGTGGCTCGCAGATAAATGGTGCTGCGCTTAAATTTTTGAAGGAAAGGCTGCCAGAAGTTAAAAAATTAACCTTGTGCGACTTTAGTATTGGTGTGGAAGGAATTGCTTCTTTGGGCGAGATAATAAATAAAAATAATTTATTATTAAATTTAATGAGGACTGAAATTTCCGATGTGGAAATTGAATCCTTGGCTCTAATTTTATCTCAAGATAATTCTAAAAATATTAAAGAGTTAAATTTATCTTTTAATAATATTTCTATTGATGGTTTTAAAAAAATAGTCGCGTCTTTAGTAAGCAATGAAGCTGAATACGTGGATCTTCGTGGAAATTCTATATTTGGCTCTGTTTTAATAAGCTATGCGTATCTTGAGAGTTTATTGAAAGATGTGCCGGGTGTTAAATTAAAGAGCTATGAGGTGCTCAAGGATGAGGGTGGATTGTCATCTACCTTTAAAATAACTTATCAAATGGAGAATGGGAGAATTACAGATGTTCTGACTAGTTGTCACAGTGCTAAGGTTCAAACACTCTCTACTTCCGCAGTAGCATGATTGTAAATTCTTGTTTGAGCTGGCCTGTATGCTATGAGCTAATCTCGAAAGGATGGTTGCTGTTCTTAGGAGTTAAGCGGGGGGTAAATCAGGATTTAAAGGTGCTGTGGTGTAAAGCGTAATTTGATTTGACGCGGCATTGCCGCGTCAAATTTTATCTAATACTTACTGTGCTATGTATGGCTTAGCAACTGATTAAGCCGCAAGTAGCGAGCGCAACACAAACGGCAGAATACCGCCATGCTTGTAGTAATCCACTTCAATTGGCGTATCGATACGTAGCCATAAGTCGACTTTCTCGGTTTGCCCATTGTCGCGGCGAATAACTAGCGTGACTTTCTGCTGCGGTTTGAGATCAGCCGTTAATCCCTCTAGGTCAAAGCTTTCTGTACCGGTGAGATTCAACGTCTGGGCGTTGGTGCCATTGATAAACTGAAGTGGCAACACACCCATGCCAACTAGGTTGGAGCGGTGAATGCGCTCAAAACTGCTCGCAATCACGGCTTTCACACCGAGTAATTGGGTGCCTTTGGCCGCCCAGTCGCGTGATGAGCCCGTGCCATACTCTTCGCCACCGAAGACGATAGTGGATATCCCTTCTTCGATATAACGCATGGCGGCATCGTAAATTGACATTTGGGTGCCGCTTGGTTGATGAATCGTCAAGCCACCCTCAATCCGTGAGCCATCTGCTGCTAAAGGCAACATGAAATTTTTAATTCGCACGTTAGCGAAGGTGCCGCGCATCATCACTTCATGGTTGCCGCGCCGCGAGCCATAGCTATTGAAGTCAGCTTTTTGCACGCCATGGGCTTTAAGCCAAAGACCAGCAGGCGAGGTTTCCTTGATCGCGCCAGCGGGGCTGATATGGTCAGTGGTGAGCGAATCACCAAAGATAGCCAGCGCCCGGGTTTTTTGAATCACCGGCATGCGAGCTGTCGCGCGCATGGCGAAATCGGCAAAGAAGGGGGGTTGTGCAATATAAGTTGACGTTGGCCAGTTATATAGTTGGCCTTCGGTGCCTTCAACCTTGCTCCATAGGTCGCCTTTTTGCGTGAGTTGCGCGTAATTCTTTTGAAAGGCTTTGGGGTTGAGCGCAAATTTCAGCAGCTGTTGAATTTCTTCGCTTGAAGGCCAAATATCACCTAAGTAGATATCTCGTTTTTTCCCATCTTTACCTATACCGGTACCGACTGGTTCGGTCATTAAATCGCGCCGTATCGTGCCAGCAATGGCGTAGGCGACTACAAGCGGTGGTGAAGCTAGGAAATTGGCATGGATATTTGGGTGAATGCGTGCTTCAAAATTGCGGTTGCCTGACAATATAGCGGCCGCCACAATATGGTTTTCTGTGATCGCCTCATTCAGCTCAGGTGTCAAATCACCTGCATTGCCAATACAAGTCGTGCAACCATAAGCCGCAAGGGTAAAGCCAAGCTTCTCAAGATATGGCATTAAGCCGGTAGCATTTAAGTATTCAGTAACAATGCGCGAGCCAGGAGCCAGTGTAGTTTTAATATGAGGCGCGACAGTCAAGCCAGCTTCCACCGCTTTTTTAGCCAACAGGCCAGCTGCAAGTAAAACGCTTGGGTTGGACGTATTAGTGCACGAAGTAATCGCGGCGATCAAAATATCACCGTGCTTGATTGATACGCCGTCTTGTTTGGTCGGATAGCTTTTGTCGAGTGTGCTCGACTTTCTGGCGAAGCCATTTTCCTGCACAGGCTTGGCGAAAAGATCCGTAAAGGTCTGTTTCACGGAACCAATTTCAATCCGATCTTGCGGGCGTTTTGGCCCAGCGAGGGAGGGGGCGACGGTAGCTAGATCAAGTGTCACGATGCTGCTGTAGTCAATCTGCCCGGCTTGCGGCATGCCCATCATCTGCTGCGCTTGATAATAGTTCGAGAAAGCGCTGATTTCTTGCTCGGTGCGGCCTGTCCCTTCAAAGTAGTCAAGGGTTTTGTCATCGACTGGGAAAAAGCCCATGGTCGCGCCGTATTCAGGCGCCATATTGCTGATCGTGGCCCGATCTGGAACCGCTAAGGACGCAGCACCTGCGCCGAAGAATTCAACAAATTTGCCCACCACTTTTTCCTGGCGCAAGCGCTCGGTAATGGTTAGCACCAAGTCAGTCGCTGTTACGCCCTCGCGTAGCTTGCCTTGTAATTCAAAGCCAACCACGTCAGGCGTTAAGAAGTAAACCGGTTGGCCGAGCATGCCAGCTTCTGCTTCAATGCCCCCTACGCCCCAGCCGACTACGCCAATACCGTTAATCATCGTGGTATGGCTATCAGTGCCGACTAACGTATCGGGATAATAAAGCGACGTATCGTTGACTTGCTTGCGGTGCACGCCACGCGCCAGATATTCCAGATTCACTTGATGCACAATCCCAACGCCCGGTGGCACGATGCGGAAGGTATCGAAAGCTTGCGTACCCCACTTGAGGAATTGATAGCGTTCTTTATTGCGCTGAAATTCAAGCTGCATATTTAAATCTAGCGAGTTGCTTTGGCCGAAGTAATCGACCTGTATCGAGTGGTCAATGACCAAATCAACAGGGACCAGCGGTTCAATCGCGCTTGGGTCTTTGCCTGCTTGTTTAGCCACCTCGCGCATTGCGGCAAGGTCAACCAGTAGTGGCACGCCCGTAAAATCTTGCAGCACGACACGAGCGACGGAGAAAGGAATTTCTGTGGTGCGCTCAGCATTTGGCTGCCATTGAGCTAGCTGGGTAATATGCTGCTCAGTAATTTTTTTATCATCGTAATTGCGCAGTACCGATTCCAATACCAGGCGGATTGAGACAGGCAAACGTTCAATGCGAATTCCCAAGGCTTTGCCAAGCTGCGGTAAGGAATAAAACTTTCCTGTACCAGCGCCGCTTTCAAAAGTTTTTAAGGTGTTGTGCAAATTGTGAAGCATGGTGTTTCCTTACTAGCGGTGAGTACCCGATTTCTGCTTAATATTTTGCTGAAAAAGACCTGCCTAGGTCCGCTGGTTGCGTTAGATGAGCCTACTTAATGCAATACATTGGCATTTCTCGTCCCGGACTTAGGCAAATCTTCCAGTGCTGGCTTTGATGTAGTGTGTTTAACATGGGTTTGCAGATGCAAAAAATGCTTAAAACAACTCTCTTCAGCCAGCGTTGTGCTTCTTATCCCAGTAAAGGTTTTACACCTTCTAATTCTTGCTGTAATTCTGCGAGCGTTGCATCCATCCGCGAGCGTGAGAATTCATCTATTTCTAATCCTGTGACTCGTTGGTAAGTGCCATTTTCAGTGATGACTGGAACGCCGTAAATTATGTCTTTTGGGATACCGTATGAGCCATCTGACGGAATGCCCATCGTTACCCATTTACCTTGACTGCCCAACACCCAATCGCGCATATGATCAAGTGCAGCTGAGGCGGCTGAAGCTGCTGAGGATAAGCCACGTGCTTCGATGATTGCTGCGCCGCGGTTGGCAACGGTAGGGATAAAGACATCGCGATTCCAAGCCGCATCGTTGATGAGTTGCGCTACATTTTTGCCGGCTACAGTCGCGAAGCGGAAATCTGGGTACATAGTGGATGAATGATTACCCCAAACCACGAACTTTTCGATGGCGGAAGCTGGCTGACTGATCTTATTGGCGATCTGCGATATTGCACGATTATGATCAAGACGCAGCATCGCGGTGAAATTCTGCTTAGGTAAATCGGGGGCAGATTGCATCGCAATATAGGCATTGGTATTGGCCGGGTTGCCCACTACCAGCACTTTAACGTCACGCTTAGCGTGTTCATTGAGAGCACGCCCTTGCGCGATAAAAATAGGGGCATTGACGCCGAGCAAATCTTTGCGCTCCATGCCTTTAGCACGTGGCCGAGAGCCGACTAACAAGGCTATATCAGCATCCTTAAAAGCGACATTCGGATCATCTGTAATAACGATGTCTTGCAACAATTCAAAGGCGCAATCTTCAAGCTCCATGACCACCCCTTTTAGCGCTGCTTGCGCTTGCGGTAGTTCTAGGAGTTGCAAAATCACAGGCTGATCTTTGCCAAGCAGATCGCCTTGCGCAATGCGAAATAGCAAGGAGTAGGCAATTTGGCCTGCGGCACCTGTAACGGCGACGCGCTTGGCGGGTTTCATCATATTTAGTCTCCAATAAATCATGTATGAGGGTGGTAAAGGACGTATTTTAATCGTCTACGCACTTCAGCGCATGATTGATTAGCGTGCATTTCATTAATGAGAGGCATTGAAAAAGCTCAGAGCGTCGTTATGCCGAGCACATGATGCCCTCTGATCGTACCGGTCTACGGCTTTCCTTGCTCGCAGCTGATTCAGCCATTCAGCTCTTGGGTTGAAGTGATGAATTTACAGTTAAGAATCCCAACACAAACCACGCCCAAAGCATCGCTGCTAGTGCCAATACAGCACGTTTGGGCTCCGTATTTATTTCAATTCTTCACCCCAACTACGCCGGCTAACGTACGGGCTACATCCCTATTTTCTGCTTTAAGTTATGTAAATTTTATTTAAGAATAAGGCAGTTTGCTGCAGTCAAATAAGGAATAGCGCTAAAATAGCGGATTAGTTTTTCAGACGGAATCTATGAGCATGGCTGAAGCGATCAAAAAACCCCAGCGGAAGTTTCGCAATATCAGTTTTTTTCAAATCTTGAAATACCGGCTACCCGCCACGGGCAAAGTGTCTATCTTGCATCGTGCAAGCGGCGCACTTTTGTTTTTATCCCTACCTTTTTTGCTCTATCTGTTTGAGCAAAGTCTCTCTTCTGAAATTAGCTTCAATGTGCTCAAAGGCTTAGCCTCTCACTTGCTTGCTAAATTTATTTTCTTACTCTTAGCTTGGGCCTTTTTATTCCATTTTCTGGCAGGACTGCGCCATCTTCTGATGGATTTGCATGTGGGCAGCACCCGATGTGTGGCCGTTCGGACAGCCAGAACAGTGATGGTTGGCTCAGTGCTATTGACGATTGTGGTTGCACTTAAATTATTCGGAGTTTTTTGATGGCGCGCTCTTACCAAAATTCTCACCCAGACTTTGGCTCAAAGCGCCTGGTTGTTGGCGCACATTATGGGCTGCGTGATTGGCTCGCACAGCGTGTCACGGCAGCCGTGATGGCGATCTATACAGTGATTTTGCTGGCATGGTTTTTTGCTGCGCGAAATTTTTCCTATGAAGGCTGGGCCTCAATTTTTTCGACGCAATGGATGCGGTGCGCAACGTTTGCTGCATTGCTTTCACTTTTCTATCATGCGTGGGTGGGGATGCGTGATATTTCAATGGATTATCTAAAGCCAATCGGCATACGCCTCACCTTTCAGATTTTGACCATCGTATGGCTGCTAGCGTGTGCTGGCTATGCCGCGCAGATTTTGTGGAGAGTATAAGAAATGGCTGCAATTAAAAGTGCTCTGCCACGCCGTCGTTTTGATGTTGTTATCGTTGGTGCTGGTGGCGCTGGCATGCGCGCCTCGTTACAACTCGCACGTGCGGGTTTATCGGTGGCTGTTTTGTCAAAAGTTTTCCCTACCCGTTCGCACACGGTCGCCGCACAAGGCGGAATCGGTGCATCGCTTGGCAATATGAGCGAGGATAATTGGCATTACCACTTCTACGACACGATTAAAGGTTCCGACTGGCTCGGTGATCAAGACGCGATTGAATTTATGTGCCGGCAAGCGCCGCATGCTGTTTATGAGCTAGAGCATTTCGGTATGCCATTTGATCGCAACCCAGATGGCACGATCTATCAACGCCCATTTGGCGGCCATACAGTTAACTATGGTGAAAAACCTGTGCAGCGTGCTTGTGCCGCAGCTGACCGTACGGGTCATGCTTTGTTGCATACGCTGTATCAGCAAAATGTCCAAGCCAAAACGCATTTCTTCGTTGAATGGATGGCACTTGATTTAATTCGTGATCAAGACGGCGATGTGTTGGGCGTGACAGCGCTTGAAATTGAAACCGGCGAAATTTATTTAATGGAAGCGAAATGCACCCTTTTCGCAACCGGCGGTGCTGGCCGTATTTATGCCGCGTCAACCAATGCCTTTATTAATACTGGCGATGGCTTAGGTATGGCGGCGCGTGCAGGGGTCCCACTCGAAGATATGGAGTTCTGGCAGTTTCACCCAACCGGCGTAGCGGGTGCGGGCGTGCTGATCACTGAAGGTGTGCGCGGCGAAGGCGGAGTTTTACGCAACGTCAATGGTGAACGCTTTATGGAGCGTTACGCGCCAACCTTAAAAGACCTTGCCCCGCGTGATTTTGTCTCGCGTGCGATGGATCAAGAGATTAAGGAAGGGCGCGGCTGCGGGCCAAATGGCGATCATGTGTTGCTCGATTTGTCACATATCGGTGCTGAAACGATTAACAAACGTTTGCCATCGATTCACGAAATTGCTCTAAAGTTTGCCAATGTGGATTGCATTAAAGAACCAATCCCTGTGGTGCCAACCATTCATTACCAAATGGGCGGGATTCCGACCAATATTCATGGTCAGGTAATCGGCAAGCCAGGCGAGTCGCAAGCCTTAGTCAATGGCTTTTATGCAGTGGGCGAGTGCTCATGTGTTTCAGTGCATGGCGCTAACCGCTTGGGTACCAATTCACTGCTTGACTTAGTCGTCTTTGGTCACGCTGCTGGTAATCATATTATTGAGCAAGTTAAAACGCAGAAAACTCATAAGCCATTGCCTGATGATGCGGCTGATCGCTCGTTGGCGCGGCTTGCTAAGCTTGAAGGGACGACTTCTGGCGAATATACGCAAACCATTGCTAATGATATGCGTAAAGCCATGCAAGCGCATGCCGGCGTATTCCGTACCTCGGAGCTCTTAGCTGAAGGTGTGGTGCAAATTAAAGAATTGGCTGAGCGTGTTAAACATGTACATTTGAAAGATAAGTCCAAAGTCTTTAACACCGCACGCGTAGAAGCGTTGGAGCTGGCTAACTTAATCGAAGTAGCGCGTGCCACGATGGTTTCTGCTGAGGCACGTCAAGAAAGCCGCGGCGCTCACGCACATCGTGATTTCCCAGAGCGCGATGATGAAAAGTGGTTGCGCCATACTCTGTGGTACAGCGAAGAAGATCGGCTCGAATATAAAGCCGTGCGGATGCAACCTTTGACGGTTGAAAGCGTACCGCCGAAGGCACGTACTTTCTAATGTTTTTTGGGGTGCATTTTTTAATTAATGCGCAGC
Source organism: Mycoavidus cysteinexigens (assembly GCA_031963405.1). Taxonomy (GTDB): domain Bacteria; phylum Pseudomonadota; class Gammaproteobacteria; order Burkholderiales; family Burkholderiaceae; genus JASSUD01. Next base: position 1,982,114 of record JASSUJ010000001.1, read on the forward strand.
CTAAAGTAAACAAGTAAGTAGATAAATAGACAAAAATACCTCGACTGAGAAGGTGGGGCAGGGATTAAAACCTGCTCAGGGTATTGCGCCAAGCCGCGGGTTAGATAAACCAAAGCGTTATCTAGGGTTTATCTAATCAAGTAGTGCTTCGGTGTGCGCCTGAATAAAAGGATGCCAATCATGACAACACGTACTGTCGATATCTACCGCTACGACCCGGATCAAGATGCCGCGCCGCGTATGCAAAGATACGAAATTGAGCTGGATGCGCAAGACCGTATGCTGCTTGATGCTTTGATCAAATTGAAAGCCGTCGATGAAACGCTGTCTTTCCGCCGCTCTTGCCGCGAAGGGGTATGCGGCTCGGATGCGATGAATATCAATGGCAAAAATGGTCTTGCCTGTTTAATCAATTTAAATGATTTGCCAAAGCATATCGTGCTGCGTCCGCTGCCCGGTTTGCCCGTGGTACGCGATTTAATTTGTGACTTCACTCAATTTTTTGATCAATACCATTCAATCAAGCCTTACTTGATTAATGACGAGCCCTTGCCTGAAAAAGAGCGCCTGCAAACGCCTGAAGCACGCAATGAATTAGACGGCTTGTATGAATGTATTCTGTGCGCCTGCTGCTCGACCGCCTGCCCTAGTTTTTGGTGGAACCCAGATAAGTTTGTTGGCCCAGCAGGGCTGTTGCAAGCGTACCGCTTTATTGCAGATAGCCGTGATAAAGCCACCAATGAGCGCTTAGACAACCTAGAAGATCCGTATCGACTATTCCGCTGCCGCTCAATTATGAATTGTGCTGATGTTTGCCCGAAGGGCTTAAGTCCGAACCGAGCCATTGATAAAATCAAAGAATTAATGGTACGGCGCAGCGTTTAAAACCTGTTTAGGCTCTCCCTGGCGCCCTTGCGCCTTCTTGCCGTACTATTTGTACTGTCTGCGTCGGCGCAAGACCACCAGGAAGACCCTAAACAGGTTTTAATTAAGATGGTGGTTTGGGCTCTCTCTCTTGCGCCTCCTGCCGTACTATTTGTACTGTCTGCGTCGGCGCAAGACCACCAAGAAGACCCTAAACAGGTTTTAATTGAGATGGTGGTTTAGGCTCTCCCTGGCGCCTCCTTGCTGTACTAGTCTGTACTGTCTGCGTCGGCGCAAGACCCCTAGGAAGACCCTAAACAGGTTTTAATTGAGATGGTGGTTTAGGTTCTCCCTTGCGCCTCCTTGTTGTACTAGTTTGACTGTCTGTGTCGGCGCAAGTCCATCAGGAAGGTCCTAGACAATTTTTAATTAAGATAGTGGTTTGGGCTCTAAGATGGAAAACGCTGATTTAAATTCGTCAACTCATGCATCAATTCAACTACGTCGCACGCAATTGCGTTGGCGTGCGCGGCGGGGGTTGCTAGAAAACGATTTGATTATCGAACGTTTTTTTGAGCGTTATGAACAGCAGCTAAGTGATGCTGATATCAATGGGCTAACCCGTCTGTTGGACTTGAGCGATAACGACTTGATGGACTTATTGCTAGTTCGTACCGAGCCGGCAGCCGAGCTTAATGACCCAGACACATTGCGCGTTTTAGCTCTGCTACGTGCAGTGTGATGAGTTAAGGAAAGTCTAAATGACACCGCCCCTGGGTTATGCAGCCCTGCCTTAAGCGTGGTTTTTTAAATCAGCATTTAACAAAAAAGCAAAGCACGGTTTTTCAGGAAGCGTTGAATGAATCGAGAGTGATGTTATGCCCCGGTTTATTCAGCGCTTCCTTTCAGAAATGAGTAGGCGGGTTCTTAGGTGCTTAAGAAATAAGTTCGTAGCATGACGCTAGGAATTCTTGCCAATGATAGGCCTCACTACTGCTGCATTTCTCCGACTACCGACAATCTTAAGCAGATTGGCTAGCTGCTAAAATTTGTCACCCCCATTTTTTGATTGATCTGTTTTTTGTCTGAAGGATATTTATGAACTCGTCACGTGATCAAGCCATGCTCTCTTTCAGCGACGGTTCATCGAGCGATATAGCGTTGCCTCTCCAGCACGGCTCGCTTGGTCCCGCCGCGATTGATATTCGCAAACTGTATGCTCAAACGGGCACATTTACCTATGACCCCGGTTTTATGGCAACCGCAGCTTGTAGTTCGGCTATCACTTATATCGACGGTGATAAAGGTGAACTACTGCATTGCGGCTATCCCATTGATCAGCTCGCTACCCACTGCGACTTTTTGGAAGTGTGCTATTTGCTGCTCAAAGGTGAGTTGCCAAATGCTGCGCAGAAACAGGAATTCGTCACAACTGTCACTAGCCATACGATGGTGCATGAGCAAATGCACTTCTTTTTCCGCGGCTTTCGTCGTGACTCGCATCCTATGGCTGTGCTCACAGCTTGCGTGGGTGCGATGTCAGCTTTTTATCACGACTCTTTAAATATCAACGACCCTCACCATCGTGAAGTGTCGGCTGCCAGAATGATTGCGAAAATGCCAACGCTTGTCGCGATGGCTTATAACTACAACATCGGCATGCCGTTTATGTATCCGCTCAACGAATTGTCTTACAGTGCCAATTTCATGCGCATGATGTTTGCCAATCCGTGTGAGGACTACGCTGTTAACGATGTGTTAGTGCGTGCGCTTGATCGCATTCTAATTTTGCACGCCGATCATGAGCAAAATGCCTCTACTTCTACCGTGCGTTTAGCCGGTTCGTCAGGCGCTAACCCGTTTGCTTGTATTGCCGCAGGCGTTGCCTGCCTATGGGGGCCAGCACATGGCGGCGCGAATGAGGCAGCGCTGAATATGTTGGAAGAAATTGGTACGCCAGACCGCATTCCAGAATTCATTAAGCAAGTCAAAGACAAAAACTCAAACATCAAGCTGATGGGCTTTGGTCATCGCGTCTATAAAAACTATGACCCACGCGCCAAGTTGATGCGTGAAACTTGCTATGAAGTGCTGGAAGCGCTTGGCTTGCAAAACGATCCTGTTTTCAAGTTAGCCATGGAGCTCGAAAAAATCGCACTGGAAGATGAATACTTCACTTCACGCAAGCTTTATCCCAACGTCGATTTTTACTCTGGCATTGTGCTGCGCGCGCTGGGTATTCCTTCCTCAATGTTTACTTGCATTTTTGCGATGGCAAGAACGGTGGGTTGGATTGCGCAATGGAGCGAAATGATTGCCGACCCAGAACAAAAAATTGGTCGTCCACGTCAACTTTATATTGGTAAAACGCAACGCAACGTAAAGCCTATGGCTGAGCGTTAAGGAAACGCTGAATAATATAGACAATAAGCCGGGAGCGGCATCATGCCTCCTTTCTTACATTAGAGATTAATGTACTGGCAGCAAAGGCATTCCTTGCTCCCGGCTTATTCAGCGCTTCCTTAAGCTTTACGTTTTACGATTAACTGGATTAAGCAGACCCGGGTCTTAGCATGAAAATAGCTGTTCTAGCTGGCGATGGCATTGGGCCAGAAATTGTTGCGCAAGCACGCAAAGTACTGAATGCGCTCGACCTCAACTTCACCTTTGAAGAAGCATTGGTGGGTGGGGCAGCTTATGACGCGTATGGTCACCCGCTACCTGATGCAACGCTCGCGCTAGCACAGGCTGCAGATGCGATCTTATTTGGTGCGGTAGGTGATTGGAAATATGATGCGCTGGCGCGTGAATTACGCCCTGAGCAAGCCATTTTGGGTTTGCGTAAACATTTACAATTATTTGCTAATTTACGGCCAGCGCTTTTATACCCAGCCCTAGCCAATGCCTCATCGTTAAAACCCGAGGTCGTGAGTGGGCTTGATCTATTGATCGTGCGCGAACTGAATGGCGATATTTACTTCGGGCAACCACGCGGTATCCGTCTGGCACCCGATGGCCGCTTTGCTGGCGCGCGCGAAGGCTTCGATACGATGCGCTATAGCGAACCGGAAGTGCAGCGCATTGCACATATTGCCTTTCAGGCGGCGCAAAAACGCAGTAAAAAACTCACCAGCGTGGATAAAGCGAATGTGCTTGAAACCTCGCAGCTTTGGCGCGAAGTCATCAGTGCAGTGGCACCGCAATACCCAGATGTTGAGTTGTCGCATATGTATGTCGACAATGCAGCCATGCAGTTAGTACGGGCCCCGAAATCATTTGACGTAATTGTGACGGGCAATTTATTTGGCGACATTCTGTCGGACCAAGCAGCCATGCTGACCGGCTCAATCGGGATGCTACCGTCGGCTTCGCTTAATGCTCAGAACCAAGGCTTATATGAACCTTCACATGGTTCGGCGCCGGATATAGCAGGCCAAGATATCGCTAACCCGCTGGCTACCATTTTGTCAGCGGCGATGATGCTACGCCATTCATTACAGTGCGCAGACGCCGCCCAGCGTATTGAAACAGCCGTAGACAAAACCTTAGCGTGTGGCTTGCGCACAGCTGACATTTGGGAGCCTGGCATGCAAAAAGTTGGTACCTGCGAAATGGGTGATGCTGTAGTGAGAGCGCTGTAAGAACTTGTTTAGGCTTTCCCTAGCGCCCTCGCGCCGTCTTGCCGTACGCTTTGTACTGTCTGCGCCGGCGCGAGGGCGCTAGGAAAAGCCTAAACAAGTTCTTGGCAGGGTGGTGGCTTTTAGGGTTTCTCTCGCTTCGCGCCGTCTTGCCGTACGTTTTGTACTTTCTGCGTCGGCGCGAGGCCCCTAGGGAAATCCTAAACAAGTTCTAAGAACTTGTTTGTAGTCTCATCCAATAAGGGCCTAGTAGGTTAGGGTGACGCAGGAACCCCGACTTACGAATCGATGAAAAAGAATCTCGCTGCCTTTTACCTCTCTACGGATTAATTGATTCAGGGTCGCGCTACAGCGCAAAATATTTGCTTTTCTTTGAACCAAAATTTCGCACGCCTGGCACGCAGCTAGTGCGTATTAGCAAGCGTATAAAAACATGAAAACAGTAGGTTTAGTAGGCTGGCGTGGCATGGTCGGCTCTGTGCTGCTGCAACGTATGCAGCAAGAAAATGACTTTGCTTTGATTGAGCCGATATTTTTTAGTACTAGCAATGCAGGCGGAAATGCGCCAGCCTGCGCCAAAAATGAAACCAAATTAAAAGATGCGACTAGTATCGAAGCGCTGAGCCAGTGCGATATCGTGCTGACCTGCCAAGGCGGTGACTACACTGAGCAGGTTTTTCCAAAGCTGCGTGCAGCAGGTTGGCAAGGCTATTGGATTGACGCTGCTTCAACGCTACGCATGCAAGACGATGCGTTGATCGTGCTGGACCCAGTTAATCAACAGGTGATTAAAGATGGACTCGCGCGTGGCATAAAAAATTATATTGGTGGCAACTGCACGGTGAGTTTGCTGCTGATGGCGCTGAATGGTTTGGTGCGTGCTGGGCTAGTCGAGTGGATTAGCGCAATGACGTATCAAGCGGCCTCCGGTGCTGGTGCGCAAAATATGCGTGAATTGCTGCAGCAGATGGGCACGCTCTATCAGGCAGCGCAAACTGATCTTGCTAACCCAGCCTCGGCTATTCTTGATATTGATCGACGCGTGTTAGACGCGATGCACAGTACGCAAATGCCGATTGATTATTTCCAGGCACCTCTAGCGGGTTCGCTGCTGCCGTGGATTGATAAAGATTTAGGCAATGGCGTAGCGCGTGAGGAATGGAAGGGTAGGGTTGAAGCGAATAAAATTCTCGGCAAATCTGCATCCTCCACGCAGGACTCAATTTTGCTTGATGGCCTATGTGTGCGCGTGGGTTCTATGCGTTGCCATTCACAAGCCTTAACCATCAAACTTAAACAAGATATTGCGCTCCATGAAATTGAGAGCATGTTGGCAGCAGCCAATGACTGGGTAAAAGTGGTGCCCAATCAACGCGAAGCGTCGTTGCAGGAATTAACCCCCGCGTTTGTGACAGGTACGCTGACAGTGCCTGTTGGCCGTTTGCGCAAGCTCGCGATGGGCGGCCAATATTTGTCCGCTTTTACTGTAGGCGATCAATTGCTATGGGGCGCGGCCGAGCCGTTGCGACGTATGCTGCGTATTTTGCTTGAAGAGTGAGAGAGTAAAGAAGGCATAGGCAGCCCTGCATTAAGAACCTGCTCACCATTTCAAAAAATCGCTCTTGAGATCGTAATGTTAGCGTTCCGTATTGAAGTAAACTTTTTACCTTACCCACAAAGCTGTACCTAGTAGGTAAGGTGGAAGGCAGTGAAATTCCTGCTCACCAATTCGTAGGTTGGGGGTGACGAAGGAACCCCAACACAACCCACGTTTGAAGTTCGTGAACAGGTTCTAAGAAAGAGAGCGAGGAATGCTGATATAGGCCTGATAGATGTAGATCTAATAAATGTAGCGCTAATACGCATCAGGCAAATAGGCATAACACTGCGCGCAATTTATTCAGCATTTCCTCTATGCCGTAAGCGAAAGGAATTTTGAGAATGAGTCAATTAAAGCTAAAGCAACGGTTTCTTTCCTGCGTTCGCCCCGCTACCTTGGCAATTATTTTAGCTAATGGGGGGGCAGGGCTATCCGCATTTGCCGAACCTACTCAGACGCCTCATGCGTCAAATACGCATGCTCCACTGACGGTCAATGCAGCCAAGGCAGTAGACGCGAATCAGCGTTATACGGTGCGACCCGGTCAGTCTTTGCGTGATGTGGTGGCGGACATGGTACGCGTTGACGCAGGGCACACCGCTAAAGAGCAAGCTTTATTAAGATCTGAACTCTTTAAAGCGAACCCACGAGCATTTATCGCTGGCAATCCAGACCGCTTAAAAAAAGGGGCAGTCTTAGTCATGCCCGCTGGCTTTGCGCCCTCTCATTCAGCATTGCCTGCAGCTTCGACCGCCGAAGCTGCGCCACCAGCTAGTGTAGTGCAGGCCCAAGCTGAACTTCAGGTGCAACCTCAAGTTCAGCCTCAGATCGAGTCTCAATCACAGCCTCAAGTTCAGCCTCAAGTTCAGCCTCAAGTTCAGCCTCAGATCGAGCCTCAATCGCAACCTCAAGCTCAGGCTGTCGAACCAGCAGTGGTGGAGCAAGAGGCCTCGGAGGTGCATCCATCTTCCGATATTGCTGCAGCTGCGCAAGTGGCGCCGGCTTCTTCCGTTTCCTCCATGAAGACACTGGCCACACTGTCAAGCTGGCGTCCCAAGTTTGCTTCGCTGCCTCAAGCATTGGCTTTGGTTGCGGCTGCTATAGGGTTGGTAGTGTTAGCGTTGGTGTGGAGTCTTTATTTGCATCGCCGTGCACGTGCACGTTCGCGTACTAGCAATCATCACACTCACCGCATCTCACCGGTGCTGGCAAATGCGACAGAGCTAGCTCAAGAACCGCAAGAAATTGATGAGATGGTGACCCAGTTAGCCGCATGGGCGAAGCAGCATCCCACGCTATTGCCGCAGCAGCTACCTCCCTCGTCATCTGAAAACCATGGTCCCGAGGCTGACCCTTTACTTGAGCCAGATTCAGCTGCTGGAGCTGAGCCAGATCACGTTCTGCCGCCGCAAGCAGATGCCGCTTCATCGGCATCTCTCGAGGCTACCGCACTTGAGCAATTACCGTCAGTCAATCTTAATGTTGAGGCCGATTCAGCTATGCCTGCTGCACCAGAAAAGGCAGCGACTTCAGCACCACTTTCTGGGGTGAAAGAAACGATCGGAGCGGAGCTTAAAAAACTCCAAATGGTAAGCGAGGCGATTAGCCTGGGCGACCTACCGAGTGCACGAGCATTGATTGGTGACATTGCTGATTCGCTTGAAGCGAGCTTAGTTGGGGAGCAAAGAAAGCAGACTTCTTCTGAACATGCGGCAGATGAGACGGAGATAGTCGGTGCAGAGCAACAGTCACCACGTACATCCCAACCTGAATCAACTGAGCCCGTCTCTTCTCCTTATGCGGCATCAACTGAGCCAGTTTCTTCTTATGCAGCAGAAATGGCGAGCATTGAACGTAATAAGCTTGAATTAGTCAGTGAATATCTGAAGCTTGGCGATGTAAGAGGGGCGCGTCTATTGGGGCAGGAAGTCACTGCGTCAGCGGATGCCAACCTACGCGCCGAAGCCGAACAGATACTGGCTACGCTGCCCGCCTCGCAATCTTAAATGTTGCAGGAAGTCTCTCGCATTGCACTTGGTGTGCAATATGATGGCGCTGCGTTTTCAGGGTGGCAATCACAGTTACACGGCCGTACCGTGCAAGATACGCTAGCACGAGCACTGGCCAAGTTTGCACGACAGCCACTGACCACCATCGCGGCCGGCCGTACAGATACAGGCGTACATGCACTGGGTCAAGTTATTCATTTTGATACCGTCTTGCAGCGCCCTGAAATAGCTTGGGTGCGAGGCATCAATACCTTTCTGCCTGCCACTATCGCCGTACAATGGGCCAAGCCAATGCCCACTACCTTTCATGCTCGCTTTAGCGCATTTGAGCGTACTTATTACTATGTGCTCTATGTTTCTCCCGGGCGTGCCCCATTGCTCGCTGGCCGTGCTGGCTGGGTTTACACGCCACTGAATGTAGACGCCATGCAGCGCGCCGCGCAGGTGCTGGTGGGAGAGCACGATTTTTCCGCTTTTCGCGCCTCTCAATGCCAGGCTAAATCACCACTCAAACATTTATCTGCACTGGATATTGAAGCGCGTGGGCATTTCATTCATTTTCGTTTTCGCGCTAATGCTTTTTTGCATCATATGGTGCGCAATATCATGGGTTGTTTGATTAGCGTTGGACGTGAGAAGCATTCGGTAGATTGGCTGCAAGCAGTGTTAGCAGGGCGTAGTCGTTGTGCTGCAGCGCCCACTTTTATGCCAGATGGTTTGTATCTGGCGCAAATTGGCTATCCGTCTGAATTTGATGTGCCTGCTTCCAATTTGAAAGATTGGCCTTGGAGTGGAATATGGAGCAGTTGAGCGTCTCTATGCCTGAGCGCACGCGCATCAAGCTGTGCGGGCTATCGCGGCCAGAGGAAGTAGCGCATGCAGTGGCGCTGGGTGTTGATGCAATAGGCCTTGTGTTTTATCCACCCAGCCCGCGTGCCGTTAGCATCGAGCAGGCCGCTCTGCTAGCGCGTTGGGTGCCTCCGTTTGTTTCTATAGTCGGGCTCTTCGTTAATCCCACTGCCACTACTTTGCGGCAAGTGACTGATGCGGTGCCGCTCACGACCTTGCAATTTCATGGGGACGAAACGCCTCATGCATGTCAGACCTTGGCCGCTGCAGAAAAATTACCGTGGCTGCGTGCTCTACGTATCGGCAGCGTGACCACAGCTAGCGCCTTAACTCAGGCAGCGCAGACTTATACGGCAGCCCATGGTTTATTACTGGATGCGTTAACAGAGAATTACGGCGGTAGCGGAACAACTTTCGATTGGTCGTTGATTCCAGGGGCCTTAAGGCATCGGATTATCTTAAGCGGAGGCCTGAGCGCGCACAATGTGGGTGAGGCGATTGCTCAAGTGCAACCTTATGCGGTGGATGTATCGACTGGCATTGAAGTGCCAGGAAGCGCAGGACTAAAAGATCGGGCCCGTATGACAGCCTTTGTCCAAGCAGTGCGTCGAGCAGATGCGGTGCGTATTTCATCCCATCTATAAAAACGTTTTGTCCGTTTTGTGGTTAATCACTGCCAGCTGACTAATAGACCTTTTTCGCAACCCCGTAGCAAGGAACTCCTTTGCTGCCCGTACACGAGTGCTTTGATGTGGAATGACGCCGCTACGGAGGTAGCGAAAGAGGTCTAATAAACGATAGACGAGTTGTTTGACTTAGGTCCTCTGAACTCGGCGCTTATCAAGTCAGAGGGCCAATGCTCAGCAGAACATTGGCCCTCTATCAATTTAAAGCATCGTCGTTTTAGAAGCGATAGCCAAGACTTAGGGTGGTCACCACAGGATTTAACTTAAATTTTGTTTTATTGCTCACAGGATACGGATCAAAATCTGGATCTGATGGGTCGTTAAAAATACTGTGTGTAGAGGCAGTGGTTTTTAATGGCATATAGGTAATTGATAAGCCACCCACCCAATGTTTGCTAAATTGATACGATAGCCCACCATTTAAAATGGGAACCCATTTATTCTTGAAAGAAGTGTGGTAGGTCACAGGCAGGGTGAAATAATCTACGTGGCTGATTTGTTTGTCGAACCATACTCGACCTATGCCAACACCAAGGTAAGGACGAAATTTTGCTTGCGCATCGAAGAAATAATATTTCAATAAAAGCGAAGCATTTTTCAGACGCACTGAGGAAAGGTTAATTGCATCATTTTTGTCATCTAGGCCAGTTGCGTTAAGGTGTACTGGCGTGCTAAGCGCTAATTCGCCAGCTAGATGGTCGGTGAAAAAATAAGTGCCAGTCAAACCCAAGTTATCAACATCACTGAGCATAAACCTACGATCAGACTCGTATGTCTCGTCAGCATATGTCGTTGCACCAATAGCTTGACTGCCGCTTTGCGTTCTAAAATGGTTCCAACCTGCGCTTAGAATAAAGTCGCCTGCTGATTGAGCCTGTGCTGTTGTGGTACCGATCAAAATCGTAGCTGCAGCAAGAACATACCCCAGTTTCATTAAATTTCCTTTCTTCTTTAGCAATTTATATTGGTAAATGCGTTTTTCTGAACAAGGCATGGCGCTAATCATAGCCTGCATCTTTTGCCTATGTTTAATTTCTATTGGCTAACTCTTAATTGAAGACCGGATTCTACTATTTTTGCCTTAGATTTTTAATCTGTGACTCTTACGCAAAAGCTGAAATTTTTTATTAAGGGTAAGTAAGGTCAGTGCAGTTTGATGAGTGATATTTTTTCACTTCGCTGCTATCACCATCAACGCAAAAATTAGGATAAGAGAAATAGCTTTTTTAGGGCTTCTTACCTACGAAAAAGAACACGCTGTCTGTAGGCTTTTGAGCCACATAAATAAAACAGGCAGTGGTCATGCTACGAACAATTTCTAATACTTCGATAACGTCGCGAACAGGTCAATATGCGCCTTTAGACGGCGCTACAAGGTCAAGATTTAATACGCTCCAAGCGCAAGATATTAAGTGCCGACCTATTTCGACCGAAAGCACGCTTAGCTGGCAACTCAGCCCAGATCATCGCAAGGCGATGAACGAAGCCATTAAATTGATCGCTGCGGCAGTGGAAACGGCTAATGCTGACGATAAGCAGGATTTGCTCGCTATTCAACAACAAATCCACAGCATCCAAGAAAAATTAGTGAGGCTGGAAGCAGTGCTCAATGGCGCTCAAAGTTTTAACGAACGAGAATTTGAAACACAAGTTAGCATCACGGGACACGTTGAGTTATCTAATCTGCTTCAACAATTGGACCAGCTGCAAAATTTACATCGCGTACGCGAGACCCAGGCAGATAGAGCGAATAGAGAAAAATTAGCCAACGATATAAAAAAACATCTTTTGCTGGGATGGCTAATTGCACTAATTTGCACATTGCTTTTTACTAAATCGGTGCACGCTGGGTTTCCTGTCTTCTCGGCATTAGATGCAGAAATAGGGGATATCCAAAAGAAATTACAACAACCATTACCGATAGAAAATAACAACCTTGTTTCGCTAAATAAAGTGCTCACGAGCGTACGTGAAGACTTCAGAATATGGAGCAAGGTGGCGCCGCTAGAGAAAAAAAATAGGGAGTTAAATGAGCGTCTAGAAAATTTAGAAACGACTACTCACTTATTAAAGGCGTCGCTAACAGAATCAATCACAGCGTCATTAACTGTATCGTTAAAAGAGCAATCTGATAATCAATTGGCTAAAGAGCTTCTGCATAATCATGGTCAGCAGTTAGCGGCAATGAGGGTAGGCATAGCTACACTCGAAGCTACAGCTGGCCAACTAGAAGGCTCCATTGCTGATTTGCGGAAAGAAGACCTAACCATCGCTATTAAGGTCTCCAAAGATACAGGTAGTAGCACGACTCATGAGGTGCGACCCTTGTTCGGGGCAAATCAAGCGCAAACTCAGTTTTTTTTAGCAAGGTTAAAGCGAAGAATGCTTAGTGCTGAGCGTTTAACAGCGATGGAAAGGATGCTAAAACTTTCTGGCAGAAGCTAAATAAGCGTACAAAAGTTAAATACCAGAAACTAAATACAAAATTTTTCTCGTCCGACGCTAACCATACAACCCAGCCGTGAAAAACTCGCTGGGTTTTTGTTTACTTCAAAACTTGAGTTATTTCCGCCAAAAGACTGCGCTGCACAAGATAGGAGTTGTAGACTTTCTTGGGGCTTATTACTTACGGGAAATGGCTTAGCATCTGCAGATTTTTGAAAAAAATAAAAAGTACGATGTACCAACTTACCATCTAGGCTAAGCGATTTGCCGTATAGAGATATGAAATAAGCCTGATAGCTTAACAAAACGCTAAATATCTTAAAAAGGCAGCCGACATGCCAGGACTTACTTTCACTCCCATAAATTCTATATCCCATTTTCCCCAGAAATATGACGCTACATCTTCAGGACCTGCTGATACTCAAACGCAGGAAACGATAGCGCAACCAATATCGAAAGCAGACAATGCGGATAACCAGCTCAGCCCGGCTCAAATTGAAGAATTAAGGGAGCATCTAGCGCGGATGCCTGAGTTAATAAGCAGAGTTAGCCAATTAGCAGAACAAGTTAGTCAGTTAGCACAGAGGGTTAGCCAATTAGCCGATAAAGTTGGCCAATTAGCAGAAACAGCTAGCCCGTTGCACGAAGAAGTGCCTGCTTCTAATAATAATCAGCCACAAAGAACGCTGAGTGATAGCTGTCGCGAGATGAATGATGCGCAGAGAAAAGAGACGTGCCCGAAGACACAAGAACAGCTTAATGGACTGACAAATACAGTTGCTTACTTGCAAAAAGAGGAAGAGGTGCCTCAAGAGACAAGAGCGAGTGTAGAAAGACACGATAGAGAGCCGAATGCACTGACAAAGACTATTGTTCACTTGCAAAACGAGGAAGCAACGCATCTGATTCAGAATCACAGAACGCGAGAACAAGCGAAAAAAGATGCGGATGAGCTTAGTAAGCTGCCGGAAATGCACCGGAGGATCAGAGCGCGTACAGAAAGAAACGCGGATGAGATTATTAAATGGGGCATAGAAACTAAGCAGCTTAAACAATCTTATGAGCAGTTTAAAAAACATCTGGATACGGTGAGCGTAGTAATGACGCACGATAAGCTTACCTGGTCAGAGGAGATTGAGAGGTTAGATACTATGTGGACCGCCCTTAATACGCAGCATAGGCAATTTATACAAGAGCAAGCTTTGATTCTGCAAGCTCTTCAAAAGGCGGGGCTAATTGATCAGAAGGACAGAGGCATAATATCTAGAGAGGGCGGTAGTAATAGGAAGAGATCGTCTCAGGAAATTGAAAAAAGTTGGGGAAAGCGGAGTAGAAAGTCGAGCAAAGTTGGCGATTGGGTGGGTGGAAACCCAGCTATAGATAGTAGTGATCCGAAGGAAGGGCAATTAGAAATTCTGGGGGCTAGGCCGGGACAAGAACGGCAAGTGTATAACACTAGTCAGCAGACGCTGAGAGAGAAAGATCTGAATTCCAGTGCGTGGAGAAGGGCAGCTATGGATGATACTCATATCGACCAGGCGCTAACTCAACCACACGTAGCCCAAATGCATGTTCCGCAAGTTGTGATCAGCCCAGGAAATCCACTGAGTAATTCTGACATGCTCACTCCTATAGAAAAACATATGGAACATATAGACTTTCTAAATTCGAGAAATTTTTGGGAGAAAGAAGGCATAGCTACAAACGGTAGCAATATCAATAGGAAACAAACTTCAAAAGAAAAAGATCAGAAATGGAATAGCGTCACTTCAACTATCAGCAATACATCAAATTTGCGAGACACTGATTTAGCACAAGTTCGGGAACGGGCAGTAGCGGGGTGGGGCTCGAAAGATTTTGCTGAGGCGGAAGATGAAGGTGAGTTGGAGGATATAACTTTAGTAGCGAGAGCTGATGGCGAGCCAGAGGTGCAAGGCCCGGGGGCATTCAATAGACTTCTTTCAAGGCTGCCTTTTGGTAGCCGCAGAGCTTCACTCGATATTGGAAAGGAAGCGTCAGTGGATATGACTAAGGCTGTTGATGAGCTAGTGATAAAAGATGAGTAGGGTGGACCTTTTCAAAGCTATATTCTGCAGGCCGTAGAACTTCATTAGATGAAAATGTACTGCAAGCGTGGCGAAACTAATCAACAGGCACAGCGGGATTTTCAATAATGGACTTGAGATAAATATAATTGGCAGCAAAAGAGAAAATGAAGGAGCTAACTAGCTTTATTGAGCAATGAATGAAGGAAAGGCAGAATTAACTTGCTCATAAAAATTTGTTCCAATTCACTCAGTTTATTATTCGGTGTTCAGCATTTTTCTATACTTTGGCCATTTCAAGAAATGGTCTTTTTTTTGTAATGTAAAAAATAGAAGAAGTGTTTTTTAAACATTAAATATAGAATCTCTCACTCAACGCTGAGCATGCGTGTTGAAACCCTTGTAGAGCCTGTTGTCTCAATCATCAGGTAATGGCAACAAGGTATAGTAACAAGGTAATAGCCCAAGTGACGCAGCATATAGCTGCAAACAGCAGCTGTCAGGGCATCGATAGATACAAAGGCTTTTAGGAAAGATTTACATAACCCGCTGGCGAGTTATGCAGATTTTCCCTAGCTAAAGCCTCAATTTTTTAAATAGCATGTGTGAGAACGAGGTAGATGTATAACTTGCCTGATAACAATGGCCACTTTGGTATTTATGGTGGTGTATTTGTCGCTGAAACATTAATTCCTGCGCTTAATGAGCTGCGTGATGCTTATGCGAAATGTCGCAGCGATCCTGCTTTTATTGCCCAATACCAGTATGAGTTGAAGCATTTTGTTGGCCGTCCATCGCCCATCTATCATGCACAGCGCCTGAGCGAAAGATTAGGCGGTGCACAGATTTACCTCAAGCGCGAAGACTTGAATCATACGGGCGCGCATAAAATAAATAATGTCGTCGGACAGGCGCTATTGGCTCGCCAGATGGGCAAGCCACGGGTAATTGCTGAAACAGGCGCAGGTCAGCATGGAGTTGCGACGGCGACGATTGCAGCGCGTTTTGGTATGCAATGCGTGGTGTATATGGGTGCTGAAGATATGCGTCGCCAAGCTGCAAACGTTTATCGGATGAAGCTGCTTGGCGCACACGTTGAGCCGGTTGTGTCGGGTACGCAAACGCTTAAAGATGCGTTAAATGAAGCGTTGCGTGATTGGGTTGCGAACGTTGAAGACACTTTTTATATCATCGGCACAGTGGCGGGCCCCCATCCGTATCCGATGATGGTGCGTGATTTTCAGCGGGTGATTGGCGATGAATGCAAAGTCCAAATGCCAGAAATGATTGGTCGGCAGCCAGACGCTGTGATTGCCTGCGTGGGCGGCGGCTCAAACGCGATGGGTATTTTTTACCCGTATTTAGAACATGAGAAAGTGCAGCTGATTGGTGTTGAGGCGGCAGGTGAGGGGCTCGATACAAATCGACATGCAGCATCATTAATAAAGGGTACGCCGGGTGTATTGCATGGTAACCGAACCTATTTATTGCAAGATGACGATGGGCAAATTCTCAATACCCATTCTGTGTCAGCCGGGCTCGACTATCCAGGCATTGGCCCCGAGCACGCTTGGCTCAAAGATACAGGCCGCGCCCAATACGTAGGGATTACCGATGAGGAAGCTTTACAAGCGTTTCATGAGTGCTGCCGCATTGAAGGCATTATCCCTGCGCTCGAATCAAGCCATGCGCTTGCTTATGCTATAAAGCTGGCGCCAACGCTTGCGTCAGACAAAGTACTGCTAGTCAATTTATCTGGTCGCGGTGATAAGGATGTACATACAGTAGCTGAGCATACTGCTACTGGACCTGTAGGTTTGGGGTGACGAATTGAACGAAATGGGCCGCCCCAAACCTATTGCTTCTTAAATTATCAAATTCTGTTCAAGCCAAAATTTTATGTCGCGTCTTAAAACGACTTTCGCAGCCCTTGCAGCGCAGCAGCGCAAGGGGTTGATTCCTTTTCTCACAGCCGGCGATCCTGAACCATCTAAAACCGTGGATTATCTGCATGCGTTAGCGTCTGCTGGGGCTGATGTGATCGAGTTGGGCGTGCCTTTTTCTGACCCGATGGCAGATGGTCCGGTGATTCAACGTGCCTATACGCGTGCGTTAGCCAAAGGCATGACGCTTAAAAAAGTGTTGGCTGATGTGCGTGCTTTCCGGCAAACAAATCAGGTGACGCCGATTGTGCTCATGGGGTATGCCAATCCAATCGAGCGCATGGGTGTTGAAAGTTTTGTTGCTGCTGCCCATGAAGCCGGGGTTGATGGTGTACTGGTAGTCGATTATCCGCCTGAAGAATCTGCCGAATTCGCAGCGCGGTTGCGTGCGTGTGGCATTGATCCGATTTTTCTATTAGCCCCCACTTCTGATGCGCAGCGGATTGCCGCGGCGGTACGTTTAGCGAGCGGTTATCTGTATTACGTTTCTCTGAAAGGAGTGACAGGTTCGGCTGAGCTTGATGTGGCGAGCATTGCGGAAAAAATACCTAGTATTAGAAATGAAACTGCGTTGCCAATCGCCGTAGGTTTTGGTATTCGCGATGCAGCAACAGCCCGCGCAGTCGCCCGGGTGGCGGACGCTGTGGTCATTGGTAGTGCGCTTGTGCAACGACTTGAAGAGGTCGCACCTGAGAAAGCGATACAATCGCTAACCTTTTTTCTTGCTGAAATACGACAAGCGCTGGATTCTCGCGAGCCGCTTTAGTCGATCTGACAAGATCAAAGTGAATCCGCAGAACATAATTGGCTAAGATTTTTAAACAGCTTGCTAGATTGTTTTGCTGTATTAACTGCGTCTACCTACACGAGGACAGCTATGAGCTGGTTTGAAAAACTCCTGCCCCCGAAGATTAAACAGACTGACCGATCAAGCCGGAAAGGCATTCCAGAAGGGTTGTGGATTAAATGTCCAGCCTGCGAAGACGTGCTGTACCGCAATGATCTTCAGAGCAATTTGCATGTTTGCCCAAAGTGCGACCACCATATGCGTATGGGTCCGCGTGAGCGGCTGGATAACTTGCTCGATATAGAGGGCCGTTACGAAATAGGTCAGGAAATTGTCTCTATCGACCCACTCAAGTTCAAAGATAGCCGCAAATACACCGACCGCCTTAAAGAAGCGATGGAAACTAGCGGTGAAACTGATGCCCTGATTGTGATGGGTGGAGCAATCAAGGCACTGCCGGTTGTGATTGCGTGCTTCGAGTTTTCTTTTATGGCAGGCTCAATGGGCTCTGTTGTCGGTGAGCGTTTTGTGCGCGGTGCGCAAGCTGCGCTAGCTGAGCGGGTGCCGTTTATTTGCATCACGGCTTCAGGTGGTGCACGTATGCAGGAAAGTTTGCTGTCATTGATGCAAATGGCAAAAACCACCGCTATGCTGACCAAACTTTCTGCGGCTAAGCTGCCGTTTATTTCAGTGCTAACTGATCCGACGATGGGTGGTGTATCGGCGAGCTTTGCCTTTTTGGGTGATGTGGTTATCGCCGAGCCTAAAGCCTTGATTGGCTTTGCTGGGCCGCGCGTGATTGAGCAGACCGTGCGTGAGAAATTACCGGAGGGTTTTCAGCGTGCCGAATTTCTGCTGCAAAAAGGCGCCATCGATATGATTATCGATCGCCGCAAACTGCGCGATGAAATTGCGCAGCTGATTGCTTTACTAACACGCCAGCCAGCGGAAGCAGTGTCTTAAGAGCCAGGCTGTAAGCAGAGTTATCTGCGCCATAAAGAACTTATCGCTAGCTAATTTATGCCGTGTATATTTCGTTATAAAGGTATTCGATTTTATTTCTACTCGAATGAAGGACATCCGAAGGAACCCGTGCATATCCACGCGGGCGGGGCTAACGGAGAAGCTAAATTTTGGCTTCTCCCCAATGTCAGGGTAGCCGATAATGCAGGCTTTGATCGGCGTACCTTGTTAGAGTTAGTCAAAGTGGTTGAAGAGCGCCGTGAACTTATCGAGAGGGCATGGAATGAATATTTCTGCTAAATCACTTAGTTTTGACGAATGCACGATGTGGGTTGACCTAATGGATGGTCGCACGATCGGTATTCCTCTAGCCTGGTTTCCACGCTTGTTTGCAGCTACGCCCGCGCAACGAGAACATTATCAAATTAGTGGGACTGGGCGCGGCTTACATTGGGAAGAGATTGATGAAGATATTTCTGTGGAAGGCCTTTTAGCAGGCTGCGGAGACATGACGCATCCGCCTCGTTTCGACGCAGCGTAATTATTGGAAACAGAACTCATCAAGCAAGCTCGATTGGTTGTGAAAGCTTGCGGTGTTTTTTAAAAACGCTTTTTGACTCTTATGCCAATTTGTTGCAATTGGCTATCTAAGAAGGTCTGCTTAATCCTTAAATCATTCATCGCATTCCTACCCAGATCGCTTGCATCATGCCCACTTTCACAACGCTTGCTGATTGGCTTGCTCACCTTGAAACTGCTCACCCCGTTACGATTGATATGGGGCTTACGCGTATACGTCAAGTCAAAGATGCGCTAGGACTTAATTTCACATGCCCGGTGATAACAGTTGGGGGGACAAATGGCAAAGGTTCAACCTGTGCGCTATTAGAATCGATTCTGTTGCAAGCAGGATATCGCGTGGGTTGCCATACTTCGCCGCATCTACTGACGTTTAATGAGCGTGCGCGTATACAAGGCACGCTGGCGCTTGATGCAGAACTGCTGCCCCACTTTGAAGCGGTGGAGCGTGCGCGCTTGCGTGTGGCTGAGCCTGTGCTTGAGCCTGCCTCTGCGTTTACGCCTATCTCACTGACGTACTTCGAATTTACTACGCTGGCGATCATGAGTTGGTTTGCTGCGAGTAATCTTGATGTCGTGATTCTTGAAGTAGGGCTAGGCGGCCGTCTTGATGCGATGAATGTGTTTGATACCGATTGCGCGGTAATCACGAGTATTGATATTGATCACGCCGCCTATCTCGGCGATACCCGTGAAAAAATTGCTTTTGAAAAAGCGGGTATTTTTCGCCCAGGCAAGCCAGCGATTTGCGGTGATCCGATGCCGCCCGCTACGCTAATTGATTATGCGCAGCAAATTGGCGCAGATTTATGGCACGTAGGCCATGACTTTAATTACGCAGCTGACAAAGGGAATGAGCGTCAGCAATGGAGTTATATCGGGCGTACGCTCACGCGCCCAGCGCTTGCTTATCCGGCTTTGCGCGGAGCTAACCAATTACTCAATGCCTCAGCCGCGCTCGCTGCGCTTGAAGCATTGCGCAGTCAATTGCCGGTATCCGCTCAGGATATTCGCCTAGGGCTGGCCAGGGTTGCGCTGCCTGCGCGTTTTCAAGTGCTGCCGGGCAAGCCAACCGTGATTCTAGATGTTGCTCATAACCCGCATGCTGCTGCGGCCTTAAAACATAATCTTAGCCAGATGGGCTTTTTCCCCTACACTTACGCGGTGTTTGGTGTGATGGAAGATAAAGCTATCGCGCAGATCATTGACGCGCTGAAAGAGGAAGTCGATCACTGGTGCCTGACTGATTTGCCAACGCCACGCGCGGCTAAAGCGCAGTCGGTACAAGCGCTAGTAGAGGAGGTGAGGGCTGTAACGGCTAATTATGGGCAAAAGGGCAAGGCACTCAGTGAAGCGAGTAGCGTGCAATGCTTTGCAACGCCAGCACTTGCCTATGCAGATGCGTTAAAGCGAGCGTCTGAAAATGATAGAATTTTGGTTTTCGGATCATTCTATACGGCGGCCGGTGTGATGGCTTCTCTGGATAGAGCATTTTTTGAGTGATCTGTAGCGGTATTGTTCTTGCCGCTATCCCGCGCTTGCCTTACTACTACACTGTTTGCGTGTGCGACTTAGCGTCGCGCATTACTGCAAAAACGCGGAATAATGTAGACAATAAGCCGAGAGCGGCAGGATAAACAACTGCAGCCTCCTTGCCGTGCTAATGTACTGGCAGCAAAGGCAATCCTTGCTCGCGATTTACTCAGCGCTTTCTTAGCGCTAGCGCTCATTATTTTGCTATCTGACGTTTTTATCATCTACAGCAATTGGCTGAATGGCTCATGGGATTATTTTCATTTGGCAATAAAGAAGGTAAGCGTAGCAAGCACGCATCTCGCCAGCGTTCAGCGCCTGTTGGTAGGGCATCTGAAGAGGGCCCAGGCATGCGTCAAGATGCTTTGCTTGACCCTTTGCTACCAGAAAAACAGCGTGCGCGGCGGCGCTTAGTCGGTGCGCTTGCTTTAATCGTGGCGGCTATTGTGGTTTTGCCAATGGTTTTAGATTCTCAACCAAAGCCGGCGCCTGATGACATTGCTATCCAAATTCCTAAAAGTCTTTTTGAAAGCTGCAATGAAGGCTCGCAGAGCGAGCTAGGCACAGCCTATAGCTCAATATGTGAAAGCACCGTGCACCGCGCCCCGCAAGCGCCTAAGCAGATAAGTGGCTTACCTGCCGCTGCCTCGCCAAACCTAGCTAATAAACAGACTACACAGAGCGTCCCGACCACGCAAAATTCTGCAGCACGCCAGCCAGCGGCACAATCGACAGCTTCTGCGTCTGTTACTAATGCTTCGAAACCATCCAGCAACACTAAACCTGCTCCTCGCCCAGCCCCCGCGGCTGATGCTGCCGCGAGTAGTCGCTTCGTTATACAGCTGATTGCTTTGTCTGATGAGCAACGCGCACAAACTTGGGTTAAGCGCTTAAAGCAAGCGAATGTGCCTGCTTATCTAGAGCGTAAAAAGCAAAATGATCGCCGCGAGTTGTGGCTAGTGCGTGCAGGACCATTTAATGACCGGGCTAGCGCACAAGCTGCACTCAAACGAATACGTGAAACGGGCCTGCCTTTGAGCAGCAAAGCACCGCAAACTTTGCAACAAAATTAAAGAAGGTCTGTTGTATAGCCTTGGGGCGGCGTCATGCCTTCATGCTCGCAGGCTATACCGGCTTTCCCTTGCTTTACTTAAAGTGGTTTAAATAGAAATTATTGATTGGATAAACGTACAAGATGTTGACTTGGTTTGACTATGCAGTGTTGCTAATAATTGGGCTTTCAGCGCTACTTGGATTATGGCGAGGCCTGGTTGCTGAAATTTTTTCATTAATAGGCTGGGTAGCCGCTTTTATTGTTGCTTGGCATTACGCAGATTGGCTAGCTCCTCATTTGCCTGCGCATTGGCCGGGTGGAGCGACAACGCAATGGATCTTGGCCTTTGCCGTGTTAGTGGTCAGTGTAATGCTCGTGGCTGCCTTATTCAGTGCGCTCTTGAAGCAGCTTACCCATACCGTTGGTCTGGGCTCACTAGACCGTTCGTTCGGCATATTGTTTGGCTTTGCGCGCGGCGTTTTGTTGGTGCTAGTGTTAGTGATGGTGGCTAAGTTAACTGATTTACCCAGGCAAGCTTTCTGGCGTAAAGCATTACTGCTGCCTTATGTAGAGCAGGGTTTAAGCATAGTGAAACCTCTTTTTCCGGGCTCACCTTCTGCTGACTCGTCATTACAGAAAAAAGTGCAGCGCCAGATCAGCAAGGCGCGAGCCCTGCTAGAAGAGCGCTGAATTAACGGCAAACCGTCAATAGCGGGCAGCTTGCACGACACAAAATCATAGCGTTGTGCTTGGCTAATTCAAGGTTTTGCCACGATTCAGCTATCAAGAACATGACGCTCCATCAGTGTTCCGCTAGTGCTGATCGTGGTGGCTGACGTTGCTCTTGGTTTATTCAACGTTTTCTAAACATCCATCCTTAAAAGGACTTGCCATGTGCGGCATTGTAGGCGCAGTCTCCAAATCACCTGTCAATCAGCTTATTTACGATAGCCTGCTATTGCTACAACATCGTGGCCAGGATGCGGCTGGCATCGCAACAGCGGACGGCCGTACTTTTCATATGTACAAGGCCAATGGCTTGGTGCGCGATGTTTTTCGCACACGCAATATGCGTAGTCTGACTGGCACATGTGGTGTGGGTCAGGTGCGTTATCCAACGGCGGGCTCGGTTAGCAGCGAAGAAGAGGCGCAGCCATTCTATGTCAATGCACCGTACGGCATCATCTTTGCGCACAACGGTAATCTAACCAACGGGCCGGAATTGAAGAACGAAATGTTCAAAATTGACCGCCGTCATATCAACACCAATTCTGATACAGAAGTGTTGCTCAATGTGCTGGCCCATGAGTTACAGGTGGTTAATGCCGGCTATTCGCTGGATCCTGATACCTTATTTACTGCCGTGACGAATTTGCATCAGCGTGTGCGCGGCTCATATGCAGCGGTTGCGCTAATCGCTGGTTATGGGCTCCTCGCATTTCGTGATCAGTATGGCATTCGTCCTTTGTGCATCGGCAAGCTTGAAACTGCTCGAGGAACAGACTGGATGGTCGCCTCTGAGTCAGTCGCGCTAGAGGGGATTGGCTTTGAGTTTGTGCGCAATGTGGCACCTGGCGAAGCAATTTTTATTGACCTTGATGGCAATTTTTATAGCCAGCAGTGCGCTGCGCAAGCAAGCTTAAACCCTTGTATTTTTGAATACGTCTACTTGGCACGCCCTGATTCTCGTCTAGATGGGGTATCTGTTTATGATGCACGGCTGCGCATGGGAGATTACCTTGCGCAAAAGATCGCCCGTATGGTGCCAGCAGGTGAGATCGATGTGGTGATGCCGATTCCTGACTCAAGCCGTCCGGCTGCATTGCAGGTGGCGAACAAACTAGGGCTTGAATACCGCGAAGGTTTTTTCAAGAATCGTTATGTCGGCCGCACTTTTATTATGCCAGGGCAGGCTGTGCGAAAAAAATCAGTGCGTCAAAAGCTCAATGCGATGCCCACCGAATTTGCAGGGCGCAATGTGTTGATTGTTGATGATTCGATTGTGCGCGGCACGACCAGCAATGAAATCGTACAAATGGCGCGCCATGCTGGGGCGCGCAAGGTCTTTTTTGCGTCTGCTGCGCCGCCTGTTAAATTTCCTAATGTGTACGGCATTGACATGCCAACCCGCGGTGAGCTTGTCGCACATGGCCGCACTGACGAAGAAGTGGCACGCCTGATTGGTGCCGATATGCTGATTTATCAAGACATCGCAGATATGAAACAAGCCGTGCGCGACCTTAATCCTGCATTGACTCATTTTGAAGCTTCTTGTTTTGACGGTCACTATGTCAGTGGAGATATCACGCCTGACTATTTGCAACAATTAGAAGTGGCTCGCCTCACACTTGCTGCTCGGCGTGAGCATGAAACCAGTGACGATAGCAATGTGAAATCACAACTGCATCTGCAGCTATCGGCTGATGGCACATATTCTTAGAACCTGCTCAGGATCTTTCTAAAAGGTTGCCAGCGTAATTGCTAAAACCAGGAGGACGGAGCGTAGGAATCGGAATGTACAAAAGGTACATGAGGATGCCCGAGCACCGTTCTCTCCTAAATCCTGGCCTTTTAGAAGGTCGTGATTTAGGTCCTTAGACTTCGCTCGAAGTCTTCAAGAAATAAGAGAGAAGTCGTGTAGATTGGGGCTCTCGAAAGAGGTCTAATTAAATAAGCAACTCCACCACGTTGCCTATTAATCGCCGCTCCTAGCTTATTCAGCTGCCTTAAAACCCGCTATCTAAAATTACCTCATCCCATGACCGAGTTTAGTTTCGACACCTTAGCTGTTCGTGCAGGTAGCTTACGCACTGATTTTAATGAGCATTCCGAAGCCCTTTTTCTGACCTCTAGTTTCTGTTTTGAGAGCGCCGCTCAAGCAGCTGAGCGTTTTGCAAATATAGAGCAAGGTTTTACCTATTCGCGACTGACAAATCCGACTGTCAGTATGTTTGAAAATCGTTTAGCAGCGCTTGAGGGAGGAGAGACCTGTATTGCTACAGCTTCTGGCATGAGCGCAATTATGGCGGTGGTAATGGGCGTGCTGCAGGCAGGTGACCATTTGGTGAGCTCGCAAAGTATCTTTGGCTCAACGTTAAATTTGTTTGCGTCGATTATGAGTCGCTTTGGTATTGAAACCACTTTTGTGAATCTTACCGATCTTAACGCGTGGAAAAATGCAGTGCGGCCTACGACGAAAATGTTTTTTCTCGAAACGCCATCTAATCCACTTACTGAAATTGTAGATATTTTAGTCCTCAGCCAACTTGCCAAAAACGCCGGCGCACTGTTGGTTGTCGATAATTGCTGTGCCACGCCAGTGCTACAACAACCCCTCAAGCTGGGCGCAGATCTAGTTGTGCATTCAGCGAGCAAATATTTAGATGGACAAGGCCGCGTGTTAGGCGGAGCAGTGGTTGGTGCGCAGGCTTTGATGAAAGAAAAAATCGCCCTATTTGTACGCATTGCAGGCCCAACATTGTCGGCTTTTAATGCTTGGTTGCTCTTTAAAGGAATGGAAACACTGGCTTTAAGAGTCGAGCGTCAATCAGCTAATGCCTTGACGCTCGCGCAAAGCTTGACTGTGCATCCTGCGGTAAAGCGCGTGTTCTATCCAGGTTTACCTTCACATCCACAATATGAAATCGCGCAGCGTCAGCAACGTTTGGGTGGTGCAATTGTGTCATTTGAAGTGCAAGGCGTTACGCCTGAAGCTCAGCGTATCAATGCTTGGCGCGTGATAGATAACACGAAACTGTGCTCGATCACCGGCAATTTGGGAGACACGCGCACCACGATTACGCATCCGGCAACAACAACACACGGTCGCATCACGCCAGAAGCACGGTTGGCGGCTGGCATTACTGAAGGTTTAATCCGGGTCGCAGTGGGTTTAGAAACAATCACAGACATTATTGATGACCTGGCTCGAGGTTTGCTAGATAGTTGAGGGTAGCTTCCTGAGCTACTTATGTTAAGGGCGTGTTAGAAAAATGCTGAACGCCTATTTAGAAATTGGCTAAAAGACTGTCAGCTAGCGGGAAACAGGGCATGGAAAGCGAAGCAGAGTCGTAATATGTGAGCGTTTCTATGGATCTATTTGCATTCCACTAGTAAGACCCAGTACAACTTTTGAGTGAATTGATAAATAGACGTTAACAAAATGCCTTAGGGAGAAGGTCCGCCTAAATGGTGCTGTATGGGGTTTTATCCCGCTACTCCACCATGTTTTGCATTTTGATTCAGTGCTTCCTTACTTAACATAAATAAACTAACTATTTTCTAGCAAAAAAAGGAAAAAACGATGAAAAAGCGCACCAGTTTAACCGTAGGACTTGCCGCCATTTTGTGTTTCAGCGCCTCAGCAGCGTATAGCGCATCGTTATCCGTGCCAATGTATACGACTAGCCCTCAAGGTGTTGGAAAATCGATAGGGATGGTGAATGTTAGCGAAACGCCTAGAGGGCTGGTCTTCACGCCTCATTTGACAGATTTGCCTCCCGGTTCGCATGGTTTCCATATCCATGAACATGCCTCGTGTGATGATGCTGCAATGGCAGCGGGTGGTCATTGGGATCCAGAAGGCAAGGAGCGTCATGCTGGTCCAAATGGCGACGGGCATCGCGGCGATTTGCCAAGGTTGTTTGTAGATCCTAAAGGGCGTGCTACTGCTTCGGTACAGGCACCGCGCATTAAATCGCTGCAAGAATTGAGTGGCCGTACCTTAATGGTGCATGAGGGAAGCGACAACTACAGCGATCATCCACTACCTCTTGGTGGTGGCGGTAGACGTCTTGCTTGCGGCATGATTCCAGATACTTCCAATTAATTCTTCGCCTAACTTTTCACTTTTATTACTTTGCTAAGCAAATGTTGAATAAACCGCGAGCAAGGAAGCTTGTCCGCGGTTTATTCGACGTTTCTAGAATTTAACGCTATATGTCTACTACTGTATCCGATGCAACACTATGGGCAGCATGTGCCAAATCTGAAGTGGCAGTTTTTGCCCGCGATGGTTTATTAAGCGTACTCGCGCACGATTTACGCGGTTCGTTGAATACGATACATAGCTGGGCACATGTGCTAGACGCCAAATTTGGCGCAACGCACAGCGGCATGAAGAACGCCCTATCTGGTATCCATAGCGGCGTCGACCAGCAAATACAAATTATTGAAAATCTTATTGAGGCGGTATGTGCTGAAACTAAAGCCATACCGCTTACCCGTGAACAGGTTTTATTGCAGCCTTGTTTGGAATCAGTACTCGCCCATCATCGTGCAAATTTCGCTGTAGAACGCGGCGTAATATTTGACATTGATTTGCAACTTGCAAACGTGCAATGCAGTGCGGATGCAAAGCGCATATGGCAGGCACTATGGGCCACCCTGGCCTATGCCATCGAAGCCTCAACGCGTGATGCCCGTATCTTCTTAACCGCTTTGGTTGAACGAAATACCTGTGTCGTTTTGGTGAACTTTAAATTCTCAGCCGAGATGTGGCTGGATGAAACGGCGACCCATATTTTTGAGCATTTTGTGCGCGCCGCAGCGGCGCAAGCCGGCACAAGTGGCACTAAATTAGCACTCAGCTTGCCCGCCCATGTGATGGCCGCTCACCGTGGCCAATTTGAGCGGCAACGTAAAGAAGATGGCACGGTAACGCTTGCCTTGAGGTTGCCTTTAAAATCTGCCTAGCCCTCCCCAAAGCTGCCTTCTTTGAAGACACATAGCACTTCAAATCCCTTATACGTTCATCTACATCCCAGCTTCTGTAGATCAAGCTTTCTCACCGATTCGTAGATACCGTCTTAAAGCATCATCCCAATTCCCACCACAGCACGTTGGGGTTCCATATTTAATTCAATTCGTCACCCCAACCTATGAGCTGCTAATTGCAGATTAGCTCAATTTAAGCCAGCGCCTTTTCAATCACTTCCCGTACATCCTTTGATTGAACTGTCGCTAATACAGTTTCTAACGCAGCGCGCATTTGGGTGCGTAGCGGTGCAATAAATTTGCGCCAGTTTTCTAGCGCACGCGCAAGGCGAGCGGCCACTTGTGGGTTGAGCGTATCGAGCGCCTGTACTTGCTCAGCC
This sequence comes from Mycoavidus cysteinexigens, assembly GCA_031963405.1. GTDB lineage: Bacteria > Pseudomonadota > Gammaproteobacteria > Burkholderiales > Burkholderiaceae > JASSUD01. Next base: position 2,009,204 of record JASSUJ010000001.1, read on the forward strand.
CAAAAGGCATAGCCAGAGCCATCAGCCGCATGGAACTGGGCTGGGTTATTCATGACAAAAGCAAAAATGAGTGAACGAGCACGATTCGGGTTTTGTAAATGAAAGGCAGGGTGCTGCAGCAAGCTGCGCACAATTTCAATGACTTGCCCATCTGCTCCGCGCTGTGTGGCCTGCAAACTAAACCATTTATCGATGGCCAGCGGTTCTTGCGCAAAGCGCTGGTAAAAATCGGCCAAAGCGTTCTGTGCGTGTGCATCACCCAAATATAAAAGGCCTGCTAGCGCCGCGCTGCGGTCAGTCATATTGTCAGCATTGTCGTATTGGGTAAGGGCTTGCTGCACAGTACTTGCTGTAGCTTGGTCGGCAGCTAGCAGGTAGCTCAACGCGAGATTTTTCAGCGCTCGCTGGCCGGCGGCTGCCGGCGTGGGTTGATATGCGTCAGGTAGGTTATAGCGGGCGTAAATTTGCTGCCAATCTTGCGCTAATGCAATGGCTAGTTGCGTACGGAAGAATTGCCGTGCGGTATGCAGGGCTGCTGGATTCGCTTCCTCCATCTGTTCAGCCAGATAGGTTTCAGATGGCAAACTTAAAGCCTGCGCACGAAATTCGGGCGTTAGCGTTTCATCGCGCAATACTTGTTTAAATGCATTAAGGACCACTTCATCAAGATGCAGCGTGGCGTTTTGCGAAGCTTGCTGCGCGAGTGTGAGCAAAGTGCGGGTGGCAAGTCGTTGACCTGCTTCCCAGCGGTTAAAAGGATCGCTATCGTGGGCAAATAGAAAAGCGAGCTCATCATCGCTGTAGTCGTATTCGACTGTTACAGGTGCTGAGAAATTGCGTAGCAGTGAGGGTATAGGTTTGCGTGCTACGTTGATAAAGCAAAAAGTTTGCTCAGTTTGATTTAGTTCAAGCACGCGTGTGGTACCACTAGGCGCTGCTTCATGATCAAGTTGCAGCGTTATATCTTGCCCATTTACATCGACTAGACCCAGCGCAAAAGGAATTAGCAGCGGATTGGGCAGAGCATCAGATACGGCATCGGGAGCAGAGGAGGGAGGAGCTGCCTTGGTATTGCCTTGCTTAAGTGTAATTTTGTAGGTACGCGAGGCTTCTTCATACTGTGTCTTAACCTGTACGCGTGGCGTACCTGCTTGGCTATACCAACGTTCGAACTGTGCTAAATCTCGCCCGTTTGCATCTGCCATGGCCTGTCTAAAGTCATCACAGGTAACGGCTTGTCCATCGTGTCGCTCAAAATAGAGATCTATGCCGCGTCGAAAGCCATCGCGGCCAAACAAAGTTTGGTACATGCGTACTACTTCGGCACCTTTTTCGTAAACGGTGGCGGTATAAAAATTATTGATCTCAACATAACTGTCTGGTCGTATCGGATGTGACATTGGGCCAGCATCTTCTGCAAATTGAATTTGCCTGAGCACGCACACATCTTCAATACGCTTGGTCGCATAGGCAGCAGCAGCGGTATTTTTGCCAGCAGCAGCGGCCATATCAGCAGAGAACTCTTGGTCACGGAAGACGGTTAAGCCTTCCTTTAAGCTTAGTTGAAACCAATCGCGGCAAGTGACTCGGTTGCCAGTCCAGTTATGGAAATATTCGTGTCCAACGACAGCTTCGATATTGGCGTAATCCATATCGGTTGCGGTTTGTGGATTAGCCAGAACATATTTAGTGTTAAAAATATTGAGGCCTTTATTCTCCATCGCGCCCATATTAAAGTCGCTTACCGCCACAATCATAAAACGCTCTAAGTCAAGGGCGAGACCAAAACGTGCTTCGTCCCATTTGATCGCGTGTATTAGCGAATCCATCGCATGACGCGTTTTATCTAAGTCTTGTGGCTCAACCCATACTTGCAATAATTTTTCATCACCTGCTTGGGTCACGATGCGCTCATCAAGCGAAACTAACTTGCCTGCTACCAGCGCAAATAAATAGCTTGGCTTAACAAATGGGTCGTGCCAAACCGCGTAATGTCTGCCATCTGGCAGATCATTCGCGTCAATCAAATTACCGTTAGAGAGCAAGACGGGGTAATCCGCTTTGTTGGCGCGTAGCGTGACGGTATAGCGTGCCATCACATCTGGGCGATCAAGAAAATAAGTGATTTTTCTAAACCCTTCTGCTTCGCACTGGGTAAAGAAATTGCCATTTGAGACGTATAAACCCATCAGGGAGGTATTAGCTGCTGGCGCGCAGGTATTGGTGATGATTAATTCAAAAGCATCAGGTACGTTAGTCAGCGTAAGTCCTGACCCGCTGGCATTTACAGGCGTACAAAGCTCACCATTTAAGGTGGCGCTGATTAAGGTTAAGGCTTCACCACTCAAATGCAAGTCGGGCTGAGCAGCTGCGGGGTTACGCCGCACTTGCATGCGGTTGGTAATCAGCGTGCGCTGCGCCTCTAGATCAAATTCAAGCGTGACGGTATCGATAAAAAAGGCGGGCGGCGTATAGCCGGTACGATGAATGACCGTTGCAGAGGTATTGAGCATGGTGATTTAAATGAATTTAGTTTTAAAGTCTCGCAAAAGTACCGTTCTTTGCGCTCGGGAAGTAGCAGGAACCCTCATGTACTCATGTGCATTCCGCTTCCTGTACTCCTGTCTGCCCCCAAGGGCACTTTTGGAAGACTTTGAAAAGATTCTAAAGCATAACAAATAAAAACGGCGGCAGACCGTAAAGTCTGCCGCCGTTTTAGGGAAGGTCTGCATAACCCGGCTGGCGGCGTCATGCCTCCTTGCCGTACTAATGTACTGTCTGCGTCGGCATTCCTTGCCAGCCGGGTTATGCAGACCTTCCTTCGCTTTAATTCTGAATATCGTGCTGCAGGAAAGCTTATTTAAGCTTTACCGCTTTATACAGCACATGCTTACGCACCTTCGGATCATACTTTTTGAGTGGTGGCTTGCCGATTAGGCTAGGGGACGTAAACGTGTAGGTATGTCCAGTGCCGGCACTTGATTGGAGGCAAGTCTTAAATTTAGAACGCGAGCCTTTAGCCATGATGTAATTCCTTCAAACCTATCGAAAAATTTAAGGAAGGTCTGCATGACCCTGTGGCGGTGGCACACCTTCCTGAGCTAGCTTTATGCCAGCTTATTAGACTTTGCTTTGCGCGCTTAAGCTTGCTAGTACGGCTTCAATGCCATTCTTGTTCACTAGGCGCAAGCCAGCAGCTGAAATGCGAAGACGCACCCAACGTTTTTCGCCTTGTAACCAAAAACGATGATTTTGCAAATTCGGCAAAAAGCGGCGTCTCGTTTTGTTATTCGCATGGGAAACGTTATTGCCAGACCTTGGCGCTTTCCCGGTAATTTGACATATGCGTGCCATCAAGCACTCCTTAATACGCTGAATGTAAAAGCTGTTTGCAAACTTGAGTAAGTGCTAAATCACCTGGAAGCGGTGCCATGCCTGTGCTGACACTCTTTGCTCATGATTGACTTAGCATTTCCTTAACTGCATTTTAGGGAAGGCGGCCTTAAAGCCGGATAACTCCAACTTACGCCCGCCTTCCTTAGCTTAAGCAAGGCCAGAGGATATCTGCTGCCCTTGCTTTTTGTTATAGATAGGCAGAAAAGGGGCGATTTTAGCAGGAAAATTTGAAAAGATTAAATCTCTTTTATCAAAACCTGTTTTATATAGGCCAAAAATAGCTGTTGGACGCAGCTTGGCTGCAGGCGAAACGGGGCAAAAACTTGAGGGTTGCGCGCTATATATGAGATTTATTGCTTCCAGCCAGCATTATTCCTTTTTCAATTGGCCATGCTCAAAAACTGCTTGAAAGGTTGGATGTGGAGCTAGCGCGTTATGCGTGGGCTTCACCTTTGTTGATTGACGAACTGGTTGTAGCGTAGCGTTACTTAAATAGAATTTTTCTGGTAGTAGCAAATTCGCTACAAATCTTTAGCTAAGGAAGCACTGAGTAATGTAGACAATAAGCCGGCAGCGGCAGGATAAACAACTGCAGCCTCCTTGCTCGCGATTTATTCAGCGTTTCCCTAATTGATGGATACAAGTATGACACCGCTAAGGCATATGTAGAGATTCTCTAGGCACTTATGAGAGTAATTTTATACATGTAAATAATAAGGGTTGAGCCAAGCCTCATCTTTGTTTGCAGCAGTCTGTTGAGTCGCGCTCAGCAGCATTTCTGGCACTGTGCCTGAGGATTGCTGAGCTGTTTTTATTAGTACTTTAGCAATACGAGTTGCTTCTGCATCGTCTTTTTGCTCTAACGCTTCTATGGCATAGCTAGTCCAGCGGGAGTCATTCAACTCATATAAACAACACCCCTGCAATGCACTACGAAGAGGAAAATAGCCTGTGCCTATCTCAATGGTTTGTAATCGATGCAGTGCTTCATGCCATTGTTCGCGTCGCATATAAAACCAGGCTTCAAAAATATCTAGCTGCACCAAATTCGGCCGTACGATGCGTAGCGCGCTAACAAGGTCTTCAAGATCCGCAAGATCGCTTATGCCGCGTCCTGCGCAAGTTATATTGAGACAGAGAGAAACTACGCTATCAGGGCAATTTTTATAGGACATGATATTTAGCCATTTCTTTAATTACCCACTTTCATGGAAGTGCGCAATAAATCGGGAGCGGTGTCAGTCGGTACTAGCGTACTGTCTACGTTGGCATTCCTTGCTCGCGACTTACTGAGTACGCCCAAATCGTAAACTGAGGTTCTGTACTTAATTCAATTCGTCACCTCAACCTACACTGACTTAGTAAGCTTTTAGCAAATCGCTAAATAGATGTTAAGTGCCTTTAGGGATAGCTGATGGTGAACCAACATTGCCTTGAGCCGCACTGGAAGGAGATCCTTGAGTCCATCCACCACCGCCTCCTCCGTGACCGATGCCATGATTTAGGCTGCCTTCTGGAGCCTTACTTTCGACCACCCTATTTGCAAATACGCTGCCGCTTTCAGCAGCACCAGTTCTCACACTTAAAACTGATCCCATTTTTTTCTCCTTCAGAAAAGATTGGACATGTTGACTTGGCTTACTTAATTGCGATCGATTCAGCACTTCCTTAGAAGCTATTTATAGTTCCTACCATACGAAATGTAGCGCCAGCAAGTTAGCTAAGGGACGAAGCTGTGCTTCCCTAAGCGAAGTTTGTTTGTATGACATAGGATTGAGCGTAGATAGTCACTTAAAGCCAACCTTGCTCCGAAAATGACAAGATAGCGTTTGAAGCGATGATGAAATGGTCAAGTAATTTAATGTCAAATAATTCGAGCGTGGTATGCAGTTGTTGGGTTAATTGTCTATCCGCTGGGCTGGGCTCCGTTGCACCTGAGGGATGATTGTGCGCAACAATAAGCGCAGCGGCGTTGAGCGCCAGTGCTTCCTTGGCGATTTCTCTCGGATAGACTGCGGTATGCGTAAGCGTACCGCGTGATACTTCTTTGGCATCAATCAAGCGATAACGCGCATCCAGATATAAACAAGCAAAAACTTCATAAGGGCGTGTACCAATGAAAAGTCTTAGATAATCGCGTACAGCACCAGGAGTTTCAAAGCAGGTGCTTTGTTGCAGCTCCTCAAGCAATGAACGTTGCACAAGTTCGCCAATAGCGTGTAGTTGCGCGATTTTGGCAGCGCCAACACCTCGCACTTGCTTGAGGTTTGCCGCTGGCGAGCTTAAAAGTGCGCGTAATGAGCCAAAGCGACTAAGCAGGGTACGCCCAAGATCAACCGCATTTTGTCCAGCTACGCCAGTGCGCAAAAAAATGGCTAATAATTCTGCATCGGAGAGCGCTGCTGCTCCTGCTGCAGCAAGTTTTTCACGAGGGCGCTCAAGCGTGGGCCAACCGGTAATTGTGTTAATGTTGGTGCTTAAATTTTCCGCGTGCGCGCGCAAATGGGCACACGGATTAAAACTTTTATCTGGCAACTCAACAGTTTGAGCGGGTGCAGTGTTGTGCTGCACGGTGTTATTCAGTGGTGTAGCTAGCGTGCTGTTGGCTCGATTTTTTGTGCGCTTGGTGCGCTCTGCGCTGTCTCGAGCAAAACCGTTATTTTGCTGCTCGCTTCCAAATTGCTCATTTCTTAATTTATTAAGCATCCCATGTCTTCTATTGATATCACTGAAGTAAAATTCGGCTCGCACCTTACGCTGCATTACCGTCTTGCACTGCCAAGCGGCGAGGATATTGTCAACACTTTCACAAGTGGCCCAGCCACCGTTTTAGTCGGCGCGGGCCAGATGGCTGCACCACTTGAAGAGATTTTGCTTGGAATGCAGCTTGGCAACCGCTCTGTCTTTCAGCTAACGCCGCAGCAAGCTTTTGGCTTGCGCAACCCGGCTTTAATCCAAAAACTCTCATTGGAGACGCTGCGTGCCAATGGCATGGACAGCGCAGAGCTGGTGCTGGGTGACTTAATTGAATTCAATGCGCCAGGTGGCGAGCGCTATGCTGGCGTGCTCAAAGAGCTTGGGCCAGACTATGCGATATTTGATTTCAATCACCCACTGGCGGGCCAGTCTTTGTCATTCGAAGTACAAATCATTGGAATTTTGTAGGAAAACCCGATGCCAGAAATTGATTTAGGTGACACTGAAATTTTGCTCGCGCAGCCGCGTGGATTTTGCGCCGGCGTCGACCGTGCGATTGAGATCGTGGAGCGAGTGCTCGCGTTGCGAGGCGCACCAGTGTATGTGCGTCACGAAATTGTGCATAACGCTTATGTAGTGAGTGAACTGCGCCGCAAAGGCGCCATCTTTGTCGAGTCGCTGGAGCAAGTGCCGGTGGGCGCAACCCTGGTTTTCAGCGCGCATGGCGTTTCGCAAGCCGTACGCACAGAAGCGCAAAATCTAGGTTTTCATGTGTTTGACGCGACCTGTCCTTTGGTTACCAAAGTGCATGTTGAAGTCTCAAAGATGCGAGCACAGGGCTATGAAATTGTGATGATTGGCCATAAAGGTCACCCCGAAGTCGAAGGTACGATGGGGCAGGCGCAAGATGGCATGCACTTGATTGAAGAAATGGCAGATATTGCCAAACTCCAAATTACTGATGAAAGCAAGCTAGCTTATGTCACGCAGACCACGCTCTCAGTTGATGACACTAAGCAAATTATCCTTGCCTTGAAAGAGCGTTTCCCCTCTATTCATGAGCCTAAAAAACCAGATATTTGTTATGCCACGCAAAACCGGCAAGATGCCGTGAGGTTGATGGCACCACGCTGCGATTTAATCATCGTGGTCGGTAGCCCGAATAGCTCAAACTCAAATCGTCTGCGCGAAGTCGCTGAAAAAAGCGGCATCCCTGCCTACCGGGTGGATGCGCCGGAGCAAATCGAGCCAGCTTGGCTTGAGAATAAACGCCGCATTGGCGTAACAGCTGGCGCATCTGCGCCTGAAACATTGGTGCAATCTGTGGTGGAAAAATTGCGCGAACTCGGTGCAACACATGTGCGCACGCTAGAAGGTGTAGAGGAAAATATTTCATTTCCGTTACCACGCGGACTAAGTCAAGCCGCACCAGAGCAATAAAAATAACGAAATTTTTGCCTGCGTCTGCAGTGAGCAAAACAAATGCTAGTCGAGCCCAAATTTTGGTGTTTGAGACATAAAGATAGTTGGCTGCTAAAACATAGCCAGTTAGTGAAGGTCTGTCTAAGTTGGATGCTGGCGTTACGCCTTCTTGTCTCTGGCTTAAGCAGGCCTTAACTATTTTTAAAGCGGCCTGTTAAGAAAGGTTTGCATAACCCTTAGGCAAGGAATGCCTTTGCTGCCAGTACGCTGGTACCTAATGTAAAACAAGGTCTGCATGGCACCATCCTCGGGTTATGCAGACCTTCTTTAAGCAAAGATGCAATAAAGCCGGCAGAAACTAGAGCTGCTCAGCCAACAAAGCAGTGCTCCTAGCCGGATCTGCTTGTTGTGATTTAGCAAATACCGCAGGTGGGACAGGTATATTCGTCTGCAGAGCAAGCTCACCATTTTGAAACATGAAAAGGTCGCCTGGCTTAAAAGCGTGCCAAACCTCATTTCGAGTCAACGGGTGTGTTGCGATGACTGCCATGCAGTCTTCGGGGGTAGTGTATTTGGCAAAGTCGATAGATACATCAACATCGATCAAATGCGCAGTTGAAAAAGGCCAGCGCCGTATCAGATAGTGCTGAAACGTTGAGCAATGGGAAAACATGGCTTGCCCGTTTGAGAGCAAAAAGTTAAACACGCCGTATTGAGTAATCTCACGCGTTAATTCGGTGAGCGCTGCAAAAATCTGGTCGAGCGGCGGGTGCGCATGAGGAAAGCGCTCGCGCAAGCCTTGCATAATTGCGCAAAAGGCGAGTTCACTATCTGTCGTGCCAACTGGCTGGTACGTACCGCTTAAAGTAGGGCGGTAATTTTGTAAATCACCTTTATGGGCGAAAACCCAATGACGGCCCCATAACTCACGTACAAAAGGGTGGCAATTTTCAAGCGTAGTACCGCCTTGTGTGGCATCGCGAATATGGGCAATGATGTTTTTTGATTTGATGCGATAGCGCTTAATCAGCTCTGCGACGGGTGAAGTCGCCGACGGTTGATGGTCGATAAACATCCGGCATGCTTTATCTTCAAAAAAAGCAATGCCCCAGCCATCAGCATGATAAGAAGTCGTGCCGCCGCGCTCAGCAAAACCAGTGAACGAAAATATAGCGTCCGCTGGTTCCGCGCTGTTCATTCCGAGAAGTTCGCACATAATAGGTGGCAGTATTGAAACGCGACTTAAGAAGATCTGCATAAGTTGGATGGCAAGTCAACCTGATGTAGACCTTATTAAGTTGCTGTAAAACAAGATTTTGCTAAGCATATCATTAAGTTAGTTTCTGAAGAGACTTGCAGATTAGTTTGTTAGCGTTTCCTTAAAGAAGATCTGCCCTAACCGAGGGGGAGCGCCATACGTCCTTAAGTTAACTTTTTTATTGTTAGGCGATTTTTTAGCAAACTTTTAAACAAGCTCTAAAATGGCCGCCTAAGAAATAACAGCTCGCTTTAATTCGCTTGGTTAATTTATGAACACAATGCTTAAAAATACGTCGACTGGCTCCGCCACTGCACTTAATACGCTCACCATTCAGCGTCCCGATGATTGGCATTTACATCTGCGTGATGGAGCGCTACTCGCAGCCGTTCTGCCGCACACCGCCCGCCAGTTTGGAAGGGCAATCGTTATGCCCAACCTCAAGCCACCCGTTACCACCACGGTGCAAGCGCTGGCCTATCGGCAACGTATCCTCGATGCGCTACCGACTGGGGCAGAATTTGAGCCACTCATGACGCTTTACCTAACTGATTGCACATCGCCCGATGAAATTCGGCGCGCACGCGCTTCAGGTATGGTGCACGCAGTTAAGTTGTATCCGGCTGGGGCAACCACACACTCAGAAGCAGGCGTAACTGATTTAGCAAAATGTGCGAAGACACTTGAGGTAATGCAGGAAGTTGGGCTGCCGCTCTTAATACACGGCGAAGTGACGGACTCAGCAATTGACTATTTCGATCGCGAGAAAGTATTTATTGATCGCGTGATGATTCCTTTGCGGCGAGATTTTCCTGCGTTGAAAGTAGTGTTTGAACATATTACAACGCAAGAAGCCGTGGCTTATGTCAGTGATGCTCAGGCTTTGCCACATACCCTGGGCGCGACTATCACCGCCCATCACTTACTCTATAACCGCAACGCGCTCTTTACTGGTGGCTTGCAACCACACTATTACTGTTTGCCCGTACTCAAACGCGAGACGCATCGCGCAGCGTTGCTAGAGGCTGCCACTTCAGGCAATCCCCGTTTTTTCCTGGGCACGGATAGCGCGCCTCATCCAAAAGGCGCAAAAGAAAGTACGTGTGGCTGCGCTGGCTGCTATACCGCCTTGCACGCATTAGAGCTGTATGCGGAAGCGTTCGATAGCGTGGGGGCGCTTGATCGTCTAGAGGCATTTGCGAGTTTTTATGGCGCTGACTTTTATCAACTACCCCGCAATAAAGGGACTGTTACCTTACAACGTGAAAGTTGGACTTTACCGGATGAAGTGGGGGCGGGTGATTTAAATATTGTGCCGTTGCGCGCTGGACAAACCGTGGCTTGGCAGCTTAAGTAAACTTTAGCAAAGTCGTCCGAACGATTTTGCTTCGAGCTTTAAGAAGGTGGCCAGGGGTGGGGTCGAACCACCGTCCGGTAGATTTTTAATCCACTGCTCTGCCAACTGAGCTACCGGGCCATCTGTACTTCACTAAAACTTTAAAAGGTGGCCTGGGATGGAATTGAACCATCGTCCGGCGGATTTTTAATCCACTGCTTTGCCAACTAAGCTACCGGGCCATCTGTACTAACTAGAACTTTAAAAGGTGGCCTGGGGTGGAGTTGAACCACCGTCCGGTGGATTTTTAGTCCACTGCTTTGCCAACTAAGCTACCGGGCCATCTGTACTAACTAAAACTTTAAAAGGTGGCCAGGGGTGGAGTTGAACCACCGTCCGGCGGATTTTTAGTCCACTGCTTTGCCAACTAAGCTACCGGGCCATCTGTACTAACTAAAACTTTAAAAGGTGGCCAGGGGTGGAGTTGAACCACCGTCCGGCGGATTTTTAGTCCACTGCTTTGCCAATTAAGCTACCGGGCCATTTGTACTCAACTAATACTTTAAAAGGTGGCCTGGGGTGGAGTTGAACCACCGTCCGGCGGATTTTTAATCCACTGCTTTGCCAACTAAGCTACCGGGCCATTTGTACTAACTAACACTTTAAAAGGTGGCCTGGGGTGGAGTTGAACCACCGTCCGGCGGATTTTTAATCCACTGCTCTGCCAACTGAGCTACCGGGCCATCTATCTGTTTGATCAGATGGCCCCACTATAGCAATCGCCAAAATATGGCTCAATCTCCTGAACTACTCATTTCTCCTCTGGATATATCGCAACTCTCATTGCGTGATTGCTATGAATTGGCTTAAGCCAAAATTTAGTATCAAGCGGAGCTTGAGATTTTTATGGATGCCTAAGCTGTAAGGCTGGTGTTATGGTGGAGTTGGCTAATTCATTGGCAACCTTTTAAAGATTGATGAAATGAGTGCTAGCACCATAAGCACGCTAAAAAAAAAGTAGAAGGTCGCTATTCAATAGCAACTTGGCAGACAAACTAAGCGCGCATGCTAGAATCTGCCTCGCAAAGTAGGCCAGGCAGTCGCCGCTTTTCGTAAGAAAAGGGGAGGAAAGTCCGGACTCCATAGGGTAGGGTGATGGCTAATGACCATCCGTGGCAACACGCGGAATAGGGCAACAGAAAGCATACCGCCGATGGCCTGAACTTCGTTCAGGATCAGGTAAGGGTGAAAGGGTGTGGTAAGAGCGCACCGCAGCTGCGGTAACGTAGCTGGCATGGCAACCTCCACCCGGAGCAATCTCAAGTAGGCGGGCGCATATCCATTGGATATAGGGCGGGGCCCCTGTCTAGTCCGCCGGGTAGAGAGCTTGAGCGTGTCAGTAATGGCACGCCTAGATGAATGACTGTCACTTGTAGCGTGAGCTACATGCACAAAATCCGGCTTATCGGCCTGCTTTGCTTTCTTCTTATTTTCTTTTTTAATTTTTCCTCTTCTCAAGCACGTTCAACTAGAATTTGCTTCATCAATCTCCAAAAAATCGTCCATCGTGGGAAGCCCAGACTTGGGCAAAACTGTGCAAAAACCAGCGCGTACCTAGGCATCATGAGAGCCCCAAGGCCCGCTTAGAGCCTGTTCACAACCCGTTGTTGAAGATCGTCGTGATTCGCATTTTTTAAATATTAATGGAATGAGTTGTAAAGATTTTTGGAGTCACTCCAGAGAAGGCTCTTTCAAGGGGTCAAAATCGCTCCAATGTCCCCCTTCCCAGCGTCCATCTGCGCGCTCAATATCTTTTGCGTTGGCCTTTCGCAGCACCGCAGTGGCGTCTGCTTGGTTCTCAACCGTGACATGGACCGCAACCAATACCCCTGACAGATGAATTTTGGACGGGGTACTACTTCCTTGCTTGGCAGCATGCGTTTCGGCCATTGCACCCATCAATGAACCAAGATAAGCGCCCACCGCGGCGGCCATCAGCGTGATCAGCAAGGGTAATTTAAATACCACACAGAGCGTGGCGCCAAAACTTGCACCAAGCGTTGCACCAGCCACCATCCCTATGCTTGCACCTTTATAGATTGACTTTGAATCCGGGTCTGCCGCCCGATCACCACCGCTTTTAAGACGATGATGCTGGCCGGGAGGATTAACAAAGAAAAGCGTCACATCGTCTTCTTCAAACCCGTGCGCAAATAGAAACTGTGCAGCTTTCTGCGCTTTAGCAAAAGTATCAAAACGTCCGGCAACGATAAGTGACATAAGTTATCGATGTCTGCACTTTGCTAAGAAGGAGAGGCGCGTATTGCATCAAAAGCTATCTCTAATTTCTAATTAGAGCGTTTAAAATCAGCCTTTCTCTTTTCCTCTAAGCAATTTTTAGACACCTTCCTCCTTTTCAAGAAATGATCAAATCTTATAACTGGTCATTGCATAAGCACGAAAATAACCGCTGCGCAAAATCACTGCATCGCCTGCATTATCTTTAAGCGCTGTTTTGCAAACTCGATGAATCCTTGCCTTTTTGGCTGCAAAGGCTTTTAGCAAATCGTCTTCAAGAATAGACGGCGCACCACAGTAGTCTTCAAGCGCCTCAGCTGTCACTGAGCACCTTACATATCGCTCCCCCACCAAAGCAATAAATTCAAGCGTCAATGCTGCCCCATTGAAAACTGGAACTTCATTCGGAAAAGTGATTTGCATAGTGAATTTCTGACGCATGAAACGATCTAGCCCATTTGCTGCTTGCTACGCATTAATTTCTGGTTTTCTCAGCAAGGAATGTACCGAGATGGGCAATGCTTCTTTCCTAAAATGTATTCTGGGCGGCTGTTTGTAGTCATCAAACTTAATAGCTATTTATTAGTTACGTGGACTTAGGAGGAGGCTGAATAGCTGAGTTAAGCGTATAAGAAGAACTACCTATCATAGCTTTCAATAGGCGTTGCGATGTCTTCGTAAAAATTGCTTGAACGGAGGCGATAACAGGCACTTGCCTGCTATAAATTTTGAACTGATGAAGTATAAAAAATACGCAGGAAAGAGTGCTGCTATATCCCTTCTTGGCGAACACAGTGTATCTCCAAGAGGCTTATGTTATTCGCTGCTTTTTTTCCTTTCATTTGTCTCAATGAGATCGTTTATGTGAGCGGTAAGGCTATGAAGGCATTTTTTTGAGAGTTCCTCGTTCTCTGACTCTATTGCCGACCACCTAGCTCCGTTAGACGTGGAACGACTTGAGTTTGTCTGAGAACTATCCATTTTTCCTGTACTCCAATTAATTGTAGGTACCTGTAACCAATAGCTGCGTCGCCTGAGAGAAGAGGAAGATAAAGGATGATCCGAGGTGGACTGAGAAAAAGGGTTATTGCTTGTATCGCCAGTTTCAGTTGCATGCAATTGGTCGTTGCTCGAAATATTTGAGAGTAGTTCTGTTGTCTCGAGGTGTACCGGCAGCATTATTATTTCTCCAAAAGTCCGTGCCCATATCCTGTAAAGAAAAATTATTTAAAGAGGCTCTGCGTATATTTAGGCAAATAATATTGTCGCAGGCAATACAACTTATTAATGGACGTGGAGCTTGACGCCGCTTAAGGCTATATAGAGCTTCTTTTAATATAATTAAATATAAAAACTAACCTTTATTCAGCGAGAGCACGAAAAATTTTTCTATAAAGCGAAATTCAATAATAAAAATGCTCTTACTCACATTAAGCGCAATATCTAACTTGTAGCATTTGTTAGATAGCATCATTCATAAGCCTCCTGAGCTTAATTCCCCCTGCCTTTAAATCTGCGCTTTAGTAAAACCCGGCCTTCCCTATAACTTCTGGCTGAGTATTTTTTAAATTTCATTGATCTATAGTGGGTGCGTCTCCTAAGGAAAACGCTATCCATGACGCTTCTTCAAATACTCAGTTTGTCTGTACTCATGCTGCTGGTGGCAGGCTGTGTATTGACTCGTCAGAGTGGGGTTAAGTTGGATGCGGAAGTAGATCCAATTTATCCAATGCTGCTTCAGTCAGCGCGCCGTATTGAGCGCTCTCTCACTTTGCTTGCAGAGGCCGAGCAATTTGAAAAAATGCAGCAAAGTTCAAATCAGCCGCGCATCACCAAGGCAATTCCAGGCATGGGACAGACTGTCAGCATGCCTTGGCAAGGCCCCCTTGAAAAGGCGGTGAGTAAATTAGCTGAAATAGCTGGTTTCACGATGAAATTTTTAGGCAGGCCACCTGCCATTCCAATTTTGGTGCAGGTTGGGGAAGACGCTGCAACAGTCTCTGATCATTTGCGTAATCTTGGCATCCAGGCTGGAGAGCGTGCTGATGTGGTGGTTGACCCAGCGCAGAAGCTGATTGAAGTGAGGTATGGCAATGGTGGTGTTTAGCTTGCGCTTGCTGATCAGTCTGTTGGCTGCCTTAACTGAGCCAGCGTATGCCATGCTAAACCAGCAGGCACCCCCTGATTTTGCGGCGGTACTAAACGATAGTCAGCATACGCGTACTAAACAGGCAAGCTATCAAATGTCTTCGATTCGGCGCATAGCGCTTAAGGAAGCGGCGTTGAGTTACGGCGCACGCAGCGCGCTTGCGCGCCGCGCTTACGAAATCACTCAAATCCTGAATCAAAACCAGCAGTTACTCGACACGATTTACAACTTTACTGCGCTGCTTTTGGCAAAAAACGTCATGCCGCCAGTGCTGTCCTCCGCGCGCAGCACGCTTAAGCAACCTGAGGCCGGCATGTTGCGCGTGGCTGATGCTGTGTACCGGATTGAGCGCCAGGCGCAGTTTGTCACCGTACCTGCGCATTGGCATGACTACTTAAGGAACCTCTGCATAAGCCCTGTAATAAGGAATGCCGACGTAGGCAGTACGCTAATACGGCAAGGAGGTATGACCCCGCTACAAGGCTTATGCAGAGGTTCCTCAATACATGATTTTCGCTTTCCAGTAGAACAACCAGCGCATCTGCTACTGCCCAAAAACAAGGCTGAAACAACCCTCTGGCAGCAAGCCTTATTAGAAGGTTGGGAATTAGGTAAACAGCAAGCCGAGCAGATTTTTCAACAGTCTCTAGCGCGTCTTGAGCGAGACTATACCGGCATGATTTTGTACCGCAGCCTCTTGGCGCAACGAATGATTAGCGCCCCTTACGTGGCCGAAGCTAAGTTAGGCGTGACAGGAAGCGCGAATGTAATGCAGCTCAACGACCGACTGTTACGTATCACAGCTAAACCTACATTCAGCTTTAACGCAGCCAAGTGGCAACCACGGTCCACTCTCAAAGAAGTGCCGAGTCAGATAGGAAATAGTGCGTTGAGAGATAGGTTCTAAGAACCTGTCTACAAATCGCCTAAAAGACCGTGATTCGAGGTCGGGCGGTGCTCGGAATCCTCATGTACTAATGTACATTCCGGTTCCTGTGCTCCGGCCTCCCTCGACTGACGGCCTTTTAGACAATTTGTAGACAGGTTCTAAAGCAAGCAGGCTCTGCTGCTTTCGATTGATTTAACGATTCAGCGATTCAACGTTTCCCTAAATGAGGCACATCATGGCGTTAGCTATTGACCGCTTAGAAGATTTTCTAATGCCAAACGAACCTGCTCGTTTTAATGGTGAGGCGTTAAACCAGCTACTTATCCATGCGAAGCAAATTGGGGCTTCTGATCTCTACCTCAAAAGTGCGCGGCCAGTTACTGCGCGTTGGCATGGCCGCTTAGTTCGCTTAACCGCGCGCCGGCTTGAACATACGGAAGTAGTAGGCATTCTCTGCGAAATGTATGGGGGCGCCAATGCCGATTTGCAATTACGTACAGGCCAACCTATTGACCAAGCTTATTCAGTCAAAGTATCGCGGCAAAATAGTTTGCGCTTTCGTTGGTGCGCAACAGGCGTCTTGGTCAATGGCAACTTTGGTATCTCACTAGTACTGCGCGAACTTGCACAGATGCCACCTAAACTTCAGTCCAATCAGTTGCATCCCAAATTGCTAGCTGGCCTTTCCCCACCCGATGGCCTCATTCTAGTAACCGGCGAGACGGGTGCGGGCAAGAGTACTTTGCTTGCCTCTTTGATTCGAGAAATTGCTGAGGACCCAGAGGCTGATGCGCACATCATCACTTTTGAGGCGCCTATTGAATATATCTACGACAAGGTGAAAACGCAGGCATGTGAAATCGATCAATCCGCCATCCCTGACCATTTAGGCTCTTTTGCCGCTGGTATTCGTAATGCGCTGCGACGTGACCCAGATGTGATTTTGGTTGGCGAAGCGCGTGATGCACAAACCATCAAAGCCGCTATCTTAGCTGCGCAAACCGGCCATCGCGTCTATACCACCGTACATAGCAATAGTGTTGCCACCACTTTTTTACGTTTACTACAAGCGCTGCCGGTTGAAGAGCAGCATGCCAACATAGCGAGCATCATTGATTCAATTCGCGTCATCATTTCTCAGCAGCTGCTTCCTTCGCTTGATGGTTACCGCTGTGCTGTCCGTGAATTTTTAGTATTTGATAATACGATGCGACATGAGTTGTTAAACGTCGCGGCACATAACCTCAGCATGCTGCCTAAGCGCGCAGCCGAGTTAGTGGTAGAGCATGGGCAAAGCATGCTGCAGCATGTGCAGGAACTTGCTGCAGCCAAGCACATCCATCCCAAATATGTAGAACTAATCAGCGCTTCGCAACAAGTCAGCAGCGCACGCTTACAGTCAACTATTACTGCTGTTGCGAGCTAGCCCATGTCACGCAAAAATATCTGGCGCAATACCTCACGCACTGAACGTTTTTTCATTTTCGATGCGAAAGCCGGCATTCCTTTCTTTTTATTCTTGGCACATATCAGTTGGTGGACTTTCACGTTGGCTGCATTGTCATTTGTCGTATTTGGCATGCTTGAACGCTTTGGCTTTTCATTAAAAATTGCTTTGCGCTTATGCCGCGCTTGGCTGGCGGGCCCGTTTCGATATCCAGCCCGCTGGGAGAGAAATAAACGTTAAGTTAAAAGAGGAGGCCTGGTGAGCAAGAAGAGAATGCTGCTGCTGGCTTTATGGCTACCCCTAAGTGCATGGGCTGGTTTTTTTGTAGTTGAAGAGCCAGCTGCTGGGCAGGAACCTGGCCATCTTGCTAACAAAGAGAGAAGGCATGGAGAAAAGCAGCAGCTCACACCCGCCAGTCAGTCATCTTTGTCGTCTCAGTCACGCTGGAGCGCGCGGGCTGGTAGCACTTTGCATGAATCAATTCTCGCTTGGGGGCAGCAAGCGGGCTGGAAGATTTATTGGCGAGCGCTCGAGTTGGATTATCCCATTCTCGGTAATTTAGTTTACGAGGGGTCTTTTGAAACAGCGATTAGTGCCATTTTCAAGGCGCACGAAAAAGCCGAACGCCCATTGCTGGTAGATGGCAATTCGAAACAAAAAGTGCTGGTTATCCGAGAGAAGAAATAGACGATCAATCAGCATAGCTAGGGAAGATATGCCCTGTATTTGTGTTTTGTATCAAGCTAACTCAAAACTAAATTGCCTAATCGAAACAGCGTTAAAAGAAAAGTGGAAGGCATTGATGAGACTTGTTCGCTGCATGATGGTTGCCTTAATTGCATGTATAGGGGCTGGCTGCGCTAGTTTGCAGCAGATCAACGAGACCTTTAAGCGTAGCGAGGAGCAGGCTGCCCACGCGAGCGAGCTTGCCGCCGCCATGCGTGGCCAGCAGGGCGCGCCAGTACGCCGTACGGTCGTGTTTAGCGATGAACCAATTGTGGCGCACAAGCCGCTAGCAATAGCCCCGAAAAAGAAAACTGAGCCGCTTAACTGTACGTTGACTTTCGCGCCGGCTGTTCCTTTAGATCTACTCGAATTTGGGCAAATAGTGGCTAAATTATGTGGATTTCCAATTCGTGTCACTTCTGATGCCTTGGCTGTGGCAAAAGGGCAATTTGCTTCCGCTATAACCAGTTCAGCGAGTTCCCAAACTTGGGCTCGTTCTACAGCTTTACCCCCTTTACCAACATCGAGCAGATCAGCTGCTTATCCGAATACTGTAGGGCAGAGCACCTCTGGTCTAATCTCAAACATCAAATGGAATGGCAAGCCTCTTGAAGGTCTGCTGGACTTAGTCACTTCCCGCTTTGGTTTAAGTTGGCGCAAGCTAGATCGCGGCGTTTCAATCTTCTACCTTGATACCAAAACCTTTAATTTTTACGCCATTCCCTCGACTACTGAAATGCAATCAGTAGTGCAATCGGGCACGAGTATCGCAGCTGGAGTCTCGAGCGGTAGTGGCGGTGAGTCAGGAGGTGGTGGCTTATCAGGCCATATGGGCACCAACCAAACCACAGCTGTTGCACTAAAAACTTCAATTACAGATGATTTAGCTAAAAATGTGCAGTCGATGCTTACCCCAAGCGTGGGCCGCATGGCTATTTCCTCTTCGACCGGCACCTTAACAGTAACGGATACGCCAGAAGTATTGGCCCGCGTAGACAGCTATCTGCAAGATCAAAACCACAATCTGACTAAGCAAGTTTTGTTAAACGTCAAAGTGCTGGCCGTTACCCTAACCGATAAAAACAGCCTGGGTATTGATTGGAATTTAGTCTATCAATCATTAACGAATAAATTTGGTCTCACCTTCAAAAGCGCTGGTGAGACTGACTCAAGTGCTAGCTCGGGCGCTATTAGCATCCTTGATACTGCAACTGGAAAATTTGCAGGAACCCGCTTAATTGTGCAGGCATTGTCGCAACAAGGAAGAATCTCGATGATTACTTCCCCCTCGGTGACTACGCTTAACTTACAGCCAGTGCCCGTACAAGTCGCCCGACAGATCAGTTACCTAGCTAGTGTGCAAACTACAAATACAGCGCAAGTCGGGGTAACCACGGCCCTTACGCCAGCTACCGTCACAACGGGCTTCAATATGAACTTGTTGCCTTATGTCATGCCAGATCGTCGTCTATTGCTGCAATACTCGATCAATTTAAGTGCACTGCGGCGTTTGCGCTCGGTAAGCAGCGGCGACAACACCATTGAGATTCCAGAAATAGAAAATCGCATTTTTTCGCAAAAAGTTCGGCTTAAATCAGGAGAAACGCTAGTTCTATCTGGTTTTGAACAGTCAATTGATGGTGGCAACAAATCGGGCGTAGGAGAAAAAAGCAATATCTTGCTAGGTGGGGCGCTAGCCTCTGACCATCGGCGCGATGTAGTTGTGGTGTTGATTACCCCGATTGTGTTGGATTAATGACATGCACGGTAAAGAACCTCTGCACACAGACAACACCACAGTACGGCAAGTGGAGAGCAGCGGGGAGGACAACGCAGTTACAGATCATTCACGCAATGCGTTAGCGCCCGTGGTCGTGATACAAATCAATGGCAAGCAATTTGTCACGGGCTTATTTTGGCAGCCTTTAACCCAGCCTCGCACTTATCTAAAAGAAGCGCGTGAAATTGGTAAGCGTGAGCGAATGAAATGGTTAGTGCTACAGCGCGGCAGCATTTTGCAAGCAGGCTTTGTTGGCACTACCGAAAAAGAAGATTCTGTACAGCAAGGCATGTTCAGCTTGGCGGCAGTGCTTGCACGCAAACTTGGGCCTTCTTGGGTCGGGGTTTTTCCATTAGAAGATGGGCGCTATGCGTTAATCGCAGTGAACGATGGCACCATTATTCCAGGCTGCGACATGATCGCTGAGCGCCAAACCGTACAAGCTAAGCTTGATGCTATTTATCGCCATTTCAGTTGGGAGAGAACTTATCTTCCGGCTGACTTTAACTATTCAGATGGAAGCCTTGACCTTACCACTCTCTTAGCCTCCAATGACTTGAAACGCGAAGATCGGCTTAAACGTCTTGCATTTGGCCTAAGCGTAAAAGAAGTCAGCATCGCCATGATCGCACTCACGCTAGCGGTAATTTTTGTCTATTTCCAAGGGCACGCAAAGCAACGGCAGCGCATACAGGAAGATCATAGGCAGAGTGAATACTTGCGGCACCAGGCTAATATAAATGCTCAAGCCGAACCGCCGCCGATAAAAGCACCTTCTTATCCGTGGGTCACTCTGCCGTTAGTTGATGATTTTCTGCCGCCTTGCATACAAGCTATGCAAGCGATGCCACTCTTTATCGGTGGCTGGAAATTTGACACGGCCAAATGCGTGGGCCAAATCGTTGCCGCGACTTACTTAAGAAAGGGCAATGCAACGGCTAATGATTTTCTAACGGAAGCGCGCAGCCACTTTGAAGTTGAGCCAGCTTTCTACCAGCAAGGAGAAAGTGCAGTAGTCCAAACTAAAGTTAGCTGGCAGGCGCGTGATACTGAATCACTGCAATCATTGCAACCGCTAGCCGCAGTGTTAGCTTCCTTTTCATCTCATTTTCAAGCGCTGGGCATTCAGCCAACACTGACTGAAAAAACACAGATAGCTGATCAAAGCCTACTTTTGCCAGGACAGCAAAACACTGAGCCTGCGTTAAAGCCTGACTGGCGCACTTTTGGTTTTTCATTAAGTACTCGTCTCGTACCCGACATCGTTTTTTCTGGCTTATTTTCTAACTTAAGCACAGCCAGCATTCGCCTGACTGAGCTAAGCATTAATTTGCAAGACACTGCCCAATTAAATTGGCAGATTGTAGGAGAAATTTATGCAAAATAAGCCGCTACACCTAACATCTAAATTGTCTGCTAGGGCGTATGGCAGGTATGCCTATCGCTTAGGGAAGGTCTGCATCAGCCGGCTGGCAGCGCCATATTTCCATTTTTTGCATTGGGTACATTTGCACTGGCAGCAAAGACATTCCCTGCCAGCCGAGCTATGCAGATATTCCTCAAAAACTTTCTGTCATTTTCGGCAAATTGAGAGAAGGGCAGCTCTTGTTAGCCGAACGGCAGCTTTCGCTAACGTTCGGCTAATTGGTAAGCAGGAAATAGCCTTGCTAGGCGTGTTGCTAACGCTTCAAAGCGCGCATGCCACTGTCACAGTGGGCGAATTGTCGAGGCTGCAAAGCGAAACCATATTGTTGCAGGCCAAATTAAAAAAAGCTGAATTACAAGCAGAACTATTCGCTAAAACCCATCTCAAGCTCAGTAGTGAAGTAGTACTGCCGCCAGTCGTGCAGGCGGTTTACGGTGCTGGTAGCGAGCATTACGCGACCTTACTGTATGACTCTGGCGTAGTGTTGGATGCCAAGCCTGGCGATTTGATTCTAGGTGGATTTACCGTCACTTCTATTAGTGTTGACAAAGTATTAATCAGCAAGGGTAAACAGCGGGTGGTAATCGGCTTTGTTGCTGCTCCTCTCAAATCCACGCAAGCAAGCTCTGCGACCCTCTCCAATAGCCAACCTTTTGAGCTTCCAGCTTCTTTGCCTTGAGCCCTGGCAAAAAATTGGCAATTCGGCCTACTTCCAAGCAATGGTAAAGGTGCGGTATTTATTACTTATCAGCTTTTTTCTATGTAAGCAGTCCGCGCTGCTTAAGAGAAGACGAAAGCAGACGATTGTTGAGCAGATCTTGTTGAGTAGATTAAGCAAGTTTTGAGGTGAGCATTAAATAGTGCCTCAACCCTAATAGGTAAGTAACTATGGAAACTATCGAGTCAACCAAGCTAGACAAAGCCGCTCCCTTGCACATACTTACCGCTGAGGGCGGTCCCTATGCGTTGACTGCGCCGCTGCGTGACATGATTTGTCTGCTGGAGGACGGCACTTTATATCTCTCTGCCTCTCACCAAACGAATCATTATGTATTGGGATTTATTGAGCGCTTAGTCAGGCACGGGGTTTATTTCCAACTTAAGCCGATTAGCCTGACCGAAATTCAGCAACTGTATAAAACTTTGCCGGCTGTGCAAGCCAGGAGCAAGGGGGCAGAAAATGCCCATTTGCACTCCATCTCAATGCCAGAGCAAGCCAGTACTCAACGCCAGATGGAGGTGGTGAAACTGATTGGAGAAGCGGTTAAAGCAGAGGCAAGTGATGTGCATTTGATCGTGACTGAGCAAATTTGCCAGGTGCGTTGGCGCGTACATGGAGAGCTAAAAACCATGCACGAGTTAACGGCGCAGCATGGACATGATTTATGTGCCACGATTTATCAGTCAATGTGCGATGTAGCCGATCCGATCTACCACCCCGGCAAAAATCAAGACGCTCGCCTTAAACGTAGCTTTCTTAGGCAATGCGGATTATTTGGCGTACGCATTGCGACCAGGCCAACTGAGCGTGGCACCTTAATGGTGTTGCGTCTGCTGTACGACCATCGCAGCACTAAACCAACCCTTGATGCTTTAGGCTACTTGCCAGAGCAAATCGCCGTGATGCGTCGTATTAGCCAGCGCATAACAGGTATCAATATTTTTTCTGGCCCGACAGGCTCTGGCAAATCTACAACGCTTGAATGTGTACTGACCGATCTGCTGCGCAACTTTGAGCAAAAAATCCATTTACTGACCATCGAAGACCCGCCGGAATACACCATTGCGGGCGCAAACCAAACGCCTATCCTGTGCGACAAGGACGACGAAGAAGCGCTTTCTAGCGAATGGTCACGCTCAATCTCAAATTCTCTACGTCTAGACCCTGACGTCATTATGATTGGTGAAATGCGTGATGCTGCGTCGGCGCTCACTGCTTTTCGTGCAGCCATGACAGGGCATGGTGTATGGACCACATTACACGCAAATGATGTGATGTCGATTTTGGAACGGCTGCGCGATCTGGGCATAAAAATGAGCTTATTGACTGACCCTATGCTAATCACCGGGCTAATCAATCAATCCTTAGCGCGTAAATTGTGCTTGCACTGCCGTAAACCGTACCTTAAACACAGACATACCTTAGCTGAGGATATGGTGCAGCGTATTGAGCGTACTTGTCAGTCAGCGCAAGTATGGCTGAAAGGTGATGGCTGCACCCACTGCCATCAAACTGGTATTGCCGGGCGTTTAGTAGTGGCTGAGGTGTTGATGCCGACACAGCGTTTAATGGGCATATTTAGGGAGCAAGGCAAAGCCAAAGCGCGTGAATTTTGGATCCAGCAGATGGGTGGTATAAGCAAAAATCAGCACTTAATACGGCGCATTAATGAAGGCTTGATCGACCCTCAATTAGGTGAGCGCGATGTTGGTCCGCTTGACGAAGATTATCTGATTTAGCGAAGCTAAGATGAGACCCACACACATTAAACACACCCTTAATCACGCTGTGTTGCGTATGCAATTCAATGCGTCGGCACGGGTTGAATTTTATGAAACGCTTTCTTTGCTAATAGAAAATCGTGTACTGCTAAACGATGCGCTTAGAGAAATCAGCAAAATTGCCAGCGCAAATGGCAAGCACCCGAAGCATCCGCAAGCGCTGGTAAGTCACGACTGTATGCAAAGCGTCGCTGAAGGGCAGCCACTTTCATTGGCTCTGAAAAAATGGACCAACGTCCAAGAAACTGCGTTACTTGCGGCAGGTGAGAAAACGGGCAATCTCAGACAGGCTTTTGATGATTTGATTAGGCTCATCAATGCCAGGCAGCAGATTAAAACCGCCGTACTAAGCGCAGCTTTATACCCAGCAGTGTTAATCGGCTTAGCATGCGTGCTGCTCAATACCGTTGCAAACCAGCTGGTGCCCAAACTGGTTAAAACGACTGATCCGCAAACTTGGCAAGGGGCTGCTGCCTTGCTCTATCAAATGGCGCAATTTGTCACCGCTTACGGCAAATTTACCTTGGCTATTACACTTACTTTTGTGTTGGCTATCTTTATCACTTTGCCTTATTTGCGTGGTGCGCTGCGCATCTTTCTTGATCAAATACCGCCGTGGTCCATCTATCGAATGCTGCACGGGGCTACTTTTCTCATTAGCCTAGCTAATTTATTGCGCGCCAGAATTAAGCTACAAGATGCGCTGCTATTGCTCGCGGCCCATGCTAAACCTTGGCTTAAAGAACGTATTGAGGCAGCACTCTATGGTGCGCGCATTGGAGCCAATTTTGGTGAGGCATTGAGCCGTACTGGCTACGCTTTCCCAGATAAGAAAGCGATTCAATACTTAATGATCTTGGCTAACCAAGATGGTTTTGACGAGGCAATGAGCCGTTTTGCGCAACGCTGGTTACAACAAAGCATCCAACGTATTCAAGCTGTAGCGAAGGCAGCCCTGGCGTGCGGTGTATTGGCAATCGGAGTGTTAATGCTCATCGTTATTGCTGGGGCTAGCGGCATTCAAGATGTGGTGCAGGCTGGCCTGCAAGGCTAAGGATAGGGCGAGACGACTTATGCTTTGAAGGCAGGCGTTAATTGTCTCTTATTAATACATAAGTACAGTTTTTACCCCCTGTGTTCTTATGGCTCTTAAGAGTAATTTGTGCGGTCTTGAAAAGGAGTGTTAAAAGATGCGCTAAATTATGTGCGTAATCTTTTAAGAACCTGTTCTAGGAGCCCAGCCCGTCTTTAGTCACTACCTTGATAACCTTTCAGGATAGGCCCTAGTACAACAAGGAAACATAATTCGGATGGCATGAGGTTGCTCCCGGCTGATCCAACGTTTCCTTGAGTTTTTTGCAATTCACCGATGAGGACATTATGAATACTCGACCTAATTGCACTTTTTGCGGGCCAAGGTTAAGCCAGATTCAGGCACGCCCCGCTCATTTTCTGAAAAAGTCTGAGTCTGCTTCAGGCAGCTCACAGGCAGATTATGTCCTCGAGTACATTCCGATTTCTAAAAAGTGTCCCTTTAACTCGGGTAGCTGGTTTAACAGAGAGTGGGCACCCTGTAACTACCAGAAAGGGTTTACTGCGCTAGAGCTAATCGTGGTGCTGATTGTTGGTATGGGAATTATTGCCCTGGCTGCCAGCAAGATGGATTTACTGTTTGGTAAAGCCAATGTATTTGAAGAAATCAGCAATCTGAATATCATGTTTGCCAATATTAAAAACCTCAAAACTTCTTCAGGCTATGGAAAAGCAGGTGCCAATCTAGTACCACAAATTATCAGTACTAAAGGCCTCCCACAAAACATGAGCGTCGTTGACAATGTGCCCCGTAACCTATGGGGCAAAGCTGTCACCATCACTTCGACTGGCGCAGGTTTTTCGATTAGTTACGCTGGGGTGCCTCAGGATGCTTGTATCAAACTTGCCACGCAGGCCAATCGAGGTGGCGCTTTTGCTAGTGTGACAGTCAATAATGCCGCAGCAGTAGCTGGTGAATACTCATCCGCCCAAGCAAGCACTGACTGTCGTTCGAGCAAGGCCAATATCCTTACTTGGGCGACCAACTCCTAAGAGCCGTTGAAGGGGTTCTGAGAGTGTTCCGCCAGTGATTTGCACCGCCTATATAGCGCGCAGACAAATACAGCAGCACGGTAACAGGGAACGAAAAAAGTGCAGATCATGCAAGGAAGGCTCTAATCGATTTAGAGCTTTATTGCTTTAATGGGTGAGGGCAGTTTGCATGAAACCATCTAAAAACTGGCGTAGCCAGCGCGGCTTTACTGCTTTTGAAGTGATGGTGGCGCTCATCGTCGCAATCGCCATGCTGGGGCTGGGCGCTCAATATTTATCCAACTATACGGATAATTTAGCTAATCAAGCTGCGGCTGATCATATGAATTTGGTGGCTAATGCAGCAACCCGCTATATCAAAGACAACTACGCGGTGATTTTGGCGCTCGCAGGCCCGCTTAAACCCGCCACCATTACCGTGCCAATGCTTAAGCGCACCGGCTATTTACCTCCTGCAATGGCTGAATTGAATCCATTTGGGCAGCGCTATCAAATCTTAGCGCTGAAACCAACTAAGCCATCTTCTAATCAGCTTCAAACCCTCATTCTTACGACCCACGGCGAGACTATTTCGGAAATAAATATACGTCGTATTGCACAGCTGCTTGGTGCACGCGGTGGCTTTATTTCTGCTGCTAATGAGGCTGAAGCTCAAGGGAGTTATGGTGGATGGAAAATGGCTTTGCATTCTTATGGCACTGCGCCGGGTGCCGGGCATTTAGCCAGTGCTTTGTTTTTTGATGACGGGGCTTTGGTGAGCGATTATCTCTACCGTTCGAGCGTAGCTGGGCACCCTGAATTTAACCGCATGAATACTGATCTTGACCTGGCTGGCCATAACCTTAACCAAGCTGCTCAGGTTCAGGCACAGAGTGTAACTGCGAGCGAAAGTATTACTGCTAAGGGTGATATCCATGCAGCTCAAGCTCAGATTGATGGCGACACTTCCACTGGCGGATGGTTTCGTAGCACGGGTGACGGCGGCTGGTACAACCAAAAATGGCAAGGCGGCTGGTATATGAGCGACCCTGATTGGGTGCGTAGCTATGCGGATAAAAATATCTATACAGGCGGACAAATACACGCTGGCGCTATACGGGCCAAGGGGCGCTTAACAAGTGGCGAATATATTCAAATCGATGGCGTAGCAAACGTTGGCGAGCGCTGTGAGCTAGATGGACTGCTAGCGCGAAACGCTACAGGCTCAATGCTTTCTTGCCAGTCACGCAGATGGCAAGCGGTGGGCGATAGCTCACAAATCTATCGCGGTACTAATCCTGAATGCCCAGCTTCAAAAATCCCTCTCGCGAAACATTGGATACAAAAAATCGCAAAAACTAATTACGGATTACATTGTGAGCTGCCAACAGGTTGGGGCAGCAATATGAACGCGTTTTGCGAAGCATGCTTTGACTTTGAGCGATGCCACACACTTTATTCAGCACATTGGGACGCGGTTTATTGTAAATAACCCAACATGCTGCCGTGGCAATTGGAATATGTTGTGAAGGCGGTTGTGTGATTTGATTTTTTATACTCTTTCAACGGGGAGGTGAAGCGAGGCTACACCGTATATATTTAAGCCCCTTGAAGGTTATCTCTGGGGAAGCTTTTCCACATCATTGAAATGGACTTCGGTCGACACAGTCTTACTTTCAAACGTGAAAGAGACTTTAACGTGAAAACGTTCGGAGTTAACTTCTTCAATAGAGCCGCTAAAGGGAGCAAAAAGCCCTCTTTTAATGCGTACCGTTTCGCCCTTATTAAAATGGATTGATTCAGGGCGAGGGTCGTCAGCCCGCATCAGAGATAAAATTTCATCTACTTCATCCTGAGAAATGGGACGGAGTGGAGAACCTTTTAGATTGTTATCACCAATTCCCTGCACCTCCACCGTTTTTTGCACCAAAGCCGAGGTTATATCGTTCATTTCCATTTCAATGAACACATAACCGCGAAAAAATATTTTTTCGGTAACTGTCTTACGGCCATGTTTAATTTCTCTAACTTTATGAGTGGGCACCAAAATAGAGCCAAATTTTTCCAGAAGACCGGATCGCATGATGAAGTCTCGTAAGAAATTGAGCGCTTTCAATTCACTTTTGAGACGAACTCGCATGAGATACCAATCCTTCTTTACAGAAGGAGATTGGCTTACGGGAGGGGTAATATCGCTCATATTGCCTCTAATAAATTGACTTAAAAAGGGCTTTTTTGAAAGGCGCTGAACCTGCTCTAAAAGCAATCGAGAAACGTTAAAGCCTATCCCCTTCGTCTAATCAGTGGAAGTTCATCAAGGCTTACTGCATGATAAGTCGATGAAACTAAAAAATTCTACGACCTCGATCCGTGAACAAGACTATGTGCTGAGTTTGGCACGCTTGCAGTTTTATAAGAAATATTTTGGCGCAGCACTGCTGCTGGGCTTGCTTGAAGCAGGCGCTATCGCGCTTTTAGTAGGCGCTTTTATATGGGTTAAAAGCCATCAAGCCGAGCGCGAGTACTTTGCGGTGGATAGCCAAACTGGCCGCATGATTCCCTTAGTGCCGCTCAGTCAGCCCTACCTAAGTGATTCAGCGCTGTTGACATGGGCACAGCAATGTATCACTGACGCGAATACCTACGATTTCGTTAATTATCAAAAGCAATTTCAACACAATGCCCAGTGCTTCACATCACAAGGGTGGGCGCAATTTATGGCAGCCGTTGAGCGTGCCGGAACGCTGGCTACAGTAAAGGCGCAGCGTTTAGTGGCGCAAGCTATTCCTTCTGGCGCTACAGTCATTACACGGGCTGGCCCATACCGCGGAGCTTATCGATGGGAAATTGAGCAACCCATTACGATTACTTATCAAGGTGGCCAAGCAGGAAGAGTAAGGCTTACCCAACGCCTGCAAGTAACGCTAAGAATTGCGCGCATTCCTACTTATCAGAGCAAGCAGGGGGTAGGCATTGTGCAGTACGTGGCACAGGAGCAATGATGAAGCTAACTCTCTTTGGTAGGCGCCCCGCTTTACTGTTGTTGATAGTGGGTATTTGGCTGCACTGTGCAACAGATGCTGCGCAAGCTGCTGCATTAGAGCGGACTTTATCTCCTTCTGTGCAGGCCATCCCATCCCCGTCCTTGCCACTATCTATTTCTTCAACTGAAGCTTCATCAGCCGCGGCACCATTTTTGTCCGCACCTTTGCCTAACTTTAATCAGCACGCATACCAGCAAGTTGCGCAAGAGGCCGCACCGCTTTCGCCGCAGCAGATTAAGGCATTGCGGCGTTTAGTTGATGAGGCTGAGCGTGCTGCCGCAGCTCCGCCTCGTTTCACCCCTAAACCCGTTTCCAGTGCTGTCACTGTTTCGCTGATGCCAGGAGAAACGCCTCCTGTTGTGCGGCTATTTGCGAATTACGTGACTAATCTTTTATTCATTGACCACCTAGGTAATCCATTAAGTGTGACTGCAGTGGATAGCGGGGGAGCATCTACGTTTAATCTAAGCTGGTCGAAAAACCCAGCGCAAGCATCAAATTTGATCAAACTCTCACCGCAATCTACCTATGCGCAGGGCAATCTCTCCGTTTCGCTTAAACAGGTGCCAACGCCTGTGTCACTGACTCTAGTTAGTGGGCAGCGCGAGGTAGATTACCGAGTTGATGTACGCGTCAAAGGGGGTGGAATAGCTGGCAAGCCGGGTAGCCCGATACCCTCATTTGAAGCCAGTCCAGCATGGTTCGGTTTATTGGCAGGCATAGCGCCCGATGGGGCACATATGCTTGTTTCGTCGCAGGCTGAGGTGCAAGCATGGGCGTATCAGAACCGTTTTTATGTGCGTACACGCTATACCTTGCTTTCGCCTGCTTATGTAGGAATGCAAAAAAGCGCCGATGGCACATGCGTGTATGAAATTCCACCCACCTCGGTCTTACTTGTGTTGGCGGGTGAGCGTGCAGTGCAAGTTCACTTAAGCGGTGATTAGCCTGATGAGTGATCTAAAAAAAAGCAACCGTTGGAATAATATTAAGGCGCAGCTCACTGACGGGAGCGTACGCCTTCGCTACTGCAGTGGTTTGGTGATTATGGTTAGTGCGGCAGTCGTTGGCTATGCCATGTTGCGTCATTCAATGTCCGCTGTGCCTATTGAGCCTAGCCAATTTGCTGCGGCACCTGACCTGGCGCCGCTTGCAGAACAGCTACCGTTAAGCAAAATACCCACAGCAACGCCTGCGTATGACAATCTATTGGCTGACCAAAATGCCGCCACTGCTGCTGCAGCTAAACAAACAGGAGAGAGTGCGCTACCAGTGATACGCCCCCAGGCTGCGACAGAAGCAACGTCAGTTTCTATCCCCCAGCCAATAGCAGAGCCTCTTCCTTTCGATGTAGCGCAGTCTGGTCTGACTCAAATAACGACTCTTCAATCACATCAGGAAATAGAGCGCTGGCAACAAACCATGGTCGCTCAAACCGTCGCGATGCGCAATCAAGTGAATCTGCTCATTGCTGCTTGGCAGCCCAAGGAACACGCGTCATTTGCTATGCCTGCTCGTAAGGTGCTCAACACTAAAGATTCGAGTCGCGAGCAGATCCCAACTAACTCGGAGCAGGCTAAGTCAGCGTCGAGTCAGATCGCGCTGCGCGCGGGTGAGATTAGCTATGCCGTACTCGATACAGCGGTTAATAGCGATGAGCCCGGCCCTGTGACGGCCACCATTGTGCAAGGAGTACTGAACGGAACCAAACTGCTTGGCAAAATCGAGATAGGGCAAAACGCGCAGAAAGCCGGTTTGCACTTCACCTTAGCTAGCGTGCCAGCGCAGCGTAACAGTATTGCCATCGATGCTTGGGCCATCGACCCTGACACCGCACGCACTGCTCTCGCCAGTGAAGTCAACCAGCATTATTTGATGCGCTATGGCACTTTTTTCGCGGCTTCTTTTTTAGGCGGCTTTTCGGATGCTTTGTTAAAAGGCGGCCAGCGTCAGCAACTAATTAGCAGCCCCTTAGGTACCACGGTGCAGAACGACCCTTATACCACTCAGCAATTATTGCTAGCTGGGGCAGGCAATATAGGCAAGCAAGCGGCGCATAGCCTAGCTGGCCTAATCAACCGGCCTGCGACGATTACGATTAACGCTAGGATCGGTATTGGGGTTTTGTTTATGGCCGACCTAGCCTTGCCATAAGGTGTGGATATCATGAATGATGCGCAGCAGCCGTATGCTGCATATGACGAAAGTGCAGCAGAGATATCTGCCAATCCCACGCCAAAAAAGACTGCAAGCTTTGTAGTTTCAGGCGCTCGCAGTAAGCAAATTTGGGTTGTATTGCAGACGATTGGCGGGGTCAGTGCCGCCGTCTTTATGGCGCTTTGGTTTGCTTGGAAAATGATTTCGCCCAACCTTACTCGTGCTCACCAAGCAGAAGTCTTTCAACCTGATTGGTTAGATAGCGAAGCAACCCAGCAAGCGACAAAACCTAGTCAGTCAACGCTACCTTTGCCTGAGCCGAATACTTCACTGCAAGCTGCAGAAGAGGTTGCTGAGCTCACTCCCCAGAAGCCAGCAGAAATACCACTGTTGAATGAGTTAACACAAATTAATGCGCGTCTTGAGGTGCTGGAAGAACACAGCACCGCACTTAAACTTGCTTTACAGCAATTGATAGCTAGTGCACTAAATAGTCAAACTAGGCAAGCGAAACAATCGTTAGCCGAACGGTCAATTGCTCCACCACATCGGGTACGGCAAACTCGCCATATGCCTCAGATGAATCAACGACATCACCCGACTCAGTTACATCGAGCTAAACAAGCAGCACCTAAGCACAATATGGCAGCAGGTAAGCAAAGTAATGAAACTAACCAGCAACTTGCTAAGCCAATGGCACAACCTGCATTGCAGTTAAAAGCCGTGTTGCAAGGGCGAGCTTGGCTACAAACCCAAAATGGCGCAAGCATTACGGTATCTGTAGGTGAAAGAGTGCCTGGGATGGGCATAGTTAAAGTCATTGACCCAGAGCAGGGGAAAGTTATTTTTTCTAATGGAGTGGTGTTGCGCTAAACGTACGCATGTGTTGCTTTGCCAACTTAGTTGGCCGCCTTGTAAGCATTGATGAAATAAATGCTAGCTCGTGTAGATACCCCGTCTATCTCGGTATTTCTTGCATGCGGCTTATTCAGTGCCTCCTCAGATTTTTTCTTTCATGTATTGAGTAGAAACTAAATCATGACTGATGTTGCGACCATGCTGGGCAGCTTGATGCAGTCTTTTCCTGGTATGGAAGAGTTGCTTAATGTGGCGGTAGT
Organism: Mycoavidus cysteinexigens; assembly: GCA_031963405.1. GTDB lineage: Bacteria > Pseudomonadota > Gammaproteobacteria > Burkholderiales > Burkholderiaceae > JASSUD01. The sequence continues at coordinate 2,040,913 of JASSUJ010000001.1, forward strand.
TTTGCTGGGTATTTTATTGAGCGGAACAGCTATTTTAAAACTGGTGGAGCTGGGGCGCTTAGGCCCATTGAGTCGCACGCGGTGGGTGACGCCAATTATGTATTTAGTCGCAGGTGTCGCACTTTTTAATTTCCCCGCTAGCATCGATACTTTTTTGCAGACGGTATATGGGCCATCTTCTTCTGTGCACCACCTGCTTGGCTATAGTTCGGCATCTAAATTGCCGCAAAAATCAAAGCTGATGTTGCAGGCGTTACTGGCTTGTTTGCAACTATATGGTTACGTCACCTTTGCGCGTGGCTGGTTAAGTGTACGGCGAATTGGCAATGGCCAAAATGGTTCGGATGAAGTGTTTAAGACAGCCATGATCCGTCTATGTGCTGGCATTGGGCTGATCAATATCTTGGAAACAGTAAATGTGGTTGCAAACACTGTGGGGTTTGGCAACGTCTTTTAACACTGGCGTCAACCGATAAAAATCTTTGAAAAACTGAGGCGACCTCATGCTTTATTAGCTTAATTGCGATTGCTTGAAAGAGAGAAAACTCGTTTTACTAAACCTGCTTGGAGGCCGCATGCCTACCCAAACCACAGCCAAAAACTCAACCCTAAAAATCCTTGCATCCCATGTAGGTTGGGGTGAAGGGCGAGCCCCAACATGCTGCCGCCAATTGAGTTTGAAGTTCCTTCGTCACCCTAAGCTACCAGCTATTGTCAAAACTTTCTTCCCAAACAAGCTCGTAGAAAACACTATAAAAGTTGTGACGCGCGGTTGTTTGAGGCGTGTCAAATTAGCTAGACTCAGCTTAACGGACGCTGGACTAAAACAAAAACTAAAGCAAATATGGCTTGGTAAATACCTTATCAAAACTGGGCGGAGCGACAAGGTAGGGTGCTTTAAATTCGGCCAATTTGCTCAGCAAATGATTTGGCTTACGCTGCTTAGTATTTCGCCAGCTGCTTTAGCCGCTAGTGTGGGAGAGGTGGCGCAGAACGCGGCAGGAAGTTTGGATAAGCTAGGTTCAGCGGCTCAAGTATTTTTTGGTTTATGCGGACTCATTTTGATCGGCGTTAGCATTTTCACTTTTATTAAATACAACAAGACTGAAGGGCATGGCGTCAAGCTGTCCACCGCCTTTGTTTATTTGATTGGTGGTGGATTGCTGTTCTATGTAGCAAGCCTAATTCAAACCACGGGTGACACGGTGTGGGGGAATGGCGGCGGGGATCGCACGCATATCAAAATTCAACGCTCAAATATTTAGAATTTATTTGATCAGTGTCTAAAGGCTTGTTAGCGAAGCGGCCACGGCATGAAGGTCTGTATTTGGCCAAAGCGCAAATTGTCACTTCGAGCAAATTCTAAGAACCTGTTTACGCTCTCAAAAAATCACGCTTGAGGCCGTAATGTTGGGGACTGTGTTTAATTAAACGCTTCATCCCAATTTATAAGGCTGCGCCTATTAAGTGAGAAGAAAGGCAGCGAAACTCCTTCTCACCGATTCGTAGACTGGGGAGGCGAAAGAACCTCAACACAATCCACTTTTGAAGATTGTGGACAGCTCCTAACAATGGATGGAATAAATTTTGTTGCTAACGAAGCGCTGAATCCACTGAGGCCAGCATCTGCGTACTAAGGAACCTCTGCATAAGCCCTGTAGCAAGGAATGCCGACGTAGATAGTACGCTAAGTACGGCAAGGAGGTATGACGCCGCTACAGGGCTTATGCAGAAATTCCTTAACTGCAGTGCATCCCAGCGGCAAGTAGTGACGGTGCAGGGGAGGAGGGTAGAAGAGGTGGCTTTTGCTGAACACTTAATTGAAACCGTTGAGCGTTTGTTGGATTGGCTGAGTAGCGGCCTGAAGCAGACTGGTCCTGATTATTGTGAGATCGAGGCGGTTGATGACCAGCAAACCTTTACGCTGCAAGATGGCACGCTGCTCACTGTGATCCGTTTGCATGGATCTTATCGAATGATTGGCGCGGCAGAATTTACAGAGGTTAATGCGCAAATGAGCAAAAGTTTAAAAGCCTATTTGAGCACTGGCGGCCATGCAGTTCATGTATTTTTCAAGCGTGACCCTGATTCTGCAGCACGCGATATCCAGACGGCACTTGCGTTATCAAGGACAACAGCTAAACGATTACAGCTGGATTTGGACGATCTATTTGCAGAAGATGTACGTTATCTGTCTCAGTTCTGCGCCAATGAAAAGGTGTTTGTTACGCTTTTCACTCGACCAGCAGCAGTGACAGCAAGCGAGCAAAAACAAGACCGTAAAGCAAAGCAAGAGCTGTTAGCAGCGCACGCCTTGCCGCGCTTGCAAGACGCGCCTAATTTGTTCGCTGCTTTAACTGCGTTGCGCACCCGTCATAGCTCTTTTGTGGCTGCGTTATTACGAGATTTTCAGCAGGTTCAGTTAGCTGCGCAAGTGTTGGATGTGCATGCTGCTGCTTACGAAATGCGCATGTCAGTTGACCCGGATTTTACGGATGAGAATTGGCGTGCTTGTTTGCCAGGTGACAAGATTCCAGTGCGCGTTACGCGATGTAAAGCGCTGGATATATCGGGGGCTTTTTGGCCGCGACTGAATGGCCAGCTGATTCCACGTATGGGAAAAGTGCTGAATCTCAAAACAGTTGAGGTAGGAGGCCGCCTGTACGCGCCGATGTATATCCATCTGCATCCGGCGGATATTCAACCTTTCCAGCAACTCTTTATGCGGCTTGCAGACTCAAATATACCGTGGCGCATGTCATTTCTCATTGAGTCAGGCGGCTTAGCAATGTTAGCTTTCAAAGATTTCATTACAGCGCTATTTGGTTTTACTCATGGCGATAATAGGCTGATTAAAGAAGCAATTACTGAGATTCGCCATTTACAAAGCCGGCACGATGAACTGGATGTACGCTTGCGCGTTGATTTTGCGACCTGGAGTACAGCTGGCGAGCAGCGCTTGCTAGCTGAGCGGGCTGCCCGTTTAGCACGTGCTGTGCAAGGATGGGGTGGGGCAGAGGTGCGTGAGGTGTGCGGCGACGCTTATCAAGGCTTTGTCTCGAGCACCCTAGCGTTATCGTTAAACAGTGTCGCTACACCCGCGTGTGCCATGTTGAGCGACGTGACAGCGATGCTACCGCTATATCGTCCTGCTTCACCTTGGTTGGAAAGGGGCGCGGTGCTGTATCGCACGGTAGATGGAAAGATCTGGTGCTATCAGCCGAACTCGCCAGTACAAGCCAGCTGGATTGTCGTGATGGTGGCGCAGCCACGCTCTGGAAAATCAGTCAATGGTAACCAAATTAACCTCGCGCTTTGCCTTTCGCCTGGCATTTCACGGTTGCCACTGATTGCTATTATTGATGTAGGTCGGGCCAGTGCTGGGCTGATTTCCTTGCTGCAATACGCATTACCAGAAAATCAACGTTATTTGGTCGCAAGTATTAGGCTGCGCATGACGTCTGATTTTTCGATTAACCCTTTCGATACCCAGCTTGGCTGCCGTTTTCCGCTGCCGCACGAAGAAGCTTTTTTAGTGAACTTTATTTCGCTATTAGTCACGCCAATTGGTAAATCGGCACCTGCCGATGGCATGAGTGGATTGGTGAAAATGGCGGTGCAGGAAGCCTACCAATATTACAGCGACGCAGGTAATCCCAAACCTTACAGCCGTCGTGTTGAAAGTGCCGAGTTAATCGAGCGGGCACTTCAAGAGCATGGCTTGCATGTCGATGAGCAGACCACCTGGTGGGAGCTTGTCGATGCGCTATTTAAGCATGGTGCGTATCACGCAGCGCTATTGGCGCAACGCTATGCTGTGCCTTTAGTAGCCGACATCGCTGCGCTAAGTCGAGAGCCGCAGTTCAACGATATGTATGGAGCTAAAACCACTGAAGATGGCGAGCCGCTGCTATTGGCTTTTACCCGCATGCTTTCTGAGGCGATGCGTAGTTATCCAATCCTAGCCAGACCTACCCAATTCGACTTAGGTGCAGCACGTGTTGTTTCGATTGACCTCGATGAAGTGGCAAAAAGCGGCTCAGCTGCGGCCGATCACCAAACGGCTGTTTGCTATATGCTCGCCCGCTATGTTGCAGCAAGGAATTTCTATTTAACTGAAGATCACATTGCGCATTTTCCGCCGCAGTATCGTCAATATCATGAGCAGCGCATTCATGAGATTCGGCAGGATAAAAAGCATCTGCAATTTGATGAGTTTCACCGTACTCAAAAAATCCAAGCTGTCCGTGAGCAAGTGATTGCTGATATGCGAGAGGGCGGTAAATGGGGAGTAATGGTGACATTGATTTCACAATCCATCACTGATTTTGATGATGTCATGCTTGAATTTGCTACCGGCAAATTTATCATCTCTCGCCAAAATGAGACCAATGCCGAAATCATGCGCAAGCTATTCAATATGTCAGAAACAGCGGTGTATGCAGTGAAGCATCTAATCCGCCCACCTGGCCCGCAAGGCTCCACTTTCGTCGCTTTGTTCGCCACTAAACAGGGCGAAGCCGCGCATGTGCTGAACAGCACAATGGGCAGCATCAAGCTATGGGCATTTTCTACCTCAAACGAAGACACCTACGTGCGCGATTCGCTGTACCGCAAACTTGGACCAGTCAAAGCGAGGCAACTGCTAGCCCGCCTATATCCAACGGGCAGTATCAACGATGAGTTAGAGCGCCGTAAACGGTGCCATCAAGCTAGCGGCTTAATTGGTGCGGCTGAGGAAGAAGTGATGGATAAGCTAATTGATGACATTCTCGCGCAGCATGCAGCTTAGAAAAGGCCTAAATAAGCTGGAAGCTTTGTGTTTTGGGGTTGTCTCAAAAAATACGGCGCGTAAAGTACGTTAAGCTCGCTGAAACGGTCGTGAATTTATAGTGCTGTTAATTAGTACAACACAGTTTTTATCCCATTTAATTGCGTAGCCTGCCTGTAGAAGAGGTTGAATGCGCTTCTCCATCTCCTTTTGAATTTTGTTAGTACGCGCTAGGTTTTGAGGGCGTTCGTCAAATACAACCGTTAGCGGCGTATTTTTTGCACGGCTTTCAATATTCCGCAAACTCACATCAATACACATATTAGCAAGGGGATAGCTAAGTAAATCAAGATTAATTTTGCTGCTAACAAGACCGTTCGGCTCTATATTTTCTGTTTTTATGCCGCTTAGCTCAAATATTTTTTCTTCTAATTGATTCGGCTTTGCATGTGTATTATTTTCTCCATTAGATGGAGTTTTCCAAGACTTAATATCGCTCAATAGACCATATATTTTGCTTTTTTCCTTGAAGAAGTCAGTTCCTCTTTGCTCTTCCTCTCGAAGACTCCAAGTATCCAGGAAATACTGAAGTATGCCTTGAGCTTTTTCATATTCTAATAATTGATGCAAACTACAAATGACTTCTGCCATAAAAATTGGGGTAAATTTTTCTTTATCTAATGTAGATATATGACTATTTAAATTATTGAGTGCCTTTTCCAAATCTTTATTTTTAATGTGGCGCAAGACCTGACAAGCATCAAGAATATAAAATGGTATTTTATTATTATCATCGATGCGACTTAGAACAGCCAACAGCACATCTGTTATTCCAGTTTTTGATTCATCATTATCAGAGAGTTTTCGTATTGCCGAAAGTATAGGTTTGGTCGTTCGTTTATAAAGTACATTATAGTAATTTATATGATGAGGCATAGCTAACAGCACATTTGTTATGTCGGTTTTTGATTCATTATTATTAGAGTAGTCATAGAGATATCCCATAACATAAAATATATTCTCAATAGTTTGAGTTGTTAATATTGTTTTCTGCTGGATATAAGGAAGCATAGTTAAAAGTGCTTTTTTTATCTCGATTTCTGACTCGCCTCTATCAGAGAGTTTTTTAATTGTAAGAAATATATTATTAATTTCATTGGAATAGTTTTTATGCTTAGCCTTTACGACATTGGCTAATTGGGCTTTTAGATCACTCAAATCATGAGGGTTTTTCATGTGAGAGGTTACGTTAGCAGTCCTCCCATGAGATAGTTCTTGTTTGGGCTTATGTAAAGATTTTTGATAAAAAAATTTGTGTGAATTAGAGCTAGGTTTTTTTGAAGAGGATGATGAGCCAAAAAAATCGGCTGCACACATTCTTCTCTTTGTCGGATTAGTTGGATTGGGCTGGGTTTCTCTATCTAATTTAACTTCTGGGTTTAACTGTGTTACCTCCTCCTGTGCTAGGAATATTTTTTCTCCTACCGAAGAACTTGTTATATAGGGATTATAGAAAGAATATACCGGTGCCTTATGCATAAGTTTTTCATAAAAAATTTTGTGGGATATAAAAAATACAGCGTTGTTGCACAAATCATCCTAGTCATCTATCAATTTAATCCCCGCAGACTTCATTTAATGATGTTGCTAACTACAACAAGTATGCCAGCACAATATTGCTAAGTTTGTAGCGCCTGAAGGAGCGAGAATTATTTGCTCATATAATCAATTATTTTTCTGCAAAATTATTGATGAGATAAGGTTTTACTGTTCACTGAAGCTCAAAAGAAATTTTTGCATTGATTCGATAATGGCTGATTTTGCCGTCGCTTACTTTTGCTTCAAAATTTTTGATATAAATCGATTTAATGTTTTTTAGCGTTTGTTCAGCTCTTTCAACTGCGCATGCTGCTGCATCTTCCCAGCTGATAGGTGACTCAGCGAGTACTTCCACTACCTTAACGACATTAGACATAACGGCCTCCTTATCTATACATACATATAAAGACATGTATTAGCAGCATCAGATATGCCATTTTCTGCAAGCGTTACAAAAACTTTGAGTCCTTACCGTAACAGTTTTGCCTGCTTAAGTTTAATTTTTCTTCTCGTCAGATTATTAATATATGGAGTTAGCGACAGCGCTGATAGCCAATCTATTATTTTTTTAAACCCACTGTCCTTCGAAAAGAGGGATGGTGGTGTGTTCATTGCGCCATAACTTTAAATCCGAAAATATCTTTTTCTTATCAAATGACTTTTGTTCCGCTTGTAAATCAATGCCTAGCTCTTCGGATGGGCCGGTGCTCGCTCCGATTAGTAATAACTCAGTATTTTGATAATTTAGAAGAGTGACTGGGTTAGCTGGAATAAACCGTAAGTTTCGAAATTTCTGTTGCAGCTCTTCAGGAAAATTTGCCGCTTGTCCGCTTTGTGCACCTGCGATTTTTTGATTTTTGACAGACAGGATGTAACTGGCCTCAGGCTCTAAATCTAACTCTTTTTGCACATCTCCCAGTTGCTCTGGCAGGGCTAAATGATGAGCTAAGTAAGTTTGCCGACCTGATTGAATAATGCAGTACACGCCCTCGCCGCAAGCTCTTACTTCAGGCTCTAAGCGTTCACCTCTTGTTTTGGTCTGATAACTGTGTTGTTTGAAAAGATCTAGCAGCTGATCGGGATGTTGAGCCACTTTTTCCACTGTCGCCCAATGTTTTTCATGTTTGTGGACTTCAGGTAGACGTTTACGTCCAACTACGAGTAAGCGATAGAGAGCATTTTGGTGAGGGTGCAGAACAATATAAAAGCGCTGGATATCATCGATAGTTTTAGCTGAGTTCTCTTCTTGTTCAGCAGAACTGACTTTAGGGCGATAAAGAAAATAAATGTCGCCTCGCTCAAGCAACTGCATCTCGTCTTGCGCAGCCATAGCCTCTCCTTTTGTAGATTGCAACCAAAATCTTAGTTGGCGCAAACAATATGCCTATACGGCAAGAAGAGGGGGCGCTGCGCTTGGTTTTGTAGCGCTTTCCTAAGCGTGGCTCAAGTTGAGATGAGTCAGCTGCTGGCACAGCTTACTCGTGGCTTCTGCGCCATTTAATGTGTAAAAGTGCAAGCCTGGCGCGCCTCCTTCGATAAGGCGGCGGCACAGGTTGGCAACGACTTCAAGGCCAAAGGCGCGTATTGATTTTTTATCGTCACCGAAGCTGGCTAACCGTTGCGCAATCCAGCGGGGGACTTCGGCACCGCACATTTCAGAAAAGCGTATTAATTGCATGAAATTGGTAATGGGCATGATGCCGGGTGTAATGGGTACGTCGATGCCGAGCCGTTGGACGTCGTCAACGAAGCGAAAATAGGCATCGGCGTTGTAGAAATACTGGCTAATCGCAGCATTCGCTCCAGCTTTGATTTTGCGTGCGAAGTTTTCTAGGTCGTGCTGCAAAGATTTGGCTTGCGGATGGCATTCTGGATAAGCCGCAACTTGGATATGAAACCAGTCACCATGTTCGGCTCGAATAAACTCCACCAATTCAGACGCATAGCGAAATTCACCGAGGCTACCCATGCCAGACGGTAAATCGCCGCGTAACGCGATAATTTGTCGGATACCGTGGCTGCGGTAGTGGTCGAGAATGGTGCGAATTTCGGTGCGCGACGTACCTACGCATGATAAGTGGGGCGCAGCATTAATTTTCTCGCGTGCCATTTCCAGCACTAAATCAAGTGTGCCTTGCCGGGTTGAGCCGCCGGCACCAAAGGTTACCGAAATAAACTGAGGTTGCAGCTGTGCAAGTTGGATACGCGCTGCGCGCAATTTATCGCAACCCTCAGGTGTTTTGGGAGGGAAAAATTCAAAGGATAGTTCAGGGGTGCGCATGCTGTATCAAAAAACTAAGAGAAGCGCTAAATAAGCCGGGAGCCTCGATGTTCCTTGGTCGCGACTTATTTAGCACTTCCCTAAGCAGATTCTAAAAGAGAGAGTGGGGGCAGTCAGTAAATCTATTGACTAGATACGGTTGTTAAGAATAACCACTGATAAAGCCCAAGAAATCAGACTGTACAAGATCGAGCCAAAGAATGCAGCCCAAAAGCTTGATACATCAAAACCCTTGAGCATCGCTGCTGCCAACTGAAAAAGCAGTCCATTAATCACAAGGATAAAAAGACCCAAGGTGAGAATGGTGACAGGCAGGGTGAGCAATATGAGTAAAGGGCGCACTAGTGTATTGATCAATCCGAGTACGACAGCGATGATAAGCGCCGTACCAAAGTTGCGGATTTGGATAGCGGGAATGACGTAAGGTAGAACCAATAGTGCAACGGCATTAATTAGCCAAATCAACAGCAAATTCATTTTTACTCTCCTATAAAAAGGGGGGCCTGGTTTAGCCTAGCGAGAAAAAGCCAGAGGCTAACAGCCGATAACTTAGCCTATTTGCGAATTGTGCAAAGACGCAGCCAAGCGATATAGATATGATCCCTAAGATAGCCACCGTGTAGCCTTCTTAGCCCAGTCAGGCAATAACTGTACCTATGGGTGTTAAGAGCACTGTTTAGTACCTTAAAAAGATGAATATTGGGTGAGAAAGTAAACATGTTGAGCTTCTACTTCTGATCCCACTCCAATACACGCCTGTTCAAAGTCTCTAAATGGAGACTTTGAACAGGCTCGCACAACAAATGCCTAGTAACGATAGTGCTCAGGTTTGTACGGCCCTTCTTGTGTGACACCAATATAGTTTGCTTGCACTTCGCTTAGCTCAGTGAGGTGTGCGCCTAGTCGGCTTAGGTGCAAGCGAGCGACTTTTTCATCCAGGTGTTTGGGCAATACATACACTTTGCGTTCGTATTTAGCGCTTTGAGTAAAGAGCTCGATTTGCGCAAGTGTCTGGTTAGTGAATGAGTTGGACATGACGAAAGAAGGGTGGCCGGTGCCACAGCCAAGGTTCACAAGTCGCCCTTCGGCAAGCAGAATAATGCGTTTGCCATCAGGAAACTCAATATGGTCGACTTGTGGCTTAATGTTTTCCCATTTGTATTGACGCAGTGAGGCAATATCAATTTCTGAGTCGAAATGGCCGATGTTGCAAACAATGGCCTGATGGCGCATTTTTTTCATATGCTCGTGATTGATCACATGCAAATTGCCCGTCGCACTGACAAAAATATCGGCTTTATCGGCGGCATCATCCATGCTGACCACGCGGTAGCCTTCCATCGCAGCTTGCAGTGCACAAATTGGATCAATTTCGGTAATCCACACGGTTGCGCCTAGGCCGCGTAATGACTGCGCACAACCTTTGCCGACATCGCCGTAACCCGCTACCACAGCGATTTTCCCGGCGATCATCACATCGGTTGCGCGTTTAATGCCGTCTACTAGCGATTCGCGGCAACCATAGAGGTTGTCAAACTTTGATTTGGTGACCGAATCATTAACATTAATGGCGGCGCATGGCAGCTGGCCCTCTTTTTCCATTTGATAGAGGCGATGCACCCCTGTTGTGGTTTCTTCACTAATGCCACGGATGTGCGCAAGACGTGTTGAATACCAATGAGGGTCAGCGGCTAAATGTTTTTTGATGGAGGCAAAGAGCGCACTTTCTTCCTCGTGTGCAGGGTTAGCTAGTACGGATTGATCTTTTTCCGCGCGCGTACCCAGCACGAGTAAAAGCGTAGCATCGCCGCCATCATCAAGAATCGTATTAGCGTTTTCGCCATTGGGCCATTCGAAAATGCGATGCGCGAATTCCCAATATTCATCCAAGGTTTCGCCTTTAAAGGCAAAGACGGGAGTACCAGTGGCGGCGATGGCGGCTGCCGCATGATCTTGTGTTGAAAAAATATTGCATGAAGCCCAACGCACTTCAGCACCCAAGGCTTGAAGGGTTTCGATGAGTACGGCAGTTTGTATGGTCATATGCAATGAGCCAGCAATGCGCGCCCCTTTGAGAGGCTGACTTTGTTGGTATTCTTTGCGTAGCGCCATTAAGCCAGGCATTTCGGTTTCTGCAATGGCAATTTCTTTGCGACCCCATGCAGCAAGCGAAAGATCAGCCACAACATGGCTGCTAGAGGTGGACAAAGCAGTGGGCGAAGCAAAAACGGCGGCGTCCATTACGGGCTCTCCTTGCATTAATGGATAAGGAACTAAAACGTTCAGTGAAGACCTGTGCAATGGGCATCAGGTGGATATTAAGTAAAAAATAATCAAAAGAAAAAATGGCTCAGCACATGACCTAAAGAAAGGCTGAATCAATCAGCAGCTGTGTTATGCCTCACGGTCAACGCTAGCTGAGTCGGCATTTCTTGCTCGCGATTGACTTAGCTTTTTCCAAAGCTTGAAAAGTAGGTGCTATTTATAGTGAGCGCTTCTGAGTTTTTGAGGCAATTTAATCAACGCCTTCAAGGGTTACGCAGAGGTCCCTTAGTAAAAAGTAACCTTACCATATTCTTTTATGGATATCGTTTTATAGATATAGCAGCGCTATGCCGCTAATTGCAGGAAGTAACACTGAGGTAGGCCGTTTATCTATGGCTTAGGCAAAAAAGAACGCTCCAATTTGTGGAGCGTTCCAAAACTAAGCGCTTAAGGTCTCAGTTTTTTTGGCACAGCTACCTTACTCAACGGTTATCTGGTGCGTTGTGCTAACGGTTTTTTTAGGTAAAGTGAGTAGCAATACACCGTTTTCATATTTTGCATTCGCCGTTGTTGAATCGACTGGGCTTGGTAAGCTAAAGGTCCGCAGGAAACTGCCGAATGATCGTTCGCGGTATAAAAAGCGCGGTTGGCTATTGGCTTTTTCTTCTTCACCCAGACGGACTTCTGTTTTTTTCTCGGCGCGTAGCGTTACCGTATTTTCATCAATAGATACGTTAATTTCTTCTTTTTTGATGCCTGGTAATTCGGCGCGCAGTATAAAAGACTGCTCATTTTCTTCCAGATCCACCCGGAAACTGTGCATTAAATCATCTGGCCTTTTTCTCAAAAAACTTAAAGTAAAAGGGGCAAGCAAGCTCGGGGATAGCTCGTGTGTAAAAGGTTCTTCATTCAATATTTCTGCCAGCGGATGAGTGAGTAAATTTGCCATTTTTATCCTCTCTTGATTGAGTTATACAGATGCTCTGTCTTTCATAAGATAGGAGCTAGGGGAGGATTTCTCAAGCTCGGGCGGATAAAAAAATTGAGGTTTCGTGATCTGGCTTTATGAGCTGCTTTAACCAGACGTAACGCTTTTTATTTAAATCTTAGCAAGTACATTTTTATTTTTACCATGCTTTCAAAAATAAGGATTTTCCCTTAAAGACACCAGACACTAAAAAAGTGATTCTTACGGAGATTTCTTATTTGTCTTATTTTTAAAGTCGCTGCTGTAGTGCAGGGGGAGAAAAAAATGTCAGGAAGTACAATGGGAATGCGTCCAACAGCACCAGTAAGTTTCACTCCTCGCGCATTTACTCCTCTACCTATAAAAAAAGAACCATTAAAAGCAGAAGCAGCGCCGCCAAGATACGAAACTATTGTCGTAACAATACCGACAATAGAAGAAAAGCAACCAAATCTAGACCATAGCCAAACCGTTGATTTAGAGCCTACGCGCTCTACTATAGACGCTCATTCTAATAGCGAAACACTGAATACGCCTGACGATGGCTGGACGCTTGTTGCGCCTGGTGCAATGGATTTTGTGCCAAAGAGGGATGCAACGAGTATTTCACAGTACTTCAGCTATCACTATTTAACTGAAGGGCTTTCAAAAAATTTTCAAACCTTTAAAGAAAATTTATTCACAAAGAAAGACCAGCTTGCAGGGCTTACCAATTCTTACAAAAAGATAGAGGGAAGCTGGATAAAAAATCGGTATTTCCCAGAGTTTGTGAGCAGAAGTAAGGAAATAGCCGACAAAGCTATCCCGATTTTTGTAGCAGGAAAATTTGCGGTAGAAGATGCCAAAGCGGGTAAAGGCTCTTATGAAGGAATGACAACAATAAAGTCGAGCCTAGAGCAATTATTGCTAAAAATTAAAAGATTTGAGCAGGAAAATCCCACACCAGATTATGCAGTATGGGACAATAAGATTTTCCCTATGCTGTTAGTAGGCGCAACGTTGTCTGGCCTGCTAGCTGCACCTGTTGGCATTAGCATCGCGTTAGCTGGATTAGCTTTCACTATTAAAGCAGCAACGACGATACTAGCTAAACAGGAAGCGGTTAAAACTGAAAACATAAGAAAGATTCGGGAAAGATATCTCGAACCATTATCATACGATTTGATTGAGAGGATTAACGAAATGCCTAATCCAGTAGGTGGCTCACAGCCTGTTAGCACTCAGGTTTTTACTGAAGCAACAGCAAAAACGCAAGACGCTGTTAAAAAAGCAGAGGAAGAAGCCGCTAAAGCTAGAAAAGCCGCTGAAGACTCACAAAATGAAGTGAAAGAACTAAAAGATTTATTTATTAATTTTATGCAGCGGCAAGAAAACAATACAGCAATGGAGCGCAAAGGCTAAAGAAACCTAGAAGAAAATTAGGCTTGCTTCTACAAAAATGCCCTAAGGTTTGAACTGACCCCAAAAACTTAGACGGTTAAAGTAGCTAACAATGAAAGGACTGAATTCGGTATTGCACCGGGCTCAGTCCTTTTAGTTTGAGTTTGATGCGTTCATGATTGTAGTAGTAGATGTATTTGCTCAAACCTGCTTGTAACTCGTCAATATTACGAAATGTATTCAAATAAAAAAACTCAGATTTTAGTGTACCGAAGAAGCTCTCCATAGCCGCATTATCAAGACAGTTTCCTTTGCGAGACATACTCTGCGTGATACCTTTTTTCGCGAGCAGTTCTCGATAGGCGGCCATTTGATATTGCCATCCCTGATCTGAGTGCATGATTGGCTTGTCATGAGGCTGCAAACAGATAAAGGCTTTATTAAGCATGGTGCTTATCATCTCGAACGCAGGGCGCTGTGCGATTTGGTAGGAGATGATCTCTCCGTTGTACAAGTCCATCACGGGCGAGAGATACAACTTCTGGCCGTAGACATTGAATTCCGTTACATCCGTTACCCATTTATGGTTGGGGCGCTGGGCGCTAAATTGTCGTTGCAAGACATTGGGGGCTATGCGTCCTAACGCCCCTTTATAGGAACGGTATTTTTTAATACGTACCAACGATTTGAGCTTGAGCTGCCCCATCAAACGCTGGATTGTTTTATGGTTGATTGAATGTCCATTCTGCCGAATCACACTCGTGATACGTCGATAGCCATACCGTCCCTTATGCTGCGTAAAAACAGCCTGAATCTGCGCTTTGATCGCTAGATATTTATCGCCCCGCTGTAACGCTTTTTGTTGGTAGTAAAAGGTACTGCGTGCGAGGCCTGCTACTTTGAGTAAGCTGCTAAGGGGGTACTGGTGCCTTAATCCAAACACTATTTGTGCTTTCTGCGCTGTGCTGCCCGCTGGTCCGCTTGAATTAAGGCTTTGAGCTTTTTTAAGTAGGTGTTTTCCATGCGCAAATAATTCAGCTCTTCCTCAAGTACCTGTTCGCGCGTGCGCGTCTGTACATTTCCAGATTTGGGCGAGGTAGGGGGGGATGGTGGCATTTTTTTGCGGCGTCCTTGTTGGCGGGGAGAGAGGGCTTGTATACCTCCCGCATCATAATGACGTTTCCAGATACCCAGAATACCTACATTGCGAATATCAAAATAGGCTGCCGTTTCTCGATGCGACAGCGCGTGCTCCTGCATATGCTTTAGTACTGAAAGCTTGAATTGGGCGCTGTAGTTGCCGTACTTCTTTTTGAGGCTCGCTTCCCCATGCACGCGGTAGGCGGCCACCCACTTACGCAACATTCCATGTTCCACGCCATATTGCTGTGCCACGGCCCTGCCACTCTTCATGCCAGATAAATAGCTTTGAATGGCCGATAACTTAAATGCCTCGCTGTATTTACTCATAAAAAAACCCAAAAAATTAGATTGGTGTCCAACTTTTTGGGGGCACTTCAGGTTTTAATAAACCTGGGGCATTTTTGATTTCATAATTTAGTGTGCTCTTACTTTGTTCTCTATCGCATCAAAATACACATCTGACACCACCATAAAACGATTTGGCCGCGTGTCTCAGCTTACGCTGAACCACAATATAAATAATTGAGCGGATGTAGTTTCGCAGCTGTTGCTCAGTCTATAAAGAGCCGGCTTGCTGCATCATAAAAATGAGTTGATCGAAGCAAGCATGCGGCGTATCAGCATGTACCGTACTAATTGCCAGGATGTCCGCTATTAGCGGCCCGTAAAAACGGCCACACTTCCGCACCGTGTCCCACACAATGTGATCATTAAGATATCTTCGAGCTTATGCAGCTTATTGCGCGTCTCATGTCGCGGATCAACTAGTTCACAAAAATAGAATAGTGGAGTGGACAACATCTTATCTTGAGCAAAAAGACTCCCATTCACCACTTTTTCTCTATAGCCCTACCTTTTTATAGCGCAATGGCCCTGATGCAGACCTTCCTAAGCATAGGATGTGAGGCACTGGCTTGCTACAATCAAATATTAAATTTCAAGGTTTCTGAGCCGAACTTTAAGGTGCCTATGTTTTATCAACGACATGTTTTTTTCTGCGTGAACCAGCGCGATAACAATACTCGTCCAAGTTGCGCAAATTGTGGCGCGCAAGGCCTGCAAGAGTATGTCAAAAATCGTATGAAGACGTTGGGTTTGCTCGGGCCGGGTAAGGCACGTATTAATAAAGCTGGCTGCCTTGATCGCTGTGAAGAGGGGCCGGTGCTGGTGGTATATCCGGAAGGGGTTTGGTATACCTATGTGGACGAATCCGACCTTGATGAAATCATTGATTCCCATCTAGTTGGCGGCAAAGTGGTTGAGCGTTTGCTGCTTAAATAAATATTCTAAGAAGCTTTGAATCAGCCGCGAATGGCTGATTCAAGGCTTCGTTAACTACTTCTTTTATCTCTATGAATCTTCTAAAGATTGCGATTGCTGGCACGTCTGGACGGATGGGCCGAACATTGATTGAAACTGCGCTGAACCATCCACAAGTGCAGCTAACAGGCGCACTTGCGCGCACAGGTAGTCCACTACTTGGTCAAGAAGTAGGCGCTTTCTTAGGTCGACAAACTGGGGTGAGAGTCAGCGATGATATCCATGCCGTATTGAAAGGCGCCGATTGTCTAATTGATTTCACACGAGCACAAACCACTATGGATTATTTAGCGGTGGCGCGTGAGCATGGCACTAAATTGGTGATTGGCACGACAGGTTTTACCGAGATGCAAAAGGCTGAATTAACAGCGGCGAGCCAGGAGCTAGCGATGGTAGTGGCACCGAATATGAGTATTGGGGTGAACATTACTTTTAAGTTACTGGAGATGGCGGCTGGTTTAGTCCCGACCGATTACGACGTTGAAATTATTGAAGCGCACCATCGACATAAAGTCGATGCTCCATCCGGCACAGCACTGAAAATGGGTGAAACAGTGGCGCAGGCGCGTGGCCTTAATTTAGATGAGGTCGCAGTTTATGGGCGGCAAGGCGTGACAGGTGAGCGCCAGGCGTCGACCATTGGCTTTGCCACGGTACGGGCAGGAAATATTGTTGGCGACCATACCGTTTTATTTGCTGGGGATGGCGAGCGCATTGAAATTACTCATAAATCAGCGAGTCGCGCAAGCTATGCGCAAGGTGCGCTGCGTGCGGCGCAATTTATTGCTAATAAAAGCAGTGGGCTATTTGATATGCAGGACGTGTTGGGTTTGCGGTAAAAAACTGTCTTCAGAATACTTTATCAAACCATCGAATTAATAAATGATGATTTATATTTTATCGTTGACTGTGACGATGCCGGAAAAATCAATAAATAAGAAGTTTTATAAGATTAAATCAACACTAAAAAACTAAAATTTTTTATAAAAATCAAAAAAAATAAATTTTAGTTTTTTCGATAAAAATAATTAATTTTCTCTATTATTTGAGTGTTAATTATCTCGATTATTTTTGCATTATATTAAATAAAAAATTCTCAGCTTATTTCCAGTATAAGATTAAGTAATTATCTTATGCCTTAGGCTGCGTCTATTACTCCTCAAAACAATCGATGCGCTACGCAATTCGGCTAATTGAGCGAAAAAGCAGTTTAAAAGCTAAGTATATATTTTAGATTCTTGATTTTTTCTAAGAATTATCTGTTGTGTTCTTAGGGAAACTTGACTATGATTCAGCCCTCAATTGCAATGCAATGTTCGCCCTATAAAAGGAGCGATGTAGTAAGAAATCAAAAAAATTCCTCCTAAGCTTCTTCTTTTTGGCCAATTCAACCCCAAAACCTTCTTCGGGTGAATCGTCAAGAGCAGAAGCTTATTCTTTAATAAATGCAGCAGATAAAGTAATTGAGCAGTCTCCCCCTTGCCAATAAAGTATGAAAGGCCGGCAGCGAGATTTTGGTCAATCTAGCAAAACTTCTCAGATTTTAAAAATACAGGCTTTATTATGGACATAGCAGGCTCAAGCTCCTCGCACATACCTATAAACCCAGTCTCCCCTAAGAGGCGTGCGTCTTCTGATAGCGGGTATCACACGCTTTGTGAAGCACATACTACAATCGAATTATCTGATGCTAGCGCTGAGGCTAATCTTTCGCAGTCGTATGATTCACGTGTTAACAAGGGTAAGGCGATAGACAATCAGGAAAATGAACCTGTAAATGGAGGCGAATCTGCAAGCGGAGATTCCTCTAAACGTCTAAATTCCTTTCTTCGTGCCTACTTATTGCGTCAGGAAACATCGCCATTTTCGAATCCATGCCTCAAGACAATAAGCAAGGCAAGTAGCGCTCTTCCCCAATTATTTGGTGCGAGCATAAACAATCAGAAAAATAAGTTTAGAGATAGCAGTGCATTCGAACGCCTAGACCATCGTCTTTTTGTAAGTTCCTACGGCTTGGGTGTTTTTGAAAAGGAAGTTAAGTTTGCTGAGGCTTCATTAAAGAATTTGCTACATGACCACGAAATAGAAGACATTCAATTGAAGCTAAGAACTAACCTTTTTCAGATTGAGAATGAAGTACTACAGGCAGCTAACAAGCAGGCTCGACTAACTGGCCCTACGCAAAATCTCAAAGCAGCACAACAGAAATTAAATCGTGCGCAAGTTGAGGCAGAAGCTGAAAAATCAGAGCTTCAAGCTCTGGAATCAACGCTTCCTTCCTTAGAAGTAGAGTTGAACCTTGCAACATCAATGTTTGACATTGCGACAAAAAATCTTATAAAAAAATTATTAGCGCTTAGAGAGGCCAGACTAGCAAACCCCTTGGAATTAGACTTTGATGCTGCGTTACAAACATCTAACAATGCACACAGACCGAACCCCTTGGAAGTGGCCGCTAAAGAATCAGACTTTAAGGCTGCGTCAGGAGCATTTGACAGGATAGCAGCAAGGTTTACAGTTGCGTCACAAAAGCTTGGGGACACAAAATCAAAGATTCAAGAGGCGCAATCAAAGCTCCAAGCTTTGAAATTACCACTTATAACTGCAGCATTAGAGCTTCGAACTGAGGCACTAAAGCTGCAACAAGCTGTGTATAAACTTGAGGCTCCAGAGCCTAACAATGCAGACTCAGAGCTAGAATCTGCAATTATGGAGTCAGAGGTTGAAACTATGCAATTTCAGCTTATTGAGGCTGAAGTTGTAGACGATAAGAGTGTAGATCCAGAATATTTTACTGTATTAGAAGAAAAGCTTAAATCAGCTGAAAAAGAAGTGAAGAAAGCGGAAAGTAGCGCTCGACTTTTGCTCGAGACTCATGCTCAATCTTTTAAACAGAATATAAATGAATATCTAAAAATTCAGCAGGAATTAATAAGAGAGTACAACCACCAAATCATCTTCACGACTGAAACCTCAAAGTATTATGGGATCCATCAAGAATGGGAAACAGATTCCCGGCAGTTGAAAAAAAATATAAAAGAAAAGAAGTATGAAGGAAAAGATGAGGCTTATTATCAGAATCAACAGAAATCTAATATAGAGAAAATTGATTCTCTAACAAGCTCCTGTGAACAGAGGATGCTTAAAGAGAAAAGTGATGCACAGAAGACAGTAGAGAAAAAACGAGAGGCATTACAAAAAATATCTGAAGCTTTTAAGTTTAGCTTTTGTCAGCGGCTTATAATGTTTTTGCGTGGGTCATCTCCAATTCCTCGTTTCAGTTTTCAGCAGTCGGTCTTTACACGACCTATTAAGCCAAATTTGATTCGCCACGCCTAATTAATCAAAATTGCAAAATACAGCCTTTTCAACAACACCCTATGCCAGTCAACAGCATGGGGTGTTGTTGTATAAAGCGGCCAAGTCACATAATAAGTTTAAGAAATAGGCTTCTTTCGCAACCCCGTAGCAAGTAATGCCTTTGCTATCAGGTATAGTTAAATGCTCTGCTGTATCCCGGCCTAGGCAGAGATTTTTCAGTAATTTAAATAGGTATTGCTATTTTATGCGCTCAAGCCTTTTTAGACGTATCTGTAAATATCTGATGGCTAGCTTATCAATAACTAGCCTATATGCTATTTCAGGTTCCGCCTGGCCTGAGGCTAATATCAACTTACCTGCAACCGTTTATTTAATTGCCTGGCATCCTCGTGCTAAAGCGAGTTCGGCGAAGCCTGCACGTCCTTTGCTCCACAGAAAAGCGAATATATCGTCCTCCACTATTGCACAGCGTAGGCGTGCTGTAGTGGCCAAAGCATTGCGCTTGGTCGGCACCAAATACCGTTTGGGCGGTAATACGCTAAAGTCTGGTATGGATTGCAGCGGCTTTGTGAAGTATGTTTTTCAAAGTACCTTAGGTTTGACTTTGCCGCGCCGTACTATCGAGATGAGCCGAAGGGGGCATCGAGTCAGTAAGAGTAATTTAAAGCCTGGTGATTTAGTCTTTTTTAATACATTTGGCCGCACGATCTCGCATGTCGGCATTTATATTGGCAACAATAAATTTGTGCACGCGCCTTCTGCGGGGAAGAGGGTGCGAGTCGATAAGCTGACTGAGCGCTACTGGAAAATCCATTACACAGGTGCTCGCCGCATTATTATGGCTGCTCGATGATTGTTTCCTAGTTCGTCACCCATACTCGTTTTATTCTTAAAGCCCGCTCACGATCTTCTAAGGTGGATTGTGTTGGGGTTCCGTATGTGACTAAACGCTTCCCCCCAACCCCAAAAAGCAGTGGCATCAAGCAACATAGCGCGGCTGTTTAGGCGGCGTGAGTGGATTGATAAAGAGTTTGATAAACCAAGTAACGAAGTGCCCGAGAACATGGAAGCCGAATGAAAAAGCCGCTATTTGGCCCTTCAGCTCTCTTTTATCTTGCATGCTTGAATGCGGATTCGTCCCTTTACTTTCTATTGGCACACTGGAAACACCCAGCTTGGCCAATTGCTTATTGATGTCATCTCCTTCATCAATCGCGAAATATCTCATGAAGTGAGCGAAGAGCGTTTGGTTTCCAGGATAAGTCGAATAATAATTGTAAGCGTCTTCCGCATAGCCAAGCGCCTGGCTTAAATCTGCTATTTTTTGACTTCTTTTTACTTCATTAGCAATCTGGGCTTTGAAGGTCTCAGATGAGGGCGGACTAACCGAGTGAGCGGTCGGACTTAAAGTGACCATCCTTGAAAGGGGCTGACCCATGTTTATTTCCTTATTTTTTTTATTATTAATTTAATTGAGTGCGCTATTCCAATTCGAATTAGCATGCGCTGCTTAATAATTTACTTGAATTTAAATAAGGTGACATTTGACATTTCTCTGAAATATCAAATAGAAAATAATGAAATGATGACGGAAGATGTGGGATGTTCTAAGAATATTTCCATGTCTTAATTAGCATGGTGGTTTTTGGTAGCGAATTGAATTAAATTAAATAGAAAGTCCCTATATATTCACTCGCACAATCATGAAAAGATTTTAAATTGTCTCGTCGGGCCTTTATTTAGTCGCGGTGCGAATCAAGGTTTTGACACGGCCGCATGCTAGTTTTAATTGTTGTGTGGTAGAAGGCCGTTGACTGCTTAATAGAATGACTGGCATGAGCAGATTCAAATTTTGCACCGATTGAGGAAGACTAATTGCTGGCTGCTTTTTGTTTTCTTTTTCTTCTTTTTCGGGTTCTTTTTCCTTTTCTTGCTCCCCTTGATTTTGACCTTGCGAGTTTTTTTCGTGCTCTTGCGCAGCCTCGATCAGGTATTGCCGAACGGCGTCTAACTTTGTCATGGGCAAGGTGCCGTAAGAGACTAAGTTTGACAATAAGCAAAGTATCAATTCTTGCGTCAATGGGCGTAGCTTTAGGTCAGTTTGGCTACGCGCACCCTTATCCCGTAAACGAAGCATGGCTTGAGTGAAGTAAGCCAGAACATCAGCCGCATGCTGAAATTTAGGTAAATCCTCATGGGGTACTAGCATAGCGAAAGTAGTTTTTGGCTCGATCATTGCCAAATGTAAACGAGTTGGGCCGACAGTGAGTGGCGTAGACTCTTCATCGGGGTGCCCCTCTCGCTTTCCTTGTTCCTGCTGTTCTTGGCCGGAATGAAAAGAGTCACCTGCTAGTGCAGGTTTTTCAAGCTTGTAATCCGTGTTTAGTGAGCTGTTGTCTTGCTGTTCATCATCAAAATTTATACTGGCGATAGCATTACCGGTGCTTCGTTTCGATAAATTTGGTTTGCGCCGTAAAGCGAGTAAAGGACCGCGATTGATAGGCATGGCCCGCATTAAAGAGGAGCGTCGTTGCATACCAACTTGTTGGGAAGGCCCAAAGCTCCACATCTTATAAAGCACGGCTGTTTGGGGATGTGACGATGTGCTTTGCAGCTCTTGGGCTGGGTGGGTCAGCTTAAGATGATGAGGGTCAGCTGAATGGGGATTCCATAAATGGTAAGAGCGCCCCGGTTTAGGTGGGGTGCTCATGATGGAGCGAAGGCGATAGCCATCGTGGCGTTGGCAAATCTCAACATGGCTGAGGCTGACCAAGGGGCCGTGATAATCAATGTCACGATCACCGCAACCAACTTAACCGCATGTGAGATGCTCTGATCTTGCAAAGAAGTCACTGCCTGAATAAACGAGACTAATAAACCGACCACCGCTGATACCACAATCGTAGGTAGCGATAAGTAAAGGCAGAGGAGTAAGCCTTGGGTCGTGACTTCAATAATATTTTCAAGTTCCATGCAGGTTCTGAGCCTATCGATAAGTCAGCACTAAGCCGTGAATTAAGGTTGACCAGCCATCCATCACGACAAAAAGCAGCAACTTAAAAGGAATCGAAATATTCACTGGGTTAACTTGATTGAGCCCCATGGCCATTAATATATTGGCAATAATGATATCGATCAAAGCGAATGCGATGTACAGCAAGAAGCCAATTTTGAACGCATCTGTCAACTCGGTCAGCGTAAAAGCGGGGGCGAGCACAATTAAATCGTCCGGCTTGAGTTGACGCGCCGCTTCGGCTGGCCACACGGCTGCCGCAGAGCGTAAGAAAAAAGATTTTTCCTGCTCACGCGAGTGCTTGATAAGAAACTGGCGAAATGGTTCACGCGCTGCTTGAAATCCCTGCAAGACAGCAACGGCTGCTTGAGGTGCACGTGTTTGAGTTTGCAAGTTTTGCATTGCCGAAAATGCGATGGGTGCCATTACATAACATGACACGAGTACGGCAATTCCATTGAGCACCATATTGGGTGGTATTTGCTGAATACCCAGCGCATTGCGCAAGAGGCTTAGCACCACCACAATTTTTGCGTAAGAAGAAACCACCATCGCGACAAAAGGCAAAAGGCCAATTGCCAGAATGATGATAATTAAGCCATTGGCATCAGTGAGTTGAATCATCGATCGGCGCCATTTTTTTAATGCGTACTGCCAAATGTTCACCCACTGCTACCAGTTCCCCAAAGCCGATCGTTTGACCATGAATGGTTAAACGAATGCTGGCTTGAGAAAGGGGAATGGGTAGCTCAATCACATAACCTGTATTCAGTCCAGAAAGCTCAGCGAGCGGCAGCATGATGGTGTCGACCTCAAGTCGTACGGGTACCTCAAGCTGTGCCAGATTATCGAGCTCTTCCTCATCACTGATGGAGTCGGTAGTCTCTTCGGTATCGATGTCTTCACTAATCACTGGCGTGTCCTTTATTACAATCATTTGGCCGTCAAGTCGGCCTGTGCTGCGTAATCTTTTGGCCTTAGGCGTGCCCCACATCAATTCAATGTTATCGAGTGCAGCAGAATCATCCAGCAGCGAGCGGTAATGCGGCGCAATACCGTTAAGCAAAATGTCGCCTTCTTGCAAACTGTAGAGCGTGTCAATTTGTAGCCGCTGTATGCCAAGTAATGCACGTCCTGGCAGTTTCAATTGGGCAAATCGCCGATCGAGTGAAACTGGCTCATTCATGCTTAATGCCTCAAGCTGATTGAGCAAGCTGCTATCTATTTGGTCGATGGTGAGCACGAATGGCTCATTTTGCATTTGATTCGGTAATTTGAAACTCAGCGTAATCTGCTCTTGGTATGCGCCAGCTGATTTTTTATCTTGAGACAGTAGAGTCAGGTTACGAAAGCTAACGTCTTCTAAACCTAAGTTTTGCAAATGTTGGGCGGCGCGTGACAGAAAAATTTCTAACACAGCTGCATTTAATGCACTGTCCTCGTTATTGGACGTGCTGTCTGCCGCAAGCATTTGTAAAGCAGGCCAGGGAGCTAAATCAAAAGAAATTTGCGCTTGACCTGTAGGGTGTTGCACGCTGAGTGAACCCCATGGAGAAGATGGATCTGGCCTGGATGGTCCCAAGATTTGCAGATGATGTGCTTGTACCTGGCGCGCCAGACTCTGGGTAAACCCCGTACTTGCTATGAGGCGAGTAAGGCGTGCGGCGCTTGGAGTCAACGTAGGGAGCAAACCGTTTAGCGTGCGCACCGTATTATTTAGATTGATGTCGGTAGTCACGGAAGATATAGGCTGCTTTGCACAGATTCTAAGAACCTGTTCACAGATTCAAAAAGTACAATTAGGAGTGGATTAAATGCAGCAATCCAATATGCAGACGCAAATTTCTAATTTTTATTTTTTGAGTCTTTGAACAGGCTCTAGCGAACCTTTGCAAGAATTTTTAAATAATTTTTAAGAACCTGTTCAAAGTCTTCCAAAAGCGCCCTTATTTGGGGGGAGTCCGGCGCACAGAAACCGGAGTGTACTCAAGTACATCAGGATTTCGAGCACCGCACAACCGCGAAGAAGGGTGCTTTTGGAAGGCTTTGAACAGCTTCTAAGCGCCTCGCAAGCGCTGGCCATTTAGCTCAATCTCAACTGAGCGAGGATAGTTAAGCCTCTTTAAATGTTTTGCCAATTCATCGCACAGCTTTTCGCTATGTCGGGAGATTAATGTGTTTGTCGAGGCATCGGTGCTGGTAAAACGAAGCAAAAGCTCGGAAACCGAAATACATGCAATCAATTTGGTGGCGGGTAATAGTTTAGGGTCAAGATCAATGATGAGTTCCCAATCTCCTAGCTCATTGACGGCGCGTTTAGAGCAGAATTTGCTTACGGCTTCAATGAGTTGTCCTAGCGGCCCAGTCCTTGATAACAATTCTTTGGCTGTGAGAGCGTGGATTGACGCGGCTTGAGAAGATGCGGCGCCAGACTCTTGCTGATGAGGTGAAGAGTGAGCTCCAACGTCAACTAAATTGCCTTTAGAAATAGTGGCAATGGCCTTTTCAGTGGGTACACCCAAAATTTGAGAGAGAGGAGAAGGGAGCGGATCAGTGCTATTTGAATGCGTTTCTTGCTCACTCGACTCAGCGACCTCTCTTTCTCCTTCTCCGTCTTCTTCTTTTGTCTCTTGTTGTTCGTTATCTACTTCATCGTTTTCGCTTTTATCTGTTTTTGCAGATGCGCGATTAAGCGGGTTAGTGGCGCTTAGTTTGAGCTCATCTAACTGAGCGCTATTTTCTTGCTGCTGAGCAGCGCTCTCTTGCATGGAGCGAGGCTGAGTGTCCTGATTTTTAGACGCTTCTTCTGATTTATCTTGATTTTCGTTCTTTTCTTTTTCTAAGGCAGGCTGATCACGCTGGCTAGTCTCGGTCAATGTTGATTTCTTCGATGCCTCTTTTTTATCTTTGTTTTGCTTTTCACCTTGGTCTTTGGCTATTTGAGTAAGCTGATCGGATTTGATGCGCGATTGATCTGCATCATTATCTTTATTTGAGGCCTTTTTATTGTCTTGTTGAGCGTTAGTCTCAGCCAGATTTTTTATTTGTTGCTGACGCAGCGTCGAGGACTGCTGGTTGTCCTGCAGGGCATTATGTTGGGTAGGTTGAGACTCGCTCGCGGGCCTATCTTTGTTAGGTTCTTTTTGATTTGAGCCCGCTATTTGATGCGGCTGCTGAGCATTATTTCTCAACCAGTCTCGGTAGCGCTGTGCCCCTCGAGACTTAAATGGCGAGGGCCGATCTAATAAATCTGCCTCTTCTAAATTTTTGAGGACAGTGAGTTGGTGCGTCTGTTGTCGATGGCCTAATGCAAGATATAAATACTGTTGGGCTTTTTTACTGATTTGCTGTTCTGCATTGTTGCGCTCGATGGCTTTTTCAATTTGCTTCTTTTCGTCGACTCTTTTTTCCTCTTCTTTATGTTGTATTTCGCTTTGGATTTTTGCTTTTTGTAGCCATTTTTGCCATGTTTCCGTTTGCTCGTGGCTAGCCTCTAAGGCATTTGCTGCTGCTGAGCTAGGCAGGATGCGTATACGGCCGAATGGATCATTCTGGCTCATAAAGTAATGCGTCCAAGAGGATGCAGTTCGACATGGTCACCGAGTTCTTGATAAGAATAGACAGGCAGCCAACTCAATTTAGTTTCGATCATGCGCCGCACATAACGACGAATATCCATCGAGGTAACGATGGCTACCGTATCACGCGGAGCATCATTCACCATATTGGTGATTCTTGTTGTGAGTGCCTTCACCTGCTCTGGAGGTAGCGCTAAATAATTGCCAGTCGGTGTTTGTCGAATCGATTGCCTGAAATATTGCTCGACTTCAAGATCAAAGAGTACTGCTGAGAGCTGCTTGGCTCCTTTGGCTGCGCGGTATGCAATAAAACGTGACATATCACCGCGTACATATTCGGTCAGCAAGAGCAGGTCTTTTTCTTTTGGCCCCCACTGAATCAAACTTTCCATAATGCTGTGGATATTGCGAATCGGTATCTGTTCTTCAAGCAGCCGCCGCAATACTTCGGCGATGCGTTGCAACGGTAGAATTTTCTGCACCTCAGTCACGACGCCCGGATACTCCGCATTGAGCTGATCAAGCATCCACTGGGTTTCTTGAATACCGACAAAAAGGCTAGCATGCTTTCTGAGCAGCATGCTGACGTGATTTCCGATGACTTGCTCGGCTTGCCAGACGACCAAGTTCTGGCTCGCGTCTTTTTTATTTAACCAATAACTAGTTTCTGCTCCACCCGCATTGTTAATGAGCTCGCATTGCTCGCGCTTTGTTGCGTCATGCTCCGCCTCAGGCACCATGAGTTTATTTTCAGGTAATAGGCTTTGAGCATGGGGCACGTCATGTAATAGGATTTCGTAGTTTTCCTTAGGCAAAGTGATGGACTGCCACATCGTGATACCTGGAAAAGGTAAACCTAATTCTTCTTGCAGATGCGCGCGCTCCATCTCAAAGGCTTCGTTAAGTTTGTCGGCTTTTAGGCGCTCGGCAATATCAGGAGCGAGGCGAACGCCAACCGCACAAGTGAAGGGTGGGGCGCTTGATAAAATTGAAGCAGAGGCGCTTTTGGCTCCTGCCCGTTGCAAGGCAGGCACTGATTTTTGTGCGTTTTTATCGCGTTGTTTGGGTGATTGTTTATTTAATTTATAGCCCACGAAAGAAAGCCCAGCGGCTAGCACTACGAAGAGTACCCACGGAAATCCCGGCACTAGAGCGAAACCGATTAACAGGACGCTGGTGAGGTAGAGAGCGCGTGAATTTCTAGAGAGCTGTTGGCCGATCTCCTCACCCAAAGAATCAGTTTGTTCACCCAGTTCATCGGCTACCCGGGTAATTAATACCCCTGCCGCTACCGAGATCAATAACGACGGAATTTGTGACACCATGGCATCGCCAATGGATAAAACGGAAAACAGATTAGCCGCCTCTCCCATGGCCATATTGTGATACATGACCCCTACTGCAATGCCAGCTAGGATGTTAATTATGGTAATAATTAAACCTGCAATCGCATCCCCTTTAACAAACTTCATAGCGCCATCCATGCCCCCGTGCAGCTTGCTTTCCATCGCTAGCGCGGCGCGCCGTTTGCGTGCTTCTTCGGCATCAATCGCATTGGCTCGCAAATCGGCATCGATACTCATCTGCTTACCCGGCATCGCATCTAGGGTAAAGCGCGCGCCTACTTCAGCAACCCGCTCAGAACCTTTGGCGATCACAATAAATTGCACGGTGGTGATAATGATGAAGACGACTAAGCCGACCACTAAATTTCCGCCCACGACTAATTCACCGAAGCTTTGAATAATATGGCCAGCATGGGCATGTAAAAGAATCGCTTTGGTCGAAGCAATATTGAGCGATAAGCGAAAAAGTGTCGTGAATAGCAGTAAAGAAGGGAAAGAAGATAAGGCGACGATGTTGGGGATATACATCGTTACCATGAGTAGCATGATGCTGATCGCCAAGTTAATTGCGATTAGGCCATCAATCAGCGCTGGTGGCAGTGGCAGAATCATTAATGCAATGATCGCAATGATCAAAACAGCAATGCCTATTTCTCCACTAGCTGGGATCTTTAAATTCTTAAGCATGCTCGTCCGTCCGTTTGATTCCTACTTCTTCTACCCAAGTTAGAATCACTGCCACGATCTCAAAAAGCTCTGGCGGGATTCCTTTTTGTTCAGGGACTGGATAGAGAGAGCGTGCTACTTTGGGGTTCGCTACGATGGGCACACCTGTTTGGCGTGCAATGCGCCGCATCTTAGCCGCTGTTTTATTACAACCCTTGGCCACCACATGCGGCAATCTGTTCTCTTCGGCCACATAACGTATTGCAACGGCGTAGTGCTCAGGATTCACAACCATCACATTAGCGGTAGCAATCGCTTTTTTCAGACTTGGCGAAAAAGCGATTTCACGTGCTAATTTTTTGCGCTCAGATTTAATATGCGGGTCTCCCTCCATTTCTTTATATTCCTGCTTAATTTCTGTCTCGCTCATTCGATGCTGGCGCATAAAAATCCATTTCTGAAACGAATAATCGATCAGGCCAATCAGACAAAACATGACGGTGGCAATTAGCAAAACTTTGATTAAAACAGACCATGAAACCTGCAAGATCACCAGCAAGGGTTGCGACATGGCTTGTGTCACAAGGGGGAGCACCAGGGTGATCGTTTTGTACATCACGATGCCAATTAATACCGTCTTAATCAGTGAGCGGATTAATTCCCCCAATGATTTAACCGAAAAGATTCGTTTGAAACCGCTGGCTGGATTGCACACGTCTAAATTAGGCGTGATTGGCGTGGTTGAGACAGCAAAGCCGACTTGAGGGAATAAGGCTGCGATAGCTGACAGAAGGGAAATGGCCGCAAACATACAAATAATTGTCAGTGCTGCGACGCCCATCTTCTGTACCACGTTGATTAAATCAATTAACTCATGCTGGCCAGGCACAAAATCAAACAGAGCACGCACGATAGACACGAAGTGATTTTGCAATAGGTTTTGTGTCACCAGTATCAAAATGACTGAGCCAAACAGGCAAACGGCTCCGGTCAAATCTAGGCTTTTCGCCACCTCACCTTTCTCACGTGCATCTTGTAGCCGTTTCTCAGTGGGTTCTTTATTCTTTTCTTCGCTCATGTTTGTTCGTTGTATTACCTCAACCTTCGCCGCACTGTCCGCTGTCGTTGCATGTGCTGAACATCATAGCGAGGGCATGTAGATGCCTTAAGAGGTGAGGCGAAAAGATGATGGGTAGAACGAAGATGAGCGCTTGGACGCTTGGCGGAAAAATGCAGAGCAAGGCAGTCAATATCTGTGTTTGAGTTGGTCGCAGCGGGTTATTTCGTTTGGTATCGCATCATTTCGGTTTTGTCGCAGCAGCTACGCTACAGAAGCTTATCCTCAAACTATAGAAGCGGCGCTTGAGCGTGAGCCGCACAGGGACATACAAGGAGAAGGGATGAGTTATTTAGATTGTGCTGACGAAGTGGTGTCTGGCTTGATGGATTTACTGAGTTCTTCACTTGCTGGCTATCACCCAAAGCTTGGGCCGGATATGGAGGATATGGAATCTCTGTACCAGGCTTTGTGCATTTTGCGACCTGCGCAAATTGAGCTCGAAACCTTCGATGGTTTAATCAAAATGAAACGCGGCTTAATCGAAGAGGCGATTGCCTCGCTGCGGCAGGTGACGGAAAAGCGTGACTTTCCTCATGCTAAAGCAATCTTGGCTTATTGCTTATTCCTGCAAGAAGAAGCGTCTTGGCATGGATTAGCTGATGAGGTGCTCGATAAAAATAAATCTGAAGGGATCGCAAAACTCATTCAGACAATTAAAAAGTTTGACGAATTTAAAAAAGGCGCTATGTCCGATGAAGAGTTGGCAGCTCCGTTGGTTTTGACGCCAAATATGCACGAGGCTGAACCAGATTGTGGCGCAAGTAAGCAAGCATACGATGCAAAACACGCTTCACCCTTTCAAGCTAACGCTAGCAAAAATATGACCGAGTCCATGCAGCCTGTGGAACAAAATACAGAACCAAAAAACTTATCGACTCATCCTTTGCCAGAACATGCTTTGCGTTCGTAGCCGAAATAGTGGGTGGTTAGTAGGTGGTTAAGGCGCGCGGCTTTTCATTGTTGTTTAGGGAGGTTTTGCATAACCTGGGGGCGGCGTTACGCCTCTTGTCTTCTGGTCGTATTAGGGAACCTCGGCATAACCGCAAAGGCATTCTTTGCCCGCGGGCTAAGTAGAACTTCCCTAGCTTGATCCATTTAAGAGTAAGGAGCCCAACATGGATGCTGTGATTGCAAGTTTAATTTCTAACACGCAAATGCCTGCCAATTTATCGCTTGATCATTTCGAATCATTTTCTGCACAGAAATTAGAGGCGCAGCAAAAAATTATCACGGAAGAATTTGACTCTATCGAAAACGGCGAAAAAACTGGCTTGAAAGGACCTACTGCACCTGAAGGAGGAGATGGGGACACCTCGCTGGTGAGCAAGTTTGTTGAAACCAGCGATGAGCATCTAAGCGCGACCCTCAAAGAGTTGGATGATTATCAGGGCCAAGTTTTACGCGGAGAGATGTCGCTGACTCAGAAAGTGGAGAAAGGTATCGAGATGAGTAAAAAATTAGCCGAAGGTGTTTTGCAACTGCAAGGCGGACTCGCCGCGGCGAACGGTTCTAAACATGCCACTGAAACTTTAATGAGAAACACATAACCATGCGTTCGCTTCGCTCCACAAAATATCGCGCTTGTCTTTTGATAGCGACGCTCTCGACCTCGATTTTATTAACGGCTTGTCAGAAAGAGTTGTATCGGAATTTAACTGAGCAAGATGCTAATCAAATGATGATGGTCTTACTGCAAGCAGGCATTAGCGCAGAAAAAACGACGCCTGATAGCGGAAAGACTTGGACCTTAGCCGCTGATGAAAATCAAGTTGTATCGGCTATGGAAGTATTACGTTCGAATGGCTTGCCTCAACAAAAATTCTCTGATTTAGGTGAAATGTTTAAGAAAGAAGGGCTTGTATCTACGCCTACCCAAGAGCGGATCCGCTTTATCTATGGGGTCTCGCAGGAGCTTGCGCACACGCTTTCAGAAATTGATGGTGTGATTGCAGCGCGTGTGCATATTGTCCTACCCAATAATGATCCGCTCGCGCAACGTATACAGCCTTCTTCCGCATCCATATTTATCAAATACCGCCCTGATGCAAATGTGGCTTCGCTGGTTTCGCAAATCAAAAATTTAGTAGCCCATAGCGTAGAAGGGCTGGAGTATGAGCAGGTTAGTGTGACGACTGTGCCAGGGGACCCGGTGAGCTCAATTATTCCGAAAAAAGCGAATAGCGTAGCTTGGTATATCTCGCTCCTGTCTGTGCTGGCTCTGAGTTTGATATTGGGCGGCCTGTATCTGTGGTGGCGTATGAGTGCAGAAAATAGCCGTGTGCGACAACTGGTCACCCAATATGTTGCGCCTCTATTTAGTCGCTTCCGAAAAAAAACCGATAAAGATAAGCCGACTGTTTCAGTTTAGTGTGAAGGAATATCTGTCATGAATATGCAAATTCCACCACTAGCCGCCGTGAACGATAAAGAAAGCGCTGTTTGGGACGAAGCGAATGACGCCCCAACTTATGCGGCAAGGCTTACGACTTATGCACAAAATCTTACGCTGCTGCCGCAGTATGCAGATGCCTCTTGGTGGGGCAAGCTAGGTCTGCAAAAAGAGGCAATTTTGCGTCAGCTGTATTCAACTAAGGCTTCAGCTAATTATTCGATTAACTACGCAACTAATTTATTAGAACTTTTCTGCAATGATTTGCAAGGGGAAACCTCAAATGCCGACAGTACAGCAGTACGGCAAACGCAGAGCGACAAAATTGCAAATTATGCAGATGATGCCTTAGCGCCAACGCCGCTGCGTACCCATAAGTTGAGACTGCAATGCTCACAGGTGTTACTGGCAAAAGTGCGGGGGAGTGAGGCAGCCGTTTTACCCAAGTTGACCGCATTTGCCGGGGTGAAGGGCAGAATTGGCGCGCTGCCTTTGAAAGAAGCCCTGCGCCTATTACGCATGCGTGCCTTAGCATTTCGTCGTAGTGCACTAAGGCGTTGTATTGATCGGGCCAGCCGTGAGCATTTGTATAAATGGTTGGAAAGCTCAGTGGTTGATCAATTAATGAAGTTGCCTGGCACGCCCCAATTGGATTTGCTCGAGCGTTTGTTTGATATGCCTGCCCTAAGCCAGCTCAATGCAGAAGCGTTGGAATGGGAAGGACTATGTTTGCTCGAGCGAGATGGTTTATGGGAGGCAGCGGGCCCTTTCGCACATTTACGTTTGCGCTTTGCTACCACGCGTGCGCCACTGCCTTGGATTAAAGGAACGATTGGCCATGATGGTCATATTGTTCAGCATTTCGACCCAGAGGGCGGTTCAGCAGTGCTTAAGCTTTTACCACCGGTAGCGCCTAGTGTTTCTTTTTCCAATGAATCTGTATCTCGTGTTTAACTGTTGGAGTTTTTATGCTGATCTGGTTACGCACGCCGAAGTTTGTTGACCCTACATTAACGGGCGTAGGGATCGAGGGAAATGTGATTCGCCGTGAGGATAGTGCACGCCTTATTTCTTTGGATGATGGCTTTGCAGTGCTTGATCAAGCGCGCCTCGCCTTAGATGAAGAACGTGTTGAAGGGCAGCAGCAGATGCAGGAAGAAGTGCAGCAAATATACGCGCGTGCACAGCAAGAAGGGGAAGAGCAAGGCCGTCAGCTTGCGCTTGAACAATGGTATGAGCGCACGTTGGGAGCGCTTGCCGATTATCGTGCGATTCAAAAGCGTATGCGTGAACGTTTGGCTGAGTTGGTTGCCTCAGCTGTTGAGCAAATTGTTCATGTTGAAGATAGCAAAGGGCTATTTTTGCGCGCTTTGTCTAGCTTGGATCAGATCGCTGAAGGTGCATCGTTTCTGACTGTTTCAGTGAATCGTAATGATTTTGCGGCTGCCCAGCAGGTATTCGATGGCTTTGCGCTTGAATGGAGTCGCCGTGGTCAGCCTATAAAAATTGTTGTGCATGCCGATAAAGAACTAGCCGAGGGCAGTTGCATTTGCGAGTCGGAGTTTGGAATTGTTGATGCTAGTTTGCAAACACAAATTCAGGCCATGCGTGCAGCGCTTGAGCGAGCGCTAGAGAAGGAGATAAGTGAGGAAATTAGCGAGAAAATGAACGGCCTAGAGCAAAACGTGCGTAATACTTCTGATGAATTTCAGATGGATGGTGAATCGTTAGAGATGAAATTATTTGATGAGTCAGATCAAGAGGCCACGTTTGCGGCAGAGCCAAGAGAAGAAGCAGCGCAAGAGAATTTATTGGATGAAGCTACAACCTTACAAGTATCGAATGATATTGAGTCATTAGCAGTGCTTGCGCCAAACTTGGCCTCCGAAGAGGTTGAAGTAGAAGGTGATTTGATTGCTTTGAAAAAAACAAAAACTGCAACCAAGCCGAAATCAAAAGGTGCAGCTAAACCGAAAGTAGCATCAAAAACTGCAGCCAAGTCAAAATCAAAAAATAACTCAAATATCGACTCAAACAATGAGGCAAAGCCAAGCCTAGAGGCCACAGAAAAACCAAAATCAAAATCTAAGCGTAAACCAAAATCTGCTGCATCGCCGCAAGCTGAAGAAGCACCAAAAAAGGTGGAGCATGAATAAGCTTAGTGACTTCAGTAGCTTAACGGCTTCGATTGAGCGTGAATTAAAGCTCCGTCCGGCAGTACAGCAAGCAGGCAAACTGATTGAGGTAACCGGTACCTTGATCCGCGCTACAGGCATTGACGCCAAGCTGGGTGAGCTGTGCGAGCTGCATGATGCTGAAGGGGGCAAGCGGCAGTATGCCGAGGTGGTAGGTTTTGCGCAGAATGTTGCGATTCTTTCGCCATTTGGTTCGCTCTCTCATTTATCGCGTGCGACGCGTGTGGTGAGTTTGGGGCGGCCGCTGTCAGTCAAAGTGGGGCCCCAATTGCTCGGTCGTGTGATTGATGCGATGGGCGAGCCCATTGATCAGCTTGGCCCACTTGCTTACGAGGCGTTAAGGCCAATCCATGCCGACCCGCCCGACCCTATGAGCCGGCGTCTGATTGAAGCGCCTTTTTATACCGGCGTGCGGGCAGTGGATGCGTTAACCACGCTAGCTGAAGGCCAACGTATGGGGATTTTTGCCCCGGCGGGTGTGGGGAAAAGTACGTTGATGGGCATGTTTGCGCGCGGTTCCTCTTGTGACATTAATGTGATTGCATTAATTGGCGAGCGGGGCCGCGAAGTACGCGAATTTATTGAGCAAAATCTAGGTAAAGAAACCTTGCAGCGCTCAATTGTTGTTTGCGCAACCTCTGATCGTTCATCGAGTGAGCGTGCTAAAGCAGGCCATACGGCTACCACCATTGCCGAATATTTCCGCGATCAGGGTTTGCGGGTTTTACTGATGATGGATTCGCTCACGCGTTTTGCGCGCGCTCAGCGCGAGATCGGGTTAGCGGCTGGCGAGCCACCGACTCGGCGTGGGTATCCGCCTTCACTCTTTGCCGAATTGCCGCGTCTGTTAGAGCGAAGTGGCATGTCGAGCAATGGCTCAATTACTGCGCTGTATACCGTGCTGATGGAAGATGGTGAAGGTGGCAGTGACCCAGTTGCTGAAGAGGTGCGCAGTATTTTGGATGGTCATATCACGCTTTCGCGAGAGATCGCGGCGCGTAATCGCTACCCAGCTATCGATGTGTTAGACAGCCTGTCGCGTGTGATGCACCAGGTGGTGGAACGAGAGCATTATGATGCGGCGGCGCATATTCGGCGTTTAATGGCTAAACATCGTGAAGTAGAAACCTTATTGCAGCTCGGTGAATATCAGCAGGGAAGCGATGCGATTGCAGATGAAGCGATTTTCAAAAACGAACAAATCAACGCTTTGCTTGGACAGCGTACAGATGAACTAACTGACCCGACTTTAACTGTGCAGGCATTACAAGAGTTGGCTCAAGCGTAGTAAATAAGAATCTGTTTTCAAACTGTCTAAGAACCTGCGCTTGCTAGCTCCAAAGATAGCTGCTTCGGAGCTGGCAAGCGCAGGCATTTTAGAATATCAACTTAATTTGCAGACGAATCTTTAGACATTGCAGTATAGGCATCCCGTAATTTTTGATTTACACATCCTGCGGGTTCATCATCTTCACACCCTGCCAACGATTC
Organism: Mycoavidus cysteinexigens; assembly: GCA_031963405.1. Lineage (GTDB taxonomy): Bacteria > Pseudomonadota > Gammaproteobacteria > Burkholderiales > Burkholderiaceae > JASSUD01. The sequence continues at coordinate 2,075,758 of JASSUJ010000001.1, forward strand.
AATGAACATTTCTTTTCGTCCCTGCTCAGATAAAGATGGATGTCGAGCTATTGGGCCAATAATGTCAAGGATATAATTCACCAATTCTTTCGGTACATTATCCGGTATTTCCAAATACTCTCGAAGCGTATTTGTTACCAACATGTGTTTCCAACCTAGAGTAAGAGGTTCTTTACACAGTGATTGAATAACGGCAATGTAACGATCACATAAAGATGGAAACATATTTAATTGTTCGGCAGCAAAATCAGATACAGCCAAAAGCAGCGTACGAGTTTTATTATTTACATGAGGAAAGCTGGCTTCAATAAAAGTCATATAACGTTCAGCCGCTTCTGGATTTTTGCATATGTGTTCAAGCCAGTTAGTTGTTCCTAGAAAAGCACATTCATTAGAAATTTTGCTGAATAAATTTGGATATTCTTCTGCAATTTTTTCTAACAAACCAAGCCCTTCATCGTATTTCTTATGTCGCAGAAAAAATTCAATAGACTCCGCAAAAATATTCAGCTGCTTATTTATTTTTTTTGCAATTTCATCTGGTATATCAGTAGCTTTGCATAAGGTATCTAGTGCAACTAATTTTTCATTTTCATTAGAAAAATTAATAATTTTATTGATTATTTTTTCTAGCTCATTAAGCAGAAAATTTTGACGTTTTATATTTCCCTGTAGCAGCGCATATTTTGCTAATAATAAAGCGGTTGACGTCAGTTTTTCGAGTGGCACATTGCTTTGGTTGGCCTGTATGGCTTTTTCTCTTAAAAGACCATACAAAAAATTATTTTGCGTGATGAATCGTGGAAGATCTTCTTTGGAAACAAATTTCGCCGCATTTATTTGATCTCTTCCGAAAGCAATAGCAGAAAATTGGCGGAGGGCATTTCCGTCCAAATCGCTTGCTACTAAGTGATTAAGGATTAAACCTTTTATTTCATTTGGAAAGACCTCGCGGGGGAGGGCATTGGGAGGAAGCTCGGGAGATGGAGCTACCGCTGCGGGGCTGCCTGATATGGGTTTAAGCACTTGTGCCTCCTAGTTATTTTTCAATATTGAATATGTATAAGTGAGTATATTCAAGTTTTTACACCAACAATAAAAACAAGCATGAGCTGTGATTGATATTCGTTTATTTAGATGAATATTTTCATCTAAATATTAGGATATATACTCAATTAAGCTAAATGGTCAAAAGACTGCCTACCTATACCCTTAATGGATCAACGATTAGAACGGGTATGCACCACTTCATTTGCTTTTTTTCAATGCAGCTTGGACAAACCCTATCGTATTCCTCGAATAATCTGTAATTCCGTTGCCTTCTGCTTGCCTTACTATTGCACTGTTTATGCGGGGGAGCTTCGTATTGCAAATGATTGGGAAAGCGCACGATGGCAGATCGTCAAAGTCATACCTTTAAAATTTTATTGGGTAGCCGAGAGCGGCAAGCCAAGCAGCTTGATACTTTGTTAGCGGCGCAGCGTAAGCAGCGTAAAGAGTTAGCGGATGCAGAGCAGGCTAAAAATACTGAAATTGCCCAGCAAGCAGAGCAGCAAGCTGAGCGTGAGGCTCATCTTGCGGCAATGATGAGTGGGCAAGTGCCGATGAAGTTGCCCGTCTTTAATGCGGAGCGACAATACCGTGAAGTGATTGTCGAGCAGCGGGCGCAGCTTGAAACTGAGCTCGCGAGTTTGAAGCAAACGATTGAAAAAAAAGAAGAACAAATTCATCAGACTCAGCGCGAGATTGCTAAAAATAAGGCGCAAATCGAGTCGTATCAAAAACTCTTAGACAAGATACAACGTCGTGCTTTTAAAGCTGTAGAAGATGGTATGGATGAAGCAGCTGGAGAGGCAATAGCGGCGCTGCGACGGCTGAAAGAAAAAGCACAAAAAGCAAACACAGCAGAAAAAATAAAGAGAAGAATTTAAGTATGGAAAGCGTATTAGCGGTGAACGATCTGCACGAGGTTTTTGTGCGCATTATGCTCACCATTGGACTGTGCAGCGTACGTATTTTGATCGTTTTGATCATTATTCCTGTGACCAATGATCAAGTTCTGCAAGGCTTAGTGCGTAATGGCATTGTCATGCTCCTAAGCACCTTTGTCGCCTATGGTCAGCCTATTAGTATTGAGCATTTATCCGCACTGAATTTATGTTTAATTGTCGGGAAAGAAGCAGTGCTTGGGCTGGTACTAGGGTTTGCCGCTTCGACCGTTTTTTGGGTGGCAGAGGGAGTGGGGGTTTTTATCGATGACTTAACCGGTTTTAACAATATCCAAATCAGTAATCCGACACGCTCAGATACCAGCACCCCTACCTCCGCCTTGCTGGGGCAGATCGCGATTACGGCTTTTTGGGCGCTGGGTGGCATGATGTTTTTGCTGGGCGCCCTGTACCAATCTTTTCAATGGTGGCCGCTGTTGAGCATTGAGCCGATGCCACGGGAAATTCTTGAATCATTTGTGTTGCACCAAACCGATACCTTAATGCAAATGATTTGCAAAGTAGCGGCACCGATGGTGCTGATCTTAGTGCTCATTGATTTAGCCTTTGGCTTCTTAGGCAAAGGCGCTGAGCGCTTAGACACGATGAGCTTAAGCATGCCGGTTAAAGGCGCGATGACCATCTTGTTGCTGGCTATTTTTATTGGCACCTTTTTTCAGCAAATCAAGGAGCAGCTAGCTCTAAAAGAAATTTCAGCGCAGTTTCAAATGATGATGCCGCAGGCAAAACAGGATGGCAAAACTTCTCATTGACGCCTGCTTATTCCTATTTCTATGCGTGTATTTTTTCAATCGCGCAAATAAAAAAATGCATCTTTTGTGCGACTCATCAAAATAAAGAGAGGTTAGGGTGCGCCTCTCTTTTTATATCTAAACGGCAAAAATAATTGTCTTGTAGCCATTAAGCGAGGATTAATTAAATACCTCACCTCAACCTACCCTTTTGACCTTTCTCGTAGCGTGAGGTGACGAAAGAGCTCGAACGCAACCACCCTCAAAACATTCTCTCAATTACCACCGCAATACAACCATTCCCCAAGCATTCTTCCAATTGCCGCTGCAGCCATTGGGCTTCCTTCGTCACATCAATCCTAATCTACAAACTGAGTAAACAGATCGGACATCGTCTGACCCAGAATCACGTCCTTTTAAGCGCTGAGGGAATGCGTTCAAGGTAGAAATGAAGATTGTTGAGGAAGGGGTGCAGAGTTGTTGAGGGTTTTTACGTAGAGGTTCAATACCATCGAGCAGTTATGAGCAGGGTCCAGCTAAGAACCTGTTCTAAGGTACGAAATGACTGCTTTGCGCGGCACAGCCGCGTGAGGCTTTTTTCCACTGATTTAACTGAAATCTTGCATGGATTGCTTTTCTTCTTGATGGTCATATGAAAATAAATATTTGGCGCATCATCGCGTTAGTCGTTTTATTGATATCTGCTACCCCATCTGTACAAGCTGCCCCGATTCATTGGAAAAACAATCGCATTCATTATTCAGTCGAAGGCAAGCCGCTTAAGGATGTATTGCGCGATTTCACGGCGAGTCAGGGGATTGCCGCTTCGGTGGCACCCACGGTAGACGGCATGGTGGGCGGCAAATTTGATATGCCTCCGCAAGCTTTTTTGGATACCTTGGCCTCTTCATTTGGCTTCGTTTGGTATTACGACGGCGCTTTACTGAGCATTTCAGCTGCCAGCGACATAAAAAGCGTAGTCCTGCGCTTAAATTACGCCAGCATGGACGAATTGCGCATGACGCTTGATCGCCTCGGCCTTTCTGATACGCGTTACCCCATTGTTTTTGATGATCTGCAGCATACCGCCGTTGTCAGTGGCCCACCTTACTACCTTCAGCTAGTTTCAAATATTGCGCAGGGCATGGATCGTAATGCTAGCCAAGTGTTAGGCACGCAGATTCGCGTTTTTAAGCTGCGCCATGCGTGGGCGGCTGATCGCAATGTGGATATTAGCGGCAAATCGGTCCGGGTTCCGGGCGTGGCCAGCGTGCTTGATAGTTTGTTTGGCAGAACCAAGAACGTTGGGGGCACGCCAAACTTATCTGTGGCTAATTTAAGGAGAACGTCGCCATTATCTGATGTCGATGGGGCAACAGGTGGCCCTGGCCCGATGTTGCCAGCGATGAATGCAGGCGGTAACAACAGCGTGCTGCCGCCGTTGCCACAAAATTTTGGTAACGATTCGGCGCTTGGCAATATACCGGTTGGCGATCAGCTCAATCAGCTGTTTCCAGGTGCGCCAGCTATGCCCGGCGGCGGTGGCGGTAATCCTGGTCTGGATGGGCTCACTGCCTCGAGAAACCCTTCAGGAGGTAGTTCTGCTGAATCCATGCTACCTGTGATTCAGGCGGATGCCCGCACCAACTCTATCTTGATTCGTGATGTACCTGCCCGTATGGAGCAGTATCTACCCATCATCGAAACGCTTGATGTAAAGCCCAGATTGATTGAGATTCAGGCCACTATTATTCAGATCGATGATGGCGCCTTACAACAATTAGGCGTGGATTGGCGTGCGCATAGCGGGCGTGCAGATTTTCAGCTGGGTACGGGCAACCAGCAGCAATTGACTTTTGCTGGCGGGCTTAACCCGCAATTTGGCAGCGCGCCGATTGGCCCAGGAGGCGGCAATCAGCAGAGCGTTAATCTCACTCCCGTGGGTGGCTCGCTGACTACTGTGTTGGGTGATGCCGGCCGTTATTTAATGGCGCGCATTAATGCACTTGAGCAGACCAACCAAGCCAAGATCGAGGCCAGTCCAAAAGTAACGACGCTCGATAACATCGAAGCGGTAATGGACAATCGGCAGCGGATGTTTGTCCAGGTCCGAGGCTATACGGCTGGCAACCTTTATGAGATTTCGACCGGCGTCTCGCTGCGGGTACTGCCAATGGTTGTGGAAGAAAATAATCAAACCCAAATTAAGCTTGAAGTGAGTATTGAAGATGGGCAATTTTCCAAGATGCAAACCACCGATACATTGCCCCTCGTCACGACCAGTCAAATCAAAACACAGGCCTTTGTTACCCAAGGTCAAAGTCTGCTGATTGCTGGCTATCGTAAGAGTGAAATGTCGGACAGCACCAGCGGCATTCCTGTGCTTTCAAAAATTCCTCTGCTTGGTGCGCTGTTTCGCTACAACAATAAAAACCAGGCCCATCGAGATCAATTATTTCTGTTGTCGCCGCGTGTGATTGATTTATAAAAAATAAATATAAGAATAAAACTATGAAACGTTTTTCACGCCTTCTGTTAATCACTAGCCTGGCTATCGCTTGCTTACCTTTAAAGCGAGTTATCGCCGCTCCGCTACTTATCCAACCCGTATCGACCGAAGCCAGTGCTCAAACGATGCAATTAGCTACTTTGCCCAGAGAAGAGTTATGCCAGTATCAAAACATGAGCGGTGCTGGCCGCAGGTATGGGCATGCCAATTGGTGCTGGGAGCAAAAAGACAGGGATAAAAAACAGCAGATTAAAAAAGAGCAAGATAAAAAAGAGTGGAATAGAAAAGCTTGGGAAAAAGACCGCCAAAATAAAGAGTACTGGGATAAAAAAACGCAAGAACGAGAGTATTTCAATAAGCAATATTGGGATAGAAAATACTGGGACAAAAAACAGCGAGATAGAGAATATTGGGAAAGAAGAGAGCGTGCGAGAGGGAGGTAACATTAAATCTTAACTACTCCATTTAATTAAATACGGACTCCCCAACACAACCTCTGCAATCTGTTGGGGTTCTGTATTTAATTCAAGTTGCCGCCCAACCTACGTTGACTAGTGTACTGTTTGCGCTGGCGTTTCTCGCTTGCGCTTGATTCAGTGTTTTCTTAGAACCTATCTACAGATTGTCTAAAAGGCTGTCAGTCGGGGGAGGCCGGAGCGGAGGAACCTTCGTTACCGTGGGTGTACATGAGGATTCCGAGCACCGCCCGACCTCGGATCACGGCCTTTTAGGCAATTTGTAGACAGGTTCTTAGCCGTATGGTCAGATCTCGCAGCCAGCTTAGCCTGCGATAATGCGCTGAGTTGAACTCTCTTTTCTATATTTCTATGGTCAATATTCTCCCGGAGTCGGGCTTAGCCGAGTTAGCGGCGCGTGCGATGTGGTTGCGCACCGAAATTGCCCGGCATGATTATGCTTATTATGTGCTGGACGCCCCTGAGGTGCCGGATGCTGAATATGACAAGCTATTTGCTGAGCTGCAGCAAATAGAGGTTGATCATCCAATCTTAAGTACCCCCGATTCTCCAACAAGGCGCGTGAGTGGCAAAGTTGCTGAAGGGTTTCATCCTGTCACCCATTCTGTGCCGATGTTGTCTTTGCAAAATGGCTTTAATGAAACCGAGATCGAAGCCTTTGATAAGCGTTGCGCGACACTGCTAGGTCATGCAGAAATTGAATATGCCTGCGAATTAAAGTTTGATGGATTAGCTATCTCATTGCGCTATGTCGATGGAATATTGACGCAGGCAGCAACCCGCGGTGATGGGTCGACCGGGGAAGATGTTACAGACAATGTGCGCACGATGCGTTCAATTCCTCTGCGCTTAAAAGGCGAGCATGCCCCTAAGTTAATTGATGTGCGTGGTGAAGTGCTGATGCTCAAGCGTGACTTCGCGGCACTTAATGAACGTCAGCGTGCCGCCGGACAACGCGAATTCGCTAACCCGCGTAATGCCGCTGCTGGCAGTTTGCGCCAATTTGATTCGAAAATAAGTGCGCAGCGCTCGCTGGTATTTTTTGCTTACGGAATTGGTGTGTTAGAAGGCGCTAGCATGCCTCCCACTCACGCAGCTTTACTAGATTGGTATGGGCAGCTAGGTTTGCCTGTTTGTCGTGAGCGTGCAGTCGTGCAGGGCGCAGCCGGATTGTTTGATTTTTTTCACGCAATTGGTGCACGGCGCGAGGCCTTGCCGTATGAAATAGATGGCGTGGTTTATAAAGTGAATCAACGTGCAGAACAAGAAGCGCTTGGCTTTGTTTCACGTGCGCCGCGCTTTGCGCTGGCGCATAAATTTGCACCGCAAGAAGCGCTCACGACCTTGCTTGATATTGAGGTGAATGTGGGGCGTACTGGAGCAGTCACGCCGATTGCGCGTTTGGCGCCAGTATCTGTAGGCGGCGTAAAAGTCAGTAACGCCACTTTGCACAACGAAGACGAAATACAGCGTAAAGATATTCTGATTGGTGACACCGTCATTGTGCGGCGTGCTGGGGACGTTATTCCTGAGGTAGTGAGAGCACTGATAGAGCGTCGACCTGCTGATGCGCGTCACTTCCAGATGCCAAGCCACTGCCCAGTATGCGGCTCAGTGATTCAACGTTTGCCAGACGAAGCGGTGGCGCGTTGCATCGGCGGCCTTGTTTGTGCTGCACAACGTAAGCAGGCGCTGTGGCATTTTGCGCAAAGGCGCGCGCTGAATATTGATAAGTTGGGTGTAAAAACGCTTGATCAGTTAGTAGAACAACAACTGGTGCGCACGCCAGCTGATCTATTTAAGCTAGACCTCGCAACGCTTACTGAGCTTGATCGTTTTGCTGAAAAATCGGCGCAAAATTTACTTGCCTCACTGCAGCATGCAAAACACACCACCTTGGCACGCTTTATTTATGCGCTAGGTATTCGCCATATCGGCGAGGCGACGGCTAAAGCATTAGCTCAATATTTTGGTTCGCTGGCGCGGATCATGCAGGCCACGACCGATGAATTTCTTGAAGTGTCCGATGTTGGGCCAACAGTGGCCGCCTCGCTCGTACAATTTTTTGCTGAGCCACACAATCTGGAAGTCATCGAGCAATTGCAGGCAGCGGGCGTCAGCTGGCCAGAAGGGCCAGGTATAACCAAGCAAGCTGAGGCACCCTTGAGCGGGATGACAGTGGTATTAAGTGGATCCTTACCAAACTTCACACGCGAGCAAGCCAAGGAAAAACTCGAGGCTGCAGGCGCCAAAGTGGCAAGCGCAGTTTCCGCAAAAACCGCCTATCTGATTGCTGGTGAAGACCCTGGTAGCAAACTCGCTAAGGCTGAGGAATTGGGGATACCAGTATTAGACGAAGCCGGCATGTGCCAACTTTTGGGAGGTGTTCAATAAGTCGGGAGCGGCGTCATTTCTCCTCGCCGTACTAGCGTACTGTCTTCGTCGGCATTCCTTGCTCGCGACTTATTGAACACCTCCCAGGGTGTGTTGAGTAAGTCGGGAGCGGCATCATGCCTCCTTGCCGTACTAACGTACTGGCAGCAAAGACATTCCTTGCTCGCGACTTATTGAATACTTCCCATGATGGGTTAAATAAGCCGGGAACGTTGTCATGTCTGCTTGCCGCGCTAGTGTATTGGCGATAAACGCATTGCTTATGCGTGGTTTATTCAGTGCTGTCGTTAGAGAAAATTTAGGTAAGTTGCGCTAGGGAGACTAAATGATTCACGAAATTCTAAAAATGGGTGACCCGCGTTTGTTGCAGGTCGCGCAGCCCGTTGAGCAATTCGATACACCAGCTCTGCACACCCTCATTGCCGATATGTTCGAGACAATGCGAGCCACACAGGGAGTAGGGCTGGCTGCGCCACAAATTGGCGTTGATCTGCAAGTGATGGTTTTTTGTGTAGAAAGCAATCAGCGCTATCCACAAGCACCCTCAGTACCTGAGACGGTGCTGATTAATCCAGTGCTGACGCCACTTACGCAGGAGACAGAAGAAGGTTGGGAAGGCTGTTTGTCAGTGCCGGGGTTACGTGGAGCGGTTAATCGCTATGCCATGATTCGTTATCAAGGCATGGATGTAATGGGTAAACCGATTGACCGTGTTGTTGAAGGGTTTCACGCTCGGGTAGTGCAACATGAATATGATCATTTAATCGGCAAATTATATCCAATGCGCATTACCGATTTCTCAAAGTTCGGCTTCACTGACGTTTTATTTCCCGCCACTAATGCAAAAGTTGGTGAAGAAGTTGATAGCTAAGTGCAAAAAACTCTTGCTAGTTCGTAAGTTGAGGTTCCTTCGTCACTTCCAACTTACGAACTAAGTTGTGACTACACCGCGGCTTCTATAGGCGCCGGTGAATTGGCTGATACGGTAAGTACTTCGTAGCCGGATTCAGTCACCAAGACAGTGTGTTCCCATTGGGCGGAAAGGCTGCGATCGCGCGTTTTGACGGTCCATTGATCCGGCATGGTGCGGATTTCGCGACGACCCGCATTAATCATTGGCTCAATGGTAAAAATCATGCCGGCTTTGATTTCAATGCCTTTGCCGGGTTGGCCGTAGTGCAGAATTTGTGGCTCTTCATGAAATACTTTGCCAATGCCATGCCCGCAATATTCGCGCACCACGCTATAGCCTTGTGCTTGTGCATGCTGTTGAATCGCATAGCCAATATTGCCTAAATGAGCACCAGGACGGACTTGATGGATGCCGCGCCACATGCACTCATAAGTCACTTGAGACAGTCGAGTGGCGACAATTGAGCCTTTGCCCACTATAAACATCCGGCTGGTATCGCCGAAATAGCCATTTTTGACGACCGTAACATCAATGTTCAGCGCGTCGCCATTTTTTAGTACTTTCTCGCCCGGAATGCCGTGGCAAATAACGTCATTCACTGAAATGCACGTCGCTTTTGGGTAAGGAGGGTAACCGGGCGGCTGATAGTTAAGTGGGGCGGGGATGGTTTGTTGCTCATTGAGCATATACATATGGCACAGGTGGTCTAGCTCGCCCGTTGTAATGCCTGCGGTTACAAACGGCGTAATGTAATCAAGCACTTCGCTGGCAAGCCGGCCGGCGATCCGCATTTGTGCAATATCATGTTCGTTTTTGATGGTAATAGTCATGATGGATAAGAGCGAAAGTAGGGGTCTGAAAGGCGCAGGCTATGAACCAAGTTGCGGTATTGAGTGACGCATTATCGCATTGTTTGTTTTCTTTTTTATCAGGAAGAGTCTGCTTGCCTAGCAGCAGTGGACTGCATACTTGGGGCTTTTTTATTGTTTTTCGCAGCAATTTTGATAAGGCTGCTACCAATTCATCTTTGGCCCTATGGCTTGCGCCAATGCTATAATCCGCGCCTTAGTACTTGTTTAAAAAAACGCAAAAAACTTTGCGGCGGCGCTAACCGCTTATGTATGGCGCTTTTCGCCAGAGTTTTTTCGCTATTTAAGCAAGCGCTAACGGTGTGCTGCAGCTATTACCTAAGCAGTTTTTGTATCTCTTCGATTTGCAAAGGCTGAGCATTATTGGAATTTCTGCGCTATCTGGTAAGTACTGAAGTCGCTTTCAGCGGCTATAAAATAAATGAAAACGTTACGAATCAGCGCATCCGGGGTGTTTGTGGATAGGTTGCTTAATGTAATTTAAGGCAATCCGAGGAAGCGCTGAATAAATCGCGGGCAAGGAATGCCTTTGCTGTCAGTACAACTAGTACGGCAAGCAGGCATGACGCCGCTTCCGGTTTATTCAGTGTTTTCCTGACAAATGTCGCAGCTGGTTTTAGGCTTAACCCTTTGGAGACTTTCCATGTCTGAAGAATTATTCAGTATTAAGATTTACGATCTTCTAAAAGATACCGTGCATTTAGGGCACCAAACGCGCTTTGGTCATCCTAAGATGGCTCCTTATCTGGCCACTCAGCACAACAAGATTCATATTATTAATCTTGAAAAAACAGTGCCGATGTTTAAAGAGGCACTGAAATATGCACGTCAAGTGTCAGCACAGCGCGGCACAATTTTGTTTGTGTGTACCAAGCGTCAGGGACGTGACATCATCGCTGAAGAAGCAAGCCGAGCAGGCATGCCTGTTATCAATAGTCGCTGGTTAGGCGGCACGTTGACTAACTTCCGCACCCTCAACAAGTCGGTTAAAAAACTCAAAGAAATGCAAGCAGCAGTCGCCGCCGGTGAGCTTGAGGGCATGAGCAAAAAAGAAGGCCTGATGTTTGAGCGCAAAATGCTCAAATTGGAAAAGGCGATTGGTGGTGTGCAGGATATGCAAGGCATTCCAGATGCAATTTTTGTGATTGATGCGGGTTATCACAAAATTGCGTTAGCAGAAGCGCAAAAGCTCGGTGTACCCGTGATCGCAGTGGTCGATACAAATCATTCGCCAGAAGGCATTGATTATGTGATTCCAGGCAATGATGATGCGCGCCGTGCAATTAAATTGTATGCACGCAAAATGGCTGATGCGATTTTGGAAGGCCGTTCACAATCCGTGAAAAATGTCGTGGAAGCTGTGCGTGGTGAAGCAGGCGATGAGTTTGTTGAATTAGAAGAGGTTTAATTGCTGCGTACCGATGGCTAAGCGTGAGCGCTTAGCCAGCAAAGTTAAGGCAGCGCTGCATCAAGTGTGAGTCTGCATGTCGATGCAGGGAAAGTAGGGCAAGCAGGCATAACGCCGCTCCCGACTTATATCAGTGCTTCCTTAATTGGAATTGGTAGAAAAGAGGGGGCTTATGGCCCCTTTTTTTAAGTTATCGCTTAAGTGAATATTGTTAGCAGTAAAGAGATGAGCTGCAGCAGTTCGCAAAGTTTATTAGAACTTGTTTACGGCCTTTTAGGAAGATCGTAGGCAGGCTCTTAGACAGACGTAAGTTTGTCTGATTTCTGGTCCCTGATTGAGAGGAGTAAAAAATGACGGTAATTACTGCCAGCATGGTGGCAGAACTGCGCGCAAAAACTGATGCGCCGATGATGGAATGTAAAAAAGCCTTGACTGAAGCGCAAGGTGACTTGGCGCGTGCCGAAGAGCTGCTACGTGTCAAATTGGGTAGCAAAGCCAGTAAGGCAGCCTCGCGCATTACAGCCGAAGGTATTGTTGTTGCCCATTTGAGTGGCGGCAATGGCGCACTGGTTGAGGTGAACTGTGAAACGGATTTTGTTGCGCAGAACGAAAGCTTCTTGGCTTTTGCTAAGCAATTGGCTGAATTAATCGTGGCACAAAATCCAGCAGATGTAGCTGCGCTCTCAGCCTTGAATTTAGGTGAAGGCACTGTCGATACAGTGCGTCTCGCTTTGATTGGCAAGCTTGGCGAGAACCTAACGATACGTCGCTTTGTACGTTATCAGACAGCGAATCAGCTGGCTTCTTATCTGCATGGTAGTCGTATCGGCGTGCTAGTCGAATTTGACGGCGGTAATGAACAAATCGGTAAAGATGTGGCGATGCATATTGCCGCGATGAAGCCTGCCTCGTTGTCAGCAGCTGGTGTGCCGGCTGAATTAATCGCTAAAGAGCGCAGTGTAGCCGAGCAAAAAGCACTTGAATCAGGTAAGCCAGCTGAAATCGTCGCAAAAATGGTGCAAGGCAGCGTCGATAAGTATTTGAAAGAAGTTTCGTTGCTAGATCAGCCTTTCGTTAAAAACGATAAGCAAACTGTGGGCAAGATGCTGGAAGCGGCGAATGCGTCAGTTAAAGCATTTACGCTATATGTAGTTGGTGAAGGGCTCGAAAAGCGTCAGGATAACTTCGCTGCCGAAGTAGCTGCACAAGTTGCCGCTGCTCAACAGCCGCAAGCATAAGCAAACTAATATGCCAGCCATTTACAAACGGGTTTTGCTAAAACTATCTGGCGAAGCGCTGATGGGCGACGATGCTTTTGGCATTAATCGCGTGACCATCGAGCGCATTGTCACGGATATTGCAGAAGTGGTGCAGTTAGGCGTTGAGCTTGCCATTGTGATTGGTGGTGGGAATATTTTCCGTGGGGTAGCGGGCGGTGCAGCCGGTATGGATCGCACCACCGCTGACTATATGGGAATGCTCGCAACCATGATGAATGCGCTAGCGTTGCAAGACGCGCTGCGCCATGCTGGTATCGAGGCGCGCGTGCAATCTGCGCTGCGCATGGACCAGGTGGTAGAGCCTTATATTCGACCGAGAGCGATTCGTCAGCTTGAAGAAGGGAAAGTTGTCATCTTTGCTGCAGGCACGGGTAATCCATTTTTTACCACCGATACGGCAGCTGCTTTGCGTGGTTCGGAAGTGGGGGCAGAAGTGGTATTAAAAGCGACTCGTGTCGATGGTGTTTATTCGGCTGATCCGCATAAAGACCCGACTGCTACGCGGTATGAAACGATCACTTTTGACCAGGCGATGAGTCAGAATTTACAGGTTATGGATGCCACTGCATTTGCCTTATGCCGTGACCAAAAATTGCCGATTCGCGTGTTTTCAATCGTTAAAGCGGGTGCTTTTAAGCGCGTCATGCTTGGCGAAGAAGAAGGTACGCTAGTACATGTTTGATCAAGTATCGGATAGCTTTATTGAGTGCAAAGTTTGAGCATGCTTGCTGTACTACACTCAAGAAAACGCTGAATAACGTAGACCATAAGTTGCGGGCAAGGTATGCCGCTGCTCTCGAGTTATTCAGCGTTTTTACAATCTGATGCCGATTATTTGATTTGATAAGGAGGTTGTAATGAATTTGACTGAGATTAGACAAAACGTAGAACAAAAAATGCAACGGTTGCTAGAAGCATTCAAAAACGACCTTGCTAAAATTCGTACTGGCCGCGCGCATACGGGACTCTTAGATCATATCTCGGTGGATTATTACGGTACCAGGACAGCACTTCCTCAAGTAGCTCGTGTCACGCTGCTGGATGCGCATACGATTGGTGTTCAGCCTTGGGAAAAGCAGTTAACAGCGCTGATTGAAAAGGCCATTCGTGACTCGGGTCTAGGGTTAAACCCTGCTGCTTCTGGTGATGTCATTCGCGTACCGATGCCGATGCTGACTAAAGAGCGTCGCCAAGACTTAACCAAAGTGGTGCGTGGTGAGGGTGAAAGCGCAAGAATTAGCGTGCGTAACCTGCGCCGTGATGCCAATGAGCAGTTGAAAAAACTTGTCAAAGATAAAGAAATTTCAGAGGATGATGAGCGTCGTGCGCAGGACGATGTGCAGAAGCTTACTGATAAATTTATCGCTGAAATTGACAAAATGCTCCATATCAAAGAAAGCGAAATTATGACGGTGTAGTGCTGCCCTATTTATCGCAAGCTTAGTATCAAGGAAGGCCTGCATAACCCCGTGGCGGCTTCTTGCCGTACTAATCATGTACTTGAGTGTTGGCATTTATTGCCGCACAGAGATGCAGACTTTCCTTAAAAGCCGTTGTCAACATGACCGAAGTAGATTCCCCTAAGCGTACAGTTAATAAGCTTGAAGTGCCGCAGCACGTTGCCATCATTATGGATGGTAACGGCCGTTGGGCCACGCAACGTCGATTGCCGCGTGCAACAGGACATACCCGCGGCGTAGATGCTGTGCGGAAAGTGATTGAGGCTTGCGTGCGCCGGGGCGTCTCTTATTTGACTTTGTTTGCTTTTAGTTCTGAGAATCGGCGTCGCCCCACTGAAGAAGTCTCATTTTTGATGCGACTATTTGTGAGCGTGCTAGAGCGTGAAGTTAACAAAATGCACGCAAATGGCATTCGACTGCATGTGATTGGTGACTTAAGCATGCTTGAAGCGCGCATTCAAGAATTGGTGCAGCGTGCTGAAGCCAAAACAGCAAATAATACGCGCCTAACTTTAACCATAGCGGTGAACTATGGTGGCCGTTGGGATATTTTGCAGGCCGCTCGTAAGTGCGCTGAGCAGTCTGCTGCTGGGAACCTGTCAGTATTCGATGAGGCGCATTTTGCGCAGCACTTGGCGATGGCGTATGCGCCAGAGCCTGATCTGTTTATCCGGACTGGGGGTGAGCGGCGTGTGAGTAATTTTTTGCTTTGGCAATTAGCTTACACAGAGCTTTATTTCACTGACACTTTTTGGCCAGACTTCGATGAAGCAGGCTTAGATCTTGCCATTCTTTCCTATAGTCAACGTGAGCGACGCTTTGGTCGAACTAGCGGACAACTGGAAGCAGGGGCGGATAAGGAGCGTTAACAGACGCTGAGCCTATCTAAATACCGTCTTCAAACGCAAGCGTTCTATGGATGAGCTGTTTTGATTGGCATGTTCCTTTTCCCATTAGCAGTATTTCTCAAAATTTTTAAATAAATAAGCGCTGAAAAGGCGTTATTTTTTATATGCTAAAAATTCGTACGGTGACAGCTGCTGTATTACTGACGGTATTTTTGCTTGCCACTTTCAGCCCATCTATTCAGTTATTTAGCGCGCTGATTGCCTGTGTGCTTGTGCTTGCGGCTTGGGAATGGGCGCGTCTTTTACGCTTGACGCGCAGTGCCCCGTTTATCTACGCTGGCTTAGTCGCTGCCGTGTTGGTTTGGAGTATGGCAGGTAGCAGTGCGGGCTCGAATATCAGCCCAGATATGTCAATTGGCCTATATAAGGTAGCGGCTATTTTCTGGCTTGGTGTGGTGCCGTTTATCTTTATACGGCGTCCTGTACTTGCGACTGGGGTGTGGCGTTGGTTTTTGTTAGTAGTAGGAATCATGCTTTTTGTTGCTGCGTGGCAAGCTTTGGTCGTTGCGCGTAGTCATGGTGCGGTTTTTGTTTTGTCGTTGTTGTCAATCGTCTGGTTGGCAGATAGCGGTGCTTATTTTGCGGGGCGACAATTTGGCTCGCATAAGCTCGCGCCATCGATTAGCCCAGGAAAAACCTGGGAGGGAGTAGTGGGCGGCTGCTTATTGGTGTTAGTTGTCGTCATTGGGGCGCTTGTGACTCACGCCTTTGCACCCAACTTTTTTTCGGCGTATGCAGCCCATTTGGGCGTAGTAGGCACGCTTATCGCAATTACTGGCCTAGTGTTAACGAGTGTTGCGGGGGATTTATTCGAATCGCTGTTAAAGCGTCAAGCTGGCGTAAAGGATTCGAGTGCACTCTTGCCAGGGCATGGCGGTATTCTTGATCGCATTGATGCGCTATTGCCAGCAATACCACTCGCAATGTTGTTCTTTTAGAACCTGTTCAGAGTTTTTAGGGCGTGCCCTAATTCATAACGCCTTTTCTTATGCAACAACGCCTCACTTTGCTTGGTTCCACCGGCTCAATTGGCACCAGCACGCTGGATGTCGTTGCGCGCCACCCTGAACGCTTTACGGTATTTGCGCTAACCGCGCATCAAAATATCGATAAGCTGGCTGAGCAATGCCTGCGTTTTGCGCCTGAGCGCGCGGTAGTCGGCAGTGCTGCTGCAGCGGCTAGCTTGGCAGAAAAGTTATGCGCAGCTGGCAGTAAGACACAAGTTACGTATGGTGAGGCGGCTTTGGTCGAAGTGGCGAGCGCCGCCGCCTGTGCTACTGTCGTGGCAGCGATTGTTGGGGCAGCAGGGCTTGCGCCAACGCTTGCAGCGGCGAAAGCTGGCAAACGGATTTTGCTGGCGAATAAAGAGGCGCTGGTGATGTCGGGTGCGCTTTTTATGGATGCAGTCCGTCAACATCAGGCAACACTCTTGCCCGTTGACAGTGAACATAACGCAATTTACCAATGTTTATCAGTTGATCCGGCTGCACGTGGCGGCGTAGATAAAATCATTTTGACCGCCTCAGGCGGCCCTTTTCGTACGCGTGAAGTGGCTTCGTTGACTGATGTAACACCGGCAGAAGCGTGCCTGCATCCAAACTGGACGATGGGACGCAAAATCTCGGTAGATTCGGCAACGATGATGAATAAAGGCCTTGAAGTTATCGAGGCACATTGGCTATTTGGCATGCCAGCAGATCGTATTGACGTGGTGATTCACCCGCAAAGCGTGATTCATTCATTGGTGTCTTACCAAGATGGATCGATGCTCGCGCAGCTGGGAAGGCCTGATATGCGAGTGCCGATCGCTTATGCGTTAGCCTATCCAGAGCGTATTTCCTCAGGTGTTACACCGCTTGATCTAAGCATGCTGGAAAATTTGACTTTTGAGCGCCCTAATCTGGCACGTTTCCCATGCTTAGGTTTGGCTTTTGACGCGTTAAAACAGGGCGGAGTAGCCCCCGCAGTACTTAATGCGGCCAATGAAGTAGCCGTGCACGCTTTTTTGCAAGAGCGTATTCGTTTTATTGCCATTGCCTCAATTGTGCGCAATGTGCTTGAACGCATTCCCTCCTGTGCAGCGCACACCATTGATGATGTGCTAGCAGCGGATGCACTAGCGCGCCAATATGCGCTTGCTGAAATTAATATGACTTGACCGGCAGTTTGACCATCTCTCATTTTTAGATTCGTATGAATTTCTTAACTGCCTTGTTTTCGTTCATTATTGTGGCTGGCATTCTTGTGCTGGTGCATGAATTTGGCCACTACAGCGTCGCCCGTTTGTTGGGCGTCAAAGTGCTCAATTTTTCTATTGGCTTGGGTGCGCCCATTTGGTCAAAGCAGACTAAAAGTGGAACCACGTGGCAAGTGGGTGCGTTGCCTTTGGGCGGCTATGTCAAGATGCTTGATGAGCGCACCGCAAAAGAGCCGCTTGCTGCGCATGAGTTGCCGTATGCGTTTAATCGGCAATCAGTCGGTAAGCGTTTTGCGATTATTGCGGCGGGTCCCGTAGCTAACTTTCTGCTGGCGATTTTGTTATTTGCTGGCGTGTTTGCTACGGGCATTGATGAGCCCGCCGCTGTGCTTGCTGCGCCGCAGCTCAATACACCCGCTGAAGATGCAGGTTTTGTGGGTGGGGAAGTGATTGTAGGGGTGCGTCATTTAAGCAATGCTCAACCTAATGCCTTGCAAGTAGTTCGCTCGTGGTCAGAATTCCGTTGGAAATTACTCGAAGCTGCGCTCGATGAAAAATTTATCGTTTTAGTAGCAAAAGTAGGTCAACGCACCTATCACTATCCGTTGGATTTACGTAGCGTCTTCTGCGTCGGCAGCGACAATTGCATGGAAGTGCTTGGTTTTTCACCTGGTAATGTCACGCCAAAAGTAGCGCGTTTGGACCCCAACAGCCCCGCTGAGCAAGCAGGTTTGCATAAAGGCGACCGCATTCTTGCGGTAGATGGCAATGCGGTGAATGATTTGCGCAGCTGGGTGAACAATATTAAGACCCACCCAGGTCAAAAGATGGTGCTCAAAGTTGAGCGAGAAGGCAATTTAATCAGCTTGCCTGTGATGCCAGAAACCATTAATAGCCCAGGCGGTGCATCGATAGGGCGCATTGGCGCAGTGTTTGAAGCTGAGATGAAGTGGGTCAAAGTGCAATACGACTTGCTTGAGGCAATCTGGCTGAGCATGCGTAAGACGTGGGAGGTGACTACCTTCTCGGTGCGTACTTTTGGCCGCATGATAATGGGAGAGGTATCGCTAACAAACCTAGCGGGCCCTGTGAGTATTGCCGATTATGCTGGGAAGAGCGCCCGCTTAGGTCTAGCGAGCTTCGCTTCTTTCCTTGCATTGGTGAGTATTAGTTTAGGTATATTGAACTTATTGCCTATCCCAATCCTGGATGGGGGATATCTGTTATATTATTCGGTCGAAGCGGTAACAGGTAGAGCTTTATCTGATCGCTGGCAGCTTATTTTGCAACGGGTTGGCATCATTTGCATTATTGCTTTATCAATGATTGCACTGTTTAATGATTTGAGTCGGTTAATCCGTTCGTAGAACCTGTTTAGGCTTTCCCTAGCGCCCTTGCGCCGCCTTGCCGTACTAGTTGTACTGTCTGCGACGGCGCAAAGCCACTAGGAAAACCCTAAACAGGTTCTAAAATTTGTTCAGACTTTCCCTAGTGCTCTTGCGCGCCTTGCCGTACTAGTTGTACTGTCTGCGTCGGCGCAAAGCCACTAGGAAAACCCTAAACAGGTTCTAAAATTTGTTCAGACTTTCCCTAGTGCTCTTGCGCCGCCTTGCCGTACTAGTTGTACTGTCTGCGACGGTGCAAAGCCACTAGGAAAATCTAAACAGGTTCTAAAACTTGTTCAGTGTCTTTCAAAAGTGCCCTTATGGGCTTATCCCGTACTGAGAATAAACCTTGTTCAGATTTAACCAAATTATCGCTAAAGCAGCCTTGGCTGCTACTGTTTCTGTTGGGCATAGTATCGCAGCGTATGCCGTGGCTCCTTTTGTCGTAAAAGATATTCGAGTCGAAGGTTTGCAGCGTGTTGAGCCTGGCACGGTGTTCGCTTATGTACCGCTCAAACAGGGTGATACATTTGCGGATGGTAAGGGGTCAGAAATCATACGCGCGCTGTATGCGACAGGTTTTTTTAATGATGTGCGCGTCGCGGTGCAAAATGGCGTGGTCATTATTCAAGTGCAAGAGCGCCCAGCAGTTGCTACGGTCGATTTTGCAGGGATCCGTGCTTTCAATAAAGATAATCTGAATAAAGCGTTACGGGCAGTAGAGTTATTCCCCGGTCGCTACTACGATAAAAGCTTGGTAGATAAAGCCGAGCAGGAATTAAAGCGCCAGTATCTAACCCGAGGTCATTACGCGGCGGAAGTGAAAACCACCGTAACCCCGATTGATCGTAATCGTGTGACTATCTTGTTCACAGTGGTTGAGGGGCCAGCTGCAAAAATCCGGCAAGTTAATTTCCTTGGCAATCAAGCTGTAAAAAGTAGTGTTTTGCAAGATGAGATGCAGATCTCACCGCCAAATTGGTTTTCTTGGTATGCCAAGAACGATATGTATTCGAAAGAGCGCTTAACCGGGGATCTTGAAAGTATTCGTTCATATTATCTTGACCGTGGCTATCTCGAATTCAATATTGAGTCGACTCAGGTTTCTATTTCGCCAGATAAACAGGACATATATTTAACGATTAAGCTGCACGAAGGCGAACCGTATACTGTCTCAAGCGTCCAGTTAGCTGGCACATTGCTTAATAAGCAAGCTGAATTGCAAAATCTAGTGACGCTTAAGGCGGGCGAGCGTTTTTCAGCGAGCAAATTGCAGGTATCGAGCAAAGCAATTTCAGATAAATTAGGTGAATATGGCTATGCTTTTGCAAATGTGAATGCGCAGCCAACACTCGATGCGCAAAACCATACGGTAGCGCTAACCATACAAGTTAACCCTGGCCGTCGTGTTTATGTACGGCGCGTCAATATTAGCGGTAATGACCGTACACGTGACGAAGTGATTCGCCGCGAAATGCGTCAATTTGAAAGTTCTTGGTTTGATAGCCAGCGGCTCAAACTGTCACAGGATCGTTTAAACCGGCTGAACTATTTCACCGATGTCAATGTGGCGCCTACGCCTGTTGCGGGGACGACGGATCAAATTGATGTCGATGTAAAAGTGGCAGAAAAGACGACGGGTTCGTTTATGTTGGGGGCAGGCTTTTCATCAAGCGATAAAGTCCTGTTGTCAGCGAGTCTTTCGCAAGACAATGTATTTGGCTCGGGTACCAGCTTGGCGATTCAGCTGAATACAGCAAAAGCTTACCGCACCTTAAGTGTGACTCAAATTGACCCGTACTTTACAGTCGATGGCATTCAGCGAATCACCGATGTTTACTACCGTACTTATCGGCCATTGCTGTATTCAGGCACAAGCACATTTTCAATTCTTAGCGCTGGCGCTGATTTGAAATTTGGTATTCCATTTTCCGAATCAGATACCGTTTACTTCGGCGGGGGCATTGAGCAAGATCGCTTAAAAGCTGACGAATTAACGCCGGAAATTTATCGTCAATATATTGCTGAATTTGGAAATGTGGTGCGTAACGTGCCGCTTACAGTTAGCTGGTCACGCGATTATCGTGATAGTGCGTTGGTACCAAGCAATGGATATTCCACTCAGGTCGGCATTGAGTATGGTACGCCTGCGGGCAAAACTCAGTATTATAAGATCGATGCGCAGCAGCAATATTATTATTCTTTTGCGCGTGGCCTAGTGCTTGGAGTAAATGGTCAGGTTGGCTACGGTAAAGGATTGGCTGGTAAATCGTTCCCGATCTTTAAAAACTATTTCGCCGGCGGTATCGGCTCTGTACGAGGCTATCAACCTTCTTCGCTCGGTCCTAGAGACAAAGCCACTAATGATTCAACCGGCGGCTCGAAGATGGTAGTGGGTAATATTGAATTAACCTTCCCACTGCCAAACACGGGCTACGACCGTACGTTACGTGTATTTACCTTTGTTGATGCGGGTAATGTATGGGACCAAAAGCAAAATATTAATCTAGGGCAACTGCGATACGCATATGGCTTGGGACTAGTTTGGCTCTCCCCGATTGGTCCGCTGAAATTTAGCTTAGGTTACCCGCTGGTGAAGAAGAAGGGCGATCTTTATCAGAAATTCCAATTTAATATTGGCACGTCATTCTAAAGAAGTGCCGAATCAAGCGGGAGCCAGGCAAGCTCTGCTCCCGCTTCCTTAAGCAAGATTAGCTTAATGGATATTTGTGCTTGTTAATGCAAAATACTAAACTGCCTCAAGCTCGTTTGCTTGACTAATGAGAGAGGTTAACTTGTTAAATAAAATGACTCGAAAAAATATTGTGCACCTGTTGCTTGGCGCCTTATTAACCGTATCTGCGTTGCAGGTACAAGCTGTAGATACACGCATTGCTGCAGTAAATTCAGATCGTATTTTGCGCGAATCAGTGCCTGCCAAAGAAGCGCAGAAAAAACTAGAGCAAGAGTTTTCAAAGCGTGGACGTGATCTGCAGCAAATGGAACAACGCTTAAAATCAATGGCCGACTCGTTGGCGGATAAGGGTGCTAAGTTAACGCCGGTAAATCTTGAGAAGAAACAGCGTGAATTGGCGCAATTCGATATTGATTTGCAGCGTAAGAAACGTGAGTTCCAGGAAGACTTAAACCGGCGTCGTAATGAAGATTTAATTGCCGTGCTCGACTCTGCTAATAGGGCAATTAAACAAATTGCTGAGACAGAGCACTACGATTTGATTATTCAGGAAGCGGTCTACATTAATCCACGCATTGATATTACTGATAAGGTATTAAAAGCCTTAGAGCACGTAAATACTAAAGTTGACTTACGTTAGTTTGCTAGGCGTGCCTTACCTTCGCAACTAATTCACATCGAAATAGCCCATCGTCGCCCGATTAACTCGCGTGTAGCGACGATGTCCTGTGCTAGATGCCCAGGTAGTTGAGGCACTAGTTCATACATAATTTGCCTACCTTATTGTTACTTTTAAATGCCTGATAAGGCGAAATACGGTAGACGAGACACGACAGATAAACACGAGATGATTGTTACGCTTGATGAGCTTACGCAGCGTTTTGGAGGTAAGGTTGTCGGTGATGGCGCCACCCCTATCAAAGGTCTTGCGCCACTGAATTCGGCGGGTGCGCAGCATTTATCATTTTTAGCTAATCCTAAATATCTTGCCTTGCTTGAAACGACGGGTGCAGCAGCTGTGCTGATTGCTGAGGCTGATTTAGCTAACTTATCTGATCTTAAGCTTCCTTATCGCTGTGCGTTTCTTGTGACACCTAACCCTTATGCCTACTTTGCTAGGGTAGCGCAGCTGTTCATAGCCGCTGGCACTGAGCAAGCCGCAGGTGTGCATCCCACTGCAGTGATTGATGCGAGTGCACAGATAGCGGCGAGTGCTTCGGTTGGGCCGCACGTGGTGATTGAGGCTGGTGCTGTGGTTGGGGAGCGTGTGCGGCTTGATGCGCATAGCTTTGTTGGGCGCGCTAGTGTGCTCGGTGATGAAATACATCTTTATCCCAAGGTCGTGATTTATCACGGCTGCAAAATTGGAGCGCGCACTATCATTCATGCGGGTGCTGTGATTGGTGCCGATGGTTTTGGTTTTGCCCCTGATTTTGATGGCGATAAAGGTGAATGGGTAAAAATTCCGCAAGTAGGCGGGGTAACGATTGGTACAGGTGTTGAAATCGGCGCAAATACGACAATTGATCGGGGCGCGATGGAAGACACGGTCATCGAAGATGGCGTGAAAATAGATAATCTGGTGCAAATTGGCCATAACTGCCGTATCGGTGCCTATACCGTGATTGCTGGTTGCACCGGGATTGCAGGTAGTACGAAGATTGGCCGCCATTGCATGATCGGGGGTGCGGTTGGTATTGCCGGCCACATTACGTTGACTGATCGAGTCACGGTGACAGGAAAATCTAGTGTCACCAAATCGTTGTTGAAAGCTGGGGTGTATTCGAGCCTTTTCCCGGCAGTGCCACAGGCAGACTGGAATCGTCAGGCTGCGCTATTACGCAGGCTAGGCGACATACGTACACGTTTAAAGCGATTAGAAACCACTTTTTGTCTTCAAGAAGATAAGTTATAGAAAGTCTGCCTAAGCCGGACGGCGGCAGGATATGCAACTGCAAGCCTCCTTGCCACCGACTTAGGCAGACCTTCTAAAGAGAAATGTTGATGGAACAAGATACTCATAACCAAGATTTGCTGAAAGAAACAGCGAATTCGCCTGTAATTAATCTCGATATTCACAAGATTTTGTCGCAGCTGCCGCATCGCTATCCCATTTTGTTGGTGGATCGCGTACTAGAACTTGAGCCACATAAGCGCATCAAAGCTTTAAAAAATGTCTCGATTAATGAGCCTTATTTTGTCGGCCATTTCCCGAGTCGGCCGGTGATGCCGGGCGTATTAATTTTAGAGGCCTTGGCTCAAGCGGCAGCGCTTTTGACCTTTGCTGAAGCGCAGTATGATCCAGCCACGGTGCTGTATTATTTTGCCGGTATTGATAAAGCCCGTTTTAAGCGGCCGGTTGAACCCGGTGATCAACTCATCTTAAACGTAACTTTTGAGCGTCATTTACGCAATATTTGGAAATTTAATGCTTGTGCTGAAGTCGATGGTGCAGTCGCGGCGCAAGCCGAATTGATGTGCACGGTTGTTAAGCAGTCTAGCGAAACGGATCAATAAGTGATCGCTTGTAAAGCGCAGTTTTTTAAGAAAACGCTGAAAAAGTGGGCGTAGTTTCATGCCAACCGCACTATGTTTTCTCGTTGTACTAGCATACTGTCTGTGCCGGCATTCCGGGCGCATGGTAAGTACTGGTTGCGAGGCGCGATGCCACCATCTGGCTTAAAAAGACCTTCTTTATAACAAACTAAAAAGATCAGAATGACACTGATTCATCCAACCGCCGTGATCGAGCGCGGTGCGCAAATTGACGGCACAGTCGAAATAGGCCCCTATACGGTAATCGGGGCACAAGTCTGCATCGCGGCTGGGACGAAGGTTGGCTCGCACACGGTGATTGAAGGGTGCACCGCAATTGGCGAAGACAATCGTATTGGCAATTTCGCAGCGCTTGGTGGTGCACCGCAAGATATGAAATATAACGGTGAGCCAACTCGTCTTGAAATTGGTGCGCGCAATACCATTCGTGAATTTACCGCGATCCATACTGGTACGACGCAAGATAAAGGTGTTACGCAAATTGGCGACGATAATTGGATTATGGGTTATGTCCATATTGCCCATGATTGCATGGTGGGGAACCACACTATTTTTTCGAGCAACGCGCAGATTGCGGGCCATGTGCAAGTAGGTGACTGGGCCATTGTAGGCGGCATGGCAGGCGTACACCAAGGTGTGCGGATTGGTGCGCATGCGATGTTAGGTGGGGCATCTGCGTTGGTACAAGATTTACCCCCATTTGTGATTGCTGCAGGTGAGAAAGCTAAACCCTATGGAATTAATACAGAAGGTTTGCGCCGCCGTGGTTTTGAGCCAGATGCTATTGCCGCACTGCAATCTGCTTATCGGCTACTGTACAAATCAAAGCTCTCCTTCGAGGAAGCCATTACCCAACTGACTGAATTGGCTGAGCACAATGTTTCAGCATCTACTCATTTGCGCGCCTTTGCTGAGTTTGTCCGAGCAGCAAAACGAGGCATTATTCGCTAGGAAATGTTGAATAAGCCGGGGGCGTCGTCATGCCTCCTTGCTGTATCTACGCATTGTTTGCATCGACTTTCCTTTTTCGCGATTTATTCAGCCCAACGTACTGCATTGGTAATTGAGATGAGTTTTTGAGGTGGTTGTGTTGGGGTTTCTTCGTTGTCCTAACCTACGAGATCTGCTTATGGTTTTCAAAAGGCTTGCGTAGGTTGGAGGGACTAATTGAATTAAAGGCCGAGCCCCAACATGTTGCTTTCGCTTATTTTCATTTCTCCATTTTTATGACTGGCGCTGCTAAGGAAGGTCTGCATAACTCGGCTCGTGCTCTCATGCCTTCTTGCTATGCAGACCTTCCTTGAGTTGTAATGGCGGCGCTAAGCACTTAACTCATACATTCTCAATCTATTCAACGTGCAAACTTCTACGGCTCCGTTTCAGGTGGCAATGGTGGCAGGCGAATCCTCTGGTGATTTGCTTGCTGCGCAGTTGCTTAACTCTTTGGCACTTAAGTTGCCTGCTGCTAGTTCCTATTTTGGGATTGGTGGTCCGCAGATGGCAGCAGCCGGTTTTGATGTGCGTTGGCCTGCGGAAAAATTAGCCGTGCGTGGCTATGTTGAAGCGCTACGTAATATTCCTGAAATTCTGCGCATTCGGCAAGCCTTAAAGCACGCTTTGTTGGCGGCGCCTCCCACGGCTTTTATTGGAATTGATGCACCTGATTTTAATTTAGGGCTAGAAGAGGCATTGCGTCGGGCGAAGATACCCACCGTACATTTCGTGAGCCCGTCGATCTGGGCTTGGCGCGCTAAGCGGATAAAAAAAATCGAGCGTGCAGTTGATTTGATGCTGTGTGTTTTTCCGTTTGAAACCGAAATATATGCACGTGCTGGGGTTGCCGCTCGCTATGTTGGGCACCCGTTGGCCGATAAAATTCCATTGGTGCCTGATTCAAGCGCGGCACGCCAGCAACTTGGCGTGGCGCAAGCGGGGCCGCTAGTTGCCGTATTGCCGGGAAGCCGGGCTGCTGAAATTAAATGGATTGCTCCGCCTTTTTTTGCCGCGATGGCCTTAATGCAGCAGCGCGAGCCAGCATTGCGCTTTGTGCTACCTGTGGCAACACCCGCTGCCCGTCTACAGCTACAACCGTTAATGGAGGCTTACCCGCAGCTTGCTTTAACGCTCACAGAGGGTGCCTCTCATCTTGCTTTAGAAGCGGCTAATGCTGTGTTAGTAGCAAGCGGCACAGCCACGCTTGAAGCGGCTCTGTATAAAAAACCCATGGTTATCTCGTACAAGGTGCCTTGGCTGACGGCGCAGATTATGCAGCGACAAGGTTATTTACCGTATGTAGGGTTGCCTAATATTTTGGCCGGGCGTTTTGTGGTGCCTGAATTATTACAAAATGCGGCTACTCCTCACGCATTAGCTGACGCATTGCTTAATCAGCTAAACGATGCAGCCAAGCAGCGCTCACTTGCTGAGCTTTTTACTGAGATACATTTAACCTTAAAACGTAATGCTGCTGAAGGTTCAGCGCAGGCAATTGCTGAATTAATCACAGCAAGAAGAGTGTAACGATGAGCGTAATTCAAGCACCATTCATAGAGGGCTCGACTACGGCGTTAGAGAGTTTAACCATACAAGATGCTGCACTAATTTGTGGGGTTGATGAAGCAGGGCGAGGGCCACTTGCTGGGCCAGTCGTGGCTGCAGCGGTCATACTCGATGCGCAACGGCCGATTGTCGGTTTAGCTGATTCCAAAAAGCTGTCTGCAAAAAAGCGCGAAGCGCTTTTTGCCTTGATTTGTGAGCGCGCACTGGCCTTTCACGTAGCCAGCGCATCCGTGACAGAAATCGATACGCTAAATATTCTGCAAGCGACAATGCTTGCGATGCAACGCGCAGTGGCTGGTTTATCAATAAAGCCTACGTTGGTAAAAATTGATGGTAATCGCTGCCCAGCATTAGATTTGCCGGCCATTGCGATTATTGGCGGTGATGGTTGCGTCGACTCGATTTCAGCGGCATCCATTCTTGCCAAAGTGACACGCGACAAGATGCTTGCTCAATTGCATCTAGCACACCCGGAATATGGCTTTGCCCAACATATGGGGTACGGTACCGTTCAACATCTCGCTGCCTTAAAAAAGCATGGGCCGTGCATGCACCACCGTCGCTCGTTTGCACCGGTTAGGAAGAGTTTGCAAGCTAACTGAGAAGCTACCCTGAAAGAATAAAAAATGGCATTGAGGAGCAGGGCGCGAGAATTTGTATCGTTGCCTTATGCCAAATTGGACACTTTGGTTTAGCGACTCAATCTTGCAATTAATTCGCAAGTGCTTTCGTTTTTCTTAAAGCGTACTGTTAAGCAGAATTCAAGATATTCTCACTTTGACTATAGTCACATCTATTCCTTATTTTTCTCTTTAAATCCCCGGAAATTATTGGTTTAGGGGCAATCAGGTAAAATACGGTCTGTGCTTATTCAAGAAAAATCTGACTTGTCGCTCGAAATTAACTTCTCTCGCCGTGGGGAAACCACAAGAAAGCTTATCGGAGATGATGCGAGAGTTAGGCATCTATTCTTCATTATTTCGCCCCCATCTTTTCAGATATTTCTGAAAAATAAATGGCGTTTTATTAGTAATATTCAATCAAAAATTATTAGGTATTTTTCATGACACTTTCAGTTTCGCAAACTCCTCTACTCGTGCGTATGCCTACTTCATCCAGGGATTACGGTGCATTATCAGAAAAAGAGCCTGTAACGAATTTGATAGAGATAATCCAGGAAACTCCTGTGAGCGCTTGGAGCGCATTAATTTCCCCGCTGATGTCTTGTTTCTCCACATGTTTTCCTGCATCAGAATCAGAGAGCGCTGAATTTAATGAAAAAAATGATAAAGCCTCAGCATTATATGCTCAACAAGGTTTTAAAAATTTACCATTAACTTCAGAATTTTTATCTCAGTCTGCGAAAATTAATGCTAATTCGATTTCACTGTCGCCTGAAGTTGAGAAAGAAATACAGGAATGCAAAGAAAAAGTAGATAGCATTATTAATAATTCTGGCTTGGCAGAGAATGAAGTTATAGAGGCAGTCAAAAAAGTATTAGGGCCATCGCAGCATATTGGTGTTTATTTTGATACTTTTAACTTTCATAATTTAAATTATATTAGAAATTGCAAAATTGTCCTTAATTCTATTGCTGAGAAAACAAATATAGAAAGTATAAGGCTGCATACAAATTATTTCTTTGCCGATGCTTTTAATTCAAGTGACATAATAGCTGCATTACAAGTAATTTTTGCAAAAAATACGTCGCTAAATTACATCGACTTATCGTTCGATCATGCATTCAATTATGGTTCATTGAGAATAGAGCAACTGAGATCTCTCAAGGAAGTCTTAACAGGGAAAAAAATTGCCAACCTTGATTTATCAGGAAATATAACGCGAGATTTTGGCTATTCAAATAGCACTATGGAAGAGATTTGCGGCTATTTTGGAAAAATGGAAATTACTGAGCTTCATTTAGATGATACAAATTTCAGAGGTGCGCATTACGAGCTCGGATTGTTAAAGGGTGCATTGCCAAACGCAAATGGTCTGAAGGTCCTAACTTTGAGAAATTACTTGCTTCAAAAAATGGGTGCAGATATTTTATTTTCGACATTAGGCCGTACGTCAATCGAAACTTTAGACTTAAGTGGAAACAATCTGACACCCTCTGAAAAAGCGCAGCTAAGTAATAGAAATAATAAATTTGGTCGGCGTATTAATATTATTCTTTAATGAAATTCTCTATTTTTTTGATATTTTATAGGGTTTTATAAAAATAATTTTCCCGAAAAGTTAAAGTTTATTTGGCTTTTCGGGATTTTTTATTTTTGAAAAAGAATTTTTTGCCGTAGGGGTTAAATATTGCTTAATAAGCATGCTTATCCATCTTAATTTCTTGCAAAACAGTGGTGGCGATTTCTTCAATGGATTTATGCGTGGACATCAGCCATTTGATACCTTCGCGGCGCATGATGGTTTCTGCTTCATTGACTTCATAGCGGCAGTTTTCTAACGACGCATATTTACTGCCTGGGCGTCGTCCGTTGCGAATTTCAGCGAGTCTTTCTGCTGTAATTGATAAACCGAAAAGTTTTGCCTTATGCGAGAGTAATGCCGTGGGCAGCTTGTCGCGCTCGAAGTCTTCGGGAATCAATGGATAGTTGGCCGCTTTTACCCCATATTGCATCGCGAGATAAAGGCTAGTTGGGGTTTTGCCGCTGCGCGAGACGCCCACCAAAATCACATCGGCTGCTTCAAGGTTGCGATTAGATTGTCCGTCGTCGTGTGCCAGCGAAAAATTAATCGCTTCAATGCGATTTTTATATTCTTCAGTATCAGCAGCTTGATGGCCGCGCCCTATTGTATGGCTAGACGATATCTTTAACTCCGCCTCAAGTGGCTCGATAAAAGCTTGGAACATATCTAGCACGAACGCATTAGCGTGCTGAATAATTTCCTTCGAGCCACCGTTAACGAACGTAGTAAAAATAATTGGACGCTGCTCGCTAAGGGCAGCCGCGTGGTTAATTCTTTCTAGCGCAGCATAAGCTTTTTCGGGCGAATCGATAAAAGGCAGGCGAATCAGCGGGAATTTCAAATTAAATTGCGAAAGAATCGAATTGGCAAACGTCTCGGCAGTGATGCCAGTTCCATCAGAAACGATAAATACGGTGGGTGGCATTGAAGTGGAAGAGTAAGAGTGAAAGTGAGCTATTAAAACATTTCTTAAAGTCTGTTCATAGCCTCCCATTTAGGGTTGTGTGTTGCTTAGATGGTGGTTGTGTTGGGGTTCTTAATTTTAAATTCATCATCTCAACCTACGAATTCCTCCTTTGACAAGGGATATTTTGGAAAGCGTTAAACAGGCTCTTACACTTTTTTGCATCGCGCCTTAGCCGAGATCAGGTATCATCTCTGCCTTTATCGGATACAGATTTGTTACGCGCGGCGCTAAATTTTAGTGCCTCAGCGTAAATTGCAGATTGTGGAAGGTCCCATATGATGGTGATGGGAGCATCGCTAAAAGCGCTATTAAAGTGCATCACTACTTTAATAGAGCAGCCTTATGAGGTTAATCGTGAGCGGATTTCTTGAAATAAATGGGTAGGGCTTATGCGAAGGCACACTAATCAAGTATGCCTTCGCATAAGTCCTATTTCTTTGCAGCCAGAGGTTTCTATGAGCAATACAGCGCATGATGGCGCGTATGTTGTGCCGTTCGAGCAATTGCGGATGACCGATATTGACGCGGTAGGCGGTAAAAACGCGTCACTTGGTGAAATGATCAGTCAATTGGCAGGTGCCGGGGTGAGCGTGCCAGGTGGCTTTGCTACCACCGCATTGGCGTTTCGCGATTTCTTGCAACACAACGATTTAGCAGCACGCATTGCCAAGCGTTTACAAGATTTGAATATTGACGAGGTGAAGGCGCTTGCTCAGGCAGGCGGTGAGATTCGTCAATGGATTATCGACGCGCCACTGCAACCACGCTTGATAGCCGATATTCGGCAGCAGTTCGAGCGTTTGCAACAGGCTTCCCCTACAGATCTGTCGTTTGCCGTGCGCTCTTCAGCCACAGCGGAAGATTTGCCTGACGCTTCTTTTGCCGGTCAGCAAGAAAGCTATCTGAATGTGGAAGGGATTGACTCGGTGCTTGAGCACATTAAGCATGTGTTTGCTTCGCTGTATAACGACCGGGCAATTTCGTATCGGGTGCATAAAGGCTTTACCCATGCGGAAGTAGCGCTGTCAGCGGGTGTGCAGCGCATGGTTCGTTCTGATCTGGCTACCTCTGGGGTAATGTTTACGCTAGATACCGAATCTGGCTTTAGAGATGTGGTGCTGATCACCTCAAGTTATGGTTTGGGTGAGACGGTAGTGCAGGGAGCGGTTAACCCGGATGAATTTTATGTGTTTAAGCCAACGCTCTCAGCTGGTAAAGACCCGATCATTCGCCGCTCATTGGGCTCGAAGCTGATCAAAATGGAATTTGCGGGTGAGGGTAGTCGTGATGCGCAAGCCCGTGTGCAAACGGTAGACGTGCCGCTTGAAGAGCGCAATCGCTATTCGCTGAATGATCAAGATGTGATTGATTTGGCGAAATACGCATTGATTATCGAGCAGCATTACCAGCGTCCGATGGATATTGAGTGGGGTAAAGACGGGCGCGATGGCAAGCTGTACATCTTGCAAGCACGCCCAGAAACCGTAAAAAGTCAGGCACGCGGCAAAGCTGAGCAGCGCTTTAAACTCAAAGGTAGCTCGCCTGTGTTGGCGACCGGCCGGGCGATTGGGCAAAAGATTGGCTCAGGCCCCGTGCGCATCGTGCACGATGTATCTGAAATGGATCAGGTGTTGCCAGGTGATGTGCTGGTAGCCGACATGACCGACCCTAATTGGG
Source organism: Mycoavidus cysteinexigens (assembly GCA_031963405.1). Taxonomy (GTDB): domain Bacteria; phylum Pseudomonadota; class Gammaproteobacteria; order Burkholderiales; family Burkholderiaceae; genus JASSUD01. The sequence continues at coordinate 2,106,957 of JASSUJ010000001.1, forward strand.
AACCCGTGATGAAACGCGCTGCCGCGATTGTCACTAACCGCGGTGGGCGTACCTGCCACGCAGCGATTATTGCTCGCGAGTTAGGGGTGCCAGCGGTAGTGGGTTGTGGAGATGCAACTGAGCAGCTCAAAAATGGTGATTTGGTTACCGTCTCATGTGTCGAGGGTGACGAGGGCAAGATTTATCAAGGTCTGCTTGAAACTGAAGTGAGTGAAGTACTGCGTGGTGAATTACCCACTCTGCCAGTTAAAGTCATGATGAATGTCGGCAATCCGCAGTTGGCTTTCGATTTTTGCCAATTGCCAAATGCTGGCGTGGGCTTAGCTCGCTTAGAGTTTATTGTGAACAACAATATTGGTGTGCATCCTAAGGCGCTGCTTGACTACCCTCATATCAATGCTGATTTGAAAAAAGCGGTGGAAAGTGTAACGCGTGCCTATGCCTCGCCACGTGCATTTTATATTGACAAATTAGCTGAGGGCATCGCTACGATTGCCGCTGCGTTTTATCCTAAGCCAGTGATTATTCGGCTTTCTGACTTCAAATCCAACGAATACAAGAAACTGATTGGCGGTGCGCAATACGAACCTGATGAAGAAAATCCGATGCTCGGTTTTCGTGGGGCTGCGCGCTACCTGGCTGATGATTTTGCTGCTGCTTTTGAGATGGAATGTATTGCTTTAAAGCGTGTGCGTGAAGACATGGGTTTGACCAATGTCGAAATCATGGTGCCTTTTGTGCGTACGCTCAAACAGGCAGATAAGATTGTAGCTTTGCTGGCTAAATTTGGTCTAAAACGTGGCGAAAATGGCTTGCGTTTGATCATGATGTGCGAGGTGCCGTCAAACGCTATCTTAGCTGCTGAGTTCTTACACTATTTTGATGGTTTTTCAATTGGCTCTAACGATCTGACTCAATTGACTTTAGGTCTTGATCGAGATTCAGGCATGGCTTTGCTGGCGCAAGACTTTGACGAGCGCGATCCTGCCGTACGTTTTTTGTTGAGTCGTGTTATTGCTGAGTGTAAAAAGCAAAACAAATATATCGGTATTTGCGGACAAGGGCCGTCAGACCACCCTGATTTTGCACAGTGGCTGATGCAAGAGGGCATTACCTCAATTTCGCTTAACCCAGATGCTGTGGTTGATACTTGGAAGGGCTTAGCTCAGCTTAATTGAAAAGATTGGGACTGAACGTAGGTTGGGGGGGGATGAAGGAACCCCAACCGACGAGCTAAGTCTGAAATGAAGCAGCAACAAACTAAAACGCATATTTTTAAGCGTTTATTGCTTGGAGTCGAGCCACGAGCTCGCGCCGAGGGCAAACCGAATAATTTTTTACCGAAAATTAGCAAGGTGAATCATGGAAATGCTTAATCCCTCCTTTTCTGAAGCAACGCCTGCCGCGCTCGAGCAAGAGCACGAATCGATTGGCGCAACCGTGCTCATTGAAGCGCTGGTTCAGGAGCAAGTCGAATTCGTTTGGGGCTATCCAGGCGGCTCAGTGCTGTACATTTATGATGAGCTGTATAAACAGGATAAGCTTCAGCATATCTTGGTGCGCCACGAGCAAGCTGCCGTGCATGCGGCTGATGCGTATGCACGCTCAACCGGTAAAGTTGGTGTCTGTCTAGTAACCTCTGGCCCAGGTGTCACGAATGCGATCACAGGCATTGCCACTGCCTATATGGACTCATCACCATTGGTGGTGATTAGTGGGCAGGTGCCGTGCGCAGCGATTGGTCAAGATGCGTTCCAAGAATGTGACACAGTTGGCATTACGCGGCCCTGCGTTAAGCATAACTTTTTAGTTAAGGATGTGAAGGAGCTGGCGCTGACGGTGCGCAAAGCCTTTCATATTGCACGTAGCGGCCGACCTGGCCCAGTCTTAATTGATATTCCCAAAGATATTTCGAAAACGCCATGCCGTTTTGAATATCCACACACTATCTCAATGCGTTCCTATAACCCGGTGACACAAGGTCATGCAGGGCAAATTCGCAAAGCACTCAAAGCGCTGTTAGCGGCGAAACGTCCTTATATCTACACCGGCGGCGGAGTCATTCTGGCTGACGCCGCCCCTGAATTGAACCAATTTGCCGATCTGTTGGGTTACCCCGTGACCAATACCCTAATGGGGTTGGGCGGGTTTCGGGCGTCTGATAAAAAGTTTCTCGGTATGCTGGGGATGCACGGCACTTATGAAGCCAATATGGCGATGCAGCACTGTGATGTGTTGATCGCTATTGGGGCCCGCTTTGATGACCGAGTGATTGGTAATCCTGAGCACTTTCTATCCGTCTCACGCAAAATCATTCATATTGATATTGACCCGTCGTCAATTTCCAAGCGCGTCAAAGTCGACATTCCGATTGTTGGTGATGTCAAAGAAGTGCTGAAAGAAATGCTAGTTCAGCTGCGTAAGATGAAGCTAGAAGACAATCCTGGCTTGGCTGATTGGTGGCAGCAGATCGAGGCATGGCGCAGTATCGATTGCTTGAAGTACGATCGGCTGAGCGAAATTATCAAGCCGCAGTACGTGGTCGAAAAACTGTATGAATTAACGCTTGGGAAAGCCTTTGTCTGCTCTGATGTGGGGCAGCATCAAATGTGGGCGGCGCAATACTACCGTTTTGAAGAGCCGCGGCGCTGGATTAATTCAGGGGGGCTTGGCACCATGGGCTTTGGCTTGCCTGCTGCGATGGGCGTCAAAATGGCGCACCCGAATGATGAAGTGGTATGCATTACTGGCGAAGGTTCAATTCAAATGTGTATTCAAGAGTTGTCTACCTGTTTGCAACATGACACGCCCGTAAAAATTGTCTCGCTGAATAATCGCTATTTAGGCATGGTGCGGCAATGGCAGCAAATTGAATATAAGAAGCGTTATTCGCATTCTTATATGGAAGCGCTGCCCGATTTTGTCAAACTGGCTGAAGCTTATGGTCATGTCGGTATGCGCATTGAGAAAACCGCCGATGTTGAGCCAGCACTCAGGGAGGCGTTAGCGCTTAAAGATCGTACTGTATTCCTTGATTTTCAAACAGATCAACAAGAAAACGTTTGGCCGATGGTGCAAGCGGGGCAGGGCATTACCGAAATGCTGCTGGGGTCGGAGGACTTGTAAAAATATCCGCTATCTGAAGTAAAGTTTACAAAGCTTACTTTTAAATTTAGTGGAATTTTAGAGCAGAGTTTTCGAGAGCACGCTTTTATAAAAAAAGCTGCTTTATAGCAGCCTTTTTAAAATTAACTTAATGGCAAAACGCTAGCTAAACTATATTGAATTTATTCTTATTGCGCTAATAGCTAGCTGTTAGCGTGCTGGTCATGCTAGATAGGTGGTGCCATAATTTTAGCCCTCAACTTTATTTTTAAAGATGTGCTAAACGTTTAATAATTAATGATGTCTTTTTTCTTGAGATGCTTTACCGCCTTTATGGCCGGCCTCTCTAGCTTCTTCGGAACTAAAGTGGTGAGCTGTTCCTTTTTCTTGAGCAGCATGTCCACCTTTTGAAGCAATTTCTCTTTGCTTTTCTGGGTCCATGGACGCAAACCCTCTTTTATCGGTATGGCTGCTTTTGTGCTCTGTCATAATAGCTTCCTGTTGTTGATTTCCCCCTTAAGCAGAGCTTAAGCACGGCAGTACTGGGAAAATCGTGTTTAGCTAGACAAGAAAATGAATTCACCGCCGTACCTTTATTGAGCAAGGTGTGTGCCATATAGAAATTTATTGTGCAGGTGAAAGAGTGGCGGGGCTTTGCTTATAGAGGCCGGTATTTCTCACCGATCTTTGCATTTTTTGCAGGTAAGAAATAACGTGAAATTTTTGTAAAGTGTCATGATTAAATGAGATAAAGCAGAGTTTTAAAAAGCGCTGAATTAATCGTGAACAAAAGAGCCCACGAAGAATGCTGCCGCAGACATTATTTATGACTAATTTAAATAGCATGAAGCATATTATTTCGATTTTGCTAGAAAATGAGCCTGGCGCGCTTTCACGCGTCATCGGGCTTTTTTCCGCGCGCGCTTACAATATCGAAACCTTAACGGTGGCGCCAACGGAAGATCCCTCGCTCTCACGCATGACTTTGGTGACGCTGGGTTCGGCTGAGATCATTGAGCAGATTACTAAGCATTTAAATCGCTTAATCGAGGTAGTGAAAGTTATTGATCTGACTGAAGGTGCGCATATCGAGCGCGAGCTTATGCTGATTAAAGTCCGAGCTGCAGGGAAAGAGCGTGAGGAAATAAAGCGTATGGCGGATATTTTTCGAGGCCGCATTATTGACGTTACCGAAAAAACTTACACAATTGAACTCAGCGGCGCGGGCGCTAAGCTCGACGCTTTTATTGAAGGGCTAGACGCCACAGGTATTTTAGAAATTGTTCGCACCGGTAGTTCTGGTATTGGTCGAGGCGAGCGCATCTTAAAAATTTAAGAACCTGTTTAGGCTTTCCCTAGCGGCCTGGCGCCGCCTTGCCGTACGTTTTGTACTGTCTGCGTCGGCGCCAGGCCACTAGGAAAACCCTAAACAGGTTCTCAGATTGATTCAAAAATTAACTCAGAAATTGATTCAAAAGGCGCGGTTTGTACTGTTCGCGCAGTTTTTCGCCAGTCCCCATTTTGTAAAGGAATACGATGAATATTTATTACGACAAAGATGCTGACCTTTCTCTGATCAAAGGTAAGCAGGTCACGATTCTGGGCTACGGCTCGCAAGGTCATGCACATGCACTTAATCTGCACGACAGTGGCGTTAAGGTGACGGTGGGGCTGCGCAAAAATGGTGCGTCGTGGCAAAAAGCCGTGAATGCTGGCTTGAATGTGAAGGAAGTGGCTCAGGCAGTGCAGGGCGCTGACATCGTGATGATGCTATTGCCTGATGAGCAGATTGCTGAAGTTTATCAGCGCGATGTGGAAGCTAACCTTAAAGAAGGCGCAGCATTAGCGTTTGCACATGGCTTTAATATTCATTACGGCCAAATAACGGCGCGCAGCGACTTAGATGTGATTATGGTGGCGCCAAAAGCGCCTGGTCATACAGTACGCTCGACGTATACGCAAGGTGGCGGGGTCCCGCATTTGATCGCGGTGGCACAAGATCGTTCAGGTCAGGCACGTAATCTCGCTCTCTCGTATGCGGTAGCGAATGGTGGTGGTCGAGCTGGCATTATTGAGACCAACTTCCGTGAAGAAACAGAAACCGACTTATTTGGTGAACAGGTTGTCCTGTGTGGCGGTGCGGTTGAGTTGATTAAGGCTGGTTTTGAAACCTTGGTGGAAGCTGGTTATGCACCAGAAATGGCTTACTTTGAATGCCTGCACGAATTGAAGCTGATTGTTGATTTGATCTATGAAGGCGGTATTGCCAACATGAATTACTCGATTTCAAATAATGCTGAGTACGGCGAATATGTCACTGGCCCACGCATCATTACTGAACAAACCAAGCAAGCGATGCGCGTAGCGCTCAAAGAAATTCAAAATGGCAATTATGCCAAGAGCTTTATTCTTGAGCATCGTGCTGGCGGCCCAGTACTAGCCTCAGAGCGCCGTTTGACAGCAGGCCATTTAATCGAGAAAGTAGGCAGTAAACTACGTGCGATGATGCCTTGGATTGCTAAAAATAAGCTGGTTGATCAAGCGAAAAACTAACAGGCTTATGCTATTAGGCAAGGTCTGCATGATGTCACCTTTGGCTTATGCAGACCTTGCCTAGCGCTTCCTTATTAGTAGATATTCTTAACACTTTATTTTTATTGGCTTATTTGATGAATTATCCTCATCCAATCATTGCCCGCGAAGGCTGGCCTTTCATCATTATTGCTGCCGCTGTGGCATTTTTCGTCAATGTGCTGGCGGGCTTTAGTTGGGCTTGGCCGTTGTGGGTGGTCGCACTATTTGTCTTGCAGTTTTTCCGTGACCCGCCACGTCCCATTCCGGCGCAACCGAATGCTGTATTGTGCCCAGCAGATGGCCGAGTGGTAGCCGTGCAAACTTGCCAGGATCCCTATGCCAATCGTGAAGCGCTGAAAATTAGCGTATTTATGAATGTGTTTAACCCTCATTCACAACGCTCGCCAGTAGATGGCGTAGTGGTTCAGGCGGGGTACTTCCCAGGGTCATTTTTCAATGCGGCATTAGATAAAGCATCGCTTGAAAATGAACGTAATGCCTTGGTAATCTCTACGCCTAGCGCGCATACCGTAACAGTCGTGCAGATTGCGGGTTTGATTGCGCGCCGTATTCTCTGTTATGCAAGCGTTGGAGATACCTTGGCGCGTGGACAACGGTATGGCTTTATCCGTTTTGGCTCCAGAGTGGATGTTTATTTACCGACTGGCAGCCGGCCATGCGTCTCGATTGGCGATAAGGTGCATGCGAGCTCAACCATACTAGCTGAATTTTGACAATCTAGAGTCTGAGGAAGGGTTAAATGAGCTAAGAGTGTCGGCCTGTCGGCTTGCTGTGCTAGTAACGCTATTGCCGGCGCCGGCATTTTCTGTTCACGGTTCATTTAATCCTTCCTTCAGGTTCTACAGTTATTTTAGGAGTATAGGATGGCTGTCTTTAAACCTCGCCATACTCAACATAACGTGACGCGTTTCCCCCGTCCATTTCGTCGTAAAGCGAAAGCCGATCACCTCAAAAGCGATAGCTTGCGTGTTGAACGTCAGCGCTTGCTAAGAAAGCGAGGCATTTACCTTTTGCCTAATGCTTTTACTACCGCTGCTCTTTTTTGCGGTTTCTACGCTATTGTGCAAGCGATGAACGCGCACTTTGAAAATGCAGCAATCGCTATTTTTGCGGCGATGGTATTTGATTGTATGGATGGCCGTATTGCACGCATGACTAAAACGCAGAGCGCATTTGGTGAGCAATACGATAGTCTGTCCGATATGGTTTCGTTTGGCGTTGCGCCAGCGCTGCTGATGTATGAGTGGATGCTTAAAGATTTTGGCCGCTGGGGTTGGCTTGCCGCATTTATTTATTGTGCGTGTACGGCTCTGCGTTTGGCACGCTTTAATACCAATATACATAAAGTTGATCAGCGCTTTTTTCAAGGCATACCATGCCCTCCTGCCGCTGCCTTAATAGCAGGCTTTGTCTGGCTGGTTGTAGACAATCGCATGCCAATCCATCTGACTTGGCTACCGTGGGTAGCTTTTGCGTTGACTCTTTATGCAGGGACGACGATGGTGTCGAACGCGCCGTTTTACAGTGGTAAAGCGCTTGATGTACGGCACAGGGTGCCATTTGGTGTCATCTTATTAGTTGTCGGTGCCTTTGTATTGATCTCGTCTGATCCACCCGTTGTTTTGTTTGGTCTATTTATACTGTATGGGTTTTCAGGCTATGTGTACTGGGCAATTCGCGCAGTACGTAGGCGAGGGCAAGAACCCCTTAACCTAGAATAATTAGGGCAGTCAGCTTGACTGTGCTAGTAAGTAAACCCTGGGCCAAGCGCGAGCAAGATATGCTGAAACGATAGTCTAACTGCACTGTCTGCGTCAGCATTCCTTGCCCGCGGCTTATTCAGTGCTTCCTTAGCTTGTTCGCTATTCCACCTCACTTCTTTTTCCTTACCTGCTATGGCAGAAAAATTAATTATTTTCGATACGACTTTGCGCGATGGTGAGCAGTCGCCCGGCGCGTCAATGACCAAAGAAGAAAAAATCCGTATTGCTAAGCAGCTTGAACGTTTGCAAGTCGATGTGATCGAAGCAGGTTTTGCAGCTAGCTCACGGGGTGACTTTGAAGCGGTTCAGTCAATTGCGGCAAATGTCAAAGAAAGTATTGTGTGCAGCCTTGCGCGGGCGAACATGCAAGATATTGAGCGTGCTGCCGAGGCACTGCGCCAAGCCAAGCGAGGCCGCATTCATACTTTTATTGCGACTTCACCATTGCATATGGCAAAAAAACTGCGCATGACCCCGGAGCAGGTATTAGAACAAGCGCGGGCGGCAGTGCGTTATGCACGGCAATTTACGTCAGATGTAGAGTTTTCACCCGAAGATGGTAGCCGCTCTGAATTAGACTTTTTATGCCGTGTTTTGGAAGCTGTGATCGCGGAGGGGGCAACTACCATCAATATCACTGACACAGTGGGCTATGGATTGCCGGAAATGTTCGGCAATCTAGTGAAAACACTGCGTGAACGCGTTCCCAATTCCGCACAAGCGGTTTGGTCAGTGCATTGTCATAACGATTTAGGCATGGCTGTGGCGAACTCGTTAGCTGGCGTAAAGATAGGCGGAGCACGTCAAGTCGAATGCACGATTAACGGATTAGGTGAGCGAGCGGGGAATACGGCGCTTGAAGAAATTGTGATGGCGGTGCGCACCCGCAAAGATTATTTCGGGCTTGAAGTAGGGGTTGATACGACACAAATTTTGCCTACATCAAAGCTCGTCTCGCATATCACAGGTTTTAACGTACAGCCTAATAAAGCAGTGGTGGGAGCGAATGCTTTTGCCCATGCGTCGGGGATTCATCAAGACGGTATTTTAAAGGCGCGTGATACTTATGAAATTATGCGGGCGGAAGATATAGGCTGGAGCGCTAACAAAATAGTGCTGGGCAAGTTATCAGGACGTAACGCGTTTAAGCAGCGGCTGCATGAACTGGGTATCGAGCTATCAGACAAGGAGGCGCTGAATGCAGCCTTTCTGCGTTTCAAAGAGCTAGCTGATCGTAAAGCTGAAATTCATGATGAAGATATCATCACCTTGGTCTCTGACAAAGAGGTCGCCGATGCCGCTGATGAATACTACAAATTAATTTCGTTCGCGCAGCAATCGCAAACTGATGCTGCGCCGCAAGCGCAGATTGAATTGCTGATTGACGGCGTAAAAGCCATCAGCGAAGCAGCGGGCAATGGCCCAGTTGATGCAATTTTTAACGCGATTGAAAAGCATATTAATAGTGGTGCCGAATTAATGCTGTATTCAGTGAACGCAATTACTGCCGGCACTCAGGCACAAGGCGAAGTCACGGTGCGGCTTGCCAAGGCAGGTAGGATTGTGAATGGTGTTGGCACGGATTTAGACATCCTCGCGGCTTCAGCTAAAGCATACTTGGCCGCACTCAACAAACTACAGTCCAAAACCCATAAGCTAAATCCGCAAACGCTACAAACCCAAGTTTAGTTAGCTGTTTTTAAGCAGTATTTAAGCAGTAAATATCTCGTGGCTAAGGAAGCACTGAATAAACCGGGAGCGATGTTAGGCCTCGCATTTATTCGGCGCTTCCTTAAGCATCAAATCAATCAAAACAGGCTGCACTTAAGCGGCTCGTCTATATAAAACTCGCTTAATCCTTTCTATTATTTACTTAACTTATGTAAGTATTGATCTATAAGGTAGTTATCTTTAAATTATTGAAAATAATTTTTTATGCGTTAAGTATTTTATGATCCAAATGCAGAAGATACAGCTTTATCTATTATTGTGGCTTTTGCTTTTTTTATTGCTTGGGGGCATCATTGATGCTTTTATACGTTGCCGAGATTTGCTCAAGTACTTTATATGCCTCTGGATTTATATCATCGGATATTCTGCCTAAATATTCATTAGAAGTTACTAAGCTGCTAGCAGGTGTTGGCTTTTTTTCTAAGTCTGAGAATTTTTCATTTAAAATGGCTAAGCGGATATTTAAAGTAAAAATAAAAGGATGAGAGGCAAGATCAATAGATACTTTTTGGAAAAAAGAGTGAATATTTATCGTGATAGGTTTTTCTGATAGCAATCTCGGTTTTTTTAGTCTATCTGACTGGGCTTCTAAAAAGCTTAAGAAATTTTTGAGTGCTGTGATTTTACTTTGCCACTCATTATTTCCGCTTTCAGATTTTGAGAATTTTTTTGCTTTGCCAGGCGTGAGGCCTAGCATATTAGTTACCATCTGAGCTGTAATAACACAGCCTAAATCTAGAAGCTGAGTGCGTAGGGAGCTAATTTTTTGCTTGAGATTATCAATTGCTTGACCAGATGAGGAAGAATTTACTGTGGTGTTTGTAAGGTTTTGAAGTGATGAGAGATTGAAAGCTTGATTTAGTATATGAGCTCTTTCTTCTAGATGAACTATTTCTCTAGAAATAATTTCGATTTGATTTGAATTTAATTCTTGCCCTATTTCACCTAAAGGGATTTCGCCGGATTTTTTTGACGATTGATCGATGCCTAAATCTTGTTTTTGTAGACATGAGAATGGATTAATGGCGCTCATAAAATTAAAATTAGGTGGAAAAGGGAACACTTTATTTTCCTTGTGTGTAATCTTGAAATTAATATGGGGTTTTGGGTTGATGATTTAGGATTTTCAATTAATATTGAATTCTTATTATTGTTATATATTAATTTTGCTTAAATGATGGATTGTATAGTTGTGGCAGTCTTTGGGCGCTGAATTTATTTGCCTAAAATGCTGTTTTTAATAATAGGTAAATTCTGTACTGTTGCTTAAGCCTGCTTCTTGCTTAGGTGGCATTTAAATGATTTTTGAGTGGTTGCTTAATTGATTATTTGCATATTTATTAAGCTGAAAGATATGCTGATGAGCACACTAGTTTTTTCTTATTAAATAAAGAGAGAAGAAGTATTTGAAGTAATGACTGAGGATGAAAAGGGCGAAAGCATGTACATTAAAAAGAGAGAAAAAAGCCTGCGAAAGGCCTGCATAACCCCGGGGCACGGAGGCATGACGCCGTCCCCGGTTATGCAAGCCTTCTTTTGCATACGCTAAAATTCTGCCTAAAAACACGCTAAGCCCAGCAGGATCGATGCTTGACTAAATCTGTCAGCTATTTATACTTGAGAAAAACTGTCGGGAATTGCCTTTCTCGGCTTTCTTTTATCGAGATGTCTTCTTATCTATTGTCCCTTTATCCATGAGACTCACTACGAAAGGCCGTTTTGCTGTTACAGCCATGCTTGATCTGGCTATGAATGACGAGAGCGGCCCCGTGACACTTGCGGATATTAGTCAACGCCAGCGAATTTCGCTGTCTTATCTTGAGCAGCTGTTTGCTAAGCTGCGCCGACATCAGGTTGTGTTTAGCGTGCGTGGGCCGGGTGGCGGCTATCGATTAGCGCGCGCGCCTGAGTTGATTACGGTCGCCGATATTATCAACGCAGTTGATGAGCCTTTAGATGCGACCCGCTGTGGGGGCAAAGGAAATTGCACAGGCGTCGAGCATCAAGATGGTCACTGTATGACGCATCAATTATGGTCAACCCTTACGCAAAAAATGCTCGAATTTCTAGCTTCCGTTTCAGTCAAAGAACTCGTTGAACAGCAACGTGTGCGTGCATACCGCTACGCGCAGTTACAGGGCGAGCGGGGTGAAACGGCAGCTCTTCAGGTGGAAGGAGGCGATGTACCGCCGCCTGAGTCCCATTCCATGAAGATACATTCACTTCATACCAACATACGCGCTTTTGGAGTTAAGCAATGAAGCATGGTCAAGATACCTTGCAATTACCTATTTATATGGATTACAGCGCTACTACCCCGATTGACCCACGGGTAGTAGAAAAAATGACAGAGAGTTTGCACAGTCAATTTGGTAATCCAGCTTCGCGCAGCCACTCGTATGGCTGGCAGGCAGAACAAGCAGTTGAAGAAGCGCGTGCCCAAGTGGCGGCACTGGTGAATGCTGATCCGCGTGAAATCGTTTGGACCTCAGGGGCGACTGAGTCTAACAATTTAGCGATAAAGGGTGCTGCGCATTTTTACCAAGGTAAAGGTAAGCACATCATTACGGTGAAAACCGAACATAAGGCGGTGCTCGACACCTGCCGAGAGCTTGAGCGGCAGGGCTTTACAGTCAGTTATCTTGATGTGCTCGAAAATGGCCTGTTAGATCTAGAAGCTTTTAAACAAACCATTCGCCCAGATACGATTTTGGTATCAGTGATGTTCGTCAATAATGAAATTGGCGTGATTCAAGATATCCCGCAAATCGGTGAAATTTGCCGAGAAAAAGGCATCATTTTCCATGTTGATGCGGCACAGGCTCCCGGTAAGGTTGAGATTGATTTAGCCAAATTGAAAGTCGATTTGATGTCGTTCTCTGGTCATAAAGTTTATGGCCCGAAAGGCATTGGCGCGCTATATGTGCGACGTAAGCCACGCGTTCGGCTGGAAGCCCAAATGCATGGCGGCGGTCATGAGAGGGGAATGCGCTCGGGTACATTGCCAACCCATCAAATTGTTGGAATGGGCGAGGCATTCAGGCTGGCACGCGAAGAAATGGCTTATGAAAACGACCGTATTCGCATGCTGCGCGATAGGCTATTAGCTGGTTTAAGCGGGATTGAAGAAGTCTATGTGAATGGCGATTTAGAGGCGCGTATTCCGCATAACCTCAATATCAGCTTTAATTTTGTCGAAGGTGAATCGCTCATTATGGCGATTAAAGATGTCGCTGTTTCCTCCGGCTCTGCTTGCACTTCAGCGTCACTTGAACCTTCTTACGTATTACGCGCCTTAGGCCGCAACGACGAGCTAGCACATAGCTCAATTCGCTTCACACTTGGGCGTTTTACGACTGAAGCAGAAGTCGATTACGTAGTGGATTTAGTAAAACGCAGAATCAGCAAATTGCGTGATTTATCGCCGCTTTGGGAAATGCATCAAGAAGGAATTGATTTGAACTCAGTGCAGTGGGCTGCACATTAAATGACTGAGCATGCACCTAACACCGCGCCTGCGGTGGTGCATTAAGCCGATTAGCTAGGAGAAGTAACATGGCATACAGCGAAAAAGTACTTGATCACTTTGAAAATCCACGTAATGTTGGCTCCTTCAAAAAAGATGAAGAGGGAGTGGGCACCGGTATGGTCGGGGCCCCTGCATGCGGCGATGTAATGAAATTGCAAATCCGCGTCAAAAATGGTCGGATTGAAGAAGTGAAATCTAAAACATATGGCTGCGGTTCAGCGATTGCCTCTAGCTCGTTTTTAACAGAGCGCGTCAAAGGCATGACACTTGAAGAAGCGGGCACCATCAAAAACACAGAAATTGCCGAACAGCTGTCGCTGCCACCGGTGAAAATTCACTGCTCGATCCTAGCCGAAGATGCTATTAAAGCCGCGATTGCCGACTATAAACAACGCTATGGCGAAGTAGCGCAGAGCGAGTTAGCAGAAGCAGTACCAGCAGCCTGATTGGGCCTAACCTGAAGAAGAGGGCAGAGCGTTGATTTATGCTCTGAAGAAATATGGCAATTAGTCTCACTGAAAAAGCCGCGGCACGCGTACGCAGGCAACTAGACCAGCGCGGCAAAGGCTTAGGCTTGCGCTTGGGCGTGCGTACCTCGGGTTGCGCGCAACTTGCGTACAAGCTCGAATATGTTGATGAGTTAACTGCAGGCGATGAGGTATTTGAAAGCCACGGTATAAAAATAATCGTGAGCCAGCAAAGCCTGCCTTATTTGAGCGGCACAGAGCTTGATTTTGTGCGTGAAGGGGTGAACGAAGGCTTCAAATTTGATAACCCAAATGCCAAAGATGAATGCGGCTGCGGTGAATCTTTCCGTGTTTGAAGCGCGCCCTCATACTCATTTCGAACTCTTTGATTTGCCAGTGCACTTTGCGCTTGATATGCGTGCGCTTGAGCAGGCATATCGCACAGTGCAAATGCAAGTCCATCCAGACCGTTTTGCGGCCGCCGGAGCTGCCCAAAAACGCCTTGCCACACAGTGGGCAGCACAAGCCAATGAAGCTTATCAGGTGCTGAAAAATCCGCTAAAGCGTGCTATCTATTTGCTGCACTTACGCGGCGTTGATGTGCAGGCTGAAGATAATACTGCGATGGAAGCCAATTTTTTGATGCAGCAGTTGGATTGGCGTGAGCAAATTGAAGAGGCCGCCGCTGAAAAAGATAGCGCGGCACTCCATACGTTGTTGAACACTTTAGGCGATGAAAAACGCAGTCGTTTTCTGGCACTGGCTAATTTGCTTGAGTCACAGGCAGATGAGCCAGCTCAACAAGCGGCAGCTAATGCTGTTCGGCAATTAATGTTTATTGAGCGTGTGCTGCAAGAGGTGAGCGCTCAGCTTGATGAGCTTGAGTGAGCTAAATTTGGCAAACACTTACTTCCATGGCCATTTCATTTGGCATGGCACAAGCCTCGTAGATTGGGGTGACGAAGGAACCGCCACCCACGCGCTGTTTTTGGCTTTAGTCATCGCTTTCCTCTGCTGGTCTAGTCAGAGTTTATCTGTTGATAAGCGCTGACCTTCTCTGAGCGCTTTTTAAACATTGATGAAGTAATTTCAACATATTCAATCTGATCATTCATGGCTTTATTGCAAATTTCCGAACCTGGCATGGCGCCGCTGCCACATCAACGTCGGCTTGCGGTAGGAATTGACTTAGGTACGACACATTCTTTGGTAGCGGTCGTACGTGATGCCTTGCCTGAAGCCCTGCCTGATGCCCAAGGCAGGGTTTTACTCCCTTCAGTTGTGCGCTACTTGCCAGATGGTGAGCGACGCGTCGGGTATGCGGCGCAGGCGCAAGCAGCGCTTGACCCGAAGAACACGATTATTTCAGTGAAGCGCTTAATGGGGCGTGGTGGGCGCGATATTGATTCGACCGTCCATGCGCCGCTCGACTTCCTTGCCGCACCTGGCATGGTGCAAATTAAAACCGTAGCAGGTTTAAAAAGCCCAGTCGAAGTCTCAGCCGAGATTCTTACTGCCTTGCGGCAACGGGCAGAAAATTTACTGGGCGAAGAATTAGTGGGCGCTGTGATTACCGTGCCGGCTTACTTCGATGAAGCGCAGCGCCAAGCGACTAAAGATGCTGCTCGCGTAGCTGGCATTAATGTCTTGCGCTTGCTTAACGAACCCACCGCTGCCGCGCTTGCGTACGGTTTGGAAAGCGGCGCCGAAGGGTACTATGCGGTATATGACTTGGGTGGTGGCACGTTCGATCTATCCATCTTAAATTTAACCCGTGGTGTATTTGAAGTGATCGCTACGGGCGGGGATGCTGCGCTCGGAGGGGATGATTTTGACCAGCTGCTGTTTCAGCACGTGTTACAAAAAACGGGCATCGTAGCGCCTACACCCGAAGATGTGCGCTTATTGCTAGACCGAGTACGCGAAGCTAAAGAAGCGCTATCTGACGCAGAGCAAGTGACACTGGACGTGACGCTAAGCAATGGCGTGCAACTTAAACTGACACTCACCGAACAAGCGTTGGCTGAGATCACGCAAGCACTTGTGCAACGCACGCTAAAGTTGACTGGCAAAACACTGCGCGATGCTGGTTTGCGCCCAGAAGAGGTGCAAGGGGTAGCGCTGGTAGGCGGCGCCACTCGCATGCCAGCAGTGCGACGTGCTGTGGAAGCCTTCTTTGGACAGCCACCGCTAGCCGGCATCGACCCTGATCAAGTCGTCGCACTAGGTGCGGCAAGCCAGGCTGATTTGCTCGCGGGCAACCGGCGTAGCGAAGATGATTGGCTTCTATTGGATGTGCTTCCCTTATCGCTTGGCATTGAAACTATGGGCGGCTTAGTTGAGAAAATCATCCCACGTCACTCCACCATACCGGTTGCAAGGGCGCAGGAATTCACGACTTTTAAAGACGGTCAAACTGCAATGTCAGTTCATGTGCTGCAGGGGGAGCGTGAATTAGCTAAAGACTGCCGCTCGTTAGCACGCTTTGAATTGTGCGGTATTCCACCGATGGCCGCGGGTACCGCTCGAATTCGCGTGACTTATCAAGTCGATGCAGATGGCTTATTGTCAGCGTCAGCGCGTGAGATTTTTTCCGGGGTAGAAGCTTCAATTACAGTAAAACCTTCGTACGGTCTAAGTGATGAGCAAGTCGCGCAAATGCTGCAAGATAGCTTCCAAGCAGCCGAAGTTGATATGCAAATACGCGCTTTGCGTGAGCTACAAATCGAAGCCGAGCAGTTAATCTCTGCTACCGAAACAGCCCTTGCGGCGGATGCTGATCTATTGGATGGAGCAGAGCGTGCCTCAATCGATCAGGCATTACAAACGCTCCAACAAGCAAAAGAAGGCACTGAGCGGCAGCCTTTGCAAGCAGCCCTTAAACATCTTGCGGCGGTCACAGATGAATTCGCAGGGCGGCGCATTAACAAAGGTATTCAACAAGCCCTGGCCGGTCGCAAGCTCGACGAAATCAAGGTTTAAGAGAACTGCAAACGACTAAAATAGTGATTAAACAATAGGTCTTAAGGAAGCGCTGAGTAAGCCGCGAGAAGAAATGCCGACATAGGCAGTAGGTTTGTGCAGCATAAAGGCATCATGCCGCTTCTGGTTTATTCAGTATTTTTTCGAAGAAAGATCTGCCTAGCCCGGCTGGTGGTGCCATGCCTCCCTTTTTTGCATTGGGTGCGAGTGCATCGGCAGCAAAGGTATTCCTTGTCCCGGTTATGCGGATTTTCGCTAAGACAATGACTGAAATGATTAACCATAGAGAATAGGCAATGCCGCGTCTTACCGTAAAACCTCATCATGAATTATGTCCCGCTGGGGCCGTATTGGATGCTGAGCCAGGCAAAAGCATTTGTGACACGCTGCTTGAAAATAATATTGAAATTGAGCACGCGTGCGAAAAATCATGTGCGTGCACAACCTGCCACGTGATTGTGCGAGCAGGCTTCGCTGCGCTGGGAGAAGCTGGCGAGATGGAAGAAGACCTGCTTGATATGGCCTGGGGGCTTGAGCCTACTTCACGGCTATCTTGCCAAGCACTCATTCCTGCGCAGACCGATCTGGTGATCGAGATTCCACGCTATACGATCAACCACGCTAAAGAAAATCACTGAGGTTTTTTTATGAAATGGACAGATATCCAAGAGATTACCCTTGCACTGAGCGATGCTCACCCCGAAGTTGACCCTAAAACAATTCGCTTTACCGATTTGCACCGCTGGGTTATGGCGCTGCCTGGCTTTAACGATGATGCCAGTCGTTCAGGCGAGAAAATCCTCGAAGCGATCCAAGCTGCTTGGATTGACGAAGCAGCTTAGATGCCTGTTTACGATCTCAAAAATCGCCCTTAAGACCATAATGCTAGGGTTCTGTCTGGGGTAAAACGCTTCACTCCAACCTATAATTTTTTGACATTTTTCATAGGTTGGAGTGAAGCGTTTAGTTAAATACGGCATCCCAACATAATTCACTTTTGAAAATAGTAGACCTCTTTCGCTGCCCCGTAGCGGCGTCATTCCGCATCAAAGTACTTCTTGTACTGGCATCAAAGGAATTCCTTGCTACGGGGGTTCGAAAGGGGTTTAGTGAACAGATTCTGAAAGAAAGCCTGCATTACCCGGCGGCAGTGAGCGCCGGCGCGATGGCATAGCCAGTGCCGTCTTGGCCGTGGAGTATCGCATCGCCAAGAGAATGTACAGCCCCTCATTGAAGTCTTTTTGTTGCTTCCCCCTCAAGAGTTTTCTCATCGTTAAGTAGTTGAATTCTAAGGACTTTCACAGCTAAAAATAGAGCTTGCATGTGCTACCTTTCTCCGCCAATAAAACTAAATAATATCGGGGACAAGTGTCATGCTTACTTCTACTTCTTTGCCTACGTTTGTCACGCCAGCGCGGTCAACTTATGAGGCTACCTCTTTACATTCTGACGCTGACATTTCTCAAACAGAAACGGCGCAAGAGGATACTTATCTAAACGAAAGAGCCAAGCTAGCTCGGATACTGGAATTGCTTGCTAAGCTTAGAGCCATGTTTGAGAACCTCTTTTTCAAATCAAAAAATGAAAACGAGCGAGCTGAACCACCTCTAAAACAAGTTAAAGCAATAAATCAGCAGTGGCAGAAACTTGAGGATGAAATGCGATTGTTGACGATTGATGATGAATCGTTGATAGATGAAATAGATAAGATTTTGCTAAAAGAAATTAATGAGTTACGGGCAAAAATGGCAGAGATTCATGAGGCCTCTACCGTTTCAGATTCAGAAGATGGCCTTCTCCAAAACATGGAAGACGATCTACAAACGTTAGAAAATGAAAGGCAGATGTCATTAGATTTCTTAGAGTCAATCAGAGAAGAACTCGCTAGGTCAGCATCTTCCATCAATTCAATAGAAGTAAACGACGAAGACTATGATGACCCAAATGTGAGATTTTCGGCTGCATTAATACAGCAAGCGCATCAAACGTTAGCCACTCCTGTGAGGTCAACGGAAGCAGATGCCCTGTTTGCATAAAAGAGCTTGAGGGTTGGCAAGGCTCTTGGTAATAATTAATTGAGGACAGGCCCTAATACTTTGAACCACTTAAGGAAGGCCTGCCTAACCGGAAGGAGGCGTCATGCCTCCTTCTACCGCTAGGGCAATGCGATAATTCTCATATAATGCCCAGCTTCATTTAAACTCTCGCTTTGTGATTTAAAGGTTTTTTACATCATTTCTGAAAAGAGAGGTGATGGCTTTTCTAGCATTTATTTCTTCACCTTCCTTTAGAACCTGTTCCCAATCTTCAAGAGTGAATTGTGTTGGGACCTCCTGTTTAATTAAACGCAACGGTAAGATAGCACACTCACTTTTTCCTCAAAAAACGATCAGCCAAGCCATTTTCTCTTATGCAAAACCTACGTTTTTCTCGCGTCGTTTGGGCGGTACTGATACTAGGCTCTCTCAGTTTTTTTACTTTCCGCTTGCTGCAGTTACTGCATTACGGGAGTTCAGCACTTTTCGTTCAACAGCCTGATGATTTGGTTCGTGCTTTCTGGTTAGGGGGACGCTTTGATTTGAAAATGCTGGCCACAGTCCTGCTACTTACTTTTGTCCCTGCTAGTTTAGTGTTGCTACCTTTGCAGCGTCGTATATCTGCTGTCGTGCAATTGTTGATAGTGGCTTTCTTATTTTTGACAATTAATTTTGCCGCTATTTGCCAGTATTTTTATTACGATTTTTATAAAACCCCATTCACTCCTCTTATATTTGGCTTTTATGAAGATGATACAGCGGCTGTTATCGCTTCCATTACGGGTAGATATCCGGTAGCGCTAGCTTTGTTCGTGGTGCTGGCATTGACGGCTGGGCAAACATGGTTGACCTATCGGTGCTCGCGTATTGCACAAGCTGAGTTAGTACCTGCTTTATCGGCTAGGCTTGTCGTTGTGGTGACGTTGACTTTACTCGCGCTTGCCTTTTTTGCGCGCGGTCAATTGGGTACCTTCCCCCTGCGTAAGCAAGATTCGACGGTTTCGCCTAATCCTTTTATTAACGACTTAGTACGCAACGCCTGGCAATCTTTATACGATGCGGCGAGAGATCGGCAAGAGCAGATCGAGATTGGCAATGACCCCGCCGTGCAATTAAATGCCTATGGTTTTAGTTCGCTAGATGAGCTAGCACGTACCGTGGGTGCACGTTCAGGCAGTGCCCGTGATTTAGAGAAGTTTATTTTTCGGCGCACCCCAAAGAATATTTGGCTGGCGAAAAATCCACCACATCTCGTTTTTGCATTGATGGAGTCATGGGGCGCGCAGCCGCTTAAGCTGAGTACGGCAAGCAATGATTTCACTGGTGCGTTGGGTAAATATTTAAAGCGTGGCCCACTTTTTGAAAACTTCTTTTCAGCCCAATTAGGCACCCATCCCACATTAGAGGCACTGCTTCTCAATTCGCCACTGTCTCCACTGACGCAAGGCCAAAATGGTTATATAAGCTTTCCTGCAGCGGCGCTTAAGCCATTTAAAGAGCAAGGCTATCGCACAGTATTTGTCTATGGTGGTGGTAGCGAATGGCGGCAGATAGGCCGAGCGATGCAACATCAGTATTTTGATCAAGTCTATGAAGTTAGTCATATTCTGGCTCGCTACCCGCATGCGAAACGGAACGTGTGGGGTGTCTATGATGAAGATTTATTTCGCTTTGCCTTTGAGCTCTTGCAAGAGGCAGACAAAAAGGGAGAAAAGATTTTTCTGTTTGTGCTAAGCACCACCAATCATGTCCCGAACCAAATGCCGGCTGACTATAAGCGCCTGCCGCTGGACTTGCCTAAGCTACGTCCTCATTTTGCTGGCAAAGAGCAAGACTCAGAAAAAATGGCGTGGACTTATCAATATGCCAACCATCAGCTGGGCTTATTTCTTGATCGCGTGACTGGCTCAGCCTTAAAAGAAAAAACGCTAGTGGTGGCAACAGGCGACCATAACCGTACTTTTTTGAAAAATAGCTTTCCGACCGATAGTAAAGATTTATTTAGCGTGCCCGCTTATTTTTATCTGCCGCATGCTTACCAGCCTGCCTTTGTACCCGACACCAAGCGCTTTGCTGGGCATCGAGATCTTTTCCCGACGCTGTATCATCTCGCCCTATCAGATACGACTTATCCTGGTTTAGGTGGAAATTTATTTGCTAAGCTGCCGTCACAACAGCAGTTTGCGGTTATAGATAACCGCTTTATGTTTAGCCGAGAAGGTGCGCTTTTGCCTTTTGTTGGCCAGCACCCGCCTGCTTTTCAGTGGGATAAAACGTATACAACGCTAGCATCTGAAGCCCAGCCAACAGCGCTCTTATCTGAGCAAGGCAAGCGTGCTCGTGCTTGGCTAGCGTTGACTGATTGGTATACCCGTTATCAAGTCCTTCAAGCAGGGCAGCAGGCTAGTTCTGTGAAGGATGTGCCTCCCTCAGCCCTTAATCGTTAATAATTTTAAAGTCTGTCTATGCCAGCTTTGCCGCCCATTCAGCATGACTCATCAGCCCAGGCGCATAAAAAAGTGCGCGGTTTAACTCGCCTGTGGCACGCCTTCTTATATTCCTGCAGCGGTTTACGCTATGCAGTGTTAGAAGAAAAGGCTTTTCGCCAAGAGTTGGCGCTAGCTGTGATCCTGATTCCGCTGGCCTTTGCGTTACCTGTGCTAGTCATCGAACGACTCTTACTCATTGGCTCAGTGCTGCTGGTATTGATCGTTGAGCTGTTGAATTCCGCTATCGAAGCGGCGCTTGATCGCATCTCGCTGGAGCAGCATCCCCTGACTAAACGAGCCAAAGATTTTGGCAGCGCTGCTGTCTTGCTAGCCTTATGCTGGTGTGCGTTAGCCTGGTTATTATTAGTTGGTCCATTGGTGTGGATATGGCTGCGCTAAGAGCCCGTTATCATGCTGAAAACGCTATCGCTGCTTGAGGCTGTCGCGGGTGCTAGTTCAGTGCAATAGCTTGAACTTTGCCGAGTTATTTTGCTGCGTGATTTATCGCGCTCGTTGTAAGAGCCGCCAATCTGTTCTGAGTGCGTATAATTAGGCCCTGATTTTCGCGTGGCCTTTTTTATTTTTTCGGTCTCTTTTAGTTCATTTCTTTGCTTCCTTTCTTGGGTGCTCTATGTCGCATTGCTCACACTTACTTGGCGCGCTGGCGCATTCTGCTTTTCGGCTTGAAAGATATATGCAGCAGTTACGCAAAATCGACGTCGCCGTCAGTGGCCTGCACGCTCGTTATGTGTATTTTGTCAAAGCTAAGCAAGCCTTAAGTGAGCAAGAGCAGGCGCGCTTGCAATTGCTCTTGGAAGCTCGCTACGAGCATGAAGATGTTCATCCTCAATCCCAGGAAGGTCTGCATAATCCGCGGGCAAGGAATGCCGACGCAGACAGCACGCTCGTACGGCAAGGAAATATGACGCCGCCCCCGAGTTATGCCGGCATTCCTGAAGAAACTGCCTTTGCTCAGTGGATAGTTATCCCTCGGCTTGGCACGCTCTCGCCTTGGGCCAGTAAAGCAGTCGAAATTGTGCGTGATTGCGGCTTGGCATCAGTTGAGCGCATTGAGCGCGGGATTGTTTACACCCTGTATAGCGACACGCCTACCCAGTTGGAATCTGAACATCAGACTCAAGCTGCTGCGCTCGCGCAAGAGCTTTATGATCGTATGACTGAAACAGTCGTACAAACTTATACAGACGCCTATGCGCTTTTTGAGCCGCTACCCGCGCTTGCTTTAGGGCGAGTGCCGCTTTTAAAAGAGGGCAAAGAAGCGCTACAGCTGGCTAATCGACAGTGGGGGTTGGCACTTTCTGAAACAGAGGTGGAATATCTTTACGAAGCGTTTACTCAGTTAGGCAGAGACCCAACTGATGCTGAATTAATGATGTTCGCGCAAGCCAATAGCGAGCATTGTCGGCATAAGATTTTTAATGCTCATTGGGTGATTGATGGCAAGCCACAAGAGCAATCTTTGTTTGGCCTGATCAAGCGCACTTATCGTGAGCACCCGCAGCAAACTGAAATCGCTTACTCCGATAATGCCGCGGTAATTACTGGCGCGCCGATTGAACGTTGGAACGCTGCCCCGCAGAGCAGACTCTATCAAGCCAATACTGAGCTTACCCATAGCGTAATCAAAGTAGAAACCCATAACCATCCGACGGCGATTGCACCGTTTCCTGGTGCATCTACTGGCGCAGGGGGTGAAATTCGCGATGAAGGGGCGACTGGCCGAGGGGCCAGGCCTAAAGCGGGGTTGAGTGGGTTTTCCGTATCCAACTTGCATCTGCCAGACATGGCGACGCCTTGGGAAAATGCACCCAGCGTGGAGGCGCAAGAGACAATTCAAGATGCTAGTCGCCCCAACCCAAATGCGGCTGCGACGCTCACTGAGCAGCCGCCTCATCTCGCCTCGCCATTAGACATCATGTTGCAGGGGCCGATTGGTGCGGCAGCGTTTAATAATGAATTTGGTCGTCCTAATTTAGGCGGATATTTCCGCGTCTACGAGCAAATGGTAGAAGGGCGCCGGCGCGGCTATGCCAAGCCCATCATGATTGCTGGTGGTTTAGGCAATATCGCTGCGCGTGATACCTATAAATCTACTTTTGGCGCAGGCACGCTGCTGGTGCAAATTGGTGGCCCAGGCCTACGGATTGGCTTAGGAGGCGGGGCAGCAAGCTCGCTTGCGGCGGGCACAAATAGTACTGAGCTTGATTTTGATTCGGTGCAGCGTGGCAACCCTGAGATGCAGCGGCGCGCGCAAGAAGTGATCAATGCTTGCTGCGCGTTGGCGCAGGTTGAAGGAGGGCATAACCCTATCTTAAGCGTGCATGACGTGGGCGCTGGCGGTTTATCGAATGCCTTTCCAGAATTGGTAGATGGCGCTAAGCAAGGCGCACGCTTTATTTTGCAGCGCATTCTATTAGAAGAAAGCGGTTTGTCTGCGCGTGAGATCTGGAGTAATGAAGCGCAAGAGCGTTATGTGCTTGCGATTGACCCAGCAGACTGGGCTACTTTTGAAGCGATTTGCCAGCGTGAGCGTTGCCCTTGCTCAATTATTGGTGAGGCAACCCAAGAACAGCAGTTGCAGTTGATCGATGAGAACGTTGCTACTGCTGCAGATCATCCAATTGATATGCCTTTGGAAGTGCTGTTAGGTAACCTTCCACGTTTGCAACGTAACGTAACTCGTCCACCATCGAGTCTTAAAGAAGCGGCGCTTGCCAATCCTCCCTCTTTACCTTCGGGCATACAGGTAGATCACGTCTCGCTTGATACGCTCGTGCGCGACGTGCTGCGCCACCCAACGGTCGCGAGCAAATCCTTTTTATTAAGCATCGGAGACCGCACGGTGGGCGGCTTGTCAGTGCGCGATCCTTATGTGGGGCCGTGGCAAGTGCCAGTGGCTGACTGCGCTATTACCGCAATGGATTTCGCGGGCCATCGCGGGGAAGCAATGGCTATGGCCGAGCGTGCACCGTTGGCCGTGATAGATGCGCAAGCTTCGGCTCGCATCGCCTTAGGTGAGGTAGTGACCAATTTAGCCTCAGCACCGATTGCAGCGCTTAGCGATATTAAGCTCTCGGCAAACTGGATGGCAGCGTGCGGCGAAGATAAAGAAGATGTGGCGCTCTATGATGCGGTGCAAGCGCTAAGCGATGTATGCGTATCGTTGGGTCTGTGTATTCCTGTCGGAAAAGATTCTCTCTCCATGCGCACTGCATGGCGCTCGCAGCAAGACACTGACTTAGGCTCGGCAGCAGCAGAAGAGCAAATCACCTCGCCACTATCAGTCGTGCTCACAGGCTTTGCACCTGTAGCCGATGTACGCGAGCATTTGACCCCGCAATTACAGGGCCTAACAGAGCCTACTGCTATTTCTGCTGAAGTCACCGCAGCGTCTGTTGCGATGTCTTCTGCTGGCCCATCTAACACAGATTTAATTTTGATCGACCTGGGACGCGGGCAAAACCGCTTAGGCGCCAGCATTTTGGCCCAAGTGACCCAGCAAACCGGCAATCTCACGCCTGATTTAGATGGTGAGCGTGGCATAGCTGATCTCAAAGGTTTCTTTAGCGCGATACAAGCCTTGCGCTCGCAAGGATTATTGCTTGCTTACCATGACCGCTCAGATGGCGGCTTGCTGGCGACGGTATGTGAAATGGCTTTTGCTGGTCACATGGGGGTAACGCTCAATATGGACCTGCTGACTTTGGATCCAGTCCATGAGTCAGATTACGGCGACGCTAAAAATTGGGCTCAGCAGGTAGTGGGCCAACGTAACCAACGTACCGTGCAAGCACTCTTTGCCGAAGAGCTAGGCGCGGTGGTGCAAACTCGCAGCGCAGATCGAGCTGCTGTGTTTGCCATGCTCCGTGAGTACGGCTTAGGAGCGTGTAGCTATGTAATAGGCACTCCTAATACGCGCGATGTCATTGAAATTTATCGCGACACGCAAAAAATCTTTAGCGCGCCACGCAGCGAGCTGCAGCGCACATGGAGCGAGGTCAGTTGGCGTATCGCTCGCTTGCGCGACGCGCCAGCCTGTGCCGATAGTGAATACGAAGCGCTAACAGATGAACAAGACCCTGGTCTAACACCTCACCTTACTTTCGCGCCAGAAGAGCTTGCACTACCTGCTTTAAACATAGGTGCACGTCCTCGTGTGGCGGTTTTACGTGAACAGGGCGTGAACTCATACGCCGAAATGGCCTACGCATTTTACCGTGCTGGCTTCGATGCGTATGACGTCACCATGAGCGATTTACTTGCAGGCCGCGCTGACCTCAATACATTTGTTGGTTTGGTGGCATGTGGCGGTTTCTCATACGGTGACGTATTAGGTGCTGGGGAGGGCTGGGCGAAGACAATACGATTTAATACCCGCTTAGCCGATGCTTTCTCAGCTTTCTTTGCGCGGCCCGATACCTTTGCGCTTGGCGTATGTAATGGTTGCCAGATGCTGAGCGCCTTAGCGGGTGATCTATATATTCCTGGTGGTGCTGCAGAGCAGGGGAGCAAATCTGCTGCTGATTGGCCTGGCTTAATTCCAGGCGCACAAGCTTGGCCTGCATTCACGCGCAACCTGTCAGAGCAATTTGAAGCTCGTCTTGCACTGGTGGAAATACAAGCCTCGCCTTCTTTATTTTTCCAAGGCATGGAAGGCTCGCGCTTACCTGTGGTGGTGTCACACGGAGAAGGCTATGCCAATTTCTCAGTGCGAGGCAATTTCGCCACCCTCCAGCAGCAGCAACAAATCGTATTGCAATACGTTGATCACTACGGTGCGCCTACCGAGCGCTATCCATTCAACCCGAATGGGTCAGTGCAAGGCATAACCGGTGTCACCACGCCAGATGGTCGCTTTACCGCATTGATGCCACACCCAGAGCGCGTTTTCCGCACGCTACAAATGAGCTGGCATCCTGAGCAATGGGGTGAGCTTAGCCCTTGGTTCCGCATCTTCCAGAATGCACGGCGGGTAGTGGGGTAGGGGGGAGTGCCATAGGCATAACTTTTTCTTATTTTTAAAGAAGCGCTGAATAACCTAGACAATAAGCCGGCAGTGGCGTCATGCCCCTTGTTCGCGATTTATTCAGCGTTTTTTTAAATAAGCGTGGTATATAAAAGCCTGCCTATATCTCTTTGAGTGTAGGTATATTTCATGAAGATGAATGCGCTATATTGCAATAAATTATTGATTTAAAAAATAAAAATATATAGCGTGCTTGTTAAATATTCTTAATTGAATTCAAGAATTACCGCTCATAATTGTTTTAAGCTGAGTTATCTCCCATCAACGCGACTACATCTTTTAGGGCTCTCTTAAAGGGAGCCTAATTATCGACTCTGCTACTGCAGCAGCTCGATTTCAACGCGATCTAACACTTTTATCTATAAGCTTATCGAGGTATTTCCTAGCTTTATAGTTCATCTCTATGAGATGAATGGTGAACGCCCCTCTTGAATGTACTGTGCTGAATCTAACATTTTTCAGCCAGGGCTTTAGCAAGCACTCGGTTGCCTATATTAAATTTTCTAAAGATATCGGGTTACGCAACAAACTTTCTTTTTTAGCATAGAGCATATATTTATTTATATTATATTTTCCATAATTGATTGTAATATTGTGGGGATAGGTAATGGTAAAGGTAAAGGTTTTAGATGATTATTTTTCTAGAATTAATTTTGTAGTCAAGTCTATTTTTAAAAAATTTGGATGTGAAGAAAAAAATACTAATTCTAATAGTATTTTTGGGGTGTCAGATATGAAAAATAATGCAAGTGAAACAAATAGGGTTAAACGTTCTGAAGGGAAAATGGGGCGTCGTATTAAGTGAAATTATAATTACTTTTTATTATTTAATGTAAATTCCAGTAATATTGTGGGCAGTTTATTAAAAAATTTAATTAATAATTATAATTTAGCTAATCTTTGGCAACTCTGTCTATATTTTATTTAAGATTATTCTTATTTCTCATCTTTTCAAGCACAGCGCTTACGCTGTCGTATCAATATCCAGTCAGTATTTTCTACATAGCTTCTGTTCATTAATTTCCTCCGTAATATTCATTTTTATAGATTAATCTTATAATTCATTTGTCTAATTAGAAAAGTCTAATGCTATGAAGTGTTTTATCCCTAAAATTTCAGGTCAATAAATCTATAGTCATAGCGCTAAGCTTTTGTTATTTCAAATAAATTTTTTGAAATTAGTGCTTTTAAATATAAAAAAATCAATAAATCGGAGAAAGAATTGTTTAGCGCACCCAATGTTGGAACACGCCCTTCATCATCTGCTGCAGAAGATCGTTCACAGTCAGAAATATTGCCGCAAGCTGGATTAGCTCAAACGCAAGAGCATGCAAGCACAGAAGAACTGCAAGAGGAAGAAAAAAAATATAGAAAACAGATAAAGGAAGCTGAGCAGCAAGGTAATGAGGATATGCTGGTTAAAAGCTGCCTTGAATATGTGAACTTCTTGAGTCTAGCGGGGAGAAATGATGAGGCTGCTGGCTACCTGGAGAGCGTTAACGCACTTAGTGCCCCTCCACTACAAAAGAATTCTCTTTCTCCTTCTACTTCAAGGGCAGGTGCGGTATCTAAATCGAATTCAGCAAATGCCACGAGTCTCAGCGCACCTGCGCAAAGTTCATCGTCTAGTCGCTTTTTCTCTAAGCAGCAGCATGCTCCTATTAAGCTGGGAAAACTTTCGCCAGAGAAAAAGGAAGTCTTATTAAATGAGGCGAATCAGATACTTGAGCAATTTATGGAGCGTAAGACAAAGAGACTTGTGCATCTTCACGAGCTGGTCGCATTAGCCTCTATCGATGATTTGGCGCTACATCGCGATATCACGAATGCCATTCTGAAGGCGCTAAAAGTTGACAAAAAAGTGCTGTTTGATCTGAAGTTGCTGCAGGGACTTTCGGTGATGCTGCTCAGTCGCTCATCATTGACACGAGATACTCAATTTGCAGGGGACTGCGTTGTATTGCTGGAAGCCCTACTCCTTCCTTTAAAGAAAATCCAGGTTGCTCAGAATACGCTGCAAGTGCAAACGCTATTACAAACAGTGTCTCTCTTACTTGATCAAATGGTGAGCGCTGAAATTCAGGATGTACACCATGAAGCCATTCGTCGAGCGCTTTCAGAGGCATTCAATAGATTTAGAGATGAACCTGAGTTTAGCTGGCAGATCAAATATGCAGAGCAAGCATTAGCGCATTTATCCGACAATGAAAAATTATGGAATAAAGTAAGTGATCGTTTACCACCGCTGTTAAAAGGAATACTGCATGGCGCGGGAGGTGTGCTTAAAATCATTGCCGCTGGCATGGCTAATCCAGCTGCCGCAGTAGGTGAGGTAATCATCGCAGGGTTAGAGCCAGATAGGTTTTTAAATGCACTAGATAATTTTCACAGCGCGCTAGATGGCATTTATCCAAATCAGCCTGAAGCATGGTATAGCCGGTTACGCTGGCTAGATGTGCTGCTGACGATGGGGTTAGCAACTGGCCGGTTGGACTTGGTTGAGATTGAACTAAATAAAGAGGCTCAAGCCAATACATTTGATAAAAATTTCTTGCTAGGATTTTGTGATCGCCTGGAACGTTTGGCCAGCGCGCAGTTAGAAAAATCCATCCAAAAAGGCGCTTTGAGCATGCTTGAAGCGTTAGAGCAGGGGACTATCGGCTGGGATAGCAGCGGCGCCGCCAAAGATTATGCGAAAGAGACGCTTACCCGAATAAAAGAAAGACAAAATCTAACGCTCGATCAAATGGAAGAGGCAATGTACGCCCCCCTACCTTGGGATGCGTTTTGGAAAGCTGAGCCTAAGGGAGAATTGCGCGCTGCTGTGCGCAGTAAAGCGCAATGGCAGGCGCTACCCAGTCAAATTACCGGGCTTCAACAAGAATTTAGCACGCTCAATGCCCAAGCACAGCGGGTTCTCAATACACGCTTTGAAAATATCAGCATAGACACCGCGCAAAGCATGACACAGGTACAAGCGATTGCTGCAGATCTCAAGCACACCATCTTAGAAGAAATTGGCAGACTGAACAAAAATGCTATCAATGCACGTAATCAACCGCTTACGCAACTGGGTGAGGAGGGTGTTGATTTGCAACAAATTGATTCACTACAAACCAGCTATCTCAAGACCCTAACTGAAATCGATGAGATTAACGATGCGCTTAAGCATTACGTTGAGCCAGAGGGACAGGACAGCGCATATGCAAAAGTGCGTTTTCCACTGCTTAGTAAGGTGCAAGAATTTTTTGCATCGAATAAGAAAGTATTCCTCCTTTTAGGAGAAGCCGGGGCGGGTAAATCAACGTTTAATCGATATCTAACTCGTGGCTTGTGGGAAGGATATAGAAAAGATACGAGCCAGCCCATTCCACTTTTCATTGCACTGGCAGAGTTTCCTCCTTCTGGTAAAAATGAAGATTTGATTGAGAAATATCTGCTGCACAAAGGTTTTAAGCAAAGAAGCATTGACGCGTTGCGTCAAGAAAAGCGGTTTATTTTTATTCTCGATGGTTTTGATGAAATTAAATACCGCTACCAGGAGTTCTATGGCAAGAGTGGGCTAGCTCGGTGGAATGCGCAAGTGATCATCAGCGCCCGCCGGAGTTATTTGGGGAATAGCTATCAAAATCAGTTTCGAGAAAATGGGCAAGCTAGTTCATTGCAAGAATGTTCGCTAGCGCCTATTTCAGATGATTGGATTAAAAAATATATCCAAAATTTTGTCGAGCACGCTGAAAGTGCAAAAGCAGGGTGGAGTGTTGCTAAATATCAAGCGAGTTTAAAGAAATTCTCCACGTTAAAAGAAGCCATCCAACGTCCCTTTTTGTTACGTATGGCGTTGGAAGTTTTACCTACTTTACCGAAGCAAGAAGGTGCCGCGTTTATTACAAGAATCGCTCTCTATGAGGCGTTTATAAAGCATTGGTGGACGCGTTCAGAAGAGCGCTTACAGCGTGTTGATTTGACTTCTGTTGAAGCAGATGCGCTTGCCATATTAGGTGATAACTTAATAGAGGAGGGCATTGGTGCTAGCCAAGAAATGGCAGTGGCATTCGCCAAAGTACAAGCTACACAATCTGTTGATGAGACGGGGGCGAGTTTTACTACTCCTCTAGCATGGTTTGGCTATTCTAAAAGCGAGGCTGAGAAGCGCTTATTGCTTTTTGGTGCCCCGCTAATTCGTGATGGCCAACAGTACCGGTTTATCCATAAATCGATTCAAGATTATTTGGTTGCGCGCGCTATCTGGAGCGAGGAATCTATGAATGCTCCGTTAGAGACTTTGCCAACGTGGGAGCAAGTCACGAATAGTGTGCACCAACTTAAGCAAAAAAATCCTGTGCTTAATGACTTTTCTTTGGTTGATGAACCGCTGATTCGCGACTTTTTAGTTGAGCGCATACGTCAACAGCCAAAATTTAAGGATCGTCTAAGTGAATGGATAAATTCCTCGTCGAAAATCAAAGAAAAATTCAATCAAGGCGCAGCTAATTCAATCACCTTGCTTGTGCAAAGTGGCGAAAATTTTAATAGAAAAAAATTAGCAAATATCCAAATCTCCGGTGCTGATATTAGTTATGGAAAATTTGATCATGCTGATTTAAGTGGCGCAGATATGTCCAAGGTAACGGCGATAAAAACTTGGTTTCGTGAAGCCAACTTAACGGGCGCCAACTTATCTGAAATTCGCTTCGGTGAAATGCCATATATCACGGCAAATGAGAATATTTCTGCAGTTACGTACTCGCGAAATGGGTCTCTTTTTGCAATAGCCTGGTGGGGAGGGAAAATTGATATTTGCGAGATGGAAACTGGACGAAAAATTCTGACTGTTGAGAAAGAATTAAGCAGGAGCCTCAGCCTAAATTTTTCTGCAGATGACAGTCGCCTCGTTGCCGCAGGAGAAGATGGTCAAATATATGTATTGGACATTGAGAATAAAAAGGCACATATATTAAAGGGCCACCCTGGTGAGGGTCACACTGGCGCGATTAACAGTGTAAGTTTTTCTGCTGATAGGCAATACATCGTTTCCGCAGGTCAAGATTGCCAGGTACGCATATGGAACAGTGCGGACGACAAGCTAATACATAAATTGCAAGGCCATACTGGCGTGATTAACAGTGTAAATTTTTCTGCAGATGGGCAATACATTGTTTCTGCAGGGCAAGATCGTCAGGTATTGGTATGGAACAGCGCACTAGGTAAGCTAATACATCGTTTAGAGGGCCATACTAAATGTATTCGTAGCGTAGATTTTTCGGCTGATGGAAAACTGATTGCTTCGGGCGGTGAAGATGATACGGTGTGTGTATGGGATAGAGAGAAAGGGGAAATATTACATATTTTAAAAGGACACGCTCAAGAAGTTACTTGGGTGCAATTTTCTGCGAATGACAAGCATATTGTTTCCGCAGATGCCGCAGGGACAATAGAGGTGTGGGATACGCAAACGGCGAATCTTTTAGATACTTTGGTCGGAAGCCATCATGATTCTGATCAAACGATACTTTCTGCTGATGCGCGGTTCGCCGCTTTAAAAGAAGAAAGTCGAGTCAAGCTTTGGGAGGTAAATACAAGCTTCTCTCAAAAAAGAATAGACGGACATACCTATCCGGTTAATGCTGTGAGTACAGCGCCGAAATCACCGTTGCTTATTTCAGCAGGTGACGATGGCAAGATATGTATATGGAATGCTAAAACAGCTCAACTTCAGGCGACTTTAAGCCAACCAGAGTGGTCTAAAAACTGGAACGAAAATCGTGATGATTGGATCAAAAGCGTATGCTTGTCACCTGATGGGCAGTACATTGCTTCGGCAGGTTCCCGTGGCCGGGTGGTGGTATGGAATGCTAAAACAAATCAACGTTTATCTAATTGGCAAGAAGGTCATAACCTTTCTCAATTGATGCGGAGCATTAACTTTTCTGCAAATGGAGAGCGAATTGTTGCGGGAGGAGAAGATGGGAAAATACGGGTATGGGATACCGAAACAGCTACGCTTTTATGGACTTCAAAAGAAAAGGCTGGCGAGATTCGTAGCGTCAGTTTTTCTGCAAATGGAAAGCGGATTATTGCAAGTGGCGTCGATGGAAAAATAAGGATATGGGACGCCGAAAAATATGAGCTGCTATGGGTTTCAAAGGAAGAATTCCAGCAAATTTATAGTGTGAGCTTTTCCGCAAACGGTGAGTTTGTGGTATCTGCAGGTGAGGACAATCTGGTGCGTATCTGGGCGGTAAAAGAAGGTACGTCCCTAAAAGCTTTACGAAAATTAGAAGGACATACCTCTTCAGTTATTAGTGTGAGCTTTTCTGCAGATGGTCAATTTATTGCATCGGCCAGCTGCGATAGAACTGTGCGAGTGTGGGATGCAAAGCGTGGTACTTGCTTGATGGTAATAGAAGGCAGTCAAGATGGTTTGTCGGCGGTGGCTTGGCAACAGAGGGACGCCGGAGATGGTTATGCGCTGATTACAGGTGATCAAACTGGTGCGGTTATTCTTTGGCATCTGCCCAAAATAGAAAAAGGGGCGCAGGCACACTTGGTATGGGCAACAGGGTACTCATCCCTCACCCTTAATAGGGTGAATTGCGAAGAAGCAGAAGGCTTAGGTGAAATCAACGCGCTCCTACTCAAGCAGGGAGGCGGCCTTAATGTACCTGGTTTGGATAAGGCTCGTAGTCCTTTACTAAGCTTTATTAGACGTCGCTAAATTTTCTACCGCAGGGCTTACTAGGGCTAATAGATGTAAAGCAATAAGCGCTCGGCCTATCCATATAACTAAGTTGTATATGGGTAGGCCCAATAGATTGGTCTCATGAGTATGTTTTTAATATATGGCGGCCAGTCGATCAACCAAGCTAATTAGGTGTGCAGTGCCTAGCTTAGATGTTCGCTAAATCAAATTCTGGATGAGATATAAGGGTAGAGAAATAGTGCTGAGTGCTATACGTCTAGCATTAGTGCAGAAGTTTTCAAAGAACCGAAAACCTTTGTAAAGGAGTGGTGGCGAATCAGGGACTCGAACCCCGGACCAGCGGATTATGATTCCGTTGCTCTACCGACTGAGCTAATTCGCCACAGGCTTCATTAAATGAAACGAAGCGGCATTATACTCAAATTTTTAAACAAAATTGTCTAGAATTTATTTCATTGGTGTTAAAAAAGTTGTTAGGGCTTGTCAGCTAAGCTATCCCATCTAGCGCGACTTCTTTTTAGTGAAGCTATGTCAGAGTCTAATTGTATTGGCAAATGATCATTATGAGGGCGCAATGCCTAGGCACGGCCTTTAAGCCGCCTAAAAAATAAACCCTAATAATTTTGAGAAAACCTGCTTTTTCTCTTTTTCTTTCGTCCTGAAATAGAGGGGACGGTCTCTGTACTTTTCATGCTCCGCACTATAGCTGCCACGCTCCCTAGGAAATTAATCGTTCAGGGTGGTTCAAGGTCGTACCCCCGCATGAGTACTTTATCCACTGATAGAAAAAGCTATCTCTTTTAGATCTTTTTCGACACTGCCATAGCGACATCATTTCGGATCAAAGTGCGTTTGTACTGGCATCAAAAGAATTTCTTGTTGCGGCGTGTCGCAAGCGGTCTATTGTTCCCTATCTATAACGCCGCACTTTCGTATCACGATATACGAGCATGGAAATAGATTTGAGTAGTTGGATTTTTTACTCTTGATTGAGTCAATGAAGCAGGTGTTTGTCGGGTTAATTGACCCTGTTTCAGCAGTAAAAAATTCCATTCTTTCACCCTTTACTCTTATCTAATTCTATGATCGGTACCACGCTAGCTCGCTTTTGTCCTCCAGCAGCACAATTGATTCAATATTTGGGAAATCTTAAAGAATCTCAGCAGCAAAATTCGTCTAGCGCATCAGACCTGAAGCCGGGTGTACGTACGGCTCCTCAAGTTTATAAAAATATCGAGGGAAAAATTTCTCTGCTTCGCCAGGCGCCCCCACTGAGAAATTTAGTTTTACCAGGCGGCGGATTTGCTGGGTGGATCATGCCCTCTGCTATAGCCAAGATGGATTCGGTGCTGTTTGAAGGGGTGAGAAATATTTCAGGTTGCTCTTGTGGGTCGTTGGTGGCGCTTTTGCTTGGTTCCGGTCTATCTCCTCGAGATTTAGAAGCCAAAATGAATGCTGTCTCTATCCCTAGTTTGTTAGAGTCGGTGCCCGATTTTGGTGAGCAGTATCCTGCTGTGGCGTTTATACCTGAAGGGATTCCTTCTAAATTTTCTAGCATCTTGCTCGGTCTTATGCGTATGGCCGCTGTCACTGTAGTTGCTAAAGAGTGGCAACAAACCGGGCAAAGATTTGTACAGGTACTGGATCAATGGAGCTCAGAGACCGTCTCGAGTAACCTAAAAAATCCACAGATTTGGAATAAAGCGAAGAGCCTGTACCAAGCAAAGAGGCTTGGTAATAATCCTGCAGAAAATGAAAAAAATTGGCTTAGGCTCAATTTCTTAAAAGAGAGCCAATGGATTGAAGGGAGCCAAGCGCCTAGAACTGAGCAAATGATTACATTTAGCGATAATGCTTTATTGCATCATGTTGACCCAGTCATTTTTAAAAAAATCAATATTGTTGCTGCCAACGTGGCTGACAAGGGTAGCACTGATATTTCTATTCCTTTGGAGCTGGAAAAAGTATTTTTTAATGCGGAAAGTACGCCTTCTACTCCCATCGTAGAAGCAGGGCGTTTTTCTATGTCTATTCCTTTGTTTTTCCAAAACATATGGGGTGACGGTCATCGCTATACGGATGGTGGTTTGGTGAGTTTAAATCCAGTAGAAATCTTTTATTCGGCGGATAAGGTTGAAGGTGCTTTGGCCGAGAGAATCAAGCAAGCGAAGCAAGCTGAAACTTTGCTATTCGCTTTTGCTAATGCTGAAGCTGTTGGTGAATTGAACAATATTTTGTATCAACCGCCTTCAAAGGCTATTTTTCCAACGTTAGTTAACTGCGTGCTCCAGTGGTTTTTAAATTATCCTGAATTTTCCGCAAGATCAGAGCAGGACAAGCGTAAGTTGTACGAAGCTGGGCCTAATGTCGCCATCATAGATCACGGTGAAGTCAGCTCATTTGATGTCCATGTCTCAAAAGAGAAAATCGATGCAGCTAGAAAATTAACTTATCTTAGTATCGATAAATATTTCGAGGACCGTAAAAATCAAGCCTGGACTTTAACTTTTGATAGTGTGCAAGAAGCTATAAGCGTATTAAGTGAAGAAGAGAAACTTGCCGTTAAAAAAGTTGGTCATCCTAACTTAGACCCAACTTTTAAAGATTTGCCGCTGCATACGAAGGATGCGCAAATCGAATTTTACGAGAGAGCGATAGCGGGTCTTAAATCAAGCTGGACATTTTCCAGCACAAGTGACGCTAAGATGGCTGTGGGTTACGCTGCGTAATTGAGGGCAGGCCCTAAGATTATTTGAACCCTTCCATCATCAGCAGCCTTTTAGAAGGCTGCAAGCGTCGCCTCCCTCTTTCTCTTTTGTCATCATTTTTATCAATGCGAGCAGGTGAATGTCGTAGGAGAAAGAGGAGGGTAGTGTAGTGCTTGGGCGGCGCACCGCTTCTTTCCTGCCTCTGATTTCCCTTTGATTCTCTCAATGCTTTTTGTGCCTAGTTAGTTTGACCAAAGTTTTCCATTCTCCTAACGGCCTACTGATTTTGTCAGTTGAAGTTGAGAGTATCCTCAGGGCTTGAGTTATGATGTCAGTCACAATATTTATTATCTGCAGTGCATACAAAGAAAACACTGAATAAACCGAGAGTGGCGTTATGTTTCTTCCTTGTGCAGGCGTATTTCCTGCGTTGGCATTTCTTGCCCGCGATTGATTCAGCATTTCCCTAGGGAAAGCAAAAACAGAGAATTTCCGCAAATGGCGCCATGCCACCTTTAAATAAGGTGCATATCAATTTTTTAAGTCGGACGTTGCATAGGTTCTAACGAAGGATGAGTGATGGAAGAGAGTAAAAAAGACAAAGGTTTGGCTGTTGAGAAAAATAAAGCGCTCGCTGCCGCGCTGGCTCAAATAGAGAAGCAGTTTGGCAAAGGGTCCGTGATGCGTCTTGGTGATGCAGAGGTCGCTGAGGATGTGCAATCTGTGTCTACCGGCTCGCTTGGTTTGGATTTGGCGCTTGGCATTGGCGGCTTGCCACGTGGGCGAGTGGTAGAAATTTATGGCCCAGAAGCATCTGGTAAAACCACGCTTACTTTGCATGTGATTGCTGAAATGCAAAAAGCGGGGGGCACTTGTGCCTTTATTGATGCGGAACACGCGCTCGATGCGCAGTATGCAAGCAAGCTGGGCATTAATGTGCCTGATTTGTTGATCTCTCAGCCAGATACGGGTGAGCAGGCGCTCGAAATAACGGATGCGCTGGTGCGTTCAGGCTCAGTAGATTTGATTGTCATCGACTCAGTCGCAGCACTTGTGCCAAAAGCCGAAATTGAAGGGGAGATGGGTGATTCGCTGCCTGGCTTGCAAGCACGTTTAATGTCGCAAGCGTTACGCAAACTGACGGGTACGATTAGTCGTACTAACTGCATGGTTATTTTTATTAACCAACTGCGCATGAAAATCGGTGTGATGTTTGGCAATCCAGAAACCACAACGGGTGGTAATGCCTTGAAGTTCTACGCTTCAGTTCGCTTGGATATTCGCCGCATTGGTTGGATTAAAAAAGCGGATCAAGTAGTCGGCTCTGAAACGCGTGTGAAAGTAGTGAAAAACAAAGTAGCGCCACCATTTCGTGAGACTGTATTCGACATTCTGTATGGCGAAGGCATTTCCCGGCAAGGTGAAATTATTGAGCTGGGTGTGCAAGCAAAAATTATTGAAAAAGCCGGCGCCTGGTATAGCTATAACGGCGAACGCCTTGGGCAGGGTAAAGACAATACACGAGAATTTTTACGAGAAAACCCAGATCTTGCTACCGAAATTGAAAGCAAAATCCGTACTTCGTTTGGGATTGCAGCACTGCCCGTTAATGATGAAATAGTAGACCCAACGCCGGCCAGTAAGGCTAGCAAATAAGAAGGTAGCGCATCGCGATGGAGCAGCAACCCAGCAAGCAAGCTGGCGCGAAATCTGGCTCAAGACTTAGCTTAAAAGGTCGAGCGCTGGCTTACCTTGCGCGGCGTGAGCATAGCCGTGTTGAATTGGCGCGTAAGCTAAAGCCTCACGCTGAATCTGAGGATAAGTTGCAAGCTTTGTTAGATGAGTTGGCGAGCGCTGGTTGGCTCTCTGATGAGCGCTTTGCTGAGAGTGTGGTGCACCGACGGGCAGGTCGTTTTGGTACGCGTCGTTTACTTGATGAGCTTAAGCAGCACGCACTTGATGAGACACTGCTTGAGCGCGTTGATCAGCAATTGCGTGAATCGGAAGCTGCTCGTGCTAAAGCGGTGTGGGAAAAGAAGTATGGTGTGATGCCCACAACGTTTGCTGAGCGCGCTAAACAAGCGCGTTTTTTAGCCGGAAGAGGTTTTTCACATGCCGTGATTGCACGCATATTGAACGGTCTCGAAGAAGTATGGGAAGACTGAATAAGTTGAGGAGGGTGTTCTGCCTCACAGGTAATAAATTCGTACTGTTTGGCCGGTATTTCGTACTTGCGTTATGTAGTCTTTCCTTAAGAATTTGTTCAGGGTCTTAAAAAAGACGACTAGTAGGGGCAGGAGGTAATCATGTTGCGGTGACGTAGGGCCCCAACATACAGCCCACAAACCTCTAGTTTTTATTTTTTGAGACTATCGGCAGGTTCTAAGCAATAGCTGCTAAAAATATAGGGCTGGTGCTGTGTTAAAATCTCCCGTCTTTTTGATGCAAGGCTGCATCTGCCTAAAAAACTATTTCATTATTGTGGCAACTACCCATCTTCGTCTTCAAAACTTTTCCAAGTTTCCCCAAAAATCTTCAATCGGCCTTTTCTCGGCTCAAGAGGAAAGGCGGGCCTGCTCGCTGGCTTTTTTAGTGGGCACACCCTTGAAAGATAGTTAAGAGATGTTTAGTGGCTGCAGTGCATTATTTGGCGCATCAAAAGAAATGCAATTTAATGAAATAGCTTATTTGTCGTAGCATGCTACGTCTAGTTAGAACCTGCCTACAAATTGTCTAAAAGACTGTCAGTCGGGGGGGCCGGAGCGCAGCAACCGGAGTGTACGTAGCGTACATGAGGATTGCGAGCACCGCCCGACCTCGAATCACGGTCTTTTAGGCGATTTGTAGACAGGTTCTTAGAAGAGACCAAGTATGAGGTTGCAACTAGGGCCTGTCCTCAATTGCGCGGATGGATTTAATTAGATTTAAGCGAGCGAAGGAAAACTGCCAAGGTTTGCCTAGCTGGCTAAAGTGTGTATATCGCTGCCCAATAAGATGGGCGGATAATTTCTCAAACTGAAGGAAATAACGCATGAAAATTCATGAGTACCAGGGTAAGGAAATCCTGCGGAAATTTGGCGTTCCAGTGCCAAAAGGCAAACCGGTGTTTACGGTGGACGAGGCAGAAGCAGTAGCCAAAGAATTGGGCACACCAGTAGTCGTTGTGAAAGCCCAAATTCATGCAGGTGGCCGTGGTAAAGGCGGTGGTGTGAAGGTTGCGAAGTCAATCGAAGAAGTGCGCACCTATGCAAGCCAAATCTTGGGTATGCAATTAAAGACCCATCAAACTGGCCCTGAAGGTCAGAAGGTACGTCGTCTGTTAATCGAAGAAGGCGCGGACATTAAAAAAGAATTGTATGTCGGCTTGGTGGTCGATCGCTTAACGCAGAAAGTGGTAGTGATGGCGTCTAGCGAAGGCGGCATGGAAATCGAAGAAGTCGCGGAAAAAACGCCTGAGCTGATTCATAAGATCGCGGTTGACCCAGACCAAGGGCTAAGCGATGCGCAGGCTGATGAGCTATCAGTCAAAATGGGTGTTCCTGAAGCTTCGTTGCCGCAGGCACGCGTTGCGTTGCAAGGACTTTATAAAGCATTTTGGGAAACTGATGCGTCACTTGCTGAAATTAATCCGTTGATCATCACGGGCGATGGCAAAGTCATCGCGTTGGACGCCAAGTTCAACTTTGATTCAAATGCACTCTTTCGCCATCCAGAAATCGTCGCATACCGCGATCTTGATGAAGAAGACCCAGCTGAAGTTGAAGCTTCTAAATTTGACCTCGCGTATATCTCGCTAGACGGTAACATTGGCTGCTTAGTCAATGGTGCAGGGCTTGCGATGGCGACCATGGATACGATTAAGTTAT
The DNA here is from genome assembly GCA_031963405.1 of Mycoavidus cysteinexigens. GTDB lineage: Bacteria > Pseudomonadota > Gammaproteobacteria > Burkholderiales > Burkholderiaceae > JASSUD01. Next base: position 2,145,978 of record JASSUJ010000001.1, read on the forward strand.
TTGGTGGTGAGCCTGCAAACTTTCTTGATGTAGGTGGCGGTGCCACTACTGAGAAAGTGACTGAAGCCTTCAAAATCATGCTGACCAACCCAAATCTAAAAGCCATTTTGGTGAATATCTTTGGTGGCATTATGCGTTGCGATGTGATTGCAGAAGGTGTTATCGCAGCTTCAAAAGCCGTGCAACTGAAAGTGCCACTAGTGGTACGCATGAAGGGCACGAATGAAGCGCTAGGCAAGAAAATGCTGGCTGAATCAGGCTTGCCTATTATTGCCGCCGATACGATGGAAGAAGCGGCCACAAAAGTCGTTCAGGCAGCTAAATAAGCTAGGGGAAATGCTGTCTAAACCGGGAGCGGCATTATGCTTGCTGAGCCGCGATTTATTCAGCACTTCCCTAGGTAGCAGAGCTGACACCTGATATTTGATACTGATACCAGATACCTAATTAAGAGGGCAACGATGTCGATTTTGATCGATGAAGATACCAAGGTCATCACCCAAGGCATTACCGGTAAAACCGGCCAATTTCATACACGTGCATGTCGTGAATACGGCAATGGTCGCGCAGCTTATGTCGCAGGCGTCAATCCAAAGAAAGCCGGCGAAGATTTTGAAGGCATTCCCATTTTTGGCACAGTAAAAGAAGCCAAAGAAAGTACTGGCGCTACAGTTTCCGTGATTTATGTACCGCCCGCAGGCGCGGCTGCAGCAATTTGGGAAGCCGTTGAAGCTGAGCTGGATTTGGTGGTCTGTATCACCGAAGGTATTCCGGTGCGCGACATGATGGAACTGAAGCAAAAAATGCTGCGTAAAAACGGCAAGACCAAGCTGCTTGGACCAAACTGCCCTGGCATTATTAAACCAGGCCCTAATGGGGTAAAAATTGGCATTATGCCGGGCCATATCCATCAACCTGGCAGAATCGGCGTGGTATCGCGCTCTGGTACGCTTACTTATGAGGCAGTGGGTCAACTCACCGCACTTGGCTTAGGGCAATCTTGTGCAGTGGGTATTGGCGGAGATCCAGTCAATGGTCTTAAGCATATCGATATCTTGAAGCTTTTCAATCAAGACCCAGAAACCGATGCCGTCGTGATGATCGGTGAAATTGGTGGCGAAGATGAAGAGATTGCCGCGCTTTGGGCCAAAGAAAATATGACAAAACCTGTCGTAGGCTTTATCGCTGGCGTGACTGCACCTGAAGGCAAACGCATGGGACATGCGGGCGCGATTATCTCGGGTGGTAAAGGCACGGCTGAGGAGAAACTGCAAGTGATGGCGGCTTGTGGCTTTAAAGTCACCAAAAACCCTTCTGAAATGGGTCGCTTGCTTAAGTCAGTTTTGTAAGATCCTGTTTACGATCTTTCTCAAAGGCAAAGCTGAGGCTTGCCCATACAATTAGGCTGTGTAGATAGTTATGCAATGGTAGTCGTTTGCTCAAGTATGATTTTTTAACAATATTTAGTGTTTATTTTCTAAATACAAAAAATCGTGGGTGGGCGGCTACTTTGCAGTTGTGTAGTGCTTGCTATAAAACAAGCTGTATTTGTAATAATTGAAATAACTGAAGGTTGTGCACTGAAATTGCTTTTGACTTAGGGAAGCTCTGCATACCTCCCATAGCAGCGTCATGCTTTTTTGCCGTACTCTTGTACTGGCAGCAAAGGCATTCCTTGCTATGGGAGGTATGCAGAGCTTCCTTAGCGTCTTTTTGGCTTTTTCCAAAAGTGCCCTTATTTAAGGAAGTGAGGCGTTTAGAAACATGTGCGTAAATCTGTACATGAAGCATTCAACCCTGAAGCAGGTTGTCGTATTGATCTCTTTTGGAAGCCTATCAATAGGCTCTTAAACACAAAAAATATAAAATCCCGCCTATTAGCGGGTTCTGCATAAGACCGGAGACAAATCAATGCTAGATTGGCTGGCCCATCTTCACTGGGGCGTTGTGGGACAAGTCATTATGATTGACTTGCTATTAAGCGGTGATAACGCGGTGGTGATCGCATTAGCGTGCCGCAATCTACCGCCCGAGCAGCGGGTCAAAGGGGTGCTGTGGGGAACCGCTGGCGCGATAGTGTTGCGTATTGTGTTAGTTACCTTTGCTGTGGCGCTCTTGACTATCCCGTTTGTAAAAATACTCGGTGGTTTGTTGCTTTTGATTATCGGCATCAAACTTATGTTGCCCGAGAGTGATCCTTCTCAGCATATTAAACCTGCTGAGCGGCTGACAACAGCGATAAAAACAATCATCGTGGCGGATTTTGTCATGAGCCTCGACAATGTGATCGGGATTGCTGGGGCTGTACAGGCGGCAGCGGTTGAGCATCAGTTTGCACTGATTATATTTGGCTTGCTGGTTACTATCCCTCTGCTTATTTGGGGAAGCCAATGGATGATGAAATTGATTCATCGTTTCCCGCTTGTGGTTCCAGCTGGTGCTGGTCTGCTGGGTTGGGTGGCGGGAGGTCTGATGATCAGTGATCCATTCCTAATAAAGCGCTTTGAGGGGCTAACCAGCTCTGCCGCTGATTATCTCGCGAGCTTTATGGGGGCTGTGCTAGTGGTACTGGTGGGGAGCATTTGGAAACAGCGGCGCACTCAGCTCCAGCGCACTAAATAAAGTGTTTTTTGTGCACGCTGCATAGAGATAGAACGAGAGCTTAGCTGATCTGCGTCTATTGCATAGCAGTGCAATAGACGCAGAGATTGCTTTAGCTAAAGCTTAATGCTTAGCAAATTGCGGCAGCAGCTACCATCATAGAAATTCGCTTACCTGGGGAACAGAATGTTGTTTAAAAAACAAGCTAAGGCATCGCAGGAAATGAAGCAGCGTAAGGGCTGGCGTGGTTTCACACTAATTGAGCTAATGATTGTGCTGGCTATTGTGGGGGTCGTGGCGGCATATGCGATTCCTGCTTATCAAAATTATCTGGCGCGTAGTCGGGTAGGCGAAGGATTAGTATTGGCCACTTCAGCACGGCTTGCGGTGGCAGAAAATGCAGTGAGCGGCGCACCGCTGGAGAGTGGCTTTGAAGTACCACCCTCGACGCGCAACGTCAAATCGATGCGCATTATTCCTGAGAATGGGCAAATCGTTATTACCTATATGCCGCGTGTTGCACACGACAATGCGAATACATTAGTGTTTGTGCCATCGACTCTCGATAACCCCACTGAAGCGAATGCACGCGTTGCGCTAACGCCAGAGACGATTCAGGCCGGCGCGCTATCTTGGGAGTGTTTTGCTGCAGGTAAAACAGCCTCCTCTTTGCCAGAACCTGGTCCAGGCCCACTACCTTCTGAAGCCGCTACGTTGCCGCAAAATTTTGCGCCACCCGAGTGCCGCGCTTAAGTAGAGCCTTGCATCATATTTAAGTGATGGTTACCTCCCATCATGTGAACCTGCGTAGGTTGGGGTGAAGCGTATTAATTAAATACGGAACCCCAACACGCTCTTTCAAAGCATCCTTCTCATTGCTAGCGCAACATGTTGTAGCTCCTTCGTCACCCTCACATTACGAGTTTGCTTATATCTTTTGAAATGCTGCTTTTGAGCATTTTCTTGCATAGATATGAGTCACTTTCTCAAGCGTCTAACGCTTAAAATCAGCGACACGAACTTCACGATGAACCTATTCATAAATTGTCTAAAAGTCTAGGTTTGGTACTCTTTTGCAATTTTGTTGGCAACTTTCTAGCCAATTTTAAGCAGGTTCTAAGTATTTTTTCGCAGATTTGATATTTAGCCTAATCTTGGCCTATCTCTAAAGTGATTTCTCATGTTTGTTTGCTTTGCGCGTTACCTCTTGATGGTTTTTCTGGTATTGGCGTGGACTTTGCCTTATGCGCTCACTCGACACACTTATCCCATTCCTACTTTTTATTCCGAGCTTGCCACGCTGATACTGTATTTACTTATGGCTTGTGTATGCGCGTGCTTGGGATTGGCTGAGCGTTGTAAAACCGCATTAGGGATACCGCGTATTGCATGGGTGCCAGCAGCTTTTTGTGCCTTGCTGCTTGGGCAAGTGATGCTGCTGCCGTTATCGCAGCCTTCGATGAATGTGTTAGCTATTGGCTTTTTGAGTGCGGCTTTTATCACTGTCCATCTAGGTTTTTGGGCAGCACAGCTGGGCTTGACTGAAAAAATCATGCGCTACGTAGCATTTGCCTTATTAGCGGGTGGCCTCTTCGCTGTGTTTTGTCAGCTGATGCAGCTTGCTCGGTTGGATACTCAATTCGCCCCCTGGGTCGTGCCTTATTATGCAGCGATTGAGCGCCGGCCATTTGGCAATATGGCGCAAGCGAATCATCTGTCAACCTATCTTTCTTTCGCTATCACGGCCGCGTTGTTTCTCGTGCAAACGCGGCGCTTACCGCTATTTATCTGGATGATATTAAGTGCGGTATTCATAACTGGGCAGGCGCTTACCGTATCCCGTATGGCTTGGCTGCAATTGCTTGTGATCCTTATAGGTGGCGTAGCGATGGGGTGGCTGGAAAAGCAGCGTACGCAGACACAAAGGCAAGCGACTGCTTTACCGAAGTTAGGTGAGGCTGCCTTATCTGAGAAAAGCTTCCCGCAACAGACTAATCAATCCTTAGCCAAAGCGCTGCGCACTTTACCGGATTGGTTAGCGCCGGCATTGTTACTGGTGATTTTTATCGGTGTTAACTGGGCTGTACGAGCAGCTAATGAGGCGTTGCAGTGGCAACTGGCAGATGCTGCCACTAAGCGTTTTCAAGAAGTAGGCCAACTCTCGCCGCGTTTAGCCTTATGGCACTACGGCTGGAGTATGTTTAAGACGCACCCTTGGCTAGGGGTAGGGTGGGGTGAATTTCCACGCTACGAATATGCACTGCTGGATAAGCTAGGCACAGTGGAGATTGCTAATAACACCCATAATATCTTGCTCGATTTATTAGCCAAGACGGGAGTGATAGGCGCGGGCTTAGTGCTTATCAGCCTTGCGTGCTGGCTATGGCGGACTACCTTAGCACGCCACGCACCCAAGAATGCAACGCGGGTGTTTTGTCTTATGCTGCTCGCTGTTTTGGCTGTGCATGCTTTGTTTGAATATCCGCAACAATATCTATTCTTTTTATTGCCTGCGGCATTTTTGCTAGGGATGTTAGAGACGCGCGCAACTTGGCCTGACGCTTCAACCACGCTTAAGGTGAGCTACTTGCTGCTCACCGTAGCGAGTTTGCTCGCGTTGTATCCAGTATGGCGCGACTATCAACGCACAGAAACGTTGTACTACGGTAAACACCCGCAGCAGCAGTACCGCGCCAATCCAGCTCGGCTATTTAGTGCCTGGGGGCAATATGGCTTAGCGAGCTTACTACCACTGAATGAGAAAATGCTGGCCTCAAAGTTGACTATGCATACCCAAGCCTTAAGCTTGCTGCCAGGGCAGATCATGCTACAGCGCTATGCGGTACTGCTGGTGTTAGCTGGGCGAGAAGAAGAAGCGCTGGGGGTGGTGAAACGCTTGCAGCTATTTTCAATGTCTCTACGTAATTGGCCGGCTGAGCTAGCGAGCTTGTATAAGCTATGTGATGAGCAAGGCACAGCGCTTACGCATTTTAAAAAGCGCTTAGTGTTTGAATACGGAACGGTAGAGCAGGCGAGTAATAAGGATAATTAAGTCCCGCTGTGCGGGGGTCTGAAAAATGAAAAAATTGTGGCTTACGCGGTTCCAGTTATGGCTTAGATTTGCATGTGGCGTATTGCTTGTGGATTTGGCTGTGGCTTCGCTTGCCTGGGCAGCTTCGCCAGACACTCCGCTTGCGCGCAGAGAAAGCCAAGCCTCTCTTTTAGTCGACAATGCGAATAGTGCATCGGGCCACTTGCCAATGCTCAAACATAGTTGGCTTGGGGAGGTTAATCAAAGAGAACAGTCGATTCCTGGCGTCGAACCTCAATCTCTACCTAGTTTAGGCGATGGTTCCGCTGGAGAGTTAACGCCGCAAGCTGAGCGCAAGTTAGGGGAGCGCGTGATGCGTAGTTTGCGAGGCGATCCGGATTATTTAAATGACTGGTTAAGTCGCGACTATTTTGATTCAGTAGCCGATAAGCTCGCGCGCGCAGCTGTGTATGCCTCTGTTGGCGGCTATGTGCCAAATTTTGAGTTATTCCCAATACGGGATGCGCAAATTAATGCTTTTTCTTTGCCCGGTGGCTTTATTGGTATTAATACAGGCTTGATTGCGAGCACGCAAACTGAATCTGAGTTAGCGGCTGTATTGGCGCATGAAATTGGGCATGTATTGCAGCGACATATTGCGCGCATGATGGGCTTGAATTCACGCAGTAGTTATGCAGCGCTGGCCGGGCTTGTGCTCGGGGCGCTTGCGGGAATTGCCGCGCATAGCGCCGATTTGGGGCAAGCTATTGCACTTGGTGGGCAAGCTTATGCGCTTGATAATCAATTGCGCTTTTCTCGTTCAGCTGAGCGTGAGGCAGATCGAGTAGGTTTTCGTTTATTAACGCAAGCAGGCTACGATGCTTACGCCATGCCTGCATTTTTTAAACAGCTGGAGCGTGCCTCGTTTAGCGATGGCGGCGTGCCAGCCTATGTGCGCACTCACCCACTAACTATTGAGCGCATTGCCGATATGACTGAGCGTGCCCGTCGTGAGCCTTACCACCAGCCTCAGCAAAATCCTGAATATGCTTTCGTGCGGGTGCGGCTGTTGATTTTGCAAGAAACCTCAGCCAATCGTTATGAGCATATTGCACGGCAACTGAGAAACGAGATTGATACGCAAACGGCAGCTAACCCAGCTGCTAATTGGTATGGTATTGCGCTAACGCAGATGTTGCAGGGGCGTTACGCTGCGGCGCAAAGTGCGTTAGATCAAGCGGAGCAGGCATTTAATCGAGATACTGCGCTGACTAAATATACGTTGAGCTTAGAAGTCTTAAAGATTGAGTTAGCTCGCTATCAAGGGCGTATACAAGCTGCGCTAGCCTTGGCCGAAGCTGCGCGTCGCAGATGGCCTAGTTCGCGGGCGGTGGTCGAGGAGCAATGGCAGGCACAATTTGCTGCTAAACATTATGCCGAGGCTCAGCTTTTAGCACAGCAACAAACGCGCATTGACCCAACTCAAGCGAACTGGTGGAAATATTTAGCTCAATCCAAGGCAGCACTAGGGGACACCTTGGGCCAACGTCGCGCTCTCGCTGAGCAATATGCGTTAGAAGGGGCTTGGTCAGCTGCGATTGAGCAATTACAAACGGCTCGGCACGATAAAAAAGCGAATTTTTACGATTTATCTGTGATTGACGCGCGCTTAAGAGAAATCAAGGCACGCTATAAAGAAACGCTGAAAGAAGAAAAGAATGACTAGCGTTTGTTCGAACCTATCTAGCGTCTTTTAAAAGTGCCCTTATTGAGGGTTGACTGGGGAAGTGCGCAGTTGGATAAAACCTTACAGCAACTGGAGTGTGCTGTAGTGCGTGAGGATTTCTGCTACCTCCCGACCTCGATTTAAAAAGGGGGGCGTATTTAACTAAACGTTTCACCTCAACCTTACGGCATTAAGGGTGATTTTTTGAGATTGTGAATAGGTTCTAAGCGCTTACTCAGCTTGCAGTTCGTCTCAATTCCGAAAAAACTCTCCGCTAACCTGCCTCTGCTTGGCCGGGCTAGCAATAAACCCGAAACGCTTTGGTATGTTAGCTGCCTGAATGGTGCCAAGTAGCAATCTACTATTGATATTCCAGTGCAAGACAGCGGGGTGAATTGAGCTAACGCCGCAATTGGGCTGGTTGGCCTGTTCGGTTAAGTTTGTGTGCTCAGTTAACAACGCTAGATCATGATCATGCAAAAGCGCTATACGCGCAGGTTGCGAGTTATCTTCAAACAACACATTGCCTGCCTCATCAAGCCAACAGGCGCTGGGGGTAAAAGGTTGACCAGTATGGTCGGTTAAAGTTAGCGTGCCGGCTCTTTCTAATAAGCGTACGACCCAAGGTGCATAGGCAAGCTCAACATATACGCGTTGTGGACCATTTTGAAAAAAACACTGACCCTGCTCATCTACACTGTAATTGCGGCAGATAAATTTGATTAAGGCCTCGTGCTGAATAGGCTGCCCAGCTGTGCCAAGGGCTTGTTCAGTTGCATCACGCATGCGCCAAATGCCACGTCGATCAAGCAATAACCAGCCGGTGCAGTGAGGCACACGAGGCCATTTTGCAAGCGCTCGTTGAACGATTTCATCCATGGAACAAGCTACCAATCCAAGTTTGTCAGCAAAAAAGGACGCAGCATTTCAAGTTGGCCTTGATTTTGCAGCAATGGCAGAGAAGCAAGCAAGGTACCGTGGCCCGCCCGCTCTGAATGTTTGGAAAATCTTTGGAAATGATCTGAATCCTCGAGGAGGCTTTCTAAAAAAAATTAATGGGTTGCGCTGCATCTATATATTTTAAGGAAAGCAAATGATACCAATTCCAGTATCCTCAAAGCATATTTCCAATCCTCAGCGCATCCAAACGAGCGCACCTCCTACTTCAAACCTTTCATTATCTGAGGCAACCCAAGAAGAGGCTGAAATTCAATCTCAGCTAAACAGAGAAGAAAAGCTGGTTTGTTTTCAAGCAACGGCCGCTACATCAATTTTGAGGCGATGGTCAGCTCCCCACGTTAAGCTTCCCGATAACGTTTGGAAACTTCTCTCTGAAGCTTCTGATATATCCAGTCAACCAATTGATTGTTCAATTGAAAGCCAAGCCACACTCTTGGCAAAGCATGCCACCCTGTCTCGTTTCTTGACTAGTTTGGTAAATGAAGGGTTGGTGCTAGGCAACATCATGCTTGGAATGCCGCCAACTTCGTTAGGGAGCGTCTGCCAACCCTTAAAGTTACTTGCGTTGAGAGAGCGTAATATTTCTAGCCACCTGCAAGATGATGCAAGTACTGCGAATATCGAAACCACCAAATATTTGGTGCTTCTCAAGCGATTCCCAATGGTTCGTGAGGTTGACAGGTCGAGATCGGCCTTAATTGATCCTCTCGATTTCACATCAATTGTTGCGGATATATCTGCGCTTAAATTGGTCACTGACACCGGCAGGATGATGGAACAAATCGGTGAGTGGAATAACTATGAGCAAGATGTTATTCACAAAATTTGCCTTGAAATGGCTAACTCTATTGAACATCAAGCTTATCGTTACGCCCATCCTTCAACGCTCAAACTGACGGCTGACTCTCCTCTAATCGATTGGGAGCAATCCATTGTTGAAGGGCATCCTACTCATCCAATGCATAGAATGAGGTATACGGTACCACCGACTAAACTGATATCGCCCTCCACGGATTTATACAATGTGAATGTTCGGTATGTGATTGTGCCAAAGAATGAACTCATCATTACGGGTGATTTTTCTAATTTGGTTAAGCCGTTCTATGCTTTTCATCTGAAACGATTTGCTAGAGCTAAAAAGAGTAAAGCTAAAAAGAGAATTAAATTTAATCAAGCGTCAGAATTAATTGTGCCAGTTCATGAATATCATCTTCCTAATGTCCAGTATCATTTTCGGAATGCCAGACTTCTACCGAAATGGTTTAGCACGCGATGCAAAGTTCAATCCTCGCAACGCACTCTTAATTACATTGGTTACGATAAATATTCTATTAAGCTTCCGGTTGGCATCAAACTAACCTCTACCTTGCGTACGATTACCCCGTGGACTGCTTATCTTGGGCCCCGGATAAATCAAGCATTAGATGCAGTTATCACTGATAAAAAGGCCCTGATAGCTTTGCGAGAGCCTGCTTCAGTCTGTTCAGCTAATCCTGATTTTGATATTGCCAAGCACCTGGCATGCATTGTTCGTGAGGATGCAGAAGCGCTGACTCTGCCTAATGAACGTGTTGTTCTTTGTTTGGCTTTGACCGAATCTTTGCCATCGGCTGTTAGTCCTACTGGTAGGGCTTTGCCGTTTATGCATAACATTTGGGGCAATCGCCTGACTACCTTGCAAGGTAGGCTAGATTTTCTAAAAGAATATGCAACAGCTTATTTGAAGGCTTTTTTGCCGCCAGTGATTAATCACGGCTTCACATTTGAGGCACACCAGCAAAATACGCTTGTACGCTTTAATAAAGACACTCTCCACATAACTGGTTTTATGGTGAGGGATTATGGGGATATTAGATATTTTCCGGAGAAATTACGCGTAAGCACGCGTCATTTACCAACTGGACCCATTGAAATTGAAACTCTACCAGGTCATGTTATCAAAGCAGAGTCAATTGAAGCGGTATACCTCTCTGCATTTCATACGATGATTCAAAGCCATCTGCATACTGTTATTAAGTCGCTGGGATTATTTCGTATTGATGAAGATAAAAAAGAGGGCGTAGAGGCTGGATATGAGGGTTGGGATGTTGTGCGCGATATTCTTTATCAAATAATCCCACAAGATCATGAGTTATATAAATTGTGGCTTCAGTCAACTGAGGCTCAAGACAAAGCTTTATTGTCTATGCAAATTGCAGGGGTTGCGCGTGAGCATAAACGTGCAAAGATTCCTAACATCATTCTAATGAGAGGATAGGTAATTAGTGCAATGCTTCTTTACCGTGCTTCAATTTGCTTGCAAAGTCGCGCATTTGATACTCTGTCATCGTACTAATGTGCAGGTGAGTGATACGCCATTTGCCATATTCGCGGTTCATGACGTAGGTAGCGAAGACTAATGTAGGTGCAGTGTGAGTGGCGCCATGATGTGCCTCAGCCGTGACATAAATCACGGTGCCAGCGCTTTCGTAAGCATTAATTTCAAGTGGTTCAATGGTGATGCGCCCTTGCTTAAATTGCTGAGTGAGGGTGCGGCCAATATCCTCAAGCCCCCGTAAATAAGTGCCATCAGCACAAATTAAGCTAGTTGAATCTTCGTCTGTCCATAGTGTCATGACCGTGTCGAACTGATTTTTAGCAAAAGCACGGTAGTACGCTTGCAGGGTGTCAGCAGCGGCTTCAGAAAATTGAGCGAAACGTGGCATAGCGTTTGATTGTTAGTGATCAGCAACAGTGCTTTGCGTAGGCTCAAAAATATTGCCAGAAAACGCAGTGGGCGAAGCCGTTGAGGGTTGATTAACATGCAACATATTGCGTAATTGTTCAAATACGCGCTCTGGGCTTAATTCGCGTAAGCAATTTAAATGGCCTAATGGGCACTCGCGTTTAAAGCAAGGGCTGCATTCAAGGTGCAGCCACTCTATTTTGGCAGTGTGAGAAAGCGGTGGCGTATGGCGTGGGTCGCTTGAGCCGTATAAAGCAATCAGTGGGCGGCGTAAGGCCGCTGCAACGTGCATCAACCCTGAATCATTACAAACGACAGTCTGCGCTCGTGCAATCAGTGCGCATGCTTCGCCCAATGCAGTTTGGCCACATAAATTACGTACGAAAGGAGCTTGCTTGACAATAGCCTGAGCAAGCGGCGCTTCTTTTGCCGTACCAAGCGCGATGATTTGCGTATAGGGAAAAGCTCGCCTAACCAGCTGAGCTAAGGTGGCGAAATGCTCAGCAGGCCAACGCTTGGCGCTGCCGTGCTCAGCACCTGGGCAAAAAACAATCAGCGGCATACGGGTGTCTAACGCAAAGCGATGGAGCAAGCGTATGGCCTCATTGGGATCAGCTTCAAGGTGGGGCGTGGGCACCGAGATAGGTTTGGGCGAGCCAGGGGCATAGGCAAGCGCCGCGTAGTGCTCGACCATGGGTAGGCGCTCTTTACTGCGCGGCTTGTGATGGCGCACGTTTAACAGGCCATAGCGTTGTTCGCCGTGATAACCGATGCGCAGACGAATGCCTGCCAACCACGGGATTAAGGCAGATTTGGCCGAATTAGGAAGGATATAGGCGCTTTGATAGCCTATATCCCGCAAATCGTTAGCAAGCTGCCAGCGTCGCCACAAATGCAATTTCCCATGCGCGAAATCAGTCGTATGGATTTGATCAATTTCGGGCATGCGTGCGAGCACAGGTGCCACGTGCGCGGGAGCCAGCGCATCGATGATAAGGCGTGGGTGCAGCTTCTTGAGCAGCGTAAAAAGAGCTTGCGCCATGATTGCGTCGCCAATCCAATTAGGGGCGATAACCAGGGTGCGAGGTCTTTGTTGATGAGGTTTAGCAGAACGATGCAGCATGCTGAGCCGAGTTGTGGGCGATGGCGCCAAATAAAAATAAAAACAAACGCAGTGTAAGCACTTTCTTTGCTCCACGTGCAGGCTTGCGGCTTAAATCACTGAGATTTTTTAATTTTTTGGCAGCGCTGATAAGCGACGCCTTATTTAGGTCGTATGTTGACTGCATGCAATTGTACGCTCCAGGCTAAAAAGGCTTGCCGTGCCTAACTAAGCGTGACTGGTGACGACTTCGCCCTCTCGTAATTGATAACGCGTACTGCAGTATGGGCAACGTGCCTGCCCGTGGGTGACATCAATAAAAACGCGCGGGTGGGAATGCCCTGGCGGAATGGAAGGGTTGGGGCAAAAAACAGGAAGTTCTTTGGCACTCACTTCAATCAGAGGAAACGATTTTTCAGCTTGATTCATGGCGAAATCTTTAGGTGATTTTGGAGAATGTACTCGGCTTTTTGTCAAAGCGTTTTATTTAGGAACCTCTGCAAAACCCCTCCGACAAGGCATGCCTTTGCTGCCAGTACAAGAGTGCGGCAAGGACGCATAACGCCGCCCGAGGGGTTTTGCAGAGGTTCCTTTACAAAGCGTAATAGGATAAAACCATAGCAAAGCGCTGCCATAACAGCAAGTCAAGCTATATGGAGTTTTGCAAGAAATTTTCCTCTTCTATTTTAGGAATACCGATGCACACAGTGCTTCTTTGAAGCCGTGCAGTGCTCGAAATCCTCATGTACTAGCGTGCATGCCAGTTTTGTACGATTTTACCTAACTGCGAGAACCCTCAAATAAGGCTCGCAGTTGAAAGGTTTTTACCAGCTTCTAAGGGTTTTACAGAGCTGCCATACGAGATATAAAAATATAAAAGTTAAAATTTAACTTTATCAATATAACAGGAGGAATTTGTGACGGATATTTGTCATGGTGTAAGAGCATTATTTTGTGGCGTTAATCCAGGCTATGCCCCAGTAGACACGGATGATGATGCAATGTCGGAAACTACAGTGACTGAGATAGATGATGCGATGTCTGAGACTAGTACGATAACTGACCAGAGGACTGCCCAAGAGAATAAGCGAGCACTTAGCCATAAACTTTTTACTGCATCAGGTCTGCTTGGTGCTAGCTCATGTCTTGTGGCGCTATTTGCACACTCCATTCTGATAGACTATCCCATTTTGATAGCGCTAATAGTAGGCCTGAGCGTAGGGTCTTTCTTATGCTTAGTAGAGGCTATTGCCTAGTAGGGATCAGTGCTTACCCAGGCTTAATTGTCGGATGTGATAGTTTGGCTATTTACGGTAATGCTTATCGATATCGCGCAGCTAAGGAAACGCTGATTTAATCGAGGCCGCCATTAAGGGCGGCTCGATTGCCGCCGAAAAATGTTGAATTAAAAAATTAAACCAATTTTGCTAAATTTTTCAGCCAGAACAATCCATTTTTGTCTGAATTGCCTATTTAAGCTATAGGCGCCTGTAGGCAAGGCCTCATAATTCAGATTTCGCTAACGCAAACAGAGCGAATAATTGCACAGGTTCTTAATCAAACTGCGCATAACCCATTTTTTAATTAGCTGCACAAGTAGGGAGTTGAAAAAAATACTGGTGGTTTTTTATTAAGGAAGCGTTGAATAAAAAATTTATTTTATTCTGAAGCCAGTATAGGATATCCAGAATCTTTATTTTGCCTCGGAGGCTGTATGTTTACTCGTGGCTCAAGCCGTCAAATTAATCTGCCGTATCAACCGGTTAGCGCAAAAGCGCCCTTCATTAAATCAGTGTTTTTTTCGTTGAGTCGATTATTTCTTTTCTTCTCTATGGCCTGTTTAGGCATGGCTGCTAGCCCGGAAGCGCGGGCGGGTGAGCGCAGTATTCAAGAAGAGCTGTCGGAGACAGAGGGTAATGAGCGCAGGCGCGGCTCTATATCATCTGAATCTGCTTTCTCAGTCTCCTCCTATCATAGCCAAGCAAGTAATTTCAGCTTTGACGAGATTTCCGATTCGGAATCTGAGGGCGGTCAGCGTTGGGAGAGGTGGAGTGCTATTTCGTCTGAATCTTCATCCCCATCCTTATCTTCATCCTCCTCCTCTTCAGCGTCTTCCCCTCGTGCTCAGGCGGAAAACAGCGATTTATATGGCATACAGCAGGAAATGCGTCGGATTGGTGATGAGCTATTGAATGCTGATCTAGATGATGTAGGGCCACTGGTAAATAGATTGCAAGAAGTGCAGAAAAACGAACAACAATTCAAACAGTTGATCCGGGAAGAGGAGCAAATCCGCGCTGAGGTATTAACTGCTGGGCTAGGCGATATGGCGCCGTTAGCAGAAAGGCTGCACGAAATGGAGGCGCAAAGGCAGTCCCTATTATCAAGTCACGCTAGGAGCGATACGACGGTAAGTAATGCAGAGCTTAGTATTGCGGCATGGCGTGATAGGGTTGGCAGTAGCAGCCAGGATTTATCTGGCTCCTCGGTTTCTGTATTGCCTCACTCATCAAATGGCACATCATTGGCGTCATCTTCTGACGCTGAGCCAATGATGTCGAGCCAAGGGTCAGATAGTTGGTCTGACTCAGAAAGTGAGCGAGACTGGCAGGAAGTTGCGTCAATAAATGCTGGCTCTACTCAGCAGGCGGTACCTGCTGACGGGATGGAGTTTGTATTTCCAACTATGCCCATTGAAACTTCAACATCAGCGAGCAGCAATCACACTGATACGGCAAGAGAGCGCGCCGCTGAAGGTGGGGTTGAGCTTAGTCATGCAAGTGTCAATCAGCATGACAATGGACAGATGCAAACGGTGGAAAAAACACCTTTGAACCGTCGCGAGGCAAATACCGAAGCACCAGCGGTGCAAGCCAATAATGCCCATAAGCAGTTGACCCAGGTAAATGCCGCTACGCCTGCCACAACAGGATATGAAAGCACACACGATAGTTTGAAAGTAGGGGCTGACAGTCCGGTTCGCGTGTCGAATATTGCGCCAGGCGCTATATCTGCGGCTAGCACCGACGCGGTCAATGGCGCCCAGCTTTTTGGTAGTCTTGCTGCCTCTAAACACTATACCGATCGGCGTTTTTCAGAAGTTCAGCAAAATATTAACCAAGTGGCACGCCATGCTTACGGTGGTATTGCTGCAGCGATGGCTATGCCAAACCAAACACCGCGGGAAAACGGAAATACTGTCGTCGCGGTGGGGGCAGCTAATTTTAAAGGTCAGAATGCCGTAGGTTTTGGTATCACTCATCGCTCACGCGGCGGCCAATTCCTTTTTCATGGTGCTGCGTCAACCGCAGGCGCGGCTGGAGTGGGGGTACGTGTACAGGCAGGATATGAGTTTTGATTGTTGTAGTGTAGTGCGTATTAATGCTGCGCGGTGTCAGCATCGCTGATGCCCAATCAACTCTGCCAAATAAGTCTTGAGAAACAGATATAGATGCTGAAGCACTCCTTCAGCATCTATATCATTTGTTAAGAGGGTCGCTAACTAGGGAAGGTCTGCTTTAAATAACGGTTAGCCAGTCTGCATATTTGGCATTTTTCCCATGCACGATGTCAAAAAACGCGGCTTGTAGCATTTCCGTGATAGGACCACGTTGGCCTTCGCCAATTGGACGACGGTCGAGTTCACGTATCGGCGTGACTTCGGCAGCAGTACCCGTGAAGAAGGCTTCATCAGCACAGTACATATCATCCCGCGTAATGCGTTTTTCAATAACCTCAATATCGCGTTCGCGAGCTAAAGTCATGATGGTGTTGCGGGTAATGCCATCTAAGCAACTGGCGAGATCAGGCGTATAAAGCTTGCCGCCTTTAATCATAAATACATTTTCGCCAGAACCTTCACACACATATCCTTCGGCATCAAGTAAAAGTGCTTCATCGTAGCCATCGGCTGTGACTTCTTGGCTGGCAAGAATTGAATTAACGTACCAGGCGCTAGCTTTTGCGCGCACGAGCGAGACATTGACATGGTGGCGCTGAAAAGAGGATGTTTTGACGCGAATCCCTTTGGTCAACCCTTCTTCGCCAAGATAGGGCCCCCATGGCCAGGCTGCGATAGCCACATGGATTTTATTGTTTTTGGCAGAAATGCCGAGTTTTTCTGACCCAACCCATGCAATGGGCCGCAGATAAGCTGATTCGAGTTGATTGACGCGTACCACTTCACATTGCGCTTGCGCAATAGTGGCTTGATCAAACGGCATTTGCATTTGCAAAATCTTTGCCGAGTTAAATAGTCGCTGTGTGTGTTCACGCAGCCGGAAGATTGCCGTACCCGTGCTGGTTTGATAAGCGCGCACCCCTTCAAAAACCGCCATACCATAATGCAACGAATGCGTGAGTACATGGATATTTGCGTCCCGCCAATCAATTAGCTGGCCATCCATCCAAATCTTGCCATTGCGGTCAGCCATTGACATGCTTTTTCTCCTTAAATAAATATGCGCGTCGATACGAAATTCAGCCGGCTATTATAAGTTAGAGAAAAGCTGAGCTATAAACAATTTCCTATAAGTGGGCGCGCCTATGCAGGCCGTACGATTTGGTACGGCCATAAGGCACAGCGCTTTTAAGGAGATGCTAAACAGGGCTTACTAGCTAATGCTTCAAGTTTACGGGCTAAGATAGGTGCAATTTCAGCGATTGGCTCGGGTCTATCCATATCTTCGTGGGTGCAGCTAATATCATAAACTTCAAGCTTGCCAAGTATGTAAGGCCTCCATAAATCAGCAGAAGCGAGCGGTATAGCGTTATCTTCTTTTATCGCCGCGCGGAAAAAAAGCATATCGCCACAATAAATGAGAGGAGAGAAACTGTCCTCGAGGTGATAATTATTTTTGGTGACTGTTTGAGCCTTTTCCCATAAATATTCTCCCGTACCTGACTTATCTTTATCGCCGTAGTGATTAAGAAGCTTGATGTAAAACGCTTCCTCCCGCATTTCTGCCCATTCATCATGAGCATGCTTTGGATAACTATCTAGCAAAGCCAACAGTGCTACTTTCTCACCCTGTTGTTCTAGTTGTGTCGCTATGCAATGTGCGGCTTTACCACCGAAGGACCAGCCTAACAGGCAGTAAGGCCCTTGTGGCTGAACCTGGCGAATTTGCTTGATATAGTCTGCGGCCATGCTTTCCATTGTTTCTGCAAGGGGCGCAGCACCATTCAGGCCACGAGCTTGCAGGCCATAGATAGGCTGTTCTTCGTCTAAATGTTTCGCTAGATTGATATAGCCCCAGCTCAGGCCCATCACAGGGTGGATACAGAAGAGAGGAGGACGGTTGCCTTGAGGGCGGATGGGAAGCAAAACGTCAAATGAGTCGTCTTTGGCTGTATTGTCATCTTGATTTTGCTTCAATAAACACTGTGCCAATCTCGCAATGGTAGGGGCTTCAAATAGTGCGCGGAATGTGATCTCGAGCCCTAAGAGGGTTCGAATGCGACTTGCCATTTGTACGGCGAGTAACGAGTGACCGCCGAGATCGAAAAAACTGTCGTAACGGCTAATAGGGTCAACCTTGAGCAACTCTGTCCAAATTGCAGCGAGGGCATGCTCGATTTCGCCTTGTGGGGCTTCATAGTCTTGGCGCAGGAAAGCTTTTTCATCTGGTGCGGGTAGCGCTTTGCGGTCTAGCTTGCCATTGAAGGTCATGGGGAAGGCAGGCAGAGGTACAAAAGCAGCTGGCACCATATAGTCAGGCAAATTAGCTGCCACATGCTCGCGTAGCGAGCGCACGAGCTGCTCATCGGGTATCGCAACGACATACGCAACGAGACGTTTGCTACTTCCTTCTCCTACCGCAAGCACTAAGGCTTCACGCACTTGTGGATGCTCAGTCAGGCGCGTCTCAATTTCACCAAGCTCTACCCGAAAGCCGCGGATTTTGACTTGATGATCGTTACGACCCAAGAATTCCAAATTACCATCTGGCAGATAGCGCACCAAATCGCCCGTTTTATACATCCTAGCGTTAGGCTGAGCACTAAATGGATCAGGTAGGAAACGTTCGGCAGTAAGCTCAGGACGGTTTAAATAACCGCGCGTAATACTGGCTCCAGCAAGATATAACTCTCCTGTCACCCCGACTGGTATGGGCCGCATTGAGGGATCCAAGACATAGCTGCGCGTATTTGCAATGGGGCGGCCCACTGCACGCCAGCGGTTGTCATGCTCGGTTACTTCATAGACGGTGGAAGTAACCGTCGCTTCGGTCGGCCCATACGTATTTAATAAGCGTGGCCGCTCGCCTGGGCTGGTAAACCACGCTTGGCGTGCTGCTGCGCTTAGCGCGTCGCCACCAATCTCGACTAGGCGCACGCTGCTCGGAATAGGCATTTTTTCCTGGACCAACTGCGCCCAGAATTGGGTGGGTAAGTCAATGACACTAATCTGGTTGGCTTCGCATAACTGCCAGAACTGCTTAGCGCCTGCCAGCCAAGCATCGGTACGCAGCACCAAAGTTGCACCACGAGTGAGGGTGATAAATGTCTCTTCGACAGAAGCATCGAAGCAGAGTGAAGCAAATTGCAGCATGCGGTCTTGGGGACTCATGCCAAACTGGGTCGCCATGGCGGTCACCAGATTCACCAAACTTTGGTGCTGTACCATGACTCCCTTAGGCAGACCCGTGGAGCCTGAGGTATAAATCACATAGGCTAAATGCTCAGGATTCAATCCGAGTTTATCGGCATCAAGATTATGGCTGCTTTGGTGTTTCCATTGCGCTGCATCGGCTTGCAAATCTAGGATGGGGACGTTGGCTCCTAAGCATTGCACGACGGCCGCATGCGGCACCCTAATACTAAGCAGGGCTATTGGTGCGCAGTCTGTCACCATATGCATTAAACGCTCAGGAGGATAATTGGGCTCCAATGGTACATAAGCTCCGCCCGCTTTGAGCACAGCCAGTATGCCCACCATGGTCTCTATGCTAGGTAAAGCGTACAACGCTACGCGGCTCTCTGGCTGTACGCCCAACTCCCTCAGATGATGCGCAAGCCGGTTCGCTTGCGCATTGAGTTCTGCATAGCTGATGCTCTGATTCTCATATACCAGCGCGATAGCCTCAGGGGTGCGCTCGACTTGTTCTTCAAATAACTGGTGAATGCACGAATTTTCTGGATAATCCCCTGTTGTTGCGTTCCAATCGACAAGTAATTGTTTGCGCTCTGCTGCATCTAGTAGGTCGATCTCGCCAATAGCTTGCGTGGGATTGGCCAAAAGCGTTTGCAAGAAATTTAAAAAGCGACGCTGGTGTGCGCTTAACTCTTCTTCAGTATAGAGAAGAGGGTTGGCATTTAAGTCAAGGTGAAGTGGGCAACCGTTGCCTTGCATGTGCACGGTAAGCATCAGATCTTCGGTTGGGCCGTTGAGTAAATGATGCGTGCTCGAGGCATAGGCACCGAAAGACAGATCACCAGCAAATGGCCTGATATTGAGTATGGTGCTAAATAAAGCTTGGCTTGATGGTAGCCCTAATTCTGGGCGCAAATTTGTAACGGGGTAGCGCTGATGCTGCAGGCCACTTTGCACTTCTTGCGCTGCTTGTGCCAGCAACGTAGATAAGGCCATTCCCGGCTGCACGGTGAAGCGGAGGGGCAAAATATTCGTCCTGCTACCTAGCGGATGAGCTGCCTCGTCGCGGACACTGACGGGAAAACCTAAAGTGACATCTTGAGCACCAGTTAAGCGGTGAAGATAGGCTGCCATCGAGGCAATCATCAGGTGCGCCAAATGGCTCGCATCAGAAGAATAGGGGTGCAGTGTTTGAGAGGCAAGTTGGGTAGTGTGATGCCGATGATGATGTAAAACTGGCGCTTGACGACTTGCGAGAGTCGCTAATTCTGGCCAATTTGCGCAATGCTTAAGCCAATAGGCATGGTCTTTCGTAAATTGGGTAGAGGCGTGGTAAGCAATCTCATTATCCAATGACACCGATATTAGACCTCTTTCGAGCCCCTGTAGCGGCGTCATTAATGTACTGTCTTCGTCGGAATTCTTTGCTACAGGAGCTTGAAAGAGGTCTAGTGGCCTGAACGGACATTCTCCAAATTTTGTACTTTCGGCTAACGCACTGTAAACCTGTGCCACACGCTGCACGATGAGCATGCTTGCAGCGCTATCGAGCGCAATATGGTGATAGCGTTGATACCAGAAGAATCGATTAGGAGTAACTTTTAGCAAGGCATAGCTAAATAGGGGACCACTCAAAAGATCGGTCGGCTGTTCATAGTCAGCCTTCATCCACACCTCGGCAGCAGCTTGAGGATCAGCATCTGCACTGAGATCAAGGCACGGTAATGACCAATCTAAGGAGCCAACATATTGCCTAACACCATGGTCGCTTTCAATAAACTGCAGGCATAGTGTTTCCGTTTCTGCCACCACTTGACGCAAAGCTTTTTCAAATTGGGCTGGATCAACGGCACCATGAATTTCAGTAAATTGGCTAATGTTATAGGCCGGACAGTTAGGATTAATTTGCTGGGCCAGCCAAATCTCCATTTGCGTCATGGATAAAGGATAAGTTACTAGGTCAGAGGAAGTAGGCATAAGTCGATTTAAATCAGAGATGAATCAAAGATCAGCCATCAACTGGCAGGGCAGACGACAAAACTTAAACTGTCGAGCTTCGATCAATAGCGTGGGTACCTACGTTTGCATAGGAAGATTGTGCTAATGAGCAGGTGGGTTGGAAAATTGCATATGCCTCATATTCTCGTCAGTTATGCCTGAATTATTTGGGGTAAATTGGGTAGATATTTGCGCAGCGTCATTGGAAGCGATAAGCAACATGAGCCTTGCTTGAGAGCTGAGGGTGTGGGGGAAATGAAAGCAAAAGTGTCTGCGTATAGTTCGTACCCTTGAACTTCTCGCGAAACCACTGTGCGCGAGCAGGAAAAACCAATATGCAGTTGTTGCGATGAGTAAGGAGAGCTTGCGTTGTATTGGTATAAGTATTTGGCAGATGGCAAAAACGTGTCTAGATCAGATTGAGCACGCTTGCCATCGCTCTTCCATTCATTTTGTGGATGATTTACTCGCTGCACTATTGCTCACTGCCTTATGCTAAGCAAACCAAATTTTTCTTTACAGTCCTCCTGTATCCCAACTTTTATTCCGAGTTGAGATTAAATAATTCGATATTTAACTTTGAAAAAAGTAAGCAGTAATATTTTTTTTGGTAACAGGGTAGTTAAAGCAATGTTGCTACTTATGCGCCGAGAAATGCCATTTGATTAAGATTTATGCTGGATCTGAAAATATTATTGTTGCTCGGCTATTATCAGGTGCTTTCTTGTTATCTGTAGAGATTGATAAATTATATGGAGGGGGAGGAAGTTTTATCTGCCAAGATTGGATATTTGTTTGTATTTTTTTTACCATTTGTTTTTGATCCGCCTTTAGTTTTTGCCTCTGTAGTTCGAGCGTCTCTAAGCGGTTTGGCGCGTCTTGCTTGGCTTTCTGTTGAGCTTCATGATGAGTCGAAGTTTGAGTGGCTTCATGTACTATATGCAGCATCTCTGATATGAGATTGGGATTTTTCCCAATAATATCATTCAAGGTTTTCCTTATTTCATTAGGTGTTTTTGGGTCTGCAGCATATTTTAAAAAATAGTTGGCAGCGATATGGTAGTCATCGTCAATTTCTTGTTCAGGTAAATCAGACTTGTTGATTATTAAATCAGTGGAATAAGTGGCGGCATAATTTTTATTATTGATGGTGCCACTAATATAGTTTCCCATAAAATTTATCTCCTGATTTTTAAAATTATTTGGTTTTATTTTAAATATTTATCTATATTATAGATAAATAACCAGAATAAAATTCTTAAAAACGTATTGGAAAAAAGACTAAGTTGGAATCTTTTCTATCTAGTCAGATTGTCAAAGAAATAATGCCTCCTTTTTTCAGGTGACTATTTCCCCTCTGAATAAGTATCTGTGCAGTGCAAAGAAAAGAGCGCGACTCAGGTAAACTATGCCTTTTGTGCACTAAGATTCAGGGTGTAAAGCGCTGCTTAGGGACGCGCTAAATAAACCATGAGCCGCGCCTGCCTGCTGGCCGTACTAGTTGTACTGTCAGCGTTCGACGTTCCTTGCTGGCGATTCATTTAGCATTTCCTTGAGGCGAACTCCAGGGTTTTGGTGTGTTTTCGTTTCTTTCTATTGATTGATCTATCGATGACTAAGGTATTGCGCTTTTCCGATCTGTTGGCTAGCCATAAGCTGGCTGGCAAGCGTGTATTAATCCGCGCAGATTTAAATGTTCCACTTGATGAGCAGGGTGAAATCGTCGAAGACACGCGTATTCGTGCTTCGTTGCCAGCGTTGCGCTCGGCATTAGCAGCAGGTGCTGCGGTGATGGTGACGTCTCATTTGGGGCGACCAAGCGAAGGCGGGGAGCTTAGCGTTAAAGAGCGGCTCGCACCGGTTGCTAAACGGCTTGGTGAGCTGTTAGGCCGTACTGTGCCTGTACTGCAAAATTGGATTGAGAGCGGTGTGCAACTCGCACCGGGTGATTTAGTTGTGCTGGAAAACTGTCGCGCTAATCATGGCGAGAAACAAAATTCAGAAACGTTAGCGCGCAAAATGGCAGCGTTATGCGATGTATATGTGAATGACGCGTTTGGCGCTGCCCATCGCAAGCATGCATCGACTTATGGCGTGGCGCAATATGCACCGATTGCCTGTGCCGGACCATTGCTGGTGCAGGAGTTGGAGGCACTTGCGTGCGCGCTTGAACAGCCTAAGCGCCCTTTAGTGGCGATTGTGGCAGGCTCGAAAGTATCGACCAAGCTGACTATCTTAAAGTCACTCGCTGCTAAAGTAGATCAATTAATTGTCGGGGGCGGCATTGCCAACACCTTTATGCTTGCCGCTGGTTTGCCTATTGGGCGCTCGCTGGCTGAGCCTGCGCTGCTAGAAGAAGCAAAGATTATCCTTGCTTTGATGCGTGAACGCGGCGCATCTATCCCATTGCCGATCGATGTGGTCACAGCAAAGGAATGCAGCGCTCATGCTAGCGCGCAGACTAAGCGAGCTGACGCAGTTGCTGACGATGATTTGATTTTGGATATTGGCCCAGCGACTGCCGACATGCTTGCGGCAAAGCTTGAGCAAGCGGGCACCATTGTTTGGAATGGGCCGCTTGGTGTGTTTGAGTTAGAACCGTTTAGCGCAGGCACGAAGAGTTTGGCGCAAGCGATTGCTCGCTCACCTGCTTTTTCCATTGCGGGAGGAGGCGACACGCTGGCGGCTATTGCTAAATATCAGGTGACTTCTCAGATTAGCTATATTTCAACAGGTGGCGGCGCTTTCCTCAGTGTGCTGGAGGGTTATCCGTTGCCCGCTGTCGAAGCACTAGAGATGCGTTACGCGCAGCTAGTTGATTCTGTATTAGGCAATGTGGCGACGCCACTTATGTCTGATTGCTAAGTTCGACTATGCAGCGGGCTACTAAAATTGTTGCGACGCTAGGCCCGGCCTCGTGCGAAAGCGTCATGCTTGAGCGTATGGTTAGTGCCGGTCTGGATGTGGCGCGCCTCAATTTTTCGCATGGTACTGCCGTTGAGCATCAAGCCGTGGCCCAGCGCGTACGTGCTGTCGCGTTGGCAGCAGGTCGTGAAATCGCATTGATGGTGGATTTGCAAGGGCCGAAGATTCGGCTTGGCAAATTTGTCAGTGGCACCGTCAAGTTAACGCCTGGCCAATCCTTTATCTTGGATGCGCATTGCGAAGTAGGAGACGCGACGCGAGTAGGATTGGACTATAAAGAGCTGCCGCGCGACCTGAGACCAGACGATGTACTACTGTTAAACGATGGGCGCATTGTTTTGACGGTCAAGCGCGTAGTGGGAGATGAAATTCATACCGTCATTAAAGTGGGCGGAGAATTATCGAGTAATCAGGGTATTAACCGGCAAGGTGGGGGACTTTCTGCCCCAGCACTGACGGCTAAAGATAAAGCCGATATCGTTACAGCAGTAGCGCTTGGTGCTGATTATATTGCCGTCTCGTTTGTACAAAGTGCGCAGGATATGCACGCAGCGCGTCAGCTTGCGCATGAAGCGGGTGCGTCTTTAGGCGTGCTGCCAAAAATGATAGCCAAGATTGAGCGCACGGAAGCTATTGCCGCGCTTGCTTCAATCGTCGAGGCTTCTGATGGCATTATGGTGGCGCGTGGCGATCTAGCGGTGGAAGTAGGTAATGCTGCGGTGCCTGCACTGCAAAAGCGAATGATCCGTAGCGCCCGCGAAGCCAATAAGCTGGTGATTACCGCGACGCAAATGATGGAATCGATGATCTATGCGCCAGTGCCTACCCGTGCAGAAGTGTCAGATGTGGCAAACGCTGTGCTAGATGGTACGGATGCCGTGATGCTGTCGGCAGAAACCGCGACTGGCGAATATCCGGTGCAAACTATTGAAACAATGGCAGCGATTTGTCATGAGGCGGAAAAATCAGCCTATATTCAATTCGACAAAGACTGCCTCGACCGTATTTTTACACGCATTGACCAAACGATTGCGATGGGCGCGCTTTTTACCGCTTATCATCTTGGCGCTAAAGCCATCATCGCCTTAACTGAGTCGGGTGCTACCGCGTTATCGATGAGTCGGCATTGGATTGGCGTGCCAATTTATGCGTTTACCCCGCAGCTGGCGAGCCAGCGAATGATGGCCTTGTATCGTAATGTGGTGCCGCTGCATTTAGCGCTTAAAGACGATCTTGATAGAGTGCTGCAGGCAGCGTTACAAATGTTAGTGGCTAAGGATTTAACGGCGACTGGCGATATCGTTGTTATCACTGCTGGTCAGTCGAGTAGGCAGGCGGGTGGAACGAATATGATGAAGATTGTAAAGATTGATGAGACCCATTAAATAAGCACTAAATAAGCCACAAGTAGGCCCCAATCGAGGCAGACTGATATAGATGAATTAATGCCAGCAGCGTATTCGTAAGCTAAAAATTCATACTATTGTTGGTGGTTTATGTAGCGCTTCTCTAATAAACTCTTGGCAATTTTCTGAGCCGCTCTTCAAAAACAATGAAAAGCAGTGCTATAAACAGGTTTTTTTAAATTAAGGAGATCTTATGCCTCTCGTCTCAATGCGCCAGCTTTTAGATCATGCCGCTGAGAATGGCTATGGACTGCCAGCATTTAATGTAAATAATTTAGAGCAGGTACAGGCGGTTATGGCCGCGGCGGATGAAGTTAATTCGCCGGTGATCATGCAAGCCTCAGCGGGTGCACGCAAATATGCTGGTGAAGTGTTTTTGCGTCACTTGATTGCCGCTGCTGTAGAAGCGTATCCCCATATTCCTGTGGTGATGCACCAAGATCATGGGCAATCGCCAGCCGTTTGCTCGGCAGCAATTGATAGCGGGTTTACCAGTGTGATGATGGATGGCTCACTGCAAGAAGACGGCAAAACCATTGCCAGCTATGAATACAACGTAGCAGTGACCAAGAAAGTGGTCGAGTTTGCGCATGCGCTCGGTGTGACCGTCGAGGGTGAGCTAGGTTGCTTAGGCTCACTGGAAACGATGCAGGGCGATAAAGAGGATGGTCACGGCGCGGAAGGCACGCTGAGTCGTGAGCAATTACTTACTGACCCAGAACAAGCGGCTGATTTTGTTAGGCTAACGCAGTGCGATGCACTAGCGATTGCCATTGGCACTTCGCATGGCGCGTACAAATTCACCAAAAAGCCAACGGGCGATATTTTGGCGATTGACCGCATTAAGCAAATCCACCAGCGTTTGCCCAATACTCATTTGGTGATGCACGGTTCTTCCTCTGTGCCGCAAGAGCTGCTAGCAGTGATCAGGCAGTTTGGCGGGGATTTGAGACAAACTTACGGTGTGCCAGTAGAAGAGATTCAAGAAGGAATCCGGCATGGCGTGCGAAAAATCAATATTGATACTGATTTGCGGCTAGCTGCGACGGGCGCAGTTCGGCGCTATTTGGCAGAAAATCCAGAAAAATTTGACCCACGTGATTTTTCTAAAGCAGGGCGTGTTGCTATGCAGGCAGTGTGTCGGGCTCGTTATGAAGCTTTTAATTGTGCAAATCAAGCAAGCAAGATCAAAATTGTGCCACTGGAAAAAATGGTTGAACGTTATAAACGAGGCGAGCTAGCACAGCTCATCAAATAAACGTTTAAGAATTTGTTTAGGGTTTCCCTAAACAAATTCTAAGAAAGTACTGCATAAGCTGCTTTAGGCTTATGCAGTACTTTTCTAACTAAAAGATCGCTCAAACCATGTGCCGTGTAGTTAAATACGGCTTAGTTAAAATCACCATAAGATTTTTATGTCATCTACGCTTCATCAATCAAAATTGCATTCGCTGCCTTTAGTGGGCCATGGCAAGGTACGAGATAGTTATGCGGTGGGTGAGGATAAGTTATTGATTATTACCACTGATCGGCTATCTGCGTTTGACGTGGTACTAAACGAGCCTATTCCCGGTAAAGGACGTGTGCTGAATCAAATGAGTAATTTTTGGTTCGCGAGGCTTGCGGCTGTCGTCCCCAATCATTTGACTGGAATCACACCGGAGAGTGTTGTAGCTGAGGATGAAGTCGCTCAGGTACAAGGTCGTGCGGTGGTAGCTAAGCGCTTGCAGCCGATTTTGGTGGAGGCGGTCGTGCGTGGCTATTTAGCGGGCAGCGCTTGGCAGGAATATCAAGCCACTGGCATGGTATGCGGAATCAAGCTACCCGCCGGTTTGCAAAACGCACAGAAATTGCCGCAGCCTATTTTTACGCCAGCGGCAAAAGCGCAGCATGGTGAACATGATGAAAATATTACTTTTGACGCCATGCAATCGCTTATCGGTGAAGAGTTAGCTCATCAAATTCGCACTGTGAGTTTGCAGCTTTATCAAGAAGCAGCTGATTACGCAGCGCAGCGGGGTATTTTGATTGCAGATACCAAGTTTGAGTTTGGCTTAGATAATAATCAAACACTGCACTTGATGGATGAAGTGTTGACCGCCGATTCGTCGCGCTTTTGGCCTGCTGACGAATATCAAATCGGCATCAATCCACCTTCCTTTGATAAGCAATTCGTACGCGATTGGTTAGAGAAGCAGCACTGGCAGAAAAAACCGCCGGCACCCGCTCTGCCCACTGCGATTGTCGAAAAAACTGCAGCGAAATATGGCGAAGCCTTAACCCGTTTAACGGGCGATAGCTTGGCCTAAAAATTGGCCGGGTTGGCTAGTCGTACACGAACAAATAGTAATTGATAGCGTATTTCCCTTTCTCCTATCTCAAAGCAACAAAGCAAGTGAATGAATAAGGTAACAGCACATATTCCCACGCCTAACGAAGCTGAACGCACTAAACCTCAAGCCCCACTGATTGGTGTGGTGATGGGGTCTAGCTCAGATTGGGAGGTAATGCAACGCGCTGTAGCTGTGTTGGAAGACTTTGGTGTGCCATATGAGGCGCAGATATTGTCTGCGCACCGCATGCCTAACCAAATGTTTGAATATGCAGAAAATGCGCGTGCACGCGGCCTAACTGCGATTATTGCTGGGGCCGGTGGCGCTGCACATTTGCCGGGTATGCTGGCCGCTAAGACTATTGTGCCGGTACTGGGTGTGCCCGTGCCAGGACAGTATCTGAAGGGCTTGGATTCTTTATATTCGATTGTGCAAATGCCTAAAGGCGTGCCGGTTGCGACCTTTGCTATTGGTGCTGCTGGCGCGGTAAATGCAGCACTCTTTGCGGTTGCTATGCTGGCTGTTCAGCAGCCAGGGCTGGCTGAGAAGCTTGAGGCATTTCGTGAGCAGCAGCGTGAAGCGGCTAGTACTGCGCAATTGCCACTGCCTCCCTCTGCTTCTTCTATTTCTTCTGCTTCTTGAATCTTGAAGGCGGGTTACTGATGTCACAGATAAGCACTGTGCGTGCTAGATCGGCTGCTCCGATTGCTCCTATTCTCCCCGGTGCCTGGCTTGGCATGCTCGGTGGCGGCCAGCTTGGCCGCATGTTTTGTTTTGCTGCGCAAGCTATGGGTTATCGGGTGGCTGTACTTGATCCTGATCAAGCTAGTCCAGCTGGCTTAATCGCTGATCAGCATATATGCGCAGCTTATGACGACGAGGCAGCGCTGACCGAGCTCGGTAGGCGCTGCGCGGCTATTTCTACCGAATTTGAAAATGTGCCCGCGGCAAGTTTGGATCTGCTTGCGCGCCATAGTTTAGTAACGCCAGCGAGCGAATGCGTCGCTATTGCGCAAGATCGTATCGCAGAAAAGCGCTTTATTGCTGGCTGTGACATTGCTGTGGCGCCGTATCTTGAAATTGCTTCGGCGAGCGCACTGGAGCAACTCAAAGATGAGCAGCTCGATGCCTTATTGCCAGGCATTCTAAAAACAGCACGACTTGGCTACGATGGCCGAGGCCAAATCAGTGTGTCGACTCCGGATGAGGTGCGGCATGCGCATCGGTCATTGGGTGCCGTTGCGTGTGTGTTAGAGCGACGCTTGCCGCTTGCATATGAAGTATCCGCTTTGATTGCACGAGGGTTCGATGGTCAAACTGCCGTTTACCCACTCGCGCAAAATACACATCACGATGGCATTCTCTCGTATACCAGCGTTCCCGCACCGGATGCTTCGCCTACGCTAGTAGTGCAGGCACAGCAGGCAGCATTAAAAATAGCTGAGCGTATGGATTATGTTGGCGTGCTATGTGTTGAGTTTTTTGTGTTGGAAGATGGGTCGCTGATTGTTAACGAAATGGCGCCGCGTCCGCATAATTCTGGCCATTACACCATCGATGCCTGCGCGACTAGTCAATTTGAGCAGCAAGCACGAGCGATGACCGGCATGCCGCTTGGCGATACGCGCCAGCATTGCGCGGCGGTTATGTTGAATGTGCTGGGAGACAGTTGGTTTGTTGGAGAAACGTTGCAAACACCGCCATGGCAACAAGTCGCTGCGCTGCCTGCTGCACGCTTACATTTATATGCTAAGCAAGAAGCACGGATGGGGCGCAAGATGGGGCATATCACGCTCACGGCTACTACGCTCGCACGCGCTCAGGCAGCAGCGCGCGACTGTGCTCAGCTATTGCATATTCCACTGGCTTAGTAGGGTGGGAGGAAAAAATGATAGGAGATACTCCTTCATCTAGCCTACGGCTAGCGAGCGAGGTGGATAGTGAGGCTATTCTCCAAGCAGTGCATACGCTTAATGCCGGTGAATTGGTTGCGTTTCCTACTGAAACGGTTTATGGGTTGGGCGCGGATGCGAGTAATCCGGCTGCGATTGCGCGTCTTTACACATTAAAGGGGCGCCCGTCTGATCATCCTGTGATTGTGCATCTTCCGCACGGAGCTGACGCCGCTTACTGGGTAAATGGCGCACTGCCTTCTCAGGCTCGAGCGCTGATTGATGCGTTTTGGCCTGGCCCTTTAACCCTGATTCTTAAGCGTGCCTCGTATATTCCTCAGGTAGTGAGCGGCGGCCAGGAATCGATTGGGCTGCGTTGCCCGGCACACCCGGTGGCGCAAGCGCTGTTACAAGCACTGCAGGATTCATCCTCTATGCCGCGTGGATTGGCTGCTCCTTCTGCCAATCGTTTTGGACGTGTTAGCCCGACGACCGCACAACATGTGCGCGATGAGTTTGGCGCAGCAGTCTCTGTGTTAGATGGTGGAGCTTGCAGTGTAGGAATTGAGTCAACGATTCTTGATTTGTCACGTGCTTATCCAGTGGTATTGCGCGCAGGTCAAATAAGTGTCGCGCAGTTGGCTGAAGTGTTAGGCGACTTACCGAAACAGCCCAACGGAGCTGAAACAGGCGATCGAGCGGCTGCATCACAACGGGACGAAGCAACGCCACGCGCACCAGGCACACTGAAAGCGCATTACGCACCCCGTATCCCACTCTTTTTGCTAAACGCAAATGAGATTACTGAGGCACTTGAGCAGCGCACTCCTGATGAGCGGGTCGCGCTCATAGCACCTGAGCCAAGCCGATGGAGCCTCCACGCTAATGTGGTGGTAGTTGCTGCTGCTGCAGAGCCACAGGTATATGCACACGATTTGTACCGCTTACTGCGTCAGTTAGAGAATGCGGGTGTGCAATGTATTTTGGTTGAAAAGCCTCCCGCTAGCTTAGCCTGGGCAGCTATCAATGACCGTCTGAGCCGTGCGGCGGCTGCGTTTAAAGGGCGCTGATTAACGCTGCTTCTGAAAAGCAAAAGAAGCGCAGATAATGCACCGTTACTGCGTAGTGTGACACCGCAGAAATTTTCTCAGCTGAAAGCTTGGCTAGTCACCTTTTAAATATTGATCAAATGACTTTGAGTTTTATTAGACTTTTTTCGAAGTCCCATAGCGACGTTATTCCTTCTCGACGTACTTTTGTCCTGGTATCAAAGGCATTCCTTGCAGTGGAGTGTCGAAAAAAGCTTATTGAGTTCCCCCACTGAAATGTCTGCCTTGCTCTCCAATTATTCATTACGTTCCCATAATACGTTTGGTTTTGCAGTACACGCTCACTATGCTCAGTTCATCGACAGTGAAGCGCAGCTGCTGGCAGCGCTGGCTGACCCGCGTACAGTAGGCTTGCCACGTTTGATTTTGGGCGGAGGGAGCAATGTCGTTTTAACTCGTGATTTTGAGGGTGTTGCTTGGCTAATGGCATTAAGCGGTCGACGTTTGGTGGGTGAAGATGAGCATGCCTGGTTTGTCGAGGCCGGCGCGGGTGAAAATTGGCATGAATTTGTGCAATGGTCGCTTGGGCAAGGTTGGTCAGGGCTTGAAAATCTGGCTTTAATTCCTGGCAAGGTAGGCGCAGCACCTATTCAAAATATCGGCGCCTACGGCCTTGAAATAAGTGAGCGTTTGGCTAGCGTGCGTGTGATTGAGTTAGCCACGGGTAAGGCACTGATATTGGATGCCAAAGCTTGCCAATTTGGTTACCGGGATAGTTTTTTTAAGCAGCACGGCCGCGATCGCTTTGTGATTATTTCAGTAACGTTCCGCTTGCCCAAAGTGTGGCAACCACGTTATGTCTATGCCGCGCTTGCTGATGAATTGGCGAAACAGCGCATTGAAGCGCCAGTGCCACAAGATATTTTTGCAGCTGTAGTGGCTGTGCGCCGCGCTAAGCTGCCTGACCCAGCGCATATTGGCAATGCGGGCAGCTTTTTTAAGAACCCAGTAGTAGAGGCGGCACACTTTAAGGCTTTAATCGCACGTGAGCCTAAATTAGTGGCGTATCCTCAAGCAGATCAGCGCGTCAAGTTGGCTGCAGGTTGGCTTATCGAGCAGAGCGGCTGGAAAGGTCGAACGCTTGGCCAGGCCGGCGTGCATGCAAAACAAGCTTTGGTTTTGATTAACCGCGGCGGGGCTACTGGCGCAGAGATATTGACGCTAGCAACTGCTATTCAAGACGATGTAGAGAAGCGTTTTGGAGTGAGGTTAGAGCCAGAACCTGTGATTGTGCGTTAAAGACGTTGAAGTAAGCGAAAGTAATATCATGCTTTCCTTCCCTATTTCTCTTAAGCACTTAAATGTGTTGTCTGTGTCGACATTGCTGACCCTTGATTGATTCAGGGCTTCTTCCAGTGAGTGCCTCTTATGAGGTTAATGAGATAGGCGCTTGCACCCACATTTTCTGTAGCGCGTAAGCGCAGCCATCCCCTTCAAAAACAGCAATGTTTGGCTCGAAAAATATCTTTTAAATTGCTTAATGGCTTTTAGGTCTATCAGCGTTGATTGGATAGTCTTGATAAGATGCTGAAAAATAAGTTTAAGTTTCCTTTATGAATGAAGTGAAGCGTGCTTTTTGAAAAAATTGAAAAGCCATAGACGCTTCCTTATCTTTATTTCTATTACTGAAAAAATGACTCGAACTTTATACGACAAATTATGGGATTCGCATGTCGTCCATGCCGAAGATGATGGTACGACGCTTCTTTATATTGACCGTCATTTGCTGCATGAGGTGACAAGCCCGCAGGCATTTGAAGGGTTACGGCTAACTAAACGCCCGGTTTGGCGCGTGAGCGCAAATCTTGCCGTGTCTGACCACAATGTGCCAACTAGCGGGCGCCGTGATGGGATTGCAGACCCTGTTTCAAAGCTACAGGTGGATACGCTCGATGCAAACTGTGAAGCGTTTGGAATTACACAATTCAAGATGAATGATGTACGGCAGGGCATTGTGCATATCATTGGTCCGGAGCAGGGGGCGACGCTGCCAGGAATGACAATTGTGTGCGGCGATTCGCATACCTCAACACATGGTGCATTTGGCGCGCTCGCATTTGGCATCGGCACATCAGAGGTCGAGCATGTGCTTGCAACGCAAACTTTGATGCAAAAGAAAAGTAAAAACATGCTGGTGAAAATCGAAGGATGCTTGCCAGTAGGATGTACAGCAAAAGATCTTGTGCTAGCGGTCATTGGCAAAATAGGTACAGCTGGTGGAACTGGCTTTGCTATTGAATTTGCTGGTTCGACGATTCGCTCTTTGACGATGGAAGGGCGTATGACACTGTGCAATATGGCGATTGAAGCAGGGGCACGTGCTGGTATGGTGGCAGTTGATGAGACTACGCTTGACTATTTGCGTGAACGACCTTTCGCTCCTCAAGGCGATCATTGGGAGCAAGCGGTGGCGTATTGGCGTACCTTGGTTTCAGATGAGGGCGCACATTTTGATCGCGTGGTTGCAATGGAGGCGACCGAGCTTAAACCTCAAGTTACTTGGGGTACATCACCAGAAATGGTTACCTCAATTGATGGTCGCGTGCCCGATCCAGAACAAGAAGCGGATGAGGGTAAGCGCCGAGCTATTGAGAGTGCCCTACGGTATATGGCGCTTGAGCCAAAAACTCCTATTGAAGCAATTAGGCTGGATAAAATTTTTATTGGCTCATGTACCAATGGGCGAATTGAAGATTTACGTGCCGCGGCTGAGGTGGTGAAAAAGCTGGGGAGGCGCATTGCTTCTAATATTCGGCAGGCAATGGTAGTGCCAGGTTCAGGTTTGGTCAAAGTGCAGGCGGAGCAAGAAGGTATTGATCAAATTTTTCTTCAAGCAGGGTTTGAGTGGCGTGAGCCAGGCTGTTCGATGTGTTTGGCGATGAATGCGGATAAGTTAGAGCCAGGTGAGCGGTGCGCATCAACCTCGAATCGTAATTTTGAAGGTCGGCAGGGGATGGGTGGGCGCACTCATTTGGTTAGTCCAGCAATGGCAGCCGCCGCCGCTATTGAAGGGCATTTTGTCGATTTTCGTGAATTGTTATGAGATCTATAAATGCTGTGGTACCAGAGTGAAGAGAGTAATCACCAAGCTAAACGGCTTTAAATTTCTCTTGTGTAGCTTTGTAATCTATTGGCATCGCCAGTTTAGTTACTCAATCAACCTTTTCAACGCGCAGGGATTTTCTCCCGAAAAATACGCCTTTAATGTTTAGGCGTCATTTCTGCTTAGATGACACCTTCTTTATAGATAAATGCTAATCATGGAAAAATTTACTGTTCATACAGGCATTGCTGTTCCGCTTGATCGCGAAAATGTAGATACTGACGCGATCATTCCTAAACAATTTTTAAAATCAATTAAGCGTACTGGTTTTGGTCCCCACCTTTTTGATGAATGGCGTTATCTTGAGCACGGTGAGTTGGGTCAAGATAATGCTCTGCGTAAATTAAACGCGGACTTCGTCTTGAACCAGCCTCGTTATCAGCACGCCACTATTTTGCTGGCACGCAAAAATTTTGGTTGTGGCAGTTCGCGTGAGCATGCACCGTGGGCGATACAGCAATATGGTTTACGCGCGATTATTGCGCCAAGCTTTGCTGACATCTTTTATAACAATTGCTTTAAGAACGGCTTGCTGCCAATCGTATTAACTGAACAGCAAGTTGAACGACTATTTCATGACACTACTGCCTGCAACGGTTATCAATTAACCATTGATCTTGATGCGCAATGTGTGGAGACGCCAGCAGGGGAGAAATACGCTTTCGATGTCACGCCATTTCGTAAGTATTGTTTATTAAATGGCTTCGATGAGATCGCCCTAACACTGCGCCACACTGAAAAAATCAAGCTCTTTGAAAAAGAGCGGCTAAGCAAACAAGCGTGGCTTGGTGCAGAGTTAAGCAGTTAAGTTTCCGCTAACTCTTTGTTATTTCGGGGATATTTTTCCTGGATGGGTGGCGAGGCAGAGAGGGAGGCGGGAGCGGGAAGGGGAGGGGATGAAAATAAATGAAAAGAATTGAGGGAAGGGGGTTGACGGCGGGGGGGAGGATGTTCATAATCTCGTTTCTCTGCAGCACGGCAGTAACGCAGACGAGCCACCCGGGGGTGGTTTGAAAGGTCTTTAACAAGTTAACAACCGATAAGAGTGAGCGCGATTCAGCTGATTCTCTGACGCAAGTTAGGGGGTCAAAAAAATTGCGTTTACTCAGAAGATACAAGAGATTGTATCAACCTTTGAGTAAGCGACTGCGACGAGACGCAGAAGCAGTAAACATGGATATAAACTGAAGAGTTTGATCCTGGCTCAGATTGAACGCTGGCGGCATGCTTGACACATGCAAGTCGAACGGCAGCGCGGGCTTCGGCCTGGCGGCGAGTGGCGAACGGGTGAGTAATACATCGGAACGTGTCTGTTAGAGGGGGATAGCCCGACGAAAGTCGGATTAATACCGCATATTCTCTACGGAGGAAAGCGGGGGACCAAATTTATTTGGCCTCGCGCTAACAGGGCGGCCGATGTCAGATTAGCTTGTTGGTGGGGTAAAAGCCTACCAAGGCAGTGATCTGTAGTTGGTCTGAGAGGATGGCCAGCCACACTGGGACTGAGACACGGCCCAGACTCCTACGGGAGGCAGCAGTGGGGAATTTTGGACAATGGGGGCAACCCTGATCCAGCAATGCCGCGTGTGTGAAGAAGGCCTTCGGGTTGTAAAGCACTTTTGTTCGGGAAGAAAAGATTTGTGTTAACACCATGAATCGATGACGGTACCGGAAGAATAAGCACCGGCTAACTACGTGCCAGCAGCCGCGGTAATACGTAGGGTGCGAGCGTTAATCGGAATAATTGGGCGTAAAGGGTGCGCAGGCGGTAAGCTAAGACGGATGTGAAAGCCCCGGGCTCAACCTGGGAATGGCATACGTGACTGGCTCACTAGAATATGGCAGAGGGAGGTAGAATTCCACATGTAGCAGTGAAATGCGTAGATATGTGGAGGAACACCGATGGCGAAGGCAGCCTCCTGGGTCAATATTGACGCTCAGGCACGAAAGCGTGGGGAGCAAACAGGATTAGATACCCTGGTAGTCCACGCCCTAAACGATGTCAACTAGTTGTTGGGGAAAACTTTCCTTAGTAACGTAGCTTACGCGTGAAGTTGACCGCCTGGGGAGTACGGTCGCAAGATTAAAACTCAAAGGAATTGACGGGGACCCGCACAAGCGGTGGATGATGTGGATTAATTCGATGCAACGCGAAAAACCTTACCTACCCTTGACATGTATCGAACTTGGCTGAAAGGTTGAGGTGCCCGAAAGGGAGCGATAACACAGGTGCTGCATGGCTGTCGTCAGCTCGTGTCGTGAGATGTTGGGTTAAGTCCCGCAACGAGCGCAACCCCTGTCTTTAGTTGCTACGCAAGGGCACTCTAAAGAAACTGCCGGTGACAAACCGGAGGAAGGCGGGGATGACGTCAAGTCCTCATGGCCCTTATGGGTAGGGCTTCACACGTCATACAATGGTCGGTACAGAGGGCAGCCAACCCGCGAGGGGGAGCTAATCCTAAAAAGCCGATCGTAGTCCGGATTGCAGTCTGCAACTCGACTGCATGAAGTTGGAATCGCTAGTAATCGCGGATCAGCATGCCGCGGTGAATACGTTCTCGGGTCTTGTACACACCGCCCGTCACACCATGGGAGTGGGTTTTACCAGAAGTGGCTAGTCTAACCGCAAGGGGGACGGTCACCACGGTAAGATTCATGACTGGGGTGAAGTCGTAACAAGGTAGCCGTACCGGAAGGTGCGGCTGGATCACCTCCTTTCTCGATAGAGCTGTTTCGCGCTCACCCTTATCGGTTGTTGATATCAGGATCAAAAGATGGAAAGCGATACTCAAGAAAAGTCAAGGTTAGCCTAGCTAAATGACTGAAGGTGAGAATGGTTTTTTGTTTGATGAAGCTGATTGGGTCTGTAGCTCAGTTGGTTAGAGCACACGCTTGATAAGCGTGGGGTCGTAGGTTCAACTCCTACCAGACCCACCATGTCAGGGGACAGAAGACAGGGATTAGGAATCAAAGGGTGAGTTTCACGTCTTTGGAGCTGATCGCTGTATTCTGTCCTCTGATAGGGGGCATAGCTCAGCTGGGAGAGCACCTGCTTTGCAAGCAGGGGGTCGTCGGTTCGATCCCGACTGTCTCCACCATGTTGGGTGACAGCAGAAAGTGATCAGTGTGAGTGGTGATGGCACGGATTGTTTTCTACTGTTCCTCTTTATGGGGATTGATCTTTAAAAATTTGGGAAGAAGAAATTCACTTGGGTTGTATGGCTGAAAGGCTGTATGGCTCAGTGAATGGGTGATTGAATCATCAACGTATCGTCGCGAGACAAAAGGCGCGGTGATACGGCAACACATGCAACATTGTAAGCAGACACCCTAGTTATAGGGTCAAGCGAATAAGTGCATGCGGTGGATGCCTTGGCGATTACAGGCGATGAAGGACGTGGTAGCCTGCGAAAAGCTTCGGGGAGCTGGCAAATAAGCATTGATCCGAAGATGTCCGAATGGGGAAACCCGGTCCAATTGGACCATCCTTGACTGAATACATAGGTCAAGAGAAGCGAACGCGGTGAACTGAAACATCTAAGTAACCGTAGGAAAAGAAATCAACCGAGATTCCCTAAGTAGCGGCGAGCGAAAGGGGAAGAGCCAGTATTTTTTAGCAGCATCGTTAGCAGAATAGTCTGGAAAGGCTAGCCAAAGACAGTGATAGCCTGGTATGCAAAAACGGCGTTGTGGAACTAAGGATACGACAAGTAGGGCGGGACACGAGAAATCCTGTCTGAAGATGGGGGGACCATCCTCCAAGGCTAAATACTCGTAATCGACCGATAGTGAACTAGTACCGTGAGGGAAAGGCGAAAAGAACCCCGGAAGGGGAGTGAAATAGATCCTGAAACCGCATGCATACAAACAGTAGGAGCCTCGTAAGGGGTGACTGCGTACCTTTTGTATAATGGGTCAGCGACTTACGTTCAGTAGCAAGCTTAACCGAATAGGGCAGGCGTAGCGAAAGCGAGTCCGAATAGGGCGATTAGTTGCTGGGCGTAGACCCGAAACCGGGTGAGCTATCCATGGCCAGGATGAAGGTGCGGTAACACGTACTGGAGGTCCGAACCCACTAATGTTGAAAAATTAGGGGATGAGCTGTGGATAGGGGTGAAAGGCTAACCAAACCCGGAGATAGCTGGTTCTCTCCGAAAACTATTGAGGTAGTGCCTCGTGTATCACCTTTGGGGGTAGAGCACTGTCATGGTCGAGGGGTCCATTGCGGATTACCTCACCATAGCAAACTTCGAATACCAAAGCATGTAGCACGGGAGACAGACATCGGGTGCTAACGTCCGGTGTCGAGAGGGAAACAACCCAGACCACCAGCTAAGGTCCCAAAGATTGGCTCAGTGGGAAACGAAGTGGGAAGGCAAAAACAGTCAGGAGGTTGGCTTAGAAGCAGCCACCCTTTAAAGAAAGCGTAATAGCTCACTGATCGAGTCGTCCTGCGCGGAAGATGTAACGGGGCTCAAGCCAGTCACCGAAGCTGTGGATGCACGCTTTTAGCGTGCATGGTAGGAGAGCGTTCCGTAAGCCTGTGAAGGTGCCTTGAGAAGGGTGCTGGAGGTATCGGAAGTGCGAATGCTGACATGAGTAGCGATAAAGGGGGTGAAAAGCCCCCTCGCCGTAAGCCTAAGGATTCCTACGCAACGTTCATCGGCGTAGGGTGAGTCGGCCCCTAAGGCGAGGCTGAAAAGCGTAGCTGATGGGAAGCAGGTTAATATTCCTGCACCATTGTTAGATGCGATGGGGGGACGGATCGCGGAAAGTTGTCCAGGCGTTGGTAGTCCTGGTCTCTACATTGGAGAAGGTGCTTAGGTAAATCCGGGCACGGAATTCAAGGGTGTGGAGCGAGCGAACTGAGTTCGTGAAGCAATTGGAAGTGGTTCCAAGAAAAGCCTCTAAGCTTCAGTCTAACAAGACCGTACCGCAAACCGACACAGGTAGGCGAGATGAGTATTCTCAGGCGCTTGAGAGAACTCGGGAGAAGGAACTCGGCAAATTAGCACCGTAACTTCGGGAGAAGGTGCGCCTCAGTAACTTGATAAGCGTAACGCTTAAAGGGTGAGAAGGCTGCAATGAAATGGTGGCTGCGACTGTTTAATAAAAACACAGCACTCTGCAAACACGTAAGTGGACGTATAGGGTGTGACGCCTGCCCGGTGCCGGAAGATTAAATGAAGAGGTGAGAGCTTCGGATTGAAGTCCCGGTAAACGGCGGCCGTAACTATAACGGTCCTAAGGTAGCGAAATTCCTTGTCGGGTAAGTTCCGACCTGCACGAATGGCGTAACGATGGCCACACTGTCTCCTCCCGAGACTCAGCGAAGTTGAAATGGTTGTGATGATGCAATCTACCCGCGGCTAGACGGAAAGACCCCATGAACCTTAACTGTAGCTTTGCATGGAATAGTGAATCTGCTTGTGTAGGATAGGTGGGAGGCTGTGAAACAGAGACGCTAGTTTCTGTGGAGCCAACCTTGAAATACCACCCTGGCAGATGCGCAATTCTAACCTAGGCCCGTTATCCGGGTCGGGGACAGTGCATGGTGGGCAGTTTGACTGGGGCGGTCTCCTCCTAAAGAGTAACGGAGGAGTACAAAGGTACGCTAAGCACGGTCGGAAATCGTGCGTATAGTGCAATGGCATAAGCGTGCTTAACTGCGAGACCGACAAGTCGAGCAGGTGCGAAAGCAGGTCATAGTGATCTGGTGATTCTGTATGGAAGGGTCATCACTCAACGGATAAAAGGTACTCTGGGGATAACAGGCTGATACCGCCCAAGAGTTCCTATCGACGGCGGTGTTTGGCACCTCGATGTCGGCTCATCTCATCCTGGGGCTGTAGCCGGTCCCAAGGGTATGGCTGTTCGCCATTTAAAGAGGTACGTGAGCTGGGTTTAAAACGTCGTGAGACAGTTTGGTCCCTATCTGCCGTGGGCGTTGGAAAATTGAAAGGTCCTGTTCCTAGTACGAGAGGACCGGAATGGACGAACCTCTGGTGTACCGGTTGTCACGCCCGTGGCATCGCCGGGTAGCTAAGTTCGGAAAAGATAACCGCTGAAAGCATCTAAGTGGGAAACTTGCCTTAAGATTAGTTTTCCCTGTCCCTTGAGGACACTAAAGGGTCGTTCGAGACTAGGACGTTGATAGGCTGGGTGTGGAAGCACAGTAATGTGTGTAGCTAACCAGTACTAATTGCCCGTGAGGCTTGACCCTATAACTAGGTTGTCTGCTCATACAAAGCATGTGATATAAAGATGATGCAATTACCCCTTCTTCTTCCCAACCCTTTCGTCAAGTCGATCATCGTATCGGCTTGACCACCCTCTACGCTTGATGACCACAGCGAGTCGGAACCACCCCTTCCCATCCCGAACAGGACCGTGAAACGACTCCACGCCAATGATAGTGCGGATACCCGTGTGAAAGTAGGTAATCGTCAAGCACCCATGCCAACACCCCCGTTAGCCCAATCGGTTAACGGGGGTGTTTTTATTGGTCCCTGCTATTCTCTCGCCGTTATCTTCCCCTCGCTCGCCGTCTGTGGCGGTAGGCTAAGGCCGCTGGCCGCCAGCCCCGGGTTCGCCCCTTACCCGAGGCGGAGGCCGTTGCCTTCCCCTCTCTGCGCGCCCTTAGTCGTGTCCCCGCCTCCCGCTTTCCCTTCCCGATAAGGATGAGCACCCCCAATCCGAAGTCTTGATTAGGGCCCGCTGATAAAGGCGCAGATAACCCCAGGCTAGTATTTCTTATAAATTAACTATTATTTCATTTCGATTAACTAACTTC
Source organism: Mycoavidus cysteinexigens (assembly GCA_031963405.1). Classification (GTDB taxonomy): domain Bacteria; phylum Pseudomonadota; class Gammaproteobacteria; order Burkholderiales; family Burkholderiaceae; genus JASSUD01. The sequence continues at coordinate 2,186,277 of JASSUJ010000001.1, forward strand.
GTCAGCAAATTTCATCTCATTTTTAAAATAATTTATCTAAAATGACTGTCAAGCTGAGATAGGCATTGACAAGGAATTATCCCAGGAGCATAATTCGCGGTTTTGTGCGGAGGGATGCCCGAGTGGCTAAAGGGGGCAGACTGTAAATCTGTTGGCTTACGCCTACGTTGGTTCGAATCCAACTCCCTCCACCAAGTTAAAAAATCAATGTTGTTTTTAAGGTGAGCTTGACCATGCGGGTGTAGCTCAATGGTAGAGCAGAAGCCTTCCAAGCTTACGACGAGGGTTCGATTCCCTTCACCCGCTCCAGCTGGTGACCTTAAAAATCAGTAAATATTGATTATGATGGGCGCTCACTCGATGGGTAGTCTGTTGAAGCTTTTACTATTTTATTTCGTTGGCAATCCTTATTGGTAAATGAGTACTATTTTTTCGATTAAGTAGGCTCGGTTTTCAGTAAGTGCTGCGAAGCTCTTTGCAAAATAGCTAAAAATTTTTAATTGCCAATATTAATGGCTAAAAATAAGGCTGCTAAAGATAAATGTTGTGGCCTGGCTCAGGATTTAATTGCCTTTCAGTTAGATGTTTTTGAAAAGTATATTTAAATTTTGTGATTGGTCTTTTTAACATTTTGCAAATGGCTTCTAGAGCCGATGCCCATGTGGCTCAGTGGTAGAGCACTCCCTTGGTAAGGGAGAGGTCGGCAGTTCGATCCTGCCCATGGGCACCAGGAAAATCTCAGTAATATGTTTGCTTAGTGCAATCGGTAAAGAAAATCCTCTTCAGGAGTTAGCATGGCCAAAGAGAAGTTTAAGCGGGACAAGCCGCACGTAAATGTAGGGACGATCGGACACGTTGATCATGGAAAGACGACGCTGACGGCGGCGCTGGCGACGGTGTTGGCGGAGAAGTTTGGCGGCGAGAAAAAAGCCTACGACCAAATTGATGCGGCACCGGAAGAGAAAGCGCGCGGTATTACGATTAATACGGCGCACGTGGAATATGAGACGGAAGCGCGTCACTATGCCCACGTAGACTGCCCAGGTCACGCGGATTATGTGAAGAACATGATTACGGGTGCGGCGCAGATGGATGGCGCGATCTTGGTCTGTTCAGCAGCAGATGGCCCGATGCCGCAAACGCGCGAGCACATTTTGTTGGCCCGTCAGGTTGGTGTGCCGTACATCATCGTATTTTTGAATAAATGCGATATGGTTGACGATGCTGAGCTGCTTGAGCTGGTCGAAATGGAAGTGCGTGAGTTGCTGTCGAAATATGATTTTCCTGGCGATGATGTCCCGTTCGTGCAAGGGTCGGCGAAATTGGCGCTAGAAGGGGACAAAGGTCCGTTGGGCGAAGAAGCGATCTTGAAGTTGGCGAAAGCATTGGATGATTACATTCCGACGCCTGAGCGTGCGATTGATGGTTCATTCTTAATGCCAATTGAAGATGTGTTCTCAATTTCAGGTCGTGGTACGGTAGTAACGGGCCGGATTGAGCGTGGTGTCGTTAAAGTGGGTGAGGAAGTGGCAATTGTTGGCTTGACGCCCACCGTCAAGACGATCTGTACTGGCGTTGAGATGTTCCGTAAGCTATTGGATCAAGGTCAAGCTGGCGATAACGTTGGGATTTTGTTGCGCGGGACTAAGCGTGAAGAAGTGCAACGTGGTCAAGTATTGGCGAAGCCAAATACGATTACGCCTCATACTGAATTTGAAGCTCAGGTTTATATCTTGAGTAAAGAAGAGGGTGGACGTCATACGCCATTTTTCAGTAACTATCGTCCACAGTTCTACTTCCGTACAACGGATGTGACGGGATCGATTGAGTTGCCTGAAGGTAAAGAGATGGTAATGCCTGGCGATAATATGCCAATGATGGTGAAGTTGATTTCGCCAATCGCTTTGGAAGAGGGTGTACGCTTCTCCATGCGTGAAGGTGGTCGTACCGTCGGTACCGGCGTCGTCGCTAAAATTATTAAGTAATACGAGTTTATGCAGCGAAAAAATCTAGTTAGTTATCAATGATTTTTTCGCTGCTATTTGTCGCAAATGCCGAAAGGGGTATAGCTCAACTGGTAGAGTGTCGGTCTCCAAAACCGAAGGTTGGGGGTTCGATCCCCTCTGCCCCTGCCATATTAATCTGTGAAATCCATGAGTGTTATGGCGAATCTTTCTGGTCATATTGTTAAAGTAGTAAGCGATAAGCTCATTCTTGGACTGGCAATATTGCTGGCCTTATCGGGAGTCGCTTCGTTTTATTTTTTGAGTGGTCAGAAAGAATATCTGCGCATCGCTTCATTGGTGGCTGGATTGGGCCTTGGTGTTGTTCTTGCGTTGCGGTCGGAAGCAGGAAAAAAGTTTATTGGCTTCGTAAAAGATTCTTATCGTGAACTTCGCAAAGTAGTTTGGCCAACACGTAAAGAGACAGGGCAGACCACGTTCATTGTGTTTGGTTTCGTATTAGTGATGGCAGTTTATCTGTGGGTTGGCGATAAAGCTATTGAATGGTTGGTTTTTTCGTTGATTCTGCGTTGGAAATAAGATGAGCGATATCACACCAGAAGTAAATCAGCCCTCTTCTACAAAGAAGGGTTGGTATGTCATACATGTTTATTCCAGTATGGAAAAGAGCGTTCAGCGCGCTTTGCAAGATCACATAGCACAAGCTGACTTGCAAGAAAAATTTGGCCGTATTCTCGTGCCGACCGAAGAAGTCATAGAGGTTAAAGGCGGTCGTGAAATAGTCACGGAAAGGCGCTTCTATCCGGGCTATGTGCTCGTCGAGATGGAGATGAACGATGAAACCTGGCATTTCGTTAATAATACGAAAGGCGTGATGGGGTTTGTCGGTGGCGCGCGTAAAGGTGCTAGTGCTGGGCGCAAAAGCGTTCCTCAGGGAGGGCGGCCTAGCCCCATCCCTCAGAGCGAGATAGATAAAATTTTATCTCAGCTACGTGACGGATCAGGTCCTCGACCTAAAACGCTCTTTAAAGTCGGTGAGATGGTGCGTATTAAGAGCGAGCCATTTACTGACTTTAACGGTACTGTAGAAGAAATTAATTACGATAAGTCACGTTCACGCCTTAGAGTTTCTGTCATGATTTTTGGTCGGCCTACACCGGTTGATCTTGAATTCGATCAAGTAGAAAAGCTCTCTGAATTCAGCTAAATCTAGAGCATTTCTGATAGATAGCAGGCGGATACTGAGCGAAGGAAATAAGGAAAAAAGCTTAAGCATGTAACTGACATGCGGAGGCTCTAATTTTTATATCCTATTCGATGGAAAAGTATCTGGCTATTTTCTCTATCTAAAAGAAGGCCCTAAATATCTGCTCGAAAATCGTGGCGCCGTCTTATGTGTATAAATAACCATAAGATAGTGCAATCAATTTTCAAGTAGATTTTTTAAAAATCTATTAAAAAATTGCTTAGTGCCTACATTTGATGAAACATTAATTGTGGCTTTGGCAAGTTTTTTAAATAGATTCTAAGAGGAGCGATAGTAGGAGCTGGTTTGTATTTTGTCAGCTATCGAAATCGCGTTGCACTCACCGAACGCTTTGCGTTCAATTAAGGTTTCTAAGATGGCTAAAAAAATTATTGGTTTTATAAAGCTACAGATTCCTGCGGGTAAGGCTAATCCTTCACCACCTGTTGGCCCAGCTCTTGGTCAACGTGGTTTAAATATTATGGAGTTTTGCAAAGCGTTCAACGCGCAAACCCAGGGCTTGGAACCAGGCTTGCCAACACCCGTTGTGATCACGGTATTTTCTGATAAAAGTTTTACTTTTATCCTGAAGAGCCCTCCAACTACTATCCTAATTAAAAAAGCTGCTAAGAACGATAAGGGTGAAAAAGTCGAGAAAGGTTCGGCGAAGCCACATGTAGATAAAGTGGGCAAAATCACCCTTGAGCAAGCTAAAGAAATTGCCAAAATTAAAAAACCAGATCTTACTGCTGCAGATGAAGCCGCTGCAATACGTACGATTGCTGGTAGCGCCCGCTCCATGGGCGTGATTGTGGAGGGATTGTGATGGCGAAAATTTCTAAACGCTTACGTCTTTTCGCAGACAAAGTTGATCGTACTAAGCTTTATCCGGTTGATGAAGCGCTGGCACTTATTAAAGAGTGTGCGACTGCAAAATTTGACGAGTCAATTGATGTGGCCGTACAGCTTGGCATCGATTCCAGAAAATCTGACCAAGTAGTGCGTGGTTCGGTTGTGTTGCCTGCCGGCACAGGCAAGGTAATGCGAGTAGCTGTGTTTGCGCAAGGCGAGAAAGCTGAGCAAGCACGCGCTGCAGGCGCCGACATCGTTGGTATGGAAGATCTTGCCGAACAAGTTAAGGCAGGTAATTTAAATTTTGATGTGGTTATCGCCTCGCCTGACGCAATGCGTGTCGTGGGTACGCTTGGTCAAATACTTGGGCCGCGTGGTCTCATGCCGAATCCAAAGGTAGGTACGGTAACGCCAGAAGTGGCAACCGCTGTGAAAAATGCGAAAGCAGGCCAGATTCAATTCCGTGTTGATAAAAACGGAATTATCCATGCGACAATCGGCCGCGCTTCATTTGACGCTTCGGCTTTACGTGCCAACCTGACTGCATTAGTCGAAATTTTGCAGAAATTAAAGCCAGCTACCAGCAAAGGTTTATATCTACGCAAAATTGCTGTCTCAAGTACGATGGGTATCGGCGTGCGAGTCCAAGGGATTGAATAGGGAGCTTGAAAGATGCCACTGAATAGAGAAGAGAAGCAGGAAGTCGTGGCTGAGTTGGCAGCGCAAGTTGCCAAAGCACAAACGGTCATACTTGCTGAATATCGAGGGATAACGAGTGGTGACTTGACTAAGCTGCGTGCGAAAGCGCGCGAACAGCAAGTTCACTTACGTGTCTTAAAAAATACGCTGATGCGCCGTGTGGTTGAAGGCACGTCATTTGCGCCGCTCGCTGACCAGATGATTGGCCCATTGATTTATGGCATCTCTGAAGATGCTATAGCAACTGCAAAAGTGATTAATGACTTTGCAAAAACCAATGATAAGCTAGTTATCCGTTCAGGTTCTTACGAAGGTAAGGTGATGGATCGTGCTGCTCTACAAGAGTTAGCTAGTATTCCGAGCCGCGATGAGTTACTTGCTAAATTGCTGGGTGTGATGCAAGCACCGGTTTCTGGTTTTGTGCGAGCGCTTAGCCGTCTTGCAGAAAAAAAGCAGGCTGAGGCTGAAGCTTAAAAGTGGCAAGTAAGCGGTAAGTAGGCAGCAAGTACATATCGCTCGCCATCAGATACATAGGCGCGCGGTAAATTTTTAAACCGGCTCTAAGAAGTTGTGCAAAACCGCAGTGAGCGGGTCAACAGCTTCTTAATCCGATTCCAAATTTAGGAGTATGTAATGGCAATGGTGAAAGAAGACGTTCTCGAAGCTATTGGGACAATGTCGGTACTGGAACTGAACGACTTAGTTAAAGCGTTTGAAGAAAAATTCGGCGTGTCGGCAGCCGCTCTCGCCGTTGCTGGTCCTGCTGGCGGTGGCGCAGCTGCTGCGGTTGAAGAGCAAACTGAGTTCTCAGTTATCTTGCTTGAAGCAGGTGCCAACAAGGTTTCAGTAATTAAAGCAGTGCGTGAATTGACAAGCCTTGGCTTGAAAGAAGCGAAAGATTTGGTTGATGGCGCACCGAAGCCTATCAAAGAAAGCATGCCTAAAGCCGAAGCTGAAGAAGCTAAGAAAAAGCTTGAAGCTGCTGGCGCTAAAGTCGAGCTTAAGTAATTCCCTTAGAACCTGTTTATGATTTTTCTAAAAGGGCCGTTAGTCGGGGGAGGACGGAGCGGAGGAATCGGAATGTACATAGAAGTACATGAGGATTCCGAGCACCGCCCGACACCAAGTCACGGCCTCTTAGGGAGAGCATAGGCAGGTTCTAACGCTTTATCTTGCTCATAGCTTGACGTAAGAAAGCTGTTCATCGAGTTGCTTGCGGCGCCTATCGTAGCGCCATTATAAGGAGTTGATGCTAGTGAATAACGGCATGACTTGTTGGTTAGATAGGCGGTTTTATATCAAGTTGATGTGCCTGATAAAGCATCCGTAAGGGGAAGGCTGGCGGTTTTATCCGTCAGCCTTTTTATGCTTTATGGTGGATTATCTAAGCCATATTGCGCATTAACGTATATTGATGTGCTGTTTTAACGAGGCATATACATACCGCATCTAGCGTGTCCTCTTGTCTCTAAAAAACGGTTTAACGCTTGGCGTTAGATTTTTTGAAGAATTTTGGATAGGCATTGGGCGTTGCTAAAGAAGCCATAAAAAAATGTCGCTTAATATTAAGCGGGATTTCTTTTTGTCTTCTGAAACGACTGCAGAAGGCAAGTTTGGTCGGGCCGCGGAAATTTTATTCGCTGCCGTCAGCCAGCGGTTGGTAGAGGCCAGCCACCAAGCTTTCTGGTTCGTTCATATATTCGAACTGAAACCGTGTTTCAGTCGGTGAACACTCAGGCGTTTTTCATCAAAAGAAGATAAAGCGTTTCTTCGATGCTTTGCAATGCGCCATTCTCAGTGCCTGCAGCACAGTAGTACCGCCGGCAGAGGACGACAAAGTTGTAGCTCATTTGAAGAATGCTCTAGCCCCGTGATTCGGAGATCGTATGCAATATTCCTTCACCGAGAAAAAGCGTATTCGCAAAAACTTTGCGAAGCGTCCAATCGTTCATCAAGTTCCATTCTTGCTATCTACTCAGCTTGAATCGTTTAGCGCGTTCCTGCAAGCAGAGATAGCACCAGCTCAACGCAAGCCTGAAGGGTTGCAAGCAGCTTTTATTTCAGTTTTTCCAATCGTCTCACATAACGGTTTTGCCCGCTTAGAGTTTGTCGGCTACAACCTCGCTTCTCCGGCCTTCGATGTTAAAGAATGTCAGCAGCGTGGATTAACCTTCTGCTCAGCGCTACGCGCACGAGTTCGTTTGGTTTTGCTGGATAAAGAATCACCCAACAAGCCGGTGATCAAAGAGGTCAAAGAACAAGAAGTCTATATGGGTGAAATGCCCTTGATGACGCCTACTGGTTCATTTGTCATCAATGGTACCGAGCGGGTTATTGTGTCTCAGTTGCACCGTTCCCCAGGCGTGTTTTTTGAACATGATAAAGGCAAAACCCATAGCTCAGGTAAGCTGCTTTTCTCTGCACGCATTATTCCTTACCGTGGCTCATGGCTTGACTTCGAATTTGATCCTAAAGATATCCTCTATTTCCGTATTGATCGTCGCCGCAAAATGCCGGTCACTATCTTGCTCAAAGCCATTGGCTTGACGCCTGAGGAAATTCTCGAGCATTTCTTTGATTTTGATACCGTTACTTTGATGAAAGAAGGCGGGCAGATCAAATTTATTCCCGAGCGTTTGCGCGGCGAAGTGGCGAGCTTTGATATCGTTGGTGGTGACGGCACAGTGATTGTGCAAAAAGATAAGCGGATCAATGCCAAGCATATTCGCGATCTTGAAAATGCCAAAACAAAAGTAATTTCGGTGCCGGAAGATTATTTAGTCGGTCGAGCCATCGCGAAAAATATCATCGATCCAGAAACGGGCGAAATTATTGCTGATGCTAACGAAGAAATCACTGAAAGCTTATTAGCCAAACTGCGTGATGCAAAGATCAAGAGTATTCAAACTCTCTATACGAATGATCTTGATCATGGCGCTTATATTTCGCAAACCTTGCGCAGTGACGATACTAACGATCAAATAGCGGCCCGCATTGCTATTTATCGCATGATGCGCCCAGGTGAGCCGCCTACCGAAGATGCAGTGGAAGCGCTGTTTAATCGACTTTTCTATAGTGAAGAGTCGTATGATTTGTCGAAAGTCGGCCGCATGAAATTCAATCGGCGCGTTGGTCGTGAGGAAATCGAAGGTCCCTTGACGTTACAAGACGACGATATTCTAGCCACGATCAAAATCCTGGTTGAGCTACGCAATGGTCGAGGCGAAATCGATGATATCGATCACTTAGGCAATCGTCGCGTACGTTGCGTAGGTGAGCTTGCCGAGAATCAATTCCGCGCTGGTTTAGTGCGTGTTGAGCGCGCTGTTAAAGAGCGTCTTGGACAGGCAGAGAGCGAAAATCTCATGCCGCACGATTTGATCAATTCCAAGCCGATCTCGTCTGCTATTCGCGAATTTTTTGGTTCGTCGCAGCTCTCGCAGTTTATGGATCAAACCAATCCGCTTTCAGAAATTACCCATAAACGGCGCGTTTCCGCACTTGGACCGGGTGGTTTGACACGCGAGCGGGCAGGCTTTGAAGTTCGTGACGTACATACGACCCATTATGGCCGTGTGTGTCCAATTGAAACGCCGGAAGGTCCAAATATTGGTTTGATTAACTCGCTGGCCTTGTACGCGCATATCAATGAATATGGGTTTTTAGAAACACCATATCGTAAGGTTGAAGACGGCAAAGTACTTGACCAAGTTGACTATTTGTCGGCCATTGAAGAAGGGCGTTATTTGATCGCTCAGGCCAATGCGTCAATCTCTGGCGAGGGCAAATTAGACGACGAGTTAGTCGCTGCTCGACAAATGGGCGAAACCGTCATGGTTACGTCAGATCGCATCCAGTATATGGATGTGGCGCCATCCCAAATCGTTTCAGTCGCAGCTGCGCTCATTCCCTTCCTGGAGCACGATGATGCCAATCGTGCCTTGATGGGTTCCAACATGCAACGTCAAGCGGTGCCTTGCTTGCGCCCTGAAAAAGCGTTAGTGGGAACCGGTATTGAACGTACTGTCGCCATTGACTCGGGCGCAACTGTGCAGGCATTCCGTCATGGCACGGTGGATTACGTTGATGCTAGCCGTGTCGTGATTCGGGTTGATGATGACGAAGCAGTAGCAGGAGACACCGGCGTTGATATTTACAATTTGATTAAATACACACGTTCTAATCAAAACACAAATATCGACCAACGTCCGATTGTTAAAGTTGGCGATAAAGTAATGCGCGGTGATGTGATTGCCGATAGCGCGTCAACCGATATTGGTGAGTTAGCGCTTGGCCAAAATATGCTGGTCGCGTTTATGCCTTGGAATGGCTACAACTTCGAAGATTCGATTTTGATCTCCGAGAGAATTGTGGCTGAAGACCGCTACACCTCAATTCATATTGAGGAATTGAATATAGTGGCGCGCGATACCAAGCTTGGGCCTGAAGAAATCACTCGTGATATTTCTAACCTTGCCGAATCACAACTTGGTCGGCTTGATGAATCGGGTATCGTCTACATCGGTGCAGAAGTAGAAGCGGGTGATGTACTGGTTGGTAAGGTGACACCGAAAGGCGAAACTCAGCTGACGCCAGAAGAAAAATTGTTGCGCGCCATTTTTGGCGAAAAAGCATCTGACGTAAAAGACACATCGCTGCGTGTTCCATCAGGTATGAACGGCACAGTTATCGATGTCCAAGTCTTTACGCGAGAAGGTATTGCTCGTGATAAGCGTGCGCAGCAAATTATCGATGATGAGTTGAAGCGTTACCGCCTTGACCTCAGTGATCAATTACGTATTGTTGAGAGCGATGCTTTTGCCCGCCTTGAGAAAATGTTAATTGGCCAGACAGTTAACGGTGGTCCTAAGAAGTTGGCTAAAGGGTCAAAAATCACCACTGAATACCTAACTGATCTTGATTATCATCATTGGTTCGATCTTCGCCTGGCCGATGAAGAAGCTGCTGCACAACTCGAAGCGATTAAAAATTCGATTGAGCAAAAACGTCATCAATTTGACCTGGCCTTTGAGGAAAAACGCAAAAAGCTCACGCAAGGCGATGAGCTTTCACCAGGCGTGCTCAAGATGGTCAAAGTCTATCTGGCTGTTAAACGTCGTTTGCAACCAGGCGACAAGATGGCTGGGCGTCATGGTAATAAGGGTGTGGTATCGAAGATTGTGCCAGTTGAAGATATGCCTTATATGGCAGATGGCACACCGGTTGACATGGTGCTAAACCCACTGGGCGTACCGTCACGGATGAACGTTGGGCAGATTCTCGAAACCCACCTTGGCTGGGCCGCGAAAGGATTGGGTCACCGCATTAACGATATGTTGCGAGAGCAAGCGAAAGCGTCGGAATTACGTAGCTTTTTGAAAAAAATCTACAATTCACGCACTCGTCCAGAGAGCCTTGATGAGTTCAGTCAACAGGAAATCTTTGAGCTTGCGCATAACCTCAAAAAGGGTGTGCCATTTGCAACGCCAGTATTTGATGGCGCAAGTGCTGAAGAAATCAGTTGGGCACTTGACTTAGCTTACCCAGAAAAAGTGGCGCAGCAATTAGAGATGACGGCATCTAAAAATCAAGTCACTCTTTATGATGGCCAAACGGGCGAAGCATTTGAGCGGCCTGTCACGGTCGGCTATATGCACATGCTGAAATTGCATCACTTGGTTGATGACAAGATGCATGCACGTTCAACCGGACCTTACTCATTAGTGACGCAACAACCGTTGGGCGGTAAAGCTCAATTTGGTGGTCAGCGTTTCGGTGAGATGGAGGTGTGGGCGCTCGAAGCATATGGTGCTGCTTATGCACTGCGTGAAATGCTAACTGTGAAGTCCGATGACGTGGCTGGTCGTACCAGAGTGTACGAAAATCTTGTCAAAGGTGATCACATTATCGACGCAGGCATACCAGAGTCATTTAATGTGCTGGTCAAAGAAATCCGATCGCTGGGTATCGATATCGATCTCGCGCGCCATTAAACGTATTTACGGAAAGTCTGCCTAAGCAGGGTGGAGGCGTTATGCCTCCTTGCCTTACAGCTTATGCAAACTTTCTTTAGAGGATAAGAGATACAAGCAGATGATATGAAGGCAGCGTACTTGGTTGCGCTGCCTAATATCTACACCTGTACCTAGCTTCCTTCTTCTAATCAGGGGATAAGCAATGAAAGCTTTGCTCGATCTATTTAAGCAAGTCCATCAAGATGACAGTTTTAACGCGATCAAGATCGGTCTTGCCTCACCAGAGAAAATCCGGTCTTGGTCATTCGGTGAAGTCAAAAAACCCGAAACGATTAATTACCGTACTTTTAAGCCAGAGCGTGACGGTCTTTTCTGCGCTAAAATTTTCGGGCCGATTAAAGATTACGAATGTCTGTGCGGTAAATATAAACGACTAAAACATCGTGGCGTGATCTGCGAAAAATGCGGCGTTGAAGTGACGTTGGCTAAAGTGCGTCGTGAACGCATGGGGCATATCGAACTGGCTTCCCCCGTCGCGCACATTTGGTTCTTAAAATCCTTACCGTCACGCTTGGGCATGGCCCTTGATATGACGTTACGTGATATCGAACGTGTGTTGTATTTCGAAGCCTATGTAATCGTTGAGCCCGGCATGACCCCGCTTAAGCGCGGTCAAATTATGACTGAGGAAGATTACTACAATAAAGTTGAAGAATACGGCGACGAATTCCATGCTGAAATGGGCGCGGAAGGTATTCGTGCATTGTTGCGCTCAATTGATCTTGAGGCGCGTATTGAACAATTACGCGCTGAGCTGAAGGCCACGGGCTCGGAAGCAAAAATCAAGAAATTCGCTAAGCGACTCAAATTACTCGAATCTTTTCAGCGTTCGGGGATTCGTCCAGAGTGGATGATTTTTGAAGTGCTGCCGGTACTCCCACCAGATCTGCGTCCGCTCGTGCCGCTCGATGGTGGCCGTTTTGCTACTTCAGATCTGAATGATTTGTATCGCCGCGTTATCAATCGTAACAACCGCCTGAAGCGGCTGCTTGAACTCAGAGCGCCAGAAATTATTGTGCGCAATGAAAAGCGCATGCTGCAAGAAGCGGTGGATTCGCTAATGGATAATGGTCGTCGCGGCAAAGCGATGACTGGCGCCAATAAGCGTCCATTGAAGTCGCTCGCCGACATGCTCAAAGGTAAGGGCGGACGTTTCCGTCAAAACTTGCTGGGTAAGCGGGTTGACTATTCAGGGCGCTCAGTGATTGTGGTGGGTCCTGAACTGAAGCTACATCAATGCGGTTTGCCGAAGTTAATGGCGCTTGAGCTATTCAAGCCGTTCATTTTCCATAAGCTGGAAGTAATGGGTGTTGCCACCACCATTAAGGCCGCCAAAAAAGAAGTCGAAAACCAAACGCCGATCGTGTGGGATATTCTCGAAGAAGTGATTCGTGAACATCCGGTTATGTTAAACCGGGCTCCTACACTGCATCGTCTTGGGATTCAAGCTTTTGAGCCAATCTTAATTGAAGGTAAGGCAATTCAGCTGCATCCGCTCGTCTGCGCGGCGTTCAATGCTGACTTTGACGGTGACCAGATGGCCGTTCACGTACCGTTGTCGCTCGAAGCTCAGTTAGAAGCGCGTACGCTGATGTTGGCATCGAATAATATTTTATTCCCAGCCAGTGGCGACCCATCAATTGTGCCGTCCCAAGATATCGTGCTTGGTCTTTATTATGCGACGCGTGAGCGTATCAATGGCCGTGGCGAAGGCATGATCTTCGCGAATGTCAGCGAAGCGAGACGTGCTTACGAAAATAAAGAAGTCGAGCTGACTTCGCAAGTTAGCGTGCGGATTGTTGAGTACACCGCAAACACCGACAAATCTGAAGGTGCGCCTAAGTTCCTGCCAAAAGTTACGCTATATCAGACCACCGTTGGTCGGGCGATGCTGTCAGAAATTTTACCTGCCGGCCTGCCTTTTTCAATGTTGAATCAGCCGTTGAAAAAGAAAGCTATTTCGCACTTAGTCAATATGGCATTCCGCCGTTGCGGCTTGCGCGAAACGGTAATCTTTGCTGATCGCTTGAAGGATGCTGGCTTTAAGCTCGCTACACGCGCAGGTCTTTCGATTTGCGTCGATGACATGTTGGTGCCGCCGCAGAAAGAAGCGATCATTAACGAAGCCGCTAAAAAGGTTAAGGAATACGATCGTCAATATATGTCGGGCCTGGTGACAGCACAGGAGCGTTACAACAACGTCGTTGACATTTGGTCAGCCACCGCTGAAGCAGTGGGTAAGGCGATGATGGAGCAGCTCTCGGTTGAGAAGGTCACTGACCGTCATGGCAAAGTCGTCAAGCAAGAGTCGTTTAATTCCATCTATATGATGGCAGACTCAGGCGCGCGGGGTTCAGCTGTGCAGATTCGCCAGTTGGCGGGTATGCGTGGTTTGATGGCTAAACCGGATGGTTCGATTATCGAAACGCCGATTACCGCCAATTTCCGCGAAGGCTTGAATGTACTGCAATACTTTATTTCGATGCACGGTGCGCGTAAAGGTCTTGCCGATACCGCATTGAAGACAGCCAACTCAGGTTATCTAACCCGTCGTTTAGTTGATGTGGCACAAGATCTGGTCGTGCTTGAAGAAGATTGCGGCACCACCGACGGCGGACTGATGAAAGCCTTGATTCAGGGCGGTGAAGTGGTTGAGCCATTGCGTGACCGTATCCTCGGTCGTGTATTAGCTGCTGACGCGATTAATCTGGAAACTCAGGAAACTGTGTACGAAGCTGGTACGCTGCTGACTGAGACGGTGGCTGAAGAAATTGAGGCGGTTGGAATTGATGAAGTACGTGTGCGCATGCCGCTCCATTGCAAAATGCGCTACGGTTTGTGTACTAAGTGCTATGGTCGAGATCTTGGACGTGGTGCGATGGTCAATGTGGGTGAAGCCGTCGGTGTGATTGCTGCGCAGTCCATTGGCGAGCCAGGCACGCAGCTAACCATGCGTACCTTCCACATTGGTGGTGCAGCTTTACGTGCAGCGGTGTCGTCCAGCGTTGAAGCCAAATCCAATGGTATCGTACGCTTTAGCGCAGTGATGCGTTATGTGACCAATGCGAAAGGCGAGCAAGTGGTTATTTCCCGTTCCGGCGAGATGATGATTACTGATGATTATGGCCGTGAACGCGAACGCCATAAAATTCCTTACGGTGCTACGATCTTGAAACTTGATGGTGCGCACATTAAGGCTGGCACGCAGCTCGCGTTGTGGGATCCATTGATGCGCCCAATCATCACTGAGCATGGCGGTAAAGTTAAGTTTGAAAACGTTGAAGAAGGCGTTACCGTCGCTAAGCAAATCGATGAGGTAACCGGGCTCACAACCTTGGTCGTGATCGATCCTAAACGTCGTAGTTCGCAGACAGCAAAAACTGTACGTCCTCAGGTTAAGCTGATCGATGCCAATGGCGAAGAAGTTAAAATTCCAGGTACTGAGCAATCAGTAACGATTAGCTTCCAAGCTGGCGCGCTGATTATGGTGAAAGACGGTCAACAGGCGCACGTCGGTGAAGTGCTGGCGCGTACCCCAACCGAATCCCAGAAGACGCGAGATATTACTGGTGGTCTGCCGCGTGTGGCTGAGCTGTTTGAGGCCCGTGCGCCGAAAGATGCCGGTATCTTGGCAGAAGTCACTGGCACTATATCTTTTGGTAAGGATACAAAAGGTAAACAACGCCTTATCATTACTGACCTTGATGGTAATCCGCATGAATTCTTGATTACCAAAGAGAAGCAAGTGTTAGCGCATGATGGTCAGGTCGTCAATCGTGGTGAGATGATTGTCGATGGACCGCCTAATCCGCATGATATTTTGCGCTTGCAAGGGGTCGAGGCGTTGGCTCGCTTTATCGTTGACGAAGTGCAGGATGTGTACCGTTTACAAGGTGTGAAGATTAACGATAAGCATATTGAAGTTATCGTGCGTCAAATGCTGCGTCGTGTACATATTGTTGATCCAGGCGATACTCGTTTCATCTTGGGCGAGCAAGTTGAACGCTCAGATATGATGGCTGAAAACGAGCGTGTTGTGGCCGATGATCTACGCCCAGCTAACTACGAGAATGTCCTGCTAGGTATTACTAATGCCTCGCTGTTGGCACCATCTGTACTCGCTGCGTTAGCGTTCCAGCAAACCACTAGTGTGATGGTAAGAGCCGCTACCGAAGGCGATAACATCGTCGCAACAGAAGGTAAGGCAGGCAAAGGTGAGGCGTCGATGCAAGGTTATGCGACTATCGATCTGTTGAAGGGCTTGAAGGAAAACGTCATTATTGGACGTTTGATTCCTGGCGGTACAGGCTTAACAACTTATAGAGCGCGTAAGCAAAAAGAGATAGCTGAACGCGAACGCCTGGCAGAAGATTCTGCCGAAGAGGTGTTCAACTCTGCTAGCCCTGCTGCATAAGTTTAGGACTGAATTGATATTGATTTAGCCCTGAATTGACACTCAGTAGCACTAAGTAATTAGCACTCAGTAGCACGCTAGCGCAATATATTTCGCGCTAGCGTGCTTTTTCGTTATGGCGAGCAATGGCTCTGCCCCTATTCACGGAGACGCGATGGATACTTCGCCCTGCTTAACCGTGTTACACCGAGTTTTCGGTTATGCCGCCTTTCGTGGGCTGCAAGCCGAAATTGTTGAGCACGTAGCGGCTGGTGGTGATTGTTTTGTATCGATGTCTACCGGTAGCGGTAAATCGCTCTGCTATCAAATTCCAGCGCTAGTACGCAGCGCTGCTGGGTTAGGCCCTGGTATTATCGTTTCTCCACTGATTGCGCTGATGCAAGATCAGGTCACCTCGCTCACGGCGCTTGGCGTGCGTGCTGCGTATCTCAATTCAAGCTTGAGCGCTCAGGCTGCGCAAGAGATCGAACGCGCTTTTCTTAAGCGGCAAATCGATTTGTTGTATGTGGCGCCAGAGCGACTAATGACGCCGCGTTTTCTAGATTTAATCGAACGCACTAAAGTTGGTTTATTCGCGATTGATGAGGCGCATTGCGTTTCGCAATGGGGGCATGATTTTCGGCCTGAATACATCCAGCTATCGGTCTTACACGAACGCTATCCGGATGTGCCACGCATTGCGCTAACAGCAACAGCTGACCCGCAAACACGCGCAGAAATTATTACCCGACTTGGGTTTGAGCATTCCCGTGTCTTCATTTCCAGTTTCGATCGCCCCAATATTCGCTACCGAATCGTTGAAAAAGACAATGCGCGTGCGCAACTGCTTAAATTTTTACGTACTGAGCATAGCCAGGATAGTATTTGTGACGCGGGAATTATTTATTGTCTATCACGTCGTAAAGTTGAAGAAACCGCAGCTTGGCTAAACGCCGAAGGCATTCGTGCATTGGCTTACCATGGCGGCATGGAGACTGAGGCGAGACAGGCCAATCAACAAATGTTCCAGCGGGAAGAGGGCATTGTGATGGTGGCGACGATTGCTTTTGGCATGGGTATCGATAAGCCTGATGTGCGGTTTGTCGCGCATTTGGATATGCCTAAAAGCATGGAAGGGTATTATCAAGAAACTGGCCGTGCCGGCCGTGATGGCTTGCCGGCGAATGCATGGATGGCATACGGCTTGGGCGACGTGGTGCAGCAACGCAAGATGATTGAGGAGTCGGGAGCCGATGATGCGCGCAAGCGTCTGTCAACCATCAAACTTGACGCCCTGTTGGGTTTTTGCGAAACAGTCAGTTGTCGACGGGTCCAGCTGCTGGCTTATTTTGGTGAAGCATCTCAGCCATGTGGCAATTGTGATACTTGCCTTGAGCCTCCTACCTTGTGCGATCGCACGCGCGAAGCGCAAATGGCACTTTCTTGTGTGTATCGTGTGCGGCACGCCAGTGGCTATAACTTTGGCGCAGGTCATTTGATTGATGTCTTGCGTGGCAAATTGACTGAGCGCATCCAACAGCGAGGGCATCAGAATTTGTCAACTTTTGGCGTCGGGGCTGATTTATCCGAAATCGAATGGCGTACGCTATTTCGTCAGTTGGTCGCGACTGGTTTGCTGGCAGTCGATGCTGATGGCCATGGCGCATTAGTGCTGACGCAAGCGAGTCGAGCTGTATTAAAAGGCGAACAAAATGTCATGGTGCGCCATTACGTTAAACCGGCCCGTAGTCAGCGGCCTGCTACTCGCAGTAGCAGCTGGCGCGCCGAGCTAACGGCCGACATGTCAGCAGAGCAATTGGCTTGTTGGGAGCGGCTGCGTGCTTGGCGTACTGAAAAAGCCAAGCTGGACGGTGTGCCAGCTTATGTCATTTTTCATGACAGCACATTGGTGGAGTTGGCTTGTGCTGAAATTAACGGCGTTCAATCCTTACGTGCTGTCTCTGGAATTGGTGCGCGTAAATTTGAGCGGTTTGGTGAAGAATTATTACAAGTCATTGAAGCAAAAGCAGATGTTTTGGCCTCAGGAAGTTCTGAATAAAGCGCGTGCCTGAGGCTTTCAATCGTGATCTAAGCAAGGCACTTTGCCTCGTATAAAAACGTATTAACGCTCGGTTAATAGGGCAGGCAAAACGCTAATACAGAGTGCCAATGCTAAGCGATGAGCCTTTAAATGATGAATGAAATAAATTGAGTCAGCAGCAAAGCTATTTAGTAGGTTGACTCGTGAGTCATTTACAGACTATGATACGCAGCTTTAGTTTTTATCAGCCTGTACCCTATATCAGATACCAGGGGCAACATGGCCGAAAATTTATGGGCCAGAAAAATCTGGCGCGGCGATGTAAAGCTAAAAAGCGCTGAATAAACCGTGAGCCGCGGACATTAATGCATTGTGGTACAGCTTCGTAGTACAGCTTGTGCAGTAATGGAGCAAGGCCTGCTGTTTATTCAGCGTTTTCCTAATCTGATGTTGGATACCTATATCGTATTTTTGCAGGAATAAATTATGCCAACCACTAACCAGCTGCTGCGTAAAGCTAGGCGTACGGTTAAACGTAGAAGCAATAGCCCCGCTTTGCAAGATTGCCCGCAACGGCGCGGCGTATGCACACGTGTTTATACCACTACCCCGAAAAAGCCAAACTCAGCGCTGCGTAAAGTCGCCAAAGTGCGCTTGACAAACGGTTTTGAAGTCATCTCGTATATCGGTGGTGAAGGCCACAATTTGCAAGAGCACTCGGTGGTGTTGATTCGCGGTGGTCGTGTAAAGGATTTGCCAGGGGTGCGCTATCATATGGTGCGTGGTTCACTTGATACTCAAGGTGTTAAAGACCGTAAACAAGCTCGCTCCAAGTATGGTGCGAAGCGTGCCAAAAAAGCATAACAATCAGCTATCAGGTTGCAGTGGGCAGATGACCGTCCAAAAAATGCTGTAGCCGAGTTCTGCAGGCTTTTTTGAAGTTTGAGGTTTGAATTAAGGAAGTATTAAGTAAAGCGCGGGTAGGGAATGCTGTCTATGCTGTGCAAGTGCATGGTAAGGAAGTAGGGTGCTACCTCTCGATTTATTCGATGCCTTCCTTAAGCCCTCTGTTTTGATGACTGAATAGTAAAAGTAAAGGAAGGAAATGCCTCGTCGTCGCGAAGTTCCCAAGCGGGAAATATTACCCGATCCAAAATTTGGCAATGTTGAAGTTGCTAAGTTTATGAATGTGATTATGATTGGCGGCAAAAAATCAATTGCCGAAAGCATTGTTTATGGTGCTTTTCAGTTTATCCAAGATAAAGTCGGCAAAGATTCACTGGAAGTGTTTAAGAAGGCTTTAGAGAATCTTAAGCCAATGGTTGAAGTAAGGTCGCGCCGAATTGGTGGTAAAAGCTATCAAGTGCCGCATGAAGTGCCTTTTAAGCGTCGTTTAGCGTTGGCTATGCGTTGGTTGCGTGAAGCTGCCAAGAAACGCAGCGAGAAGTCTATGTCGTTGCGCCTTGCTAACGAATTGCTCGAGGCCGCTGAAAATCGGGGTGGCGCGATGAAAAAACGCGATGAAGTGCATCGTTCGGCAGAAGCCAATCGGGCGTTCTCTCATTTCCGTTTGTAAAATTTATAGATGGTTTTTAGAATCGCGACGAGCGGGGTCAGAGGAAATCCACTGACACCCGCTCGCTGCAATTGGTTAATCGCTTCAAAATAATAGCTTCAAAAACGTAAAAGGCTTACGGGCTTGCAAAAGTGGCAGCTATAGTTAGAAAGCTAAAAAACGTGCACGGTAAGTCGCATTTAGCGCTGCGGGCATTGAAGAAAAGCTTTGTTACTTTTTCTCCGCTGGCGGCCTTAAGTTATTAAGTTGGCTTGGATAGAGCCTTTTACAGTTATCAAATAGAGGATCAAAGTGGCTCGCAAAACACCCATCGAGCGTTACCGTAATATCGGCATTAGCGCCCATATTGATGCTGGCAAAACGACGACGACTGAACGTATTCTGTTCTATACCGGGGTCAATTACAAAATCGGCGAAGTGCACGAAGGTGCTGCGACGATGGACTGGATGGAGCAAGAGCAAGAGCGTGGTATCACGATTACCTCTGCTGCTACCACTGCCTTCTGGAAAGGTATGGGTAATGATTATCCAGAACATCGCATCAATATTATTGATACGCCTGGGCACGTCGATTTCACGATTGAGGTTGAGCGTTCAATGCGCGTGCTGGATGGTGCGTGTATGGTCTATTGCGCGGTCGGTGGGGTGCAGCCACAATCAGAAACGGTTTGGCGGCAAGCAAATAAATACAAAGTGCCACGTTTGGCCTTTGTTAATAAAATGGATCGCACCGGCGCTAATTTCTTTAAAGTCTATGAGCAAATGCGCTCGCGCTTAAAGGCAAACCCGATTCCTATTCAGATCCCCATTGGTGCTGAAGAGAATTTTAAGGGTGTCGTTGATCTGGTCAAGATGAAGGCGATCGTCTGGGACGAGGCCAGCCAAGGGATGAAGTTTGAAGAGCTGGAAATTCCTGAGAATCTGGTCGCATTGGCTAATGAATGGCGCGAAAAGATGGTTGAGGCTGCGGCTGAATCATCCGAAGAGCTGATGGATAAATACCTGGGCGGCGAAGCGTTAAGCCAGCAGGAAATTAAAGCAGCGCTACGTGCTCGTACCATCGCGAGTGAAATTGTTCCGATGATGTGCGGTACTGCGTTTAAGAATAAAGGCGTGCAGGCGATGCTCGATGCAGTGATCGACTATATGCCTTCACCTATTGATATTCCAGCAGTTAAAGGTGAGCTTGAAAACGGTGAAATTGCCGAGCGTCATCCTGCGGATGATGAGAAATTTTCTGCGCTTGCCTTCAAGATTATGACTGACCCATTTGTTGGTCAATTGATCTTCTTCCGCGTTTACTCGGGTGTTGTAAAGTCTGGCGATACTATCCTGAATCCGATCAAGGGCAAGAAAGAGCGCATTGGCCGTATCTTGCAAATGCATGCTAACCAGCGCGAAGAAATTAAAGAAGTGCACGCCGGTGATATCGCAGCGGCAGTAGGCTTAAAAGACGTGACGACGGGCGATACTTTGTGTGATCCGGCCAATACGATTGTTTTGGAGCGCATGGAGTTTCCTGAGCCTGTTATCTCGCAGGCAGTAGAGCCAAAAACGGTGGCCGATCATGAAAAGATGGGTATTGCGTTAAATCGTTTGGCGCAAGAAGATCCTTCATTCCGTGTGCATACTGATCAAGAATCAGGTCAGACCATTATCTCTGGTATGGGTGAGTTGCACTTGGAAATTCTGGTTGACCGTATGCGACGTGAATTTGGCGTTGAAGCGGGAGTTGGTAAACCTCAGGTCGCTTATCGCGAAACTATTCGCAATGTTTGTGAAGAAGTTGAGGGTAAGTTTGTCAAGCAGTCGGGTGGACGTGGTCAATATGGTCACGTGGTACTTAAGCTTGAGCCACAGGAGCCAGGCAAGGGTTACGAATTCGTTGATGCTATTAAGGGTGGTGTTGTACCTCGCGAATATATTCCGGCAGTTGATAAGGGTATTCAAGAAACCTTGAAGTCGGGTGTGTTGGCTGGATATCCAGTGGTCGATGTGAAAGCCACTTTGTTCTTCGGGTCTTATCATGATGTGGACTCGAACGAAAATGCCTTCCGCATGGCTGGGTCAATGGCCTTTAAAGAAGGTATGCGGCGTGCCCGTCCTGTCCTGTTAGAGCCGATGATGGCGGTAGAAGTGGAGACACCAGAAGACTTCCTGGGTGTTGTCATTGGTGATTTATCGTCACGCCGCGGAATCGTACAAGGTACTGAGGAAATGGATGGCGGCGGTAAAATTGTACTGGCTGACGTGCCGCTTTCCGGTATGTTTGGGTATTCAACTTCGTTGCGTTCGCTGACTCAAGGTCGCGCTACTTATACGATGGAATTTAAGCACTATGCCGAAGCGCCTACCAGCGTAACGGAAGCGATTATTAACGCAAAAGCTAAGTAAGTCATATTGATTAACCGTTTTTGAAAGAAAAAGTCATGGCCAAAGAGAAGTTTAAGCGGGACAAGCCGCACGTAAATGTAGGGACGATCGGACACGTTGATCATGGAAAGACGACGCTGACGGCGGCGCTGGCGACGGTGTTGGCGGAGAAGTTTGGCGGCGAGAAAAAAGCCTACGACCAAATTGATGCGGCACCGGAAGAGAAAGCGCGCGGTATTACGATTAATACGGCGCACGTGGAATATGAGACGGAAGCGCGTCACTATGCCCACGTAGACTGCCCAGGTCACGCGGATTATGTGAAGAACATGATTACGGGTGCGGCGCAGATGGATGGCGCGATCTTGGTCTGTTCAGCAGCAGATGGCCCGATGCCGCAAACGCGCGAGCACATTTTGTTGGCCCGTCAGGTTGGTGTGCCGTACATCATCGTATTTTTGAATAAATGCGATATGGTTGACGATGCTGAGCTGCTTGAGCTGGTCGAAATGGAAGTGCGTGAGTTGCTGTCGAAATATGATTTTCCTGGCGATGATGTCCCGTTCGTGCAAGGGTCGGCGAAATTGGCGCTAGAAGGGGACAAAGGTCCGTTGGGCGAAGAAGCGATCTTGAAGTTGGCGAAAGCATTGGATGATTACATTCCGACGCCTGAGCGTGCGATTGATGGTTCATTCTTAATGCCAATTGAAGATGTGTTCTCAATTTCAGGTCGTGGTACGGTAGTAACGGGCCGGATTGAGCGTGGTGTCGTTAAAGTGGGTGAGGAAGTGGCAATTGTTGGCTTGACGCCCACCGTCAAGACGATCTGTACTGGCGTTGAGATGTTCCGTAAGCTATTGGATCAAGGTCAAGCTGGCGATAACGTTGGGATTTTGTTGCGCGGGACTAAGCGTGAAGAAGTGCAACGTGGTCAAGTATTGGCGAAGCCAAATACGATTACGCCTCATACTGAATTTGAAGCTCAGGTTTATATCTTGAGTAAAGAAGAGGGTGGACGTCATACGCCATTTTTCAGTAACTATCGTCCGCAGTTCTACTTCCGTACAACGGATGTGACGGGATCGATTGAGTTGCCTGAAGGAAAAGAGATGGTAATGCCTGGCGATAATATGCCAATGATGGTGAAGTTGATTTCGCCAATCGCTTTGGAAGAGGGTGTACGCTTCTCCATGCGTGAAGGTGGTCGTACCGTCGGTACCGGCGTCGTCGCTAAAATTATTAAGTAAATTAATATGAGCAAGCAGTGACTTGCTTTGGCGCAAGCCCTGATGTTAGGTTGCGCCATTGGCAAGCTGGAGCGTTTCTCCAATGATTTGCAACGCGAAGTCTCTTGCGCAGACAGTACAGTAGTACGGCAAGCAAGAGACGACAAAGTTGCAGATCATTCGAGGAAGGCTTTTCTGCTTGTGTCTTGGTTTTTAAGTGCTCTTTAAGGAAAAAATATGCAAAAGCGAAAGATCCGGATTCGCCTGAAAGCATTCGACTATAAGCTGATTGATCGTTCAGCAGCTGAAATTGTCGATACCGCGAAACGGACTGGTGCAATTGTCCGTGGTCCGGTGCCATTGCCTACTCGTAAACGGCGTTATGATTTTCTTCGCTCACCTCACGTGAATAGCTCTTCAAAAGAGCAATTCAAAATCTCTACGCATCAACGTGCAATGATTATTGTTGATCCTACAGATAAAACCGTTGATGCCTTGATGAAACTCGGCTTGTCTGCCGGTGTGGATGTAGAAATCAAATTGCAATAAAGCGAGCGCTAAAAAATCCTCTTACGAAACAGCCGAATTGCGCTAGGGTAATGAATGTTGCGCTGAGCTATTTAGCGCAACATAGCCATATCAAAAACCTCTGATAAATTGTGAGTAAAAAATCGAAGGTAAAAGAGATGGCGTTGCTCTTGGTTAATTCAGCATTTTCTTAGCTGGGTAATCGTATTTCACGCAATTAACTTGCGTGAAATCAAAAGTCTCGTTATAATCCGCAGCTTTTCGTCTTCTCGTGCGGCCTCTTAGTGGGCGGCGAATGATGTTAACTAAACTAAGCTAAGCCTGACCAATCGTAGTCGGGAATGGAGAAAGAAGATGAGCCTTGGACTTACAGGTCGCAAGGTCGGGATGAGCCGTATCTTTACTGAAGATGGCGAGTCAATTCCTGTCACTTTGCTGTTCGTATCAAATAATCGTATTGGGCAGATCAAAACAACTGAATCAGATGGCTATAATGCTGTTCAGGTTGCTTTTGGTCAGCGTCGTCGTAGTCGTGTGAATAAATCTGCAGCAGGCCATCTTGCTAAAGCCGGTATTGAAGCTGGTGAAATCCTCAAAGAGTTTCGTGTTGAAGCTGATGAGGCTGCAGCGATGTCAGCGGGTGAAATCATTGTGCTTGATAAAGTATTTCAAGTTGGTGATTTAGTTCGCGTGCGCGGCAAATCAAAAGGTAAAGGTTTTGCCGGTACCATCAAGCGCCATAACTTTAATTCGGGTCGCGCTTCGCACGGTAATTCACGCTCACATAATGTACCGGGTTCGATCGGTATGTCGCAAGATCCAGGTCGTGTATTCCCTGGTAAGCGTATGTGCGGTCAAATGGGTAATGTAAACGTTACTACATCTAATCTTGAGATCATTCGAATTGATGCTGATCGCGGCGTTTTGTTCGTAAAAGGCGCAGTGCCTGGCGCGAGAGATGGAATTGTTTTCATCACGCCAGCGGCTAATGCCAAACCTCGGGCTAACTCTGCAGAAGGAGCGCAATCATGATACTTGAGCTTCTTGATGAGCAAGGGCAGCAAGCTGCCCAGGTTAACGCCTCTGATGCTGTTTTCGGTCGTGCCTATAACGAAGCATTGATTCACCAAATAGTGGTGGCTTATCAAGCCAATGCGCGTAGTGGTGATCGGAAGCAAAAAGATCGCGGCGAAGTTAAGCACTCGACCAAAAAACCTTGGAAGCAAAAAGGTACTGGTCGTGCTCGTGCAGGTATGACTTCGAGCCCAATTTGGCGCGGAGGCGGTCGAATTTTCCCTAATTCGCCAGAAGAGAATTTCTCTCAAAAAATTAATAAAAAGATGTTCCGTGCGGGGATTTGCTCGATTATGTCTCAGTTGGCTCGTGATGGGCGGCTGGCAGTTGTCGAGAGCCTCGAGCTTGAAGCGCCTAAAACTAAGTTGTTAGCGCAAAAAATCAAGCAAATGGGACTGGAGTCGGTATTAATGATTACCGATGTGATGGACGAAAATCTGTACCTTGCGTCACGTAATTTGCCTAATGTGGCAGTGATTGAGTCGCGTCATGCTGACCCTCAGTCATTGATTTACTTTAAGAAAATCTTGATGACCAAGGCTGCTGTAGCTCAGGTAGAGGAGTTGCTATCATGACCGATCACCATAAAAATGATCATCGTTTGTTGCAAGTTCTGTTGAGTCCTGTCATTTCTGAAAAGGCAACCCTGCTAGCTGAAAAGCGCGATCAGGTGAGCTTTGAAGTGGTGCCAAGCGCAACAAAGCAAGAAATCAAAGACGCAGTTGAGCTACTTTTTAAAGTAGAAGTTGAGTCGGTGAATGTATTAAATCGTAAGGGTAAAGCGAAACGCCATGGCCGTACCCAAGGTTGTCGCAAAGATACGCGTAAAGCGTATGTATGCTTGAAGCCCGGCCAAGAGATTAACTTTGAAGCGGAGGCTAGCTAGTTATGGCACTGGTTAAAACTAAGCCGACTTCTGCGGGCCGGCGCTCGCGTGTCTTGGTGGTTAATAAGGATTTGCATAAAGGCAAGCCTTTTGCAGGATTGTTGGAGTCGCAAAGTAAAAAGGCCGGTCGTAATCACCACGGTCGTATTACAACCCATCATCAGGGTGGCGGTCACAAGCAGCAGTATCGGATTATCGATTTTCGTCGTAATAAAGACGGCATTACCGCGAAAGTGGAACGTCTTGAATATGACCCAAATCGTAGTGCAAATATTGCTTTGTTATGCTACGCCGATGGTGAGCGTCGTTACATTATTTCGCCAAAGGGATTGGTAGTTGGCCAGGAGCTTTTGTCGGGTGTTGAAGCCCCAATTCGTGCTGGTAATACCTTGCCAATCCTGAATATTCCTGTCGGTACCACGATTCATTGCATCGAAATGTTGCCAGGCAAAGGTGCGCAAATCGCTCGTTCTGCTGGTGCATCGGCTGTATTGCTGGCGCGTGAGGGAATGTATGCTCAAGTTCGTCTGCGCTCCGGTGAGATTCGCCGCGTTCACGTTGAATGTCGCGCGACAGTTGGTGAAGTAGGTAATGAAGAGCATAGCTTGCGTCAAATTGGTAAAGCTGGTGCTAACCGTTGGCGCGGAATTCGCCCAACTGTGCGTGGTGTAGCGATGAACCCAGTGGATCACCCACACGGTGGTGGTGAAGGTAAAACTTCAGGTGGTCGTCATCCAGTCAACCGTAACGGCGTACCGACCAAAGGTTACCGCACTCGGCGCAACAAGCGTACGACTACGATGATCGTGCAGCGCCGCAACAAGCGTTAAGGAAGGAATTAATTCATGGCACGTTCTGCTAAAAAAGGTCCTTTTTGTGATGCTGTCTTGCTGAAAAAGCTTGAGAAGCTCTCAAAAACAGGAAAAAAACCGATTATCAAAACTTGGTCGCGTCGCTCGACGATTTTGCCGGTTTTCATCGGTTGGACATTTGCGGTACATAACGGGCGTCAGCATGTGCCTGTTTATGTAGGGCCGGAAATGGTCGGTCATAAATTTGGTGAGTTTGCTCTGACCCGTACTTTCAAAGGGCATCTGGCTGATAAGAAGGCGAAGAGATAATGGACAAGATGGAAACTAAAGCAAAGCACTGCGGTGCTCGCGTTTCAGCGCAGAAAGCACGTCTTGTCGTTGATCAAATCAGAGGTTTGCCGGTTGCTCGGGCGTTGGATGTTTTGACGTTTTCGCCTAAAAAAGCGGCAGTCTTGGTTAAGAAGGTCGTGGAATCTGCGATTGCCAATGCCGAGCATAATCAAGGCGCTGATATTGATGAGTTGAAAGTAACCGGCATTTATGTAGATAAAGCCGCTTCACTAAAACGCTCATCAGCACGTGCGAAAGGTCGTGGCAATCAGATTGAAAAACAATCTTGCCATATTACGGTAATAGTTGGAAATTAAGGGGCCATAGATGGGGCAAAAAATTCATCCAATTGGCTTTCGCCTAGCTGTTAGCCGTAAGTGCAAGTCAACTTGGTTCGCTGCAAAGAATGCCTTATTTGCTGATCTACTAAATAAAGATATTAGTGTTCGTCAATATTTAGAAGAAGAGTTAAATAAGAAGAAAAAAGCGTCGGTCAGTCGAATTGAGATTGAGCGTCCTGCAAAAAGCGCACGCGTCACGATTTATACGGCACGTCCGGGTGTTGTGATCGGCAAGAAGGGCGAAGATATTGAAATATTGAAAAATGAGCTGCAACGCCGTATGGGTGTGCCAGTACATATCAATATTGAAGAAATTCGTAAGCCTGAAATAGATGCTCAGTTAATAGCTGATTCGATTGCGCAGCAGCTTGAGCGTCGTGTTATGTTTCGTCGCGCAAGAAAGCGGGCGATGCAAAACGCTATGCGCATGGGTGTTCAAGGTATCAAGATCAGTTGTGCTGGCCGTTTAAACGGCATTGAGATCGCACGTACAGAGTGGTCTCTTGAAGGTCGTATGCCGCTTCACACCATATCTTATGATATCGATTGGGGGCATGCCACAGCACAAACGCAATATGGCGCAATCGGCGTTACCGTATTAGTGTTTAAAGGTAATACATTTGGCGGTGAAGAAGTCACGCTGAACGCTGAAGTTCCAGAAGAAAAACGCCCACGTCGCGCACGTCCAGCCAATCGCGGAGATAAAGCGGGTGCACGCCCAGCTGGTACGCGTCGGACTGGCGGTAATGCAGGCGATGCCAAGCAGGGAGAGTAAGGATGTTGCAACCAAAGCGCAGAAAGTATCGTAAAGAGCAAAAAGGGCGGAATACCGGTGTTGCAACGCGCGGTAATAAAGTGTCGTTTGGTACGTTTGGCTTGAAAGCCTTGGAGCGAGGTCGTTTGACTTCGCGTCAAATCGAGGCTGCACGTCGTGCGATGACTCGGCATATTAAGCGCGGTGGACGTATTTGGATTCGTATTTTTCCAGATAAGCCAATTTCGCAAAAGCCAGCTGAAGTGCGGATGGGTAATGGTAAAGGCAATCCAGAGTACTATGTCGCTGAAATTCAGCCAGGCAAAATGCTCTATGAAATGGATGGTATTAGCGAAGAATTAGCACGCGAAGCCTTTCGTTTGGCCTCAGCTAAGTTGCCTTTGAAGGCAGTATTTGTCACGCGTCAGCTTGGCGCTTAAAGCGTATCGAATGAAAAAGTGATTCTGCCTCATTAGATACAAATATGTATATTGAAAGGCAGAATCTTTTTGATTGATACGATTTTAGAATGGAGAAAAGCGATGAAAACTTCTGAGTTTCGCGCTAAGAGTAAAGCTGAGCTGAATAAAGAATTGTCAGATCTGCTAAAAGCGCAATTTGGCCTAAGAATGCAATTGGCTACTCAGCAATTAAGCAATAACAGTCTAATTAAGAAAATGCGCCGCACCATTGCGCGGCTGCGTACTGTGTTGACTGAGAAAATATTGGCTGAAAAGGCGGAACAAAAATGAATGATAGCGCTACAAATTTGCCTAAGCGTCAACGCTCGCTGATTGGTAAGGTAGTGAGCAGTAAGCGGGATAAAACAGTCACTGTACTGATCGAACGTAGTGTTAAGCACGACAAATACGATAAATACGTAAAGCGTTCGAAGAAGTATCACGCGCATGATGAAGCGAATGTGTATAACGAAGGCGATCTTGTTGAAATTCAAGAAGGTCGGCCAATCTCAAAAACAAAAGCTTGGTCTGTGTCGCGTCTTGTGCAAGCCGCTGCGCAAATTTAATCAATTTGCCTGAAAAGCGCTGAATCAATTGTTGGTAACGAATGTCTGTATAGGTGGTGCGCCTATACGTCAAAAAGACATAAAGCTACATCCGGTTTATTCGGCGTTTTCTCTAGTATTTCGTTGGTTCTTGTTTCGGCGATTTTGATAAATGCAGGTGATATAAGCCTCTATTTGGCCAATAAATCGCTTACCTTGCCAATTTATTAGGGACTAGCGTTTTTATTTTGTTTGTATCGAAGAAATTTATTAGCTTTATTGGCTTTAATACTTTTATCAAATGGAATGCTGGTTTTAGGTAATGCTATCTTGGTGATAGTGATCTATAAATTAATGCAAAGCTTTTAAAAGTTCTGTTATAATCTCGCGCTTCTCTAGTGAAGAGCTGCGGGTTTTGTGGCAGGCTGCGTTTTGATAGGGTTGCGCCTTCCAGTGCTTCGAAATAGATGTTGAGAGGCTGCTCGGGGGAGAGCGAAGAATTTTTTAGCCCGTTAATGATTGTATGGGTTGGTGCGGGTTGGTGTAGCTAGAAGTTGGGGTTAGAGGTTGGCAAATCTAATACTGATCGGCAGCGCCATTAAATCAAAGGCCATAAGTCAGGTTAAGTTAGAAAAATCATGATTCAAAGCGAAAGTGAACTTGAAGTAGCCGATAATACCGGCGCACGTAGGCTTTTATGCATCAAAGTTCTTGGTGGATCAAAGCGCAGATATGCAGGTATTGGCGATATTATTAAAGTTACCGTCAAAGAAGCGACGCCGCGTGGGCGCGTGAAAAAAGGTGAAGTCTATAATGCGGTGGTAGTGCGCACAGCAAAGGGCGTACGCCGTCCAGATGGCTCCCTAGTCAAGTTCGATAAGAACGCTGCCGTACTGCTCAATAATAAGCTTGAGCTTATCGCTACTCGTATTTTTGGGCCAGTTACGCGTGAATTGCGTAGCGAACGTTTTATGAAAATAATTTCGCTGGCGCCAGAAGTGCTCTAAGAGCCAGATATCGAAAAGCAAAATAAGCAAAGCATCAAAAAATTTAAGCTGCGTCAGTGTAATGATTGTTAGCTCAAATTAAATTTGATATCTGCTCCTTGGCTCCGAATAGGAATTCAAATGAAGAAAATGCGCAAGGGTGATGAAGTTGTCGTTATCACTGGGAAAGATAAGGGTAAGCGTGGCTTAGTATTGGCTGTCCACGATGACCGGATGCTGGTTGAGGGAATGAATCTCGTCAAAAAGCATGTTAAGCCTAACCCCGCGAAAGGCGTGGTAGGTGGTGTGGAAACGAAATCGATGCCTATCGATGTATCAAACCTGGCTTTGGTGGATGCCAATGGCAAACCATCTCGCGTTGGTATTAAGATCGGCGAAGATGGCAAAAAGCATCGTTTTCTAAAAACAACTGGCGCCGAATTAAGCGCTTGAGATTGGTGTCCTGTTTCGTAAGTCAGCTTGAGATGAAATAGGTTCATTGTATTGGGTTGTTATGCCGTACCGTTTATTTGTTGCTGTTGAGGGTTTGTGTTGATCTCATTAATATGTTTTTGAGCATGTTCCCTGGCAATAAAGTAATCGGTTTTGCATCATCAGGTTATTGACAGAGCAGGACATTTGGAGTGAGAAATGGCTCGTTTGCAAGAAGTTTATAAGACAAAAGTTGTGGCAGAGCTAATGGCGAAATTTGGCTATAAGTCTGTCATGCAAGTTCCGCGTATTACCAAAATCACGCTCAATATGGGGCTTGGTGGTGCGGTTGCTGATAAAAAAATTATTGAAAGTGCTGCGGCTGACCTGGCTAAAATTGCAGGGCAAAAACCGGTATCGACAAAGGCGCGCAAAGCGATTGCTGGCTTTAATAAGCTACGCGAAGGCATTCCTATTGGCGTTAAGGTTACTCTGCGTGGTCAGCGGATGTGGGAATTCCTCGATCGTCTAATTACAGTGGCATTGCCGCGTGTACGTGACTTCCGTGGTTTATCCGCGCGTTCCTTTGATGGGCGTGGTAATTACAACTTTGGTTCTAGAGACCAAAGTATGTTTCTTGAAGTTGAAGATCAAATTGATGTGCTGCGTGGATTCGATCTAAATATCGCTACGTCTGCACAAGTCGATGAAGAAGCTAAGGCATTGCTTGCCAGCTTGAAATTTCCATTCCGAAATTGAGGTTATTGTGGCTAGACAGGCACTAATCGAGCGCGAAAAAAAGCGCACTCGCTTAAGAGAAAAATACGCTGCTCAGCGTGCTGAGCTTAAGGCTGTTATTGACGATTCGAGTAAATCGGACGAAGAACGTTATGGTGCGCGCATCAAGTTGCAACAGCTGCCGCGCAATGCTAACCCTACTCGTCAACGCAATCGCTGCGCATTGACAGGGCGCGCACGTGGCACGTTCCGAAAATTCGGCCTGGCACGCCACAAGATTCGTGAAATCGCATGCCGCGGTGAAATCCCTGGTTTAGTTAAAGCAAGCTGGTAGTAGGAGAAGAATATGAGTATGAGTGATCCTATTGCTGATATGTTGACCCGTATCCGTAATGCACAAAAAGTTGGAAAGAAATCTGCGGCTATGCCTTCATCAAAATTTCGTGCAGCGATTGCACAAGTCTTGAAAGATGAAGGTTATATCGAGGATTTTACTGTTATCAGTCAAGATAATAATAAAGCCACGCTAGACATCACCCTTAAGTATTATGCTGGCCGTCCCGTTATTGCATCAGTGAAGCGTGTATCGCGTCCGGGTCTGCGAGTTTATAAAGGCTGTGGTGATATCAAGCGTGTGATGGATGGTTTAGGGATTTCCATTATTTCTACGCCACAAGGTCTAATGACCGATCGCCAAGCTCGTAAAGCAGGCGTGGGTGGTGAAGTTATTTGTGATGTCACCTAAGAAATATGGGATTTTAAAGTATTTTGCGCGCGCTTGCGCAGCACTCACTTTGATGTCCTGATAGAGGAGAAATAAAGCATGTCGCGAGTAGGTAAAGACCCGATTGTTCTACCATCGGGCGTCGAAGTGACAATAAATGATGAGTGCATTACGGTCAAAGGGCCGCTTGGCATCATTTCAAGAAAAGTTAATCACTTAATTAAAGTGATCAACGAGAGCGGTACATTGACATTCGAGCCAGTTGAGGTAAGCCCTCAAGCGCACGCTATGTGGGGGACCATGCGAGCATTGGTCAACAATATGGTTAAAGGTGTGACAGAGGGCTTTGAGCGTAAGCTTCAGCTAATCGGCGTGGGCTATAAAGCTCAAGTGCAAGGTGACATTTTGACTCTAGCGCTTGGTTTCTCTCATCCTATTATTTATCAATCCCCTGAAGGCATCAAAGTGTCGGTTGACGGTCAAATTGTAACAGTTTGGGGTAAGGATAAAGAGGGCGTCGGGCAGGTGGCTTCTGTAATACGTGGCAAGCGTCCACCTGAGCCTTATAAGGGCAAAGGCGTACGTTACGTCGGCGAGAAAGTTATGCTGAAAGAAATTAAGAAAAAATAAAGGTACGAACGATGAATAAAAAAGTAGCTCGTCTACGTCGTGCGCGTCGTACACGCCTTAAAATTGCTGAATTGAAAGTGTATCGCTTATCAGTGCATCGCACTAATAAGCATATTTATGCGCAAATCTTCTCACAGTGTGGTGAAAAGGTGCTAGTAAGTGCCTCCACGCTTGAAGCCGAAGTGCGTCAGCAATTGGCTGCCAATGATGCTAAAAGCGACGCAAAGAAAGAGCATAAAAATAGCGGTCAAGGTGGAAATGTCGCGGCAGCGGCTTTAATCGGCAAACGTATTGCTGAGAAAGCCAAAGCAGCCGGTATCGAAGGGGTTGCATTTGACCGCTCCGGCTTTCAATTTCATGGCCGCGTTGAGCAATTGGCAAAAGCTGCACGTGAGGCAGGCCTCGCGTTTTAAGGGATTCCGTAATGGCAAAAATGCAAGCAAAAAACCAAGCTGAAGAGCGCGACGACGGTCTGCGAGAAAAGATGATCACGGTTAACCGTGTCACTAAAGTGGTGAAGGGCGGACGTATTCTAAGCTTTGCAGCGCTTGTGGTAGTTGGCGATGGTGATGGCCGTGTAGGCATGGGTAAAGGTAAGGCGAAAGAAGTTCCTATCGCTGTACAAAAAGCCATGGAGCAAGCCCGCCGTAATATGATCAAAGTCTCGCTGAAAAATGGCACTTTGCAACATAGTGGCCGTGCTAAGCATGGCGCTTCTAGCGTGCTATTTGCGCCAGGCAAAGAAGGTATGATCTGTAGTCATCGCGTACGTTCAGTACTTTCTGTAGCAGGGGTGCAGAACGTTGTGGTGAAAATTCATGGCTCGAGGAATCCGCATAATTTAGTGCGTGCGATGCTTAAAGGCTTGAGTAATCAATCTACAGCAGCAGAAATTGCAGCCAAGCGCGGCAAATCTGTTGAAGAAATCACGGGTTAAATTTTTATCATGACAGCCAAAACTATCAAACTTAAGCTTGTTAAAAGCGTGATCGGTACGCGCGAGTCTCATCGTGCTACCGTACGCAGCCTTAAGCTGAGGCGTCTTAACTCGGTCAGTGAAGTGTTAGACACACCTGAAGCGCGTGGTAGGATCAATAAAGTTTCATACCTTGTGCAGGTTATTGGCTGAAGCCATTTGAAAAACTTAACGAGCGTGGTTTAGGCATATAAAAATATATGCTGACTTACTACTTTATTTGATTGTAAGGCGCGCACGTAGATTAAATAGCTTTTAGGGAAGGTCTGCATAACCCGGCTGGTAAAGCTGGTAGTGCAGCTAGTATGGTTGGATATGACCGCCGCTAGCCGGGTTATGCAGACCTTCCTTAGCTTTATCTGGGGTAAATAATGGAATTAAATAGCCTGAAGCCTGCTGCTGGCGCGAAGCATGCAAAACGCCGCGTTGGTCGTGGTATTGGTTCGGGAATTGGTAAAACCGCCGGACGTGGCCACAAGGGCCAAAAATCGCGCGCTGGTGGCTTTCATAAAGTCGGCTTTGAAGGCGGACAAATGCCATTGCATCGGCGTTTGCCAAAGCGTGGCTTTACATCGACGACCAAAGCTTTTACTGGCGAAGTACGGCTTTCCGATTTGGAAAAACTTCCTGTTGATCAGATTGATCTGCTGGTATTAAAGCAAGCCGGTATTGTTGGTCAGCAAGTGCGTAGCGCAAAAGTTATTTTATGCGGTGAATTAACCCGTAAGGTTACATTGCAAGGCATTGCTGCAACTAAAGGCGCACGTCAAGCAATTGAAGCGCTGGGTGGCTCACTGCAAGAAGCAGAACTTGGCGGCAAGCAACAAGCAGACGCTAAAAACCAAGAATCCGCAGACAGTGCTAATTCCTAAGGTTTTTTGCTCTCTGATATTTGATACGGAGAAATGAGTTGGCTAGCCGACCAAACCTTACAAAATCTGGGAAGGCAGCGCCAAAATATGGCGATTTACGTAGCCGGCTTGTATTTTTATTACTTGCCTTACTCGTTTATCGCCTAGGCGCACATATTCCAGTGCCAGGTATCGATCCAGATCAACTTGCTAAGCTTTTCCAAAGCCAGCAAGGCGGTATTCTTGGCATGTTCAATATGTTTTCGGGCGGTGCGTTGTCTCGCTTCACTGTCTTTGCTTTGGGAATCATGCCGTATATTTCGGCATCGATCATCATGCAATTGTTGACGATTGTTTCGCCGCAATTTGAGGCATTAAAGAAAGAAGGGCAGGCAGGACAGAGAAAAATAACTCAGTACACGCGTTATTTCACTGTGGCCTTAGCTATATTTCAAGCTTTTGGTATTGCGGTTGCACTAGAAAGTCAAGTGGGCTTAGTGACTGAACCGGGCTTACTGTTTAAATTAACGACAGTCGTCGCTCTTGTAACGGGTACGATGTTCTTAATGTGGCTTGGTGAGCAGATTACTGAGCGTGGTTTGGGTAACGGTATCTCAATTATTATTTTCGCAGGTATTGCAGCTGGTTTGCCCAATGCAATAGGCAGTCTTTTTGAGCTTGTTCGTACTGGTTCAATGAGCATTATCTCAGCAATACTGGTCGTTATTCTGATTGCTGCAGTGACTTATCTTGTCGTGTTTATTGAGCGTGGTCAGCGAAAAGTATTGGTCAATTACGCAAAGCGGCAAGTTGGTAACAAGCTATATGGCGGGCAATCTTCGCATTTGCCTTTGAAGCTGAATATGGCAGGAGTCATTCCTCCAATTTTTGCCTCGTCAATTATCTTATTTCCGGCTACAATCGCGAATTGGTTTAGTTCGGGTTCTAGCTTGCGATGGTTACATGACATTGCTGGCACATTGGCCCCGGGTCAGCCTATTTATGTGATGTTATATGCGCTGGCGATTGTTTTCTTCTGCTTTTTCTACACAGCACTTGTATTTAATAGTAGAGAAACAGCAGATAACCTTAAGAAAAGCGGTGCATTTGTGCCAGGTATTCGTCCAGGTGAGCAAACAGCGCGTTATATTGACAAGATTTTGACGCGCCTTACATTGGCGGGCGCCGTCTACATAGTATTTGTATGTTTATTGCCTGAGTTTTTAGTATTGCGTTGGAACGTACCGTTTTATTTTGGCGGCACTTCTTTACTTATTATTGTTGTCGTTACGATGGATTTTATGGCTCAAATCCAATCCTACTTAATGTCACAACAATATGAGTCACTGTTACGCAAAGCTAATTTCAAAGGTGGCAATACTTCAATGCGTTGAATAAACCGTTATAGTTCGGTTCAATCGTAATTTTTTAGCTACTTGTTGGATTATTTAAAAGAAATATGGCCAAAGACGATGTAATTCAAATGCAAGGTGAGGTTATTGAAAACTTGCCAAGCGCTACTTTCCGTGTGAAATTGGAAAATGGTCATGTTGTAATAGCCCATATTTCTGGCAAAATGCGCATGCATTACATTCGGATTTTGCCTGGTGACAATGTTACTGTAGAATTGACGCCTTATGATCTAACGCGTGCACGGATTGTCTTTAGAGCAAAATAAAGCTTTTTGCTGTAGTAAAAGCTATTTTGGGTGAAAACCTGTTAGCTGCATTTGTAGTAATACTCTAATTTCTAAAGTTTGTTGGGGTAATATCGATGAAAGTAATGGCATCAGTAAAGCGCATGTGCCGCAAATGTAAAGTGGTTAAGCGCAAGCGCGTAGTACGCGTGATTTGCAGCGCTGATCAGCGTCACAAACAGCGCCAAGGTTAAGCGTTTTTTTAGGAAATAACAATGGCTCGTATTGCAGGGGTAAACATCCCAAATCATAAGCATATCGTCATCGGTTTGACCGCGATTTTTGGTATTGGTCGCCCGCTCGCTCAGCAAATTTGCGAGAACGCGAATGTTGCGTATTCCACAAAAGCGAAAGATCTGAACGATGAGCAATTTGAAAAGCTCAGAGAAGGCGTTGCTCAATTTGTGACCGAAGGCGATTTACGCCGTTCATTAACAACGCATATCAAGCGTTTGATGGATATTGGTTGTTATCGTGGCTTTCGTCATCGCAGTGGATTGCCGGTGCGCGGTCAGCGTACTCGCACTAATGCTCGCACTCGCAAAGGTAAGCGCCGTGCAAGTATTACATTGAAGAAGTAAAAAGCTATTTTCTCAAAGAAAAGCTGCACTCGTTAGTGTGTGCGTAAAAGTGCATAGACTTTTACTGCTTAAACTAGAAGTGATGTCGTCTTTAATGGCGGCTAGCTTCTAGGGGCTTGTTTGCAATCTACCTAAGATTGCTGATATAGCAAGAGAGTGGGCAAGAATCAAAGCATTATCTGGTGTACTAAAGGCTCCAAGCGGCTATGAAACTTGAAAAAGATGCTTGGATACTTTTGGGAAAATGTTGAGCAGGTTCTAAGCAAATAACAGTAGTAATAGGAAAGTATATGGCTAAGGGTGGTAATAACGCATCGCAGCGCGTGCGTAAGAAAGTCAAAAAGAGCGTCTCCGAAGGTGTGGCGCACGTGCATGCGTCGTTTAATAACACGATCATTACCATTACTGATCGTCAAGGTAATACGCTGGTATGGGCTGCCGCTGGTGGCCAAGGATTTAAGGGCTCGCGTAAATCGACTCCGTTTGCAGCCCAGGTTGCAGCCGAATCAGTTGGTCAAAAAGCCAAAGAATATGGTATTCAACTTTTGACGGTACGTATTACTGGACCTGGCCCAGGCCGTGAGTCAGCAGTACGTGCGTTGAATGGTCTTGGCTTTAAAATCGCAGAAATTGCAGATGTAACGCCAGTGCCGCATAACGGTTGCCGCCCACCAAAGCGCCGCCGTATCTAATCTAGCTAATAACGATCAAAAGTTAATAGTCAGCAAGCACACTGTTAAAGTAGGCTTAAAAGTCTGCTCTAACAGTGTGCAAAAATAAGATAAGCCCACCGTTCAACTTTAACTAAGTTGAACTAGCGCGAATGAGACATTCGCGTAATTTTTATTTGATAAGGAAGCAAAGTGGCACGTTATATTGGTCCTGTAGCCAAGCTGGCTCGTCGAGAAGGAACGGATCTTTTTCTCAAAAGTGCCCGCAGAGCGTTAGCTGATAAATGCAAGCTTGATAGCAAGCCCGGTCAGCATGGACGCGCCTCCGGTGCGCGGTTGTCCGATTACGGCATTCAGTTACGCGAAAAGCAAAAAGTTAGACGTATCTATGGCGTGCTTGAGAAGCAATTTCGCCGCTATTTTGCTGAAGCAGATCGCCGCACTGGCAATACGGGTGAAACTCTATTGCAATTGCTTGAAGCTCGCTTAGATAACGTCGTTTATCGGATGGGTTTTGCATCAACACGTGCAGAAGCACGGCAATTAGTTAGCCATGGCGCGATTATGTTGAATGGCCGCCGCGCTACGATCCCTTCAATGCAAGTGAAAGCGGGCGACGTTGTTGCAGTATCTGAAAAAGGTAAGCAACAAGTTCGCATTAAAGAAGCGCTTATACTCGCCAAGCAAATCGGTTTCCCTATTTGGGTTAACGTAGATGAGCAAAAATTTGAAGGAACCTTCAAACAAGTGCCAGAGCGCCAAGAGATTGCTGGCGATATCAGTGAAAGCTTAATTATCGAATTCTATTCTCGATAAAACCGTGGCTAAGGTTGTCCACATATGTTGGCAGCCTTGGCTATTCAGATTTAAGCTATCCCGGTCAGCCTTATCGGTGTAACGAGCCGAGGGTATTGAAAAGGAAAATCTATGCCAACCAGTTCGTTGAAGCGTTTGTTAAAGCCTAAAATTATCGCTGTTGAAGCGCAAGGTGAAAACCATGCCAAAGTGATGATGGAGCCATTCGAGCGCGGTTATGGTCACACCCTAGGTAATGCATTGCGGCGCGTGCTGCTATCATCGATGATTGGTTATGCCCCGACAGAAGTTGTGATCGGTGGAGTAGTCCATGAATATTCGACTATTGATGGCGTGCAAGAAGATGTCGTTAATTTATTGCTCAATTTAAAAGAAGTCGTCTTCAAGCTGCACAACCGTGACGAAGTCATGGTTACCTTATGCAAAGACGGCGAAGGTATTGTTAAAGCTGGCGATATTGACGTCTCGCATGATTGTGAGATACTCAACCCTGATCATGTCATCGCACACTTGTCGAAAGGCGGTAAGCTTGATATGCAAATCAAGGTAGAGAAAGGCCGTGGCTATGTGCCTGGTAACATTCGTCGCTATGGCGATGAAATGTCCAAGAGCATTGGTCGAGTTATACTCGATGCTTCATTCTCGCCGATCAAAAACGTGGTTTATGCAGTCAAGCCAGCGCGGGTTGAAGGAAGCACCAATCTTGATAGCCTTGAGCTAAGTATCGAGACCAATGGTGTGTTGACACCAGAACTTGCTCTGCAACAAGCAGCCGGCATTTTGATTGATCAGCTATCCGAATTTGCCGCTCTTGAAAGCACTGAAGCACTGGCAGAAGCACCACTCAGTACGCCGCAAGTTGAGCCTATTCTGCTGCGTCCAGTAGATGATCTTGAGTTGACAGTACGTTCTGCAAATTGCTTAAAAGCAGAAAATATTTACTATATTGGTGACTTAATTCAACGTTCAGAAAATGAGCTGTTGAAAACGCCGAATCTTGGGCGTAAGTCGCTTAATGAGATCAAAGAGCAGCTTGCTGCTCGTGGACTCACACTGGGTATGAAGCTCGAAAATTGGCCACCACCAAGTTTCGATATGGCTTACTCGGTGCAATAAAACATCATCTGCCTTCTTCAGCCTTCTCAATAAAGCGCAGTCAGCATTAAATGCTTTATTGAGAAGTTAAAGAACAGGTAAAGTATTTTAGATCAAGGAATTGAAATGCGTCATCGTCATGGTTTGCGCAAACTAAATCGTACCAGTAGCCATCGTTTGGCTATGCTGCGCAATATGTCTAACTCGTTGATCGAGCATGAAGTTATTAAAACGACACTACCAAAAGCGAAAGAACTACGTAAAGTGGTTGAGCCATTAATTACACGTGGCAAAAAATCTTCGGTAGCTAATCGTCGTTTGGCTTTTGCTCGACTGCGTGATCGCGACACAGTCGCCAAATTGTTTGATGTGCTGGGCCAACGCTATGAGAATCGCCCAGGTGGCTATCTGCGTATCTTAAAAGCTGGCTTTCGTAAAGGCGACAATGCACCAATGGCATTGGTTGAGCTTGTAGATCGTCCAGAGGTAGTGCAAACAGAAGAAGGTGAAGCAGCCTAACTAGCTGTATTGCTTAGTGGGTAAGTTAAATTTTTTATAGAAATTTTCCCTCTGCCTGCGATTTCTTCTAAGCAAGTTTTAGGCTCGTAGCTCAGCTGGTTAGAGCACCACCTTGACATGGTGGGGGTCGTTGGTTCGAATCCAATCGAGCCTACCAACGAATTATTAGATTTGATTAAATGCGGCTTCGATAAGATTAGCGAGGCCGTATTTTTTTTGGCTATTTTTTTGAGACGCTGAATAGATTTTTAGCATTCGTTTGAAAATTTGCTAAAAGATTGTCAGTGAAGGCCTGCCTAGCCCCAGGGGGCATGCCTTCCTTTTTGCATCCGGTACAGTTGTATCAGCAGCAAAGGCATTTCTTGCCAGCAGTTAGGCAGACCTTCCTTAAGGTAAAGAAGTCGGACATAAAAACTGGAAAATATAAAAACATATATTCAGTTTTTGGATGCTGACTCGAATGCGACAAAACGTGAATTACAATTTTTTAGCAAATTTTTAGACAGATTTTTACAAAAACACTGAATCAGCTAGCGAGCCAGAACTACCGACGCAAAAATGTATCGGTATCACTAAGAATTATGGTGCCGCTCTCAGCTGCTTCAGCGCTTCTTTGTGAGGCAGGAGAGCGTAATGATTTCAATACATTTACCTGACGGATCAGTACGGCAATTTGCTCATCCTGTGACGCTCTTTCAGGTTGCTCAGGCAATCGGCCCAGGTCTTGCCAAAGCGGCGCTTGCTGGCAAGCTTGATGGCAAGCTGGTGGATATGTCCACGCTGATTGAGCAGGATGCTTCTTTATCCATTATTACCGGTAAAGATGCAGAAGGTCTCGACACCCTGCGCCATTCGACTGCACATCTTCTGGCCTATGCAGTGAAAGAGCTTTATCCCGAGGCACAGGTGACCATTGGCCCTGTGATCGCAGAAGGCTTTTACTATGACTTTGCCTACGCTCGTCCCTTTACGCCCGAAGACCTCGAAAAAATAGAAAAGCGTATGCAGGAAATCGTCAACCGCGACGAGCCTGTTTCGCATCAAGTCGTGTCGCGTGCCGAAGCGATCGAATATTTCAAGAATCTTGGCGAGCATTACAAAGCTGAGATTATTGAAAGCATCCCGGCCGCCGATAAGATCAAACTTTATTCGCATGGTAGCTTCGTTGATTTATGTCGCGGCCCGCATGTGCCGAGTACAGGTAAATTAAAAATCTTCAAATTAATGAAGGTGGCTGGTGCTTACTGGCGAGGCGACGCACGTAACCAGCAACTACAACGCATTTATGGCACTGCCTGGGCCAATAAAGAAGATTTAGACGCTTATTTATATCGCCTAGAAGAAGCCGAAAAACGCGATCATCGCAAACTGGCTAAACAGCTCGATTTATTCCATTTTGAAGAAGCCGCACCAGGTATGGTGTTTTGGCATCCAAAAGGCTGGGCGCTATGGCAGCAAATTGAGCAATATATACGGCGTCAACTGACAGCCGCGGATTACAAAGAAATTCGTACTCCTTTAGTGGTAGATCGCACCCTATGGGAGCGATCTGGGCATTGGGAAAACTATCAGCAGCATATGTTTACGACCGAATCGGAAAAGCGCGATTATGCGATCAAGCCGATGAGTTGTCCGGGGCATGTGCAAATTTTTAATCACAGTTTGCACTCTTATCGTGATTTGCCATTGCGGCTCTCAGAGTTCGGTTCCTGCCATCGAAATGAAGCATCGGGCGCCTTGCATGGTTTAATGCGAGTGCGCGGCTTTGTACAGGATGATGCGCATATTTTCTGTACAGAAGAACAAGTTATTGCTGAATCTATCGCTTTTCATGCACTAGCGATGAGTGTCTACAAGGATTTTGGCTTTACCGAGGTAGACGTCAAACTTGCCTTACGTCCGGCACAACGAGCAGGCTCTGACGAGGTATGGGATAGAGCTGAGCAGGGTTTGCGTGAAGCACTGGCTGCTTGCGATGTGGTGTGGCAAGAACTGCCTGGTGAAGGGGCGTTTTACGGACCTAAAGTCGAATACCATATTAAAGATGCACTGGGGCGTTCTTGGCAGTGTGGTACCTTGCAGTTGGATTTTGTTTTGCCTGAGCGTCTTAACGCCGAATACGTTGCAGAGAGCAATGAGCGGCGCCAGCCAGTCATGCTGCATCGCGCCATCCTGGGTTCGTTCGAACGCTTTATCGGGATTGTGCTAGAAAATCATGCCGGCGCATTGCCCGCCTGGCTAGCGCCGACGCAAGCAGTGGTTTTGAATATCTCGCAAAATCAGAGCAAATATGTTGATTCAATCGCGCAGCAATTGAAAAAGCAGGGAATTAGAGTTGAAGCTGATTTGCGTAACGAAAAAATTAACTATAAAATACGCGACCATGCTCAACAAAAAGTCCCTTACTTACTAATTGTTGGGGAGCGAGAGCAGGATAATCAAACTATAGCTGTGCGCGCTCGCGGTGGCATCGACCTTGGTGTGATGACGGTGGAAGCTTTCATTGAGCGCCTAGAACACGAGGTGCAGTCTTTTAATTAAGCTGCATGCTAAAGCTATACTTGATAAGCTGACTGTCAGCCTTACTGTGTAACTTGCCGTTATGAGTTATACAGTCAGCTTAGATTTTTGATTTTTTAGAGGAAAAATAACATCGCTACTGATAAATCTTCTCATCAGATGAATGGTGAAATCATTACGCCGGAACTTCGTCTAGTTGGTGTCGAGGGCGAGGCGCTTGGTATTGTAAAATTAGCTGAAGCGCTGCGCCTGGCAGAAACTGCCGATGTTGACCTAGTGATGATTGCGCCTAACGCCGAACCACCAGTTTGTAAGCTGATGGATTACGGCAAATTTAGATATCAAGAATCTAAAAAAGCGCATGACGCGAAGCTCAAACAAAAAATTATTCAGGTTAAGGAAGTTAAATTCCGTCCGAGTACTAACGAAGGTGATTACCACATCAAGTTACGCCACGTTACGCGTTTTCTTGAGGAAGGCGATAAAGCCAAAATCACCTTACGTTTTCGCGGACGCGAAATAGCCCACCAAGAACTTGGCATGCGCATGCTTGAACGTTTGCGCGATGATCTTGAGGAACTAGCTCAAGTTGAGCAAATGCCTAAATTAGAAGGTCGCCAAATGGTAATGGTGCTAGCTTCAAAAAAGAAAAAATAAAATTAGGAAGCTCTGTATCGTCTCTGATACGGCGTCATGTTCGCTTGCCGTACTAGCGTACTGTCTGCGCGAACATTCCTTGTCTCAGAAACGATACAGAGCTTCCTAGGCATTGAATCGATCGTGAGTAGAAATGCCTGGCAGTAGATTGACTTCAGGCTAGTTAAAGTTTTATTGCCTTATTGTCTAAATAAGGCTTGCAGTAGATAGATCGTTTTTAGCAGAGCAGCATACAACTGAAAAGTTAATGCTGATAAGTGGGCGAGGGTTATACAAGGGCGGAGCTAATGACCGCACACCCTGACCACGTTAGAACCTGTTGTTTTGTGCCAAATTGTGATGGCACATTGCCTATTTCAACGTTGAGTTGAGAATGAAAGCAGGTTCTAAAAATTTTGGAGCTTTTATGCCTAAAATGAAAACCAAAAAAAGCGCGGCCAAGCGCTTTGTTGTACGCCCAGGCGGGACTGTTAAGCGGGGTCAGGCTTTTAAACGCCATATCCTGACCAAAAGAGCGACGAAAAATAAACGCCAATTGCGCGGCAGCACAGAAGTTCATGCCGCAGATATCAAATCAGTGCGCGCTATGATGCCGTATGCCTAATCTAGGCCTCTAGGAGAAAAGAATGTCTCGAGTCAAACGCGGAGTCACAGCACGCGCCCGTCATAAAAAAGTTATCGACGCAGCCAAAGGGTACCGTGGCCGCCGGAAAAACGTCTACCGCGTTGCTAAGCAAGCGGTGATGAAGGCTGGTCAGTATGCTTATCGCGATCGCCGCAATAAAAAGCGCGTTTTTCGTGCTTTGTGGATTACCCGTATTAATGCTGCAGTGCGCGAGCACGATCTAACTTATAGTGTCTTTATCAATGGACTTGCCAAGGCAGAAATTGGCCTTGACCGCAAAGTGTTAGCGGATATGGCAGTGAAT
Source organism: Mycoavidus cysteinexigens (assembly GCA_031963405.1). Lineage (GTDB taxonomy): Bacteria > Pseudomonadota > Gammaproteobacteria > Burkholderiales > Burkholderiaceae > JASSUD01. The sequence goes on from JASSUJ010000001.1 coordinate 2,229,234, forward strand.
GATAAAGCTGCTTTTGCTTCGATTGTGCAACAGGTGAAAGCTACTGTTACCGCCTAGCATATTGATACGGCACCTATAAATTGGGTGTGAGGTGAGAAAGGGGCTCGATGAAGCCCCTTTTTTCATCGTGCAAAGCTTGTATAAGGCTTCCTAAAAGCGCTCTTGTTTCTTTTGCAAGGTCAGGGACCAGGAAACCTCAGAGGTATATATAAATGGCCATGAGGCTTGTTGCTACTTTTTGTAACTCGGATACTGAGCACCTATTCAAAATCTCAAATAAAAGGGGTAGAGAAGGTGAGAGGTAAACATGTTGGAGTTCCGTATTTAGCAAAACGCTTCCACCCCAACGCACGGACTTAAAGACTTATTCAAGGCCTCTTTAGTGCTTGTGTTATTTCTAGCAGATTAAAACAAATGAATTTGGAACAAATTGTTGCCAGTGCTAAGCAGGCTTTTGCTGCTGCTCTTGACACTGCCTCGCTCGAAAATGAAAAAGCTCGCTTTTTTGGAAAAGCCGGGCAATTAACCGAACTTTTGAAAGCATTAGGACGACTTGAGCCCGAGGAGCGCAAGAGGGAAGGGGCAAAAATTAATCTGGCTAAGCAAGAAATCGAGCAAGCATTGCGCGTGCGTCGCCAGGCCTTGGCCGATGCTTTGCTTGAGCAGCGCCTGGCGCTAGAGTCAATAGACGTCACTTTGCCTGGCCGGGGCATGAGCAATGGCAGCTTGCATCCGGTGATGATGGCGTGGGAGCGTGCCGAGCAAATTTTTAGCTCAATTGGCTTTGAAGTAGCGCAAGGGCCTGAAATTGAAACGGATTGGTATAACTTCACGGCGCTCAATAGTCCCGCCAACCATCCTGCGCGCTCTATGCAAGATACTTTTTATCTTGATGCAAAAGATGAGAGCGGCGCTCCGCTTGTGCTGCGTACCCACACGAGCGCTATGCAAATCCGCTATGCGCAAGCTCATTGCCCGCCTCTCAAAGTTATCGCCCCCGGCCGTGTCTATCGAGTAGATAGCGATGCGACCCATTCGCCGATGTTTAATCAGGTAGAAGGACTGTGGATTGATGAGAAAATCAGCTTTGCTGATCTGAAAGGCGTCTACACTGATTTTTTATCTAAATTTTTTGAGCGCGACGACTTACAGGTGCGCTTTCGCCCCTCGTACTTCCCATTTACCGAACCATCAGCTGAAATTGATATGAAATTCGAGCATGGTAAAAACGCGGGCCAATGGTTGGAAATTTCTGGGGCAGGGCAGGTCCATCCAACCGTGATGCGTAATATGGGATTTGACCCTGAGCGCTATACAGGCTTTGCTTTTGGCAGTGGCCTTGAGCGGTTAGCCATGTTGCGCTACAACGTATCCGATATGCGGCATTTTTTTGCAGGTGATCTGCGTTTCTTAGCGCAGTTCAAATAAGGAAGTGCTGATTAAGTGCGAGTACAGCATATCGCTACTCCTGCTTGATGCAGTGCCCCTATAGCCTACTTAGAACCTGTTTAGCGTTTTCCAAAGGTGCCATTATTTGGGGAGTCCTGTAGTGAGGTAAACCTCGCAGGAGCTGGAATGCACTCTAATACATGAGCTTCCGAGCGCCACGCGATTCCCAAGAAAGGTGCTTTTGGGAGACGCTAAACAAGTTCTTAGCCCATGTTCTATATGGGCCAACGTTCCAAACTAATTAAAGTAATCTATGCAATTTTCAGCATCTTGGCTAAAAGACTTTACTAATCCGCCTGTCTCAAGCGAGCAGCTGGCGCACGAACTGACCATGGCTGGCTTAGAAGTAGAAAGCTTAATCACGGTGGCCCCACCCACAGCCAACATTGTGGTGGGCCTTGTGCGTGAAGTCACGCCTCATCCAAACGCCGACAAACTCAAGGTATGTCAAGTTGATGTAGGGGCGGGCGATCTCCTTAATATCGTATGTGGCGCACCCAATGTCGTACCCGGCATAAAAGTGCCGTGTGCTTTAGTTGGCGCACAATTACCGCCAGCAGAAGAGGGTGCTAAACCGTTCCTCATTAAGCTGAGTAAACTGCGCGGCGTTGAAAGCCAGGGCATGCTGTGTGCTGCACGTGAACTCAAACTACCTGACGAAACAGGTGGCTTGCTAATACTTGCTGAAGATGCAGTGATTGGGCAAGACATCCGCACCACGCTTAATCTTGACGATAAAATTTTTGAAATCAAGCTGACGCCAAATCGTGCTGATTGCTTGTCAGTATTTGGTGTTGCACGTGAAGTCGCGGCTATTACTGATACGCCATTGCAAGCGCTAACCTTTGAGCCTGTACAGGTTGAATGCGCAGATACGTTACCTGTCAACATTTCTGCTCCTGATTTGTGCGGACGTTTTTCGGGAAGGATAATCCGTCACGTCAATGCCCACGTCAAAACGCCTACCTGGATGGTGGAGCGCCTAGAGCGTGCAGGTCAGCGCAGTATCTCAGTACTGGTAGATATCTCTAATTACGTGATGCTTGCCTTTGGGCAGCCATCGCATCTGTTTGACCTGAACAAACTTAAAGGTTCGCTTGAGGTTCGTTGGGCGCATCCGGGTGAGCAACTGACGTTGCTAAATGGTGCCAGTGTCGCGCTTGACCAAACAGTCGGCGTGCTCGTCGATGAGCAAGGCGTGCAAAGTCTAGCCGGCATTATGGGGGGCGAACACACTGCAGTCTCGCTTGATACGCGTGATGTTTATCTAGAGGTGGCGTTTTGGCAGCCAGACAGTATTCGCGGGCGGGCGCAGCGTTATCGCTGCTTAAGCGAAGCATCGCATCGTTTTGAACGAGGCGTGGATTATGCTTCAACCGTTACCCAGCTCGACTATATTACGCGCCTGATTCTCGATATTTGCGGCGGTCAAGCTGGTCCAGTTGATGATCAAATTATCAATTTGCCTACACGCGCACCTATCAAACTACGCGTGGCGCGTGCCAACCGCATTATTGGCGTACCTTTAAGTGCCACTCAAATCACAGAGATTTTCACGCGCCTAGGCTTGCCATTTGAATTCTCGAATGACACCTTTTTAGTCACACCGCCGTCTTACCGTTTTGATCTTGAGATTGAAGAGGATTTAATTGAAGAAATCGCACGCGTCTATGGCTTTGACAATATTCCCGCGCGTGCGCCAGTGGCATCCAACGCCATGCTTGCCAAGCCTAGTAATGTTCGTCCGCTTCATGCAGTGCGTCATGCGTTGGCTGCACGTGACTACAACGAAACGCTAAATTTCAGCTTTGTAGAAGAAGCTTGGGAACATGATTTTGCTGGCAATACTCAGCCGGTACGTCTGTTAAATCCCATCTCAAGCCAGCTATCAGTCATGCGCAGCACCTTAATCGGTAGTTTAGTGCAAGGGCTTCGCTATAACTTAAATCGGAAAGCAGAGCGTATTCGGCTATTTGAAATTGGCAAGGTATTTATCGCTGACGCCACTATGCCGGCTGGCCCTCTTAATGTTGCTGGTTTTGCACAGCCCTTGCGGGTAGCAGCGCTGGCCTACGGTCCAGTATTCAATGATCAATGGGGAACCGCTTCGCGCTGGGTCGACTTTTTTGATTTGAAAGGCGATCTGGAAGCGCTTTTTGCCCCATTTGAGCTGCGCTTTGTTAAGGCTGAGCATCCCGCCTTACATCCTGGGCGTAGTGCCTCCATCGAATGCGATGGTCAAACAGTGGGTTGGCTTGGTGAGCTACATCCTCGCTGGCTGCAAAAATACGATTTACCGAAAGCGCCGGTGTTGTTCGAAGTCGACGCACAAGCACTGACTCAACGCCTATTGCCGAAAGCCTCGGAAGGCTCGAAATTCCCACCTGTGAAGCGCGACATTGCGGTGATTGTTGATCAGAAAATCGAAGCGCAAGCGCTACTTGATGAACTGCAAAAAGCCGCGAGCGAAGAGTCCTGCCAAGATGTGCAGCAAATTACCCTATTTGATGTATTCCGGCCGCAAGCTGAGAGTACGGGTGAAATAGCAGCACATGAAAAAAGCCTAGCGTTTCGTATAACCTTGCAAAATGCTGAAGAGACATTGCAGGATAAAACGATTGAAGGTGCCATAGAAACGCTAATTGAACGCCTAGTTCGAGTGTATGGTGCACGGTTACGCGGTTGACCTACCTTAACTTTATTTTGCTTTATTGATAAGCAGATTGAGAGAAGGCCTGCATCACCTGGGAGTAAGAAATGTCAGCGCAGATAGTACGTCTTAGTATGTTTAGCCTGGCTATGAGGCATAAAAATGCTGCCAGTCGGATTATGCCGACCTTCCTCAGCCTTGCCTTGCCACTTTAAACCTAGGTATTGCTCTAGGGCCTGTCCTCAATGAAAATGGGCGCGCCTAAAAGCCGTCAACCTCTCATTTAAGATGAGTTTTTTAGAGGAAGGTAGCAGCCAGTGCGCCCTGCTGCGTCGCGTGACGCTTGTTTGGGTCAACCAAACGGCGCGCCCCGCTCCTTGCAGGGCGCGCTGGCTGCTACCTTCGCGAGCCCGTTTTCATTGAGGACAGGCCCTAGGCTTCCTAACAAAATTTAAGGAAGGACTACTGCCTAACGGGGCGGCAGGACATCGAACTGTAAGTCTCCCTTTTTTACATTGGGTACGTTTTTGCTGGCAGCAAAGGCATTCCTTGCCCACGGGTTAGGCGGACCTCCCTTAAGCAATTTTCTTTTTTTAGAAAAAGAAGCTGAATTGGCTTTATCTAATCCACATTTGTTTGGTTAGAAAATTTTTAGCCAGCAGCGCCCTCTAAAAAATTGTTTAATTTATAAGCTGTGACTAACGAAAAAATGAATTCAAGTGAATTTAAAGCTTGCGCAGTGCAAGACATTGAGTTGGAGCAAGATAGCCAGCTTGGTGATGCTACCGCCATGGCTGCCAAAGATGCACTGACTATCACTAAGGCAAAGCTTGCAAACTTACTATTTAGTGATGTCGATAAAGATGCAAAGCTAAGCAAACGAGAAGCGCAAGATATGGTTGAAGCTTTTTTTGAGGTCATTAGCGCCACACTTGCTAGCGGCACGAGCGTCAAACTATCTGGCTTTGGCAGCTTCCAACTCCGAGACAAATCCTCGCGTCCTGGATTTAACTTACAAACCGGCGATCGCATCTTGATCGCACCGCGCCGCGTCGTTACCTTCCACGCCAGCCAGAAATTAAAACAACAAATCGAGGTAGTCAGTAAATAAAACGACTAGTCGCCGCTACCTCACAATAATCAGAGCCTAATAGTGGGTAGGGGTGAAGGGTATTAATTAAATACAGAACCCCAACACAACCGCCCCCAAAGCCTCATCACAGTTGCCACCGTAACATGGTGGGGCGCCGTATTTAATTCAATTCGTCACCTCAAACTACGCCGCACTCGAATTTCTGCTTTCCTGGCGCTGCCCCAATCAGCGCACCTTTGGCAGCCCCTAAACAGGCCCTTAAAAACAATTCAGAAAATCACTAAAAGACTATTCGCTTTATCTTGCTAGCAAAGGCAAATATTGTTGCTATAATTTCACGCTTTCGGGGCGTAGCGCAGCCTGGTAGCGTACTTGCATGGGGTGCAAGTGGTCGGAGGTTCAAATCCTCTCGCCCCGACCAAAAATTCTCTTTCATTACAGCAACTTATCAGCCTGAATGGCTTTGCCTGGGACAAATTTGGGGCAAATTCTCAATAAGGCTAGATTCAAAACGCGCCATTTCCAGATCATTTTGAGCACCATCCAGCCATCTAGAGTAGGTGCGCAGGAACATTTCTATGCTGTGGCCTAACTGCCGCGCACAAAAAGCGGGGGTCATACCAGCCATGAGCATCATCGTGGCGTAAGTGTGTCGCATGTTGTAGGGGCGCCGGTAGCGGATGCCAAGGCGCTTGAGGCAAGGTGTCCAGTAGTGACGCCGGAAAACCCGCTCGTCTGTCCAACGTGTGCCACGCTCGGGAACGAGCCATACATGCTTGCCGATTATCCGGGTGTGCTTGGCTTGGCGGTTGATTGCCTCTAGCGCACGGCTGTTTAGTAGCACGTTGCGCACTATGCTAGTTTTAGTACTGCTTTTTTGTTTGCCCAGCACCACCGCCTCAACGACGGTCAGCTTCTTGCTGAACAGGTCAACATTAGGCCAGCGCTGACCGTATACTTCTGAAGTACGTAGGCCGGTGAAAAACCATGCTTCGACCATGTTATAAATCTGCTCCGGGTAGCGACTTGCCATGTCAGCGATGATCGCTTCAGCTTCATCACGGCTGAAAGGGTCGGGAGGCGGCTTTTGGTGCTTAGCGTGTGGTATCTGGTGGGCCGGATTTTCGAGGATGATCTTATCCGCCACCGCCAAATCGAGCGCTTGGCGAATGACTGATACGTAGTTGTTTACCGTTTTTCCGGTCAACTTGGACCGCTGGGCAATCGCTGTTAACAGGTGACTAGGCTTGAGTGCACATAGCGTTAGCGTGCCTACGAGGGTCTTTTTTTCTTGATCGGCGATGGCTTTGTCCCAGAAATTGACCACGTTTGTGTAGTGGGTCTTAGTCGAATCTGCGATTTTTTGTGCTCTAAGCCATTTGTCGAGCCAACCTTTTACCGTCGGAGTGTCCTCCCCACCACCACTCGTTGGGAAATACTCGGCCATGCTAAATGTGCCATGTCGTATCCGATCGCGGATTTCTTGTGCGATGCGATATGCATATTTCATGTTCGCTGCTGTGGGTGACATCGGTTGATCATCAAGCTTTAATAATTCACGTTTGCGCTTGCCGTCGAGCGTAAATGATAGCCTGATTGCGCTACCATGAATTTCTACGCCGCTCCCTTTTTTACCCATTGGTTATATCCCTCGATTGATATATAAATCTCTCCGTCCCTTCGCCAGTATTCTCGGCGTTCAATCCATTTCCCATCTTCGATTTTGCGTCTGATGGCTTTTTCCGTTAGCCCTGTGATATGAGCGGCCAGGGGGATCCTAACGTAGGGAGCGGAAGCTACCTGGATAACCGTTTCGCGCATGGTTATTCCCCTCTCATCCATGTATTGGGCAATATGATTAAATCTCTCTTGTTCACGCTTTTCTCTTTTTCATCGCTTGAAGTAATAAATCTTGTGCCTCACGCTTAGATTCGCGGTGGGCTATAACTCATTCGTCCATCGTGTTAGCGACGACACAATGCAGTAGATGAAAACTGAGAATTTATGCTGTTTTCTGGCTTGAACTACTACACGTGTTGCCATTTTGTTGACGATACGTGGCCTATCAAACGCTTAGGGTTGATAAGCGCAAGCTGGTTTAATCTAATAGCGATGCTTGCCATCACAAGCCAATCAACGATGTAGGCGGCTAACTGGGCAACGATGGCCTGATATAAATCCTGTTGCGCCTGCCATTCATGAGAAGTGCTCTGCTGCTCATGACGCTCTACCAATTTCTCGGCTAGGCTTTTTGTTTCATTTAGCCATTTTTCTAATTTCTTAAGCGACGCTTTCAGCGGTTTGTTCGTTTGCGCTTGCCATTGCTCTTGAAAACCGAGTAAATCGAGTGCGGCCTGAATCAGGCGTGGGGCAACCGTTAAGCCAAATAAGATTTCGGTAACAGTGGCAGCCGATAAGGCAATCACGCTAGCGCCAGAAAGTAGTAGCAACGTAGAGGCGGCCAAAGCAGCAACGGTTAACACAGCCCAAGCTAGTACGCGCCAAGTAAGCGGTACGGATGAATGGGGCAAGGCGGCGCGCATTGCCTCGACTTCTTCTTGGCACGCTTCGATTTCGATAAGCAAGCTGTCTAGCTGTTCTGCGTGAGCGTTAGGGCCTTCATTGGCTAGTCGGTTAAGCGTATTCAATAACTCACTCATTCGCTCCAGGAACGGTTCAGCTGATTTTTCAGTGTTGGCTTGCGGCCAAGCTTGCTGAATATCGCTAAGCTGCGCAGAGAATTTCTGTAACCGACGATTAAAGCGTGCCTTTTCAGTGGGCTTTGGCTTCCAGCTTAACGAACCAGGCAAGGTGACACGAATCACAGCTAAACTCATGAGAATTCTCCTCTTCAGGATTGAATAGCGACACGATATTGATGAGTTAAACGGCAGCCAGGCACGGTGATATTCGCTTGCATGGCTTCTTTAATGCGCTTTTTATCTGGCTCAGGTGGTGGCGGTTCGGGTTGGCGCATCCATTCCGCAGGAACCAACGCAGCGTCATAAATGTCCACTGCTGCTGGGTTTTTACGTAGTGCGACAGTGAAATATGGACTACTGATTGTTTTGATACCCGCCAGGGTCAAATTATCAATAAGGTGCTGGCTAATATTTTTAGCTCGATTACTGATCTTTGCAGCACGCTCATTCATGGCTTTAGCCTCGCCTTTGATTTGCTCAGCACTGCTTTCTAGATTGCGAATAACCATCGCCAGATTGACGGTTTTTTCTTCTAGCTCACCACTGAGCGATTCCAGCGTATCGGCTACGGTCTGCTCATCGAGATCGAGTTGGGCCAAGGTATCGGCAGCTTGTTTATATTGCGTTGCGATTAAATAGAGGTTGGTATCCATCGTTTCACCTTAAAACGGTATTTCATCGTCTATATCGTTGAAGTTATTTGCCCCTAATGATTCAGTGAGTAAGGTATGAGGTTGACTCGCTTTTTTTAAGAGACGTAGAGGACGATGCTTTAGCTGGGGAATAATTTTGCTAAGTTGCTGGGGCTGGACTTTTTTATCGAGTATTTCAGCGGCCATTAATTCGGTTTTGGCATCAAAGAAGGCATAAGGGAGAGCTTTAAGGCCAATGCTTTTATCCTGCTTTTCATATTCTTCGGTTTCAAAGAGAATCCCAATTTGCTTTCCCATCAGCGCTTTAAATGTAAACGTAGGACTATCTAGCATGGCGCAAGCGACGCTATCCCATTTCGTGACGGTATCCGGGGTAGGGTCAAGGCGCTCGGCGTCTAGACAAACCATAAGCGCTTGCAATTGCTTATAACCAAAAATTTCTTGCCCTTCGGTATTGCGAGTCCAGAGTGTGAAGCGTGCGGTTTGCTGTAAGGCTGTTATAAAAGTAAATTGGATGCCGCGAGTACCTTTTGAGCTTGTAACATCTTCCGCACATTTGAAGACACCGATATATTTACCCGGCTCCGTAATATGGGTACTGTGCTGATCGGCTTGTCGTGCAAGTGTTGTATTTAATTGGTACATGATTCTTCCTTAAGGGATGGGGTGATTTCGTAAAAATGTGTGATGCGTTGATCCACATTGGCGAGATCATTTTCAATACAGTCGGTATCGAACATCTTCATTGGAGATTTCACGGTGTCGCGGCCATTGTTCTGCGTGGTGAATAGGTATTCGTTATTCAACACTTGTGTGCGCAGTACGATGGTAAACATGCCCTCAATGGTGATTTTTTCGTCGAGCATCTTGCCGATGGTTTTGATTTTGATAGTTCCGTTGGGGTCTTCTTCAGTGTGACTGAGCATGTAAACGCGCACATCGTCAGCTAATAGGCTAGCCTCGCGAAGTACATCCCAGGCATGTCGTCCAATGTCTGTGAAACGGTCATAACCACGCTCATTGCTGCGGCGCATAAATTCGTTGGCCAGCAGATATTGAAAGTCATCAATTACGATGATCTTGCGCCGCGTGCCATGCATTATTTTGATGATGGATTCCCATTGATCGGAGATAAATATATTGCCTTGCGGGGTCTCTTTTGTTCGATAAGCCCAACCTTGAGCGCGAAAAGGCAACGGTTTTTTAATGGTCTGGATTAAAAGGGTGTTGGCAGGATCCATATTGCGTAGGCTGCTAGTCTTGCCGGTGCCACTTTGTCCAAGGATGAGGGTAGCAATACTCATCATGTGTTCCTTTTGTCTGGTTTTGTCATCATGTGCTAAGGTTCATGTTCTTTTTTCGTCGCTTATCAATGTTGATGGCTGATATTCAATGGCGTCTTGTTGTTGCTCTAATTGCTGTTGGTATTGCCACGCATCGGGTCCGTCTATCTCATCATCCATCGTTTTTCCCCTGCTTGAATAACTGTCTGGCGCATAGGCTTTGGTCGGCTTGTCTACCTTGCTCATAGCCTTGCTCCCAAGCTTCCATTTCGGTTTTTTGTTGGACAGCGATCTGCTCGGATTCGGGATCGCCTTGAGCCGCTAAGCCAACGGCCATCAAAATTAAGAAAAAGAAGAGGGCAGCGCTAGTCCAAAAATATTTGTCAATAAAGCGTTCGAAGGTTGGGGTACGATTTGATGAGGTAGAGTGAGTGCTCATGCTGCCTCCGGTACGGTTTGCTTATCGGCTTCTTCGAATTCATGCTGCTCATTGAGACAGTACGGCGTATTAGGTTTGAGGCCGTTTTCACCGATATAGCCAACTTTGGTACGGTCGCGGTTGGCTTCCATATCCCAATAAATAATATGAATTTGACCTCCTTCCCCTGCTTGCGCTGTACCACCTTCATAGACCGAAGCTATGCCTTGTTCATCCACAATAGCGTGGCCGTCTTCTCCGGCGAAAGCCATGCCATCGAAGCCAGCTAATGCAGTACCGCAATAGCCTGCGATAGCTCGACCTTCATCGCCTGCGATTGCCTGGCCGAAGCTTCTCGCTACGGCCAGGCCGCCTCTACCTGCGATAGCTAGACCTTCATAACCTGCGATAGCTTGGCCGTTTTCCCCTACCATTGCTTGGCCGCTTTTCTGTGCCATAGCTTGGCCAAATTCTCCTGCCATGGCTTTGCCATATTGCCCGGCACAGGCTTGTTCGCATTCGAATTCGCCTGAGATAACACTTTCATCGAGAAATTTTTTTAATTCATCTCGCTTAGCGTGGTGAAGATTGAAAGCTTGTAGATCAATCATGCTGCCTCTCCTTCGCATTGCTTCAATCCTTTGTAAAGCTGCTCGACTTCTTCTTGCATCTTTGCTATTTCTTGTCGCTTCCAATCAATTTTTTCTTCGAGAAAACAAAGCTTTTGTTTCAGCTTGGCGAGTTCGCGGGCATGTTCGTTAGTCATCGTCGTTCCCATATTTTTGTGCGATAAAAGTTCCGATCTGTTCGCGTGTTGGTTTTTGCCAATTCGTAATCTGTCCGCTATCAATATCTATATCCAACGTTAAGTACTCACCGGAAAAGCCTCTTTCTGGCAAAAACGCTGGCAGTATGTAACCCTCGTAATCGAACAGCCAAACCCCATCTTGGCCCATTAAATGAATCGTGAATTCAGTTCGTACTTGCATGGAAAATATGAGTGTTTTGGCCTGCTCGGCAATTTTCTTTACCCTGCTGCTTCCCATGTTTATCCTCTAGCTCTGAGCGCATTTGATTGCGCTGTATTGGTTGAGTTGTCGTGCACAGTAAGTGGCGCGCTGTAAAGCTTGATTTGTTTTAGCTTCTAAAAAGCGTTCATAAGTGTCAGCAAACAGCATGGTTGCTTCGCCTCGTGCGGCTTCTTGGAGTGCTTCTTTTTTGATCTGGTCGGGTAATTGATCTAGCGCTTCCAACAGAGCATCAAAGATCAATTCACGCCCTGCGGCGTTCTCTTCCTGTATATAGGCTTCATCTGCTTGTTCTTGCTCTCTTTCTAAGCGAGCTAATATTTCGTCGTCGCGTGCCTCAACTTGGATCATTAGTTTGTTAAGGTTCATGAGGGAAGCCTCCGTAGCAAATAAAGAGTGTCACGAAACGCAATATTTGCTTTTTCTAGGTTGTCGAGCTCTTGCCGCACCTGCTCTTCAGCAAATGCCGTTGGCTTACCTTGAGCGAGTGCTTCGCGATATATCGCTGTTTCAAGAAGAAGCTTGTGGCAAGCGCTCTCTACCGACTGTATGAGTTCTTCTTTGATCTGCTGTTTTCTTTCAGCAGATAGTTCTTTTAGAAAATCTTTGGGATAGCTCATCATTGCCTCCGATAGATTTATCAAGTTGGCATTGGTTGCTTGATTCATCTTTCGCTCTAGTTATTGACAGTGAAATTATTAAACACCATGTTTAAACTAAAGTCAAACACTTTGTTTAATAATTTTTTACACAATGTGTAAACGGCGAAAAAAAACCGCCAATGAGGCGGGTTCATAGTGGTCGGGCTATGTGCTTAGAGGCTGCCTTTTAGCACCCAATAATGCGATCTCTTTTGTGTCTTTAGTTTTGAAATTGACGAGCGTCTGTCGTTAGATGCTGGCTGGATGCCAGTACAAAGTCAAATGATATGGTAAGTGCAGTGGCTGAGCATTTGCCTTTTAGGCGCTACCCTACTAGGTACGAGTGTTCGCGCATAAAAATTATGCTCAGTGGGTACACCTACAGTGTTGGTCGAAACGAAAGTTTTTTCACCACTACGGCGTCAAATTGCGCATTTGCTTTGGCAATGGTCGCTGCTGCTTCGTTACGTTGCTTAAAGAATTTCCAGACCCGGTACACTGCCCATCCACTCCATAGAGCAATCGATGGGACAATCGTTTCTTCAGAGGATGACTGGGTTAAAGCAGCGAGAATTAGCGACCCAAACACAAGCGCAATTGGAAATGTAAGCATGATCACTCGCCAAGGCTTTTTCTGAGGCATCAAAGAATGCGCATACGCCAATGCGCGCACAGCTTCATCAACGCCTGTTACTTCGCCACATGCTAAGTTCAGCTGTTCTTCGAGAGCATACAGCGCCCTCATTAATCGCTCTTTACTTTGGGCAGTAAGACTGCCAGTGTCTTCGTATAGCTGGAAAGCTAGGCTGAGTTTTTCAAGGTGTGGCTGCAAGCTGCTTAAGAGTGCGCTATCTTCGATCTTATCAAGTGCATTAGCGGCTTCTGGCTCGTTAACATAAATGCCATGTGACCAGAAATATTTAACTGCGGCCTTGCGCAAACGGCTGTCCAGGTTGCCTGCAAAGTCAGTATTCGCTCGTGCGTGCGCACTCAAAGATGGTGCAGTGCCAGTTTGGCATTTTGTATATTTATTTGTGTTGACTGTATGTCGAATTCCTGTGCCTGGTATGCTAAACGTCATGCGTCCACGCGAGTTATATGTGATTCCTTTGCCACCGACCGATAGACTCGGCCCATTTTTTGACAAATTGATACGCACACCTGGCGCAATTTTTATAGATTTTCTGAATCCCCATCCCATGTATTGCTCCCTTTTATTGAGAATCTGCATGGGCGACCTTATCAAAGTTATCGCTCAGCATAATCCAGGCTTGACCCTATCCTGTCGTGCAAAATTTCGTTGAAATTATTCTAATCATTTGATTTGCACCATTGGCAGAACAATGCGGGATGGACATGGACCAAGACCTGCGCCTCAACGATTGGGTGCTAAGGCGATCTAAGTCAGGTTGAGTAAAAATAATTCAATATAGGGAAGGCAGAATGAATGCTTTCGATCTTTATGGAATGGGTGCGATGAAGATGCTGTGGAAGATATTTCCTGTAAGCTCACCAGAATTTTTTCAACGACCATGCTGCCAGAACACGGCCGCATATCACAACTGCACTAACTTCCTCACCGCTAAGTCGCTCAGCCTCGTAGGCACGGTTGTCACTGATGATTGCGAGCACGCCGCTATGTAACTTTTGTAGACGCTTGATTTGTACATCGGGACCACGTGCAATCACATAAATACCGTCGCCATCATAGTTACGGATAGTGGCATCCACGAACAGCACATCACCATTATCAATTGAGCCTTGCATTGAAGTACCCCGTGCCGAAATCAGCTTGATGCGAGAGAGATCGGCGCCGAACGCGGTTCGTGCCCAGGACTTTAGCACGTTGACTTGCTGCACAACTTCCGCAGAGTCCATTGCAAGGGGAAAATCACTAGTAGGGGTTTCGATATTCAATAGATCAAAGCTTACATATTCCGATTTGATGTCATGAATGATTTTGCCTTCGCCTACAAGCATCTGACCTTTCCCTGTCTCCAGCCAAACGGCCGAGCAGCCAAATAGTCTCTGAGCTGTGAGCATTCCTTGCTTAGAAACACCTCGGGCCTCCCAGTTCTTGACTGTTTGAGGGAGTGCGCTCAAGGCGCGTGCAAGCTCTGATTGGCCTGTGATGCCTTTTAGTGTCTTGGCCGCTTCATAGAGGCGTTTCATCTGTGTATGCATAGCCAAAATTGTCCGTTAACTAAACAAGATGTTGTTACACACAGTGTTTGACTTTTTATTAAACATAGTGTTTAATTTTGAGAAATTGTGAAAAGAGTGACCACATGCCAAACGACAAGCAACTCATTAAGCAGCTCGGTGGCCCTATAAAGGTGGCCAAGATGCTTGGCTACGAAAAAAAAGGCGGTACGCAGCGAGTCCATAACTGGATAACTCGCGGTATTCCGCCGCGTGTCAAGCTCCAATTTCCGGAAATCTTCCTTAGCCAGGTTGATGCCCCTATGCGCGAGGCAACATGAATGCTATCGATCTTTACCACTGCGCATGTGCAGGAAAAGAAGAGGCGACGATTCAATGGCTCAAGACTTCTCCGGAATTGCTTTCAGCAGCGTCCTCATTAACTCATGGATTGAGCAATTTGAGGGCCACTCTTTTTATTTGGAACTTGAAGGTTTGTCTCATATAGGCTGATTTTTCATTTTCAATCGGCTGTATACCTGTATTACAAATGTTTAGATAAAAAATTTTTACCCAAAACGACGAGACAACACGAGACAAATAATTTGACGCGAGATGATTCGATGCAGCGAGAACTAAACCTGAAGCCAGAAATGCAGCGGGTGGACGTAAGCTCCATCGATGCACAACCGTCACTGACAGCAGCCATTCGATTGTGTCAGCAACTTTCCGGTCTTGACGACAAAGAGATCGTCGGAAAGCGCGGCATTGTAACTGACCTGGCGCAATGGTCGCGCATTACTAGAAGCGGCCGACATTACTTTCCGCAGGACAAGCTGAATGCCTTCATGGATTTGTGTGGGAACGAAGCGCCCCTAATTTGGCTTGCGCGGTCGCGTGGGTACGATCTTAAACCGCTCGAAACTGAAATGGAGCGGCGCTGGCGCTTGGAGCGTGAGAAAAATGATGAGCTTAAATTAGAGCTCTTGGTGCTAAAAAAACTTCTGATGGGAGATATGGAATGAGAAACGCCGTTACTGAAACCTCCCGCACTGCTTTCCACTCGTTGTCCGTGAAAGGCTATCTGCAACCCAAGGAACGGGAAGTGATGGCTGTGTTCGAGCTCAATCCCGGTGGACGCTACACGCGACCGCAACTTTCTGAGATCACTGGTATGCCCCTGCATTGTATCTGCGGTCGCGTGCGATCACTGCTCGACAAAAAACAGATCGTTGTATACGGCGAGACCATCCACCCAGCCACACGCAAGCCACAAGAATTGCTCGGACTGCCGGTTATAGGGGAGGGGAGACTGTTTTGACTGCTGCATCACCCCAGATTTTATGAAACTACCCAAGCAAGCTTTGCATCACAGACTAGACAGACAGCTCAACAAAAATTTATCGCATGAACTATTACGAGCACCACATCGGCGATTACGCCGAAGCTACCGCTCACTTGAGCTTTCTTGAGGACGCGGCTTATAGTCGGCTCATACGAAAGTATTACGCCAGCGAGAAGTCACTCCCAGCCGATTTAAAAGCTGTACAACGCCTTGTTGGTGCTCGAACCAAAGAGGAACGTGAGGCAGTGAGCACGGTACTAGAAGAATTTTTCTATTTGCAAGAGGATGGCTGGCACAACTATCGTTGTGATAAGGAAATCAGCCGATATAAGGAAGGCGACGCCGAGCGCGAGCAAAAGTGCGCTCACGAAAAAGAGCGGATGCGTCGACACCGTGAGGAACGCTCTCAGTTATTTGCAGAACTTCGCGGACTTGGCATCACGCCAAAATGGGATACACCTGTTACGCAATTGCGTGAGATGTTAAAGCGTGCCCGCAACGTATCTTCAACACGAACAGCTATTGAACAGGAACACACCTGTAATGCACCTGCAACGCGAACAGGTACAGAACAAGAACGCACCCGCAACGCACCTGCAACGGCTAACCAGACACCAGACACCAATACTACTAACACTCCTACTAACGTAGTCGTGTTAGTAAAGTCGGAACAACCACCACCTGAAACGCGAACAGCGGAACAGGCTCGTATCGGGTTGCTGTGCCAGCAATTACGTCAACTCGGCATTGACGCTACTCCTCAGATGCCCTCGTGGACAGAACTGATACCGCGCTATTCCGATGAACAGATCATCGCTTGCGCAGAGTCGACGCGTCACACTAAGCCAGATCAGCGTATTCACCTTAATTACCTCGTTCCAAAGCTGGCAGATGTTGTTTTGCCAAAGGCTCGTATGAAAGCCAATACACGGCAACCAAGCTCGGAAAATTTTGAGCGGATTGACTATGGCACAGGAGGGAAGCTATGAAGCAATTTGCAGAAATTGGCATTCATGCTGAACCTAAAAGTCGAGCGGACATATGTAATCAGCATGGGAAATACGAAAGCTGCTGCTATCTGGGATCGATCTGGTCAACATGCCCTACATGCAATAAAGAAATTCAAAAGCGTGAAAAAGTCGAAGCAGAAAAAAAAGAGCGTGAGGCAAAGTTGCAGGCATGGCGAAAAAAAATCGGCGAGGCAGGCATCCCGTTGCGATTCCAAAATCGCAGCCTAAAATCGTATTCACCGAAGACTCTACTTCAGGAAAAGGCGCTGGCTTTCTCGAATGCCTATGCCGATGGATTTGATGAGGTGCTGAAATTAGGGAGGTCAGCTATTTTCATCGGCAGGCCAGGCACAGGGAAAACGCATTTGTCTTGCGGTATTGGCCTGCGCATCATGCAACGCGACAATCGTGCGGTAATGTTCACATCCGTGTTTCGCGCAGTGCGTCGCATTAAAGAAACATGGGGCAGAGGCAGTGTTGAGACCGAAAGCCAAGCTATCGCTGGGTTGGTGTTTCCTGATTTGCTGATTCTCGACGAAGTTGGACAGCAGTTCGGTACTGACACTGAGAAGCTGATTCTGTTCGATGTTTTGAACGAGCGCTACGAGAAACGTAAGCCGACGCTATTGCTTGCAAATGTGCCATTAGAGGATTTTCGTCTTCTCGGCGATCCGCCTGATACTCCATTAAGGCCCGGCATCAAATCGTTTCTTGGTGAGCGGATATTTGACAGATTGCGGGAGGACGGCGGCGAGTGCGTCATTCTCGACGGTGAAAGCATGAGGGGAAAGATGCATGCCTCAGCGACATCTAGTGAAAACATACGCTGAAAAAGAGGTAAATCAGTGCAGACGAGCAAGTAATCGCTAAGTTTGATTTGATTTTTTTCGGACTAGAAAATGCCTGACACCATCACATTTACCATTCCAGGCGAGCCGGTCGCTAAAGGTCGCGCTCGCTCATTCGTTCGAAATGGCCACATCGCGCACTACACCCCGGGAAAGACTGCTCGATATGAAAACCTTGTGCGATTAGTTGCGCAGCAAGCGATAGGTGAGAAAGCACCCATAGAGTGTGCTGTTGCGCTGGTTGTTAGAGCGTTCTTCTCTATCCCCACAAGTTGGAGCCTTAAAAAGCAGAGGGCCGCAGTCATAGGTGAAGTCATGCCGACTAAACGGCCTGACCTCGACAACATTATTAAGGCAATTAAAGATGGTGCGAATGGCGTGGCGTGGAAAGATGATTCACAAGTGATAGATGTGCGTGCCAGCAAGCGTTACGGCACGCCCCGCGTTGAAGTAGAAATACTGATTGGCTAGGTTAATTTACAGAAGGTAGAGATGGATATTAAATTCAAAAGTGCTTTTGATGTGGTGCGTTTCGCGTTGTGCTATTCGCATCAACAATATGGCGAAACACTCATGTCAAAGCGCCTACGCGGTGAGTCTTCTGAAAAGGGGATGGGGTTGGTTGGCCTTGATGGCGCTGGTCAAGCTGGTCAAATTCGCCGTGAGCTGTCCGAGCTTCCGGACTTGTATCAAGCTGTACTGATCGCACGCGCCGCGCTGCCAGATATGCCGTGCGATTGCGGAAGGCTTTGTTGCTCGAAGCATAAGACGAATGAAGAGTGGCGTGCGGCTATCGTCTGGTTAACGGATGCCTCTGCTGCTTATGTCTCTGGTTTTTCGCATTACCAAGTAAGGCGCGCCATTATCGAAAAGCTATTCAATAAAAAGGGCAAGAAGCTAACTGAAATTTCAAAGTGTTGTGGTGTCCATGAAAACACCGCTAGCAATCATCATCGCGCTATACGCCGATGGATTTTTGGCGACTCGAAAACCAATGAGTCTGGCGTCGAAACTACAGCTTGGACGTTAATAGAAAAGCGTTTTGCTGAACTAGGATTGCTTGAAGGGGATGAAGTTTCCAGGGCTGCCTAGTTAAAGTTTTTGCTCCTGCACAAAATAGTGAGATAAAAAATCTTGACATTGTGTGAAATACCCACAATAATTGCCAATATTCGATACACGTAATACGTGCGTCCAAAGCTCGCCCAAGTGCGGGCTTTTTGCATTTCTGCTTTCTTCCTTTGTCATTCTCTCAGGGTAACTTCGAAACCCCCCATCCATCCCCTAAGCTGGCGCAGGTTTCGTCTCTTTGGGCTCGGGGTTCAGGTTTCAAATTTGAATATGTCACGGCCAAGCAAATACACCACCGCCCTTGCCACAAAAATTTGCGAGGGTTTAATGGCCGGAAAAAGCTTGCGTTCAATTTGCACGCAAAAGAATATGCCAGATCAAGCAACCGTATATCGATGGCTTGATCGATTTAAGACGTTTTGCGAGCAATACGCACGCGCGCGCGAGGTACAAGCGGATACGTTGGCAGATGAAATTTTAGATATTGCCGATGATACGACACTGGATATTCAACAAGGCACACAAGGGCATGAGCGCGCCCAACATGAAGCGGTGCATCGCTCTAAAGTGCGTATAGATGCGCGTAAATGGCTGGCGGGTAAACTCGCGCCCAAAAAGTACGGCGATAAAATCCAACAATGCGTTACAGGGGGAAACGGCGGCCCCGTTCAGTCGATCATCACTACCGTCACTGATCCAATAGAAGCTGCAAAGATTTATCAGCAGATGATGAATTCGTAAGATATTTGTTCTGTTACCAACCAAGTTCACTATGCGAGCCAAGGCGAACGAGCTGTAACACCGCGTCATCCGGCTTACGGTAGATTAGTACTAAATCCGGTTTGATATGGCAGTCCCTGTGATCCTTCCAATCACCAGTTAGTGCATGGTCACGGTGCTTCTGGGGCAGTGGCTGATCATTTGCCAGGGTCGAGATAATCGCGATGAAATCACCTTGTAGCGCTCGTCGGTGTGGGCCTTTGGCTTCACGTTTCAGATCTCGCTTAAATTGGCTTGACTGCTTAATCGTCCGCATCCAGCACCATTTTTAGATCTTCAAGTGTCACCGTTTCCAAGTTGCCGCGCCGTGCTTCTTTCATTGCTTCGATAGTGGTTGCGTTTGGCACCAGCGGCTCGAATGGCAATGCCTTGTCGTGAGCAACGCGAGTTAACAGGATGCGAAAAGCATCAGACACGGTTAGTCCTATTGTGGCCAATACCGCGGCGGCTTCTTCCTTAATATGCTCGTCGATTCGAGCACGAACTACAGCATTTGCAGACATAATTTTCTCCCATGTTTGAGCCACACTGTAGCCCAAACATGGGTCGAATGCAACCTGAGCCGACGCTACCGTAACGAATACTCCGTTAGAAGCAGAAAAAATTTATTAGCAGTTGATGAATTCGTGAATGCCAATTCCATTTCCATTTGATTTTTGCAACCCTGATTATGTGCAGGTGTTCGAATGGCGAGCGGAGAGATTGCGGCGCATTCGTGCGAACCCAACGATGCTAACGTCGCTGAAGACATTCTATCGAGATAACCCGGCGCAATTCATTATCGATTGGGGCATGACATTCGATCCGCGTAACGTCGAGCGCAAATTGCCTGCTGCCATCCCATTTTTGCTTTTCCCGAAACAGGAAGAATGGATTGACTGGTTTTTAGACAAGTGGCGCACGCAATCCCCAGGGCTCACGGAAAAATCCCGAGACATGGGATTGAGCTGGTTAACGATTGGCGTAGCTGCGACAATCTGCCTCTTCCATGATGGCGTGGTGGCCGGGTTTGGTTCACGCAAAGAAGAGTACGTAGACAAAATCGGCTCGCCCAAATCGTTGTTTCAAAAAGCACGCATGTTCCTAACGCTGCTACCGCCAGAATTTCGTGGTGGCTGGGATCCCCTCAAGCATGCGCCGCATATGCGGATCAATTTCCCACAGACAGGTTCTGTGATGACCGGTGAAGCGGGGGATGGTATCGGTCGCGGTGATCGTGCGAGCTTCT
This sequence comes from Mycoavidus cysteinexigens, assembly GCA_031963405.1. Lineage (GTDB taxonomy): Bacteria > Pseudomonadota > Gammaproteobacteria > Burkholderiales > Burkholderiaceae > JASSUD01. The sequence goes on from JASSUJ010000001.1 coordinate 2,249,575, forward strand.
ATTTTGTCGATGAGGCAGCCTTCCTTGAGCGCCCGTTGCTAGTAGACGCTTCACTATCTCAGACAACGAACTGTCGACAAGATATTTCGTCAGCAAACGGCATGGCGAATCCCTTTGCCCAAAAAAGGCATGCTGGAAAGATTCCGGTATTTACCTTCCACTGGCGCGATGACCCGCGCAAGGATGATGACTGGTATCAAGAGCAAAAGCGCAAGATCGATAACCCCGTGATCGTTGCGCAGGAAATCGACATTAGCTATACGGCGTCTGTCGAAGGAATTTTGATTCCAAACGAATGGATTCAGTCCGCAATCGATGCTCACAAGAAGCTCGGTGTGGTACCCACGGGCATACGTAGCGGCGCCCTAGACGTGGCCGATGAAGGTATCGATCTGAACGCTTTTTGTGGTGCACATGGGATTTTGGTTGAACACATCGAATCATGGTCGGGTGAAGGCTCTGACATCTACAAAACAGTCGAGAAAGCCTTTGATCTTTGCGATACGCACAATTACAGCTCGTTCGACTATGACGCGGATGGTCTTGGCGCTGGCGCTCGCGGTGATGCGCGAGTGATCAATGAAGGTCGCAAGAAACGCGGTGCGCGTGAGATTGTCGTCTCGCCGTTTCGCGGTTCAGGCAGCGTAGTAAACCCAGACAAAGAAATGGTGAACGGCCGCACCAATCAGGATTTTTTTGCGAATCTTAAAGCGCAGTCCTGGTGGGCATTACGCACTCGTTTTCAAAAGACGCACAGGGCTATCACTGATCAACTACCTTTCGAGGCTGACGAGATTATTTCGCTGTCTAGTTCATTGTCTGAGCTTGCGCGGCTCACAACCGAGCTTTCGCAGCCAACCTACACCATTAATAATGTGGGGAAAATCGTGATAGATAAAACGCCGCAAGGTACACGCTCACCTAACCTTGCAGACGCCCTAATGATCCACTTTGCGCCACAGCAAAAGAAACAACGCGGCTTCTTCGATCTGGATTAGAACTGATATGTTTAACTGGCTACGCCCCAAGGCTGCCACACCGAAAGCCCCCGAGATTGCAAAATCTGGGGGCTTTTTTACGACTGAGCACGATCTTCGCGTTGGTCAAAGCGAGGTGTGGCAGCATTTGCAAGCATCGGCATTTCAACGCACTGCAGCCCAATTCTCCACCTTAGATGTGGGGATGGACGCGAACGACATTGACGATAGCGTGAAGCGTGTTCATGCGCTTCAACAAGGGAATATGCCAGCGGCTCAAATTGGCTGGTATGCCTCGCAGAGCTTTATCGGCTACCAACTATGCGCGTTGATCGCGCAGCACTGGCTAGTTGATAAAGCGTGCGGAATGCCTGGCAAAGATGCGATTCGCAACGGTTACCGCGTAACCGTCAACGATGGCACAGGAATCGACGCTAGTGTCGTCGATGCGATTCGCAAGGAAGACAAGCGGTATCGAATCAACTACCAAATGCGTGAATTCGTGCGTATGGGTCGCATGTTTGGCCTTCGTATCGCCATGTTCATTGTCCAATCGACCGACCCTGATTATTACTCCAAGCCGTTCAATCCAGATGGAGTAACGCCTGGCAGCTACAAAGGCATCCGGCAGATTGACCCATATTGGATCATGCCCGAGCTGAACTCGGCGGCAATAACAGACCCAACCAATCTGAATTTTTATGAGCCGACATATTGGTGTGTGAATGGCAAGCCTATTCACCATTCGCATCTTATTATTTTCCGTACAGGCGAAGTACCCGATGTGCTGAAGCCGACTTATTACTACGGCGGTGTATCAGTGCCACAGAAGATTTTCGAGCGTGTTTACGCGTCGGAACGCACAGCCAATGAGGCGCCGTTGCTTGCGATGTCCAAGCGCAGCACAGTAGTTCATATGGATGTGGAAAACGCCGTTGCCAATCAAGCAAAGTTTGAACAGCGGATGGCGACATGGGCGCACTACCGAGATAACCACGGAATTAAAGTAGTCGGTACGGAAGAGAAAATCGAGCAATTCGACACGGCTCTGGCAGATTTTGACGCTGTGATCATGACCCAATATCAGCTTGTTGCTGCTGCGGCAAACGTGCCAGCAACAAAACTGCTTGGCACGTCTCCGAAGGGATTCAACGCAACAGGCGAATTCGAGGAAGCGAGCTATCACGAAGAACTGGAAAGCATCCAGGCCCATGATCTAACGCCGCTTCTAGATCGTCATCACTTGCTGGTCATTCGGTCAGAGATTGCTCCCAAATTCAAGATTGAGCCATTTGAAACGACAGTTTCATGGAATCCGCTTGACTCCATGACCGCAAAAGAACGTGCAGAAGTCAATAAATTAGAGGCAGAAACGGGAGCAATTCTCGTGCAATCCGGTGCTATCGATGGAATAGATGAGCGTCGCCGTATTACGCAAGAACCCGATAGTGGCTATACGGGTATTGAGGAAGCTATGCCTGCCGATCCAATAGACGATCTAGACGAAGAACTGCCAGAAGATAGCGATGGCCCGTAAGTTGTTAACCCAAAAAAAAGCAGCATGGGCAGACCAATTCAAGCCTGCCTTACTGCGCGGGAAACCACTGCATGTCAGTGCCGGTCTACAGGCACGCTATCAGCAAGACCTCGACCGACTCGTTAGCGAAATGACAGCCACTGCCTATAAAGAGATTGTTGCTTTATTTAAAGCTCCGTCCGCCCAAGTATTCTTCGCCCAGGACGCCAGCATATCGAGCCAAGCTCGCATCCTAACCAATGCACTGACTCGCCGTATACGTAAACGCTTTTCGCTTAAAGCAAAAACCATCGTGGGTCGCATGATCTCTGGGGCTGACAAGGCTAGCAGCGCAAGCTTACATACCAGTTTGCGGGATCTATCTGGCGGCCTATCGCTAAAAACTAGTGCAATCCCGTCAAGCACAAAAGAAATATTGGCCAGCTCAGTGACTGAAAACGTCAACCTGATTAAGTCGATTGCCGATAAATATTTGGCCGATGTACAACTCGCAGTGATGCGTGCCATTACCCGCGGTAACGGACTACAAGACTTAATCCCATATCTGCATAAACAAGAGGGAGTCACGCATCGACGTGCTCGAAACATTGCGCTTGATCAAACGCGCAAGGTTTACAACAGTCTTAACAAAGGGCGCTGCACAGCGGTTGGTGTCACTGATGGCGAATGGGTGCATAGCGGTGGCGGGTTACATCCGCGCGAACGCCACTTGGACTTCAACGGTGAACTATTCGATTTAGCAAAAGGTGCACCGGTTGGCCCAGGTGGCGCATACGTACACCCAGGCGAAGAACCGAATTGTAAATGCACCTTTGTTCCCGTCATTCAATTTCCAGCAGGTGCTGCATGACAAACCGCGTTATCGATACCAACGGTTGGGCAGAAATCCGCGATAACCCGCTGTCGAAGGTTGGGGTATTTCCCTATCTCGGCCGGTCTATCGGCGCGCCTGACCCAGACCACGTGTACATGGTCTATCGACCCGAAGAGGAATTGGCCGACCCAGCCTGCATTGAGTCATTCCGGCTGCTGCCGTGGGTCGATGAACATGAGATGTTGGGCGATGAAGAAACCGGATACACGGCTGCAGAAAAGAAAGGGGTGCAGGGTGTCATCGGCGAGGATGTGTACTACGAAGACGGTGTACTGAAAGGCAATCTCAAGATTTTCTCCGAGTCGCTCGCAGCGCTCATTCATAGCGGCAAACGTGAATTATCCGCGGGTTATCGCTGCAAGTACGAGTTTACTAACGGTCAGTACAACGGACAGCGTTATGAAGCGATACAACGGACGATCCGAGGCAACCACCTCGCATCGGTCAAGGAAGGACGCATGGGCCCAGATGTCGCAGTTCTGGATCACATGACATTTACATTCGATGCAAAGGAGCTAGTAATGGCAGACGAGAATAACCCTGCAGGACAAGACGAAGATATGTCTCTGGCCGATGTCGTTAAACAACTCATCCCACTGGTGCAAGCGCTGGTCGGCACTGCGCCGAGCGACGCTTCAGCAGCGGACGAAGATTCGGAGTTCGTTGACAAAACGGATCAGAGTCAAACACCCGTTGAAGATGACGATGACACGCCGCCGACCGAAGATGAGGATTCTTCGACAACGGAAGACGAGGAAGAAGCAGAAGACGAAGAAGAAACTGCGCAAGCAATGGATACAGCAATCAAGGCACTGCGTACCGCGTCAAAATCTGCGCCAAAAGCTATGCGTGCGAGTATGGACAGCGCGATCGCAGGATTGCGCAAAGCATCCGCAACTCGCGCAAAACCAAAGAAATTCGGTAAATCTATCGCAACCATCGATGCTGCTGACTTCAAGGCACTACGCACCCGTATTGCTCAATTGGAACGCAGCACGGCCAAGGGTGTCATGAGCGAAATCAGTAAGCGCGACTCACTAGCCAACCGCTTATCCGACCATATCGGAACTTTTGATCATGCTGACAAAACACTATCAGAAGTCGCACGCTACGGCATTTCAAAGCTAGGTCTTCCATGCACCAAAGGACAGGAAATCGCTGTACTCGAAGGCTACCTGCATGGCCGAGTTGCCTCTAGAGCAGGGAATGCAATCGGAATGGATGCGAAATTTTCGACATCAAGCGATGTCCACAAATATCTGCAAGGAGTCTAACACCATGCCTTTTCAAACTACTGTACGCGCCGATATGGCGTTTGGCGTACCCGGCGAAATATTCTCTGACGGGCCAGTGCGTGCAACACCTTGGACATTACAGTCTACAAAACCCAATGTTATCGGCTATGCCTACACATTCGCCATTAATGATGTTGTTCAAGTTGGCGGAACAGGCCGTTTTGCTGGCATTTTGATTCATCCCAAGCACTACGCCTCCTACGGCACGCCTGACGGCACGTTAGCACCGACCTTAACATTGTCAAACGGCAGCATTGGTGAATTACTCACCATGGGTGAAATTATCGTAAACATTACCCCTCCTGCAGATGCCGGTTACACCGTGATTTATGACACGACCACAGGGGCGTTGTCCGCTATCGCAACAGGTAGCGAGGTACCAAAGGGAAGCGCTACGGTACCGAACGCGATTATTTCGCGCTACCCGTCCAACGCTTACAAGCCAACTGATCCGGAATTGACCGTGATCACACTGACCAATTGAGGCATTGAGTATGCAAAGCAAAGAACATTCGTATATTGGGCCGCGCGCCGTGCGGCCACTCAACCTCTCGAGCGTCACTGGATACCAAGATTTATCCAAGATCGGTATCGGTATGGATTACGCGACCGTGCGTCGCATGATGACGGCGATGGACGCCGCACTGGTGCCAGGTCTCACCACACCGACGATTACTACACCAGAGCAATTCCTGCAAAATTGGTTGCCAGGTTTTGTCGCCATCACCACAGCAGCACGCACCATTGATGAGTGCGTTGGCATCACAACGGCTGGCGCATGGGAAGACGAAGAAATCGTCCAGGGAGTCATGGAACTTACCGGGACATCAGTGCCTTACGGCGACTACACAAACGTCCCTCTTTCATCGTGGAACGTCAACTTCGAGCGGCGCACGGTAGTACGGTTTGAAGAAGGTATGCGTGTAGGAACACTTGAAGAAGCTCGTGCATCACGGATGAAAGTCAACAGTGCAGAGGGCAAGCGCGAAGCAGCAACATTGGCGCTAGAAATCAACCGCAACCGAATCGGCTTTTACGGCTACAACGATGGGGGCAACCTTACTTATGGATTGTTGAATGATCCTAGCCTACCAGCATATATAACCCTACCGAAGGGGGCTGCCCACTCGACCAAATGGGCATCAAAAACCTACCTCGAAATTACAGCTGACATCCGCACGATGGTTGCTGATCTGCGCAACCAGACACGCGGCGTCATCGATCCGAAAAAAGTGCAACTTACTCTAGCTCTTAGTACATCGGTCGTTGACTACCTATCGGTCACATCAAATTTCGGTAACTCCGTTCAGGCATGGTTAACCGAAACTTATCCAACAATGCGTATTGTGTCGTGCCCAGAGTTCGATACTGCACACGCTGGCGATAACGTAGCGTATCTCTATGCTGAAAGCGTGAACGATCAATCGACCGATGGCGGTCAAACCTTCGTTCAGATTGTGCCAGCGAAATTCCGTGTACTCGGTGTACAGCAACTTGCTAAAGGATATGAGGAAGACTACTCAAATGCGACAGCTGGCGTGATGTGCAAAAGGCCATATGCAGTGGTACGTCGTATTGGGCTTTGATGGAGATAACAATGAATTACGTGTACTCAACCGCTACCTGCGATACCGCCTATGGCATTTGGATCAAAGGTGGAAATGAATTACCCATCCGCACGCGAGCAATCGTGATTAAAGGTGGCTCGGGCGTAGCGAATAAGAACCTAATCACGCCGTATGGTGCGGTGACTGAGGTTTCAGAAGAAGATTTGACGCTACTGGAAAAAGATGAATCCTTTCAGCGTCACATTGAACGTGGCTTTATTCGCGTCGAGCGTGCCAAGACGTCCCCAGAAAAAGTCGCTGCTGATATGACTGGTCGTGATGAAGCCTCACCACTAGTACCGCAAGATTTTGCAGAAAAGAAACGGCCCAAGACCAAAGGCGAGTGATTGATTATGGGCGTGCTCATCCAATTTGATGTCAGCGCTTTTCGCTTGTCATTTCCAGCGTTCGAAAACGACGCACTCTATTCCGATGCGTCACTCCGAGCGAATTGGGATGCTGCGACGTGTTATGTCAGTCCAGAGAGTTACGGTTATCTGCGTGGCGAGTGCCGTACGCGAGCGTTAAATCTCATGACAGCGCACTTGGTTGCCTTGACTGACATAGTGAAAGCAGGTCAGACGCCTGGGATAGTGTCTGCCGCGACCATTGACAGAGTAACGGTAACGCTGACTCCCCCACCCATTAAATCGCAGTGGCAATGGTGGTTGTCTCTCACTCCTTACGGTCAGCAGCTATTAGCGTTGCTATCAGCCAGCGCTGCTGGTGGATTTTATGTCAGCGGCTTACCTGAAAGATCGGCGTTTCGTCGTGTTCACGGGATTTATCACTAATCCTTACCTGCCTTAAAAGGCATTTTTTGTGGAGTCAATCAGATGGCCAAGGTGATACATAAGCCTGGCCCTGGCGGCGCACGTCTGCAAAAAGCATTACAAGAAATCAGTGGCAAGGTCGGGAAAGTAGGGTGGTTCGAATCATCGAAATATCAGGATGGCACGCCTGTCGCCTATATAGCAGCGATACATGAGCACGGCGTTCCTGAAAAAAATATCCCGATGCGCGCCACCATGCGCCCAACTCTTCAAGCGCAGCGCACTCAGTGGGCAAAGCTAATGCAAGTGGGATTTACAGGCGTATTTCGTGGCACCGAGACCTCCACATCCGTCATGGAAAAAGTCTCTGCTAAAGCCGCCGCTGACATTCGAAAGACTATTTCACAACTGCGCACGCCATCTCTGAAGGTTAAGACAGTCAAAGCACGGCTAAGCGGCAAAAAGCAGGGCAGGGTGGTCTCGCTGACCATTGCTAAGCCGCTCGTAGATTCTGGCGTGCTCTTAAACACGCTCACTCATATCGTGGAAGATAAGTCATGATGCCAGGCGCTAATTTGCTTAGCTTCGCCTTGTCTGTCATCGGGCGGCAGCGCGTCGAATATTACCGATTTATCGCACGCGAAACGAATGAGATAGGTATCGATGTCAATAGATATGCACCGCCCGTACCGCTATATGGCAGTGTGCAAGCAATAGATCGCAATCTCTATCAATACCTCGGCCTGGATTTTCAGAAACGATACATTCGCCTCTATGCGTGCGCAGAATTACAGGACGTAGCCCGAGATCGATCGAGCGATCAGATTGAGTTCGCCGGTCAGCGCTATCAATTGCTATCGGATGCCGACTGGTTCAGCCTTGACGGATGGGATGGGGCGCTCTGCGTACAGCTATGACAGATAACCAATTATTCCGCCTCCTGCTGCCGTTGATTCGTGAAGGACTGCGCGCGGCTGGCATCGCCGATTTAGCGATCAAACAGCAATACCAACCTATGCCGCAAGGCACACCGAGCGATCCGGTGATATTTCTGCATAAGATCAACGATTACCGGTACGGCTATCCGCAGAGAAAAAGCGTCTGGGAGCAAGAAGCTAAGAGGCTCGTCCATGAGGAATCAATATGGATGCAGACCTCTTTCCAGGTCAACGCATTGGCACCGCAAGACCCCGCTCAGTCGGATTTGCTAACGGCATCGGATTTATTAAACCTGAGCGCGATCATCTTGCAAAGCGACGCCACACGCCAAACATTACAGGCGCATGGGATCGGTATCTATCGCGTGCAGGATATTCGCCAGATTTACTTCGTTAACGACCGGCAGCAGTTCGAGGCCAGCCCGTCATTCGATTTCACGCTCACCCACAGGCACGTAATCACAAGCTGCGCGCCAGTTGTAGAGGCGTTTGAACAGAACATTTATCGCGTTTAGGAGCCACTCATGGCGATTCGATTTACCAAATACGTTGACATCACTTCCGGTGTCGGCGCAGCGGCCGGCGTACGTCGGCGTGACTTGATCGGTAGATTCTTTACGACGAATGCGTTACTGCCACCCAAAGCAGTAGTCGAATTCGATAACGCCGATGATGTTGGCCGCTACTTCGGCACCGCATCTGAGGAATATGCACGGGCCTCTTTCTATTTCAGCTGGATTTCGAAAAACATCACGCGCGCGCAGAAGATTAGCTATGCGCGCTGGGTGGATGCTGCAACAGCACCCATGATTTTCGGGGGAACTATCACCACGCCGCTGTCCCAATTTAAGGCGATGACTGCGGGTGAATTCACGATGCAACTCGGTACGGACATTAAACATATATCGAAAATGTCGTTTGAAGACGTAACCAGTTATACCGACGTGGCATCGGTCATACAAGCTGCGATTCGCACCAAAGGCACCAGCCCGTTGTGGAAAGGTGCCGTTGTCACATTCGATGCGCTTAACAGTTGTTTTAACTTCACGACCACGAACACCTCCGCTAACGCGAAAATCTCCATCGAGAGAGGTGAGATTAGCAGCTTAATCGGTTGGGATGAACACGCAACTTTCGCTGATGGTTCAGTATCTGAAAGCATCAGCGATGTGCTCACCGCTTCGACGGATACCTCCAACAACTTTGGTTCATTCACGTTCATACGAGCGCTTTCAGCAGATGAAACAGCAGAGACTGCCAAATGGAATGCCGCACAGAATGTGATGTACCAGTTACATGCACGCGTTCTACCTGCTGACACATCGGCCTATTACGATGCACTTAAAGGTTATTCGGGTACCGGACTGACGCTTGCTGGCGCCACAGGAGAATACCCCGAGCAATTCCCGATGATGATTCTCGCGGGAACAGACTATAGTCGCCGCAACTCGGTTCAGAATTACATGTTCCAGCAGGCAGCGCTCACGCCTAGCGTGATAACGACTCCTGAATCGGATCGTTTAGATGCGCTGCGCATCAACTATTACGGCCGCACGCAAACTGCCGGCCAGGTACTCGACTTCTATCAGCGCGGTGTACTAATGGGTGGCACAAGTGCGCCGACGGATATGAATGTGTACGCGAATGAGCAATGGCTAAAAGATGCTGCGGGCAGTGCGATTATGGAATTGCTGATGTCGCTTGCGAAGGTGTCGGCCAATGCTCAAGGGCGCAGCCAGTTGATTGCAACGTTGCAGAGTGTCATCAACATGGCCTTATTCAACGGCACGATCAGTATCGGCAAAGATCTGAACAACACGCAACAACTGTACGTGACAAGCATGACAGGCGACCCTGACGCATGGCGGCAAGTGCAAGCTATCGGTTATTGGATAGATTGTGTCATTCAGTCTGTGGTTACCCAAGATGGCCGCACCGAATACAAGGCGGTCTACACCTTTATTTACAGCAAGGACGATGCTATCCGTAAAGTGGAAGGCTCGCACGTGTTGATCTAACTTACCCGCCAGGAGCAACAATGGAAAACATTTCTGGCTTCGGCCTTATGGTGCAGATACGCGCATCTAAAACCTTCCCCACGGGGTTTACCGTTACACAGTTCGCTGACGATGGAGATCCATTCGATATACCAAGTATCCAGGTTAACGACAAAGCGATGGGACTCAACGGCGATTTAATCACTTGGTCTAAAGCTAATCCAATCTCAGTCACGCTCAACCTCATTCCTGCTAGCGATGACGACAAAAATATGTCGATCTTGCTCGAAGCGAACAGGGTAGGGCGCGGCAAACAAAGTGCGAAGGATGTGATCACCATGACGGCGATCTACTCGGATGGCCGCGCCCCCTTAACCCTAACGGAGGGCGCCATTACTGATGGTATGCCAGCTAACAGCGTAGCCAGCGCTGGGCGCCTGAAAAGCAAGCCATATATCTTTGCATTCGAAAACCGCACGGGAGCGCAATGAGCATTCTGCTTGAACCTAAAGAAATCACCCTTAAGACAATGGCGGGTGAGGATCGCATCTACATCCTGTCGAAATTCCCAGCCATCGCAGGCCGAGAGATCGTTTCGCAATACCCGATTAGTGCAGTACCGAAGCTTGGCGATTACAAGACCAACGAAGCACTCATGCTAAAGATCATGAGCTTCGTTGCAGTGCCAGCTGATAATGGTGAGTTGCGCTTATCGACCTCCGCACTAGTTGATAACCATGTGCCGGACTACGAAACGCTGATAAAAATCGAGTTCCACATGATGGACTACAACACGTCTTTTTTCTCAAGCGGAAAGGTCTCGACTTTCTTAAGCAATGTCGAGGGCAAAGCAGCAGCGTGGATTACCAAAACGTTGACGGACTTGTCGGAGCGATCCTTTCTGAAGGACGGGCCACGCTCCAAGAGCTAAGAACTATATATACCCTGGAGGATGCCTTCATTCTCTGGGAGAGCATTGCTATTCCTCGTTATAACGAATGGCTTGCTGCTGAACACCTCAAACGGACATCAAAATGAGCATTTTGGAAACATTCCATATCTTGTTCGACTCCGATGCAAAAGAAGTTAAAAAGGGGGCAGAAGAAGCACAGAAGGCAACCGACAGTCTAGAAAAGAAAATCCAAGGCGCTGATCTCGTTGCTACAAAGCTCGGTAAATCCTTCAAGTCTATGATTGGTCTAGCCACTGGCGCACTCGCAGGTGCCTTATCAATAGGCGCGCTAGTTTCCGGAGTTGTGCACACAGTGGCTAGTGCAGATGAGATTAGTAGAAGCGCTGACGCGCTACGAATAGAGGCCTCTGCTCTGCAAGCGTGGAGCGAAGCGGCCAAACGCTCAGGCAGTAGCGGCAAAGAATTCAGGAATTCGCTCATCGGTCTTAACGAAAAGCTGACTGAACTAGCAAAAACCGGTAAGGGTGAGATCGGACCATTGCTGCAGCGACTCGGCGTGCGCTTCCGCAATCTGAACGGCACCATCAAGACCACCCCACAATTGCTATTGGATGTTGCTAAATCGTTTGAGCATCTGAGCAAGTCAGAATCTGCCGAATTGGGAAAAAAGATGGGGTTGGATGAAGGCACCATTGCCTTACTGCAAAAAGGTCGGCTGGCGGTCGAAGACCAGATTAAACGACATAAAGAGCTTGGGGTGATTAACAAGCTCGACATCCAAGCCGGGAAACAGTACAGCGAACAGCTCGGCAAAACCAAAGTCGCGTTAGGCGATCTTGGGCAGGTGTTTCAGCACATGTTCACGACAGTCGCCACCACCGTACTACCAACCTTGTCCAAATTACTGAAAAAATTCGAGACAGTCACGGTCTATTTAATCAACCACAGTAGTTTAATCAAAGGGTTTTTCGTCGGACTGGCGCTAGTGCTGACAACGATGTACTTGCCAGCGGTTCTAAGTGCGGCAGCTGCAACGCTTGCACTGGTGGCTCCTTACCTCTTGATCGGCGCTGCCATTGCAGCGGTAGGTACTATATTCGCGCTCGCTTATGAAGATGTGATGAACTTTTTCGACGGCAACGATTCGCTGCTCGGAGAGTTATTCAAGCGCTGGCCAAGGCTCGGCGAAGCAGTGTCTGCAGTTACAAGTGTTTTCGCTTATCTATTTGAGGTGATAAATGCTGGACTTATTTTCATCGCAGAATTGTTCGTCCATCCAGAAAAAGCACTCCGGCGTTTCTCAAGCACTTCACAAGCCGCATTCGATAAGCTGCTAAATAGGATACCCGCGCTCAAATCGGCCATAACTAAGATCGGCAATGTATTTAACCAGGTTGGAAGCACAGTTAAGTCTGCCTGGAACGGTATCGCTGCTGCCATCGAGACGGTGATCAGCGTGGCCTCACGCGGACTGAAAATCATCAGCGGTGCGCTGAGCCAGGTGAAATCATTTCTTGGCATCGGTGAATCTGCGTCCACACAAAACAGCAACACGCCCCGCCCTGACCTAACCTCGGCTAATCGAGCTAATGTCATGGCTGGCAGGCAGGCTCTGGCTATTACTTCCACACCGCTTTCCGCGCAAACTTCGAATAGCATCATGCACGCGAGTCGCAGTACGAGCAAGAGCACAAACGTGCAAACCGGGCCGATCACAATCAATACGCAGGCGTCAGATGGTGCTGCAATCAAACATGAATTAAGCCGCGGATTAGGTCAGGAATTGAGTACGACATTAAATCATTTCGATGATGGGGTAGCGGCATGATCACGGGATTTATTCCAACTGCGGCCATTGATGTCGTAGGCGTGTTCGGTGCAGGTTTCCAACAACTCTTCAGCGATGCCCGGCCAATGAAGGCAAGCGTCAAAGAAGCGTCTAAAACAATGGAGCATCCAGTTGAGTCGGGAGCAACGATTACCGACCACCGGATCATCCTACCTGTTGAGATCGAATTGTTAATGATGCTGTCCTCGACGTATTACCGGGACACTTATCGGCAAATCCGTGAAATGTACTTAAAGGGTCAAACCCTGACGGTACAAACCAAGTCAGGCAGCTACTCCAATATGCTGCTCGCCGAAATACCACACGACGAAGACCCGGATACTTTCGACTCCATCATGCTTACATTAAAGCTAAAGGAAGTTCTGCTGGTCACAGCTCGGTATGAGCAACTGCCTGCACAGAAAGTCAGAAATAAGGCACACGCTTCAACCGTTCAGCGCGGCGAGCAATCAGGGAAACCGAAGAAAAATAAATCGACGCTTTACAACATCTTGTTTTAATTTAATCCCCATGATTCAAATTCCGCTCGATGCGATTCCCAATCAATCGCTATCGATTCGGCTCGATGGTCGCCGTTACGAAATCACCCTACAAGCAACTGCAGGTGTCATGTCAGCCACGATTGCCCGTGATGAAACGTTGCTAGTGCAAGGCATGCAATGCAACGCTAGCGTGCTGCTGTTGCCGTTTCAGTACATGGAAGATAACGCTGGGAATTTCGTGTTTATGACTAGCAATGGGGAGTATCCAGACTACACAAAGTTCGATAGCACCCATGAGCTGCTATATGTGAGCAGCTCAGAGTTGGATGAACTCCGTGGATGAACTCGACCCACGCATCATCCGCGTCGGCATCGAGATTAACGGTGTACTGAAAATCTATGATGACCTGACCATTAGCGCCACTGGCTCCAAATTCGCCAATGCACTGCAAAACGAGGCCGAGATTCGGGTCACTAATCTGTCGAAACCGGATCGTGAATATCTGCTAACCGAGACCAGTCCCTTTAATCGCAATCGCACACCAAAGCGGATCGTACTAGAGGCTGGCCGTCGCTCGACCGGTGGATCGCGCGTGTTTATGGGGGATATTTCTAGTTGCCTGCCGTCACAGCCGCCGGACATCACGCTGATGTTTAAAGCATCTACTGGGCAGTTCCAGAAGGGCAATATCCTTGCACGCAGCCAAGCAGTAACAGCACCACTGTCTACCATCGCACGTCAGATCGCAGGCGATCTCGGGCTGACGCTGCGTTTCGAGGCAATGGAAAAGCATATTGCCAACTATGCGTTTATCGGTAGCGCACTAAAACAAATAGACCGCCTTGGTGAGGTCGGCGGAGTTAATGCCTACGTCGATGACAACATACTGGTCGTAAAAAATTACAACGTCGCACTACGCGGTGAAACACGTGTATTAAGCGAAGCGACAGGCATGATTGGCATCCCCGAAATCACTGAGCAAGGCGTAAAAGTTAAGTATCTGTTTGATACAACAACCCGCCTTGGGGGCGCGCTGATTATCGATAGCAAGCTCAACCCGGCAGCATCCGGCAATTACATCATCTTCAAGTTGAATTTTGAACTCGCCAATCGCGATACATCCTTCTATTGGATCGCAGAGGCTAAACGCGCAGGTACACATTGATGAGCGATAACGCAATTCCCAGCCATGACCCGGCCAATGCAGGCGGATTAGCAGGTACGTTGCGCGAAGTGTTCAAAAAGCTGATGCAGGGTGTCGATGACATGTTGCCTGCGAAAATCGTCGCCTACAACCGCAAACGCAATGTCGCCACTGTGCAGCCGCAGATCATGGTGCTGACAACCGAAAACCAAACACTATCCCGCCCAACACTAGCCAGCGTACCAGTGCTCGCACTCGGCGGTGGCGGCTTCATTATGAGTCTGCCTCTCAAACCAGGTGACACCGGATGGATCAAGGCCAGCGATCGAGATATTTCACTGTATCTGCAATCCAATTCAGAGGCAGGGCCAAACACACAGCGCTTGCACTCTTTCGCAGATGGCTTGTTCATCCCAGATGTGATGCGCAACTACACCATTGCCGATGAAGATGAATCCAACGCAGTGCTGCAAAGCACGGACGGCTCGGTGCGCATAGCACTTTGGCCAGACAAGATTAAATTGACAGCGCAGACCATTGAACTTGATGCAACAGAGGTGAAATGTACCGGCAATTTGACAACCGACGGTCGCGTGACCGGGCGTGGCGGTGTGACTTTTGGCGAGACACCTGCCGAATCACACCGACATAACGGCGTTGAAAGCGGTAGCGGCATAAGTGGAGGCCCAGTATGAAAAGCTTAGCAACCAATAAGCAAAACGATCTATATCTCGATACCGATGGCATGCTCGCTATTACGCATGATTTAAAAGCCATCAAACAAAACTGTCAACACGCAATGCAAACACAGTTGGGTGAAATGGTGTTTGCCTTAGATCGTGGCATGCCGACAATGGATGTAGTGTGGCACAACACAAATTTGGTGCAATGCGAAGCCTACGCTCGCCAGACATTACGAGCCATCGCTGGCGTACTCGAAGTTACCGCTTTTACTGCCAATCTTAAAGATGGTGTACTGCGCTATCACGCAACCATCCAAACCATTTTCGGCACAACCGAGCTGACCAATCATGGCTAAGACCTATGACTACTTGACGCACACAGGCGTGATTGTGCCAGACACGTCTACCTTACTGAATACTGTCCAGGATGAGTGGCGTAGCGTGTTTGGTAATGATCTATCCGTGAATGCGGAGACGCCACAAGGCGTACTCATTACTGCCGACACGCTGGGGCGTAATGCTGTCATTCGCAACAATGCTGCTCTCGCTAATCAAATCAATCCCAATCATGCTGGTGGCATATTTTTAGATGCCATATGTGCGTTAACAGGGCTAGAACGTACTAAAAAAACCCATTCGACAATTGCAAACGTAGACGTTACAGGTGCTCCGCATACGCTCATTCGCAAAGGTGCGCGAGCGCGCACCCAAGCCGGAGATTTATTTGAAACCACAGATGCTGTGGTATTAGATTCTGATGGGGCGGGGACAATTAATTTTCGCTCAGTTG
The DNA here is from genome assembly GCA_031963405.1 of Mycoavidus cysteinexigens. Taxonomy (GTDB): domain Bacteria; phylum Pseudomonadota; class Gammaproteobacteria; order Burkholderiales; family Burkholderiaceae; genus JASSUD01. Next base: position 2,265,435 of record JASSUJ010000001.1, read on the forward strand.
AATATGGATCAATCACAGCACCCGCTGGCGCACTCGTGCATATAGTCGATAGTGTACTTGGCTGGGAAACTGTCAATAACAGCGAAAGCGCAACACCTGGGCAAACCGAACAATCTGATGCAAGCCTAAATAGGCAACGCAAGCGCACCTTAGCGTTGCAAGGCATTTCAATTTCCGAGGCAATCACATCCGCACTTTATGAAATAAATGGCGTAAAGAGTCTGAAATTTCGAGAAAACACCGAAAGCGTGACACAGATCATCGATGGCGTATCGATGAAACCTCACTCAATTTGGGTATGTGTTGATGGTGGGACAGACATTGATATTGCGCAGGCGTTACTGAATAACAAAAGTGCCGGAGCTGGCTGGAATGGTAAGGTGAGCGTTGAGGCCATCGACTCCATTTCAGAGCAAAAATACACCATTCTGTTTGATCGCCCAACGCCACGCTATTTTTTAACACGCGTGATAGTGCGTGTAGGTCCTTCGGTAACCGACCCACAAATTACAGTACGCAACGCAATCATTGCTTACGCAGAAAACCAGTTTGAGAATGAAGCTGGTTTTATGGTTGGCACTAGCGTTTCGCCATTCGAACTAGCAGCGGCTGTCAATCGTTATGTACCCGATATTTATGTACAACGCTTGGAAATATCCAACCTTGCACCACTTAACTACGTAACGACAGAAATTCCACTCGACATTTGGGAAAAAGCATTCATTACGCCTTCAGCTATCCAAGTGATCGTGCTATGAAAATTCAATCTTTCGATTTCTCAATCGATCTTTTGCAGGCGCTGCTCTGGCAGTACAACGACGCCGATAAGCTGCGAGGCTTGCTTGAGCATAAGCAAGCTTGGTATGAAAAAAACCATAACGAGTTCTGGAAAAAATGGGTGCAGGATGTTTTTGATTTGCGTACTGCCAATGATTTCGGGCTGTCAGTCTGGGCAATCTTACTGGGCGTACCGTTAAGCGTCACCGTCAATCCAACCAAACCAGGGGCCCCAGTATTTGGATTTGGAGCCACTAATAAGAATTTCGGACATGGAAGCTTTGGCAGCAAATCATCCTCAACAGTGAAGCTGACACTTGAGCAGAAGAGAGTTGTATTGCGACTGCGCTACTTTCAGCTTGTTGCGCGCAGCACGATTCCCGAAATCAACCGCTTTATGAAAATGCTGCTAGGTGAGCAAGGTCAAGTTTATGTCCTCGACTCTAACGACATGTCGTATGTCATCTATGTTTTCTCTTCTCAACCCAGCCCGAGTCTAATTTTCGTACTAGATAGCTATGACCTACTGCCACGCCCAGCAGGAGTAGGGGTGAAGCGTCGAGTTGTGACACGACCTTCTTTTGGCTTTGGCAAGCATTATAAAAACTTTACTCACGGAACATTTGCGGAGTGACCTATGCAACAAAGATTTTTCATCAAACCATTTGCCGCAGCAGGCGACCGCGAAAGCGTACCAAGCGACACCCAAGCCACAGGCGATGTCAGCTATGAGCAAGGCTATGGATACGACTATCAGCGCGATCAAGCGACCGACCCCCTCGCCAAACCCATTGAGCGCAACAAACACAATGCACTGCTCCACGACATTACCGAAGTGTTGCAGCAATATCAGATGTTCGGAACGCCTGAATGGATTAATGAATCAGATAACGAAGGGAAAGCCTACCCTTATGCACGACGCACACGTGTGCGATACCAAGCAAACAAAGCAGGCCCTTGGGAAGTGTATGAATCCCTCATTGATAACAATACTGCTGCGCCAAGCGACACGACAAAGTGGGCAATTGTCGCATCGACGGTAGCCTCTCAAGAACAAGCGCTGGCCGGAACAGACAATGGCACCATCATGACGCCGTTACGCGTTGCTCAAGCCACTGCTAACAAACAACCCACTCTAGGCTATACACCCGTTCAGCAAGGAACGGGCATCGATCAAAAGTCGAATGTCATCAAAATTGGCTGGTCTAAGCAAGACAGACTTAAGGCAACGGTAGATGATACCGATCAGGGAAATTTCGTCTTCGATAATCAGCTTGCCAGTTATGCAAGCATTGATTATGTGGATAAACATTATCTCAAACCAGAAGACGCTGATAACCGTTACCTGACTCCTCAGCAAGGTGATGAGCGCTACTGGAAGCGAGACGAAATGAACTTTCCAGAACTCAAGTCAGGTTATCAAGTATTCCCCAGTGGCTTAATTGTGCAGTGGGGTAATGTGATTGTACCGGCTAGAGGCGGTGAGATATTGTTTCCAATCAGTTTTCCGAAAGAGGCATGGGTGGTGCAATTAACGTGCACCAAAGGGGCCAATATCGTTGGCTACTCTAAATTAGATCAGTCTAAGTTCTTTGCGGAGTCCATTACCTGGACAGGAGGTCAATACGATACGCGGACCGGTTGGCTTGCATTTGGCTGTTAAAAGGCATCAGGAGATTAAGAATGACACTGTATTACTCAGCTACCACCCGTGGATTTTATGACAGCCAAATTCATGAAGATAAAGCGCTGCCTGCTGATGCGGTAGAAATCACGGCAGAAGAACATCAAGCCTTACTTCAAGCCAATGCTCGAGGCGACTGGATTGAGCCTGATGAAACAGGCTATCCACAAGCTGTATTTCCCTCACCTGATGAAGCGTTAGCTACGATCAAAGAGATGGCACTTAATCGCCTTGCTGGCATTGCGCAATCTCAACGCCAACAAGTGGCTGGCACACACGATGAGATGGAGATAGCAGGTTGGTTGAATAAATTCCGTATGGCTCAGGCGTGGCGATTAGGAACTGCGACGCAAGCCGAGCAAAGTGCGCTTGAAATGGAAAGAGCAGCGCGGGCGCTGAATGAAAGTATGGAAGATTTTTGCGACGACGTGTTTAAGCGTGGTGGGCAACTCATAAAAGCCATAGGCGTCATTGATGGCCTAAAACATCAAGCTAGACAGGCTGTGCATCAGGTTAACAATCAGGTTGAAGTAGACGAATTAATTAAGGATTTTAATATGCAGTTAAACGCTGTACTCGTCAACCTTGAGGAGGCAACATGACTTTTATTCAATCCTTAGCGCTTTATCCGCTGATGGCGTTAGTTTCCTTACTTTTTACAGCCTTCGCCATGCTGGCGGTTAACTGGTGGGCACCTTTATTCGCTGATGACAAAGGCAACCTACCCGACTGGCTTAAATGGTTTCAACCCTTTGATTCATCATTAGATGAGGCGTGGCGAGGGGGTTACCTTGACCCCTCATGGGGTGCTTCTCCGGTTAAACGCTACCTTGCTCGCGTGTATTGGATTTATCGCAATCCGGCTTCTGGCTTTGATTATTGGGTATTGGGCGTACCGTTTGAGGCCAGACAATGGCGTGTTATCCGATATATTGATACGCCTCAACTGGTGCTATTTGTAGCGATTGGTAACAGTTTTAACGTCTATTACCATGGCCGCTTAGGCATGCTCAAACTCGGTTGGAAAGCTTGGAATCGTTGGGATGGCAAAGGCTGGCATGCCCCTAACTGGCAGCGTTATGCACGCCTGCCACTGTGTTTCACCGTGAGTCCTTTTAAACGACGGCTTGCCCCTGATAAACGCAAGACTAGATAGTTAAATTTATCTCTATCAACCAGAAAGCCCCAACTGTGACGAGCAGTGAACTGACCCCAAAAACTTAGACGGTTAAAGTAGCTAACAATGAAAGGACTGAATTCGGTATTGCACCGGGCTCAGTCCTTTTAGTTTGAGTTTGATGCGTTCATGATTGTAGTAGTAGATGTATTTGCTCAAACCTGCTTGTAACTCGTCAATATTACGAAATGTATTCAAATAAAAAAACTCAGATTTTAGTGTACCGAAGAAGCTCTCCATAGCCGCATTATCAAGACAGTTTCCTTTGCGAGACATACTCTGCGTGATACCTTTTTTCGCGAGCAGTTCTCGATAGGCGGCCATTTGATATTGCCATCCCTGATCTGAGTGCATGATTGGCTTGTCATGAGGCTGCAAACAGATAAAGGCTTTATTAAGCATGGTGCTTATCATCTCGAACGCAGGGCGCTGTGCGATTTGGTAGGAGATGATCTCTCCGTTGTACAAGTCCATCACGGGCGAGAGATACAACTTCTGGCCGTAGACATTGAATTCCGTTACATCCGTTACCCATTTATGGTTGGGGCGCTGGGCGCTAAATTGTCGTTGCAAGACATTGGGGGCTATGCGTCCTAACGCCCCTTTATAGGAACGGTATTTTTTAATACGTACCAACGATTTGAGCTTGAGCTGCCCCATCAAACGCTGGATTGTTTTATGGTTGATTGAATGTCCATTCTGCCGAATCACACTCGTGATACGTCGATAGCCATACCGTCCCTTATGCTGCGTAAAAACAGCCTGAATCTGCGCTTTGATCGCTAGATATTTATCGCCCCGCTGTAACGCTTTTTGTTGGTAGTAAAAGGTACTGCGTGCGAGGCCTGCTACTTTGAGTAAGCTGCTAAGGGGGTACTGGTGCCTTAATCCAAACACTATTTGTGCTTTCTGCGCTGTGCTGCCCGCTGGTCCGCTTGAATTAAGGCTTTGAGCTTTTTTAAGTAGGTGTTTTCCATGCGCAAATAATTCAGCTCTTCCTCAAGTACCTGTTCGCGCGTGCGCGTCTGTACATTTCCAGATTTGGGCGAGGTAGGGGGGGATGGTGGCATTTTTTTGCGGCGTCCTTGTTGGCGGGGAGAGAGGGCTTGTATACCTCCCGCATCATAATGACGTTTCCAGATACCCAGAATACCTACATTGCGAATATCAAAATAGGCTGCCGTTTCTCGATGCGACAGCGCGTGCTCCTGCATATGCTTTAGTACTGAAAGCTTGAATTGGGCGCTGTAGTTGCCGTACTTCTTTTTGAGGCTCGCTTCCCCATGCACGCGGTAGGCGGCCACCCACTTACGCAACATTCCATGTTCCACGCCATATTGCTGTGCCACGGCCCTGCCACTCTTCATGCCAGATAAATAGCTTTGAATGGCCGATAACTTAAATGCCTCGCTGTATTTACTCATAAAAAAACCCAAAAAATTAGATTGGTGTCCAACTTTTTGGGGGCACTTCACAGTTGGGGCTTTCTGTTTTTCATCCTCTGAAGCAACCAGAAGGAAGAACATGAATTTAGCAAAGAAATGGTGAACGCAATGAAATTATTCGTTGAGCACAAGTCGCTACGCTATGCGTATTACCTCGGCCTGGGCGTTATTTATTTGTTTGGTTTTGTCGCACTGGTTAAAGCGCTTAAAGGGTAAGCCGTTTATTCCAAGAGGGTAATTGTTTATTAAGAGATCAAGATGGCCGAACCTTTTTCGTCTAGCTCAATCGCAACAGGGTTGGCACTCGCCTGCGGGGTGAGTCTAGCCAGCTTTTTCCCTGGCGTTGACGGTAATGCGCTAGTCGGCGCATTTGCAGGCGCAGCCGTTTTTGTGCTGCATGCGCCGACTTTACGCTTAGCACTGCGCATTAGCTATTTTGCGCTTTCTATTGTGGCGGGTTATTTAGCCGCACCCGAGCTAACCCAATGGCTGCCTATCCATGAACACGGTATTTCCGCTTTTATTGCGTCAGCTGCAGTGATTACCCTCACGCACAAAGGCTTGGATGCGCTTAACAAGCTAGATCTGTTCGACTGGCTCAAGCGTGGGAGGCAGCCTAAATGAATCAAGTGTTGCTAATGCTCAATGCGCTCGCTGCTTTAGGCATTACGTTGCGCTTACTCACTTATCAACGTAGCGAATCACCGCATAACTGGCGTATGGCGCTTTTAGCTTATGGGCTCATTGTCGCGTGCGGGATCACGGTAATACGCACGGTCTGCCGCCAATATACCGGGCCTGTTGATCTGTCTGAAGTGATGCTCAAATTCGCGCTATTGCTAGTGATATGGCGCGTACGCGGCAATGTCGCTTGCTTGGTGCATCTCGGAAAATGTAATGAATGCTGAACAAATCGCGCTACTGTGTGCAGAACTCAAGCGTGATGAAGGGGTACGGCTGAAGCCTTATCGAGATACGGTCGACAAGCTCACGATTGGTACGGGGCGTAACTTAGATGATGTGGGGATCAGTGACGCCGAAAATGATTATTTATTAATCAATGACATTCACCGCGTGGAGCGAGACCTTGATCAATATTTGCCGTGGTGGCGCGGGTTAGATGACGTACGTCAGCGAGTACTCGCCAATATGTGCTTTAACTTAGGTATTGGTAAATTACTTGGCTTTAAGCAAACGTTACAACTCATTCAAAGCGACCAATACGAAGCAGCGGCGAGGGCGATGTTGACGTCTAAATGGGCTAGCCAAGTTAAACAACGCGCAGTGCGGTTAGCCAATATGATGAGGATAGGGCAAGCATGATAGGTTGGTTCATTCGTTTAGTGGGCGGGTCAAGGTTCACAATGACTGCACTGATGGGTGCGTTACTGGCTGGCAGTGCCGTCTGGCACTTTCAAACAATGCGTTATCAGGGAAAGCTCGCTCGCGCTGAAGCAGCACTTGCCACCTACCAATCTCAGATCGCCACAGCGCAAGCCAAATTGGCCAATGCGCAAGCGCAAGTGGTCACGAAAGTGGAGGTTCGTTATCGTGATCGCATCAAAGTCGTCAAACAAAAAGGCGACACCATTATTAAAGAGGTACCTGTTTATGTCACCGAACAAGATGCTCGCCGCTTTGGCGTTAATGTTGGCTTCGTGCGCGTGTATAACGCCGCCTTCACAGGGGAACCTGCCGGAGCCGCCGCCGAGTCTGACCGACAACCCGCCGGGCTTCCGTTTACTAAGCTTGGAGAAGTCAGTGCCTTCAACGCAAATATCTGCCGGCAGTGGCGAGAGCAGGCGTTAGGGTGGCAGAGGTTCTATCGGAAGTTGCGGGGAGTGGAAGATTAGCGCCGCTACAGACTACCGGGTTACTTCTCATTGTCGTGGGATTTAGCCATTCAGTAGAGAGCGGCTGTGTTCAAATAGCGTATGGGCATGATCGCTGATGGCTTGTTTCCCTGTACAAGTCTCCTTAGCTTGCGCAACACACAACTCTCGTCTGTGCTCGCCATTCCTTTTGATTGTTAGTATGACCATCCTTGTGTTCTATGTATTCATGTTTATCAACAAAGGCGCTAATATTTTTGAAGCATCAAATAAAATTTCTTTGCAAGAATGGGGTGGGTGCGGCTTCCTGCTTCTTCCTGCCCTTTGTCTAATGGGATACGGGCTAGCAAGGCCATTTCTAAAAATTATTCATGACTTTTTTAAGTCCAAAGATATTAAGGATTAAAAGCAGAGAAAATGATTTAATAAATAATATGGCTTAATGACAAATTCGCGTGTCGCTAAGCCAAGTGCTACTGAAATAGAACAGGGTATGCGCGTAATTTTCTGTAGTTTTTTTAGCGCAACCTCTCTGCTCTTTTATCGTCTTTTCAGCTTCATCGGCGCATAGCATAGTTAAATCGTCTTCCATGACAACCGCCCCATCATTAAACGCATCTTGCACTTCTTGCGCAACCCGACCAAGTGATTGTCGCAGTTGATTAACTAGCGCTAACAGGCAACTTCGGTTAGTCATCTCGTCAGCCTGCCTCTATTTCACTTCTCATTCATATTCCTTATTTCACCCTAGAACGTTTTGCCTTTTAAAAAACTAAAATTAGCTTATATGGTTTACATATACGGATTACTTTATCTCGTTATGCTTTTTTCCATCCTATGCCTACAAAAGGAGAAAAAGCCGCTTTTACACAACGCTTGCAAATAACTTTAAATCAGTTTGCCGCGCTGCATCCCAACCTTAAAGCGATTAAGGGCGGAACGGATTTAGCGCGGCAGTTTAATTTAAAACATACCGGCAATAGTGGAGTAACGCCGCAAGCCACGCATAAATGGCTCACCGGCCAAGTTATACCGACTACAGACAAAATTAACACCCTAGCCGAATGGCTAGGGGTGACAGCGCATTGGCTACATTATGGGCCGCCGCCTGCACGACCAATAATTAAGCGTCATCAGGCAGAAAAAATAAAATACCCGCCTTCACCGCAGGCATTAAAGCTCATCGAAGAAATTGAAGCGTTGCCAGCGCATCAGCGTTATTTGATTGAGGAATTAGTGAGGCAGTTTTTAGGCAATCTTCCTGAATAAAGGCTTTCAATAATTAGACGCTGATTTCATGTTGAAGATATTTTGATTGAGTGACTAAGGTCTTTTGCTGAAATAATGAAATAGCGAAATACTCAGGTTGTAAACTGATAGCACTATAAGAGTTTTCCCCATATTGTCATGAGACAAAATTGCTATCGGCGCTTTTATAGAAAAGCGTTTGCACAGAGGGAAAGCTATGATTCAGGGTTTTAGGCCAGCAGAATTAAAGAGCAATGCAGCAACGCTATCAGTTGATTTTGAACCGCAATTTTCTCAAGATTTTTTAGGCAACTTTATTAGTGTACCTAATAAAGAAGATGTTTTAGCACGAGCAAAAATCACTAAAGAAAAACGTGTTGATCCCTTTGTGCAATCTTTAGTAAGAAGTGAAAGCCAGACTTTATGCCATCTCAATCTCTATACAGGCGGGCCTAAAACGTTAGAGACAGAGAAAAAAGTCATCGTCAAAGAAGAAGCTCAATCTTCTGCTTTAACTTTTTTCAAATCTGTTTTTTCTCGATCTTCTCCATTATCTAAGCCTATTGAAGATAAGGTGCTCAACGCGCTCAATAAAATGAGTACGAGCTTAGATAAAACGTATAGAAGTGACATCAATAATGAAAATGGATTAAAGCCAGAATCTAGGCAAAGAGACTTTAATGTATACAAAGATGCTCAGCATCTGATTAGAGAAGCTCATGCAGCTTATCTGAGAGAAACGAATCAGACTCAGCAAGTCCCTTCAGCTCCTTATATGCGTGGCTATGTGCCAGGTCGGCTTGGCTGCGATCAGAGTATGCCAAATGCTGGGCTAGTTAAAACGTTTTCGGAAGCTTGGGACGAATTAAATACTTTCGTTAACCAAATTGAGTTAGACCCTGAGCCCGATGAGCATAAGGCAAAAATTAGCGCCTTTACTCTCGGTTATAAGGTCAGCGCAACGTTAGGGAAAAGCGAGACAATAACTATCGGCCTTGCTATAGTTCAATTCTTTCTTGAAATGGATACATTTCGAGGCATTCGCAATATAGCGTATGAAAATGCGTTTAGAAAAACAGTAAAACAAAACTTAAAATCAGCGTTAGAGGTCAATATGAGCGGTATCGGGGGAATTCCTGCCGAGCGATTTGATTATGCTGCAGGGCAAATTCATGGCTCAGTGGACAGGGTAAATGATAAAACAGACGCTATTCTTGATGAATTAAAAAGCATTAAGCAAGAAGTTGATAAAATGAAGAAGCAGCAAGAGAAAGACAGAGCAGAAGCAGAGGCAAAACATGCTCAAATAGCCAAGAATACAGCGTTGGAAACTATTGCCGCACTGCAGGCACAGGGTTTATTAGTAAAACTAGCTTAAATAGTTTCTTAACATCGTACACCGCCGCCGTTCAACGGCGGTTTTTTTATTCTATATGAGTCAATTTTCTTTTATATCACTCTGCCGCCATGCCTGGCATAGTTGGCGCGATCAATAAGCTAATAGCAGCAATTGCCGTTACATACCGAAAAATGCAACTCTATCTCTATCTAAAGAGGAGGGTCGAGCTTATATTTGACCGATCATTTTTAAACTTATGGGATGGATTAAGAATGACAGCTTTACGCCAGCCTCTACCCGCAAACCCTTATGGAATATAGGCCGGATGCGGATTCGAGTCCCGCGCTTTTAACAATTACAATTTAAACTTGGTACAAGATGGCAAGTAGAGCAACATTCCTCTAGCTAGTATCATCAGTATTTCCAAACGATGTGGAGAAAAAAGAGAAATTTTCCAAACATGGTATTTATCCCTATTCACCAATCTAAACCCTTGCTACTGCTGGTGTTTCATCGGTCGTCGATAATTGAATGGGGATGATTTCATGGAAATTGATGAAATGCTTGGCAAGATAAAAGCAAGGAAGTAAAAAACGCCATTAGACAGCGGTTTTGGTATTATTCTTTGTATTCTGCACGTTGTGCGCTCCAAGACCATATATGCACAGTACGACCAAAAATTGCTGGTTATTAGTGCGCGTGATCAAGCGTCATAGTTTGGGACAAATCTTGGGACAAATGAGGGGAAAGCAGGGAACTATAAGGGTATGAAGCCTCGTAAAATCAAGGCGCTAAGCCCCTAGCACTCCCTATATTCCCCTATATGAAAGGTTCAAATCCTCTCACCCCGACCAATAAAATCAATGTTCTTAGCCCATTGGGGACTGAGCGCTCTAATCTCCACTTTAAATTTTGAGTAGAAAAGAGCCTTAAGAGAGAGACTTCACCTCAGTGAGTCTAACCCCCCTGCAGATGTCAAAGCGGCTGCTCGTGCCCGCCACAATTTCCTTCCATTTTAGCCAAAATACTTGGCGTCAATTCAAACTTTAACCTTAGTGCGAATACTTGTAAGCGTAGCGTCTTCGACCGCTACATATTCGATAGAGCGTTTCTATGTACGGCTAATCTCAAATACCTAAGATAGCTTTGGTAAGGGCGCAGCTGCTTCTGTCTGTTTCAAAATACGGATGATTTCGTTTTCTAAAAGTCTTGATCTCTTCGCGTAAAACTTCCTCTTTTAGAGGTTGAAGAAAATTCTATTTTTAATTCCTATTAATTTGCGGGGGAATTATCGTTTGCTGGTTACAGAGAATACTTCAGGTTTTTACTTAGAGAAATTGAAGGGACAATCCTTATACTGATGAGAGCTTTCTTGCTAATCTTATTTTGTATAAGGAAAAATAAAGATGTCGGCCTACGGGAGGCTGAACACAGCAATCCCAACGTATTTCTCCGCGGACTGCAATTCCCCTGAATACAAAGAAAAAACAGAGCAATCGCCATATTCCGCAGCTGTAAAGCAGCTAAGAAAGAAAGGCAGAATCGTTAGCTGCGTCAAGCCAATTTAAGCGGCGCACCGATCATCCGCCGTAAATTCATGCTGTTTTTTGCTTACAGCCTTACGCTCCTTCTGCTAGGGGAGGGATGCCTTGGTGGTTCTGGATGTGAGCTTGTCCCACTAACGCATGCGTTTTTAACGCTCTAAACATTGCAACAAGCATTTTTAGCTTCAAAATTGGGTGTGCGCCAAACTAGAAAAAACACAATTTTACAAAGTAGAAGATGAAGCAAGCTGTATAGAAAATTATCAAGATAAGACGATTAGCCCTAGAAGAATTTGTGGAAATCCGCTCTTCTCGGTACAGAAAAATATCTTAATAGGGAAGGAAGCATGGGTAATTTTTTCAGTGCATCAAGCGCAACAAATGGTCAAAATCCTGCTTCCTTATATACGAGGCAGCAGCGCAGCGAGAGCATAACTAGCGCTACACCCCTCATTAGACATCAATCGCCTCAGATAGACGATCCGAGCTCTTTCTTTGAACAATCTCAGCAGCCTGAAAGACCCCAAAGCCAGCACACCCTAACTGGAATGCTACAAAGCGCAGAGCAAGATAACCCACGTTTAACAGGCTATACGGAAATATTTACAGGGCCATATGCGCCGATTCATGACTATCTAATCCATCGTGCTGTTTTGATTGAACAGACGATAAAAAAACTATATGAAGCTCTCGAAGCAGATATCAAGCGTAATGCTGTTAAAGAAAAGGAAATTAAGGAAACGATAGATTCTGGATTTTGCCTTTTTGATGAGATCTTGCAGTTTAAAGAAGTGCTATTCCCAGAAGTACAGACAGTCATTCATAAACTAAGAATAGATTCATATAAAGAAAATGCAGTTGAAAACTTAAATATAATAAAAAGACAGCTAATTGAACAACATGTACGCATAGCAAAAAATCTTCCACTATCTCAATCTGAGTGGATTAACTATTACAATTATTTATTAGATTCTATCGCTCGTATTATTCCACTTGTCGCCGTTATGCTAGTAGTGAAATCTGTACTGCCAGTATATGCAATAGTGGGTAGTGCTCTTACCGCAGAACTTATCTGTTTTCTTATTAAAGTTTTTATGGAGAGAGAGAAACTTCAAGGTAATAATAAAAATATGTATCTTAAAGAGCTTGAAAAGCTATGTACAAATACTATTTCTACATTGAATAAAACTGCATATAAAGTAAATTTTATTAAAATACAGAGAGAAACACCACAGGTTCAGCATGAACAGATGGCAGCCACAGAGCAACATTTTCTCAATACCGCGCCTACATTGCCATTAGAAGAAATTTCTATGGATGACTTGATTTATACCATTATAAGCAAAAATCCTAATTCTGCTTCAAAAGCACATCGGGTAGCTATCAAAAACTGGCTTAAAGAGACTCCGTCGTCAGAGGTAGCGCCCGGACCGTCTAATCCAGGCTTGACCTCGGCAGTTTTCGCTGAACATGCATAACACGTGGAAAATATTTTCAAAGCCATTTTCTGATTCTATTTGCTGCGCCTTACTTACATCCACTTTAATAATATAAATTTAAAAATAATAGCGCTGGAAATGGTAATCCCCCCTTAAATAAAGTAGCCAAATATTCTTCTCTTCATTTTGAGACATATATAAAAAAACTCCCTGCGTCAGGAATTAATACAATTTTAATTGAATTGTCAAATGTATGGCTTTTCTTGTCAGAAAATAATATCGCTAAGTTAATTGAATTGGTTAGAGAATATTTGCCCCGGGCAAATAAAAGAGAAGAAATATTCAATAAAATGATAGATAATCTGGGCGAAAGTCCTACAAAAACTAAAGAAGAGCGATCTCTAATTATTGAATTTATTGCGCCGTATCTAAACCATGAAAAAGTACCTTTATCTACATTGATTCTCTTAACAGGAAAATGGAAGAATTTATCTGGGCAGGAACAATTAATCTCTCTTAATTGGATAGGGAAATATCTATCTAAAAATAAATCTCCAGAATTACTAGCCGCTATCAAAAATAATCTAAATTATTTATATAAAAAACAAGCGCAGCCTGAAGCGCAGTGGCTGCTTAAGCTAGCTAATTTCAAATGAACGCTATTAAGCCTTTGCGTGGATTGGGGCATATGGTAAATCGTTTGGACTGATATGGATGGGAAGACAAAAGCCCATTATGGGCAAGGAGTGAGTCACGGTAGCTATATTATGCGCTAGGCTTACATAGCCGCTGCGCGCGTGCCTGCGACGAGAGATACACCTTTTCTTTCTCTTCTACCTCTATCTTGATACCTTGCTTGCTATAAATTGCTCTACGCGGTAGCGGAAACATTTTGTGGCAATTCAATCCTTAGCGCGATTTGATAGCGCCACGTGCGCTAGCACGTTTCTATGAGCTGCTAATTCCATATTTTCAGCTAATCTTGGTAAGGGCATTATTGCTTCTGCCTACTTAAAAATATAGATAATTCTGCATTTCTGAAAAACGAGGTTGTTGTAGTTAGATATTTCCCTTTTCTTATTAAAGAAAATGCTGTTTTTAAATCTCACTGTTGTGCGGTAGGGTTCCCGTTCGAGCGTTAATATTAGTCGGCTTGAGAAAGGGCTTATATGAGATTGATAGTATTGATTTAATGCGTTAAATGATTTTATTGAATCCAAATTAATCCGTTTTTTGCCTTTTGTATCGTCTAGCGATAAGAATCAATGAGTATTAAGGTACTCTTGCCGAAAGCGAGTGTTAAAGCTCTGACTTTGGCATTGCCGGTACGTGCAAAACGTCGCCAGCGAAATTCCCATTTTCTTGCAGATTTCTTCTGCCCATATTTCCACCTTCGTTTTCCTCAGCGCAAACATGCTTTGCGCTTCTTTAGTTTAGGGACGAATCAGTACCGCAGCCGTGCGTTTGCGATGTGTAGACCTGGTTTAAAACTGATGTTAAGTTATAAACCTATAGCTCAGTGTGATGCTGAGAATGAGAGAAAGTTTAGGATATATTTTAAAGCGCTACTGCACGCTCGTCGCAATTTGAGGGCATGCCCTAAGGCGATAGAAAAATTTTATTGGATCGATACCAAATCGAAAGGATTCAGAAATGGTTGCATTGAGTGGGATTGCTTCGACACAGGTTGGTAGCAAAAATTATATAAACTCTTCGAGCTCGCCAGACCTATATTCAGAGAAAGAACAACAAGAAGAATTGGATCGCACAGATACTTTGGCTGTAAAAAACTTTGCTAAATTAAAGAATTTTTATAAAAAAGAAATACAGGAAATTGCAAATAAATTTTTGATATATTTTAATGATGCTAAATTTTTTGACAATCAGACTACGCTAGAAAAAATAGCGCTCAAATTAGATGGCATGAGTTTAATTACTCATTCAGGGCCTCGGATATCGAAATTTTCCCAAGATTTTTTTTGTTCTTTAAAAGAAGGTAGATTACGCCAATATCACCCTATATCTAAAATGGCAGAGGCCATTTTAAGAGAAAGGCCAGATTTTCATGTCATAAAAAAATTTTTTAAATTAACTGAGTTAACTAAGTGTAATGAATTAAAAGCAACCATCGTTGGGTTTTTAGCTTTGTTTGCAGGAAAAGAAACTTGGGCAGGTTATATAAAAGAAAATGGCGAGTCAGAAGAGGCGCTGCTGAGGCGTGTAGCAATCAATTTACTGCACTTCGCAAATGATCAAAGCCAGGAAATATCAAAACCTATATTGGACTTTGCGACTCATTTAAATGACTTGAAAGGGCGAGAAAATCAGCAAACATTAGAAATAGCGGCAGTGATTTTGGCTGTAGAAAATTTTTTGAAGCTGAAACTTTCGTCAGCTACAAGCATGACAGAGACAGACGTCACACAATTTAAAAATACTGTCTTAGCTTATTTGCAAACAGATAATGCACCTGAAGAAAAACAGAAAGAAGTATTCGAATCATTTTTAAAGCGCTTCGTCAATACGGCAGACGAGGCAGCATCAAAATCTCTGCGCGATCTGCTTACTTGTTTGGACCAAGCAAAAGTGTGGCAAGGCCATTGGCTATCAGACTCCCTAACAGCTGTTTTGGCAGAGAAGGCCTTTGCGGACTTAGTGAGGGCAAGTCAGAAAAAAAATAAAGATAAAAGGTCTGACATGGAGAAGCTTGCGTTAAAGCTCTCATTTTTGTTAGAAAGCAAAGAAGTTTCGATAGAAGATGGCTCGCTGAAAAGACAAGCCAATCACTTAGTGTCTCGCTTATACGATCAGCAGACAGGAAGGCTGAAGGCGACTATCCCAGAAACCATCAAGCCTGTAATGAATTTTTTGGATGTTCTCGTTAAATCGAGGCAGTGGAAAAATCAGAACGCGAATGCCTTAGTATTAGATGCAGCAGATGTGATTGTAGCTTTAAGAGATTTTTTAGCACTTGAAATCTCGGTAGAGTCAGAAATGACGAAACAAGAAATAAAAGATATTAAAGAAGATCTTTTAGCCTACTTGAAAACAGAAAACGCATCTAAGGCATACGAGGAAAAGCTAGTTCCGTATTTGGAATACTATTTAATAAAACTCGCCGTGATGAAAGATAAGGCGATATCACAACCTGCATATTATCTTTTGACTTGCTTAAATAAATCAGAGGTATGGAAGAATTACGAGATATCGAACAGAGCAAAGGCTTTGTTGAGAGAAAAAGCCATATCACCTTTCATATCACAGCTCAATAACTTAGAAGAAGTGAAATCCCAACGCATAATTATAGAAGGCCTTCAAGTTTTTTTAGCAGACGAAGAGACATGGAGCAAGGGATTTAAGCAGCTTATAAGTATCAGATCAGACATAGAAAAAGAGATGAGGTCTTTGCTAGAAAGAGAGTTAGCTCATTTGAAAAACCACTCAAGCAAGAGGGCATCGGAATTAGTCACTGACCTTTTAAAACTTGTAATCAATGAAGATAAATGGAAAGGCCATTCAGCGAGAACGATGGCAGAGAATATTCTAGGCGCAGCAAATTCCAATTTGATCGAAGAGTAAAACCTTACCTTGTGGTGGAGTTGCCCGTTTTAATTGAGGCCAGACCCTATTAAACCAGCGCGTTGGTACCCGGCAGATAATCTGTCGGGTTATCTATTTTGTACGCTGCAGTGCCTTTGCCAATCTCATTTTCTGCTGTGGGCAAGCGTAGTCTAATTTCCGCTTTTGCAGAATTTCTAACCATTGCATAGAGCAACATTTCATCCTTACTGCTATCCACCATGCCTGAAGCCGCGCCGTAAAGCGTGCAAAAAGAAAGGCCGAGTTTGTTATTGTGATTGGAAAGTGGATTGCACTATCAAGCGAAGCAATCTCTGCGAATCGCCTATGTTGTCTAAGAAGGTACTTTAGTCAGTTATAAGATTGCGTTTCGCCCACCCCGTGAAATATCTCAATATATTCACAAATACTGTGCATAACTCAGTTGAAAAGTATTTCCTAACTTTGCTAAAGCTCGGCAGGATAAAGCTATTTTTGAATTGATCAAATTTCTGGCAAATGGCCTTTATGCAATCTTTTAGCGTTCTGAGAAGGGACATCCTGTTGTGCTAGGTGTTGCTAGTGGGCTTTTTTCGGGGATTCCGAGGAATCCCCGTCAGAGTGCAGGAGCCAGAGGTTAAACTCTTCTTGTTTTCTTGCTGCCTTCCCAGTCAGCTTTCTTTGCCTCCTTCGTAAAAATAAAAGGCCTCTTTAATTTTTCGCGTAAGGATGGCTGGGTATGGGTGCGTACTCTCTTTGCTCGTGCCTCTTGCTTTCTCTATGCTAGAAAGCGCCTCTTATTAGGGCGTAATACATCTTTACTTTGGCAGGTTTTGATAATTCGCTCATACACTGCCTCTTCTTATTTCGTCCTCGGATGGGGTGTGTTTCTTGAAGTCACTGAGAGAAAAGCGCCGTAGATTTTGGGCCGTACATGCAGAATCAAATATCTTATGCTGATCCGTTTTTGTTCGATCAGAATAGACTTGACTTACCGCTTCCAGAAGACCTTGATGGTCCTTCGTCCAGCGCATACGTTGTATTCTGTCCCAATCGGGGATTTTTGACTTGAATACATTAAAAGAAAAGGGGGGGAGCCCTTTCTCCTCACATTGAGCACTAAATATTTTATGCTGATCCAATCTTGTTAGCTTGGGATGAGCCTTGAGTACAGCTTCAAGTATATTTTGACACTGCTTTGTCTGTAGCACCTGGTTTTTCCTGTGCACAGGGAGAATTTTTTTTCGGAATGAAGTAAAAGACATGCGGCGCAGCCCTTGCTTGTCGCATTGCTCTATAAACTCCTCATATTGCTTTGGTCTTTCCAAATGGGAGGGGTTTTTGGTCACAGCGTTACAGAGATCTTGATGCTCCTGCGTCCATCTTAGTGATTGGTCTCTCCCCGATTTTAATAATTCAGCGCTTATGCTCTCATTTTCTTCTGCTCTTTCAGGCGCATGAGTGGAAAGCGCAGAACGATGATGTTCCGGCCCACTTTCCAAATTCATTTCAATATTTTGATTGTCTTCTTTAGAAGAAAATTGCAATGCTTGTGCAAAGTGGCTAATTAGATGGGTCTCTGCTGGGTAAGCACTATTTGCTTGAATTCCAGGTATTTGAGAGAGCGCAGCCTCCCAGTTGCCAGTAGAAGTTTCACTTTCAGGGTTTCTATTCCATTGAGTATGCTCAACTGGCTCATCAAATAAAACAGCCTCAATCATTCGAATTTTGCGAAAAGACTGTGCTTCCTCTTTTTTTACATGTTCAATCGAATTAATGAGTTTTTGCCTTAATGCAGGTTCCTGTTGGACTTGTTTCCTTAAAAAACCAAATATTTCTGGCGAGTAAGCAAGAAATAAAAGCTTAAAGAGAGCCGCTTTTGTTACCGCTTGATCATCATAATTTGCATCACATAGTAGATTTAATTGGTGCAAGGCAAACGTATTTAAATTAATAAACGATCTGGCCAAATGCTCACGATATTCCTGAGGAACTATCCGTTGTAGAAGGTGTAATTTCAAAGCGAGTGGCTCTATCCATGTGTTATTTTGCATAGCAATCAACGCTTCAAAGAAGGCTTGCTGGTCAGATAAATTCAGTTGATTTTCTATTGTTTTTTGAATTTCATGGGGCAGTGAATAAGAAGAGGGCGCTAAAGATTGCTGAGCATAGGACGAAGAAGAGAGATCAATATAAGGCGGTAAACGGTACATAAGTTTGCTTCCTTGAATTCAAGTCGATAACGCAAAACTCAGGAGTATATATTCATGAGGAAACTATTTTTTCTAGAAAAGCAATCGAAGCAATAATGGAGAAATTTTTTTGACTTTAAAGGTCAGTCTATTGCTATTTTTATTCGAAATATCATGGATTGTTTTAGGCTCAAATATCTCTTTTACAAAATGTAGATATCTTTCTAAAGTAGAGGACATGATTTTCTCTTTAAGTGCGTATAGCGCTTGCTTTAGGTGGCGGTGTAATATTTTTAGGCGCTCGTCAGATTTGCCAAGTAAGACGAAACGGTCGTCCTGGATCCGTCTGCAAAACTGGATAGTTCCATGCAAAATCGATGCGTTTAGCTTGCAGAGGGTAAGGACGGTAGGTTGGGCCGAGTTATGTTCGCCTTGGCTTTTTAGGCGACGCGCTAAATAAGTTTGGTAAAGTATGGGATTTTGTAAACAATAAAACGCGTGGCAGGTGCGGTGAGCGAATTCATAGCAGTAGAGTGGGTACGATGAATTGGCTCAATGCGGCACAGTGCGCGCTTCGCGACTAGGATGGCTCGATTTTATGGCTCAAGTAGAATGCCTCGAAAAACTTAAACGGCGTATCGCCCTTTCCATCACTAAGCAGGAAGTGCAGCAAGAAATTGATGCTCGCCTGCGTCAGCTGGCAAAAAAAGTTCGTATGCCCGGTTTTCGCCCCGGCAAAGTGCCTCTTAAAATGATTGCGCAGCAACATGGAGCTCAGGTTGAGAGTGAGGTGCTAAGCGACAAGATTGGCAACAGTTTTTTTGCCATCATTCGCGAAGAAAAGCTGCAAGTCGCTGGTCAGCCACATTTTGCTCTGCAAGAAGGGGCGAGTCAGACCGATGCTTATGAATTCACTGCAACCTTTGAGGTGTATCCAGAAATTAAGCTGGGTGATATAGCCACGACGGAAATCACCAGAATGACGACGGAGATTGGTGAGACAGAAGTTGATCGTGCCCTTGAGCTATTGCGCAAGCAACACGCACACTATCATGTGCGCGGTGAAGCAACTGAGCATGGCGATGGCGGCAGCGAAGCAGCAGCGCAAGAGGGTGACCGAGTGACGGTTGACGCTAGCGCTACGCTCGACGGTGAAAAATTTGACGGCGGTAGCGTCGAAGATTTCACTTTTGTCATCGGCCAAGGGCGTGCCTTACCTGACTTTGAAAAAGCCGCGATTGGTTTGAAAGTAGGTGAAAGCCGTACTTTTGATCTGACTTTTCCGGAAAATTATTTCGAGCAAAAAATAGCTAACAAGACCGCGCAGTTTGTCATGACGGTTAAAAAAATCGAATGGCCGCATTATCCGGAAATCGATGCAGATTTCTCGAAATCGCTAGGTATAGCTGACGGAGATGTGGCTAAGATGCGCGCTGAAATCAAAGAAAATCTTGAGCGCGAAGCGAAACGCCGCACTAAATTATTGCTCAAAGAGCAGGTCATGAAGGCACTGGTGGCGCAGGCAGAATTGGATTTGCCACAAACTTTGATTGACCAAGAGTTACAGTATTTGCTGGGCCGAGCCCGCCAAGATCTCAAGGCCCGCGGCGTTTCAGAGGCAGCAAATTTGCCGCTTTCTGAGCAAATTTTTAAAGAGCCAGCTGAGTATCGCGTCAAGCAAGGGTTGGTTTTAACTGAGCTGATTAAACAGCATGAACTGCAAGCCAAGCCTGAACAGATTCGTGCCGCAGTTGAAGAGTTAGGGAAAAGCTACAACAATCCGCAAGAAGTGATGCACTGGTATTATTCAGATAAAAAACGTTTGGCCGAAATCGAATCGGAAGTGCTGGAATCTAACATCGTAGATTTCGTGCTTGGTCAAGCCAAGGTAAGTGATAAGCCAGTTAATTTTGAAGAATTAGCGAACGCGAGTCAGTAGCCTGTAGCGCATTAGCAGGCTGTTTTGAGTAGCTCTAATTAAGGAAATGCTGAATAAATTGGGAGCAAGGAATGCCTTTGCTGCCAGTACACTAGTACGGCAAGGAGGCTACAGTTGTTTATCCTGCCGCCCCCGATTTATTCGGGGCTTCCTTAACAGCCTGTTTCTATTTTTTTACTCTGACTATTTTATCTAATAAGGATTGTTTGGTATGACGTTTGGCGACCCTCTAGTACCGCAAATGCCCACGGCTCTTGATGTCCAAGCGCTTGGTTTGGTGCCGATGGTCATCGAGACAAGTGGTCGAGGCGAACGTGCCTATGATATTTATTCACGACTCTTAAAAGAGCGGTTGATCTTTTTGGTTGGCGAAGTTAACGATCAAACTGCAAATCTTGTGATTGCCCAATTGCTGTTCTTAGAAAGTGAAAACCCGGATAAAGATATTAATTTGTATATCAATAGTCCAGGTGGCTCGGTCTCAGCGGGTATGGCGATTTACGATACGATGCAATTTATCAAGCCTGATGTGTCAACGCTGTGTATGGGAATGGCCGCGAGTATGGGCGCCTTTTTACTAGCGGCTGGTGCTAAGGGTAAGCGCATTGCCTTGCCAAATAGCCGCATTATGATTCACCAGCCGCTCGGTGGCGCACGTGGCCAAGCATCGGATATTGAAATTCAGGCAAAAGAAATTCTTTATCTAAAAAAGAAGCTGAACCAAATACTCGCCGACCATACCGGGCAACCGATAGAGCGCATTGAACAAGATACAGATCGCGACAATTTTAAATCGGCTGAAGACGCACAAGCTTATGGCCTAATTGATCAAGTGATGCACAAACGCCTGTAATTTTCTTTACGGAGGGCCTGTATCAGCCTGTGTCGGTGTTATGTTTTTTTTGCCACAGATTGAGACAGACCTTCTTTTAGTATTTTTACAGTATTGTTGTGTGCAGCATGGTTTGCTTTTTTGCTAGCAGTATTGTTTGGGCGAGCAGTATTGCGAGAAAACGCTGTATAGTGAAAAAGCGGCTTGTGGCGCGAAGTGTGCATCAAACTCAACCACGTGCTTATGCCTGCGCCCTGCGAACGGGCGTATTATGTTATTCAAGTGCATCTAGTACATACAGGTTTACCTAAAATGGCAGATAAAAAAGGCTCTAATAGCGAAAAACTTCTGTATTGCTCTTTCTGCGGCAAAAGTCAGCATGAAGTGAAGAAGTTGGTTGCTGGTCCCTCCGTGTTTGTTTGCGATGAATGTATTGATCTTTGCAATGAAATTATTCGCGATGAAGCTAGCGGTGCTGAGAGCATCGGCGCGGCCAAGTCTGATTTACCCACCCCGCATGAAATCCGTAGCACCCTTGATCAATATGTGATTGGGCAGGAAGAGGCCAAGAAGATCTTGGCAGTGGCTGTTTACAACCATTACAAACGCTTAAAGTACATTGGCAAAAAAGATGATGTTGAGCTATCAAAGAGCAATATCTTATTGATTGGCCCAACCGGCTCAGGTAAAACTTTGTTGGCCCAGACGCTTGCGCGTCTTCTTGACGTTCCTTTTGTGATGGCTGATGCCACGACGCTGACAGAGGCGGGGTATGTTGGTGAAGATGTAGAAAATATTATTCAAAAATTACTGCAAAACTGTAATTACGAAGTAGAAAAAGCGCAAAGAGGGATCGTTTATATTGACGAGATCGACAAAATTAGCCGCAAATCGGATAACCCGTCAATTACCCGCGATGTCTCTGGCGAAGGTGTGCAGCAAGCATTACTTAAACTGATTGAAGGCACCATTGCCTCAGTTCCTCCACAAGGAGGGCGTAAACACCCGAACCAAGATTTTGTTCAGGTTGATACTACAAATATCCTATTTATCTGCGGTGGGGCTTTTGACGGTCTTGAAAAGGTCATTATTAACCGCACTGAAAAAACCAGTATTGGTTTTGGCGCAACCGTTAAAGGCAGCCTAGAGCGTGATGCAGGTGAGGTATTGGTCGAGGTTGAGCCAGAAGACTTAATTAAATTTGGCTTGATCCCTGAGCTAATCGGTCGCTTACCTGTGCTGGCGACGCTTGGTAAGCTCAATGAAGAAATGCTGATTAAGATTCTGGTTGAGCCCAAAAATGCAGTGACTAAGCAATACCATAAATTATTTGCTATGGAGCAAGTTGAGTTAGAAATTCAACCCTCGGCATTGAGTGCTATTGCACGTAAAGCCGTGCGCCGCAAAACTGGTGCTCGTGGGCTGCGCTCTATTTTGGAACAAGCTTTGCTCGATGTTATGTATGAATTGCCTACCTTAAAGGGAGTCAATAAAGTGTTGCTGGATGAACATGCGATTGAAGGTAACGGTAAGCCACTTTTAGTCTATGAAGATGCACAAAAAGTGGCTGGCTCTAACTGAGAACTTGTTTACGCTTCCCCTAGCGCCCTCGCGCCGGCTTGCCGTACGGTTTTGTACTGTCTGCGCCGGCGCGAGGCCACTAGGAAAACCCTAAACAAGTTCTAGGTGGGTAGTGGTTTGAGGTTTTTTTACGCTTTCGCGCTGTCTTGTTGTGCGTTTTGTGCTGTTGGCTCCGCCCGGCGCGAGGCCACTAGGAAAACCCTAAACAAGTTCTAGGTGGGTGGTGGTTTGAGGTTTTTTTACGCTTTCGCGCTGTCTTGTTGTGCGTTTTGTGCTGTTGGCTCTGCCCGGCGCGAGGCCACTAGGAAAACCCTAAACAAATTCTAAAAAGAGCCGTTTTTAGTGAATGTATTTTAGTGCATGCCTATTTATTGAAGAATTGACTTTTACTTAAGGGAAACGACATGTCAGGAGACACTTTCCTTCCGTCGGAACAAATTCAACTTCCGCTGCTCCCGCTGCGGGATGTGGTCGTCTTCCCGCAGATGGTGATTCCGTTATTTGTGGGACGGCCAAAATCAATTAAAGCCCTTGAAATCGCGATGGAAGGCAACAAGCAAATTATGCTGGTTGCACAAAAAACAGCGGTGAAAGATGAGCCAGCTTCTAAAGATATGTATGCGGTTGGCTGCGTTGCAAACGTGCTGCAGATGCTCAAACTGCCCGATGGGACGGTGAAAGTACTCGTCGAAGGCTTGCAGCGCGCAAAAATTATTGCAATTGAAGAGCAAGATACGCACTTTAGTGCTGACATTCTGCCGCTTGAGTTAGAACCTGCTGAGCATCCTGAAATTGAGGCATTGAAGCGCGCTATCGTGTCGCAGTTTGATCAATACGTGAAGCTGAATAAAAAGGTTCCGCCTGAGATTTTGGCTTCATTAGCCAGCATCGATGAAGCTGGCCGCCTAGCTGATACGATTGCTGCGCATTTGCCGCTTAAGCTTGAGCAAAAACAACATCTCTTAGAAAAAATTCCAGTTGGCGAACGCCTTGAGCATTTACTTGCGCAACTGGAAGCTGAAATTGATATTTTACAAGTCGAAAAGCGTATTCGCGGACGCGTTAAGCGCCAAATGGAGAAGAGCCAGCGCGAATACTATTTGAATGAGCAAGTTAAAGCGATTCAGAAAGAGCTGGGTGAAGAGGGTGCTGATCTAGAAGAGCTAGAGACACGCATCAGTGAAGCAAAGCTGCCCAAAGAAGCGAAGAAGAAAGTCGATTCTGAGCTGAAAAAGCTCAAGCTCATGTCACCCATGTCAGCTGAAGCGACTGTGGTACGGACCTATATCGATATCTTGCTAGGCTTGCCATGGCGTAAGAAAAGCAAGGTCAATAATGATCTAGTCAACGCGGAAAAAGTACTGGATGAAGACCATTATGGTCTTGAAAAAGTCAAAGAGCGTATTCTGGAATACCTCGCCGTGCAGCAGCGCGTAAATCAAATAAAAGCGCCGATTCTATGTTTAGTCGGCCCCCCTGGTGTAGGTAAAACTTCGCTGGGTCAGTCAATCGCTCGCGCTACTAACCGTAAGTTTGTACGCATGGCCTTAGGCGGCGTGCGCGATGAAGCTGAGATTCGTGGCCATCGCCGTACTTATATTGGTTCCATGCCTGGCAAGATATTGCAAAGCTTGGCCCGAATAGGGGTGCGTAATCCACTTTTCTTATTGGATGAAGTCGATAAGATGGGCATGGATTTTCGCGGTGACCCCTCTTCGGCTTTGCTTGAGGTGCTAGACCCTGAGCAAAATAACTCATTTGCTGATCACTACGTCGAAGTTGAGTTCGATCTCTCTGATGTGATGTTTGTCGCTACGTCGAATGGATTGAATATTCCACCGCCGTTATTAGACCGCATGGAAGTGATTCGTCTGTCTGGCTATACCGAAGACGAAAAAATTAGCATTGCGCAACGCTATCTGTTGCCAAAGCAAAAAAGGTTGAATGGTCTTAAAGAAACCGAGATTACAGTTGCTGAAGAGGCGATTCGCGACATTATTCGCTACTACACGCGCGAAGCAGGGGTACGTTCTTTAGAGCGTGAAATCTCGAAAATTTGCCGTAAAGTCGTGAAAAAATTGCTGTTGAAAAAATCAGACAAGGCGCTGCAAATTGGCTCAGATAATCTAGATACCTATCTGGGTGTACGCAAATGTGATTTTGGCTTGGCGACCAAGGAAAACCAAGTGGGTCAGGTCACTGGCTTGGCTTGGACTGAGGTAGGTGGAGATTTGCTGACAATTGAAGCTGCCATGATGCCGGGTAAAGGTCTAATCATTCGTACCGGTTCACTGGGCGACGTGATGAAAGAGTCAGTCGATGCCGCACGTTCAGTCGTACGCTCCCGCTTGCGCAGGCTTGGTGTGACAAACGAGGCGCTGGACAAAAAAGATATTCATATTCACGTCCCTGAAGGCGCAACGCCTAAAGATGGCCCGTCAGCAGGCATTGCGATGACGACGGCGCTGGTTTCCGTGCTAACTGGCATTCCAGTACGGGCCAATGTAGCGATGACAGGCGAGATCACGTTGCGTGGTGAAGTGTTACCCATCGGTGGCTTGAAAGAAAAGCTGCTGGCGGCGCACCGTGGTGGTATCAAGCTTGTGTTGATTCCGGAAGAAAATGTAAAAGATTTGGCCGACATTCCGGACAATGTAAAAAACAGCATTGAAATTGCGCCGGTGCGTTGGATTGATCGAGTGTTAGAATTAGCGCTTGAGCGTATGCCAACACCTCTTCCGGAGGAAGAACTGGTAACAGCATCGATTCCGGAAAAATTGTCAGTTGCCTCATCTAGCGATATAGTCACGCACTGATACAAATAGTAAGAAATTAAAACCCGCAGTTTTTACTGCGGGTTTTTTGTCTGCATGAATTTGCATCTAAGAATCTGCTTAGCGTTTTCAAAGAGCACTCTGTGTCGCGTAGCAAGCAAAATGTGCATAAATGCACATGAGGATTCCGAGTGCTGCGTGATCCTGAGTCAATATGCTTATTGAAAATTTGAAGCAGACTCTATGGCAGGGTATGAGCTTATTCCCTGCCATAGGAAAACCCTGTTCATCGTTTTTCCCCCAAAGCCCTCCTGTTGGAAGGCGTGCGATGCTCGAAATCCTCAGGGGTTTCTGGGCGCCGAACTCCTCCCGAAGGAGATGTTTTGGGAAAGCGTTGAACAGGCTCTAAGAACCTGCTCACGATCTTCCTAAAAGGCTGTGATTTGTGTTGTTGTCAAATCCTGAGCGGCGCTTGGCATTCTCATGCACTCAATGGGAACGAAGGTTTCTCCGCTCCGTCCTCGTGGTTTTAGCAAATACGCTGACGACCTTTTAGAAGGATCGTGAACAGGTTCTAAGAAACGCCCTCATTACAAGACAGGAGTTTTATTTTATGACCACGCTATGGAGTAAAAAATCCGTTGCCGCTTTGCAAAAAGAGGCGTCAGATAGCGAAAACAATACCGCAGCACCGCGCATGAAGCGGGTGTTGTCTGGCTTTGACCTAACGATGCTTGGCATTGGTTGTATTGTTGGGGCAGGGATTTTTGTTATGACCGGTCATGCTGCAGCAGCGAATGCTGGACCAGCCGTGATTTTGTCTTTTGCCTTAGGGGCCAGTGTCTGCGCTTTTGCTGGCTTGTGTTATGCAGAAATGGCATCCACTGTGCCGGTGGCGGGTAGTGCATATATTTATGCTTACGCCACGATGGGAGAATTTATTGCCTGGCTTATCGGCTGGGATTTAATGCTTGAATATTGCCTGGGTGCTACCGCGGTGGCCATCGGTTGGTCAGGCTATGTGGTGAGTTTTTTTAATTCCTTTGGGATTCACCTTCCTGCTGCGTTTTCGAGTGCGCCATTAGCCTACGACGTAATCACGGGTTGGAGCTATACCGGTGCATGGATAAACTTACCCGCCATGTTTATCATCGGCTTAATGACGACCTTATTAGTGTTTGGAGTACGTCAATCAGCACGAATTAACACCATCATGGTCATTATCAAGGTAGCGATTATCTTGGTCTTCGTCGCTGCCGGCATTGCCTTTGTTGATACCTCAAACTGGATAACTGCAGCCAATCCAGAAGGCGCATTTGTGCCGCCAAGCGCAGGACAATCGGGCGTATTTGGTTGGAGCGGCGTATTGCGTGGTGCGGCGGTCGTATTTTTCGCCTACATTGGTTTTGATTCGGTTTCTTGTATCGCGCAGGAAACTAAAAATCCGCGTCGTAACTTGCCTATCGGCTTATTAAGCTCGATTGCCGTTTGTACTTCTCTGTATATGTTGGTGGCCTATGTGCTAACTGGGTTGGTGCCTTATGATCAACTTAATGTACCTGATCCAATCGCAGTTGGTATCGACGCAATTGGCATGCTTTGGCTGTCGCCGATCATTAAGCTAGGCGCTATTTGTGGACTGACGTCAGTGGTTCTAGTGCTACTGATGAGCCAGCCGCGCATTTTCTTCAAAATGGCGCAAGATGGTTTATTACCCGCTTTTATTGCTAAGCTGCATCCGCGCTTTCACACGCCCTATATCCCCACGATTATCACAGGCACAGTCGCTGCCGTACTGGCTGCTTTTCTACCCATTGGCTTGGTAGGTGAGTTAGTGAGTATCGGCACGCTATCTGCATTTGTGATCGTGTGCGTTGGCGTACTGGTGATGCGTATCAAGCAGCCTAATCTGGAGCGTGGCTTTAAGACTCCAGCGGTCTATATCGTTGCCCCCGCTGGTACCGCTATCGCCTTATTTTTAATGGTTGGTTTGCCAGTTGATACATGGATACGTCTATTTGTTTGGATGGCGCTTGGCATCATGATTTACTTTTTCTATGGCAGGTATCATAGTAAATTACGCAACTCTCCAATCACGTCTGAGTCTTTGCCTGAAACAGCAACTTTAAAAACTGCTGACAGACTAAGCGAGTAAAGAGTAAAAATATTGATTTAATTAAAAAATCAAAATAGCTAGCATTTGTATCAAAAAGCCGGCTCAACGATTAGTTGAGTCGGCTTTTTTTACGTACGCTCTCATACGTTTGCCTTCCATTTTCTGGAAGACCATAGCTCGTAGATTGGGGTGAAGCGTTTTATTAAATGCGGAACCCCAACACCCCTACCTAAAAACATCATCTCACTTCCCACCGCAACAACTTGGGTTCCATATCTAATTAACTCCGTCCCTCGAACCTAAACTGACTTACAAATGATGAAAAAAATAAATACAGCGAGTTGTAGTGGAATATTTATGTAGCAGTTTTGGGGTTTGGCATTAGCTTTGCTAAAAATAATTAAAACTCCTTCTTAATGAGGAGAAAACTTAAAGGAAAGCTGATGACATCTGAAAAGTTAAAGAAAGGAAAAGAGTGTGCTGTGCCTATCAATGATCAAGAGCTTGATGCAAGCGTAGAGATGACTTTCCCAGCAAGTGACCCGCCTTCGGTGGGAGGAAGCACGAAACTAAAAGAACGCCCATCTGATGAGCGCCGGCCAAAAGCGACTGGCATTTCAAAAAAACAAGTTAAGTAAGGCGCTAAAAACAAGTAATGCTGAACTCACTCTAAATAAGGCAGCAAACTTTACAAGCGTTCAGAACATGAGAGAAGGTCTGCATCGATTTAAGAAATTGGGAATAGTTTTTGCTTGTGTAAGGCCGTCTTATTAAGAAAGGAAGAGGGGGGTTGATATGCCACTCAAAAGGGGAAAAAGCCGGGAAGCGATAAGTGAAAACGTAAAAACTTTAATGCATGAATATGACCAAAAAGGCCACATATCAAAAAGCCATCCTAAAAATAGGCAAGCTGCGCAGAAACAGGCAGTAGCTATCTCCTTAACAAAAGCAGGTGTAAGCAAACATCAGCATGGCAATCACCACTGATGCTCATGACGCAGCTTGCAAGTATGTGTTGTTACGTTAAGTAGGCGTAGTAAATATAAAGTAAGAGCTAGTGCGAACTGGCTTTAGGTTTGTTAAAGGCTAATTAATGTGAAGTTTTCAGGATTTCTAGTCCAGCACACTTAATTAAATAAAAAGCATTTTAGAACTTTTCAAAAGGAAATCACGATGACCGTCATTCCTAATCACGCCGCTGATAGCTTTAATCCTCGCTTTCCTATCGTTTCCTGGGGAGCAGTCTTTGTCGGCATATTGCTAGCACTGGCTTTTTCCCTGGTAATGAATGTGCTGGGCACTGCGGTAGGAGGGGCAGCACTCACGCCGATGTATGAGCACAAATTACAAGTATTTGGAGTCGGGGCTGGCCTTTGGCTGGTCGTAACAACTGTGGCCTCAACCTCAGTCGGCGCCTATTTTGCCGGTGCTTGTGCACCAGCACGTGGCTGCATGCATGGTGTATTGGCCTGGGCTGGCTCAATGTTGGTCACTATCTATGTGCTATCAATGGCGATTACTGGTGCCTCTAGCACTGCATTTGATGTCATGGGTAAGGGCTTGTCGCTAGCAGGGCAAGGTCTGTCAGATGCCGCACCTCATATTGCTAAAGGCGTGGGAAAAAGCGGTGCAGATTTAGATTTAAGCAGTCTGCGTAAGCGCTTTGAAAGCATACTGGAAAAAAACCAGGACACCCGTTTAGATGCCAACAAGATAAAAAATCAAGGAGCTGAGTTGGTGAAATGGGTGGAAAGTGTCGCTCAAGAAGCCAAACCTGCTCTTAGCAAAGACGATAAAGATAAGCTGGCTCAATTGATTGCATCAAACACTAATCGTAGCCGTGCTGAAGCACAAAAAATGGCCGATGAAGCTGACCAGCTTTATAAGCAAGCTTTTGCAAAATATGAAGAGGTGCGGAAAAATGCAGAAGGCCGTATGCGTGAAGTAGCAAAGAGTGCCGCCGCGGGTGTTACGCAGGCTGCATGGTGGATGTTCGCTATGCTTGCGCTAGGTGCTGTGGCGGCGGCTGCAGCTGGGCATTTTGGCTATCGTCAGCAGTCTCAACTATAAGCAAATGAATCACCCATAAGAAAAGGTAAGAGAGCAAGAGGGGGGGAGGAAAAGGCGGCTTAGCCGCCTTTTCCTTTTCTGCTTCTTTTCGCTTTCACTTGCTCATTTTTTCTTATGCCTTTTGCCGACTTGAATTTGTATAGGTCGCTCTCTATAATTAGCACTCTTTGATGAAGAGTGCTAACAACTCTGCTTTGTCAATTACAAAAGGTATCGGTTGACCCTAGTTAAAAGGGTGTTCCTGTCCATATGTAGAGAACTTGGCTCAGCAGATTTTTATTCTCTGCGCTTTGAGAAAAATTTTGATGTAGTCGTCAGTCTTGTCACCAGATAGTAGATTAATCTCTATAGAGCCTGCTTGAGAGCGGGTTCTTGGGGCACCTGACTGGCTGAAACCATCCATAAGATAGATAAAAGTATCCAAGATTCTCTAGTCACCATTGAGAGGCGTGTATGAAAAAAAACCTTCGTCCTTTAAACGATCGCGTTATCGTTAAACGTTTGACGACTGAAACCAAAACGGCTTCAGGCATTTTTATTCCTGAAACTGCGGCTGAAAAACCTGACCAAGGTGAAGTATTAGCTGTAGGCCCTGGTAAGAAAGATGACAAAGGGGTAGCAATACCGCTTGATGTGAAAGCTGGCGATCGCGTTCTGTTTGGCAAATACGCAGCACAGACCATCAAAATTGACGATGAAGAACTACTCGTCATTCGTGAAGAAGATATCTTGGCTGTTTTGAACTAGTCATTTTATTTGAATGATTGATGAAGGAAGGTCTGTATAAGCCGGATGGCGGCGTCATGCCTCCTTGCCGTACTAGCGTACTGTCTGCGTCGGCATTCCTTGCCCTCCAGCTTATACAGACCTTCCTTAATCAAATGCATGGACTATTAGTACTGCAACGCTGTCATCAGGTTATGCAGGCCTTCCATAAGACTTAAAGAATTCAAGGAGCTAAATATGTCTAAAGAAGTCGTGATTGGCGATGTCGCACGCGACAGGATCGTCGAAGGTGTCAACATCCTCGCGAATGCAGTTAAAGTTACACTTGGTCCAAAAGGCCTGAATGTCGTGATCGAGCGCAGCTTTGGCGCGCCTTCCATCACTAAAGACGGCGTATCGGTAGCTAAAGCAATTGAAAAATTGAAAGATAAGCTACAGGATATCGGCGCTCAACTCGTTAAAGAAGTTGCCTCAAGAACTAGCGATAACGCTGGTGATGGCACCACTACTGCAACTTTGCTGGCCCAAGCACTCGTTATCGAAGGTCGCAAGCACGTAGTAGCTGGCAGAAATCCAATGGATTTGAAGCGTGGTATTGAGCAAGCTGTCGCAGCTGTCGTGAGCGAGCTTGGCAAAATCAGCAAACCTTGCACAACGCGTAAAGAAATTGCTCAAGTAGGCTCGATCTCCGCTAATAGCGACACCTCAATTGGTGAGCGCATTGCTGAAGCGATGGATAAAGTGGGCAAGGAAGGCGTGATTACCGTTGAAGATGGTAAGTCACTCGCTGACGAACTCGAAGTCGTAGAAGGCATGGAATTTGACCGCGGCTATCTGTCCCCTTACTTTATCAATAATCCTGATAAGCAAGTTGCTATTCTTGAGAATCCTTATGTCTTATTGCACGACAAAAAGATTTCCAACATTCGCGATTTGCTACCCGTGCTTGAGCAAATTGCCAAGACCAGCCGTCCATTGTTGATTATTGCTGAAGATGTCGAAGGCGAAGCGCTTGCTACCCTGGTAGTAAATAATATTCGCGGCATTCTGAAAACTGTCGCTGTGAAGGCGCCAGGTTTTGGTGACCGTCGTAAAGCCATGTTAGAAGACATCGCAATCCTAACCGGTGGCCAAGTTGTGGCTGAAGAAACCGGGCTGACGCTTGAAAAAACTACCCTCAATGAATTAGGTCAAGCCCAGCGGATTGAAGTCGCTAAAGAAAAAACCACTATCATTGATGGTGCGGGAGATGCGAAGAATATCGAAGCGCGCGTCAAACAAATTAGCGTACAAATGGAAGCTGCAACGTCTGATTACGACCGCGAGAAATTGCAAGAACGTGTAGCCAAATTGGCTGGCGGTGTAGCATTGATCAAAGTTGGCGCTGCGACCGAAGTTGAAATGAAAGAGAAGAAAGCACGTGTTGAAGATGCCTTGCATGCAACCCGCGCAGCAGTTGAAGAAGGTATTGTGCCAGGCGGCGGTGTAGCACTCATCAGAGCGCGTCAGTCGATCGTTGGCTTGAAAGGCAAAAATGCCGATCAAGATGCTGGTATTCAAATCGTTTTGCGCGCGCTCGAAGAGCCGCTACGTCAGATCGTGACGAATGGTGGCGAAGAGCCAGGCATTGTGGTGGCAAAAGTTGTCGAAGGTAAAGGTAACTTTGGTTACAATGCAGCCACAAGCGAGTACGGTGATCTGGTTGAAGCGGGCGTAGTTGACCCAACCAAAGTGACACGTACTGCACTGCAAAACGCTGCTTCCATCGCTGCTTTGCTGTTAACCACTAACTGCGCTGTATTTGAATCGGCTAAAGAAGAAGGTTCAGCTGCTGGTGGTATGCCTGGCGGTATGGGTGGCATGGGCGGTATGGGCATGGATATGTAATTTTGATACATGCTTGTTTTAGCAATGCCTCTGTGAGGTGTTGTCTAAAATAAAAAAACCCGCAGCTAACACTGCGGGTTTTTTTTAATAGTGAGAGTTTAGCGCTTAGAACCTGTTCACCATCTGCAAAAGTGAGTTGTGTTGGGGTTCCGTATTTAATTCAATTCGTCACTCCAACATTGCGGCCTCAAGGGTGACTTTTTGAGGTCGTGAACAGGTTTTAACAATTTGCTTGCTCAATACTACCTAGCCTGCTAGGCAGTATTACGGCAACACGCTAACATCTCATTTTTGTGTTCACCCGTATTGTTTAAGAAAGAATGATAGAAATGGAATACAAAAGCTGGATGTGCTTGATTTGTGGTTGGATTTACGACGAAGAAGCTGGGCTTCCTGAAGAAGGAATTGCGCCAGGCACGCGCTGGGATGATGTGCCAGCAAACTGGACATGCCCTGAATGTGGTGCTCGTAAAGAAGATTTTGAAATGATCAGTATCTAAAAAGGCCCGCATAATCCGGGGGAGCTCACGCCTCGTTTGTACTGGCACTTGCCCGTAGGTTATGCAGATCCTCCTTCCAGGTTCTAGTTCAAAGCATTCTTTTCGGAACCTGGCTTAGCCTATTCAAAAAGTCAGCTCCTGTCGGTATTGCAAGGTGCAAGACAGGGCAGCAGCAATTCTGTTTGATTAGCGTGTATTCTGCTTCTTATGCGGAGCCCTTTTCGAATAAAGACGCTTTTTTGAAAATATTAAAAAATTCTTGGAACCTGTTTAACGTCTTAACAAAGATGAGAAGGTTGTGGTCTGCATGTTGAGGTTCCGTATTTAATTAAACGCTTTACCCCAACATGATTGCTCCTTACCTTTATTAGCCGTTTTTTTGAGACGTTGAACAAGCTCTAAAAGTGATTTGGATTGAACTGAGCTAGCCTGCTCTTAGAAAATTTTGCTTAAAGCCTCAATTCGTGCCTATTCAAACCCTTTTAAATTCGCGTAAAGGCGCTGTGTTAGAAGCAGAGCAAGCGCTTAATGCAGCCTGTGCCGCGCTAGCTGAGCATGGTGATCTTGATGAGCTAAGCAGTGCGCTCCAACAATCCGAGCAAGCGCTGCGTGTAGCAGGTTGGCAGCATGCTCTGTGCTTTAATCAAGCGCTATTAATGGCAGCGCCGTTTATTGCAGATAATGATGCTAGGCGCACTTCGTTCGAAGCCGCATTAAGCGATTTTACGGCAGCGTTGTGTCGTCGTAATCTACGTGAGTTAGCCAGCTCAACGCAGCTTATTGAGCACTATCGTACTTTATGCGCTAGCGCTAATCCTGAGCGTTCGTCCATTATCTCCTTTGATGAATTTGCGCTTGCTAAACGCCTAGTCCCTCAGGCGTTGTTATGCACCGAATTAAGTGCGCATGAAATTACTCGCTTACGTGAACGTTATGAGCATGCTCTGCTGATCGTACTGCGCACTTCAGCCCAACAAGCATCTTCCGCGCCTCTCTTAGCCGAAGACGCATTAGATGAGCTGGACGCATGTCTAGCAGCATTAGCCCATTCCTCTCCTTATAATCTGTGGTATTTGGCCAGTGCCTGCGTGCGTGCACAGCGCGAAGCAGGCGTCGCCTATGATGACGACGCGAAGCGACTCTATGCCAGCTACAACTTGTTGCTCAGTAGTCAAATGAGTCAGATTGAAGCCAACAATGGTATGACGTGCGCTCCTCACTCAGTGGTACGCACCAGCGTTGCCTTATTATGGCGTGCCTTTGCCATAGAGGGAGCCGCGCCCAAAAGCGGGGAATATGTACAACTATTGCGCGATTATGGGCTGAGTGTCGCTTGGCGCTTGATTGACTTGAATCCAGAACAAGCTTCAGACTATGCCGAGGGCGCGCAGCTGCTCTATGACACAGATAGCAGCGAGGATCAGCAAATTGGCGCGCTGACCTTAAACGGAAGTGCCCATGAAAACTTCTTAGTTATGGCAGACTTATCTATTGCCACCTTGACTAAATATACCGATGTGGTTGCAGCAAGCGATAAGCCGCAAGCCGGGTTAGCTTTACAAGCTTCAGAGGCGGCTTATTGCTTAGCTAACTTGGCATGCCAGATTGGCTTAGCTAAATTAGCATGGCTGGCCGATATGCTTGGGCTTGCATGGCGGCGCTATGCGTATCTTGCCGCGCAGTCTATAGAAACACGAGAAAACCTACATGACCTGTCTGATGGCGCGATGCCAGCCGACCGTCCTAATATGCAGATATTTCCTTTCCCTGCTATTTTGCAAGAGGGCGGTAAAAAATTAGAAGAGAATTTGCAGCAATTTGCAGCAGGTAGGCTAGCTGATGAGGCATCAGCGGATGATTGGTATTGGGCTGAGTTATCAGCGTTTATTGAAAGTGCAAATGAATCTTAATATTTATATGGGATTGCAGACGCTAAATCAGCAAAACTCACGAAAACGGGTTACAAAAAATTAAGCAAACGTTGAACCAGCCGGGAGCGGCATTTTGTCTCCTGGCTACTACTAAGGGTGCTGTCTGGGTCGGCATTGATCGCTCGAGATTGAATACACTTTCCTTTGAACAGGTTCTTAGCGCTCAGTCACATACGATTTATTTACCCTGTATCAGGCTAGTTAATTTGCAAACAGTTTTTCTAAACATTTGATCATGACCCATACTATCGATCACATCGATTTCACCAATCATTTTTTAATTGCTATGCCTAAGATGGCAGATGCAACCTTTTCTGGCACCGTGATTTATCTGTGTGATCATAGCGAGCGTGGCGCGCTTGGCCTAGTCATCAACCGGCCGACTGATCTTGATTTAAAAACGCTTTTTAAGCGGCTTGATTTAAAACTTGAGCTTGAACCGCTGTCGCAAGTGCCAGTTTATTTTGGTGGCCCTGTGCAAACTGAGCGAGGCTTTGTGCTGCACGAACCCACCGACGAGCAATACCTATCATCAATGTCGGTGCCAGGCGGCTTAGCCATGACGACCTCAAAAGATGTATTAGAGGGGGTCGCACAAGGCAAAGGCCCCAGTAAATTCCTATTAACCTTAGGTCATGCAGGGTGGGGCGCCGGCCAGCTTGAAGAAGAAATTGCGAGCAATGGTTGGTTAACTGTGCCAGCAGAGGCAAGCATTATCTTTGACGTACCGGTTGAACAGCGTTTTAGCGCGGCACTTGGTTTGTTGGGGGTTTCGCCAGCGATGTTATCCAGCGAAGCAGGCCACGCCTAAGAACCTGTTCCAAGTCTCTCAAAA
Source organism: Mycoavidus cysteinexigens (assembly GCA_031963405.1). Taxonomy (GTDB): domain Bacteria; phylum Pseudomonadota; class Gammaproteobacteria; order Burkholderiales; family Burkholderiaceae; genus JASSUD01. The sequence goes on from JASSUJ010000001.1 coordinate 2,300,861, forward strand.
GCACCCTTCTTTGCGGTCGTGCGGTGCTCGCAATCCTCATGTACTCATGTACATTCCGGTTGCTGTGCTCCGGACTCCCCCAAATAAGGGCACTTTTGAAAGACTTTGAACAGATTCTACGAACCTGCTCCCAAATCGCCTAAAAGGCCGTGATTCGCGTTTTCCAAGTTCCAATTGCTCTGCTCTGGTCTCTCCCGACTGACGGTCTTTTAGACAGTTTGAGGTGGGTTCTACAGAAAATTTATGTAAAGTGCTGCGATGTTATTAGCTTTTGATTATGGCGAGAAGCGTATTGGTGTGGCGCTTGGTAATACGTTAACGCGCTCTGCGCGAGCGTTAACTGTGCTGGAAAACCGTAGCCGCGCTTATCGCTTTGAGGCGGTAGCGGACTTAATTAAGCAGTGGCAGCCGCATACACTAGTCGTTGGGCTGCCTTGCTATCCGGATGGCAATCCACATCATATGACGCAACAAGCAAAACGCTTTGGTACGAAGTTAAATGAACGTTTTGACTTGCCGGTTGTGTGGGTAGATGAACGTTATTCATCGGTGGCTGCCGATGCTAACCAGTCTGGCGTAGCGCGTGACGCTGAAGCGGCGCGCATTATTCTGCAACAATTTTTTGATGAAAATACCCATGCTTGAGTTTGATGCCGAAGCACTTTATCAACTGATGCTCGATAAAATTCGCGCAACCTATGGCACGCAGTTTAGTCAACCTGACAGTGCGGTATTAGTCGGCATTTGGAGTGGTGGCGCATGGCTCGCTGAGCGGCTTGCGGCAGATTTAGGCGCGCCAAACTTTGGGGTCTTAAACATCTCTTTGCATCGCGACGACTACCCATCCAAAGGGCTGCCTTGCCAACCGCAGCCCACTTCATTGCCGTTCGATATCAATGGGCGCCGGCTATTGTTAGTTGACGATGTGCTATATACCGGTCGTACTATCCGTGCAGCAATCAACGAGCTGTACGATTTTGGTCGACCAGCTGCAGTAGAGTTGGCGGTGCTCATTGCCCGCAGTGGGCGCGAGTTGCCTATTGCGGCTAACTTTGTGGGAAGTCTGGCTGATATCCCGCCTAATCAAAAATTTGTGCTGCACCGCGAGCATGATAAATTTGTATTAAATACTGAAAAGCTAGGTTAGCTACAGAAGGTCTGCATGATGCTGCATCCAGTTTATGCAGACTTTCTCTGAACAGGCTCTTAGCTAAATCAATAACCGCGCGTAGTACTACTTAGTCTCATCTGATGAAAAACCCTCTGCAGCTCACTAAAAATGGCGAACTTAAACATCTGCTAACCACGGAAGGCTTGCCGCGAGACATCATTGCGCAGATTCTCGATACTGCCGAACAATTTGTTAGTGTGGCTGATCGTGAAGTTAAAAAAGTTCCGTTGCTGCGCGGCAGAACTGTATTTAATTTATTTTTCGAGAATTCCACCCGTACCCGCACCACCTTTGAAATAGCCGCCAAACGTCTTTCTGCTGATGTACTGAATCTCAATATTCAGGCTTCATCAACCAGCAAAGGCGAATCCTTGCTCGATACCATCAACAATCTGTGCGCGATGCAAGCCGATATGTTTATCGTGCGCCATAGCGCGAGTGGCGCACCTTATCTGGTGGCGCAACATTGCCCTGAGCATGTGCATGTCATCAACGCGGGCGATGGGCGGCATGCGCATCCAACGCAAGCTCTGCTGGATATGTATACGATTCGCCATTACAAGCGTGACTTCACTCAGCTTAGGGTGGCGATGGTGGGCGATATTCTGCATTCACGTGTCGCCCGTTCTGCGATTCATGCGATGACTACGCTTGGTGTGCCTGAAATTCGAGTGATTGGCCCCAATACCTTACTGCCTGCAGACCTTGAACAGCTTGGCGTGCATGTGTTTCGCACGATGGAAGAAGGACTGAAAGACGTTGATGTAATTATTATTTTGCGTCTGCAAAAAGAAAGAATGAGCGGTGCACTTTTACCCTCAGCACAAGAATATTTTAAAAGCTGGGGCTTAACGGCTGAGCGTCTTGCTTTAGCTAAGCCGGATGCGATTGTGATGCACCCGGGGCCCATGAATCGTGGTATTGAAATTGAATCATGCGTGGCAGATGGCTCGCAATCGGTTATCTTGCCGCAAGTTACTTTTGGTATTGCTGTGCGGATGGCAGTAATGGGCATCATTGCAGCGAATCGTTAGGCTTTCCCTAGCGCCCTCGCGCCGTTTGTACTGTCTGCGTCGGCGGGAGGCCACTAGGAAAACCCTAAACAAGTTCTAGGCGGGGTAGTGGCGTAGGGTTTCCCTAAGCCCTGCGCCGCCTTGCCGCATGTTTTGTACTGTCTGCGTCGGCGCGAGGGCGCTAGGAAAACCCTAAACAAGTTCTAAGGAAGCGGACATGAATCTGCATATCAAAGGCGCTCGCCTGTTAGACCCTGCTACCAGCATGGATACGCAGGCTGATCTATTTATCGCTGCTGGCAAAATCGCTAGCATAGGCGCAACGCCTGCTAATTTTCATGTAGACCAAGTGATTGAAGCCAATGGGTGGGTAGTCATTCCAGGCTTGGTTGATCTCTCTGCACGGCTGCGCGAACCTGGCTATGAGTACAAAGCAACGCTTGAATCAGAAATGGCTGCTGCGCTGGCAGGTGGGGTAACTAGCCTGGTTTGCCCTCCCGACACGGACCCAGTGCTTGATGAGCCAGGCTTAGTAGAAATGCTGAAATTTCGTGCCCGTAATCTAAATCAGGCGCAGGTTTATCCGCTTGGTGCGCTCACCGTTGGTTTAAAAGGCAGTAGCCTAACTGAAATGGTGGAGCTGACAGAAGCTGGCTGTATTGGCTTTTCGCAGGCGAGTATTCCTATCCTCGACACCCAAGTGCTGTTGAATGCCTTGCAATATGCGGCTACCTACGGCTATCAAGTTTGGCTACGTCCGCAAGATGCGTATCTTGCCAAGCATGGGGTCGCGGCACGTGGTGCAGTAGCCTCGCGTCTAGGCTTAGCCGATATACCCACCGCGGCGGAAACCATCGCACTCCATACTATTTTTGAGCTCATGCGCGAGACAGGGGCGCGGGTTCATTTAACACGCTTATCAAGCGCAGCAGGCGTGGCCTTGGTGCGTGCCGCAAAGCAAGAGGGGTTGCCGCTCACTTGTGATGTGAGCATCAATCATTTGCACTTAACTGATCTCGATATCGGCTACTTCAATCCACAGTGCCGCTTCGACCCTCCATTACGAGGTCAGCGTGACCGTATCGCATTGAGCGAAGCACTCATTGACGGCACCATTGATGCTATTTGCTCAGACCACACGCCACTAGATGATGACGAAAAGCTTTTACCTTTTAGCGAAGCATCAGCTGGGGCAACAGGCTTGGAATTATTACTCTCATTAACCGTGAAATGGGCGCAGCAAACCAAGCAAACATTGGCTACTGCACTCGCAAAAGTGACAAGCGCACCAGCTGATGTGCTGGGCTTGCCAGCTGGCCGCTTAACGCCTGGTGCGCCAGCCGACCTGACACTTTTTGACCCGACAGCAGACTGGATCGTTAAACCAGATGCACTCCTAAGCCAGGGACGCAACACGCCGTTCCTTGGCTATGACTTGCCAGCGCGGGTACGCATGACCATCGTGTCAGGGCGTGTGGCTTTTGCGTCGTCTTGAAAATCCCTACTGTTAAAAACGGCTCACCATCTAAGAACCTGTCTACAAATTGCCTAAAAGGCTGTGATTCGGGGTCGGGCGGTGCTCGGAATCCTCATGTACACTCCGGTTCCTGCGCTCCGGCCTCCCCCGACTGACAGCCTTTTAAACAATTTGTAGACAGGTTCTAAGCTTTGCTCAGACTTTGGTAAATGGCTGGCATTTTTCGTAGGTTGAGGTGAGTCGTTTGACTAAACCCAGAACCCAACACAACTCATTTTTGAATACGTACACAAGCGCTTAGATAATTGGCAATACGCTCATCGGTCTTAGCCGATGTACAAAAGGCAAGAGCTGAGTCCATAGCGCTTTAGGTAGGCTCCTCACATTTTTTTTCGTTATTGTCGATATCTCAGCTTGTTGAGCTTCAGTGAGAAACTCACGCAGTTGTAATAGCTTGAGCAAACTGCCCAATTTTTGGTGGGGCGCGGATCGAATGGTTTGTATGATGCTTTGTATTTCTTCCGTGAGCATGGGTAGATTTTTATTGATTATCTGCTGAAGCTGATCCTGAGTAACGCTAGGTGGCAAGCCTTGTTGTAGGCCTTTAGGTAGATATTTACGCATGCGGGCCAACACAATTAACTCTGTGCTTTGCGCTTCGCCTGCTTGTAGGCGTTTGATTATCTGCTGTAAATATTCCATGATCTGCGGCTCATATTGGGCTGCCCATGTCCTAGTCAACAGGCTTTCCCGTATCGACAGCATATTCTCACTGAGCATCGCATTTGCCCACACTGGGCCAACCCATGCTGGCTTGGCTTCGCTGTTGGGAACTGCTGAGAGATGTCTCGCTAGCTCAATAGCCTGTGCTTGTAGCTCGTCAAATTTTAGTAAACAAGGCAAATATTGGACTAATTCCATCAGCGCTTGGCCGATCGTGTCAGGCTGCGCTTTAGCAAGGTACTGCTGGAATATCTCCATTATTTGCTGACATTCTTCTAGCGGCGCTTTTTCTTCTGTTCGCAAAAAAAATAAGAGCAGCACACATTGCTTTACGTTCTTGTCGACAACGTCTGCCTCGACTGGTTTTTGCGTTAATTGGGTGAGTAAGCGATTAAGTAAAAGTTGGCGAAATTGCGGGTTACAAAAGAGCGCATGAAACTGAGCATCACGCACTAATATCTGTTGTTGGTATTTAAGCGGAATATCGCGATGCGTTAATAGATGATATCGATAGCGCACATCCTGCACAGGTTGGTTACGGCCATCTAACACCAGCCGATTTCTCTGATCGAGAAGAAAATAGGCTGGCTTATTTTGCACAGTCGGAATCGTCTTAGCTTGCCAATACGCAAGCTCACAGCTAGGCTCTCGCCAGATCATTTCTTCAATTTCTGAGGGTAACTCGCTTAGTTTCTTTAGGAGCGTATCAATAGGCTGCTGCTTCTTGTCGACACAACTTAGAAACTTTTCTGCTAGCTGCACTAACGTTGGCCATACCAACTCAGAATAAAACTTTTTGTAGCAGAGTTGGCTTGCTGCAAGCAGCTTATTGGCTTGCAAGCTATGACGGAGTGATGTGCGAATTTTTTCTGCTGTTTCCGCTGCCAAAGTGTCTTCGAAATAAGCAGCGACAGGCGTCGCTACTGACTGCTGAGCATGAGTGGGCTGAACGGTTTGGATGGCTTTGGCATGCTCGTTATAAGGGAGTGTAAGCGCAGTTAAAGTGGATAATAAGGAATGAAAATTCACAGGGCTTAACATATTTATAGTTTGTGTTTGACAAAGCTGAGCATGTTAGAAGCCATGTAGATTAGCGATCTAACTGGCGAGGCATTAAGAACCTGTACAAAGGGAAAAGTAAGGAGAAACATTGTATAGGTGAGGTAGCGATTGAAAGGACTCTCAGTTAAAAAGTAGAGTATTCTCAGCGCCCACCTGTGAGGGATAAAACAGACTGCCCATGAGCTCGGGCGGCGGGGTGGTGTGATGTTGGGCTTATGGGAAAGTGATGTGTGTGGGTGAGCAGTCTACCTGCGTGACGATGCGTTGTGCTGGGTCAGGATGAAGGGTAACAGCGCTTAATTGCTTACCCCACACGCAGCCGCTATCGAGTCCGCACAAATTGTCGCGCATCATAAGGCCAAGTGCCGCCCAATGGCCAAACACAATGGTGGTTTCGCAGGTACGTCGATTGGGTAAGTCAAACCAAGGCATTAAGTGATCTGCTGCATGGCTGGGCGTACCTTTGGCACTAAATTCTAGGCTTCCATCGGCCCGACAAAAACGAATGCGCGTGAAAACATTGGCGATCATACGCAAGCGCTCATAATCGGTAAGGGCATCATGCCAGCGTTCTGGTTGGGCGCCAAACAAATGCCCGATAGAGGCTTTCCAATTGGCATCGCGCAAGGCAGTCTCCAGCTCATGCGCTAGCGCGAGTGTTTGTTTGATATCCCATTGAGGCAAAACGCCCGCATGCACGAGCAGCATGCCATTTGCATAATGTGCGACGGGGCGATGCCGCACCCAGTCGATAAGCTCAGCGGCATCAGGCGCCTCAAGAATCTCCGCTAGCGTGTCACCCGCATGTATCTTCTGCACCCCAGCAGCCACGCCGAGCAAGTGCAACTCATGGTTGCCGAGTACCGTAATGGCTCGTTCACCTAAAGCGATTACATCGCGTAATGTCGCTAGTGAATGGGGGCCACGGTTGATCAAATCGCCAGTAAACCAAAGGGGCGTAGACGATGTAGGATTCGCTTTAGCTAATAAGCGCTGCAAAGCGATACGGCAACCTTGTACATCGCCAATAGCCAAAGGAATATGGGGGGAGTCGTCAATTTGCTGGGGCAGGATCATAACGGTAAGGGTTAGGTCTGAGCTGAGTCGTCAATTTTAGTCGACTAAGTTTATAAATTTACTCAAAATTTCCCTGCGAACCTGTTCAAAGTCTTTAAAAAGATAGCTTGGCTAGGTGAGCAGCAATCATGTTGAGGTTCTTTATTGAATAGACCACTTTCGAAACCCCGTAGTGGCGTCATTCCACATCAAAGTACTAGTGTACTGGCATCAAAGGAATTCCTTGATACGGGATTTCGAAAGCGGTCTGATTCAATTCATTACCTCAACATATAGATCACAAATCTCTCATTTTTGTCTTTTTAGACTGAGAATAGGCGCTAAGAAACTGTTCTCAGGGTTCAACTTTGTCTTTCGACTGATCTTATCCGTGTGCTCCTTTTGATAAGAGGGCTTTAAGAAGATTTCTAGCGTTCTTTCGGATACTTAGCGGTGTTGGTAGGTTATGTCCTATCTTTATAATGTGCAACTTATTAATTTTTGAATAGTTTTAATTGAGGACAGGCCTTAAGGAAGTTCTGCCTAAGTCGAGTGGCAGCGTCATGTCCCCGGCTTAATCATTATTTCAATGGGCTATCTTAGTGCTGCAACCGGTCATCAGACGAACGGTTAAATAAGTGAGGGAAATATGCTTTTAACCACAGGTGGGGCTGGTTTTATCGGCGCTAATTTTTTGCTGGATTGGTTCGCCACGTCGAATGAAAAAGTGGTGAATGTCGATAAGCTAACTTATGCTGGAAATTTCAATAATTTGCGTGATTTACAGCATGATGCTCGGCATATCTTTGCCCATGCAGACATTAGTGATCGAGCAGCGCTAGATAAGCTATTGATGCAACACAAGCCGCGTGCAGTGCTTCATTTCGCGGCAGAAAGTCATGTTGATCGCTCAATTGATCAGCCAACTGATTTTGTGCAAACCAATATAGTTGGTACTTTTACTTTGCTTGAAGCAGCGCGTGCTTATTGGCAAAGCTTAGAGTTGGCCGAGCAACAGACCTTTCGTTTTTTGCACATCTCAACCGATGAAGTATACGGTTCTCTTGAGGCAGATGAGCCACCTTTTTCTGAACAGACCCCGTATGCGCCGAATAGCCCTTATTCAGCTTCTAAAGCGAGTTCCGATCATTTAGTACGGGCTTATCACCATACTTATGGGCTGCCGACTTTGACGGTTAATTGCTCAAATAATTACGGTCCTTACCAGTTTCCTGAAAAGCTGATTCCGCTAATGATTACAAATGCACTCGCGGGAAAACCTTTGCCCATTTATGGCGATGGCCAGAATGTGCGTGACTGGCTCTATGTGAAAGATCATTGTGCAGCCATTCGTCAAGTGCTAGCGCATGGCCGTAGTGGAGAAACTTATAACATTGGTGGCTGTAATGAAAAAAATAACCTTGAGGTAGTGCACACGATATGTGCGCTGCTTGATCAAATGAAGCCGAAATCATCCGGCTCATATGCACAGCAGATTGTCTCAGTCAAAGATCGCCTAGGGCACGACCGTCGCTATGCAATTGATGCCACTAAGATTAAACGTGAACTGGGTTGGCAGCCGACAGAGTCTTTTGAGACTGGGCTAGCTAAAACAGTGCATTGGTATCTTGATCATGAAAAATGGGTACAAGAAATCGTGTCGGGCGATTATCGACGATGGATGGAAGTACATGCTGCATAAAACATATAAAAAGCAACCTGTATTCAGGAGTAATTGATGGCACGTAAAGGCATCATTCTTGCCGGTGGACATGGTTCACGGCTTTATCCGGCGACCCATGCGGTATCGAAACAGCTGTTACCGATCTATGACAAGCCGATGATCTATTACCCTCTGTCAACCTTAATGACAGCGGGTATTCGGGATATCTTAATTATTTCAACACCCACTGATTTGCCACGCTTCCAATCAATTTTTGGAGATGGCCATCAGTGGGGATTAAACCTTGAGTATGCCGAGCAACCTTCGCCTGATGGGCTGGCGCAGGCTTTTTTAATTGGTCGGGATTTTATTAATAACCAACCTTCAGCTTTAGTGTTGGGTGACAATATTTTCTATGGCCATAACCTTGCCCAGCAATTAAAGGAGGCCAGTCTACGTGAGACCGGCGCGACCGTATTTGCTTATCATGTGCATGACCCAGAGCGTTATGGTGTGGTTGAGTTTGATGCTTTATTTCGAGCGGTATCGATTGAAGAAAAGCCTATCAAACCTCGCTCTCACTATGCGGTAACCGGGTTTTATTTATATGACACGCAGGTGTGCGATATCGCGGCTGATCTGATGCCTTCTGCGCGAGGTGAGCTGGAAATAACCGATGTCAATCTGCGTTATTTGCAGCAAGGCGAACTTAATGTGGAATTGATGGGACGTGGCTACGCCTGGTTGGATACAGGCACGCCCGAATCATTGACTGAAGCAACCGTTTTTGTCGCCGCGCTACAAAAACGCCAAGGATTCATGATTGCCTGCCCAGAAGAAATTGCTTATCGGCGTGGTTGGATCGACGCAGAACAATTACAGCGTCTGGCCACGCCACTTATAAAGAATGACTACGGAAAATATTTGCAAAATATTCTAGTGGAACAAGTCGCATGCTAAAGCAAGCAACGGTAAAAGTAAGAGCAACGGCATTGCCTGAAGTCAAAATTATTGAACCCCAGGTGTTTGGAGACGAGCGCGGCTTCTTTTTTGAAAGCTTTAATGCACGTGAATTTAATCAAACCGTCGCCGCCGATGTGCAGTTTGTGCAAGATAATCATTCGCACTCAGTTAAGCATGTATTGCGTGGTTTACATTACCAAATCCGCCATCCTCAGGGAAAATTAGTACGAGCGATCGCTGGAGAAATTTTTGATGTAGCCGTTGATATTCGTAAAAGCTCACCTAATTTTGGGAAATGGGTTGGCGTACATTTGTCAGCAGAAAATAAGCGGCAACTATGGATCCCAGCGGGCTTCGCGCATGGCTTTTTAGTGCTCTCGGAAACGGCAGAATTTTTATATAAAACTACAGATTATTGGTACCCAGAATATGAGCGCAGTATTCTGTGGAATGACCCATCGATTGGCATTGAGTGGCCGCTTGAGAAAGCGCCTTTACCTCTTTTACCTTTGCTCGCGCCAAAAGATCAACAAGCAAGCACCTTAGCTAACACCGAAGCGCTATGAAAATTCTGCTTACAGGTCGGCACGGACAAGTTGGCTGGGAGCTGATGCGCAGCCTTGCTGTGCTAGGTGAAGTGATTGGGTGCGACCGCACACAAGCTGATTTTTCTCAGCCAGAAGCCCTTATCAGCCTGGTGGAGAGAATTCGCCCGAATGTTATCGTGAATGCCGCCGCTTATACGGCTGTTGATCGAGCAGAAAGTGAGGAAGAGCTTGCCACTCGTATTAATGGAGAAGCCGTCGCTGCGTTGGCCAGTGCAGCACAACGCCAGCGAGCATTGCTGATTCACTATTCAACGGATTATGTATTTGATGGCACCAAGCTTGGTCAATACACCGAAGCAGATACACCTGCACCGCTCAATGCCTATGGACGCAGTAAACTGGCTGGAGAAAAGGAGATTCAAGCGGTAGATGGAGACTGGCTGATTCTTCGTACGAGTTGGGTTTATGCGAGCCGCGGCAAGAATTTTTTACGCACTATCTTGCGGCTTGCAGCTGAACGCGAAATGCTCCAAATCGTCAATGATCAAATGGGGACGCCTACCTCAGCTCGCCTAATTGCTGATATGACGGCGCATATTATCCGGCAAGCTACAGCCGAGCGTCAGACGGAAATTTTTACGAGTGGTACTTTTAACCTAACAGCCGCTGGTTCGACCAGTTGGCATGACTTCGCTGAAACGATTGTCAGATATGCTCGTACCTTGTTGCCTGAGGGCGCGCTAAAAGCGAAAGTAGTGCAACCCATCTTAAGCAGCGCCTATGCAAGCCCTACCCAGCGGCCGCAGAAGGTTCATTTAGCGCAAGCAAAACTTATCGAGCGCTTTAATTTGCATGCGCCAGATTGGCGTGAATGTGTACGGTTAACGCTAGATGAGATGCTAAAAAATAACGAGAAAATATCCATGCCTGCTTCGGCTTGATTTATCCCTCAGCCGAAGAGCAGTGCAACCGCCGCTGCAACTGCAATCCCTACCAAAATACCTGCCGCAATTTCGATGCGAGTGTGCCCCATGCGCTCTCGTAATACTTGATAGTTTTTCGTCGAGATGGACAATTTATTGATTGCTGTAGCATGCTTGCCCACCTGGTGACGCAGGCTATTTGCATCCAGCATCACAATAAATGCAAGCGTGATAGCTACACCGAAGGCTGGGCAATCAATCCCTTCTTTGAAAGCGATCAGCGCTGCCATGCTACTAGTGATTGCACTATGGTTACTAGGCAAGCCACCGTAGCCAATTAAACCGAAAGCGAGCTTTCTTGCTTTAATGCTGTTGATCATAAATTTTATGCTCCCCGCTACTATCCAGGCCAAAAGAGGGGTTGCAATATAAGAAAAATCCATCATCACCATTATCCCTGTCCTGGCCAAAGTGCCCAGCCGCATGCAACGATCCACAACACCACCGTGAATAGCAATTGCCAGTCAGCCAGTAGCGCGTCTGTTGGCGACTCGCCCCCATCTATTTCTTCGACTACATACCAATAACGAAACAGGCCAAACAGCACTAGAGGAATGGTAATGACCAACTGTGGTTTGGTAGACATCACGAACATGCTGTAGAAAACTAAAGCACCCGTTGCAGACATTTCAGCATAACGATCCACCAGCGATATCGAGTATTTCCCCAGCACCTTACGGCCATCAGCGCCGCTCTGGCTTAGTTCCTGGCGCCGTTTCACGGCGGCTAGGTAAAGGGTGAGGCAAAGCGTAGTGACGAACATCCAAGCGGATACCGGCACGGCCAAAGCTACGGCACCTGCGTAAACCCGGAGTACAAATCCAAGTGCAATGGTGAAGATATCTATCACTGGCTGGTGTTTCAGCACAAAAGTGTAGGCTAGGTTTAGGACTAGATAGGCAATGATCACTAGCATTACGTTGGGCATCAAGAACCAGCCCCAAACCAGTGTGGCATATAGCACAACCAGCATGACTAAGGCCGCCGAAACTGAGACGATGCCGGCTGCCAAGGGGCGAGTTTTAGATTTTTTCGGATGCTGGCGATCATGCTCGATATCGTGCATGTCGTTGATGATGTAAGTGGCCGATGAAGCTAAGCAGAACAGCAGCGTTGCGAGCAAGGCATGGCTAACTGCATCGGAATTCAGAAATTCCCCAGCAAAAACTAACGGAGCTAAGACAAAGCCATTTTTAACCCATTGCTTGGGCCGTATCAGTTTAACCAGGCCATGTAATTGTCCTAGTGCTGAGCGGAGGTGTCCTAGTGCTGATCTGATTGCTGCGGTATCATCCATAACTTTTTTGAGATTGACGTGATGACTAAAGGCTTTGCTCGATGAAGCTGACAATAACATATGCAATTTTTGCATTAATCGCGACAGCAGCAAATATTGGCTCCCAGGAGCTTGTCATGCGCGGTTATTCTGGGGCGTTTAATGTCTTAATCTCAATGGCCGTTGGCACTGGGGTGGGAATTATAGTCAAGTACTTCCTCGACAAGCGTTATATTTTTCGCTTTCGCGCGCGTAATGCCGCGCACGATGGCCAGATCTTCGTCCTTTACACACTCATGGGGTTAGCGACGACAGTCATTTTCTGGGGATTTGAGTTCGGTTTTCACTATCTTTTTGCAAGCAAAGAGATGCGTTACCTGGGCGGCGTGATTGGCTTAGTGATTGGCTATCTGACTAAATATCATCTAGATAAGCGTTACGTTTTTCGCATGGAGAAGGCATGAGACGCGTTTCCTCTTGGGGGCGGCTCAATGCTCACGCTCACCACGTCGTTAGCTTAAATGAATCCGCTCAAGTAAAAAGTTTAATTGGCGACGGCCGTTATCCAGGTATAGCTCATGGTATGGGGCGTAGCTACGGTGATGTCTGCCTCAATCCTGATGGCGTGCTTTGGCTTACAACAGGGCTCGATCACCTCATTGCATTTGATGAGAGTACCGGGCGCCTGATCTGTGAGGCAGGCGTTTTGCTGCGAGATATTCAGCGCTTGATGATTTTGCGTGGCTGGATTTTGCCCGTTACCCCAGGCACCCAAATGATTACTGTCGGTGGCGCTATCGCCAACGATGTGCATGGCAAAAACCATCATGTCCTTGGCTCGTTTGGCGATCACGTCCAATGGCTCAAACTGGTTCGCACCGATGGGGAAGTGATTGAGTGTGGGCCTCAACTTCAGCCAGATTGGTTCGCCGCCACTGTCGGCGGTTTAGGTTTGACGGGCGTCATTGTCGAAGTGGAAATTCAACTGCGCCGTGTCACTGGCCCTTGGTTGAATACTGAGACAATTCCTTATGCTAACCTCGATGAATTTTTCCGCTTGGCTGATGATGCTGAGTCCGACTGGGAGCATACGGTCTCATGGATAGATTGCCTATCGGGAGAGCGTGGGCGAGGACTTTTTATGCGTGCCAACCCAGCGAACATAATACAAGGACCCGGCCCGCAGCCAAAAAACCGCAAATTGACTGTACCCTTTGTGCCGCCAATTTCATTAGTCAATCGATTGTCCTTACGTGCCTTTAATACTGCCTACTACCATCTCAAAAAATGGCGAGCTAAGCATGCCATTGCCCATTATGAGTCTTTCTTTTATCCGTTAGATAATCTTCTAGCGTGGAATCGGATGTATGGCCCAAAGGGTTTCTTCCAGTACCAAAGCGTGGTGCCTCGTGAAGTTGGACGAGACGCGGTGCAGGCTATGTTGCGTGAAATTGCAAAATCAGGCGATGGCTCCTTCTTGGCTGTCTTGAAGACTTTTGGCAATCGGCAGTCTGTTGGTATGTTGAGTTTTCCGCAGCCAGGGGTGACCTTGGCGCTCGATTTTCCCAATAGGGGAGAGCGGACGCTTAAACTTTTCGAAAACCTGGACGCTATTGTGCGCGAGGCGGGTGGGCGCATTTATCTGGCTAAAGACGCGCGCATGCCACGCGATCTTTTTGAAGCAGGCTATCCGCGTCTCACTGAGTTTCTGCCATACCGCGACCGGGGCATTAGCTCCGCACTATCACGCCGCTTAATAAGAAACTGAGGAAACTGAATTGAATAATAGATCTCTTTCGAAACGGATTGTCATCATCGGTGCTACTTCGGCTATAGCCAAGCACTGTGCCAAATTGTGGATACAAGATAAAGCCGTGGATCTGGTACTGGTCGGGCGCGATGCCAGTCGGCTTGATCGGGTTGTAGCAGACCTTAAGGTGCGCAGTCCGCAATCAGATATTCGCGGGATGCAAGCGGATTTTCTCGATCCCAAAGCGATTCAGATGACGGTCGATGCGATTGTTAGTCAGGGAAAAGTGGATATCGTTCTGATTGCTCATGGCTTGTTACCAGAGCAGAAGCGTTGCCAGGATGACCTGCAGATATGTCGGGAAGCACTAGAGGTTAACGGGGTATCGCCTGTGTTGTATGCAGAAGCCTTTGCCAAGTATATGGCGCAAGTTGACCACGGAACGATTGCCTTTATAGGCTCAGTCGCGGGCGACCGTGGCCGTAAATCCAATTACGTTTATGGTTCGGCAAAAGGGCTTGTGACGCGCTATGCCCAGGGCATGCAACATCGATTTGCAGGAACGGGGGTAAAGGTCATGTTGATTAAACCAGGCCCTACCGACACGCCAATGACGGCCCACCTAAAAAGCAATGGAATAAAACTAGCATCGGCAGAAGAAGTGGCAAGATTAATTGTCAATGCAGAAGAACACGCAAAAACGATAGTTTATGCCCCCAAAAAATGGAAGGTGATCATGCTCGTCATTCGACATCTACCTAACTTTATTTTTAATAAGCTGAATATATAAAAATTGAAAGGCTTAAGAAATGTCTAGTCAAAGTGTAAAAAATTTATATGAAAAATGGGGCTTTCCAATTATTGGCGGCCTCTTATTTTTAATTATTTTTTATTATGCCTATTCCAAAATAAACCCAGATTATTACACGCTGCGAGATGATGGAATAATCACTTTAAGCCATGCAAAAAATTGGGTTGATTTTGGTTTTATCGGAGTAGGGCCTTCTGGTGAACGTATAGAAGGTTACTCGGCCCCCGTGCAATTTTTTATTTATGCGCTTATATACCTGGTCACAGGCGCTGGATTTTCGGCCTACGTAAAAGCCCAAACCCTTATTTGTACATTTGCACTGGGTTTTATATTCACATTGTTTTTTAAAGAAAAAAAATATTCTTCTTTAATTGTCTCTGCCATCGCCGCATTGCTACTGACTCAAATGACCTCATTTATTCAGTGGCATGGCTCCGGTATGGAGAATGCAATTACCCATGTGCTTTTTGCATTAACCGCGTATCTCCTTTTTAAATTTGTACGCGATCGAGAAATAGATTTAAGACTGGCCTTTATTCCATTTCTTGCAAGCCTATCTCGGCTTGATGGGATTTATCATATATTCCCGCTGCTTCTGCTTTTTGCTATTTACTGGACGGTCTTTGAAAAAAATAAAAAAGGGTCGATTTTTTTAGCCCTTTCAATGCTTTTATGGCTTGCCTATAACGCATGGCGATTTTTTTATTTTGGTGACCTCAATCCAAATACGGCTTATGCACAAGATATTTCTATTTCACAACGAATCATCTCTCAGCTCGGATTAGATCTATCTACGCTTAAATCTTCTGTTGTTTTATCGAGAACAATTCTTTCTGCACATGGTGGTTTTTATTTATTTTTACTCGTGCCACTTCTTAAATTTGTGCAATGGAAGAAAAATTATCGTTTCCTATTTGTAATTTCGCTATCAGTCATATTTACCGCCTGGTTTAATCCCTTTCTTTTTGGTCCAACAAGGCTTGATACGACAAGATCGACAACGCAAATGGCTTTTTTTGCTGTGCTCGCGATTATTTGCGTTGTTGATTCGCTGAACAAAGAAAAAGCGTGGCGGCGCCTGCTTTTTATTATCCCAGCTGCAATAACAATATATTGCATAGGTTACATTCCCCCATACAGTATGTGTTGCGGGATCAAGGCCTTTGATGCGACTCGTCAAGAGTTTGCCAAAATAGCCCATGAGGAAGACCTGCCTAGACCTACAATCTCAAACCCAGATCTTGGCGTAATGAGCTGGCATAAACAGTTCAATATTGTCGATTTAGGCATGCTCGGTTCTCAGATTATGGCAAAACTAAAAAATGGTCCTGCCATGGCCGACTATTTCTTTGAATATGCTGCGCCTGACATGATTGAGAGTCATGGGGCTTGGTCTTGCCAATACCTTGAATCGATTTTTTCAGACCCACGCTTTAGGCAAATGTATGTGCCTGTTAGGGAGGAAATAGGGCATTCGAAATTTTGTGGCGAAAAAAACCTTCCCGTAGGAGTGTGGGTTCGAAAAGATATTCTTAAACATTCGACCTCAGATGAAAGGCATTTAATTGATGCACTTCGCCTTAACTTAAGTACCGAGCGGCTGAAAAAAGAATTGGCAGTTTGTCAGTCAAACGCGAAGAAGAGTAATAGTTGCGTATACGTGGCGCGGACCGCTTATCGCTTCCTCCCAGAACTTCGTCAGTCTGGCAAGATTGAAGCACTGCTTGATATTTTTTCGACCAGTAAAACGAAAGAGTTTGATCAGTTCTTAATAACTGGCTTTCGCGATGTAAAGGCAAATGAAAAAGCCATTAAATACATTCAAGACAATCTCTTTTCAGATTCAAAATAACGACATAGCAATGAGAGAGCTGCCTAAATGGGATTCAAGTTTATGAAAACCAGACAATGGCAGCCAAAGCGAAATGCGCTTGTCTGGAAAGCTCGTTTTGAAATGACACCCAGCAATTGACTAGCACTTATTTCACCAATGCCTAACAGGCTGTGATTTGCGTTTTTGTCAAATGCTGGGCGGTGCTCGACATCCTTAACTGCCTAGGTACATTCCGCTTCCTGCCTAATTTCAGCCAATGCGCTGATATTCATCTTATTGATAGTTATTTCTAACGCGCGTAAGTGATCAATAATCGTGTCAAAAAAGAGAGGACTGCCTATGAACATACCCGCATCAATCATCATCTGAAAATCTTCATGCAAGGCAGGCAGTGCCGTTTCGTTGGGTAATAAACGCAATCGCCCCTCAAGACAAGCATCATAGTTAGCGTAGCTAGCGTTGTAGAAAACCTTTTTATGTTTGACGACATCAGCCAGCAAGCTCCGATCTCTCAATGCGTTTTGCCCGATTGCAAGACTCGCCAACATAGCTAAATCGTACCAATGACGCGACAGACGTTCGCTATTAGCTCGAAATTCGCCGCGCTGGCATTCCACGTGTATCAGAGTAGCTTTTTCCCAAAACGTGCGCATAGGCGATAGCACCTTTACTTGAGCATGAGGAAAATCGAGTGCGGCGAGGTGTTTTGCAATATCTGGTTTTACCTCATGTTCTTCATTCGGTTCGGTAATATTTCGTCCGCCGAACTCGATCAGTACACTATGGCCAATGTAGCTACCCGCCGCCTCAAATACGGTTGGGTAATACACACGCAGCTGCTCGCCATCAACACTGACTGTAACTTTATAGCTGTCCGTGCTGAATTCAGCAGCAAGTTTTTTATGGAAATGCGGCGCTATGACACGATGGACATGATCGCGCACAAAAAGCTTGAGTTCCTCACTAAATTTCTTCAGTCTGGTTTTTGATACATCCTTAGCAAACGGATCAAAAGCATCATCTAAGCCACGATAGTCGAGCGTGATATCCACGTCCTCAGAAAATCGAGCAATCGCCCCGAAAACTTTAGACAGCGAAGTGCCGCCTTTGAAAGCCATCGGCAGCCTATTAGGCATAGTAAACAGAGTCTGCAAAACCCAGCACACCCATACGTCTTTTTCAAGAATGCTAGGCGGGCGAGATAATTGTGCGGCAAGACCGCGTAAGACTTGAGAACGTTCGATAGAAGAAAGGTGTAAGAAAGACTCAGGCATGTAAACCTATGGTTCTTCTTCTATATTGGGACATGACATTGCTCATCCAAGCAGGCATAGCACTGGTTGCCGATTTTAGTGCCTCGAATTCTTCTTTTGAGAGCTTATGTTGAATTTTCTCGATCAGGGATGGAGTGACTTCATTCTTGCCGAGATACCACATTGCAGCCAGGGCTAATCCGGCGGGTCGGCCTGCCAAAGCCAATTTGCGCTGACAAACATGCTGCAAACGGATTTCCTGCGCGCCTAGCTGAATCCGTCGGGACGGGCCGGATGTGGAAAATATTGTTTGAATGGGCGCTTGGGTCGTTAGCTCCAACTTGCGTGCAGCTTCTGCGCCATGAACTTGAACAATAGCGCCAGTCGTTTTGGCAATCGTTCTGACTACTTTCATCGGCTCCGGCATCACTTTACCTACGAAGCGGCTCACTTCAGGGCGCGTATAGACCCCGCGAGTAACTCGCTCAATGATTCCGGCCTTAACAAGCCTAGAAAGATTTTGATCGACAGACGCACGTGTACCGTATTCCAAGAGAATGTTCGGGGTAAAAGGTTCTCCGCGCGGTATTCTGTCGATGCGCTGGCGAATCAATTTGACGGTTTTGATTGTTTTCTTCATGTAAGAAAATATACATGAATTTCTGACAAATTAAAAGAGTGGCTACTTTCCAGCTACCTCATTTCGTGTGGTTTAGCCGCTTGAGAAAGCGCCTTTGTTGGCGCAGAAAGATCAACAAGCGAGCGCATTAGTCAACACTGAAGCACGATGAAAATTCTAATGACGGGTCGATGCGCAGCGCAGCCTCGCTGTGCCGGGTGAAGTGATTGGGCGTGACCGTACACAAGCTGATTCTTCTCAAACAGAAACTATCATCAGTCTTATTGAACGAATTTATCTTGATGTTATCGTGAACGCCGCTGCTTATACGGCAGCTGACTGGGCAGAAAGTGAGCGGTATTTTTAGCCTAATAGCTGCTGGTTCGACCAGTTGGCATTGCTTCGCTGAAACAGTTGTTAGATACGCCCGTACCTTGTCGCCTGAGGGTGCGCTTAAAGCGAAATAATGCAACCCATCTCAACTAGTGCCTATGCAAATCTTACCCGATGATCGCAGAAGGCTCGTTTAGCTCAAGAAAAATTTATCGAGCGTTTTAATTTGCATGCACCAGATGGCTGTGATGGGATGCAGCTGACCCCGGTGGGATGCTAAAAAATAAAAGAAAATATCTGTGCCTTAAGTAGTTGAGGCCATGGAAGGTCTGCATAAGCCGCGGGCAAGGAGGTATGACGCCGCCCTCGGGTTATGCAGACCTTCCCTATCTTAAGAGTAATTCGTTGTTATCTATTTCGATTGTATTTTTTGGCCCAGTGACCGATGTGTTACGCGCAGCGCTTAAATATCTTGCTGATGCTTTGCACGTGGTAGGTGGAGAGGAGAACGGTGCTCATCCAACGCTCTTTTTGGTCAATAACAATCCAGTGCCGCTTAAGCAATTGGACAGTGAACTTTGCCTGCCATTGATAGCAACAGAAGTGAAGCTTGAAGTTATCGAAGGCCAAGGAAATGTGGGTTATGGCAGAGGCCACAATCTCGCCATACAGCGAACAGCGCATCCTTGTCATCTGATTCTCAATCCTGACGTTATGCTGGAGCAAACCGCACTGGTTAATGCCTTGGATTTTTTAAAGAAGCATTCATCGGTTGGCTTACTCGCCCCGCAAGTGCGCGATCAGCAGGGCAAGCTGCAGTACCTGTGCCGACGATATCCCACTCTCTTTGACCTTTTTCTGCGTGGTTTTGCGCCAGCTAGTTGGCGTGAGCGTTTTAAACAAAGGCTCACGCATTATGAAATGTGTGACGTGATCAATGACTCAGAAGTGACTTATGACTTACCGATAATTAGCGGGTGCTTTATGTTATTTCGCACCGATCTGCTCAAGCAGCTCAGCGGATTTGATCCTCGCTATTTTCTGTATTTTGAAGACTACGATCTCAGTCTGAGAGCCTCAGCTATCACAAGAGTTGCCTATGTACCATCGGTACGTATTGTTCATTTAGGGGGTGGCGCGGCTCGCAAAGGATGGTGGCATGTCCTCCTCTTTTGCAGCTCGGCATTTAAATTCTTCAATCATTTTGGTTGGCGCTTAAGATAAATTCCACTATGTCAGATATCAAACCAATCGCTTTTTATTTACCTCAGTTTCATCCAGTTCAAGAGAATTCAGCATGGTGGGGGCCAGGTTTTACCGAATGGACTAATGTGGCGAAAGCGAAGCCGAATTTTGTTGGGCACTATCAGCCCCATATTCCGCGCGAGCTGGGTTTTTATGATTTGCGCTTAGTCGAAGTGATGCGTCAGCAGGCAGGGTTGGCTCGCTTGTACGGTATTTACGGTTTCTGTTTTTATTACTATTGGTTTAGCGGCAGACGCATTCTAGAGTTGCCGTTAGATAACTATCTTAAGAGTGATATCGATTTCCCCTTTTGCGTATGTTGGGCTAATGAAAATTGGACTCGCACGTGGGATGGATTGAACAAACACGTGCTCCTAGAGCAAAAGCATGAAGAGAATGAAGGGCGACGCTTTCTAGAAGATTTGCTGCCTTTGCTCAAAGACCGTCGTGCGATTAAGGTGGATGGCAAGCCTTTACTGCTGGTTTATCGCATTAATCTTTTACCGAATGCCGTGGCCACAACCAAATTATGGCGGCGTTTAGCAGAGGAAAATGGCTTGCCAGGGCTACATCTGTGCGCGGTGCAATTTTATGGCTTATCAGATCCGCGAGAATGGGGGTGCGATGCGGCTGTTGAATTTCCGCCGCATACCTTTATCGAGCCAGAGAATGCGCCCACTACCTTGCCTGAAATCACTAATGATAAGTTTGTTGGGCATCTTTCCGATTATGCAAGGATTATCGCGCGCTCAATTGAGCGTACTAGCTGCGATTATCGTTGGTACCGTGGCGTTGTCCCGTCGTGGGACAACACGGCTCGTCGTCAAAATAATTCATTTGCGCTACTTAATTCGTCGCCTAGCCTGTATCAGTACTGGCTACGTTACTTAGTCGAATTCACTCGGGGGGCACATGAAGAGGCGCACCGTTTTATCTTCATTAATGCCTGGAACGAATGGGGCGAAGGCTGCCATCTTGAGCCAGACCTAAAGTATGGCTTGGCTTATCTCGAAGCGACATTGGCCGCTCTGCAAGGGACGGATGCTGCGAATAAGCTGCTACTGTCTGAACCCGAACTATTGCGACTAGTCGGTAAAGAAGGCATCAAAAGCTTGCTCAACGACAAAGACGCACAAGAAAAAATTTTAATTCAGTTAGCTGCTGAGGTGCGCTATAGCAAGCGCACGGTCAGCGCATCTGTCATACGGAAACTAAAAAATATAATTGCGCACCAGCTATTGCCTTACCCCAGGCTGTATCGCGCAGCGCACCGTTTCTACAATTCCTTCAAATGAAAGATAGATGCCGCCGTATTGCCATCATTGCCTATGATGGTTCTGCTTATGTTGTGCCTGAGCAAACAAAGATTTTTATTGCTGACGTCCTCAAGCTTGTGGACCGATTAATCATTGTATCGACTCAGTTGCAGCACGCAGCCTTAAATATTGAGGATGCACGTCTTGAGATCGTGATTCAGCCGAGCGTTGATTACGACTTCTGCTTGTTTCAAGCTGGGTTGCAAGCAGCTAAGCAGCTTTGGTGTTATGACGAGCTTATCCTTGCTAAGAGCAGTGCCAATCTATCTAGCCGTGACAGCCTGGCCCAGGTATTTGAGCGAATGCGCAATAGACCGTGCGATATATGGGGGTTAAACGCTTCGTGGCATATTGCTTACCATCTGCAAACCCATTTTTTGGTATTTCGTAAATCCCTGTTTACGACACGCTCGTTCGGTGAATTTTGGGATAAGCCCCGAGTGGTTGATAGTAGGCTATCTTTTAACCTTAATTACGCGGTTAGTTTGACGCAGTACTTTATCGAGCGCGGGACGAAAATCGCCACTGTCTGCCGCCCCTCATCGTTAAATTATCTGCAGGCCTTAATGCTGGGTAGATGGCGCGCGGGTCGCTCGAGCGCGTCGTTGCCCTCAAGCAAAGGCAGCCATGAGATAGATAAGGGCGTGCCTGAATTTCAGCTAACTGCATGCAGAGCTGAGGAGCTAAACGCCGAGATTGCTGTTGTGTTGCACCTTTATTATGTCGATCTGCTAGAGGAAATTACCCGCTATATTGAAAATATTATTCTCCCTGTAGATATTTTCATCTCGGTGAGCAGTGCCAAAGATTATTACACCGTAAAGAATTTTTTCGATAGACGTAAGCAGCGTGTGCATATTTATATGCATGAGAACCGGGGGCGCGACGTTGCACCTTTTATCAGCTTACTCAATTCTGGCTTACTTGCGCGCTATACCTGCGTGTGTAAAATCCACTCAAAGAAAAGCCTCCATATGGTCAAAACAGCAGGCTGCGCATGGCGCAATAGACTTTTTGACAGCTTGTTGGGCAATTCTTTGAGGGTATTGCAGATTATTGATTTGTTTAGACGATTTCCTCAATGTGGCATGGTCGGGCCAGAGCATACCTTTATCACCCCGGATGAACCGTGGGCTTGGGGTAGCAATGAGGTAACTGTGCGTGCTTTAGCGCAGCAGTTAGGGGTGCGCGATGGACAGGTGCAATTGGGCTTTTTTGCGGGCACCATGTTTTGGTTCAGGCCAGTTGCTTTAGAGGGGCTGCGCGCTCTCAATCTGCAATTAACAGATTTTGCTCCTGAGCAAAACCAAACAGATGGAACGCTTGCTCATGCTTTAGAGCGGCTTTTCCCGCTCGCAATGGAACGCTCAGCGCATTTCATTGCATCAACTGCACGCGTTGGCGAGCCGTTAAAGTATTCACGCTATGCTGATGCCTCTCAGATTCGTAAGCCACTGCTAATACGACGTATCGGCAAGCGACTCCATCGGTACTTCACGAATTTCGCCGTGTTCAAGTAAGAAGATACGGTTGCAGGTTTTTTCAAGCAGCTGCTTTGAGTGAGAGGCCATCACCAGAATCGATGAATGCTTAACCATTGCATCGAGTCGCTGCGAGGCTTTTTCATTGAATTGTGAGTCGCCAACAGATAGCCATTCATCCATTAATAAAATATCCGCTTGCACTGAAGTCGAAATAGCGAAGGCTAGTCGCAATGACATACCACTGGAATAAGTGCGCACTGGCATGTCTAAATAATTGCCAAGCTCGCTAAATTCAGCAATCTCATCAATCCTTTCTTCTATTTCGCGCGGTAATAAGCCCATCATAATGCCGCGTAGAAAGATATTTTCGTAGCCGGTCGCTTCTCCATCCATACCTAGCGAAATATCGAGCAAAGAGATAATTTTTCCGGTGACTTCAAGGTTGCCTAAGATGGGTGCGTACACGCCAGAAATCACGCGTAATAAAGTCGTTTTACCAGCACCATTGGCGCCAATTAAACCGACTTTATCGCCAGGTTTAAAGCAAAAAGACGCTTGATTGACTGCTCTGATTGAGACATGTCGGCTATTTTCACCCGCAATGCGCCCGCCAGTCGTGGCATTGAGAACTTTATGTTTGAGCGAACGATGCGAAGCGTTAAAGATAGGAAATTCAACGGTGATGTCAGTCGCTTTGATCAGTGCTTGAGGCATGTTGTATAGAAAATTGACTAAAAAGATTAGGTTGGGCTAATACGCTGTTTACGTAGACAGCTTCTTAACCCATTGTCCAAAAAACCGCCAAAAATAGTTATAGCCAGTATGCGACTTTATTTCGATAGCGAGCCAGCATAGGAATCGCAATAAGGGCTGAGATGAGCGTAACGAGGAGCGCAGCAAGCCATGAATACTTAGAGGGAAATGAGCCTAGCAAGGGCGCACGTATGATCTCTATTAAATGGGTGAGCGGGTTGTAATCTTTCACCCAAGAGTATCGATCGGGCAAATATCGGGTTTGCCATAGGATCGGCGTGAAATAAAACAAAACGGTAGTCAGGTTTTGAATAATTGGAGGCATATCGCGAAAGCGTGTGCAGATAATCGCGAGAATGAGCGAGACAAAAAATAGCGCTATCGACATCACTAAAAGCCCAGGCAGCGCCAGAAGTCCAATCGGTTTCCAGCCAGCGCCGAAAAAAGAAATCACGATTAATACGATGACAAAATTGTGCATCAATATAATCAGGTGGCGCATGAGCAGGCGCAGCAAATAAGAGGGGAGTGGCAGATTGACCTGCTTAATAATGTGCCCAAACTGCGTGAAGCCGCTGCATGCTTCGTTAACTTGCCCAGCGATATAGGCCCACACCACGCTGCCTACGGCAAAGAAGGGCAAGTATTCGTCTAGATTCGTTTTGAAAAGCTTAGACCATAAAAAACTGAGCGTGCCTACCGATACGCCGGTGCTTAGTGTGAGCCAGAAAGGACCCAATATTGAACGCCGATAGCGCTGTTTAATATCGTACCAACCAAGGGTCAACCACAGGTGGGGCGCTTTTAATGATTTTTTAAGGTCGCAAAAAGCGTGACTAATGTGCATCTTCAATTTTTCTTATTGCTATAGGGCCTGTCCTCAATGAAAACGGTCTTGCGTTGACGGCTTTTCAGATGAGTTTTTTAGAGAAACGTACCAGTCAGCGCGCCCAGGCCCTAAAGGCTTTGCTTTTAAGGGGCGCTCATCGTCCCATCCTCAACGCTTCCTTGTCAATCAGCCTGTACTAGAAGAAATATGGCTAAATTCTCATCATTTGCCTGAGCAAAAATGGATTGCTCTTATATATTTGATGTATTGCCTGTGTAAGGCTGATCTTGTTTGGCTAGTTTATGGCCATCATCAGCGTAAATGGGGAATCATATGACTTTTGGGCTGGCCACTTATGGCTATCAATTTGATCAAGCGACGCGCGTTTGGATTCGGAAAAGTTATGAAGGCATCAATTACAGCGATGGCGATAAAATCGAGCAACACATTGCGCATGTTGTGTCACAAGCCAGTGATCGCTCAGTATTATCAACTGAGCTAAGAGCAGCCTGCACAGACTGGCCCACGCATTATCATTTGTCACCGCAGCGGGCTAACTTGCTGCGCCCGCTTGAACCCATCTTGAAAGGACGAATACTTGAAGTCGGTGCAGGCTGTGGAGCGTTGACTCGCTATTTAGGTGAATGCGGCGCAGATATTCTAGCCTTAGAGGGTAGCCCGCGCCGCGCGGCAATCGCAGCGGCACGCACAGCGGACTTAGCAAACGTTACAGTTGTCTCAGAGCATTTCCAAAAATTTACTTCTGATGAGTGTTTTGACGCCATTTTGTTAATTGGCGTATTGGAATACGCTAATCTTTTTATCTCATCCCCGGTGCCAGCGTTAGCCATGCTTG
Organism: Mycoavidus cysteinexigens; assembly: GCA_031963405.1. GTDB lineage: Bacteria > Pseudomonadota > Gammaproteobacteria > Burkholderiales > Burkholderiaceae > JASSUD01. Next base: position 2,325,879 of record JASSUJ010000001.1, read on the forward strand.
AGCAGGTGCGCTCTTTACTGGCTCCTGGCGGCAAGCTCATTATTGCTATCGAGAATCAGCTAGGACTTAAGTACTTTGCTGGCGCACCAGAAGATCATATTGGCCAGCCGATGTATGGTATTGAAGGCCGCTATCGTCACAATCAGCCGCAAACATTTGGTCGGGAAAAGCTCACTGCCTTAGTGCAGCAAGCGGGTTTTCCTGGCACGACGTTTTTTGTGCCGCTGCCCGATTATAAGTTGCCGACTTCAGTTATCACACCGGCTGGTTTAGCTGATACAGATTTTGATGCAGCGGCTTTAGCTTGGCAGACAGTGCGCATGGATATGCAATTGCCGGCACGCCCTCATTTTTCTTTAGAGCGTACTTGGCCGCAAGTGTTTACTAATGGCTTAGGCTTGGATTTGGCCAACTCCTTTCTAGTGGTTGCAACGCCTTATGCTGAGCTATCCTTTGTAGATCGCAAGACGCTTGCGTATCACTATAGTACTAACCGTCTTGCGGCTTTTTGCAAGGAAACCCGTTTTGTCAAAACAGCGCCAGAGACGATGTCAGTCATTTATCGTCGATTAATACAAACTGCTGCGTCAGTCGTTAAGCAGACTGATTATCAACTCACCTTGCCAGAAAGCAGCCCATATATTAGAGGCGTTCCGTTGGTAAAAAGGCTGATTGATCTTATCTCTGAGCCAGGTGAAAAAGTTCAGCAATTTACTGCTTTCTGCAAAGACTATATTGATTTGCTGCGTCAGCTATTAAAAGAGAGTGAGGATCATGAGCATGCTGGTGTAGCTTACGAATTGAAATCTATTGATGAGAAAATTCCCGGCCGATATATCGATGCGATTCCTCAAAATTTGATTGTCGATGCGCAGGGCAACTGTACTTATATCGATGCAGAATGGTGTGCAGAGCAAAGCCTTGAATTAGGGTATCTTCTGTTTCGTTCGATGTTGTATCAAATACAGGGCTTGTTTGATTTTTCATTGGTGCATGAGCAAGGAATATCAACGCCAAAGCATTTTATTATGCAAGTGCTGCAGCAATGTGATTTGCCCATTACGGAAGCAGATTTTGCGCGTTATGTAGCGCTTGAGTGTGAATTTCAAGCGTTTGTAACGGGCGTTTCTGACAGTGAGCTTAAAGACCGTTGGCTTAAAGAACCACATCAGGAGCTGCCTGAGCCGGTGTCAGCGCCAGCATCAGTACCAGGCCCCGTCACCTCTGATTTTTTTAGCTTTGAGCGCAACGATTGGAAAATTTTCTGGCAGCGTACAAGCCAGCTGATTCAACAAAAGGGTGGTATAAGCACAGCTTTGTTGAGAATCTGGCGTATCTTTAAAAAAGAGGGCGTGCGGGGCATCAAACTTCGCCTTGTTTATTTGCGTGAGCAATGTAAAAAATAGCAAAGGATAACGGTTTAATTATGCGTATTTTAGTGTCAGGCGCTAATGGATTTGTCGGTCGCGCTGTTTGTCGCGCGCTACTGGCGGCTAATATTTCAGTCACTGGGCTAGTACGCCGCAGCGACGGTTGTATAGAGGGGGTTGACGAGTGGGTACATGCTTATCCTGATTTCGTTAATCTTGAGCAAGCTTGGCCAGCTTCACTGCGTTGTGATGCTGTGATCCATGTAGCGGCCCGAGTTCACGTCTTACACGAGCAGTCAACGAATGCTTTGGCTGAATTTCGTAAAACCAATGTGGAAGGCACATTGCGTATCGCTAAAGCCGCTGCACAGGCTGGCGTGAAGCGCTTTGTTTTTGTAAGTAGCGTAAAAGCACTGGGTGAAATTGAGCCAGGCCGTCCATGGCGTGAAGATGATGCGTCTGTGGCAGTCGATCCATATGGCGTTTCAAAACACGAAGCCGAGCAAGCGCTCATTGCGCTTGGCCGTGAGACAGGCCAAGAGATCGTGATTGTGCGACCTCCACTGGTTTATGGGCCAGGCGTACAAGCTAACTTTCTGCAGCTTTTGCATGCGTTGGCGCGTGGCATCCCGCTGCCATTGGGTGGCTCGCAGGCAGCACGTAGCATGGTCTTTGTGGATAATCTCGCGCATGCCTTAGTCCATTGCGCTAAGCATCCTGACGCTTGCGGGAAAATCTTTCATGTGACGGATGAGACTTGCTTGCTAGTCCCTGAATTTCTGCGTTTACTGGCGCAGCAATTAAATCGGCCGGCTCGCCTGTTTAATTTGCCAGTAGGGCTGCTCCGCTGGCTAGCGCGTTTGGTGGGACGAGAAGCGCAAGTTGATAGACTGTTTGTTTCATTGCGCCTCGACACCGCACGTATCCATACTATGCTCGATTGGACGCCACCATTTAGCGTTGAGCAGGGTTTAGCTGAGACGGCCACCTGGTATCGCGCTACGTATTTCCCTAACTCTCGATGAAGCTTCTTTGTTATCCCCTCATTGCCCATTTGCTCTTGCCAGGCGTTTTGGCAAGCTGTGCAAGCGCGGCAATTTTATACATGCTATTGCGCACCGGTTTGGCGTGGAAGTTAGCCACGGATACGCCTAATCATCGCTCTTTGCATACGCAGATCACGCCGCGCATGGGTGGCTTAGGCATTGTGCCGGTTGCGGTGTTGGCGATGGCATGGCTGACTCCTTCATTAAGGTGGATAGCGGTTGGCGTATTGCTATTGGCGCTCGTCTCCTACCTTGATGATCGATGGGGCTTGCCAGCTAGATATCGTTTTGCCGCGCATATTGCCGCGGTAGCTTTACTGTTTATAGCCTATCCGTTTGCGCTAACCATCTGGGTGATAGGGCTCGCGATTTTTTGCGTGTGGATGGTTAATTTATACAATTTTATGGATGGTGCGAATGGTCTCGCAGGCGGCATGGGCGTGTTAGGCTTCGCCGCTTATGCTGTAGCAGCAGCCTCTACCCATACTGAGTTAGCTTTAGTCTCAGCTGTGCTGGCCGGTGCGTCGCTTGGGTTTTTGATATTCAATTTTCCGCAAGCGCGCCTTTTTCTTGGGGATACGGGCTCGATTACACTAGGTTATTTAGCAGGCGTGCTGGGCTTACTGGGTTGGCATTGGGGTGCGTGGCCAATCTGGTTTCCTCTATGGGTATTTGCACCGTTTATTGCCGATGCGTCAGTCACTTTATTACGTCGCTTGCTTAAAGGTGAGCGGGTCTGGCAGGCGCATCGAGAACATTATTATCAGCGCCTAATCAGAATGGGGTGGAGCCATCAGCGCACGACGCTGGTTTGGTATGCGGTGATTTTGTTAGGCGTTATGTTGGCCGTGTTTGGGTTGTATCTACCCGCGCAGGTGCAAGTCGCTGTGCTGGCTAGCTGGGCAGCTGTATTGGTCTTGTTAGGTTGGCAAATAGATCGCCATTGGCTAAGAGCTTGTTCAGATTAGACCTAGTTAACGACGCTGTGTTTGAAGCGCGCAATAGGCGTGCAATTGATGAGTAAATAATAAGCAAATAATGAGTAAATTCAAAAATTTAGCCTTTTCCTTAGCCGCTTTTTTATTCGATCTTAGTGCAGTGGCAGTAAGCTGGATGCTCGCCTATTCGATTCGTTTTAACGGTGCATTGCCTGTGGCTTTTTGGCAAGGCGCATGGCATGCGCTGATTTGGGTTTTGCCCATTCACGCCGTGATGTTTCGCCTGTTTGGCCTGTATCGAGGCATGTGGGTATTTGCGAGCTTGCCTGACCTGCTGCGCATTGCTCGGGCAGTCGTAGTAAGCGCTGTGCTGGTAATGATAGGCGCAGTCATGATGCAACCCGACCCGATTGTGCCGCGCTCGGTATTGTTGCTCACGCCGACCTTACTCTTTTTATTGATGGGGGGCTCCCGCGCGGCTTATCGTACGATGAAGGAATTTTATCGTTATGGCGGTTTAATTGGCCAAGGTAAGCCAGTTATTGTGCTGGGGGCAGGTGAAATAGGCGCAAGCTTGGCTCGTGAATTATCACGCTCAAGTGAATGGCGTCTAGTCGGCTTATTAGACGACGATTTAAATAAGCGCGGGCGGGAAATTTACGGCTACAAAGTACTTGGGCCAAGCAGCGAATTGCAACATTGGGTGCAGCAGCTGAAAGCGAAGCATGTGATTATTGCTATGCCCTCCGTGCCTGTTGAAACCCATCGCCGTGTCGCAACCCTATGTGTACGGGCCGGCGTTAGTGTGATGGTACTGCCTGCTTTAACGCCTACCGAAGGCCAAGCCTTTTTACCGCAGGTGCGGCAAATTGACCTGGAAGATTTGCTGGGACGTGCGCCTGTCATGATTGACTCGCCACACGTCGAAACCATGCTCAAGGGACAGGTCGTGATGGTGACTGGCGCCGGCGGGTCAATTGGCTCTGAGTTGTGCTGGCAGATTTTAAAATTTAGCCCAGCACAACTTATCGCTTTCGAGCTATCCGAATATGCGCTCTATCAGCTCACTGAGAAGTTGCAAGAAGCCTACCCAACGCTTTCTGTCATTCCAATTATTGGGGATGCGAAAGATGCTTTGCTATTGCAGAACATTTTCTCACGCTACACCCCTCATATCGTGTTTCATGCCGCGGCCTATAAGCATGTGCCGCTGATGGAAGAGTTAAATGCGTGGCAGGCGGTGCGCAACAATATACTCGGCACTTACCAAGTAGCACGGGCCGCGATGCAGCACCAAGTTAAGCGCTTTGTGCTGATTTCTACCGATAAAGCGGTAAATCCCACCAATGTAATGGGGGCGAGTAAGCGCCTGGCTGAGATGGTGTGCCAAGCTTTGCAGCAAAGCAGCGCAAGCAATAAAAACAGCGCAAGCAAAGAAAGCAAAATAAGCACTGAATTTGAGATAGTGCGCTTTGGTAATGTGCTGGGTAGCGCGGGTAGTGTCATTCCAAAATTCCAGCAGCAAATTACCAAGGGCGGCCCAATCACCGTCACGCATCCTGATATCACCCGCTTTTTTATGACCATTCCGGAAGCTTCGCAGCTTGTGCTGCAAGCATCGAGCATGGGGCAGGGGGGCGAGATTTTTATTCTGGATATGGGGCAACCGGTACGTATTGCTGATTTGGCGCGAGACTTAATTCGTTTATATGGCTTTTCTGAGGAGCAAGTTAAGATTGTCTATACCGGCTTGCGCGTAGGCGAGAAGCTCTATGAAGAGTTGCTTGCCGATGATGAAACCACACGCCCAACGCCGCATCCTAAGCTACGGGTTGCGCGGGCACGTGAAGCAGGCATGGATTTACTCGACGAGCTGCTGCCTTGGCTAATGCAGCCGCGTATACCAGACGATGATGAAGTACGTCTTGATTTAAAGCGTTGGGTGCCTGAATACATACCCATCAATCAGCCAATTTCGTAAGAGCCTGTTCACGATCTCCGTAAAAGGCCGTGATTTGTGTTGTTGTCAAATCCTGGGCGGCTTCGGAATCCCCATTTTCCGAAGCCGCTGACATTCCTCTAGCCAGGCAAAGGCATGCAAGGCATGCCGCTTGGCGTCCAGTACTTTGGCCTTAATCTTAATTCTAATTTGATATCTCTTGGATAGCGACGGGGCCTCTTCTCTTAATCCTGGCGTAGTAATATCCTCAAACTGAGACTCGACTTAAAAAAATAAATATAAAAAAAGAAAAAGTAGATAAGTTTAAGAAGTCTTCAGTCCATATCAACTGTTTGATCGACTACTTTATAGCTAAGCGTATAACGCCGCTCTCGCCTAGCGTGATGCAGGCACGCCTCAATACTATAAATAGGAGAAACTGCTGATGTTTTCAATTCCTCCCATTACCGTACAAAGCATCCCTAATGCGCGGCCAGAACAAGCTCATGCAGCTGATCCTGAACCCCCTGTAAAGACGCCGACTCCCTCTTCACCGTTAGGGGATCTTTCGCAGCCTAATCGGCAAAGCGCGTCCTGTAATTATAGAAAAAGTAAGCAAATAATTAAAAAAGATGCTGAAGAAGTGATTGCTCAGAAACGTTGGGAGATGCTTATAAGAGAGCTTCCCCGGCAAGATCAACTGCCTCTCGAGCTTGGGCTGGAACCCTGTTCGGAGGAGGAAAAAGGTCCACCTATCAAAAAATTGCTGGGCTATGTAAAACAGTTTTATCCACTTCTTATGGAAAAAGCCCAACCAATAGCGAAAGAGGATATAGCCATTTGTCGAGAAGCATGTGCTGATATTGTTATTCAAATATTGAAACGCAGTGAAACGCAATTTTCGAACTTATCGCTAGAAAATTTGTCACTTTTTTGCTTAGCTTGGATTAATGCGCACAAAAGCCAGGGGCTAAAAGAAGAGGCGCTACCAGAGAAAGTCCGTCAAGATACGTACACGGCTATTATTAATAGCATAGTTGAACGCAAAGAGCAGCTTGGCAAATTACCGCTGGAAAATGTGTCTATTTTGGCGCGTATTTTGATTGAGACGTGGACAAATCAACTGGAAAACGATGTCGCTATGCATGCTGCCGCGCATGTTGCTATTGCTAAGGAGGTTTATAGGCGTAAGGAGAAACTTCCACCTTTGCCTCAGGACAATAAAGATGCGCAAATTTTGAGATTTACTTTCAATATTGGTGGAGTAGCTGAAAAATCACAGCACAAAAATGAAGATGCGCGAGCTTTGGGAAGTATTGTTCATGCAGTACATAAATTTAGGAGGGAGCTTGCAGCATTACCGTTAGAAGAATTTGTGCGCTACGCACATCCTTACTTTAATGCGCCAGCAAACAAGAAGTCAGGCTATCAAACTATGTATGCGATGCTTGCTGATGAGGTTGTAAAACGTGGGAAGCAAATTGCAGGTTTACCGAAAGAAGCTGTAAAAGTTTTGATGTCTATTGTGCTTCGACTTGAGCCAACTGAGGAGAATAAAATATATATTCCATCTCTTCTTGCGATTGCAGAAGAGATGGTTACAAAATCTCCTCAATCCAAAGCATCCGATTCAAAAGCGCCAAAAGATGTGATGGTTTTATGTGGGGTTTTGACAGGTGGCGAAAATTTGATAGTTGGTTGCAGTGCAGAGGAGAGAGAGAAATTGTTGTCGTTGTTGCAGCAACAACAATTACAAACCAAAGTCCCAAAATAGCTGAGCAGCTGTCCTCACTCCGAGGCTGGAGTTATCAATGCCAACCCTTTTTCGTGAGAAGCTGTTCGAGTCGCTAGCTTTTGCGCCGATAAATCAGCCAGCGCGGCACGTGAAATCGCACAATGCTGAGATAGAGCCAAATATAAGTCGCGACAAACAAGGCCACGCAGCAAATCAGTACCTCTGTATATTGCCAAAATAGCGTCGCTGGGATCACGGCGACTAGGCATAAGAGCCATAAATAGGGCGAGGTCATCGAATTGCGCTGCGTTAGCGTTTGGGCATGAGGTATGCCAACTGCCCAGCGCATCAGTCGTTTATAAATCAACATATGCAAATGCACGCCATCTGGCACGCTTGGCGACATGCCACGCACCCAATACTTGCGATAGATTGAAAAACAAGTCTCAAAAATGGGGTAAATCACCATAAGCACTGGATACCAAGCAGAGACTTCGGCATGGCGCATCACAAGTAAGATGGATAATTCCCCCAGCATAAAACCAATGAAATAAGCGCCGCCATCGCCTAAAAAAATTAATCCGGCGGGGAAATTCCAGACGAAAAAGCCAAGAATGGCACCCATCATCATCAATGCCGCTGAGAGCACAACTGGCTCTGATACGCGAAATGCTACATAGGCTAATGAGCCAAACATCATCAACGTAACCATACTAGCCAGGCCATTAAATCCATCAATAATATTGATCGCATTGGCCAAGCCAGCCACGGCTAACACTGTCAATATCAGTGCAAGCAATGGAGAGGCGCAGACACCATAAAGCGGCGCAATATCAAGGCGAGTGATATGAATGTCCAGCGCGTAATAAGCCACAAGTGCTGCAGCCGTCGTGCACATCAAACGGGTAAAAGGCGTGACACGTTTGGTCAGATCTTCTGCAAAACCGGCGAAAAAAGCCGGTAAGCCACAGGCAGTGAGAAGCAAAATTGCATTTGAAACACTCGGATAACTGCGCTGCAACTGCACGGCTGAAAAAATTAAACCCAGCAGAACACCAAGTCCACCAATGCGTGGAACAGGCCGCGTATGAAATTTTTGCGCACCGCTTAAATGACTATCGGCAGCAAAAGGCAGATAGAGATGGGCATAACGTACGATGGCAAGCGTGACAAAAAGCGAAATAAAAAAGCTAAAGGTGAGACTAAGCATAGTGAAAACGATGGCCTGCTTATTTAAGGAAGGGCTGCATAACCTGGGTAGCGGCGTCATGTCGCTTTGCCGCACAAGTGTACGGGCAGCCAAGGCATGATTTGTCCCTCAGCTTAGGCAGATCTGCTTTAGGAAAAGGCTGAATAAGCGCTGAGTGGTGTCATGCTTGGCGGCTAGTGCAGGCGCTGCCTGCGCCTGCATACCTGGCTTATGCTTGATGCAGTGTTTCCTTAGCAGCCGTTCTCTGCGAGTTTGTTTGGCCGAGCTGCCTTTAATCCTGTGTAGGTTAGGGGAGCGCAGAGACCCCAGCAGGCCGTCTGAAAACAAGCCTCAGGTCGTGGATTGATTAAAAGCAGCTCGCCTAGGTTGGGGGCGAACTGAATTCAATACAGCGTCCCAACAGCTTGTGTGGGTAAGGGGGATGAAGTTTTGAGGAGGAGGTGTTGGGTTGGGGTTCCTGAGTCACCCCAACAGACTGCCTAAAGATAAAGCTCAGCTCGCGAATTGATGAAAGGCAGTAAGGGCTTAAGTCTTCATGCAATGTGTTTGCCAGCGCCATTGATCGACACACATTTGAGCTATGCCGTGTGTCGCTTGCCAGCCGAGTAGGCGTTGCGCGGCCGAAGCATCAGCGTAACAAGTGGCGATATCACCAGGGCGGCGCGGGACAATTTCATAAGATATTTTGCGAGCGCTTGCCGCCTCAAATGCACGAATCAATTCGAGCACACTATAGCCACGGCCGGTACCCAGATTGACTACAAAACTCTTATCCTGTGTAGCAAGCGCATCCAAGGCAGCTAGGTGGCCGCGTGCCAAATCAACCACATGAATATAATCTCGCACTCCCGTGCCATCAGGAGTTGGATAGTCGCCCCCAAACACAAGCAATTTATCGCGCTGACCTGCTGCGGCTTGGGCGAGGCATGGCATAAGATTATTTGGCGTGCCACATGGATCTTCGCCAATTAGTCCACTTGGGTGAGCCCCCACTGGATTGAAATAGCGCAGCGTCGCAATCTTCCAGCTGTTATCTGCCTGGATTAGGTCGCGTAATATTTGTTCAGCAATAACTTTGGTTTGCCCATACGGATTGGTTGCAGACAGTGGAAATGATTCGTCGATAGGCACTTGGTGAGGATTGCCATAGACCGTCGCAGAGGAGCTAAAGACAAGCTGTTTGACGCCATGCGATTGCATGGTTTCAAGTAACACTAATAAGCTGTCTAAATTATTTCGATAATATTCAAGCGGCTGCGCGACCGAGACGCCCACCGCTTTTAGCGCAGCGAAATGAATCACTGCAGTGATCGAATAAGTCTCAAAAATGCGCGTAAGCGTAGCTTGATCTTGTACGGGGGCGGCAAAAAACGTAAGGCGCTTGCCAGTGATCTGCTCAATGCTTGCGAGTGCTGCGCGTTTGCTATTGATAAGGCTATCGATAACGACTACCTGATATCCACTATTGAGTAGCTCAATACAAGTATGCGAACCAATATAGCCCGCGCCACCTGTGACTAAGATGGTCCCTTTCTTTGTTTCTCTAGAGGTTAAGTTAGAAGCCATAATTTTTTGCAACTAGCGTGCTCGTATTACTTGCTGTGCTGTGGGTTAGGTGTTGTATTAAGCGTATCAAGCACCGATAAATAGCGGTGAATAATTTTTTTTTCGTCAAATTCGCGAGCGATTTTTTCACGTGCTTGCTCACCCATCACACGTCTTTGATTGGTGCTCATCAAGAGCATCTGCTCCATCTTCGCGGCAAGGTCGGTGGCGCTTTTTGCCGCACATAACAAACCAGTTAATCCATCGTCAATGACATCACGACAGCCTGGTACATCGGTTGCCACTGCCGGACGCCCCAATGCAGCGGCTTCAAGCAGAGTACGCGGCACTCCTTCACGGTAGGAGGGCAGCACAACACAATCAGCACGGGCTATATAGCTACGAACATCGCTTGTGGTGCCCAAATAATCAACGATGCCTTCGGCTCGCCAACGCTCAATATCAGCCGCTGAAATAGCGCTTGGGTTAGCCACATTGCCTGGCCCAAGTAATGTGAAGCGAGCTTGCGGATACCGTGCCTTGAGCTGGCGTGCAGCTTCAATATATTCCCCAATGCCCTTATCCCATAACAGACGACTAATTAAAATAAATTCGAAATCTGCTTTATCTTGGATGGGTGGCGCTAGTGAAAATTGCTCAAGGTTAATCCCTTCACTAGGTAGGATATGCGCACATTTTGGTTTGGCCAGTAATTTGGCGCGTACAAAATCAGCGCGATCGTCAGCATTAAGAAACCAGACCTCGCATGGAAATCTAAACGCTAAACGATAAAGCTGCTTGGCAATATAAGCCGTTAAATTTTTTCGTGTGAAGGTATAGCCAAGTCCAGTTGTGACTGCGATTGACTTTACACCTGCAAGCCAAGCCGCAAGCGAGCCGTAAATATTTGGCTTAATCGTATAGTGAAAAATTAAGTGCGGCTTAATCGTTCGATATTTTCGGTAGAGGCTAATGAGCGTGCGCAAGTCGGTAAATGGATTGATGCCTTGCGCCGATAATTTCAGGTCAATGCAGTGGCAGCCAAGCTCACGTAAAGGTTGAAACGCGTCGTCACGTGGCGTGATAAGCGTGACTTCAACGCCTTGTTCGTGCAGTGCGCTTAGTAAGCCACGTCGATAGTGATAAATAGACCATGCACTATTAGAGACAAGACACACACGTAGCGGAGTATTAATTTTCATGAGCCGCTTTAAAAATATCTTCTCAAATTGAATTTATATGGATGAGTCGGATAATGCTTTAGGTGCACGTTTAAAGTGGTGCGCAATGTAATAAATATTCACCGCAACTGCAGCTAAATAACCGCTTGCCAGACCGAGTAGTGCGCCATATCCACCATACTGCGGAATCAAAAGGTAGTTAACCATAAACGCCACGGCAAGTGCGACTGCCCATTTGGTTAGCAATACAAATTTAGCTTGATTTTTAAGCACAAGCAGATTGGTAATAGCTTCAACGCTTGCCGGTACGGATAGCCAAACCGACCACTGCAGAAAGTCAGTCGCCTGCATATAGTTTGGCCCAAAGATTAAGCGCACGATTAATGGACTCAGGAAAGAAAGAATGGCTGCACACACGGCCATAAAAAGCGCTACGCTGGTGACAAGTCGTAGCAGATTACGATGTAGCTGGGTTAAGGTCTCAATGCGATAAATAAAAGCTGGCGCCAGTGTTTGAGCGAGCATCGTGCCAAAGATAAGCCAATTTTCATTGAGTTGTTGCGCAGCCGCGTAGCGACCGAGTTCAGTATAGCTGAGATATTTTTCAAGCATCAGCCGGTCAAGCTTGAGAAAAAGATACATGCAAATGATGCCAAGCCAAAAGATAAAGCCCACAGAGGCAAAATGTCGCAGCAATTTACGATCAATATGCCAATTAATTTGTCCCCCATTGGCGCGTGCAAAATAAATCATCAGCGCTGTAGCAATGAGCGCTGCCTCCAAAGCCCAAAGCCAACCAAAATAGCTTGGCGCCATGGCCTGTCGTACCAAGATAAACACGAGTATGACTTTCAGCACGGCGGCTGAGGTAGAGATAAGCAGAGCCGGCCGATTATGCGTGAGGCTTTGCAACCAAATATTGATGACGGCAAAGGGTTCACGGAAAATAATCGTAACCGTGAGCCCAGCCAGCATCAGGCGCACGAGTGGATCAATCGCGCTACTTGCCAAGACTACCCAGCTGATAAAAAGCACGCCAAATGCCGCGGCCAAACGCAACACAAAGGCGCTGCCAATCAATGTGCCTAGCGTGCGACCGCGCGGCTGCACTAGCATGGGTAGCAGAATTTCTATCCCGCATAACCAGGTGAGTGGCGTTAAAGTCGCCAACAGGGCGTTGGCATATTGCCATTTGCCAAACGTAGCCGGGCCAAAATACCGCGCTAGTAAGCCGCTCACAAAAATCGCCACGACCATTTGAGATAAACGCTCGCCTGTAATCCAACATAGATTAGCCAGCGCACGTGTTATATCTTGGTTGGAGAATGGTTTTAGCGCGTGTTTTAACATGTTATGCGTGAGTGCTTAGCGCCCGTTTAGCGTTTTCTCTCTGTACAGAAACCGCAATGTACATAAGAGGTATATGAAAGTCTTTGCAATCTTCTAGCTCTAAAGAAGGATGTTTTATTGGTATCTATTTCCCAGCGCCGACACGTTATTTGGGTTTAAAGAAAAAACAGAGCTTGTCATTATAAATAGAACCCTTTGTCTTAAGGCCTAATAGCTTATGTTTTTAGGATATCGGTTCAAATTGCCAGGGGTAGAGTAAGGGGAGGGTAGATGGGATAAGCCTGCTTAAGCAGGCTTTAGAGGATATGGCTGGCGCGACTGGCACCAAACGGGGGGCGCAACGCCAAAACGAGCTTTTGTATAGTTGATGCGTAAAGCGTGAAGATTGGGTTGTAGAGCGACGTTTCCCATAGCATTGAAAAATGCAGATGATTATGGAAAAACTGCGAGCGTAAATATGATGCCAGCCGGCAGTTTGTTAACCTGGCATTTTTAGTATTCCTGCCCAACAGAGACTAAACAGGTTTTCAATAGCACAAGCGTAAATCTTTGTGCCTAACGAGCTTACATTGAGCAAGGCGACCTTATACTGAAGAACGCTATGCACGGGGTTACTCATGGGCGCTTACGCGCTGGTTTAATAAAGTTTCGTACCGCTATTAAACTGAGTAACCCCACTCTTTGGTAAGGTTTTACTGTCTAATTAAACCGACATTACTACGCTTAAAAAAAGCCGCTCGGTCCCATATAAGCCGCTTCTAATATTCTTCCTGGAGAGGCAGTCCTAATTTTTTACTCCGTTCATCCAATGCCTCCTTATTGAAGAGTGCTTTTATCTCGTCGGATTCTGCTCTGTCCTGCGGGGTTCTGTCATCCTCATCCTCAAGGTTTATTTTTGCCCCAGTCATAAGGAAGGCATCGAGCATGAGCTCAATCGCCTCTTTATTGCCTGACGAGGCGATGCAGTGCAGCGCAGTTGACCAGAAATTATCTTCCTCGTTTATTTCTAGGCCCACTGTAAAGTAGGCCTGGAGCAATGGTTTAAGTATCTCTACCTTGGGCACAAGGCTGGCTGCATAGTGCAGCACAGTTAACCCGCAAGAGTCTTTCTTGTTTAAATCCGCACTGTGATGAATGTAAGCTTTGAGCACTAGATCGAATATTTGAGCCCGAATATTCTGCTCTCTGGGCCCGAGGTTTGATGCCCTGTCAATCTCCAGAATAGCCTGGTGTAGCGCAGTTATTCCATCAGAAGTTTGACTGTCTATTTTTGCCCTTTTTCTATCCATGTCGCATAGCGTAACTCTTCCTAAAGAAGGTAGAAAATCTACCTCTTTCCACCGTGCTGCTTGCTCATCGTCTCTCAGTTTCTTGTTATATGAACCAGTAAGCAACAGTTCAACTGCGCTAATATCACTTTTTTCAACAGCGAACTGCAGTGGGCTGACAACGTTCCCTTCTTCGTCTATAACTAGAGCAGTTATGCTTGGAGTACCTTCTTTCATAGCAGAGGCAATGTGCGTAAAGATGAATTTTGCACTGACGTGCTCCACCGAAGGCTCAGAGGAAGTGCTTCTTTGTGAACCTGACTGACCTGACTGCAAGGGATGGGCCTCAAGCAATTTATGAACTAGGGAACTTAGCCGAGGGCTTTTATCTCTTTCTGATTCCTGAGTTATAAATCTTGCTCTCTCCTCAGAGTTAAATATTGGCTCGTTTCTCCGAGGATGATTTAGGTTCAAGAAATTTGGATTTGGTAGAGGTAGAGGACTAGGCGGCTTTGGAGCTACCTTTGTTAGTCTTTCTAAGAACTCTTCTTGCGTATATTTAACTCCTCTGTTAAACACAAATTGACTCTCTGACCATTTTTGGGAGTGATAGGATGATTTTGAGTCTGCCTCGGTAGATGAAGTACTTTCCGAAGGCGTAGGAGGATAAACGTTGACGCTTGGAGTGCGGGATATGGAAAACATATTTAATATCTCCTATGGTGGTGCCTGCTTAAGACAATAATAAAACTCGCTATATTCAATAATCCAGAATGCGAAATCGTGTAATACATTCGCGAATATATATGTTTCTCAATCCAACTCCAATCAATATTTCTATAAGGTGAAAATATGATTTTTTTGGAGCTAAAAAAAGATATGAGAGATTAAGTTTTGTTGAAGCTGAAGCTAAGCGATGAAGATAAAAAATAGAATGGGATGATTGGCATGCGGGGGGCTCTCACCCTCTCTCAATCTAACGCATTTTCCAATACCAAATAGGCTTTCAAAAGCTGTTCATGATTTTTCTAAAAGGTTGGCAAAGGGGACGTAGCGGAGCAAGCGCAATGTACTTGAGTACATGAGAATGCCAAGCACCGCCCAGATTTTGACAACCACGCAAATCACGGTTTTTTAGAAAGATCGTGAACAGCTTCTCAGTGATTGATGAATTAAGTTCTAGGACAAGCCCGAATAACTTAGCTAGCGGCTTTATGCCGCGTCGCATGTCTTTGCATATACAAATATACTGTCTGCGTTAGAAGGCCTTGCATTTCGGGTTATGTATACCTTGCTTAGCTCTATTCACTCGATCAGCTGATCAAGCAGCACGATGATTTTTGAAGGAAAGATTGCTCAATGATTTCACCCTCTATTTTTAAAGCCTACGATATCCGCGGCGTGGTTGGCGCAACGCTCGATGAGAGCAGTGCTTATAGCATTGGCCAAGCTTTTGCTAGCGAAATACGCGCACAAGGTGGTAGGGCCGTAGCGCTGGGTCGTGATGGTCGCCTCTCTGGCCCAACTTTGGCACGTGCTTTGGCCGATGGCTTATGTGCCGCTGGTGTTGATGTAATCGATTTAGGGACGGTGCCAACGCCGGTTGCTTATTTTGCGACGCATGTCCCCCTTAATGGACGTCATGTGGATTCTTGTATTGTCGTAACCGGTAGCCATAATCCGCCGGATTACAATGGCTTCAAAATGGTACTGCGTGGTGCTGCGATTTATGGAGAGCAAATTCAGGCGCTCTATCGACGCATTAGGGCCAATGATTTTATGACTGGGCAGGGTAGTTATCTTGCTTATGATATAGGGCAAGATTATCTTGAGCGCATCGTAGGTGAAGTTAAGCTTGCGCGACCTTTAAAGGTGGTCATTGACTGTGGCAATGGCGTAGCAGGTGCATTTGCGCCGAGTCTTTTTAAAGCGCTCGGTTGTGAAGTGCAAGAACTTTTCTGCGAGGTTGATGGGCATTTCCCCAATCATCATCCAGACCCCGCTCATCCGGCAAACCTGCAAGATGTTATCAAGGCTTTAGCGAACACTGATGCCGAACTTGGTTTGGCGTTTGATGGCGATGGCGATAGGCTTGGAGTAGTTACTAAAGATGGTCAAATTATTTATCCTGATCGGCAGTTGATGCTGTTTGTGCGCGATGTACTCACGCGTCATCCAGGTGCGCAGATTATTTACGATGTGAAATGCACGCGCCAGCTGGCGCCATGGATACGTCAGCATGGCGGTCAGCCTTTGATGTGGAAAACTGGTCATTCGTTGATTAAAGCCAAGCTACGTGAAACAGGTGCGCCACTGGGCGGTGAAATGAGCGGCCATGTATTTTTTAAAGATCGCTGGTATGGCTTTGACGATGGTTTATATACAGCCGCACGTTTATGTGAAATTCTTGCTCACGCAGCAGATCCAAGTGCACTTTTAAATGCGTTACCTGACTCGATCACCACGCCTGAATTGCAATTAAAACTAGCCGAGGGCGAAAATTTTGCCTTAATCGAGCAGCTGCAACAGCATGCGGACTTTGCACAAGCGGCTGAAGTTAATATGATTGACGGTTTGCGCGTTGAGTACGCAGATGGCTTTGGCTTAGTGAGAGCTTCAAACACCACGCCTTCAGTTATTTTTCGTTTTGAAGCCGATAGCGCAGAGGCGCTCGTGCGCATTCAGAATGATTTTCGAGCTGAGATTCTGAAACAGAAAACTGAGGTACAACTGCCGTTTTAGAAGATTTGATTCGGTTTTTTTCTGGGTATGCCTTAGGGCCTGCCCTCAATTAAAACGGGCTCGCGTTGACGGCTTTTGTACGACGCAAATATATGACGCTAACCTTGGTTCATTCAGGGTTTTTTTAGCATTTTTTTATTTCGATAAAACAATACCCGACTCAGTTACGTATAAAAAATATTAGATAGGACGAAGAGAGGCAGAGTGAGAAAAACCGCTTAGCCACTGTTCTCTAAAGGAAAATTTTATATTGCATATGAGTCGGGCAAAACATTGCTATGCAAAAGATATTAATTATTAAAGTTTCGTCACTGGGTGATGTGGTGCATACCTTGCCCGTGATCGCGGACATTCGCCGGCATCATCCTGATGCACAAATTGATTGGCTCGCTGAAGAAGGGTTTGCTGACTTAGTGCGGCTTGTAGTTGGTGTGCATCGCGTCATTCCTTTCTCATTGCGCCGTTGGCGCAAGCGGCTTTTTGCCTTATCGACCTGGCGTGAGATTAGGGATTTTCGGCGCTTATTGGCCAGCGAGCGTTACGATGCGGTGATTGATTGCCAAGGCTTAATCAAGACTGCCTGCCTTGGAAGTTGGGCGAATGGGCCGCTGATTGGCCTAGGCAATCGTACCGATGGAGCAGGCTATGAATGGCCGGTGCGCTTTTTTTATCAGCAGCGCGTAATGATGGCACCCCGCACTCATGTCGTGGAGCGCTCGCGTCAGTTAGTCGCTACAGCGCTTGGCGCTGCACCACCGACTATTGCCACACTTGATTTTGGTTTGCATACGAAATTGGCCGCTGATGCCTTAGCAGCGACTCAGTTCCAGCTGAATGGGCCTTATGTGGTCTTTGTGCATGCCACCTCTCGTGCTGATAAGCAGTGGCCATTAGCCTGCTGGATTGAATTAGGGCGCATGCTAATACAACAAGGTAAATCGATTGTTTTGCCGTGGGGTAGCGCTGCTGAGCGTGCGGTAAGTGAGCAGATTGCCAGTGCCTGCGGTGCCGCAGCACAAGTTCCGCCGCGCCTAAGCTTACCCGCTATCGTTGGTTTAATTGACGGTGCAGCAGCGGTAGTAGGGGTGGATACAGGTCTTGTCCATATCGCTGCCGCGCTCAAGCGGCCCACGATTGAACTTTATAATTTTGATACAGCCTGGCGTACGGGGGGGTACTGGTCGCCTTGTATCGTCAATCTTGGTAGCGCGGCTAAACCACCGCAGTTAGATGAAGTTAAGCAGACGTTGATGGAGTTAGGCTTGCTATAAGGTATAAGTGGGTATATGCGCCAAGCTCAAGCTATTGGTGCAACCCTTTCTCCTACATCAGCACTTTTAGCTTCACGCAACAAAATCCAGGGCATCAGCCGATTTTTCCAATCAATATTTCGGCGGGAATATGCAGCTCTTGATGCAGCTTCCGGATCATTTTCAAACTCAGACTACGCGTGCGATTTAGCACCTCATACACTCGATTTTTATGGCCAATATAGGGCTGCATATCGGCCACTGACAGCCCGCCTTGTTCCATACGGAACTTGATTGCTTCAATAGGGTCTGGCAGTTCTAGCGGGAAATGTTTTGTCTCGTAATTTTGGACAAGTATGGTCAAGATTTCGAGGAGATCGCTTTCTGAGGTTTCTGGAGCGGGGCCAGCATCAACCAGCTCAGAAATGGCTTTCAGTGCTTCGTTGTAATCCTGCTCAGTATGAATCGGTCGAATATTCATTTAGCTAGTCCAGTTCTATCTCTTGTCGTATTCGGCATGGGTACCCATGAACTTGATATAAATCACGCCTAGGTTATAGGCAATCGCTACGATTAGCCGGTAAGTCTTCCCCTTGAGGTTAAATACGACCCGGTTACGGCCCACAAAGCTGGCCGATGCATAGCGGTCTTTAATATCCTGCGGCGAAGTCCATTTATTAGTGCGCGCTTCTTCATGCCCGCAAAGATTGCTTGGCTGCAGGATGCCTCTCATAGAAGTCAATCAAGTTTTTCTTCGCGATGATACGCATGACCATATCTGAGTCCCATTGTGGGATCGACGCAAATTGCCTCTAGGCGCATCCGGTACTACCAGATTTCCTGAGTCAAGGATTAATGACTAAATTTTAATGAGAGAGTGCTGATGGTGGACATCACCTTAGTCCATTCAGTATATTCTGTATTTTTTATAAGAATATTGATTGAGGGTGTTCTCTTTGACTAGGCCTTACCCATCATGCCTTAGTTCAGAGAGCTCATCTCTTACAATTATGAATGAAACTCAGATCATTGAAATTGCAGATATAAATGCGTGTCATGGCGCTGGCCGCCCCTCATACGAAACTCCTCTAGCTGGCCTTGAGCAAGGTAATGTGCTGTATTTTCCAACGTCGAATTTTTGTCTAGCCGCTACCGAGCATGCTTTGCTTGATGTGAAACTGGCAGACCCAAAGCGTAAAAATATTTGCTTGCAAGCACAAGGAACATTGTTGGGTGTGCAGGGCGATAGCGAGACGCAGGCGGCTGTACGCGCATTACTTACGCGCTATCAAGCGTATGCAAAGACATTAGCCGCTCGCTTGTTTCCCGCTTATACTCGTTTACGTATGGGGTCGGCGAGCTTGCGGCTGCATCGGGTTGAGAAACGCTTAGTTTCTTGGCGTAAGGATGATAGTCGTTTGCATGTGGATGCTTTTCCAGCACGGCCCAATTATGGAGAAAGAATTCTGCGGGTTTTTGTGAATATCAATCCAACTGGCGAGCCGCGTGTATGGCGCATCGGTGAGCCTTTCGAAGCGGTTGCGCGGCATTTTTTACCTCGCTTAAAACCTTATCGATCTCTAGTGGCTTGGGGGCTGGCTGCGTTACGTCTGACAAAAACGCGGCGTAGCGCCTATGACCATCTGATGCTGCAGTTGCATGACACGATGAAAAGTGACCTCACTTATCAAGGTGAATGCCCACAACAAACCATCCCATTTCCTGCGGGCAGCGCTTGGATCTGTTTTTCTGACCAAACGCCACATGCAGCCATGTCTGGACAATTTATGCTGGAACAAACTTTTTTTCTGCCTGTCGATGCGATGGTGCAGCCGCAATACTCTCCTTTGCATACGCTCACGAGGCTAACTGGCCGTGCCTTAATTTGAGCAGTCGATCAATGTTAAGTGGGCTATCTCCTCGTTTGTCTTCTATTTATCGTGCCTTATGGTGGTTAATTGCGCCGCTAGCTGTGCTGCGTTTAGCTTGGCGTGCGCGCCGTGAGCGAGGCTATTTACAACATGTGGGCGAGCGCTTTGGATACGCGCCCTCTAGTCAGCGTTTTGATCCTCATAAACCCCTTATTTGGCTGCACGCGGTCTCGGTTGGCGAAACCCATGCAGCGCAACCGCTCGTCAATGCGTTGATGGCAGCGCAGCCGCATGCGCAATTATTGCTGACGCATACCACGCCAGCTGGTCGGGCAACCAGTGAGGCGCTCTTTGGTGAGTGTGTATTGCGCTGCTATTTACCGTACGACCTGTCCCCCGCAGTACGGCGCTTTTTAAAGCATTATCAGCCAGTGCTTGGGATTGTGATGGAAACCGAGGTTTGGCCGACTTTGCTCAGTGAATGCCAACGCGCTAAGGTACCAATGGTATTGGCTAATGCACGTATGTCGCAGCGCTCGTATCAAAGGTATCTGCGGGTATTCAAGTGGAGTTCGTTGATGCACGATGCTTTTGCGGCTTTCTCGCAGGTATTGGCGCAGAGTGCCGCAGATGCTGAACGCTTCACAGCGCTGGGCGCGCGTCAAGTGGCGGTGCTTGGCAACGTAAAGTTTGATATAAACGCCCCGCCACAGATGCTTGAGCGCGGGCAGGCATGGCGTGCTGCTATGGGTAAGCGACCAGTATGGGTGGCCGCGAGTACACGTGCTGGTGAAGAGGCGTTAGTGCTAGAAGCTTTTAAGCTTAGTGGACAAAAAGATGCGCTGTTGATTCTCGTGCCACGTCATCCTTCTCGTTTTGATGAAGTGGCTGCACAATTGGAGCGCACTGGCTGGCATTTTATGCGGCGCTCCAGTTGGAGCTTATCGAATGATGTAGCGCCGCTAGCGACAGAAGTGCAAGTGCTGCTGGGGGATTCAATGGGCGAGATGGGCGCTTATTATGCGGCTGCCGATCTGGCCTTTATTGGTGGAAGTTTATTGCCTTTCGGCGGGCATAATTTGATAGAAGCCTGCGCGGTCGGCGTACCGGTGTTGATTGGCCCACACACCTTTAACTTTACTCAGGCTACAGCTGACGCCATTAGCGCGGGTGCTGCTTTGCGGGTGCTTGATTCTCTCGCGCTGGCGCAAGCATTACGCAGGCTATGCACCGATGCTTCGCGCCGCACTGCGATGCATACCGCTGCCACCACCTTCGCCGCTTCGCACCGCGGAGCCACAGAGCGCACGGTGACAGCCTTAGTTAAACTACTAAAAAACCATTCCTAGTCTTATCAGGCCCCGCTCTTTGGGGCCGTGAGTCGCTCGAAATCCTCGTGTACTCAAGTATTCTTCAGCTTCTCCCAAGTTTTACTCAACTGCATTAATCCCCCAAATGAATTCCCCAAAATAAGGTCACTTTTGAAAGACTCTGAACAGTCTTTTAGACATCCTTGAAACTGCATTAAGAAAACACGGAATCAAAGGGAGCGGTGCCATGTTTCCTTTTGTACTAGTGTACTGTCTACCTTGGCCTTCCTTATTTGGCCTTCTTTACGCAATTTATTCAGCGTTTCTCTCACAAAACTCAATCGTTTCGTAATTTCAT
Organism: Mycoavidus cysteinexigens; assembly: GCA_031963405.1. Classification (GTDB taxonomy): domain Bacteria; phylum Pseudomonadota; class Gammaproteobacteria; order Burkholderiales; family Burkholderiaceae; genus JASSUD01. The sequence goes on from JASSUJ010000001.1 coordinate 2,346,992, forward strand.
TTGAACTTCATGGTTTAAGCCGCGCTCAGCTGATCAATATATTTAAATAAAAAAAGATCTTGCTATGTCATCCGTGCCGATTGTCTTGAGGCTGCAGCTGCAGCCAATAGGCGTTCTGCCAACAATGCTATAGCGAGCTGCGGATAATCGATTTACTTATTTTTCTAGTTGTAGATAAAAATGATCTCTTCGGCTTATTTTTCTTTGCTGCGTGGAGTGTCTGAAGAGAACTTTTGCTTGAAAATTTCCACAGCAAAATCTCTCAGCGTTCCACTGCCTGATAAGAAGGGAAATTTAGCAGGGCTGCTAGAAAACTCTAATGCGCTTGAAAGTTCTGTAAGCAATCAATCTATCCAACAAAATTTTTTAATCCATCCAGAAATAATTGAAGAAAATATTTTTTCTAAAAATATTAAAGAAAGGAGAGATAGCGGATTTTCCGAAGGAAATTTAATGCCTGCTGCTGATTTTTTACAAAAAAATTATTTAGCTATTAATCATGAGCAGCAAGGGATGCCAGCTGAGCATATTGATTTAATTTCAAAATATGCTCAGAAAAATAATTTAATCATTGCGTTTCGTCCAGTTGAGCCTGCTGCTAAAAGTTTGCTAGCAGAGGGAGGGTATCCAACCAAGCATTTTCATATAAAAGCAAAAAGTTCAAATTGCGGGCCAACGGCTGGCTTTATACCTGTTTTACTAAAATTTAGTAAATCTGCCACAGCTAATAAGTTGCCGACCAATGCGCTTGATAAGCTTCTGTATACCCTTTCGCAATTTACTCATTCCTCCATTCATTCAGCAGTGGCAGGTTGGATGCGAGGATGGTTGGAGAAGGCAAGAGAGGTGCTGCAGACATTCCTTGAGAACCAAGAGCAAGAAGGTATTGCAACGCTTTTGAAATCGGGGAGCGTGGTAAAAATCCCTCTCAAGCTGAGCGCTAAGCGCTTAAATGAGTTAATTTCAAATGGCTTAATAAAGATAGAAAATAATAATGAATTAATCAGTCTGTTTAATAGAAAACTTGATAGGCACATTTCTTCTCAGAGAAATATAAGAGAAGAGAGTGGTTTTATTATTTGCTCTAGCGGCGAAAATAATAGGTTGAATTATTTCAAGGTAAGTAAAGCAGAGGATGAAGATTGTTATATTATTTATGATGAAAATGGAAGAAATGTTGAGGTATTAGCAGATGGAGAGACTAAAAAACCCTTTATCCCGGATTATGATCTTTTATTTGTTGCTCCTTCGATAGAGCAAATGAGCGATCAGGATAATATGGTTAGCGTGCTTGATTTAAAAAAAACGCAAGTAATAAATCATTATTCTTCAAGCGAAGCTTCGGAGTTTGGTAACACTACCCAAAGAATTATAAAAAAAATTATTCCCGGGCTTAACAAAGCGCTTAACGAAGGACTGAAGCGCGAGCTAGGAAGCAAGTTGATACATCATGGGGCAGATGAAGGAAACCCAGCTTCTAAGCCTGAGTCGAACTATCCTGTTACGATATTTTTACCTAAACCCATTGCGGGATTAGCGCTCGTCTTAATGGTGGAGAATCACGCTGATTTTGCGCAGTTCGTAAAAATTGGTGTGGATGCTAATTATTGCGTTAAGGTTAATCCGCTTTGGGAAGAGCGGCCGGTAGATGGGCATGCGCGCTCTACACAAGTTAAGCTCGGCGAAATTCGTCGTGAGTCCTTTATAAGTGCAAAAGACAAACTAGAGGATTTTTTTAACAAGCGGAAACGGGCATCGCGTGCAGTAGAAGACTGAATGAATATTGCGCGTTTTTTCTAGCTAATAAGTTTGCATCGTCTTATCAATTTCCCGCGCCCACACATCAATTCCGCCTTGCAGATTAAATACCTGCGTCAACCCCTGCATTTCAAGCAAATGCCCAGCTCGAGCGCTACGCATGCCATGATGACAAATACAAACAATCGGTACGTTACGGGGTAGGGTGGCACTATGTTGGACGACTTCAGCTAGTGGTATAGGGTTGCTATCAGCAATCTTGGCAAGCGCAACTTCCCACGCTTCACGTACATCTAATAAAAAGGGTGCAGGCCGTTTTGGATCATTAAGCCAGGTATTCAGTTCTGCGGCAGTGAGTGTTTGCATAGATTGATTTCTGTCAGATTAAAACACGATAAGCGAAAGATTGAATCCACCGCGAGCGGCGTTATGCCGCTTTGTTGTGCGGTTTGTGTTGGCGGTATTCCATGCCTGTACTTGATTCAGCGTTTCCTAAGTGGCGTTTATAGCATTTAGCTTTTCAGGCACGCGAAGTGATTTTGTCAAACACAGCTAAAGGATGGTTCAGGCTGCTGGGCATTGCGCAGCGGATGAACATAAGTTTCAAAAAGATTAAGGCTGCTATATGTAGTTTCAGTCACCCGCGTAATAATCGTTGCTTCCATTACAGGCGCCTGGCCCACAAACGCGGCTAAGCGCCCGCCAACATTGAGTTGCGCAAGCAAGGTGGGCGGTATCATCGGCAAGCCACCTGACACCACAATCACATCGTAGGAGGAGGCAGCAGACCAACCACGGGCTGCATCACCAACTACTACCGTGGCATTCGTCACGCCAGCTTCGTGCAACCTCTGTTGTGCGAACGCGGCCAGCTCCGGCAAAATTTCAACACTTAGCACCTCGTTAGCGCAATGCGCGAGTAGCGCTGCCATAAAGCCCGAGCCTGAACCAATTTCAAGCACAAACTCAGATTTTTTAATCGCTAGCTCTTGCAATATTCTTGCTTCAACGACGGGCGAGAGCATATTTTGCCCGCCAGGCAGCGGTATTTCGAGATCGGCATAAGCCAGGTTCTGATAGTCCTGCGGGACAAACTGCTCACGCTTAACTGCGCGAAGCAGCTCGAGGATGTCAGAGTTGTTGACATTACAAGGACGGATTTGTTGCTCGATCATATTAAAACGCGCTTTTTCTTTATTCATCATCGGTATCTTGGATTAGCGAATTTTTAAATCAGTGCTGAGAACCTGTCTCCGATCCCCCTAAAAGATCGTAAACAGGTCCTGAAGAAGTCCTGAATAAAGGGAAAGCGTGCCTGCCTCGGCATTCCGGACTCGCCCTTTATTAAGTGCTTTCCTGCAAGAGGGGAGAATTTTTCAAGGATTGTAACAAATCGGCAGTTTTATTGAGCCGCACGCTTGCCATAGGTGAGCGTTCTCATCACTTGCGCAAGATTTTTCCAACATGCCTTATTGGCAAAAACATGCGCTCAACAAATGGCGTATACCCAGATTTCTGTATTTTCCAAAGCGCAAAGAAAAGAGTCACTTTGCATGCCTTTGGAAAATTTGGAACATATTCTAAGAAGGAGAAATTAATTGGATTGGATACTCGCCTGCAAAGCATTATTGCTTGGCATTATTGAAGGGTTGACTGAGTTTTTGCCGATCTCGAGCACAGGGCATTTGATCGTCGCTGGCAGCCTACTTAATTTTACGGACAATTATGCCAAGGCATTTGATGTGGTGATTCAGCTCGGGGCGATCTTGGCCGTCTGCTGGGAGTTTCGCCATAAGATTGGGCAGCTTGTATTAACTCTGCCTACGCAGTCCATTTCACGCCGCTTTGCCTTGAATATCATCATTGCTTGCCTACCCGCTGTGATACTTGGGTTGATCTTTGCCAAACCGATTAAAACCATATTGTTTAACCCGGTCTCAGTCGCACTGGCTTTGCTGGTAGGGGGCATCGTGATTTTATGGGTTGAAAAGCGTCAGCAAAAAGTCCGCGTTGATGAGCAAATCAACACCTTGGACGAGATCACTGGCCGCGCAGCGCTAAAAGTCGGTATCGCTCAATGCTTTGCGCTGATTCCCGGCATGTCTCGCTCCGGTGCCACGATTATTGGCGGCATGCTAATTGGGCTAGAGCGGCGGGTGGCGACTGAATTTTCATTTTTTATGGCCATTCCGCTGCTATTTGGCGCAACCGGCTACGAGCTGTACAAGCTGCATAGCCTAATTAATGTATCGGACCTTAGCATCTTAGGAATTGGATTTGTCGCGGCGCTTATCAGTGGTTTCATTAGTGTGCGCTGGTTACTGCGCTTTATCACAACACATGATTTTCGCGTGTTTGCCTGGTATCGCATTGTGTTTGGTTTATTGATTCTCGCTACGGCTTACAGTGGGGTGATCAGATGGGTATGAGATGATCTCTTTCCTTTCACCTTACTGCGTAGCTAAGAGAAGGCTTTAGCTGCGTGCCTTATTTGCTTTCGCATCAATAGGCAGGTTTTCTTATCAATGACGCGGATTAATGATGGTTTTTTATAAACTGTAATCTCTAATAGCAGCATGTTGCTACCTGCTAACTTAGCAGTAACGCGCTTGGCCCTTCTGTAAGCGGGTTAGATAGCCAAATAATGTACTTGGATGAGTGGGGGGGAGAATATGGATAAAGTGGGAGAAAAATTATCTGGCAGTGAGTGGGGTAGTAGTGCTGTAGAAATTTGCCTGGCTGTTCGCATATCGATGCCGAGATTGAGGGGTGAGATGGTCAATCTTTCTCCTTTACAACCTAGGCTATCTAACAGGCAAGTGATTTCATCTCGTTTAATTGCTTCAGATCGAACAGTGTATAAAGTTGGAGAGGAATTAAATTACGCTTCTCGCTATGGGCAAAGAACCTCTCCATCTAACCTTAGAGCAGTTACAAATGCACCAGCCTCGGTGCAGTGTTCAACTTCAATTCAGCCACTCCCATTGTCCCAAACTGAGCGAATGTGGGAATTATTAGAGTCGGGAGAAAAATTTCACAGAGATAGAGTTAAAAAATACGAATCTCTCATTGTTTCAGAGCAGCTATTGCAGTCGAATAAAACTAGCCCTACCTCTCTTTGCCCCTTTATAACTTCGCAAATAATTTCTCATGAGGCTAGCGCGGAGATGTGCAAATTAGTGCTTACTCGAGAACGGGCAGCGCCAATAACTAGGAAAAAGGAGCCTGTATCTGATACCACGCAGAAATTATTAGCGTTGGAAGCAGGATTCCATAAAAATCAGGGCAGGATATATGAATTAGCTCTTTCTCTAGAAAAGCCGTTCTCGCCACAGGGAGTAGGAATATTTGAATCGAAAACTCTGCAAACAAGTTTAAAAATTGCTTTGAGGGAGACGCCTGGAATTATAGAGGCAAAGGAACTCTGGGAGACGGCGATGAATTTTCACAACTGTCAGGCTAGAAAGTATGAGTCATTCTTACCCTCGCCTAATATTGCGCAGCAAAGAGAGCGTTCTCATGTTTCTCAACAATGGGCAGCTTATTCCCTCACTCCTCAAGCGAAGAGACCCTTAGATCAATCGAGCCAATTCCCTTGGTCTAATTCTCCAACTGCCTCCGGAAAAGGGGCGGAAGAAGAAAACAGATCTTCTTCTCGGAGAAAAAAGCGAGACTTAAATCTATTTGATAGTGAGTAATCATCGGTCTTTTAGACCCCTTAATTAATGCTTAAAGAGAGTAAATTTTTTACTCTCTTGGCACTACCTCTTTATAGTGATCGATAAATAGCACGAAGGGCGTCAAGCAAATTAGATCTCACGTTTTTATAAACTTATCTTAGGGAAGCGCTGCAAAAACCCTCGGGCGGCGTTATGCCTCCTTGTCGTACTCTTGTACTGTCTGCGTCGGCATGCTTTGCCCGAGGGATTTTGCAGCGCTTCCTTAGCTAGATTTTTATCTGCAATTATCTACATTCACCTAGATATTCGTGGTCTTTTATATATGGCAAGGGCTCGTAAAGATATTTATAAAATATGATTTTTATAATTGAATTTTCTACCTGCCTGCTTAACCTTAGTTTAATACCTGGCTTTTGTATAAATTAGTTAGGCATTGAAGTGATGTGCCTGGGAAAAGGGAGATAAAGTATGTCAGATACTATATGGACTTATGTGCGTGGGGGAAGAGATGCTGAGGATAATTCCCCGAGTCAGAGCGACACTGTTAAGGAGGCTGAGGCGCGATCGCGAAGAGTTGATTATAAAAATGAGCAGTCAATCAATAAGGCTCTAAGAGCGTCACTTTTATTGGGTGGGCTAAATTCAACACCTCTATCGCTCTCCACTTCTTCAACACAGTCATTAGCGCTTCAGCCTTTGTCAATAGAGGGGTTGGCGGCCTTATATGAGGAAGAAAATCTTCCTAGCGCTGAGGGAGAAGGTGATGAGAATGTAAATGCTGGGCCGCCAGTAAACTATGCTTTAGACGAGTTACTCTCCTTAGATGATGAGCGAGAGGCAACATGTTTTTCACCCATCGGCCATCTCTTCAACTCAGTCCCCAGCTTTTCCCTTTTTAAAAAGAGCAGCGCCACAGAATTGCACGCAGAAAAGACATGAGCTGCAATATCAACAGGCCTCAATTTAGTAGCGCTTAAATATCAAATCCCATACGCCATGGCCAAGCCGTAGCCCGCGCTGTTCAAATTTTGTGACGGGGCGGTAGGCTGGGCGTGGGGCGTAGTCTTGTGCGGTATTGCATAGTAGCGGTTCTGCGCTTAAATGCTCGAGCATTTGCTCGGCATAGTTTTGCCAGTCGGTGGCGCAATGTATATAAGCGCCGGGCTTTAAGCGTGTTGCGAGCAGTTTGATAAAGTCGGGTTGGAGTAAGCGACGTTTATGGTGCCGCGCTTTATGCCACGGGTCAGGAAAGAAGATATGTACGCCGTCCAGGCTCGCCTCAGCCAACATCGATTGAATGACTTCCACGGCGTCGTGCTGAATGATGCGGATATTGTTAAGCGAGCGCTCGTCGATTAGTTTTAATAGTGCACCTACCCCTGGCTGATGCACTTCCATCCCAAGAAAATCTGTTTGTGGCAGCTGCGCAGCAATCTCAGCGGTAGCGCTGCCCATACCGAAGCCAATTTCCAATACACGCGGCGCATGGCGTCCAAATGCGACTTCCCAATCCAGCGGTGCGGCGGTATACGGCAACATAAAACGTGTACCCAGCTCCTCCACTGCGCGGCGCTGGGCGTGCGAAATACGTCCTGCACGTTTGACAAAACTACGTATTGGGCGGTGGGTTAGCGTTACTTTTTCTTCATCGTGCCCTTCATCTGGCGTGCCGATAGGCAGCTCAGTATTGGAATGATCACTTTCGCTGTGCAGCTGATTTTGGCTAAGAGGACGACTGGCGTTTGGTGTGTTGGTAGGCATAATAGAAAAAGGGCAGGCGACCTATTTAGACTTATTTTCTAAATTAAATGGACTAAATGAAGTGCTGAAACAACCGAGAGCAGCGTTATAGTTACTCGGGTTTGTAATGAAACAAGATGAACGGTGAAATGATAGGTGGAGCGAATGATGTACTCACAAAAATGTCTATCGTATAACGCTCAATACATTCAATAGCTTCGATAATATGGCGTAAATATTCTGCTACGCGTAACTCCCCAGTTTTGCTCATATAGGTTTTGCTTCCGCGAGAACTTGATTCCTAAAGCTATCGGAAAGTGCTTTAGGGGTCAGTACATCTACTCCTATACCCAATAAACGCTGCAGTTCGTAGCGAATAGCGCCAATATCCATCATCGTTGTTTGATTTGTGGGATCAACCAGTAGGTCAAGATCGCTACCTTCTTGATCATTGCCATGCAAGACAGAGCCAAACACACGTGGATTGGCTGTATGAAATCGGTTGGTAATTGTGCGTATAGCAGCGCGGTTTTGTTCAAGAGCAATAGAAGGCTTCATTACTGTCCTTGTCGAGGCTATAAGTACACCCTGGCTTAAGATATTAGGATTGACTTAAATTAGTCGTATGCAAACATGTATAACCAATAATAATATAAATGATTTTATTTGCCCATTTATATTAGTCAACTTAAATTAAGCGGTGCTCTTCTTAAACTACCGATGGGTAATCGCTAGCGACGCTACCAGGCCTCCTAAAACTTGACTAATAAATAACCACCCGGCTTTTTGACTGACTCGTGATAAGTACGCACCTGCGGATAATTTTGGGGAGTAGGTCAGTTTCACGTGCTGCTCGAGCATCGGCAAGGGTTACAGTAGTATAAACCCCCAATGCTAAGCAATTTTCTTGTCCGTTAAGCCGGTATTTCATGCGCCAATATTTGCCTGCCAGCAGGAACTATTTCTAGAAAAAATCCGCCACTATCATTTAGCTTGTAACGTTTTTCTTGAAGCTTTGCATTACGTATAGCTATATCCGTAATGCGGCATGGTAGGTGTCCTGGGGGTATAAATTTTATAGGCTATTTTTTATGCTCCCCAATATCCCCCAATTTTCTAGGTAGTCAACGCAAAAATAAGAGAAAAGAAGGCAACAAAAAGCCCGAGGGGCCTTATGGCTGCCCGGGTTTGGAATAAAACAAGATGAACGGTGAAATGATAGGTGGAGCGGGCGATGAGAATCGAACTCACGTCTCTAGCTTGGGAAGCTAGGGTAATGGCCATTATACGACGCCCGCAAAGCGGCATATATTACAAACTAAGGGCGAATTATGCCAGTAAAATTTAATGAAGACTTCCATCGGAGGATGGTACAAGCGCACCTCCTCCGATTTAGCGCTCTTCTGCCGTACGACGTTAAGCCTAGGACTACAAGATCCCTCTGCTTGACCATCTAGCTTCGAAAAATGCGTGCCGCAAGCAGGCATAGGTAGCCGCAAATAGTTTGATTTGGGCTACAGAAAATCAAAGTCAAATTCGCTGGGCTCTACGTAGCGTCCGATAAGCTGTAAATTTGGCCTGTCGCTGGCTATCTTTTCAAGATATTGACTTTCGATTCCATATGCGCGTCCATAAGGAGAACGTTGCCCCCGATAGCTAAAATGTACAGTCTTTAAATGAGGAGCCGCGCTTAATAGCTTTATAAAGATCTCGCCTTCAATAAAAGTGCGACTTACATCCAATGTCTCTAGTTGATTTAACTTAGGTAAGGCTGCCACTTCAGCAACAGTCAGCCCTGTCTTGCAGTATAGATGTAAGGTTCTTAAATTAGGGGTCTTGTTTAATAGCGCGACGAAGGGCGCTGCATAAATAGTAGTAAAAGTGTATTCCAAGAACTCTAATTGGCTTAACTCAGGTACGTCTTCAATGTGTGCCGCTTTCGCCTCTAGGCGAAAGCGTATATATAAAGTCTTCAAATTAGGGGTCTTGCTTAATAGCCTTGCAAGGACCTCGCTACAAGTCATTGTGGCTTTATAATTTAAGAACTCTAATTTTTCAAGCACAGGTAGGCTTTCCAGGTCTGCAGCCTTTAGCATTGCACGAGAGCTTAGGTGTACGGTCTTGGCATTGAGGGCTTTGCTTAATAGCGCTACTAGACATTCGTTGTCAAAAACCCGATCGGATTTAACGCGTTTAGTTAAATCCAAAAACTCTAATTTTTCAAGTACAGGCACCCTTTCCAGGTCTGCAAAAATTTGTGGTGAAAGGTTGCTTAGCCTGAGCGTCTTTATATGAAGGGCCTTGCTTAATAGCGTTGCAATGGCCTCGCTGGAGAGGTAAGGCCCTCTCAATTCAAGGGCCTTTAATTGGTTCAAAACAGGTAATTCGCTCAGGTCTGCCTCATTGGAGGCCAAGCCGGATACCTTCAAATACCTTATGTCAGAAGGTAAAGCTTTTAAATCATCCGCTGAGATTTGATCAATTGCTAAGCAGAGCGTGGCCCTCATATTAGTTTTTTTGAAAAAAGCTAATTTTTCTGCAAGGTCTTCTGCTGTTTTTATCACGACCGCTGGAATCTTTGGACTGAACATTGCATCTATGCAGGAGGAAACAAGACGCATAGTTAAGACATCTTTTAAATCTGAGAAAGCGGCAACATTCCACCAAATTTCCAGAGGAACACGGGATATCGCTGATGTAACTTTCCCTTCACTTATCGATAATTGATCGAAGCTAGCAATTGATGTTCTGCTATCCATTTCTTCTGAGGTAGGGACCGATTCTGAAGGATTATCTTGAGTAATTGGAGTAGCAGAAGAAGTTGCATGAGAAAGGGGCGGATGATTTACGTTAGAGCGCATCCCAGGATGGGGTGGGATTGTATTGAAAAAAGTCATATTTCAGTTTCTCATTAATAAACTTTCATGCGAGAAAGCGCGGTATATGCAGAAATTCGAGCCCTTGCTTGTCCTGCAATTAACGCATCATAAGGACCAATGGATGTTCGTTGTATAGGTAAATAAGCCCGCATTTTTGCCGCTCGCTTGAGGCAAGCGCTGAGTTCGATTTATTTAGGACTTCCTGAGTAGTTGCCAGGGCGGGTGAAACGTAGCGCGCTGCCTTCTTGAACAATTCTTTCCCATACCACGCGCTTTTCCTCCGGACTAAAAAATACCCAATTCGACACTTCAAAGGCAGTGCGTCCGCATCCTTGACACACCTCATCAAAAAGCGTTGAACATATGCCAATGCAAGGCGTATCGGGGAGGTCGGAGAAGGCTGACATGAAAAATCCCAAGAAGTTGGATATTGAAATAAGTCGATTAGCAGGGCTGAGTCTTGTGTTGCTGCGGGCACAGTCTTTTAGCCCTGGGAATTTGGCTTTGATATGTTAGTTATTATAGTCTCGTGATGAGGGCGGACTGTGAGTTAGGGAGCCTCTTCTAGTCGTACTCGTGTACTGTCGTCATCGGCATGCTTTGCCTGATGATTTTTGCAGAGGTTCCTTAGCAGGATGGGGGAGAGAATCTCCAAAACAACGATTGAGGGCGCTGACCAGGCGCCTTGACGCGCTTTATTTTCTGGTTTTTTTAAGATGTTCTTTTTCAACAACGGCGCTTTCCCATAGAAATCTCAGGGTTATCCATTTGCTGTATTGCATGCTGAGGTAAATTTTGCTAGCGTGCACATCCTTTAAGAAAATGCTGAATCAAGCGGGAGCGTGTCTCCTTGCTGTACAAGTGTACTGTCTGCATCGGTATTCCTTGTATCCGGTTTATTCAGCGTTTCCTTAAGAATCTGCACGGCGCTAGGTTTTTGGATTAAAGATAAGGTTGAGGGGCAAACCATGAAAAGGTTGTTTGTAGGGATTCAATTTGCTCTGTTGCTATGTATGGCACCGAGCGTGTGGGCGGCTAAGGCACAAAATAAGTTGAATATTTACAACTGGGCCGATTACCTTGCGCACGACACGATTTCTGGTTTTGAGCGAGAAACGGGTATTAAAGTGCGCTATGACGTGTATGACAGAGACGATACGTTACAAGCCAAGCTCTTAACCGGCCAGTCAGGGTATGACATTGTGGTGCCCACCAGTAATTATGCCGGTAGGCAAATTGCTGCCGGTATTTTTGCGCCACTGGATAAAAGCAAGTTACCTAATCTGAAATATTTAGACCCGCAGATTATGGCGCTGTTAGCTGAGATTGATCCAGGTAATCAGTATGTAGTGCCTTGGGCTTATGGCACGACTGCGCTTGGTTACAATATGACTAAAGTGCGTCAGATACTAGGTGATGACGTGCAACTCGATAGTTGGGATATTCTTTTTAAGCCAGAATATTTGTCGAAGCTTAAGCGCTGCGGCGTGTCGATGATTGATGGCCCTGACCAGGCGTTTGCAGTGGCTTTGCATTATTTGGGTAAAGATCCCAATAGCACCGAGCCAGCTGATTATCGGCTGGCTTTTGAGTTGCTTAAAAAAATTCGACCTTATATTACGCAATTCAGTTCTTCTGGTTATATCAATGATATGGCCGGTGGCGATATTTGTTTTGCTTTTGGTTGGTCGGGTGATATGGCTATTGCAGATCGCCGTGTGCAAGAGGCTAAAAAATCTTATCAAATTCGCTATGTTATTCCGCGCACAGGCGCACCAATTTGGTTTGATTTAATGGCTATTCCAAAAGATGCCCCGCATCCAGACGCGGCATTGAAATGGATTAACTATATTGAAACCCCGCAAGTGCATGCAGCGATTACTAATGAAGTTTATTATCCGAGTGCGAATGCAGCAGCAAAACAGTATATTGACCAAGCGGTAGCCAATGACCCGGCGGTTTATCCGCCACCCAAGGTATTGAAAACGCTATTTGCCTTAAAGCCATTACCGCCAGCCATTATTCGTTTGCAAACTCGACTTTGGCTGGAATTAAAAGTGGGCCATTAATTTTTTTGCCCTAGGGCCTGCCCTCAACTAAAACGGTCTCGCGAACGTACCAGCTAGCGTGCCCTGCAGGGAGCATAATGCCGGGTGCACACCTAAAAGCTGTCAACGCGAGACCGTTTTAATTGAGGGCAGGCCCTAATGTAAGTGAGGGGAGCGCTCGGTAAATGAGCGCTTTATTTATGACGTAGATTGAGTAATACACAGAGGGTGGTAATGAGTGACTCATCAACGCTACGGGTTGAGCCGGACGCCTCGCTAGCGGTAGAAGATAGCCATCAGACATTTGTCCAGATCATTGATGTAGTCAAGAAATTCGATACCGCGATAGCGGTGCAGCAAGTTAATTTGACCATCAAAAAAGGTGAAATTTTTGCCTTGCTAGGCAGCTCAGGTTGCGGCAAGTCTACGTTATTGCGGATGTTGGCGGGCTTTGAAAGCGTCAGCTCAGGACGCATTTTGTTAGATGGCGAAGACCTCTCCAAACTGCCTCCTTATCGGCGCCCAGTGAATATGATGTTTCAGTCTTATGCGCTGTTTCCACATATGAATGTTGAAGCCAATGTTGCATTTGGACTCAAGCAAGAGGGTCTGCCATCAGCGGAAATTCGCGAGCGAGTAGCGGCTGCGCTGAATTTAGTGCAGATGGGGCGTTTTGCAAAACGTAAGCCGCATCAGTTATCTGGCGGCCAGCAGCAACGCGTGGCGCTCGCGCGCAGTTTAATTAAGCGGCCTAAACTGCTGCTGCTCGACGAGCCAATGTCAGCGCTCGATAAACAAATACGACACCATACGCAAATTGAGCTAATAGATATTCTGGATAAAGTCGGCGTGACGTGCATCATGGTGACGCACGATCAAGAAGAAGCGATGGCCATGAGCGATCGGCTAGCTGTGATGAGTGAGGGGCGCATTGTGCAGGTGGGCACGCCGCATGAAGTGTATGAATATCCAAATAGCCGCTTTTGTGCCGAGTTTATTGGCTCATCTAACCTGTTCGAGGGCACTATCATTGAAGAGGCGCCTGATCATATCTTTGTCGAGAGTGCCGAATTCGAGCAGCGCCTGTATGTCAATCATGGCATGACAAGTCAGTTAGGGATGGAGATTATTGTTTCAGTACGCCCAGAGCGTATCGCGGTCACGTATCAGCCTCCATCGCATGATTACAATTGGGCGGGTGGTAAAGTCGACAAAATTGTTTATATGGGTAGTTATACCGTGTACCACATCGTATTGAATTCAGGCAGAACAGTCATTGCCAATGTATTAAGTGCAGCCTTCGCGGCGACTGAGCTGCCAACTTATGACGATCAGGTATTTATTAGTTGGAGCCCGGCTTCTGCCAGGGTACTACCCAAATGAAGCGGCGCTGGCTAAAACGTTTAGCTGTCTCTGGCCGTGCGGCAGTGGTGGCAGGGCCTGCGCTCTGGCTGTTGCTGTTCGTTTTTCTGCCGTTCTTGATTGTGCTGAAAATCAGCTTAGCCGATTCGCGTTTGGGCATCCCGCCTTACACCGGCTTGCTAGATTTTAGTGAAGGGCTGATTGAGATCAAGCTACAGTTCTCGCATTACATCTTGCTATTGACCGATAGCTTGTATTTTCAAACCTATATTAACTCGCTTAAAGTCGCGGCAATTTCTACGCTACTTTGTTTGTTGATCGGCTATCCGATGGCATATTTCATTGCCTGCGCGAAGCCTGGAACACGCAATTTGCTGATTATGGCGGTGATGTTGCCATTCTGGACTTCGCTTTTGTTGCGCGTCTATGCGTGGATTGGCATCTTAAAAACCAATGGTTTGCTCAATAACCTTTTACTCTCGCTAGGTTTAATCCATACACCGCTTTCTCTGTACCACACCAATACCGCCGTTTATATAGGTATCGTGTATTCGTATTTGCCATTTTTGATTATGCCGCTCTATGCGCATTTAGTGAAAATGGATTCAACCCTGCTAGAAGCCGCCTATGATCTTGGCGCAAAGCCGTGGAAGGCATTTTTGCAAATCACTTTACCGCTTTCAAAAAATGGCATTATTGCCGGTTGTTTGCTGGTTTTTATTCCTGCGGCTGGCGAATACGTTATTCCTGAATTACTCGGTGGCGCTAATACCTTAATGATTGGTCGCGTTATGTGGGACGAATTTTTTAATAATGCAGATTGGCCGATGGCATCGGCTGCCACCTGTGCGATGGTGCTGCTCTTGCTTGTGCCAATCGCAGTATTTCAGCATTTTCAAAATAAAGAACTGGAAGAGCCGCAATGATGCAGCCAAACCGTTCATTACGCGCTTTTGTATTGTGCGTCGGCTTTTTATTTTTATATGCGCCGATTATCAGCTTAATTATTTATTCGTTTAATGAGTCTCGGCTGTTAACAGTCTGGACAGGGTTCTCGCTGAAATGGTATCGCGCGCTGGTGGATGATACAGAGCTACTCGAAGCGGCTTGGCTGTCTTTGCGCATTGCCTTAATGACCGCGTTTGCCGCTGTCGCTATGGGTACGTGGGCAGGCTTTGTGTTGGCGCGGATGGGGCGAGGGCGCGGCTTCACCTTGTATAACACGATGATTAACGCGCCTTTAGTCATGCCGGATGTGATTCAAGGTATTGCCTTGCTCCTGCTGTTTATCGAGTTAGGTAATTGGTTTGGCTGGCCCAAAGGCCGTGGCATATTGATGATTTGGATTGGGCATGTCATGTTGTGCATGTCCTATGTCGCCATCATCGTACGCTCGCGTGTCCATGCGCTTAATCCGGTGATTGAAGAAGCCGCGCTAGATCTAGGTGCGACGCCACTGAAAGTATTTTTTCGCATCACTTTGCCGCTGATTTCTCAAGCACTGCTGGCAGGTTGGCTACTGTCTTTTACTCTTTCATTTGATGATCTGGTGCTGTCAGCCTTCTTATCAGGCCCAGGCTCAACGACCTTACCGCTAATCGTGTTTTCACGGGTGCGCTTGGGGCTCAACCCTGAGATCAACGCGTTAGCCACGCTTTTTATTGCCGTCGTGTCGATTAGCGTTGTGCTGGTGGCCCGAGCGATGCAAGCCTCTAAAGATGCCGATCAAGGGAGTGAACCGTCATAGCTTGCTGCAGAGATTATCGTAGAATCTGTCCCAGTGAACAGACTGCACCAAAAGCCGCTAGGCTAGTCTCTGCACTTCCTTCCTAAATGAGGATGAGCTAGAAACCCCAGGCGTTCCCGGCATGGAATCCATACTTTTCCCAGGTGAAAGCGCTTCTATAGATCGCCTTAGTTTTTCTCTAAAATCAGGATTTTCTTGTATTCGTCTCTCGAGCTCTGCAATTAACGCTTGGTCAATTAACTCTTGGTCAATTAACTCTTGGTCAATTAACTCTTGGGCAGTAGGATCATTTGCAATTTGCCTACTTAAATAATTTCCAACCTCTTGTAGCGTTTGTAGGGCGCTAGGTAGGGTCATATTAGCTTCTTGCATTCTTATCTCCATTTTTTAAAACATGATTAAAATTTAATAAATTAAAAAAATAGAAAGTTTAATAGCTTCTTGTCTATTTTTGAGATCCCGCTTTTATTAAGAGGTGGATGGAAGTGTAATTTTTTGAAGAATACGTTTTTTAAATTTATCAGAAGAAGCTGCTCGTTGCGTAGATAGATCAACTAAGGCCTCATCCGGCATATTCGGCATATCAGCAATATTTACTCTAAATTCACGGTTAACTCTATGAAGCAGTACTGATCTCCATGTGCGTTCATGGTCTTTGCAAATTTTCTTATATAGATTATCAAGGAGGTTGAAATAATTTTTTTTATTATTAATTTTACTTTTTTTAAAATCAGCCAAGATATCACTGCCGAGAAAAAGAAGGGAGGTAGAATAAGTGAGCGTTGCCACTATCACCGGCCATACAAAAGGTGAGTTATCTTTTTCCCTCTTCATGTAAGAATATAATATCCAAACCATACTAAAAGATAAACTAAAAACGATAAACTTAGTTATATAAGGCCATTTGTTGATCTCTCCCATATTTTCTTGCAACATTGCTCTATTTAAACGCATAGAAGCGTTCTCCACTATCCCTTCCACATAGTCAAAATCTGAAAAATTTTCTATAGTATAGCCATGCTGTGCTAGCGTATGAATGGCTTGCATTACTTGAGGACAAAGCTCATATTTAAGCGTTAAGAACTCATCAAAAAGAGAAAAACTCCCATCGGTTTTTACAATATCTTTAGTCACTCGATTATTAATAATATCGACTAATAATTTATCAATTTCTTCAGTTACAGTTTGCTCAAGTGTTCTAGCTTTAATTAGTAGCGCATTATGAATATGTGCTCCTATTCCCTGTATATTAACCTGTATATTTTGTGCCTTGAAAAGCCGTCTTGGATCTTCATTCTGCTCAGTGAAATCAATCTTGATTTTAAGGGCGTCTAGCGCTTTTTTAAAACTCTGTTTATTGCTATTTTCATAATCAGAAAGCGCTAATTGCCTTACGCGTTTTATGCGTTCATCTGGTTCAATATATTGAGTTTGTGTAGTTGCTTCAGTTTGCTCGTTGGGATCTGCAATTAATGTATATTGTGCCGAAGTACTCGCAGTCGCCTGGTTTGACGATGAAGAAAGGGTAAACATAGACTTTCTGGCCTCGAGGTAATAATCCGTCCATAACGTGATGCTTAATCAGCTCAGAAATTCGGAAGCATTTTCATTTCTATATCATTTCTATTCGCTATAAATCATAGGGTTTTTCATTGAATATATTAAATATACGTTTGTATAAGACTTATAGCTGGGGTCGCGGAAGAGGCCTAGTCTTCGGCGTTTTTTAAGCTAAGCAAAAGACCGCTCCACCCCTCAATATTTAGGCATCACAGTCAACCTAAACAAGGCGTCTCGCTTAATAAGCTGCACCTTGGCCCCCAGCGCCTCACAGATAGCCTGGCAAACTTGCGTCACTGGCAGCCACTCTTGAGTAAATACAGCACCGTAAAAACATCGTATAAGTCTACTGTGCGGGGTTTTTCGCGCTTACACACTTCTTCTAACAACAGCCTTATCTCTTCAAATTGAGATCGACTTATATCGCTTGGGTAATGCGCTCGGCTCGGCTTTTCTCCTCAACTCAGGCTTTTAAAGCAATGTATCCTTCTCCCTTTTAAAAAATCGTGAACAGGCTCTTACAGATCTACTGTGTGAGGCCTGGCCTTTCTGCGCATACTCTCTAGCTCAAATTGCTCACGACTTACGTCGCTTGGCTACACATATTTTCTCATCTCTTAAACCATACTAATCAGAAGAGGCTATCTTCTGATTTTAGAAATATCTTGAATTGATTCCAAGAATATAGAAGCAATTTTATTAATTTAGTAAAAAATTTAAATAGGACGAAAATGACAATTTTAAATAAAATTTCTTGCCAGAATAATATTCCTTGGCAATATAATAGTACGGATTCGAAAAAATTATCTTCTGCGAGTAATAAGCAGCAAGCAACGCCATTTATATTAAATGAAATTAATAATTGCAAAGCTCGTTCAATTTCTGGTTCTACTCAAAATCTCTTCTTTTCTATAGAAGAGAAAAATTCGCCTGTCATAAAAGAATTTTTAAACTTAATTGAGAACGATAAATTATTAACCAGAGATGAAATCGATGGAATAGCTCCATTATTATGTTTGTTGGGGTTGAAAGGAGCATCTCAAGATAATGTGCATTTTTCAGATGAATCAGAATTGAAATTGGTAAATAATTTAATTAAATTGGCTGGGCATCATTATCAAAAAGAAATATCAGGCCCTACCATTAAATTTTTAGATTATTTGAATCAGTCAAATTTATATAAAGATGGTGAAATTTCAAACATAATTAATCTTGCTTGCGCTGCGATAAATTTTGCTAAATTAGAATTTGGTTCAATTAGAAAAACACGAGAAATTGTAAGTAAGTTTTTAGGGTATTTCAAAAGTGCTGAATCTTACAAGGAACAAACAACACTAGAGAAAATGCTTTTCAAGTTAGATGTTATGGTTTTAGCTGCGCATCTAGGGCCTAATGTATCTAAATTAACAAGTGAGTTTCTCGATTCTTTAGAAAAAAATAAGCTTTGTAAAGATCATCCTTTGTCTGAAATGGCTAAATCTATTTTAGAAGAGAAAGAAAATTTTTCGGTCATAAGAGAATTTTTTAAACTAACTGAGCGTGATGAATTAAAAAAAGCCATAGTTGGATTTTTAGCTTTGTCCGCAGGCGAAGAAACCTGGGTAGGCTATAAAAAGGCAGATGAGTTAGAAGAGGAAATGCTGAGACAGATAGGAACTGACTTACTGCGTTTCGCCAACGATCAGGACACGGCAATATCAAAACCTATACTAGATTTTGCGAGCTATTCACGCGGATCGAAAAATCAGGATGCCTTAGATATAGCAGCAGTGATAGAAAGTTTTTCTAAACTAGAAACCTTATCAAATAAAAGCATTATAGATATAGGTGTATTTAAAAACACTCTATTAGATTATTTGCAAACAGATGATGTAGCTGAAGAAGGTAATAAAAAAGAGGTATTCATAGCAAATTTAAGAGACCTCGCTAATATGGCGGACTCGGCAGAAATATATGATCTTCTTAGTGGCTTGAGTGAAGCAAAACCGTGGCAAGGCCATTGGATATCAAATTTGGCAACGACCGTATTAGAAGAAAAAGAAAAAAGTTCACCTGCCATAAAAGCTCTTATGGAATTAGTAGAGATAAGAAAGGGAAAAGATAAAAAAAATCTAATAAAAATGCTTGCACTAAGCTTCTTAACTTTGCTAGATGCGAAAAAAAATGAAGAAGCGGAAAGAGTGATAAAAAATAAATCTTTCATGGAACAAGTTAATCACTTATTGTCTCGTCTATATAATAAAGATGCAGGAGAATTACAAACTCTTGAGGGAGGGGTACTATCTATAATGAATTTTCTGACTGATCTCGCTCAATCGAGAAAGTGGAGAAATCAGGATGCGAACGCATTAGCATTAGAGGTAGCAGACGTGATTGTTGCTTTTAAAGTATTTTGGGAACTCAAGCCTTCGTCTGATAAAGAAATTATAAATGAAAGAATAAAAGAATTTAAAAATAATCTTTTAGGCTGTTTGCAAATAAATGATGCTTCTAAAAAAGCAGAGGACGAAGATAAAAAGATAGCATTCCTATCAGATTTGCCGGAGTTCATGAAGATGCAAGATGCGGCTATATCGGAACCTGCGCGGCGTCTTATAACTTGCTTAAGTAAATCAGAAGCATTAGGCGATCACTGGATGGCAAGCGATGCAAAAACCATTTTGAGGCAAGAAAAAGTATCACCTTTCATTGAGAAATTTTTTCAATTACGTGAAAAAGAAATTCTACAAGAAGAAATCGTAGACACTTTTTTAGGCTATTTAATGGAAGGAGAAACGAGAAACTTAATATCCGAAGGAATCGAAAAAAAGCTTAACAAAACAGAAGAAGAATTATTAATCTGGTTAGAAGAAGAGTTAGTTCATATAGCAAACCAAGACGGCAGCTCAAGCGAAAAAAGAGTATCGAAAGTAGTGACTGATCTTTTAAATCACGTAAAAAATGAAAAAGAATGGGAAGGCCTTCCAGTGCGGAGTCTGGCCACCAATATTTTAGAAAAAGTTAAGCAGAAGCCATCGCAATCTGATTCGGATGAATCGGCGAGCATTCTTCAAAAGATCTCATCACTCTTTCCCTTCTCTCTTTTTAACCAACGCGCTTAAGCTTATGTTATTGCTGTTCTCGATCACCGCCGTTCCTTATGGAACATAATTTGATGCCCAACATGGACTTCAATTTTTATACGGTATAGCAGGGCGGTGATACGCTATTTGCTCCCTATCGATTAAACAGTTTGCGCTTTTAGTTTGGTCTGTTGGGGCGCACTTAGTGCATGTAAAGTCTCTTTCAAGAGCGCAACCCGCGCCTGTAATGTCGTACTAGGTGCTTCAATACGTAGTTTGTCTTGGCCGGTAAATTTGATATGGCGATGCTTTTGCACCATGTCGATAATGCGCATCGGGTCGATAGGTGGGTTTGGCACAAACTGCAGGGCAATCGCTATCTCTGACGCATCAATTTTGATAATCCCTAAGGATTTGGCAACGATACGCAGTCGATGCGTTTCAAGCAGCGCTTGAGCGGGTTCTGGCAGTTTGCCAAAACGATCAATCAATTCTTCGTGCAAATTATCCAGTGCTTCGCGCGTGCTACAGCTGGCTAAGCGTTTATATAAGGAAAGCCGCTCTTGTACATCGCCACAATAGGTTGAGGGCAGGAGCGCTGGTACATGCAATTTAATTTCACTGGTTGCACCAAGTGGAGCGGTAAGGTCCGGCTCTTGCCCTGCCTTTAGCGATTTCACCGCTTCGTTGAGCATCTCGGTATACATCTGAAAGCCGATTTCTTGAATTTCACCGGATTGTTTATCACCTAGCATTTGGCCCGCACCACGAATTTCCAAGTCGTGCATGGCTAAATAAAAGCCAGAGCCGAGCTCCTCCATTTGCTGAATGGCATCAAGTCGGCGGGTCGCTTGCTTGGTGAGCGCTTCTGGATCGTGCACCAGCAAATACGCATAAGCTTGGTGGTGCGAGCGTCCGACGCGGCCGCGTAGCTGATGCAATTGCGCGAGGCCAAACTTATCAGCACGGTGCATGATAATGGTGTTGGCTGTGGGGACATCGATGCCCGTTTCAATAATGGTCGTACAGAGCAATACATTGGCGCGCTGCGCGACAAAATCACGCATTACCCGCTCTAATTCACGCTCGTGCATTTGCCCATGTGCAATCGCGATACGCGCCTCAGGCACGAGCTCGGCGAGCATGGCATAGCGGTTTTGAATGGTTTCGACTTCATTATGGAGAAAATAGACTTGGCCGCCACGCTTGAGTTCACGCAAGATGGCTTCGCGCAGTACGCTTTTGTCTTCGCGTCGCACAAAAGTTTTAATCGTGAGCCGTTTTTGCGGCGCGGTAGCAATCACCGAAAAATCACGCAAGCCATCTAATGCCATGCCGAGTGTGCGTGGAATTGGCGTAGCGGTGAGCGTTAGCACATCCACTTCGACGCGTAGCGCCTTGAGCGCTTCTTTCTGCCTCACACCAAAACGGTGTTCCTCATCAATAATCACCAGCCCAAGCTGTTTAAATGCTATTTGTGAAGACAGCAATTTATGCGTGCCGATAACAATATCGACTGTTCCCTGATTAATCGCTGGGATGGTGTTAGCAATCTCTTTCGCAGTTTTAAAGCGTGAGAGTTCGGCAATACGTACTGGCCATTCAGCAAAACGATCAGAAAAAGTTTGAAAGTGCTGCTCAGCCAGTAGCGTAGTTGGCGCCAATATCGCCACTTGCTTACCACCTAAGACAGCGATAAAGGCCGCGCGTAGTGCTACCTCAGTTTTACCAAAGCCCACATCACCACAGATTAAACGGTCCATCATGCGGCCCGCTGTCATATCGGCAATGACGGCTTCAATTGCCGTGGCTTGGTCAGGTGTTTCAGTAAAGCCAAAGCCTTCCACAAAACGCTCGTAATCCCGTGCACAAAGCGGGAAGGCATGGCCTTCTCGGGCCGCGCGGTGCGCATACAGATTGAGTAACTCAGCGGCCGTATCACGAATTTGTTGTGCTGCTTTACGCTTTGCTTTGTCCCAGTGGCCTGAACCAAGTGTATGCAATGGCGCGCTTTGCGCATCGACTCCGCTATAACGCGAGATCATATGCAGCTGATCAACTGGCACGTAAAGCTGGCTCTGATTGGCATATTCAAGGTGTAGAAACTCAGTTTCGCCTTCGCCAAGATCCATTGAAAGCAGACCGTTATAACGCCCAATACCGTGTTGGTTGTGAACCACTGCGTCGCCTAACTTTAATTCTGATAAATCGCGCACCATCGCGTCAATATCACTTGCGCGTTCTTGCTGACGCCTTGCCCGCCGCGGGAGTGCACCATAGAGTTCGTTCTCAGTAATGAGCGCGAAGCCGGCTGCTGATGACGCAAACCCTTGCGCCAAAGGCGCTACCCCTAAACAAAAGGGCGCAGCTTCATTGATAAATTGGTGAAAATTTTCAACGATAGCGGGGTGCAGATCGTATTCGCTGAACAACTGGGCAATAGTCTCTCGCCGCCCGGCAGATTCGGCCGCTATAAATACCCGTTGAGGTTTTTTGCTAGCTAAGTAAGTGCGCAGTGCCTCAAGCGGGTCATTAGCTTGGCGTTTGAGCGCAAGCGCTGGCAAAGGAGCCGCCCATTCGCTTGGTTCAGTGGAAAGCACTAAGCGTGCAAAGGGCTTAGCCAGCTTGAAAAAATCTTGATCCGAAAGAAATAACTGACTGGGAGGGAGAATAGGCCGCTCAGGATGGTGCGATAGGAAAGCGTAACGTTGTTTGGCATCGGCCACAAAATGCTTAATGGCTGCGTCAAGATCACCTAGCAAAGCCAGCTGCGTTCCTGCTGGCAAGTAGTCAAAAATTGTCGCTGTCTCGTCAAAGAAAAGCGGCAAATAGTATTCAATGCCAGCGGCTGGCACGCCCGCACCCGTGTCTTTATAAACCGTGGCGCGGCTTGGGTCGCCCTCAAACGTATCGCGCCAACGGTTGCGAAAAGCCGTGCGTGCAGCTTGGTCAAAGGGAAATTCACGACCTGGCAAAAGCCGTACTTCAGGCACCGGATAAAGGCTTCTCTGCGTATCTGGGTCAAATGCACGAATCGTTTCCACCTGCTCATCGAAAAGATCGATGCGGTAGGGCAAAGGAGAGCCCATCGGAAATAGATCAACCAAGCCACCTCGAATGCAATATTCACCAGGTCGCATCACTTGGCTGACATGCTCGTAGCCAGCTAGGGTGAATTGCGCCTTGAGCTTAGCGACGTTGAGTTTTTCTTCCTGCGTAAACTCAAAAGTGTAAGCCGCCATAAACGCTAGCGGCGGCATCCGGTACAGCGCAGTCGTCGCTGGCACCAGCAAAATATCGCAACGCCCTTCACTCAAATCATGCAGCGTGGCCAGCCGTTCAGAAATCAAGTCTTGATGCGGCGAAAAAGTATCGTAAGGCAGCGTTTCCCAGTCCGGCAAAAGACGCACCCGTAGCTTCGGTGCAAAGTAAGCCATTTCCGCCTGTAAGCGCTGCGCATCAGCTGCATTCGCACAAATCACCGCAAGCAGCGGTAACTGCGCGCGGTTGGCGGCAAAATACTGCGTCAACGCGAGAGCATCCGCACTGCCTAGCGCACCATTCAAGACAAAACGTTGGCCTGGCTTAAGCAGCGGGGCAGGGCAAGGAAGCGATAGGGTAGAGTCGTTTGCAGGCATAAGGTGCTGAAGAAAGTCTAAAGTCTCAAAGGATTGGCAAGCGCATGGCTAGACAGCTTTTTACTCTCAATATTCGCTCAAGAGAAGGCCTGTCTGATTAAGTGCTGTTACCTGACAAGCTAAGGCAGAGGTTCCCTAACTTTTCGTTGGTAAAAAAAGCATTTTAAAGGATGTATGCCAGCGGCTGCGAAAAGATAGAAAGGTCGTAAGCTTTACGTTTTCGACTAGCCAACGGCTGCTTGTTGAGCTCCGCCTCCAGCCCCTTGCAAAAATTGTCCATCAGCGCCTGGTCTTTTTGAGAAGAGGTGAATTTGGAAAACTCACATTTTCCTCGAAAGGCTTAGTGCGCACCTCGTTTTTAACTGCTTTTCTCATACTTTCTGTTCTTAAAAGCGCGGAGCAATTAAGTATATAAATTCAGTCATTGATCCTCTCGTGCGCTGATATTTCTCTTTGCTAAGCTCATCGGCTCCGTCGGTACTCGCCGAAGACATCCAACGATTAAGCCGAAAAAAATAATATGTTTGCTGCTAGCCCGATTTCCCCAGTTTTGATGAGTAAACGACTACAGATTGAGGCGCAGGAGCATTTGCAACAGGCTCGCGGCTATAAGAATAAACAGTGTTTTGAGATGGCTTTGGTTGCGTACGACAAAGCCAAGCTGGCTTTTAAACATGCTGAGAAGAATGCAAGCGAACAAAATGCGTCTTTGCGACAACATATCGCTGAAGTTTATTTTGAACGTGCAGAAGTTTTAGAGAGGTTGAAGGAGTGGGATAAAGCAGAGGAGAGTTACAAAGAAGCGCATGAATGGGGCCATGAAGGCATACCCGCTGCATTGGTGGCTGCTTCGATATCTTCTTCAGAGAGTGCCATTGGTTTGGCCCCATCCATTGAATACTTTTCTGCTAGCGCCTCTCTAACTCTGCCGCCTAAGGTAACGCAAGCGTGCCTGCCAGAAAAACATCAGTGGGTGGCCCAGGTCTTTGAAACCATCCTAAAGCAGTTTCAGGATTTGGACCTGTGCCAAAGCTCACCCAGTCTTTTTTTGGTCTATGCCCACAATAACGATCAGTTAGGCAAAGCTGATGCTGAAGCTGCTCAACAAGTGATTCACTGGTTAACTCATCTGCGTGCCGATTTGTATTCTGATCGCTCAGCCAGTGGCCACAAAGCTGTATCGCGTCCTATCACCCTGGAAGATAAGGCTAAAGCCAACGATATCTTATCTAGCCAACTCTGCTTATTACCCAACCACGCAGGCACCGTCGAGCATGTGGTGCTGTGTGGCTCAGAACTGTTGGGCCACTATATGGCCTTATCGTACTATCAGGTTTTTTGTAAGGCGATTCAACGCGCTTATCGAGACGCGCCTCGGCAGCATACCAATGACTTCAGTCAGGTTGAGGCTGTGATACGCAAGGTGGTGCATGCGAATCTAGACAAAGAGGAATTTCACCATGTGATGACAGAATTGGCGTTTTTGCAAATTCGTTATGAGCACAAAAAAAATAAGCACAACAAAAGCGAGCACGACATTATTCCTTTGTTGCTCAACAGCAAGGCTGAGCAATGCTTGCCGGGATTTATTACTAAGTCGACCACGATTCGCATTGAAGACTCCAAATGGCGCGCCCCAAGTACATGGAATGGGCAGACGTACCAAGATGAGGGTTTGCACATTGCTTTTTTTAAGCTTTTAAAACGATTGCTAATAACGCAAGAGCCTCACATAACGCGGGTAGAAAAAGAGATTTATCAGGCCTGCTTGAAAAAGTTGCAAGAAGATCAGGCGCATACATTGACGGTGGAGGGATTTTCCTTGTTCTTGAATCAAGCCTGCGTGATTGCGCTCGAGGCATTGAAGCAAGATTACAGCGCTGATATACGAGCACTGACGGTTCATAAAACGCTTGCAAGCCTCCGTATGGAAATCAAAGGCGAAGCATTGATATCGCCTGATCAGCTTCGGTCCGCTTTAGCGGCATCTTATTCTGCTAAACGCTTAGCCATTCAACGCCTCGCAGGTCCACCCTTGTCGATGGAGCATTGCTATATCAATCTGGCAGTCGTGGAGAGTGAAAAAGAGAAGGTAAGCAAAAAAGAAGAAAAATCTAGAGAGGAGAAAGAAAAGGCGGAGCAGTCTAAGGAGGAGACGCGAAATTACTTTTATCGTTTACCGAGTGCCGAAGCAATCCATTCCAATCTGCAGAAATTAGTGCTCCTGAAAGAGCTGTTTGAGCCTAGAGAATTAAGCCAAGGTAAGACGGTAAGCCCGAAACGGCTTTTGATTCGTGGTCGGGCGGGCGTGGGTAAAACGACGCTATCCAAAAAGATCGTCTACGAATATACGCAGAAAGGACAGTGGCGAGATCGCTTTGATTACGTGCTGTGGATTTCGCTGCGTACGTTGAAGGGTAAAACAAGCTGTGATCTAGCAACTTTGTTTCATGAAACCTACTTCTCGAGTCATCCCGAAGGTCAGTCTTTAGCGAAGGCACTCGCTGCGCAAATTAACGGAGTAGCGAAAGATAAAACACTTTTTGTAATTGATGGCTGGGATGAAATTGCGCAGGAATGGGGCGAGGATGAACCGATGTTTGGGTTTATGAAGCAGTTGCTCAATCAACCTGCAGTGCTCATTACGTCTCGTCCTTACGTGGATTTAGGGCAGGTTGATTCGATGGATCTGGAATTGGAGACGGTGGGCTTTAGTCCAGAAAACGTGACTGCATATCTCGATAATCCTGGCATTGTGTCAACGGAAGAGGCCAAGGAGATAAAGGATTTTATCGAAGCTAATGCCTTCATCCACGAACTGATCAACGTGCCGATCCAGCTAGATGCGCTTTGTTACGGCTGGGATGAAATCAAGCGCATGCAGAAAGAAGTGCCCGATGCGATGACGGTTACTGCGTTATATCAAGCGATGATGAACAAATTATGGCGTAAGGATATCCTTCGCTTAGACAAGTGGGAAGGAAGAAAACCATTAACCGTAAGCCAGGTTAATGCGATTGAAAGCCCATCTCATATCGAAAGATTGGTGAAAGCTGAACAGGACTTTTTGAGTGCCTTAGCTTTTCAGGGATTGCAACGTAATCAAATTGAATTCAGTCGTCATAATCTGCATATGCTCATTGGCCAGTTTGAGACACAAAGTGTAGGTCTGTCTGTTACGTTGGAAGCTAATCTCAAAAAATTCTCATTTCTGCATACCGACGATGTCGAGGAAAGTCACCGCAGTTACCACTTTATTCATTTGACGTTTCAGGAGTTTTTTGCGGCAAAATTTCTAGTCCAGCATTTACAAGCGCATGCCAACACGAGTCGAAAACCTACCCCAGCGCAAGCATCGAATATAAACACCCCGTTAGACATTAACCCAAGTCTGGAAGAGCTAGAGTCCTTTATCGCCACGCATAAATATAATCCCCGCTATGAAATTGTCTGGAGGATGGTGGCTGGGTTGTTGGGAGGCTCCGCACTAGAGCGTTTCTTTACATTACTCGAGGAGGCGCCGCGCGACTTAATCGGGATACGTCATCAGCAAGTGATGATGGGGTGTTTAAATGAAGCACGCCTTCAATTGAATCCAGCCACCATTAATAAACTGGAAAGAGAGCTCAGGCAGTGGCTAGATTTCGACATGGAATATGGGGACGGTGATCAAAGCCGTTTAGGGTCCCAGAGAGTTTTCCCGGAACATTTGTTGATGGAGTGCTTAAGCCAACCTGGAGCAAATAAATACGCAGTAATTAAGATATTGGGATTGCGTCCCACTTTGTCCTCTGAAGCGGTCTTGGCCTTGCTCGCTGCGTTGAAGGATGAGGAGAGAACTGTCCAGTCTGAGGCCGCAAGGGCGTTAGGCAACCAGCGTAAGCTGCCCCCTGAAATGGTCTTGGGCTTGCTCGCTGCGTTGGAGGATAAAGAGTGGAGTGTCCGGTCTGCGGCCGCAAGGGCGTTAGGCAACCAGCGTGAGCTGCCCTTTGAAGTGGTTTTGGCTTTGCTCGCTGAGTTGGAGGATAAGGAAGGGGCTGTCCAGTCTGAGGCCGAGCGGGCATTAGGCAACCAGCGTGAGCTATCCCCTGAAATGGTTTTGGCCTTGCTCGCTGCGTTGAAGGATAAAGATTCCCCGGTCCAGTATGAGGCCGCGAGCGCGTTAGGCCCATATATGAATCGACTTCTTACTTTGCTTCCGCGCATGAAGCGCGATCAGATAAAAGCGCTCTATATCGAGTTCTTGCTCCGACGCAGGGTTGAACAGATTCCTTCTCTCTATATTCAAGATAATCAACTGTATTTTTATACGGCAATGGGGCCTGGGCAACCGATTAAGCTGAGCACCAGTCAAGGCAAAAAAATTACCGAGGCTTTTAAAGTTGTCCAAGTGAAGGCTGGAATAACTTCGGAGTTAAAGAGGCAATGGCGATGGTTCTGGTAGAAGAATGAAATTGAGAATATGAGTATAGAGCACTGGGCAGCGGAGTGTAGGTGTGAGGGCAGCTAACCCTCAGATAAAACAAGATGCAAGGTCAATCTATGACAGGGGTAGTGAAATGGTCTGTCATGCCGAATGGGCTTTGAGTGTGAGTTTCGAAATTAAGGTTTGTAAAAATTTTGCGAATCCATCTGATATGAAAATGCCTCCATTCATATAAGCAATTCCGTTTTTCTCATGTATTTTTCTTGCAAAATTTTTTATAGCGTCAATATCAGACTGTGAAATACTTTCCTCTTGGATGCATTTATCTGTAGGTGATAGCGGCAAGTCTGTTGCTAATCCATATTCTTCCAGCGTATATTTCATTTTATTTAAGTGATTTTTGTCAGGAATTTCTTGCGAAGAGCTTGAAATCTCTCCGTTATTTTTAATATTTTGTTCTGCACTATTCTCATCTTTAATTCTTATATTTCCATATGGCGTTTTATTCCCGGATGTTAATTTAGATAGGCCTTGCATTATTGATCTTGAAATATTTTTTAATGAGGTTGGCCTATAAGAAGAGAGGTTCGGTGTTGCTTGTGATTGCTCATAATTAATTTTTATGGGGTTTGAATTATTTATACCCTTTATTGACATCCCCCCTCCTAGACAGCATCCGCTGTTAATGAAAATTAAAATTTATCCCTATCCAGAGCAAATAAGAGAATAAGAAATTTCCTTATTGATTTAACTTATTTTGCGAAATTTCTTTTTAAAAAACGAAGCTTAAGAAAACGCTGAATAAACCAGGAGCGGCGCCATGCCGAAATAGGGTGGTTTGCTAGGCTGTGCTTGCCGTCTGTTTGTCCAATGCCCTCAATTCGTCTTTTTCTCTCATACAACAAGATTTTTCTTATTTTCCAGTCTCGGTATTTTATTTATTGATGAAGGTCTTTATTGATTTTTGTTGAGGATGGAAAAAAGATGTTTTGTGTAAGTGCGCTAACTAGGCTTGTTACCTCTTGTTTAGGTCGCTCATTTTCTTGGCAGGAGGATTTTTCTGATGCTGCACTTGGTCAGGCGCCTCAAAAATTGCCGCTTGTTGAAAGGGAATTGTCTGAAGGGAATTTATTATTGCCTCCAAGCTCGGCAGCTGGAAATCAAGCGTCACCGCATAACGTAATGTATGGGAGAACAGAGACAAAGGAGGCAAATGGAACAAATTCGTTCCCCTCGGGTCCGCTGAGAAATTATTTTTTACGAGAAGTTTGGAAAATTATTGTTCAATTTTTAAATATAAAAGATATCAAAAGCCTACGGCGTGTTAGCAGAGAAATGAATGTGATAGCTAGCCCACACATTCGGGTGATAGAAATAGTTAATGCAAAAGAGCTATTAGGCGCCTTAAATTTTCTTATGCAAGCCGGCTCGCATACGACTACTTTGCGTTTGGCCAATACCGGATGGGCCAGAAGCGTATCTTTATTTGACAGCTATCCCAGTTTTAGCGATAAAAATTTAAAAATAGAGTTAGATAAATCTCAACATGAGAAAGCTATTTCTAGGGTTCAGCAAGCGTCATGTTCGACACAAGATTCAATTTTGCCGGTAAAAAATTTACAGTTTTATCGTATTGATTTGACTCAAGTCGAATTTATATTAGACAACGAGACGCATCCTTCTTTTTCTAAATGGAAGAAAGTAGAGTCATTGGATATAAAAGAATGCCAACTATCTATTAAATCTTTTACAAAAATATTGCAAGCTATGCCCAATTTAAAAAATTTGGGATTATATCAATGTACAGGATTAAGCGATTTAGATTTGGCCATGTTAGGTTTTTCTTCTTTTAAAATGGCCGCTTTAACCATTAATCAAGCAGGCTTGGATGCGCTGGCACTTAAAAATTTTTCATTATTAGAAAAGTTAGAGTCTTTGTGTTTGGTAGCTTGTGATATGTCTAATATTTTTCTACAGGTGATTTTAAAAAATAAACCTAAGTTGAAGAAATTAGAAATAAATTCATGCGTAGGGCTGACTTATTCAGCATTTTCTGCTTTGAAGGAGCTGAACTTAGAGTCTTTAAAGTTAATTAGATGCCAGATTTCTGATGAAGTTTTTCAAGATGTATTGGAAGGGCAAGATGATTTAAAGATTTTAGAGGTAAATTCATGCCCTAGATTAACTCAAGCAGCATTTAATGTTTTAGAGAAATTAAAATTATATTATTTGAGAATTGTTAAATGCTCTCTTTCTGATGATGTTTTACAGGCGATTTTAATAAAACAATCTGACTTAAAAAGGCTAGAACTGGATTTAAAAACTGGCTTGACTCAAGAAGTAATTTTTTTCTTGGAAAAATTTAAATTACAATCTTTGCGACTAAATCATGGCGATTTTTCTGAGTCTATGATTCAAAATGTGGTCAAAGTTATAAAAAATTTAGAAGTATTGTACTTGAATGAATGTTATGGCGTGGATACTAAGCTATTTACTGGCGCAGTTCTATTGGAGTCTTTAAAAGATTTTGGTCTGGAAGGATATCGCCTTCCTGATATCGCTTTTGAAGTTATGATAAAAACTATGCCAAACGTGGAAGTTCTGCGCTTGAATAATATAAAATTTTTGTCAGTGACGGGTTTTTTAGATCTGGCTGTGCTAAAAAAAGTAGAATCTTTAACTTTAGAAAAATCAGAATTTTCTAATGATTTTTTTCCGGCAATAACAGTCGCTCTGCCTAATTTAAAAAACCTGCATCTAAGAAAATGTTTTGGATTTACAGATGTAGGATTGTTAAATTTAGTGCAATTAAAAAAATTAGAGTTTTTAGATATAAGGGACTGCCAATTTTCAAAGAGAACGCTCAACGCTATCAAAAAGCATGTGCGAAATGTAATAAGCTAAAGTTGTCTCTTGAAGAAATATACGCTAGTGCATGAGGATGGTTAGCCCTTTAAGGCGCAAAAAAGGCGCTGCATAAAGCCTAAGCACGGAGCGCTGAGCGGTGTAAGAAGCGGTATAACGCGTAAGTATGCTACCGTTTCCAGTTTATTCAGCGCTTCTTCAAAGCAATATTATAAAATCCAGCTTTTACTTTGCAGGCTATGGGTAATCAGTGAGTCAACGTTTTTTTGCCCTTATTCCCTGTGCGGGAGTGGGTGCGCGCTCTGGTAGCGCGCTTCCTAAGCAGTATCGAACAATCGCTGGTCGTGCTTTATTGCACTACACGCTATCGGCCTTTGACGCGTGCCTTGAATTGTCGCAAACGCTATTGGTCATAGCGCCGCAGGATACGTATTTTGATGCGCGTCGCTTTAATGGTTTGCGTTTTATGGTGCGTCGCTGCGGTGGTGCGACTCGGCAAGCTTCTGTATTAAATGGTCTTGAAGCATTGTTAGCGCTAGGCGCGACTGAGCAAGATTGGGTGCTGGTACACGATGCGGCGCGTCCAGGTATTACGCCTACGCTGATTCGCACGCTACTCGAAGCGATGCGCGACGAACCTGTGGGTGGCATTTTAGCGCTGCCATTGGCTGATACCCTCAAGCGATCGCAGCCGCTGTTAGCGGCTTCTGATGTTAATGCATTAAGCCAGCCGCGCATTATTGGCACGGAAGCGCGTGATAACTTGTGGCTCGCGCAAACCCCGCAAATGTTCAGGTTGGGTCTACTGCGCACTGCGTTACAGCGCGCCCAGCAAGCACAGCAAGAAGTGAGCGACGAAGCAAGTGCGCTGGAGCTATTAGGTTATAAACCCCGCCTAGTGATGGGTAGTTTGCGTAATTTTAAAGTGACCTATCCCGCTGACTTTGAAACCCTTGAAGCCATGTTTGGGCAAAAAAAGAAATAGCAGCGCATGTATCAGCTGGCTTCATCGCTTTGCCTATCAACCCTATAAAAACTTGCCTTGCTAAGGAAGCTCTGCATAAGTCCTGTAGCAAGGAATGCCTTTGCTGACAGTACAGAAACGGCAAGGAGGCATGACGCCGCTACAGGGGTTATGCAGAGCTTCCCTAAGGCAAGCGCAAGCAATTCCAATACATATTTAACCATCGCTCAAGCACGCTTATTTTGTGTGCAAGGGAGATTTATTTATAAAATAAATTATCTTCAATTTTGAAAATTGTATTTTTATATTAATTAATATTTACAGATTTAATACGTAAAAGCTACTGCATAACTTAGGTGTAAAGTGACACAGATACAATCAAATTTTCCTTCTAGCTATTTTTCTTCAGAAAAAAAATTTCTTACTCAATATGATTCTTCAAGCACCGATTTTTATAGTGATTTAGAAGAATCTGTTCTTGAAAAATCGGGCTCTCTTGCTAAAAAAAGCTTAGAACAAGAGCGAAGCTTAGAAATATTGAATGAAAATGAAGGAGTAGGGAGATTTTCAAATGAAGAGTATCAGAGATTTAATGAATTAATAATTAGAAAAAAGAATGAATTGTATAATTTAGATAACGATAGAGAGTCTTTGTATAATGAGTTATCTGATAATTTAGGAAAATTTTTAAAAGAATTTGATAAATTAAAAACTGCCAATAAAGAAAATAAAATTGTCTTGGACGAGATGCGGCAGGCAATATGGGTGAAAATTATAACAGAGTCTTCTTTAGATGAATTAAAAGAAGAGATTGCTGAAAACTTGAAGCTTCTAAAAAAACAAGGCGATAAAGTTTTGGCAAGAAGGATCTATCCATTAATTGAAGGATTTTATTATTACTTTTTCCCTAGAGAAAAATTCCTGGCTCTCGATAGAGAAATGAATTTTAGAAGAAATTTTATTCGGAATATTGAAAATAATTTAAAAAATTATTCAAATAATAGTTATAGATTTACGCAATTAAGAGTAATTTCATAAATTTATTCATAACTTACAATGAATAAATTTCTGGATTGATTCTATTTTTAGGTTAAATTCTTATTTATCTCTTGCAAGAATTGTTTAAATAATTCTTAAATTTAAAAGCCATTTTTTAGGAAATGGGGCGAGCTCAATATAAAAAGGTAGGCAGTAGATGAAATTTCGAATTGGGCAGGGCTACGATATCCATGCGCTTGTGCCTGGGCGGCCTTTGATTATTGGTGGGGTACATGTGCCGCATGCCACTGGCTTGCTTGGGCATTCGGACGCAGATGTTTTGCTGCATGCGGTGATTGATGCGCTGCTAGGAGCGGCGGCGCTGGGTGATATTGGGCAGCACTTTCCAGATACGGATGCGCGTTTTGCTGGGGCAGATAGCCGTTTATTGCTGCGAGAAACAGTCAATTTAATCAATGCAGCAGGCTATAAGGTAGCGAACCTAGATAGTACTGTCATTGCTCAGGCACCCAAGCTAGCAGCTTATCTCCCGTCGATGTGTGCAAATTTAGCGGCTGACTTAAATGTGTCACTTGACTGCCTCAATATAAAAGCCAAAACCAACGAAAAATTAGGCTCTCTTGGACGTGCCGAAGGTATAGCTGCCCAGGTGGTCGTGCTTTTAATTTCTAATTAACGTTACGTAGTATGGCTGCTGCGAAGGAGGGCTCCTTTGCAGCAGTTTTGCAGTACGCCACCGTCTGTCAAGCATGCCATTCATTGAGGCTAGCTGTGCTAGGGCGGTGGCGACTCTCTACTAAGTAAATGACACTTCGCTACGTTAATCCAAAATTAATAGCGAAGGTTTGCCTAATCAAATTGGCAGCGCCATGCCTGCTGACTCTACTCATGCACTGTTTGAGGTGCTATTTCTTGCCTTCCAGCTAAGGCAGCTCTTCTTTAAATTCCTCAGTCGTTGAAATTTCATTAAGTCTTTTCACTTCTCTGTAAATAGGTGTATCAAATGCTTATTTATTTGAAATAAATATAAAAATTTTATTTCTGCATTTTTATAGTAACTACATCAGTAATGGCAACCATTTTTTATTCTAAAAAATTCGGCATATCAATTAAGGGCAAAAGCCTGGTTTTTTTATTTTTAGACACGTCTAAAATTTGACAGAGTTGATTTTTTTGTAGCTGTTTTTTTTCGTCTCACATGCATTCTCTCAACGATAAATCTCACTATGCCAACACCAGCCGATATGCGATCTTTCCCTTTGAATCAAAATCAGCCGCTTAGGAGTGAGCGCTCTACTGGAGGCAATGAAAAGGTTGTAAGCGATAGTGTGAGCTTGGAGAAAGGAATGCCTCCCGAAGTGTTGCTGAAAATTTTTTGTTATCTGCCTGCGCACGGTATGTTGTCTTTTTCTCTCGCAAGTAAATATTTCCTAGATCTTTTTTATCAAAATCTATGTGACCTATTTCACTCTTACCCTCCAGAAGGTGAAGCTGAAAATCGCGGCGCTGAGATTAGTAGATTTCTAAATCAGAATAAAACTGTGGTGAAGCAAGCATTGCATAAAGTTGGAAATTTATCTAAAACGCTTCCTCATGCTTCGAATCCAAAAGCGCTTTTTTATTTTTTTATCCGCTACATTTTCTCTCGTTCTATGCCTGGGAAAAGCGATCTTTTCTTACTGCTCCAATATATTCATCAAGGCACACCACTTACGCTCCGGCAATGTATAAATATTGGTCTTTTTCCTCAAGAAGAAAATGCTAGCCAACAGCACAGTGCTCATTTAGAGAGTAGGTTAAATAGACATTTGTTACCTGCCCAACGTAATTTTATTCTGAGCCAGAGCCTAGCTATCTTGCTGCAAGAACCAAAAACAGATTGGCGTAGCTTTATCCAAATTCATGAAGATGCACTACAGGAAGGGATAGTCGGTGCATTAACTACCCCTGGCCGCGTAAATGATGTGGAGCATATGCTCAATAGCAAAGCATTTTTAGAAGCCCACCGATATGCATGGGAAGTTCGGCATCAATCGCCTCTGATATGGCTGCTTGATAAGATCATCGAAACGCATGTTCCTGGACAGACTCAAGAGCAGAGCGTGGAGCATCTGCACTGGAGAGGGTGGCTGAAAAAATGTTTAGAGGCAGGGATAAAAATTCATCCAGTCGAAGAAAAAAAACTTAAACGAGCTTGCATTTATGAAGTGATACAAAAGATAGGAAACGATGAGGAATTAATTGAACTTTTAGTGCGCGCCGGCGCCAGCGTCGACGCAAGCCAATTTGGACAGGCGCAAGGACCTGGACCACTGCATTTAGTGTTAGAGAAAAGCTACATTAATTTATTAGAGAAATTATTAGCTTACGGCGCCGATCCTAATAAAGTCGCCAGCTCCATACCCATTGATGGACCAAGGAGGAACTTCACTGAGCTTTTTAGATCAGGGGGAGCCGGCTCTGCTTTACACGCTGCCATACGATACGACCATCCACTTAGTGTTATCGAGCTGCTTTTAAAGCATGGAGCTGATCCAAACACGGTAGATGCCTCTGGCACCTCTGTTGTAAATTTTGCGCTACGTCGTTCTAACCGTCTCGAGCTCGTTCTTTATTTGTTAAAAAACGGTGCAGACCCTATGCGGCTTATAGGGAGTAGATATTCGGGTTTGACCGCGGTGCTGTATCTCATGTTTTCTAAGGAAAGCAGGTACAGCTTGGAAGAAAAACTTAAGATTTTTAAATCTTTATTACCAGAGGGAGCCTTACTTAATCAGCAAGATGAGTACGGCGATACTCTTTTACACCATGCTTGTCGGCAGACAGGCAATCTCAAATTTATCCCTCTTTTGCTTGATGCTGGGGCAGATCCGAATCTACAAAATAAGGAAGGGAAGTCTCCCCTACATTACCTTATCCAAAAGGAAGCGGGAGGGGCGCTGCATCAGCGTATCAATTTTGATTCTGATGCTGGCATCGGTGATAGCGTCATAGCATTATTGCAAAAAGGCGCTGATCCTAATTTGTTCGACCGTTACGGAAATACCCCGCTATTCTTATTGCTACGAGAATATTTTTATGACGTTAAATGGATTCGCGTTTTGCTCGAATACGGAGCCAAGCCTGATCTTGAATATACAGATAAATCCGGCCGTAAGCGTTATCTTTCCGCGCTAGCTATTCTTTTTGAGCACCAGCATTTCTCAGCGGATAACGACAGGCAAACTGCCCTCATTCCTTTGTTTATTAAAGCTGGGTTAAACCCCAATCAAAAAAATGATGCTGGCAGTACGCCTCTGCATCTGGCTGCGGAAAGAGGGAATATTTCTGCTGTCAAGTGCTTATTAGAAAAAGGAGCTAATCCAGATCTGCTCGATGGACAGGGCAATAGTGTCTTAGATTTTATATTTTTATCTTTTTATCGACATAACCTAAGCTCGGTTGAAGTTATAGATATGATCAATAGCCTATCTCAACAAAGGGCCCCTCAGCTAAAAACTGAAAATTGGTTTTGGCTTTTTAACGGTTTTATTCAACCTGGAATTTTACGGGAAACAATACAAATTGCCTTTGACATAGCTTCTGCTCTACTAGCGAAAGGCTTCAATCCTAATGTAGTAGACGAAAAGGGCGAGAATGTATTGCATAAGCTTAAGGGTAATAGCCAGTTTTTTGACACATTCTCCCGCCCAGTCATTACGTTTTTGGTAGGCAAAGGAGTGAAACGTTCTTTGAAAAACAAAGAGGGATATACGCCATACGACTTAGCAGTCAGGGATGAAAGAAGTGGCAAAATCCAAAATATATTAAGACCCTAATCCGGGCCTAAAAAAACAAGAGGCAAAATTATTGATGTTAATTTGCCGGCAAATTTTAAAAGTATTGTCGAGCTAATGTTTGATGGAAATACGGCCCAATGATTTTGGTAACTGATTAGCTGATTACAGCAGGCACTGCACCTATCGCTGAGAAATAAGATGTGGTCTTACGCCTATTCAAACTTTAATTGACGGTGAAGAGGTTGGGAGAGATAAAGGTAGGATATTGAGTAGCTGAATTGGAGCTGACAGCTGCCTCTCGTCAAGTTGGCTGCTGTCAGATCTAATCATAGTGGGCACTACGCTTTAAGCCTGCTCCGCAGTAATGACCTGTGCAGCAGCGTTAATGGTGGCAGCAATGCGGCCTACGTCGCGTAGTTGAGTGACATTCATGCCTTCTTTGACTAAGGTCTCGAAGTGGGATTTGACGCAGAAATGGCATTTGCCGATGATTGAGGCGGCCAACGCATACATTTCAAAGCGTCGCTTATCGATGCCGCCGTGATTGGCGTAGGCGTTCATCCGTAGGCCAGCAGGTTGCCCCTTTAAGTCAGCGTTATGCGCCATTTCAGTATAGGGATACCAAGTATTGTTCATACCCATGAGCGCACTTGCGCTCAGCACACCGTTAAGTTCCTCGGCGGTGAGAATATTCGCGTTTTTGATAATCTTGATCAGTGGAGCGCTGCGCGTGGCAAAGGCAGCCGCGAGTGCTACGCCTACGGCATCGTTGCCTTCTAGAGACGAGCGCGCAATGGTGCCATCTAAATTTAGGCGAATATCCTTGGCATAGTCAGGGATGAGGGCTTTTATTGTATTTATGAATTCCATTGAAAATGTCTCCTGTAGAGAAACACTGAATAAATCAAAAGCTGCGTTATATTTTCTTGCCATACAGCGCTATTGCCTGCGCCGGCATTTCTGGCTTGCGATTTATTCAAGGCTTCTTTAATTTGGCTTGGTTTTGGTGATGTTTTTCGTGCCAAATAGTTCATGCTTACTGTGCGCTTAGAACCTGTCTACGCTCTTTTAAAAAGATTGTAGACAGGTTCTCACTACTTGCTCATTTAAAGCGTGGCACCGCCAACTGTACGGTTACATGGACACAGCTCGTCGGTTTGCAAAGCATCGAGAATGCGCAAAATCTCTTGCGGATTACGGCCGACGTTCAAATTATTCACCGAAACATGCTGAATGATGTTGTTAGGGTCAACGATAAAAGTTGCACGTAGCGCAACGCCTGCTTCTTCGTCGCGTATGCCAAATTGATCGATCAAATCACCTCTCACATCACCAAAGGTATAGTGATTCAGCTTATCTAGATCTTTATGCTCACGACGCCAGGCGAGTTGAACAAATTCATTATCGCTGCTACCACCCAGTAAAACGGCATCACGTTCTTCGAAGTCTTTCACGAGATTGTTGAATTCAACAATTTCAGTGGGGCAAACAAAGGTGAAGGACTTAGGAAAGAAATAAATGATTTTCCATTTGCCTGGGAAGGATTCTTCAGTAATTGTTTCGAAGCCTGATTGGCCATTTTCTTCTGGATGATTGAAGCCGGGTTTGGCTGCTTCAATCGAAAACTCTTCAAGTTCATCGCCTACGGTTTTCACAGTGCTGCTCCTGAGATTAAAAATGATGATTTATGGTGGCTAGCTAGGGAAATTTTGCTTAACGCAGAGGGTGGTGTCATGCTTTACGGCCAGTACAACAAATACGCTGAGATGTACTGTCTGCGACGGCATTCTTTGCCTCTAACTTAGGCAGATCTTCGCTAAATGCCATCAAACTGTTCATCTGAAAAACTATAGATTTATAAAAAATTTTTATCAATAGGATTTATCCAACCCTATTTGAGTAAAGATAACATCTTAGCAATGTCGAGGTGTCATCGAAAAGATGGATAGCCAAATGGTAGCAGGGTTTGCGCTTGAAAATTCACCGATTCTTTTGCGGGTGATAGCTTGAAGCTAGCAATTTGCGTTTCCAATGTATGACAAAAAATGCAGTGCATTCGTGCAGTACGCGTTGTGTCGTTTGGGATAGTAGAAGTTAGCGGGCAGGGTAGATAGGAAAAGTTAAAGTCACTTCAAGCCCTGGCCCCGGGAGGCTATTTTTTAGCTGAATGGTGCCGTGGTAGCGATTGACTAAGCGCTGTACGATGGCCATGCCAAGACCCGTGCCATCAGCTTGGCTACGTGCAGTGTCAGCGCGATAGAAGGGGCGCATAACCAGGTCGAGCTGAGCGTTGGGAATGCCAGGCCCGTTATCTAGCACGCAAAGTTCGGCGCGACCTTGGTGTACCGTAGTGATGACTGAAATGTGAGGTAGATTGTCATGGGCACTGCGTCCATATTTGCGCGCATTTTCTAGCAAATTGTCGATGATGCGGCGCATATCGGTCCAATCTGCTTCGATGACGACTGATTCAACTAAGTCGACCGTGATGTGCACCTTATCTTTGCTCGCGATGCGCGCGACGACTTCGCGCACGAGGAGGGACAATTCGACGGCCTCGGGCGCGCGCTGCACAGGGCGGGTATAGTCAAGAAAGCGACTAATGATCATGTCCATTTGCTCAATGTCATTATTCATCGCTTTTTTAGTCGACTCATCTGCTGGACTCATTTCAGTTTCTAGTCGCAAGCGCGCAAGCGGCGTGCGCAGGTCGTGTGAGATGCCCGCCAGCATGAGCGTGCGGTCTGCTTCTAGTTGCTGAAGATCACGCACCATTTGGTTAAAGCTGCGGTTGGTTTCGGCGGCTACGCCAAGCCCGAGCTCAGGTAGTGGCTCTGGTGCTTGGCCTGAGCCGACTTTGCGGGCAGCGCGTGCAAGACGAGTGAAGGGGCGATTGACCAAGCTACTAATAAAGGCCGCGCCAAATAACGAAAGGGCGAGTGCAAAGCCCCCCCAACCAAGCCATTGCAAGCCAGTGACATTGTCGAGCTGATCGCGATTGAGGGCGACCCAATAATCATCGTCGTCGATTTTGAAACTAATCCATACGCCGGCAATATCATTCACCGCTTGCGCAATCACCGTTTCGTTGCCAAGACGCTTGCGAATATTGTCTTCAATTAATCGAGTGAGTGCCTCGTTAGGCTGCAGTTTGTATTTATCAGTGAGCTCGCGCGGGTAGACACGTACGCCTTCATTGCTCTCGAGGTCTTGCAACAAGGCACGGCGTAAATCTGGGTCGGAATAGAGGAGGGCGGTACGAGTTAGCTTAACGACGGAGACTAGTTGTAAGGCAATACGCTGCGCCCGTGGCTTGCGTTCAATCACGCGAAAGCTCTGGAACCAGGCCGCGAGGCTAAAAGTGATGAGTAACGCTATCAATAAAAAAGTGCGCCAAAATAGCCCGCCAGAAGCTAAAGGGAGATAACGTAAATTGATTCGCATGGACCTGCTTGACTGATAAATCTTTAGCTAGGGGAGGCCTACCTAAATTGGGAGAAAGCATACCGACATAGACTGGCCGTTAGGCAAAGTACTCGCAGGTTGGGGCGACAAAGAAACACCCACATAGCCCACTCCTAATTACCACGGCAGCATGTTGGCGGGTTACGCATTTAATTCAATCATAGGCTTAGGTAGAACCCTCTGGAATAAATACATAACCCAGGCCCCAGACGGTTTGAATAAAGCGGGGGTTGCTTGGGTCAGGCTCAATGAGCTTGCGTAAGCGCGAAATTTGCACATCTAGGCTGCGATCAAAAACTTCGTATTCGCGCCCGCGTGCGAGCTCCATCAACTTTTCTCGTGACAGAGGGTGGCGCGGGTGCCGGGCAAAAACTTTAAGCACCGAAAATTCGCCAGTGGTAAGCGAAATTTCATGTTGATTTTTAGTCAAGGTGCGGGTGGCGAGGTTGAGTACAAACTCCCCAAATTTAAAAACTTCTGCCGTTTCAGAAGGCGCACCTGGTAATTCTGAAGGAGCACGCCGTCGCAGTACTGCATGGATGCGCGCGACTAATTCGCGTGGATTAAAAGGCTTAGGTAGGTAATCATCTGCCCCCATTTCCAGGCCAACGATACGATCAATATCTTCACCTTTAGCGGTGAGCATGATGATAGGCGTACGATCATTGCTGCCACGCAGGCGGCGACAAATCGATAAACCATCTTCGCCGGGCAGCATCAA
Source organism: Mycoavidus cysteinexigens (assembly GCA_031963405.1). GTDB lineage: Bacteria > Pseudomonadota > Gammaproteobacteria > Burkholderiales > Burkholderiaceae > JASSUD01. The sequence continues at coordinate 2,387,685 of JASSUJ010000001.1, forward strand.
ATCAAGCACCACCAAATCAAAATGCTCCCTGACCCAAAGCTTATTCATCGATGGGGCGTTTTCAGCTACGTACACATTAAACCCTTGCTCGCCTAAGTAACGGCGCAGCAGATCACGCAGCCGTGGATCATCATCTACGACGAGTATTTTTGAGGGATTTTTGGTTTCCATTAAATTGTCTTTGCGCTTGACTATGATGGTGTCAGTTGAATGGTGAGAGAGTCGTTAAAATTTGAAAAGCGGCGTTTGCGCTAAGTGTTACGTAGAAAATAGCCTAAGCGGCAAAGTACTGCAAGCTACTTTGCCGTACTTAATTGTAGTAATGAGCATAATTTTCCACTCAACAAAATAAAGATCAGTTAGAATGGCGCCCAGTCTAAATGCGAGGGTGGCGAAATTGGTAGACGCACCAGGTTTAGGTCCTGACGCCAGAAATGGTGTGCGGGTTCGAGTCCCGCCCCTCGCACCAACAAATCCTTATAAATCAAGCACTTACGATTTTATGGAAGTCGTTTTCTCCCCTAGAATTCGGTAGAATTCGGTAGAGAAAGACAGCTTTTTGCCAGCATTTTTTTAGCAAAAATATACAGTAATTTTATTACCTCACTCCCCCGTTAGTAGCTAAGACTAATAAATATAACTAACGAGTTACTTTTCGGCCTCTGGGGTGTTTTAATAATCCGGATATTCCATAAAAGCTTTCTCAGCGAAAACTGCAATAGCTTTTTCTCCCGCTTTTTCATCTGCTGAGGGCATCCAGCAGCCATAGCGACGAGCTATCATCGTCGAATCCCAATGCTCCATCTCTGCGTAACCCATATGAGATGTCCGTCAGCCGATAGCTTCATTATTTTCTTCAAACAGTAGCCAATCAAATAACGCAGGATGAAAATCCTGCGCATAGTAGATTAACTTCTGCCATTTAGGATTAGAAAAGAAGTCTTCCTCACCTACCTATTTCTTCGCTCTTAAGCAAGTATTGCTATATGGGGAACGGCGGATAATCCAAAAGCTTTCGTAGCGTTTTTTAATGCTTCTTCGGCTTCTTTTTTTGCTTGCCCGAATATTTTTTCGCCAGCTTTATTAGAAAATTGGAGCCAGCGAGTTTGGGGTATAGATGCGCTAATGTCAGAAGCGCGCCGATGTTGTGTCGGTTGTTTGTTCGGTGTTGCCTGTCTGTCCTCAGGCCTATAAGCATAGCGCCAAAGAGGTTTGGATTGAGATACTTCAGTGGTAGAAGCGCGTCGCCGTTGTGTTGATTGTTTGTTCGGCATTGCCTGTCTGTCCTCAGGCCTATAAGCATAGCGCCAAAGAGGTTTGGATTGAGATACTTCCGTGGTAGAAGCGCGTCGCCATTGTGTTGATTGTTTGTTCGGCGTTGCCTGTCTGTCATCTAGCCTATAAGCGCAGCGCCAAAGAGGTTTGGGTTGAGATACTTCCGTGGTAGAAGCGCGCCGCCGTTGTGTTGATTGTTTATTCGGCGTTGCCTGTCTGTCATCTAGCCTATAAGCATAGCGCCAAAGAGGTTTAGATTGAGATGCTTCAGTCGTAGAAGCGCGCCGCCGTTGCGTCGGTTGTTTATTCAGCGTTGCCTGTTTGTCAGCTGGGCTGGAAGCTTGAGACGAAAGCGCTTTAGGTTGAGATGCGATGAGGTCATAAGAGCGCTGCCGTTGTATCGGTTGTTTACTCGACGTCGCAGGTATATCGAAACTTTCTATTTCTTGTCGATAGTACTTATCTTTTCCATCAATCCTATACTCACAAAATTCCCAGGCAATAGTAAGCTTTTTAGAAGCAGGTTTCTCTGAAGAAGTGTTTGTTACAGACGGAGTGGGGAGTTCACTAAGATCGGTGAAGGCAGTATATCGGCGGACAAACTGGGGAGGGACGGCTGAGACTGACATAGAATTTGCGTGCTAAGAATAAGAGGGTGTAAGGTTCGAGCAAGAATGGTTTACTTGTCTTGGTTGCTGTGCTGGCGGCTTGGTTCAATTGACAAGCGTGTCTTCATTTCATGCAAATGAAATTAGGAGCGAGGCGTGCAATCATACAAGCCCTTACCCTGGCTCTTAAATTGGAATTTTCTTATTTTGGCAAGCGCATTTTTTTGTAAAAAATGCGCGGTGAGAGATTAAGTAACGAAGCTTCTTCGCTCTTAAGCAAGTATTGCTATGGGAAGGGCAGAGGAATCTAATGGCTTAGGCCAGCTATATAACCCCAAAGCTTTCATAGCTGCATTTAATGCTTCTTCAGCGTTTTTTTCGGCTTTCCCGAATATTTCTGCGTCAGCTTCATTAGAAGAGTGGAGCCAGCGAGTGTTTGGGGTAGATGCGCTAATGTCAGGTTTATTAGAGGTTTGGGGCCAGCGAGTTTTGGATTTAGATGCGGCGTCAATGCCATACGAGCGCTGCCGTCGTGTCGGTTGTCCTTGCGCAGTTGTAATGGTAGGTACAGTGATAGGTGCGACTATAGGTACAGTGAGGGATGAAGCTATAGATGAGGTTATAGGTACGGATATAGTGAATTTTTCTGTCTCGCGTTTATAGCACTTACCCTTACCTTTTTCCTCGTCTGTATCCTTATAAAACTCCCAGTGAATAATAACCTCTTGAAGAGTAGATTGTTCTGAAGCAGTATTGGTTACAGAGGAAGCGCATAGTTCTCTGCCAAGCGTCCCGAAGGAAGGGTAGGGGCGGTCAGGGGGGCGGGGAATGACTGAGAATGACATAGAATTTGCGTACTAAGAATAAGAGAGTGTAAGTTTTGAGCAAGAATGGTTTACTTGTCTTTATTGCTGTGCTGGTTGCTTGGTTGAATTGGCAAGCGTGTCTTCATTTCATGTAAATGAAATTGAGAAAGAGACAACTATCATACAAGCTTCTTTCCCGTCTCTTAAATGGGAATTCTCTTATTTTGGCAATAGCATTTCTTTGTAAGAAAAAATGCGCGGTGAGGGATTAAATAACGTAGTGAATAAGAGAGATTCGGACGACGAGCTATCACCGTTCAATTCCAATGTCCTATCTGCTGTGTTATTGCTCACTACTTACAAATGCAGATTGTCACGGCTCAACTAAAGCTCGCTAACCCGCAAACGTGAGTCGCTATGCAATTGGAGGCGTCTTATCTAGAGCGCATTAGCGTCCTCCAAGAGAAAACGACATCATCAAAAGAGCTGCCTAGCTAGGTGGTGGCATATGATGCTCGTCGCTTTGGCGTTAAGGTTGGCTTTGTTTGTGTGTAAAGTGCGTTGTAATTTTCTTACATTAATAAAAATTATTTATTGCTGATTGCAGCTAGCACAGCAGATTGAATGTATGTGTTATCTATAAAAATAAATATGATAGGCATTGTAAATTCAATATAGGTAAATCCCATCCTTTCCACCGCTAGAGCAGAGTCTGATGCTTTTAGCATCATCTATCGTTTGCCTGTTTTACTGTGTAATTCTCCTTTTTTCCACAAATTTTTCATTCGTCGCACTAAGTTATTTATCTAAGGTTTTAATACGATTTTTAAAGGGTGCTGGAGCTGAGTATTGACACAGTTTTTTTCGCTTCTAGAATGTCTTACCTTATCTAGTCACAGCATTTATGATGCATCTTCAATATGATTTAGAGATAAATAATTAAGGTTGTGTGTTTTAAAGGCAATTCGTCGATCATTACTGTTGTTAACGCTCAAACCAGTCTAGAAAATCTTGCACTGCTTTTTACAGCTATTCTTTAGAAATGCATAGGCAGATTTTTTTGTTGCGGTACGCAGAGCACAATCTTTCATCATCAATTATGACCATACCTCGTCACCTTTCTGTCATTGTCGCGACCTACAATAGGCCTGATGCTTTGCAGGCTGTCATTGAAGGGCTATTGGCTCAAACTGACAGAAATTTTGAAATTATTATTGCTGATGACGGCTCTTCAAGCGAAACTCGATTACTTATTGAGTCTTTTGCCCAGCAATCTGAAATAGCAATACATCATGTTTGGCAGCCTGATGAAGGTTTTCAGCTTGCTGCCATCCGCAATAAAGGTATAGCAGCCTCAACTGGCGATTATTTGGTTTTTCTAGATGGAGATTGTGTGCCGCAGCGAGATTTTGTTGCGCAGCATCGTCGGCTGGCGGAAAAGGGCTACCTTGTTACGGGCAGCCGGATTTTGCTCGAACGCGACTTCACTTATAAAGTTTTGTCAGTGAAAACAAAAATCCACGAAATTTCACGTCTTGATTGGTTTCTCAGCCGTATTCGGCATAAGGTAAATAAATTTCTACCGCTACTGAAAATTCCTGTTGGGCCAATCAGAAAAATTAAATCTCATTCTTTGCGTGGTATCAAAGGCTGCAATTTAGCCGTCTGGCGTGATGACTGTCAGCGCATCCATGGTTTTGATGCAGACTTTATTGGTTGGGGACATGAAGATCGTGATTTCGTGACTCGCTTATATCAAGCAGGGTTAAAACGTAAACGCGGATTTTTTACCACTGAAGTATTTCATCTCTGGCATCAACAGGCAGATCGTCAGGCTGAGGCTGAGAACCTGCAGAGGGTGGAAAACAAGGTTCAGTTTTTAAAATCTATTCACCTGTAATATCTGGCGGCTGCGAGGCAGCCCCAACGATATCTAAAATCATAGGCAAGGCACAGGCAGCTGTGCTGCGCGCAACTGATAAATGCCACTTCAGTACGCTTAGCTTTGAAATTCTGTGTATCAATTTTGCACTCCGCCTCTTGCCAGGTTCGCCCTGAGGCTTGGAGTCGACATCATTAGAAATAAGTCTACTCAATCCCATTCCATCAATATTCCAAAGGCCGTGATCTGAATTCGCTTGAAGTTCGGCATCCGTGTGTAAGTCTATTTAAGTAAAGGTCCCTGCAGAGCGCGCCTTCACTGCTTGGCGACCTTTGTGGCATTGCTGAAATGAGTGCTACTTATTTCTTACTTCATTGCATTTGTCTTAAGCAAGATTGGTGCATCCTTCCATTTTTTATATATAATAATTCTCATTAACTTTTGATATCTATTATCATCTTGGGTAGGGTGATTTCTTAGTTAACGCGCATCAATTTGTATCGATGCGGTGAAATTCGCCATTCCTCTTATTCCGTATTCATTACTCAACTCTCAAATTTTTTAAAGGATTGCTGATGTTTCCCATAAGCCGTGCATTATTGGCTCGTGTTTCTACGTTTGCTTTGTTTGCTTTTTTAGCTACGCAATCAGCCGTGTCCGTGGCCGGTGCATTAACCACTGACGATACGGATATGCTAGGTAAGGATAAATGGCAGTTCGAGTTGAGCACCGAATTCTCAACTTTCGTCACCAGTCGTGAGAATGTTTGGACGCCCGAATTAAGTTATGGACTGAGCGATTCGGTATATATCTTTATCAATTTTCCTTCTCAGCATTTAAGACCTGATGGAGAGCCATCGGCGCGCGGGATTAATGACCCTTCATTTAATTTAAAGTGGCGTTTTTATGAAAGGGGTGGCTTGTCATTTGCCTTCGCACCTTCTATCACCGCGCCATTGGCTAATGAGGAAGAGGGCTTAGGTAATGGTCGTGCGACTTACCGTGCGATTGGTTTAATGCAGTATGAAACCGGTGCGTTTACTTGGCTGCTTAATGCGGGTTATATCCGCAATAACAATGTCAACGGCGATCGTCGCAATCTTTGGAGCGCATCGGCAGGTATGTACTATCAGTTGAATCCGCAGACAAAGCTTGGATTTGATTATGGCTATAACAGCAATAATGACCCAAATATCACGCAGCTTGAGCACTTTGCTGGGATTGGCGCGGTTTATAGCCCGAACGATCAGTTAGATTTTACCTTGGGTTATAAGCGTGGCTTCAATCGAGATTCGCTTGACCATTCTTGGATAACTAGCGTTGTTGTCCACTTCTAATATCTAAGGAAGGTCTGCATAACTCTGTGGCGGCACCACGCCTCCTCCGAGTTATGCAGACCTTCTTCTCTCTTCGTTTATTCAGCGCTTTTCCCTTCTATATTTTCTCTCTTTGCACAACAAGAGTTGCCGCTTCGTGTAGGCGCTTGCTAAGCCCAGAATGGCGCTGCGCAGAATTTGTTGCTGCATACGTCAAAATAGCCGGTGCTCCAACCAGCATAACTTGGTTACGGGCTCGTGTTACTGCTGTATAGAGGAGGGCACGTGTCAATGTGCGCGTTGGCGTAGCGGGTAGCACTAGTGCCGCGCAAGCAAATTCAGAGCCCTGAGATTTATGCACAGTCATTGCAAAGGCAGTTTCATGCGGTGGTAATGTGGCCGGAGAAAACCAGCGCCAACCTCCCTGCGGGGTGGGAAAGACAATACGCAAAGCATCTTTGCCATAAGGTAGCGCAATGCCAATATCGCCATTGAAAAGTTCCAACGCGTAGTCATTGCGCATAATCATCACAGGTCGGCCAACAAACCAGGTATCGCCTGGGTGAGACGTATGGAAAGCCGCTGGATAAACTCGATTAATAGCTTGACGTATCGACAAGGTAAGTAGGGCATTCAGCTTATCCACGCCACGTAGCCCATCGCGCATTGCAGCTAGCACGCGATAGCGGTTAAGCGCTGCAAAAAGTGGTGTGCAATCCAATGCTTCACCGCTTTCAGAAACATGGCGTAAAGCTTGGGTAAGCGCTTTTATATAAGGCGCGAAGCCAGCCGCAAGCTGCGTTAGCGTGTGCTCGGATAAGGCTGCCTCAGTATCCTCAAGGAGCACGACTTCGGCTGTGGGGTCATCCGCCTGAACGGTAAGTGTTGCCAGCATTTCCGCGGGTAACCCTGCATTAATTGCGCGAGATAAGCGCCCAATCGCTGAGTCAGCAGCAAATCGGTAATTGCGCTCCAGCCAAATGACACTATTGGCCAGCGGCTCAAAGTTTGGTTTGTGCTTAGCTTGAAGGCTAGCCATTGAATCGGATGCATTAGGTAAAGCGGCAGTCAGTCGCTTTTTATCAAGCTTAAGTGCGGTGTTTAATTGATCTAGATATGGCTCAGTCCAGCTAGGTTGTGCGCTCAATTCGGCGAAAACTGCACCCGCTTCAACCGCAGATAATTGATTTTTATCCCCTAATAAAATGAGCTTGGTGGTTGGCGCTAAAGCCTCGATAAGCTGTACAGCAAGGGTGATATCAAGCATTGATGCTTCATCCACAATCACCACATCGTAAGGTAGCGAGGCTGCACTGGCATGGCGTAAGCCGCTGCGAAGATGGGGGTTGCCAAGTAGTCGATGTAGGGTAGAGGCTGTGCGTGGCAGGCGCGCCGCGAGGGCGGTAGGTAAATGGTGCGCGTTAAGTGCGAGTGCTTGCGCCATTCGTTGCGCAGCGCGCCCAGTTGGCGCTGCAAGCGCAATACGCAAGGTAGGCTCAGCCTCAAGCAAACATGCCAACATGCCTACTACCGTCGTTGTTTTTCCGGTGCCGGGCCCACCACTGATGATAGTGAGCGAATTAGATAAAGCTAGGGCGGTGGCAACTTGCTGTATATCGATTTCTTCTTTACCAAGCGGCGCTTTAAAGTAGCGAGCGAGCCGCTCATGTAAAGGAGCTGTTTCAAGCGTTCCGGTTTTTTCTCTGTCAGTCGCTCGGCTTATTGCTGGGGAAAACAAATCAGCTGCTGTGGCTTGCGCCGCATCAGAACGTCTAACAAGCGCTTGGGCTAAGCGTCGTTCATAGGCATAGTAGCGAGCTAAATACAGCCTGTCTTCTGCATCGAGCACAAGTGGTAGTAGCTCGGCATTATCTGCGCGACCATCACACACCACACCGCTTGCCAATAAGCTGGCGCGTATATTAGGTAGTGCCTGATTAAGCTGTGTGGCAAGGGGAGCGAGCGGTACGCATACATGCCCATGGCTAGTGGCGCGACTGATTTCTGCAGCTATCTGTCCCACTAACTCGGCACTCGTTGTTGAGGCCCCTAGATGCTGGGCTAAGGTATTGATGCGCTGCGCAAAACCTAGCGCGAGAGCAGCCTCGGTTTCTTCAACGCTATTCAGACGGGGATGTAAGAATTTATCCACAAATTCGCTTAAGAGTGTTTAGCTGAGCAAGAGCATGTATAAACTAGAGCATATAGAACTCTTTGAATGAATGTTTAAAAGGAACCTCTGCATAACCCCTGTAGCGGCGTCATGCCGACTGCATTTGCCTATTTCTTGTACTAATGTACTGGCAGCAAAGGCATTCCTTGCTACAGGGGTTATGCAGAGGTTCCTTAGCTAAGGAAGCGCTGAATAAATCCAGCTGTTCCCGGCTTATTGTCTACATTATTCAACATTTCCTTAAGGAAGTTTTGCCTAGTCCGGAGGCTATGTTATGTCTCCCTTTTTTACATTAGGCACTATGACGTTGACTGCTGACTAAGCGCAAAAGAATACGTTCGCTAACTTAATCTAAACCATGAATGTGCCACTTACTTCCGAATTGATTGAAGATCCAAAGCAAGCCCTTGAACGTTTATCCGCGCTTTATGAAGCTAGCACAGCTACCCTGCGCGCAGCCTTTGCGCGCTATCGACGGGGCGAGCCTTTAATGACGCGTGTGCGTGCTTGCTATCCATTCGTGCGGGTTCGCACACAAACTAGTACACGTATTGATTCGCATCAATCGTATGGATTTGTATCAGGGCCAGGGGTTTTTGAAACTACTGTAACGCGTCCTGATTTGTTTAGTCACTATTATGGTGAGCAGCTCCATCTTTTGATGCGTAATCATCGTATTGCGATTGAGGTTGGCCTGTCGGCGCAACCGATTCCACTGCATTTCGCTTTTCCTGAAGGTATCCATGTAGAAGGGGAGCTGAGTCCAGAGCAATTGAATCAATTGCGCGAGCTGTTTGATGTGCCTGATCTGGCCGTGCTGGATGATCGTATTGTCAACGGTACCTATGAACCCTTGCCCGGCGAGCCACGGCCGCTTGCTTTGTTTACTGCGCCACGGGTGGATTTTTCTTTGCACCGCTTAAAACATTACACAGCTACCTCCCCCCTTCATTTTCAAAAGCATGTGCTGTACACGAATTATCAGTTTTACATCGATGAATTCGTGGCTTATTGCCATCAGTTAATGACGTATACCGATGATCCGACAGAGCGTGCTTATCGCAGCCAATATGTCGCTTTCGTTGAGCCAGGGGATGTGGTAACGGTGAATGCCAATTTGGGTGAGGGTGCTCAGCAGAATGCAAATAACGATGAGAAGGCTGTGCCTGCACGCTTACCGCAAATGCCGGCCTATCACCTAAAGCGAGCCGATGGCAGCGGTATCACTATGTTAAATATTGGAGTCGGGCCATCAAACGCAAAAACGATTACTGACCATATCGCTGTTTTACGCCCCCATGCCTGGATTATGCTGGGTCATTGTGCCGGTCTGCGTAATACGCAACGACTGGGTGATTATGTGCTGGCGCATGGCTATGTGCGTGAAGATCATGTGCTCGATGCTGATTTACCGCTGTGGGTGCCGGTGCCTGCATTAGCCGAAGTTCAGCTGGCATTGGAGAGCGCAGTTGCTGAAGTGACTCAACTTGAAGGACAGGATTTAAAGCGAGTCATGCGCACCGGCACAGTGGCAAGCGTCGATAACCGCAATTGGGAGCTGCGCGACTATCTAGAGCCCGTGCGACGCTTCTCACAGAGCCGTGCCATTGCGCTTGATATGGAAAGTGCCACGATTGCAGCCAACGGCTTCCGCTTTCGCGTTCCCTATGGCACGCTCTTATGCGTATCTGATAAGCCATTGCACGGCGCACTCAAACTCTTTGGCATGGCAGATCAATTTTATCGAACCCAGGTCAAGCAGCATTTGCGCATTGGCATGCGCGCCATGGAATTGCTACGCGAAAGTGGGCCCGACCGCCTCCATAGCCGCAAACTGAGAAGCTTTGCCGAAGTTGCATTTCAGTAGCCTCAACCATCTAACACAGCCCCTTCTTGTAAAAGGGGGCTGTGTTATGTCTATCTTTCTAAGCTCAATTAGTATTTCTTAGCGAAGGTCTGCAGATGCGGCCCTCGGCTTATGCCCCTTCTTTCGTCCCCTTTTGCCGTTTCTAAAAGAAGTCTAATGCGGGCTCACTACTAGTTTGGTGTAGTGAGGTTGCGAAATTCCTAGGTACGGGCAAAGTACACGCCGGTTTTTGTGCCTCTACTCACCAATAAGGGGGCCGCTAAAAATAGACGCTTAAGCGTGTTGCCCAGGATAGGTAAGCAAAGGGTTAGATATATTTTGTGGCAAACTTTCCGATAAAGATGGATTCCCCAATAAATAATTATTAGAAAGAGATAGCGTCACTTCTATTTCGTAATAACTTCTATTATTTTGCTCGGGTATAGCGAGGTCGCGAGTATTTTGAATGGATTCTCTTAAATAATAATTATCTATTTCTTTATGAATAGTGCTAAATTTTTTATGTATAGATTCCAGCGCTTTTTTAAGCTTTTTAATTTGGGCTTCATTGGCTTTCCATTCTTTTTCTTTATAGGCTCCGTTGATATCGTGCAAATTAAATCTTTCTTGAATTGCGCGAGGTAATATGGTCAGTATGGCATTGATCGTACTAGATGCTTCGGGCGAGAGTTGTACAATGTGTGCGCCGCCTAAATAAGCCAAGACACTATTGATCAACGCTGCTGCGATTGTCACAATCCATGTCACCCAACGTTTTTTTAGAAAGCATGGGTGTTTATAAGGATTATCAAGGAGCAGTTTTACTTCTTTTAATAAATTTTTAGTATTTTTTTGAGCTTGCTCGATGATATTGATAGTTCGATCATTAAATATTATGTTGGTAGGTCTTATTTGATTAGAGTAATTGATGTCTTTGGAAATAATTCCAATATTTTCAAAGAAAATTTGATCTAGATAGCTTAATGATAATTCCATGCCTTTAATATAGGCGTCAATATCAATTTCCTCCTCAGATAATGAAATTTGCTCTGACGCATCATCTGACTCTACAGAAGCGTCACTCTCTACAGAAGTATCGCTAGCTAAATTTTTCCTTAAATTTTTAAATTTCTTTAATAAGCCTGATTCTTTTAATGATTCGAGCTGCGCTAAGGCTTCTTGGATATGAGTGCGTATTAGGTTTCTCGAGGCCAAATGGATGGCTGTATGAGACGCATGAAATGCTTGACACTCTGGCTCTCTTGAGTTGGTTGAACTGGTGGGCATTCCAGACAGGCGAATTGAAATAAACGACATATCTGCCTCCAGCAGGTGAAATTCATGTGGATAGAAGCGCTGAATAGGCTGCGTGTGGCAGCTGTACTAGTTTGTTATTGTCTTCACCGCCCTTGCTTGCTCACGCCTTATTCAGTGCTTTCTTAGATGCTATGCGCGCTTTCTTCTAAGAACCTGTCTACAAATTGCCTAAAAGGCTGTGATTCGCGTTTTTTCAAATCCTGGGTGGTGCTCGGAATCCTCATGTACACCCACGTACACTCCGGTTCCTGCAAGGTTTACTCAACTAAGGGCCTCCCCCGACTGACAACCTTTTAGACAATTTGTAGACAGGTTCTAATGGTGTGGCGCTTGGTTCAGTTTCAATTTGTTTTTTAGTGGCAAAATTGCCTCACTGATTGAAGCTGCCTTGAAGCTAATCATAACGAGAGATAAACAGGTAGCGTTCTTTTAAAATCGGTAATTCACCTGCTAAGGTGCTGATTTTGATAGGTGAAAATTCCTGTGTTGTTTAAGACAAGTGCTTGGGGTTTGCTCACAAATTGACTAAAAGTGATTAATCTTGAGGGGCGCGTGACATTCAGTCGCTGAGCCTGGATAAATTATTTTTTTAGATTGAGTCAGGAACGTAAGTGATATAGGAGGAGGCAAGGAAGGTCTGCATAACGGGGAGGTCGCGTTATGCAGCGCTCATCATTTAATTTGATGATTAAGAACGCCGCTAGCCTGCGTAAAGTGAATCTTGCGCAGGCTAGCGGCGAGGCTGGCAGTGGCAAAGCATTGCCACTGAGGGAGAAAAATCGAAGGCTTATGGCGTGCCGCTGGGACGACGCTCACTACGTTCATTTTGCTCGCGCTGGACTTCAAGAGGGCGTAGCTGTGAAGCTAATTTATCGAGAATGCCATTGATGTATTTATAGCCTTCTACACTACCGAAAGTTTTGGTGAGCTCAACTGCTTCGTTAATTATCACGCGGTAGGGTATGTCGAGATGATGAATCAGTTCATAAGCGCCCATCAAGAGAACCGCATGCTCAACGGGTGACACCTCTTTAAGCGGACGGTCCAAATAAGGCGTTAGCTGCGCTTTAAGCTCATCAGCTGTACGCATTACCCCAAATAGAAGCGCTTCAAAATGTTCGTTGTCTGCTTTCTCAAAGCCTTGCTCTTCTCGCATTTGCCGCGCAATTTCTTTGGCGTCTTCTTGCGTTAGCAACCATTGGTAAAGGCTCTGCGTGACAAATTTGCGAGCACGATGGCGGGGATTGTTCATGCGTCGCTTTCGTCGTCATCGAGTGCTAGCTGTTCAAGCGCACTGCACATATTCGCCATTTCGATAGCCGTACGCGCGGCATGGCGGCCTTTTTCAACAATGCGAACCAGCGCTTGCTCATCATTCTCAGTGGTTAACACAGCATTGCCAATCGGTATGCCAAAATCAAGGCTAATGCGTGTGATGCCGGAAGCGCTTTCATTGGATACCACTTCAAAATGATAAGTGTCGCCACGCACCACTGCTCCAATCGCTAGCAGGGCATCAAATTGTCCGCTTTCTGCTAGCTTTTGTAGCGCGAGCGGAATTTCAAGCGCGCCTGGTACGGTGACAAGCAATACATCTTCGCCCAGTACGCCAAGTTGCTCAAGCTCTTTAATGCAAGCATGGGTTAGACCGTCGCCGATAGCCTCGTTAAAACGCGCTTGTACAATACCAATGCGCAGACCATCGCCGTTGTAGTTAGGGGAGTAATGTCCAGTTTCCATAAGAGCGTGTCGAAAATAAAGAAAGAAAAAAGTTCCTTAGCTTGTAGTGGCAGAAGGCATGGGCATAAAACCCGTCACTTCAAGACCATAACCGGAAAGGATGCTGAGTTTACGTGGGTCAGATAATACGCGTATTTTACTCACCCCTACATCGCGCAAAATTTGGGCGCCAATGCCGTAAGTTTTGAAATCAATCGGTCGACGTTTGAGCTGGGCGGCTTTCTCCGGCTCATCAAAGGCAGCAAAAACTTCACCTAGGTGCTCCTTTGCGCCGTCGCAATTCAACAATACAACCACACCGCAGTCAACTGACGCAATTTCCTTTAAGGCCGCATGCAGTGTCCAAGAGTGTAATGGGCTGCTAGTTTCCAGTAAGTCTAATACGCTCAGCGGTTCATGTACGCGTACTAGTGTTTCCTGATCAGGCGTTGGGGTGCCGCGTACCAGTGCTAAATGTGAGGCACCGGTTGGCTTATCGAGATACATAAATGCATGAAATGCACCGTATTGCGTGTGCATAGTTCGTTCGGCTACACGCTTAATAATAGACTCGGTATGGCTACGGTAATGAATCAAATCAGCGATAGTGCCGACTTTGAGCTGATGCTGCTCGGCGAATTTAAGTAAATCAGGAAGGCGCGCCATCGTGCCATCTTCATTCATCACTTCGCAAATAACGGCGGCAGGGGTTAAGCCTGCCAACATCGTGAGATCACAGCCTGCTTCAGTGTGGCCAGCACGTACCAAGACACCACCTGGCTGTGCCATGACGGGGAAAATATGTCCTGGTTGAACGACATCTTCGGCGCGCGCATCGCGTGCTACCGCTGCTTGCACGGTACGCGCGCGATCTCCTGCTGAGATGCCGGTGGACACACCTTGCGCTGCTTCAATGCTGAGCGTAAAGGCTGTGCTGTATTGAGCGCCATTGCGCTGCGTCATCAGCGGTAGCTTGAGTTGCTGGCAGCGTTCTTGCGTGAGCGTTAAGCAAACTAAGCCGCGCGCAAACCGCACCATAAAATTGATCGCCTCAGCGCTAACAAAGTCAGCGGCGAGCACAAGATCCCCCTCGTTCTCACGCTCTTCTGCGTCAGTCAGGATGACCATTCGGCCGGCTTTTATGTCTGCGATGATTTCTGAGGTGGAGGCAAATGTCATGGGAGTTAAGCGAAGAAAAGAGGGGCGCTTTGTATGATTAGGCAGAAGCAAGATGATACCGCATTCTCTACCGCAGCCTCATTCCATTTGCTGAGGGAAGGGCCGCATGACGTTGCCCCGGATTATTCAGATTTTCCCTAAGTTGCACTCTTTTTCATGCGGGGTTGAATTTTATTCAGGCATCGGAGCTAACCTAGCCTCTTCATCAAGAATAGATCGGTATCCTCTAGAATCTGCTTTTTTATACATTGACTCAAAGAATGGGTCCTCAGGCACCGCTACGCCGCCCAGCGTTTTTTCCTGATCCGGCAAATTGAACCACTGGCTATTTGTTGGAGACATTATTTGGCTTGGTATCCATTGGCCTATTGGAATCGTTGGATCACATTCTATCTCTGCACTTTCCTCTGGCTTTTCTGTTATCGGCTCTTTTTTTGTCGTATATCCCAGCGTTATTTTAAGCCCGCCCTGCTCCCATTCTGACATTTTTTCTCGCCATACTTTGGGGTATTCAGTTGCTGGGCAAACAATGCCTGCCCAAGCATCGCAAATTACAGCATTAGGATCCCAATCCGAAAAATCGTCTGGAAATTTTTCATCTTTTAAAGGCTCCTGTCCTAAGGCGACGCACACATGATCTGGCACCAGATTAACGACAGCGACTCGCCCTAGCTCATTTTTATCGTTATTCCATGTTGAATCCATCAAGTCTTGCCAAACTAAAAAGCTGAGATCGTGGCAATTGGCTATCGTTAGCTTATCTATAGTTGAATAGGTTAATTGATCATGGTGATCCTGTGAACGCCATGAAATCATTGGCTGACTATACATGCGGTGTGTCTCAGGATCAGATAGCTGTGGAGTAATTCCATAAGACAAGTTTGTTGATCTACGGGGGATTTGCGTGCTTATATTGGCAAACGCAAGTGTTGCTACAGCTAAACGTTTATCTAAAACAGTTTCTTTAGAGGCGTTAATCTTAGATGGGATTTCAGATGTTGGGCCAATCCGTATCTTATTAAAAAGATTGGTGTATCCCTGGGTTGAATCGTCCGACTGTACTTTATAGAGAGCTTCATACACAGCGTTAGATGGATGAGGAGACGATTTACGGGTAAATGGATTATTGGATGGGTTATTGGATTGAGTTAGTGGGGGCTGAGAAATACGGTTTAAAGTAAAGAAAGTCATATATGTTCCTGAAAAATAAAAGTAAGTTGTCTATGATAAATAGGATTTGTTTCTATCTAAATATCAGTTAAGGAAGCTCCGCATAATCCCTGTAACGGCGTTATGAACTTACAGAGATTATGCAGAGCTTCCTTAATATAATTAAAGAACAATTGACTCTCAAACTCTGTCTAGAAAACAGTAAAAGCTTATAAAAATACGAATCTCCTATTGCAATATGGATTTTTTGCAAGTCAAAAAATAAATTCTCAAAAATCATTGATAAGATAAATAAAATATAAATCAAAACCCATAAAAATTCTTTGCATGTGTTAATCAAGAAGCAAAGCATTTGCAAGATTATTTAGTCTGCTTAAAAATAAAAAGTCACTCTTTTATAGCTGAAGAGAATTGGGCTAATGGGATAAATATGCAAGTACCGCTTTCTGAGGAAATGAAAAAAGAAAGTGAATTGCAAGTAATAGAAATAAAACTTGAGACGCTGTTATGCCTCGCAGCATTTTTTACCCGTGAGTGATGCAGAACTTCCTTAGCGAAGATTAATTTTATTCAGCATTTTCTTGCATCAATTTAAGCTTGAAAAAGAAAATTCCCTATCTTCTGTGACAAGCTAACTACTTATTCCCTCGCATATTGCAGAAAAACATAGGGTGGGGAGCGATTTTAACTAAGCTAGTATTGCTGATAAGCGATTGATTTGAGGCAAGCACTTAAGTGCAAGCTTTTATTCAATATAAGTAAAAGCGCGGTGCAAAAAATGTAGTGGGAATGGCTAATTAAGTTAATTTCTATAATAAACAAGGAGATAAATATGGCCCCTTCGATTCAGCCATTATCAAGCCAGTATGCGCAGCGCATTCAGCAATCTCAGCCGCAACACTCGTCATTATCTGTGGTTGATCGAGAGCAAGTCGTACTTGCTGAAGCAATTAATTCTGTGGCTAAGCTAAAGCAGTGGGCAGGCACGCTTGATAGGGCAGCGACTAAGCTCCGGACTGAACCAGGTGGCAACAAAATGCTGTCTAACACTAAGCAGTTAGCCGAGGTCATACAGCAGATATGCCTAAAGGCAACGCTAGGAGGGGGAAAACGCCGCCCGATGAGTTTAGCGGATATGCTCTCCATTCTTTTTAAGGAAATTGGAAAAATTAAAAATGAAGTTAATCAATACGCCAAAAATCCTAAAATAAATTTAAAGGATGAGATAGCTAAGCTAAATAAGGATATATTAAAAAATATTGTGCCGATTTTAAAAGATGTATATTTTTTCCTAACTCAGACCCCAGCATTTATTTCTGTCAACAGATTGGCTTAAGCAAGAAAAACAGTGAAATTGTCGTATCAAAAATAGCCTTCTAAAACCTGTTTATGATTTTTTAGGAAGATCGTAAGCAGGTTTTTAAGAGCGGAAAAGAGAGTCGGTAATTAAACAGGCGCTATTTCTTTGTACGTTTTGCGAATAAATGGCCTTCCTTAATTTGCAGCTAAAAGGCGTTGGGTATAACGCGCTAATAGGTCAGTTTCGAGGTTGACTTGTGCGTTGGGTTGTAAATGTTTGAGGGTAGTCACCGCGACGGTATGGGGGATGAGGTTGACGGAAAAAGCACAGCCTTGCGCTTGGTCTTCCACGGTGTTGACGGTGAGACTAACGCCATTGATCGTGACCGAGCCTTTGTAGGTGAGATAGCGGCCTAAGTGGTGAGGAGCCAGTACTTGCAAATGATATGACTCACCGTGCTGAGCGAAACTAAGCACGGTGCCTGTGCCATCGACATGACCTGCTACCCAATGACCACCTAGCCGGTCGCTTATGCGTAACGCTTTTTCAAGATTGACGGGGCCTGGCCTATCGAGCGATACCGTGCAATTCAGGGTCTCGCGTGATACTTCTGCGGTAAAACAGTCGTGTTTGAGGGTGACGACGGTTAAGCAAGCACCCTGCACGGCAATACTTTCACCAGGTATGACCTCGGCTAGGAAGTGCTGGCCACAATTAATCGTCAGTTCGAAGCCAGCACGCTGGTCACCGAGCGGAGTAACAGTTTCAATCTGGCCAATGGCCGTGACAATACCCGTAAACATAGCGTTGAATAGTCCAGAGATAGAAAGAAAAAAGATAAAAAGAATGTGACGGAACCTAGAGAAGGTTGTTATTCCTTGCCCGCGGATTATGCAGGCCTTCCTTAGGCAAAACCTTTCTAAATTAATAAATCTTAAGCAAGCACTAAATAGAGGCGAAAGCCACGCCTCTTGATGCCGGTACTTCTGGTTGATTCAGTGCGTGTATAAAAAGTTAGGAGACAAAAATGCTTTATACCACAACACCCCCGGCCCAATCCCGTCCGCCATCAGTTTCATTTTTCAATCCAATTAGCCCAACTCTTACTGCCGAAGAACTGCAGCAGCAATCGGCTAATCTGCACGGAGAAATGGGTGTTTTGAAAGGGGCGATCAAGAGCATTAATTTTTTCCCCCTTAATTACTTTACGTTGACGCGAAAGATCATCCAGGGACTGGAAGCCACGTTGGCTAGCGTAGCGCAGAAAAAAGAGACGCTTGAGAAAGAAGGGTCAACGCCCACACCTGAGGCACGCTCGCGACTAGGTCAGCCACAAGCATCAGGCTTAGACTCAATCCACAGCAATTCCTTGGAAGACTGCGAGCATCCATTAGCTGATGTGCAAAGCCAAATTAATACGATACGCAGCATTATTAATGAGATTGATATCAACGCTGGGCAACGTATTACATTCTTGAGCGATAAGCTGATTCAATTAGAAGAACAAAGAGATAGGCTAGCCAGCTTAGGAGCGCAAGCGAGTACAGTGCATCAGGCCGACGTCATAGCAGGGCAAAAAGTCATCAGCACAATCAGCATCAATTTCTTCAACGACAGATTGAAACTACCAGCAGTACAGTGGAGCCAAGATGTGCGGTCATATTCACTATTTGGGTATACGACTGACTTAGTGTAAGGCTGTTATTCAATATTATTGAGATATCTAAAGCCGCTCGCATGTTTAGTCAAAGGCACCGCACAGGCCCTAAGCGTGAACTGATTAAATATTAATAAAAATAAGGAGACAAACATGGTCTATGCAAGCCAAGCTACGCAATCTCATCAGTATTTCTCACGCTTTCAGCCTCAAACATTAGGCTCGGCGCCAGTAAGCCCTGAACCAATGGAAAGGCATGAGCGCATAAAAGATCTGCAGCGTCAAATTAATGAAATGCAGCATATATCCAAAACGGAAAACTGGGGGATCATTGGCATAATCAATCGCTTCTTTCTTTCAAAGAAATTAGATGGGATAAGCGAGCAACTGAAGAGGCTAAATGATGAGTTAAACAACCAGCAAGAGCAGCTCGTGAATACTTTATCAAGGACAAGTCAAGAGACAGAAACACAGGCGCCGTCTGAGCGAGTTTTACCTTCAGCGTCTGTAAGACGCGGAGCGGAGCAAAACATCACCGCGACCTTAGCATTTAATATATTTGGATACCCATTGAGAGTGTGTACGATACAGTTTGATCAGTTCGTGTCTTCGAAATAATTAAATCGAAATATCAGTCGTTTGGCGTAATTTTGCTTAAGCATTTAATTAGAGGCTGTTACTCGGGAAGGCATGTGGTGAATAAGCATATTGTTTAGCTAGCTTATTCACCGTGTGCTTTCTATCTAATGGGTAACTAAGAGATAGCACAGCGTCATATGCCTTTAGATCGGCGTCGAGTTTGGGTATTGCCTACTGCTATGTGCGCAGAGCTATAGCGCTAATAGCGCAGAATTCGCTTGATTAAAAATGACTAGTTGGCGCCAAGGCGCGCGATGATACGCAGATCGTCACCGACCCGCGCAACCGAATGAAAAGAAAAATCTGTGCGCGCAGCAAGCGTCGTGGGAGACGTCATATTGAACATACCCGTGGCCTCACCAAGCAGCGTAGGGGCAAGATAAACCAGCAGTTCATCAACACAGCCTTGCTGTAAAAAGGCGCCATTTAACGTATTACCCGCTTCCACATGTAATTCATTAATATCTCGCTCAGCCAGCAGAGATAAGAGCGCGGGCAGATTAACTTCAGCCTTGCCGCGCTTGCGTTGATCAGGCGAATTAGCGGTTTCAGTCGCAGTGGGTAGGGCAATGATCTCCGCTCCACGTTGGCGTAATGCCTCAGCTTTGCTGGTGTGTAATTTGTCTGCTACAGCGCAAACGATAAGAAGAGGGGCGCCTTCTAGTAAACGTGCATTAACAGGCACTTCCAGTTGGCTATCAAGCAGTATGCGTTGTGGTTGACGTGGTGTATCGACGCCACGCACGGTAAGCTGCGGGTCGTCTTTGCGTACTGTACCAATCCCCGTGAGTACAGCGCATGCGCGAGCTCGCCACCGGTGGCCATCGGCTCGAGCTGCAGTGCCTGTAATCCATTGGCTAATACCATTGGGTAGGGCAGTTCGACCATCTAAGCTAGCGGCAATTTTTACGCGTACCCAAGGACGTTGGCGTGTCATGCGCGAGATAAAGCCTAAGTTTAATTCCTGCGCTTCTTGAGTTAAGAGGCCACACTGCACATCGATATGCGCGGCACGCAGCATCGCAAAGCCACGCCCAGCGACTTGCGGATTAGGGTCTTGCATCGCTGCGACGACACGCGTGATATGAGCATCAATCAGCGTCTGCGCACAAGCTGGCGTGCGACCGATATGGCTGCATGGCTCAAGTGAAACATAAGCAGTTGCACCGCGTGGGTCTTGGCCTTGACTGCGCGCAT
The DNA here is from genome assembly GCA_031963405.1 of Mycoavidus cysteinexigens. GTDB lineage: Bacteria > Pseudomonadota > Gammaproteobacteria > Burkholderiales > Burkholderiaceae > JASSUD01. The sequence continues at coordinate 2,407,769 of JASSUJ010000001.1, forward strand.
CGTTTAAAGCCTGAACCTCAGCATGTGCGCCCCCCGCTGGTTGCGTAAACCCTTCACCAATAACTTTTCCATCTTTAACCAATACACAGCCCACACGCGGATTAGGCGTGGTGGTATACAGTCCTCGCTCAGCAAGCGCGAGGACTCGCTGCATATACACAAAATCAGTCTCAGAAAACATTCGGTATTAAATTTGGATAGTCATTGATGAAGCAAATTCTAGTGAGCACTCAGCGGCTAGGATTCAAATTTTTTCTGATACTTACCCCCGCGCTAATCTGCTGACAGCGCTAGTTTTGCAAAAGCCTCGCGTGCAGCGATGAGGGTTGCGCTAATCACTTCTTCATCATGCGTACTGGAAACGAAACCAGCTTCGTAGGCGGACGGAGCGAAATAGACGCCGGCTGCGAGCATAGCGTGAAAAAATGCGTTAAAGCGTGCCAAATCGCAGCGCTCAACTTCAGCTAAGCAAGTGGGTATCTGTTCGGCGAAATAGAGACCAAACATGCCGCCTAGATGATCTGCGGCGAAGGGAAGGCCAGCGTCATGGGCCGCGCTAATTAAGCCATTAGTGAGTTGGGCTGTACGCGTTGTAAGCGTTTCATAGAAATCTGGCGCTTGGATGCGCTTGAGGGTAGCAAGGCCGCAGGCTACCGCAATCGGGTTGCCTGACAGCGTACCCGCTTGATAGACGCTGCCCAAAGGAGCCAAGTGCGCCATAATTTCGCGGCGCCCGCCAAACGCAGCGGCTGGCATGCCACCGCCAATGATTTTGCCCAAGCAGGTTAGATCAGGCGTAATGCCATACAGTGCCTGCGCGCCGCCAAGTGCCACGCGAAAGCCGCACATCACTTCGTCAAAGATGAGTACCGACTCATATTCAGTACATAAATCACGTAGCGCTTGTAGAAACTCTGGCGTGGCGCGTATCAAATTCATATTGCCAGCGACGGGTTCCACAATCACAGCCGCAATTTGGTCACCATATAAAGCGAACGCTTCGGCAATTTGTTCGGTGTTGTTATATTCAAGGACAGTGGTTTGCTGGGTTAACTCAGCTGGCACACCGGCTGAAGTTGGTTGGCCAAACGTGAGTAAACCTGAGCCGGCTTTGACTAGCAAACTATCAGAATGTCCGTGGTAACAGCCAGCAAACTTGATAATGCGACTGCGCTCAGTGAAGCCACGTGCTAAGCGTAAAGCGCTCATGGTGGCTTCAGTGCCGCTCGAAACCATTCGCACTTGCTCAATGGCGGGCATCAATTTGCAAATTTCTTCGGCTATTTCTACTTCTGCTTCAGTCGGGGCGCCAAAGCTAAACCCTTGCTCAAGCGCTGCATGTGCCACAGCCAGCACATGCTCATCTAAATGACCAAGAATCATTGGTCCCCATGAGCCAATGTAATCGGTGTAGCGCTTGCCATCGACATCCCAAAAATAAGGGCCACGTGCCGTTTTAATAAAACGTGGCGTACCGCCTACGGCACCAAATGCCCGTACAGGAGAATTCACGCCACCTGGAATCGTTAGTTGAGCACGTGCAAATAGATCTTCATTGCGAGACATGGAAAAATCCCGAAAAATTAATAAGGTTTAGACAAACGCCAAATAAATCGCGAGCAAGGAACACTATTGCTCTCAGCGGCATTCAATATTTTTTGAGTTCCTAAGTTGGGGCGACGAATTGAGTCCAATACGAAATCCCAACACAAATCACTTTTGGAGAGGGTGAATAGGCTCTTAGGCAATTCTCTCGCCTGTACTTGGATCAAACAACACAACCTGGGCCATTTCCACGAATAAAGTAAGCTGCTTACCTACTTGCGGCTGCGAGCCAGGATGCACGCGGCTGATGATTTGGATCCCATTCAATTGAAAGAAGACCAAGGTATCGGGGCCAGTCGCCTCAATCATGTCGGCTTTCACTTCGATCGCCTGAGGATTGGCATCTTTTACATGACGTGCACTATGCGGGTCGGTAATGCGTTCTGGACGTAGCCCTAAAATAACTTCTTTACCCAGGTAGGTGCGCAGATGGTGAGAAGTGAAAGGCAGATTAAGTGCAGTTTTTTGTACATTCGTGTCAACCATCATGCTGAAACCCAGGCTAGTTTCACCGAGGATACCTGGCACAAAGTTCATCGAAGGCGTGCCGACGAAACCTGCTACAAAAAGGTTAGCCGGGCTGTCATAAATTTCCTGAGGTGTGCCGAATTGCTGAATTACCCCATCCTTCATCACCGCAATTCGATCGCCCAGCGTCATCGCCTCAATCTGATCATGTGTGACATAGACGGTAGTGGTGCCAAGCCGTTGGTGCATAAGCTTAATTTCAGCCCGCATTTCCATGCGTAGTTTGGCATCAAGATTTGATAAAGGTTCATCAAATAAAAAGATCGCGGGGTCGCGTGCAAGCGCTCGACCCATGGCAACTCGTTGGCGCTGGCCGCCAGATAGTTGTGAAGGCTTGCGGTCGAGCAAAGAAGTAATTTGCAGCATCTCTGAGACACGCGCCAGGATTTTGTCTTGTTCAGGCTTGGCTACTTTACGAATCTTCAAACCAAACAAAATATTTTCGCGCACGCTCATGGATGGATACAGCGCATATGACTGAAAGACCATCGCAATATTGCGATCTTTAGGTGGCAAATCGTTGACAACTTGGTCATTGATCAAAATCTCGCCACGCGTCGTGCTTTCTAACCCAGCAATGGCATTGAGCAAGGTTGATTTGCCGCAGCCAGAGCCGCCTAACAAAATAAGAAATTGCCCCTCTTCAATCTCGAGGTTAACTCCTTTGAGCACCTCAACGCCATTTGGAAAGGTTTTATAAACGTTGCGAATAGAGAGACTGGCCATAATTGATTAACCTTTATTGAGGAAGGTCTGCATAGCCCGGCTGGCAAGGAATACCGACGAAGACAGTACAAATGTACGGCAAGGAGGTATGACGCCGCCAGCCGGGCTATGCAGACCTTCTTAACCTTTAATGGCCCCGGCAGTGAGGCCGCGGATAAAATAGCGCCCAGCAACCAAATAGACAAGGAGAGTCGGTAGGGCGGCAATAATTGCCCCTGCCATATCCACGTTATATTCCTTGACGCCAGTCGAGGTGTTCACAAGATTATTGAGCGCAACGGTAATGGGCATTGAATCAATGCCCGAAAACACTACGCCGAAAAGAAAATCGTTCCAAATTTGCGTAAATTGCCAAATTAAGCAAACCATAAAAATAGGTAGCGAGATAGGCAGCAAGATGCGCATAAAGATCGTAAAAAATCCTGCGCCGTCGATGCGTGCTGCTTTAATCAGTGCGCTTGGTATGGTGATATAAAAATTGCGGAAAAATAGCGTTGTAAAAGCGATGCCATAAATCACATGCGCCATGATTAAGCTACTAGTGCTGTTGGCTATCCCTAGAAAACCTTGTAAGCGTGCCATCGGCAGCAGAATAACCTGGAACGGAATAAAGCAGCCAACCAAAAGCAGTGTGAAGATCAGATGCGCGCCGCGAAAACGCCAATGCGTCAGTACATAACCATTAAAAGCGCCGATGATCGACGAAATCAGCACAGCTGGAATCACCATGCGCACAGAGTTGAAAAAGAAAGGCTGCAAGCCCCCGCAGCTCACGCCCGTACAAGCGCTGTGCCAGGCTTTTAACCAGGCATCAAAAGACCAGTGAGTAGGTGGCATAAGTAAATGGCCACTGCGTAGTTGCTCAAGATCTTTAAATGATGTGATGACCATCACATAGAGCGGAAAGACAAAGTACAACGCGCACAAGATAAGCACGGCGTAGAGTAGGGTGCGTTTTCTCAAAAGCAAGGCGAGTAGCTGTTTAAGAAGCATTGCGTTCGCTCCTGGCTTGCAAATACATAAGTGGCACCACCACGGCGCACATAGTGGCTAGGAGCATAACGGAAGCTGCGGCACCAATACCTAGCTCGCCGCGCTGGAACGAAAAATTGTAAATAAAGAGCGTAGGCAGCGAGGAGGCCGTACCTGGACCACCAGCCGTTAGAGCGACCACTAAGTCAAAAGTTTTGAGTGTTAGATGGCAGAGGATAAGCAGTACAGAGAAAAACACAGGGCGCATATTGGGCAATATTATTTTCCAATAAATAGTCGATAGACTCGCTCCATCAACCTGCGCTGCTTTGAAAATACTACTATCAATACCGCGCAGACCAGCCAGAAAAAGTGCCATTGTAAAACCCGTTGCTTGCCAAACAGCCGCAATCACCACGCAAAAAATAGCTTTATCGGGGTCAGCAAGCCAGGCAAAAGAAAAATGCTGCCAACCCCAATTTTGCACAATTTTTTCCAGCCCAAAGCTTGGATTCAAAATCCATTGCCAAGCAGTGCCAGCCACGATAGAGGAAAGGGCCATCGGGTATAAGAAAATGGCGCGAAGCGTGCCTTCGCCACGGATTTTTTGATCTAACAAAATGGCGAGTAGCAGACCTAAACTCATACTCACCCCTATAAAGGGCAGGCCGAACCAAGCTAGATTGGCCGCGGATACCCACCAAACATCATTAGCAAAAAGCGCTCGATAGCGCCCTAAACCGCTGAAGGTATAGTTGGGCAAAAGATGTGAATGGGTTAATGATAAATAGCCGGTAAACAGAATAAAGCCATAGAAGAAAACGAGGCTACACGTGAGACTAGGCGACAAAATAATTTTAGGTAGCCAAAGTTCAATGTGTGCTTTAAAGCTGAGCCGGAGCCGGCTCAGTGGATGCGCTATGTGATTAGAGGCGCGATGAGGTATGCGACTACTGCGCTGCTGCACGAGCCAACTCCTCAACGGCGGTTTTTGCGTCTTGATTAGAGTTCATAAATTTCGTTACTACATCGCTGATGGCACCCGCGATAGCTTCAGACTGTGCCATCCCGTGGGCAAGTGAAGGAAGGTAGCTGGCGTGCTGAATGGCGGTTTTGGCAGCAGCGTAGGATTGTTTGGCGCAGCTATCAAAGCGTGTCATTGAAACATCTAAGCGCGCTGGAATGGCGCCTTTGTGCAAAGCAAATTTCTCTTCAAAAGCTGGGCTGCCAATTGTTCTAGCCATAGCAAGTTGGCCAGGGGTAGCTTGTTTATGTCCCCTTTGCTGGAAGAAGACAAAAGAATCTAGATTAAATAGATAGGCCTTGGCAGTGCCGGGTGTCGGGGAGCATACATAATCTTTGCCCGCTATTTTGCCTGCGTTAGCAAATTCGCCTTTAGCAAAATCGCCCATAAATTGCATGCCTGCTTTGCCCTCAATCACCATTGCTGTTGCAAGGTTCCAGTCACGTCCGGCGCGACCGTTATCAAAATACGTGCTGATTTTGCGTAGCGTATTAAAGACTTGCATCATTTGCGCTGAGCGCAGCGTTTTTTGATCGAGCTCGATCAGTGCTTTGCGATAGAACGTAGTGCCTTGCGAGAGCACAACAGTTTCCCAAATGGTCAAATCTTGCCAAGGTTGGCCGCCATGGGCGATAGGAGTATAGCCAGCTGCTTTGAATTTGTCGGCCAATGCAAAAAATTCAGACCAATTTTTCGGTGCTTGCGCACCAACTTTCTTTAAGGCCTGAGCGTTAAGCCAGAGCCAGTTCATGCGATGCACAGAAAAGGGGGCGGCGATGTAGTGGCCTTGATAGCGGAGAGTTTGGTTAATTGGCCCAGGTAGGTGGGGCGCCCAGTTTTGTGCTGCCGCATCAAGATTGACGAGTACGCCTTCTTTGGCCCATTGCTGAATCATCGGGCCTTTGATGGCTGTTGCGCTGGGAGCATTGTTAGAGATGACTTTGGTTTTCAGCACCGTCATGGCAGCGACGCCACCGCCGCCTGCCACAGCATAATCTTTCCATTCATAACCTTGCTTTTCCATCGCGTCTTTCAGCACGCGTGCAGCTGAAGATTCGCTCCCGGAAGTCCACCAATGCAATACTTCAAGCTGCTCGGCGCTATGCGCAGCAAAGATGCGGCCTATCAGCATGGCAAAGCATAAGATAGCCAGAATACGGGCTTTCATGGTTAATCTCCAATAGATACAACGCACTCTTCGGCTGTGGCAAAACCAGAAATAATGAGAGGGGAAGCGCGGCCAGGCAAGTGAATGTAGAAGCTAATTATAAACTTTTCAGAATCTCTCCCGCGCAAGCCAAGCGTTACCGCGCGGGCGCACGTGATAATCTTTCTCTTCTACTTATTTAAGTACCTTTGTTTGGAGGTCTGAGAGCCTCACTATTCCTATGCAAGACGCCCCTCATTTCACTTTTGTTTTGTTTGGCGCAACAGGCGATTTGGCCATGCGCAAGATTCTGCCAGCGCTCTACGCTGCGCATCATGGCGATATGCTGGCGGAAGTCGAGCACGGCAAAATTGTGGCGGTTGCGCGCGGTGTACTTAACAAAGCTGCCTATTTGCAATGGATTGATAAAGCCGTGCGGCCTTATGCCGACGCATTTGATGCCGACACCTGGGATAGCTTTTTGCAACGCATTGAATATGTGCAGCTTGACCTTCTCAAACGTGAAGATTTTGTATATTTGCGCGATGCCCTCAAACACATTGATGGCTCGCTTATTTTTTACCTTGCTACTGGCCCTTCGCTATTTATGCCGATTTGCCAGGCGCTAGCTGAGCTTGGGTTGAATCAAAATGCGCGTATCGTGCTTGAAAAACCACTTGGCTATGATCTTGCTTCGTCGCAGGCGATTAATGATGCAGCGGGTGAGATTTTTGCAGAATCTCAGATCTACCGAATTGATCACTACCTGGGTAAAGAGCCAGTGCAAAATCTGCTGGCCTTGCGTTTTGGTAATGTGCTGTTTGAGCCGCTTTGGCGGCGTGAATGGGTCTCCAGCATCCAGATTACGATTGCTGAAGAAATGGGCGTAGAAGGGCGCAGTAACTCCTATGATCAAATGGGTGCGCTGCGTGATATGGTGCAAAATCATTTGCTGCAGCTGTTAGCTATTGTGGCCATGGAGCCACCGCATTCAATGGAATCGCGCAGTGTGCGCAACGAAAAACTGCGCGTACTGAATGCCTTAAAACCCATTTTGCCTAATCAAGTTGAGCAGTCGGTAGTACGCGGTCAATACCAGGCAGGCTTGATTAAAGGCAAGGCGGTACCCGCTTATAACGCTGAGCCAGGTATAAAAAAAGACAGCGTGACTGAAACTTTTGTGGCGCTTAAAGTCGAAATCGAAAATTGGCGTTGGGCCGGCGTACCGTTTTTTTTACGGACAGGCAAACGGCTCGCTAAACGCGGCGCAGAAATTGTGATTAATTTTCGCCAAGTACCGCATTCCGCACTGGGGACGACTGCCTTGCAGGCATTACCTAACCGTCTTGTCATGCAGCTGCAGCCCAATGAATCAATCCATTTATATTGCTTGGCTAAGCAACCGGGCGAAGGAATGAATTTAGCCAACGTGCATCTTGATCTTGCGTTCGATGATTTTTTTAAAGAAAAACAAATGGATGCTTACCAGCGTCTTTTGCTGGATGTGATTCATGGGCGACTCGCGCTTTTTGTACGGCGCGATGAGCAAGAGCAAGCATGGCGCTGGGTCGAGCCTATTTTGGAGGGCTGGGCTGCGTCTGGGCAAAAACCAGAACCTTATGCAGCAGGGAGCTGGGGACCGGCTGCAGCGCACACTTTGCTGGCGCAACACGGCGCGGCCTGGTTGGAAGAAGAGCCGTGAGAAGAGATGCCATTAAACTGCACACTTTTCAAACGCCGCAGGCGCAAGCGCAGGCTTTGACGCAAGCCGTAGGTGAAGCCTTGCAAGTCGTGCTTGCCAAACGTACACGCGCGCTGTTGGCCGTGTCAGGCGGCAGCAGTCCGCAGCTTTTTTTGCAAACCTTGTCTAACAGCACCTTGGCTTGGCCGCGCATTGCTATCACGTTGCTTGACGAGCGTTGGGTGACTGATATTCACACGGCGAGTAATGCGGCTTTAGTACGTCGCACGCTGTTGCAAAACCAAGCGAGTGCTGCGCACTTTATGCCACTGGTCGATGTCAATTGTGAGCCACAGGCCCATCTGCACAAGCTCAACACGGTTGCCTCTGCGTTGCCTGATGTGGCAGTGCTTGGTATGGGAGAGGATGGGCATACCGCATCCTTGTTTGCAGACGCACCCGAATGGCAGCAAGCACTGAGCACGCAGCAGCGTTTTGTGTTGCTCCATCCAAAGAGTGCGCCTTATACGCGGATTAGTTGGTCATTTGATGCACTTACGCAAATGGGTCAGCTCTTTTTATGTATTGCGGGTGAACGTAAATTGGCTGTATTGCAAGAAGCGGCTGCTCAGCCGCTTGATAATGCTATGTCTAAACTCATTCATGATTTAAAAGTTACGCTCAATGTTTATTGGTGTGTCAGATAAAAAAGTGCCGACAGCAACGCTTAAAGTAACTGTTCCAAGTACGGGGCAGCCGGTAGGTGAATTGCGCCTATTAGCTGATATTGGGGGCACAAATGCTCGCTTTGCACTTGCTACTGAAACTGGCGAAATAACGCATATTCGTCGATACCAGTGCGCTGATTATGCCGATATTGCTCAGGTTATCCAGGCTTATCTATTTGAGGTTCAACTAACCCACATCAGCCATGCAGCGATTGCTATTGCAAACCCTGTTGATGGTGATCAAGTGCAGATGACTAACCACGATTGGGCTTTTTCGATTGAGGCTACGCGTCGTACGTTAAAACTGCAAACGCTTTTAGTGGTGAACGATTTCACCGCGTTAGCCATGGCGCTGCCCGCCTTAACTGAAGCGCAGCGGGTACAGATTGGTACGGGTGCGCCTCGGCGTAACAGTGCGCTTGGGTTGATCGGGCCGGGCACAGGGCTTGGGGTTTCAGGTCTCATTCCTAGTGCTGAGTGTTGGGTGGCACTGGCGAGTGAGGGCGGGCATACCAGTTTTTCACCGCTTGATGAGCGTGAAGAATATATCTTGCAATACGCACGGCAGCATTGGTCCCATGTATCGTTTGAACGGGTTGCATCAGGGCCCGGTATGGTTTTGATTTACCGTGCGTTAGCTGAGCGCGCTAAGCTAACAGTAGTCAGCGATGATCCAGCTAAAATCGTACAGCTTGGCCTAGCAGGTGAGCCGCTTGCGGCTGAAACGCTGGATTGTTTCTGTAGTATTTTGGGTACGTTCGCAGGTAATTTGGCCTGCACCTTAGGGGCGTTGGGCGGTATTTATATAGGTGGGGGCATCGTGCCCCGCATGTCAGACTTTTTTTTAGCCTCGCCATTTCGCGCACGCTTTGAAGCAAAAGGGCGGTTTAGCGCCTACCTGGCGCAGATTCCTACTTATTTAATTACGGCGGAATATCCAACCCTGCTTGGCGTTTCGACAATTTTGGCGGAACACTTAAGTAATTTTTCTTAGAATCTATGGGCGCTTTGCAAAAGGCTCTAAACCCCTGTTTACTCGCCCGATTTGAATAATCGTTTTAGAGACTCATGTATTATCCGGCCTGATGAGCGCAAAGGAAGGGCTGCATAAACCGGAGAGCGACGTTATGCCTCTCTTTTTTGTCGATAGGTACGGGTCGTACTGGCAGCAAAGATACAAAGCGCTCCTTATGTACGATTTATTCAGTGCTCCCCCTAAGAGTTTATCTACGATCTTCAAAAGTGGATTGTGTTGGGGTTCCCTATTTAATTCAACGCTTTACCCCAGCTAGGAAAAATGCCAAAAAATGGTCGCTTAGGGTGAAGCGTATTTACTCAATACGGAACGCCAATATGACGGCCTCAAGGGTAATTTTTTGAGATCGTCGTGCTATCAATGTATATCAATAAACATAAACCTGAGCTAGGAGAGCAAGCATGCGCTTAGGTATTCATCTATCAAAGCCAAACGCGCCAGCCTGGCGGTTATTTCCTAACCGTTGGGATTTAGTCGTGTTGCCGCTGATCATGGGCGCGATTGCGCTCGCCGCGGCCGGTTTGCATCAGACTATGGCGCCTTTGGCGAGTCTGGATGTGCAGACGATTTCACTGCATCCAAGCAATCTGCCGGAATATGCGTTGCGCACCACCTTGCGCATGATCGCGGCCATGGTGGCTTCGCTGGTTTTTACGCTGGCGTATGGCACGCTTGCCGCGAAAAGTCGCCGTGCCGAAAAAGTGTTGATACCGCTTTTAGATATTTTGCAATCGGTGCCAGTGCTTGGGTACATCTCGTTTACGGTGACTTTTTTTCTGACTTTATTTCCAGGCCGGGTAGCCGGCGCTGAGTGTGCGGCTATCTTTGCGATTTTTACTGCGCAAGCGTGGAATATGACGTTCAGCTTTTACCAATCACTGCGCACCGTGCCGCGTGATCTGGATGAAGTATCGCGCAGCTTTCATTTAACGGGTTGGCAGCGTTTTTGGAAATTGGAAGTGCCATTTTCGACGCCCGGCTTAGTGTGGAATATGATGATGTCGATGTCGGGCAGCTGGTTTTTCATCGTGGCATCCGAAGCGATTACAGTAGGCAGCACCGAGATCAACTTACCCGGTATCGGCGCCTATCTGGCACACGCAGTCGAACAGAGCGACTTAACCGCGGTGGGCTGGGTTGTCTTGACCATGCTGATCGTGATTTTTATCTACGACCAATTACTATTTCGTCCACTGCTCGCCTGGGCTGATAAATTTCGACTCGAGACGACTTCAGGGGCCTCCCCTGAATCATGGGTACTAGATTTAATCCAACGCCCGCGCCTGATGCGCCGCTTGCTGATGCCTTTAGGCTCGATGGTAGGTGCTTTGACGCGCTTGCCGCTACGCCTGCCCAAAATATTTGCCGTGACGCCCACTGTCGCCACGCGCCGGACGGTTTCAAAATTAGCTGATACGTTTTGGATACTGCTGCTTTCAATCAGTGCTTTGTATGTGGCTTGGCATGTGTTGGCTTATACCCGTGCCGATCTTAGCTGGCATGATGTGTGGCATGTCTTGAAACTCGGCTCGCTCACCTTGCTGCGCGTAACGTTACTGATTGTGTTGGCTTCGGTGATTTGGGTGCCAATTGGCGTATTAATTGGGACACGGCCTGCACTGGCAGGCAAAATCCAACCCATTGTTCAGTTTCTGGCAGCTTTCCCAGCTAACTTGCTGTTCCCCATTTTTGTCTTCTTGCTGGTTCGCTTTCATCTCAATGCGGATATATGGCTGTCCCCGTTGATCGTGCTGGGCGCGCAATGGTACATCCTGTTTAACGTCATTGCTGGCGCGATGGCGTATCCGAATGACTTTAAAGAAGCGGCAGCCAACTTTCAAATTCGCGGCTGGCAGTGGTGGCGGCAAGTGATGCTGCCGGGCATTTTTCCTTATTATGTGACCGGTGCCATTACCGCATCTGGCGGCGCCTGGAATGCGAGCATTGTGTCTGAAGCCGTAGCGTGGGGTGACACTAAAATTGTGGCGCATGGGCTGGGCGCTTATATCGCCGAGATGACTGAAGCGGGCGATTACCCCCATATCATTTTAGGTATTGCGGTCATGGCGCTGTTTGTCACTTTATTTAACCGCTTGCTCTGGCGTCCTATGTATCGGTATGCCGAAAATAAATTCCGTCTGGATTGAAAATATGAAGCAGACCAGCCAGCCTAATCAGGCTAATCAGTCAAATAACGCGACCGAAATTCTACGTTTAACCGATGTAAAGCACGGTTTTAACAAGTCACAAGGCGAATTACTTGTGCTTGATGGGGTCAATTTATGCTTACAGGAAGGGGAAATTGTAGGCTTGCTTGGCCGTTCGGGGTCTGGTAAATCGACGTTGCTGCGCACGATCGCCGGCTTGATCACCCCAACCGGTGGCAAAGTCGACTATTTAGGCCAACCCTTGTCAGGGCCCGCTAAAGGCGTCGCGATGGTGTTCCAGACATTTGCGCTATTTCCTTGGCTTACCGTTTTAGAAAATGTGGAAGCAGGGCTAGAAGCGCTCGGCGTGAATGCACGCGAGCGACGCTCAAGAGCCTTGGCAGCGATTGATTTAATTGGGATGGATGGTTTTGAAAATGCCTATCCACGCGAGCTTTCAGGTGGCATGCGCCAACGTGTAGGGTTTGCGCGGGCGCTGGTGGTTGATCCGTTGCTGCTGCTCATGGACGAGCCGTTCTCTGCGCTAGATGTGCTTACCGCCGAAACGCTGCGTACCGATTTCCTTGATTTGTGGAACGAAAAACGTTTGTCGATTAAGTCGGTATTGCTGGTTACGCATAATATTGAAGAAGCGGTTTTTATGTGCAACCGCATTCTTGTCTTGTCGTCGAATCCAGGGCGGGTTATCGCGGACATTAAAGTGCCATTCACCCATCCGCGTGACCGACTTGACCCTGCCTTTAGACGTTTAGTCGATAGCATTTACGCCAAAATGACAGCCCGCCCAGACACCGGTACGCTGCGTAAAACATTAACGCTTGGTAGCTGGCTGCCGCAAGTATCAACCAATTTAATGGCGGGTCTCATCGAAACTTTGGCCGCATCGCCTTATAACGGCAAAGCTGACCTCCCAGAAATTGCCCGTACACTGCATTTGGAAATCGATGATTTATTTCCGATAGCGGAAATGATGCAGCACCTCGACTTTGCTGACTTACGCGAAGGTGACATTCTGCTCACCTCAGCCGGCAAGCTATTTGCCGAATACGGTACACAAGAGCGCAAACAAATGTTTGCTGACCACCTGTTGCGGCAAGTACCCCTTGCTGCACGTATCAGAAAGGTATTGAGCGAACGGCCTAGACATCGTGCCCCACGCGTGCGTTTTGAGCAAGAACTGGAAGATTTTCTGTCAGATAGCGCCGCACAAGAAACGCTTGAGTCAGTTATCAACTGGGGCCGTTATGCTGAGATCTTTTCGTATAACGACCAAACTGAGACATTTAGTTTGGAAGACGTTGAGTCATAACTCTTTTCAGATATTAAAGATGCAGCGGGCTTTTTCTTCGCTCGCTGTTTAAATTCATAAAAAATAGGATTTGCTAGCTCGCAGCAGCGCTACTCAAGAGCCTGCTCGCTATCATCACTTAGCCTTTCACAATATTTGTCAGCGCCTCGCAGCATTTGACAACATCCAACCTCTGCTGTCGTTCAGCAACTACTTCTTCTTATTCTTCATCAGGTCTCAGATATCGAATTAAGCAAGGCCTGCATAGCCCACGGGCAAGGAAGGCCATATTACTGTCGACTGCGTGTCAAAGAGGCATGACGCCCCCCCTTGCTTAAATCGCAGTGAATTTCCTGTCTTATAAATAATTACTCCATGATGCTGTGCTTGCGCTCCAAGATTGATGAGATATGCCCCGAAGAGGAGATACCTTAAAGGTATGTAGCTTGCTTAGGAACATAACCTTGCTCTTGCAAAACTATGTTGAATGGAAAAGAGGAAAAATTTATGTCAGACACGCCAGCCCAACCCATTGCGCAACATCAAGACCATCAACCAGGTATCGAAAGCAAGATGGTGCCCTCGCCACATAGTCAAATGAGTGGATATGTAGGAAGCGGCAAGCTTAAAGGGAAGGCGGCAATAGTGACGGGTGGGGACAGTGGCATTGGCCGCGCAACCGCCATTGCGTTTGCGAAAGAAGGAGCCGATGTGCTGATCGTTTATCTCGATGAGTACGACGATGCGTGTCTGACTCAACAACAGATCGAAGCTGTGGGGCGCCGCTGCGAAAGACTTGCACTTGATATTGGTAAGGCATCAAATGCACAACGGGTTATTGATACGGCGCTTAAGGCATTTGGTCGGCTAGATATTCTCGTTAACAATGCGGGAGAGCAACATCCTCAAGCAGACTTCGAAAAAATTTCTAAGCAGCAGCTCGAACACGTTTTTCAGACGAATGTGTTCTCGATGTTTTTTCTTGTGCAAGCGGCTTTACCGCATCTGAAAGAGGGTGCACGCATCATCAATACCACCTCAGTGACAGCTTATCGAGGTAGTGCACATTTGATTGACTATGCCGCTACTAAAGGAGCAATAGTTTCATTTACTCGCTCGCTAGCTAAACATCTAGCACCTAAAGGTATTTTGGTAAATGCAGTGGCGCCTGGCCCCATCTGGACTCCTTTGATTCCATCTACTTTTAGCGCTGATGAAGTGGCTGAATTCGGCAAAAAAACGCCTCTTGGGCGACCCGGTCAGCCAGACGAAGTAGCAGGTTGTTATGTGTTTCTTGCGGCTAGTGACGCCTCATATATGACAGGCCAAGTTTTGCATCCAAATGGTGGGGAAGTGGTGAATGGCTAGCGGCAGTAGCCGCCAGCTAATGCCTGAGTGACTTAACTAACTGAGCTAGCTAAGAGACTTAATTGAATGTCTGTGAATTGTTCATCTATTAGGTGAGCGGTTTACCAACGCTTTGCTATAAAGTTCGTATTTTTAAAAATCGCTTCCGCACACAAAATTCCGGTTACGCTCTTGTGACAGTTTTGGTCAAATCTGGGTTCCATGCGATCTGATCGAAACTATTACAATTCTAACGACCCTTATATTGTCTTTTATTGCTAGGTACGGGGTTGCTGAGGTACAGAATTGGCTGCTGACTTCCACTGAGCCCAGGGCTTGAACTGCCCCTCACATTTTGCCTCGTATGAGAGTTAGGTGAATCCATCATTAATTCTGCCTTTATCCCTTGCTTTATTTCAGGAATTGCCTTTTCTATCTTATCTTGCATGCTTATCAGTAGAGCTAATTTGATGGGAGGATGTGCGTTTTCACTATTTTTAAAGATCTCCAGGGAATTCATTAAATCTTGAGTATTTTTGCCTGCTTGAAAAGTGAGTCCTTCTTCTTCTTGCTGCAACATAGTAAATAATTTTACAAAAGCGATCCGCGTCCCCTCTAATACAGCTGGTGGCCTGGCCACAGCAGATAGTGTCAAGATATCTTTAGCGAGATGATCTAAATAATCTTGTAACTTTCCTGAAGAAAACTCGTTAAATGAAGCAGTCTTACTCTCATTTGATAAATCACTGCTTGATCGTTGAACATGATCTTGTTCAATGTTTTTTAAATGACTTGGCAATGCTTCTGCAATTGCTTTGACGTTAATCTCATTTGCCAGCATTCTTCTTGTGCTTGGCTCACCGATAGGCTTAGCTGCCTCCCCGGCGAGAGCATTGTCAAAGTATCTACCCTGTCTTTTATTCAATGCTTCTTGCCCGTCATGCTTGCGTAGAGGAACGCGAGGTTTTGGAACTAAGTCTTCGCTTATATCATCCGACCTATCATTAGGGCCACTCATGTTTTACTCCTCTTGATTTTCAATCTTTTTATTTATTCACTCTAACGGCGTTTTTTTATCACGTTTATAAATCAAGAAATGTGTACCTGAAAAATAGTTGTTGGTGGCTAGCATATCTCTCTGTATCACGCTTAAAAAACTGATGCTTCCAGCCTAAACTTTTCTTTTTTACGCTAAAGCGTTAATACGAAGACCTGCTGTTTTTAGCGAAGTAAAGAAATAGGAGCAACTTAGACTGAGCCGGCAACTGGGGCAGGACCACCAGCCCATGAGCGCAGTAGACGTAGCCGCATGGGATGGGAGCCGATGGATGTCATCAAAATACGCATGACTCGTAATGTGGGCTTTTAGGAAATCTAATCAGCGTACCCAGCAGAGGTATTGATGGATGATCTGGGGGGAGAATGGCTTAATTGAGAAATGGTTGTGCTAGCTTTTTATTTCGCACAGGTAAGGCGGTACGCTATGTCTTGTCATGCGCATGAGGCTCGTTGCCCAAGCGGTTATAGAGTGTTTTTAAGCTGACTCCAAGCGTCTTGGCTGCGCGTTGTTTATCGCCGCCACAGTGTTTAAGGGTAGCTAAGATAAGGCCGCGTTGTGCCTCTACTAAGGGAGTGCCAATGGAAATATTTATCGTATCGGTTTCTTCGTCTGAAGGCAGCGGCTGGCTAGGATATGGGTCAGGAAGTTCGATCTCAATCTGATCTTCTTGCGCAAGAATAAAGGCGCGATATATCGTGTTTTTTAATTCGCGTACATTGCCAGGCCAGGCATAAGTGTTGAGCGTTTTAAGTGAGGCGGCGGAGAATTTTTTGTGGGTGCTTTTTTCTTGATTAAATTCATCTAGAAAATGTTGTGCCAGAAGTTCACGGTCCTCGCCGCGCTCGCGTAAGGGTGGGGCTTGTAAGAGGAAGACAGCAAGACGATAGAGCAAGTCTTGTCGCAAAAGGTTCTCTTGTACTGCAGTAGCCGGGTCGCGATTGGTCGCAGCGATCACGTGTACGTTTGAATGAATGGGTTCAGTTCCGCCGACGCGGTAAAAAACTCCCGTTTCGAGTACGCGCAGCAGCTTAACTTGTTGCGTGAGCGACATCTCGGTTACTTCATCAAGAAATAGTGTGCCGCCGTTAGCCTGTTCAAAATATCCGGGGCGGCCTTTGGTGGCGCCTGTAAAGCTGCCTTTTTCGTGGCCGAAGAATTCAGCTTCCAGCAAGCTATCTGGTATGGCGCCGCAGTTAAGGGCGATAAAAGGTTGGTCTTGGCGTGGCCCCAGCGCATGGATGGTCTGCGCGATAAGTTCTTTGCCGGTGCCTGATTCACCAATAATTAGCGTCGTGGTCTCTGTTTGCGAGACGCATTCGATCTCTTCATAAAGCTTAAGCATGGGCGCAGATGAGCCGTATAGCAGACCGAATGATTTGAGAGCTGGGTGTTTCTTGGTCATATCTTTAGGTGTAGGGTTAGTGGCTCAGTATTTGGGCTATGCCGAAGGTGAGCGTGCCTAATTCAACCGCATTGTTGCGGCCACGATAGGTGACGTGAAGCTGATCAAATCCTTTGGCGAAGCTCACCAGAGGGCAGGGTGGGAGAGCGCTATATTGGGGTAGCCTCAAGCTAGTGACGAGCTGCGCATCAGGCTTGTGTGTATCGGGATTGGGTAAGGAACCTTTGCATAATCCCCGTAGCGGCGTTATGCCTCCTTGCTGTGCTAGTGCGCTGGCAGCAAAGGTATTCCTTACCGCAGGGGGTGCGCAGAGGTTCTCTAAAGCGAAGATTTCTATTAAACCATTTTGATAGCCCACAGCGACTAGCGCGTTTAATTGCGAAAAGGCGATACTGCAAGGACGTGTGCTATCAGGCTGTGTTCTTGGTTGGGCAGATGACAAGACGATTTCTTGGCCTTCATTTTGCAGATCATGCAAAAGAATCTCGGATTTTTTTGTGCCTCGACTGTTGCACCTTTGTGAAATAAGAAATCTTTCATCAACTGATAAGCAAAAGATTTTATTGTTTTGCTCAAGTCCTCGTCCTTGCTTAATCGCACTTTTGGACCCAGCAGGAACCATATAGGTGTGTTGGCGTGAGCCAATATAGAGCGTGCCATCATTGGCAATGGAAATAGTGATGGCTTCGCTATCTCCATTTAAGTCCACCTCTTGCATGCAGCCTTGCTGATTATCGTAGCGTCGTACACTGCCTTCGGCAGTGATTAAAGCGGCAAAATGGCCGTTCGCTGATACATTGGCTGCTTTAAAAGAACTGCTTAAATCATCCAGTGCAACAAAGTCAAAGTTGCCAGCCGTTTGTTGTAGGTAGACGGTATGGGAGCGATCAATAAAAATTTCAAATTTTTGAGGAGGGCGGATAAACGCTTTGGCGATAGCGACGCCGCCTGGCGTGGCATGGCGCATGCGACGGCGTATGCCTTGGGGGAGCGTACAGTCTGCGGCAGGCTGAGACTCTGTAATGCGGTAAAGATGCGAGTCGGCGGCCAGCGGTTGGAAGGCATGAATATATTGATCGCCATATTTATCCATGCCTACCATTACGTTGCAAAGTTTAGGCGCAAAGGCGCTTAGCTGGGTTTGCCGCAGTGGAAATAAGCGTGCGTCTTTAATAACGCGCGTTAAGCTTAGCTGGTATGCAGTAGCGTAATACCCTTGCTTGGTCAGCAGTTGGGTTGATGGATGAAAGCGGAAGTTTTGTAGATCAGCCTGCTCAATGGTTTGTGTCTCCGCTTGCTTCTCTGTATTTTTCTCATCTAGCGCTAAACTTTTTCGGCATAACTTTTCTAGCGTACACAAAATAGCTGTTTTGAAGCAGCGTGATGGCTGCGTCAACTTACACAGAAAATTGGATAGCGGGTGAGCCGATGTAGCTTTAGCTGGCTTAAGATAGCTGCAGAGCTGTCCTTGCAATGCGGTGCGCAGAAGGCGAGCTTTGCTGGCTGATGGCCTTATCGTGGACGACATGGCAGTTAGCTTCTCCCTAGGTTGCGAAACTGACTGAGTTATTAGACCTCTTTCGATACTCCATAGCGGCGTCATGTTTCCTTGCTATGGGGTGTCGAAAGAGGTCTATTGACCAAAGTCAATCCGACTCCACTCAAAGCACGATATCTTACGTGGCTTTTTTCCTACTGGCTTGTTTTTACACATAATTCTTTAGCTGTTTTGCAACGGATTCTTAAAAGCTGTTTGTGATTTTTCTAGTAGCTCTTCAGTCCTCCTGGCTTTAGCAATGATGCTGGCAATCTCGCGGGTAACTACTTTTTAGGCATTAATGAAATGGCGTTCTAATTTGATGAAGTTAAAAAAACTTTACTTAGGGAAGCGCTGAATAAATCGGGAGCAAGGAATGCCGACGCAGACAGTACACTAGTATGGCAAGGAGGCATGACGCCGCTCCCGATTTATTCAGCGCTTCCTTAGTCCACTGCATCTGCCCAATCAGGTAATAACCTGGAGGGTGCCGTCCGTGGGTTATGCAGCCCCTTCTTTAATTCGTCAGTCTTGCACTCTCTGCATTTATTAAAGCTGATCTCTTTCATTCCAGCAGTGGCTATGTATATAGACGTCTGCCATGATTCCTGCTAAGTTGCGAGACTGCCTTATAGGCTTGTAGCAAAGTTCTAGATAGGTTTTAAGACTCTGCCTTAACTTTGCAGACCTTCCCTAAAATGTTGTGCTGACGTTCTTGAAAAAATTCTGGATTAAATGCCACATATACTTATTGTTGACGACGATCTGCAAACACGTCAGGCATTGGCCGAAGTGATTGGTAATGATGAGTTAACCATTGCTACGGCAGCTGATTTACGTGAAGCGAGAATTCAAATCATTCGGCAAATGCCGGATGCTGTATTTATTGATTTAAAGCTGCCAGATGGCAGCGGCGTCGATTTATTTGAAGATTTGGCTTTGCAACCAGATGTTGAAGTGGTGGTGATTACTGGGTATGCAACGATTGAGAGTGCAGTTAATGCACTTAAAATGGGCGCTACTGATTATCTGGTAAAGCCTGTCAATTTACAGCGCGTCAAGGAAATCTTAAGCCATCTGCCGCGTAACAGCGAGTTGCGCAGCAAAATTGGCTCGCTCCAGAGTGAGCTGCATGATTCCGGTCGTTTTGGTCTGATGCTTGGAAAGTCGCCAGCGATGCAGCAAGTTTATGAGCAAATTAGTCGGGTTGCGCCGACTAGTGCTTCGGTGCTGTTAATTGGCGAGTCAGGCACTGGCAAGGAAGTGGCCGCGCAGACGCTGCACGAGCTAAGCCGGCGGCGCAAGCAGGCTTTTCTTGCGGTGAACTGTGGTGCAATTTCTCCCAACTTAACTGAATCCGAGATGTTCGGCCACGAACGGGGCTCATTTACTGGCGCAGATCGACAGCATAAAGGCTATTTTGAGCGAGCCAATGGTGGCACTTTGTTTCTTGATGAAATCACTGAAATGCCACTTGAGTTGCAGGTCAAAATGCTGCGCGTACTTGAGGCAGGCACTTTTATGCGCATTGGCGCAGCTAAGGAAATTGATACTGATGTGCGCTTAATTGCGGCTACCAATCGTGACCCTAGGCAAGCGGTGAGCGAAGGTAAATTGCGCTTGGATCTTTATCATCGGCTTAATGTTTTTCCGCTTCAATTGCCTGCGTTGCGCGAACGTGGCGATGACATCTATCTGCTTGCGCAGCATTTGCTGGATGAACTTAACCAGCAGCATGGTACGCATAAGGTTTTTCCTGCGGAAGCTAAGTCAATGCTGCAGTCATACTCTTGGCCTGGGAATGTGCGCGAGCTCAAGAACTATGTACAGCGAGCCTATATTATGGCGGGTACCAAATCGGATACGACTGCGATTGTGCCGCTGCAAATCTCTCTATCAAAGTCACCCGCTATGAACGTGACCAAAATTCCTTTTGGTACTTCGTTGGCTGAGGCAGACCGTCAATTGATTCTGGCTACGCTTGAACAATGTGGTGGCATAAAAAAGCAGGCAGCTGAGGTTTTAGGAATTACGCCAAAAACGCTAAATAGCCATCTTCTTGAATATGGCTTGCAGGCAGGCTCGGAAGAGCCTGACGATGAAACCGCTTCCAAGAAATAGATAACCGAGCGGCGGTGCATGGCGCCGCTTGCCTAATAGAATTGCCCTATTTTGTATAAGGGAAGCGTGAAATGAGCGCTTTTCTATAAGAGAAATAAGAGTGAGGCAGGCTGGTAGAGTTGGTAGATAAGTTTTGCATCGCTGGCTCAAGAGGGCGAGCTGAGGGGGACAGAATAAAACGGCACATACTTTGCGACTAATCTAATATTCTCTTTTAGATTAAAGGACAGCGCTATGTATTTATATTCTCAGCAGCCTGACCCAACCTCACCTATACCACCTACACCACCTGATAAGCCGCCCCAACCGCCTGCGCCGCCTCAGCCTCCTCAACCGAGCCCTGGTCCGCCACTGGTAGGCGATCCGCCTCCAGTAAATCCGCCGCAATATACTATGGTTGACTTGTAGGCGAGCTAAATAGACCAAAATAAGAGTCAAATGAGCCAGTCAAGTAAGTTGTCATATAAGCGAAATCAGCGCTTGCAGGGCTACGCATGAGTGATGGCATCAGTACCTTTGGCTGGAATTTTCACCTGTTTACTCAAAGGCGGTAATTCGCATTTTTTTCAAATGCTAGGTAAGGTTCGACCTGATCGCTATAGTGTGTCTATGTTATTTGAAGCAGCATTTCGCTTTTTTAGCTATTTGGAATGGATAAAAAAGAGGCGCAAAAAAATATAAGCAAATAAAAAAGAACACAGAAAAGAATAGAGAAGGGGAGTCAGCGCAAAAAACTGGGATTTTTGTCGGTATTTTTTGTTTTGGCCTGATTGATTTTGTCTAATAAGTGTTGCTTTAGAACCTGTTCGCGATCTTCAAGGGTGGATTGTGTTGGGATTCCTTCGTCACCCCAACCTACGAAAAATGCTAAAAAATTTTAGGTTGGGGTGCAGCGTTTTACCCAATACGGAACCCCAACATCACGGCCTCAAAGGCGATTTCTTGAGATCGTTAACAGATTCTTAGGAAGGCCTGCATAAGCTGGCTGGTGGCGTCATATCTCCCTGTTTTGCATTGAGTGTTAGTGCACTGACAGCAAAGGTATTCCTTGTTAGCTGGGTTATGTAGACTTCCCTTAATAAGTGCAGCCTAAAATTAATATAAAAATTGTTGAAGAGTCGCATGAATAGAATAGTTGTTGTATCAAATCGGGTCGCGCCATCACAGGAGGGGCGTTTAGCTGCGGGTGGACTAGCTGTTGGTGTATTAAGTGCGTTAGAAGAAAGCGGTGGGGTTTGGTTTGGTTGGAGCGGTGAAGTGGTGACTGATCCTCGGCTGGCCATCGAGCGACACGGCAAGCTGACCTACGCCACAATTGGCCTAACACGGCGCGATTATGATCAGTATTACCGCGGTTTTTCGAATGCTACGTTGTGGCCAACTTTTCATTACCGTAATGATCTCTCACGCTATGATCAGCAAGAATATCTTGGTTATCAGCGTGTCAATAATTGGTTAGCCGAACAGCTTATTCCACTATTGCGGCCTGATGATTTAATTTGGGTGCATGACTATCACTTAATCCCATTTGCTCAAGCATGTCGCCGCGCTGGCATAAAAAATCCAATTGGTTTCTTTTTGCATACGCCATTTCCGACGCCTGAAGTGTTGCATATGATTCCGCCGCATGCTGAGTTGGTCAAGGCGCTATGCAGTTACGATGTGGTAGGGTTTCAGACCCGCACTGATCTGCAGTCGTTTACTGATTATATTGTGCGCGATTTGTATGGGGAGGTAGGGTATGACGGTACGGTTAAAGCGCATGGCCGCACGCTAAAGGCGGGTGTCTATCCGATCGGGATTTACCCTGATGCAATTGCCGAAGCCGCACAACAATCTGCAACGCGCAAGCCAGTACTTCGTCTGCGCGATAGCGTGCGGGGTCGCAAATTGATTATGAGCGTTGACCGGCTGGATTATTCAAAGGGGTTGGTCGAGCGCTTTCAGGCATTTGAACGCTTACTGCAAAATGTGCCTGCGCTGCAGGGGAATGTCACTTTTATGCAGATAGCTCCGCCTACCCGTTCTGATTTACAAACTTATCAACGCATTCGCCAAAATTTAGAAGGGGAGGCCGGGCGCATTAATGGGCGTTTTGCCCAGCTTGATTGGACGCCTATTCGTTATTTGAACCGCAAATATGAACGTAGTTTGCTGATGGCACTTTTGCGTGAAGCTGATGTGGGCTATGTTACGCCGCTGCGCGATGGTATGAATTTGGTAGCGAAAGAATACGTAGCTGCACAAGACCCTGATGACCCAGGCGCTTTAGTTTTGTCGCAATTTGCCGGCGCAGCTGACGATTTGCCAGGGGCTATTGTGGTTAACCCATTTGATACAGGGCAAATGGCTGAAGCTTTAGCACAGGCGCTAACTATGCCGCTTGCCGAAAGAAAAGCGCGCTATCAGGATATGATGAAATCACTACATGAAAAAGATTTGTCGGCCTGGCGTGAAAAATTTCTGCAAGATCTGCATCGAGTTAAACAGCCAATTAAGCAGCCAAAATCAGCGGTACGTCAAAAAGCATTGGCCAGTCTGTAGGCATAGCAGAAACTAATTTAAGACGGTTTAGATAGGGTGATGCTTTAACCTTAACCGCAACATGTAAGGGATCTGTATTTAATTTAAACCGTTACCCCAAGCTACGTAGACTGATGCTTAACTTCGTAGATTGAGGTAACGAAGGAACCCCAACACAACTACCCTTCTAATTACCACATGCAAACATGTTGGGATTCGTATCTCCCCGCAACCTATGCGGGCTTCAATGCTCTTGCCGCCTCAATTGAGCAGGCTGGACCTTCATTAAACGCCGATATTTTGCTACGGTACGGCGCGCAATAATGACGCCTTGTTTAGCTAGCATTTTGGTCAGTGCAACATCAGAAAAAGGCGCTTGTCCGTTCTCTGCATCAATGAAATCTTTCAGCAGGCTGCGTACCGCCGCAGCTGAACAGGTGCCACCCGTATCTGTGCTGAGTTCGCGTGGGAAGAAGTGCTTGAATTCAAAAATTCCACGTGGTGTGGCCATATATTTATTACTCGTGGCCCGGGATACGGTGGATTCATGGAGCTCTAGCTCTTGAGCAATATCCCGCAACACAAGCGGCCTAAGGGCTACCTCGCCGTAATCGAAAAAAGCTTTCTGATGCTTTACGATACATTCGGCGACGCGCTGAATAGTGGTGAAGCGTTGCTGTGCATTGTGAATTAACCAGCGTGCTTCCTGCAGCTGCTGAGCAAGTGGTGAGCGGCTGGTGCCGCCGGATTGGGCGAACAGCGTGGCATATTTCTGGTACAGCCGCGCCCCAGGCATCACAGCCGGATTGGTAACGACAGCCCAGTGCTTTTTACCGTTCTCTTTTATCTGCCGCACAATGACATCGGGCACAATATAGTTATTTTCATCGCTTTCATAGCTTCTTCCTGGTTTGGGGGAGAGCTTGCGCACCAACGCACAGGCCGTGTTTAGCTGGCTTGCGCTGCAATGCAGCTGTCGTTGCAATTGGGCTTGCTCGCGTCGCGCCAATTTGTCCAAATGCGAGCTGACTAATTCAAGCGCAACTTCACGGCCTGGCGTGTCAGCTGGCATGGCTTCAAGTTGTAGTGCAAGGCATTCGGAAAGCGTGCGCGCGCCGACGCCAGGTAAGTCAAGTTTTTGCACAAGCTTTAATGCGGCGTATAAGTCGCTCTCGCTAAGGGCTGGCTCTACATCAACTAGCGGGACGAGGTTTGTAAGCGCTTCCCGCAAATATCCATCGTCATCAAGTGATTCGATAATAACTTGCGCGGCGAGCCGGTCGCGATCATTGAGTGGGCAAAGACGCAAGGCTTGATGTAATTGAGTGCGTAAAGTTAAAGGGGCATGAATCCAGTCAAGCGAAGAAGCGTTGTCGCTATGCTGAGCTTCGCTTGAAGTGGGGTATAACGAAGAATAAGACATCATTTCTGAGTCGTTATTGTCGGCTTGAGTGCTGCTGCTGGGTATCGTTTCGAGTACAGTGGTTTCTGTTTCGTCTGTACCGTTTTCGGCTTCTTCGGCCGCATTGTCGTATTCGAGAAAAGGGTTAGTTGCGAGTGCGGTATTTAATTCTTGTGCGAATTCCAGAGAGGATAATTGCAGCAGACGAACAGCTTGCTGTAAACGTGGGGTAAGGGCTAGCGTTTGTTTAGAACGTAATTCAAGCGAAGACTCACTCACTACACACCTCAATTAGTTTCTGTCAACAGACTACCTTTGTAGCAAAAGGCGGGCCTGCTTCAACCAGATAAAGACCGTAGATTTCAGTGCTAGCACCAAAGTTATTGATCTAATTATCTGTTTGCTCTAAAAAAGGTTGAACAAAAAAGCTGATGAGAATGCTTTAATGTTCTAGAGGTTCCAAGCTGTAAACCTAATCCCATAAGCCAAATGGAATATCACTGTGGGTGTAGTGCAACCCACAGTGAGTTTATAGGTAGGAAAGGTTTAGACCAGCTGTGCTTTACAAGAAACTATCATGAGGTGGTTTGGTGTTTGCAGCTTGATCGCGCAAATTGCGAATGCGGTCATGGTTTTTAAGAACATCTTGGTACTGTGCTTCGATAAGCGCGCGCACGTCAGCTGGTAAATCTTTTTCAAGTGCGTTGTGATAGTGTTTTTTAGCGACATCTTCGCCACGCTCACATTCGGCTAGCAGGGCATGATCATCCACCCCAATGATTGCTGCTTTAAGTTCAATCCAACCGCGGTGCAGCTTGCCACTTATGCTGCCGGTTTCTTCTGGTTTGCCGCCGAATCTTTGTACAAGCTCTCGTAGTTCTTGTGCGGCTCTTGTGCAGTCCTTGCTGCACGCGGCAAAGACTAATTTAAGCTCAGGGTTAGCACATTCTTCTTCGGCCTTTTTAAACCCTTGCTCGCCATCCCTTGAAATTTCAATTAAGTCATTTAACACCGAAACAACTTGTGCGCTCATTAAAATCTCCTATGACGAAAGTTAATCAGTTCACACCAGCATTGATATTGACTTTGCTGCTGGTGGACTTACATGAACTGTTCAGCACATAGCATGCCAGCATTGAGAGCGCTGGTTACGCCGCTTTTGAGTGGGTTCTTAAAACCCATTTGTAGCTTAGTTCTGAGGTATTTATTTACAGTTAGCGCCCATCTCCCCTAAATTTCTAAGCTGCCAATATCGTTCTGGCGCCTCTATATCAGCGCATTCGTATAAGCTAAAGACACGCAAAAGGCTTTTGTATGGCTCAATGGCACGATGTTTTAAGGCTGCGCGCTGAGTGCGCTCAGCATATTTCACTCGCGAATCTTGGGTGCCCGTCTCAAAAAAGACGGGTGCCGCCACAATGTTATGCGCTTGAAATTCCGCTAAGCGTTGCTGCAATACGCCTTCAATCAAGCGCTGAGGGACTTCTTCATAAGCAACCCATAGTGGTTGCGGGTGATTTTTACGCACTGCAATACAGGCCGCATGGACTAGATAATTTTCTGGTTTAAATAGGCCTAGGGGGATAGCCACCACGTTTGGCTGAAGAGTGAAAAGAAGGCGGTCTAACTCAGTCGCAATCTGCATTACCGTCGGGCTGGAGGTGTATTGTGTTTCACAAAAACCTAGCCATAGGGGCGCCGCACCCAGTACTTCGAGTGCTGCTGCATTTTCCGCGCGACGGGTACGCATGGCTTCGTAGGCACTATTAAAGCCGCATTGTTGATCCCAATTGGTAAGTACTCTGTGATCTACCGGTGTACTAGTAAACACCGTGGCAACTAGCGCACCTGGAAATGCGGCAATAAGCTCTCCACAGCTAAACACTCCATCGTTGAGATGCGGCGACACAACAAGCAGTGGCCCACGAGGGTAAGAAGTAATAAATGTCATGAAAAAATTGGAGTTGGCTAATTTGCTTATTTGTTAAATATCATCAGCGCTAACTCTTTAACCTCGGTGGAACCTAAAAAATCTGTTAAAAAATTAGTCTAAGAGAGGGCTCAATAAATCGTGGGCAAGGGATGACGTTTTCGGTTCATGCAGCACTTTCTTAGTAAGGCTTAGCTTTTTATATATCGATATGCTTAGTTTCTTGCTGCATGCTGGTCGATGCGTGTCTTCACCTGCCTAATGGTTGTTCATTGCAATTTTTGGGTAAGACATCCCGTATAATCAGGCGCATATCTAAATCTTCTGTAAACCTTCTATACGCCGTTGTAATTAGGCGTGACTCCTTGTGTATGAAAGCCGCTGAAATTCGAGAAAAATTCCTTAGGTTCTTTGACTCTAAAAACCACCAAATTGTTCCATCGGCGAGCCTTGTGCCGGGAAATGATCCGACTTTATTGTTTACCAATGCGGGTATGGTGCAGTTCAAAGATGTTTTTCTGGGCCTGGAACACCGCCCTTATCAGCGTGCCGTCAGCGCGCAGCGCTGTGTGCGTGCCGGTGGTAAGCATAATGATTTGGAAAATGTGGGATACACCGCCCGTCATCACACTTTTTTTGAAATGCTCGGCAATTTTTCATTTGGCGATTATTTCAAACGTGAGGCGATTCATTTGGCTTGGGAATTGTTAACCCAAGTGTATAAGTTGCCGCCAGAAAAACTCTGGGTTACGGTTTATCACGAAGATGATGAAGCTTATGACATCTGGGCTAAAGAAATTCAGCTGCCGGTTACCCGTTTGATACGTATTGGCGACAATAAAGGGGCACGCTACGCTTCGGATAATTTCTGGCAGATGGCTGAGGTTGGACCATGCGGCCCATCTTCAGAAATTTTCTACGATCATGGCCCTGAGGTATGGGGTGGGCCACCCGGCTCCGCTGAAGAAGATGGAGACCGCTATATTGAGGTCTGGAATTTGGTTTTTATGCAATTTAGCCGCGATGCCAAAGGCAATTTAACACCGCTACCCAAACCATGTGTTGATACGGGTATGGGCTTAGAGCGTATCGCTGCGATTTTGCAAGGGGTGCACAGCAATTATGAAATTGATATTTTTCAGCACCTCATTCATGCCGCCGCGCGGGTAACAGAGACCACTGATCTGGCTAACAACTCGCTGAAAGTCATTGCAGACCACCTGCGAGCCTCATCATTTCTGATCGTCGATGGCGTTCTGCCTGCCAATGAAGGGCGCGGTTATGTGCTGCGGCGCATTATCAGGCGCGCTATTCGCCACGGTTATCAACTTCAGCATAAAAAACCATTTCTTTATCAATTAGTCGCAGATCTGGTGGCTGAAATGGGTAGCGCCTATCCTGAATTAGCCGCTGAGCAAGCGCGTGTGACTGAAATATTGCGCCAAGAAGAGGAGCGTTTCTTAATCACGATAGATCATGGTATGGCCATGCTTGAAACCGCGATTGCTAGCATTCAAGGTAAAGCTGATACAGCCAGCGCAAAAGTGCTGCCTGGTGATATCGCCTTCAAATTGCATGACACTTATGGTTTCCCGCTGGACTTAACCGCTGATGTTTGCCGCGAGCAAGGATTAAGCGTTGATGAAGCCGGGTTTGAAGTAGCGATGACGCAGCAGCGGGAGCAAGCACGCGCTGCTGGAAAATTTAAAGCTTTGTCTACTGTTGAATATAGCGGTGCACAGACAATTTTTTCGGGCTATCAAACTTTGCTTGGCGAGAATGCCAAAGTGGTTGCACTGTATGCCAATGACGTGTCAGTTAATCAGCTCGTGAGCGGGCAAGCTGGCGTGGTGGTGCTTGATCAGACGCCATTTTATGCCCAGGCAGGCGGGCAAGCTGGTGATCAAGGTGTGCTTAGCACAGCGCAATCTCATTTTTTAGTGAACGACACGTTGAAATTACGTGCGGATGTGATTGGCCACTATGGCACGTTGACTCAAGGTGAATTAAGCGTTGGCCAAACCTTACACGCGACAGTTGAGCCGCAACAGCGTATACGCACAGCGCGCAATCATTCCGCTACGCATCTGCTGCATTACGCACTGCGTGAAGTGTTAGGCACACATGTGCAGCAAAAAGGCTCCTTAGTCGATGCGAGTAAAACCCGTTTCGATTTTTCGCACCATGCGCCATTAACAGGCGCCGAAATAGCTTGCATAGAAGAGATCGTCAACGCTGAAATCTTGCGCCATGCACCGACGCAAACCCATCTTATGTCCTACGATGAAGCCGTTAAAAGCGGCGCGACGGCACTCTTTGGTGAAAAATACAGCGACCAGGTACGTGTGCTTGAAATTGGCGCTTCGCGTGAATTATGTGGTGGTACGCATGTGGCTTACACGGGTGAGATAGGTTTATTTAAGATTGTCTCAGAGAGTGGCGTAGCTGCCGGTATTCGGCGTATTGAAGCGATCACGGGCGATAATGCTATGCGCTTTGTGCAAGCGCTACAAACTCAACTTAATGAAGCAGCCGCTGCGCTTAACGTACAGCCAGCTGAGTTAACTCAGCGCATCGTACAAATGCAGGAGCAGCAAAAGTCACTTGAAACGCTGCAAGCTCAACTGAAAACCAAACTTGCAGCCCAACACAGTGATGAATTGGCAGCGCGTGCGGTGGAGGTTAGGGAAGGGGTATGGTTACTCGCAGCACAGCTTGAAGCGGTCGATGTAAAGACATTGCGCGCGATGGTGGATACGTTAAAGGAAAAATTAAAACAAGCCGTGATTGTGCTTGCAAGCGTTGCGGATGGCAAAGTCAACTTAATCGTAGGCGTTACTGCCCCCGTTAACCAGCAAGTGAAAGCCGGTGAGCTGGTGAATTTTGTCGCGCAGCAAGTGGGAGGCAAGGGTGGTGGTCGACCTGACTTAGCGCAAGCCGGCGGAACCGAGCTTGCCAATCTGCCAAACGCTTTGGCTGGTGTTAAAGCTTGGGTTGAAGCTCGTTTAACAAAATCTACCTAGATCGGATAGCGGCGTCATACCGCAGTAGGTCCAGTACAAATGTACTGAGGCCTACTGCCCGTGTCGGCATTCATTAGACCTCTTTCGAAACCCCGTAGCGGCGTCATTCCTCCTCGCCGTACAGTTGTACTGGCATCAAAGGAATTCCTTGCTACGGGGTTTCGAAAGAGGTCCATTTCCCTCGACTTAAGTAGACCCTCCATAGCTCTAGTCTAATAAGGATTTTTATGATGCAAGCTGACAAAGAAGTCGATGCGTGCGGCTTGTGTTGCCCGCTCCCCATTTTGCGTGCAAAAAAAGCATTGGCTGATATGCAAAGCGGCCAGATTTTAAAAGTACTTGCCACTGATGCTGGCGCGCGCCGGGATTTTGCTGCCTTTGCCAAGCAAACTGGCAATCAAATTATTGAAACATCGACACAAGATAAAGTTTTTATATTTTTCATGCGCCGACGCTAGTTTCTGCCTCAATGAAATTACTTTAGAGCCATTTCAATAGTTAGACGCACATAGATCTTTTGATATTGTTCGTTTTTCTCTCCAGATTTTCGTATTTCTTATAATGTATGCACTAGATATTAGTAAAGTTAAGTGAGCATATAGCAAAATATAAAAAATCATCTTATTGCGATCAGTGCGTATATTTCAACAGCAGGGTTATTGTTCTTCAGAATGGTGAGCCAATTCATCAGAAATAATTTTTTTAATAATATATATTGGTAATCACCCGATCCTCTTATTATTTTATAGGATGGGAAAATGGCTAATTTTAGTTTTAATTTTATTCAACCGATATCCTTGAATTTTTTTACAAGATCAAGGAGTAGAAAGCATAGCTCTTCAAGAGAGTCTGAGAACCCAGGCATATCACAAAAAAATAGTAACAGTAATATAAAAAATTGGTTCGGCGAGAATCTTATTTCTTCGCTTTCTCATTTGCGCTGCAAGTTTAATAGTGCATCTGCAAAAAAATCAGATATTTCTAAAGAGGTTGTTATTTCTCGGGAAATTTCTATTCTTCAAAGACCTTTTAGTAGAATAGAAGATGTATTGCCAAATATAGATTTTGTTGGAGATTTTATCCAAAGCTACTTGCTGAGATCTACCCTATCAGAAGAATTTAAATCAGATTTAAAAGATAAAATAAATGCTGAGCAAGTAGAAAAATATAATCGTAGAGTTAGCGTTTCTAGTGCAAGAACTGGTAGCACTAGAACTGTAAGGGTAAATTTAGAAAAGCCAGATACTTCACTAAGAGAAAATAATTTTCCAGTAGAAGAAATGCCAAGTAGGAGCAGCGTAGCTGGGACTATTAGCAGTACTAGTACTAGTTCTGTTAGATGGAATATTTTTTCAGCAGAAGAAACAAAAAAGAGAGCTAATACTACTGGAAATACGAACAGCAGTATTCCTTGCCTTGCAACTATTCAAGAAAATATTCAAGCTTCTGAGGCGCGAGTACTCTCCGCTTTTGTTGACCTTGTGCGCCGAACACCATAAATTATTTTTAATATAAAAAATTGCATAATCAATCTCGTTTTTTATTTTTAGATTATTTTGTACGAGTTTCAGCACAGCCACATTTTTATCTGAGTGGAATAAATGATTGAGAATAACGGGTATATTTTGTTAAAAGCCAGAGAGTGCTCGCCACCATGCCTCTCTTTTTTATATTAGATACTAGTGTACTGGCAGCAAAGGCATGGCTTGCCCGCGGGTTATGTAAGCCTTCCTTTGCTACCCATATCTTTATCAAAATATTTTGGCGTGACTTAGCTACCCAAGTCTGTTGAGCGAGCACGCAGATAAGCTGCGAATTCATCTTTGATTTCTGGGTGGCGTAGCGCAAATTCAAAATTGGCTTTTATATAACCCAGCTTGCTGCCGCAATCAAAGCGCTTGCCGTAATAACGAAGAGCAAGTACTTGCTCATTTTGCATGAATGATTGAATCGCATCAGTAAGTTGCAATTCACCTCCAGCACCAGGCTTAAGCGCTCGGATGTGGTCAAAAATGCCTGGCTTGAGAATGTACCGTCCGACTACGCCAAGATTTGACGGAGCCGATTCTGGTGCAGGTTTTTCCACGATGCCAGACAGTTTAATAATATTGTCTTCCCATTCTTTACCCTCGATTACACCATACGAGCGCGAGTCCTCAGGCGCAATTTCTTCAACGCCGAGCACTGAGCACTGGTAGTGATTAAACACTTCGACCATTTGTTGCAAGACAGGCGGCTTGCCATCGAGTAAATCATCAGCGAGTAATACCGCAAAAGGGTGATCTCCCACGAGTTTTTCAGCACATAGTACAGCGTGCCCTAAGCCTAGTGCCTCTGGCTGGCGTACATAAAAACATTCGATGCCAGGTGGTTTGATGCTATGCACGAGATTAAGTAGCGCGTCTTTATCTTTGGCATCAAGTTCGGCTTCTAATTCGTAGGATTTATCGAAATGATCTTCAATGGCACGCTTGCTGCGTCCGGTGACAAAGATCATATCGGTAATGCCTGCTGCGCTTGCTTCTTCGACTGCCCATTGAATCAAAGGTTTGTCCACAATTGGTAGCATTTCTTTGGGAATAGCCTTGGTGGCAGGTAAAAAGCGTGTGCCTAAACCGGCTACAGGAAAGATCGCTTTTTTAACTTTAAGCATGAAAAAACCTTATCAGTGAATTAAGCAAATATCCTGTCTTATCAATAAACGGGACAGATGAGAGTGACTTGCTAATTGATGAAGCGAGCACAATGCCTCGGCGCGCTCTATACGGATAGTTAAGCCAAGCCTGGTCAGCTAGCTAACTTAGTTACTTTAGTGCAGCTTTACTATTGATAAAGAAAGGGGTAGTTCGCTAAGAACCTGTTCAAAGTCCTAAAGCAAAGCGCCCACAATAAGGCAGCCTAGTTTAAAGTTGCGAGGGGGCAAAATCCTAATATACGTTGGGTACACTTCGGTTATTTTGCTCCCAGCTCCTCTTCAATCAGGGCACTTTACTTTAGAAAAACGTTAAACAGGTGCTAAGAGACGTGCAAGCTGTCCATTTAGTTTGCTGAGCATCGCCTCATATTCGGTTAGCCGACTCTTTTCCTGCTCAACGACAGCAGCAGGCGCTTTAGCAACGAAGTGATCATTTTGTAATTTAGCCTGACACTTTGAGATTTCTTTTTCAAATCGTTGAATTTCTTTGCTTAAACGAGCTTGCTCGGCAGCCAGATCGATCTCAACTTTAAGCGCAAATTTGAGTTCACCCACCATCGCAATCGGCGCATTGCTAGCAAGAGTATCGAGGGTAGCTTCGTCCTCCACGATCGTCACTTCCGACAAGCGTGCAAGTGCTTGCGCATATGATGCGAAGGAAGCCAAGCGATCGGTATTGCCTGTCACCAGTAATGGTACGCGTTGCGCCGGAGAGAGACTCATTTCGCTGCGTAAGGCGCGGCAGGCATCAATCAGTGCTTTTAATTGCGCCACCCATTGTTCCGCTGCTTCGTCAATTTTTTCGCTCTGTGCCGATGGGTAAGGCTGCACCATGATTGAGCGTTGGCTTGGTGCTTGCTGAGCAAAAGCATCGCTTGCAAGCGGCGCTACGGTTTGCCACAGCGATTCAGTAATAAAAGGAACCACGGGGTGGGCAAGACGCAAGATGCTTTCAAGCACGTAGAGCAAAGTTTGCCGCGTGCCGCGTTGCTGGGCGGCTGAACCTGTTTGTAATTGCACTTTGGCTAGTTCTAGATACCAATCGCAATATTCATCCCAAATAAATCGGTAGAGCGCGCTGGCTACATGGTCGAGCCGGAAATCGGCAAAGCCTTTCTCAATTTCAGCGCTGGTGCGCTGTAAAAGTGAGCTTATCCAACGGTCTGCCCAAGACAATTCGATGCTGTTCGAATTGTCATCTGGTTGAGCTTGCTCTTCTGCGCTAGCGCAATTGAGCAGTACAAAACGGGTGGCATTCCATAGTTTGTTACAGAAATTGCGATAACCATCGCAACGTGCCAAATCAAAATTGATATTGCGCCCTAAGGTGGCAAGTGAGGCGAAGGTAAAACGCAGCGCATCGGTACCAAAGGCAGGAATACCTTCTGGAAATTGTTGTCGGGTTTTTTTCTCGATGACTTCCGCTTGGCGAGGATTGAATAAGCCCGTGGTGCGTTTAGCAATTAGCGCATCCAAAGTAACGCCGTCGATCAGATCGATAGGATCGAGTGTGTTGCCTTTGGATTTCGACATTTTTTGGCCTTCTGCATCGCGAATTAAACCATGCAGATACACTGTATGAAATGGGACGCGGCCAGTGAAGTGCAGCGTCATCATCATCATCCGCGCCACCCAGAAGAACAGAATGTCGAAGCCCGTGACGAGCAGGGAGGAGGGCAAGAAATGGGCAAGCTCAGGTGTCTCTTGCGGCCAGCCTAATGAGCTAAAAGGCACCAGCGCTGAAGAAAACCAGGTATCGAGCACATCATTATCACGTGTGAGCACACCGTTATAACCTTGTGAACGCGCCTTTTCATAGGCTTGTGCTTCATCGCGGGCGACGTAAATACGACCTTCCTCGTCATACCAAGCAGGAATCTGATGACCCCACCACAGTTGCCTTGAAATGCACCAATCTTGAATATTGTCTAGCCATTGATAATACGTATTGGCCCAATTTTCTGGCACAAATTTCACACGGCCGTTACGCACTGCGTCAAGTGCCGCGCCAGCAAGTGTTGCGCCTGGCTGGTCAGCGTGTTGAGACGCCGATTTGCTCATTGCCACAAACCATTGATCAGTGAGCATCGGCTCAATCACGGCGCCAGTGCGATCGCCTCGTGGCACCATCAACTTATGCGGCTTAACTGAGTCAAGTAAACCTTGGCTTTCAAGATCGGCAACGATGGCTTTCCGTGCGTCATAGCGATCGAGGCCACGATATTTTTCAGGTGCGTTATCGTTGATTTTGGCTGTAGGCGTCAAAATTTCAATGGCTGGCAATTGGTGCCGTTGGCCAACTTGATAATCATTAAAATCATGCGCTGGCGTGACCTTCACGACACCTGTGCCAAATTCACGCTCTACATAGTCATCAGCAATAATCGGAATTTCGCGCTCACACAGTGGCAGCGTTACCTTTTTGCCAATCAGTGCTTGATAGCGTTCATCTTCTGGATGCACCATCAGCGCAACATCACCAAGCATCGTCTCAGGACGCGTCGTGGCAACCGTTAAATGCCCACTTCCATCAACCAGCGGATAGCGGATATGCCATAAGGAACCATTCTCTTCCTCGCTCGCCACTTCTAGATCAGAAACAGCCGTGAGTAATTGTGGATCCCAATTAACGAGTCGTTTGCCACGATAAATTAACCCTTGCTCATAAAGCCGTAAAAATGCCTCAAGCACGGCCTGTGAGCGTGGTTCATCCAGCGTGAAATATTCACGGCTCCAATCAATCGATGTGCCTAAGCGGCGTATCTGTTGGGTAATCGTTGAGCCAGATTTTTCTTTCCACTCCCATACGCGTTGTACAAACTGCTCACGTCCCAGCGTATGGCGTGAGATGCCTTGTGCATCTAACTGCCGTTCCACCACGATTTGGGTCGCAATCCCAGCGTGGTCTGTTCCTGGTACCCACAGCGTATTTGCTCCGCGCATGCGCTGATAGCGTGCGAAGCTATCCATAATCGTTTGGTTAAACGCATGGCCCATATGCAAGGTGCCTGTGGTATTGGGCGGGGGCAACTGCATCGAAAAATTGTCGCGCCCAGCGGTGAAGCTTGGCTGCGCATAGCCCTGTTTTTCCCATACAGAAGACCAATGCGCCTCAATCGTCTGTGGCTCGAAACTTTTTGCGAGGGAGGAGGGGCTGTCGCTCATTAGGGTTTTATTCAGAATAGGGTTACAAACCCCCGAATTATAAACAGTGCTGGCGCTAGCTTTATGTAACTTTACGTAATTCAGTGAGATTGAGAGCGCAAAGCGATGTCTATGCGGTAGTAAAAAACAAAAAATAACGGCGATTTGATGTGTTAAGGGTGCGCTAATGATGTGCCGCGATATTTTGACTGGGGTGTATGATTGTGCGATATAACGCCCGTAAGGCGAGGCAAGATCTTCACCATCAATTAGAACCAATCAACTTAATTGCAATTTAATGTCTGACTTACTTACTTCTCTAAACGAAGAACAACGTGATGCGGTGACACTACCTGATGTGTCGGCCTTGATTTTAGCTGGTGCTGGCAGTGGCAAAACACGTGTTTTAACGACCCGTATTGCATGGCTGATTCAAAGCGGGCGAATTAGCCCGTCTGGCGTGTTAGCTGTGACCTTTACCAATAAAGCCGCACGTGAGATGGCCGTGCGGCTTGGTGCGATGCTGCCAATTAATGTGCGCGGCATGTGGATCGGCACCTTTCATGGTTTATGCAATCGTATGTTGCGCGTGCATTATCGAGATGCTGGCTTGCCCCAAACTTTTCAAATTCTGGATATGGCTGACCAGTTGTCAGCGATAAAGCGTTTATTGAAAGGGCTGAATCTGGATAACGAAAAATATCCGCCTAAACACTTGCAGCATTTTATTAATCAGGCAAAAGAACAGGGACTGCGCTCAAACAATGTTGCCGTTGATGATGATTTTCAACAAAGATTCGTCGAGCTTTATGCAGCTTATGAAGCGCAATGTCAGCGTGAAGGAGTCGTTGATTTTTCTGAGTTATTACTGCGCTGCTATGAATTACTCGAGAACGACGAATTGCGTTTGCATTATCAAGAGCGCTTTAAGCATTTGCTGATTGATGAATTTCAAGACACCAATCAGCTGCAATATGCGTGGCTGAAGCGCCTGACTGGCGAGCGCACATCCGTGTTTGCTGTAGGTGACGACGATCAGAGTATTTATGCGTTTCGGGGTGCCAATGTGAATCACATGCTAGATTTTGAGCGTACCTTTAACTTGGGCAAGGTCATTAAGCTTGAGCAGAACTATCGTTCGCACGCCCATATTTTAGAAGCGGCGAATCAGCTAATTGCACACAATACAAAACGGCTTGGCAAAAAT